>NZ_JACBFS010000003.1 GCF_022138605.1 Xanthobacter sp. NM-25
CACTGCTTCAAACAGTGAAGCGGTGCCTCTACACCGCCTCCCAGACGCGGTTCAGGATCTGTGCGGCGAGCGCTGCCTTGTCCTGCGGCAGGAAGCGCCCATAGTGCTTGGCCACCATGTCAGGCGTATCCTGGATGGCGTAGCTCGCCTGCACATAGGAGCCGGTCTGCTTCAGGATATGGGTGGCGAGCACATCGCGGATATTGTGTGGGCCGTGCGGCAGTAGCCCCTTGATCGCGCCGCGATCCGTATAGGGATTATGGATGCCGTAGCGCTGGATTGCGAGCCGCCAGGCCTCATGGAAGGTATTCTGGCAATAGGCGGCATCCTTTCTGGTGAGTTTCACCGTCTTCACGAACAGCGTCCCAGGATCGGCAGCGTTCTTCAGCAGTGCTCTCCGGTGCCGGTCGATGTAGACGTCGAGATAGTGGTAGATCCCATTGCGCTCGATTAGATCGACCTACAACGTCCGGCTTCGAACACCTCGTCAATGTCTATATCTGGCGGGGGCCCCTTTCTCACGCTTTATAAACGCCGCTGTCCTCAGAAACCTCATGCGCCAGCGTCGGCCCCTTCGCGAGCCGCCGCCCAAGCGCCGCGACGAACGCCTCGTACCGCTCCCCCGCCTTGGTTCGCGCGGCCTGGACCGCAGGCTCCGGCAATGCCGACGTGGTGGCCAGCCAGAACCGCACGAACACCGCGAGTGTCTCGACTGAGATGCCGAGGTCCCGCTCCAGCCGGGCCATCCGACGGTCCATCTGGTCAAGGCGTTTGGCGATTGCAGCTTCCCGCTGCTCCGCGGCGTCCGGCGACAGGAAGGACGCGATGGCCGCCTCGGCGATCAGGGACTGAGGCTCGCCGCGCCGCGCGGCATAGTCGCCCAACAACCCCATCGTCGTCGGATCCAGATAGACCGAGATCTGAGCCTTCTTCTTGCGTGGGGTCATCACCATCACAGCTCCATGCCATCATTGGGATCGAGCGAGACCTGACGCGCGACGCCCTGCATGACGCCCGTTATGCGACTGGTCCGGGCCACGTCGTCTTCAGTCTCATCGACCAGATCGATCTCGAACTCGTTCCGCACTTGCTGCGACGTCTCCACCGTCTCTACTCGTGCAAGCTCCGGCTGGCGCCGTTGCTCCGAACCTGTGGTGTCCTCATCGTCACCGCCCTCGACCATCAGGCTCAGCTGTGACGGCGCGGGCAGCGGCAAGACGGTCCAGTCGTCGGGCGGGCGATCGCGAGGTGCCGAAAGCTCCGGTGGGTGCAGAAGCCGCTCCCTGAACCGATCATCCTCATAGTACCGCGCCTTCTTCGCGCGGATGGGCGGCGTACCGGCCACCATGACGATCTCGTCGACCGGAGAAAGCTGCATCACCTCGCCCGGAGTCAGAAGTGGGCGCGCAGTCTCTGAGCGGGACACCATGAGATGAGCTGCTGCCGGTTTCATGGACACGAAGATAAGATCGTGACCAAGGACCTGGAGTGGAGATATGACGAGACGGAAGTTCAGCGCGAGTTCAAAGTTGAGGCCGTCAGGCTTGTGACGGATGGGGGCGTTGCGGTGGCGCAGGCGGTCCGGGACCTCGATGTGGCGGAGAGCGTGCTGCGCCGCTGGATGCGGGAACTGACCGCGACCCCGGCCACAGCATTTCCTGGGAACGGGCAGATGCGGGCTGACCTGGCCGAGATTGCTGCCTTGAAGAAAGAGGTCGCCCGGCTTCGGGCGGAGCGTGACATCCTCAAGAAGGCGGCGGCTTTTTTCGCGCGCGAGGCGATATGAGGTTCGCCTTCATCGCCAAACACCGCCACATCTGGCCGGTCAGCTGGCTCTGCGATGTCCTGGAGGTCTCGCGCTCAGGCTTCCATGCCTGGTTCAATCGCCCGACCAGCACCCGCGAGCTCCATGACGCGAAGCTCGTCACAGCGATCGAGGCGAGCTTCAGGGCCAGCGACCGGACCTACGGCGCGCGCCGCGTCTGGCGCGATGTTCTGGAAGAAGGGCTGGCCTGCGGGCTGCACCGCATCGAACGGCTGATGCGCGTCAATGCCATGAGGGCGCGGCCCAGGCGGCGCGGCACGCCGAAGGATGATGGCGAACGCTCGGTCATCGCCGGCAACATCCTTGATCGCGACTTCCAGGCCGACCGGCCGAACCAGAAGTGGCTGGCTGACTTCACCTATATCTGGACCGCGGACGGCTGGCTTTACGTCGCTGCCGTCCTCGACCTGTTTTCCCGGCGTGTCGTTGGCTGGTCCATGAAGGCCGAGCGGGATGCCTCCCTGGTCATGGATGCGCTGATGATGGCAGTCTCGCGACGTGGCAAGGCCGACGCTCTGCTTCATCACCCGGACCAGGGATCGCAATATACAAGCGTGCAGTGTCAACCGCTTTTGGCCGATAACGGCATCACCTGTTCGATGGGCCGGGCCGGGCACGTCTGGGACAATTCGGCGATGGAGAGCTTTTTCTCGTCGTTGAAGACCGGACGGGCGGCCCGTAAGGTTTACCGCAGCCGTCACGAGGCGCGCGCCGATGTCTTCGACTACATCGAGCGCTTCTACAACCCGCGCAGGCGGCATTCGAAACTGGGTTACCTCAGCCCCACGGAGTTCGAGGCGCGCACCATGCTAGCTTAACCCGCTGTCCACGAAGCCGGCAGCAGCTCACCATGGTAAATTTGGCGTAGGCTTTCTCCAAGGCCGTTTTCTTCAGTCTGTAAGCCGTACAGCAGGCCGATCTCGCGCTGCAGGTCGAAATCGAATAGGCGGACAAATCGCACGGCTTCGCTTTGAAAGCTCTCAGGCATCATGCCGACCCCCATTCCTGAGCGAACCAGCGACAGCATGCGTTCGTCGCTGTCCGTCTTCAGGGCGAAATGCGGGCGCACCCCCTTCTGAGTGAAGAAGCGGCTGATTTCCGCCATCGCCTCACAATGCCGCCGGACCACCATGCGATCACCGGCGAGTTGCTCGGCATGAATGCAATCGGCTTCTGCCAAGCGATGATCGAGTGGCAACACCAACAAGTAACGCTCAGTGACCAAGGGGGCGCAGCGAAAGCGTGCATGATGCGGACGTAGCACCGTCAAAGCGACATCGAGACGCCCACGATCCAGTCGGTCAATAAGATCACGCTCGCTGCCGTCGAATATCTCTAATGTTTCAGTGCTTTGCCGCCGTGCGTGAAGCAGGACGAGTCTTTCGACAATTGCGGTTGGGACTGTTGAGAGAATGCCAAATCGTAGCACCCGTGGTTCGGAAGTGCCCTTCAACTCTTGCACGGCCAAATCGAATTCGGCCGCGATGCGCCGTGCCCTGATCAAGAAGCGGCTGCCGGAGGGTGTCAGCGTCACGGATCGCTTATTGCGCTCGAAAAGCCGATTGCCAAGCTTCTCCTCCAGCTTTGCGATCCCGGCCGACAAAGTGGGTTGGGTTACCCCAACGCGGTTGGCGGCACGGGTGAAATTCCCCAGTTCCGCGACCGCGAGGAAGTAGCGCAGCTGATACTGATCAATCATAGACGCTGTCTATCATAAGGGCGTTGATCTTTCAATTTCTCATGGAAAGGCGGCTTGGCTAGTGTCGATCCATTCCTCCTTTATCTGACTAGGACGCTGACATGAACGCTTCGAAAGACGGGCCAGCCATTCTCGTTGAACGCGAAGGTCCGGTCATGCGCGTCACTCTCAATCGCCCGTCAGCCGGCAACGCCATCACCCGCTCCATGGCTCACGAACTGATGCAAGCGGTGACGGCGGCGGAGGCGGATCCTGCCGTTCGCTGTGTGCTGGTCACGGGCCAGGGCAAATACTTTTGCGTGGGTGGCGATCTTGGCGAATTTCCCGGGTCGGGCCCGGATCTGCGGATCTATTTGAGGGAGTTAACCACCTATCTGCACGCCGCGCTCTCGATGCTGCTTAAGATGGAAAAGCCCTTGGTCACAGCGATCAATGGACCTGTAGCAGGCGGGGGGCTCGGCTTAGCGCTCCTCGGTGACGTCGTGATCGCCGCGCAATCGTCCCACTTCACGACTGCATATAGGACGATTGGAGTTACCCCCGATGGAGGATCTACGTGGATCCTTCCGAGGCTGGTCGGACTTCGCAGGGCACAGGACATGCTGATATCCAACAAGCGCATCACGGCCAACGAAGCGGTTGATATCGGGCTTGTATCCCGAACCGTCGAAGACGGAGCGCTTTCTACGGCGGCGACGGAAGTGGCGCAGGAACTCGCTCACTTCAATACCTTCGCTTTGAGTGGGACGCGCAAATTGCTTCTCTCGAGCTATGGGAACTCACCCGAGGCACAAATGGAACTTGAATCGAACATGATTGCGATTTCCGCAGATTCTGCTGGCGGGCAAGAAGGCATTCAGGCGTTCTTGGGAAAGCGCAAACCAAAGTTCCACTAGGCGCGATATCTGCGGTGTTGGGGGAGCCCACTGGCCTGTCGGAGAAACCGGCGCACGAGCTTCACTTTCGCACAAGCGCGCGTGTTTTCAACCGAGGCCGGCCTTAGCTCGTTGTGGTGAAGAAAGCCAAGGGTACAGGATCTAACGAGCGTGTGATCGCTTTTAAAATCAATATTGGGCCGCCGGCCGCAGTGGAGGATGCGATGCTTCAGAACTCGCTGAAAGAGTTCAATTTCGACCTCGGTGAGACCGCCGATGCGATCCGCGACACCGTCCATGCCTTCGCGCAGGAGAAGATTGCCCCCCGCGCCGAGGAGATCGACAGGACGAACCAGTTTCCTCGGGACCTGTGGCCGGAAATGGGCGCACTCGGCCTGCACGGAATTACCGTAGAAGAGGAGTATGGCGGCGCCGGCCTCGGCTATCTCGAGCATTGCGTTGCAGTCGAGGAGGTTTCGCGCGCTTCGGCCTCTGTCGGGCTCTCCTACGGAGCCCATTCTAACCTCTGCATCAATCAGATCCGCCGCAACGGCACGGAAGAGCAGAAGCGGAGATACTTGCCGAGGCTGATCTCGGGCGAGCATGTCGGCGCGCTCGCCATGTCGGAGCCAGGCTCCGGCTCTGATGTCGTCTCGATGAGGACAGCGGCGCTGAAAAAGGGCGACCGTTATGTCCTCACCGGTAACAAGATGTGGATCACCAATGGCCCTGTCGCTGAGACGCTGGTGGTTTACGCCAAGACCGATCCCCACGCAGGCCAGCACGGCATCACCGCCTTCCTGATCGAGAAGGGCATGAAGGGCTTCTCGACCCACCAGAAGCTCGATAAGCTGGGCATGCGCGGCTCCGACACCTGCGAACTCGTCTTTGAGGAGTGCGAGGTGCCGGAGGAGAATGTGCTTGGTTCGGTCGGGCGTGGCGTCAAGGTGCTGATGAGCGGGCTCGACTATGAGCGTGTCGTGCTCTCGGCCGGTCCGCTCGGCATCATGCAAGCTGCGATGGACATCGTGCTGCCTTATATTCACGAGCGCAAGCAGTTCGGTCAGCCGATCGGCGAGTTCCAACTCGTCCAAGGCAAGATCGCCGACATGTATGTCACGATGAATTCCTGCAAGGCCTATGTCTACGCTGTCGCCAAGGCCTGCGACCGCGGAGAGACCACTCGCGAGGATGCCGCCGGTGCGATCTTGATCGCGGCCGAGAAGGCGACGCAGCTCGCGCTCGACGCCATTCAGCTCCTGGGGGGCAATGGCTACATCAACGACTATCCCACTGGCCGCCTGCTGCGCGACGCCAAGCTCTACGAGATCGGTGCTGGAACGAGCCAGATCAGGCGGATGTTGATCGGCCGAGAACTGTTCAAGAAAGCATCGTGAACACGGGCGGGCAGGGCGTCATGAGGCAGCACTTTGCGATCGGGCACGGGAACCGTGCCGGACCGAGCGGCTGCTTCAGCCTTCGGCAAAAAGGCGGCCTACCTTCTTGCGGTGGCAATAGGCTCATCCTACGAGACCGTGCTGTTCCCGTTCGGCCCAGCCCCGTATGCGGGGATGGTCATGTTGGCTCCCGACAACGCATGGCACGTCCCCTGCATCGGAGACGAGGATCGACGCAGCATTCTCCGCGACTATTGGGGCTGCCTCCGCAACTTGGACCAACGGCCCCGGTTGGTCGTGCCCTCGCTGGATGCGTTCGATCCGCAGATGCGACTGCTTCAGCCGTGTCCCGCTTCTGCCGAGGCGGTGCGTTCTGCGTCGCCCCGGTAGAGTTGGAGGTGCACCGTCACTCCGCCAGTATCGTTGGCCGAATAGATCAGCAGCTTAGCGTCTCGTCCTCCGGTGCCCAGGGGAGTTCCAAAATTGCCGGCCAGGCGGCGGCCGAGCGCTTGGAGAAGATCTCGATGTGCCGCAGACAGGCCAGGCCGAATTCCGCAGGCGTCAGCGCGCGATAGGCGACGCGACCTTGCGGGAATGCATCAGCATAGCGCCGGACGGCAGCCGGCGGGACGACCACGTCGTCCTCCATCGTCAGCATCCGCAAGGCCGGACCATTCATATGGAAGTCCGGCTCAGGCAGGCTTAGGCCGATATCGCCGTGAAAGAAGTCCCGCCGCGTGCACCACCTGCGCCATTGCCAATAGACCCCGGCGGGAAGGTCTTCCCCGAGGAGTAGCCGCTTGCCTGGCAGATAGCCCGCGAGCGACGTCCCGATGGGTCCCAGGGCGTACCAGAAGGCGAGGGCGAGAGGGCGGTAGCTCCAGGGGTGGTCGCTGACGTGGCCGAACCCCGCACCGACCGTGGTGATCCGCTCGACCCGGATATCATGCCTGCGGAATGGGAAGGCCAGTCCGCCAAGGGAATGACCCAGCACCCACAAGGGCCCTTGCGGGGCGATATCCACCAACGCGCGCTCGGCCGCCCCCTGGTCGCGGATCGCCCAATCCGCGAATGTGGCATCGCTCTCCCGCATCGGCCGATGCTGGGAGGCCCCGAAGTCGCGGTAGTCATAGGTGAGGACGCCGACCCCGTGCTCCGCGGCCCAGCTCGCGAAGGCCGCGTAATAGCGTTGCGGTACGCCGGTGGCACCATGGAGCACCATGTTCGCCCGCAACGGTCCCGTTGGGGGGAAGTAACAGGCCGCAAGCCCTGCGCCCTCCGCCTCGATGGTCATGCGCCGTTGTTCCGCGCCCTGAGCCTGCTCCATGCCCTACTCCATTAGACCGTATGGTCCAATGGAGTTATAGACCATATGGTCTAGACAATATAGAGGTTCGATATGTCGGAAAACTCCAATCGGGATCTCCTTTTGCGCACCGCGTCCGGCCTCTTCCGGCGGAAGGGCTATGACGGTGTCGGACTGAACGAAATCCTTGCCGCCTCTGGGCTGCCCAAGGGGTCGCTGTACTACCATTTCCCCAGAGGCAAGCGTGAATTGGCGGAGGCGGCGACCGCCTGGGCTGGGCAGGCTGTCGAGACTTTGGTGGAGCGGATCTTTGCGGCTGCCACCGATTTCCCGAGTGGCGCGGCGGCGATCCCGCGCGCAATTGCCGATACGGTGAAGCAGAAGGGGCAAGTCCTGGCCTGCCCCGTCGCCAGCATCCTACAGGCCGGGACACAGGACGAGCGACTACGTCTCGCGGCTCGGCAGGTCATATCGAGCTGGACCGTCTGTGTCGCCAAGCACGCCGGTCGCCTCGGGCACCCCTCTCCCCAGAGCGCGGCTGAATCCCTCATCATCCAGCTTGAAGGCGCGTGGCTGCTGGCTCTCGCCGAGCAGAATGGCGGCCCCCTCGAACGTCTGGCGGACCGGTTGTCCGAGCGCGCGATGGTCTGATCATCGCAACCGCACGAAACTGTCGTTGACCCCTAACTGAAACGCCGGGAAAACTTGCGTCAGCTTCACACCGCCGGTCCGCTGGTATCGAGATTTGCTTCCCAGAATGGTGGGTCGCGCAGTCGAGAGGCAATCCAAGAGATAAGAGTCTCGGCAATCGGACGCGGCTCGCGTCGACGTGAGTGCAGTGCCCAAAGATCGACGGGTGCAATAGAAAAATCGAGCTTCAGCGCGATTATCCGACCCGCCGCGATATCGTCGGCGACGAAGAAGCTCGGCAGGTTGCCGATGCCAATTCCTGCCAAAACGGCATCGCGCACGGCCTCGCCGTTGTTTGCGAGCAGGACGGTGCGAGGAGGTTTCGCATTGACCAACTTGCCACTGTCAGACTGAAATCGCCAATCCTGCGTGCTCTGCAACAGACTGTATGCGATGCCTCGATGATGTCCAAGTTCTCCGACTGTTCGAGGCCGGCCGTGGTTCTCAATATAGCTGGGGCTGGCACATATAATGCGGCGGATCGCACATAGTCGTCGCCCGACAAGATCGCTATCACGCATCTGACCAATACGCAGCGCCACATCATAGTTCTCTGCGGCGATATCGACGAAGCGGTCATCATAGGTGATCTCAGCGTCGACATTTGGATGCTCGGCCAAATAATCGGTAATGATCGCACCAAGATAGCGCACGCCCAGTCCCGCCGAAGTGGTGATCTTGATGCGTCCGCCGAGCTCCTCGGGGTTGATGGTTACGACTTGGAAGAGATCATCAAGGGACCCGAGCAGCGGCCGTGCACCCTCTGCCAATACACGTCCACGCTCCGTCAACGAAAGCCGTTGGCCGCGATTGAAAAGCGTCACTCCGAGCGCCTTCTCCAGCGCGGTTACCCGTTCGCTGAAAACGGACTTGGCGACGCCGCTCCTGCGCGCGGCCGCCGAGATTCCGCCCGCCTCGACCACGGCGAGGAAGGCGCGGAGAGTGACCAGATCGACGCTCGTGGCGCGTTGAGGCGAGATCATATGCCAGATCTATCGTTCGAAATAGCCGAACACAAGGTTCGCCATCTCCCATCTTTGAGAAAGGGGGCGGGACGGGCCATTGTGGCTCGAACAAGGATCGGCAATGGAAATCGGACTTTACACTTTTGGGGACCTCACGCCGCACCCGGTAACGAAGCAGCCTCCGTCCGGTGCGCAAAGGGTTGCCGAAATCACCGCAGCAGCGCGGCTTGCCGACGAAGCGGGCCTGGATGTGTTCGGCATTGGAGAACATCATCGGCTCGATTATGCGGTGTCGACACCGGCTGTGGTGCTGTCAGCCATCGCCGCACAGACGAAATCCATTCGCTTGACGAGTGCCGTGACCGTTCTTGCTGCCGCCGATCCCGTGCGGGTATTCGAAGATTTCGCGACGCTCGACCTCGTGTCGGAAGGCCGCGCCGAGATTATGGCGGGACGCGGCGCCTTCGTGGAGCCATTCCCCTTATTCGGCTACGATCTCGATCATTATGAGGAAGTCTTCGTCGAAAACTATGCGCTCTTGCGAAAGCTCGGAGCTTCGGAGCGCGTCTCGTGGCGCGGCAGATTCCGGTTAGAACTGCGTGATGCCGCTGTCGCGCCGCGCCCCCAACAGAAGGACATTCCTGTCTGGATCGCCGTCGGCGGAAGTCCCCAGAGCGCCGTACGCACCGCCGCTCTCGGCGCGCCGATGGTCCTCGCCGCGCTCGGCGGCCCGATCGCCGCGCGGCAGGGCATTGTCGATCTCTACCGTCGGTCAGCGCCAGAAGATGCCGTTGGTCTAAGAGTTGCGCTCGCCAGCCACACCCATATCGGGGCCACTTCGCAGGCGGCACGGGACACCTTCCACGCCCACTACTCGCATTATTGGCACCATGCATCGGGCGGGCGCATGCCTCTTATGTCGCGCGCGCAGTTTGATCAGGCGGCCGCGCCAGGCTTGGCGCTCATGGTCGGGTCGCCGCAGGAGCTCATTGACCGGCTGCTGCTGGCGCATGAATTGTTAGGCATCGATCGCTTCCTGGCGCAGATCGACGTCGGCGCGCTGCCCTACACCGAAGTTGCCGCCGTGATCGAGCGTCTTGCGACGCAGGTTGCTCCGGTTGTGCGCAAGGCGACTCGAACGCCATCAACCTCTGATGATCCCTTGCCTATGACAGCCCCATGATGGAGGGCGTTGCGTCATACGCTGAACCATCGAAAACAACCACTTTTAAACACGGAGCATCACCGATGATCAAAATCGCCATCGTTTTCCATTCTGGCTACGGTCACACTCGGCGCGTTGCCGAGCACGTCCGGCAGGGCGCGGCGAGCACGGGAGCTGAGGTCGAGCTGATCGCGATCGATGCCGAGGGCCATGTGCCAGAGGGGACCTGGGAGGGGCTCAAGGCCGCTGACGCCATCATCTTCGGGGCGCCGACCTATATGGGCGGGCCGTCTTGGCAATTCAAGAAATTCGCTGATGCGTCCAGTAAGCCTTGGTATGGGATGGAGTGGAAAAACAAGATCGCCGCCGGCTTTACCAATTCGGCAACGTTGAACGGCGACAAAGAATCAACGCTGATGTACCTGTCGACGCTGGCAGCCCAGCACAAGATGCTTTGGACGGGCAGCGGCATGCACCCATCAAACAGCAAGGCGTCGACCCGTGATGACCTGAATAATCTCGGCGGCTATCGCGGCCTGCTGGTGGTTTCGCCGTCGGACGCGGCGGTCGATGAAATGATCCCGGGAGATCTGAAGACGGCTGAAGCCTTCGGCGCAAACGTGGCCGAGGTGGCGCGAGAGGTTAAGGGCTAAGAGCGTGCCGTCTGAGTGCTTAAGAACGCGAACTATCTCTCATGTGCCGATCAAGGGATGACCGCTCAAATGCATCAGACAGTGTTGCAGAAATCACTTCTTCTCGCCATGCGGCTTCTTGTCGGATGGCTCTTTCTCCGAGCGGGGCTGCGTCAACTTTTCAGTGGTGAATGGACGGCTGCAAATCTTCTAGGGGGAGCCCAAAATCTGAAATTCGTTTTCGATTTCATGATGCAGCCGCCCCTCCTGAATATCATCGATACCATCGTGCCGCTGGTGCATCTCGTGCTTGCCCTGTCGTTCATTCTAGGGATCTTCGTGAGCTTGGCGGGGGCGGTCGGGGCGACCCTTATGATGCTCTATTTCCTTCCTGTGGTGCAATTTTCATGGAGTCCACCACCGGCGATTACGAATGAGCACATCGTCTACGCACTTATCATGCTTTATCTTGCTTCCGTTGACGCGGGTCGCGTTTGGGGGTTGCAGACAGTGATCGACAAATTAAGGAGCCGACGCTGATATACGCGTCGGCGCTGGCGGCTCGCGCCGGATGCTGAGGGCCGGAAGCAGCCCGCATTCGTCAGCAACACGGCATCGATCGGCGCCGATCAATCCGGCTTGGCCGTGCCTGCTGGGGTCCGCCCTTTGCGCAGTATCTTTTCTTTGCGCGGCCGGGGATTGCGTTCGTCCTCAACGATTGCGGGGGCTGCTGCCACAAGCTCCATCAGATACCCGACCTCAGCGGCAAGCCTGCGTTCGGTATGGCGCAGCGCCCATTCCTCGGCCACGCCGACGTAGGGGAGCGCGCCCTCGATCATGGCGCGACGCTCGTCCAGAAGCCTCTGCGTGCGCGCGAGCCGATCGGTCAGGAGGCCGGTAAAGGCGGCCGCGTCGGCCGGCTTGGCTTTGGTCAAAGCAAGGTCGAATGGGTCGTATCTGAACCAGATCTCCGTCAGGCCGCCATCACGCAGTTCCGCCAAAGCCTGGCGACCCGTTTCCGTAATCTCGTAGAGCTGCCGTGTGGGGCGGTTGCCATCCTTCTCCTGTCCGGCTTCGCGCAGCAACCCTTCGGCCGCCAGCCGTTTCATCGCGCCATAGACCGCGCCGACCGGAATGTCGGTCCAGAACGGCACCCGCTTCTTCTCCGCTTCAAGTCGCAGCCTGTGGCCGTGCATAGGTCCCAGTTCGGCGAAGGAGGACAGGATGAAGAGCCGGATCGAAGACATATTGCTTAAATGCTCCCGTGAGAGTATATACATGAGAGTATATCATGCGGGCTGACGCGCCGCAAACGTGAGCACCCGCCCCAGCCCCGTCCGAAAGGTCGCCATGAAATCCATCCGCATCCATGCCTTCAATGGGCCAGCGGTCATTGAGGAAGTTCCCGTCCCGGCATTCGCCGCGGACCAGATGTTGGTTCGCATCCAGGCTTCCGCGCTCAATCCGCTTGACATCGGCCTGCTGACAGGCTGGGCGGCGCAGTTCTTCCCGATCACCTTTCCTTATGTGCTCGGTAGCGACTTCGCCGGTGTCATCGAGCGGGTCGGCGCATCCGTCGAGGGCTTCAAGCCAGGGGACGCGGTGATCGTATGGGCCGACCCGCTGACGGGTGGCGGCTTGTCTGAATATGCCGCCGTGCCGGCCTCCCATTGCGTGCCGCTGCCCTCGGCGCTGACACCAGTCGAAGGGGCCGCCATACCCACCGCTGGCAGCACGGCCTGGCACGGTCTGTTCTCGGTCGGTCATTTGAAGGCTGGCGAGACTGTGCTGATCCACGGGGCCGCCGGAGGGGTCGGCATGTTCGCGGTGCAGTTCGCCAAAAAGGCGGGCGCGCGAGTCCTGGCCACGGCGTCTGGCGATGGCGTCGATCTGTCGCGGTCGCTGGGTGCCGATGAGGTCGTGGACTACAAGCAGCAGGATTTCGCGCAGGTCTTCAGCGGTGTTGATCTTGTCTTCGATCTTGTCGGCGGCGAGACGCAAGCGCGCAGCTATTCGGTCATCAAGCAAGGCGGGCGCCTCGTGACGCCGGTCAGCCCTCCGGATGAGGCGACGGCCAAGGCGCATGGCGTGTCAGCGACCATGATGTACGTCAAACCCTATGCATCGCAGCTCGGCGACGTCGTTCACGCCGTTGTTCAGGACGGCCTCAAGGTGGTGTTCGACACGTCTGTCCCCTTCGCGGCCTTCGGCGAGGCAATCGAACGTCAGAAATCCCGCCACGCGCGCGGCAAGATCGTCATCACCCAGGTCTGAACAACAGCCCGAAAGGAATAGTAACATGACAGATATAGCGAAAGCGGGCGTCTATAAGATGGGCGACCGCGCCGTGAAGCGGATGGGCTATGGGGCCATGCAACTTGCCGGTCCTCATGTCTTCGGTCCGCCGAAAGAGCATGATGCGGCCATTGCAGTCTTGCGCGCGGCTGTTGAAGCTGGTGTCGATCACATCGACACCAGCGACTTCTACGGCCCGCACATCACCAATCAGCTGATCCGCGAGGCGCTGCATCCTTATTCGGACAAGCTCACCATCGTAACCAAGGTTGGCGCAAAACGCGGCGATGACGGATCATGGATGCCGGCGCAGGCCCCCGACGAGCTGAGGGGGGCTGTCCATGACAATCTGCGGAACCTTGGCCTGGACGTTCTGGATGTGGTGAATTTCCGGGTCATGGGGGAAGTGATGGCCCCCTCGGAGGGCTCGATCGAAGAGCGTTTCACGGCTCTCGCCGAATTGCGCGAGCAGGGCCTGATCCGCCACCTCGGCCTGAGCAATGCCACGGCGGTGCAGGTGGGCGAGGCGCAGAAGATCGCCCCCGTGGTCTGCGTGCAGAACGAATACAACATCGTCAACCGCGCCGATGACCCCCTGATTGACCTGCTGGCCGAACAGGGGATCGCCTACGTGCCGTTCTTCCCGCTCGGCGGGTTCTCTCCGATCCAGTCGGATGCCCTGGCGGCGATCGCGGCACGGGTCGGCGCGACCTCGCGCCAGATCGCCCTCACCTGGCTGTTGGCGCGCGCGCCGAATGTGCTCCTGATCCCCGGTACGTCCAGCGTCAAGCATCTCCACGAGAACCTTGCCGCGGCCGAGCTGGAACTCTCCGCCGACACGCTTGCCGCGTTGGACGCCATCGCGTGAGCTTGATCAACACGATCCCGGCGGACCAACGCTCGTCGGTATCGACCAGGGTTCCGGCCATCTGCGCGGGAGGAACTGAAACCCATGCGGGAGCCGTCGAATGGATAATCTCGCCCACTCCCTGATCGGTGCAACGCTTGCACAGACCGACCTCAAGCGGCTGACCGGGTTGGGGACCGCGACCCTCGTTATCGGCGCCAATCTCCCCGACCTCGATGCGTTCGGGTTGCTCGTCGGCGAGAACCTTGCATGGCGGCGCGGTTTGACGCACGGTCCGCTCGGCCTGCTTTTCCTGCCCTTACTGCTCGCCCTTGGGGTGGTGGCGTTCGACAGATGGCAGTGACGTGCTCCCTGAGTTTCGGCCAGCGGGAGCTGGAAAACTCCGGGGTTTGAAGTGCTCCCCATTTCTAGGCCACCCGTAGCTGGAAAATTCCGGGGTTAGGGCTCTTGCCGGCGGGGATGCTGATGAGCCGTTCGGCTTCGAGCGGGCGATATCAACCGCCGCAATATTCGCTGACCAATCGCTTCATCGTGATTGCGACGTGCTCAATGCGTGGCTTGAGGCGATGGGTGGGGCCACCGACGCCGAGCGCCATGGGCGGCTGCCGCGATCTGGCTGGTAGCGGAATTGCTATGGCGCTTACGCTTTCGGTGAGCTGATCACTATAGGCATAGCCGCGCGCTCGCACCTCCTCCAACTCAGCCGTCAGAACATCCAGCGGCACCACGTCGGCCGGGTCGGTCCGGCGCGCCTCGATCCGCTTGACCAGTTTTCGGATCCGATCCAAGGGCTGCATAGAAAGAAGCGCCAACCCTACTGCGCTGCGGCAGATGGGACGCAGAAGCCCAGGCTTCAAATAATATCTCAGAAGCTCTTGGGACTGCACCGTGTGAATGTATTGGGCAAATATGTCATTCTGGATCGCCAGCATGACTGTTTCGCCAGTTTCTTCCTGTAGCTGTGTCATTAGGGCGATGACCGCCCCTTCTTTGAAGATCTGGCCCTGAACCCATTCCCCGAGCATCGCCACGCGAATGGTGGGGCAGTATTTTTTTTCTCCAGGATCGTAGCTGATGTAATCGAGTGACTGCAGACTCTTGAGCAAAGCGAGCGTGCTCGACGGCGGATAGCCAAGATGGTTGGACAGCTCGGTGAGCGACATCGGCTCCTGATGCCGGTCGAACAATTCCAATATTTCGATCACGCGCCGCGCGGATTTGACGCCCGCCGACCGGCGGGCATCGGGGCCGTCTTCCGGGCTCAGGGGAGCATCTCGCATGAACGATCAACCGTCGCAGAATGGGAGGCCACAATCGATATTGTGGCCGCCATGTTCAGCAGGCTGCCTTGCCGTCAATCCGGCAAAGCAGGCGCGTCGAACGCGACAGATAGGGCAATCGCCTCCCAGGCGTCAAACTCGGCTGTTCCCGCCGCGATCTTGCTGCGCACCCGCGCCAATGCATCCTCCCCCAGAGGAAGCCGCAGGGGCACCGCATCTAGCCGCGATAGGCGGACAAGGACTTTGCCGAGCTTCTTGGGATCATTGGGCTGTGCGCCATCGCGCTGGGCCATGCGTTCTTGCGTGGTGCTGACGGCGGTGCCGGCATAGGCTAGGATCTGGTGCGCCGGTTTGCGAAGTGAGGCTCCGGCGAAAAGGGTGCGAAAAGAGCCGGGTTCCAGGATCGTCACCTTGATCCCGAACGGCGCCACCTCCTGTGCGAGCGCATCGGAAAATCCCTCTACCGCGAACTTACTCGCCGCATAGAAGGCGAAGCCCGGCGACGCCGCATAGCCGCCCAGGGAGGAGGTGTTGAAGATGTGGCCGCAGCCGCGCCCGCGCATGTGTGGTAAGATTGCCTTGGTCACTTCCGCAAGTCCGAAGAAATTAACCTCGAACATCGGCCGATATTCGCTGGCAGAGGTTTCCTCGGCTGCACCTAGAATGCCGAACCCCGCGTTGTTGAGCAGGACGTCGATGGCGCCTGCGCGGGACAGGGCGGCCTCGACCACCTCTCCGATCCGTTGCGTATTGGTCACGTCGAGCTGGAAGCCGTGCGCTGTGCCCGGAAACGCATCGATGAGCGGCTTGATGTTCGCCTCGTCCCGGGCGGTGAGGATGACCGTGTCGCCATATTCGAGCACCACCTGAGCGACCGCGTAGCCCATGCCGGAATCGCATCCGGTTATGAACCAGACCTTGCCAGGTTCGGCATTGGTTGATCCAGTCCTGCCTGTGTTAGTCATGTTCAGAATTCCGCCGCCATTGACCTAAATGCCAAACGCCTGGGTAACCGTCTTTGAAACCGTATAGCTCCGTACCCCTTCGCTTCCGCCTTCCCGGCCGATGCCGCTGTCTTTCACGCCGCCGAATGGAATGCCATTGGTGGAAACGGTCAGATGGTTGATGGCGACAGCGCCGCATTCCAGTGAACCGGCGATGTGCTCAAGCCGGGCGGCATCCTGGCCGAAGACGTAGCCCGCAAGGCCATAGGGAAGCGCATTAGCCTGTGCCAAGACCTCATTGAGGTCCGTATAGCGTGCTAGGCAAGCCACCGGTCCGAAGGGTTCCTCGTGCAAGATCCTGGCGTGTGGCGGAATGTCGGCGAGAATGGTGGGGGGGAAAAAATAACCGGGTCCGGGCTGTTCCACGCCGCCGCACACGAGGCGCGCACCTTGATCGACGGCTTCTGACACCAGCGCATGCACCGCGCTCCGGCGCCGGGGGCTGGCCAGCGGCCCCACGGCCACGCCGGGCTCATGCGGGGCACCGACCTTCAACGCCTGCGTCGCCGCGGCGAACGCTTTCTCGAAATCCCCATAGACCTTCTCATGGATGAAGAACCGCGTCGGGGCGATACAGGCCTGCCCTCCATTGCGGAATTTTGCTGCCACGCAACGCTTTGCGGCGAGGTCGATATCTGCGTCCTCGCAAACGATGACCGGGGCGTGGCCGCCCAGTTCCATAAGGATGGGTTTCATATGCATGCCGGCCCTCTGGGCGAGTTGTTTGCCCACCGGGACTGACCCGGTGAACGTCACCATGCGCACCTCTGGCGCATCGATCAGCTGTTCGGAAACCAGCGCGGGATTGCCGAACACCATGTTGATGACGCCGGCGGGTACGCCCGCATCGGCGAAGGCCTGCACCACGGCCATGGCGCTGGCGGGGGTTTCCTCCGCAGCCTTCATGATGAGGGCGCATCCGGCCGCGAGGGCGCTGCCGATCTTGCGGCATGGCGTGAGAACGGGAGCGTTCCAGGGCGTGAAGGCAGCGACGATGCCCACCGGCTCGGGGACAACCATCTGGCGCAGCCCCGGATCTGAGGGCACAACGCGGCCATAGAGTCGGCGCCCTTCATTGGCGTCCCATTCGACGATGTCGGCGGCGCGCAGGACGTAATTGCGGGCATCGGACATCGGAGTGCCGAGCTCCAGCGCGGACCAGGCCGCGATGGCATCGACACGCTCGCGCAGCAGCCTGCAGGCTGCAAGCTGGATCTCGGTGCGGCGGGCCGGGCCATAGGTCCGCCAGAGAGCCTGGCCCCGCCGGGCGGAGGCCAGGGCTGCCTCGATGGTCGTCGTGTCCGCCTTGGGCACGCGCCCGATGACGGATCCGGACGACGGATCATCGACATCCATGAATGCCGACACCGGCGGGCTCCCCAGCGTCCAGTGGCCATCAATATAAAAGCGAATGTCGGGATAGTCGTAATGCATGAAGAGGTCGTCCCGATGATCGTGGATGCGTGGCTCAGAGGTCTCGAAGGGGCAACTTTTCCTCTGTGGCAAGCTGCTTCCACTCCTGGCCTTCGGTCTTGAGTTTGAGAGCCAGTTCTTCGGGCGTGTCGGGAAGAGGCACAAGACCGCTATGGGCGAGCTTCTCCTTCACGCTCTTTTCGGCAAGCGCCGTGCGCAGCGCTTTGGAGAGTGTGGCGATCTTGGCGGGATCGGTTCCCGTCGGAGCCATGAGCGCGTTCCAGATCTCGAGGACGAAACCGGGAACGCCCGCCTCCTCCATGGTAGGCACGTTGGGAAGGACTTCCAGGCGCGACCTTCCAGACACCGCGATTGCTTTCAACTTCCCCGATTCGATGAGTGGCCCAGCCACGGTGGGGGCCAGGAAGGACATGTCGATCCGCCCCGCAATAAGATCGCTGAGCACAGCGGACTGTCCCGGATAGGGGATGATGTCGAACTGCACGCCGGTGAGCTTGCGGAACAGGGCGATGGAGAGGTCGTCGACGTTCCCGACCGAAGCGATGGTCATGGGAAGCTTGGCAGACTTGGCGTTGGCGATCAGCGTTTTGAGGTCCGGAACTGCCTTGGCGGGCGGCATGACCAGGATGTGGGAATAGCCGGCGACCGAACCGATCGGAACGAAATCGCGCTCAATGTCGAACGGCAGTGACTTATAGCGCGCTCCGGCGACGGTCAGGATGCCGTTCGAAGCGAGCAGGAGAGAGTAGCCATCGGGCTGGCTGCTCATCAGAGCGCGCGCGGCGATGGTGCTGTTCGCTCCGGGCCTGTTCTCCACCACGACAGGCTGGCCGAGGGGCGTCGCCATGGCTTCAGCCACGATCCGCGCCGCCTGATCCGTCGGGCCGCCAGCGGCGAAGCCCACGATCATGCGCACCGCACGTTGCGGATAGGGCTCTGCCGCGTGGCTGGCAGTTGGAGCCAAGAGGGCCCCCACCACAAGCGCGCGAATTGTGTTTTTGAACATTCGGTTCCTCCCTCGGGGCTTTGCCCACGTTGAATTGGCGGGCGAACGTTTGTGCCGGACGCCTACCCGCGCAGCCGCTTGCGCCTTTCCGGTGGCGCGCGCCGCTTTAAAAATTCATATATGAAAAAAAATGTTTCACAAGTGAGAAAAGCATCTATTGTCCGTCCGCCGCGATTTGCGAGGCCCGCGATCCGGCACGAAGCGAGTGGAGCAGCGCCTTTGGTCAGTCAGTCCATTCAGTTCGAGCCCCTTCCCCCTCGGCCCGAGCTTGCAGCCCTAAGAGACGAGGTCAGGCGATTCCTGGCGGAGCGCCAGTCTTCCGGCGCTTACGCGCCAGGCGCGGAAGGCTGGGCTGGCTACGACCCAGCCTTCACCCGGGCGCTTGCCCGCAAAGGCTGGATCGGCATGACCTGGCCTAAGCGCTATGGCGGGCACGAGCGCACCGCCATGGAGCGCTTGGTGGTGACGGAAGAGCTGCTTGCCGCGAGCGCGCCGGTCAGGGCGCACTGGGTCGCGGATCGACAGAGCGGCCCGTTGCTGTTGAAATTCGGAACCGAGGACCAGCGTCAGACCTACCTGCCGCGCATTGCGGCCGGGGAGTGTTTCTTCTGCATCGGCATGAGCGAGGCCGATTCAGGCTCGGACCTCGCCTCTATTCGCACCAAGGCGGTGAAGGTGGAGGGGGGCTGGCAGGTCAATGGCGCCAAGCTCTGGACCAGCAACGCCCACCGGGTCCACATGATGATTCTGTTCGCTCGCACGGGCGAAGCCGGGCCGACCCGGCGCGAAGGCGTCAGCCAGTTTCTCGTGGACCTGTCGTCCCCGGGGATCGCGGTGCGTCCGATCCGCAATCTTGCCGGCGAACAGGACTTTAACGAGGTGGTGTTCGACGGCGTGTTTGTGCCGGACGCGATGCTGGTGGGTGAAGAGGGGCAAGGCTGGAAGCAGGTCACAAGCGAGCTTGTCTACGAGCGTAGCGGGCCTGACCGGTGGCTCAGCTCCTACTTCCTGCTCCGCCAACTGGCGGACCAAGCGAAAAGGAAAGGGCCGGACGCCGGTGCGACGCGTCAGGCTGTGGGCCGCCTCGCGGCCCATCTCTGGACCCTCCACCAGATGTCGGGCTCCATTGCCGGAATGGTAGAGGAGGGCTCTCTGCCCAACACCGAGGCGGCGCTCGTCAAGGATCTCGGTACGACCTTCGAGCGGGAGATTCCTGAGGTGGTGCGCAAGGTGGTGCCGGAACAGGCGCGCTTCGGCGCCGCAGGTAATCCGGCCCTCGCCCATGCGCTCGACCATATTTCCCTGCACGCGCCTTCATTCACCATTCGAGGCGGTACGCGCGAGATCCTGCGCGGAATCCTCGCCAAGAGCCTGGGCATGCGATGAACGAACTTACGAAAATGATAAGCGACTCGGCGACAAAGCTGTTCGCCGACACCTGCACGGAGGCGCTCCGCGTCCTTGCCGAACAAGGAGAGTGGCAGAGTTCCTTGTGGGACATGGCGGCCGACCTCGGGCTGACGATGATCCGTCCGGGCGGTCCGGAGGAAGACCCTCTGGATCTCGTGGCGCTCGTCACCATCGCCGGCGTCGCGGGTGCTCACGCGGTTCCCCTTCCGCTGATGGAAAACCTCCTCGCGCGACGCGCTCTGGCTGCGGCGGGGCTGGACGACGAGGCGCTGGAGGGACCCCTTACGCTCGTTGGCCTGCCGTCGGACCTGAACTTGACGGGCGAGCCGGGTAGCTGGCGCCTTTCGGGCCGGCTGGCACGCGTGCCCTGGGGGCGTAACGCGACCGCCGTCGTCGCCACGGCCGCAAGTGCCGACGGGCCTCGTACCGTGGTGGTCATGGGAGCGCAGCCGACCCATCTCGATATCAACTGCGCACACGAACCGCGCGATACGTTCGATCTTTCGGCTTGGCCGATATCGGATGCATGGGTTGGCCAACCGGGCACCGCCGCGTCTGCCGGTGTGCTCTATCGTGAGGGCGCGCTGATCCGCGCGGCGCAGATGGCTGGCGCCATGCAGGCTGTGCTGACGATGACCGTTCAATATGCCCGTGAGCGCGTGCAGTTCGGGCGGCCCATTGCCCAGTTCCAGGCCATTCAGCACCAGGTGGTCGAGTTGGCGTCGCAGGCCGCTGCGTCACAGGCCGCTATGCTGGCGGCGGCGCTCGCCGGCGATGGCGCGGCGTTCGAGGCCGGTGCGGCTAAGCTTCGCGCCAGCGAGGCCGCCGGAACCGTCATCGCCGCCGCCCATCAAGTGCATGGCGCTATGGGCTTCACCTATGAGCATCCGCTGCACTTCCACACCCGTCGGCTGATGGCCTGGCGCGATGAATTCGGCAACGAGGTCGAATGGGCGCGCTGGATCGGCGAGCAAGTGGCCTGCCTTGGCGGGGACCATCTGTGGGCCATGATCGTAGCCCCGGAGCAGTATCGTTCACTTCAAACCGGGGCCGTTGCTGGACATGCTTGATCGTTTCTTCAATCCGGCCGGCATCGCGGTGATCGGCGCGTCGGACAGTCCCAGCAAGATCGGCGGCAAGATCCTGCGCATGCTTCAGCGTCACGGCTATGCTGGCGCGCTCTATCCGGTCAATCCGGCCCGTCCCACCGTCGGAGGGCTGGCGGCTTTCGCCCGCGTGGAGGACCTCCCCGATCCCATCGACCTCGCGCTCGTCGCGGTACCGGCGGCCCAGGTGCCCGAAACGCTGGAGCGGTGCGCGCAGCGTGGCATCGGCGGGGCTGTCGTGTTCAGTTCGGGCTTCTCGGAAGAGGGTGAGGAGGGACACCGTCTCCAGCGTGAGATCGCTGAGATCTGCGCCAGCACCGGCCTAAGGGTCTGCGGGCCCAATGCGGAGGGCTTCTACACGGTGGGCGCCAATATCGCCGCCACCTTTAGCCCTGGCGTCAATATCGATGCTCCGGCCCTCGCCGACACGACCCCTCGGTTGGGGATCGTGTCCCAGAGCGGCGGGCTGGGCTTCTCGCTCTACAATCGCGGCTGCCGTCGCAATCTCGCCTTCAGCCACATCGTGAGCGTGGGCAACCAGGTCGATCTGGAGAGCAACGACTTCCTCGACTATCTGCTTGACCAGCCCTCGGTCAAATGCGTGCTGATGTATGTGGAGAGCGTGCGCGATCCCGAGGCCTTCCTGCGCTCGGCGGAGCGTGCCGCCCGCCTGGGCAAGCCCATCATCATGGCGAAGGTGGGCCGCTCCTCAGCCGGACAGCGCGCGGCACAGTCCCATACCGGCGCCATCGCCGGCTCGGTGCGGGTGTCCGACGCGGTGCTCGATCATTATGGCGTTCAGTCGGCCGACGATCAGGACGATATGCTGGACCTCGCGACAGCGCTCGCCCATCAGCCCCTGCCACGGGGCAACCGGGTCGCCATCGTCTCCACCTCCGGCGGAACCGGCGTGTGGCTTGCCGACACCTGCGAGGGGCACGGCTTTGTGCTCCCACCCATCGATCCGGAGCGGCAGGCGCGGCTGGCGAGCTTCATCCCGTCCTATGGCTCCACGCAGAACCCGGTTGACATCACGGCCCAAGGGGTGAACGGCTATGCCCAGAGCCTGGAGGTGCTTGGCGATTGCGATGGGATCGACGCCATCATCGTCGCGGCTTCCTTCGCCCATGAGGCGCGCCTTCTGAGCGAAGGCAAGGACATCGCGCGGGTCGCCAAGTCTCTGGGCAAGCCCGTGCTCTTCTACACCTATTCGCTGCCCTCGGAGGCGGCGCTGAAGATCCTGAACGAGCTCGGCCTGCAGTGCTACACGACCATCACCGGTTGCGTGCGCGGGCTTCAAAGCCTGCTGCATTACGGCGAGGTGCAGCGAGAAATCGACCAGAGATTCAGCGTCTCGAAGGGCGCCGCGCCCTCGGCAGACGCGGCCGATGTGCTGCGATCTCCGGGCGCCAGCCTGTGCGAGTATGAGGCCAAAGCCCTGCTTGCAGCTTATGGTCTACCGATCGCGCGCGAGCACTTGGCACAGAGCGCCACCCAGGCGATGGAGATGGCGCAGGACGTGGGCTTTCCCGTTGCGCTCAAGATCCAGTCGCCGGACATCCCCCACAAGACCGAGGCGGATGGCATCCGTCTCGGTCTGGCGAGCGCTCCTGTCATTGCCGAGGCCTATGATAGCCTCATCTCGGCAGCCGGTCGTCATGCGCCGCAGGCCGATCTGCGCGGGGTTCTGGTCCAGCCAATGGCCCGGCCCGGCGTGGAGATGATCGCGGGCATCCTGCAGGACAGCACGTTCGGTCCGGCGGTCATGATCGGTATGGGCGGGATCTTCGCCGAGATACTCGATGACGTGCAGATCGCGCCTGCTCCGCTCTCACCGGACACCGCGCGGCGGACCATCGAACGCTTGAAGGGATTTCCCATTCTCAACGGTGCACGAGGGCGGCCGGTGTGCGACGTGACGGCCGTGTCCGAGCTGCTAGTTGTGCTGGGCCGGATCGCGGTCGACACGAAGGACACGCTCAAGGAGCTGGATCTCAACCCGGTGTTCGTCCACGCGTCGGGCGAGGGCCTCACCATCGTCGATGCGCTGGGTATTTGGAGCGAGCCATGAGCGAAGTGCTTTATGAGGTGAAGGAGCAGGTCGCGGTGATCACGCTGAACCGCCCCGAGAAGCTCAACGCCTTCACCACCGAGATGCTGCATGCCTGGGCCGATGCTCTACTGGACTCTCAGCGCCGTGACGACGTGCGAGTCATCGTCGTCACTGGGGCAGGGCGCGCCTTCTGCGCCGGGGGCGACGTGGGTTCCATGGACGAGCGCAAGGACGATGGGCCGTTGGCCCGCAAGGAGGGGCTGCGCAGCCGGGTCTATCGGGTGCCGCTCGCCCTCCTGGATATCGACAAGCCGGTGCTGGTGGCGGTGAACGGAGTCGCCACGGGTGCTGGCATGGACATGGCGCTGATGGGCGATATCCGCATCGCGGGGCGCAGTGCGCGTTTCGCCGAAACTTATGTGCGCATCGGGATCATGGCTGGCGACGGAGGGGCTTGGTACCTGCCGCGCCTGATCGGCATGCCGAAGGCGCTCGAGCTGCTGTGGACCGGCCGCTTCGTGGAAGCCGATGAGGCGGAGCGCATCGGACTGGTGAATTCGGTGGTGGATGACGCCTGCCTGATGAACCACACGATGGATTTGGCGGCGCGGATCGCAGCGGGGCCGCCGTTGGCTATCCGTTTCATGAAGCGTGCCGCTTATCAGGGCGTGACCATGGATCTGAGGACGCACCTCGATCAGGTTTCCTCCCACATGGGGCTGCTCTTCTCGTCGCGCGACCACAAGGAAGCCGTTGCAGCTTATCGGGAGCGGCGCCCGCCCATCTTCGAGGGGCGCTAGCGAACGGCGCGGGGGCCTCCCATCGCAGCCGGTCATGGGGCCCGACCCGCCGCGGTGGCTGGCTTCGGCTAGGCGGACCTAAAGCGGCCACACCTTGCCCGGACTTCCAGATGAGTCTGGCGCCGCTTTCGTATTCAAGAAAAATGTACTGAGAACAGTACTATTGAGGGAGGGGTGCGTGCCTTTGGTCAAGAACCCAACGAATGTGTTGTGCGGGGCCGTGTTCATCGTCCTGGGTGGGGTGTTTGCGTTTCAGGCAAGCGGCCTCATGTTCGGGAGCGCGGGGCGCATGGGGCCGGGATACTTCCCCATGGTGCTGTCGGTGGTCCTCGCCTTGTTCGGGGTGCTGCTGGTGGTGCTCGGCCTGCGGGTGCCGGGCGCCCAGGTTCATGGCGTCTTCGCCTGGCGCGGCTTCATCATGCTGCTTTGCGCCGTCATTGCCTTCGCCGCCGCCATGCAGCCCCTCGGCTTCCTGCCGGCGGTGGCCGCCAGCGTGCTCCTCGCCTTCCTGGGCAGCCGGAGCTTCTCGCTTGCCGCCGCCCTTCCTCTCGCCGCCGGTTTCACCTTCTTCAGCTGGCTCGTCTT
Source organism: Xanthobacter sp. NM-25 (assembly GCF_022138605.1). Classification (GTDB taxonomy): domain Bacteria; phylum Pseudomonadota; class Alphaproteobacteria; order Rhizobiales; family Xanthobacteraceae; genus Xanthobacter. The sequence continues at coordinate 24,396 of NZ_JACBFS010000003.1, forward strand.
CATCAAGGGGTTGGGGCTGCCGATCCAGCTCATCGGGCCTTGGCTCGGCGGATACTGAGGGGCAGGGCCATGGAACTCATTGATCATCTCGGCCTCGGCTTCACCGTCGCGCTGAGCTTCCAGAACATCCTCTACTGCTTCATCGGTGTGCTGCTGGGCACTCTGATCGGTGTGCTGCCGGGCCTCGGGCCGGTGGCCACCATTGCCATGCTCCTGCCGATCACCTTCGGGCTGTCGCCCGTGGCGGCGCTCATCATGCTCGCCGGCATCTATTACGGTGCGCAGTATGGCGGCTCCACCACGGCGATCCTCATTAACCTGCCGGGGGAGAGCTCCTCGGTGGTTACCGCGCTGGATGGTCACCAGATGGCCCGCAAGGGCCGGGCCGGGGCGGCTTTGGCCACCGCGGCACTGGGCTCGTTCTTCGCCGGCTCGGTGGCCACCGTGCTGCTGGCGGTCCTTTCCCCGCCATTGGCGCAGGTGGCGCTGGCCTTCGGACCGCCGGAATATTTCTCGCTGATGGTCCTCGGCCTCGTCGCCTCGGTGACGCTGGCCTCCGGCTCCATGATCAAAGCCCTGGGCATGATCGTGCTCGGCCTCCTGCTCGGTCTCTCCGGACAGGACATCTATACGGGCACGAGCCGCCTCACCTTCGGTCTGCCCGAACTCGCGGACGGCTTCGACTTCGTGGCGGTGGCCATGGGCATGTTCGGCATCGGCGAGGTGATCCGGAATCTTGAGGACGAGACCAGACGTTCCTTCGTCTCCGCCAAGGTGAAGGGGCTTTTGCTCACCAAGGAGGAGTTCAAGGCCATCATCGCCCCGGTGATCCGTGGCACGGCGCTGGGCTCCATCCTCGGCATCCTGCCGGGAGGCGGGGCGATGCTGTCCTCGTTTGCCTCCTACTCGCTGGAGAAGAAGGTCTCCAAGCATCCGCAGGAGTTCGGCAAGGGTGCCATCGCCGGCGTGGCGGGGCCGGAGAGCGCCAACAATGCGGGGGCCCAGACCTCTTTCATCCCCATGCTCACGCTCGGCATCCCGTCCAATCCGGTGATGGCGTTGATGATCGGGGCGATGATCATCCAGGGCATCACGCCGGGGCCGAACGTGATGAGCGAGAAGCCGGAGCTGTTCTGGGGGCTGATCGCCTCCATGTGGATCGGAAATGCCATGCTGGTGCTGCTCAACCTGCCCTTGATCGGGCTGTGGGTGCGGCTCCTGAGCGTGCCGTACCACCTCTTGTTCCCGGCCATCGTGGCGTTCTGCTGCATCGGCGTCTACAGCGTGAACAACAACCCGACGGACGTGTACACCATGGCCGCCTTCAGCGTGCTGGGCTATGTGCTGGTGAAGCTGGAATGCGAGCCGGCCCCGCTGCTGCTCGGCTTCGTGATCGGGCCTATGCTGGAGGAACATCTGCGGCGGGCGATGCTGATCTCCCGCGGCGATCCCACGGTGTTCGTCACCCAGCCGATCTCTGCCGCGTTGCTGGCGCTGGCCGCTTTCGCGCTGGTCGCCGTCCTCCTTCCCGCCATCCGGCAGACACGGGACGAGGCCTTCCAGGAATAGCCGGCAGGGTGCAGGCAAGGGCAGGTTCAAAATAGCAGAACCCGCCCTTCGGGTCCCTGCGATGACGCGTCTCGCGTATCTGTCCATACGGTGACGCGATCGAGAACTGGAGGGATCGAGATCTGCGCGCAGGCGAGGTGACGCTGCGCTGCTGTGCAAGGGCCCGCGGCGTCGCGTGGGAGTGCCTCGCACTGCGCTGGATCATCCGGTTGCGTCGGTGTTATGGCTCGCGAACGCGCTAGCCGCTACGGACATCGGGTTGAGGATCGGCCAGTTGATCATTACCGGCGCGCTGACTGCTCTGGTGTGCGCCCGGGCTGGCGAAACCGATGTGGCGGACTTTGGGGCCTGCGGGTCGGTCAGTGTGGCCTTTGCTTGAGGACCGGATTGCATTTCGCAGGCTGGCCTCTATTCCGGTCGCAACAGAGGAGGGAATATTGCTTCAGACGTCGGCGGAGAGCGCGTGTGTGATCGAAGCGCTTGGCGGTGGTCGGTGGCAGCCGGGACCTTTTGCCCGCGGCCCATTCAATGGCGTCCATGGCGGAGTGGTCACGAGCATGATGGCCGCGGAAATGGAGCGGGCGGCGCCCGATGGCCTGCGGCCTCTCTCCGTTCGCACGGACTTTCTCCGGCCGACTCCTTTGGGTTGCCCGTTGCAGGTCAGCGTGCAACCGGTTCGCGTTGGCCGTCGCGTGGCCTTGTTCGATGCGACCCTAAGCGCTGAAGGTGAGATAACGGCGCGCTGCTCGATGACATTCGTCGGGGAGACGCCCATTTCGACCCTTGAGGCTGATTATGCTTCGGACGCGCCGCCGCCCGCAATCGACCCTGAAGCACTGCCGCCGCGTGTTTCTAGCGCATCTCATGGCCTGCCGTGGCTGCTGGATGTCCTGGATCCACGCGCGGCGCCGGATGGCGCCGTGTGGTTTCGCTGGAAGATGCCGCTTTTCCCCAGGGCCTCAGCCTTTCTTGCCGCTCTTTCTCCCGCTGACACCATCCATGGCATGGCGCGTCCCGGTCTGCCGGGTCCGCCACCGGTCGCGGGCTATCCCAACGTGGATCTCTCCGTGCACTTCACGCGCGCGCCCGAAGGTGAATGGATCGGCGTGAGGCCCGTGACGCGATGGCTGGCGAGCGGCGCGGGCCTCGGCTTCGGCGATTTGGTGGACCGTGCGGGCGCCTTCGGTCATGGCGCGATGGGCGTTGTGCTCCTGCCGGCCTGAAGTGCTCGGCTCAGGATCCATCGGTTTGTGGCGATCGATCCTATTCAGGCTCTTTGAGGAGACTGAATATGGGCGATCGGTACGGGCTGATCGACACGTAGAGGGCGTTAATACATGGAAATAAACGATATAATTATATTATATTATGGATAATTGAGTTTATAATTGTTTCAGTTATATGAATCGAGCCCAGCACTGTCCTTATCGCGAGTGCCCCATGTCTGTGACAGGGGCGGCCTATCAGGAGGATACGTTCCGCCCGCTGACCGATGGAGCCGAAGCAGGTCACCTGGGTAAAATCAGCGAATTCATGCGCTAAGGCTTTCATCACGGCCATGCTCGGTCTCCTAGCCCTCCTTCTTTGTAGGAACCGCGCCAATGCGGCCTTCCGGGAGCCGTGATCGAGAGCGTAGGCCGGCTGCTTGAACTCAATTCCGTCGCGTAGCCCTGATGATCATGATCGCCTACGCCTTCCTCCAGCATCGACGCCTGGAGCAGGCCATAGGAGAAAAAGCCGCCGGCGGGGACTTCCGCCACCGATCCTGCCTCAGGCCCGCAGAGCCGTCCTCAAGGCGCTCTCCTCGACATCGCCGCCCCCGACACGCCCACACTGCTGAAGGGCTATCTGGAGACCGCCAATTTAATTCCGCCAAAGTAGTGCTAGGCGGCCGACCGCCCCCAATAAAAGGCGGCCATAGGGCCAGGGACTTGTCGGCATCCGGAATGTCGCGATCGCACGACAAGCGCACGCTCCTGCGGTACGGTCAGCTGTATCTTAAAGCGCTGGCGATACGTCACACGGAATAAAGGGCGTCTGATGTCGTTGTGCATACAATAAACACGTCAATTGTGGCGCTTAAAATATTCAGAATATTCGGTTTCTATACAGAGGTGTCGGTTTAACAATAAAAAGCTCCGCCTTAATGAGGCGGAGCCTTCAACTGCTTTCTTCATGTGCGATTCTGTCGTTGCCAGTACATCCGTGATCAACGACACGAAAGCGTCACGCAGCCTGAAGATTGCCTGCCGAGCTTTTGCCGGTCCGGTCGTCCCGGACGATCTCGAACTGGAGCTTCTGTCCTTCAGAGAGGGACTGCATCCCCGCCCGCTCCACGGCCGAGATATGCACGAACACATCCGCTCCGCCGCTCTCAGGCTGAATGAAGCCGAATCCTTTGGTGGCATTGAACCACTTCACAATACCGATATTCATGACGATTTCCTTTCAATCGCGCAGCGAAACGTCTGCCTGAGGACTCAGGCAGACAAAAAGTTAGATATTGAAGGGAATTATCGTCGACGGCATTGGAGGCGCCGGAAGATCTGCCGTCAAAATCATATGAGGGAGATGTAAGGAACGATTGTGTTGATGGCAAGGCCCAAAAATATTTAATCGAAAAGGCCGGTTTTCGCACCAAAGCGACGCAACTCCGATTCGCGCGCAACCCGCTCAAAAGCCTCGCGCTCGCCCTTAACGCGATAGCTCGGCTCGCTCCGATCGGTGGGCAATTCCCGGATAATCCGAAATTGCCCGGGTGGCGAACGGACGCCAACAACGAATTCCACTCTATCATCAATCTTAAAATTTGCAGCCATCACATTTTCTAGCACATTTCTCATTCTCTGCGCACTCAATTCTTCTGAGTGGCCACGTTTTTCCTGGAAGCTTTCCGGCGACCGGGCAACTCGGCTGTGCTAGCCTGCGCAGGGCTTCCGGCCGGAAGCCCTGAGGAATCATGATGAAAACTTTAAGCGTGCTGATCTGCCTGCTTTGTGCAGGCGCCTCAAGTGCTCTCGCGCTGCACCCCGACATGACGCTCGACTTCACTTGGGTCGGAACGCCGCTCTGCACGCCGACGCCGCGGAGCCCGGAGTTCCAGGTGGACAACGTGCCGTCGGGAACCCTGCTGCTGCGCTTCGCATTGCTCGGGCCCAGCGGCCGTGAGTTTGGAGGGGCTGACGTTCCGCTCCCGGGCCGCGGGACAATCCCCCGAGGTGCGGTTTCCTATCGTCCGCCCTGTGTCGGCGGTATGTATACGTGGATCGTGGAGGCGATTGACGCCGACGGCAACAGTCTTGCGCAGGCCACGCTCTCACGTCCGTTCTACTGAAAGGGGTGCCTATCCGGGACACGGATGCTTCCTCCGGTCCCGGCATTGGCCTTCAGCTGGCTGAAGATCGCCCCGGTGGTTTCGCGCGGCGCTTGGGCCCGGCGATCAATCCCTCATACTGCGCCTTCTTGCGGGCCGCTTTGCGGTGGCGGCGGACAGCCTCGGCATGTTCCCGCACCCGCCGTTCCGATGGCTTCTCGTAGGCGCGACGCTGCTTCATTTCGCGAAAGACGCCCTCGCGCTGCATGCGCTTCTTAAGGACCTTGAGGGCTTGCTCGATATTGTTGTCTCTGACGAGAACCTGCAAAAGATATCCAATCTGAATGTCGATCCGAATCCCGGGCCACTGCATGACCGCTCGGTCGGGTGACCGGCCGTAGCCGGTGACGGCATGATAAAGACAATGGCGCTGCAAAGCGACCATCTCGGCGAACCGCCTTTGGCCTCACACGGTTTTGTCCGTCACGACGTTGAAGCCGGTGAGGGTCGACGGCCCGAAGGTGGTCACCATGGCGACGTCGGTCGCGTCGCGTCCCCGAGCCATGAGGATGCGGCCGATGCGCGGCATGTTGTGTCGGGCGTCGAAGGTGTACCAGCGCCCGCCGAGATACACCTCGAACCAGGCGCTGAAATCCATCGGCGCGGGATCGGGTGGCACACCGATATCGCCGAGATAGCCTGTGCAGTAGCGGGCAGGAATGTTCATGCAGCGGCACAGGGTGATGGCGAGGTGGGCGAAGTCGCGACACACTCCCCGGCGCTGGGTGTAGGCATCGAAGGCGCTCTTCAGCGGGCTTGCGTGGGCGTAGTCGAAAGCGACACGGTGGTGAACGAAATCGCAGATTGCCTGCACCAGTGGCCACCCCTTGGGTATGTGACCGAACATGGACCAGGCGATCGCGCTCATGCGATCGGTTTCGCAATAGCGGCTGCCCAACAGGAAGATGAGCGCCTCCACCGGCAGGTCGCCGAGCGCGTGCTGCTCCGCGCCTGTCGCTACCTCGTCGGGCAGACCGCTGTCGCGGATCACGAAATCCGTGTGCATGGTGAGCCGGCCGGCTGGAGCCTCGATCACATGGCAGAAATTTCCGAAGCTGTCGTGATAGGTGTTGGCTGCAATCGGCGGGTCGAACAGCACGCGGTCAGGGTTCACCAAGTCGTTGATCCGCGAAGGATGCACGCTCAAGGTAAGGATCATGGGCGTCGGCTTAGGGCATGTGTAGGAAATTTCGTAGCCCGCGTGAATCTGCATGGGGAACCTCTGATGGGCGCGGCATGGAGCCCGCCTATGTCGGACGTATCGGCTGTGGTGTGCGAAACTCAAATGGCCCCGGCACCGCGCCGCCGGCGCTGGAGGAATCTCAGACGTGACTCGGACTTCTTCTTTGCTCGCCGCGGATGATAGGCCACCGGTGTCGGTGTTCAATTCTGAAGGCAGTTCCGCGTTCCTCATTGTCGCGGATCATGCGGGCAATGCCTTTCCGCGCGCGCTCGGGGAACTCGGGGTCGCTGCGCGGGATCGGGACCGGCACATCGCATGGGATATCGGCATAGCGGGCCTCTGCCATATGCTGGCAGATCTACTCGATGCCACGTTCATTCGACAGAACTATTCTCGCCTCGTCATCGACTGCAATCGCCCGCACAACGCGCCGGATTCCATCCCCTCGGTGAGCGATGGTAGCCATGTGCCCGGCAATGTGGGCCTCAGTCCCGTGGAGCGCGCTGCGCGCAAAGCCGCGATCTTCGACCCCTACCATGCGCACATCGCCGCCGAATTGGACCGGCGACAGGCTGTGTCCCGGCCCACAGTGCTGATTGCCATGCACAGCTTCACACCGGTTTTTCAAGGGGTCGAACGCCCCTGGCATGTCGGCGTGCTCTATCACCACGCCCCCCGCTTCGCCCAGGCCTTGCTCGCGACGCTTCGACTAGACCGTGGCCTCACAGTCGGAAACAACGAGCCTTACGCCGTCGGTGACACGACGGACTGGACCATTCCCCATCATGGAGAACGGCGGGGCATCCTCCATGTGGGTATCGAGATCCGCCAGGATCTCATTGCCCAGCCGCGAGGCCAGCAGGAATGGGCGGAACGCATGGCCATGGTGTTGCCGCTCAGCCTCGCCGAGTGCTTTGCCGGACAAGAGGCAGATGAGCCGGGTGCCTGGCAGGCGGGTGGTCGCCTGGATCGGTGAATGACGTCACTCGGCGCATTTCTTGCTTGTATCGAAGAATCTGAACTTCGAGATTGCGGTTTGTCTCCTCTCCGCCAACTCGGCCGACAGATGCTCCGCGCCAGACGGCCGGGGTGAACGGCGAGGTGTGGTGGTCCCGTGGATAGTTTCGGACGTAAGCGCCAGATGTGCGAGTGGGACGAGCTGGCGAGTGACGATGCCGGCCTGAAAGCTGTTCTGGCGAGGGAGGACGGCCACCGTCTCGCCCCCTTCCACCTCTTGTCCGTCCCTGGCATGAGCGCGGCGCAGCAGCGCGCGTGCTCAGAGCTTTGGACGCGCGATCGCCGCTCGGAGGCCGCTGCGAAGCGTACGGCCCTGGGCTTCACCTTTCCTGATCCCGGATCGGGGCCCATTCGGCTCGGCTATCTCTCCAATGATTTTCACGAGCACGCCACCGCGCATCTGCTCATCGAGGTCCTGGAGGCGCATCGGCGTGACGATTTCGAGGTCTTCTCTTATTCCTTCGGCGCCGATGATGGCCTGCCCATGCGCCGCCGGCTGACGACGGCCTGTGATCATTTCGTGGACATCTGCGAACTTGACGACACCGCGGCAGCCCGGCGCATTCATGCGGACGGCGTGGACATCCTTATCGATCTGAAAGGGTTCACCGCCCGGGCGCGGACAGGCATCGTGCTGCTGCGGCCGGCCCCGATCATCGTGAACTATCTCGGTTATCCGGGCACCATGGGGGCCGGGGTCTGCGACTATCTGATCACCGATCCGTTTCTAACCCCCGCCGACACCGCGGAGGACTATACCGAGTCATTCGCCTATATGCCCCACTCCTATCATCCCCATGGGCGCACCACGCCGCTCGGAAAGCGGCCGGGCCGACGTGAAGCCGGGCTGCCCGGAGAGGGCTTTGTCTTCTGCTGCTTCAACCAGCCCTATAAGATTTCGCCCGACGTCTTCGACATCTGGTGTCGCCTTCTGGCCATGGTGCCAGACAGCGTCCTGTGGCTAATGGATCATCCCGACGCCGCCGGAAATCTGCGCAGCGAGGCGATCCGGCGGGGCGTGGATGCCCGACGGCTCATCTTCGGAGGGAACCTGCCCCAAGCGGAGCACCTCGCGCGGCTTCAGCTCGCCGACCTAGTGCTCGACACCTCGCCGTTCAACGCACACACGACTGCGAGCGATGCCCTGTGGGCCGGGGTTCCGGTGGTGACCTATGCGGGGCAGACCTTCCCATCCCGCGTTGCCGGCTCAATCCTGCATGCCATCGGGCTTTCTGATCTCATAGCTGACAGTCCCGAGGCCTATTTCGAGCTTGCCTACAAACTCGCCATGGATGAGGCGCGCCATGCCGGCATCACCGCGCGCCTTGCCGCGAACCGTCTGAAGACGCCGCTATTCGACGTGGCGAGTTATACCGCCAGTTTGGAATGCCTTTATCGAACCATGGTGCACCGCCACCGCGCGCACCTTCTGCCGGACGCAATCGGAGCCAGCGACAAAGACGGACACCTTCGGAGCGTCCATCGCGAAGGTCGATCTCTGGGCGAATAGTCAGTTGCCGGTCGTGGCGATCGGGCACATCGGTGCCGACCCGTTCCCGGAGTGTAGCGCTGCCTTTGGCGATGCGGCGCCTTGGAAGAAGAGCGCCCCGCCTGGTGATTAACGGGTCAGACGCGCCCGAACCGGGGCGCCGCTCGGGTGGATACTCAACAATGTCCTTGGCCACGAGGCTTCTTTCGAGCTGAGCTGCACCTTCTGTAATCGTCGCACGGGTTTGGCAAACACCCCTACTTGCTTCCAGCGGACATCCGAAAACCGCATTCCTCGCCGATAATGTCTCTATCGTAAGGCTCGCCGAATGGGTGGGTGGCTTGCGTGTTCGCAGCACCGCAAAATTCGGAGTCCTCCATGCCCCAGCCCAACAACCACGCGCTTCGACTTTCCGTCGACGGACAGATCCAAGTGATGCGCTCTCTTGAGGAGGCTGCCACCTTCGTTCGGCGTCATCCCATGGGGCAACATGCAGGTTCTTTGTTGGACCAGATCGAGGGGGCGGCCAATTCTCGCCTGACAGCCCAGGCCTGGGTCGCCGTGGCCACATTCGCCGATGCCATGCAGCGCTCTGGGAGCGTCACCCTCACACGCAGCGCATGAACATGGTCGCCCTCACCGATGAGATCGTCGCCCGTTCCGTCTGCGAACGCGGCCTGCGCGCGCGAGGGGTGATCGTCGAAGCCGACATCCAGTCCTTCGTCGACCGCTTCTGGCAGATCGTTGCCGCGCAGCTTGACGCACAGCTCATCGATGTTTCCGGTCATCCGATTCCGCACACCCTCGAACAAGGTGTTGATGCCTATTGGGATTGGTGCCTGAGACAATCGGCCATATAAATGCAGGAGGAGAGATGCCGGTGCGACTTCAATCCTTGGAGGTCGCGCACCGGCTTGATGCGGCCAAACAGCTCCTTCGACAGCCTGGGGGATGTGGCGTGCGTCCCGTTTTCCTGGCAGCTCTAAGTTGGGCCCGGTTGGGTCTTGAATATTTTATGGGATCGGCAGGCGAACATCGACGGAGACGGGCTGTCGAGGCTCGTATGGCTCCCGACGATGTGTCGTCGATCCGCACCAAGACTCGATGATCCGCCGCGCCTCGGCAAGCGAGGAGAAGGCGCGCTCATTGATGCACTCGTTATGTATGCAGCCGTTGAAGCTCTCCACGAAGGCGTTCTGGATCGGCTTGCCCGGGGGCAATGTCGTGCCATTGGATGGCGGTTTCCTCGCCGAAGCCGAGGATGGCCCGGCTGACCAGCTCCGCGTGCCATTGTCCGAGACGATCATGCGGGGGGCGGCTGCGACGGGCGATGAGCTCATTGAGCTCGCGCGCCACTCGGGAACGAGAAAGCGAGGTGTCTACCACCAGCGCCAGGCATTCACGAGTGAAGTCGTCGACAATGTTCAGTACCCAAAAGCGGTGGCCGTCGTCCAGGGCAGCGGGCACGAAGTCGAGGCTCCAGTGCTGGTTCGCTCCCGGCGGGATGGCCGCCCGTGCTCCTGGGAGCCGCTACGGAAGAGCCGTGATCGACCTATGAACCCGTCCGGTGGAGAGCCGTAGCGGGCCAAGCGTTCGAATAGCCCGCACAGGCTATTTGGCTATTCCCAATTTTGAGAGTTTCGACGCTTCTTCCGCTTCCCGTGCCTCTCGCTCGGCGCGGAGGCGAGAGGTCTTCTCGCGAACTGCATCGAATTCGCTCCTATAGCGGGCCATTGCGCGGTTCGTTGACTCCTCAAGTTGGCGTCGACGTTCAGGAGTAGAAAGATAGGCGTTCTGTGCGATATTTTGTTTCATAAATAAAATCATAGCGCAATTTTGCGTATAATAGAATATAAATTTCGTTAATTTAATCTAAAAATATATTCTGCACGACGGGCGAAATGGTGAATCCGCAAATAGCGTGACCGTTGCGCATGGTTCCTGATCTGATCCCCATTTTTCCCGGTTCAGGCGAGAGTCCGCAGGTTGGTTTGTGGCCTCAGGCGGCCACGGTTTCCAGTGTGAGTGTTGCGGCAAACTCGGCGGGGGATCGATGGCCCAGCGCCGAATGGGGTCGGTTCAAATTGTAGTCCTCCTTCCATGAGCTGATGGTGCGCGGGGGCAAGGGCGTGCGGCTGGTGCTGTCGCCTCTGCAGAATGCTCATGCTCAATGCCATGCGCCGGCGGACGCGGCGGGGCGGGGCGCCAGCAGGAAATACGCGCAGTTCATCCGCCCCGGCTTCGCGCCGGCGGATCGTGACGGGATCGCGGATGCCATTGCCAGCGCGGGTCTCGCTGAGGTCCGTGGCGGCGTGGTGTTCCGCATCCCGCGTGGTGCTTCGCCCGCGGCGGAAACTGCCAAGGCGGTGGATTGGAGCGCCCGCAGCGGCGTGCCGGCGCGGCTGATGATCCGTCTGGCCGGGGACAATCCTGCGGGCCTTGCGACCGATGACGGCGCCAATGCCATGCGGGTGCCCGCCTTGACCATCCCTTACCACTGCGCTCGCATCGGTCCTCGCGGGTCTGATATTCGCGAGCTAGGGGAGATGTGGAACGCCATGAAGGATGCGAGTCTTCAACCGGAACGCACCAGTCTTTCGTCGTCGCGGACCGGCCTTGCAACCATGCTGGTGGCCCTGCTTTCCGTCCGGATGGGGTTGTCCGCATTCTGTCTGTTTCATTTAAGCGCGGCCGTATTGCCGGCGGCGGCGGCCGGCGCCATGTGGTACCGCGGCCACCGCCACACGCATCCGGGCGCGGGCGCGGCTGTCATCGCTCGCCGCGCACGCAATATCTCTGCGCTCATCAGCATGACTGTTGCTGCTGCCGCGACGTTTCACTGTCTTGCGCTGCTCATTCGTCTGAGATGAGCTTGCGTATTTGATGCCAGGCTTTGGCGTCCTCTCCTTCGCAGGAATCGAAGGATGCGCGCGCGGGCGGGTTATCGGCAGCGCTGCTGCTCAGCATTACGCGATGATTGCCTTTCCATCAGCGAGAATAACCGCGCCACGGTCATCGGTGACCTGGAAGCGCCAGAGCCGCCCTGCTGCGGGTTCCACCGAGATGAAGAGCTCGCGTTCGACCAGAGCGGGAGCAGAGAAACGCCCGCCGAGGCGACGCAGCCGGGTCGGATCGCCTTCTCCCAGCAGATCGATCAGCGCGCGGCCGGCCGCGGCCCAGGTGCACGTGCCATGCAGCAGAATGTCGGGCAGCCCGGTCTCGCGTGCGCGGAGGCGTTCCGTGTGGATTGGATTCCAGATCGCCGATGCTTCGCTGTAGAGATGGGGCAGGGTCCGCTCGACCCGGAGCAGCGGTCGTGGGGGCGTTGAGAACCCGCCCGTGAGCAGGTCCGGTGGCGTCGCCACAGCGCGGTCGGGTCCATCCGGGAAGCGGTCGAGGAAGATGCCGCAGAACCAGCTTTCGACGAGGGGGGCGCCGGTCGCGGCGCAGCAGGTGGTCAGCCGGGTCGCCACATAGGCTCCGAGCCGGGTTCGGCGCACACATGCGATCTCGCCGGACGTGGCGATCCGCATGCCCGGATGCAGCGGGGCAAGGAAGGTGCTGTCCTGCTGCACGTGAAGGCAGGCCCACATGCCGGCATCGTCCATGCCCACCGCATCGCGATAGGGGCGACCGTTCATGATCTCCCACTCGGGCACGACGGCAAAGGGCGGCAGGCCGATGATGCCGCCGGCCCGCAGGTCGTCCATGTAGATGTCGTTCGTGGCGCCCAGGGCGGCGGCGTAGCTCATCAGCTTGCGGGGTGTGAGCTCGGTTTCCACCGGACCCAGCCGGGTGCCGCAGCAGGCCGCGTTGAGATGGGGCAGGGGGCCGGTCATCGACGCCTCCGGTAGCCGTGCTGCTCACGGTCCCAGGCCTCGCGGACGGCGGTTTCCCGCAGTTCTGTTTTGATCACTTTGCCGGTGGGGGTCTTGGGCAGCGGCTCGCGGCGCGGGGTGACATAGCGCGGCACGCAGAAATGCGGCAGGCGGTCCCCCAGGAAGTCGAGAAGCTCCTCCGGCGCAAGGCTCGCATCGGCCTTCAGGACCACGACCGCGAGAACCTCCTGCTCTCCATCCGCCGAGGCCACGCCCACCACCGCGGCTTCTTCCACGGCGGCGTGGCAGAGGATCTGCTGCTCGACTTCAAAGGAGGCGATATTTTCGCCGCGCCGGCGGATGCAATCCTTCATCCGGTCGAGAAAGCGATAGTGGCCTGGTGGATTTTCCACGAACAGATCGCCGGTGTGGAACCATTGGTTCCGCCAGGCGTCCACGGTCGCCTCGGCATTGCGCCAATACCCGCGGCTGATCTGCCAGGGCGTGTCGTGGCGCACCACCAATTCCCCCGGCGTGCCGGGCGCCAGCGGCCGATCGTCCGCATCCACGATCCGGACCATGGCCCCTGCCCGTGGCCGAAGAGGCAGCGGCTCGGCCATGTGAGAAAACCCGCCCGTGTGCAGGGGGACGCTGAGCTCGGTCATGTTGAACCAGCTCATGACGGTCACACCGAAGCGCGCGCAGAAGTCGGAAACATCTTCGAGCAGCGGCACCATCAGCACCTTGCGCAAGGGGTGCTTGCGGTCATCGGGAGCAACCGGGCGGCTGGCCACAAAGTTCGCCACCGAGCCGAGCATCATGGTGACGGTGGCACCATAGGCTCGGACGTCGCTCCAAAAGGAGCTGGCGCTGAACTTGGCGCGCACGGCAAGGGTGCCCCCCGCCAGCAGGGCGGCGCCCAGGCAGTGCGGCAGGCTCACATGACACATGGGATTTGTCATGTAGAAGACGTCCGTGGCGTCGAGATGTTCCGCCACCGTCCAGGCGGTCTGCCAGCTCTGTGTGTGGGTGTAAGCCACGGCCTTCGATGGTCCGGTGGTGCCTGATGTGTAGAAGATCGACTGAATGGCGGAGAGAGCCGGACGTTCGATGGGCGCCAGGGCCGCCGGATCGCCCGGCGCGCGCCACAGATCCACGACGCGCGCACCCATGGGGTAGGGTGCCGCGGCCGGGGCGGCGCTTGTGCCATGAAACACGGTGGCGCCCTCGATCTGGCTCTGGTCTGGCAGGGCCGCGAGCTTGCCGGCCTGGACCTCGTCCAGCACGAAGGCGTCGGGCGCGGCAAGGCGGAGCTGGTGCTCCAGAATATCCCCAAGATGGGCCTGGTTGATGAGGACGGAGATGGCCCCCAGGCGGGCCAGAGCCAGCCAGGCCAGGGCATAGTCGAGCCCGTTCTCCATCAGGATGACGCAACGTTGCTCCGACCCGATGCCGTGGCTGGCGAACACCGCCGCCAGCCGCTCGATGGCCTCATGGGTCTCCCGATAGGTGAGGCTGGATTCACCGTCACGCAGGAAGACATGGGTGGGGCAGGTTACAGCGTGGCGGGCGATGGCCTCGGGGAAGGTCTGCGGGCCCGCACGCGCGAAATCGACGGGGTTGGTCATGGTCGGCTCATCCCCGCCGCAGGAAGGCATCAATGCTGGCGCGGTGCGCGTCGGTGGACTGGCACAGCGCATACTGCTCCAGATCCATGTAGCTGACGGCATGGTTGAGGGGACCGGCGGCCTGGTTCACCGCATGCTTGGTCATGCGTAGGGGAGCAGGGGGCATGGCGGCGAGCCGCTCGGCGAGCTGGCGTGCGGCATCGAAGGCCTCGCCCGGCGCGCAAACGCTGTCCACGAGGCCCCAGTCGAGGGCGTCCTGGGCGCCGATGCTTTCGGCGAGCATCACCAGACGTCGTGCGCGCGCCGGCCCCACCAGCGACACGAGGCGGGGCAGGCTCTGCCAGCTCATGTTCATGCCATGGCGCAGTTCTGGCGCGCTGAAGGTGGCGGCCTGGGAGGCGACGCGGAAATCCAGGGCCGTGGCGAACGCGATGCCGCCGCCGATGCAGTGACCTTCGATGGCCGCGACGGTGACCGCATCCAGCTCCTCCCACGCCTTGCACGCGCGCGCGCCGAAGGCATGGATGTGCAGGCGTTGCTCGACGCTGAACTGCTCGAATGCGCTCACCTCCTGCTGCCGCAGGTTCATGCCGGCGGAAAAGGCATTGGTGGATCCTGTCACCACGACGACCCGAAGGGCGTCGTCGGCCTGCAGGTCGTGAGCGGTTCGCCACAGCTCCGTCAGCATGGCATAGGACATGAGGTTGACGCGTCCCGCGCCCATCAGGCGCACGACCGCCAGCGCCGCAGAGGGACGCTCCACCGCGAGATGTTCCATTTTTGCCTCCCCAGAATGCGGGCGAGCGGCCACCGACGGTGGCGCCGCCGTCCGTCGCTAGATGACGTGTTCGTTGTGCAGGATGCGGTGGGCGAAGCTCTCGAGATAGACGAAGAGCTGGCCCACCGCGGCGCCGGCCGCGGCTTCGTCGCCGGCGGCGACCGCGTCCATCACGGCGAGATGGTGGTTGATGGCCACCTGGGCTTCATCGGCGTGCCATTGGTGCCGATAATAATACCAGAAGCGCCGGGACAGTGCGTGCATTGGCGCGATGATGTTGCCGATGAACGGGTTGCGGCAGGCCTCGACGATGAGGTCCTTGTAGGCGCGGTCCGCATAGACGAAGATGGCCTGCTCAGGCTCCATCATTCCCGCGCGCAGCTCAGCCGCGAGCTGCGCCATCGTCTCCCGCTGCTCGGCGGTGGCGCGCTTGGCGGCGCGGACTGCCATGAACAGTTCGAGCTGCTGCCGCAGGTCCAGGAGATGAAAATATTGCTTCACCTCCACATCGGTGACGAAAGCGCCCTTGCGGGGAAGGATCTCGATGATCTGGTCGAGAGCGAGCCGCCGGAATGCTTCGCGAACCGGCGTACGGCTGATGCCAAGCTCCTGGCTCAGCTGGTGCTCGGACAGCGGAAAGCCAGGTGGATACTTGAGCTGAACGATGCGCGCCTCGATGGTCTTGTAGGCGCGGTCTGCAACCGAGATGACATCCTCGCCCGTTTCCTCCGCTCCTGCCGCGGCGGTCAGGTCGGCATTGGCATGGGTGGCGGAACGCTTGCTCATGGATCTCTCTTCTGTTCGACATCGCAGCCGGTTGGCGCGCCATGGTGGCCCCGCTCAGAGGGTCTCGGGTTGCAAAAGCCCGAGCAGCTTTGAACGGTCAACCTTTCCGGTTGCATTGCGCGGCAACTGTTTGGTGAAGGAAATGAATTTGGGGACCTTATACCCGGCAATCTGGCTGCGGCAGTATCTGAGGATGTCGTCCGCCGCAAGGGAGCGGGCCGGGTCGCAGACGACGAAGGCACGGCCGACTTCGCCCCATCTGGCATCCGGCTCGGCGACCACCGCGACTTCGACGATGCCGCCGAACCCTTCGAGCACCCGCTCCACTTCGGCTGGATAGACGTTCTCGCCGCCCGAGATGTACATGTTCTTGCAGCGGTCCACGATGTAGAAATAACCGTCCGCATCCTGCCGCGCCATGTCTCCGGTGCGGAACCAGCCGGCGCGGAACGCCATGGAGCTCTCCTCGGGTCGGTTCCAGTAGCCGGTGGTGATCGAGGGCCCGCGCACACACAATTCACCGATCTCGCCGCGGGTGACCGGGGTGCCTTCGCCATCGGCGATCATGGTCTCCACATGCATCACCGGCAGGCCGGCGGAGCCGAGCTTGTCGAAGCCGCGTTCGGCGGCAAGGATGGTGACTGTGGGGCCGGTTTCGGTCATGCCAAAGGTCTGCTGCATGGAGACCCCCTTGTCCGCATAGGCCTGCAGCAGGGGAATGGGCATGGGGGCGCCGCCGACGCCGAGGCTGCGCACGCCGCGCAGGTCGGCGGTCGCGAATTCCGGCAGCTGGCGCATGAAGAGATAGTTCGCCGGCACGCCAAAGCTGTGCGTGACGGGCGCCCTCTCCTGCGACAGCAGCGCGAGCGCGCGCGCCGGGTCGAAGCGGCGCATCACGGTCACGCAGCCCCCCGCGTGCAGGATGGGGTTAGCCGGCAGATTGAGCCCGCTGGTGTGAAACATGGGCAGGAAGGTGAGGCCGTGGCTGTCGCGCGTCACACCGGTGGAGAAGCCGTAATTGAGCGCGTGGAACACCACCATCTGGTAGGAGATGAGCACGCCCTTCGGTCGGCCGGTGGTGCCTGAGGTGTAGATCAGGGTCCACGTCTCATCGAGTGTGCCGTCCTGGCGCGGGCCCCGCGGCGGGCAGCGGCCGATGGCCGCCTCGTAAGGGCAGGGACGGCCCTCTTCGTTCATTTCCACCGCGACGATGCCGCGCGCGTGCGCGACCTGCGCGGCGACAGCGGAGAACTCGCTGTCGTGCAGCAGCAGGCGCGCACCGCAGTCTTCCAGCACCTCGGCGATCTCCGGCGCGGCAAAGCGCACATTCAGTGGCACGAACAGAGCGCCAAGGCGCATGCAGGCGAACTGGACCTCGAGGATGTTCGTGGAATTGTGTGCCAGGGTGGCGATGCGGTCGCCGGGCCCGATGCCGATCTCATCGGCCAAATAGGTGGCAAGGGCGCCGACCCTCCGGTTCAGGGTCTGGTAGGTGAAGGTCCGGCCGGAGACATCGTCCACGAGGGCCAGGCGGTCCGGCTGGCTGTCGGCGTGGCGGGCAATCCAGTCAAAGATGGCGATCTGTGTCATGGTCGATGGGCCGGTTCGGTGGGCCGGGGTGGCAGGCCACCCGCGGGGTCGATGGGAGAGGCTGGAAGTGACGGCTCCAGGCAGGAGCCGCCACAGTGCGCGTTCGGTCACTGGGTCGCGAGGTCGGCCTTGCGCTCGGCCTCGGGCACGACGATGTCGGTCCCCTTCGCCACGGACACCAGATCGTAGATGTCGCCAGGTTCCGCGGAGGTCTTCGGGTCTTTCATGCGGAAGACGAAGAAGTCCTGAACCCACTGGTGGTCCTTGGCGCGGATGAGCATGGGGTTTGGCTTCAGAGAGTCCTTCACCTCATGGTTCTCCAGTGCGGCGATGATCTTGTCGGTATCGGTGGAACCGGCGCGCTGGATCGCCCGCAAGGTTTCGCGTACAGCGAGATAGGCGTTGACGCTGTTGGTGGTCGGCACCGGATACTGCGCCTTCGGATAGGCCTTCTGGTAACGAGCCTTGAAGGCTTGAGCGTCCTTGGCGGGCACGGTGTCATGCCACTCCACGCCCGCCAGAGAGATGAGCCGGTTCTTCTCGGGTCCGATCGCCCAGCTGTCCTCGAAATCCAGCAGCGGCACCACGATCTTGGTGTTCTTGAACAGCTCGAACTCCCAGATCTGCTCGAACAGGGCCGTGGCATCGACGCCGGCCACGTTCACCACCACCATGTCCGGCTTGGCGTTGCGGATGGCGATGATCTGGCTGGAAAAGTCGCGGGTGTTTAGCGGCACCTTGATCTCGCCCACTTCCTTGACGCCTCCGACCTCCTTCAGCACCCGCCGCTGCTCGGCGGTCTGGGCGTGGCCGAAGGAATAGTCATGGGTGAGGAAGAGCACCGTCTTGCCGAGTTTGGCGGCCTCGGGCATCACCGCGTTGGCGATCATGCTGCTCGGCGCGGGGACAAGGAACGAATACCGGTTCGCCTTGGTGGTCACGAGCTCCTCGGCGTTGGGATCGATGGCCAGGTCGATCACCTTGTTGCGCTGGGCGAACTCGAACATGGCGGCGCTCACCGCGCTGCCGCCGCCATTGACGAAGAAGGCGACCTTGTCGCGCTCCAGCATCTGGGTGGCCTTGCGCGTCGCCTGGGCCGGCGTGCCGGAGTCTTCGTACACCACCTCCACCTTGCGGCCGAGCACGCCGCCGGCGTCATTGATCTCGGACACCGCCAGGTCGATGCCCATCCGCTCGCTCACGCCGAGGAAGCCGTAATTCCCGCTCAGAGGCAGCAGCGCTCCGAACTTAAGGGGATCGAGGACCTGGGCATGGGCGGCAGTGACGACGAGCGCCGCGCCGGCCGCCAGCACGAGGCGTCGTGAGATTTTTCCAGTCAATGTCATGTCGTGTCCTCCCAATAGTCTTTGTTTTTGGGGTCCCGAGGTGGCCTGAAAGCTCAGCGCAGGTTGATCCAGACCGTCTTGAGCTGGGTGTACTTGTCGAGGGCATGCAGGGAGCGGTCGCGGCCAAAGCCGGATTGCTTGACGCCACCGAAAGGCACGGTCATGTCGCCGGCGTCGTAGCAATTCACCCACACGAGGCCGGACTTCAGGCGCTGGCCGAGGCGATGGGCGCGGTTGAGGTCGCGCGTCCACACCGCGGCCGCCAGGCCGTACATGGAATCGTTGGCGATGCTGATCGCCTCGTCCTCGCTGTCGAAGCCGATCACCGAGAGCACAGGTCCGAAGATCTCTTCCTGGGCGATGCGCATGCCGGGCGCGACGTCGTTGAAGATGGTTGGCTCCACGAAGCAGCCGCCGGCCACCGGTTCCGGCGCTGTGCCGCCTGCCACCAGACGGGCGCCCTCGTCATTGCCGATGGCGATGTAGTCAAGCACCCGGCGCATCTGCTCGGCGCTCGCCATGGCGCCGAGGATGGCACCCGGATCGAGCGGATCCGCCGGCCGCAGGCGCGCGGCGAAGGCCACCAGTTTCTCGACGAAGGCGCCCCTGATGGCATTGTGGACCAGGAGCCGCGAGCCGGCATTGCACACCTGGCCCTGGTTGAAGAAAATAGCCATGGCGGCCGCCTTCACCGCGGCGTCCATGTCATAGACGTCGTCGAAGACCACGTTGGGGCTTTTGCCCCCGCATTCCAGCCACACCTGCTTCAGGTTCGATTGGGCGGAATAGCCCAGGAAATATTTGCCCACCTGGGTCGAGCCGGTGAAGGCGAGCACGTCCACATCCGGGTGGAGCCCCAGCGCCTTGCCGGCCGTCTCGCCGAAGCCCGTCACCACATTGAAGACACCCGGCGGAATGCCGGCCTCGCTGGCGAGCTCCGCCACGCGCAGGGCAGTCAGGGGAGATTGCTCGGCCGGCTTCAGCACCACGCTGTTGCCGGTGGCGAGCGCGGGGGCGAACTTCCATGCCGCCATCAGCAGCGGAAAGTTCCACGGCACCACGGCGCCCACCACGCCCACCGGCTCGCGCCGGATGGTGGCGAGGGCCTTGGGGCCGGTGGGGGCGACCTCATCATAGAGCTTATCGATGGCCTCGGCATTCCAGGCGATGGCGTCTTCCACCTGGGCCATGTCCACGCCGCGCGAGAAGCGGATCGGCTTGCCTACGTCTAGGGTCTCGATGAGGGCGAGTTCGTCGGCATGGGCGCGCACCAGCTGGGCGAAACGCTGCAGGATCTTCTTGCGCTGGGCGGGCGGCAGATCGGACCAGACGCCGGACTCAAAAGCCGCCCGTGCCGCCTTGACGGCCCGATCCACGTCCGCGGTGTCACCGGCCGCCACCTTGGTGAGCACCCGTCCGTCAATGGGGCTCACGCAGTCGAAGGTCTGGCCCGAAGCGGCGGGCTCGTAACGGCCATTGATATAGAGCTGGTTTCGCAGGGACAGGCCGGCGGCGCGCGCGGACCAGTCCTCGCGCGTGGTTTCAGGTGGTCGTGCGGGCTTGGTGCTCATGTTCATTCATCCTGGATGGGGGATCAGACGCCGAGCAGGTCGGCGCGGAGCTGTTCGTCGGCACGAATGGTGTCGGCGGGGCCTTCGGCGACCACGCTGCCGTGGTCGAGCACGTAGCAGCGGTCAGCGAGCGCCAGCGCCACGTTGATGTTCTGCTCCACCAGCAGCACCGTCATGGCCTCGCGCTTCAGCCGGGCGATGGCGTGGACCAGTTCTTCCACCACGATGGGCGCGAGGCCTTCGGTGGGCTCGTCGAGCATGATGAGGTCGGGATTGCCCATCAGTGCGCGGGCGATGGTGAGCATCTGCTGCTCGCCGCCGCTGAGGTTGCCGCCGCTGCGCTCGCGCAGCACTTTCAGCTTCGGGAAGACCTCATAGACCCGCTCCAGCGTCCAACGCGCCGTGCCGGCGCCCTTCTTCTCGCCGAGCCGCAGGTTCTCTTCAACGGTCAGGACAGGGAAGATGCGCCGATCCTCAGGCACCAGAGCGATGCCGGATCGAGCGATCCGGTAGGGCACGCGGCCATGGATCTCCTCCGCCTTGAAGCGGATGGTGCCGCGCCGCGGGGCATTCAGCCCCATGATGGAGCGCAACGTGGTGGTCTTCCCGGCGCCGTTGCGGCCCAGCAGCGACACGCATTCTCCCGCTCCAACCCTGAGGCTGATGCCGAACAGCACGTGGGCGTTACCGTAGAAGGTGTCGATCTCGTGAACCTCAAGCATGGCCGGCGCCCTCCTGCGGCAGGTCGTAACGTCCGGTGCCCAGATAGGCCGCCTGGACCTGAGGGTTGGCCTGGATCTCGGCGGGCGTGCCAGAGGCAAGCAGGCGCCCTTGGCTGAGCACCAGGATGGTGTCGGAGATGGACAGCACCACCGACATGTGATGCTCCACCAGCACCACGGTGAGATCCTGCGCCAGCTCGCGTACGAACTCGCCCATGACCGAGCTTTCGTACATGCCGAGCCCGCTCATGGGTTCGTCGAGGAGCAGTGTGCGTGGCTCCGTGGCGAGGGACAGGCCGATTTCCAGATGACGGCGATGACCGTGGGAAAGATCGTTGGCGCGGATGTTGCGCTTTTCCTTGAGGCGCACCCGCTCGATGATCGCATCGACCTCGTCCTCCACCGGGCCGTGCCGGTCCGGTGCGCAGAACATGTAGGCGGAACGTCCATGGCGGCGCTGCACGGCGGCACGGATGTTCTCCGCCACCGTCAGCGTGTCGAAGACGTTGAGGATCTGGAACGTGCGGGTCAGGCCGCTGCGCACCTTCTGGTGCACCGGCATGTGGGTCACATCCTGGCCGTCGAAGAACACCTTGCCACGGGTCGGTTGGTAGAGCCCGGTCAAGAGGTTGAAGAAGGATGTCTTTCCGGCGCCGTTGGGGCCGATGATCGAGGTGAGCCGCCCGGCGGCGATCTCCACGCTCACATCGTCCACCGGCTTCACCGCGCCGAACTGCACCGAGAGGTTCTCGGTCTTCAGGCCGCTCATGGTGTGGTCCCCCGGTTTGGCGCAGCTCGGACGGCCGCAGTGGAAGCATCGGTGGTGCGGGTGGGACGACGCACCAGAGAAAGGAGCCGCGCGAGCGCTTCCGGCAGGCCGTTGGGGAAAGCTGTCACCACCAGGATGAAGATCAGCCCGAAGAAGAACATCCAGTGTTCTGTGTAGCTGCTGATGAGATCCTGGGCGCCCACGAACACGGCTGCGCCGAGGATAGGGCCGAAGAAACTCGACAGGCCACCGCCGAGCAATGTGAGGATGACGATGTTGCCGGATTCGATCCAGAACAGGTTCTGCGGGTAGGCGGCATACTGGAACCAGGCATAAAGGCCGCCCGCCAGGCCGGAGAAGGCGCCCGAGACGACGATCGCGCCGAGCTTGTAGCGGGCCGTGTGGTAGCCCAGATACTGGGTCCGCACCTCGTTGCTCTTGATGGCGGCGAGCACGCTGCCGAACGGCGAGTGGGTGATGCGCCAGATGACCCAGACCGCCACCATGAAGATGGCGAGCACGAAATAGTAGAAGGTGATGTGGTCGTTCAGGTCGAGGCCGAAGGGCGCCGGGCGCTTGAGCCCGGTGAGGCCGGTCTCGCCGCCCGTCAGGTCATCCCAGCGCAGCGCGACGATGTAGAACATCTGTCCGAAGGCCAGCGTCAGAAGGCCGAAATAGATTCCGCGCTTCTTCATCACCAGCAGGCCCACCAGCAGCGCGGCCACGAGCCCCGCGAGGAAGGCGAGCACCAGATCAATGGCGGCACCGCCGAGGCCATATTGCTGGGCGATGGCGACGGCGTAGGCGCCGGAGCCGAAGAACGCGGCGTGGCCGAACGAGGCCAGGCCCGTGGTGCCGAGCAGAATATTGTAGCTCATCGCGAACAGCGCGATGATGAGCACCTCGGTGCCCAGGGTGAGGCTGATGTCCAGCCCCCGCAGCGCCAGCGGCAGGACCGCGAACACGCCGAGCAGGGAGAGGAAGGCCGCGACGGGCGGCTTGCGGTGCGATCCGGAGACAGTTTCGCGGGTCATGCGCTTCACTCCAGGACGCTGCGCGTGCCGAGGAGGCCGCGGGGACGGTAGAGCAGGACAACCGCAGCCAGCACGTACATCATGAGGTCCGCGAAACGCGGGACGAACATGACGGCCAGCGAATTGGTGATGCCCACGAGAAGGCCTCCGAGCACGCTGCCCCAGAAGCTGCCCATGCCGCCGATGACAACGATGAGGAAGGCTGGCAGCAGGGCGTCGAGGCCCATCTGCGGACGCACGCTCCAGAGCGGTGCCGCGATGATGCCTGCCAGCGCCGCCATGGCCGCCGCGAGGCCGAACACCAGCGCCCGGATGAGGGGCAGGTTCTTGCCCAGGATGCCCACCATCTCGCTGTCGTGGGAACCGGCCCGGATCATGGCGCCATAGGGCGTCTTGGCGAGGAACAGCCAGACGCAGAAGATGGAGACCAGCGCAAACGCGCCCATGAACAGCCGATATTTTGAATAGATCATGAAGCCGAGATCAATGCTGCCCCGGGCGAGATCCGGCGCGGCGATGGAATAGGCTAGCTTCCCCCAGATCATCTGGATGACATCCTCGCCCATCATGGCGATGCCGAAGGTGAGCAGCAGGACGAACAAGGGATCCTTGGTGTAGAGGCGGCGAATAAAAGCCTGCTCCAAGAGGATGCCGATGAGGCCCACCGCAAGCGGCGCAAGGAGCAGCGCCGGCCAATAGCCGACCACATCCACCAGGGTCAGTGACAGATAGGCGCCCAGCGCGAAGAGCAACCCGTGGGCGAAATTGATGATGCCCATCACGCTGAGCACCATGGTGAAACCGGTGGCGACCAGGGCCAGGATCAGCCCCAGGATGACGCCATTGGTCAGCTGGCTGACCACCTCTGCAACGCTTGGCATGCGTTTCTCCCGGCGCACGCCACCGTTCGGCGCTTTCACGCCGGCCGGATGGTGCGCTCTCGTGTTGTTGGGACTTTGTTTATTCTTAAGTCTACTGGCCGGTGAAGCGAGCGGGGCGCCGCTCCAGGAAGTGAGCGACGCCTTCCTTAAAGTCATCGCTCTGGATGCTGAAGTACATTTCGCGATTGGCCTCGGCGATCACCTCGCCGAGGCTGCGGAAGGGGGCGTCCCAGATCTGGCGCTTCATGACGCCGACGGAGCGGGGCGACACCTCTGTCGCAAGCTGGGTGGCGAGGGCGAGGGCTGCCGGCATCAGATCGTCGGGGGGCAGCACGCGGGAGACAAGGCCCATGGCCATGGCTTCGGCGGCGTCGATCTTGCGGGAGGTCAGCAGCAGATCAATGGCGTTGGCGTGGCCCACCACGCGGGGCAGGATCCAGGCGATGCCATGCTCGGCGATGAGCCCTCGCTTGGCGAAGGCGGTCGCGAAAACCGCCTTTTCCGAAGCCAGGCGGAAGTCGCTGTAAAGCGCCATCACCATGCCGAGGCCGGCAGCAGCACCGTTGATCGCGCAGATGATGGGTGTGCGGGCCGCCGGAAAATAAGAATAGCGGGTCTGATAATCGGCCCGCCGGTTCATGTCGTAAGGACGCATCCAATCCTGACGATGAATATCGTCGGGGGGAAGGACTTCCAGCTCCTCCATATCCATTCCGGCGCAGAAGGCGCGACCTGCGCCAGTCAGGATGATGGCGCGCACCGCAGGATCCGCGTCTGCGTCTTCTATTGCAGCGCGGAGCTCGTTCTCCAGCACCTGCGTCAACGCATTCATGCGATCGGGGCGGTTCAGGCAGATGGTCGCCACAGGCCCATCGATGCTGCAAGTCAGCTGCGTGAAGTCCATTTTTCCTCCCGGGCCGCCATTGTTGGCGTGCCATCTACGTCTTTCGTTGCATGGAGTATTAGTGGTACATCAGATGGACGTCAACAGTTCTCAAGGCGTTTCGAGGGGCTGGATGCGCGCCCGGCCGCTCCGGGCATTGATGGTGTTCCCGCTTCATGGGGGGCTGCGCCGCTGCCTGCAAGGACACCGCGTTTCGCACGGTCTCCTTCTCTCCGGTCTGACCGGCGTTCGGCGTGTGCGGATGCATCCTGCCGCAGGGCGAGCTTTCCGGCGCCATAGCCCATGAGCTGAACCTGCCCCTGAGGACCATCCTGTCGAACCCCGAGGCCGCTGAGCCCCTTAGCCGTCGATCTCAACGACGGGCGACGGCCACGCTGTGGCCTGTGAACCATGAGCTCATCGCGCGGCATATCGCTGTTGAGTTCCGGCGCGCTCCAAGCAGCGATCATTCCTATGACTGAGAGGTGTCTTGGGATCCCCGTCTCCGCCCGCAGGGTCCGTTGCGTCACTTATAGACCTGAGCGTCAACAGGGACAGGGTCGGCGAGAAGAGGAGGGCCACCGGCTGATGTCGCTGACCGTGGACCGGTTCATGCCCACCAGCAGCGTGACGATGATGGTGACCGAGATGATCTCCAGCACGCAGCCCAGCAGGACCAAGGGCGCGCTGATCGCCAGAAGAAAGGTGGCGGGTCCGATATCCTACGCGCTGATGCAGCCTGCGAGCTGCGCCCGCCGGTTCACCCCGCCCGGAAGGCGATGGAGGGTGGCAGTCATGGCCATGGCGTGGATCACGCGGGATTGCGAGCCCGCGCCGTCGTCAGGCCGGGCGCAGATGCCGCACGCATCGGGGAGAAGGCCGCGGTCGACAGCGGTTGCAGGGCCGGGCCGTGGCATTGCCCGGCCGCATCCCGCCGGCAGAGGCGGGCGCGTTCGGGTGGATCAGGCGAAGGCGCTGAGCGCGCGCTGCAGATAGACGCCGTGGCCCTTTTTCCCCGCAAGCTGGCCGTCGCGCACCATGACCTTGCCGCGCACCAAAGTCGTCACCGGCCAGCCGGTGATGTCCCGGCCTTCATACGGCGTGTAGTCGCAGCCATCGGCGAGCATGGCGTGGGTCAGCGTGCGGCGCTGCTCGGGGTCCCAAATGGCGATGTCCGCATCCGCGCCCACTGCGATGGTGCCCTTGCGCGGATAGAGGCCATAGGCCTTGGCGTGGTTGGTGGAGGTGAGGGCGACGAAGCGGTTGATGTCGATCCGCCCCTTCATCACCCCTTCCGAGAACAGGATCGGTAGGCGCGCGCCCACCCCGGGGATGCCGTTGGGCACCCAGCGGAAGCTGGTGCGGCCCTTCGGCACGAGCTTGCCCTGCGGGTCGTCATAGCGGAACGGGCAGTGATCGGACGAAAATACGGAAAAGACCTCCTGCTCGATCCCCTCCCAGCACGCCGCCTGGCTCGCCACGTCGCGGGGGGGTGGTGAGCAGACATATTTGGCGCCCTCCATGTTGAGGCCATCGAGATCGCCCTCGGTGAGGACCAGATACTGTGGGCAGGTCTCGCCGAAGATTTTCAGACCGCGCTGGCGGGCGCGGCGGATCTCGTCCATCGCCTCGCGATTGGAGACGTGAACCACCATCAGCGGCACGTCGGAGAGCTCGGCGAGCGAGATGGCGCGATAGGTTGCCTCGCGCTCGGCGATGACGGGGCGCGACGTGGCGTGGAAGCGCGGCGCCGTGTGTCCAGCCGCCTCCAACTGGTCGGTCAGAAAGCGGATGATGTCATAGTTCTCGGCATGGACCATGACCAGCGCGCGGCTCTCCCGCGCCACCGCCATGACCTCCAGCATCTGCCGATCCGTCAGCGCCAGCCCGTCATAGGTCATGAACACCTTGAAGGAGGTGTAGCCATCGCGCACCAGTGCGGGCAGCTCCTGGCCGAGCACGGCGGGCGTGGGATCACAGATGATGAGGTGGAAGGAGACGTCCGTGTAGCATTCGCCGTCGGCCTTGGCGTGGTAGGCATTCACCGCCTCGCGCAGGGACATGTCGCGTTCCTGCAGGCAGAAGGGCAGCACGGTGGTGTTGCCGCCGATGACCGCCGAGCGGGTGGCGCTCTCGAAGTCGTCGGCCATCACGATGCCCTCGCCGGAGGGCTGCGAGATGTGCACGTGGCTGTCGATGCCGCCGGGCAGCACCCATTTGCCGCGGGCGTCGATGATCTCGCGCGCCCCGCCGAGATCGGCACCGAGCGCGGCGATGCGCCCGTCGCTGATGCCGATGTCACAGGTGAAGGTGTCGGATGCAGTTGAAACGCGCCCGCCGCGGATAATGGTGTCGAACATGGTTCAGTTCGCCTCCTGCCGTGCGTGCGGCGCCGGCATCCCCGCCGCCTCGTTTCGATGCTCGATCCAGGCCGCCAGCGCCGGGGTCAGCCCGACGGCGGTCTTGGCGCCGGGACGCGCGAAGCGTCCAGCCTGGGCCGGGCGGGTGCGCAGCCGTGCGAGCAGCGTCGCCTGACCGATCGCCGCATCCAGGGGGTCCACCAGCGGTACGGGCACGCGCGCCGCAATCCGCGCGGCGAGCCCGGTCAGCGGGGCGCCGGCCAGCAGCACGACATCGGCCTTGTCTTCTTCAACCGCGCGGCAGGCGAGCGCCGCGAGGTCGTCCTCAAGCTCATGCTGCACGTCGTGGACCGACCGGAACGCGGCGCGCGGCACGCGGATGCTGGCGCAACGCGGCTGAAGACCGGCCAGCGCGACGGCGTCCTCGTACCAGGCGGTGAGGGCGTGGGAGAAGGTGATGATCGAGAAGCGCGGTCCGAGCATGCAGGCGGTCAGCATGGCGGCTTCCGCCATGGCGGTGATCGGCAGGTCGAACAGTTCGCGCGCGGCGATCAGGCCGGGATCGCCGAAGGCGGCGATGACCACGGCGTCCATGCCGTGCTGGTGCCGGGCGATCAGCTCCAGCGTGGTGGTGCCGGCGACCAGCGCCTCGGCGCGGCTGGCAATGTAGGGCACGCCTTCTTCGGCGGTGATGGCGATGAGCTCCACATCGGGCGCGAGGTTGGCGCGCGCGCTGGTGATCATCCGCTCGGTCATGGCGAACGAGGTGTTGGGATTGATGAGGAGGATCCGCATCGTTCAGCCCTCCCGCGCCCGCTGCCACAGGGCCGCGATGGCGGCAGCGGCATCGCGGCGGATCGCTTCCGCGTCGACGCGGGTCGGCCGGCCGTCCTCGACCATGATCTCACCGCCGACCGCCACCAGCTCGACATCGCGCCCCTGGGCGACATGCACGAGGTTGCCGAGCGGGTTGGTCGCCGGCGTCAGATGCGGCTGGCGGAAATCGAAGGCGACGAAGTCCGCCTGCTTGCCGACAGCGATGCTGCCGATCTCGTTCTCCAGCCCCATGGCGCGTGCCCCGCCCATGGTCGCCATCTCGAACACGGTGGCGGGCTGCCAGTCCGCCGTCACCGCGCCGAGCTGAATGCGCCCGACCGCGAGCGCCCAGCGCATCACCTCCACCATGTCGGCGTGCATGTTGTCGGTGCCGAGGGCGAGGCTGGCGCCTGCCGCGCGCAGCTTCTGGGTCGGCGCGATGCTGCCTCCGGTGGCATTACCCTTGGCGATGTGCGCCACATGGATGCCGGCCTTGCCGATGCGGGCGATATCGGTCTCGCTGACGTGAATGCAGTGCGCCGCCGTCAGCCGGTCGTTCAACAGCCCGACCTCCTCGAGCAGTTCGGGTGGGCTCCTGTCATCGCGCTCGCGAATGCGCGCCAGTTCCACCGTGCTCTGCGACAGGTGGGTGGTGACGCGAAGTCCGGCCTCTTCCGCCGCGCGGGCAATGCGGCGCAGGAACGGGGTTGAGCAGGTGTCGGGCGCGTGGGCGGCGAGCTGGACGCCAATGCGCCCTTGGCTCTTGCCCTGGTAGCGCGCGGCAAGGTCGAGGGCCAGCTGCAGGGTGCGCTCGCCGATGGCGTCCACATAGTCCCAGCGCCCCACCGACACGCCGGAGAAATCGACGTCGTGGATCCGCCCGCAGGACCAGACGCGCAGGCCGATCTCCGCCATGGCGGGGGTCACGATGTCCGGATGAACGAAGGTATCGTTGATCAGCGTCGAGCCGAAGAGCAGCGCCTCCAGGGCGCCGAGCCGGGAAATCGCATAGGCCTCCTCCGGCGTGACCATGTGGCCCTGCGGGATGCCGGGCGTGTAGGCCGGTGCGAAGCCGAGATCCTCGGCGACGCCGCGCACCATAGAGAGATTGGCGTGGGTGTGGACGTTGACGAGGCCGGGCGTGATCACGCGGCCGGGCAGATGAACCGTGCGCCGCGCGGGCAGCGGGGCACCGGTGACACCAGCCCGCTCGATGCGGGCGAAGCGGCCGTCGGCGATGGCGATGACGGCATTGTCTATGGTCTGGCCGGCGGGCGCGCCGGTGAGCACGGTGGCGCCGGTGACGACGAGATCATAGAGCAGATCGGCCGCGGGTTCGGAAGACGGGTTCGACATGGGTCTACCGGTTGAGAACGTGAGTGAGGAAGCGGCGCGTCTTGTCTTCGCGCGGCGCCGTGAAGACATCTTCGGGCGGGCCTTCTTCGACGATGTGCCCGTCGGCCATGAAGATGACCTTGTCCGCCGCGCGGCGGGCGAAGCCCATCTCATGGGTGACGACGATCATCGTCATGCCCTCTCGGGCCAGGTCGCCCATGACGTCGAGCACCTCGTGCACCAGCTCGGGATCGAGCGCCGAGGTCGGCTCGTCGAACAGGATGAGGCGTGGCTCCATCGCCAGCGCCCGCGCGATGGCGACGCGCTGCTGCTGGCCGCCGGAAAGCTGGGAGGGCCGCTTGTCCATGTGTTCGGCGAGGCTGACGCGGGCCAGCTGCTGGGCCGCGCGTGCCTGCGCTGCCGCTGCGGAAAGGCCGAGCACCTTGCGCGGACCAATGGCCACATTCTGCAGTGCCGTCAGATGCGGGAAGAGATTGAAGCGCTGGAACACGAAGCCGAATTTGCTGCGCTGGAGCGCCAGGCGATGCTCCGGCAGGGGAACCCACCTTGGCGGCTCGCCCACATAGTCGCCGCCGACGGGCTCGCCTGCGAGCTCGATGGCACCGGCGGTGGGCGTCTCCAGGTAGTTGAGGCACCGCAGCACCGTGGTCTTGCCCGAACCCGAGGGGCCGATGAGCACCAGGGTCTGCCCGGCCATGACGTCGAAGGAGATCCCCTTGAGGATCTCGCGCTCGCCAAACGTCTTGCGCAGCCCCCTGACGGACAGCAGGGACTTCTCGTGTGGGCGGCGGGCGAAAGGAGTGTCGGTTGTCATGGCGATCACCAGGCCGGCAGGCGCCGTTCGATCACCCGCGAGATCCACGAAAGCACGGAGATGATGGCGTAGTAATAGATGGCAAGCAGGGCGAAGATCTCGAGCGGTGCGAAATGCGAGGCGATGATGGCCTGGCCCGAGCGCGTCAGCTCGTAGACTGAGATGACGGAGAGCAGCGACGTGTTCTTCAGCAGGGTGATGATGTCGTTGGTCAGGGCCGGGACCATGGGACGGATCGACTGGGGCAGCAGGATATAGAACAGGATCTTGCCTTGGGTCATGCCGATGGATTTGGCGGCCTCCGTCTGTCCTTTCTCCACGGACCCGACGGTGCCGCGCGCGATCTCGGCGATATAGGCGGCACTGTTGAGGGAGAGCGCGATCACCCCCGCCCAGAACTCACCCAGCCGGAAGCCCATCAGGGGCAGGCCGAAGAAGACGATGAAGATCTGGATCAGCAGTGGTGTGCCGCGGATGAAATCCACATAGCCGCGCACCAGCCATCGCATCCAGGTCCACCCGCCCAGTGAGACGAGGCCGAGGGCGATGCCGCCCGTGAGGCCGAACAGGGTGGCGACCGACGCGATCTTCAGCGTCATCACCGTGCCCACGGCCAGAAGAGGAATGGCCATCTCGACGATGGCCCAGTCTATCGTCATTGCGTCGCATCCGCGATCGAAGGGCCGGAGGCGTCCGGCCGAACCCGCGGGGCGGGCGGATCACCCGCCCCGCACCACTGTTCAGGAAAAGTCGGGGACCTTGTCGGACAGCTTCATCTTGGTGCCGAACCATTTTTCCTGAAGCTTGTAGATCTCGCCATCCGCCTTCAGCGCTTCGATGCGCTCATTGAGGAAGTTGATCAGCTGGGTGTCTTCCTTGCGCGTGCCGATGCCGGCCCAGTTGCGCGGGCCGATATCGCGCACGATCGCGTATTTGCCGGGCGCGTCCTTCACAACCTGGGTCAGCGTGGCAAAGGAGTTGATCACGCCATCGACCGAGCCCTGCGCCAGGGCCAGATAGGCCGCGGGGTGATCGTCATAGGTCTTGACCTCGGAGAAGCCCTTGCCGGTGTCCGCCTTCAGCTTCTCCGCGAGCTTGGTCTTCATCGTGTCGCCGGCCGAGCCGAGCTTCACGCCGAGGATCTTGCCGGCCATGCCGTCGAGATTGGTGATGGTGCCGGCGTCCGAGGCGCGGATCAGCATTTCCTGCGTCGCCTCGGTGTAGGGGATGGAATAGCCGACCTTGGCGACGCGCTCCTTGGTGTAGGTGAGCGAGGTCATGATGACATCGAAATTGCCGGCATAAAGCGCGGGAATGACGCCGGCCCAAGCGGTATCGACGAATTCCACCTTCACGCCGAGGGGCTTGAAGATCTCCTTGGCGAGGTCGACGTCGTAGCCGACGATCTTGCCGGCATCGTCGCGGAAGGTGAAGGGCCGGTAGGAGGCCTCGACGCCCACCCGCACGACGCCCGCCTTCTTGATGGCGTCGAGGGTGAGAGGCTCGGCGTGCGCCGGGCTGGGCACAGCGGCGCCGCCGAGGGGCAGGGCCGTGGCGATGGCGAGGAACAGACCCGAAATCTGAAGGACGCGGCGTCGGGAGGCGCCGGCTGCGGAGAAGCGGAATGACATGAAAATCTCTCTATGTCTCAAGGCTTTCGGTGGCGGATCCTGCGGTCATCAGATTGCATTCCATCTGATTTATTTAAGCTTATACAATGACTTAAATTAAAATCACCAGTTCCGCGTCGCTGATTAATTGTGCAGCATATGCCTGCATCTGCGGCAGCCGACCTCAATTCCGCCGGATGCCGGCGGAGGCTCTTCACGCGCATGGGGGTGTTTTTTTGAGTGGCGGCGCGGCATTGGTCGGCTGCGTTGTCGGCGGCCGATCGCGAGGCGCGGTCGGTGTGCCTGCCGACTATTTCAGCATCGGGCGCGCGCCTATGGTCGCCTCAGGAGGCGTCGGCCTTCACCGCGGCCGACGTGGGATCGCCCGCAGCCCTCAGCACGGCGCACACGGTCTCCCCGGTCCTCAGCAGATGGCGCTTCCATACCCGGCGCGCGGCATCTGCGTCGCGGGCATGCAGCGCCCTCATCAGGGCCTCGTGCTCGTTCACAGATTCCTCCCAGCGCAGCGGGTCGATGATCGCCATGTATCGCCCGCGCCGGGCTCGCAGCATGAGGTTGGCGTGGGTGGCGATGAGGATCGGGTTGTCCGACAGGCGCACCACCGTGTCGTGGATGGCGCTGTTGAGCTCGAAATAGGGGTCCTTTTCCTGCTGTCGGTAGTGCTCAAGCATGCGCGCATGCATCTGGTCGAGCTGCGCAAGTGCGTCGGCATCCATGCGCGTGGCGGCGATTTCGGCGGCAAGGCTTTCCAGGCCGGCGATCACCTCGAACAGGTTCGAGGCCTCCTCGGGCGTGAAGGACATGATCCGTGCACCGCGGTTCTGCGACAGCTCGACCAGGCCCTCCACCTCCAGCAGCTTCAGCGCCTCACGCAGCGGCGTGCGGGAGACTTCGAGCATCTCGCACAGGCTGCGCTCGACGATCCGGCTGCCCGGTGCCAGATCGCCGCGAATGATCCGGTCCCGCAGCGTGTTCGCCACCTGATGGGCGAACGGTACCCGTCGCGACATGGGGGTTTTGCCGGCCGATGGCCGGGACCGCCGGGGTTCGTCGCTGCGTCTTGCCGGCACTTGTCGATCACCATCTCTATGGGACCCGCGAAAGCTCCGGGTCGCGCCTGCGCCTGTGCCTCCTCGTTTACCTGCTCCGCAGCGGACGACAAAGCCTCGTTCCGCATAAAGAAGGGGATGGAGCGGCTGCGGTTTTCATCAATGGCCGTTCCGTTCGTGCTGCTGGCGACGCGGGGCATCCGTGACCGCCGGATCCGCGATGGCGCGGCGATGGGCCCACAGCGGCTGCAGCGATCAGACGCGCCGCAGCGGACGTGTTGCAGGCGACGTGGGGTGAGGTCCATAGTATAAACAGACCAATGCCACCATCGACAGGCTGAGGATGCCCAGGGAAAAGCAGGGGGCGCGGAGCGCCTCCGCCCAGCCGAAAAAGCGTGCCAGTCCGGTGGCTCAGCTGTTCGAGCGCAATTGTTCGGTGGGGCGCACCATCTCCATCGTCTCAGACGCCTGGAGCTTCCTGGTGATCCGCGAGGCGTTCTTCGGAGCGCGGCGCTTCGAGGAGTTCCGCGCGGCGCTGGGCCTGCCCCGCGGTACGCTGGCGGAACGCCTGAAGCGGCTGACGGTGCGTGGCATCTTTCGTCAGGTGCATTATTCCGCGCATTCGAGCCGCGCCGAATATCACCTGACCCGGTGCGGCATGGAGCTGTACCCGAGCTTCGTGGCGCTGATCCGCTTTGGCGACCGCTGGCTGTCCGGGCCCGAGGGGCCGCCCCTGAAGCTCATCCATGCCACGTGCGGCCAGGCTTGCACGCCTTATGTCGCCTGTTCCCACTGCCTCGGCGAGGTGAAGGCGAGCCGCGTGAGCTATCGCGATGGGCCGGGCGCCGGGCGCACGCCGGTGGAGCCGACCAAGCGCGCGCGGCGCACGGCGGAGTCCGCCAGCTTCTCCCGTGGCCGGCCGAGTTCCGTTTCGCGCTCGCTGGAAATCATCGGCGACCGCTGGAGCTTTCTGATCCTGCGCGAGGCCTTTTTCGGGGTGCGGCGCTTCGACCAGATGCAGGCCGAGTTGCGCATCGCCCCCAATATCCTCACCGAGCGTCTGGGGCGTCTGGTGGCGCGCGGGGTGTTCGAGCGGGTGAAGTATCAGGATCTGCCGGAGCGGTACGAATACCGTCTCACGGAGATGGGCATGGATCTCTATGGGGCATTCATCACCATGGGGGCCTGGGGCGACCGCTGGTTGTCTGCCGGCGACCCGCCGCTGGTGCTGACCCATCTGGATTGCGGCCACGATTTTTCTGCGGTGGTGATCTGCGACAAGTGCAAGAAGCCCATCGAGGCCCCCGACATGCGCTACCGCCTCAATTACGATCCCGCCCGTTATGGTGCGCCGCAGGCGGGCGACCGCATGGTCGAAATCCTGTTGCCTGGTGCGGTGCCGGACGAGACGAAGAAGGGGCAGGAGCAAAACCCGGCCGAAGGGCGCGCGAAGCGGGCGGCCCCGCGCCGGGGCCGCCCTGCGACGGCTATTTCTTGACCAGCGGGCACTGGCTCTGGGACAGCGGGCGGAACGCCTGCTCCCCCGGGATGACCTGCACCAGTTTGTAATAGTCCCATGGCCCCTTGGAGTCCGACGGGCTCTTCACCTGGTAGACATACATGTCGTGGATGAAGCGGCCGTCGGCGCGGATGTAGCCGTTCTTGGCGAAGAAATCGTTCACCTTCAATGCGCGCATCTTGGCCATCACCGCCTGCGCGTCGTCGGTTCCGGCGGCCTCTATGGCCTTCAGATAGTGCATGGTGGAAGAATAGTCTCCCGCATCGCCCATGTGGGGCTTGCGGCCCATGCGAGCTTCGAAGCGCTTGGAGAAGGCCCGGGTGTCGTCATCTCGATCCCAATAGAAGGCATTGGTGAGCACCAGCCCCTGGGCGTTTTCCAGGCCCATGGAATGGATGTCCGTGATCCATACCAGAAGCCCGGCGAGGGATTGCTTACCCGATTGGGTGAGGCCGAAATCGTGCGCCGCCTTCACCGCATTGATGAAGACGGTGCCCGAGCCGGCGACGGCAATCACGTCGGCTCCAGATCCCTGCGCCTGCAGCATGAAGGAGCCATGGTCGAGGGTATTGATGGGGTAGCGAACCGCGCCCACCACCTGGCCGCCACCTGCCTTCACCACCGCGGCCGTGTCGGCCTCCAGCGCATGGCCGAAGGCGTAGTCTGCGGTGAGGAAGAACCAGTTCTTCTTCCCCTGCTTGATCAGGGCGTTGCCGGTGCCCACGGCCAGTGCATAGGTGTCATAGGCATAGTGGATCGAATTCGGCGTGCACATGTCGCCGGTCAGCCGGGACGAGCCGGAGCCGTTGATGATGGCGATGCCGTTTTTCTCCTTGGCGACGCCGGCCACGCCGATGGCCACCGCCGAATTGATCAGGTTCGCGATCATGTCGACCTTGTCCACATCGAACCATTCCTTGGCCTTGGCGATGGCCACCTCGGTCTTGTTCTGGTGGTCGGCGACAATGACCTCGATGGGTTTGCCCAGCACCTTGCCGCCGAAGTCCTCCACCGCCATCTTCACGGCCGTGACGGACCCTTCGCCGGCTTCGTGGGAGAACTGCCCCGACATGTCGGTGAGCACGCCGATCTTCACCATGTCGCCCGAGACCTTGCCGGGCGCCGCCGTCGGCGCCGGAGATTGGGCAAGGGCTGGCAGCGGCATGGCAAGCGCGGCGCAAATGGTCGCCACCTGTGCAATCCTGGTCATCCGTTTCCTCCTGGTGATCCGGCGCGCCTTTCCGGCTTAGCGTCCGGCAGTTCCGTCCCTGCACCGACGAAGTGCTTTCATAGATAGACACTTTGTGTGCGTCTCTTGCGCGAAGGCGGCCGCGGTTACGCAACAATGTCGGCTTTCCGCGCAAACTGAGCTCGAGATGTGAGCTGGATGTGTTCAGCTTGTCAGTGCGGCATTGACAACAGCATTATCAGTCTAATAATGCAAGTTATGAATTGACCGATGGATCCGATCCGTCCGCCGCTCCCTGGAGCCGGCCGGCGGCATGGGAAGCCGCCGGCGCCCACGCCAGGGAGCCTTCAGGGCCAGCCGCTGGGTCGTTTTGCAGGGGAGGCGGCCAGTGAATGCGCGCGCGACGCCGGACAGGCGGGCGGATTATCCGCACTTTCGGGAGATCACCACGCGCTGGATGGACAACGATGTCTATCAGCACGTGAATAACGTCGTTTATTACTCGTTCTTCGATACTGCGGTGGGGCATTATCTCATCGAAGCCGGCGCCCTTGATGCGCGTTCCAGTCCGGTTATCGGCCTCGTCGTGGAAACGCGCTGTCAGTATTTCTCGCCTCTGGTCTTTCCATCCAAGGTGCAGGCCGGGCTGCGCGTGGCTCGCATGGGCACCACCAGCGTGCGCTACGAAATTGGCATCTTCCGCGAGGGGGATGATGCGGCCGCTGCGCAGGGGCATTTCGTTCATGTCTATGTGGACCGCGCCACCGGCCGGCCGCTTCCGCTTTCCGATACGCTGCGGCAGGTTCTTGCGCCCCTCGCCGCCGGCGCGGCGGCACGTGCGCCAAGGGAGAGCTGAATGGCAGATATCGAAGTCACCATCGAGGATCACATCGCGACCGTCACGCTGAACCGCCCGGCACAGCGGAACGCCATGACGCTCGCCATGTGGCGGGAGGTGGCGCGCCAGTTCTCGGAGCTGGGTGCGGACCGCGACGTGCGGGCCATCCTATTGGTCGGCGCGGGAGCGGATTTCAGCGTCGGTGCCGACATTTCGGAGTTCCCCGTGGTGCGACACACGCTGGAGCAGAGCGTCGACTACGAGGTTGCGGTGGATGCATCCTCGGACGCCATTGCCGGGGCGGGAAAGCCGACCATCGCGGTGGTGTCGGGCTATTGCCTGGGCGGCGGCTGCCACCTCTCCATGGCCTGCGACTTCCGCGTCGCCGCGCCCTCGGCCATCTTCGGCATCCCCGCCGCCAAGCTCTCCATCGTCTATGGGGTGCGCAGCACACAGCGGCTGCTTGCGCTGGTGGGCCTCACCCAGGCCAAGCGCATCCTCTACACGGCCGATCGCGTCCCGGCGGAGGAAGCGCTGCGGATCGGTTTTGCCGACAACGTGGCGGATGACCCGCAGGCGGCGGCGCTGGCGCTGGCCCGCCGCATCGCCGGCAATGCACCGCTTTCGGTAGGCGGCGCGAAGTTCATCCTCGACGGTCTCGCCATGGGCCCGGGCGGCCTCGATCTTGATGCGGCCCAGGAGCGGATCGACCGGGCTTCCCGCAGCTTCGACTACCAGGAGGGGCGCAACGCCTTTGCCCAGAAGCGCCCGCCGCGTTTCGAGGGGCGCTGAGCCCGTCGCCCAGGGAAGGAAACCGCAGTGAAGATGCATGTGCTTTCTGGCGGCCGCCTCAGGATGAAGCGGCACATCTATCAGCCGGATGCCGACCGCAGCGAGAGCATCGAGCTGCCGGTGTCCTCGGTGCTGCTGCGCCATGCGCAGGGCAACGTGCTGTTCGACACCGGCTGTCACCCCTCGGTGGCAGAGGACGCCACGGCGCGGTGGGGCGGCATCGCGCGGGCCATGACACCGATCATGGGGCGGGAGGACAACGTCGTCTCCCAGCTCGCCTGCGTGGGGCTTGGCGCCGACGATATCGACGTGGTGGTGTGCTCTCACTTCCATCCCGATCACTGCGGCTGCAACAGCTTCTTCCGCAAGGCGACGGTGGTCGTGCATGCCGCCGAGCTCGCGGCGGCCCGGGCGGATAACGCCGCGGCCGCGGGATATCTGCCGGTGGAGTGGGATCAGCCCAACCCCATGGAGCTGATCGACGGGCAGAAGGACCTGTTCGGTGACGGCCGCATCACCCTCATTCCGCTGCCGGGCCACACGCCGGGATTGACCGGCGCGTTCGTGACCCTCGACCGGGACGGCGCCTTCCTGCTGGCTTCGGATGCGGTGAGCCTGAAGGCCAGCCTCGAGACGGACGTGGTGCCGAAGAACACCTGGAGCGTCGATCTGCATCACCGCTCCATCGCCGAGATCCGCAAGATCGAGGCGGCCGGCGCCACCGTGCTCTGCGGGCATGACGATGCCCAGTGGCACACCCTGAGGACGGGTGCGCACGCCTATGCATGAGGCGTGCGCGCCGCTTGAATTCACCCATTTAGGCAAGGCGGATTTTCCATGGATCTCAATCTCAAGGGCAAGGTTGCGCTCGTCACCGGCGGCGCGCGGGACGTGGGGCGCGAAATCTCCCTCGCCCTCGCCGCGGAAGGGGCGGCGGTGGCGCTGAACTACCGCAATTCCGCACAGGAGGCGCAGGCGGTCGTCGACGAGATCCGCGCCCGCGGCGGTACCGCCAAGGCGTACAAGGCGGACGTTGCCGATTGCGCCGCCGTCAAGGCCATGGTGGATGCCATCGTCGCGGACTTCGGGCATCTGAACATCGTCGTCAACAATGCCGGCCTCGCGATCCGCCAGAAGTTCACCGAGTCCACCGAGGCGGAATGGAAGGCGCAGATCGACACCTGCCTCTATGGGGCCATCCATCTCGCCCATGCGGCGGCGCCGTACCTGGCAAAGGCGGGCGACGGGCGTCTCATCGCCATCGTGGGGGATTCCTCGCGGGTGGGCGAATCCGGCCTCGCCATCGTGGCGGCGGCGCGGGCCGGCACCATCGCGCTTATGAAATCGCTGGCGCGGGAGCTGGGCCGCAATGGGGTGACCGCCAACACCGTCTCCCTCGGTCTGGTCGAGACTGCCCATGATCGCACTTGGGTGGAGGCCAACCGCGACAAGCTGACCAAATTCTACCCCCTGCGCCGTCTCGGCCTGCCGGAAGACATCGCGCCCACCGTCGCCCTTCTCGCCTCCCCCAAGGCGGGTTGGATCACTGGTCAGGTGCTGTCCATCTCCGGCGGCTTCTCGATGGTGTGACGGCAGCCGCGCGAGCGGAACGCGGGATATGGCAGAGAGCGCGGCGGAGACCGCGCCAAGACCCGCGATAACGACAGCGGAGGACTGGATGCTCAAAGCGGATCTCATCGCTCCCGTGCCGGAGCTGTTGCGGCGGCATGCGGCGGAGCGTGGCGCGAAGATCGCATTCCGCGATGCCCAGGGCGGGGTCACCTATGGCGCGTTGGAGCGGCGGACGGCGCACCTGGCGGGGCATCTGGCCGGGCTCGGCGTTGGCCCCGGCGACCGGGTGGCGATCCTGCTGCCCAATTCGGTGGCCTGGGTCGAGGCATGCCTCGCCATCGTCCGGGCGGGGGGCGTGGTGGTGCCCATCAGTGCCGAGGCGGCGCCGGGAGAAGTGGCCCATCGCCTGTCCGATTCCGGGTGCCGGATCGTCATCACCACCACGGGTTTGGCGGAGATGGTGGAGGGCCTGCGCGGGCAGGCGCCGAGCGTTGCCGGCCTGCTGCTCGCCGATGCGCCGGCCGGCGATCGGCGCAGTCTTGAGGCGCTGGCGCGGATGCAGCCGTCCGCGCCGCCGCGCGACCTCACCGATCTCGATGCGGCATCGTTCATCATCTACACCTCCGGCACCACGGGGCGCGCCAAAGGGGTGCTGCTGACCTGCCGCAGCATGCTCTGGGTGACTGCGGCCTGCTGGAGCCCCATCGTGGGATTGAGTACCGACGACACGGTGCTATCGCCGTTGCCGCTCTTTCATTCCTACGCACTCAATTTTTCGGTTCTGTCCAT
Source organism: Xanthobacter sp. NM-25 (assembly GCF_022138605.1). Lineage (GTDB taxonomy): Bacteria > Pseudomonadota > Alphaproteobacteria > Rhizobiales > Xanthobacteraceae > Xanthobacter. The sequence goes on from NZ_JACBFS010000003.1 coordinate 63,558, forward strand.
TCTGGCAGTGGGCGCGAGCGAGTATATCCGGGAGAAATACTCGACGCGCGAGGTTCTTCGGCTTCTGGAAACCGGTGAATTCACCGTGTTCCCCGGCGTGCCCACCATGTTCCATTACCTGATGGAGGCGGCGCACGCGCAGGGGCAAGTGCAACGGCAGCGGCAGCGGCAGCGGCAGGGGCAGGCGGAGCAGCGAGGGGCTTTCCCGGGCCTGCGCGTCTGTGTCTCCGCCGGGGCCATCATGCCGGCGACGCTCAATGCGGCGTTTGAAGGCGCCTTCGACGTGCCGCTGCTGGACGGCTACGGCATTACCGAAACCTCCACCATGGTGACCATGAACGCCGCCTCGTCCTCGCGTGTCATGGGGTCCTGCGGGCTGCCGCTGCCGGGCGTGGCGCTGCGCATCGTCGATCCGCTGAGCGGGCGCGACCTCGATGCCGGGACGGAGGGCGAACTGATCGTGCGGGGACCGAACGTGATGCTCGGCTATCACAACAAGCCGGAGGAGACCGCCAAGGCCCTGCGCGATGGCTGGTACCATACCGGTGATCTCGCCCGCGCCGACCGCAATGGCTTCGTCACCATTACCGGCCGGCTCAAGGAACTGATCATCCGTGGCGGGCAGAACATCGCGCCGGCGGAGATCGAGGAGGCGGTGCTGCTGTTCGCCGGCGTGCTCGACTGCGCGGTGGCGGGGGTGCCTCATCCCCAGCTCGGGGAAGTGCCGGCCCTGTACGTGGTGCCACGGGACGGGAGCTTCGATGCGGAGCTGCTGCTCGAACACTGCCGCCACCACCTCTCCGCCTACAAGGTGCCCCATGTGGTGCATCGGGTGGACGAAATCCCGCGAACCGGCTCCGGCAAGATCATCCGCTTCCGGCTGAAGGAGATGGTGCAGCCGCTGCCCTGACCGCGCTGCCCCATCCGCCTTCCCGGAAGGGTCGGGCGCCGGCACCTTCTCGGGGTCGGCGCCCGTTCCCGTCGCGGGGCTTTGGGGGGTCAGTCTGACGTGGCATTGCGGGCGGCTGCCACCAGCCGGAACAGGCGCTCCGGCGTCACCGGCAGCGTGTCCACCTCGATGCCGAGCGGGGCAAGGGCGTCGGCCACCGCATTGGCGATGGCGGCGGGCGCGCCGATGGTGCCGCCCTCGCCCATGCCGCGGAAGCCGCCGATCGTGTCCGGCAGTTCCGCCTCCACATGGAGAATCTCGATCTCCGGCATGGTGGTGGCGATCGGCACCAGATAATCGGCGAGGCTGGCGGTGAGCAGCTGTCCAGTGTCGTCGTGGACCACCTCTTCCAGCAGGGCGGCGCCAATGCCCTGTGCCACCGCTCCATGCACCTGGCCGTCGACGATCAGCGGGTTGATGATGCGCCCGCAATCCTCCGCCACGGCGAAGCGCGTCACGCTGACGGCATAGGTCGCCGGATCGATCTCCACCATGGCGAGGTGGGTGGAGGCGCAGGCCGTGCCCAGATAGGGGTCGTAGCTTTCGGAGGCGACAAGGTCTTCCCGCTGCGCATGGGGAATGCATCCCATCTGGGCGTAGACGGCGTGGGCGACGTCCCGGAACGTGATGGTGGCGTTGGAGGAACGGGCGCGGATGATGCCGCCTTCGGCTTCGAGGTCCTCCACCGCGACATCCATGAGGAAGGCCGCCGCCTTCAGCACCTTCGCCTTGACCACCCGTGCGGCCTTGGTGGCCGCGCCGCCGCCGAGCACGGCGGACCGGCTAGCATAGGTGCCCGTGCCCATGGGCACCAGGGCGCTGTCGCCGTGCTGGATCTCGATGTCGTCCATCCGGCAACCCAGTTCGTCGGCCACCACCTGCGCCAGCGTCGTCTCCAGCCCCTGCCCGTGGGAGGAGATGCCGAAGGCCGCGGTCACCGCGCCCGTGGCATCGATGCGCAGGGTGGCGGTTTCGGTCCCGGTGTTGATGGGCATGCCGGGCGCGACGGCGATGCGCGAGCCGATGCCGGTCAATTCGGCATAGCTCGCCAGGCCGATGCCCACCCACCGGCCCTCAGCGTGCGCCGCATCCCGTTGGCGCAGCAGGGCAGGGTAATCCACCAGCGCGCACACGCCCTGAAGGCAGTCCTGGAAGGCGGAGCGATCCCAGATGATGCCGGAGCCGGTGCGATAGGGAAACTCCTCGGCCGTCACCAGGTTGCGGCGCCGGATCTCAGCCGGGTCCAGGCCCAGGTTGCGCGCCGCCATGTCCATCAGCCGCTCCATGGCGAAGGTGGAGGTGGGGCGGCCCACCCCGCGATAGGGCCCCGTCGGCGGCTTGGGGGTGAGGACGCCGCGCACCCGGCCGCGGTAATGCTCCATGCGGTAGGGGCCGGGCAGGAAGCTCACCACCTGCACGGGCTCGAGCGCACCGGTCCAGGGATAGATGGAATAGGCACCGATGTCGCCGATCACGTCCGCCTTGAGGCCCAGCAGGTGCCCCGCCCCATCCACCGCCAGCTCGGCCTCCACGGTCTCGTCGAAGGCCTGGCTCATGGCGGTGAGGTCCTCCATGCGGTCGGCGATGAACTTCACCGGCCGTTCCAGCTTGCGGGCCAGCACGCACACCAGCATTTCCTCGTGGTTCAGCGAACCCTTGCCGCCGAAACTGCCGCCCACGTCCGGCGCGACCACGCGCACCCGGTGGCCGGGCAGATCGAGGCAGGCGCCGAGCACATCGCAGATGATGCCGGGGATGTTGGTGGAGGAATGCAGCGTCAGCGCCTCGCGTCGCCGGTCCCACTCGGCCAGGTAGGAGCGGCATTCCATGGGCATGGGCGTCTTTCGCGTCATGCGGAAGCGGCCCTTCACGACCACTGCGGCATGGGCGATGGCCGCGTCCACGTCGCCACGGGCGAAGGTGCGCGCGATGATCACATTGGTCCCGGCCTCTTCGTGCAGCAGCGGCGCATCCCCGGCCGCCGCCTCCTCCTTCGCGCCCGCGAAGGGCAGGGGTGCATAGTCGATGGAGATCCGCTCCAGCGCGTCCTCGGCCGCATAGCGGCTCTCCGCCACCACGGCGACCACCGGCTCGCCCACATAACGCACCTTGCCTTCGGCGAGGGGCCGAAAGGGCGTCGCATAATAGCCCTTCATGCGCGATGCCGGGATGGCGGGGCGGATGTCGCCGGCGAGGTCGTGCGCGTCGAAGATGGCGACGACGCCCGGCACCGTGAAGGCCTCGCCCACATGGATGGAGCGGATGCGCGCATGGGGCTGATCACTGCGCAGCACGGCGACATGGAGGAGGCCCTTGGGGGCCATGTCATCCACATAGCGGCCGGAGCCGGCAAGGAGGCGCGGATCCTCTGTGCGCTTGACACGCTGGCCCACGAGCTTGGGCCGCATCTCCACGGAAGCATCGAAGGCGGTCACTTGAGCGGCCCCCTTTCCCGCGCCAGTTCGCGCACGGCATCGACGATGTGTTGGTAGCCCGTGCAGCGGCAGATGTTGCCGGACAGGGCTTCCCGGATCTCTGCGTCGCTGTCCAGGCTATGGTGGCGCAGCATGTCGGTGATGGTCATGAGGAAGCCCGGCGTGCAGAAGCCGCATTGCAGGCCGTGATGGTCGCGGAAGGCTTGCTGCACGCGCCCCAGATCGCTCATGCGGCCAAGCCCTTCCACGGTCTCGATGGTGGCGCCGTCGGCCTGGATGGCGAGGGTGAGGCAGGACCGGGCGCTGCGTCCGTCCAGGAGAATGGTGCAGGCCCCGCACACGCCGTGCTCGCACCCCACATGGGTGCCGGTGAGGCCGAGTTCGTGCCGCAGGAAATCGCTCAGCAACAGCCGCGCGTCCACCACGCCGGTGTAGGTCAGCCCGTTGACCGTGAGGGTCATGGCATGCGTCATGGCGTGTCTCCACCGCTGAGAGCGCCGGCGCGATCCCACGCCTGGCTGAGCGCACGGCGGGCGAGGGCGCCGGCGAGGTGGCGCCGGTAATCGGCGGAGGCATTCAGATCGGTGTTTGGGGTGATGGATGCCACGATCAGCTCCGCGGCCTCGTCGAACACGTGCGCGCGGCCCTCGCGGCCTGCAAGGGCCGCCTCCACCGCCGTGAGGCGCAGCGCGGTGTCTGCGATGCCCATCATGGCGATGCGCGGGTTGCGGACCCGTCCATCCGCCCGCTCCATCAGCACGGCGATGGCCGCAAGGGCATAGTCGCCGTGGCGTCGGGAGAATTCCTCGAACCCCCAGCCGGTGCCCGCCGCAGGCGGAACCAGGTCTACCGCTGTGACCATCTCGTCGGCGGCCAGCGCGGTGGTGAGGGCGCCTGTGAGGAAGTCGCGCGCCGCCATGGTGCGGGTGCCGTGCGGCGACGCCACATGGATGGTGCCGTCGAGCAGCAGGGTCATCATGGGCATTTCAGCGGCGGGGTCGGCGTGGCACACGCTGCCGCAGAAGGTGCCGCGGTTGCGCACGGTGAGGTGTGCGACATGCTTCATGGCGTGATGCAGCACCGGGATGTGGCGCGCCACCTGCAGATCCTGCGCCGTCATGCGGTGACGCACCAGCGCGCCCAGCCGCACGGCGCCGGGCCCCAGCTCGATGCGGTCGAGCCCCGGGATGTGGTTGATGTCCACCAGCACCGAGGGCTTCACCAGCCGAAAATTCATCATGGGCATGAGGCTCTGGCCGCCAGCCAGAACCTTGCCGTCGCCGCCGGCATTGGCGAGCACCTCGACCGCGTGGGCGATGCTCTCGGCGCGAACATAGTCGAACCGGGCGGGCTTCATCGGCGCTTGTCCGGCATTTGGTTTTCGCTCCCTAGTGACTTGCATTATTAGACTATGATAGAGCGTGTCAAGCAGCCGGGCCTGCGCTGAAGGTGGCCTGGAGCGGGGAGGAGCACCGAACCATGAAGATCAAAGCCGCCGTTCTGCGCAGCATGGGCGCGCAGATGCCTTATGCGCGGAGCCAGCCGCTCCGCATCGAGGATGTGGAACTCGACCGCCCGGGGCGGGGCGAGGTTCTGGTGAAGATCGCGGCGGCGGGTCTGTGCCATTCCGACCTGTCCATCATCAACGGCAGCCGCCCGCGCCCCATGCCCATGGCCATCGGCCACGAGGCGGCAGGGATCGTAGTGGAGGCCGGCGAGGGGGTGGACGACCTGCGGCCGGGCGACCACGTGGTGATGGTGTTCATGCCCAGCTGTGGGCACTGCCAGCCGTGCTCGCAGGGGCGCCCGACCCTGTGTGAGCCCGGCGCCGTGGCCAATGGCAAGGGCGAGCTCCTCACCGGCGCGATCCGGCTCCACGAGGATGGGGAGACCATCCACCATCATCTGGGATGCTCCGCCTTCGCCGACCATGCCGTCGTGTCGCGGCGCTCATTGGTGCAGATAGACAAGGATATTCCGCTCGACGTCGCCGCGCTGTTCGGTTGCGCGGTGCTGACCGGCGTGGGTGCCGTGGTGAATACCGCGCGTGTCCAGGCGGGGGAGACCGTGGCAGTGGTCGGGCTGGGGGGTGTTGGCCTGGCGGCGGTGCTCGGCGCGCTGGCCGCCGGCGCGGCACGGGTGGTTGCGGTCGACCTGTCGGCGGAAAAGCTGACGCTTGCGCAGGAACTGGGCGCGACCGCCGTGGTGGACGCGCGGGCGCCCGACGCGATCGAGCAGGTGCGGGCACTCACCGGCGGCGGGGCGGATTTCGTCTTCGAGTTCGCCGGCGCCGCGCGGGCGTTGGAGAATGCCTATCGCATGACGAAGCGTGGCGGCACCACCGTCACCGCCGGTCTGCCGCCGCCCGATGCCGTGCTGCCGGTGAACATTGTGAGCCTGGTGGCAGAGGAGCGCACGGTGAAGGGCAGCTACATCGGCACCTGCGTCCCGGTGCGCGATGTGCCGCGCTACATCGAATTGTATAAGGCCGGCCGCCTGCCGGTGGATCGCCTGATGAGCGGGCGCATTCGGCTCGACGAGATCAATGCCGGGTTCGACCGGTTGCACGATGGCTCCGTCGTCCGGTTGGTCGTCGATTTCCAGGGCGGAGCGGCGTGAAATCCTTGGGCCGCGGCTGCGAGGGCTCGCCATGCGGCAGCGCGGACGATCTCGAATTCCAAGACCTCTGCCTTGGTGGCATCGATACGCAAGCCTGATGCGGAAAAGGGAGACACGCACATGGATATGAGCGGCGAGCAGCGCATCCCGGCTCCGCGCGCGGTGGTCTGGCAGGCTCTCAACGATCCCGAGATCCTGAAGCTCTGCATTCCGGGATGCCAGGAGCTGGTGAAAAGCTCCGACACCCAGATGAGCGCGAAGGTGGTGCTCAAGGTGGGTCCCGTCAGCGCACGTTTCGACGGCGCGGTGACCTTCTCCGATCTCGATCCGCCCACCAGCTATCGCATCACCGGCGAAGGGCAGGGCGGCATGGCGGGCTTCGCCAAGGGCGAGGCGCGGGTCCGGCTGGAGGCCGATGGCGAGGAGACCATCCTGCACTACGCGGTGGAGGCCCAGGTGGGCGGCCGGCTGGCCCAGCTGGGAGCCCGTCTCATCGACGCCACGGCCAAGCAGATGTCGGGCGCCTTCTTCAAGCGGTTCGCGGCGGAGATCATCGCGCGCATGGCGCCGGCGGGCACATCGGCGGCCGCGGCGCCGCTTGCCGGAGCACCCGTGGGGGAGGCGCCGCCGGCCCCGTTGCCCCCTCCGGCTGCGGCCGCTGCTCCGTCACCCCATGGCGGTTTCAACACGAGCCTTGCGGGCCTGTGCGTGGCGGCCGCCGCGCTGGCTGCCGTCGCCTATTTCCTCTCGGAGAGCGTGCGGGGAGGCGGGGGCGGGGCGGGCGTCTCCATGGATTTCGCCGCTGCCGTCATCCTTCTTCTTACCGCGGCGGTGGGTTATCTCCTCGGCCGGCTGACCTCGGCAGACCGGGCCGTGATCGTGATCGACCGCGATGCCGTCACGGCGCTGCTGGACCGCACACGGACGCGTCCCTAATCCGCCGTCCGCATCTCGCCGGCCGGGCGGGTCCGCCTGGTCATGGGGATCGGTGGGCGCGCTCTCGGGTGGAGGCCCGCTCGAGGATCTCGAAGCCGGTGTCGATGGAATAGCCGGCGGGAATGGTGCCCTGGCCGCGTCGAATCAAGAGATCAATGGCGGCGGCGCCCATCTCGCTGGCGTTCGGGTGGACGGTGGTGAGCTGTGGCGTCACCTCCTGGGCCAGCTCGTAGTCGCCCCAGCCGGCGACGGCCAGTTGATCGGGGACGGCGAGGCCGCGCCGGCTGCACTCAAACAGAATGCCGGCGGCGACGATATCGGTGGGGCAGATCACGGCATCGAGCTCGGGTTCCCGCTGCAACAGCGCATCGAGAGCGCGCCGGCCGGCGCCGAAGCCGTCCGTCTCCTGGGCGAAATGGACCAGGTCGTCCTTGCGCCCGGCGGCCGCCAACTCGGCACGAAAGGCCGGCACGCGCTCCAGAAAGCGGCGTGATCCGGTGCCTTCGTGAACGATCAGGGCGATCCGTTGCCGTCGTTCGTCCTTCAGCAGCAGGCGAACCAGGGTGCGGGTGGCGGCGGCGGTGTCGAAGCCAACCCCGAGGTCCATGGCACCGGCGGGGGTCCAGGATTCGACCACCGGAATGCCGGAGCGCTTGAGCAGCGTCATGGCTTCGGGGGCGTGCTCGGTGCCCACCAGCACCAGGCCGGCGACCCGCAGGCCGATGAGCGCCTCGATGGCGGAGCGCTCCTGCTCGATGGTGTCGGCGAGCATCAGAACCAGCTTGTAGCCGTGTGCGTTGGCGCAGTTCTGCATGCCGAGCACGTATTTGTAGAAGCTGGAGTTCCGCATGGACGGGATGGTGCCGCCGATCACCCGGCTTTCGCCGGCGGCCAGATTGCCGGCGGCGATATTGGGCACATAGCCGAGCTCTGCGGCGCATTCGAGCACGCGCGCGCGCGTCTGCTCCTGCACCCGCTCGGGATACTTGTATGTATTGGAGACGGTCATCGGGGAGACGCCGGCGGCTGCAGCAACATCCGTCATCGTAGTCTTGGGGGGCGTCACACTCGTCTTCTCCCAATCCGATCGCAATCTGCCCAAATTCCACGCAAAAATATGTCAATAGCCTGAGCGGGAGCAAGAAATGAAGGCGTAGCCTGAAAACAGGATTGACTTGCAGGGGCTTCCAAGTTGAATTGTAGCGCTACAATATGTGGGCAAGAGGCGGCGCCTGCAAGCCCGAATCAGCGTGCCTCCCGGCTCTCGACACGCGCCGCTGGGCGCTTCCACCGTAACGAAGGGTCCGCCCTGCATGTCCGCCTCAACTGCCCTTCGTCTCGATCGCGTGCGCAAGGATTACGGCTCGACCACCGCGGTGCAGGAGCTCAATCTGGAGGTGGCGGCGGGCACGCTGGTGGCGCTGCTCGGGCCATCGGGCTGCGGCAAGACGACGACGCTGCGCATGGTGGCTGGCTTCGAGACGCCTACCTCGGGCCGGGTGCTGATCGGCGACCAGGACGTGACGCCGCTGCCGCCGAACCGGCGCAACCTGGGCATGGTGTTCCAGAACTACAGCCTGTTTCCCCATCGCACGGTGGCCGAAAACATCGCCTTCGGCCTGCGCATGGCCGGCAGGAGCCGCGCCGAGCAGGAGGTCGCGGTGACGCGGATGCTGGACCTCGTGCGTCTTGAGGGGCGCGGCGACATGTATCCGCGCCAGCTCTCCGGTGGCCAGCAGCAGCGCGTCGCGCTCGCCCGCTCGCTGGTGCTCAACCCGCGGGTGCTGCTGCTCGACGAGCCCCTCGGGGCCCTCGACAAGGCGCTGCGCGAGAGCATGCAGTTCGAGATCCGCGAGACCCAGCAGCGACTCGGCATCACCACGCTCCTGGTCACCCATGACCAGGAGGAGGCGATGACCATGTCGGACCAGATCGCGGTGATGAACGGCGGGCGGGTGCTGCAGCTCGGTGCGCCGACCGAGATCTATGACCGGCCGAAGACCCGCTTCGTCGCGGAATTCCTGGGCACCTCCAACATTTTCACCGGTCGGGCCGAAAGCACGGGGCGGGAGATCATCGCCGATGGCATGGTCATCACCCTGCCGGAGACGGTGCCGGTCGGCAGCGAGGTCTGCCTTTCCATCCGGCCGGAGCGGGTGCGTATCGGCCCGGAGGCGGACGGGCTGGCGAACCGCATCCAGGGGCACCTGAGCGGCGCCGTGTTCCGTGGCGCCTATGCGGCCTACCACCTCGACATCGGGCCCGACCGGCGACAGCTGTTCGCATATCAGCAATCCCACGGCCCGCACGGCACCCTTCGCTATGGGGCGGGCGTCGACTGCTGGCTCGGCTGGGCCACCGAAGACAGCGTGATCGTGACGGTGGATTGAGACATGAAGGATCGCACGAGTATGGATCAGCTTCCCGGCGCGGGCGTGCGCATCGGCATCGACGTGGGTGGAACCTTCACGGACTTCGTGCTGTCGGACCCGCGCGACGGCCGGCTCGCCTTCTTCAAGGAGCCCTCGACGCCGGATGATCCCTCGCGGGCGCTGCTGGTGGGCCTCAACGCGCTGTTGGAGCGCGAGGGGCTGCGCGCCACTGATGTCGGCGCGTTGATGCACGGCACCACTATCGGTCTCAATGCCATCATCCAGCGGCGGGGCGCCCGCATCGGCCTGATCGTCACCCGTGGCTTCCGCGACATTCTGGAAATCGCCCGCAGCCGCATGCCGTCCTCGTTCGACTTTCATGCCACCAAGGAAGCGCCCCTGGTTCCGCGGGCGCGGATCGTCGAGATCGGGGCGCGCCTGAACGCCAGGGGCGAGGTGACGGAGGCGCCCGACGCGGACGAGATCGCCCGTGTCGCCGCCGCCCTGCGCGCCCTCGATCTGGACGCGGCCGCGCTCGTCACCGTCAACGGCTATGCCAATCCCGCCTTCGAGCTCGATCTGTGCCAGGCGCTGTCGCAGCAGGCGGGCGGGCTCGACATCACCTCCGCGGCGGCGATCTGGCCGGAAATCCGGGAATATGAGCGCACGCTGGTCGCCTGCCTCAATGCGTATATCCAGCCGCTGATGCAGCGCTATTTCGATGGCCTGCTCGCCGGCCTGGCGGAGCGGGGGGTGGGAGCGCCCCTGCTGGTGACCGCCTCGAACGGCGGTTCCCTCTCGGTGGGCTCGGCAGCGGCGCGGCCGGTGGACACCATCCTCTCCGGTCCCGCCTCGGGGGTGATGGCCGCGGTGCGGCTCGCCAAGGCGGCGGGCACCGCAGGGATCATCACTTTCGACATGGGGGGCACCTCTTCCGACATTGCGGTGGCTACCGGTGACACGCCGGAACTTGCCACCCGCACCGACATCGGCGGCCTGCCGCTGGTGCTGCCGGTGGTGGATGTTTCCGCCATCGGCGCCGGCGGTGGCTCCATTGTGTGGGTCGATCCCCATGGGCTGTTGAAGGTGGGGCCGCAGAGCGCCGGGGCGGCGCCCGGCCCGGTCTCCTATCGTCGCGGGGGCACCGAGCCGACCGTCACCGACTGCTATCTGACCCTGGGCTATGTGGATCCCGCCGGCTTCCTCGGTGGCCGCATGCCTCTCGATGCCGATGCGGCTCGCCAGGCGCTGGCGCGTGTCGGGGCCGCCATCGGCCTTGAGGGGTCGGTTGAGGATGTCGCCGCCGTCACCGCCGACGGGGCCCTCGCGGTCACCACCGCGGGCATGGCGAGCGCGCTCTACAAGACCCTGGCCGAGCGCGGGCTCGACCCGCGCGGGTTCGCCCTGTTGCCGTTCGGCGGCGCCGGCCCGACCCATGCCAACCGCCTGGCCGAGGAGGCCGACATTCCCCATGTGGTGATCCCCCCGGCCGCCGGCACCTTCTGTGCCCTGGGGGCGGCGGGCGCCGATCTGCGCCGTGACTTCGTGCGCAGCCTGCGCATGCCGCTCACCGAGGAGACCGCGCCGGTTCTCGCCGAGGCCTTCGCCGCGCTGGAAGCGGAGGGGGGCCTGTGGCTCGATGCGGAGGACGGCGTGGGCAAGCCCCGCCGTTTCGCGCGGGGCGCTGATATGCGCTATCGCGGCCAGGCTTATGAGCTGCGCGTCAATCTCGGCGAGGATCTCGACCGGGCGGCGGTGATCGAGGCGTTCCAGCGTGAGCACGAGCGGATCTACGGGTTTCGCGATGGCGAGGCGGTGGTTGAGGTCGGCACCGTTCGTCTCGCCGCCATCGGTCCCACGCCCCCACTGCAGACGCCGGTGGTGGCCGAGCGCCCGGCGCCGGAGCCCAAGGGCGTCCGGAGGATCTTCCACAAGGGGGCATGGACCGAGGCGATGGTTTTCGACCGCGCGGCGCTGGGCGCCGGATCGGTGCTGACCGGTCCCGCCGTGGTGGAGCAGGACGACACCACGAGCATTGTCCTGCCCGGGTGGACGGCCATCACCGATCTCGCGGGAAACCTGCATCTTCAGAGGCAAGCTCAATGAAACTCGATGCCGTCACGCTGGAGATCCTGAACAACAAGGTCGCCGCGATCACCGAAGAGATGTGCCTGACGCTGCAGCGCACCGGCCGCACGCTCTATGTGAAGGAAACCGCCGATTTCGCCTGCGCGCTCGCCGGGCTCGACGGCCGCTTCTTCGCCTATCCGCGCTCCATCGGCGTCTCGGGCTTCGTCGGCCTTGAATGCGGTCCGACCATCGAGGCGGTGGAGCGCACGGCCGGCCCGCTAGCGCCGGGCGACGTCATCCTCACCAACGATCCCTATCGTTCGGTGGGCCTTGCCACCCATCTGCCCGACCTGCAGCTGATCGAGCCCTATTTCCACGATGGGCGGATCGTTGCTTATGGCTGGTGCTTCGTGCACTGCTCGGATGTGGGCGGCCGCGTGCCATCCTCGATCTCGCCGCTCAATTCGGAGATTTTCCAGGAGGGGCTGCGCATTCCGCCGGTGAAGCTGCTGCGCGGCGGTGTCCTCAATCCCGAGGTGAAGCTCTTCCTTGATGCCAACAGCCGCACGCCGGAGGCCAATTTTGGCGACATTCGCGCCATGCTGGCCGCCCTTGGCGCCGGCCGCCGGCGGGTGGAACAGGTGATCGCCCAGCACGGCGCCGAGACCCTGCTGGACGCCCAGACCGATCTCGTCGCCTTCGCCGAGGCCAAGGCCCGCGCGGTGCTGCGGCGGATTCCGGAGGGCACCTATCGCTTCAGCGACTATCTGGACGACGATGCGGCCACCGCCCTGCCGGTGCGCCTCGCCCTCGCCCTCACCATTGCCGACGGCACCGTGACGCTCGATTTCACCGGGTCCGACCCGCAGGTCGCCACGGCCATGAACATTCCCTCGCACGGCCGGCCGCACGCCTGGCTGACACTGCGGGTGCTGGCCCTGGTCCACACCCTCGACAAGACGGTGCCGCTCAATGCCGGCCTGCTCGGGCCGGTGTCGATTATCGCGCCGAAAGGTTCCATCGTGAACCCGCAGGAGCCGGCGGCGACCGGGGTGCGTCACGCGGCGGCGATCCGCGTCAACGACCTGCTCAACGGCGCGTTCGGTCTGGCCTTGCCCGCGGTGATGCCGGCGGCCTCCTCGGGAACGGTGATCCCGGTGGTGGTGGCCGAGCCGCTGCCGCAGGGCGGGCGCAACGTGCAGGTGGTGGAGCCGATGATCGGCGGCACCGGCGCCCGCGAGGGCCACGACGGCGTGGACGGGCGCGACAGCGGCATCTCCAACCTCGCCAACAATCCGGTGGAGACGGTGGAGGCGGAGCTGGGGGTCGAGGTGCTCCGCTATGCGCTGCGCCCGGATTCCGGCGGCGCCGGCCGGTGGCGTGGAGGCTGCGGCATGGAGCTGACTTTCCGCATCGAGACCGATGGCGCCTCCGTTCTGGGACGCGGCATGGAGCGGCTTCTGTTCCGCCCCTGGGGGCGTGCCGGCGCCCGGCCGGGCGCGCCCGGCGCGCTGATCATCAACCGCGGCCGGCCCGATGAGCGCCACCTCGGCAAGATCGACATGCTGTCGGTGGCGGCGGGCGACACCGTCACCTTCCTCACCCCCGGCGCCGGCGGGTGGGGGGACCCGTTGCTGCGGGATGTGGAGGCGGTGCGCCGCGACGTCGAGAATGGCTTCGTCTCCGTCGCGGCGGCGCGGGCGGATTATGGCGTGGTCCTCGTCGACGGCGCGGTGGATGTCGCCGCGACCAAGGCCCTGCGGGCAGCGGCGGTGGCCGAGCCACGCGACGTCGACTTCGGACCCGAGCGCGAGGCCTGGGACGCTGCCTTCTCGCCCGAGTTCATGGGGCGGCTGAACCTGCGCCTGCTCGAGGCGCCGCTGGAGGCCCGGCAGCGGATGCGCCGCGAGGTTCTGGAACGGGTGCTGGCGACGCTGCCCGAGGGGTTCCCCCGCCGGCCCGCGGCGCCGGCCGCGGCGGATGCGGCGCGGCGCACCCTGGAAGCCGCTCTGGCCGAATGAACGGCCCGAGCTTCGCGAGACTTCGGACGACAGGAGACGGCAGATGACCATGCTGACCAGAAGACGACTGTTGCAGACCGGTGCCGGCGCGGGCCTGATGCTGGCCGGCGCCTCGCGAATGGCCATGGGCCAGGCGCGGACGCTGAACGTGACCGCTTATGGCGGGGTTTGGGAAACGACCATCCGCAGCTGCTTCGTCGCCCCCTTCGAGGCCAAGACCGGCGCCAAGGCGACGGTTTCCCTGGGCAGCCCGGCGCAATGGCTGGCGCAGGTGGAAGCCTCGCCGGCGAAGCCACCCCTCGACGTTCTGATCATGACGCCGGATCTGGCCATCACCGCCGCCCAGGCCGACCGGATGCAGGATTTCACGGTGGAGAAGATCCCCAACCTGGCCAAGATCCCGCGCCAGTTCACCGATGCCTGCCTGGGCAAGGGCACCTATTTCGACTACGGCGTCGCCGGCATCACCTACAACAAGAAGACCGTGCCGAACCCGCCCAAGTCCTTCGCGGAATTCGTCGATCGGGTCGCCGCCGGTGATTTCGTCGCCTCGGTCCCCTCCATCACCTATGCGGTCACACCGATCATGCTGATCTGGGCCATGGCGCAGGCCCTGGGCGGCTCGGTGGAGAATGTGGACCCCTTCTTCGATGCCATGAAGAAGATGAAGAAAAATCTCCTTTTCTGGTCCGGCCCGAATGATTTCTTCAATCACCTGGCATCCGGCGAGGCGGATCTCGGCATCTATTTCGATGGGCGCACCTGGAATCACTACGATGAGGGGGCGACCTGGATCGACTTCGTCAATCCGAAGGAAGGCGGCGCACTGGCCGCGGTGGCGATCCAGATCCCCAAGAATGCCGATCCGCTCGCCTTCGCCTATCTGAACGAAGTGCTGGATGCCCAGAACCAGACCCGGTTCGCCGAGGTGATGAACTACGCGGTGACCAACGAGGACGTGGTCTACAGCGCCAAGCTCAAGCCCCGCATCACCCCGTGGCAGCAGGCCGCCTTCCCGCCCTACGAGAAGATCGCCGCGGTTCGCAACGGGTGGGTGGATCGCTGGAACCGCGAGATCGGCCGCTGAGGCGCCACCGCTGCTTCCCGCCGGCCTGACGCCGGCGGGGCTTTCTCACCGCGCTGGCGTTGGCCTGCGCACCAAGACCGGGGACGCCGCATGGCCAGGGCGAATGCCTCCCGCTTCCGTTTCAACCCGCCGGGGTGGTTCCTGCTGCTGCCGGCGGTGCTGTTCCTCATCGCCTTCTTCGTGCTGCCGCTGGTGGACGACGGGCTGCGCAGCATCCGGGCCGACGACGGCAGCCTGACGCTCGCGCGCTATGTGGCCATCCTGTCCGATCGCTTCTATCTCGGGGTCATCGTCGAGACGGTGGCTTTGTCGTCCGCGGTCACCGTGATCTGCGTGCTGATCGGCTATCCGGTCGCCTATCACCTGGTCCGCAGGGCGGGGTGCTGGAGCGCGCTGATCGTGTTCCTGCTGATCGCGCCGCTGCTCACCTCGATCATCATGCGCACCTTCGGCTGGCAGGTGTTGTTCGCCCGTCGTGGCTTGATCAATACCCTTCTGGTGCAGGATCTCGGGCTGCTGGAGCAGCCGCTGCGCATTCTCAATACGCCGGGCCTCGCCATCGCCGCGCTGGTGCATGTGCTGGTGCCCTTCATGGTGCTGTCCATCGCCGCCGTGCTGCAGGGCATCGACCAGCGGCTGGAGGAGGGGGCGCAGGTGCTCGGCGCCAGCCGCTGGCGGACCTTCGTGGAGATTACGCTGCCGCTCTCCCTCGATGGCATCGGCACCGGCGCCATCCTCGTCTTCATGATCGCCAACGGCAGCTTCGTGACGCTGGCGCTGTTGGGCGGCGGTTTCCAGACGCTGCCGCTCTTCATCTTCCAGCAGTTCAACACCACCCGGGATTTCGGCATGGCCAGCACCATGAGCACCGTGCTTCTGGTGATCGCCATGGCCTGCCTCTACCTCCAGCTGCGTCTCGTGCGGCGCCAGGGCATCTGACATGGGCGGCTTTCTTCTCTCCCTCTTCGTCGTCGCCTTCTTCGCCTTCATGCTGGCGCCGATCGTGGTGGTGGTGGTGATCTCCTTCACCTCCGCCGGCTATGCCGCCTTTCCCATTCCCGGCTGGTCGCTGCGGTGGTTCTACCGCATCTGGGAGTATCCCCCCTTCGTCGATGCGATGATCACCAGCGTGCAGGTGGCGGTTCTGGCCACGGTGCTGTCGTGCGTGCTGGCCATCCCCGCCGCGCTTTACCTGACGCGCGCGCGGTCCGGCTGGGCCGATGGGGTCACCACCTTTCTGTTGTCGCCCCTGTCGGTGCCGATGATCGTCATCGGCTTTTCCTCCCTGTTCTTTCTGACCTGGATCGGGATCGGCATTTCCTTCACCGCCCTGGTCATCACCCACACGGTGGCGTGCCTGCCCTATGTGCTGCGCACCGTCACCGCCGTTCACCGCGCGGTGCCGCCGGCCTATGAGGAGGCGGCCGCCATCCTGGGGGCCGGCAGATGGGCCACCTTCAGGGAGGTCACCCTGCCGTTGATCCGTCCGGGCATCGCGGCGGGGGCGCTGTTCTCCTTCCTCACCTCGTTCGACAATCTGCCGATCTCCTTTTTCTTCGGCAGCGCGCAGACCAACACCTTGCCGGTTGTGATGCTGAGCTACATCGAGAACCAGTTCGATCCCTCCATCGCCGCCCTCAGCACCCTGCAGCTGCTGCTCGCGGTGATCTGCCTGCTCGCTGCCGATCGGATCTACGGCATCGAGAAGATGACGGTGGCGGCGTGATCCCGCGGCGGCCGGCGCGGTGCCCGCCGCCCCTCTTTCCTCAAGTCCCGCACCCGGCGCGCGAGGCGATCTCGCGTTGCGCCGGGGGCGCAAGCCTCAGCAGGTGATCTTATGTCGTCGTGGCCTCGAGACGCCGCCTCGTCCCTGTGGACGCGGCTCTCCCGCGAACGTTTCTCCGCGCCGGTCCTGAGCGGTGATCTGGCTGCCGATGTGGTCGTCATCGGCGGCGGCATCGCCGGCCTTTCCACCGCCCTCGCTTTGCGCGAGCGGGGCCTCGACGTGGTGGTGGTGGAGGCGGTGCGCATCGGCAGCGGCGCATCCGGGCGGGCGAACGGCCAGGTCATCGCCACTCTGACGCGGCTCGGCCCCGAGGGCATGGCAAAGGCGCTGGGCAAGCCGTTCCTGGACATGGTGGCCGGCTCTGCCGACGTACTCTATGGCTTCGTCGCGCGCTTCGGCATCGATTGCGACGCCGTGCGCCACGGCTGGCTGCAGCCGGCCCACAGCCCCGGCCGCGCCGCCGCCGCCCGGGGGCTCGCCCGCCAATGGGCCGCCGCCGGCGCGCCGGCGGTCGCCCTCGATCGCGCGGACGTGGAAGCGTTGATCGGCGCCCCCGGCTACGCCGGCGGCTGGCTGCACCGGGGCGGTGGCCACATCAACCCCTATGCCTTCACCGTCGGCCTGGCCCGTGGGGTCGCCGGCACCGGCGTGCGCATCTTCGAGGGCAGCCCGGCCACGGCCTTGGAGAGGGTAGGGGGGCTGTGGCAGGTGACGACGCCGGCTGGTACCGTGCGGGCGCCGCGGGTCGCCCTCGCCACCGGCGCCCATACCGGCGATCTGTGGCCGGGTCTGCGGCGGACCTTCGTGCCGGTCACGTCCTATCAGGTGGCGACCGCGCCGCTGGGATCGCTCGCCGCGCGCATCCTGCCGGGAGATGAGGCCTTCTCGGACACCCGCCGCGATCTGCGCTACATGCGGAAGGATCGCGAGGGGCGTCTCGTCTCCGGGGCGGCGCTGGCGATCCAGATGGGGGCGGCATCCCGGCTGCCGGCGGCGGTGCGGCGGCGGCTGGCGCAGCTCTTTCCCGAGCTCGCGGCGGTGCCGATGCCGGATTTCTGGGGCGGGCGCATCGCGATGACGGTCGATCGGCTGCCCCATCTCCATCGCACCGACGAGGGCCTCGCCGCTTGGGTCGGCTGTAACGGGCGGGGACTGGCCCTGTGCTGCGGGATGGGCACTGTTCTGGCCGATGCGGTGCTCGGCCGGCCCGATGCCGAGCTGGCCCTGCCGCCCACTCCAGTGAAGCCGCTGCCCCTGCACGGTTTCGTCACCGCCACCGCGCGGATGATCCTGCCCTATTATCGCTGGCTGGATGGGCGCGAGGTCCATTGAGCTACCAGGGCATCGCCGGTGGGGGCCTCATGGCGTCCGGGTCACGCCTGCCGGCGCCAGAGCAGCACCAGCAGCGTGCCCGACACCAGCCACAGCACCAGCACGGCCGCGAGCACGCTTTGGGCGCCGCCTGCCGTGAGGAGATAGGCGGCGCCGAGCGGTGCGAGGGCCTGGGCCAGCAGGGCGGGCCGGGCGAGGCGCCCGGCGAGCCGCGGATAGCGCGCCGCACCCAGCAGCGCCAGCGGCACCGTGCCCTTGGCGATGGAGAAGATGCCGTTGCCGGCGCCATAGGCGGCCAGTGCCATGGCAACGACAGGGAAGCCGGCGGCGAGAAGCACCAGGCCGAGGCCCATCAGCCCCACCGCGCCGGCCATGGTCCATAGAGGATGATGCCGGCCGCCGCTCAGCTGCTCGACGATGCGCGCCAGGACCTGCGCGGGGCCGATGATGGCGCCGGCGGCCACCGCTTCGGCGAGGCTGAAGCCGCGCGCCTGCAACAGCGCCAGCACCTGCACCGACATGGTGGAGGCAATGGCCCCGACCAGGGTGACGATGCCGGCGAGAAGGAGAAAGGCGGTGCGCTCGCGCCCGTGTAGCGCGAGGGGCTCGGACTTCGCGGCCACGTCGTCCTGCGCGCCTGCCCGGATGGTCGCGGGGAGAAACGCCGCCAGCAGCGGGAGACACACGCACAGCTGGGCCGCGGCATAGGCGAGGCAGGCGCCCCGCCAGCCCACATGGGCCTCCAGTGCGGCCGAGACGGGCCAGCAGACGGTGCTGGCAAAGCCGCCCCAGAGGGTCAGCAGGGTGATGGGCCGGCGGGCGGCGGCGCCATAAAGGTGGCCCAGGGTGGCGAAGGCCGCATCATAGAGGCTCGCCGCCATGCCGAGGCCCATGAGGCACCAGCCGAGGGCAAACACGGCGAGGTGCGGCGCCGTGGCGACCACCGTGAGGCCGAGGGCGATGCACGCGCAGCCGGCCATCAGCACCGGCCGGCCGCCGCGCGCATGGATCCACACGCCCACGCGGGGAGAGGCGATGCCGGCCACCAGCAGCCCCAGCGAAAGGCTGCCCATGATCCAGGGCATGGGCCAGCCGGTGTCGCGGGCGATGGGCGCGGCCAGCACCGCAAGCAGGTAGAAGGAGGAGCCCCAGGTCAGGATCTGGACGATGCCCAGGGCATTGACAACGCGGCGCTGGGCGCCGCGCTCGGCCGTTTCGGAGGGGGCCGAAGCGGGGGCGCTCACCGCACGGCCGCGCCGAGGGCGAGCCGCTCCTCCAGCTTCGCCGCCGCTTCCTTGCGTTCGCTGTAGCGGTCGGTGAGATAAGGGGAGATGTCGCGGGTCAGCAGGGTGAATTTCACCAGCTCTTCCATCACGTCGACCACCCGGTCGTAATAGCCGGACGGCTTCATGCGGCCACCTTCCTCGAACTCCTGATAGGCCTTGGCCACGGACGACTGGTTGGGGATGGTGAGCATGCGCATCCAGCGGCCGAGAATGCGCATCTGGTTCACCGCATTGAAGGATTGCGAGCCGCCGCACACCTGCATCAGGGCCAGGGTTCGGCCCTGGGTGGGGCGGATGGCGCCCATGGCGAGAGGAATCCAGTCGATCTGCGCCTTCATCACGGCGCTCATGGCGCCGTGCCGCTCCGGGCTGCACCACACCTGGCCTTCCGACCACAAGGTCAGCGCGCGCAGTTCTTGCACCTTGGGATGCTCCACCGGTGCCCCGTCCGGCAGCGGCAGGCCGTCGGCATGGAAGACGCGGGTTTCGGCACCGAAATGGCGCAGCAGCCGTTCGGCCTCCAGCGTCAGCAGACGGGAATAGGAGCGGTCCCGGAGCGAGCCGTAAAGCAGCAGGATGCGCGGCGGATGGCGCGACGGCGTGACGGGGAACAACCGTTCGGGGGAGGGAATGTCGAGCAGGCCCTCATCCACGTTTGGCAGGCTGGTGTCGGTCACGGCGTGCTCCTTGCCGCCGCGCCGGTGGCGGCTCCACGTTCATACCAGCCCTTGGAGCGGTTCACGATCCAGACGACCGACAGCATCACCGGCACCTCGATCAGCACCCCCACCACGGTGGCGAGCGCGGCGCCGGAGGTGAAGCCAAACAGGGAGATGGCCGCCGCCACCGCCAGCTCGAAGAAGTTGGAGGCGCCGATGAGGGCGGAGGGGCCGGCGACGCAATGGGCCTCGCCGACGATCCGGTTCAGCACATAGGCAAGGCCGGCGTTGAAATAGACCTGGATCAGGATCGGCACCGCCAGCAGCGCGATGACCAGGGGCTGGGCGATGATGGCCTCGCCTTGAAAGCCGAACAGCAGCACCAATGTGGCGAGCAGCGCCACCAGGGAGAGCGGGCCGAGCCGCGACAGAAGCCGGTCCAGCGCCGCCTGTCCACCGTGCGCCAGCAGGCGCCGCCGCAGCATCTGCGCGGCGATCACTGGAATGACGATGTAGAGCACCACCGACAGCACCAGCGTGCCCCACGGCACGGTGATGGCGGACAGGCCCAGCAGCAGCGCGACGATGGGGGCGAAGGCCACCACCATGATGGCGTCGTTGAGCGCCACCTGGGACAGGGTGAAATGGGGCTCGCCTCGGGTCAGGTTCGACCACACGAACACCATGGCGGTGCAGGGCGCGGCGGCGAGGATGATGAGGCCGGCGATATAGCTGTCGATCTGGTCGGCGGGCAGCAGGGGGCGGAACAGCCAGCCAATGAACAGCCAGCCCAGCAGCGCCATGGAAAAGGGCTTCACCGCCCAGTTCACCAGCAGCGTCACGCCGATGCCCCGCCAGTGCTTTCCCACTTCGCCCAGGGCGGCGAAGTCGATCTTCAGCAGCATGGGCACGATCATCAGCCAGATCAGCACCGCCACCGGCAGGTTCACCTGGGCGATTTCGATGGCGCCGATGGCGTGGAACACCGCCGGCACCAGATGGCCGAGGAGCACGCCCGCGACGATGCACAGGCCGACCCACACGGTGAGATACCGCTCGAACAGGGACATGGGGGATCTCCGATGGCTCAGCCGGTGACGCGGTGGCCGGCTGCGTCCACCACGCGCTCGCCATCTTCCTTGGAGAAGGCGCCCTGCTGCGGGGGCAGCAGGTCCAGCACCAATTCGGAGGGGCGGCACAAGCGCACGCCCTTGGGCGAGACGACGATGGGGCGGTTGATGAGAATGGGATGGGCCATCATGGCGTCGAGCAGCGCCTCGTCGGACAGGGCCGGGTCGCCAAGGCCAAGCTCGGCATAGGGCGTGCCCTTTTCCCGCAACACGTCACGCACCGAAAGGCCGGCGCGGGCGATGAGCTGCTGCAGCAGCGCGCGGGAGGGCGGCGTCTTCAGATATTCGATCACGTGCGGCTCGATGCCCGCATTGCGGATCATGGCCAGGGTGTTGCGCGAGGTGCCGCAATCCGGGTTGTGATAGATGATGACGTCCATGATCAGGCCTCATGCCACATCCGGTCGGGGGGAGGTGGCGCCGGCCAGATGGCCGATCTCGCGCAGCTTGGCATTCAGCGCCAGCCGATCCAGTTTGGCGATGGGCAGGGCGGTGAAGACCGAGATGCGGTTCTTCAGGTAGCGGAAGGCCGCGTTGAACGCCGCCTCCTTCTCGATGTCCGAGCCTTCCACCGCTGCGGGGTCCTCGATGCCCCAATGGGCGGTCATGGGCTGGCCCGGCCAGAGGGGGCAGGCTTCGCCCGCCGCGTTGTCACAGACCGTGAAGACGAAATCCATGACCGGCGCGCCGGGCTCGGCGAACTCGAGCCAGCTTTTGGAGCGGAAACCTTGCGCAGGATAGCCATAGGCTTCAAGCGTCTTGAGGGCGAAGGGGTTCACCTCCCCCTTGGGCGCGCTGCCCGCAGAGAAGGCCCGGAAGCGGCCGGCGCCATCCTTGGCCAGGATGCTTTCGGCGAGGATGGAGCGGGCGGAATTGCCGGTGCACAGGAACAGCACGTTATAGACGTGCCCGTGAGCGACCTCAGGCATGGGTGTCGTCCTTGTTCGGTTCGCAGGCGCAGGAGAGGGCGGCGACCGCAGGCGCGCACACTTCGGGATGTCCGCTACAGCAGTCGCGCATGAGGAAGGCGATGAGGTCGGAGAGGGCCGGATAGACCGCGCTGTAGATGATGGAGCGGCCGTCCCGGCGGGATTGAACCAGCCCGGCGTGTTCCAGATGGCTCAGGTGGAAGGACAGGCGGGAGGAGGAGGCGTCGCCCAGCGCCGCGCCGATGGCACCCGCTGGACGCCCCTCAGGACCAGCCTCGACCAGCAGGCGCACGATGCGCAGCCGCGTCTCCTGGGCCAGGGCGGCGAAGGCGGAAAGGGCGTGGGTCTCGTCCATAATTCAATAACTCAATGAATATTGAGATATTGAATGCATACACCGTTCCAGCGCCGCCCGCAAGCCATGAGTGACCGGGCCGGTGGGGTCAGCCCGGCGGCGCGTCGCGCCGGGGATCGAGGTGCTGCATCACGTGCTTCACCAGGGCGCGTTCGGAGCCCACGCCGGTCTTGCGATACATGCGCAGCCGGCAGTTCTTGATGGTGCCCTTGCTGAGGTTGAGCTTTTGAGCAATGCCGCCGGTGGTCTCGCCATTCATGAGCAGGAGCACGATCTCCCGCTCGCGTGGCGTGAAGATCTTCAGCGCTTCCTCCAGCAGGCGGTCGGGATCCTCCACCCGGGGCGGGGCATCGGTGTCGAGCACATACATGCGCCCGCCCGGTGCCAGCGGGAAATCGCGATCGAATGCCTCCACCTTCACGGTGAACGGCGGCAGCGCCCGCGGCTGGCAATCGCCGGTGGTGTGCAAGTCCTCTACCAGCGTCGTCAGCGCCGGCTCGCCCGTCGCCGCCTTCTGCCAGGCCTCGTTGGAAAAGACATCCACCCCGAAGCGGTCCTTGATGAGGGTGGGGCGGGTGATGAAGCCTTCCACCTGCGGCCCGCGCAGGTGGCGCAGGCTGTTGAACAGGGCGCCCAGATGGGAGCGGTGGAAACCCTCCAGCATGGGGAAGATGAGCTTGGCGCGTGCGATATCCGCCGGTGAGAAGCCACCGCTCTCCCGCTCCAGGAACAGCCCGAAGCAGCAGTGGCCCACCGTGGAGAAGAAAATGCCGAGCTCGTCGGAGATGCTGGCGACGGTCTGGAACACCTTGTGGTAGAGGTCCCAGGCGCGGCCCGGGGCGCGCACGTCATTCAGCTGAAGCACGCCTGGATTGCCATTATTGCGCCAATACTCGGAAAACGGGTCGACCGAGGCGTAGATATTAGTGTAATATGCAACCACATCGCTCGCCACGTTCTTGGTGAAGAGCACGTCGGGCGGGGCCACGCGCGAATAGCGAATAATCCAGCACGCATCATGGTCGATGGCGGCGCCGAACAATTCCACCAGCTCGCGATGAAAGCGGTCGCTGCCGATCACCCGCGCCACCTGTCCCACATGGGCGAACCACTCCGGACTGTTCAGCGGCACGGCGCTGTATCGCCCGAATGCGGAAGCCAGTGGAACGGGAAGTGATTCTGCCATGCCTCACGCTCCCGTCGGCATGTGTGTACACTTGAATAGTTCCGATCTGAGTAAAGCCGAGCGGTTGCCCCCTGGCAATGCGGACGTTGCGTCATCATGCTCCCTATCTCTTTCGATGTTGCAGTGCATATGGGGGGTGAAGCCGCCGGCAATTCTGCCTTTTCGGCGAGCGTTGCCGCCCGGCATCTCGCGGCTGCGAGGAACGTCGGGCGGAGTTCGGGTGGAAGCTGCACGCAAAGGGGCCTCACGGGAAAGGACCGGAGGCGGGCGGCCTCGCACCGCCCGCGCTCCGGCAAGGTTCCCAGGAGGAAGCCCCCGGGTTACGGCTCGGCCTGCAGCGGCAGCTGCGGAAGGTCAGGCCGTCCGTTCGTCGAGCGGGTGGGTCCGCAGGCGCAGCGGATCATAGAAGGGGGTCTTCACCACCCGCGCCGGGAAGCGCTCCTCGCCGCTGTGAACCTCCAGCTCGGTGCCGCAGCCGGCGAGGTGGGGCGCCACATGCACCAGGGCCAGTGATCGCATGAGGTAGCGGCTGTAGGTGGTGGAATTCACGATGCCCACCTCCCGGCCATCGCGGAACAGTTTCGCCCCCGGCTCGATGGCCGCGTGATGGTCGATCTCAATGCCCGCCTGCGCCACCCGCCCTTGTCCGCGTCGGCGCAGCACGGCGTCGCGGCCGCGGAAGGCGGGCTTGTCCGGATTCACCGTCCAGCCGAGCCCGGCTTCCCACGGCGTCGTATCTCCTTCCGGCATGTCATAGGGATAGAAGAGCAGGCCGCCTTCGACGCGGACGATGTCGAGGCAGGACCACGACACAGCCATGGCCCCGTGCGGCCGGCCGGCCTCGAGAATGGCATCCCACAGGACCACGGCGTCGCCGGAGGCGCAGGACACCTCATAGCCGCGCTCGCCGGAATAGCCGCCGCGGGCGATGGAGACCGGGCGGCCGAACAGGCTGGTCCGCCGATGCCCGAAATAGGGCAGGGTCTTCAGCTCGAAGCCGGTGTGCGGCGCCAGGATGTCGAGGGCCTTGGGTCCCTGCAGCGACAGCATGTGCACGTCATTATCCTTGCGGAAGGTCACGTCGCGCCCCGCAGCGGCCGCCGGCAGCAGGTCCTCCAGGGCGCCACTGCCGTGGGATACCCGATAGGCGTTCGGCCCATCGCAATAGACGAGGACGTCATCGATGATGCTGCCGTTGTCGTCCAGCAGTCCGGTGAGGGAGGCGGCGCCGGGGGCGATGCTGGCAATATCGGAGGTGAACAGCTCCTCCAGCACGGCCAGGGCATCGCGGCCCGAGACGTCGATGATGCGAAGGGCGGAGACGTCGAACAGGCCGGCGGCGGTACGCACGGCGACCACCTCGTCATCGGGGTTGGTGGCGTAGTTCTGCGGCACGGGCATGTCGTTCCACGCCGCCTCGAAGGTGGTGCCGAGGGCCCGGTGGCGATCGGACAGGGCGGAAAGACGGGAATAGGCGGGCAGGCCAGCGGTCATGCTGCGGGTCCTTTCTTGATGCGGGGAGAGGACGGCCCGGCAGGCGCCGGGCCGCCGGGGGTCAGAGCTGGAACAGCCAGTTGGAGGCGAGCACCACCACAAGTCCGGCGATGAGCGCGAGATAGGGCAGCATGCCGGCACGCTTCTGCGTGTGCTTGCCGTCGCCGATGGTCAGGTCCTCAAAGGTCTCATGCGGGAACTTGCCGCCGTCCTGGATGTAATGGCGGTAGATGAAGACCGGGATGATGAGGGCGGCGGTGATGAGCCCGGCCCACAGCGCCACCGGGTTCCACACCTTCGCGCCGGCGCCCATGAACACCGCATTGACGAAGGCGAACACGGTGCCGAGGGCGAGGATGAAGGTGGGCGCCCGATAGGGCCGGTCCACATGGGCGCTGTCGATGCGGTGGATCCAGCCGGAGTTCAGGTTGAGGAAGTTGAAGATGATGTAGCCCACATTCGCCACCGCCAGCACGAAGAAGAAGCTGGTGCTGTCGGCGCACGCGATGGCCAGGAGCACGATGTTGAACCACAGGTCGGTCCACATGGCGCGGGTGGGCGCGCCGTGCTCGTTCACATGGTCGAGGAAGCGGGGCAGCCAGCCGTCCACCGCGCCCTGGTAGAGGGTGCGCGAGGAGCCGGCCATGGCGGTCATGATGGATAGCATCAGCGCCAGGATCATCAGCATGACGAGCACGCTCTCGACGATCTTGCCGCCGCCCACCATGTGGGCCATGGCCTGGGCGACGCCGGAGCCGTCGACGATGGCTGGATCAAGCATGCCGCCGAGGCCCAGAACACCCTGGAAGGTGAACGGCACCAGGATGAACAAAGCGAGGCACAGGAGGCCCGAATAGAAGATGGCCTTGAAGGTGTCGCGCTCGGGGTTGCGGAATTCGCCGGTGTAGCACACGGCGGTCTCGAAGCCGTAGGTGGACCATGCGGCGATGAACAGGCCGCCAAGCACCAGCGTCCAGCCGGGAATGTTCCAACTGCCGGCCTCTGGGGCCCCGGCGGCGGCCAACGGCACCAGCGGCGAGAAATTGCTCCAGTTCACCTGTCCCGTCAGCAGCGGCACGATGCCCACCACCAGCATGGGCACGATCACCGACAGACCGATCCATTTCTGCACATTGGCGGTGCCGAGAATGCCGCGATGCTGGATGGCGAACACCAGCAGCATGAGCGCCGCGCCCACGAAGAACGCGGCATTGAGGGAGAAGGACACCGGACCGATGGCGTGGGTCATCAGCGTCCAGTCCCGGATGTGGGGCGTCAGCGCGGCCACCGCGGCGGCGGCCTTCTCGGCCTCGGTGCCGGTGAGGCTGGCGCCGTGCACGGTGAGCCACTGCGCCACTTCCGGGCTGTTGAGCGCGGGCACCGGGGCGAGGGCGTTGAGGATGTAGGCGGCGGCGATGGAGCAGCCAAGCGAGAGCACCGGGCTCCAGGCGAACCAGTTGCACCACACCGAGAGCGGCGCCACCAGCTTCACATATCGCACCCAGGCGGCCGCGCCATAGATGGAGGCGCCGCCGGACTTGTTGGGAAACAGGCCGGCGATCTCGGCATAGATGAAGGACTGGATGAAGCCCATGCCGATGGAGATGCCCCAGATCAGGAATGACAGGGTCCCGGTCATGCCGGCGATGCCGCCGATGGAGAACAGCACGAGGGCGGGCACGCCGCTCGCGACCCAGAAAGCGCCGGTCCAGCTGATGGAGCGATGCAGTCGCCCCTCAGTCGTGGTCCCCTCTTGGACAGTGGTGATGGTGGTCACGATTTCCTCCCTCGCCCGTGTGCTCGGCTTCAGGTCAGGCAGGCGTGCCGGCCCGGGCGTTCTTGTGGACGTGTTCTATGGTTTGCGTGTTCAGCACTTGGCATGTTCAGCACTTGGCGTGTGCGCCGCCCGGCGCGTGCAGCCGGGCGGCCGGGTGCTGCGGCGAGGCCTAAAGGCCCTTCTGCTTGCGCACTTCCTCGGCGATCTCCAGCATGTCGCCGACGATGCCGTAGCGGGCGATGGAGAAGATGGAGGCTTCGGGGTCCTTGTTGACCGCGATGATGTTCTCCACGTGCTTCATGCCCCACTGGTGCTGCACCGAGCCGGAGATGCCCATGGCGACGTAGAGGTTGCACTTCGCCGCCAATTGGCCGGACTGGCCCACCTGGCGCGCCTTGGGCAGCCAGCCGTTGTCGGCGATGGGCCGCGAGCAGCCCAGGGTCGCGCCCAGGCCCTCGGCGAGCTCCAGGAACTGGGCCACGTTGGCCTCGTCGCCGACACCGCGGCCGATGGAGAGGATGAAGGGCGAGCCGGGAATATCGATGCCGCCGGTGGCCGGGGGATCACGCCAGTCCAGGTGCCGGCTGCGTCGCTGGGCATCGCCGGCCTCGAACGGGGTGATCCGGGGCTGGGCCGGGCCGGCGGCGGGCTCGAACGCCCCGCTACGCAGGGTGACGAGCACCCCTGCGCGACCGGGGAAGTCGATCTCCACGAACACCTTTTCCTGGTAGCCGGCGCGCGTCGCGACGACGGCGCCCTCCTCCACCTGGAGGCCGAATACGTCGGTGGCGAAGCCGAGGTCGTTGGCGATGGCCACCGCCGGGGCCAGCGCCCAGCTGTCGACGCTGTGGGGCATCAGCACCAGGGCCGGCTTGCGCGCGGCGATCAGGTCGCTGAGGGCCCGCTCATACAGGTGCGGCTCGAAGGTCGCGGCCTCGGGTGTGGTGATGGTGACCACCTCGTCCACCGCGCCGACGCTGACCGCGGGCACGAAGGCGGAGGGGTCGGTGGCGATCACCGCCACGCTCACCTCGCCGCCCACCGCCGCCTTCAACTGGCCGGCGGCGCCGATGGCTTCCAGCGTGGCGGCCCGCAGCTCGCCGCGCCGATGTTCTGCCAGAATGAGAATTCCAGACATCAGCCCTGCACCTCCTCGATGATTTCCAACAGACGGGCCGCCTGCTGGGACGGCGTGCCCTCGATCATTTCGCTCTTGCCCCGCTCGGGCACGTAGACACGCCGCACCCGGCTCAGCGCGCCAGCGCCGCCGATCTCCCCGGTGCTCAGGCCGAGGTCGGTGGGCGTGCGGCTTTCGATGGCCTTGGCGTTGGCCTGCTTGATGGCGCGCAGGGAGGCGTAACGCGGCGTGTTGATGCCGAGCTGGATGGTCAGCACCGCCGGTGTTTCCACCTCGATGCGCTCCACCAGCCCGCCTTCCAGCTCGCGCTCGACCGTGGCGCTGGCGGCGCCGGGCGCATAGTCGAGGCGGGAAACCACGGCCACCCGCGGCCAGCCGAGGAGGGCTGCCACCGACATGCCCGTCTGCGCATGGCCGAAGTCCGAGGACTGGGCGCCGCACAGCACCAGGCCCGGCTCCTCCTGTTCCGCCACCTTGGCGATGATGCGGGCGATGGCGACCCGGTCGGCGTCGCCGAGGTCCGCATCATCCACCCGAATGGCCCGGTCGGCGCCCTTGGCAAGAGCCTTGCGCAGGGTGTCGTCGGCATCGTCGGGGCCGATGGTGAGAACCACCACCTCCACGGTCCCCTCCGGTGCGGCTTCCTTGATGAGGACGGCGGTTTCGAGCGCGTATTCGTCGAACTCGTTGAGATCGAACTCGCAGAAGTCGGGGTCGACATCGCGGCCATCATCGCGGAGCTCGAACTCGTCATCGAGGGAAGCGACACGTTTCACCGGCACGAGTATTTTCATGGGCGTCCTCACAGGGCTGGAGAGAATTCGGCGGCGTGCGCCCGCTGCATGGGCGCGTGCGCGGCGAGCCGCGCGACCATCCGCGCGCCGACCGCGAACCGCACCTGCGGCTCGAGATCGTCGGCCAGGGACCAGGCATCGGCATCGGCCAGATTGGGATGGCGCACGGCCATGGCGCGGTTGAGCGGATAGGGGTCGGCGAGCAGCGGCTGCAGCGCGAGGGCGGGCGCGCACGGGTTCAAGGCCACCGCCCGGCGCACATCGGCATCGGCATGCCGGGCGCGGGCCACCAGGGCGGGGCCGCGAGCCTTGGGATTGCGGGCGACGGCGGAGGAGACGTCGACATGCGCATCGCCCTCCAGCGCGCGCAGGGCGTCGGCCGGCAGGTCCGGCCGATCGGCGACGCTGGCACGA
Organism: Xanthobacter sp. NM-25; assembly: GCF_022138605.1. Lineage (GTDB taxonomy): Bacteria > Pseudomonadota > Alphaproteobacteria > Rhizobiales > Xanthobacteraceae > Xanthobacter. Next base: position 92,327 of record NZ_JACBFS010000003.1, read on the forward strand.
ACCCACGCATCCCCATCCGTGGCGAGGGCGGCAAGGGCGTCGCCAGGGCACTGCGGATTGCGCCCCGCCGCATGGCGGACTTGAGCTGCATCGTCGCGGCAGAGGGCGAGGAGGACGGTGTTCGGCAGTCTGGGGTTGCGTGCCAGCCAGGTGCGCACCCACACGTCGGGGTCGCGGCTCAGCGCCATGGCGAGGGCACGCGGCAGCCGCAGATGGCGCGCCTGGGCCCGGCGCACACGGGCCGCCGGGTCCTCGCCGGCGCCCGCCCGGCCGCCGGCCGTCGCGCGCACCGCTTCGGCCCGCACGGCGGGGTCGGGATCACCCAGCAGGCTCCGCGCGGCCGCGCGCGCCAGCGCCGGATTGCCGGCGCAGCGCCGGCGGAAGGCGGGATCTGGATCGCGCCAGGCGGCATTGAGCAGCGCCGGCGGGCAGGCCGGGTGGGCGACCAGCTCCAAGGTTGCCGCCGGCACGCCACGTGCGGCGATCGCGAGAAGGAGGGCGGCATCGGCTTGCGGATGACGGGCCAGCAGGGCGGCTTCGGCGGGGCTGGCCCCCACATGCAGGCGGTGCAGCACCAGTGTGGGCGTGGCGGGGTTGCGCAGCAGGGCGCCGCGCACCACCGTATCGGCATCGCCGGCCAGCCCGGCCAGCAGCAGCGCCGGTGCGTTGGCATGGCCGGCGACGGCGATGCGTGTCTCTTGGTCCGGCAGATGCTGGGCCACGTTCAGAAGCACCGCCGCGCTGCTGGCGGGATTGCGGGCGAGGCGCCGCAGCACGGCGGGGCGCTGCTCCTGCGCCAGCCGTTCCAGGAAGCGGACGGGTGTGAAGGGCAGGGCGGCGAATGCGAGCTTCAGGCGCTCCCGTGCGAGCAGGATGCGCGCCAGGCCCGCCTGCGCCCCCGTGGCGCCGGCCGCGCCATAGGCGGGCAGGCACAGATAGGGGTCGGCCCGCCGTTCAAGGGCCAGCAGCAGGGCCGCCATGTCGGTGGGGGGAGCGGCCGCCGGCGCCCGCATGGCTAGCCCACCTCGGCCGGAGCCGCCGCCGGGGCGACCGCGTCGGCCTCCAGCGCCTCCGCCAGCAGCTCGGTGAGCTCCATCACCCGGAAGTTGCGCTCATTGCCGGTGGTCTTCACCGCATCTTCGAGCATCGTCATGCACTTGGGACAATTGACCACGAGCACGTCGAGCCCTTCGATCTCGGCCGCCTCGCGGGCCCGGATCTCGCTGACCTTGGAGGTGCCGGGCGGGTCCGGTACCCACACCCGCCCGCCGCCGGCGCCGCAGCAGAAGGAATTGTCGCGGCTGCGCGGCAGCTCCACCAGCTTGGCGCCGGTGGCGGCCACCACCTCGCGCGGGGCGTCATAGCCCTTGTTGAGCCGGCCGAGATGGCAGGGGTCGTGATAGGTGACGGTGAAGTCGAGCTGCCGCGCCGGCGCGATGCGGCCGGCGTCCAGCAGCTCCTTCAGATAGGCGCTGGCATGGCTCACCTGATAGCTGCCGCCGAGGTCCGGATACTCGTTCTTGAGGGTGTTGAAGGAGTGCGGATCGGTGGTGACGATGCGCGAGAAGGTGCAGCCGGAAAGCGTCTCCACATTGCCTTCCGCCAGTTGCTGGAACAGGCCTTCCTCGCCCACGCGCCGCACGTCGTTGCCGGCGGTGGTTTCCCCCTCATAGAGGATGCCGAAATCGATGCCGGCGGCATGCAGGATGCGGGCGAAGGCGCGGCTGACCTTCTGGCTGCGCGGATCGAAGCTTGCGTAGTCGCCCACGAACCACAGCACCTCCACCGGCTCCTTGCGGGCGTCCTTGATCTTGAGCGGCAGGTCGCGGGTCCATTGCGGCCGCTTGCGACGGCTTTCGTTGAAGCAGTTGCCGGTCTTGCCGATGGCGCCGAGGGTGCGCTGCAGGGCGCTGTCCATGTTGCCCTGGTCCACCATGTCGCGGCGCAGCAGGTTGATGAGTGGCAGATGCTCCACCCCCACCGGGCAGATCTCGGTGCAGGCGCCGCACTGGCGGCATGACCACAGGGTGTCCGGCCGGAATTCGCCAGTGGCGAGGCCGACGAGCGGCGTGGCGCAGGCGGCGGCGCGCGGCTTCGGCAGCACTTCCCCCAGAAGCGCGTTGGCTTGCTCGCGCAGCGTCAGAATGACGTCGCGCGGGGAGAGCGGATAGCCGGCGGCGCGGGCCGGGCAGGCCTCGTGGCAGCGGCCGCACTTGGTGCAGGCATCGGCCTGGACCAGATAGCGGCTGGAGACGTCGCCGAGGGTGCGATAGCCGATGTGGTCGGCATCGAGATTGCCCAGCGGCAAGTGGTTCAGCGCGTTGGGGTCCTTCAGCAGCCAGGAGGTGGCGGCCGTGACGATGTGCTTGGCCTTGGTATAGGGGATGAGGGCGACGAAGGTGAGCGCCAGCACGCCGTGGAACCACCACAGGCCCATGCGCAGGGCGCCGGCGCCCTCGCTGCTCATGCCGATGGCTTTCAGCCCGGCCGCCACCAGCGCGCCGAACGGCGCCCACCAGCGGGTTTCCCACACCGCCGGCTCGGCCTGCAGCCACACCATGCGCGCGCCGGAGAGCAGGAAGCCGGTGATGCCGATGAGCAGCAGGGTCCACAGGAAGGCCCAATCCTCGATGCGGTAGCGCTCGCGGCTGAAATCCGCATCCTCGGGGGTGCGGTCCGGGCGGGCATAGTCGAGCTTGGGCGGACGCAGCCAGCCGCGCCGGTACATCATATAGGTGAGCCCGGCGATGAAGCCGGCGCCGGCCAGGTTCAGCACCAGCTTGAAGAGGAGATAGAACTGCCCGTGCCAGAAATTCACGCCGAGCAGCGGGCCCAGAATGTCTTCCTGCAAGGTGATGGTGGCGGTGCCGATGAACAGCAGCGTGAAGCCATAGAAGATAAAGGCGTGGAGGCGCCCGGTGCGGGCATCACGCCGGCGCAGGGCGCGGTGGCTGGCGATGACCTTCGCGGTGTCCGCAAGACGGGTGGCGAGCTGGCGCCAGGAGAAGGCCGCGCCGCGCTGCCCGCTGCGATACTTGCGCACCTGCACATAGACGCCGAAGGCGAACACGGCCATGGCGGTGATGGCATAGGCATAGAACGCCAGCAGCATCCACAGGGAGAAGTCCTGGAACAGGATGCGCGTGACCTCGGTGGGGGCGATGCCGCTCGGAATCATCTCGTGCTCGTCCTCGGCGCTTTCAGGCGCACGGCGTCCCGCCGGGCCGCCGCCTGCGTCTCGTCCAGTGAAGAAGAAGGGCGCCGCCCGGCGGAGCGGGCGGCGCTTGCGGGACGCGGCTCTGGCGTCCCGCCCGCATGACCGGGGCGAGGGGAACTAGCCCTGGTAGCGGATCTCGTAGGAGCCCCCCGGCTGGTAGGGGGCGCCGTAGACGGCCGCCTCGCGGCGATACGGCTTGGGCTCCTGCGGGTTCGCCTCCTCGATTTCGCGGGCGAGCCGCTGGCCGTCGAAGGTGGCGTCGGCGATGAGCTTGGGCGCCCAGGCATCGCCGATGATGTAGACCCCCTTCACCCCGTGCGCGGCCCACTCGCCGGCACGGTCCTTCAGCCCCCGGAACAGGGTGTCGTCGGAGCGGCGGGCGGTCACCAGCACCAGCGTGTCGAACTCGTGCCAGGCATGGGTGGTGTTGGCCGCGCGGGGCATCTTGCCGGGGCCGGTGTAGCTGCGCTTATGGCCGTCACCCCAGATGTTGTAGAGCTCGATCCGCCCCTCCTCGACCCGGCTCGCCCAGGTATCGCCCATCACGTTGATGTGCAGCTCGTGCAGCATCCGGTGCATGTTGGGCGCTTCCAGGGTGAAGTGCATGTAGCGGCCGAGCTCGACGCCGCTGGCCACCGTCACCTGGTGTCCCGCTTCCGCCAGCTTCTGCGCCAGGCTGGGCGCCATGTAGTAGGGATCGGCATTGAGGATGACGACGCGCTTGCCGATGGGCTTGGTGCCGCGGATCACGTCCTCTGGCGTCAGCACATTGTCGCGCCGCGCGCCGTCGAGGCCGGGAATGGGGGCGTGGGTGAGGCAGTTGGTGCCGTCGGCCACCCAGTGGGCGCCGGTGGCGACCACCACCTTGTCGGCGCCATAGTCCAGCACATCATCCACGGTGAGGCGCTTGCTGCCCAGGGCCATCTGGCTGTCGCGGCTGCGCTTCATCAGCTTGGTGAGCTGCACCTCGCGATAGTCGCGGTGGTAGCTCCATTCGCCGAGGCCCGGCAGGGTGGCGACATCGTTCACATAGCCGCCCACCTTCTCGGCGCTGTCCACCAGATGCACCACATAGCCGCGCTCCAGCAGCACGCGGGCGCATTCCGAACCGGCGGGGCCCGCCCCCACCACCAAGATGGAGTCGTCCGATCCCTTCTTGGGGAAGCGCTCCGGATGCCAGCCGCGCCGGAATTCCTCGCCGGCGGTGGCGTTCTGGGTGCAGATCATGGGCGGGCCGCCGATCTCCCAGCGGGAGATGCACACGTTGCAGCCGATGCAGGTGCGGATGTCATCCAGCCGGCCATCGCGGATCTTCTGTGGCAGGAACGGATCGGCGATGGAGGGGCGCGCCGCGCCGATCACGTCCAGCTCACCGTTGCGGATGACTTCCACCATCTTTTCGGGATCAGTAAAGCGGCCGACGCCGAGCACGCATTTCTTGGACGCCTGCTTCACGAATTTCTGCCAGGAGAGCTGATGGCCCTGGCGGTAGAAGCGCGAGGGGCCAGCATCCTCACCCCACTCGGCGATGTCGCCGACATTCACGTCCCACAGGTCCACCACATCGTCGGCCAGTTCAACGAACTTCAGGCCATCGCGCTCCACCTCCACGCCTTCCTCGCCGATCAGGGTGTCGACGGCAAAGCGGGTGGCGATGGCGCATTCGGAGCCCACCGCGGCCTTCATCTGCTCCAGGGTTTCGATCCAGAAGCGGGCGCGGTTCTCGAAGCTTCCTCCGTATTTATCGGTGCGCTTGTTGTAATATTTGGAGAGAAACTGCAGCGGAAGATAGGAGTGCGCACCATAGCAATAGATGATGTCGAAGCCAGCATCGCGGGCGCGCCGGGCCGCTTCCACGTAGAAGCCCTGCACGCGACGGATGTCGTCGTAATCCATCTCGTGGCAATAGGTGAGGGATTCGAACTCAGAGGCATACTGGCTGGGGCCGCGGGCGGTCTGGCGGGTTTCCATGCAGGGGGCGTGCGCACCGCCATACCAGAGCTCGACGCCTGCCAGGGCGCCGTATTTGTGGATCTCCGAGGTCATCGCCGAGAGATTCCGCACGTCGCCTTCGTCCCAGATACGCGCTGAGACACGGTGGGTGTCATCCGCTTCCGGATGGATGGAGCAATATTCGGTGTTGACCGCGCCCCAGCCGCCTTCGGCCTTGATGGAGCGATGGGCCGCCTGGAAACCGGGCTTGTCGGAGCCCGCGCCAATGCAGTGCGGCACCTGATAGAACCGGTTCTTCAGCACCTTCGGGCCGATCTTGATAGGCTCGAACAGAATATCGTATTTGCTGATGGTCAGGTCGTCGTGGGTCATTTCACTCCCCATGCAGATCCGGCCTGCCTGAACTTGGCAGCCGAATATTTTTCCCGAAAAGGCGCAAGGAGAAGTCTGGCGCGCAACTAACCGCGCCCGAAAACATCATGTTTTCGGTGGCTCGCCCCTGGTCGTTTCCGGTCGTTCTTTATTGGGAGAATTCTAACTGCGGGAGGGATGGTGCCCGCAATGGTGCCAAATGGCACTATGTCGCACGTGTCACCCGGACACAGCTGCGGAGACTCTTGTTTTGCAGTGCGGTGGTCGGCATGTTGCACTTGCGTTGGCGGTGGCTCTACCTGCAATGGGTGCGGGGCGCGCGCGGGTTGCCGGCGGCGGGCGGTGCGGTGGATTATGGCCGCCCGGGGAAGGCGGGGCCGATGCAAGCAGATCTGAAATACCTGGTGGAAATCGCCAATGCCGGCTCGGTGCGGCGCGCGGCGGAGGTGCTGCACATCGCTCCCTCGGCGCTGAGCCGCCAGATTGCCAATCTGGAGCATGAACTGGGCGTGCCGCTGTTCGATCGCCACGCGGGCGGCATGAAGCCCACGGCCTTCGGGGAGGTGGTGATCCGCTATGCCCGCACCACCATGCGCGGCTTTGAGCGCATGCGCTCGGAAATCGACGATCTCCAGTCGCTCAAGCGCGGCCATGTGAAGATCAATACCGCCGAAGGGGCAGTGGCAGATCTGGTGTTCGAGCTCATCGGCGAGTTGCGGCGGGAGTTTCCCGGTATCACTTATGAGGTGCAGGTGGCCGGCTCGCGCTCCAGCCTCGATGCCCTGGCTCAGGACAAATGCGATATCGGCGTCATCTTCCAGCCGGAGGTCCATCCCGACGTGGCGGTGCTGCGTGAGATCGTCCATCCCATCCGCCTCATCGCCGCGCCCAACCACCCGTTCAGCCAACGCGAGATCGTCGCGCTGCACGAGCTGGAAGCCGGGCCGCTCTGCCTGCAGTCGCCGGATTACACGGTGCGCGTGGTGTTCGATCAGGCGGTCAAGGCGGCCCACATGGTGATCGAGCCGGCGGTGGTCATCAATTCCGTGGAGTTTTCCAAGACCTTCGCGCGGGATGGCCTGGGGGTGTCGCTGGTGCCACTGTTCGCGGTGCGGCGCGATGTGCATGCGGGCACGCTGTGCGCCATCAAGGTGGATTGCGCAGCCTTCGAGACCTCGACCATCGCCGTGTGCGTTCACAAGGAGCGGTTGATGTCGCTGGCAGCCGAGACGGTGCTGCAGCGGCTGCTCGATGCCTTCGAGACCTTTGCCGCGCCGCGATGAATTGGGCGGCAGAGTGCATAGCGTTGCCGAAATGGCAACGAAAAGTTCTATTCTTTCGTCTTCTGAGAACGCTTTCCCTGCCGGATGATCCTTCGCGCCGATGCTGCTGTTGTCGCGCCGAAGGAGTTTTTCCCCATGCCGTCGCCGTCCGCTTCTCCCTTCGTCCCCAAGATTCCCGCCCCGTTCACCGCGGCGGTGGTCCAGGCGGCTCCGGTGTCCTTCGACATCGAGCGGACCCTGGACAAGGTGGCCGATCTCGCGGCCGACGCGGCCCGGGCCGGCGCGGCTTTGGCGGTGTTCCCTGAGGCCTTCATCTCGGCTTATCCGCGCGGGCTCGACTTTGGCGCGTTCGTGGGGCTGCGCACGGCGGAGGGACGGGAGCAGTTCCGGCTCTATTGGGAAAGCTCGGTGGAGGTGCCCGGCCCGGTGGTGGACCGCCTCAGCGCCATTGCCCGCGCCTCGGCCCTGCAACTGGTCATCGGTGTCATCGAGCGGGATGGCGGCACGCTTTACTGCACGGTGCTGTCGTTTGCCGCCGACGGCACCTATCTCGGCAAGCATCGCAAGCTGATGCCCACCGGTTCCGAGCGTCTCATCTGGGGCTTCGGCGATGGCTCCACCTTGCCGGTCTATGAGACGCCGCTCGGTCGCATGGGCGCGGTGATCTGCTGGGAAAACTACATGCCGCTGCTGCGCGCGGCCATGTATGGCAAAGGCGTGGAACTCTATTGCGCCCCCACCGCCGATGGCCGCGAGACCTGGCTGCCCACCATGCGGCACATCGCCATGGAAGGCCGGTGCTTCGTCTTGTCGGCCAACCAGTTCTGTCGCCGGACCGACTATCCCGCCAGCTATCCCTCGCACCTGGGCGAGGATCCGAACACGGTCTTCTCCCGGGGTGGGTCCTGCATCATCGATCCCATGGGGCAGGTGCTGGCCGGGCCGGATTTCGAGGGCGAGGCATTGCTGACCGCGCAGATCGACCTGCGCGAGGTGGTGCGCGCCAAGTTCGATTTCGATCCCGTCGGGCATTATGCGCGGCCCGATGTGCTGGCGCTGACCGTGCATCAGGACGCGCGGGCACCGGTGACCTTCACGCCCCCCGCACCGCTGCCGGCGGTGGAGGACCCCACCGCCGAGGTGGTCTGATCCGCGGGGCCGCACGGCGCCGCACCTCGTCCCTTCCCACACCCATCGTAAACCTCCGCCTCGGCCGGTCCCGGGCGGCAGCGATGGCGCACGTCCCGAAGTCACAGGAGAGAACATGGCCTTGTCCCCCGCTCCCCATGTCGCGAACGCGCTGGAAAAGCAGGTTCCCACGGTGCCCGGCCTGTCCGAGGCCATCCAGGCGCGCGACATCCCGCTGTCGGTGGTGACGCGCGGCGGGGGCCTCGTGTTCGTCTCCGGCCTGCCGCCCATCGATCCGGCCACCGGCGCCATGGTGGAGGGGGATATCCGCGTCCAGACCCGGCAGGTGCTGGAGAACGTGGCGGCGGCCCTGGCCGCCGCCGGCAGCAGCGTCGAGAAGGTGCTGAAGGTGACCGTCTACTGCACCAACACGGGCTATTTCGAGCAGGTCAACGCCGTCTATCGCGAGATGTTCGCCGCCGCGCCGCCCGCCCGCACTTTCGTGGCCGTGGGTTCATGGCCGTTTGCCGCCGATATCGAGATCGAGGCCATCGCGCTCGCCTGAACAGTCAAGCCAAGATCCGAGACAATCGGACGAAAGAACATCCAGAGAAAAATCAGAGCCAGAACAGAGGGGTTATCCATGACACACGCGAGCACCATCACGCATTTGCGGGCTCCGGCGCGCGCCTCCCTTTTCACGCGGCTTGCCGCCGCGGCGCTCACCACCGTGGGCGTGCTGGCCTCCGGCGCGGCGGCCGCGGTCGAGCCGGTGAAGCTCGGCGTCATCATGCCGCTCACCGGCGGGCAGGCGCCGTTCGGGCAGAATTCGCTGCGTGCCATCGAGCTGGCGGTGGAGCGCATCAATGCCGCCGGGGGCATCGAGGGGCTTGGCGGCGCCAAGATCGAGCTGGTGGTGGCCGATGCGGCGAGCGATCCCACCACGGCCGCCTCGGTGGCCCAGCGCATCATTTCGCGTGATCGCGTTTCGGCGATCATCTGCTGCTTCGCAAGCTCCCTGACCATCGCCGCCAGCGAGGTGGCGGAGCGCAATCGTACCCCGCTGCTGGGCATGGCCACCTCGGACACGCTGACCACCCGCGGCTTCAAGAATTATTTCCAGATCACCACCCGCGCCTCGGTCTACGGCGCCGCGCAGCTCGACGACACCATCGCCCTGGCCAAGGCCAACGGCAAGCAGATCAAGAAGATCGCGGTGGTCTATGAGGACACCGCCTATGGCCAGTCCACCGCCGCGGGCCTGCTGAAGCGCGCCAAGGAGATCGGCATGGATGTCGCCCTGGCGGAAGCCTATCCGCAGGGCATCAACGACGTGATGCCGTTGATCCAGAAGATCCGCGCGGGCAACCCCGACGTGGTGCTGGGCGTGTCCTATTTCTCGGATGCGGTGCTGCTGGTGCGCGGCATGCGCCAGGCCGGGCTCACCATGCCCATCGTCGGCGCGGCGGCCGGCTATGTGATCCCCGAGTTCAAGGAGGCCCTGGGGCCGCTGGCCAATGGGGTGATGAGCACCGTCTACGCCAATTACGACCATTATGGCGCGTTCGGCGAGGCCTATCGCAAGAAGTACGGCACCTTCATGACCCATGATGCGTTCGAGCACAGCGCGCTGGTCTATGTGGTGGCGGAAGCCATGAGCAAGGGCAAGACCACCAAGCCCGCCGAGCTCGGCCCGGTGCTGCGCACCCTCGACGTCACATCCGCGCCGGTGAACGGCATGCCGGGCGGTGGCGCGAAGTTCGACGAGACCGGCCTCAATTCCCGCGCCCACCCCATCCTGGTGCAATGGCAGGACGGCGAGCTCTTCACCGTGTGGCCCAAGCAGGATGCCACCCGTTCGGTCATCTGGCCCTGAGCCACGCCTTAAGGATCAGGGTGCCCTCATGACGGAACAGATCCTCCAAGCGATCGTGAACGGCATCCTGATCGGGGGTGTTTACGCGGTCCTCGCGGTTGGCCTGGCGCTGGTGTTCGGCGTCATGGAGATCGTCAACTTTGCCCAGTCGGAATTCGTGATGCTGGGCATGTACATCGCTTATGCGGTGTTCGCAGCGGTGGGGCTCGACCCCATCGCTGCGGTCCCCATCGTCTTCCTGGCGGTGTTCGCGTTCGGCGCGGCGGTGCAGCGGCTGCTGATCCAGCCGGTGCTGCGCGCACCGATGGTGTCGCAGATCTTTCTCACCGTGGGCCTCTCGTTCGTGCTGGTGGCCGGTGCCCAGCTTCTGTTCGGCGCCACCTTCCTCAGTGTCGTCACGCCCTATCAGACCGCCGCCCTCACCTTCGGCGGGCTGCAGGTCTCGGTGCCCTACCTGCTCGCCTTCCTCGCCTCGGCGGTGATGGCGGCGCTGCTCTGGGCCTTCCTGGAGCGCACCGACATGGGGCGCGCCATGCGCGCCACCTCCCAGAACCGCACGGCGGCGCAGCTCATGGGCATCAATCCCACGCGCATCTACATGATCGCCTTCGGCCTTGGGACCGGCCTTGCCGGCGTCGCCGGCGCGGTGATCCTGCCCTACGCCTATGTGTTCCCCACTGTCGGCCACAATTACTCGCTGGTGATGTTCACCGTGGTGACCCTGGGCGGTCTCGGCAGCGTCTCCGGCGCTGTGGTGGGTGGCCTCGTAGTGGGGGTCATTCATGCGGTCAGCGCGGTGTTCCTGCCCACGCAGCTGCAGAACGTGGTGGTGTTCGCCATCTTCCTCGCCACCCTCCTGTTCCGTCCCTCCGGCCTCCTGGGAGCCAAGGCATGAGCGGCTTTCTTCGCGGCCTCGCCGTCTCGCGCGCCGAAGCCCTGTGTATCCTCGCAACCGTGCTGGCGATGGTCGCCCTCGGCCTTCTGATGGAAGGCGACGGCTATAATTTGCGCATCCTGACCCTGGCGGTTCTGTTTGCCGGGGCAGCCACCGCCTGGAACCTGGTGGGCGGCTTCGCCAACCTCATCTCCATGGGCCACGCGGCCTTCTTCGGCCTCGGCGCCTATGCCTCCACCCTGCTGTTCATCCATTACGGGCTCAGCCCATGGGGCGGCATGCTGGTGGCCGGCTTCATCGGGGTGCTGGCGAGCCTCGTCATCGGCATCCCGACCATGCATCTGCGGGGCCATTACTACACCCTGGCGACCCTCGCCGCAGTGGAGTTGCTGCGCATCCTGGCGCTCTACTTCACCGGGCTCACCGGCGGCCCCGTGGGCCTCTCCGTGCCCTACCTGCCGAATGCGAGTTTCTGGGCCTTCCAGTTCGAGGGCAGCCGGCCCTATTACTTCATCGCCCTGGGCATGCTCGCGGTGGTTCTCGCCGTCAGCTACGGCTTTGATCGTGGGCCTCTGGGCTATCGTCTGCGGGCGCTGAAGAACAGTCCGGAGGCGGCCGAGGCGAGCGGGGTGGACACCACCCGCGCCAAATTGATCGCCAATGCCTGGAGCGGCGGGCTCATGGCGGCGTTCGGCACCCTTTACGCGCAGTTCCAGTTCTTCATCGATCCCGACACGGTGTTCGGCTTCTGGACCATCTCCATCAAGCTCGCCATGATGACCATTCTGGGGGGCATCGGCCTCATCTGGGGGCCGTTCGTGGGCGCGCTCATCCTGGTGCCGCTGGATGAATGGGCCAACGCCACCTTCACCGGCAATTCCGCGGCCCTCAGCCGGTTCATCTATGGCGCCTTGCTCATTGCCCTCATCCTCATCCGGCCCAATGGATTGCTGAGCATCGTGAAGGGGCGGCTGCCCACCGCGCGCCCGCAGGTCGCGCCCGCCACCGCAGTGCTCACCACGGCGGACGCGGCGCCGGGGGATCCGCTGCTGGTGGTGGAGGGGCTGACCCGCCAGTTCGGGGGGCTTATCGCGGTGAACGAGGTCAGCTTCACCCTGAACGGGGCGGAGATCCTCGGCCTCATCGGTCCCAATGGGGCCGGCAAGAGCACCACCTTCACCCTGCTCGCCGGGCTCGATCAGCCCACCCGCGGCAGTGTCATCTTGGAGGGCACGCGCCTGACCGGCCTGCCGGCCCATGCGGTGGCGCGGCTCGGGGTAGTGAAGACCTTCCAGAACACGGCCCTGTTCGAGGACATGTCGATCCTCGACAATGTGGTGGTGGCCGGGCTGCTGCGCTGCCCGACGCTGGCGCAGGCCCGCGCGCTGGGGCTGGAGGCGCTGGAGCTGGTGGGGCTCGATCCCGATCTCGCCCCCACGGCCGGCGAGCTCAATACGGTGGACCGGCTGCGGCTGGAGATCGCCCGCGCCGTCACCACCCGCCCGAAGGTGCTGCTGCTGGACGAGGCCATGGCCGGCCTGACGCCACAGGAGACCGATCTGGCCCTTGAGATGATCCGCCGGCTGCGGGCATCGGGCATGGCGATCATCGTGGTGGAGCACAACATGCGCGCGGTGATGGCGGTGGCCGATCGCATCGTGGCCATGGATCACGGGGTGAAGATCGCCGAGGGCCGCCCGCAGGAGGTGGCTCGGCACCCGAAGGTGATTGAATCTTATCTCGGCGGGGAGCATCGCGATGTTGCTTGAAGTGTCCGACCTGCGCGTGTCGTACGGCCGCGTCAACGCGCTGTGCGGCGTCTCGCTGCAGATGGACCGCCACCAATGTGTCGGCGTTCTCGGCGCGAACCGGGCCGGAAAGACCACTTTGGCGCGGGCCATCTCCCGCCTGGTGCCGTTCCAGTCCGGAGACATCCGATGGCAGGGCCGCAGCACCGCCAGGATGCGCCCCGACGAGGTGCCGGGCCTGGGCGTCGCCCATGTGCCGGAAGGGCGCCAGATCTTCAAGCGCATGAGCGTCGAGGAAAACCTGCTGGTGGGGGCGCTCACCGCCGACAGCCGGCCCCATCGGGCGCAGTCGCTGGAGCGGATCTATGCGCTGTTCCCCCGCCTTGGCGAGCGCAAGGCGCAGATGGCGGGCACCCTCTCCGGTGGGGAGCAGCAGATGGTGGCCATCGGCCGCGCGCTGATGCTGCGGCCGCAGCTTCTGATCCTCGACGAGCCCTCGCTCGGGTTGGCGCCTATCGTGGTGCAGGAGGTGTACCGCACCATCGCCGCGATCCGCGAGGAGGGCATCGCCATCCTGCTCGTGGAACAGAACGTGGCGCTGGCGCTCGACTGTATCGATCGCGGCTATGTGCTGGAGAACGGCTGCGTCGCGGTGGCCGGAAGCGCGGCGGAACTGCGCGACAGCGCCGCCGTGCGGGAGGCCTATCTGGGGCTCTAGCTCATTGAATTCTCGCCTTTTTTTCACGCGAGCCGAGATCCGCTTCGCTTGAAGAGGCTTGAGGAGCACGCCTTTCCTCAATGGTGGACACAACGACCCGCGCCGGTGCACCGGCTGCGGGCAGGGAGGATATGACTGTGATGAGACAGCGGATTTTGGTGTTGGGCGCGGGCGGCATTGGCGGCTATTTCGGTGGGCGGCTTGCCGAGGCACGCGCGGACGTGACCTTTCTCGTGCGCGCCGCCCGGCAGGAGCGCCTCGCCCGCGACGGGCTGCGCATCGAGAGCCCGTTCGGCGCCGCGCACATCCCGGTGCGCACCGTTCGGGCCGAGACGCTGGAGGGGCCGTTCGATGTGGTGCTCATCGCCTGCAAGGCCTATGACCTGGAGGCGGCCATTGCCGATGTGACGCCGGCGGTGGGGCCGCAGACGGCGGTGCTGCCCCTCCTGAACGGCCTCGCCCATCTCGATCGGCTGAACGATGTGTTCGGCGCGTCGCGGGTGCTCGGCGGCCTCGCCAAGATTCAGGCGGCGGTGAGTGAGGACGGCACCATTCGCCAGTTGAACGACTGGCGCTTCGTGGTGTTCGGCGAGCAGAATGGCACCCTGAGCCCGCGCGTTCTGGCGCTGCAGGCGGCCTTTGCCGGAGCGCTGGGGGTGGAGGCCGAAGCGGTCTCCGACATCCGCCAGCGCATGTGGGAGAAGCTCGTTCACCTGGCGACGGCGGCCGCCATGACCTGCCTGATGCGGGCGAGCGTGGGCGACATCGTGCGCACGCCCGATGGCGCGCGGCAGTTCGCTGAGCTCTTCGATGCGGTGTGCGCTATCGCCGGGCACGAGGGATTCGCCCCGGGCGCCGACTTCGTGCGCAGCTATCGCGAGGTGTTCTCCGATCCGGCCTCGGCCTATGAAACTTCCATGCTGCGGGATATCCGGCAGGGCCGGCGCATCGAGGGCGATCACATTGTCGGCTACGTGCGCGACAAGGCGCGCCGGCATGGCATCACCAGCCCCGAACTGGAGCTCGCCTTTACCCATCTGAAGGCCTACGAGCAGTGGCTGGCCCGATCGTCGCCGCGGCGCGAGCCGGTGCCGTCCACAGCGGAGCAAAGCCGATGAAGCGTTATTCCATTGCCCTCATCCCCGGCGACGGCATCGGTGTCGACGTCATCGATGCCGCGCTGCCGGTTCTCGATGCGGCAGGGCAGCGTTTCGGCTTCGCCCTCGACACGCAGAGCTTTCCCTGGTCCTGCCGCTATTACCTGGAACACGGCGCCATGATGCCTGCCGATGGCATCGACCGCCTGCGCGGTTTCGATGCCATCTTCCTCGGCGCGGTGGGCTGGCCGCAGACGGTGCCCGATGCCGTCTCCCTGCACGGCCTGCTGCTGCCGATCCGCAAGGCGTTCAACCAATATGCCAATATCCGTCCGCATCGCCTGCTGGCCGGGGTGGAGGGGCCGCTGAAAGCGTCCGGCTTCGACATCCTGTGCATCCGCGAGAACACCGAGGGCGAATATGCCGGGGCCGGTGGCCGGGTGCATCAGGGCGCTGCGAACGAGGTAGCGGTGGAAACCGCCATCTTCACCCGGGCCGGGGTGGAGCGGATCCTGCGCTTTGCCTTCGAACAGGCGCGGCTCCGGCGCAAGCATGTGACCTCGGTCACCAAGTCCAATGCGCAGAAATACTCCATGGTGTTCTGGGACGAGATGACCCGCGCGGTGGCCGCCGATTATCCGGACATCGCCGTCAGCCACATGCACATCGATGCCATGGCCGCCAGGATGGTGATGGCGCCCGAGAGCCTGGATGTGGTTGTCGCCTCCAACCTGTTCGGCGACATCCTGACCGATCTGGGGGCCGCCATCCAGGGCGGGCTCGGCTATGCGGCATCGGCCAATGTCTGTCCCGACCGGTCGGCGCCCTCCATGTTCGAGCCGGTGCATGGTTCCGCCCCCGACATCGCCGGTCAGGGCGTGGCCAATCCCATTGCCGCCATCTGGTCGGGAGCGATGATGCTGGATCATCTCGGCGAGGGCGCGGCCGCCGCCGCGGTGCTGCGGGCGATCGAGGCGGTCACCGCCCGCGGCATCGGCGTGCGCCCGCGCAGCCATTCCACCGCGGCTATCGCCGCCGCGGTCGGTGCGGCGCTGGCGGAGTGAGCTGCGGCGCCGGTCAGTCGGCGCCGAGGATGGTGATGGAACACACGTTCTGGGCCGGCGCGCCGCCCAGATTGTGGGTGAGGGCGAGGCTGGGGGCGCCGAGCTGGCGCGCCCCCGCCTGGCCGGTCAGCTGGAGCCAGCACTCGTAGAGCATGCGCAGGCCGGAGGCCCCTACCGGATGGCCGAAGCACTTCAGCCCGCCGTCCACCTGGCAGGGCAGGGCGCCATCCGCGTCGAAGGCGCCGTCCAGCATCCGCTTCCAGGCGGTGCCCTCGTCGGCGAGGCCGATGTCCTCCAGGGTCACCAGCTCGGTGACGGAAAAGCAGTCGTGCAGCTCGGCGAGACTGAGCGCGGCGCGCGGATCGCCAATACCGGCTTCCGCATAGGCGCGGTGGGCGGCGATGCGGGCGGTGTGCACATAGGCCCCGTTCCAATCGCTCTGCTGCACCTCCCAGCCGTTGGAGGTGACGAGCTGGATGGCTTTCACCAGCACTGGCGCGTTGGCGCCGAGGCTGCGGGCGATGTCTGGCGTGGTGACGATGGCGCAGGCCGCGCCATCGGAAACGGGGCAGCAATCGAACAGCCCCAGGGGATCGGCCACCATGGGGGCATTCAGCGCCTGTTCCATGGTGATGGCCTTGCGCAGGTGGGCGTTCTTGTTGGTCACCGCATTGGCATGGCTCTTCATGGAAGTGTGAGCCATGGCCCGCTTCAGGTCATGGGGCGCGATGCCATGGCGGGCGCCGTAGGCCCGGGCCAGCTGCGCGAAGTTGCCGGGATTGGTGTGGGTGGGCAGATACATGGGCGCGAAGGTGCCGCGCGAGGCCGGCGGCAGGCCGGCAAATCCCGTGTCCTTCAGCTTTTCCACGCCGACCGCCAGCGCCATGTCCACCGCGCCGGAGGCCACCGCATAGACGGCGCCGCGAAAGGCCTCGGTGCCGCCGGCGCAGAAATTCTCCACCCGGGTGACGCCGATGGCCGGCAGCCGCAGCGCCTGGGCCATGGGAGTGCCCGCCTTGCCGGCGCCGATGTCGTCATAATGGGATGAATACCATGCCGCCTCGATCATGCCGGGGTCGATGCCGGCGTGGCCGAGTGCTTCCAGATAGGCTTCCACCATCAGCTCTTCCTGGCCCACGTCCCAGCGTTCGCCGAAACGCGAGCAGCCCATAGCGAGAATGGCGACCTTGTCCTTGATCCCTGTGGCCATTGTGGTGCCTTTCTCTCAAGCGGCGGGGGCCGGCTGCGGGCGGTCCGCCACGGCCTTCCAGAAGTAGCGGCGGTAGCCGGTGCGCTCGTCCAGATCCTTGACGCGGAAGACGAAGCGCACTGGATCGCCGGGCGCGAGATCGGCCGCGTCGGGGTCCGTGAAGTCCATCATCAGCCGGCCGCCACCGGGAAGGTCGACGAGGCCATAGCAATTGGGTGGGTGCCGCGAGAAGGCGAGGCGATCGGCGGTGGCGGTGGCCACCGTGCCGCCGAGGTCCGCCAGCGGCCAAGGTTCTTGAACAGGCGGCTCCTGAGGCCATGGCCCCTGGGGTGCGCGGTGCAGGCCGGCCTCGGTGACGGGGAGGCGCGAGGCGGGGAACTGCACGCGCCCGGTTTCGACGCAGCGGCCGCCGACGAAGCCCAGGAGCGCTCCGGCCTGGCGATAGGCGGTGGTCAGGGCCTCGTTGACGGGTAGGCGGCCGCGCAGTCCGCGCTCCCACGCGAGCTGGCCGCGAAAGAGGGGCAGCTTGAGATAATTGGTCTCGGGAATGCCGGCAGCCAGGGCGGCCCGCGCTCCGGTGGAGTAACCACGGATGGCGTCGGTGGCCTCCAGCACCAGAGCCGTCGCGCCCTGGCCGAATTGCGCCACGACCACGCGCTCGCCCGGCTGCATGTCTTCCAGGGCGTGGGTGAGCATCATCAGCCCATGGGCGGCACCGGTGTCGCCGCACTCGGCGCCGAGGTCATCGGCGAGCCGGGCGTGGCCGAGGCCCGCCGCCTGGGCCACAGCCTTGGCGCAGCCGGGGATGACGCAGGGCAGCACCAAATGATGGATGTCGGCGGCCGTCAGGCCAGCCTCCGCCAGGGCCGCGGCGATGGCGCGGGGCACGAAGTCGAGAAAGCCGTCCTCGCGCACCCAGCGTTCCTCCCAGTCGGTGGCGAAAGGCCGATCGGCGGCGCGGTAGCGCTCGATGAACGGCGCGGTGAGGCTGGCGCCGCCGCGATAGGCCAGAAGCGCCGGCCCCTGGTTCACCAGGGCCGCCGCGGCGCCATCGCCATAGCGCCATTCGGCGAGGCTCCCGGCCGGGCTCGTCGGGCAGTCGGCGGCCACCACGAGGGCGGGTCTGGAGTTCTCCAGGGCCGTGTGGAGCGCCGCCAGCCCACAGCGCAGGGTGCCCGAGGTGTCCTGCGTGGCGGCCCGTTCCGGCAGGCGCAGCGCGGCATGGACGAGGCTCGCATTCTGCGGCTCGGCGAACACCGGCGTGGTGGTCGCGAAGGTGAGGGCGCCGATGGCGGCCCGCGCCTGCGGCGCTTGTACAAGGCTGGCGCGGGCAGCGGCGACACCCATGGAAATGGGGTCTTCGTCCCAGAAGGCGAGGGTGCGCGCGCCCCGCGCCGGCGCGCGCGGTGACAGCCAATCCATGGCGGCGGCCATACTGCTGCGGGCGAGGCGCAGCCGCGGCAGATGGAGTCCCAGTGCTGAAATGCCCGTCACCTCGTGTCCTCACCTGTCTGGTCGGTTCGTGGGGCTCGCCCCGCGCGCCCGGCTGGGGGCCGATGGGGCGCGCGAAAACCCGTTTGCAAGCCCGAGTATCGGAATATAATAGTCAGAATGATCGGTCAACTAATGAGGGGAGGAACGTCATGGCAACGGAACATGTGGCGATTGTCGGCGCCGGGCAGGCAGCGGCATCCTTGGCATTGCGGCTGCGCCATGGCGGATATTCCGGGCCGATCACCATGTTTGGCGAGGAGCCATATCCGCCCTATCAACGTCCGCCTCTGTCCAAGGCCTATCTAAAAAGAGATTGGTCGGTTGATCGGCTTTATCTGCGTCCGGAGGAGTTCTGGCGGACGCAGGATGTGCGCGTGGTGCGCGAGGCGGTGGTGAGCGCCATTGATCCGGCGTCGCGCACGCTGGTGGCGGGTGGCCGCACTCACGGCTGGAGTCGTCTCGCGCTGGTGACCGGCACCCGCCCGCGCCCGCTACCCGTGGGCTTTGCCGGCCTGCGCGGGGTTCATGAGCTGCGGGACCTGGCCGATGCCGACCGCCTGCAGGGGGAGATTCGCCCGGGGCGGCGTCTGCTGGTGCTGGGCGGCGGCTATGTGGGCTTGGAGACCGCGGCGGTGGCGGTCAAGGCGGGGCTGGAGGTGGTGGTGGTGGAGCGGGCCGCGCGCATTCTGGAGCGTGTGGCCTGCGCCGAAACCTCGGCCGTGATCCGCGGGCTGCATGAGAGCCATGGCGTGCGCATCGTGGAAGGGCGCGGGGTGGCGGGCGTGCGCGCGCGTGATGGAGCGATCGCGGCGGTGGAACTGGAAGGGGGCGCGCGCCTCGAGGTGGATGTGGCGGTGGTCGGCATCGGTGTGCAGGCGCGCGATGAGCTGGCGCGTGCGGCGGGCCTTGCCTGCGATGCGGGCATCGTGGTGGACGGCTTTGGCCGCACCTCGGCGCCGGATGTGTGGGCCGCGGGCGATTGCGCCACCTTTCCCCTGGATGGCCAGCCGACCCGCTTGGAGAGTGTGCAGAACGCGGTGGATCAGGCGGAATGCGTCGCCGATGACATGCTGGGCCGCGGGCGGATCTATGCGCCGGTTCCCTGGTTCTGGTCCGACCAGTATGACGTGAAGCTGCAGATCGTCGGCCTCAATCGTGGCTACGATGCGGTGGTGCCGCACCGCTCCGCCCAGGGCCAGTCCCATTGGTATTTTCGCGGCGATCGTATGATCGCGGTGGACGCCATCAACGACGCCCGCACCTATATGGCCGCGAAGAAGATGCTGGAGGGCGGCAAGGGCGTAGGCCGCGCCGATGTGGCCGCCGACGGCTTCGATCCTGTCGCGTGGCTGCGGCGGCCGGCGTCATGATCCATCGGTGTTGGGGATCGGGCGCGCGCTGGGCGCGCCCACCTGGGCGTAGCCTTTGACGAACAGGTCCACCGCCCGGTCGGCCAGCTCGCCGGGGGTCACGGTGCCGTCGGCGTGGTACCACGTATAGGTCCAGTTAATCATGCCGAAGAACAGCATGGTGTCCACGTGGGCCATCATCGCGTCCTGGGCCAGATCCGGCCGCAGTTGCAGCAGGATATCGCGCACATAGGCGATCAGCTCCCGCTGCTTGGCCACCAGCACCTTGCGTGTTTCGGGCGCGAGGAACTCGGCGCAGGTCAGCAGCGCCACGTGCTGGTCGCGAGAGACCGCATACACGTCCAGAAACAGCCGCGTGAGCTGGCGGAAGCGCTCCTCAGGATCCTGAAAGCCGTAAAGGGTGTGCCGGCACTTCTGGAGCAGCGATTCCACATGGGACGTCAGCAGGTCGGAAAGGATCGCTTCCTTGGAGGTGAAATAGTGATAAAGGCGCGACTTGGAGCATTCGCAGGCCTCGGCGATGTCTCCGATGGAGGTGGCCGCGTAGCCATGCCGGGCGAAGACCGATGCCGCACGTTCAAGTATGGTATCGTGAATATTGTCATATTCGGCTGAGCGTGTTCTCGCCACGGCACCTACCCACCATAGTGTTCCGATCATTCGGTCTATAGGCGCCACATCTGCCGTTGCCAAGCCTTTCGCCGCCGCTCACCCGGTTTGACGCTCCATCACCGGGCGGTGCAGGGGCCAAGGATCAGAGGTCAAGTGCCGAGACGGGCCGGGGTGGCCGCATGCGTATGTTGAGATGAATCAAATTTGCCGTTTACATAGACCATTCGTTCGGTCTATTAATTTTGGAAAGCGCCAAGGGCCGTCAGAGCCCAGGCCGGGACCAAAGGAAACGCGGAGGATGCCCATGCAGCACCCAGAGGTGGAGTCGCTTGACCGCGACGGAATTCTGAAAATCCAGCGTGACGGCCTTGCCGCCCTCGGCGCGCGCCTGGCGCAGTGCGACACCTGGCGGGCGCATTTCGCCGAGGCCGGCATGGCGCCGGAGGATCTCGCCTCGGCCGACGGGCTCGCCAACGCGCCATTCATGGACAAGTCGCAGCTGCGGGACCGCTATCCCTTTCCCTTCCTCACCGTGCCCATGGATCAGGTCGAGCGCTTTGTCGCCACCTCCGGCACCACTGGCTTGCCGGTCACCTTCGGCATGACCTCCCGCGATCTGCGCGACCTGCTGCCCTATCAGATGTCGCGCCTGCTGGCCGCGGCCGGCGTGCAGCCGGGCTTTCGCGCCTATCAGGGCTACGGCTACGGCCTGTGGATCGGCGGCCCGGCCCTTGATGCCGGCTTCGCCGCCTGTGGCTGCACCAATTTCCCCATCGGACCGGGCCGTGGCGAGCTCGCCGCCCGCTGGCTGCGTGACCACGCCTATGATGTGGCCTCCATGTCGCCCCTGTGGCTGATGACCCTGGTGCAGGCGGCCAAGCAGCAGGGGATCGATCCGCGCACGGAATGGACCCTCAAGGTAGCGATCCTCGGGGGGCAGTCCGTTTCGGCCGAGTTCCGCGCGCAGCTCGAGGCGGAACTGCCGGAGGGCTTCATGAGCCACAACATCTACGGCACCACCGAGGCCGGCGGGCCGATCCTGGCGATCTCCACGCCCTACACCCATGCCGATGACGAGCTGCAGCTGCTCAACGAGGATACGGTGATCGTCGAGATCCTCGATCCCAACACCATGCAGCCGGTGGCCGATGGCGAGGTGGGCGAAGTGGTGGTCACCACCTTGCGCAAGGAAGCCTCACCGGTGGTGCGCTGGCGCACCCGCGACCTGGTGCGGCTCTCGCCCCGCCCCTATGACTGTCCCTCGGGGCGGCGCGGCATGCGCAAGATCGGCCGCATCATCGGCCGTACCGATGACATGATCAAATTCAAGGGCGTCATCGTGTTTCCCTCGCAGATCGAGGATGTTATCGCCGGCATTCCCGGTCTCGCCAAGGAGGCTTGGCAGATCTATCTCGACAAGGAGGCCACCACCATCGGCAAGATGACGGTGGCGGTGGAGACCGCCGAAGGTGACACCCGCTCCGGCGCCGAGGCTGCCAGCGAGGTGCGCCGCGAGATCAAAGCGCGCCTCGGCATCAATGTGAATGTGGAGTGCCATCCGCAAGGAGTGTTGCCACGCTACGAGGCGAAGGCGACCCGCGTGCTGCACCGCCCCGAAGCGGCGCACTGAACCCGGCCCATGGAAACGGGCGGATGCCCGCCGACGCGCGCCCGGTGTCGTCCTGCCCGACGCGGGCGGGCGTCATCCGGTGAGGGGCCGCCGCTGGGGCTGCAAGGGGTGACCTGTTGTGACCGAAACCACTCCTTACGCGCAGGTGCGCCAACGGATTGCCGCGCTCACCGCCGCCTGGGCCGGGGGCATGAGCCTTCCGGAGATCCGGGAGAGCTTCGAGCGTTTCCTTGCCGATGCGGTGGCAGCGCCGCAGGTGCGGCGCACGGTGCTGTCCCTTGCCGGCCTGTCCGCGTGCGCCTTCGACCCGCCGGGCGCCACGCCTGACGGCCCGCTGCTCTATTGCCACGGGGGCGGCTTCCAGATCGGCTCCGTGCGCTCCCACGCCGGCCTCATGGCGCGGCTCGCCGCGGCCAGTGGCGCGCGGGTGCTGGGCTTCGACTATCGCCTCGCGCCCGAGCATCGCTTTCCGGCCGCTGCCGATGATGCCTTCGCCGCCTATGCGGCGCTGGTGGAGGCCGGTTCCACGCCGCGCGCGCTGGTGGGGGATTCTGCGGGTGGCGCCCTGGCGCTGGGCACGGCGTTGCGCGCCCGTGATGCCGGCATGCCGCTGCCGCAAGCGCTGGTGCTGCTCTCCCCCTGGCTCGACCTGAGCATGGGCGGGCAGAGCTATGTCACCCTGGCTGAACGGGATATCTTCTCCAAGCCCGCGCAATTGCGGGCCATGGCGCGCACCTATCTGGGGCGAGAGACCGCCGCCACCGATCCTGCCGCTTCGCCGGTGCTGGCGGACCTCGCCGGCCTGCCGCCGATCCTGATCCATGCGGGCGGCGACGACATCACCCTCGACGACAGCCATCTGTTGGCGCACACCCTCCCGCACACGGTGCAGCTCGAGGTGTTTGCCGGAATGTGCCACCATTTCCAGGTGTTCCCCGAGCTGCCGGAGGCCCGGCAATCGCTGGATCGGATCGGGGCTTATCTGCGGAACCTGTGAGGCGGGCCTCGGTCGACTGCCCGGCGTCTTCCCTCCTTCGGCGCTGGTATTGCCGGCTTCCCCGCTCCGGGGGAAGCCGGCCTTTTTCAGGGGCAGCAGCCATCGGGCTGGGGAGAGGGAATGCCCCATTCGGCCAGGATCTGGGCCCCGTGGGCTCCGGGCGCAGCCGCGCTTTGGGTGATGGCGGAGGGCGTGGCCGAAAAGCGGGGCGCCGGGGCCGGCTGCGTTACTCCATCCACGTCCACGAA
The DNA here is from genome assembly GCF_022138605.1 of Xanthobacter sp. NM-25. Taxonomy (GTDB): domain Bacteria; phylum Pseudomonadota; class Alphaproteobacteria; order Rhizobiales; family Xanthobacteraceae; genus Xanthobacter. The sequence goes on from NZ_JACBFS010000003.1 coordinate 115,239, forward strand.
GGCACTGCGCGCCTGCGCCTGTGGCTGGGCTGTGGCCTCATCCCAGTCGAGGATGGGGGTGACGCAGGCGTCGGTGCCGGCGAACAGGGCGGCCCAATGGGCGCGCGGCTGGCTGCGAAAGATGTCGGCAAGGCGTGTTCGCAGCGCCCCCCAGGCGCCGGGATCGGCCACATGGGTGAAGGCGTCGGCCTCAAGGCCGAGGGTGTCGATCAGGATCTGGTGGAATTTCTTTTCCACTGGCGCCACCGCCAGGAACTTGCCATCGGCGCACGCATAGGTCGCATAGAAATAGGCGCCTCCATCCAGCAGGTTCGTCGCCCGCTCGGTGCCCCACAGGCCGCCGGCGCGGAACCCCCAGAACATGGCGGCCAGCAGGCTGGCGCCGTCGGTCATGGCCGCATCCACCACCTGGCCGCGACCGGAGGCGCGGGCGTGGTGGATGGCGGCCAGCAGGCCGAACGCCATCAGCATGCCGCCACCGCCGAAATCGGCCACCAGATTGAGCGGCACCGGCGGTGGGGCATCGGCGGGGCCGAGGGCGGCGAGGGCGCCGGTGACGCCGAGATAATTCAGGTCATGTCCGGCGGTGTCGGCCAGCGGGCCCTCCTGGCCCCATCCGGTCATGCGGCCATAGGCGAGGCGCGGATTGCGGGCGAGGCACACGTCGGGCCCCAGGCCGAGGCGTTCCATCACCCCCGGACGGAAGCCCTCGATGAGGCCGTCGGCGCGGGCGATCAGCTCCAGCATCACCGCCGTGTCGGCCTCTACCTTCAGGTCCAGGGCGATGGAGCGGCGGCCGCGCGCCAGCACATCGAACCGCGTGTTCATGAGCGGGATCTCGGGCCGCTGCCCCTTCTGGTGGATGCGGATGACCTCGGCGCCGGCATCGGCCAGCATCATGGCGGCGAAAGGGGCCGGCCCGAGGCCGACCATCTCGATGATACGAAGTCCTGCGAGGGGGCCCGACATGGCACGCTCCGGCTGAAAGGGGAAAGGGGGGCGCAGAATGACGGCCGAGCTGACGCTCAGCCCTGCGCCTCGGGCAGGTGGACTGTGAGCCCGTCGAGTTCCGGCACCACCTTCACCTGGCACGAGAGGCGCGAGTTCTCGCGGACATCCTCGGCGAACTCCAGCATGTCGCGTTCCATGCCGGTGGCCTCGCCCACCACGGCGCGCCACGGGGTGTCGATATAGACATGGCAGGTGGCGCACGCGCAGGCGCCGCCGCATTCGGCGACGATGCCGGGGAGATTGGCGCGGCGCGCGCATTCCATCACGCTGAGGCCATCCGGCGCATCGAGGGTGGTGCTCTGGCCATCGGCTGAGACGAAGACAATCCGGGTCATCGGGGCTCCCCGCGGAAACTGTGTTGTGTTGCTGTGGATGGTGTGGGCCGGGGGGTCAGGCGCCGCAGCCCATGCCGCCGGAGACCCCCAGCACTTCGCCGGTGACGAAGGAGGCGCCCTCGGAGGCCAGGAAGGCGACGGCGGCGGCCACTTCCTCCGGCTCGCCCAGGCGCCGCATCAGGGTCAGGTCCGCCATGGCGGTCATGAGCTTGTCGCCCACCCCGGCCACCGCCCGCTGCACCATGGGAGTGCGGATGGGGCCCGGCGCCACCGCATTGGCAGTGATGCCCCACGTGGCGTTTTCCCGGGCGATGGAGCGGGTGAAGCCGATCAGGCCCGCCTTGGCGGCGGCATAGACCGCACCGCCCCTGGAGCCGAGGCGGCCGGCCTCGGAGGCGACGTTGACGATCCGCCCATAGCGGGCCGCCTGCATGGCGGGCAGCGCGCGGTGGGTGAACAGGAACGCGGTCTCGAGGTTGATGGCGAGCAGGGCGCGCCAGTCCTCCGGTCCGGTATCGGTGAAGAAGGCATGCTGATCGGCGCCGATATTGTTCACCAGCACATCGAAGGGGCCGTGGGCGGCGAACAGGGCGTCGGCGGCGGTCGCGTCGCGGCCGTCCATGGGTACGAAGCGCGTGCCGGTCTCCTGCGCCAGCGGCGCACCGGCAGGGGCGTCGCGGTCGCAGAAGACCACGGCGCAGCCGTCGGCGGCGAGTCGGCGGACGATGGCGGCGCCGATGCCGGCGCCGCCCCCGGTAACGAGCGCGCGGCGCGCGCCCGCAGCTGCGGCCGTGGTCATCGGCCGATGAACACCGGCTTGCGCTTCTCGATCACCGCCGCCAGGCCCTCGCGGGAATCCGCGGTGGCCGACAGCTCCGACACGGTGCGCGCCTCTTCCGGCAGGGCCAGTTCCACGTTGAGCGCGTTCCACAGGAGGCGCTTGGTGGCGGCCAGGGCGAGCGGGGCGCCGGCGGCATAGAAGCGGGCCGCCTTGCGCGCCTCCGCCTCCAGCTCCCCATCCGCCACGCAGCGGGTGACGAGACCGATCTCGGCGGCCTCGGCGGCGTCCACGATGCGGTTGGACAGCATCATCTCGCTGGCGCGGCGAAAGCCGATGAGGTGGGGCAGGATGGCGGAGGCCCCGCCATCGGGGGCCATGCCCACCCGGGTTGCCCCGGCCAGGAAGCGGGCGCCGGCGCCGGCGATCACGATGTCGGAGGCGCACACGAGGCCCAGGCCGCCGCCGCCGGCGGCATAGCCGTGCACCTCGGTGACCACCACGGCCTTGAGGCGGATCATCGCGCCGATGGCCACCTGGAGATAGGCCGTCACCTCGCGCAGGAAGTCGCCGAGCCCTTCGCCCTTGGAGGCGAACTCGCGGACATCTCCACCGGCGCAGAAATTGGTGCCGGCGCCCCGCAGATGCACCACCCGTACGTCGGGAGCGCGGTGGCAGCGCATGAGCGCCCGATAGAGCGCCTGCATCAGTTCGATATTCATGCCGTTGGCGGCATCGGGCCGATTGAGCGTGAGGGTGGCGATGCCGTCCGCATAGTCGAGCAGGACCGGTCCTTCGCCGATCCAGACCTCGGGAGCCGGGGGCGAGGACGCCTGGTGGGCGGATACCTGGTGGGCGGGCACCTGGTGGGCGGGCACCTGGGGGGAGGGGGTGCTGTGGGACATTGGGACCTCAGACCAGGAACGAGAGGGTGAAGATGGGTTTGTGGTTGTTCACCAGCGTGATCTTCTTGCGCACCAGGCGGAAGGCGTCGTCGATCATGCGCAGGCGATAGTCGTTGCGGGCGGCCCACAGGGTTTCACCACGCAAATTGTCTTCGTAGATGAGCACGTTGGCGCGCACGTCCACTTCGTTGTCGCGCACTTCCGCCACCTCGATGTTGGACACGACACGGGCGAGGGCGGAGCGGGGCGTCTGGGTATGGCGCCGGCCGGTCTTCAGCTGGCGGATGCGCACGCCGATGCGGGAGCGGTTGTCATAGAGCACGGACATCTGCGTTTCGGGATCGATGTCGGCGCCGTTGGCGGGAACCCAATAGATGGCGTCGTCGGTCCACAGCGCTTCCCAGCCGTCATAATCGTGGCTGTCGGCCAGGCGCGCCTCCATGTAGAGGAATTGGGCCACCTGATGCTGCAGGACGGCCGGGGCGAGGGTGGCGAGATCGGGCGCGGACATCGCCGCGAGATCCTTGGCGAGGGCGGTCATCAGCGGGCCTCGGTCATCAGGTTGAGATAGTGGCGCCAGATGCCGCGTTGCGGCGTCTCGTCGGTGGAATGGGCGACGAGGAAGCCGTTCTCGTCCACGCGCTCGCGGTGCAGCCCACGGGACAGCACCAGCCATTCCGGATCACGGATCTTCGCGCCCCGGTGGTTGCGCTCATACATCTCGGTATCGTCGGCGAGCAGAAGCCCGGCCGGGCCCACCGAGCCCATGGTTTGCTGGCGCAGCCGGCGGTTGATGTCCGGGGCATCTTTGAACTGCACCGCGGTGACGTGCTGAATGGTCTCGTCCACGGCCACCGGCTGCAGCACGAAGATCTGGATTTCAGCGATGAACAGGTTGGGGAAGATCATGATGTGCGGCGAGCCGTCGATCATGATCTGTCGCGCGCGCTCCTCGCCATAAGCGGCGTTCATGGCGCTCACATAGTCCGGCAGGCGCTCGGCGGTGGTGCCGAACCATTGCAGCGGCTTGTCGTGCCGGCGCCATTCCGGGCGCAGGTCGAATTCCGTGTGCCCGTTGCCATAGTCGCGGGTGAGCGCGGTGGAATCGGCGCCGTAGAGGCTGCCGATGCCCGAACTGGTGACCTGGAACACCGAGCCGTGCACGAAGCCGGGGTGATAGCCGTCGGTCTCGTTCTCCAGCATGAATTTCCAGTTGGCCTTGGTGCGGTGCTGCAGAAAGCCGGCGCTGAGGTCCAGTTCGCCGGTGGGCGAATTGTCGAGCAACTGGTCGAGCGCTGCCTTGGCGCCGCCCAGGTGCTCCTCAAGGGAGGGGCCCTCCGCCGCCATGGAGCCGAACACGAAGCCCCGATAGATGGCGATGCGCGGCACCTTGCCGAGATTGAGCCCGGCCTTGCTCTGGCCTTCATAACCTTCCGGCAGCGCATAGCCCATGAGGTCGCCGGTGGTGGAGAAGGTCCAGGAGTGGTAGGGGCAGGTGAAGCTGGTGCGGTTGCCCTTCTGATAAGCGCAGAGCTGGTTGCCCCGATGCGGGCATTTGTTGAGCAGCAGGCGAACCTCGCCGTCCTTGTCGCGCACCATCAGCACCGGCGTGGGGCCGATCGACTTGGTGACATAGTCGTTCTTTTTTGGAATTTCGCTGGTGTGCCCCACATAGACCCATGTGCGGTACCAGATTTTCTCCAGCTCTTCCTGAAAGATCTCCGGATCATAATAAAGGCGGCTGTTGACCCGCGCCGGCTCGATCAGGGCTCGGTAATCGGGGCTGGCTGCGGTTTCGGACACGGCGGCTTGCGGCATGGCGGTTCCCCCTGCGGCGATCTTCGATGTTTGCATAATTAGCCGAACGATCGGTCGAAATAATCATTCCTCAATGGGGCCTGTCAAGCGGTGGTTGTAGGGCGTCTCGCCGAAATCACGCCCGGTGTATTTCCGTCATTCTGCCCGTAGATATCGCGCAATGGCCTGAAAAACCCTGCCGAATGGGTTGTTGAAGGTTGCTGGATGGCGCCGCAGATTTCGGTGGAAATGCCATTTGATCTGAATTAAAAAGATCGAACGATCTTACGAAAATAGATCGGCAACGTGTGCCGCCCTGCATCGGCCATCGGCGTGTTCCCGCAGGGGATCAACGTCGCCGCCCTTGGGGAAGCGTCACCGGATATCTGGGGAGGACCGATGAAGAGAATTGCAGCGGGCGTGCTTGCCCTGGGCCTGATGGCCACCACCGCCAGCGCCGACATCAAGATCGGCGCCATCGTCGCCGAGACCGGCCCCGCCTCGGCACTCGGCGATCCGGAGGCGAAGACCATCCGCATGATGGTGGACGCGCTGAACGCCAAGGGCGGCATCAAGGGCGAGAAGGTTCGGCTCGTCCTCTATGACGACGGGGCAGACCCCAGCAAGGCCAAGACCTTCGCCACCCGCCTGGTGGAGGATGACGAGGTGGTGGCCATGGTCGGCGGCACCACCAGCGGGTCGTCCATGGCCATCCTGGCCGTGGCGGAGGAAGCCAAGGTGCCCTTCATCTCGCTCGCCGGTGCCATCGAGATCATCGATCCGGTGAAGCCCTATGTGTTCAAGACGCCCCACACCGACCGGATGGCCTGCCTCAAGATCTTCGCGGATATGAAGGCGCGCGGCCTCACCAAGGTCGGGCTGATCTCCGGCACCGACGGGTTCGGCGCCTCCATGCGGGTGCAGTGCCTCGCGGTGGCCAAGGCGTCGGGTATCGAGATCGTCGCCGACGAGACCTATGGCCCCAAGGATGCGGACATGACCCCGCAGCTCATCAACATGCGCAACACGCCGGGCATTCAGGCCATCCTGAATTCCGGCTTCGGCCAGGGACCGGCCACCATCACCCGCAACCATCAGCAGATCGGCCTGACGCTGCCGCTCTATCAGTCCCACGGGGTGGCCTCCAACGCCTTCATCGAGCTGGCTGGCGCCAAGACCGCCGAGGGCGTGCGGCTGCCCGGCACCGCATTGCTGGTGGGCGAGCTGCTCAGCCCTGATGATCCGCAGAAGCCGGTGGTGCTGGCCTATAAGGCGAGCTTCGAGGCGGCGGCCGGCGCGCCGGTGTCCACCTTCGGCGGCTACGCCCACGACGCCATGCGCATTCTGATCGATGCCATGGGCCGCGCCAGCTCCAGCAAGCCCGCCGCCCTCCGCGACGCCATCGAGGCGACCAGCGGTCTGGTGGGCACCACCGGCACCTATAGCTATTCGCCGACGGACCATCTCGGCCTCGACCTCTCCGCCTTCCGCATCCTTGAGATCCGTGACGGCGGCTGGAAGCTGGTGAACTAGCCACCGCGCCGGGCCGGCCGGATCCGCGCGATTGCGGGTCCGGCGCCACCGTCAGTCGCTTTCCGCGCCGGCGTTGGTTCGCGCGGCACCCCTCACACAGCTCAGGAGAGCCGCGCCCGTGGCTGCCAGCCGCCCCGCGCAGGCCGTCTCGAACCGCCCGTCAGGACGGAACGCCCATGTCTGATCTTGTGCCGTTTTCTGATCTACTGCAGTTCCTGGTGTCCGGGGTCACGGTGGGCGCGGTCTACGCCCTCGTCGCCCTTGGCTTCACCATCATCTACAACGCTTCTGACGTGGTGAACTTCGCTCAGGGCGAGTTCGTCATGCTCGGCGGCATGATCTCGGTGGCCGCGGTGAGCGCCGGGCTGCCCCTGCCGCTCGCCGCCCTCATCGCCATCGTCATCACGGCCGCCATCGGCGTGGCGCTCAATACCCTGGCCATCGAGCCGGCCCGGGGCGCGCCGGTGGTGTCGCTCATCATCATCACCATTGGCGCCTCCATCTTCATCCGTGGCGTCACGCAGATCGTCTTCGGCAAGGGCACCCATCGCCTGCCACCTTTCTCGGGAGATGCGCCGCTGCACCTGTTTGGCGCGGCCATCCTGCCGCAAAGCCTGTGGGTGGTGGCCGGCGCGGTGGCGATCTTCGTCGGCCTGTGGCTGTTCTTTACCCGCACCCTCACCGGCCGCGCCGTGCTCGCCACCTCCAACAACCGGTTGGCGGCGCAACTGGTGGGCATCAACACCGGCTTTGTGATGACCTTGTCGTTCGCTTTGTCGGCGGGCATCGGCGCCCTGGCGGGTGTGCTCATCACGCCGATCACTCCAACCAGCTTCGAGGTGGGGATCACCCTGGCCCTGAAGGGCTTCGCCGCAGCCATGCTGGGGGGCATGGGCAATCCCAAGGGGGCGCTGGCGGGCGGTCTGCTGCTCGGCCTCTTGGAGGCGCTCACCGCCGGCTATCTCAGCTCCCATTACAAGGATGCGGTGGCCTTCTTCGTCATTCTCGTCGTGCTGTTCGCTTTTCCGCGCGGGCTCTACGGCAGCAATCCCACGGAGCGGGTCTGACCCATGCGCCTCTCCTCCAAGCAAGCCACGCTGCTGGTGCTGGCGGTCCTCATCCTCGTCAGCCCGGCTTTCTTCCCCTCCAATTACTATTATCGGGTCGGCGCGATGGTGTTCGTGAACGCCATCGCGGTGGTGGGCATCGCCATCCTCACCGGTTATGCGGGGCAGATCAGCCTCGGTCACGCCGGCTTCGTGGGCATCGGCGGCTATGCCTGCGCGCTCATGCCCCTCCATTTCGGCGTGCCGCCGCTGCTGGCGGTGGTGCTGGGGGCCACCCTGTCCGGCGTCATCGCCTGGCTGGTGGGCCGGCCGATCCTGCGGCTGAAGGGCTATTATCTGGCGGTGGCGAGCCTCGGCTTCGGCGTGCTGGTGGCTATGGTGCTGGCCAACGAAGGGCAGGTCACCGGCGGGCCGGATGGCATCAAGGTGCCCGATCCCGGTGCGCGCGCCTGGCTCACGGGGCTGGGGCTGGAACTCTCCAACGCGCAATTCTGGTACGTCTTCACCGGGCTGTTCCTGCTAGCGGGCGCCTGGCTGGCCCTGAACCTCAACGACAGTGCCACCGGGCGGGCGCTGCGGGCACTGCACGGCTCCGAGGTGGCAGCCCGCACGGTAGGGGTGGACGTGGCGCGGGCCAAGCTGATGGCCTTCGTCATCTCGGCGGTCTACGCCTCGGTCGCCGGTTCGCTGCTCGCCCTGCAGAACCGGCTGATCACGCCCGATGTGGCCGGCTACATGCATTCCATCGAGCTGGTGACCATGGCCGTGCTGGGCGGGGCGGGCTCGGTGCTGGGCGCCATTCTCGGCGCCGCGCTGCTGACGCTGCTGCCGCAGGTGCTGACGGTGTTGCAGGATTACGAACACGTGGTGCTCGGGCTGGTGATGATGGCGGTGATGATCTTCCTGCCGGCCGGGCTGCTGCCGAGCGCGCAGCGCTTCATGCGGGGGAGGGGCGAATGAGCCTGTTGTCTGTCCAGGGGCTCGGCATCTCCTTCGGCGGGCTGAGCGCGGTGCGCGATGTCTCGTTTGCGGTGAACGCGGGAGAGATCGTGTCGGTCATCGGCCCCAATGGCGCCGGCAAGACCACCCTCTTCAACATGATCTCCGGCGTCTACCTGCCCAAGGCCGGGCAGGTGAGGCTGGATGGCGAGACGGTGACGGGCCTGCGCCCGGACCTCCTGGCCCGTCGCGGATTGTCGCGCACGTTCCAGAACCTGCAGATCTTCCAGCAGATGAGCGTGCTCGACAATGTGGTGGTGGGTTTCCATCTGCACGAGCGTGGGCCGGTGCTGTCCGACCTGCTCGGCCTGCCCGGCGCGCGGCGGCGTTCGCGGGCCTCGACGCAGGGGGCGCGTGAGCTGCTGGAGCGGGTCGGCCTGGCCCGGGCCGCGGAGCGCGAAGCGGGCGCGCTCTCCTATGGCGCGTTGAAGCGGCTGGAGATTGCCCGGGCCTTGGCGGTGCGTCCACGTGTGCTGCTGCTGGATGAGCCGGCGGCCGGATGCAACGCGGTGGAGACGGAGGAAATCGACCGGCTCATCGCCGAGGTCGCGGACAGCGGCGTCGCCATCCTGTTGGTGGAACACGACATGAAGCTGGTCATGCGCCTGTCCCACACCATTGTGGTGCTCGACCACGGCGAGAAGATCGCCGAGGGCGATCCCGCCACGGTCAGCCGGGATCCGCAGGTGATCGAGGCCTATCTGGGCGCCAGCGCGGAGGTGATCGATGCTCACGGTTGAGGGGTTGCGGTCGCGCTATGGCCGTATCGAAGTACTGCACGGGGTCGATCTCTTCGTGGGATCGGGGGAGATCGTCACGGTGGTCGGGGCTAATGGCGCCGGCAAGACGACGCTGCTGCGGTGCCTGTCCGGGGTGCAGCCGGTGAGCGGCGGCGCCATCACCTTCCGCGGCGAGGCGCTGGCCAGTGTCCCGGCCTATCGCCGGGTCCAGCGGGGGCTCGCCCAATCACCGGAAGGACGGCAGATCTTCACCAATCTCAGCGTCGAGGAGAACCTGCGGCTCGGTGCCTTCGTGTTCCGCGACGACCGGGTGGAGCGGGACATGGCCGATGCCTTCGCCATGTTCCCGGTGCTGAAGGAGAAGCGCAACCAGTTGGCTGGCGGGCTCTCCGGCGGTCAGCAGCAGATGCTGGCCATCGCTCGCGCCCTCATGGGCCGGCCGGCCTGCCTGCTGCTGGATGAACCTTCCATGGGGCTGGCGCCGATCCTGGTGGCGCAGATCTTCGATGTGGTGAAGAGTCTGAAGGCGCTGGAGGTGACGGTTCTGCTGGTGGAGCAGAACGCTTTCGGGGCCCTGTCGGTGGCGGACCGCGGCTATGTGATGGAAACCGGCCGCGTCACCATGGTCGGCGCCGCGGCGGACCTCATCGCCGATCCCCGGGTGCGGGAGGCCTATCTCGGAATCTGAGGCCCGCCCGGCGGCGCGGTCGGGTGGGCTTGATCGGCCTGGCGGTGCTGGCCATAACGCCGGCCATGGATGTGTCCCAGGTGGGGGGCGCTAAGGGGGCGTCGTCATGGCCGTGCGGCCGATCATCATGTTTCCGGATCCGCGGCTGCGGATGGCGGCGGAGCCGGTCCGCGTGTTCGATGCGGCGCTGCGGCAACTGGCGGACGATCTTCTGGAGACGCTGCGCGCGGCACCCGGTGTCGGCATCACCGCGCCCCATGTGGGAGTGCCACTGCGCCTCGTGGTTCTCGATCTGTCCGCCGAAGACGGGCCGCAGACCTACGTCAACCCGCAGATCACCTGGGCATCGGCGGACATGCTGCGCGGCACCGAGGGCAGCGTGTCCATGCCCGGCGCCCGCGAGGAGATCGAACGGGCCGCGCGGGTGCGGCTGCGGTTCCAGGATCTCGAGGGGCACGCGCACGAGGAGGCGTCGGAGGGCTTTCGCGCCGTCTGCCATCAACACGAGATCGACCAGCTCGACGGCGTGTTCTGGATTCAGCGGCTGTCGCGGCTGAAGCGGGAGCGCCTCGTTCGCAAATACGAAAAGGCGCGCCCGGCGCGGTGAGTGGGCCGGCTCAGCGGAAGGTGACGGCCACCAGATCCGCCACCCGGTTGAACGCCGCTTCCGCACCTGCCGCCGCGCGGGCTTCGGCCGCGTCATCCAACACCGTTGCGTCGAGGGCGGCGGTGAAGGTCTTCCAATGCAGGCCCCGGCCCTCGGGCGCGGCGGCGAGATGACGGGCACCGAGGGTCTCGGACAGGCCGAGCCCGGCCGCCGCCTTCAGCAGGAACGCCGCGCCGAGGTTCGAGCCTTCCGCCACATAGAGCCAGCCGAGGGCGGTGGGGATGTCCACCGCTTCGCCCACGCCGAAACGGGGGGCGGAGGTGGCCGCCGGCAGCGGCAGGCCGAGATCGGCGAGGTCCTGGGAGATGAGGTCGAAGCGCCGCCGGCCGGGCAGGTCCGGCAGCAGCCGGTCCAGCTCCGGGTTGCTGTAGAGGGCGTCGATCTCGCGGTGGAAGCCCCATTGCACGCTCAGGAACAGCCCATAGCGCTCACGGCTCTCGAACGGCCGGCCGGCCATGATGGCCTTGTCGAGACGCTCATGGGCGGCGTGGGTGAGGGCCTTCAGGGCCTGGGCACGGCTGGGGCGTTCAAGCACGGCGGTCATCGGCGGGCCTCGCAATTGGCAGGGGCGCCGCGGCGGGTGGGGCACGGGGTGCGTCCACGGCCGGCGCCGCCGGGCCGTCCAAGGCCGCGCGGGCTCGCCGCCTCTCCGTCGCGATCACCGGAAAAAGGGGTGTCGAACCTGGCGGAAAGTCCGCCCGATGCGCTCTGTCATGCCAGCTTCGCACCTTTCGCAGAAGCGAAAAAGCACGCCGCCGCAAAGGATAGAGTTGTTTTAGTTCCAAAGAAAAAGCGGGCGGGGCTCAGTGCCGTTCCATCCGGCGGCTGAGGATGGCCCCGGTCATCAGGCCGCCGATGACGGTGATGTGCTCCATGGCCACGTGGAAATGGGCGAGCCGCTCCTCGCCGGCCATGGTCCAGAAGGCGTGGGCGATCGGGATGCACAAGGCGGTGAACACCGCCAGCATGCCGAACCCCAGCCACGCCCAGCGGTTGAAGATGATGAGGGCGCAGCCGATGAGCAGCGTGGCGATGACGGCGGGCGCCCAGGCGGCTGCCGGTTCGAGCCCGAAACGCGAGAGGGTGGCGAGGGTCTCGCCATAATCCGCCAGCATGCCGAGGCCTGCGCTCCAGAACAGGAAGGTCAGCACCAGCCGGGCGAACAGGGCGAACAGCGGGTTGTCGAGAAGGGCTGAGAGCGGGTAGGGCGTCACGATGCGACCTCGGGCAGGTGATGGGACGCCGCGCCGGTGCTGTGGGGCGCGGCGTCTGTTTTTCTGCTGCGGCGCCGATGAACGGGCGCTGAACCGGCAGCGCCTCTGCGGATCAGAAGCCGACCGTGTCGCCGCCCTTCAGGTGCAGCAGGGCGCGGGCTTCGTCAGGGGTGGCGATCTCGTAGCCCAGCTCCTCCACCAGGGTGCGGATCTTGCGCACCTGCTGGGCGTTGCTCTCGGCGAGCTTGCCGCGGCCGATGAACAGGCTGTCCTCCAGCCCCACGCGCACGTTGCCGCCCAGCATGGCGCCCTGGGTGGCGAACGGCATCTGGTGGCGCCCGGCGGCCAGCACGGACCACTGATAATCGGAGCCGAACAGCTTGTCGGCGGTGCGCTTCATGAACATGAGGTTTTCCGGATCCGCGCCGATGCCACCCAGAATGCCGAAGATGAACTGCAGGAACACCGGCGGCTTGAACCAGCCCTGATCGAGGCAATGGGCAAGATTGTAGAGGTGGCTCACATCGTAGCATTCATGCTCGAACTTGGTGCCGTGGCCCTCGCCCAGAAGCCGGTAGATCCGCTCGATATCGGAGAAGGTATTGCGGAAGATGAAGTCCTTGGTGCCCTCCAGATAGGGCTTTTCCCACGCGTGCTTCCACTGGTCGTAGCGCTTCGCCAAAGGATAAAGGGCGAAGTTCATGGAGCCCATGTTCAGCGAGCACATCTCGGGCGCGATCTTGAGGGGCGCCGCCAGGCGCTCCTCCACGCTCATGTTGAGCCCGCCGCCGGTGGTGATGTTCAAGACCGCGTCGGTGGCCTGCTTGATGCGCGGCAAAAACTGCATGAACACCGCGGGGTCGGGCGTCGGCCGGCCGTCCTTGGGGTCGCGGGCATGCAGGTGGAGGATGGCAGCGCCCGCCTCGGCGGCGGCGATGGCTTCGGCGGCGATCTCGTCGGGAGTTACCGGCAGGTGGTCCGACATGGTGGGAGTGTGGATGCCGCCGGTGACGGCGCAGGTGATGATGACCTTGGACATGAAGGCTCCTCGCGTGGCGTTCCCCCGCTCCCCGGCATCGCCGCCCTTCACCGGGACGGTCGGCTGCTGCGAAGCTCCAGATAATATCTGTATCAAGCGCTTGTTCGTTTGTCCAAGCGATGCGGAGGCACAAAAAAGCCCCCGCGGGCGGTGCCTGCGGGGGCCGCGTCGAGCGGGCGCGAGGAGGCGTCAGTAGACGCTTTCGTAGATGCCCTCGATGTCGGCGCGGGTCATGTCCCGCGGGTTGCAGGCGATCAGCCGGCGAATGCCCACGTCCACTTCCTCGGCCATGGAGGGGATGGCATCGTGGGGCACGCCGAGGTCGCGCATGCGGATCTCCAGGCCCATGGAGGGCACCAGCGCCTCGATATCGGCCACCAGCGCCTCGGCCGCCTCCAGATCGGAGCCGAAGCTGCGGCCCGGCAGGGTCTGGCGGGCGAGCTCGGCATAGAGGGGGGCGGCCACCGGCAGGTTGAAGCGCATGATCTGCGCCATCACGATGGCGTTGGAGTGGCCATGGGGCACGTGATAGCGGGCGCCCAGCGGATAGGCCATGGCATGGATGGCCGCCACCGAGGCGTTGACGAACGCCATGCCGGCCAGCAGTGAGCCCTGCAGCATGGCGGCGCGCGCCTCCACATTCTTGCCGTCGGTGACGGCGGTGCGGATGTTGGCGGACAGGAGCTGCAGCGCCTTCACCGCCAGCGCATCGGCCAGGAGGTTCTTGGAGGTGCGGCTGGTGAAGGCCTCGATGGCGTGCACCATGGCGTCGAGGCCGGTGGCGGCGGTGATGCGCGGCGGCAGGCCCAGGGTGAGGTTGGGGTCCAGCAGCGCCACGTCGGGCAGCAGCTGCGGGGCGTAGATGGCCTTCTTGCGCCCTTCCGCATCGGTCACCACCGACACCCAGGTGACTTCCGAGCCGGTGCCGGCGGTGGTGGGTACCTGGATCAGCGGGGCGCGGGTGCCGGTGGCAAGGTTGGTGCCGTACATTTCGGCGATGGGCTGATCGGAGTTGATCATCAGCGCCACCAGCTTGGCGGTGTCGAGGGACGAGCCGCCGCCGATGCCGATCACACCATCGGCCGCGAACGCCTTGGCGCGGGCCACCGCATCCAGCACCACGGCCACCGGCGGATCTGCGGCGACGTCGGAGAACACGTCCACGGCGATGCCGGCTTCGGCGAGGGAGGCCTTGGCGATGTCGGCAAAGCCCAGGGTGACGATACCGGGATCGCACACGATGAGCACCCGGGTGGAGCCGAGGGGCTTCATCAGGCCGCCGAGGCGGGTGAGGCCGCCGGCTTCACACACAATGGTGCGCACGCTTCTGAACGTATAGTCCATGGCACTCTTCCAATGTTTGTCGTTATGTCGTGCGTGTGCGGGGCGCAAAATCAGCGAATGCCGCCCATGCACATGTATTTGATCTCGACGAAGTCATCGATGCCGTACTTCGAGCCCTCGCGGCCGACTCCGGATTCCTTGATGCCGCCGAACGGGGCCACCTCGGTGGAGATGATGCCTTCGTTGATGCCGAGGATGCCGTATTCCAAGGCCTCCGCCACCCGCCAGATGCGGCCGATGTCGCGGGCGTAGAAATAGCCGGCGAGGCCGTATTGGGTGGCGTTGGCCATGCGGATGGCCTCGTCCTCGGTCTCGAACTTGAACAGGGGCGCCACCGGGCCGAAGATCTCCTCGGAGAACAGCTCCATCTCCTCGCCCACGTCGGTGAGCACGGTGGGCTCGTAGAAATTGCCGCCCAGCGCGTGGGGCTCGCCGCCCACCAGCACCTTGGCGCCCTTGGCCACCGCGTCCTTCACCAGCCGGTCCACCTTGGAAAAGCCCTTGGCGTTGATGAGCGGGCCGGTGGTGACGCCGGCCTCGAAGCCGGACCCCACCTTCATGGCCCGCACCGCCTCCGCCAGCTTGGCGGCGAAGGCGTCATAGACGCCGGCCTGCACCATCAGCCGGTTGGCGCACACGCAGGTCTGCCCGGCGTTGCGATACTTGGACATCATGGCGCCGGCCACCGCCGCGTCGAGGTCGGCATCATCGAACACGATGAAGGGGGCGTTGCCGCCCAGCTCCAGGCTCACTTTCTTCACGGTGCCGGCGCACTGGGCCATCAGCAGCTTGCCGATGGGGGTGGAGCCGGTGAAGGAGAGCTTGCGCACGGTGGGGTTGGCGGTCATCTCGCCGCCCACCGCCGCCGCCTGCAGGGTGGTGACCACATTGAACACGCCGGCGGGAATGCCGGCCCGCTCCGCCAGCTCCGCCAGCGCCAGCGCCGACAGGGGGGTGTCCTCGCCCGGCTTCACCACGGCGGTGCAGCCGGCGGCCAGCGCCGGGGCCACCTTGCGGGTGATCATGGCGTTGGGGAAGTTCCAGGGGGTGATGGCCGCCACCACGCCGATGGGCTGCTTGATGACGACGATGCGCTTGTCGGCGCCATGGCTCGGGATCACATCGCCATAGATGCGCTTGCCCTCTTCGGCAAACCACTCGATGAACGAGGCCCCATAGGCCACCTCGCCGCGGGCTTCCGCCAGCGGCTTGCCCTGCTCGGCGGTCATGATCCGCGCTAGGTCCTCCTGGGCGGCCATGATCAGCTCGTACCACTTGCGCAGGATGTTGGCGCGCTCCTTGGCGGTCTTGGCGCGCCAGGCGGGCAGTGCCCGGTCGGCGGCGGCAATGGCGCGACGGGTCTCTTCCGCGCCCATGTCGGGCACGCTGGCCAGCGCCGTGCCATCGGCCGGATCGGTCACGGTGAAGCTGGCGCCGCTGTCGGCGGAGGTCCAGGCGCCGTTGATATAGGCCTTGTCCCGCAGCAGAGCGGCATCGGTCAAAGTGGGAAGCGACATGGGGTCAAGCCTTTTGGGTCAAACCTTTTGGGTCAAGCCTCGAAACGGAGCTGAGCGGCGCCGCTCACAGCACCGACTGATAGATCGCGAAGGCGTCGTCGAGGGTGACGACCCGCGGGTTGTTCATGAGCAGCCGCTCCACCTTCATAGCGTCCACGGCGAGGCGCTGAAGGTCGGCTTCCGTCACCCCCACCTGCGTGAGGCGCTGGGCGAAGGGCATGCGGGCCACCATCTCCTGCATGAAGCCGATGAAGGCATCGGCCCCGGCCTCCACGCTGGCGAAGCGACGGCCCGGCAGCACCACCTCGGCCAGCTCCGCATAAAGCGCGGCCGCCTCGGGCTTGTTGAAGTGCAGCACCGGGGTCAGCACCAAGGCGTTGCTGAGGCCGTGCGGCACATGGAAATGGCCGCCGAGCGGATAGGCGAGGGCGTGCACGGCGGCGACCGGGGCATTGGCGAAGGACATGCCAGCCATCATGGAGCCCTGCAGCATGGCCGCGCGGGCCTCCACATCGGTCCCGTCGGCGATCACCCGATCCATGTTGGCGGTGAGCAGCCGCAGGGCCTTGAGGGCGAGGGCGTCGGAAACGGCGTTTTTCTTGTGCTTGCTGGTGTAGGCCTCGATGGCGTGCACCATGGCGTCGATGCCGGTGGCGGCGGTCACCGCCGGCGGCAGGCCCACGGTGAGGCTCGCATCCAGCACCGCGATGTCGGGATAGAGCAGGGGGCTCACCACCCCCTTCTTCTCATGGGTTGGCGTGGTGACGATGGAAATGGGCGTCACTTCCGATCCGGTGCCGGCGGTGGTGGGCACCTGGATCAGCGGCAGGCGCGGCCCATGGGCGAGGCCGATGCCGTAGATCTCCGGTAGGTTCTGCGGCGCGCCGAGCAGCAGGGCCACCAGCTTGGCCGTATCCATGGAACTGCCGCCGCCGATGCCGATGATGGCATCGGCGCCGGCCGCGCGGGCGGCTTCCACGGTGGCGAGCACCACGGTTTCCGGCGGGTCGGCCTGGACGTCGGTGAACACCTCCACCTTCTGGCCGGCGGCGGCGAAGGCCTCCAGCACCGGGGTGAGGACGCCGAATGTCATCAGGCCCGCGTCGGTGACGATCATGGGCCGGGCGGCGCCGAGCTCGGCACACAGCGCCGGCAGGCGGGTGGCGCCGCCGATCTGCTGGATGACATAGGGCGTGGTTTCAAACGTGAAGTTCTGGGTCATGGTCAGCACCGTGGGCAAGCACCGTGGGCAAGCGCGTGAAGGGGCGGTGGGGGCGGTCCTTAGTGGGCCGTGACCACGCCCCGCTCGATATGGAACACCTGATCCACCAGGTCGGAGGAATGGGTGGCGTCGGATTCCGACAGCAGCACGCACAGGCCCTGGCTGCGCAGCTGGGCGATCACTTCCGTGAGCCGGCGCGACAGCACCGGGGCGACGCCCTCGAACGGCTCATCGAGCAGCAGCAGCCGCCGGCCCGGCATGAGGGCGCGGCCGAGCGCCACCAGCTTCTGCTGGCCGCCGGAGAGCTGCAGGGCCTTGCGATCGCGATACTGGGCAATCTCCGGCATCAGGGAATAGATCCACTCCAGCCGTTCGGGCGCATCCTTCAATTTGTTGGCCCAGGCCGGCATGAGGATGTTCTCCTCCACCGTCAGGGTCGGGATGAGCCGGCGATCCTCGGGCAGATAGCTGATGCCGAGGGCGGCCCGGCAGTGGGCTTCCTTGTCGCTGATGGATGTGCCGTCGAAGGCGATGGAGCCGGAGATGGCGGTGAGCCCCATGATGGAGCGGATGAGGGTGGTCTTGCCGGCGCCATTGCGGCCGATCAGGCCCACCATGCTGCCGGAGGGCACCTCCATGGAAACCCCGCGCAGAATGGGAATGCCGGCGATGGAGACGTCGAGATTGGCGATGGACAAGGTCATGCGACCGAACTCCCCTCCCGCGCGCCCGCGTTGGCCGCGGGCTTGTGATCTGAATGGCCCGTGACCAGCTCACGCACCCGCTCATCGGCGAGCACCGCATCCGGCGGGCCGTCGGCGATGATCTCGCCGCTGTAGAACGCCAGAATACGCGACACGTAGCGGCGCACCACATCCATGTCGTGTTCCACGAACAGCACGGTGAGGCCATGGTGGCGTACCGCCGCCATCACCGTGTCCATCAGGTCGCCCTTCTCGTCGACGCTGACGCCGGAGGTGGGCTCGTCGAGCAGCAGCATCTTCGGGTTGCCGATCATCGCCATGGCGATGTCGATCAGCTTGCGCGAGCCCTGGGGCACGGCGGTGACCCGGGCGTCGCGATAGGCCGCCACCTTGAACTCGGCCAGGATCTCCTCGGCCTTGGCCACCCGCGCCTTGGTGCGCAGCGGCTTCAGGAACGAGGGATGGGGGCTTTCCGCCGCCGCCAGGGCAATGACGAGATTGTCCAGAACGGTGAGCTCCGGGAACAGCTGCGCCACCTGGAACGAGCGGGCGAGGCCGGCGCGGGTGATGGCCCGCGGCGCAAGGCCCAGGATGGCCTTGCCATCCATCAGGATCTCGCCCGAGGTGGGCGGCAGATAGCCCGTCACCATGTTGATGAAGGTGGTCTTGCCCGCCCCGTTGGCGCCGATAACGCCGACGATCTCGCCCTTGTTGATCCTGACGTTGAGGTCCTTGGCGGCGGTGACGGCGCCGAACGTCTTGTTCAGCCCGCGGGTTTCGAGGATCGGTGTCATGCGCCGGCGCCTCCGGTGCTGGTCTTCTGGGGGGCGGCGGGGACGACGGGCGCCTCCGGCCGATGGCGGGTGAACAGGCTCCACAGGCCCTTGGGCAGGAACACCACGATGCCGAGCAGGGTGAAGCCCAGGATCATCTGCCAGGCGTGGGGCACGAACTCGATGGCATAGGTGCGCACCAGCGAGAACACGATGGCGGCGAGGAACGGCGCCAGCACGCTGCCGGTGCCGCCCAGCAGGGCGATGAAGATGAACTCGCCCGAGGTGGTCCAATAGGCCATGTCGGGGTCCACATGGCCGGCGGCAAGCGCCGTGAGGCCGCCGCCGAGGGCGGAGACGCCCGCCGCGGCCACGTAGTTCGCATACTGGATCCAGCGCGGCGACAGGCCGAGATATTCCACCCGGACCTCGTTCTCGCGGATGGCCTCGCAGGTCATGCCCACCGAGGAGCGGTAGTAGCGGTGGAGCAGGAAGGCCACCACCGCCGCCGCCACGACGGTGAGCAGGAACACCACGTGGGTGGCGGTCTCGCCGCCGGCGATGGTCTGGCCCAGCAGGGTCCAGTTGTTGACGTTGAAGCCGTCGGTGGAGCCCAGCTCCTGGCTCTTCACCAGCACCCCGTAGAGGATCATGGAGAAGGCCAGGGACAGCATGGCGAAGAAGATTTCGCGATAGCGCGTCAGCAGCAGGCCCAGCACCATGGCGAGCCCGACCGCCGCCACCACGCCGATGGCCAGCAGCACCAGCCCAGCGGAAATGCCGAGGAACGGGCCGCCCATGCCGACCGCATAGCCGCCGACGCAATAGAACAGGCCCTGCCCGAAGGAGACGAGGCCGGCCTTCATCTGCATCACCACGCCCTGCACCACCAGCGCCTTGGCGAGGGCGATGGTGACCAGGAAGATGAGCCAGCCGGGGGCGACCATGCCGCCCAGGAGCAGGAGGACCGCGAGGCCGACCAGCGCGAGTTCAGTCTTGTCGAGGCGCATCTCAGATCTTCCGTGCCAGAGTGCGGCCGAACAGGCCCTGGGGCCGGATGGCCAGCACCAGGGACATGACGCCGTAAATGACGAACAGCTCGAACTGCGGCGCGAAATGCACCGCCATGGCGCGCGACAGGCCCAAGAGCAGGGCGCCGACGGCGGCCCCCTCGATGGAGCCGAGGCCGCCCACCACCACCACGGCGAAGGCGAGCACGATGACTTCCACGCCGATGCCCGGCACCACCGAGATGGAGGGCGCGGTGAGCGCGCCGGCCAGGGTGCCGAGGGTGGTGCCGATGATGAAGGTGAGGAAGAACATGCGGCGCACGTTCACGCCCATGGCGCTCGCCACCTCGCGGTCATGGATCACCGCGCGCAGGATCTTGCCGAGGTTGGTGCGCTCCAGCCAGCCCCACAGGGCGAGGCCCACCACCACCGCCACGCCGATCAGGGCGAGGTCGTAATTGGAGACCTTGAGCCCGGCGATGGTGGAGCGGCCCAGCGCCGTATAGGGCTGGTAGGCGAAATAGGGATTGACGCCCCAGATCAGCTTCATGGCGTCTTCGAGGATGAGCAGCAGCGCGTAGGTGATGATCACCATCAGGATTTCGTCGCGCCCGTACATGAAGCGGAGCAGGCCGCGCTCCACCAGCGTGCCCACCACCAGGCCGGCGGCGATGGCGCAGCCGATGAGCAGCAGGAAGCTCATGCCGGCTGAGCCGGTGCCGTCCGAGAAATACCAGCCGATGGCGGAAGCGGCCGCATAGGCGCCGATGGCGTAGAAGCTGCCATGGGCCATGTTGAGGATCCGCATGACGCCGTAGATCACGGTCAGGCCCGCGGCGACCAGGAACAGCCAGGAGGCATAGATGGTGCCGTCGATCAGCACGGCGATGAAGCTCAGCATGGGAGCGGTTCCGTCATTGGGGCGAACGGGGGGCCGGAGGGGCCGGCAGCTTGATGCCGGTCCCTCCGGAAGGCCGGTCGGTTGAGGATCAGTTGCAGACGGCGCCGGGGAAGCCGGCCTTGATCCAGGCGTCGGAGGTGGTGCCGTCCGGCGGGGTCACGCACTCGCCCGAGAAGGTGATGATGTTCTCGATGGAGGCCTTGCCGGTCTTCGGATCATACTTGTAGGTGCCGTAGGAGATGGGCTGCACCGCCTGGTGGCCATCGGCGCGCGCCATCTTGGCGGTGCCGGAGACGGACTCGAAGGTGGCGCCCTTGAAGGCGGCGGCGGTGGCCTCGGCGGTGGGCACGGAGCCGTTGTTGCCGCCGGCCTTCTCCGCCGCGGCCTTCAGGCCGAGGATGGCATGGGCCATCTTGGTGGCCGGATAGGTGGGAGCCATGCCGTAGGCATCGGTATAGGCCTTCACGAACCAGGTGTTCAGCTCATTGTCGGGCGCGAAGGCGCCGAACGGGCCGCGGGCGCCGATGATGGTGCCGTTGGGGGCCTGGTCCTTGAAGCGGTCGAGGGCGGATTCGCCGCAGGTGAGCAGGGCCACCGCGTCATCCAAGAGGCCGCGGGCGTTGGCCTGCAGCACGAAGGCTTCCATGTCGCCGCCCCAGAAGGAGGAGTGCACCACCTGCGGGCGCTTCACGGAAAGGGCCGAGATCTCGGCGCCGTACTGGCCCTGGAACACCTTTGGCATCTGGCTTTCCACCACCTTCGCCTTGGGCATCAGCTTGGCGAGGCTTTCGGTGAAGTCGGTCCAGGAATCCTGGCCCCAGGCATAATTCTGCTGGATGCCGGCGATCTTGGTGACGTCCGGCTTGGTGGCGGCGAGGTAGCGGACCGCGCCGATGTTGTCGACGGCGGCGTCGAGGCCGGTGCGGAAGGTGTAGGTGGGCTTGGTGTTGTCGGTGAACAGGCGCGAGGTGCCGCAATCATAGAACACGGTGAGCGCCTTCAGCTCCTCCGCCACCGGGGCGATGGCGAGGCAGTCGCCGGAGGAGATGTAGCCGACCACGGCATCCACCTTCTGGCGCTGCACCAGGTTGCGGAACTCTTCCACCTGCTTGGTGGCGCCGCCGGCCTCGTCGATCACCACCGCCTCGATCTCGGCGCCGTTGATGCCCTTGGTGTTGTAGGGGGCGGGCAGGGCGCCCTTGTTGAGGCCGTCCACGATCACCTTGGCGGCGTTGGCGGAGGGAATACCGAACGGACCGGCGGCCGGGCCCGACAGGAAGGTGACGATGCCGACGCGATACTTGCCGTTGTCGGCGGCGTTCGCGGCGGTCGCCATGGCGCCCAATGCGAGAGCGGCGACGCCAGCGGCGAGTTGGCGCTTGATGGTGTTGGTTTTCACTTGAGGTTCTCCCTTGTCAACTTGGTTGTCACTGAACCGGCACGGCATCGGCCGGATGGCGGGCGGCGGCGCGGCGCTTGCGCACCAGCTCGGGCGGCGGGCGCAGGTCCTCGGCGCTGTAGGCGTGGATGTTGCCGAGCATCACCTTGGCGGGTGGGAACTGGTCGTTGGGCACGGGGGTGCCCACCGCCTGGGCCTGCAGGATCTGGTGGGTGACCGGATCGATGGTGGAGGCGAAGCCCTCCGGGTCCTCCGGCAGGGCGAGGGACATGTTCTCCAGCGCCGTGATGAGGGCTTTGTCGTCGGTGGCGTTGCCCACCTTGTCGACCGCCTTGGCGATGGCGACGATGCCGCTATAGGCGCCTTCCGCCGCATAGGTGGGGTAGCGGCCGGTCATGGCGTGGAAGGCCTCCACGAAGCGCCGGTTGGCCGGGGTCTCAGGCCAATTGTTGTGGTGGCGGGCGGAAAGGATGAGGCCGGGCGGCGGGTTGGCGCCCAATTGCACCAGAACGTCGTAATTGGCCCCGGTGTCGAAATTGGCGATCCGCATCTGCGAGAACAGATCCACCGCCTGGGCCTGCTTGAGGAAGGCCAGGAAATCACCGCCCCACAGCGCGGTCACCACGATGTCGGGCTTGGCGTCCTTCAGGGCCTGGATATAAGCGGAATAGTCCGGCTCATAGAGCTTGGGCCACAGCTCGGCCACCACCTCATAATCGAGCCCGAGGCCATCCATGGCGGCCAGCAGGTCGTCGCGGGAGACGTGGCCGTAATCGTAGTCGGGATTGAGGATGGCGATACGCCGCCAGGGCTGCTTGGCGCGGATGTCGCGCAGGTAGCGTGCGCCGGCGGCGTTGGAGGTCCAGCTGTCGTTGCTGACCCGGAAATAATGGGGATGGCCGGCCTCGATGCTCAGGCGCGAGGAGGCGTGATCCGTGCCCACCAGGATCACCGAGCGGCGCTTGGCGAGGTCGCTCACCACATGGGCGACGCCCGAGGAGACCATGCCGCACAGGAAGTTGGCGTGGTCCTTGTCGATGAAGTCCTCGGCCAGCCGCAGCCCGTAGGACGCCTTGGAGAGATCGTCGTCGAGCACCACCCGCAGCCGCGGCCCGGGATGGCCGGTGATGCGCCCTTCGGCGATGTCCTGCAGCGCGAGGCGGATGCCCTGGACGCTGTCGGCGCCATAGATGGCGGCGCGCCCGGCCATGGGATAGAGGCAGCCGACCACGGCATCCGCTTCGTCGGCGGTGGCGCCGAGCACGATGCGTTCAGCCTTCGCCGCGAACGTGGTGGCGAGCAGGAGCGCGGCGGCGACGGCCGCACGCTTCCATATGCCAAGCCCTTTGCAGGTGTTCACGGCCAATCCTCCCAGACGAGCGCTCGCTCGCATTTTATTTTGGGAGGGAAACCGCAAGAGCCGTGCCAGCAGGAACCGATCTAGCAGGTCATTGATGAATCAAGCGTTTCGGTGAATGGCGATGTATACCGGGTGAGCGGTATCCGCTCAGATGAGCGGTCCGGGTGAGCGCAAGGCGCTCAACCTGGCCGCTCACAGGCCGAGGCGCTGCAGCCGGCGCTTGAGGGCGTGGCGGGAGATGCCGAGGGTTTCCGCCGCGCGCCCCTTGTGGCCGCTGGCCCGGCTCAGGGCCTCCAGCAGCAGGGTGCGTTCGGTCTCGTCGAGATGGTCGCCAATGCTGGCCTTCACCGCCGCCGCGCTGGTGGCCGGGGCCGGGGTGCCGCCCCGCAGTTCCTGGGGCAGCCGGTCGGGGGCCACCGCCTCGCCGGGATAGAGGATGGTGAGGCGTTCGATGAGGTTTTTCAGTTCCCGCACGTTGCCGGGCCAGGGGTGGGCTTCCAGCAGGGCCGCCGCATCGGGGGTGAGACGGATGCGGGCGCACCCCTCCTGCTTGGCATAGTGGCCGGCGAAATGATCGGCGAGGATCAGCACGTCGCCGGCGCGCTCGCGCAGCGCCGGCACGGCCACGTTGATGACGTTGAGGCGGTAATAGAGATCCTCGCGGAAGCGGCCTTCGGCCACCAGCGCGGCCAGGTCGCGGTTGGTGGCCGCCACCACCCGCACATCACCCACGTGGATGCCGGCGGCGCCGACCGGGCGATAGGTGCCGTCTTCCAGGAAATGCAGCAGCTTGGCTTGCAATTGCAGCGGCACCTCGCCGATCTCGTCGAGGAACAGGGTGCCGCCTTCGGCCAGGGCGACGAGGCCCACCCGCTTCTGATGGGCGCCGGTGTAGGCCCCCTTCTCGGCGCCGAACAGCTCCGCCTCGATCAACTGCTCGGGCAGCGCCGCGCAATTGACTTCCACGAACGGCTGCTCGGCCCGGCGGGAGCCGGCATGGATGGCGCGCGCCACCAGCGCCTTGCCGGTTCCGGATTCGCCATGCACCAGAATGCGGGAGGTGCCGCTGCCGGCGACCCGCTCCACCGCCTCGCGCAGCGCCGCCATGGCGCGGCTGGCGCCGATGAGGCTGGAGGTGGAGAGCTCCCGGCTGCGGTGATACTCGATCTCGTCATGCATGCGCTGCCGGTCGAGGGCCTGGCGGATGCAGTGCAGCAGCTCATCGAGCTCGAACGGCTTGGTCAGATAGTCCACCGCCCCGGCCTTCACCGCCTGCACCGCGGCGCGGGTGTCGCCATGGGCCGAGATCATGATGATGGGCAGCTCGGGCATCATCGCCTGCAGCCGCGCCAGGGTTTCCATGCCATCCACCTCGGGCATGCGCAGATCCACCAGGGCAAGGTCGATGTCCTGGGCCTTCAGGGCCTCAAGGGCGGCGGCGCAGCCATTGACGCCGGTGGGCTTGAAGCCCTCCTTCTTCAGTGCATAGACCAGCGAGCGCACGAACGGCGCTTCGTCGTCCACCACCAGGATCGATGCCGGGGTCATGGGTGTGGCGCTCCTGCCGAGGGTCCCTCGTGGCTGGGGTCCGAGGCCGGAAAGCTCAGGCTGATCAGAGTCCCCACCCCGCGGGTGCTGTCGATGTGCATGCTGCCGTCGTTGGCTTCCACCATCTGCTGGCTGATGGTGAGGCCGAGGCCCGAGCCGGTGGCCTTGGTGGTGAAGAAGGGATCGCGCACATGGGCGAGGTCCTCGGGCGCGATGCCGTGTCCATCGTCGCTGATCTCGATCACCGTGCGGGCCCCCTCGCGCCGCGAGCGGAAGGTGACGGTGCCGCCCGGGCCGCACGCCTGCAGGGCATTGAGGCCCAGATTGACCAGGATCTGCTGCATATGGTCCTCGTCGGCCAGCAGGCTGGCGCTGGAATCCCCGGTGGAGGCGAGGTGCACGTTGCGTTCCGAGGCCACCGGCTTCAGCAGCGCGGCGGTGCGGCGCAGCAGCTCGCGCACCGCCAGGTTCCGCCGCGCCGCGGGGTGCGGCCGGCCGTAGGTGAGCAGGTCGTTCACCACCCGGTTCAGCCGGTCCACCTCGGTTTCAAGATCCAGCAGCAGCTCGCGCCGGTCATCATCGGGCTCGTCGCGGCTGAGGGTCTGCACCGTGGTCTTCATGGTGGCGAGCGGATTGCGGACCTCATGGGCGACGCCGGTGGCGAACTCGCCCAGAACCGCCATCTTCTCGGTGCGCACGGTGCGGTCGATAATGTCTTTCAGGCGCTCCGCCATGGTGTTGAAGGCGGAGGACAAGGCGTTGATCTCATCGGCCTGGCGGGTCAGCGGCAGGCGGTAAGTGAGGTTGCCGCTGGCCACCGCGTGAGCGCCTTCCACCAGCATGTCCACCCGCCGGCGCATGCGCAGGCCCAGGTGCACGAACAGCGCGACCACCACCATCATGATCAGCGCGCCGCCGGCATAGAGCCAGCCGCGCGCCGAGCGCAGCGAGGACACCACCTCCGGTGAGCGGGTGTCGCGCATCAGGCGCCATCCCGGCAGCACGTCCGGCCCCGGCGCCAGCGCGGTGGCATCGGCGATGGGCCGGCCGGTGGGGTCGAGGATGACCCCGGCGGGGGTGGCGAGCAGCATGCGGGGAATGCCGCCGGCATTGGATTTCTCCAGCTGCTCGGTCATGGAGGCAAGGCGCACGTGCAGGGCGACGCTGCCGGCCGGGCCGGGGCCGCTGTCGCGCATGGGGCGGCGCAGCAGCATCCAGCCGGCGCGCCCCGGCTGGGGCAAGGCGGGGCCGATGATGTCCACCCCGTCCTTCTGCACCACCGGCAGCCCTTCGGTGCTCCATCCGGCCGTGGTCCAATAGGGCGGGCCCGATGCCGCCTGGCCGGCGATGGCATATTTGAGATGTCCGGCCGCATCGAAGAACAGCAGGCCATACAGGTCGGGAACATCGGCCTCGAGCCGCAGCAGGGCGGCGATGTCGGCGGTGCCGGGCGCTTCCGGATCGGCCAGGAAGGCGCTGAGGCCAGGATAATTGGAGATCTTGGCGAGCTGGTATTGCATGGTCTCCAGAAAGGCCACCATGCGGTTGGCGGTGGCCGCTTCCTGGGCCGACTGGCGCTCGCCCACCAGGGTGGTTTCCAGCTCCTTGGTGAAGCGATCATAGAGCGCGCCGACGCTGACCAGGGCGATGGCGAGAATGGAAACGGTGACCACCACATAGCGCCCGACCACGCTGGTGAGGCCGAAGCTGCGGTCGCGCAGCCGGGCGCTCAGGCGGCGGGCACCGCCGGCGGGGGGGACTGCGGGCATTGGGATCGGGTCGGGTTTGTCGGCTGGCACGGTGGCGCGCACCTAACCACAGCTTCCGCGAAAACGAAAATAAGCACCCGCAATGGAGGTGGTGTCGTAAAATGCGCGCAATGGTGTTTTGTCGGGTGCCCGCTGTTCACGGCGCGGTTCGCGCGGCCTTTGCGCGCCCGGTCTTTGCCCGCACGGTCTTGGTGCCGCGCCGCCCGGCCTTTGCCGCTGCGGCCGGCGCGGGCTGTTCCGTGGTGGCGGCCATTGCGGGGCCGGCCGGGGCCTGGGTGGAGGCGCTCATGGACCAGAGCGTTTCGAACAGCACGGTCTGCAGCCGGGCGAAATCCTCGCTCTCGATGACGAGGCCGTAGTTCTCCCGCTTGGAGGAGATGATGGCGACCTTGTCGTCATACACATATTGGGTCACGCCCAGCACCATGGTGTCGGGGGCGTAGCGCAGGTCGCGCAGGTCCTGCGGGGTGCAGGGCCAGATGCGCTCGGTGTCCTTGCTGCGCGAGCGCACCACCCGCAGCGTGATGCCCCGCTTCACACGCTCGGCGATGTAGGTGTCCATCTCCGCGAGGCCGGGGGTCTCGATCAGTTCGCCCATGGAGAGGATGCCGCGCAGCACCTTGCTCTGGCAGGTCAGGGTGTCCCACAGCACCGTGTGGACGCCCTCCTCGCCCTCATAGAAGCGGATCTGCGGCTTACCCTTGGCGCGATTGTAGAGGGAGCGCAGCTGCGGCATCAGATCGCCGATCACCTGGCGGCGATGGTCGAGCCGTTGCAGCATGCCCACAGGGTCCTCGGCGATCACATAGCGCCGGCCCTGGCGTTCCTCGACGCGGATCAGTTCTTCCTGCTCCAGGCGCTCCAGCACGTCATAGGCGGTGGTGCGGGCCAGGCCGGCGCGGGCCGCCACCTCCTGCACCGGCGCTTCGCCCAGCTCCACCGCTGCGAGGTAGAGCTTCAGGAGCTTGCCGGTGATGCCGATCTTCGCGAGCTTTTCTTCCATGCTCATGATGTGCCGGTTGAAGGGAAGGAACCGGCCGATGTATCGGCCGCGAGGTGCGCTGACGCAAGTACCGGCGACGCAAGTACCGGCGACACAAGTACCGGCGACACAAGTACCGCTGCCCCGCGCAAAGGAGGTCCGCGCGGGGCAGCAGCCGGTCCGCCCCGGTCAGGGCTTGAGGCGGACGGCGTCCTGCGGCGCTTCGTTCACCGTCAGGGTGAACACGTCGGGGCGGGCATAATGGCCGGCCACGTCGAAATCGAACTTGCCGCGGGCGAGGTCGTCGAGGTCGAGGGTGGCGGTGATGAGCCCTTCCTCATCGAACAGGGGCCCGGCCAGCACCTGGCCCAGCGGATCGATGATGGCCGAGCCGCCGTGCATCAGCAGGGTGTCCGGATCATCCGACACCGTGCAGCGATAATCCTCCGGGAAGTCGGCCCGGCGCACCACCTGGCAGGAGGTGAGCACGAAGCAGCGGCCTTCCATGGCGATATGGCGCATGGTGGGCAGCCAGGTCTCGCGATCATCGGCGGTGGGGGCGCAATAGAGGGAGACGCCCTTGGCATACATGGTCATGCGCAGCATGGGCATGTAGTTCTCCCAGCAGATCACCGCGCCGATCTTGCCGATGGGCGTGTCGATGACCGGCAAAGTGGAGCCGTCGCCGAAGCCCCAGGCGAGCCGCTCGCCGGCGGTGGGCATCAGCTTTCTGTGCTTGCCCAGCAGGGCGCCGTCCGGGCCGAAATAGAGCGCGGTGCAATATTGGGTGCCGAGCTCGCGCTCCATAACCCCGATCACCACATAGGTGCCGGCCGCCGCCGCCGCGGCGCCCAGGCGCTCGGTTTCCGGGCCGGGCACGGAGATGGCGGCGTCGAGATAGCGGCGGAACTCGTCGCGCCCGCGGGCGGTGCGCACGCCGATGGAAATGTCGAAATCCGAGCCCTTGGGATAGCCGGAGAGGAACGCCTCCGGAAACACCACGATCTGGCAGCCCGCCGCGCCCGCCTTGGCGATCCAGGCTTCGGCCTTGGCAAGGCTCGCTTCCACGTCATAGGGCACCGCACCCACCTGGGCGACGCCGGCTGTGATCTTCATCGATTTTCTCCTTGGAAACGCTTCGGGCGGCTTTCGCGCTACACGCCGAGATAGGCGCGGCGCACCGCCGGATCGGCCTTGAGGCTCTGCGCGCTGCCGGACAGCACCACGTGGCCGGCCTCCAGCACGTAGCCGCGATGGGCGACATCGAGGGCCAGCACCGCATTCTGCTCCACCAGCAGCACCGCCACGCCCTGGCGGTTGATCTCGCCGATGGCCGCATGCAGCTCGTCCACCACGATGGGTGCGAGGCCGTGGCTCGGCTCGTCGAGCAGCAAGAGCTTGGGATTGCCCATGAGCGCGCGGCCGATGGACACCATCTGCTGCTCGCCGCCGGACATGGAGCCGGCCATCTGGGTGCGCCGCTCGCCGAGGCGCGGGAACAGGGTCAGCACCCGGTCGATGCGGGCCTGCAGGTCGCTGGCGCGGCGGTCGCCGTAGGCACCCATCATCAGGTTGTCCATGGTGGACATGCGGGGGAACACGTGCCGGCCTTCCGGCACATGGCCGATGCCCAGGGCCGGGATGGTGTGGGCCGGCCGGCCGAGCAGGGGCGCCCCCTCGAACAGGATGGTGCCGCGCGCCTTGGCGACGAGGCCGGAGATGGTGCGCAGAAGCGTCGTTTTGCCGGCGGTGTTGGCGCCCAGCACCGCCACCGTTTCGCCCGCCTTCACCTCCAGCTCCACATGCTCCAGCACGTTGGGGCCGCCATAGGAGACGCTGAGATCACGCACCTCAAGCATGGCTGCCCTCCTGACCGGCGGCGCCGTGGCCCAGATAGGCCTCGATGACGGTGGGGTGGGAGGCGACCTCCGCCGGGGTGCCGGCGGCGATGAGGCGGCCGAAATTCACGGCGATGAGCCGGTCGCACAGGGCCATGATGGCCCGCATGTGATGCTCCACCACCAGGAAGGTCAGCCCCTCGCCTTTCAGCGCGCGGATCACGTCCATCACCTCGTCCATCTCGCTGGGGGTCAGCGCCGCCATCACCTCGTCCAGCAGCACCACGCGGGGCTCGGTGGCGAGCGCCCGGGCCATTTCCACCATGGCCTTCTGGGGGAAGGTGAGGTCGGCCACGTCCGCATCGGCGATGGGGCTGAGGTCGAGCTGCGCCAGCACCGCCGCCGCCTTGGCCCGGGCACCCTTCAAATCATGCCGCAGCAGGGCGGCGGTGGTGACGTTCTCCAGCACGCTCATGTCGGGGAACAAAGCGGCGTTCTGGAAGGTCTTGGTCATGCCCTTCGTGGCGATACGGTGGGGCTTGAGGCCGGACACCGTCTCGCCATCCAGGCGCACCGCGCCACCGGAGAGTTTTTGCAAGCCCACCAGCGCGTTGAACAGGGTGGTCTTGCCGGCGCCGTTGGGGCCGATGAGGCCGGCGATCTCGCCCTGATGCAGGCTGAAGGACACGCCATCCACCGCCTTCAGGCCGCCGAAGGTGACGCAGATGTCGGCGGCTTCCAGTACCACTTTGGAGTTGGTGGGGGTCATCCGCGCGCTCCCTCGGTGGCCGGTTGCGCCTTGGGCTGCGTTTTTCCTTTGGTCTTGGGGAAGAAAGCCATGATGCCGCGCGGCTGGATCAGGATGGCGGCGATGAGGATGAGGCCGAACACCAGCTGCGACAGGCCCGCCGCCCGCGACGACAGATAGGCGTTGGCCACTTCCTCCAGCGGGATCAGGAACAGGGCGCCGATGATGGGGCCGCCCAGGGTGCCGAGGCCGCCGACGATGGCGATCATGGCCATGCGCACCGAGATGCCGGACAAGGAGAAGATGGAGTCCGGATCGAAGAAGAAGGTGAACTGGGCGAACACCGTGCCGCACATGGCGGTGAGCGCCGCCGAGATCACGCTCGCCACCAGCTTTACCCGGAAGGTATTGACGCCGGCCACTTCCGCCGCCGCCTCATTCTCCCGCACCGCCCGCAGGCGATAGCCCATGGCGCCGTGGGCGAGCACGTAGAACACCACGCACACGATCACCAGCAAGGCGAGGATGATCCAGTAATAAGACGACACCGCGCGGAAGGCGAAGCTGAGCGGCTGGGTGCCGAGGAAGGGCACGGTGAGCCCCACCGGGCCGCCGGACAGATCCGCCCAGCTGTTGGCGATCACCCGCAGCACCTCGGCGAAGGCGAGCGTGGCCAGTGCGAAATAATGGCCCTTCAGGCGGAAGGTGGGCACCGACAGCAGCGCCGCAGCCAAGCCGGCCACCACCGCCCCGGCCAGCATGCCGATCCACGGCGAGATGCCGAGCCGCAGGAACAGCAAGGTGGAGGTGTAGGCGCCGAGGCCGAAGAAGGCGGCGTGGCCCAGCGAGATCTGGTTGGCGAGGCCGCCGATGATGTTCCACGACTGGGCCATGGCGGCGAACAGCAGGGCCATGGCCGCCACCCGCAGCAGATGCCCGCGCGGATCCACGAACAGCGGCAGGAGCGCCGCGGCGATGAAGAAGAGGAGCAGCACCACGTGCCCCGGCTTGAGTGCGAAGCGCAACGTTCAGGCCCCCTTGATGAGGCCCTGCGGGCGCAGGGCGAGCACGGCGATGAAGATGACGAACAGGAACAAGTTCTGCAGCTGGATGGGGAAGAACAGCGCCGACAGCGACTGGACGATGCCCACCACCAGGCCGCCCACCAGGGCGCCGGTGACGCTGCCGAGCCCGCCCAGCACCACCACCGTGAACATCAGCACCACGAACTGGCCGCCCACCGTGGGGCTCACCGTGATGTAGGGCAGGATGACGGCGCCGCCGAAGGCGGTGAGGCCGACGCCGAGGCCGAAGGCGAAGCCATAGGTGCGCTTGGTGTCCACCCCCACCAGGGTCGAGGCCATGGGGTCCTGCGCCACGGCGCGGATGGCCCGCCCGCTCCAGCTGCGCTCCAGGAACAGCCACAAAGCGAGGGAGAGCACCACGGCGGCGATGAAGGCATAGAGATAGGGCGCGCTGATGAAGATGTCGCCGAGGCGATAGCCTTCCACCTGATAGGGCACGCTCACCGAGCGGAAATCAGAGCCGAAGGCGATGAGGGCGGCATTCTCGATGACGATCATGAGCCCCACGGTGAGAAACACCTGGGCGGCCGGCGGCGCTTTCAACACCCGCTGGATGAGCAGGCGCTGCACGCCGTAGCCCACGGCGAACACGATGATGAAGGAGAGCACCGAGCCCAGCAGCGGATCGAGCCCCAGCATGCGCCAGGCGAACCACGCCACATACATGCCCAGCATGAGGAATTCCGCGTGGGCGAAGTTGACCACTCCGAGCACGCCGAACACCAGCGACAGTCCGGTGGAGATCACACCATAGACGCCGCCGAGCAGGATGCCGTCGACGAGAGCCTGAATCATGCCTTGATCCGTTCCGTGATCCGGTCTTGGAGAAGGAACCCTTCCCGCACGGCGGGAAGGGTCGGGCGTTTCGATGGGGGGATCAGATCCGCCCGCTCACTCGACGGTCTTGCCGCGCCAGATGGGCTTCTGCTTGGCGGCCTTGGGCGGGTAGACGGTGACCGGCTCGTCGCCGCGCCACTGCACGAACACCGGGAACGACGATGCATTGAGCCCGTTGGCGTCGAACTTGATGCAGCCGCCCGGCACGCCCTGGGCGAAGCCCTTGCAATAGTCGAGGGAGGCGAGCTCGGCGCGCACCTTCTCGGGGTCGGCGGACTTCGCCTTCTCCATGGCCTGTACCACCGCGTCCAGGGCGGCGGCGTGGATCAGCGCCTCATGGGTGATGAAGGTGCCGTACTTCTTCTTGTATTCGGCGGCCACCTCGGGGATCAGGTCGCCGGAAGCGGCGGCCACCGAGAGCACGCCTTCGGCATAGTCGCCGAGGCCCTTCTTGAAATCGGGAATGATGTAGCCGGCGGCGCCGCCCACCACCGGAATGTCGATATTTTGCTGGCGCAGGGCGCGGATGATCTGCAGGCCGTCATTGAGGTAGGAGACCGGGAACGCCATCTGCGCGCCGGAGGCCTTCAGCTTGTTCACCAGCGGGGACACGTCGGTGATGCCGAGGGGATAGGCCTCGTCCATCACCACCTCGACGCCGGCCGCCTTGGCCGCGTCGCGCAGGCCCTTGGCCTGGGCGGTGCCATAGGCGGTGTCTTCATAAAGGATGGCGATCTTGTCGATCTTCTCGCCGGCGGCCTTAGCGATCTCGGTGGCGTAGTTGAACTGCGCCGCGCCGAACACCGTGCCCTTGGGGGAGACCTGGAACACGTATTTGTAGCCGCGCCCGGTGATCTGGTCGGCGAAGGCGAAGGTCACCAGCGGAATGCCGGCGCGCTCGGTCACTTCCGAGGCGGCGAGGGTGGTGGAGGAAACGAAGGCGCCGATCACCGCGCTCACGCCGTTCTGCGAAATCAGCCGCTGGGTGGCGGCGGCGGCGGTGTTGGGGGTCGGCACGTCGGCTGTCACCAGCTTGATCTTGGCGCCGCCCAGCGCCTTGATGCCGCCGGCGGCATTGATGGTGTCGGCGGCGAGCTCGATGCCGCGCAGGGAGCCGATGCCGAACTGGGCGTTCGGCCCGCTCAGGGGCTGGATGACGCCGATCACCACATCATCCGCCGCCCGCGCCGCCAGCGGCGCGCCGGCCGCGAGAAGGCCCGCTCCCAGAAGCGCCGCCACAGCGCCGCGCCGGCCGAGGGTTGCCACAGTCATCTTTCCGCCTTTCCGCTCATTATCCCACTGGATCGCCGAACGCTACGGCGTGTCACGATATTCCGTCAACATATGCCGTGAGCGATATTTTGTGCAGAGGCGCGTCGGCTTGCATTGAAAGTAGCTAACTATTTGAAAAATAATAAATTTATACGCATAATTTTACGGCATAACGGGTCCATGAATGGCCGGTTATGAAGTGTCGGAAATATTCGACATATATTTTTCTGGTTGAGTCTCTGTGTGTCGCCGCTCCTTTGGTTGCATGAGGCTGATACGTCGGACGTTGCCGACGGCATTGATAGGGCCAGGTTTCGATGATGATAGGGATATGGACAGAGAGAATGGGGAGACAGGCGCCGGAAATGTCGGAAAATATGGACGATTGTCCTGCCGCGCCATGCTTCTGGCGTGCGCCGGAGGTGCGGCGCAGAACGCGCAGCCCCTGGGTCCGGTTGGCCTCTGCAGGGGGCGGGCCTGGTTCTGCCGCTGGTGAGGGAAGGCGGTGGAGCGGGCGGCGCCGCCTGTTGGCGTGGGTCTCAGGACGCGCGCGTCGGGGCGCGCGGCCGGAGGCTTCCGGCGCGGCGCGCGATCATTCAGATGGCGGGTCTTGTGGGCGGCGCCGGCTGGGAGACGCAGGGCGCGGGCCTCGGCTCTCCGTCCCGTCATCGCCATGAACCGGTGGGGGCGGTGAGAGCGCTGCCGGGGTGCGCGGTGAAGCGGGCGCGAAGGGCTCTCCGCCGGTCGGGCCTGGCCCATCATGGGGCGGGACCGGCCGGCGGATGCTCAGGTGAGCGCGGCCATCACATGGCTCAGGAAGACATCGGGCGCCGTCTGCGAGAGGGCGTGGCCGCCCCAGGGCACCAGCGCCAGCTCGGCGCCGGGGATGGCTTGGGCCATTTCCCGGGAGAGGTGGGGCGGGGTCAGCGTGTCGTCGCTGGCGCACAGCACCAGGGTGCGCGCGCGCACCTTGGGTAACCAGGCGCGGCGATCGAAGTTCAGCAGCATGTCCACCCGCCCCGCCATGGTTTCGGAAGGTGGGCTCGATGCGATCATGCCCCCCACCAGCGCCTCCAGCCGGGCGGCGTCGGCGGCGATCCAGTCGGGCGGGTAGAGGAACAGCGGCGTCGCCCGGTGATAGGCGGCGGTGCCTGCGCCCAGCAGCAGCTCCTTGCGCACCTTGAAGCACTGGTCGAAATAGGGGTCGGGGCCCGCCCAGCCGGCGTAGAGCACCAGCCCGTCGAGCCGCTCCGGCGCCTCCGCACCCAGGATCTGCCCCACCGCGGCGCCGGTGGAATGGCCCACCAGATGGGCCTTGGGAATGGCGAGATGATCCATCAGTGCCACCACGTCCGCCGCCAGCGCCTCCACCGTGTGGGAGCTGCGGCGGCTCACCGTGTCGCCGGTGCCCATATGGTCGTGGGTGACGACGGTGAAGTGGGGCGTGAGCCGATCGCGGACGCTGGCCCAATAATGGCGCGAGCCGCCAAGGCCGGTGACCAGCAGCAGCGGCGGGCCGGCGCCCGCCACCTCATAGACGAGGGTGCCGTCGGGGCGTGGGAGGGTGTCCATTCCGCCCTCACGCCGCCTGCCGGGCCGCGCCCGAAAGGGCGGTGGCCACCGCATCCGCCGGTGCCGTCCAGCCGAGGAAGTTCTCCACGTTGAACACGCTTGCCTCATAGATGTGGGCGGGGCCGGCCTGCAGGGTGGCGTCGGGCACCATCAGGGCGAAGAATTCGCGGTGGTAGGCATCGCGCAACGTGGATTCCACGCACACGTTGGTGTTCACCCCCACCAGCAACAAAGTGGTGATGCCACGGGCCCGCAGCAATTGCTCCAGATGGGTGCCGGCAAAGCCGCTGTAGCGCGCCTTCGGCACCACCGCTTCCCCCGGCCTGGGGGTGAGCTCGGCGACGATCTCATGATCCCAGGTGCCATGGGTGATGAGCTTGCCCCGCTCCTGCGGATGGGCGCGCATGTATTTGAGGGCGTTGGACTTGTACCACACCGGCGCGGTCGGCCCGCCGGCCTCGGTCTGCTCCGGCGAGAAGCCGTTCTGCAGGTGGGCGATGAACAGGCCGGCGGCGCGCGCGGCCTCCAGCACCCGGGCGGCTGCGGCGATCACCGGGGCGCTGGTGGAGACATCGAAGCCCACCCGGTCGAGATAGCCGCCCTTGGAAAGGTACGCGTTCTGCATGTCCACCACCACCAAGGCCGTGGTGGCGGGGTGGATGGCGATGGGCTCCGGCCGGGCGGGAATGACGAGATCGGCGCCGGCGGCGGTGGGAATGGGGGTCATCCAATCAATCTCCGTAACGCTTCAGGGCGAGGGCCTCGGCCAGCACCACCAGGGCATAGAGGGCGAGGCCGATGACGCACAGAAGCACGATGGCGGCGAAGATGAGAGCCATCTCCGCCTGGGAGGCGGCAAACAGGATCATGTAGCCGAGGCCGGCTTGGGCGGTGATGAACTCGCCCACGATGACGCCGATCATCGCAAAGGTGATGGCGATTTTCAGCCCGGAGAAGATGTGCGGCACCGCGGCGGGGAAACGCACCTCAGTATAGACCTTCCACGGCCGTGCCCCCACCGCCTTGCAGAGCCGGAGCAGGTCGCGGTCGACGCTGGTGAGGCCGGTCAGGGTCGCCACCACCACCGGGAAGAAGGAGATGAACACCGAGAAGGTGATGCGCGACGAGCTGCCGATGCCGAGCCAGACGATGAACAAGGGCGCCAAAGCGATCTTGGGGATGAGCTGGAAGAAGACGATGTTGGGGTAGAGCGCCTCCCGCGCCAGCCGCGAGGCGCTCACCAGCACCGCGAGCGCGATGCCGAGCACGGTGGAGATGGCAAAGCCGGCGATGGTCTCCAGGGTGGTGGGCACCGCCTGCTGCAGCAGGAAGGGCAGGGTTTCCCATAGCCGCACCGCCACCGCCGAAGGGGCCGGCAGCAGCACGTCTGGAATGTTGCGCACCCGCACCAGGGCTTCCCAGGCGGCGATCACCAGGGCGGCGGTGACGAGGGGCAGAACGATGGGGCGGGCATGGGCGCGAACGCCCGCCAGCACCCGCGAGAGGGCTTCCGGCGGCTTGCCGGCCCGGGGCGGGTCGTGGCTATCTGTGGTCATGTGGGTGGCCGTCATGAGCGTCAGCGTTCCGGGCGGCTCAATGCATCGCCGGTGTGGTGCGATGGATCGAGGCCTTGAGGTGGAGATAGAGGTCGTTGAACTCCGGTTCGGCTTCCACCGCCGGCGTGCGCGGCCGCGGAAAGGGCACCCGGATGTCCTCGATGATGGTGGAGGGGCGCCGGCCCATCACCAAGATCCGGTCCGAGAGGAAGATGGCCTCGCGGATGGAGTGGGTGATGAAGATGGCGGTCTTGCGCGTGGTGTCCCAGATGCGGGCGAGCGCCAAGCCCATCTCGTCGCGGGTGATGGCGTCGAGGGCGGAAAAGGGCTCGTCCATCAACAGGATGCGCGGGTCGGTCACCAGCGCGCGGGCGAGTGCTACCCGCTGGCGCATGCCACCGGAGAGCTCGCGCGGCCGCTTGTCGCGGAACTGCCAGAGATCCACCATGCGCAGCAGGTGCTCGGCCCGGGCGAGGTCGTCCGCCTCCACCGGGCGGCGCATGCTCACCGGCACCAGCACGTTGTCGAGCACGCTGCGCCAGGGCATCAAAGTGGGATCCTGGAACATCATGCCGGCGGAGATCTGCGGCCCGGCCACCGGCAGGCCGTCGAGGGTGAGGGCGCCGGAGGTGGCGGGCTCGAGGCCCGCCACCATCAGCATGAGTGTGCTCTTGCCGCAGCCCGAGGGGCCGAGGATGGAGACGAAATCGCCGCGGGCGATCTCGAAACTGGCCTCGGCCACCGCCTCCACCGCCCCGGAGGGGGTGGAATAGACCTTGCGCACGCCGCGCGCGGTGATGGCCTGGAACGGCGCTTCGTCGGTGATCATCCGAGGATCGCCGCGTATTCGGCCACGTTCTTCTTCACCGTCGCCCATTGGGCGGGGGTGAGCTTGCCCACGTCGCTCACGAACTCATTGGTGAACAGGGTGGCGGGATCGGGCCGCTTGGCATCCTTCGGGGCGCCGAACTCCATCACCATGTCCACCATGCCGGCGGCCTTGGTGAGGTCGGTGTAGCCGATGGCGTGCTGCTCGGCCTCGGGGGAGATCACCGTGTAGTGCATGAGGCCCTGGGAGATGGTGGCGTTCTCCTTGCCGCCCTTGGCGATGCCCACCTCGGGCACTTCCTTCAGGAAGATGTCGACGCCGGCTTCCGGGTCCTTCAGGGCAAACACCAGGCCCTCCACCAGGGCATCGGTGACCGCCTTGCACAGGCCCTTGTCCGTGGCCAGGGTCTCGGCGCGGGTCACCACCTGGCCGGCATAGAGCGAAACGTCGTCCTTGCTCCAGAGCATGAAGCGGCAGGGCTGCTTCAGCGCCATCATCACCGGCACCGAGGAAGTGGCGATGGCGGTGATGGCGTCCACCTGATTGTTGATGAGGCTCTGTTCCAGCACCCGGTTGTCCATCTGCACCATGGTGATGGACGAGGTGTCGATGCCGGCCTTGCGGGCGAAGGCGGGCCAATAGGGCGCCTCGGCGGAGGTGGGCACGATGCCGATCTTCTTGCCGGCCAAGTCCTTGGGGGTCTTGATGGGGCTGTCGGCCTTGAGGGCGATGCCCATGGTGGCGTCGTAGCCGAGCGTGCCCATGGCCACCAACGGCAGGCCGCGGGCGGCCCCCAGGATCACGCCGCCGGCGAATACGAAGCCGAAATCGAATTCGCCGGCGCCCACCGCCTGGGCGGCCGCCACCGAGCCGAAGCCGCGGGAGATGGAGACATCAAGCCCGCGCTGGCGGAAGAAGCCCTGATGCTTGGCCACATAGGTGAAGAGCGTGGAGCCGTTGGCGAGCCAGGGCAGGGTGAGCTTGAGCGCGCGGGTCTGGGCCAGCGCCGGGGTGGGAAAGCGAAAGCCCGCCGCGGCACCCAGGGCGAGGGCGGAGCCCGCCTTCAGCAGGGTGCGACGGGAGGGATTGCGGGGCGGTGTCGTGTCGTTCGGCATAGCTGTGTGGGCCCTATCTCTGGAAGCGATTTATGGGTTTATGCAGAAAACACTTACTTTAGGCGCCGCTCTCCTAGCCAGATTCGTGCCAGCAGGAGAGGGGCGCGTTCGCGGGGGAATGGGGGGCTCAGGCCACCTCGAAGATGGCGTCCACCTCCACGCTGGCGCCGGCCGGCAACGTGGAGACGCCGACGGCGGTGCGGGCATGGCGCCCGGCCTCGCCAAATAAAGCGTACATGAGGTCGGAGGCGCCGTTCACCACCCGCGGCACGTCGGGATAGCCCGGCGTCGCGAACACGAAGCCGCCCATGCGATGACACGCCACCACCCGGTCGAGATCGCCCTCGAGAGCCAGGGAAAGAGACGCCAACAGGTTGAGCGCACACAATTGTGCGGCCTTCTGGGCGGTCGCGAGGTCATGCACCGCGCCCACCGGGCCGGCATAGCGGACCTCGCCGTTCCATTCGCAGATCTGGCCGGCGAGATAGACGAGGCTGCCGGCCCGCGAATAAGGCTTGAACGCCCCGCGCGGGGGCGGGACCGGCGGCAGTTCCAGGCCGAGCGCGGCCAGGCGGGAGGCGACGCTGCCGCTCATGATCCCGCTCCCGAACACCGTCGCCAGGGGCCGCTCTGGGTGCGCGTTGTACGCATATATTGCTTACTTAATGGGCGGGTTTGGATCTGGTTCTGCATATTTTTGGCCGTGTTAGTGCTTTGAAATACCGCGAGATTGAAGGTGTCACTGGCTTTGATCTGTTTCCTCTCGCCATTTCAGAAATGGTGCCTAAACACCGTTATGCATCATCTGCGGGCGGGGTTGGCGGATTTTGTCTATGGGATGGGCACGCGCAGTGCTGTGCGCATCCCTTTGGCGGGCTCAGTGTTCCGCCAGCAGGGTGCCGCGTCCGAGAATTTTATCGGTAATTCCGCACCGTCGCAGAGCGAGCCAATAGGTGGCTGCGTTGATGGCGATGACCGGCAGGCCGAGCCAGCGCTCCGCCTCGTCGGCGATGTCGGTAACGGCGAGGTCGGTGCCGGCCTGGACGATGGCGTCCACCCCCGATGCGGCCAGGGTTTTCAGGCCGTCGCGGATGTCGTCGGCGGTGGCGTGGGCGATCTGCACCTCGCTCGGCCGCTTCAGGCTGTGCACCAGCGCCACCTCATAGCCGTGATCGGCAAAATAGCGTGCCACATGGGCGTCGCCCACCGGCTGATAGGGCGTGAGAATGCCGATGCGACGCACCTTCGGGAAGCGCTGGAGGCCGGCGACGCAGGCCTCCGAACCCATGGTGACGCCAACGCCGGCGCGCTGTTCCAGGCGCGCGTGCAGGGCATCACCCCCCGCCTTGCCGCCCCAGAAGGTGGGAATGGACATGCCCATGAGCAGGTGTCCCGGCTTGGCCGTCATCACCCGGTCCACGGCGCCGAACAGGTCTGGCCCAATGGCT
The DNA here is from genome assembly GCF_022138605.1 of Xanthobacter sp. NM-25. Lineage (GTDB taxonomy): Bacteria > Pseudomonadota > Alphaproteobacteria > Rhizobiales > Xanthobacteraceae > Xanthobacter. The sequence continues at coordinate 154,841 of NZ_JACBFS010000003.1, forward strand.
TCCACCATGGCCTCGAACTCGGTGTCGTTGCTGAGCGGAAGATCAGGAATATGGATGCGCCCCACATGGTTGGTGACACCTAAGGGGCGCATGGCGTCGGTTTCGGGCTGCACGGATGTGTTGGTGGAGGGAATGATGATGCCCATCTTCAGCCGGTAGCCGAGGCGGTCGGTCATGGGAGCTCCTGAAAGTCCGGTTCGAGGGTGACGTGGGGGGCTGGCAAAGCCCTTGCAGGGAAGCGGTGCGTGCTTCGCAGCACGCTGGACTTAGCAAGTTGGATGCCGGTTTCCGGCAGCCCCCCTCTCAAGTCGGATGTCATGCCCCAAGCGTCTCTGTTTTCCGCGCCGCCGCCCGTGTCGCCAGAAGGTGCGCCGCGCCTCGTGGCCCATCGCACCCGCCACCGCATCGCGCCGTTCCGCTTCCTGCGCGCGGAGAGTTTCGAGGCCGCCGACATCCTGCTGCGGGCGAACCCCGGCGCCGTGCCCATGGCCGGCGGGCTCGATGTGGTGAACCGCATGAAGGAGGGCGTGACGCCGCCGGCGGTGGTGTGGCTCGGTGCCATTCCCGGGGCGGACGCCATCACCCACGAGGGCGACGATCTGGTGATCGGTGCCGCCTGCCGCCATGACCAGCTGGCGACCAGCCCCCTGGTGCAGGCCCTGCTGCCGGATCTCGCCGCCGTGTGGGGCCGCATCGCTTCCAGCCGCATCCGCGCCCAGGGCGCGGTGGTGGGCAATGTGATGGCCGATGTGCCGGCCTATGAGGGCCCGGCGCTGCTCGCCGCCCTCGGCGCGCAATTGACCGTGCTGGCGAATGGCCGCTCCGAGACCCTCGCGCTGGCGGACCGACAGGAGGAGGCGACGGCGCCGGTGCTGGTCACCGCCCTGCGGGTGCCGCTGGCCGCGCCCAGCGGGGTGCGCCGGCTGGTCTACGACCGCAGCCTGCGGCCGGCACTGGCGGTGGCCCTCAGCCTCGATGTGGCGGACGGGCAGGTGCTGGCGGCGCGCGCCGTGCTTGGCGCCGGCCATGCGCGGCCGGTGGTGCGGGCGGTGCCGGCAACGGGCCGCACCCTCGGGGAGATGGCGGCGCAGGCGCCCGACCTTGCCGCGCAGGCTTTCGCCGATCTGCCGGATTTCACCACGCCCTGGGCGGGCCGGACGGCGTATCGCCGCCGCGTTGCCCCGCAGCTTTTGTCCCGGCTCCTGAAGGAGGCCGCCCGATGATTGACACCGCCTTCACCCTCGATGGCGCGGCCATCGCCGTGGATGCCGCCGCCGCCCCCATCCTTGCCGATGCTTTGTCCGGCCCGTGCGGGTGCAGCGGCGTGCGCGTCGCCTGCGATCATGGAGCCTGCGGGGCCTGCATGGTGTTGGTGGATGGGGTGCCCGCCACCTCCTGCAGCACCCTCACCGCCACGGTCGCGGGGCGTGCCGTCACCACCGTCGCCGGCCTGCGCCCGGCCCAGGGGCCGCCCAGCGCCGTGCAGCGGGCGTTCGTGGAGGGCGCGGCGTTCCAATGCGGCATGTGCACACCGGGCATGGTGCTGCTGGCGGAGGCGCTGCTCGATCGCAACCCCGCACCCGAGCGGGCCGAGGTGCGGGCCTGGATGGGTGCCAATGTCTGCCGCTGCACCGGCTATCGCGCCATCGAGGATGCGGTGTTGCGCGCCGCCGCTTTGCGGAGCGGCGAGGAGGAGGCCCCGCCCCGGTCCTGGCGGCCGGAAGAGGCGGCGAAGGTGACGGGCACCGCCTTCTTCACCACCGATGTCACCGTGCCGGGGCTTTTGGAAGCCAAGATCCTGCGCAGCCCCCACGCTCACGCCCGCATCCGCGCCATCCACACGGCGGCGGCCGCGCGCCTGCCGGGGGTGGTGGCGGTGGTGACGGGGGCGGATCTCGCCGATCTCGCCGAACCCTGCTACGGCCTGTGGGTGAAGGACCAGCCGGTCATCGCCCAGGACAAGGTGCGCCATGTGGGCGATCCGGTGGCGGCGGTGGCGGCGCGGGATGCGGCCACCGCGCTTGCCGCTTTGGCGCTGATCGAGGTGGAGTATGAGCCGCTGCCGGCGGTTGCCACCGTGGAGGAGGCCCTGGCGCCCGGCGCGCCGCTGCTGTTCGAGGCGCCGAGCGCCGGCCGCCTCGGCCCCCATGGGGCGGGCGTCACCAGCCTCAAGGAGCCGGAACCCAACGTGCTCTATGAGTTCCGCCATCGCATGGGCGATGTGGATGCGGTGTTCGCCACCGCCGACCATGTGTTCTGCGACAGTTTCGATTTCTCGCGCATGAGCCACGCCTGCCTTGAATCCATCGTCACCATCGCCCGGCCCATGGGGGAGGGATTTGAGCTGTGGTCGTCCAATCAGGATCCCTTCTTCCTGCGCCAGGACCTCAGCGACATCTTCGGCCTGCCCGAGCATCTCATCCGCATCCACACGCTGCATCTGGGCTCCGCCTTCGGGCTGAAGAGCTATTGCAAGCTGGAGCCGCTCACCGTGCTGCTGGCGCGCAAGGCCGGGCGGCCGGTGCGGCTGGCCCTCACCATGGACGAGGGCTTCCTCACCCTCTCCCAGCACGCCGCGCGGCTGCAATTGCAGACGGCGGTGGCCGCCGACGGGCGGCTGCTGGCCCGCCGTTCCCTCATCCATCTCGATGCGGGCGCCTATGCGGACGGCAGCGCTCTGGTGGCGGACAAGGTGGGCTACCGCGTGGGCGGGCCCTATCTCTGGGAGGCCCTCGACAATCGGGCGCTGGCGGTGCGCACCAACACCGTGCCGGCCGGCTCCTATCGCGGCTTCGGCGGCACCCAGGCGGCGTTCGCCTCCGAAAGCCAATTGGACATGATCGCCCGCCGCCTGGGGCTTGATCCGGTGGCCCTGCGCCTGCGCAACCTGCTGCCGCCGGGGGTGCCCTACCGCCCGGGAGACAGCGCCATCGACAGCGACCTGCATGCGGGGCTGGAGGCGGTGGCGGCGCGCATCGGCTGGGGCCGGCGGGAGCCGCCGCGCGCGCCGCATCTCGCCCGCGGCAAGGGCATCGCCATCGGCTTCAAGGATGCCGGCGGCCAGGGTCGCTTCGCGCAGGCGCAGGTGAAGGTGGTGGGCGATGGCCGGGCCATCATCAGCTGCGCCACCGTGGACATGGGGCAGGGGGCGAGCGAGGCCTTCCGGCGGATCGTCGCCGAGGTGCTCAAGATGAGCCCCGCCAACGTCTCCCGTGCCGAGGTGGATACCGACCAGACCGCCTTCGACCAGGGCACGCACGCGTCGTCGGCCACGGCGGTCACCGGCGAGGCGGTGCGGCGGGCGGCGGAAGCGGTGCGCGGGCGCATCCTCGCCTTTGCCGCCGGGCAGCTCGATGTGCCGGCCGACGCCCTCGACTACCGGGATGGCGCGGTGCGCCACGGCAATGAGAGCGTGCCGCTGAAGGATCTGGTGCGCGGCTATTATGGCGGCCTCGGCGCCGAGTTCACCGGGCAGGGGGAGATCAAGATCGAAACCTGCAAGGAAGCGGCATTGTTCGCCCAGATCGTGTATTGGATGCCCAATTGGGTCGGGGTCGAGGTGGAGGTGGATATGGAGACGGGCAAGGTCGCCCTGCTCCATCTGGTGAGCGCCGCCGATGCGGGGCGGGCGCTGGTGCCGGAGGCGGTGCGTGGCCAGATCGAGGGGGCATCCATGCAGGCGGTGGGGCAGACGCTGTTCGAACAATTGGTGTTCGACGGCACCGAATTGCTCACCGACACGCCCCAGCGCTATCGCATGCCGTTGTCCACCGATCTGCCGGAGCGCTTCGAGAGCGTGATTTTCGAGCAGGGCATGGGCCGGGGCCCGTTCGGCGCCAAGGGGGTGGGCGAGGCGGGCATCCTCGGCGTCTCCAGCGCCATCGCCAATGCCATCGAGGATGCGGTGGGCGTGCGCCTCACCGCATTGCCCTTCACCCCGGACAAGGTGCTGGCGGCGCTCGACGCGAAGGCGCTGGATGAAGCCGGCAGCGGGCCGGTGGCCGTATGAGCGCGCCCGCCCTCGCCAAGGCGCCCCGCACGCGCCGCAAGCTCGCGCCCGCCAAGGTGGCATCGGCGCAGCCGGTCGCGGAGACCGCGGAACTGCCGCTGCAGGTGGCGCTCGAAGCACCGGTGAAGCCGGTGCGTCGCGGTCGCAAGGCGGTCGATCCGCTGCCCGAGGTTTTGCCGGAAGACGACACGGCGCCGGCTTCGGCCGCCGGTGCCCGTCGCCGGCGGCCGCGCGATGCGGCGGCCACCGCCGATCGGATCCTCCAGGCGGCCATCGCCGAGTTTGCCGACAACGGCTTCAACGGCGCGCGCATGGATGCCATCGCCCGCCGGGCTGATGCCAACATGCGCATGCTGTATCATTATTTCGGCAGCAAGAATGCGCTCTATCTGGCGGTGCTGGAAACGGTGTTCGGTGACATCCGCACCCAGGAGCAGCGACTCAATCTGAGTGATCTTGCTCCGCTGCCGGCGATGATGAAGCTGTTCGACTTCACCTTTGCCCATTTTGCCGCCAACCCGCTGTTCATCCGCATCCTCGCCAGCGAGAATCTGCTGGGCGGCAAGCATCTGAAGAAATCGAAGCGGGTCTCCATCCTTTCTTCGCCGCTCATGGTCGCCATGCGCGAGGTGCTGGCGCGTGGCGTCGCCGAGGGGGTGTTCCGCGCCAGCATTGATCCGCTGCAGCTCTATGTGACCATGGTGGCGCTGAGCTATTTCCACATCTCCAACGCCCCCACTTTGTCCCACCTGTTCAGCGCCAATCTCACCAGCGCCCGCTGGCGGGCGGAGCGGCGGGCTCATGCCCGCGAGATGGTGCTGGCCTATCTGCTGCACCATCCCGAGGCTGCCCAGATACCCTGATCCCAGACGACGACGCCCCCGTCCGGGCAGGCCGGACGGGGGCGCGTGTCGGGGCAGACGGGAAGAGGCGGTCATCCCATCGGTCCCGGTCTTCGACCGGTCCCAACTGGTTTGCTCGCGGACTTTTCGCGTCAGACGGCGGGGGATTGGCCGAGCTTGGCGATGGTGTCGCGCAGGATGGCTTCCACCTGGGCGCGCTCGGCGCCTTCCAGCGGCAGGCGCGGGGCCCGCACCCACTCGGGCGCGCCATAGACCAGGTGCTCGGCAAACTTGATGTATTGCACCAGCTTCACATGGGTATCGAGGTGGAAGGCCGGGGTCATCAGCCGGTAGAGCGGGCGGGCCTCCTCGAAGCGGCCGGCGCGGCACAGTTCGAACAGGCGCACGCATTCCGCCGGCCAGGCATTGGTCATGCCGGAGACCCAGCCGGTGACGCCGAGGGCGGCGCTTTCCACGATCAGGTCATCGACGCCGCAGAACACCGCGAAGCGCTCGCCGCAGGCATTGTAGATGTCGGTGACACGGCGGATGTCGCCGCTCTCTTCCTTGATGCAGACGATCTGCGGGGTGTCCGCCAACTGCTCCAGAATGTCCGGCGTGCAGTCCACGCCATAGGCGATGGGGTTGTTGTAGATCATGATCGGCAGCCCGGACGCGGCCGCCAGATCCTTGTACCAGCGCACGGTTTCCCGCTTGTCGCTCTTGTAGGCGATGGAGGGGAAGGCCATGAGCCCTTCGGCGCCCAGCTTCTCATAGGCCCGCGCCGCCTCGGCGGCGGCGACCGCCGACACTTCGGCCAAGCCGCTCAGCATGGGGACGCGGCCGGCCACCGCTTCCTTGGCGGCGGTGAGCACCTGGGCCCGCTCAGCCATGGTGAGGGAGGCGTTCTCGCCCAGCATGGGCAGCAGGATGACGCCAGACACCCCATTGGTGATGAGCCGATCAAGGCTCGCCTGAAGGGCCGGCAGATCGAGCGCGCCGTCCGCCTTCAGCTTGGTGGTCACCGCGGGAAACACGCCACGCCAAGGGGTGGAACCGGGTGTCGCGGGGCTCGTCATGGGGGATCTCTGCCTCAGCTAAAATTGAATACAATATTCCATCTAGCAGTGCGACCAGATGCGAGCAAGTCGCGAAAATGCGCAAAATTCGAGCGTGTTTGGGTGAAATTCTGGGCTTGTCAGCCGCAAAAAGCGATGTCTTGAATATCGTATTCAATTTTGGAGCAGCCAGTGGCCAAGCTGGGTAGGCAGTCCCTGACCGATCAGATCGTGAGCGAGGTGCGCCAGCGCATCATCACCGGCCAGTTGCCGGAGGGCACGCCCCTGCGCCAGGAGAAGCTCGCCGCCGAGCTGGGGGTCTCCCGCGTGCCGCTGCGCGAAGCCATCCGCCAGCTGGAGGCGGAAGGGCTGGTGGTCACCGAGCTGCACAAGGGCACGGTGGTGTCATCCCTGTCCCTGGCCGAGCTGACCGAGATGTTCGAGATCCGCGTGCAGCTGGAAACCTGGCTGTTCGCCCTCGCCATTCCCCGGATGGGCGAGGCCGATTTCGCTCTGGCCGACGCGGTGATCGCCGAAAGCGCGGCCAGCGACGTCAACAGCTGGGGCGATTTCAACTGGCGCTTCCATTCCGCGCTCTACGCCCCTTCGGGACGCACCATCGCCCTGAAGATGCTGAAGGGCGTGCACGACAATGCCAACCGCTACGTGAACCTGCAGCTCGCCGTGGTGGCGGATGTGGAGCACGAGCTGGTGGACCACCGCAATCTCGTGGCCTTCGCCCGCCTCGGCGATGTGGAAGGCGGCGTGAAGCTGCTGCGCAAGCATATCGAGACGGTGGCGGACAACCTGGTCCGGTCCCTCGGCGATGGCCGCAAGGACCAAGAGGACGGCCAGGAAGACGTCGCCTGACACGGTCCGCCCAACCCCTGCGTGCCCGGGAGAGCGAAGGTGAAAGCCCTGTTTCGCATCGTTGATGGCCTGAACCTCGTGCTGCGCCACGCGGTGGGCGCCATGCTCGGCATCATGGTGCTGGTGGTGGCGCTGCAGATCGTGGTGCGGTTCGTGCTGCCCAAGCTCGGCCTCGTGGTCTCCGCCGCCTGGACCGAGGAACTGGCCCGCTATCTCATGGTGTGGAGCATCTTCCTCGGCTCCGCGGTGGCCACCCGCGCCGGCGCCCTCATCGCCATGGACAGCCTGCCCGACGCGCTGCCCGAGGCCGCCGCCCACTTGGTGCGCACCCTGGCGCTGCTCATCACCATCGCCTTCTATGGCGTGCTGTTCTGGCTGGGCCTGAAATGGATGGAGTTCGGCCTGGCCGAAAGCTCCACCGTCATGGCCTTGCCCATGGCCTGGGTCTACGCGGCGCTGCCGGTGGGCGCGGCCCTCTCCATCCTCAACCTCGTCGTGCTCCTCATCGAGCGCCGCCATGCCCGCCGGCGGCGGCATGAGGGGCTCGACGTGGAAGCCTCCGCCTCCATCGTCTGACCGGAACGTCCCATGGCCCTGCTCTTTGGCTGCATGATCCTGACCCTCGCTTTGTCGGTGCCGATCTTCGCAGTCATGGGGCTGTCGGCGGTGGTGGCCTTGACCGAGCGCGGCATCAACCTCATCGCCGTGCCGCAGAACGTGTTCGAATCCCTGGATTCCTTCGCGCTGCTGGCGATCCCCTTCTATGTGCTCGCCGGCAACATCATGAAGGTGGGCGGCATCTCCGCCCGGCTCATCGGCCTCGCCAGCGCGCTGCTGGGCTGGGTGCGCGGCGGAGTGGGGGCGGCGGCCATCCTCACCTGCATGTTCTTTTCCACCATCTCCGGCTCGTCTTCCGCCACCACGGCGGCGGTGGGCTCCACCATGGTGCCGGCCATGGTGAAGGCGGGCTATCCCCGCCGTTTCGCCGCCGCCACCATCGCGGTGGGCGGGGAATTGGGCGCCATCATCCCGCCCTCGCTGCCCATGGTCATCTATGGCCTTGTCGCCAATGTCTCCATCGGCGGCCTGTTCATCGCCGGCATCCTGCCGGGCCTGTTCGTGGGCCTCTCGCTCATCGTCACCATCGCCATCGTGGCGAAGCTCAATGATTTCGACCGCACCAAGCCGGTGTCGTTTTCCGCCTGGGCTGGCAACGTGTGGCGCACCGGCAAGGAATCCCTGCTGGCGCTGCTGATGCCGGTGATCATCCTGGGCGGCATCTATTCCGGCGCGTTCACGGCCACCGAGGCCTCGGTGGTGGCGGTGGTGTACGGCTTCATCGTCGGCTATTTCGTCTATCGCGAGCTGCGGCTGTCCGACATCGTCACCATCCTCAACGACAGCGCGGTCATGACCGGCATGGTGATGATGATCGTCGCCTTCGCCGCGCTGTTCGGCTACGCCATGACCATCAACCGCATCCCCCATGCCTTCGCCCAGCTGGTGGCGCAGGTGGCGGATGGGCCGATCATGTTCCTGCTGCTGGTGAACGTGCTGCTGTTCGTGGTGGGCACCTTCATGGAAGCGCTGGCCACCATCCTCATCCTGGGGCCCATCCTCGCCCCCATCGCCGTCAAATACGGCATCGATCCGGTGCATTTCGGCCTGGTGATGATCGTCAACATCGCCATCGGCATGGTGACGCCGCCGGTGGCCGTAAATCTCAACATCGCATCCGAGATTTCCGGCGTGCCCATGTCGCAGCTGACGCGGCCGGTGCTGGTGTTCCTGGCGGTGCTCATCTTCGACGTGCTGGTGATCAGCTACGTGCCCGCCCTCTCCTTGGCGCTGCTGTGAGCCGCCGATCCCTTTCCCCGCAACGACAACAAGCCCCGACCAGAGAAGGACCCCTCATGCTGCGCACCACACGACACCTTGCCTCCGCCGCCGTGCTGCTGGCGGCCGGCCTCGCCGGCGCGCCGGCGCTGGCCGAGACCATCGAGCTCAACGCCGGCCATGTGCTCACCACCGCCAGCCACTATCACGCGGCGGCGGCCAAGCTCGCCGAACTGGTGGAAAAGAAGTCCAACGGCACCATCAAGATCAACGTCTTCCCGGCGGCCCAGCTGGGCGGCGAGGTCAAGATGATTCAGGCGGTGCGTACCGGCACCCAGGATATCGTCGTCACCGGCGAGGCGCCCCTCGAGAACACGGTGAAGGACTATACGGTCTTCTCCTTCCCCTATCTGTTCTCCTCCGTCGACGAAGCCAACAAGACCCTGCAGGGCCCGGTGGGTAAGGAGATGCTGGAGCTGCTGCCGAAGTACGGCATGGTCGGCCTCGGCTTCATCTCTGCGCTGGAGCGCGACACCTTCACCAACGGCCGCGTCATCAAGACCGCTGCCGACATGAAGGGGCTGAAGATCCGCGTCATCCCCGGCCCCGGCTATGTCACCGCCTATAAGGCGCTGGGCGCCCAGCCCACGCCCATGGCCTATACCGAGCTCTACATGGCGCTGCAGAACGGCGCGGTGGATGCGGCGGAGAACTCGCCGGACCTGTTCCTGCAGGATCGCTTCATCGAGGTGTCGAAGACCTTCTCGCTCACCAAGATCATGTATATGCCGGCGCTGATCATCATCTCCAAGTCGAAGTTCGACAGCTTCACGCCGGAGCAGCAGAAGATCTTCCGCGAGGCGGCGGCCGAAGCGGTGGACTATGCCATCGCCCATTACAAGAAGGACTATGCCGAGGCGCTGGCCACCATGAAGGCCGGCGGCAAGGTGGAAGTGATCGAGCCCGATCTCGCCTCTTTCCGCGCCACCGCGCCGGAGGTCTACGAGGCGCTGCTGAAGGAGTTCCCGCAGGCCAAGCCCTGGCTGGACAAGATCAAGGCTCAGTGAGACCGGGCCTTCTGATGTGCGCGATGCCCGGCCCTGTGCCGGGCATCGTCGTTTCGCGAGGGTTCACGCCTTGCGGAGACGTGGGCGCCGGCATCGCCGGCGAGCCGCACGCTGTCCCATACGCCCAGCAGCGCCACCGCCGCCACGATGAGGAAGGCGATGCGGAACGGGGTGGCCGGATCGGCGCCGGGGGAGAGCGCATCCCCCAGCCGCCAGGCGATGGCGCCCAGCGCGATGCCGAGGCCCATGGCCAGCTGGAAGGCGGTGGAGAACAGGGTGTTGGCGCTCGCCATGCCCGCCTTCGGCACATCGGCGAAGGCGAGGGTGTTGAGGGCGGTGAACTGCATGGAGCGCGACATGCCACCCACGAACAGCACCGTGCAGGTGATCCACAGGGGCAGGCCGGCGGTGAAGGCGGCGCAGGCGCCGATCGCCGCGGCATTGAGCACGCCGTTGACCACCAGCACCGGGCGGAAGCCGAACCGGCGCAGCACGCCGGTAGTGCCGGCCTTCATCACCAGATTGCCGGCGAACACCGCCATCAGCATCATGCCCGCCTCGAAGGCACTGGCGCCGAAGCCGAGCTGGAACATCAAGGGCAGCAGGAACGGCACCGCGCTGACCCCCATACGGAACAATGAGCCGCCCCAGATGGCCACCGCGAAGGTGGGCGCCTTCAGCGCCTGAAGGCTGAGCATGGGATGGGCGGCGCGATTGAGGTGGCGCACGCCGAAGCCGAGCAGCACCAGGCCGATGGCAAGGGCCGCCACCGCATCGCGCCAGCTCACGTCCGGTCGGGCCAGGATCTCGGTGCAGGCCATCAGGCCGAACAGGCCGCCCCCCATGAGCAGGAAGCCGGGCCAGTCGAAGCTGCGGGCGCTGGACGTCTCGCTCGGCGGCAGCACGCGCAGGGCGGCGACAAGGGCGATGAGGCCGAGCGGCAGGTTGAGGTAGAAGATCCATCGCCAGTCCGCATGATCGACGATGAAGCCGCCCAGCGGCGGGCCCAGCACCGGGGCGATGAGGGCCGGCCAGGTGAGGGTGGCGATGGCGGCGATGAGCCGTTCCTTGGGGGTGACGTTCAGCACCACCAGCCGCCCCACCGGCACCATCAGCGCGCCGCCGATGCCCTGCAGCACCCGCGTCGCCACGAACTGGGGCAGGCTCGTCGACAAGGCGCACAGCAGCGAGGCAAGGGTGAACAAGGCGATGGCGAAGATGAACACCCGCCGCGCCCCGAACCGCTCCGCCACCCAGCCGGACACCGGGATGAACACGCCCAGGGTGAGCATGTAGGCGGAGACGCCGGAATTGAGATCCACCGGCGCCACTGCGAAGCTCTGCGCCATGGTGGGCAGGGCCGGGGTGATCACCGTGGCGTCGAGATTCTCCATGAAGAAGGTGCCGGCCACCAGCAAAGCGGTGGCGGTGCGACGATCGGCAAGGCCACTCATGGCCGTGGCTCCGCCGGCAGGTCTGCGCCCGGCCTAGCACCGGTGGAAGGCCGGAGACAGGAAGCGTGGTCGCTCATACGCTTTCACCCTCAGATCAGGCGCCGGGCGGCGCGCGCGATGGCGGGGAGAAGCGTCCGGAGGGACCGGGTCACGACGCACCGCCAGCCGGGCGCGGGCGCGGCTGGGAGTGCGTTGGATCACGTGAACGCTTACGGCGATGGCGCGAAGCCACCCACCCCGCCCCTATAGGCCATCGCGCGCGCGAAGCCAATGGGCGGGCGCTGGCGTTCAGCGCAGGGGTTCACCGCATGGCGAACAGCTCCTGGTGGAAGTGCTGTTCGGCGGGGAAGCCATGGGCGGCGAAGTCGGCCTTCAGGGCAGTGCCAAAGCCGGCCGGACCGCAGAACCAGATGCTGGCCTCGCGCCACTCGGGGACTTCGGTGCGGATCCGCTCACCGGTGAGCCGGCCGTCGCGCCCGCTCACCAGCACGTGCAGGCGCACATCGGCGCAGCGGGCATCCTCGGCCAGCTTTTCCAGCGCCCCCTCATCCACATCGCTGGTGGCATGGAACAGGTGGATGTTCTGGCCTGCTGGCCAATCGGGCTGCCCGGCATTCAGCGCCATGTGCTTCATGCGCGCGATGAAGGGGGTGATGCCGATGCCGCCGCCGATCCAGATCTGGCAGGGGCGCTCATCATCGAAGGTGAAGCAGCCATAGGGCCCCTCGATGCGCACCTCCTGGCCCACGGCCAGCGCCCGCGGCAGCCGGCGGGTGTGATCGCCGAGCGCCTTGGTGATGAAGGTGATGGCCGGTTCCTTCGGGTTCCAGCTGGAGGCGATGGTGTAGGGATGCGGCCCCTCGGACCGGTCGGACATGGCGAAGGCGAACTGGCCGGGCCGGTGTCCGGGCCAGCCCTGCGGCACGCAGATCACCGTTTCCAAGGTGTCGACGCCGGGGTAGCGGGTGAGCGCGGTGATGCGGCCGAGCACTTGCCGCCCCGCCCCCACGCGGCGCAGCAGCACCACCACGGCGGAGATGGTGCCGCCGGCCATCAGCGCCGCCATCGCCCAGCCGATGGGGCTCGCCCAATAGGGGAAGGAGACCAGCACCACCGCGTGGAACACCAGCACCAGATAGGCGAGGGCGAGCAGCCGGTGGGTCTTGTAGAACAGGCGATAGGGAAAGGCGTGAATGAGGGCCAGGAGGATGAGCACGACGGCGGCGTAGAAAGCCCATTCGCCGATGCCCTCGGCGGTGCCGCGCAGGCTGTTGAGAAACGCCTGGATGGGATCGGTGATGACCGGCCGGGGGTCGCGCTCCGGCCGCACCAGCAGCCCGGCGCCCACCGCCCATTTCGGACCCTGCGACCATAGCCAGTGGACCACCGCGACCACCAGCGCCGTGATGCCCAGCCATTTGTGCAGGCGATACATTTTGTCGAGCCCGCCGAACCAGCGTTCGGGCCAGCGCGGGCGCAGCGCCAGCATCATGGCGAGGCTCATGGCGCCCATGGCGAGAAGGCCGGTGTACTGCACCGCCAGGGTGCGGACGGGGAACAGGCCGGAGACCGCGCTTAGGCCCGGCTCGGCTAGCACCCAGAGCAGCGACAGGAGAAGAAGCAGGCCCCACAGGGCGATCTTGATATTGCGCATGGTGGCGTGTCGGTCGGTTCCGGCTGGGGCGCGGCGCGCCGTGGCTGCTGTGGATGGGCATGATGGCGGGCGCCGGCAGCCATGTCCTTGCGTCCGCTCAACGGGGGGTCACTTCAGGGAAGGGGCGCGGCACCGGCGCCGCCCACGCCGGTGCCGGCTGGTCACAGCCGCAGCAGCCCGGGGCCGGCGTCGCCGCGCGCCATGCCGGGATGTCCCCCGTTGCGATGGCCGTCGCGGTGGGCCTGATGGCGGCCGTAGTCATGGTCACCGTGGCGGTGATCGCGGTGGGCCGCCTTGGGGCCCTGGTGCGCGCGAGGGCCATGGTGCCCGGCGGCGTGCGGGGCGCCCTTGTGCCGGGGCGCGGTCGCATGCCCGGGCGCGCGGTGGTGGTCACCGGCGTGCGGCGCCCGATGCTCCATCTGGTGACGCTCCGCGCGGGGCGGGGCATCGCCGGGGGCGGCGGAGGCGGCGCCGGCCACCGACACGACGGTGGCGGAGGCGAGAAGCGCGAGGACCTTGAGGGTGAGGGGGCGCATGGGCGGCTCCTGTTCGTTGTGGACGGCCCGACCATGGGGCCCGCACCTGACAGGGAGCTGAACCGCCGGCATTCCGCCGTTCATCTGGCTGTCAGCTTGTCGCCGGCGGGGGGAAGTGCACGGTGGCCTGGAACCCGTCGGCGTGGCCCGGCGCCGGGGAGGCGAGCTCCAGCCGGAGGCCGGCGCCGCGGCAGATGGCGGCGGCGATGGCCAGCCCCAGCCCCGAGCCCTCGGCGCTGGTGGCGCCGCGCTCGAACGGGCGCAGCAGCTGCGCCAGCCGGTCCGCCGGCACCGGCGGGCCGCCATTGGTCACCTCCAGCCGGTCAGCGGCGAGCCGCACGCGCACGGTGTCCTCCGCCGGCCCGTGCTTCAGCGCGTTCTCGATCAGGTTGCGGGCGAGAATGGCGAAGGCATCGGGATCAAGGTCGGAGACCACATCGGCGGCGATGTCGAGGCTGAGATCCTCCGCGCTGGAGGGCACGCCGCGCTCACCCATGGGATCGAGATCGGCGATCACCAGCCGCAGCACGGGTGCGAGCGGGGCCGGATGCGGCGCCAGCAGGCTGCCCCCCTCGGCCTTGGCCAATTGCAGCAGTTTCTCCGACAGGCGCGACAGGCGCCGCAGGGCGCCGGCGATGGTGCGGGCCCGGTGTCGCACCGCGTCCTGGGCCGGCCCCTCCGGCACCTCGGCCATGAGGCGCTGGGTCTGCGCCAAAGCGGCGGCGATGGGGGTGCGCAGCTCATGGGCGCTGTTGGCGGTGAAGGCCCGCTCCGCGTCCAGCGCGCCGCGCAGGCGCTCCAGGAGCGCGTTCACCGCCGCCGCCACCGGCGCGATCTCATCGGGCAGGCCGCCGCCCGCCACCGGGGTGAGATTGCCCCTGTCGCGGGCTTCGATGGCCTCGCGGAACGCCACCACCGGCTTCACCGCGCGCCGGATGAGCAGCCAGACCGCCACCAGGGCGATGGGCACCAGCGCCACCAGGGGCCAGATCAGGGCCATCACCGCATTGCGCACCGCGTGCTTGCGGTCGGCCATGCGTTCGGCGGTGGTGACCACGATGGTGCCTTGCACCGCCGCTTCCGTATAGGTGCGCAGGTGACGGGTGAAGGCGAAGCCGGGGGGCAGGTCACGCGGGATGTTCATGAGGTCGGCGTCGGAGGAGGCCAGCAGCTCGCGCCCCTCGGCGTCGCGCACAACGTAGGAGATATGCTCCTGACGGGAGCTGACGGGCGCCAGATGCTGGGTGGTGGTGCCGTCTTCCCGTGCCAGCAGCTCCGCATAAGCCAGCGGCAGCACCCGCTGCGCCACCTCCTGCAGGGCGCTGTCGAACACCTCGTCGATCTCCCGCCGCAGCACATCACCGGCCACGATGGCCGCCGCCAGCCACAGGGCGCTGACCGTGACCGCCAGGGACAGCGACAGCCGCCGGCGCAGGCTCCAGCCGCCCCGGGGCCTGTCGGCGCCGGAGGGGCTCACGCGCCGGCTTCCGGCGCGCCGAGGCGGTAGCCCATGCCGCGCACGGTCTCGATCACGTCGGCCCCCAGCTTCTTGCGCAGCCGGGCGATATAGACCTCGATGGTGTTGCTCTCCACTTCGGAATCGAAGGAATAGAGCCACTCTTCCAGCTGCGGCTTGGACATGAGCTGGTTGGGGCGCTGGACGAAGGCCTCGAACAACGACCATTCGCGCGCCGTGAGCGCCACCGGCTTGCCCGCCCGGCGCACCGCCCGGGCCGCCAAGTCGATCTCCAGCGGGCCGATGGTGATGAGCGGGTTGGGATTGCCGGCATAGCGCCGGCCCACGGCGCGGATGCGGGCCGACAGCTCGAACAGGTCGAACGGCTTCACCAGATAATCGTCCGCGCCGGCATCGAGGGCGGCGATGCGGTCGGAGATCTGGTCGCGGGCGGTCAGCACGATCACCGGGGTGGCATCGCCACGCTGGCGCAGGCGCTTCAGGAAATCGAGGCCGCGCCCGTCCGGCAGCATGAGGTCCAGCAAAATGAGGTCAAAGGCGGCGGCGGGAACGGCGGCGTCGGCGGCATCGAGCCGCTGCACCCAGTCGGCGCCGTGGCCGTCAGCGGCGATCTGGTCGCGCACCGCCATGCCCAGGACCGGATCGTCCTCCACCAGAAGAATGCGCATGTTGCCTCTCATGCCGGCCGCCGCGCGGGCCGCGCCTTATGCCCTTGAACGCCACCGCCGTGCGCAACTTAGAGGGCGGCCGATGCACATGGAAGCCGCGGCCTTTTTCGTGCCGACAGGCTGAAAATCGCACCAACCTTTTGACGTGACGCGGTTTGCGCCCTGTCCTCGGGGCGCGAAAAATCGGCGGGGCGTTCAGGTGGGCGTCAGTTCCGTATGCTTGCGTGGAGGTCGGCGCGCCTGGCCCGGTGCGGGTCCGGCGTGGCTGAATGGACCCATGAGGGGCCTTTGCGCGCTGAGGTCTGGCATTTTCGGGACGCGATGGGGTGTCCGCTTCGCTGGAGAGTGCACGCGCCCGGGCATGTAGTGGAGGCGGGAGAGGACACCATGAAGCATGCGCGCATCGCCGCAACCGGCCGGTCGTGGACGGTCCCGCCGCGGGTTCGTGGTGCGATGCGTCGTGCTGCCCCTCGTGCTGCCCGTCGTGCGGCCTTTGGCGTCCTGCTGGCGGCCATGCTCGCCGGCGCCTCCTGGCTTCTGCCATCGGCCATGCCGTGGCAGGTGACCCCGGCGCAGGCCGGCCGCGATTGCGCGGCGCCCCTGGCCGAATGGCAGCCGCGCGCGGCGCTGGTGCAGCAGCTGGAAGCGGAGGGCTGGACGGTCCAGTCGGTGCGCATCGACGACGGCTGCTACAAGGTGCGCGCGGTCAACGCCCAGGGGGAGACCCTGCGCGCCGTCTTCGATCCGGTCAGCCTGGAGCGCCGGCCCGGCGGCCACCACAGGGGCGGTGGGCACCATGGGGAGGACCGCCATCGGCCGGATCTGCGGCCGGATCTGCGACCGGACGGCGGCCCACCGGACTGAGGCGGCGCACTCCTCGCCGCACGCCATTGCGGTCTCATGTGGCGCTGCTTCCTGCGCGCGGCTTTATGGATGCGGCTTCATGCGCCCACAGTCTGGGCCACCCAGCGCTTCAGTTCGCTCGCCGGCAGCGCGCCACTGCGCCGCGCCACCTCCCGGCCCCCCTTGAACAGAATGAGGGTGGGAATGGCCTGGATATGCAGCCGGGCGGCGAGATCACGCTCGGCTTCCGTATCCACCTTGGCGAGCCGCACCCGGGGTTCCAGCTCCGCCGCGGCGGCCTCGAACACCGGCGCCATGGCCCGGCACGGGCCGCACCAGGAGGCCCAGAAGTCCACCAGGACCGGCAGGTCGGCGGCGCCGATGTGACGATCGAAATGGGCCCCGTCGAGGGCGATGGGATGGCCCGTGAACAGCGCTTCGCCGCACTTGCCGCAGCGCCCGTGCGCCCCGCGCTTGTCGGCGCTCAGCCGGTTCAGCTGGTGGCAGTGGGGGCAGGGGATGATGATGGTATCGCTCATGATGAAATCCTGGCGCGGAGGGCCGCGCGTGCTGAGCGATATATAGGGTGCCACGCAGCGATCGGAAGTTGTCGCGCCGTCGCTTGCCACCTCCCTGCGTGCGGGTTCACCACTGCGGCGTCACGGCGGCGTCGGGCAGCAGGCTTTCCAGGCGATCGAGCAGGGGCTGTTGGGCCGGCAGGATCCGCGTGCGGGCTGCGGCGAGGGAGAACCAGGCCACCCGGTCCACTTCCGGAAACACCGCGCGCCGGCCGCTGCGCGGGGGCCATTCCAGCTCGAAGCTGTTGCTGCGCTGGGCCAGAGGGTCGAGCGTTCCGGCCAGAGCGAAGGCCACCACCTCCTTGTGGCGGCCCTGCTGGATGCGGCCGAGGGGGATCAGCGGTCCGAGGGCCGGCTGGCCGGTCTCTTCGGCGAATTCCCGGCGGGCCGCCTGCTCCAGGGTTTCGCCGGGCATCACCCCGCCTTTGGGGATGGTCCACGCGCCGAGGTCCCGGTGGCGCCAGAACGGGCCGCCGGGGTGGCCCAGCAGCACTTCGGTGCCGCTGGCGGGGGTGCGAAACAGCAGGATGCCCGCGCTCAGTTCGCCCATGGCCGTCTCCCGATGCGGCGTCGCGCCTGCCGGGGTTCTATCGCCGCGGCGGGCGGCAGGGAAGGCGAAAGCCGCGCCCGCCCGACGTCAGGGCGAGACCGGCAGCAGGGCACGCAGCAGCGCGCGCAGCTTCTCGCCGGTGGAGACCTCGGCCATCACCGAAGCCTCGAAGGCGGTGAAGGCGGCGTCGAGCTTGGCGAGCTCCGTCTGTTTCTGCGCTTCGCTCAGGAAGGCATGCTTCAGCCCATTGTGGGCGAAGGCCTTCAAGGTCGGGTAGCCGATGCCCTGGTCGCGGGCGGCGCGGAAATATTCCCCCGACAGATCGATGCGCGACACCCCGGCATCGTCGGTGGCGAGGGTGATGGGCACGCCGGCCGCGAGATAGGTGAGGAGGGGATGCTCGCGTCCGCGCACGCCAAGGATCACGTCGGAGGAGGTGAGGGCGATCTCCACCGTCACGCCGCGCCGGCGCATCTCCTTCAGCAGGCCCTCCATGTCCCGCTCGAAGGGAATGGCGGTGCCATGGCCGATGCGGCGGGCGCCGGCCACCTCCACCGCGGCGCGGATGTGGAAGTCGAGATCGGGCGGCGGCACGAGGCCCAGCCACAATTCCCCCGCATGCAGCGCCACCGGCACATCCTGGCCCGCCAGGAAGCCGATCCAGGCCATGTGGGTGCGATAGTCGGCGAGCGAGATGCGATAATCTTCCGGCCCCACATAATTGAAGCCGGCCACCACCTCCGGCAGCGCCCGCACCAGGGCCGCGGACAAAGCGGTCTGGGCGAACACGCCGGCAGGCGGGCTGTTGCGGTTGACCTGGGCGATGAAGCGGAAGGTGACGCCGCAACCCGGCCGGGTGCGGGCGTCATCGCAATCGAGCAGGGTCTCGATGCGGTGCATCAGGCCGCGCACCTGCTCGGCGCGCGTCGCCACCACCCGGTCGAGGCCCGCCGCCTTCAAAGCGGCCAGCATGGCGGCGGGATCGCTTTCGCCGGCGGCCACCGGCCCCAGCGCGCGCCGGTCCTCGCCGCCGAAGAAGGTCACCATGAATTCGGCATATTGCACCTGGGTGGCGTCATATTGCTTGAGCTGGTCCACCACCATCTCGGCGACGCGATCGAGGGTGCTCGGCCAGTCGGGGCCGGAGGTGGCGGCATTGAAGCGGCCGAAGGTGCCGAAGAACTGGTCGTGGCCGGAGGGGGTCTCCGGCGTGGGCAGGAACCAGCGCAGGGAGAGGGCATTGATGAGCCGGTCATAGGTGGCCTGGCCCTTGGGCCCGCTCACCGCCGCCGCCAGCGGCACCACCGCCGGATCGGCACCGCACGGCTGCGCCGCGGGGGCGTCGGCGGGCGGGGGCAGCAGCGTCATGTCGGCGGGTCGCAGGCACAGGCCGTCGCGCAGGCCGAAGGCGATGAGGCGCTCGGCATAGACGGCGCCCGACAGATGGGTGTGCAGATCGCCGCCCTTGGGCATGCGGTTCAGGAACGCCCGCATGCGCGGCAGATTGTGGCGCAGGGCCTCGAACTGCCCGGCCGTGACGTGGGCCGGCAGATCGCTCGCCACCACCGCGATGCGCCCCACGACGAGCGCCGCCGCCAGCAGGATGACGGCCCCCAGAATCCGACGTCGCACGCCCATGCCCCTTTGCCAGCCCGGGCGCCGATCTTGGGACCCGACGGGGCGCGGAGCCTAGCCCAGCTCCGGCCCGGTTGGGAATGCCGTGTGACGCTTCAGCTTTCGGGCGGCACCATCATCACGGGCCGGGGTGCAGCAAGGCGGCATAGCGCTCGGGATCGGTGGCACCCTCGGTGGCCACCAGCAGCACGCGGGAGCCGGCATCGAGGCCGAGCGCCGCGCGCGCCTCGGGATCCGCTGCGGCCTGGAGCAGCCCGGCAAGGCCGGCGGCGCCGCTTTCCCCCGCCACGATGGCCGGATCACCGCGCACCGGATCGGCCAGCCGCCGCAGGGCGGCGATGTCCTCCTCGTCGCTCACCGTCATGAAGCCGGTGGCGAGGCGCGACAGCAGGTCGAAGGCGGTGAGGGAGGGGGCGTAGCATTCCAGCATGGCCATGACGGTGGGCGCGCCGGGGGCCACCTCCACCGCCCGGCCGGCGGTCGCGCTGGCAGAGAGGCAGGCGGCGCGGTCCGGCTCCACCACGATGCAGCGGGGGCTTGAAGGCCCATAGGCACCGGCGAAATAGGCCGCCAATGCCGCCGCGATGCCGCCGACGCCGGCCTGGATGAACAGATGGGTGGGCGGGGCGTCGAGGGCGTCCACCACCTCCCGCGCCAGCGCGCCATAGCCTTGCATGACCAGGGTGGGCACCCGGCCCGGCTCCGGCCAGGCGGTGTCGGAGACCAGAATCCAGCCACGCGCGGCGGCGACGCGGGCGGCGGCGGCCACCGAATCGTCGTAGCTGCCGGGCACTTCGGTGATGGTGGCGCCGAAGGCGGCCATGGCCGCCCGGCGCGGCGCGCTCACGCCGGGATGCACGAAGATGACGGCGCGGGCGCCCACCTGGGCGGCGCCATGGGCCACAGAGCGACCATGGTTGCCATCGGTGGCACAGGTGAAGGTGAGGGTTTCGGCGATGGCGCGGACCGGCGCGGTCCACAGGTCCGCGGGCGCCAGCGGCCGGCCGAGGCGGTGTTCCGCCGTCTCCAGCACCAGCCGCGCCACCGCATAGGCACCGCCCAGGGCCTTGAAGCTGCCGAGGCCCAGCCGCGGACTCTCGTCCTTCACATGCACGGCGCTGAGCCCCAGGGCGTCCGCAAGGCCGGGCAGGGCGCGCAGCGGCGTCTCGAACGGCGCCTGCGGCCCTTCCGCATGGCGCAGATAGAGCGGCACACGGGCGGCCGCCTCGGCGCCGAAGGTGATGCGTTCATCCGCGGTCAGCCGGTGGCTCGGGTCCTGAATGTGTGCGGTCTGGGGATTGAGCTGCAGCATGGCCGTCCTCTGATGGGCTGGGCAATGCTATTGCGCTCCAGGTGAGAAAGGCTGTGAATTTTGCTCGAGATGGCGCAAAATTCTTGCGTCAGATGGGGCGTTCATGGCTGCTTTTCCGCTGCTCGATGGTTTCGATCGGGCCATTTTGAGAATCCTCCAGGAGGACAACACCACCCCGCTGCGGGTCATCGGCGCTGCGGTGCACCTCTCGGCGCCGGCGGTGCAGCGGCGCATCAAGCGGCTGGAGGCGGCGGGGGTGATCGCCGCCCAGGTGGCGGTGCTTGATCCCGCGGCGTTGGGCCAGGCGCTCACCATCTTCGTGGAGGTGAGTCTCGACAGCGAGAAGGTGGCGGATGTGGATGCCGCCAAGCGCGCCTTTCGCGCCGCCCCGGAAGTGCAGCAATGCTATTACGTCACCGGCGAGGCGGATTTCGTGCTGGTGGTGGTGGTGCCCAGCATGGCCGCTTATGAGGCGCTCACCCGCCGTCTGTTCTTCGACAATCCCAACGTACGCCGTTTCCGCACCTTCGTCGCCATGGACCGGGTGAAGGCGGGCCTCGGCGTGCCGGTGGAGGACGCGACATAGGATCGGCTGGCCTTCCGCACACATAATCGATGTGTGCCGCAGAACAACGTTTTCCCGATGGCGCTTCTCCCTCTCCCGCTTGCGGGGGAGGGCCGGGGAGGGGGCAAGACGCCGGGATGGTGGGCTCGCAGCTACTGCGAAGTGCGGCGCCTTGATGATTCAAACGCAATGAAAACTCCAGCCCCTGCTATACCGAGCCGGTCCTGGCCCCCTCTCCTGCACGCTGGAGAGGGGATGAGCCCTGCCACGAGCGGTGTCCTTAAATGTGGATCGCACCTAATCCACCGGCGCATCGGCCTCGAAGGCGCGGCCGCGGCGGCCGCGGGATTCGGCTTGGGCGCGGATGTGCTGAACCAGGAAGGGCAGGGCGGCCGGGCGATGGCGGGCGGGGTTCCAGATGACCGAGACCGGCCGGCGGATGGGCGCGCCGTCCAGCGTCAGGCGCAGCGGTCGGCCTGAGCCGGCCGGAATGGCCGCGGAGGAGGAGAGCACGGCGATGCCATGGCCCGCCTCCACCAGCGCCACCAGGGTGTGGGGGCTGTCGCTTTCCAGCACCACCTTGGGCCGCATGCCCACCTGGCGGCAGGCGTGCTCGAACAGATCCCGGGTCATGAAGCCCCGTCGCAGCAGCAGCAGCGGGGCATCCGCGAGGCTCTGGATGGGCAGGCCCGCGTCCTGCCGGCGCGGGTCGCCGGCCGGCAGCACCACCTGCAGCTCGGCCATGAACAAGGGCTCGCCGGCCAGGGTGTGGGGCTCGTCGGGGCTTGCCACGCAGAGGTGGACGGCGCCGCGCTCCACCATCTCGATGAGGGTGTCGTTGTGCCCCTCCATCAAGGTCACCTCCACGTCCGGGTGGCTGGCCTTGAAGGCGGCCAGCGCCGGGGCGAACAAAGCGGCGATGGTCTGCGGCGTGGCGCCGATGCGCAGATGGCCCACCTGGCCCCGCGCCACCGCATCGGCGCGGGAGGAGAGGGCATCGGCCTGCTCCAGCAGGCTGGCGGCCCGGGGCAGCAATTCCTCCCCCTCGGTGGTGAGCACCAGCCGCTTGCCAACCCGATCGAACAGCTTCAGCCCCAGGTCGTCCTCGAAGCCCTGCAGGGCGCGGGAGAGGGCGGACTGGCTGATGTGGAGCGCCTCCGCTGCACGGGAAACGTTCAACATCTCAGCCACCGTGACGAAAAAGTGCAGGCGTCGCAGGTCCAGCATTCTTATGCATCCTCTGCATAAGAAAATGGCTCATGTTTGCATTGGACACAAGTTGGGCAATGAGGGCGCAATGGCACATCGCCTTCGGCGCAATAAGCCTTCCAGGAGCCCTCCATGTCCGTTCGCCCCACCCGTCGCAGCGTTCTTCTCGCGAGTGTTCTCTCCGCTGGTCTGGCGCTGCCCCTGACCTCCACCGCCTGGGCCGAGTGGCCGGAGAAGCCCATCACCGTCACCGTGGGATTCGGCGCGGGCGGCACCACCGACATCGCCGCCCGCGCGGTGGCCGATGTGGTGTCCCGCAAGCTGGGCCAGCCGGTGGTGGTGGAGAACAAGCCCGGCGCCGGCGGCGCCGTGGCCGCCACCGCCCTCACCAAGATGCCGGCGGATGGCTACAATCTGGTGGCCACCACCTCCACCACCATCACCCTTGATCCGCAGATGACGAAGCTCGCCTTCACGCCTGAGGACTTCACCTATGTGGCGGCGGTGGGCCAGTTCCCTGAGGCGTTCATCGCGCTGCCCAGCAAGGGCTGGAAGAATCTGAGCGATGCCCTGGCGGCCGCAAAGGCCGCGGGCCGCATGAACTACGCCTCCAGCACCTCGCTGGACCGCATGGTCACCGCCGTGCTCGGCAAGAAGGTGGGCGCGCAGCTGGTGCCGGTGCCCACCCGCTCCGGCGCCGAGGTGGTGACCCAGGTGATGGGCGGCCACGTGGATCTCGGCTATTCCTCCGGCGCCTATTTTCCCCAGGCCAAGGCCGGTGAGGTGGCGGTGATGGCGGTGCTGGGCGAGAAGCGCCTTGCCGCCTTCCCCAACGTGCCCACCCTGAAGGAGCTGGGCTACGGTATCTCTTCCGTCAACCTCATCCTGTTCGTGGCGCCCAAGGGCGTGCCGGCGGATGTGGCCGAGAAGCTCTATGCCGCCTTTGCCGCCGCCGGTACCGATCCGTCCGTGGTGGCGCTCATGGAGAAGCGGGCCCTCGCCAATGTGGTGGAGACCGGCGCGACCCTCGCCAAGACCATCCACAGCCAGAGCGCCGATTTCGCGCGGTTGATCGAAGAGGCCAAGTGATCACCCATGGGTGATCATTTGGGTGATCAGCCGCCTGGCTGATCACGGGAGACGTCCCCCGCTGCTCCCGCGGTCGTCGGGGGCTTGGACGCGGGCGCCCGCCTCAGGGTGCCCGCGTCGGGCTCCCTCTTCGATGTTCCTTGCTGCAAGGCTGCCGCATGTCCGTTTCCTCCCCCACTCCGGATGGCCCGCCCCCGGCGCGTGCCGCCCTGCGGTCCCGTGGATCGCTGCTGCTGGAAGCCGCTCTGCTCGGCGCGCTGACGCTGCTGGTGGTGTTCGTCGTCATTCCCGCCGAAACCAGTGCCGGCGGCATCGGCCTGTCGCCGGCCTTCCTGCCCACCGTCTGCGCGGCGGCGGCGGGTTTCTTCGCGGTGGTCGATGCGCTGCTGCGGGTGCTGCGGGCCGAGCCTTCCGCGCGCTATCCGGAGGGCTGGACCGCCTTCTTCCGCATCGGTGCGGTGGCGGTCGCGGGCGTCGTCATTCTGGCCTATGCGGGCCCCGGGGCCTGTGCGCTGGTGACGGTGCCGGCGGGCATGGCCATGCTGGGCGAGCGCCGGCCCCTGCCGCTGCTCGCCGCCGGCCTCGTGTGCGGCGGCATCTTCCGGCTTCTGGTGGGTTGAGGGGCGCGCCATGCATGATGCTCTGCTCGGTCTCACCGACGCCCTCACCCCCACCACCGTGGCCTTCATCTTCATGGGGGTGCTGCTCGGCTATGTCATCGGCGTGCTGCCAGGACTGAACCGGCCGGCGGCCTTGGCCATCGCCATTCCCATCAGCTACTATCTCACGCCGCTCACGGCCGTTGGCTTCCTCATCGGCATCGCCAAGGCAAGCGGCGCCGGCGGCGCCACCACCGCCATCCTCATCAACACCCCCGGCGAGCCCAATGCCGCCGTCACCTGCCTCGACGGCTATCCCCTGGCCCGCGCCGGCCGGGCCAAGCAGGCGCTGCAGACGGCGCTCTACGGCTCGGTCATCGGCGACGTCATCGGCACCCTGGCGCTGATCCTGCTGGCGCGCCCGCTGGCGAGCCTCGCCCTGGGCATCGGCCCCTTGGAAATGTCGGCGGTGATGCTGCTCGCCCTCACCTTCATCGCCGCTCTGGCCGGCCACTCCCTGTTCCGTGGCCTCGCGGCCGGCATGCTGGGGGTATTGATGTCCACCGTCGGCCTCGATGTGGAGAGCGGCTCGCCGCGCCTCATCTTCGATCAGGTGGAACTGATGGACGGGGTGCCGCTGCTGGCGGTCACCGTCGGCATGCTGGCGCTGGCGGAGATGATCATCCAGGCCGAGGAAGTGTTCGGCAAGAAGCCGGAAGAGAGCGTCACCGCCGACACCGACGCCAAGGGAGATCGCTTCGGCTGGCCGGAATTCCGCCACGTGCTGCCCACCTTCCTGCAGTCCAGCGCCATCGG
This sequence comes from Xanthobacter sp. NM-25, assembly GCF_022138605.1. Taxonomy (GTDB): domain Bacteria; phylum Pseudomonadota; class Alphaproteobacteria; order Rhizobiales; family Xanthobacteraceae; genus Xanthobacter. The sequence continues at coordinate 179,508 of NZ_JACBFS010000003.1, forward strand.
CACCGCCATCGGCCTGCTGCCGGGGCTGGGGCCGACGGTGGCCTCGTTCGCCTCCTATGCGCTCGCCAAGCGCATGGCCAAGCCCGGCGAGAAGTTCGGCCAAGGCGAATTGAAGGGCGTCGCCGCCGCCGAGACCGCCGACAATGCGGTGGTGCCGGCGAGCTTCATTCCCCTGTTCGCTCTGGGCCTGCCCGGCTCGGTCTCCGCCGCCATCCTGATCGCCGCCCTGACCATCCACGGGGTAACCCCCGGGCCTCGCCTGTTCGAGGAGCAGGGGCGGCTGGTCTACGGCATCTTCGGCGCCATGCTGGTGGCGGCGGTGCTGATGCTGGTGGTGGGGCGGATCGGCCTCGTCGCCTTCGCTCAGCTCACCAAGGTGCCGGCAACTATCATCATACCGTTCGTCACCATGCTGTGCCTGATCGGCTCCTATCTCGAGAGCCATTCGGTGTTCGCCGTGGGCGTCATGGTCCTCTTCGGCCTCGTCGGCTACCTCATGCACCGCTTCGACTATTCTCGGGTCACCTTCCTCATCGGTTTCGTGATCGGCCCGCAGTTCGAACTGTCGGTGCGGCAGTCCCTCATCATCACCAATGGCGACGTCACTTCGCTGATCCACCACCCGGTCGCCTTGGCGCTGCTGGTGGCGGCGCTGGTGGCCGCCGTGTTCTTCGTGCGCACCCCGCGGCGGGTGCAAGCCGTGGGAGAAAGCGCTTGAAAATCAATATCAATGCCGACATCGGCGAGAGCTTCGGCAAGTACAGGATCGGCAACGATCAGGAGCTGATGGGGCTGATCGGCTCCGCCAACGTGGCCTGCGGCATGCACGCCGGCGACCCGGTCATCATGGCCCGCACGGTGCGCCTGGCCCTGGATAATGGCGTCTCCATCGGCGCCCACCCCGGCTTCAACGACATCTGGGGTTTTGGTCGACGGCAGATTCGCATGAATCCTCAAGACCTTGAATATTATGTCACGTACCAGATCGGCGCCCTCCAGGCGCTCGCGGAAGCCCAGGGGGCGCGGGTCACCCATGTGAAACCCCACGGCGCCCTGAACAACATGGCCCATGCCAGCGAGGACTACGCCATGGCCATCGGCCGCGGCATCAAGGCGGCCGATCCGGAGCTGATCTATGTGGCCAATGTGGGCTCCCAGATGAGCCACGCCGGCGCCCGCCTGGGGCTCAAGGTGGCCAATGAATCCTATGTGGACCGGGTCTATGACGACGACGGCCAGATGGCCTCCCGCGAGCGGGCCGATGCGGTGATCCATGATCCCCAGCAGGCGGTGAACCAGGTGCTGCGGGTGATCGAGGACGGTGCCCTGCTGTGCAGCTCCGGCAAGCGCATCCCGGCGGAGGTGCACACCTTCTGCGTCCACGGCGACGAACCCACCGCCGTGCCGGTGATGCGGGCGCTGCGCACCGCGCTGGAAGCGGCCGGCATTGACGTGGTGCCGCTGCCGCAGATGTTCTCCTAAGGCTTGAACTCTAAGGGTTTGCCGCCGCCGCCGGCACCGGCGCGGCGGCATCCCAGATGCGCTCGAAGGCGGCCATGTAGCGCGCCACCGAAGCGGGATCGTGCAGCAAAATCAAGTCGTTGTCCTGGTGTTTCAGGGCGCTGTCGTTGAAATTGGCCGAGCCGGTGCGCAGCAACGCGCCATCAATGGCATAGGCTTTCAGATGCATGATTGGCCGCTCCCGCTTCTGCCGCATGCTGGCGCGGAGCGGGGCCAGCCGGCCGTAGGCCTGCTTTTGAGTGGGGTCGATGACGATGCGCACCTTGACCCCGCGCCGGGCCGCCGCCACCAGGGCATCCACCACCGCATGGTCGGTGAGGATATAGGCCGCCATGTCGATGCGCGACTTGGCGGCGCCGATGAGCGCGACATCAATGGATTCAAGGTTTTCCGTCGGCGCGTAATGGGTTTCCGGTGCCACCTCCGCCGCTTGGAGGGGCGTGCCGGAGAGCGCGAAGAGCGTCAGCAGAAGGGACGGGATAGTCCGGGCGCGCATGGCGCTTCTCCTCAAGGCCGCGGCAAGGCGAACACGGTGAGCTGCCCGCCGAGCGCCGTATAACGGTTCAGGGCCGCATAGGCCTGGTTGGCGCCGGAGCCGTCGTTGGGATCGGTGAGGCCGGCGGCAAGGCCGATGCCGGCCCAGCCACCGACGCCGGACAGCACGGCGATATATTGCCGGCCCTTGTGTTCAAAGGTGGAGACATTGCCGACGATGCCGGAGGGCGTCTTGAAGCGATAGAGCTCGGCGCCGGTGCGCGCATCCACCGCCTTCAGATATCCTTCCAGCGTGCCGTAGAACACCACGCCGCCGGCGGTGGCCAGCGCCCCGGACCAGACCGAAAACCGCTCGTCCTTCGACCAGGCGATCTTCCCCTTGAGATTGTCCCAGGCGATGAAGCGGCCGGTGGCCCCCTTGCCATCGGGGCCGGGATACATGGCCAAGGTGGCGCCCACATAGGGCTGGCCTTCCCTATAGTCCACGTGAAACGGCTCGTAATCCATGCACATATGGCTGGTGGGCACGTAGAACAGACCGGTCTGTGGAGAATAGGCCGCCGGTTGCTGGTTCTTGGTGCCGAGGGCGGCGGGGCAGATGCCCCCATAGACTTCATCCTCGCCCTTTTCTTCCGTGGAGCGGGTCGGGTCCACCAGGGGGCGGCCGTAAGAGGGGCTTTGCGGATCGAGATCCACCTTCTTCGCCCAGTTCACCGAGGGGTCGAACTTCTCCGCCACCAGCAGGGCGCCGGTGGCGCGGTTCAATGTATAGGCGAAGCCGTTGCGGTCGAAATGGGTCAGCAGCGGCAGCTCGTGGCCATCAACGCTTTGATCGGTCAGGATCATTTCGTTGACGCCGTCATAGTCCCACTGGTCGTGGGGGGTCATCTGATAGACCCAGCGGGCGCTGCCGGTCTCCGCGTCGCGGGCGAAAATGGTCATGGACCATTTGTTGTCGCCGGGCCGCTGGGTGGGGTTCCAGGTGGACGGGTTGGCGGTGCCGTAATAGATGAGGTTCAGCTTGGGATCATACGCGAACCAGCCCCAGGTGGCGCCGCCGCCGGTTTTCCATTGGTCGCCCTTCCAACTCTTGAGGGAGGAATCCTTGCCCACCGGCCGGCCCAGCTCTGTGGTGTGCTCGGGGTCGATGCGCATCTCCGCGTCGGGGCCAGTGGAATAAGCGCGCCAAGCGAGGGAACCGTCCTTGATGTTGTAGGCGGTGAGGTGGCCGCGGGCGCCGAACTCGGAGCCGGCGATGCCGACAATGAGCTTGTCCTTCACCGGCATCACGGTGGCCGTGTTGGATTCTCCCTTTGCCGGATCGCCATTCACCACCGACCACTTCTTGGCCCCGGTCCTGGCATCGAGGGCGACGATGGTGGTGTCGGCCTGGTGCAGGAAGACGAGGCCGTCCGCATAGGCAAGGCCGCGATAGACGAGGTCGCAGCACATGATGGCGGTGACCGCCGCGGTCTGGCGCGGCTCGTATTTCCACAGGATGCGGCCGTCATGGTTGAGATCGAGGGCGTAGACGATGTTGGGGAAGGGCGTGTGCACATACATCACGTCGTCGACGATGAGCGGCGCCCCCTCATGGCCGCGCAGGACGCCGGTGGAGAAGGTCCAGACCACCTGCAGCTGGCCCACATTGGAGGCGTTGATCTGCGTGAGGCGGGAGAAGCGGGTGTTGGCGTAATCGAGGGTCTGAAGCACCTGCTGACGCGGATCGGCGCTGCGGCGCAGCACGTCGTCATTGGCCGATGCCGGGCCAGGACCGCCGAGGCTGAGGGCCATTGTGAGCCCCGCGCCCAACCGTCGGATCAGATACCGCCATCCCATGTGTGCCGTCTCCTGCAACCGCGTCTCCTCTGCCGATGTTGACCTCGGCTGGCGGGATTATGCCGGCGGTGCCCGGGCGGGCGCCAGACGGTACCGTTACGGCAATGAAGGGGCGCGGCTGCATTGCGCGGCCGTTTGATCCTGCGGCGTGGGCCGGCGGTGATTGCGCGTGGAGATGGTTGCCCGCTCTGCGAGCCTATGGCAAACGGAGCGGCGCGCGATCGATCCCCGCCAGCGGCTGGCGCTTGCGGGGATCTGGTCGAAAGACCCGGTTGAGCGGGCGCTGTGGCGGGACGGCGATGACAGGGATCCTCACCCTTGGCCGGCCTCATCCTTATCGAGACTGTTGCGATGAAACTTGCGGACGATCAGGAGCCGGCGACACCCGGCGTGGACACGCATGCGGCGCATGCCCGGGCCGTCGTGGTGCTGAGCGCGTTGGTCGCCACCCACGCGGGCCGGCTGGTCCGGTCCTTCTATGCGGCGTTTCTGGCCCAGCCGGAAGCGAAGTCGTTCCTGGATCGCGAGGTGGTGGAAACCCGCCTGGTGCCGTCGCTGGAGCGATGGCTGGGGGAGCTGTTCTCTGTGTCGGGGGAAGTGGACGGTGCGGTCGCCACCCAGCGTCGAATCGGTGAGATTCATGCCCGCATCAAGGTGCCCTTCCACCTGGTGATGGCCGGTAGCGCGCTGCTGAAGCGGGAGCTGTCCGGCCTGTTGGCGGCGGCCGAGATGGAATGCGCGACGCGGGTGGCCGCGCTCGTGCACCTCAATGAGCGCATGGACTGGGCCCTCAGCCTCATGAGCGAAGCCTATATGCAGGGCTCGGTGCGGCGGGCGCAGGTGGATGAGGCATTCCGGCTGTTCGCCATCGGCCACGACATCACGCTGGAGCGCGAGACCCAGCATGCCGCGCTCATGGAATGGTTGCAGTCCACGCTTTTCACCCTGTTCGAGCATGAGGTCGAGCCGGTGCTGAAGCCGCTGGGCAAATCACCCTTCGGCCTGTGGCTGCACCATCGCGCCGGCCTGATGTTCCAGGGCTCGCAAGGCTTGAACGTGATCCGTGACAATGTCCGCCGGATCGATGCCGATCTGCTGCCGCAGCTGCTGCGTGCCCGCGGTGATCGAGGCGGGCTGCTGCGCGAGCTGCTGGCGCGGCTGCGCGGCACCGTCGAGGAGATCAAGTTCGTCCTCTCCGATTTGTTCCAGGCCGCCATCGGCGCCGAAGGCGGGCGCGACCCGCTGACCCAGGCGCTCAACCGCCGCTTCCTGCCCACCATTCTCGGACGCGAGATCAGCCTGGCTGATCAGGGCGACCTGCCGCTGACCGTGGTGATGGTGGACGTGGACCATTTCAAGCAGGTCAACGATCGCTGGGGGCACTCCACCGGCGATCTGGTGCTGCAGCAGGTGGCCGGCGTGATCATGGACACCGTGCGCTTCAACGACTTCGTCTTTCGCTATGGCGGCGAGGAGTTCCTGATCGTTCTGGTGGAAACGCCGGCGGAAGAGGCGGCGATCGTGGCCGAGCGGCTGCGCGCGCAGATGGAGGAACGCAAGCTGCGGCTCGCCGATGGCAGTTTCGTGCAGGTCACAGCCTCCATCGGCATCGCCGCGTACAAGGGCCACCCTGATTATGCCCGCCTCATCGAGGCCGCAGACCGGGCGCTCTACCGGGCGAAGACCGATGGCCGCAACCGGGTGGTGATCGCCACCGATGAGAGCGCCGCGGCCGTGGAGCGTCGCTGATCCTCGCAGCTGCGCGGCGCCGCATGGTAGGCTGCCGCGCGCGACAGCCTGTCGGATGAGCCGGCGGAGCCGTCGATGGGTGTCGTTCTGGAGCAGGCCGCCGTGTCCCCTGACTATCATGTCCTGATCGTCGACGACGACGTTGAGCTACGGCGGCTGGCGAGCAAGTTCCTGCGGGAGAACGGCTTGAAGGTCTCCTCCGCGCAGGACGGACGGCAGATGCGCGAAACACTGGCGGCGGAGAGCATCGATCTCGTCATTCTCGACATCATGCTGCCCGGCACCAGCGGCCTTGATCTGTGCCGCGAGCTGCGGGCGCGCTCGGATGTGCCCATCATCATGCTCACGGCGCGCGGGGGAGATGTGGACCGCATCGTCGGGCTGGAGCTCGGGGCTGACGACTATCTCGCCAAGCCTTTCAATCCGCGCGAGCTTCTCGCCCGCATCCATGCCGTGCTCCGGCGCTTGCGCGGCAGTGGCGCGCAGACCGCGAGCGGCCGGCATCTGCTGTGCTTCTCCGGCTGGACGCTGGATACCCGCCGGCGCGAGCTGACCGATCCCGCCGGGGTGGTGGTCGACCTCTCGACAGGGGAATACGACCTTCTTCTCACCTTCCTGGAGCATCCCCAGCGGGTGTTGACGCGCGACCAATTGATGGACGCCGCCAAGAACCGCACCGCCACCGGTTTCGATCGCGCCATCGACATCCAGGTGAGCCGCCTGCGCAAGAAGATCGAGCGGGGGGAGGGGCCGGAGATCGTGAAGACCGTGCGGGGCGCCGGCTATTTCTTCTCGCCGGATGTGGAGCGCGCGTGATCCGCCGACTCGACAGCCTGGCGGCACGCACGGCAGTGGTGGCGGTGCTGGGCATCGTGCTCGTTCATCTCGCCAGCCTGTGGACCTACCAGCACGCTATGGAACGCGAGCGTCGCATGGCCCATGCCGCACGGCTCGCCGAACAACTGGTCTCGGTGCAGCGGGCGCTGGCCCTGGTGGCGCCGGACGAGCGCGAGAGCGTGGCGCACAGCCTCTCCGGCGGGGTCATCGACGCCCATTGGAACCGGGCGCCCGTCACCGCGCCGAATCGCAAGCCGCTGCTGCGGGATCAGGCGCTCGAAAGCCAGGTCCGCGCCCTGGCGCCGGTGCTGGCGCCCGAAGATGTGGTGATTGGCGCGACCGACGACCCGTATCTGGCCTTCGCCGCCCTGCGGCTGCCCGATGGCAGCTGGGCCAACGTGCGCCTGTTCGCCCCACCGCCGCAGCTCGATGGCGGACACGGCTCGGTGCTGTCCACCAGCCTCATGGCGCTGGGGGTGCTGCTGCTTTCACTCGCCATCGCCGCCTGGCTCACCCGGCCGCTGCGGGCCATGGCCCGGGCGGTGGCGCAGGTGCAGCCGGACAGGCCTTTCGCGCCGCTACCGGAAAATGGGCCGCGGGAGGTGCGTGAATTGGCGCACGCCTTCAATGGCATGCAGGCGCGCATCGCCGACCTCATCGGCCGGCGCACGCAGGCGCTGGTCGCGGTCTCCCACGATCTGCGCACGCCCATGACCCGCCTGCGCTTCCGCGCCGAGGATGTGGCCGATCCGTCGCTGCGCGAGGCGCTGGTGGCGGACATTTCCGAGATGGAGCAGATGGTCGAGGCGACGCTCTCCTATCTGCGCGGGGACAATGCCCAGGAGCCGAGCCGCCCCATGGACCTGGTGCCGCTGCTGGAGACCATCGTCAACGATGCGCGCGATCAGGGCCGCGAGGCGCAACTGGACGCCCCCGCCAGCCTTGTGGTGGCCGGGCGCCCCATCGCCTTGAAGCGGGCGGTGACCAACCTCGTCGAAAACGCGCTCTCCTACGGCGGCAGCGCTCATCTCACCCTTGCCGATGCCGGCGATCGGGTGAGCTTGACGGTGCGCGATCATGGACCGGGCATTCCCGAAGCGCAGCTGGAGACCGTGCTGGAACCCTTCGTGCGGCTGGATGCCTCCCGCAGCCGCGCCACTGGGGGCGTCGGCCTCGGCCTCACCATCGCGGCGGCGGCGGCGCGCAGCCATGGGGGCGCCCTGATCCTGGCCAACCACCCGGAAGGCGGCCTTGTGGTGACCCTCACCTTGCCCCGGATCGCTGCGGAAACAAATTGATACAGAAGCGATACGCGGCGTGACGGGCCGCGCGCTATCTGCCCCTCTTGATCCTTGCGGAACGGACGGGGTGAGAGATGGCGGGGCGGTTGGTACGAGACACGCGGATGCTCTCATGCGCTTCGACTGCTGGCTTTGAGCTGACGGCCGCACGCGGCGACGAGTTCCGTCCCTCCGCGCGCAGCCACGCCGAGAGGGCTCTCAAGCGCCATCGCGACACTCTTGATGTTCTGCATGCCCTTGCGGAAGCGCTGCGCCACGCCTTGCCGCCATCCTCAAGCCATATCTGATCCTGTCTGGGAGAGTCCGATCATGTCCTTCGCGCCCCTGTCCTGCGTGCGGATGAACCGCCGCCAGCTTCTTTCCGGGGCGGCCGCCGTCGGCGCGCTGACCTTGGCCGGGCGCGCGGCGGGGCGCGCCCAAGAGAGTGTTCAAGAGCGTCCGCTTCTGACCGTCGAGAGCACCACCCTCGAGGTGAAGGGCAAGGCCGCCAAGGCATATGTGGTGAAGGGGCCGACCGGGGAGGGGATTTTCGCGCGAGAAGGTGAGCGCCTCTCCGGTGCGGTCCTCAATGCATCGGATGCGCCGCTGCAACTGCACTGGCACGGGCAGATCTTCGCCCCGCCCGAACAGGATCGCGCCCGGCCCAATGGCGGCACACTGGCGTCGGGGCAGACCGACCTGGTGGACTACCGACTCACCCCGGGCACCCATTGGATGCACGCCCACACCTTGACCGAGCAGCAATTGCTGGCGGCCCCGCTCGTTACCCGCGAGGCCGACGCGGGGGATGTTCAGGACGTGGTGGTGATGCTCCACGACTTCGCCTTCCGCACCCCGCAGGAGATCCTCGCCGAGCTCGGCGGCACCGACGGCCACGGCGGCGGACACGGGGGGATGGGCCACGCGATGGGCAACCCGGGACTGGTCCCGCAGGGCATGGGCGCGCAGGGCATGGGGGCGCAAGGTATGGGAGGCGGCCACGGGATGCCCATGGGCGCCATGATGGGCGGCATGATGGGCGTGGCGGGCGGCGGCATGGGCGGCATGGCGCACGCCAATGACGTGGCCTACGACGCCTATCTCGCCAATCGGCGCACCCTGGCCGATCCCGAGGTGGTGCAAGTGGAGCGGGGCGCACCGGTGCGGCTGCGCGTCATCAATGGAGGCACGGCCACTGCCTTCTTCCTCTCCCTGCCGGGGCTGGCGCCACGTTGCATCGCGGTGGACGGGGTGCCTTGTGTTCCCGTGGCGGCTGGGTTGTTTCCGCTCGCCCAGGGCCAGCGCATCGACCTCCTGGTGGATCTACCCCAGGCGGGCGGCGTCTTCCCGCTGCTGGCGCAGGTGGAGGGCGCGCGGGCGCGCACCGGCATCGTCCTGGCGACGCCCGGCGCCGCGATCGCACGGATCCCCGAGGTGGCAGAGCAGGCGGAGGGACTGCTGGACCTCGCCTTTGAAAGCACGCTTGCCGCGCGCGCGCCTCTTATGGCGCGGCGGCCGGATCGCGTCTTTCCTGTCATGCTGGGGGAAGAGCCCGGTTATCGCTGGACCATCAATGGCCGTGTCCACGGCGAGGACGTGCCATTCGAGGTGCGCCAGGGGGAGCGGGTGGAGATGACCTTCATGAACCCCACCATGATGAGCCACCCCATGCACATCCATGGCCATCACTTCCAGGTCGTGGCGCTGGGGCCGCAGCGCTTTTCCGGGGCGCTGCGCGATACCGTGATCGTGCCGCCCCACATGCCGGTAACCATCGCCTTTGATGCCGGGCAGAAGGGCGAATGGTTCCTCCACTGCCACCACCTCTACCACATGGCCGGTGGCATGATGACGTCGGTCCGGGTGGTCTGAGGCGCAGCGCCGGGCGGGCGCTCAGTGGGGTGCGAGGCGGTGGCCGTCCGGTGTCCAGCGCAGGTGATCGGTGCGCACCAGGTGGCGGATGTGGGAGAGCAACTCGCTGAGCGCGAAGCCCATCTGAGGCAGGGGGATCGGACGGGTGTACATCACCGGCAGCAGCTCCATCACCCCGCTCGGTCCAGAGGCCTGGCAGTGGGCCACCAGGTGCCGCAGGCTCCGGGCGTGATGGGCCTGGAGCGCGCGCACCCGCTGATGCAGTCCGAAGAACGGCACGCCGTGACCGGGCAGAACCAGAACGTCGTCCGGCACGTCGGCGAGCACCGCATCCAGCGAGGCCAGATAGTCCGCCAGCGGGTCCTCGCACGGGGGGAAGACGGAAATGCCGACGTTCGGCGAGATCCGCTCGAGCACCTGATCGGCGGCGATGAACAGCTTCTTCTCGCGGTTGAGCAGTGTGGCCATGGCCGGGGAGTGTCCGCCGCCGATGGCCACTTCCCAGCGGTCGCCGCCAAGCAGCAGCCAGCCCGCCGTGAGCGGGTGAAAGGCGGCCGGTGGCGCTTCGGTCATCCGGCGATAACGGTCACCGCCGGCGAGCACGTGGTCGCGGCTGGCGGGATCGAGCCCTAAGTCATCGAGAAGGGCGGCGCGCTCGGTGCGTGTCTGCGGCGGCAGCGGGTGATGCAGCGCCAATGCGGCCGCGTGCTCCACCGGATGGATGTGCAGCGGCGCCTGCGCAGCGCCGCACAGATGCCGTGCGAGGCCGACGTGATCGGGATGGGCATGGGTGCAGATCACCCGCGTGAGGCCGTCACCGAGCGGCCCTTCGAGCAGCGCCCGCCAGGCGTCACGGGTCGGGGTGTCGTCGAGACCGGTGTCGATCGCCGCCCAGCCGGCCCCGTCGCGCAGGAAATAGACGTTCACATGGTCCAGTTGGAACGGCAGGCGCAGGCGTGTCCACAGCACATCCTCGCAGATGGCCGTGACGTCGCCGATCTCGGGCACCGGGAAGGTGGCGGGCGCATGGGCGCGCACGCTGGTCATGGTGTGGGCGCCAGATAGGTTTCCACCAGCCGGGTCCAATAGGCGATCCCATGGGGGATGGCGGCGTCGTTGAACTCGTAATGGGGGTTATGGAGAATCCGGTCGCCGTCGGTGGGGCCGTTGCCGATCCAGATATAGGCGCCGCGCTTGCGCTCGAGCATGAAGGCGAAATCCTCAGACCCCAGGGAGGGGGGGATGTCGTGCACATGCCCGGCATCGACGCAGCCCCGTGCCACCTCGGCGCAGAACGCCGTCAGTTCCGGGTCGTTGAACAGCGGCGGATAGCGGCGCGAATAGGTGATGTGGGCGGTGCAGTCGTGGAGCCGCGCGGCATGCTCCGCCACCTCCCGCAGCCGGCGCTCCCCGAGGTCGCGCGTCGCGGGATCGAGCGCCCGCACGGTGCCGCGGATGACCGCCTCGCCGGGAATGACGTTCCATGTGGCGCCGGCATGAATCTGGGTGACGCTGACCACCAGCGAGAGCAGGGGGTCGACGTTGCGGGAGACGATCGACTGCAGCAGGTTGATGCATTGCGACGCCGCCAGGATCGGATCGGCGGCGAGCTGCGGGCGGGCGGCATGGCTGCCCTTGCCCTTCACCACGATCTCGAACACGTCGAACGAAGCCATGGCGTTGCCGGCGCAGGTGCCGAACGTGCCGATGGGCAGGCCCGGACGGTTGTGCAGACCGAACACGGCTTCCATGGGAAAGCGCTCGAATAGCCCTTCCTCGATGGCGACCGCCGCACCGCCCTCATTCTCTTCCGCCGGCTGGAAGATGAGATAGACGATGCCGTCGAAAACCCCATCGCGTGCCAGCGCGCGCGCCGCGCCGAGCAGCATGGCGGTGTGGCCGTCATGGCCGCAGGCGTGCATCTTGCCGGCGCGCTGCGAGGCATGGGCGAAGGTGTTGGCCTCGGTGATGTCGAGGGCATCGATGTCCGCCCGCAGGCCGATGGCCCGCTCGCTCCGTCCCTTCTTCAGGGTCGCCACCACCCCGGTGCGGGCGATGCCGGCTTCAAATGGGATCTGGAGCGCGGTGAGCTGCCGCGCGATGAAGGCGGAGGTTTCCACTTCCTCGAAGGCGGTCTCGGGAATGGTGTGCAAGTGCCGCCGCCAGGTGGCGACCTCCTGATACTCCATGTGTCACTCCGATACGTGCGGCAGAATGGCGATGGGCTCTCATCCCTCCGTCAATGGCGCGGGGCCTTACTCCTTGACGGTGGATGACAGGTTGCCCTCCCAGAAGATCAGCTTGCGGTGGGCATAGCGCACCAGCTGGGTGCCGACGATGCCCAGCACCGCCAGGCTGACCAGTGCCGCGAACATGACGTTGACCTCCAGGGTCACCGCCGCCGAATTGATAAGGTAGCCCAGGCCTCGGCTGGAGGACACGAATTCCGCCACCACCGCGCCGATGAGGCTGAGCACGATGGCGATCTGGAGGCCGGCGAAGATGTGTCCCGCTGCCGACGGCAGCTTGATCTCCCAGAAAATCATCCAGCGGCTGGCGGAGATGGCCTTGGCCATGTCGACCATCGCCGGGTTGGTCTGCTTCAGGCCGACGATGGTGTTCACGAAGACGGGGAAAAAGCACACCAAGGCGACCATGATCACCTTGGACTTCATCTCGAAGCCGAACCAAACCAGGATCAGCGGCGCCAGCGCCACCTTCGGCATGGATTGCAGAGCGATGATGAGGGGGTGGACCAGCTTTTCCGCCACCTCGGATTCCGACACCAGCGCCCCCACCAGGATCGCCAGTCCGCATCCGACCACATAGCCGATGATCGTGGATGTCATCGTGTAGGCGAGATGCTGCCAGAACACGCCGCCGATATATCCGGTCTCCAGCGCGCGGAGAACCGACAGCGGTGTCGGAAGGACATAGCTCGGGATGTGGAAGAACTGGATCGACAGCTGCCACACCAGGATGACCGCCGCAGCGGTGGCCAGCGGATACATCAGATCCTTGAGCTTGGAAGTCATCGGCCCTCTCTCAATGATCCAGTTTCGCGAAGATCTCGCGCAGGTGCTTCGTATAGGCAGTGAAGCCGGGCTCGCTCATGGTCTCGAGGCTGCGCGGGCGGGGGATGTCGATGGTGAGATCCTCCACCAGTTGCGCCGGGCGCGGCGAGAGAACCAGCACGCGATCGGACAGATAAACTGCCTCGGGGATCGAGTGGGTGATGAAGAGCACGGTCTTGCCCGCCTTCATCCAGATGGCCTGCAACTCGTCCATCATGCGCTCGCGGGTCATGGCGTCGAGAGCGGAGAACGGCTCGTCCATCAAGAGCACGGTGGGATCCTGGATCAGCCCACGCACGATGCCGGCGCGCTGCTGCATGCCGCCGGACAATTCATTGGGGTAGCTTTCCGCGAACTTGTCGAGCCCGGCCATCTTGAGAAGGTCCATGGCGCGGGTCCGGGCCGCGGCCATGTTGAGGCCGAGGGACTTGGCCGGCAGCAGGACATTTGCCAGCACGTTCTTCCAGGGTAGGAGCGTGGGCTGTTGGAAGACCACGCCCACATCCGGGCGCGGCCCCTTGACCGCCTCGCCGCCGATCCGCATCTCGCCGCCGCTCGGCCGCAGCAGGCCGGCAGCGATACGCAGCAGGGTGGACTTGCCGCATCCCGAGGGACCCAGGACAGAAACGAACTGCCCGGGCTCGATGGTCACCGAGAGATCGCGGACCGCTTCCGTGGCGCCTCGTGCTGTATGAAATGTTACATATAGATTGCTGACCTCAACATACCCGGCACTACTTCCGATTCCTGCCGGCTTGGCGGCTGTTCTTGCGTCGGCTGATGCCATTCCCGTCTCATCCTGCTGCCGTGCCGACCCGCGACGGGCGCGACCGATTCACAAGGGAAATCTGTGGTCTTCTTATGTGAGCCCATCAGGATGCCTCAGCCTCTCCTAAGCGGGAGGAAATTTCAATACGGCTATATTGACATTTTTTTATGCGGCAGATGTAATCTTTGAAATCTCATCAAGCGCAAGGGGTTTACGAAAAGAGATGCGGGTCACTCCCACTTCCTATCTCACCCGAACGCGAAATCTCGGCGATCTGCGGCCCGCGCGCCCGCGGCCCGATGCGCTGATCGAGGTGGCGGAGGCGGACCGCATCCTGTCCACGGCCACGTTCTTCGATACGGTGGATGCCGTGGCGCGGGGGCTCGGGCGGCACGGGTTGAAGCCGGGAGCCCGGGTGGCGATCCTGTCCGCTAACCGCTGGGAATATCTGGCGGCCTTTCTCGGCATCATGAAAGCGGGCTACGTGGCGGTTCCCCTGAACCAGAAGCTCGCGCGCGACACCCTCACCTGGATCTTCAGCGACAGCGAGGTGGCTTTCGCCTTCGTGGAAGCGCAGTTCGCCGACATGTGCCCGACTACGGTCCCAAGCATCGATCTCGACCGCGACTGGGCGGACTTTCTCGATCCTGGCCCGTTCACCGCGGCGCAGGTGACAGAGGCGGATGACGCGCTCATTCTCTACACTTCTGGCTCCACCAGCCGGCCCAAGGGGGTGCCCCTGAGCCATGGGGGCCATCTGTGGGCCATCCGCACGCGGCTGGAGGGCAGCCCCGGCTATGAGGAGCAGCGGGTGATTGCCGCCGCTCCGCTCTATCACATGAACGCCCTGTTCACGGCTCTGGTGGCGCTGGCGGCCGGCGCCTCCTTCGTGCTGATGAATGCCTTTTCTGCCGCCGGATTCGTTGCCGCCATCTCGCGCCATCGGGTGAGCCTGGTCACCTCGGTGCCCACCATGATCGCGCTGGCCCTGCGGGAAACCGAGGCGCTGGCATCGGCCGACCTGAGCTGTGTGAAGGTGCTGGGCATGGGTTCGGCGCCCACCACGGAGAAGCTGCTGGAAGACGCGCGCGCGGCCTTTCCCAATGCGCGCATCAATCTCGGCTATGGCACCACGGAAAGCGGGCCATGTGCCTTCGGCGCGCATCCCGATGGCCTGCCGAAGCCGCCGGCGGCGCTCGGCTATCCCCTCGCGGGCGTCGATGTCCGCATCGCCGGCGGCGGTGACGATGGCATTTTGGAGCTGCGCACGCCCGCTGTGACTCGTGGCTATCTCAATCTGCCGCAGAAGACCGCGGAGGTGATCGATGCCGAGGGCTGGTACAGCACCGGAGATCTGGTTCACCGCGACGAGAACGGCTTTTATTTCTTCGTCGGCCGCCACGACAACATGTTCACCTGCGGCGGGGAGAACATCTATCCGGAGAACGTGGAGCAGATGATCGAGGCGCATCCGATGGTGCGTCAGAGCTGCGTGGTGCCGGTGCCGGACGATCTCAAGGGCTTCAAGCCTGTGGCTTTCGTGGTGCGGTCCGGTGACGTGAGCGAGGACGAGCTCAAGCGTTTCGCCCTTGCCAACGGGCCGGCCTATCAGCATCCCCGGCAGATCTTCTTCCTTGAAAAGCTGCCGCTGGCCGGCACCAACAAAGTGGATCGCAAGGCTCTGCAGCGCCTCGCCATGGCCGAACTGGGCGAGGCCGTGTCATGAGCGCTGTCGACCTCACCCTGGATCACGTGGGGATCGCGGTTCCAGACCTCGAGGCTGGTCGTCGCACCTATGCGGCCCTCGGCTTCCATCTCACCGATCGCAGCATGCATTCCGGTGCGCTCGAGCCCGGCGGGCCGGTGGAGCCGTGGGGATCGGGCAATCACTGCGCCATGCTGCGGCGCGGCTATATCGAGGTGCTCGGGCTGGTGGATGCGACGCTGCATTCCACGGTGAAGCATCTGCTGAAGCGCTATGAGGGCGCGCATATCGTCGCCCTGCGCACCCCGGATGCCGACGCCAGCTTCGCCGCCTATCAGCAGGCTGGTGTGCCGGCGCGGGCGCCCGCCGCGCTGCAGCGGCAGCTGGACGAGGGCCAGGTTCTGGGCTTTCGCAACATCTATTTCGAGGGGCCGGATTACGCCCAGGCGCGCTTCATCACCATCGAGCATCAGACCCCCGATCTGCTGTGGCGGCCGGATCTGCTCGATCATCCCAACACCGCGGTGGCCCTGCGCAGCGTGACGCTGGTGGTGGCCCCAGAGGATGTCGAGGCCATCCGCGCCCGTCTCGGGCGGGCCTTCCCGCTGGTTCCGGCCGATGCCCTGCGCGTGGTGGGAGCCGACACGTGGACGGCCCCGCTGCCGGGCGCCGTGCCCTGTGTCGCCGGCTTCGAGGTCGCCGTGCGTGATCTTGATGCGTGCGCCGCGCTGCTCACCGCCAACGGCGTGCCCCATGCGCGCGCCGCCAGCGGCGCCCTCGTGGTGCCTCCGGCCGCCGCGGCGGGCGCGCAGCTCACCTTCGTTCAGGATTGAGCTCTCGGCCCTGCACGCGGGGCTGGCCATCCAAACCCACCGCACACGCCAACAAACCAAGGGACAACAAGACAATGAAGGCGGTCGTCATCAATGAACACGGCACCAATGCCGTGCTGAGCTACGAAGACCAGTTCGAGGCGCCGGTGGCCGGGCCGGGCGAGGTCATCGTCAAGGTCGGAGCCTGCTCCCTCAACTATCACGACATTTTCACACGCAATGGCATGCCCGGCATCAAGGTGCCCATGCCCATGATCATGGGCATCGACGTGGCCGGCACGGTGGCCGAGCTGGGCGCCGGCGTCACCGACTTCAAGGTGGGTGATCGGGTGCTGGTGGATCCGGTGGACCGCGCCGGCAAGCGCGGCCTGCTCGGCGAAATGGTGCATGGCGGGCTGGCGGAATTCTGCCGCACCGAGGCCCACAGCCTGGTCCGCATTCCCGATGGCGTCAGCTTCGAGCAGGCCGCCGCCCTGCCGGTGGCCTATGGCACCGCCTATCGCATGATGATGACCCGCGGCCAGATCACCGCCGGCGAGAGAGTGCTGATCCTCGGGGCTTCGGGCGGCGTCGGTACCTGCTGCGTGCAGCTGGCGAAATCGGTGGGCGCCTATGTGATCGCCTTCGCCAGCAGCCAGTCGAAGATGGATCGGCTGAGGGAATTGGGCGCCGACGACACCATCAACTACGTGGACGAGGACATCGCCAAGGCCATCTACAGCCGCTACGGCAAGCCCCATCGCAAGCAGACGGACGGTGGCGTGGATGTGGTGGTGAACTTCACCGGCGGCGACACCTGGGCCAAGTGCCTGCGCACCCTGAAGCCCGGCGGGCGGGTGCTGACCTGCGGCGCCACCGCGGGCTACGATCCGCGCACGGACCTGCGCTTCATCTGGACCTATGAGCTGGACATCAAGGGCTCCAACGGCTGGCAGCGGCAGGACCTCCACACCCTGCTGGACATGGTGCAGGCGGGCACGCTGGTGCCGCAGATCGACCGCGTCTTCTCCCTCACCGAGACCGACCAGGCCTTCGCCCTCATCGAGGAGCGCAAGGTGTTCGGCAAGGTGATCGTGAAACCCTGATCGGCGAGGCAGACATGAGTGAGGCAAAGACGGCTGTGGAGCCCAAGACCCTCGACATCGCGGCCATTCAGGCGATCTTCGACCGCTCGTCCATGATCGCCTTCCTCGGCCTGAAGGCGGAGGCGGTGGACCATGCGGCCATGACCTTCTCGGCGCGCATGCCGCGCCGGCCGGAGATCGAGCGCGGGCGCTGCACCGGCCAGATTCACGGCGGCGCCATCGCCGCCTTCATCGATACGGTGGGTGATTTCGCCGTGGGCATGATGGTGGGCGGCGGCGTGCCCACCATGAACATGCGGGTGGACTACCTGCGGCCTGCCACCGAGACCGATCTGATCGGCGTCGCCACCGTGCGGCGGCTCGGGCGATCCATGGCCGTCGTGGATATCGATGTGACCTCGGAGCAGGGGCAACTGCTGGCCGTGGGTCGGGCCACCTACGTGCCGAAGGCCGGGTGAGAGCCGCCGCACCGCCGGCGGGTGACGTTCACGAAAAAAGCAGAGGGATCGACGATGAAGACTGTGATGACTTTGCTCGCGGCCTCGGCCGTTGCGATGGTAACGGCCACATCCGCTGGCGCCGAGGATCTGCGCAAGGTGTCCGTCGGCCAGGTGACCAACATGACACTGAGCCTGGCGCCGCTGGTGGCGGCGCAGGAGCTGGGCTTCTTCCGTGAGGAAGGTCTCGACGTGAGTGTCGTCGAGTTCAAGGGCACGGGCACCCTGATCCCGCAGATGGTGGCCAAGCGGGTGCTGATCGGCTACCCGAACCCGGATGCCCTCATCGTCTCCCGCGAGCCGGGCAAGGACTATCTGCCGCTCAAGTTCTTCTACAACGTTACGCGCGAATCCGGCTGGGAATTCGCCGTGCTGGCCGACAGCAAGGTGAAGACCATCGCGGACCTGAAGGGGGGCAAGCTGGGCGTGGGCGCGCTCACCTGGGGCAACATCCCCATCACCACCGCGCTGCTGGCCGAGCACGGCATCAAGGTGGGCCAGGATATTCAGATGGTGCCCGTGGGCGTGGGCGGACCGGCGTTTCTCGCGCTGCAGAACGGCAGCGTCGATGTGTTGAACCTGTTCGATTCCCAGCACGCCACGATGGAAGCCAACGGCGTGAAGATCCGCCGGTTGGACATGGGCCAGAAGTACAATGGCCTGTTCTCCAACGGCTTCATTGCCCATGACGACACCATTCGTGACGAGCCCAAGCTACTGGCCGAATTCGGTCGCGCCTTCACCAAGGGCGTTGTGGTGTGCGAGGTGAACCCGGCCTATTGCGTGAAGACCTTCTGGAAGCATTATCCGACCCAGAAGCCCGCCAATGGCACCGAGGAGGAAAAGATCAAGGCCGGCATCATCATCATGGAGGCGCGCACCAAGAAAATGTCGCACTTCATGCCGGACGAGAAGCACCTCTATGGCAGCTATTCGGCCCAGGGCTGGAAGGACTTTATCGACGTGCTCAAGGCCGGCGGCACCATCAAGAGCGCGGATATTGACGTGAACTCGCTCTACACCGACGCCCTTGTGCCGCAGTTCAACGATTTCGATGTCGCCGCGGTGCGTAAGCAGGCCGAAGGGCTCTGACCGGCCGCAGTCCCTGTCGGTGTCTGCAGCGGCCGCGTGACGCGCAAGCGCTCGCCCCCGTCCATGGCCGCATGCCGTGGGCGGGGGCGACGCATATCTGGACCAACGTCCGGCCGGTGCGCCGCCCTCTCGATTGGCTTTCGCTCCCACGAGCCCGGGCTCGTGGGCGTGGGATGGGATCTGAGGCGCTGTCCCGCGCAGGGCCAAGAGGGGGCGCTGGACAGCGACATGACGGGAAGGGGCAGGGTGGCGTGGGCGAGAGGCCGGGCGTCAATGCTCTGGCGAACGACGCCAGCGTGTGGCCGGCGCTGCTGTGAATATAAAGTGCCCCCGGCAGTTCGGCGCTCCTGCGGGCGTGCCCACTTTGGGACTGACATGGCGGAAGGGGTGGGATTCGAACCCACGGTGGGCTTGCACCCACGGCGGTTTTCAAGACCGCTGCCTTAAACCACTCGGCCACCCTTCCAGACAGGCGCATGACCATGCGCGCGGCGTTCCTATCAAGTGTCGTCGAAGACGTCGAGAGCGGCGTCGGCCGATCGCCGGTGCGCGGCCACCAGCGCGCACGGTGGCGCGGTTATGTGATCACGAACGGTTTACCATTCCGCTGCGCTCGCCGCATTTTCGCCGTCTTCACTCCCCTTTCTACGCCAGAGTGCGCGTCGTTCATCCATGTCGATCGGGGATGATGCCGGCACCGGGGTATGTCTTTGCTGGGGGTGTGATGCGAAAGCTCATGGCGCAGCAACGACTTCATGCACCACTGGGGGAAAGCCGCGGCATGGGCATCGAGCGCACGTCGAAGAATCAGGCCGCCGTTGGCCGCCACGTCGCAAATGTGGCGTCGGACGGGGCGATTGCGGTGCCCGCGCCGGTGTCATGGCGCACCTGGGTGGCTCTCGGCGGTGCGGTGGTCTTCGGTGTGGCGCTGGCGGGTTGCAGCTCCGTCGAGTCGGTGAGCAGCAAGATTGATCCCACCTACGGTGTGGAGGTCAGCCCGCGTGTGGTGGCGGATGGTGATCCCGTGCCCAAGGGCGGTGGCCATTACAAGGTGGGCAAGCCCTACAAGGTCGCTGGTCGCACCTACGTCCCGAAAGAAGATGCCGACTATGCGGCCGAGGGCATGGCCTCCTGGTACGGCAAGGATTTTCATGGTCGCAAGACGGCCAATGGCGAAGTGTTCGACATGACGTCGATCTCCGCCGCTCACAAGACGCTGCCGATGCCGTCTTATGTGCGTGTCACGAACCTCGCCAACAAGCGCTCCATCATCGTGCGCGTGAACAACCGCGGCCCCTATGTGGCGGGCCGGGTGGTGGACGTTTCCTACCGCACCGCCGAACTGCTGGGTTTTGCCCGTCACGGCGTCGCGCGGGTGCGGGTGGAATATGTGGGCCGCGCACCGCTGGGCGGGTCCGACGACCAGCAGCTGGCCATGACCCTGAGCACCGATGGTGTTCCCGCGCAGCTCAATGGCAGCTCGCCGGTGATGGTGGCCTCGGCCAAGCCGTTCGTGCCGCACGTGGCTGAGGCGCTGCCGGTGGGTTCTGGGGATGCCCCTATGCCGGTCAGCCGTCCGTATGATCTGGGCGGCGAGATGCAGGTGGCTGCCGCCGCGCCGGAGACGATGGCTGCGCCCGAGCCGCCCGTTGTCGCCAGCAAGCCGGCCGCTTCCAGCAAGCCCAATTCCGGCAAGTCTGTGGCGAAGCCTGTGCCCGCCGCGGCCACCCGCGTTGCGGCTGCGCCGAGCACGAAGCCGGCGTCCGCCAAGCCTGCGCCCGCTACCGGCGCGGCCAAGCCTGCGACGAAGCCGTCGGCGACTACCATTGCGGTGGCGCCGTCCAATGCCCGCTCGGTGAGCATGGCCGCCAATGGTTGGTCCACCGGTCCGGCCCCCGTCTCCGGGTTGAGCTACGCCGGCGTATCGGGAAGCGAAGGCTTCCGCTGAGCGCTCTGGCGCTGATCGGCCGGCGCAACCGGCGGCTCCACCTGGCTCGCTCCTGCCGCTGTTCCCTGACATCGCCCGCGTCTTGCGGCTCCTGTCGCGTGCGGTTGACGATGGGGTTGCGCCCGGCGCGCGTCGTGACAGAGGCGGGTCATCCGTGACAAAGTCGGCCGGTGGCGATCAAGACCGGCGTGCTCCCGTGAACAGACCTCATCTCATGCGTTTCCTCGCGGCCCTGTGCCTCGTTGGGCTCACCTTGGGTGGGGGCGCGGCGCGTGCGCAGGAGGCCTTCCAGGCCCGCGTGCCCGCCGCCATGCTGGTGGATTACGAGACCGGCACCATTCTTTACGAGAAAGATGCGGACAAGGCGTTCGACCCCTCCAGCCTGGTGAAGGTGATGACGGCGGCCGTGGTGTTCGGCCAGATCAAGGCCGGCAAGATCACGCCCGACACGGAATTCATGGTCAGCGTGAATGCCTGGCGCCGTGGCGGCGGGCCGTCCGGCGGCGCGGCCATGTTCGCGGAGGTGAACAAGCCGGTGCGGGTGGCCGATCTGCTGGCGGGCGCCATCGTCGTGTCCGGCAATGATGCGGCCATCGCCCTGGCGGAGGGGGTGGCCGGCACCGAGACGCAGTTCGCCGGGCTCATGAATGAGACAGCCAAAGCGATCGGCATGAGCAACAGCAGCTTCCGCAATCCCGCTGGATTCCCGGATCCTGCCCAGGTTTCCACCGCACGCGATCTGGCGACCCTCGCGCAATATGTCATCCGCACCTATCCGGCGCAGTATCCGGTGTTCGCCGAGCCCGCCATCGACTGGAACAAGATCAAGCAGCGCAACCGCAATACCCTGCTGTCGGCTGGGGTGGGGGCGGATGGCCTGCAGCAGGCGTGGCTGAAGGGCGGCGGCTTTCACCTGTTGGGCTCGGCGGTGCAGAACGGGCAGCGGCTGGTGGTGGTGGTGCTGGGCGCCAAGAGCGAGAAGGAGCGGCTCGACGAGGCGCGCCGGCTGCTGGACTGGGGCTTCCAATCGTTCCACCAGCGGCAGATCTTCGCCGAGGGGGCCGAGGTCGGCTGGGCCCAGGTGTTCGGCGGCGCCAGCGGCTCGGTGGGGCTGACGGCGCGAGGGCCGGTGCGGGTGCTCACCAGCCGCCGCGGCGGCGAGCGCATCACCGCGCGGGTGACCTATCGCGGCCCCTTGCGGGCGCCGGTGGCGAAGGGCATTCAGGTGGGCGAGATGGAGGTGAGCCGCGGCGACGTCAAGGTGCTCGAGGTGCCGCTTTACACCGCCGGCGATGTTCCGGTCGGCTCCCTGTGGCAGCGGGCGCTGGATGGTGGCATGACCTTCGTGGGAGATCAGACCCGCGCCCTCTTCAGCCAGGCGCTGGCCAAGCTGCAGCGCTGAGGCGGCGGCGTCCTCGGCGCGTGAACGGAGTTCCATGAGCAAGATGCGCGGCCGGTTCATCACCCTGGAGGGTGGCGAGGGCACCGGCAAATCCACCCAGGCCCGCCGGCTGGCGGCGCATCTGCGCGCCCGCGGTCACGAAGTGGTGGAAACCCGGGAGCCGGGAGGCTCTCCGGGGGCGGAGGCGGTGCGCCATGTGCTGTTGTCCGGGGCCGCGCAGCCCTTCGGCCCGGCGGCCGAGGCGCTGCTGTTCGCGGCGGCGCGGGCCGATCACATGGACACGCTGATCGCCCCGGCGCTGGCCGCCGGGCGCATGGTGATCTGCGATCGCTTCATCGATTCCACCCGGGTCTATCAAGGGGCGCTGGGGCGGGTCGATGCCCCGCTGCTCCAGGGACTGGAGGCGGTGAGCACGTCCGGGCTGCGGCCGGACCTGACCCTGGTTCTGGATGTGCCGCCGGCAGTGGGCCTTGCCCGTGCCGCCGCGCGCGGGCAGGGGAGCGACCGCTTCGAGAAGGAGGGACCCGCCTATCATGCGGCCGTGCGCGAGGCGTTCCTGGCGCTGGCGCGGGCGGAGCCCGAGCGGTGCGTGCTGGTGGATGCCACCGGCGCGGAGGACGAGGTGGCGGGACGGATCATCGCGGCCCTGGAGGCGCGGTTGTTTCCGCCAGGCGCGGACGGCGCCGGGAGGGGGGCGTGAGCGCGCCGCTGGCGGCGGATGCCCTGCCGGAGGTCCCTCATCCGCGGGAACAGGATCGCCTGTTCGGACATGCCACCGTTGAAGCGGATCTGGCGGCCGATTGGCGTGCCGGCCGGCTGCCCCACGCCCTACTGCTGGGCGGTCCCGAGGGCATCGGCAAGGCGACCCTGGCCTATCGCCTGGCGCGGGCGGTGCTGGCCGGGCCAGGCGCGGCCTCGCCTCATCATGATCTTGAGCTGCCCAGCACCCACCCGGTGTTCCGGCAGGTGGCCTCGCTCACCCATCCCGACTTGCTGGTGCTGCGCCGGGTGGCGGAGGCGGGGGAGGAGAAGATCCCCACCATCATCCCGGCGGAGATGGTGCGGCGGGTGCGCGCCTTCTTCGGCGCCACGGCAGCCGGCGGCGGCTGGCGGGTGTGCATCGTCGATGCGGTGGATGAGCTCAACGCTTTCGGCGCCAATGCCTTGTTGAAGACCCTGGAGGAGCCGCCCCCGCGGGCGCTGTTCCTGCTTATTTCCCATGCGCCGGGCCGGGTGCTGCCCACCATCCGCTCGCGCACCCGGCTGGTGCGCCTGCGTCCGCTCCACACCGAGGATGTGCTTGCGGCCCTCGACCACCTGCGCGCGCTGGGCACCGAGCTTGATCCCGCGCTGCTGCCGGCTGCCGCCGAGGCGAGCCAGGGCAGCGTGCGGCGTGCCGTGGTGCTGGCTCGGGGCGAGGGGATGGAGGTGCGGGCCGCCACCCTGCGCGCCCTCGATCAGCTGCCGGCGCCGAAGGCCGAGGAACTGCACGCTCTGGGTGCGCGGCTGCAGGGAGATCGCGGCGACGGGCTCGCTCTGTTCACCGAGGCGGTGAGCGACTACATCGCCCATCGGGCCACCAGCGGGGCGGAGGCCCCCCATCGCCTTGTCCGCCTGGGCGAGGTGTGGGAGAAGGTGCGGCGCAACGCGGTGGAGGCGGACGTATTCAACCTCGATCGCAAGGCGCTGGTGTTCCGTATCTTTGCCGACCTCGCCGACGCCGTGCGCTAGACTGCAAGCGCCGGCCGGCCCGTTTCCGGCGAACCCGTTCGAGCTGCATATGTCCCAGAAGCCGCCCTTCTACATCACCACCGCCATTGCCTACCCCAATGGCGTGCCGCACATGGGCCATGCCTATGAGGCGATCGCCAGCGATTGCATCGCCCGTTTCATGCGGCTCGACGGCTATGACGTGCGCTTTCTGACCGGCACCGACGAGCACGGCATCAAGATGCTGCAGACGGCCCAGAAGGCCGGCCTCTCCCCGCGCGAGCTGGCGGAGCGCAATGTGGCGCGGTTCCAGGCCATGGCCGAGACGCTCGGCTTGTCCAACGACGATTTCATCCGCACCACCCAGGCGCGGCACTATGCCTCCTGCCAGGCCATCTGGGAGAAGATGGCCGCCAATGGCGACATCTACAAATCCACCTATTCCGGCTGGTATTCGGTCCGCGACGAGGCGTATTACGCCGAGAGCGAGACGGTGCTGAATGCCGATGGGGTGCGTCTCGGCCCCCAGGGCACGCCGGTGGAATGGGTGGAGGAGGAGAGCTATTTCTTCCGCCTTTCCGCCTATCAGGATCGCCTGCTCGCTTATTATGCGGAGAACCCCGGCTTCATCATGCCGGAGGCACGCCGCAACGAGGTGGTGAGCTTCGTGTCCGGCGGGCTGCAGGACCTCTCCATCTCCCGCACCACCTTCGACTGGGGCATTCCCGTGCCCGGCGACGACAAGCACATCATGTATGTGTGGGTCGATGCGCTGACCAACTACATCACCGCGCTCGGCTATCCCGATGTGGAGGGTGAGCTGTTCCAGCGCTATTGGCCGGCCAACCTGCACGTCATCGGCAAGGACATCATCCGCTTCCATGCGGTCTATTGGCCGGCCTTCCTGTGGTCGGCGGGCCTGGAAGCCCCCAAGCGGGTGTTCGGTCACGGCTTCCTGTTCAATCGCGGGGAGAAGATGTCGAAATCGGTGGGCAATGTGATCGACCCGTTCGATCTCGTCGCCACCTATGGGCTCGATGCCATCCGCTATTTCTTCCTGCGGGAGGTGTCGTTCGGGCAGGACGGCTCCTACAGCCACGAAGCCATCGTGGCGCGCATCAATGCCGATCTCGCCAACGATCTGGGCAATCTCGCCCAGCGGTCCTTGTCCATGATCGCCAAGAATTTGGATGGGGCGGTGCCGCAGCCTGGCCCGCTCACCGCGGAGGACGAGGCCATTCTGGCGGCCGCTGACGGCATTCTGGAGAAGGCGCGGGAGGCCATGGGCACCCAGGCGATCCATCTCTATCTCAATGCCGTGTGGGCGGTGGTGGCGGATGCCAACCGCTATTTCGCCGCCCAGGCGCCCTGGGCCCTGCGCAAGACCGATCCCGCCCGCATGGCCACTGTGCTTTGGGTCACCGCCGAATTGATCCGCGAGCTGGGCATCCTGGTGCAGCCGGTGATGCCGGAGAGCGCCGCCAAGCTCCTGGATCTGGTGGGCGCGCCTGCCGCCGAACGCGGCTTCGAACAGCTCGGTGCCGGGGCTCGGCTGCCGGCGGGGCGGGCGCTGCCCACCCCGGTGGGGGTATTCCCCCGTTATGTGGAGCCGGAAGCGACGGCCTGATGCGACGGGCTCATGAGGCGGCGGGCCGCCCCGTGAGCTGAGCGATGATGTGGCTGATGTGCCCGTCTGCGGCCATGTAGAACGGCACGGCCGCTTCCACATCGCGCGCCTGCAGCGCCTTGCCCATGTCCCGGGCGGCCGTGCGCATGGCCGTCAGGCCAGGGGTGATCGCGGCGCGCGCCGCATCTGAAATGCTCGGCAGCCGCTCCAGCGGCGGCGTGTCGTAGAGGCGTTCGGAGCGGGCACCGACCAGGCATTGGGCCAGGCCGCCGCGCCAGGCCGAGAGCTCCGCCGCCAGGATCTGCGCTGCCTGCGCCTTGCTTTCTCCCAGCTCGTTCAAAAGCACCATGGAGGTGGCCTGCGCCTGGGCCAGCAGGGCGCCGGCGGTCTGGCCATCGGTGTTGTTCTGGGTTGCGAGGCGGGCGACCTCCGCCAGGGAGGCGGAGATGGACGTGGTGGCGCTCTTCTGCTCGTGCAGAGCGTGGCTGATGCTGTCGATCCGCTGATCGGCGAGGGAGACGCGCTCGGCCACCATGTCCATGTTCCGCGATACGGATTTGAACGCCCGGCTGCCGCTGTTCACCCGCTCTCCACCGTGGTGGACGGCCCGGGAGACCCCGGCGATCACCACATCCAGCTCGGCCAGCTTGGCGGAAATGTGCTCGGTGGTGCGGGCGGTCTGTTCCGACAGGGCCTTCACCTCCGCTGCCACCACGCCGAATCCGAGGCCTGCTTCGCCGGCCCGCGCCGCCTCGATGGTGGCGTTGAGCGACAGCAGCTTGGTCTGCTTCGAGATGGCGTCGATGTCCCGCGCCATGTCGGCGATGGAGCGAATGGAGCCCGCCAGCAGTCCGGTCTGCGCCTGGATCTCGGAGAAGGAGGTGGTGATGTCCTCGATGGCGGCGGCCGCCGCCGAGGACTGCTGCAGCGTCTCGGAGACGATTCGCGCCGCCTGCGTGGATTGCTCATGGGTGGCGCTGGCGTCGGTGGCGATGCTCTCGATGGTGCGGGCCAGTTCCTCCACGGCGCCGGAAATGGCGACGCTTTCGCCGGACAGGCGCTGGGTGTTGCCACCGTTCCAGGCCAGCAGGCAGGCCAGATCCCCCAGCAGCCGTGCCGCTTCCGCCGCGCGAATGGTGAGGTCGAGGCCGGCGCAATCCGGCGGGGGAAGAGCGTGAGCCAGGCTCAAGGATTGATTGCCGGAAGCTGCCATGGGTCTGCCTGCGCCGGAGGGGGGGTGGCGCCGGCGGTCTCCCCGATGGTCAGGTGCGCCGACAGCGCCGTCTGGAAGCGCCACCTTTATGGATGTCACCCTCCCTCTCTAGGCGGGGGAGCTTGCGCCGGCGTTGCGATGGCGGCCCCGGCACAGCCCCTTTTTCATTGCAAGCCCGCGATGGATGTGCTCTGCCGTCGCGCGGATTTTCCCATCCCTGCCGGCATGACGGTCGTCTGGGGGTGCCGTGGCGGCGAAAATACCGTAACCTGCCGCCTCAATCGTTGGGCGCCGGACGATAAGTGCGCCACCACGCGAAGCGGAAACGGCAGGCAGAGGAGGCGTCGGGGGCTGTGCAGATGACGAGGCTGAAGGGGTTCAGTGGACTTGCGGTCGCGCTTTTGCTCGCCGCCTGCGCCAGCGATCGCAGCCCGCCTCCGGCGGCCAATTACGATCCCATCCCGCCCATGATGCCGGCGGACGCGCCGCCCATGCAGCCGGAGGGCCCGGCCGTGCCGCGCATCGAGGTGCGGCTCCCGGCAGCCGACGCAACCCTGGTGCGCGGGCGCCTCGCCACGGCGCGGCGGGCGCGCGGCTACACCATCACGGTGGATCAGCCGGCCCAGCTGGTGGCCGAGAAGATCCTGCCGGCGGACGAGGCGCTGAAGCGGACCAATGGCGCCAGCTCCAATGCCGCTTTCCGTCTCGACTATATCTTCAACACGTCGGGTGGTGCCGTGACGGTGTCGCTCGAAGCGTCCATCGTCGCCAATCCGGGTAGCGGGCGCGAGGTGGTGCGGGCCATCACCATGCCGGCCGGCGATGCGGATGCGCTGAAGCAGGAAATCTCCGACTCCATCTGAACGAGGGGGTGCGCCCCCTCACTCAGGCGCGGCGGGGAGAAGCCAGCCGCTCCACCACCAGTACGGTGATGAGCGCCGCCACGCTCTTGATGCCGGCGCCGGGCAGGAAGGGCAGAAAGCCCTTCTCCCAGGCCACCTGCGCACCGCGCAGCGCCCCCAGCCAGCCGGCACCCACCACCATCAGCACCAGGTGGCCCAGCACCAGGGTCATGAGCAGCGGCAGCCAGCGGCCCCGCGCCCAGTATTGCTGCAGGGCGCCGACCAGTAGCGCCACCAGAACGAAACCGATGAGGAAGCCCCCGGTGGCCCCGGTGAGCACCTGGAGGCCCGCGGCGTGCTTGGCGAACACCGGCATGCCAGCGAGGCCGAAGGCCACATAGAGCGCCACCGTCAGCCCGCCGAGCCGCCAGCCCAGCAGGGCGGCGAGGGTGATGAGCACATAGCTCTGCAGGGTGATGGGCACCGGCTGCATGGGAATGGCGAGCTGGGCGCTCCAGGCCATCAGCGCGATGCCGCCCACCACCATGGCGGCGGCCCAGGCGTGGGCATGTTCGGCAAGGCGCAGCAGCGCCGGGCGGAAGGGGGGCATGGCCGCTCCTCAGGGCTCGATTCGTCGGCGGCATCCTGCCATGGGGGTGGGGCGCTGTCGCCTCGGCTCGACGGCGCACGGGGATGCGCTTATACCTTCGGCCCATTGCCGCGCAGGCCGCGGCGTCCCTTTCGGTTGCTGTGTTCCACGATGCTCGTCGATAGCCATTGCCACCTCGATTTCCCCGAATTCGCGCCGGAGCTGCCCGATGTGGTGGCGCGGGCCAAGGCGGCGGGGGTGGGCCATCTGGTCACCATCTCCACCCGGGTGGCCCGCTTCGATGCCATCCGTGCCATCGCCGAGCGGTTCGATGAGGTGAGCTGCTCGGTGGGCACCCATCCCCATTACGCCGCCGA
This sequence comes from Xanthobacter sp. NM-25, assembly GCF_022138605.1. Classification (GTDB taxonomy): domain Bacteria; phylum Pseudomonadota; class Alphaproteobacteria; order Rhizobiales; family Xanthobacteraceae; genus Xanthobacter. The sequence goes on from NZ_JACBFS010000003.1 coordinate 207,864, forward strand.
GGAGCCGGACGTGACCACCGCCGATCTGGTGGCGCTGGCCGCCCATCCGAAGGTCGTCGCCATCGGCGAGGTGGGGCTCGATTATTTCTACGACACCGCGCCCCGCGAGGCGCAGGCCCATGGCTTCCGCACCCATATCGCCGCCGCGCGGGAGACCGGGCTGCCGCTGGTGATCCACGCCCGCGATGCCGATGAGGACACCGCCGCCATCCTGGAGGAGGAGAGCGCCAAGGGGGCCTTTCCCTTCCTGCTGCACTGCTTCACCGCCGGCCCCGAGCTGGCGCGGCGGGCGCTGGCGCTGGGGGGCTATATCTCCTTCTCCGGCGTGCTCACCTTCAAGAAGAGCGAGGCGCTGCGGGCCATCGCCGTCACCGTGCCGGAAGACCGGCTGCTGGTGGAGACGGATTCCCCCTATCTCGCCCCGGTGCCCCATCGCGGCCAGCGCAACGAGCCCTCTTACGTGCGCGAGACCGCCAAGGTGCTGGCGGCGGCCCGGGGCGTGAGCCCGGAGCAGATGGCTGAGGCCACCACGGCGAACTTCACGCGCCTGTTCTCCAAGGCGCGGATCTGAAGCCCGCATCTGACGCCCACCGGCTCGGGAGGAGCGCATCATGAACCACGATCGCTACGACGACAGCTATATCCGCGGCATTCTGGAAGAGGTGCGCACCATCGCCATCGTCGGCGCCAGCGCCAACCCCACGCGGCCCTCCTATCTGGTGATGAAGTATCTGGCGGAGCGGGGCTATCGGGTGTTCCCCATCAATCCCGGCCAGGCCGGCAAAGAGGTGGTGGGGCTCACCTTCCTGGGGCGCCTCGCCGATGTGCCCGAGCCCATCGACATGGTCGACGTGTTCCGCGCCCCCGAGCATCTGCCGGCGGTGTGGGCCGAGGTGGAGACGATTTTACCGCTGCCCAAGGTGCTGTGGATGCAGCTCGGCGTGCGCAACGACGAAGTGGCCGCGCAGGCCGAGGCCGCCGGCCTCAAGGTGGTGATGGATCGCTGCCCCAAGATCGAATATGGCCGCCTCTCCGGCGAGATCGGTTGGACCGGGGTCAATTCGCGCACCCTGTCCTCGCGCCGCCCGAAGCTGCTGGGACAGGGGGTGCAACGGCTCTCCATCGCCTCGCGCAAACCGCCCGGCGCGGTTTGAGTTAATAAAAATCATCGTTTAGATGTATTTTCAGAAAATCCACAAGCGCCTATAAGGCGGAAGCGGCCCGCAGGCCGATGTGATGGGAGAGGCCCGATGACTGAAGACACCACTGCGCCGGCCGTGCACGAGCCGGGTTTCGCCACCCTGGCGGTTCATGCCGGCGCGCAGCCCGACCCCACCACCGGTGCCCGGGCGACCCCCATCTACCAGACCACCTCGTTCGTGTTCGACGATGTGGACCATGCGGCCTCGCTGTTCGGCCTACAGGCCTTCGGCAATATCTATTCGCGCCTTGGCAATCCCACCAATGCGGTGCTGGAAGAGCGTGTGGCGGCCCTGGAAGGCGGCACCGCCGCGCTGGCGGTGGCCTCGGGCCATGCGGCGCAGCACCTGGTGTTCCACACTTTGCTGACCCCCGGCGACGAGTTCATCGCCTCCCGTAAGCTCTATGGCGGCTCCATCAACCAGTTCTCCCATGCCTTCAAGAGCTTCGGCTGGAACGTGAAGTGGGCGGACCCTGACGACATCTCCACCTTCGAAGCTGCGCTTACCGATAAGACCAAGGCGATCTTCGTGGAGAGCATCGCCAATCCGGGCGGCGTGGTGGTGGACATCGCGGCCATCTCCGCCATCGCCAAGAAGGCGGGCGTTCCGCTGATCGTCGACAACACGCTGGCCACGCCCTATCTCTGGCAGCCCATCAAGGACGGCGCCGACATCGTCGTGCATTCCGCCACCAAGTTCCTGGGTGGGCACGGCAATTCACTGGGCGGCATCATCGTCGATGCGGGCACCTTCAACTGGTCGGCGACGGATCGCTACCCCTTCCTGTCGGCGCCGCGGCCCGAATATCAGGGCATGGTGCTGCACGAGACCTTCGGCAATTTCGCGTTCGCCATCGCCGTGCGGGCCCTCGGCCTGCGCGATCTCGGCCCGGCGCTTTCGCCCTTCAACGCCTTCATGCTGCTGACCGGCATCGAGACCCTGCCGCTGCGCATGCAGCGCCACAGCGAGAACGCTCTGGCAGTGGCCCGCTATCTCGCCGCCCACCCCAAGGTGGAATGGGTGAGCTATCCGGGCCTGGAGAACGACCGCTACCACGCCCTGGCGCAGAAATACCTGCCCAAGGGCGCCGGTGCGGTGTTCACCTTCGGCCTTAAGGGCGGCTATGAGGCCGGCGTGAGCCTCGTGTCCAACGTGGAATTGTTCTCCCACCTCGCCAATATTGGCGACACCCGCTCGCTGATCATCCACCCCGCCTCCACCACCCACCGCCAGCTCACCGACGAGGCGAAGGTGATCGCCGGCGCCGGGCCGCAGGTGGTGCGCCTGTCCATCGGCATCGAGGACGTGGCCGACATCATCGGCGATCTCGATCAGGCCCTCGCCAAGGTCTGAGCCTGCGCTCGCTGTCGTCACAATGCCCCGCCCGGCCCGCGCCCGGCGAGGCATTTGCATGGGTGGTGCCGTCGTTCGGGCAGGCCGTGGGCGTGGGATTTGAGGGGCGCGGAAGGCTTGCACCGTGCGCTCGGTCGCGCCAACACTGGCGGGACTGCCGAGCTTTGGAGCCGTCATGCCATCCGTCCTCTTTCATCCTGTCGTGCTGGTGTTTCTGGGGGCCGGCTGCGGCGGCGTTCTCCGGCATCTAGTGAACATCACCCTGCCGCGCCTGCTGGGCACCGGCTTTCCGTTCGCCACCTTCGCCATCAATGTTACCGGCAGTTTCGCCATGGGGCTGCTCACCGGCTATCTGGCGTTCAAGGATGGCGCCGCGTGGAGCCAGGGGGCGCGGCTGTTCCTCACCACCGGGCTGCTGGGCGGCTACACCACCTTTTCCACTTTCTCGCTGGATTTCCTGTTTCTCATGGAACGCGGCGAAATGGGCCTCGCGCTGCTCTATGCCGCCGGCTCGGTGGCGCTGGCCTTCATCGCCGTGTTCGCCGGCATCTCGCTGATGCGGGTGCTCAGCTGACGGGATGGCGCTGGCGCGAGGCGTGACGTCGGGCCCATCCTGGTCTATGGGCAAGCGATGGATATGAACGCGGCGCGAGGACGGGCCCAGATGGCAGTGGAGCTGAAGACGGTGGCAGCGGACGAGGCGGACATGCGCCTCGACCGGTGGTTCAAGCTGCACTACCCGGACCTGTCCTTCGGTCATCTGCAGAAGCTGGTGCGCACCGGGCAGGTACGGGTGGATGGCGGCCGCATCAAGACCTCGACCCGCCTCGAAGCCGGCCAGAGCGTGCGCGTGCCGCCGCTGGGTGGTGGAGAGGAGGAAGCACCGGCGTCCGCCGCCGGTGGCGCCTCTCATGGGGGAACCTCACATGACGGCGCGGCTCATGCGGCCGCCGGCAAGGCGGGCGTGGGCAAAGGCCCGGGCAAGACGGGCGGTAAACCGGGCGATGACCTCAGCTTTCTGAAATCCCTGATCCTTTATGAGGACAAGGATGTGATGGTGCTGAACAAGCCGTTCGGCCTCGCGGTGCAGGGCGGCTCGGGCACCTATCGTCACGTGGATGGCCTGCTGGAGGCCATGCGCGACAAGGATGGCCAGAAGCCGCGCCTCGTCCACCGCATCGACAAGGATACCTGTGGCTGCCTGCTGGTGGCGAAGACGCGGCTCGCCGCCTCGGTTCTTGCCAAGAGCTTCCGCTCGCGCGAGGCGCGCAAGGTCTATTGGGCGCTGGTGCCCGGCGTGCCCAAGCCCCGCCAGGGCCGCATCTCCACCTATCTCGCCCGCGACGAGGAAGAGGAGAAGATGCGCGTGGCCCGCCATGGCGAGGACGAGGCGAGCCACGCGGTGACCTATTATGCGGTGGTGGACCAGGCGGCGCAGAAGATGAGCTGGCTGTCCCTGAAGCCGGTCACCGGCCGCACCCACCAGCTGCGCGCGCACCTCGCACACATCGGCCATCCCATCGTCGGCGACCCCAAATATTTCAATATCGAGAATTGGGAACTGCCGGGCGGGCTGCAGAACAAGCTGCACCTCCTGGCCCGGCGCATCGTCATCCCCCATCCGCGCGGGCAGGGGGTGATCGATGTTTCGGCGCCGCTGCCGCCGCATATGGCTCAGTCTTTCGCGGTGCTGGGCTTCGACGCCAGCCAGTATGATCCCATCCTCGAAGCGCCGGAAGGCTAGGGGCGTGCCGCGCCGCGCCCTGCGTCTGTTGGCGCTGCTGCTGGGGTTGGCGCCGGCGGCGGTCCTGGGGCAGGGGCTCGATGTTCTGGCGCTGTATGGCGAGCTGCAGGTGGCGCAGCCGAACGGCTTTCCGCACTATGAGATCACCGCCGGGCGTGGTGGGGCGCGGGTCTCGGGCGGCAGCGTTCACGGTTCGCGAACGCGGGTGGAGGTGCTGCTCGACCAGCCCCATGCGTTCCTGCGCCTCGTCGATCGCGGTGAAGGGGAGGGGGCGCCCACCCTGGTGACCGAGGTGGTTGCCTGGATCGATCCCGAAGGCGCACCGCTGGTGGGCCTCAGCGAGTGGGGCAGCAGGGGCGGCGTGCCGTTCGGCGGGCGCCTTCGCTTTTATTCCCGTTTGTCCGGCCGCTGGAACCTGGTGACCGCCCAGGTGTGGCCGAGCCTCGACACCCCACTTTGCGGCACCCCGCCGGAAGACGTGACCGAGGAGGCGGCCGGGTGGGACGGGCTGGGCGCGCTGGTGGCGCTGCTGCCGCGCACAGGCACCGATGTCGCTGCCTGGTGCGTGGGCTCAAGCCCACGGGCCGGCACCGGCGCCATGGTCATGTGGGAGCGCGCCCGGGGGGTCTTTCAACGCGGCGCCGCTCTCGTCGGTCCGCCATCTTGGCCATTGGCCCCGTCCGGCCGCTGAGAGGGTGAGGTGCCCGCAAGCGAAAGCGCGGCAGAATCGTCCGCTGGCGCTGGAGGGCTGTTGCAACCCATGGTCTACGAGCAATGGGTTGCTGCATCTTCGCGGTCATGCGCGATGGCTGGGGCTTCAGACTTTAGTCGAATCCGCTTGCGCCGCAGTCCATGGAACACGCCGAGCCATGCGGATTCGGGGGCCCTTGCTCTTGCGGCCTGTTGTGGTTTGCCTATGGTGCCGGCTCAAAGGGCCGTCACCAGGGTCAGATGTGCGGTCCGGCAAAAACGTGTTCGCCCGAGGGACGCATACCCATGACACCCCTGCTCGCGCTCGCCCGTGGCATTGACGCCGTCAATGCGCGGATCGGCAAGGCCGCCGCCTGGCTGATCGTGGTCGCCATCCTGGTTTCCGCGATCAATGCCATCGTGCGCAAGTTGTTCGATGTCAGCTCCAATTCATGGCTGGAACTGCAATGGGTGCTGTTCTCGGCGGTATTCCTGCTGTGCGCGTCCTGGACCCTGCTCGACAATGAGCACATCCGCATCGACATTGTGAACGCCCATCTCAGCAAGCGGATGCGAGATGGTATCGATGTGTTCGGGCATCTGTTCTTTTTGCTGCCCTTCTCCATCCTGCTGCTTTGGACGTCCATTCCCTTCTTCCTCAGTTCCTATGCCATCGACGAGCAGTCGCTGAATGCGGGCGGGCTCCCGCAGTGGCCGGCCAAGATGCTGGTGCCGCTGGGCTTCTTCTTTCTGACGTTGCAGGGCATCTCGGAACTCATCAAGCGCGTCGCCGTGATGATGGGGCGCATGGACGATCCCCACGAGGGGCCGGGCGGCACCCATGCGGCGCTCGCGGCCGAGGCTGAGCGGCTTCTGGACGATCACGAGGGGGACGCCGCCGGCTCCTCCCAGGCGCAGCGCTGAGGGGGCGGGGATGCTCGATCTTGTGATCTCGATGCTGCGTCGCCCGCGTCTCGCCCATCTGGCCGCGGTGGTGCTGGGCGCGCTCGCTTTGGTGGCCTTCCTGCCCGATGTGGCGATGGCGGCCGAGCCCGGTTTTCGCGGCTGGTTCATCCACAATATGGCGCCCATCATGTTCGCGGCGCTGGTGGTGTTCCTGCTGCTCGGCTACCCGGTGGCCTTCTCCCTTGCCGCCAATGGCCTGATCTTCGGCGTCATCGGCATCTACCTCGGCCTGTTCCGGCCGGACTTCCTGCAGGCGCTGCCCGAGCGCGTCTATGGCACCATGAACAATGAGGTGCTGCTGGCGGTCCCCTTCTTCACCTTCATGGGCCTCATTCTTGAGCGCTCCGGCATGGCCGAGGATCTGCTGGACACCATCGGCCAGGTGTTCGGCTCCATTCGTGGTGGCCTGGCCTATGCGGTGATCTTCGTGGGCGCGCTGCTTGCGGCCACCACCGGCGTGGTGGCCGCCTCGGTGATCTCCATGGGCCTCATCTCCTTGCCCATCATGCTGCGCTACGGCTATGATCGGCGGGTGGCTTCCGGTGTCATCGCCGCCTCGGGCACCCTGGCGCAGATCATTCCGCCCTCGCTGGTGCTGATCGTGATGGCGGACCAGCTGAACCGGTCCGTGGGCGACATGTATGAGGGCGCCTTCATCCCGGGCCTGCTGCTCTCCAGCTTCTACGCGCTTTATATTTTCCTTGTTTCCACCTTCTTCCCGAAGGCGGCGCCCGGCCTGCCGCTGGAGGCGCAGACCCTGCGGCCGCCGGACGAGAAGCACGGCTTCGCCCGGGTGCTGGGGGCGCTGACCGCCGCCGGATTCGCGGTGCTGCTCGCCACCGGCTCGCTGCCGCATCTCACTGCCGATCTCCTACCGGGCTTCGCCAACACCGCCGCGTGGGGCGTGGTGTCGTTCGCGGTGCTCTATTTCATCATGTCCGGCACCGCGCGGCTGCTCACCCCCTCGCTCTATATCGCGCTCGCCATCGCCATCACCGCCGCCATCTGGCTGATGAACCGGTCCGAGGTGAAGTTCGGGTCGGATTACGTGGTGCTCGCCATGTCGGCCACAGTGGCCCTGGCGTTCGTCATCGCCGTCATCAACCGGGTGTTCCGCCTGGGCCTGCTCTCCAAGCTGGCGGAGCAGGTGGTGTTCGTGATGGTGCCGCCGCTGGCGCTGATCTTCCTGGTGCTGGGCACCATCTTCATCGGTGTCGCCACGCCGACGGAAGGCGGCGCCATGGGCTCGGTGGGGGCGCTTGCGCTGGCCATCGGCCGCGGACGGCTCAAGGTTGATCTGCTGCGGCAAGCCACCTATTCCACCGCCAAGCTGTCCGCCTTCGTGCTGTTCATCCTGCTGGGCGCACGCGTGTTCTCGCTCACCTTCTATGGCGTGGACGGGCACAAATGGGTGGAAGAGCTGCTGGTGTCGCTGCCCGGCGGCGAGGCGGGCTTCCTCATCGCCGTGAACATTCTGGTGTTCGTGCTGGCGTTCTTCCTCGATTATTTCGAGCTCGCCTTCATCATCATCCCGCTCCTGGGGCCGGCCGCCGACAAGCTCGGCATCGACCTCATCTGGTTCGGCGTGATGCTGGCGGTGAACATGCAGACCTCGTTCATGCACCCGCCCTTCGGCTTCGCCTTGTTCTTCCTGCGCTCGGTGGCGCCCAAGCTGCCCTATGTGGACCGGGTGACAGGCAAGACCATGCAACCGATCACCACAGGCCAGATCTATTGGGGCGCGGTGCCGTTCGTGTGCATCCAGCTGGTGATGGTGGCGCTCATCATCCTGTTCCCGCAGATGGTGACCCACTACAAGTCGGGCGCGGTGCAGCTGGATCAGAATCAGGTGCAGCAGCAATTCGATAGCCTCACCCCGAGCTTCGATGCGCCGCCCCCGCCGATGCTGGATTTTGGCAATCCGAAGTAGGTCTGCCACATTAACCTGCTATGGGGCCGGCTTCCGGTAGAGGGAGCAAGGGGTGGCGCGCGACGGGCGCCGCCCTTCCCCTGTCCTCGGGCCCCGTGAAGGGCCATATGAGGGGGCGAGGCAAAGGCGGAGACGCATGAACACCAAGCACGAATTCTGTCCGGGGTGCGGTGCGCAGGTCTATCCGGAAGAGACGCAGTGCCCCTTCTGTGGACGCTCCCTGCGCAATCGGGCGCTGATACCGGTGGTGATCGGCTTGGCGGGGACGGCGGTGGCGCTGGTGTCCGGCGCGCTGGTGTGGTGGGTGTTGTCTTCGCCGGCCCCGGTGCGTTCCGCCGGGCCTGCGCCGGCCAACTCTGCGTCGCCCGCGCCGACGCCCACCATCTCTGCGTCGCCCGCGCCGACGCCCACCATCTCTGCGTCGCCTGCGGCACCATCCACGCCGGCGTCGCCCGCGGTGGCGGAGGCCCCGGCGCCGGTGGCACCCGCCGCGCCCCCCGTGGCTCCACCGCCCAGCAGCGAGACTTCCGCTTTCGCGCCGCCGCCCGCGCCTGAACGGCCGGCGTTGGCGCGGCCTGAACCTGCGGCAGCGCCGGCGATGCCTTCGGTGGCGGCCGTGCCGCCGTCTCTGGCCGCACCCCTGACCCGCTCCACGGACACGCCGGCGGACGCGGAATCGCGCCGCGCCTTCGCCAAGAGCAAGCAGGAGAGCTTCGCTCAGAACGGGCTCGACCTGAAGGTGACCACCTCCGGGCCAGAGGACACCACACTGACCATCACGTTCAATTTCTCCGCCAAGACGGCGGCCGAGCTGATCATCGCCGGCCCGTTCCCGAAACAGTGCGAGCAGCGGGGCTTCAAGGACATCTTGTTCGAGGATCCCACCGGCACCACCTGGGTCTATGACATCGCCACCCAGAAGATGACCTTGAAATGAGCACGCCGTCCCAGCCTTCCCCCGCTCCCACGTCCGATGGCGCCTTGACCCTGATCCTGTTCGATTGCGACGGGACGCTGGTCGACAGCCAGCACATGATCGTGCAGGCCATGCACGACGCCCATGCGGCGCTGGGCCTGGCGGTGCCGGAGCGGGCCGAGCTTCTCTCCATCGTCGGCCTGTCGCTGCCCGAGGCCTTCACCGTGCTGGCGCGGGGCGATGCGCATTATCCCGTCATGGAGATGGCGGAGGCCTATCGCAGCGCCTTCATGCGGCTGCGCGACATCCGGCCGCCGGAGCCCATGTTCCCTGGCGCCCGGGAGGTGCTGGAGGGCCTGCGCGCCCGTGACGACGTGCTGCTCGGCATGGTCACCGGCAAGGCGCGGCGCGGGGTGGACCGGGTGCTCAAGGCGCAGGACATGGTGGGCTGGTTCGCCACCATCCAGACCGCAGATGATGCGCCCTCCAAGCCCCATCCCGCCATGGTGCAGCAGGCGATGATGGAAACCGGCATCGGCCCCGCCCGCACGGTGGTGGTGGGCGATACCTCGTTCGACATGGCCATGGCGCGGGCGGCGGGCGCCTCGGCGCTGGGGGTCGAGTGGGGCTATCACGAGACCGAGGCGCTCTGGCATGCCGGCGCGCAGCAGGTGGTGGACCACTTCGGCGCGGTCCCGGCCGCGCTTTCGCAGCTGCTGGCCGCCGCCGCCCTGCCGCAGGAACGGAGGGCGTGATGCGCGATAGTCTCGGTGATCTGGAGAGCGGCGCGGACAACCCCATGGCGCGCGCCCAGGCGGCGCAGCGCCCAGCCCGCCCCAAGCGCTTCTATAAGGAGGCAGGCGTGGGCCCGGTGGAGGGTGGCTTCGCCGTGCTGCTGGACGGCCGCCCGGTGCGCACGCCGGCGCGGGCGGTGCTGGCGGTGCCGACCCAGGCCCTCGCCGAGGAGCTGGCGGCGGAATGGGCCGCACAAGGGGAGGAGATCGACCCCTTCTCCATGCCGCTGACCCGCCTCGTGAATGTCGCCCTCGACCGGGTCGCCCCCGAGGCTGCGGCGGTGCGGGAGGAAGTGGCGAACTATGCCGGCACAGATCTTCTGTTCTACCGTGCCGAAGGGCCGGATGCGCTGCTGGCGCGCCAGGCGGCCCAGTGGGACCCCATCCTTGAGTGGCTCAACGAGACCCACGGCGCCCGCTTCTTCCTCAGCGAAGGCATTCGCCATGTGGCCCAGCCCGATGACGCTTTGGCGCGGGTGAGGGCGCGGCTGCCGCAGGGGCCGCTGGCGCTGGCGGCGCTGCATGTCATCACCACCCTGACCGGTTCGGCCCTGCTGGCGCTGGCGCTGGCCGAGGGGCGGCTCGATGCCGACGCGGTGTGGGCCGCCGCCCATGTGGATGAGGATTGGAACCGCGACCAGTGGGGTGAGGATGAGCTCGCCGCCGCCCGCCGTGCGGCCCGGCGCCTCGAATTCGACGCCGCGGCGGCGCTGCTGGCCCAGGCGCCCGACGCCTGATGGCTCACGGTGCGTCGTCCTTCACCGATTCCATGACCACATAAGTGGACGTGCTGGCGACGCAGGGCAAAGCGGAGATCTTCTCGCCCAGCACCTGCCGGTAGCGGCGGATGTCGCGTGTGCGCACCTTCAACAGATAATCGAACGGCCCCGCGATCATGTGGCATTCCTCCACCTCGCGGAGGCGCCGCACCGCCGCGTTGAAGGCGGAGAGGGAGGCTTCCGTGGTGTCGGAGAGCTTCACCTCGGTGAAGGCGATGTGGTCGAGCCCCAGCTTCACCGGATCGAGCTGCGCCCGGAACCCGCGGATATAGCCTTCGTCCACCAGCCGTTTGAGGCGCGCCTGGCATGGTGTACGCGACAGGCCCACCCGCGCCGACAGATCGGTGATGGACATGCGCCCATCGGCGCTGAGCGCTTCCAGAATGCGCTGATCGAAAGCATCAAGTTGACTAAGTTCTGGCTCTGTCATGGGTGATATGACTGCATATGGCGATCATTTCATAAAATTCTGATGCCATTCTCCCATATGAAAAGTCGGAATGCAAAAGCGGGTCTTGCTACCCTTTAGGGGACTGACGCCCCCGCCTTCGCCCAGCCTGCGGGCGGCGCAGTCGCAAGGATCGCGCCCCATGACTCGCCCACTCACTCGCCCGATGATTTCCGCTGTTGCCCCCGCTGCCTCCGAGGCCCCGATGTTCGCCGATTTCGCGCCGCCGGCGGGTCCGCGCTCGGCGCTGCGCCGGGCGGTGACGGCGGCCTATCGCCGTCCCGAAGCTGAATGCCTGGCACCGCTGCTGGAGGAAGCCACCCTGCCGGCGGACATGCGCGCCCCCATCGCCGGCACCGCCCGCCGGCTGATCGAGGCGCTGCGCGGTAAGCCGCGGGGTTCGCTGGTGGAAGAGCTGGTGCAGGAATTCGCCCTCTCCTCCAAGGAGGGCATCGCCCTGATGTGCCTGGCCGAGGCGCTGCTGCGCATTCCCGATACGGCGACGCGCGATGCCCTCATCCGCGACAAGATCGGCCATGGGGATTGGCTCGCCCATCTGCGCGGCGGCCATTCCCTGTTCGTGAACGCCGCCACCTGGGGCCTCGTTCTCACCGGCAAGCTGGTGGGCACGGTGGATGAGCAGGGCCTCACCGCCGCCCTGACGCGGCTGGTGGGCCGGCTCGGCGAGCCGGTCATCCGCCGCGCGGTGAATGTGGCGGTGGGCATGATGGGCGAGCAGTTCGTCATGGGCGAGACCATGGACGAAGCCCTGAAGCGCGCCCGCGAACGGGAGGCCAAGGGCTTCCGCTATTCCTACGACATGCTGGGCGAGGCGGCGGTGACGGCCGCCGATGCGGATCGCTATTTCGCCGATTATGAAGGTGCCATCCACGCCATCGGCAAGGCCTCCGCCGGGCGGGGGGTCTATGGCGGGCCGGGCATCTCCATCAAGCTCTCGGCGTTGCATCCGCGCTATGCCCGCGCCCAGGCGGGCCGAGTGATGGCCGAGTTGCTGCCGCGGGTGAAGGCCCTGATGCTGCTCGCCAAGGGCTACGATATCGGCGTCAATATCGATGCCGAGGAGGCCGACCGGCTGGAGCTCTCCCTCGACATGATGGAGGTGCTGTGCGCGGATCCGGATCTCGCCGGCTGGAACGGGCTCGGCTTCGTGGTGCAGGCCTATGGCCGGCGCTGCCCGTTCGTTCTCGACGTGCTCATTGATCTTGCCCGGCGCAACGGCCGCCGGCTGATGGTGCGGCTGGTGAAAGGCGCCTATTGGGATGCCGAGATCAAGCGCGCGCAGATCGATGGGCTGTCCGACTTCCCGGTCTATACCCGCAAGCCCCACACGGACGTGTCCTACATCGCCTGCGCCCGCAAGCTCCTGGCGGCGCGGGATGTGATCTTCCCGCAGTTCGCCACCCACAACGCCCAGACGCTGGCCTCCATCTATCACCTGGCCGGTGCCGATTTCACCGAGGGTTCGTTCGAGTTTCAGTGCCTGCATGGCATGGGCGAGCCGCTGTATGACGAGGTGGTGGGCCCCACCCACATGGGCCGGCCGTGCCGCATCTATGCGCCGGTGGGCAGCCACGAGACCCTGCTCGCCTATCTGGTGCGGCGGCTTCTGGAGAACGGCGCCAACTCCTCCTTCGTCAACCGCATCGCCGATCCCGCCGTGTCGGTGGATGACCTCATCGCCGATCCGGTGGATGTGGTGCGGGCCATGCCCCATCCCGGCGCTCCCCATGATCTCATCAAGGCGCCGTCGGCGCTGTTCCCCGACCGGCTCAATTCCGCAGGCATCGATCTGTCGAACGACGACGTGCTCGAGGCCCTCACCGCCAGCCTCAGCGCCAGCGCCGGCTGGCCCTGGAGCGCCGGCACGGCGGACGCCGGCACCCGCCGCGCCGTGCTGAACCCGGCCGACCGGCGCGATGTGGTGGGTGAGGTGTTCGAGGTGACGCCCGCAGCCGCCGGTGCAGCGATGGCGCAGGCGGCCGCCGCAGCCCCCGGTTGGGCCGCGCGCCCCGCGCGGGAGCGCTGTGCGCCGTTGCTTAAGGCGGCCGAGGCCCTTGAGGCCCGCATGGGCCAATTGATGGGGCTTATGATGCGCGAGGCCGGCAAGTCGGCGGCCAATGCGGTGGGCGAGGTGCGCGAAGCCATCGATTTCCTGCGCTTCTATGCAGGAGAAGCGGAGAAGCTGGAGGCCAGCCAGACCGGGCTCGGCCCGGTGGTCTGCATCAGCCCCTGGAACTTCCCACTCTCCATCTTCACCGGCCAGGTGGCGGCGGCGCTGGCCGCTGGCAATACGGTGCTGGCGAAGCCCGCGGAGGAGACCCCGCTGATCGCCGCCGAGGCGGTGCGCCTGCTGCACGAGGCCGGGGTGCCGGCCGATGTGCTGCAGCTGCTGCCCGGTGACGGTGCGGTGGGCGCGGCCCTGGTGGCGGCACCGCAGGTGGCGGGCGTCATGTTCACCGGCTCCACCGAGGTGGCGCGGCTGATCCAGCGTCAGCTCGCCCCGCGCCTCTCGCCGGCGGGCCGGCCCATTCCCCTCATCGCCGAGACCGGTGGCCAGAACGCAATGGTGGTGGACAGCTCGGCTTTGGCCGAGCAGGTGGTGGCCGACGTGGTGGCCTCCGCCTTCGACAGCGCCGGCCAGCGCTGCTCGGCCCTGCGGGTGCTGTGCCTGCAGGAAGAGGTGGCGGACCATATTCTGGAGCTGCTGAAGGGCGCCATGGCGGAACTGGTGGTGGCCCCCACCGATCACTTGGCTACGGATGTGGGGCCGGTGATCAGCGCCGACGCCCGCGCCGGCATCGAGGCCCATGTGGAGGCCATGGCGAGCCGCGGTCACAAGGTCTTCCGCGTGCCCCTCGGCATGCCCACCCGCCACGGCACCTTCGTGGCGCCGACCCTGATCGAGATCGACCGGCTGGGCGAGCTGGAGCGCGAGGTGTTCGGCCCGGTGCTGCACGTGGTGCGCTATCGCCGCGAGGCGGTGGGCGAAGTGGTGCGCGAGATCAACGCCACCGGCTACGGCCTCACCTTCGGTCTCCACACCCGGCTCGACGAGACCATCGCCGCGGTCACGGCGCAGGTGGAGGCGGGCAATATCTATGTGAACCGCAACATCATCGGCGCGGTGGTGGGGGTGCAGCCATTCGGCGGGCGCGGCCTCTCCGGCACCGGCCCCAAGGCCGGCGGGCCGCTCTATCTGCAGCGCCTCACCCATGGTCTGCCGCGCTGGTCCCAGAGCGGGGGGACGGCCGACGCCGCGGCCCTCGCGTTCGCCGACTGGCTGGCGGCGAAGGGATCTGCCCGCGAGGCGGCGCAGGCGCGGGATTGGGCCCTGGCGGTACCGCTTGGCGTGCTCACCGAGCTGCCGGGCCCGGTGGGTGAGAGCAACCGCTACGGGCTGGCACCCCGCGGCACGGTGCTGGTGCGGGCGCAGACCCGCGGGGCGCTGCTGACGGGCATCGCCGCCGCCTTGGCCACCGGCAACCGGGTGCGCGTGGAAGCCCCGAGCCTGCGCGGCGCGCTGGCCGACCTGCCGGCCGCTTTGGCCAGGCGGATTGTGTTTGCGCTGGATCAGGACACGAGCGGGGGATCCGCGCCGGGGGCGGGGATCAACGTGGCGCTGGTGGAGGAGGGGGACGTGACCGGTGTGGCGACCCGGCTCGTGGACGGCACCGGGCCGCTGGTGCCCGTGCATGTGCTGGAGGCGGGCGGGGTGCCGCTGCCGCTGCTCATGCGCGAGGTGTCGATCTCCATCAACACCGCTGCCGCCGGCGGCAACGCCACCCTCATGGCGGTGGCTTGATCAGGCCGCTGCCGCTGGCTTTCGCTGCCCCGTCGCAAGTCGGGGTGGCGGGAATGAAAGGCGTCCTCCGGCCCGGTCGGGCCGGAGGAGATCACGTCACGCCGCTTCGGCGACGGGCGGCTTTTCTGCGTTCGTTTCAGGCTGCGTGGCCGCCAGCACCTTGGTCTGGATCAGCTCCGCCAGCTCCAGCACCTCGGTATTCCAGGCCAGCGCAGACTGCTGCATGAACGCCAGTTCCTTGGTCATGGCGTTGGCGGGATTGGGTTCTTTCGCCAGTTCGCCCATCAGCTGCATCTGCTCCTGGGCCTGCTTGCCCATGAAGCGCTGCAGGTGAGACGCCACCGCCATCGGGCAATCGAAGAACATGTTCTTCCATTGCGTCATGGGCGCCATGGTCGGCGGGGTTCCGCTGCTCCAGGCCCGGGTCAAACCCTGGAAAATGGCCGAATCATTCATGACATCACTCCCTTGCCGATTGCGCCTGCCCCCAGCGTCTTCCGCCTCTTTCCAGGCGGTGCCGCAAAATTAAGCATCGCCGGAAATCGAATATGTTGCGTTGCGCCACGTCAAATTGCGCAAAGCGAAGCCCAGTAACCGGGGGCGAATGGACAAGGCGGCCGCGCCTCGCAAGGGGACCGCGTGCGGCAGGTGCTGTTCGCCAAGGGCGCGGCGCCTGCATCTTGCGGCTATTGTGACCGCATTCGCGTGCAGGGCAAGGGCTTTCGGGAGGTAATGGGTGCGTCTTCATTGCCCAGGGGGAAGCATCTGGGGCGCAAGGGGCTCTGTCGCGAATCGCCGGGGATCCTCTAAATAAGGGCGACACAGGAACTGCAACGCCCAGACCAAAGGCCGGGAGAAGAACAATGGCGCAACTGCCGCAGGGCTTTCATAAGGTCCGCATGGAATTGGCCCGTGAGAAGGATTTTCCGGAGGGGTCGAAATTCTTCGGCTACCGTTTCGTCGCGCCCCTGAAAGAGGATGGCCACATCGACGCGGAGCTTTGGGCGAAGCATCGCGAGATCTGCCGGGTGGTGAAGTTCCGTCCCGACGAGGCGGACGAGGTGGGCCACCTCGTGCGACGCCCCGGCGGAAGCTGGGCCTTCCGCTATGACATTTCGGGAAATGACGACGACGAGGCCGGCTACCGCTTCGGCGATGAGAAGTTCGAGGTGGGTGAATACATCTCGGTGAAGGAAGACGAGGAGATGCACACCTTCCGCGTGGTTTCGGTCGAAGCCGACTGAGGCCTCCGCCCGCGGCGGAGCGCCGGGCTCAGCTCGGCTCAGCCGCCGGTCAGGGCCGGCGGAGGGGCACCGTGCAGCAGGAGCAGGTCGCTCTCGTCCTTCAGCTCCACGCCGCTGACGGCGCGCCGCAGCGCCTCCTTGAGATGCCAGGCGAGCTTGAAGGCAGCCAGCTCGTGGCTCAGTCCTTCCGACCGTACGTTGGAGATGCAGTTGCGTTCCGCGTCTGAGCGGCCGACCTTGGGGGCGAAGGTCAGGTAGAGGCCGAGGCTGTCCGGGGAGGACAGGCCCGGCCGCTCGCCCACCAGCACCACCAGGGCGCGGGCGGCCAGAAGCTCCCCCACCTCGTCGCCCAGCGCCACCCGGGCCTGGGCTGCCACCACCACCGGCGCGACGCTCCAGCCCTCCTTCGTGATCCAGGGCTTGAAGGCGGCCAGGAAAGGCGCGGTCTGGGCATGGATGGCGGTGGCGGACAGGCCGTCGGCGACCACCAGCGCCAGATCCACCGGCGCCGCCTTGCGGGCGGCGAGGCGCGCGCGGCTTTCCGCATTCAGCCGCCGGCCGAGATCGGGGCGGCGCAGATAGACATCCCGCGCCGGGGCGGCGCTCGCCACCTCCAGGGTCTCGAAGCCCAGCGCCCGGATCTCCGCTTCCACCTTGGTCGCCTCGAACGGCAGGTGGACGGCGTCGCGGGCCTGGGCGTGGGCGAGGGCGAAGCGCAGCACCTCCTGCGTCGGCAGGCTGGCGCCGGTGCGGCCCAAAGCGATGCGGGCCGGGGTGTGGCGGGAAAAGGCGAGCCAGGGATCGCGCGCGATCATGCCGCCTGCTCCTTCACGAAGCCCACCAGCGGATGGGTGCCGCTCGCCGGCAGCAGCCGGCCGGCGGCATCGGCGATGCCCATGCGTTCCAGCCAGGCCTCGAATTCCGGCGCCCGCTTCAGGCCCAGCACCTCGCGGATATAAAGAGCGTCGTGGAACGAAGTGGACTGATAGTTCAGCATCACGTCGTCGGCGCCGGGAATGCCCATGATGTAAGTGACGCCGGCGGCGCCGAGCAGGGTCAGCAGGGTGTCCATGTCGTCCTGGTCGGCCTCGGCATGGTTGGTGTAGCAGACGTCCACACCGAGCGGCACGCCCAGCAGCTTGCCGCAGAAATGATCCTCCAGCCCGGCACGGATGATCTGCTTGCCGTCATAGAGATATTCGGGGCCGATGAAGCCCACCACCGTGTTCACCAAGAGCGGCTTGAACGGCCGGGCGACCCCATAGGCACGCGCTTCCAGGGTCTGCTGGTCGACGCCGTGATGGGCGCCGGCGGAGAGGGCCGAGCCCTGGCCGGTCTCGAAATACATGGCGTTCTGCCCCACCGTGCCGCGCCGGAGCGCGGCGGCGGCATCGGTGCCTTCCCGCAGCACCTTGAGATCGACGCCGAACGCGCGGTTCGCCCCCTCGGTGCCGGCGATGGACTGGAACACCAGATCCACCGGCGCGCCGCGGTTCATCAGCGCGATGGAGCTCGTCACGTGGGTGAGCACGCAGCTCTGGGTGGGGATCTCGAAGCGGGTGATCACCTCATCCATCAGCCGCAGCAGGCGGTCGATCACCGGCAGGCTGTCGGAGGCAGGGTTGATGCCGATCACCGCATCGCCGCAGCCATAGAGCAGGCCGTCGAGAATGGTGGCGGAGACGCCGGCGGCATCGTCGGTGGGGTGGTTGGGCTGCAGCCGCACGGCCATGGTGCCGGGCAGGCCGATGGTGTTGCGGAAGCACGTGACCACTCGGCATTTCCTGGCCACCAGGATCAGGTCCTGATTGCGCATGAGCTTGGAGACGGCGGCGGCCATTTCCGGGGTCAGCCCGGGCGCAAGGGCCGCGAGTTGCTCGGGCGTTGCCTGATCGGAGAGCAGAAAATCCCGGAAATCGCCTACCGTCAGGGCAGAGACGGGAGCGAAGGCGACCGGATCATGGGTGTCGAGGATGAGGCGGGTGACCTCATCCGTTTCATAGGGCACCAGCGCTTCGGAGAGGAAGGCCTTCAGCGGCACCTCCGCCAGGGCCATCTTGGCGGCCACATTCTCCTCGGCGGATGAGGCGGCGATGCCGGCCAGCATGTCGCCGGAGCGCGGCGGCGTGGCCTTGGCCATCAGCTCCTTAAGATCCGCAAACACATAGCTGCGGGCGCCGATGCGGTGGACATAGGCCATGATGTGCTGCTCCCCGTCCGGATCATCCTGCGTGAACGGGGCCTGAGAAACAAGGAATGTGCCAATTTGTGGGGATGTGTGGAATTTCGGCTGAAAATCCTCACTGTCCCGCCGGCGGCGTCTCCGCGGTCTCGGTCTCGTCCTCCTCGCCATAGCCCACCAGGCGCAGGGGGCGGGCGCGGATCTGCCGGGTCTGCGCCCAATGCACCAGCGCATCCTCGGCGCCGTGCGTCACCCACAGCTCTTGGCAATGGGTGGCGCGGATGGCGGCGCACAGGCCGTCCCAATCCGCATGGTCGGAGATCACCAGCGGCAGTTCCACGCTGCGCTGGCGGGCGCGGGCGCGCACCCGCATCCAGCCGGAGGCGAAGCAGGTGAGGGGATCGGCGAAGCGCCGCGCCCACAAATCGGTCATGGCCATGGGTGGCGCCACCACGATGGCCCCCACGAAGGCGGACTTGTGCGCCCCCGCCACCGGTTTCAGCGGGCCGAAATCCTGCCCCTGGGCGGCGTAATAGTCGGTGATGGGCTCGAGAGCGCCGTGGACATAGAGCGGCGCGGTGTGGCCGGCGGCGCGGATCATGGCCATCACCCGCTGCGCCTTGCCGAGGGAATAGGCGCCCACCAGATGGGTGCGCTCGGGAAACACCGCCACCGAGCGCAGCAGCTTTGCCACCTCCTGGGCCGGATCGCCGAAGCGGAACACCGGCAGGCCGAAAGTGGCCTCGCTTACGAACACATGGCAGCGCACCGGCTCGAACGGGGCGCAGGTGGGGTCGGCGGCGGTCTTGTAGTCGCCGGAGACGACGATCACCAACCCATCCTTCTCCAGCCGGATCTGGGCCGAGCCCAGCACATGGCCGGCCGGATGCAGGCTGACGGTGACGCCGTTGATGTTCACCATTTCGCCATAGGCGAGGGGCTGGCGGGTGGACGTGAAGCGCTCTCCCAGGCGCAGCGCCATCAGATCCAGCGTCTCGCGGGTGGCGAGCACGGCGCCATGGCCGGGGCGGGCATGGTCCGAATGGGCGTGGCTGATGAGCGCCCGGGGCACCACCCGCACCGGGTCCACATAGAAATCGCCGGGCGGGCAATAAAGCCCCTTGGGGGTCGGGTGAAGCAGATCTTCAGGGCGCACGTCTGGTCTCTTTCCGCAACTCGTTATATGGGAGCGCGCCGCTTATCTGCGAGGCCCCCGTGTCCGCCGCCGTCCACACCCATTCCTCGGGTGACCCTGTGCTCGATCGCCGGCTCGACTGGGCCCGCGCCTGTCTTGATCACCATGACTGGTCCGCCGCCGCGGATCTCCTCACCGACACCCTGGCCGAGGCGCCGGACTTCGCCGCCGCGTGGTTCCTGCTCGGCGAGGCCCGCGAGGCGGGCGGCGATGCGGCCGGCGCGGCCGATGCCTTCACCCGGGCGCGCGATTGCGACCCGGACGACGCCTTCGGCGCCGGCCTGCGGCTGGCGCGCCTCGGCCAGGCGCCGGTGGAAGGGGCCATGTCGGCGGCCTATGTGCAGACCCTGTTCGATCAATATGCGGACCGCTTCGAGGGCGCCCTGCGCGACAATCTCAACTATCGCGGCCCGGAACTGCTGCACGCCGCCGTGGCGCGGGTGGCGGGGCCCGACTGTCACTTCCACCGGGCGCTGGATCTTGGCTGCGGCACGGGGCTGACGGCGCCGCTTTTCGCGCCGCTGGTGGACGCGCTCCACGGGGTGGATCTCGCCCCCGCCATGCTGGAGCGGGCCGAGCGGCTCGGCCTTTATGCCGGGCTGGAGGTGGGGGAGATGGGTGCGGTGCTGGCAGCGGCCCCGCCGGCCAGCTTCGACCTCATCATCGCCGCTGATGCCCTGTGCTATGTGGACGAGATCGCGCCCCTGTTCCGGGAGGCGGCGCGGGTGCTCACCCCTGGCGGGCTGTTCGCCTTCACCAGCGAAACCCATGAAGGTGAGGGGGTGCTGCTGCGCGACACCCTGCGCTTCGCGCATCCCGCCGCCATGGTGCGGGCGGTGGCCGCCACCGCCGGGC
The DNA here is from genome assembly GCF_022138605.1 of Xanthobacter sp. NM-25. GTDB lineage: Bacteria > Pseudomonadota > Alphaproteobacteria > Rhizobiales > Xanthobacteraceae > Xanthobacter. The sequence continues at coordinate 227,985 of NZ_JACBFS010000003.1, forward strand.
TTGAACTGCGGCTTCTGGATCACGCCTCCATCCGCACCGAGGAGGCGGTTCCCGTGCCGGGGCTGGTGGGGGTCGCGGCGCGGCCCTGATCAGTTCACCGGCAAGGCGAACGGCGTGCCCTCGAAGGCATCGCGGCCGCGGCCGATGCCGGCGATGGCCGCCACCATGCGCCCGTCGCGCCCCAGTGCCGCATCCGCCAAAGCGACGATGCGCGGATTCGGGGTGGCGGTGGGCGAGGCGTGGCGCAGCCGCTGCGCCAGCTCCACCTCGTCGCGATCGGGCAGCAGCGCGCACAGCGAGGCGTAGGCCGCCGCCGTCGAGCGCGAGATGCCGGCATAGCAATGGATCACCAGCGGCGTTTCCCGCGGCCAGGCATGCACGAACTCAAACAGCGCGTGCATATGCTCGGCACCGGGCACCACCATGCCTGCCATCTCATCGACAATGTCGTTGATGCCCAGGAACAGGTGGTCCGTGGGGTCCACATTGCTGGGTCGGGTGAAGACCGTGCCGCCGTTGATGAGCGAGATCACATGGCGCGCGCCGGTGGCCGCCACTGTCTCATGCAGTTTGGCGAGGGAGCACACGTGAATCATGGCTGCAGCTCCTCGAAGCGTCGCAGAAACCGCGCCTTGGCGGTCTCCGCCTCCCAAGGGGTGAGATAGTCACTTTCCTCTGCGTCGTCGAGGTGCACCGGGCGGCCGAAAAAGCCGCGCGCCTCCTGCGCCGAGAAGCCGGCAAGCCGGGTCGCCTCCAGATAGGCCGAGGCGCGGTCGGCCGCCTTCACGATCTTCACCAGGGTGTCGGGCCAGGTGGTGGGCAGGGAAAAGCGCACCGAGATGGCGGTGAGCAGGCGCGCCTCGACGCCCTTGTAATCGCCCCCCAGCACCGCCTTGAACGGGGAGATCATGTCGCCGATCACATATTCGGGGGCATCGTGCAGCAGCACGCACAGCCGCCAGCGGGCATCGAGATCGGGATGGGTGCGCCGCGCCAGGCGCTCGGTGAGCAGGGAATGCTGGGCCACCGAGAAGATGTTGGCGCCATGGGTCTGGCCATTCCAGCGCGCCACCCGGGCAAGGCCATGGGCGATGTCCTCGACCTCCACGTCGAGCGGGGAGGGATCGAGCAGGTCGAGCCGGCGGCCGGACAGCATGCGCTGCCACGCGCGTGGCGGCGCGCTCTTGCGGGCGCGGGAAGGCTTGGCGCCCGCGCGGGGGGCGTCCGGGTCCGGTGAGGCGGGGTGAGAGGTCACGAATCGCGTGCTCCGATGCTGCCGCGAAGGTAAGGTGCCGGCCGTTCGCCACAAGGGTGGGCCCATCGCCGCGATGGCTCTCCACAGGCGCAAAGGGATCAGGAGCGCGATGACCGCCACCGGTGCAACCCCCGCTGCCGCGATGACCGCCGCCATTCTGGAGCCACCTGTCGTGCTGCGCCCCACGCTGGCGGCCAGCGCGGCGGTGTTCCGCGGACCGCTGGTGCTGCTGGCGCGCCGGGTGAACGGCCCGGGCGCCGGCCTGTGGAGCCTGCCCGGCGGGCGGGTGGAAGCCGGCGAGACCCTCGCCACCGCCGCCGCGCGCGAACTGATGGAGGAAGTGGGCGTCGATGCCCACATGGTCGCTGTCGCCGGGGTGCGGGACGTGATTCTGCAGGATGCGGCCGGGCGGCTGGAGGCCCATTTCGTGGTCATCGCCTATGCGGCCCGCTGGCAGGCGGGAGAGCCCCGCACCGGCCCGGAGGCGGCGGAGGTCGGCTGGTTCCGGCCCCAGGAGGTGGCGGGCCTCGCCACCACGGAGGGGCTGGCGGAGGTGGTGAGCGCTGCCGCCGCGATCATGGCGCAGCCCTGAGGCATCGCTCCTCAGTCGCAGTCAAGGCCTTGACCGCGCCGCATGAAGATCGCACCACAAGGCAACCCGGAACGAACCATGCCCATCCGCAGCCTGTTCTTCGCTTTGCTTGTGGGGGCGGCGGCCCTCTGTGGCCCCCTCACTGGCCCTTTGGGCGGGCGCCTTCTCGCCGCGCCTTCCGCCGCTGTGGAGGGCGCGGCGCCGCCCTATGACGACGATCTGCAGCGCCTCGCCGAGATTCTCGGCGCCCTGCATTACCTGCGCCCCCTGTGCGGCGCGGTGGGAGAGGAGCAGCGCTGGCGCGACGAGATGGGCGCGCTCATCGAGACCGAGCAGCCCTCCGATGCCCGCAAGGGCAAGATGATCGCCGCCTTCAATCGCGGCTACACCAGCTTTTCCCAGGTCTACCAGGTGTGCACGCCGGCCGCGAAAGTGGCGGTGGAGCGCCAGCTGGAGGAGGGGGCGCGGCTCGCCCACGACATTGTGGTGCGCTACGGCGGAAATTGATGAACGGGCGCCGGGGACGTTAACCTTTTGGTTAGAACTGGGCTCCCCTCGCGGCCATCTCGTGGTAGTCATCTCCCGTCGCCGCTTGTTGCGCGGCTGGAGGTTTCTACGTGTCGACATTGCCCAGCCCAGCCATTGCCCTTCCCGATATCGCGGACATGGCCGCCGACGATCGCCATGTGGCGCTGACCTATCTCAGCGACGCCTGGGTCGAGGCCGTGCGCGACGGGCTGGAGGAGGAATGCCTGGTGCAGGCGGCCCTGTTCACGGCCCTGCGCAGCCTGGTGGCCACCTATGGCGAGACGGCCAGCGCCGATTTCGTGCTGGGGCTCGCCGACCGGGTGCGCGCCGGGGAGTATACGGTGGTGGACCACACTCATTGAATTTCGACGCCGCCGGGCGCCGTCGCGTTGTTTGAGAGTACCGCTTCAAACCGACTTCCAAGCGTTCCGCGTGGATGACCTCCACCGGAGCGCTTTTTTCTTGTCCGGGCGCCAAACGCCAACCGGCGCCCCGAGGGGCGCCGGCGCGGCAGGCAAGGTGAGCGCGGCGCCGATCAGGCGGCGGCGTCCCGCTTGTTCTGGCGGTTGCTGATGAGATCTTCCACCACCGTCGGATCGGCGAGGGTGGAGGTGTCGCCCAGGCTCTCGAACTGGTCCTCGGCGATCTTGCGCAGGATGCGGCGCATGATCTTGCCCGAGCGGGTCTTGGGCAGGCCCGGCGCGAACTGGATGAGGTCCGGCGAGGCGATGGGGCCGATCTCCCGGCGCACCCAGCCCACCAGCTCCTTGCGCAGCTCTTCGGTGGGCTCGATGCCGTCCATCAGGGTGACATAGGCGTAGATGCCCTGGCCCTTGATGTCGTGGGGGAAGCCCACCACGGCAGCTTCCGACACCTTGGGATGGGCGACGAGGGCGCTTTCCACCTCGGCGGTGCCCATGCGGTGGCCGGAGACGTTGATCACGTCGTCCACGCGGCCGGTGATCCAGTAGTAGCCATCGGCGTCGCGGCGGCAGCCGTCACCGGTGAAATACTTGCCGGGGTAGGTGGAGAAATAGGTCTGCTCGAAGCGCTCGTGGTCGCCATAGACGGTGCGCATCTGGCCCGGCCACGAATCGGCGATCACGAGGTTGCCCTCGCAGGCGCCGGCAAGCACCTTGCCTTCCGCATCCACCACCTCGGGCATGACGCCGAAGAACGGGCGGGTGGCCGAGCCGGGCTTCAGCTTGGTGGCGCCGGGCAGGGGGGTGATGAGGATGCCGCCGGTCTCGGTCTGCCACCAGGTGTCGACGATCGGGCAGCGCTCGTCACCCACCACCCGGTAATACCATTCCCAGGCTTCGGGATTGATGGGCTCGCCCACCGAGCCGAGCAGGCGCAGGGAGGCGCGGGACGTCTTCTTCACCGGCTCCTCGCCGCCCTGCATCAGCGAGCGGATGGCGGTGGGGGCGGTGTAGAAGATGGTGACCTTGTATTTGTCGATCACCTCCCAGAAGCGGGACGTGGTGGGATAATTGGGCACGCCCTCGAACATCAGCGTGGTGGCGCCGTTCGCGAGCGGGCCATAGATGATGTAGGAGTGGCCGGTCACCCACCCCACGTCCGCCGTGCACCAGTAAACATCGCCTTCGTGATAGTCGAAGACATACTGGTGGGTCATGGAGGCATAGACCAGATAGCCACCGGTGGTGTGGAGCGCGCCCTTCGGCTTGCCGGTGGAGCCGGAGGTGTAGAGGATGAACAGCGGATCTTCCGCATTCATCGGCTCGGCCGGGCATTCATCGGTGACCATGGCGGCGGCTTCGTCGTAGTAGACGTCGCGGCCGGGGGTCATGTCCACCTTGCCGCCGGTGCGCTTCACCACGATCACATGGTCGACGCCCTCGCCGCCCATATGGCCGATGGCGGCGTCCACATTGGCCTTCAGCGGCACCTTGCGGCCACCGCGCAGGCCTTCGTCGGCGGTGATGATGACCTTGGAGCCGCAATCGGAGACGCGGCCGGCGAGGCTGTCCGGAGAGAAGCCGCCGAACACCACCGAGTGGATGGCGCCGAGCCGGGCGCAGGCCAGCATGGCATAGGCCGCCTCGGGGATCATCGGCAGGTAGATGGTGACGCGGTCGCCCTTCTGCACATTGCGGTTGCGCAGCACGTTGGCAAAGGTGTTCACCGCGCTCGCCAGCTCGCGGTAGGTGATGATCTTGGATTCGTCGGGCCCGTCGCCTTCCCAGATGATGGCCGGCTGGTCGCCGCGGCTCTCCAGGTGGCGGTCGACGCAATTGTAGGCGACGTTGGTGATGCCGTCCTCGAACCACTTGATGGAGACGTGGCCGGGGTCGAACGAGGTGTTCTTCACCTTGGTGAAGGGCTCGAACCAGTCGATGCGCTTGCCGTGCTCGCCCCAGAAGGTGTGCGGATCCTCGACCGAGGCGGCGTACATGGCCTTGTAGCGGGCATCATCCACGAAGGCCTTCTGGGCCCAGGCGGACGGCACATCATAGATCTTCTCGGACATGGCCTTTGGCTCCCTCCCGCGGGTTCACGACCCGCACCTTGAACATTTCCACCGCCGGCGCGTTCTCGCGATCATCAGCGGATGGCACGCGACTTATCGTTCTCAGCGAACGCCGTTCGCCCTTATTGGGGCGGATTATGCTGACCTGACCGCCCCTCCACAAGGCATGGAACAGCCCGACTTTGGGTGCATATCCCATTGGTCAGGCCCCCGGCGCCAGGTGTTGCGGTGCACGCCGATGAACCGCATTGCGGGAAGTGCATGGCGGTGCAGAAGCATCTTTTGCGTGTGGTATCCGGCGGGGCTGCGTCGCCGGGGCAGGTATTCCCGTAAAAACTCTTCCCCTATAACGCGCCGAGGGTGGAGGTTTTGTGGAATGGACATCTGGACGCGGATTCTTTTGCTGCTGGCCGGGCTCATGGGCGCGGCCGGCGTGGCGGCGGCGGCGGTGTCGGCCCATGTGGGCGGCGGCACGTTTGTGGAAACGGCGGCCTACTTCCTGTTGTTCCACGCCGCCGCGGTCACCGCACTGGTGGCGCTGGCACTCGGCCTGGCGCGGGGCACCACCCTGGTGCGCCTCGCCGGCTCGCTGCTGGTGCTCGGCGTGGTGCTGTTCAGCGGGGACCTGGCCATGCGCGGCCTGATGGACGCGAAGCTGCTGGGCGGCAGCGCGCCGTTCGGCGGCACCACCATGATCGCCGGCTGGCTGGTGGCGGCGGTGGCGGCGCTGGTGGCCCGCCGCGCCTGAGCGTGGTCACGCCGGGGCGCGGGGCCGCCACACGCTGGTGTGCTTGATCTCCATGTCTTCCAGCTCGCGGGTCATCGGCACCCGATATTCGGCGATGCGCTCCAGCGTCTCCTTGGGCAGATAGGTGCGGCCGGGATCGCCGATCAGCACCCGCGCCCCGCGCCGCGCCAGGGCGCTGAGCCAGCCATGGACTCGCTCCGCCAGCTCGCGCTCATAGCTGATGTCGCCGGCCAGCACCGTGTCCCAGCCCGCGTCGCGGCCGATCAGGTCCTCGCCCACCGGGGTGAGCGCCACGCCGTTGGCGTCGCCGTTCAAGGCGATGGCCGAGAGGGCGAACGGGTCGATATCCGCGCAATCCACCTCAAGCGCGCCGGCCTTCATGGCGGCGATGCCCACCAGCCCGGAGCCAGAGGCGAAATCCAGCACGCGCCCGCCGGCCACCAATTCCGGATGGTCCAGCACATGACGCGCCAGCGCCTGGCCGCCGGCCCAGGCGAACGCCCAGAAGGGCGGCGGCAGGCCGAGCTCGCCCAGCTCTTCCTCGGTGCGATGCCAGATGGGCACCGCCTCGTCCGCCACATGCAGCGAGATTTCCGGAACCAGGGGAACAGGCCGCAGCCGGGTCTCGGCGCGGATGAAGGCGACGGGGTCCTTGATGCGCCCGCTCACGCCTTGCCCGCCAAACCACCCCCAGAAACACCTCCCGAAACACCTCCCGAAACACCTCCCATGGCGCACAGCAGGGCCCATTCCTCATCGGTCACCGGCTGCACGGAAAGCCGAGAATATTTGATGAGGGCCATCTCCTGAAAGCGCGGATCGGCCTTGATGGTGGCAAGGCTGATGGGGGTCTTCAGCGGCTCCACCGCCTTGAGGTCCACCATCACGAACTTGCCGGAGGGGTCGGAGGGGTCAGGATAGGCCTCCTTGATGACCTCGACGATGCCGACGATCTCCTTGCCCTCGTTGGAATGGTAGAAGAAGCCGGTGTCGCCCAGTCTCATGGCCAGCATCTGCTGCTTGGCGAGGTGGTTGCGCACCCCATCCCAATGGGTGCCCTTGGCGCCGGCCTTCACCTGCATGTCCCAGGACCATTTGAAGGGTTCGGATTTGTAGAGCCAATGGGCCATGGGCGCGCTCGAAAGGTTTGTGAAATGAACCTTGCGGGTGTGCCGCGTCGCGCCGGAGTTGGCAAGGGGGCTTGGCAAGGGGGCTTGGCAAGGGGGCTTGGCAGTAGCTTTGGCAATCCCGTCGGCAAGCGGATGAGCGGGGGGTCACGGCGTGGTTGGCGGAACAGGCTGGTGGTGTAAGAGGGGGCGCCGCTTGGGCAGGGTCACAACACGAGGAGCGCAGGATGATTCTTGAGATCGCCACCATCGAGGTGAAGGACGGCGCGAGCGCCGACTTTGAAGCGGCCGTGCGGGCCGCCACCCCCTGCTTCCAGCGCGCGCGGGGCTGCAAGGGCCTGGCGCTGCGCCGCTCGGTGGAACAGCCCAACCGCTATTTTCTGGTGGTGACCTGGGAGACCCTGGAGGACCACACGGTGCATTTTCGCAATTCGCCGGACTTCCAGGAATGGCGGCAGCTGGCCGGCCCGTTCATGGCGGCGCCGCCCAGCGTCGAGCACAACACCCTGGCGCTCACCGCTTTCTAACGCCGGTTGAGGCGCGGCTGCGCGGCCCGATCCAACACGGGTCCGACCGACCCCGGAGGACGGCCGCCGGGGTCGGTCCGGTCACAGACCAAACAGGCGGCGGGGCGCCGGGGCAGGCTCGGCATCCGCCGTCTCCGGGCCGGGATCATCCGGCAGGGGCGGCATGGCGATGACCGGGTCGCTCTCCTTCGCGCGCTCCGCCGGCCGAGCCTTGAGCGCCACCTGCGCCGGGGTCGCGCCCACCACATCAATGGTGTGCGGCGCCGGCCCGGCGCCGGGGGCCACGGCGGGAGCCGCAGAAGGGGCCACAGAGGGCGCCACGGCGGGAGTGACAGGGGTGGTCGGCTGAGCGGTGGGCTCCACGGACGCCGGCATTTCCGGTTCTGCCGCCAGGGCGGCTTCCAGGGCGCGCGCCTGGGCTTCCGCCTGCGCCTCGGCCTCGGCCGCCTGCACCCGGGCCTGCTCGCTGGCGCGCACGGCGGCGATGGCTGCCATCACCCGTTCGGCGCCATGCTCCAGCACCGGGGTCGAGGCGACGCCCGGTGGCACCGTCCAGGTGAAGGCATCCAGCTTGCCGGTGACCGGGGAGATGGGTTGCCACTGGTCGGCGATCACCCCATCGGCGATCCACGCCGGGTCGCGGGCGGCATTGACGGCCCGCGCGGTCCACTCACGGGCCTTGCCGATATCGCCATTCTCGCCGGCCTCCAGCTCCGCCATCAGCAGGCACACCCGCTGGGTAGGCGCCTCCAGCAGCGGCTGCAGGGTCTTGCGGGCCTCGCCATATTCATGGGCATCGAGGCAGGCGCGGGCCAGGGCGACGGCGCTCTCGGGATGGTGGGGCGCCTTGGCCACCAGCAGCCGGACCCGCTTCAGCCGATCCAGGGCCGCGTCTCCGGGGCGCAGGTGGGCCTCCACCTCAGCCAGTTCCGGATGGGGGTTGGCGGCATAGGCGGCTTCCACCACCTTGGCGGCCTTTTTCAATTCACCGGCGGCACCCATCAGGCGGCCGGCACAGGCGGCGGCGGGCACCAGCGTGGGGGCGAGACGCACCGCTTCCTGCGCCAGTTCGCGCGCCACCAGCGGGTCGGCCTGCTCCAGGGCCAGGGCCTCGGCGGTCAGCAGCACCGCCCGGCGGCGGCGATATTGCGCCTTGTCGATGCCCTTCTGCGCCATCTGCCGTTCCAGCACGGTGCGGGCGGCGCGAAAATCCCCGGCGGCGCAATGGGCCTCGATGACCGCGTCGGCCGCCCAGCCCAGGGTTGGGGCCTCGGCCGCCGCCTCGGCTGCGATGACGGCAGCGGCGGCGCGATCGCCGGCCTTGCGGGCTTCCATGTGCAGGCCGCGCAGACCCAGCAGGCGGGTCGGCGGATATTTCGCCATGGTTTCGAAGGCGGCCACGGCCACCTCGGGATTGTTGTCGAACTGGGCGGTCTGGGCCGCCAGAAGGTGCGTGAGCGGCTCGTGGGGCAGCAGCCGGGCCGCATCGCTGCACGCCTTGCGGGCGGCGGTGGCATCGCCGCTGCCGATGGCGATGAGGCCCTGGGTGAGCGCCCGCCAGCCCTGTTCGCGCCGGCGCCGGCCGGAAAGGGCGGCCACCAGCCGCGGCGAGTTGATGAGGAAGGCGATCAGCCGCCACAGGGCCAGCATCACCCCGGTGACCACGGCGATGACGGCGAGCGCCACCGGAATGGTGGTGTCGACGCGCCAGCCCTGCCACACCAGGGAAATCTCCCCCGGTCGGTCGGCAATCCAGGACGCGCCGAAGGCCAGGGCCGCGAGCAGGGCGAGGAAGAAGACGAGACGGATCACGGCGCTTTCCCCGAAATGCTGGCGAGGGACTGCTGATAAAGCGCGGCGGCCGCGTCCAGCGCGCGCAGCCGCAGGTCCATCTGCGCGACGATGGGGGCGAGCTTGGCCGACACCGCCGGCGGCATCTGCCGCAGCAGCGTCAGGGCGCCGGCCAGATCACCGGTGCGCACCGCCACCACGGCACGGCCGAGGGTGGTGCGCGCGGCGTCCACATCGGGCCCGTCGGCGGGGCGGATCTTCACCAGCGTCTGCGCGCTCGACAGGAAGCGGGTCATCAGCGAGGCATCGGCGGGCGCGGCCTCGGGTGCTGGCGTGAGGGCGTCGAGGCTGGCGTTGCCGGTGGCGGCCAGGGTGTCGGCCAGCTTCGCCAGGGTGGGGAAGCCGCCTGCGGCCTGACCGGCGAACGGCTCCAGCGCCGCCGCCCGCGGGCCGAGCAAGGCCTGCGCCGCCGCCAGTTCCGGAGCGAACGGCCGGCCCGTCTCCAGCGCCGCCTTCAGGCTGCCCAGCACCACCAGGCTCGCCGCCGCGCGGTTGGTGGCAGCGGCCGCATCGGCGGCGTTCAGCGCTTCCTTGCGGGCTTCGTCGATGCGCGCACCCATGAGATCGATGCGCGGTCCGAGGCCCTGGGCCTGCTGGGCCGCCACGGTGGCGGCGGCCACGGCGGTCTTCAGGCTCTCCTGTCCCGCCTGCAGCGCCTCTTCGGCGCCCTTGAGGGCGGTGACGCGGGCATCGAGGGCGCCAAGGGCGGTCTCCGCCTTGCCGACGGCGCTCTTGAGCGCATCCATCTGCGGCGTCAGGTCCGGTCCCGACGCGGCGGGCGGCGCCGGCGCGTCTTTCAGGGCCGCCAGGGCACTGTCCGCGGTGGCGAGGCGCGCGTCGATCTGGTCGAGCCGTCCGGCCAGCGCCGCCAGCCGCTGCGGATCGGCGCCCGGGCGAGCTTCCAGCGCCGCCATGCGGGCGGTCAGCGGGCCGAGGTCCACCGTCGGCGCGGCGGGCTGGTGGTGAATGAGGGAATAGGCAAGGCCACCGCCCGCGCCGGCCCCGCCCAACAGGCCGAGCACCAGCGCCGCCAGCACCGTGCCCGCCCCCGAGCGCCCTTTGGGCGCGGCGGGCGGGGCCGAGGCGCCGGCTTTCGCCTCCGCCTTGCTGTCGTCCTTGACGGCCGCCTTGGCCGTGTCCTTCGGCGCATCCTTGGGTGCCGCCGTGCCGGTCGGCGGCACGCTGGCGCGGGTGTCCGCGGGCTTCGCCTCTGAAGCCTTGGTGCTCGTGGCTTTGGTATCCGTGGCTTTGGTATCCGTGGCCTTGGTATCCGTGGCCTTGGTTTCGGCCGCCGGCTTGCCGTCGGATTTCGTCGCGGCGCCACCCGTGGTTGCGGGGGCGGGCGAATCGACAGGGGCCGCGCGGCCGGCGTTTTCGGGCGCCGATGCGGATGTGGCCGAATCGGCCACGGTGCCCGCCACAGGCTCGCTCTTCAGCTCCTGCGCCTTCAGATCGAGGGTTGGCGGGGTGCGGGGGCGGCGGGACTGTGCGCCCGCCGCATTCGGATCATCGCTCGCCATGGGCCTCCTCGTGGGTCGCATCCGCCTGTGGACTCGGATAGACCGCCGGGCGTCCCATCGCAACCTCTGGCGGTCCGGGCGGGGTCAGAACAGCGCGAACAGGGCGTCCTCATTGGGGGCGCCGGCGGCCTCGATGGCGAAGCCCGCGCGCACCAGTGGCCCGCCCACCTGTTCGGACAGGCAGAACTCCCGCACCCCGGCCAATTGCCGGGTGAGCCCGGCCTTGGCCACGCACTCCAGCAGGGTCTTCACCGTGCGCTGGGAAAAATGCAGGGCCGCGTTGATCTGTCCCGCCTCCAGCGCCGCCCGCGCGTCCTCGGAGAGGGCATCGGCCGGCTGGGCCGCATAGATGATGGTGAGCACCAGCTGGAGACCCGGCGCCTTCAAGAGTTCGGCGAGGTCGGTGGCGCGGTCCTCGCCCGCCGGGTTCAGCACCCGCGCGCCCTTGGGCAGGGCCTCCGCCAGGCGGATGGCGAGGGCGCTGGCATTGCCTTCGCAATCGGTCACCTGGGTGAAGCCGGCGGTGCGCGCCTCCCTCGCGGTGCGCGATCCCACCGCAAAGGCCGGCAGATGGAACAGGCCCGGCCCCTCCGGATGGGCGGCGAACGCCTTCACTCCGTTGATGGAGGTGAAGGCCACCGCCTCGAACGGCCCGGCCGGCAGCGGCTCCCGGGTGGGGGCGATGCGCAGCATGGGGTCCACGGTCGCGTCATGGCCGAGCGCCCGCAGGCGGGCGGCGGTCTGGGAGGCGGCGGGTTCCGGGCGGGTGATGAGAAAGTGCATGGTTCGTGTCTCCGGCTCGTTTCTCCGGCGCGTGTCTCCGAATGGCCCCCTTCGGCCCCTAGAGGCCGAGGGCGCGGGCCGGGGCGCTGTCGCGCAGCCGCAGGCCGCAGCGGGTGCCGAGGGCGGCGGCCTCGGCCACTGGCGCCGCCTCCTCGGTCTCGGCGGCATCGGAGCCGTCGAGCGCGAGCACCAGGCCGGCGAGCCGCACCCGCTCGCCGTCCACGGTGGCAAGCCCGGCGATGGGGGTGCGGCATGAGCCGTCGAGGGCCGCGAGGAAGGCCCGCTCGGCCGTGACGGCGATGCCGGTGGCGCGGCAGGCGATGGCGGCGACCGCCGCATTGCTCTCCGCATCCGCCACGCGGCATTCGATGGCCACCGCCCCCTGGCCCACCGCCGGCAGGAAATCGCAGGTGTCCAGCACCGCGCTCGCCTCATGGGCCAGGCCGAGGCGGGTGAGGCCGGCCAGCGCCAGCAGGGTGCCGTCGAAATCCCCTTCGCGCACCCGGGCGAGGCGGGTGTGGACGTTGCCGCGCAGCAGCTCCACCTTCAGATCCGGCCGCAGACGCTTGAGCTGGGCCGCTCGCCGCAGGGACGCGGTGCCGACCTTGGCGCCGGGGCCAAGATCGGCGAGGCAGCTGCCGTGCTTGAGGATCAGCGCGTCGCGCACGTCGGCGCGGGGCAGGTAGCCGGCGAGGTGCAGGCCCGCCGGCAGCTCGGTGGCCACATCCTTGGTAGAATGCACGGCAAGGTCGATACGCCCGTCGAGCAGCGCGTCCTCGATCTCCTTGGTGAAGAGCCCCTTGCCGCCGGCCTCGGAGAGCGCGCGGTCCTGGATGCTGTCGCCGGTGGTGCGGATGATCTCGATGGCGATGGCCTCCGCCGGCATCTTCAGCGCGGCGGCGAGGGCGGCCTGCACCGCATGGGCCTGCCAGAGCGCCAGCGGGCTACCGCGGGTGCCGATGCGCAGCCGGGCCGGGCCGCTTTTCGCGGGGGACGACGGGGCGGGCGAGGTGAGAGTGTTCGTGTCTGCGCTCATGGGCGCGTACAATGCCCCTGGGAATCAAAATGGGGTAGAGCGGCGTTCCGGCGCAGCGTCCGCCGGCCGTGAGGGAGTGAAAACAGCGTGGCGGATCTTCTCGTTCTCGGCATCGAGACCACTTGCGACGAGACCTCCGCCGCCGTGGTGGCCCGCTCGCCCTCCGGCGCCAGCGACATCCGCTCCAACGTGGTGCGCTCGCAGATCTCCATTCACTCGCCTTATGGCGGCGTGGTGCCCGAGATCGCCGCCCGCGCCCATGTGGAAATCCTCGATCACGTGATCGCCGAGGCCATGCGGCAGGCGAACCTGTCGTTCCCCGAGCTGTCGGGCATCGCCGCCGCCGCCGGGCCGGGGCTCATCGGCGGCGTCATCGTCGGCCTCACCACCGCCAAGGCGCTGGCGCTGGCGGCCCGCAAGCCCCTGGTGGCGGTGAACCATCTGGAAGCGCACGCGCTCACGGCGCGGCTCACCGACGGCGTCGCCTTCCCCTATCTGCTGCTGCTGGTCTCCGGCGGCCACACCCAGCTTCTGGCAGTGGAGGACGTGGGCCGCTACACCCGGCTCGGCACCACTTTGGATGACGCGGTGGGTGAGGCCTTTGACAAGGTGGCGAAGATGCTGAGCCTGCCCTATCCCGGCGGGCCGCAGGTGGAGGCCCAGGCGGCGCGCGGCTATGCCGGCCGCTTCGCCTTTCCCCGCCCCATGATGGGCCGGCGCGAGCCGGATTTTTCCCTCTCCGGCCTGAAAACCGCGGTGCGGCTGGAGGCGGAGAAGCTCGCCCCCCTGACCGATGACGATGTGGCGGACCTGTGCGCCGGCTTCCAGGCGGCGGTGGTGGACGTGATCGTCGACCGGGTGAAGGCCGGCGCCCGCGCCTTCCGCGATCGGCTGGGGCGCGGCCCCACGGCGCTGGTGGTGGCGGGGGGCGTGGCCGCCAATGGCGCCATTCGCGAAAGCCTTGCCCGCGTCGCGGCCGAGCTCAACACCCGCTTTGCCATGCCGGCCCCCGATCTGTGCACCGACAACGGCGCCATGATCGCCTGGGCGGGGGCCGAGCGGCTCTCCCGCGGCATGCATGATCCGCTGACGGTGAGCCCCCGCGCCCGCTGGCCGCTCGATCCCGCTGCCGCCGCCTCGGCCCACGCCCGGGCCTGACGGTGACCCGCTTTTCCACCATCGGTGTGGTGGGTGCCGGGGCCTGGGGCACCGCGCTCGCCAATGCGGCGGCCCGCGCCGGGCGCGACGTGGTGCTCTATGCCCGCGATGGCGCGCAGGTGGCGCAGATGGTGGCGGCGCGCGAGAACCGCGCGGCGCTGCCCGGCATCGCCCTCGATGCGCGGGTGACGCCCAGCGCCGATCTGGCGCAGGCGGCGGGCTGCGATGCGGTGCTGCTGGTGGTGCCGGCGCAGGCATGCCGGGTGGTGGCCCGGGCGCTGGCGCCGATGATGGCGCCGGGCACGCCGGTGGTGTCCTGCGCCAAGGGCATTGAGCGCGGCAGCCGCGCCTTTGTTACCGAGGCCATTGCCGCCGAGGCGCCGGCGGCGATGCCGGCGGTGCTCTCTGGCCCCAGCTTCGCCAGCGACGTGGCGGCGGGCCTGCCCACGGCGGTGACCCTGGCCAGCGCCGATGCCACGCTCGCGCAGGCGTTGTGCGCGGCCCTGGGCTCCTCCACCTTCCGGCTCTACCACTCCACCGACGTGCGCGGGGTGGAGATTGGCGGCGCCACCAAGAATGTGCTGGCCATTGCCGCCGGCATCGTCGCCGGGCGGCATCTGGGCGCGAGTGCCGGGGCAGCGCTGGTGGCCCGCGGCTTTGCCGAGCTGACGCGCTTTGCCCGGGCCTATGGGGCGCGGGGAGAGACCATGGCCGGCCTCTCGGGCCTCGGCGATCTCATCCTCACCACCTCCGGCCCGCAATCCCGCAACTTCGCCTTCGGCGCGGCGCTGGGCGCGGGCACGGCGACGCCGGCCAAGCTGGCGGAAGGCGCCTTCACCGCCAGCGTGCTGGTGGAAATGGCGGCTCTGAAAGGCGTCGACATGCCGGTGAGCGCCGCTGTCGACGCCGTGCTGCAGCAGCGCTTGTCCATCGACGCCGCCATCGAGGCCCTGATGACCCGCCCGCAGAAGGCGGAAGGGTAGGGTTCAGTTCTTCAGCCGGTCGAAGGTGTGTTCCATTTCGTCGCGGCTTACGGCGTCGAGGGCCACGGGGGCGAAGGGGTCGCCGCCGGCGGCGAACTCGGCTTCGGCTTCCGGATGGGCGAGGGCGATCTTCAGGGCCGCCACCAGGTCATAAAGGCCCCAGGCATAGCCGGTGTCGCGCATGGCCGATTGCAGGGCGTTCTGCACCAGCGCCCGCACGGTGCGGTGGGGCTCGGAGACCGGCACCTCTTCCGCCCCGCCCTCAAGCGCGGAGACGCAGGCGTCTTCGTTGAACGAGGCGTGGCCACGGCAGGCCATGGGCCGCACCGGATAGATGACGCAGATCCCTTCCGCCAGGAACGGGCATTCGCGCACCAGCGCCATGGGCCGCACCTTGCCCGAGGGCTCGACGAAATCGGCGGCGGTGGTGAGCCGGTCCACGAGGTCGATGCCCACAGACTTGAAGCCGGTGGCCATGGCGCGTACGTAGCGGGCCACCATCAGCACTTCCGGCGCAGTGGCCGCCACCAGGATCTGGCAGCAGGTGCCGCAGCCCTTGCGGCAGGCGAGGGCCGGCAGGCCAAGGGTCTGATCCTCCACATTGCGCTCGAAAGAGGTGAAGGCCTGCATCCAGATGCGGTCGATGAGGTCGGCCTGCGCCTTGTGGCCGGCGAGGGTGGCGACAAAGCCCTGGTGTTGGGCCTTGAAGAAGGCCACGGGGCCTGAGGATTCGGCGGGCGCGGCCGCGCTCTCGGCAATGGACACCGCAAACCTCCAAAAAATCAGTCAATCCGGCAAACGTGATCAAACATCACGTCCCATCGGGCGCAGGACCGCATTGAGCTGGAACAAGCTATGTCCCAATGGAAATAGCGGACAAGTGCGGGAAACTGCGTAGGCGGGCGGCGCGCCCCTGGCGATAGCCGTGGAGGGCGGGGCGCGCGAGCGCGCGGCGGTGAACGGCGCCTTGTGGCCGCCCCTGGCCGGTGCTATGCGGCGCGGATGACCGCCAGCGCCCAGAAGAACATCCGCAACTTTTCCATCGTCGCCCATATCGACCATGGGAAGTCGACCCTCGCCGACCGCCTGATCCAGATCACCGGCGGGCTCTCCGAGCGCGAGATGACCGACCAGGTGCTCGATTCCATGGATATCGAGCGCGAGCGCGGCATCACCATCAAGGCGCAGACGGTCCGCCTCTCCTATAAGGCGCACGATGGGGAGACCTATACGCTGAACCTCATCGACACCCCCGGGCACGTGGACTTCGCCTATGAGGTGAACCGCTCGCTGGCGGCGGTGGAAGGTTCGCTCCTGGTGGTGGACGCCTCCCAGGGGGTGGAGGCGCAGACCCTGGCCAACGTCTACCAGGCCATCGACAACAATCACGACATCGTGCCGGTGCTCAACAAGGTGGACCTGCCCGCCGCCGAGCCGGAAAAGGTGAAGGCGCAGATCGAGGACGTGATCGGCCTCGATGCCTCCGGCGCCATCGGCATCTCCGCCAAGACCGGTCTCAATGTGGACCAGGTGCTGGAAGCCATCGTCACCAAGCTGCCGCCGCCCATGGGCGACCGCGCGGCGCCGCTGAAGGCGCTGTTGGTGGACAGTTGGTACGACACCTATCTCGGCGTGGTGGTGCTGGTGCGCATCATCGACGGCGTGCTGAAGAAGGGCCAGCGCATCAAGATGATGGGCTCGGGCGCGGTCTATGATGTGGACCGGGTGGGCGTGTTCACCCCCAAGATGGTGGCCATGGCCGAGCTCGGCCCCGGCGAGATCGGCTTTCTCACCGGCTCCATCAAGGAAGTGGCCGATACCCGCGTCGGCGACACCATCACCGAGGACAAGCGCCCCTGCGCCGAGGCCCTGCCGGGCTTCAAGCCGGCCCAGCCGGTGGTGTTCTGCGGCCTGTTCCCGGTGGATGCTGCGGATTTCGAGGACCTGCGCGCCGCCATGGGCAAGCTGCGCCTCAACGACGCCAGCTTCTCCTTCGAGATGGAGACCTCGGCCGCGCTGGGCTTCGGCTTCCGCTGCGGGTTTCTGGGCCTGTTGCACCTGGAGATCATCCAGGAGCGGCTGGAGCGCGAGTTCAACCTCGATCTCATCGCCACCGCCCCCTCGGTCATCTACGAAATCCAGATGACCGACGATACGGTGATCGACCTGCACAATCCGGCCGACATGCCGGATGTGGTGAAGATCTCCGAGATCCGCGAGCCGTGGATCCGTGCCACCATCATGACGCCGGACGAGTATCTCGGCGCGGTGCTGAAGCTTTGCCAGGACCGGCGCGGCAACCAGATCGAGCTCACCTATGTGGGCGCGCGCGCCATGGTGACGTACGACCTGCCGCTGAACGAGGTGGTGTTCGACTTCTACGACCGGCTGAAGTCCATCTCCAAGGGCTATGCCTCGTTCGACTACCAGATCACTGAATATCGCGTCGGCGATCTCGTGAAGATGTCGATCCTGGTGAATGGCGAGCCGGTGGACGCCCTCTCCATGCTGGTGCATCGCACGAGGGCGGAGGCGCGCGGCCGGGTGATGTGCGAGAAGCTGAAGGATCTCATTCCCCAGCATCTGTTCAACATCCCCATCCAGGCCGCCATCGGCGCCAAGATCATCGCCCGCGAGACCATCAAGGCCCTGCGCAAGGACGTGACCGCCAAATGCTACGGCGGCGACATCACGCGAAAGCGCAAGCTGCTGGACAAGCAGAAGGAGGGCAAGAAGAAGATGCGCCAGTTCGGCAAGGTGGAGATCCCCCAGGAAGCCTTTATCGCCGCGCTGAAGATGGACGATTGAGGGCGCCGCCAGTCCCCAGGGCCGCGCGCTGACGCGCCCCGCACGTCAGCCCCTTGAGCTTATCCCCGCTGCGGCACCGGTGCCGCAGCGCCCTGAGCGACCGCCTTCTTCGCCCTCGACCTGCGCCCCGCCCGTTTCATCCACCACACGGCGATGCCGGTGCCGGCGAGCAGGGCGACCACCACGCCGGTGACCGCGATGATGATGCGGCCGGTGAGGCCGAAGATGCGGCCCGAGTGGATGGGATATTGAATCTGCAGGAAGATGTCGCCGGCGGTGCCGACCCCGGGGAGGAAGTCGCCCCTGGGGGCGGCGGTCTCGCCGTCGAAATAGAGCCAGCGGGTGTCCATGGGATCGTCGTGATCGCCGAAGGCGACGCCGAAAATGCCGAAATGGGCGGAATAGAAGATCTCGCTCGGCGGTTCGTCCCAGCCCCGCGCGCGGGCCTCCTTGATGCCCGCCTCCATTGCCACGTCATAGGAGAGGGTGCGATCGCGCAACCGCTCCAGCGGCGCGCCGGAGAGGGGCGTCGGGGTCACTTTCGAGAACAGGGAAACGAGGGGCTCCACCACCTGCGGGCGCAGGTTCATGGTGATGGAGGTGAAGGCCACCACGATCAGCAGCACGAACAGCCACAGGCCGGCGGCCCGGTGCAGGTCGAGATTCAGGCGGAACCGGCTGCCCCCCTTGATGGCGAAGGCCGGTCGCCATTTGGCGAGGAACGGCCGCCCGCGCGGGAAGGTGAGGGCAAGGCCGATGAAGCCGTCGATGAACCACAAGATGGCGACCACCCCCATGAAGAGGATGCCATAGACCCCGGGCAGGCTGAGGTTGTGGTGGAACTCGTAGAGGAACGGCACGAAGTTCAGGCGCGAGAAGCAGCATGCGCCCCATTTCCGCTCGGCCAGGATCGCGCCGCTCACCGGGTCCACGTTGAACCAGTCGGTGGTGAGCTCGGCCTGCTCGCCGGTCTTGGGATCCACCTTGCCGGCGGCCACCGCCAGTACCGCGTGGCCCGGCTCATGGTCGAGCATCATGTACCAGACAGCGCGGTCGGGGGCGCCGGCATCGATGCGCTGCGCCAGGGCCTCCGGCGACAGGGGCGGACCCTCGGCGGTGGCGCGATAGGCGGCCGGGTTCAGCGCGGCATCGATCTCCGCATAGAACGCCAGCACTGCGCCGGTGAGGCCGGCGCAGATGAGGAACACAGCGGTGGCGAGGCCGAGGATGCGGTGGGCCCACACCAGCGCCGGGCGCAGCCCGCCACCGCGTCGCGCCGGAACAGAGGTCGCGGGAGCGCCCATGGCGCTCACCAGCGGTATTTGGCCGAGGCGAGGATGGTGCGCCCCTGCTGCCAATACCAATAGCCCTCATTGTCCAGCGCCTTTTCCTGGTTGAACAGGTTCTTGGCGTTGAGGGCGAACTTCCAGGCGTCCTTTTCGTAATAGAGCGCCGCATCCACCGGGTACTGGGCGGGGTTTTTGTAGGTGTTGTAATTGTCCGAATAGAACTCGCCCAGGTAACGGATGCCGAGGCCGCCGCCGAAGCCCTTCAGGGCGCCGTCCGGCACCATGTATTTCACCCACAGGGACGCCACGTGGGTGGGCATGTTCAGGGGCGTGTTGCCGATGGTCGCGGTGTCGGCGCTGCTGAGGATCTTGCCGGCGGTGTAGGTATAAGCGGCGGTGAGATCGAGTCCCTGGGCCATCTCCACCAGCGCCTCCGCCTCGAACCCGCGCACCCGGATGTCGCCCACCGGGCTGTAGACATAGGAGATGGGGTCGGGAACGGCGTAGTTGGTCTGCTTGATCTGGTAGAGGGAGACGGTGAAGAAGCTGCGCCCGCCCTTGGGCTGGTACTTCACGCCCGCCTCATACTGCTGGCCCTCGGAGGGCTGCAGCAGCTGGCCGGAGGCATCCACATTGCTGGAGGGCAGGAACGAGGTGGCGTAGCTCACATAAGGCGACAGGCCGATGTCGAACTCGTAGAGCAGGCCCGCCTGCCAGGTGAAGGCCTGGTCATCGCGGGAGGCGATGTCGGTGCCATAAGTGAGGCTCGACATGTCCTGGGTGACGAAATCCTGCCGTCCGCCGAGGGTGAGGTGCCAGCCGCCCAGGGTCATCTGGTCCTGCGCATAAAGGCCCAGCTGATTGATGGTCACGCCGATGCGGCTGGTGATGGCCGGGGCGAGGACCTGATTGTCGGCGGTGGGGTTGAGCAGGTTGAGGGGCGAGGCGAAATAGCCGTAGCCATCGCCATAATTGCTGTTGCCCCACAGATAGTCGAGGCCGCCCAGCACCTTGTGCTGGATGGCGCCGGTGGCGAACTTGGCCTCGATCTGGTTGTCGGCCTGGAAGGTATCCAGGGTTTCCTTGTAGTTGGCGGCATAAAGGCCCACCAGCGGCCACGAGACCGCGCCGGTGGGGAACATCCAGTAGCTGTGATTGTCGATATGGCCGTAGCGCACGTTCTGGCGCGCGGTCCAGCTGTCGTTGAAATCGTGCTCCAGCCGGTAGCCCACCTGCTCCTGGGTCTGCTCGATGGCGTTGTAATTGGTCCCCACCGGGATCTTCGTGAGGTGGCCGTTGGGCTGGTAGAAATAGGTGCTGGCGGGCAGCTTGATGTCGAGAATGTCGGCCAGCACCGTGAGGCGGGTGCTGTCGTTCTGGAAGGTCATGGACGGCGCCAGATAGAGCGCGTCGTTGGAATTGAAGGCGGTGTTGCCCTGGGCGTCGCGGCCCACGCCCACCAGGCGGTAGAGCACGCTGCCATCCTCCTTGGCGCGCCCGCCGAGGTCGAACGAGGCCTGCCACCACTGGGGATAGCCGCCCTGCAGCTCCACATTGGCGAAGGGGGTATCCACCGGCATCTTGGAGATGCGGTTGATGAGGCCGCCCGGCACGGTCTGGCCATAGAGCACGCCCGCCGGTCCCTTGATCACGTCGATGCGCTCCAGGCCCTCGGTCTCGGTGCGCCAATAGGCGAAATTGCCGGCCGCCTGGGCGAGCCCGTCGCGGAAATCGCCGCGGGAGGTGACGGAGAAGCCGCGGATATAGATGTCGTCGAAGCGTGGATCATAACCATAGGCGCCGGTGACGACGCCGGACGTGTAGGAGACGGCGTCGATCACATTCTGCACCGCGCGGTCGTCCATCTGCTCGCGGGTGACCACGGAGACGGAGCGGGGCGTCGTGATCAGCGGCGTATCGGTCTTGGTGCCGGCGCCGCTGCGGGTGGCCACATAGCCATCCACCGGGCCCCAGGCGGTGTCGCCGGCGCCTTCCACATTGAGGGTCGGCAGTTCCAGGGGAGAGGCGTCCTGCGCATGGGTCGCGGTGGCGGCGAGCAGCGCACCACCGCCGAGCGCCGTGGCCGCCATCAACCGGCTGAGACGACGAAGGGTGGCTGCCGGGGCGGGGGCGGTCCGGGAGATCGTGGCGGAAGAGAAAAGAATAGCAATCATCTCAATGTCGCTGAATATGTCGAATCCGAGGCGTATTGGTGAGATACGCGATCGATTGATCGACATCAATTCAGTTGGATTGCTTTGAGCTCACATTGAAGCTATTCAATAAAATATAGATCGAAATATTATTATTATAAAATATTATTATCATAATTCAAAGCTGATGCGCGGTGTATGAGCTGAAAACGAAAGCGGCGCCTGAATGGACCCCCGAAGGGGCGCATTCAGGCGCCGATCTCAATCTCAGCAGTGCGCGCGGGACTCAGTGGTCGCGCACGTAGACCGAGGCCTCAGCGGCAGCGCACGTAAACCATGGTGCCGTAGCGCTTGGCCACTTCGGGGTCGACCCAGCGCAGCACCAGCACGTTGCCGTCGAAGCGCATGATCTGGCGGTCGGCCTGGCTGCCGGCGGGCTCGCCGGGCGGGCCGATATAGACGGGACCGCCGGGCACCTGCTTGGACACCACTTCGGTGAGCTTGTTGTCGTCGGCCAGATACATCATCACGCCGCCGTTGGGGCCGGCAGTGATCACATAGGGGTTCGAGCACTGCTCCTTGGCCTGGGCCTCGGTGCGGCCGGCGTCGTCGGGCCGGTGATAGGCGGCAAGGCCCCAGCGGCCCACCAGGCGGTCGGGCGCGATCGGGCTCGTATATTGTGGCGCTGCGGGCGGGGGCGGTTCGGTGGGAGTGGTGCTGCAGGCGGCGAGGGTCAGGGCAAGTGCCGCCGCCATGATTCCGGCCATTGCGGCACGACGATGGTGCGCAGGGCGCACGGTCGGCCGTGCAAGCGTAAGTTTCATGAATAACTCCGTGGCCTTCGCCGTCTCGACTCCGGTCTGCTCCCAGGATCCGCCGTACACCGACGGACGGGCACCGACCATAATGGCTGATTGCTCTCCCGTCGATGCCGCCGCACGCGGAAGACCGGCTGGCGCAGGTGTCGCTTCAGGTGCCGCTTCAGGCGCCCCTCAGGCCCGCCCCCTGGTGCCGTCCGGTGTGCACCACCATATGGCGGCAGGGTTACCGCTTCGTATCCCGCCACCGTTCCTTGCCCATGGCGGTGAAAGCACAGGTGAAGGTGGCGATGAAGTTTGTCGCCGGCGCCTTGACGTGGCCGGAGGGGTTGCTTATCTCCGCGGCGGGCTTGGCACTCTTGTCTTGAGAGTGCCAGCAGCGTTGGGAGCGGCGTTTCGCGCCGCTCATTCTGGTCCGAGAGGAATAGACCCATGGCCTTCCGTCCCCTGCACGACCGCGTCGTCGTCAAGCGCATCGAAGCCGAGCAGAAGACTGCCGGCGGCATCATCATCCCCGATACCGCCAAGGAAAAGCCCCAGGAGGGCGAGGTCATCGCCGTGGGCCCGGGCGCCCGTGACGAGGCCGGCAAGCTCGTTCCCGTCGACCTGAAGGCGGGCGACCGGGTGCTGTTCGGCAAGTGGTCGGGCACCGAGGTGAAGATCGACGGCCAGGACCTCCTCATCATGAAGGAGAGCGACATTCTCGGCGTGATCGGCTGATCGCGAGAGAGTGTCTGAGCCTTTTTCCGCACGTTTCATAAGGAGGCCGTGATGGCTGCCAAAGAAGTCAAGTTTTCTGCCGACGCGCGCGAGAAGCTGCTGCGCGGCGTGGATATCCTCGCCAACGCCGTCAAGGTGACCCTGGGCCCCAAGGGCCGCAACGTGGTCATCGAGAAGTCCTTCGGCGCCCCCCGCATCACCAAGGATGGTGTGTCGGTGGCCAAGGAGATCGAGCTCGAGGACAAGTTCGAGAACCTCGGCGCCCAGCTGGTGCGCGAAGTCGCCTCCAAGACCAATGATCTGGCCGGCGACGGCACCACCACCGCCACCGTGCTGGCCCAGGCCATCGTCAAGGAAGGCGCCAAGGCGGTTGCCGCCGGCATGAACCCGATGGACCTGAAGCGCGGCATCGACCTCGCCGTGGTCGCGGCCCTCAAGGACATCCAGTCCCGCGCCAAGAAGGTCTCCTCCTCCGCCGAGGTGGCCCAGGTCGGCACCATTTCCGCCAACGGTGACTCCTCCATCGGCGAGATGATCGCCGGCGCCATGCAGAAGGTCGGCAACGAGGGTGTCATCACCGTCGAGGAAGCCAAGACCGCCGAGACCGAGCTCGACGTGGTCGAGGGCATGCAGTTCGACCGCGGCTATCTCTCTCCGTACTTCATCACCAATGCGGAGAAGATGATCGCCGACCTGGAAGAGCCCTACATCCTCATCTTCGAGAAGAAGCTCACCGCCCTGCAGCCGATCCTGCCGGTCCTCGAGGCCGTGGTGCAGTCCGGCCGTCCGCTGGTGATCGTCGCCGAGGACGTGGAAGGCGAGGCCCTGGCCACCCTGGTGGTCAACAAGCTGCGCGGCGGCCTGAAGGTGGCTGCGGTCAAGGCGCCCGGCTTCGGTGATCGTCGCAAGGCCATGCTCGAGGATATCGCCATCCTCACCGGCGGCCAGGTGATCTCGGAAGATCTCGGCATCAAGCTCGAGAACGTGACCCTCGCCCAGCTCGGTCGCGCCAAGAAGGTCATCCTTGAGAAGGAAAAGACCACCATCGTGGACGGCGTTGGCGAGAAGGCCGACATCGAGGCCCGCGTCGCCCAGATCAAGGCGCAGATCGAGACCACCACCTCCGACTACGACCGTGAGAAGCTCCAGGAGCGTCTCGCCAAGCTGGCCGGCGGCGTGGCCGTGATCCGCGTGGGCGGCTCCACCGAGGTGGAAGTCAAGGAGAAGAAGGACCGCGTGGACGACGCGCTGAACGCCACCCGCGCTGCGGTGGAAGAAGGCATCGTCCCCGGCGGCGGCGTGGCCCTGCTGCGCGCCAAGGGCGCCGTGGAGGCTCTCACCTCCGACAACGCCGACATCAAGGCCGGCATCAAGATCGTGCTGCGCGCCCTTGAGGCCCCGATCCGCCAGATCGCCGAGAACTCCGGCGTGGAAGGCTCCATCGTGGTGGGCAAGGTGCTCGAGGCCACCGATCCGAACTTCGGCTTCAACGCCCAGACCGAGGAATATGTGGACCTCGTCGCCGCTGGCGTCGTGGACCCGGCCAAGGTGGTGCGCACCGCGCTGCAGGACGCCGGCTCCGTGGCTGGCCTGCTGGTGACCACCGAGGCGCTGGTCGCCGAGCTGCCGAAGAAGGACGCCGGCATGCCGGCGATGCCGGGCGGCGGCATGGGCGGCATGGGCGGTATGGACTTCTGAGGGCACACGCCTTCGGAAGGGTCTAGGCCCTGCCGGCACGTTGAAGAGGGCGCGACCGCAAGGTCGCGCCCTTTTTCTTTGCGCGTGTTTCGCGCGCCGAGCGGGGCCCCGACATTTTCGCCATCCCGCGGCCGAGAGGGCTTGAAGACGCACCGGGTGCCATCTTATATGCGTGAGAACGCATATGCGGATGTAAGCAAGATGGATGTGCCCCAGATCCTCGCCGCCTTGGCGGAGCCCACGCGGCTCGGTGCCATGCAGATCATCTGCGATGGCGGCGAGCATTGTGCCTGCGAGCTGATGGAGCGGCTGGCGGCGACCCAATCGCGCGTGTCCCGCCATATGGGCGTGCTCAAGGCGGCGGGGCTGGTGATCGACCGGCGCGATGCCCAATGGGTGCGCTATCGCCTCCATCCGGATCTGCCGGAAGGCGTGGCGCGGATCCTGGAGGCTGTCGTGGCCGCGGTGGCCCCGCTCTCGTCCGCCCCTTCGGCGCCCCCCCCCGCCACGGGAAGGACCTGCGCATGA
Source organism: Xanthobacter sp. NM-25 (assembly GCF_022138605.1). Lineage (GTDB taxonomy): Bacteria > Pseudomonadota > Alphaproteobacteria > Rhizobiales > Xanthobacteraceae > Xanthobacter. The sequence continues at coordinate 252,601 of NZ_JACBFS010000003.1, forward strand.
GCATCGACACCCTGAACGCGCCGCGCGGGCGCGACACGGGCGCGCCGGCCTGGATGTGGGGCGCCGGAGTGGGGCTGGCGCTGGTCGCCTGGGTGCTGGCCTATAGCCAGCTGGTGCCGTTTTCGGCGTGGCTGGTCTCGCTGCTGCCGGTGGACCCGCAGAGCCGGCTGGGCTCGGCCCTCGCCTTCTTCTTCTATGACACGCCGAAGGTCATTCTGCTGTTGACCCTGGTGGTGTTCGCCATGGGGGTGGTGCGCAGCTATTTCTCGCCGGAGAAGACGCGGGCGCTGCTGGCCGGCAAGTGCGAGGGGCTGGGCAATGTGCTGGCGGCGGGGCTCGGTGTGCTCACACCCTTCTGCTCCTGCTCGGCGGTGCCGCTGTTCATCGGCTTCGTGTCCGCCGGGGTGCCGCTGGGCGTCACTTTCTCCTTCCTCATCGCCGCGCCCATGGTGAACGAGGTGGCCCTGGGGCTGCTGTTCGCTCTGGTGGGCTGGCCGGTGGCGCTGACTTATCTGGCGTTCGGGCTCGCCCTCGCCATCGTCGCCGGCTGGGTCATCGGCCGGCTGAAGCTGGAAGGTTGGCTGCAGGATTGGGTGAAGGAGATCCAGGTTGGCGCGGGTCTGTCGTTGCCGCAGGGGCGGCTGTCCTTTGTTGATCGTCTGAAGCTGGGCCTGGAGGCGGTGCGCGACATCGTCGGCCGGGTGTGGATCTGGATGATCGTCGGCATCGCCGCCGGGGCCTTGATTCATGGCTATGTACCGGCCGAGCTGATGGCGAGGATCATGGGCGCCGATGCCTGGTGGTCGGTGCCGGCGGCGGTGCTGGTGGGCATTCCCATGTACAGCAATGCGGCGGGGGTGATTCCCATTGTCGAGGCGCTGCTGGACAAGGGCGCCGCCCTGGGCACCACCCTCGCCTTCATGATGTCGGTGATCGCTTTGTCGCTGCCGGAGATGATCATTCTGCGCAAGGTGCTCACCTTGCGGCTGATCGCGGTGTTCCTGGCGGTGGTGGGCGGCGGCATCCTGATGGTGGGCTATCTGTTCAACCTGTTGTTTTCCTGATCGAGGGAAGGACGTGCCATGAGGGACGTGAAAGTGCTGGGCTCCGGCTGCAAGCGCTGCGAGGCGACCCAGAAGCTGATTTCCGATGCCGCCGCGCGCCTGGGCGTGGACGTCACCGTGGAAAAGGTCACCGATTACGCGCAGATCGCCAAATTCGGCATCCTCTCCACCCCCGGTGTGGTCATCGACGGCAAGGTGGTCCACGCCGGCGGCGTGCCGGAGGTGGCGGCCGTGGAGGGCTGGCTGAAGGCCTGAGGCCGACGCCGCAATGGACCCGGTGCACATCCCGAAGGGCGCGGCCGCAAGGTTGCGCCCTTGTTTTTTTGCGTGCGCAGCTTTGCCCGGATGCGCGCACTGAAGAGCCCCCACGGGGGTGCTCTGGGCAAGGTCATGGGGCCGGCGCGCTGCACCAGTCTCATGCAGAAATGACGCATGTGCCGCAAGTCGTCATAGAACCGAAATACATGAATGAAGCCCCAGAGATCAGAAAGAATATTTAATCTGTAAGATAATATGATTTTTCAATTATATAAATTTATCATTATTATGTATTTGTTATTTATAGAAATTATAGGCGATTATGGGTGGAATCTGGCCGGATTATGGTGTTTATTGGCCGCATATCAGCCCACAATAGATCGCAAGGGGAGTCATGTTCAGCCGCATTGTCATCAACCCGCCCGTGTTCTTCGGTTCTGTTTTGCTCATTGCCATGTTTCTCATGGTCGGCGTCGTCGCGCCCGACCGCGCGGGCGAGATCTTCTCGCAGCTGCAGAGCTCCATTCTTTCGGCCTTCGGCTGGCTCTATCTGCTGGCGGTCGGCATTTTCCTGGCGGCGGTGCTGATCCTGTCGGTGGGCCGGTATGGCCGCCTCAAGCTCGGCCCGGATGATGCGGTGCCCGACTTCAAGTTCACCTCCTGGGTGGCGATGCTGTTCGCCGCCGGCATGGGCATCGGCCTGATGTTCTATGCGGTGGGTGAGCCCATCACCCATTTCATGACCCCGCCCACCGCCGAGCCGCGCTCCGTGGCCGCCATGCGCGAGGCGATGACGGTCACCTTCTTCCACTGGGGCATTCATGCCTGGGCGATCTATGCGGTGGTGGGCCTCTCGCTCGCCTATTTCGGCTATCGCTACAACCTGCCCCTCACCATCCGTTCCGGCCTTTATCCGCTGCTGAAGAACCGCATCAACGGCCCCATCGGCCATGCGGTGGACATCTTCGCCATCGTCGGCACCATCTTCGGCATCGCCACCTCGCTGGGGCTGGGCGTGTCGCAGATCAATGCCGGCCTCAACTATCTGCTGGGCGTTCCCATCGGCATCGAGGTGCAGCTGCCGCTCATCGCGGTCATCACCTGCTGCGCCACCGTCTCGGTGGTCTCGGGGCTGGATCGGGGGGTGCGCATCCTCTCCGAGACCAATCTGGTGCTGGCCATCGCGCTGATGCTGTTCGTGCTGGTGGTGGGCCCCACCGAGGCGCTGTTCCGCGATTTCGTGCAGAACATCGGCCTTTATCTCGATACCCTGCTGCTGCGCACCTTCAACATCTACGCCTATCAGCCGACCCCCTGGATCGATGGCTGGACGCTGTTCTACTGGGCGTGGTGGATTTCCTGGTCGCCGTTCGTGGGCATGTTCATCGCCCGCATCTCCCGCGGCCGCACGGTGGGCGAGTTCGTGGTGGCGGTGCTCTTCATTCCGGCCGGCTTCACCTTCTTCTGGATGACCGTGTTCGGCAACACCGCCATCCTCATCGACACCACGGTGGCCAATGGCCAATTGGCGGCGGATGTGGCGCAGAACGTGTCCGTGGGCCTGTTCCAGTTCTTTGAATATCTGCCGCTGTCGCCCGTCACCTCCACCCTGGCCATCGCGCTGGTCGCCATCTTCTTCGTGACATCGGCGGATTCCGGCTCGCTGGTGGTGGATGCCATCGCCGCCGGCGGCGCCACCGAGACCTCGACCCTGCAGCGGGTGTTCTGGTGCGCGCTGGAAGGGGGCGTGGCGGCGGCACTGCTGCTGGCCGGGGGCCTTGGCGCGCTGCAATCGGCCACCATCGCCAGCGCGCTGCCCTTCACCTTCGTGATGCTGGCGCTGGTGTGGGCGCTGTTCGTGGGCATGCGGGCGGATGTGGCGCAGCGGGAGGCGCAGGCCGCGCAGCCGGCGGCGCCGGCCCCCGCGCACCCGGCCTCGGGCCTCACCTGGCAGCGCCGGCTCGCGCTCATCCTGCATTCGCCAGACCTGAAGGAAGTGGAAGCCTTCATCGCCACCCAGGCCCGGCCGGCGCTGGAGCAGGTGGCCGTGGAGCTGACCCGGCGGGGCCGGCCGGCCGAGGTGCGCGAGGAGAATGGCGCCGTGGCCCTCACGGCCCCGGCGGACGGGGTGCGCGACTTCGTCTATGGGGTGATGCCGGTGGCCCGCCGCCTGCCCACCTTTTCCGCCTATGAAGCCGCCAAGCCCGACTTCCGTTATGAGGCGCGCACCTATTTCTCCAATGGGGGCCGTGGCTACGATGTCATGGGCATGAGCCGCGAGCAGCTGCTGGCGGATGTGCTGGTGCAGTTCGAGCGCTATCTGCTGCTGGTGCAGTCGCCCGCCTCCCAGTTGGTGACCGAGGCGCCCGAACATGGCGCGGAAGGGCAGGGCCCCGCCCAGCAGCCGGCCACCTGAGCCCGCGGCGGAGACGGGCCGGCGCCAGGCGATGCGCGGCACGCCCGCGGCGCGCCGGCCACCTCACTGCTGCCGTGATCTCGGTGTCAGTGGCGCAGCGAGGGCAAGCGCGCGCGCCTCAGGGGCGACCTGATGGCGCTTGCGCTTGCCAGCGGCGCCGTGTGGCGGCACTCTCCGCCCGACACGGGGCTGGCGGGGTGCCGCGCCGGGCCACGGGACAGGGGTTTGCCAGGTCATGATCAAGGATTGTGGGACCGCCGCCGGCGGCGTGAGTGAACAGGCCGCCGCGCCGCAGCCGTGCGCGGGCGCCCTCAGCCGCCGCAGCTTCCTGGTCGGCTCGGCCCTCGGCTTCGGCGCGCTGGGGCTCGCCGGCTGCGCCGGGGTGGATGGCATGACCCTCGCCGAGGCGCAGAAGGTCTATGGGCCGGTGCCGGAAGAGAAGTTCCCCATTCCGGCGGTGGACCTCAGCAAGGTCAATCCCAAATACTACCGCCGCACCGTGCGCTATGAGACCAAGGAAGCGCCGGGCACCATCATCGTCGATCCCGGCAATTATTACGTCTACCGCATCGAGGACGACGGCATGGCGACCCGCTACGGCGCCAATGTGGGCCGCGACGGCTTCCGCTGGAGCGGCGATGCCTATGTGGGCCGCAAGGGCGAATGGGCGGTGTGGACCCCGCCCAAGGAGATGATCAAGCGCCAGCCCGAGGCGGCCAAATACGCCGGCGGCATGCCCGGCGGCCTCGACAACCCGTTGGGCGCGCGCACCCTCTATCTCTACCAGAACGGCAACTACACCCTTTACACCATCTATGCCACGAGCGACCCGGAATCCATCGGCAGCGGCGTCACCAGCGGCTGCGTGGGCCTCCTGAGCCAAGACATGCTCGACCTCTACGCCCGCACCCCGGTGAAGACGAAGGTGGTCGTGCTGCCGGCGTAGGGAGCAGGGCGGATATTGAGGCGTAGCTTGATCAGGGGCGTTCGGCTTTGCGCTTCTTAACAATCTTAGAGGCAAGCTTTGCCTCTGGCGCAAAGCGGACTCGGCTCCTGCTTTGACAGGGTGCCTCTGATGCTAGACGCTTTTGATACATGCTTGTCACCGCGGGCCTTCCAGATCCTCAACTGGGAATAAATCAAAGCGGATGAATACATGTCGACGATCAAATGAATTAGATTCCGAGACGCCTGCCGATTGCCTTGTAGTAGGTGTCTTCAAATGCACGAAAATGGTTATTTCTTAGGGTATTGATCTGAGCTGGCGGTGCGACGGTATTTTTGAGAGCAGATAAGAGGCAAAGGAATTTCGCATGAGTTATACCGGTTCCGCGGGACGGATTGGGTGCCTTTAAGATGTCGAACATTGCCCTAAAGGTCGAGGGGTCCTTGGCAAGCTTTTTGTGGAATCTATAGGATTCTCGCACACCGGCGTTTAGGGTGCCCGCAAGAAGGTTCTTTAAAGGCTCCTCGTCCGGTGAATCGAGAAACAATGGAAAGAATGATGCTGCCAGACGTCCTAGCCGGTCGTGCGGAACCCAAATTTCACGGGTGTCTTGAAGAGTTTTAAGAATCTGAGTGGTAGTTCCATATTTCGACTGAAGCCATAGTCTACAATAGAGTCCGAAATAGGTATGTGCGTCGCTGCTTTCAATGATGGATTCAATCATTGGGTGGCAGTGCCTTGTTTTAATGAACGTCTCAACAAGATAATTCGACATCTCGACCATTGCTGCGTCGTCCACCAGAAGACCCGACTGGCAAGCCCTTGCTAAGACGGCTGCGATTGACGGAGTCAGGGGGCGGCTTCTTATCAAGGAGTAGATATTTTCCCGAACAGATGGTCTCCGTTTAATAAGATCTTCAAGCGTATCTGGATTTAATATGGCGCCTGTTTTTGTTGCGAGACCTAGCCATCGCTTGAGGATCTTTTCACCGTTTCCTGTCTCAAACGATTTTTTGCGAAGCCCTTTCCGGATTCTAGCTTCAATAAGAGCGCGCTGCCTATCTAGCGGAAGTCCGTGTTTTAGCCGATAATCGACGCTAGTCGTTACTGTATCTAGGCGCACGTTCTCGAAAATTCGAAAATGTCGAATGGCGTCAGATTGTTGGAGAATGATCGTTTTGCCGCTGTTTAAGCGAACCTGCTTTGTCTGTAGTACAAGATCAACCGTCTTCAGCGCCTGCTTAGCCTCGACAATCGTGTCGACACCAATATCTATGTCGTCCATGAAGCGCACGAAATCGCGTCTGCTGTCGCTGGCAAGGTAAGAGTCTAACTCATAGAGGAAGCAGTGCGCGAGCAGACGAGGTGCATCGAGATTAATTTGCGGCAAGCCGACCTCGATGCGGGGAGTGTAGTCAGGTTGCCAAAGCAGGTCACCAAGAACGTAGATTAACATGTCGATCACGCATTCATCCACTCCGCTGATCGAAGAAATCGCGTTGCGGAGATGGACGTAGGAAATGCTGTCGTAGTAGTTTGCGATGTCCGTCACGACAATGAACTTGCGTGTTTTCGAAAACTGAAAAAGTTCCTTCTGGAAATTAAGCCAAGATGCAAATGTGCCATAACCGCTAGGTGGCGACGAAAATTTGTGATCCTTCGGTTCAAAGAAGGCCCTGCTCGTAGGTGCCTTTCCTTTGATCTCAGAGTATAGGGCGTCAGATAGGCACTGCAACACGATGGCGTCCCGTACACTTGGAATGACGAGTTGCCTGCAGAGACCCTTGCTCTTTTCAACGAGTATTCTTTGTGCCTTTTGCGGCGTGTATTCTCCCGATAGTATTAGATTAGATAATTTTGTACTTTCAGATTTTCGATATATATGAAAATCAAAATTTTCTATACCGTCACAAATAAATTGTTCTCGAATAGATTTTTTTACTTTATAATTCCATATTCGCTCTATATTTTCAGGTGAAAATATAGATTGTAGTTTCTGTGCGCGTATGTCGAAGCGAGGAGATTTCATGATTGCCATGCGATGATTGTTTTTAACAAAAATCGCCGACATTGATTGAGAAGTGTTTAATATTGACGCTAAAACGATAGCGGGCACTAGGAGGTCTGGAGCGTATGGCAATCTTTCTGGCTGTCCTGGTGAGGGCCGGGTAATTCGTGCCTAAAGGATGCTTTGGGCCGCTACATCCCAGTAAGAGCAAATGCCGACATGTCCACCATTCTGTCGTTCTATCTCACGACGGATGGGCGGTTCTCGGCCCGTTCTTGTCGTACGAGCCAAATAGGTGAATGCCCAAATCCATACACCGCTGGTTTCCGCTTAGGGGCAACCCGCGCCAACCACCACCCCCCGCACCTCCCGCCCCACGTCCCCCGCCCGCATCACGCTGCCCATGACCGCCACCCCGGCCGCTCCGGCGGCGCGGCAGGCGGTGGCGGTGGCGGCGGTGATGCCGCCCAGGGCGATGACCGGGACGCGGGCGGTGGCGGCGGCCTCGGTGAGGCCGGGGAGGCCCAAAGCGGGGCCGTAGCCGGGTTTGGAGGGGGTGGGGAAGAGCGGGCTCAGGGTGATGTAGTCGAGATGGGCCGGGTCGGCGGCCGTCGCTTCCGCGCGGGTGTGGGTGGACAGGCCGATGAGGGCTCCCGGGCCGAGCAGCGCGCGGGCGGCGGCCGGGTCGCTGCCGGCGGAAAGGTGGACGCCATCGGCCCCGGCGGCGGCGGCCAGCGTTGCCGGGCCGTGCAGGGTGAGGGTGGCACCGGTGGGGCGGGTGACGGCGCGCAGGCGGGCGAACAGGGCGATCTGCTCGGCCTGCGGCAGGTCCTTTTCCCTCAGGCTGAACCAGCGGCAGCCGGCGGCGCAGGCGGCGGCGATGATGTCGGCAAGGTCGCCCCGCGCCTGGCTGCGATCGGTGATGACGAGCAGAGGCGGGCGGGGCAGCATGGGCTCAGCTGCCCACGAGGCCGAATTCGGGGCTGGAGGCCTCCGCATGGAGCTTGCGGGGAATGCGCCCGGCGCGGCGGCCGAGCCGGCCGGCATCCACCGCGGCGCGGAAGCCCGCCGCCATGCGCACCGGATCGAGCGCCTTCGACACCGCCGTGTTGAGCAGCACCGCCGAACAGCCCAGCTCCATGGCCAGCGCCGCATCGGACGGGGTGCCGAGGCCGGCATCCAGCACCACCGGCACCGGCGAGCGGGCGCAGATGAGCTCGATCATGTGCGGATTGGCGATGCCGAGCCCGGTGCCGATCATGGAGCCCAGCGGCATCACGGTGGCGGCGCCGAGGTCCGCCAGCTTCTGGCAGGTCACCGGATCATCATTGCAATAGGGCAGCACCACGAAGCCGGCGTTCACCAGCTCCTCGGTGGCCTTCAGCAGCTCTTCCACATTGGGGTAGAGCAGTTCGCGATCGCCGATCACCTCCAGCTTCACCCAATTGGTGTCCAGCGCCTCGCGCGCCAGCTCGGCGGTGAGCACCGCATCCTTGGCGGTCTGGCAGCCGGCGGTGTTGGGCAGAATGTGCACCCGGCCGGAGAGGAGATCGGTGAGGCTTTCCTCATAGCCGGCAAGGCTGATGCGGCGGATGGAGGCGGTGGCCATCTCGGCGCCCGAGGCGGCCAGCGCATCCAGAAACACCTTCTGGTTGGGATAGCCGGCGGTGCCCAGGAACAGACGCGAGCGGAAGCTGCGTCCGGCAATGACGAGCGGGTCGTCGGAAAGGAGATCGGTCATGGCTTTTCTCGTTGTCGTGCGCCGGCTCAGCCGCCCTGCTTGGCGGTGATGATCTCCAGCGTGTCGCCGCTGGCGAGGCGGGTGTCGGTCCAGGCCCGGCGCGGCACCACCGCGCCGTTGCGGGCCACCGCGATGCCCTTGCGGGTGGCATCGATGCCCTTGGCGTCCAGAAGGTCGCTGACGGTGACGACGCTCAGCGCCTCAGCGGCGCCGTTCACGGTGAGGTCGAGGGCGGGCACGGTCATGGCGGGGCTCATTCTGCGGCGGCCCGGGGGGCGAAGCGGCCGGCCTCGAAGGGCGCGGCCAAAGGATCGAGCCGGCCGGAAAGGACGAAATCCGCCACCAGCCGGGCGGTCACCGGCAGCAGCAGGATGCCGTTGCGGTGATGGCCGGTGGCGAACACCAGCCCCTCCACCTCGGCGCTGGGGCCGAGAATGGGGGCATCGTCGCGGCTGCCGGGGCGGAAGCCCACCCATTGCTCGTGAATGGAGAGCTCCTCCAGCCCCGGCAAAGCGCGCCAGGCGTGGGTGAGCAGGGCCAGCTGGCCGCCGGCGGTCAGGTCGGTGTCGAAGCCCTTCTCCTCGGTGGTGGCGCCGAGGATCAGCCGGCCGTCGCGGCGCGGCACCAGATAGGAACCCGGCGCCCAGATCACATGGTTGAGGAGGGGCGCGGCCGGATCCATGCGCAGGGCCAGCATCTGCCCCTTCACCGGGCGCACCGGCAGCGGCGCGGCGGGGGTGATGTCCACCCCCCGGCTCCAGGCACCGGCGGCGAGGATCACCACATCGGCGGGCTTCAGCTCTTCGCCCACCACCACGCCCAGCACCCGGCCGCCGCTGGTGGCCACCTTGGCGACGGGGCTGTGCTCGAAGATCGAGACGCCGGCGCGGGCGGCGGCGATCTTCAGCGCGGCGGCCACCTTGCGGTTGTCCACCTGGTGGTCCTCGGCGGTGAGGATGGCGCCGGACAGCTGGCCGGCAAGGCGCGGCTCGCGCCGGCGGGTCTCGGCGGCGGTCAGCCACTGAACGGGGAGGCCGAGGGATGTCTGGAAGGCGAACAGATGGCGCAGCCGGGCGCCATCGTCGGCGGTGAGGCCGATGGTGAGGGTGCCTTCGGTGCGCAGGTCGACGCTTGCGCCGGAGGCGGCCTCGAGCTCGGCGGCGAAGGCGGGCCACAGGGCCTGGCTGGCGCGGTTGAGGGCGAGCAACTCCTCTTCCCCCGGCTCGGCCTCGGCGCAGGCGGCCAGCATGCCGGCGGCGGCGTGGCTGGCGCCGCGCCCGGTCTCGCCGGCCTCGAACAGGGAGACGGCGCAGCCCGCGCCGGCCAGTTGCCAGCCGAGCGAAAGACCCATCACCCCGCCGCCGACGATGGCGACGCGGGGAGCGATCCCGGGTCGCGCGGTGGCGAGGGAAGACGGGGACGAAGACACAGGCGACAAGCTCTCGCTCATCGGCACCTCCCTACGCTGGCATGATCCAGACAGGTTCGATGGGTATGATCTCAGCCGCGTGCGCACGCGGCACCCCAGGCCGGCCTCTATTATTCCACGTCGGATCGGCAGACCGCAAGCACCGGCGCGAAGGCGAGCGCGGGTGCAGCTTTGCGGGGCGGGCAGGGGGTGGCCGGCGCGACTCGGCGGGCCTATTCGGAGATGATCTTCACCTTGTCGCCGTACTTGATCTTGTTGCCGTTCTCGAGCCCGTTGAGCACCAGGAAGCGCTCCATGTGGCGGTCGGGCACCTGCATGCGGGCGGCGAGCTTGTCGGCGGTGTCGCCCAGGCCCACCGAGACCACCCGCACCCGCAGCGGCTTCACCGTCTCCGCCTCGTTGAGGGAGACCCGGCGGAAGGTGGTGGCGGCGGCACGGAACTGCTTGTCCAGCTCCGGCGTCAGCTCGCGGGCGGCGAAGATCAGCCGGTAGACATCCGAGCCGAAGCGGATGGCGAACATGCGGAACGACCACTGATCGCCCCGGGCGATCGCGGTGGCGGCGGAAAAGCCGTTCACCGAGAGGGTCTCCACCGTGTTGATCTCCACCCCGTCGATCCAGCCGGAAGAGAGGTATTGGGCCAGCGACTGGTCGGGGTTCACCCGCACCGCGTCGAGCCGCAGCGCCTCGCGGCCAGAGCCGGTGGCGCCCAGCACCGCCTGGGAGGTGTTCTCCAGCGAGAAGCCATCCGGCGCGGTGAAGGTGAAGCCCAGCTTGGGATGGAAGAACTTGCGCCCGCGCACGAAGCCTTCCTTGGGGTCGTCGCCATAGACCATGCCGTTGATGGCGGAGAGATAGAGCGCGCGGTCGCGCTCGCCGGAGCCGGGGGTGGCATATTGGCGGGCGTTGGCGATGGCGATGGAGATGCGCTCCGGCGTCGCCGGGTGGGACGAGAGGAAGTCCATGTCCGGCGTGGTGGAGGAGGACGAGCCGCCCAGCGCCGTGGAGCGGATCTCCGCATATTTGCCCATGTCGGTCAGGAAGCGGGAGGCGCCATAGGGGTCGAACCCCGCGCGCGAGGCGATGCCGACGCCGATGGCGTCCGCCTCCAGCTCCTGCCCGCGGGAGAAGGAGGCGAGGGTGCGCCGGCTCTTCTGCATGGCGAGGGCGCCGAGGTCGGGGTCGTTCACCACATCGGAGATGACCCGGCTCACCAGCACCGCCTGCTTCACCTGGTCCTCGCGGATGGTGGCATGGCGGGCGATCACATGGGCCATCTCATGGGACAGCACCGACGACATTTCGGAGGTGTCGTTGGCCAGCGCCAGCAGGCCGCGGGTGACGTAAAGCGATCCATCCGGCAGGGCGAAGGCGTTGATGGCCGGCGAGTTGAGGACCGTGACGCGGTACTTCAGGTCCGGCCGCTCAGATGCCGCCACCAGCCGTTCCACCACCTGCTGGATGAGCGCCTTCAGTTCCGGATCGTCATAGGTGCCGCCATAGCTCGCCACCAGCCGCTCGTGCTCGCGCTGCTGGGCGGGGGTCATGCCGGCATATTCGGAGGCGGCGCCGGAGGAGAGGGGCACGCTCGCCTGGTCCAGGTCCACATTGGCGCAGCTGGTCAGGAACAGGGGCACCACGGCGGCGAGCGCCCAGCGGCTCCAGCGGGCATGCGCCAGCGGCCGCGCCTTGCGGCACGGGCACGCTTGCCCCGGTGCGGTCCGCCCGCTCACGCTCACTGCCTCTTCCCCCGGCGATCGGCCGATCGCTCCGTATCGTCATCCACCAGCCGCGTGACCGCGGCGGCGGTCTTCACCACCATGGCCGGCCCGCCCTGTTCGCGCACCACGCCGCGCACGCGCACCATGGTGCCACGCAACATGGCGGGATCTAGGCCATGCCCGAAGATTGTGGCGAAATCCGCCGTCGCCATCATGACGGTGAAGTCTTGCCGCCAGCTGTCACCGAAATTCAGATAGGTACGATCCCGGCGCACGCCAACCGTCAGAATGCGGCCTTCCGCTACGGAAAACAAACCGGCGCGGGCGCTGAGGCCTTCAATATCCGTGGTGCCGGGGCGCGCGCCGGCCGCCTGCCACAGTCCACGCGCCGTCCGGCGGGCCGCGTCTTCCGCCGCCAGAAGACTGTCGGTGCAGGCGGGGGTGGGATCCGCATAGGCGGCGCCCGCGCGCACCAGCGCCAGGGCGAGGCTCTCGCCGGTGCTGCCATTTTCGTTTTGCCCGGCGGAAGTGTCGTCCAGCCACGCCGCGCCGATGAGGCGGCCGTGGCGATCGGTGGAGGTGGCGCCGAGGCGCAGGGGCACACCGGCGAGGTTCGAGACGGCGGCGCGGGCACCGGCCCAGAGCGGTGCGTCAGCGCCAAAGCGCACCGGCAGCACGACCTGCATGGGCACCAGGCGCCGGCCGTCCGACAGCCGCAGGCTGCCGTCATCTTCCAGCTGCACCATGCGCGGCCTGTCGGCCGAGGGCGTCGCACCCGTCGCCTCAGTGGCGTCCGGTCGCCCGGCGGGGGTGGCCTGCGGCGCGCACGACGTCTCCGCGGCAAAGGCCGGCGCCAAGGGTGCAAGCGTCCATAGGCCGAGTCCCAGCGCCAGACAGCGGAAGCGGAGCCATCGCCGTGCCGGAACGTCAGTTCCCCGATCTCGAGACGCGATGGACGCGGCGCGGATGCTCCGTGCGGGGGGGCGTGGGTCAAGAGGTATGAATTTGCTGCTCAGCCGGTGACCGACTGCGCGGAGCGCCGCCGGAAGGGGACCGGGGGCCGCGTCGGCAAAGGGGCGCGGTGCTCTGAAGCGGAGCTGTCGCATGACGTCAGACTACCGCAAAGCCCCCGCGTCTTGAAGGCGCGCGGGCGAAACCGCCATCACCCTTTCTTACCTTGCGTTGCGAGCGGGGGCGGGAGCGGTCGTCAGCGGAGCCCGCGGCGGGTTATAAGGCGGGCGGCCGGGCCGGTGCCGGGTCGTCTCCGTTGGGTCCGCGTTCGAGGGGTTTCATGGCCGATCTTGCTCCCACCGCCCGCCTCTCGGCGCCTTCGGTGGCTCGCAACCGCGAGCCGATCCTGGCGGTGCTGTCACCCCTGCTGCCCCGTGCCGCCCGCGTGCTGGAGGTGGCCAGCGGCAGCGGCGAGCATGCGCTCTTCTTCGCCCGCCAGCGGCCGGATATCTTCTGGCAGCCGACCGATGCCGCGCCCGATGCCCGCGCCTCCATTGCCGCTTGGGCGGCGGCCGAGGGCCTGTCCAACGTGGCGCCGCCTCTGGCGCTCGATGCCGTCGCCCCGTCCTGGCCGCTGGATGCGCCGGAGACCATGGATGCGGTGGTGTGCATCAACATGATCCACATCAGCCCCTGGGCGGCCACCGAGGGGCTCATGCGCGGCGCGGCCGCCGCTCTCAAGCCGGGCGGCGTGCTGCTCACCTATGGGCCCTATCTGCGGGCGGGCGTGGCCACCGCACCGAGCAATGCGGCGTTCGACGCGGACCTGCGCCGGCGCGATCCGCGCTGGGGCCTGCGCCAACTCGAGGATGTGGAGGCCTGCGCCGCCGCCGCTGGCCTCATGCTGGCCCGTGTGACGGACATGCCGGCCAACAACCTCTGCCTCGTCTTCCGCAAGGCGACCAAGGGGCGTTCGTGAACCGGCGTCTCAGATGACCGCGGCGGCGATGGCCCGGCCGATCTCGGCGAAGGCGGCGTTGCGCTCGTCCATGGTGAGCTTGGTCTGGGTGAGGTAGATGGCGGCCACGATGGGCTTGCGGCCGCCGGGGCCGGTGGGCCAGGAGACGGCGATGATGGCGCGGGACCCGTGGCCGCCGGCGCCGGTGCGATCGGCGGTGACCCAGCCGGCGGGAAAGCCGGCCCGCAGCAGCGGCCCGGCCACCTGATCATTGATCATCCAGCCGGTCAGCAGGTCGCGGGCTGGGGGGAGCAGGGTGTCGCCCAGCAGCAGGCGCGATAGGCTGGCGGCGGCCGCCTGCGGGGTGGTGGTGTCACGCGGGTCGCCGGGGCTCGCTTCGTTGAGGGCGGTTTCCCAGCGGTCCAGCCGGGTGTCGGAATCGCCGATGCCCCGCATGAAGGCGGTGAGGCCCACCGGCCCGCCGATCTGCATCAGCAGCAGGTTGCCGGCCGTATTGTCGCTCACCGCCAGTGCCGCTGCGCACAAAGCGGACAGGCTCATGCCGGTGGCCACATGCTGGCTGGTGACCGGGGAATAGGGCACGAGATCGGCCGCGGTATAGCGAATGATCTCATCCAGCCGTCGGCGCCGCGCGTGCACTTCCGCCAGCACGGCGGCGACGGCGAACGCCTTGAAGGTGCTGGTGAGGGGAAAGCGTTCCTCGGCGCGATGCCGCCAGGTCTGGCCGCTGGCGGTATCCTGGATGACGGCGCCGAGGCGGCCGCCGCTGCGGCGCTCCACGCTCTCCAGCGTCTGTGCGAGGGTCAGGGCGGTGGCGCCCGCCGGCGTGGACAGGCCGGCGCAGCCAAGGCCGGCAAGGGCCGTGGCGGCACTGGAGACGAGCAGGGTGCGACGGGTGAGTGCGGCGGGCACGATGGCGGGCGGCCTCCAGGGGCGGCAGGCGGATGCCCGCCAACTCGCAGCGAACCCCTGCGGAAGGGGGAACAGGAATGGTGTCCCCGGCGTGACTCGAACACGCGACACCAGGTTTCATCCCACTTCGGCTTTCGCCGCCGCCAGCCCTGCGGCCGGCGTTCGTGGTCTGGACTATCCCTTCGCCATGGCCCGCGGGAAGATCCTGCAGAAGCGTTAGGCGCCGCCCGTCTAGTCTCTACACCTTCCCGCTGGAAAAGCTCCCGCGGGCTTGGCTCGGGATTGGCATGGCCCCTGCGCTGGCAGTGGCCGAAGCTTTCCCCGACTTTGAGCGGATTCACGCGCGGCGTTTCCCCCACACGTGCCCAATTTTAGGAAACCTGTGCTCTATCCTGCTGAGCTACGGGGACCTTGCCTTCCTATACCGGGGCGGCAGGCGCCGCGCCAGCCGGAAGATGGCGCGGTCGGTGCCCTTTGGACAACGTCCTTTGGACAACCTTCGGGACAACCCTCTGCATCCGCCCGCCCTCAGGGGACGGCCTTGAGGTGGAAGGGCGCCGCCGGCGCTGTCCGCTCCTGCGGCGCAGGTCCCTCGCGCAGCATCGCGAAATGGCGCCGCGTCGCCTCCGCCCAGCTCTCCAAAGTGAAGCGCCGGGCCGAGCTGCGCAGCAGCCCCATGCGCCCGCGCGCCTCCTCTTCCGGCATGGCGAGGGCCTGGTCGAGGGCCTTGTCCATGTGGGCGTGGGAGAAGGGATTCACCGGGATGGCCCCTTCCAGCAGCACCGCCGCACCGGCGAATTCGGAGAGAATCAGCACACCCTTGCCGTCCGCGCCCTGGGCGGCGCAGAACTCGCTCGCCACCAGGTTGAGGCCGTCGGCCAGCGGGGTGATGGCGGCCACGTCCGCCGCCCGGTAATAGGCGACGAGCTCGGGCAGGGGGATGGCGGTGGAGATCAGCGACACCGGCTGCCACTCGAAGCTGCCGAAGGCGCCGTTGATGTGGCCGGTGAGCTCCTCGATGCGCTGCTGGATGTCCTCATAGGCACTCATCGCCCGGTTGGCGCCCACCGACACCAGCATGAAGCGCACCTTGCCGTGAAGCTCGGGCCGGCGCTGCAGCAGGCGCTGGATGGCCTCCAGCTGCTGGATGTTGCCCTTGGTGTAATCGGTGCGGGACACCGAGAGGATGAGCTGCCCGCCATCGAGCCCGGCGCGGATGGCCTCCACCTTCTCCGTTACGGCGGGTGCCGCCGCCAGCTCTTCGATGTAATCGAAATTCACCCCCACCGGATTGGTGTCGAGATGCACCGTGCGGCCGTCGACGGAGAGGGCCAGCGGGGTGAAGACCTCGCTCAGCGCGGTGCCTTCGCGAGCCATGCAGGGGCTGGTCTCCATGTCCTCCGCGAGCCTTGCTCGGGTAAGCGAGTGGGCGGTGGAGACGAAGTTCTGCGCATAGCGCGGAATGTGGAAGCCGATGGAATCGCAGGCCAGCAGGCTGTCGACGATCTCCTTGCGCCAGGGTAGTACGTTGAACATGTCCGCCGCCGGGAACGGCGTGTGGTGGAAGAAGGCGATCTTCACCGAGGGCTTCAGCTGGCGCAGATAGCCGGGCACGAGCCACAGGTTGTAGTCGTGCACCCAGACCACGGCGTCGTCGGAGGCCTCCTCCGCGGCGGCTTCCGCGAACGCCCAATTCACGCTGCGGAACGTGGGCCAGTCGACGGGATCGTAATTGTAGCGTTCCTTGAAGCCGTGGAGGATCGGCCAGAAGGCTTCCTTCGAGGTGACGTGGTAGAAGCTGCGCACCTGCTCGGCGGTGAGGGGCAGGCGCGTCACGGCATAGGTGCCGTAGCTGTCGGAGATCTCCACCACCCGCTCGAAAGCGGGATGGGCCGGGTCCTCCGCCTCTTTCCAGGCGATCCAGGCGCCGCGGTCCATGCGGCCGAGCAGGGCTTTGAGGGTGGGCACGATGCCATTGGGGCTGCCGTGCTCCCGCAGCACCACCTCGCCATCTTCCTCGCGCTCCTCATAGGGGGCGCGATGGTAGACGATGACGAGATCCGATTTCATACGTTGAGCTCCGGCGGTTCGGGATGCAGATGGAAGGCGGCGATGGCCTCGGCGATGCCGCCGGTGCCTGGTGCCGCGCATTGGCGCACCTTGGGCAGGGCACGGGTGGCGTCCAGCAGCGCCGCTTCGGCGCCGCCCACCACCGCGCCGTGCAAGCCGGTGCGGAACATGGACAGATCGTTCAGGGTGTCGCCGGCCACCAGAACCGCTTCCGGCCGCAGGCCGAGATGGGCGATGAGGCGGAGCAGGGTCGACCCCTTGTTCACCCCCGCCGGCAGCACGTCGAGGAAGCAGCCGTGGGAGATGAGGATGTCGAGCCCGGCCGCCTCCAGCGGGGCGATGGACGCCGGATCGTAGGCGGCGGGATCGTAATGGTAGGACACCCGGTGGCGGAACGGCGTGTCCTGCTCCGCCAGCCCCGGCGCGGCGCCCAGCGTGCGGCGCACCAGATCGGCCCGCGCGCCCCAGGCGGTGGCGATGGGAGCTTCCAGATCATGCATGATCTCAAGGCTGGGCGCGGCGCCCGCGCGGTCGACGCGCGCCACCGTGGTGCCCACGTCCGCCACCACATAATCGGGAACCGGGATCTCCTGCGCCCCATCGACGGTGCCCGCGCAGAGCTCGGTGATGAAGCCGGGATCGCGGCCGGTGACGAAGATGAGCCCCACCTCGTCCCGCCGGGCGGAAATCCAGCGATAGAGCGCCTGGCGCATCGGCGCCGTGCCGCCGAGGAAGGTGCCGTCGAGGTCGGTGGCGAGCACGAAGCGCCAGTCCTGCCGATCTCCCCGCGTCAGGGCGGGCCGGGTTACCGCCACGGTCAAGGCAACAGCTCCGCGAAGCGGCGGGTCACCTCGTCCTGCGCCGGATGGGGGAAAGTGAGGTCGAGGGCGCGCGGCTCCGCCTGGATGGGCGAGGACCAATAGGCGGCGAAGGTCTCGCCGATGGGGCGGCCATCGGCGACAATGGCGCGGACCATCTCGCAGATGGGCATGTGGAGGCCCAGGCGCCGGGCAAGATCGGTGACGGTGAGCGCGTTGTGGCGGCCTTCCACCAGAACCGGCGCGCCGTCGAACACCTCCGCGTCGCTGCGGCCCTGGCCGCGCTCAAAGCCATAGCGGAAGTTGCGCGACTTGAGGCTGGAGCAGGTGAGCATGAGGTCGCCCATGCCCGACAGGCCGGTGACCGTCTCCCGCCGGCCGCCGAGGCGCACCGCCAGTTCCTTCATCTCGTCGAGGCCGCGGGTGATGAGGGCGGCCCGGGTGTTCTCGCCGAAGCCGGCGCCCGCCAGCATGCCGCAGGCGATGGCGATGACATTCTTCACCGCCCCGCCCACCTCGGCCCCGGCCATGTCGTCGGAGACATAGGGGCGGAAGCTGTCGGAGGTGAGGGTGGCGGCCATGCGCGCCCCGGCGCGGGCGTGGGGCGGCACGTGGGGGCCGGTGACGCAGGCGATGGTGGCCGCGGTGGGGTGGCCCGCCGCGGTCTCGGTGGCGAAGGTGGGGCCGGTGACCACGCCGATGACACGGCCCGGCGCGGCCTCTTCCGCCACCGACGACATCATGAGGCCGGTCTCGGCCTCGATGCCTTTGGCGCTGACGAACAGGGGCACATCCGGCGCGGTGAGCGCAGCGATGCGGCCGGCCATCTCCCGGATGGTGGTGGAGGGGGTGACCAGCAGCACCGCCTCGGCGCCATCGAGCGCGGCCGCGAGATCGGCGGTGGGGGTGATGGCTTCCGGAATGGGAATGTCGCCCAGATAGGCGCTGTTGCGGCGCGCGCGGGCGATCTCGGCGGCACGGTCCGCATTGCGCATCCACAGATGGACGCGCCGGCCGGCACGGGCGGCGACCAGGGCGAGCGCAGTGCCCCAGGCGCCGCCACCGATGACGGCCAGGGTGTCGTAAGGGCGGGGCACCAGGGGAAGCGGCTCAGTAACGGGGCGCCGCGGCTGGTGCGCGAGAGTGGCGAAGTCGGTCATGGGACCCCCTGTGTTGCAAGGGCGTGCCGCAGCCGCACAAAGCGGGTGGCGACGGGGCAAGGATTGCCCGGTTCGGCTCCCGAAGAAGCCTGCCTTCATTCAATGGTTGAATGTATGATATGTGGATATTTTTCAAAATGTCAATTCTTTTGCGCCGAAAAAATGAAAATGATTTGTCTATTTAATGTCTTTCGAAAATGCACTTTGTGAGATGAAGAAAAAACTTGTGATATATTAAATATCAATTCTGAGATAAGTAAAAATAATTCATTGATAATGAAGTTTACGACATATCTTTCAGTTTGTTGTTTCTGTCGGTGGAGCCGGCTGTGCACGCCATGCAATCTTTGGGCGATCATGTAACGTCATTGCGCGCGCTCGTCATGAGCGGTCGGGATGCGTGAAAAATCACGTGCTGCAAATACGTTGGCGCCATGGAGCCGGGGTCGCCCGGTGCTGCCTGGGCGTGGCGGATTGATCCGATCTACTGACCGGTGGCTGATGGGGGCGGCGCAGCATGATCGCGCCGGTGCCGGGGACAGTCGGATGTGGGGAGGGGTGTCCTAATACCGTATTTCAGGTCGGTGTGCTGCGTTGTACCTGCTTCATGCGGGCGATTCCCGGTCGGCGGCGGCGGTCGGTGGGGCAGGGAAAACGAAAAGGTTTGCGCGAGATCAAAGAATGGCGCGACAGTGGCGGTGATCCTGCGATGTTACGGCGGCCCCGATGCGCAGGAGGATGGCTCGTGGGCGTGATGCCTCAGGAATTCAACACTTCGCGCGAGGTCCAGATCCCGCCCTTCGGGCTGGCGGGGGAGGTTGTGGTTCCCGCCGGTGCGCGCCGGCTGGTGGTGTTTGTGCACGATGCCGCCTCCGACCACACCAGTGTGCGCAACCGGACCGTGGCGCGGCTTCTGCAACCCCGGGGTTTCGCCACCGTGGTGTTCGATCTGGTGCGACCGCAGGATCGGGCGGACGGCGCACGGGTGGTGGATGACCTGATCGAGCAGAGCGACCGGCTGGTGGAGCTCCTCTCCTGGATCGGCCGGGAGCGCGATCTCGCCTCCCTGCCGTGCAGCCTGTTCGGCGCCGGAACCGGCGCGGCGGTGGCGCTGGTGGCGGCGGCCCGGGTCCAGTCACGGGTCCATGCGCTGGTCTCGCGCGGCGGGCGGCCCGATCTCGCCAAGCCGGTGCTGGGCCTGGTGCGGGCACCGACCTTGTTGCTGGTCGGCAGCGCCGATCTGGAGGTGCTGGACCAGAACCGCAGCGTCATGGCCCTGTTCGGCGGACCCGCTGCGCTTGAAGTGGTGCCGGGGGCGAGCCACCTGTTCGCCGAGGAGGGCGCCCTGGAGGCCGTGGCCCGGCTGACGGCGGACTGGCTGGCCGCGCAGGTGGGCCTCGCCTCCTCCGGCCAGCGATGAGCCCCCGGGGCTGTCTCCGCACGCGCTGAGTTCAGGGACGGATCGGCACCCAACGCGCGCCCGCCTTCACATAGCTGCGCTTTACCGCCGCCCACGCGATGCGGTGGGCAGCCTCCTCGCGGCGCGGGTCGTCCAGATGGGCGGCAAAGGCGGCGTTGAAGGCGGCGCGGTAGATGTCGCAGCCGTGCTGAGGCAGGTGCTGGCGCACGGCGGGCGGCAGGTCGTCATTGCTCCGGTATGGCAATCCGGCCTCCCAACGGTGCAGGCGCAGGGGGAGACGTGCGGCCCGCAGGAGACACACGCATGTCTCGTGCCGCGCAGGGCTCAGTCGGCTTCTGTCTCGTCGCTGTCGAGATCCTCGCAGGAATAGCCGAGCTGCGACAGGGCCTCCTCCAGATAGTCGGCCAGCAGCGGGATGCCCAGAAGATAGGTTGCGGTCCGGTTGTTGTGGGCGCGGGCGGCTTCGGCGCGCAGCTCGTCCCAGCTGTTGAAGTCGCCGTCGCCGCGACCAAGCCACGCCAAGGCCACCAGATCCTCCTGCTCATCCTCATTCATGTCGCGGATGAAGGAGACGATCTCGCTGCGCACCGGGTCGCTGGCGTGATCCTCCAGCACCGACACCATGGCGTCGTCGGCCGCGTTGGAACCGCTATCGGGATCGCTGACGGCGTCCTTCACGTCGAATTCGCGCGCCAGCTGGATCAGAAAGCACACCTTCTCCAGGGAGACGGTCAGATTCGGGGCATCGGCCATGGTGCTTCTCCAGGAAAATCAGGCGGGGCTGCCAGACAGCCACCGCGCGCTGCACTCTTATCCTGAATCTCGCATCCATGTCCGGCCGGCGTTGACCGGCGTCAAACGGGCGCAGGTTGGCCCGGCCCCGGGGGCGCCCTCACGGCATGGCGGAGGGCAGCTTGATGATCTCGCCATCGACCGCAAACGTGCCGTAGCCGCGGTGGTGGATGGTCTTGGGTTGCTTCTGCGCGGGATCGCGCCACGCCTTCACCACCTCCAGCACGAACAGATTGTGGCTGTTCACGAGGCGGGTGTTCACCACCTTGCATTCGAGGTTGGCGAAGCATTCGGCGATGAGGGGCGCCTTCACCTGTTCCGCCGGCAGCGGCGTCAGTCCGAAGGTGGCGAACTTGTCGGTGTCGGCGCCGGAGCAATTGCCGATGCCCACCACTTTCTTGGCAAGCTCCACCGCCGGCACGGCGATCACGCATTCCTTGGTGGCGCGCAGGGCGGTGAAACTGAAATCGCCGCCGCTGACCACGCAGGCCACCAGCGGCGGGGTGAACTCCACCATCATGTGCCACGACATGGTCATGACATTGGGCACGCCCCGCTGGCTGGTGGTGAGCAGCACCACCGGCCCGGGCTCCAGGACCTGATAGACCTCGTCGAGAGGCAGATCCTTCACGGCAGATCCCTTATTGCAGGCGCGTCACGGCCGCCGGCGGGCGCGCACGCGCACCGGGATCGCCTGGGGCTTCCGCGCGGCCTGGTGAAGGGCGAGCTGCACGGCGGCAACGGAACCGAGGGCGAGAAGCGCGAGCGTCGCGAGCGACAACATGGATAATCTCCCTCCTGGGAGGACAATCGGGGCCGGCGCAGTGTGGCGCGCCGACGGCACCAGCAAAACCCCAGAAGCTGTGGCGAGCCTTGCTTCTCATCAAATATGCAGCGCCGGCCGCTTCGCGAGGGTGTTCACGTTTTCTTGAGCATGTTTTCGAGTCCGCTTGCCCGGCCGCCGCGGGGGATGGCGTTGAACCATGGTCGGTGGCGGCGCCGGGCTCCCGCGGCGCCGGAAATGACGTATGAGCACGGCGGGCCGCTCACGGCCTCGAGGCCTGTCTTTCATGAATGAGACATCCGTGGCCGCCGCGTCGGCGACCACCAATGAGATCCATCTGCACCTCTCCGATGTGAAGACCTTCTTCCAGGAGCCGGAGCTCGACCCGTTCGTGGGCGAGGACCTGGATATGTCCGGCATCGACCAGCTGATGGATGCGCTGAAGGCACAGAGCGACTGGAAGAAGCACACCCTCAGCGCCGTGCTGCATCTGCCGCCTGCCGCCCATGCGGACCCCCATGTGGGCGAGATGCCGCGGGCGCTGGCACGCTATTGCGACAAGCAGATCCAATATAGCCGCCGCAAGATCACCGAGCTGCGGCTGGAGGGGCGCCACGCCTTGCGCATGGGCGCGCTCTTCCTGGCGGTGTGCTTCGGCCTGTCGGCGCTGACCGAGAAGCTCCTGGGTTCGGAAAGCCTGTTCGGCCAGGTGCTGGTGGAAGGCTTCATCATTGCCGGCTGGGTGGGCCTGTGGCACCCGCTGGAGCTGCTGCTCTACGCCTGGTGGCCTTACGCGCAGGACATCAAGCTGTATGAAAAGATCAAGGCTATGCGGCTCGCGTTCGCGTTCGACCGCACGGCGGTTTGAGGCGGGGCCGGATGCGGTGGGGTGAGGTTCCGTTCAGGAAGGGCTGGCGATGCGGGTGATGATGGGTCTGGCGGCGGCGGTGCTGGTGGGTGCCGCGCTCTATCTGGCGGATACGCTGTTCGCGCCGGTGGTGTTCGCGCTGTTCGTGATCGCCGTGGTGTGGCCGCTGCAGCGGGCGCTGAAGGCGCACCTGCCGTCCCTCGTGGCGGTGCTGATCACGCTTGTGATCAGCCTGGCGGTGGTGGGGGCCGTCACCTCCATCGTGGTGTGGGGCTTCACCCATGTGGGCCAGTGGGTGTTCCAGAACGCCGCCCGCTTCCAGGCGCTCTACGCCCAGCTCGGCGATTGGCTGGAAGGCCACGGCTTCGTGCTGGCGAGCGTGGTGGCCGACCATTTCGACGTGCGCTGGCTGCTGCGGGTGTTTCAGGACGTCTCCGGCCGGCTGCAGGGGCTGGCGAGCTTCCTGGTGTTCACTTTCGTCTATGTGCTGCTGGGCCTGCTGGAGGTGGATGCCGCGGTGAGCCAGCTGAAAGCGCTGGAGCGGCGGGGCAAGGGCGGCTTCCTTCTGTCCGCCGGCGCCGACATCGCCGCCAAGCTGCAGAAATACATGATGGTGCGCACCTTGATGAGCATCGCCACCGGCGCCGTGGTGTGGGTGTTCACCCTCACCGCCGGCCTGGAGCTGGCGCTGGCCTGGGGCGCCATGGCTTTTGCGCTCAATTACATTCCCTTCATCGGCCCGTTCATCGCCACTTTGCTGCCGACCCTGTTCGCGCTGGCCCAGTTCGAATCCTGGGAAATGGCGGTGTTCGTGTTCGTCTGCCTCAACATCATCCAGTTCCTGTCGGGCAGCTATATCGAGCCGCGCATCGCCGGCAAGGCGGCGGCGGTCTCGCCCTTCATGGTGCTGTTCGCGGTGTTCTTCTGGGCCTTCCTGTGGGGCCTGCCGGGGGCGTTCATCGGCGTGCCCATCCTCATCGCGGCGGTGACCTTGTGCGCCCACCATCCGTCCACCCGTTCGGTGGCGGCGTTGCTCTCCGGCCAGCCGGCGGACGAGGAGGCCTCAGGGCCGGTCGCCGGGTAGGCCGGCTTCCAGCCGCTCCAGCAGATAGGGGAAGAAGGGGTTCGAGGACATGCGTACCAGCATGTCGATATTGACGATCAGCGCCCCATATTCCCCCCGTGCAGCCACATCGCCGAGCCGCACGCCAAAGGCGTCGGCCGGGTCCGGGGTCAGGCCGTAAAGCCCGTCGTCCAGCGGGAACGGCACCGCCACATGGGAGAGGGAATAGACATCCGGCGGGTAGGACAGGCCGAGGGCGCGCACCTGCGTTTCGGTGCTGTCGGCGGGGGTGATGCGCACCTCCACCTGGTCGGAACCGGGGTTCACATTGGTGACGACGGCGGTGCGGAAGCGGCGCGGGCCCGGCGGCAGCAGCCGGTCGAGGGCGGTATCGGCCCGGCGGTTCAGCAATTGCTCGAAATGGGTGTTGCGGTTGATGTCGAACAGCACCAGCTCGCTGCCATTGTCGGCAAGGTGGGTGTGCAGGGACTCGATCACCGCCCGCGTGCTCACCGTATGGTCGAGCACCGATTGGAAGGTGAGCACCGGGGCGAGGCCGGCGAGCTGGCCGTTGCGCAGATGGCGCCGGATATTGGCTTGCACCGCCTGGGTGAGCAAGAACGACTGGCGCGCCGCCTGCACCGGAAACGAATTGTATTTGAACGGGTTGAACTCGGGAATGATGGAGAGCCAGGCGGCCTTGGCGAAGGCCGGGAACACCGCCGGCCAGGAGGCGATGCCGGCGAAGCGGGCAAATTCCGTCACCCCCACCATGGGCGAAACTAGAACGATCTTGGCCGGCGCCACCAGGGCCGGGTCATCCAATGCGTCGAGGGCGTGCATGAGGGCGAGCGCGCCGCCATTGGAATAGCCGATGATGTGAATGGGCTTGTCCGGCCCCACCCTTTTGCGGGCCTCGCGCATGGCGAGCCGGGTGGCGGCGATCCAGTCCTCGTAATCCACCCCGGTGAGGGCGCCGGGCACGGTGCCGTGGCCGGGCAGGCGGATCGAGATGGACAGGAAGCCCCGGGCCGCATAGCGCCGCGCCAGATGCCGGAGGCTGAAGGGGGAATCGGTGAGCCCGTGCAGAAACACGGCGGCGCCTGCCACCGGCCCTTCCGGCTCCAGCACGAAGGTGCGGTTGAAATCCTGCGCGAAGGCGCCGGGATAGACGGGGCTCTGCGCGAAATAGCGGTTGAAGCGCACGCGGTCCTGCGGCGGCAGCTGGTCCGTCACCTGCGCCTTCACCTCGGCGAACAGGGCGTTCTCGGCCGCCAGATAGGTGGCGAGATCCGCCTGTGCCATGGCCGCGCGGCTCATCTCCTTCGGCACGAAGGTGTGCCAGGGCTCCAGCGGAGCGCCCCTTTGGGAGTCCACCGCCCGCACCACGAACACCGTTGCCAGCACGATCAGGACGCCGATGGCCGCCCGCTTCACCCAACGCCACGCCCAACCGACCATCACCTGTCCCTCGACCGCTCGCGCGCCAGCGCGCAGCGCTACCTCTAGAGCATTTTGGAGTGAAATGGGCAGCGGGTCGGGCGCGAGCGCCTAGAGCGTGATCACCTGTGCCGCCGCCCCCAGGGCCCGGGTGGCGGCCGCGGCCACGTGGGTGTGGTGGGTGAAGACGATCACCTGGGTGGTGGCGCCGAGCTCGCCGAGCAGCCGCAGGCCGGCCTCCGTGCGCGCTTCGTCGAAGGTCACGAACAGGTCGTCGGCCAGGAAGGGCAGGGGCGCCGCGCGGCGGGCGTGCTCCTCGATGGCGGCCACCCGCAGGGCCAGGAACAATTGATCGCCGGTGCCCTCGGAGAGCGCATCCACCCCGTGCAGGCGGGCCTCGCGCACCGCCGCCAGCCGCGCCGGTTCGGCGTCGTAGTCGACGGCGATGCCGTCCCATTGGCCGCGGGTGAGGGTGCGAAAGGCCTCGGCGGCCCGCGTGATGATGGGGTTCTGGTGGGTCTGCCGGTAGCGCTCGATGGCGTGGGTCAGCAGGCGCGCCGCCACATGGGCCCGGGTGAAGCGGGCCATGGTGCCGTCCAGTTCCGCCACCGCATCCTGTGCCTCCTGGGCGGCGGCCGCGGCGCCGGCGCGCTGTTCCAGGGCCGCCAGCGCGGCCCGGGCCTGGGTGTGTCGCTCCACCGCCTCGTCGCGCGCGGCGCGGGCGGCGGAATGGGCGGCGGCGGCGGTCGCTGCGTCGCGGACCAGGGCGTCGTCATCGCGCTCGGCGATGGCGGCTCGGACCTCGTCGAGGCTGCGGTCGCCGCATTCGGCTTCGAGGCGCGCGCGGGCCTGCGCCAGGTCGGCGCGCAGGGTCGCCGCCTCGGTGAGGCGATCGATGAGCACGGGGAGGGCCGCCGCATCGTCGAGGCCCGCCTGCGCCAGCACCTCCTGGAGCCCGGTTTCGGCGCGGGCGAGGGTGGCCGCGGCGGCGGTCGCCGCAGTGGTGCGCTCGGCGAGGGTGGCATCGGCCGCATCGGCCTTGGCGCGGGCCTGCCGGGCGCCATCGAGCCGCGCCCTAAGGGCCCGCACCGTACCGCACAGATCATCGCCGGCGGGCGCGTCCAGCTGCGCCAGCAGCGCCTCCACCTGCGCGGTGAAATGGATCTCGTCCTGCTCGATGCCGGCGATGCGGCGCTCGGCGGTGGCGAGCTTTTCGGCCAGGGCCGGGGCCTCCTGCCACAGCTCCAGGGCCGCCTGCACCTCCTGCAGCGGCGCCGCCGCGCGGATGGCGAGGACGGGGAACACGGTCTCGGCCTCCTCGGCGCAGGCGCGGGCCTTGGCATCGAGGGTCGCGCGCTGGCGGGTGAGATGGGCGCTCTGGTCGTCGAGCCGTTTCCGATCGCGGATGAGATCGCGCTGCCGGGCGAACGCCTCGTCCCGCTCGCCAATGGCGCCGCGCAGCACCGCGAGCCGGATCGGCCCGGCGCCGAGAGCCGGCAGCTGCAATTGGACATGCAGCTGTTCCACCTGCGCGCGGTCGTCCCGGCAGACCGCGTCCTGATGGCTCAAGTCCGCCTGCTGGCGGGCCCGCTCGTCCGCGTCCGCGCGCAGCGCCGCCACTTCCTGGAGGAAGGCGAGGGCGCGCGGGTCCGGCTCGGGCGACAGGCCCGCCTCGCTCCACAGGCGCTGCCAGCGCAGCCGTGCCGCATCCAGATCGGCCTCGGCCGCCATCACCCGGGTGGCGTGGCTGGCCCGGCGCGCGGCAAGCTCGGCCAGGGCGATGTCGGCATGGCTGATGTCCGCCAGGCGCTGGCTGGCGCTCAGGCGATCGTCGGCCAGCCGGTCGGAGGCCGTCATGGCGTGCTCGAAGTCCTCGGCGCGGGCGGCATCGTCGGCCTCGGGCGGGCGTTGGCCCAGCAGGGCCGGCCGCAGGTCCTGCCACAGGCCGTCGCGGCGGTCGCGGGCGGCGGCGATGGCCTGGGCGGTGGGCGCCGTGCCGGCGGCGTCCAGAATGGCGCGGCGCGCCACCCATTGGTCATGCTGCCCCTCCAGCTCCGCGCTCTGCTCCTTGAGCCGGGCCAGGGTGTCGGCAGCGGCGGTGATGGCGCGCAGGGCCTGTTCCGCGGTGGCGGCATCGGGCAGTGGCGCCCGTGCGAGCGGGGTGATCTGCCAGGGGCCATAGGGCAGGCGGGCGAGGCGCGCCGCCTGGGCCTCGCGGGCGGCAGCCAATTGGCGGGCAAGGGCGGCGCGTGCGGCCTCGCGGGCTTCGGCGCCGTCGAGCGCGTCGATGGCCCGACGCAGTGGGGCAGGGTCTTCGGCGGGCGGGAGGCCACTGGCCGTGGCGTCGAGCACCCGGCGGGCGCGAATGAGCCCCTCCTCGTCCTGCGCCAGGGCGTCCCGGCGCCCGGCGAGGTCGCGCATCTGGCCCAGCAGGTCGCCGGCGCGGGCCAGCAGGGGGCGCCCGGGCAGCCGGGCGCGCAGTGTCGTCACATCGGCGAGGCCGAGGTTGGCGGCGATATGGGCCAGCCCGGCCCGCGCCTCTTCCGCCTCCTGCCGCCTGTGGGGCAGGCTGGCGCGCTCATGCTCGATCTTGGCGCGGTCCTCATCGCAGCGGACGATGGCCTCGGCCACCGCCAGCACCGCCGCATCGGGCGCAATGGCCTCGCGCGCCGCCTGGGCCATCTGCGCCGCCGCGCGCGCGGCGGCCTCGGCCTCGCTGGCGCGGGCGTGGGCATCGAGCCGGGTGCGGGCGAGCTGGGGAAAGGCGGCATCCACCGGGGGCAGGGGGCCAAGTACCGCCAGCGCCGCCTCGGCCCGCGCCACCGCCCGCAGCTCCTTGGCGGCGCGGATGAGGGCGGCGGCGCGCTGTTCGGCCAGATGGGCCTCGATCTCGGCATCACCCGCGGACGTCCGCAGGGCGGCCGCCTCGGCCTCGGCGGCGCGCAGAGCCTTGACCTCCTCGCCGCGCAGCTCGCGGGCCTGGATCTCGGCCTGGGCCGACCTGTAGCGTTCCACCGCCACATAGAAGGGGGCCTTCGCGTTCTTACGATCGGGATTGAACAGCTCGGCGGCGCTCGCCCTCATGGCGTCGCGCAGGTCGGCGACCCGGTTGAGGCCGGGGGCGGCGGCGATCAGCGTCTCGGCCAGGTCCCCTCCACCGGCCAGCAGTTTCTTGCCGCCGTCGCGCAGGCGCTTCTGGTCGAGGCCGAAGATGTCGAGGAAGGCGGCGCGATCGTGGGCACCGAGGAAGGGCGCGAGCACATCATCGGGCAGGGGCGCGTCCGTCTCGGGATCGACGATGGTGGCCTTGTTCCGCTTGCGGCGGGCGAAGGACAGGGCGTGCCCGGCGCCATCCACCAGCGTGGCGGACAGACGCATGGCGGCGTAATCGTGCAGGAAATTGAAGCGCGACGTGAAGTCGATGCCGAACAGCACGTCGCAGGCGGCGGCCAGGGCGGTGGTCTTGCCCGCCTCGTTGGAGCCCAGCACCACGCTGACGCGGGCGTCGCGATCGAAGTCGAGGGTGCGATCGGTGAAGCGGCCGTAGCGATCGAGGCCGAGACGCACGAATCTCATGACGCGGAGCCCTCCCCGGCGGGATCGCGCAGGCGGGCGATGATGGCCTGTTCTCCTTCGGCGAGGGCCTCGGCGATCACCGCCTCCAGGTCGGCCTCGTCGAGGCCGAGCGCCTTCAGCACCGGCTTTGGCGCCTTGCCATAGAGGTCGCGGATGGTGGCGCCGATGTCGGCCCGCACGGCGGGATCGGCGGTGACCTCAGCCAGGATCTGCTCGAAATCGGCCAGTTGCGCGGGCATCGCGGTGGGTGGCGCCTCCACGCGGATGGACACCTTCTCCACCAGCACCTGGTCGCCGGCCGCTGCCGCCAGCGCCACCACATCCTCCCGCAACTGGCCCGGGTCGGCGCGCAGGTGATCGGCGAGGGGCGTGCGGCCGGTGAGGGTGAGGCGCACCGCCAGCGGTCGCCCGTCCGCCTGCTCCACCGCCTCCGCGAGGGCAACCCGCAGCCGGCCGTGCAGGTCGGCAGGGCTGCTGAGGCCCGTGAGGTCGAGGTTGAGAGACGCGAAGCGGGCGGCATCGAGGGTGAGGGCAATCATGTCGGCGATGCGGCCGTCGACCACCCGCACCAGCGTTGCCCCCTTGGCCCCGGTCTCGCGGGCGTGGCGGCCCTGCAGATTGCCGGGGAAGACGATGGCCGGGCCCTGCGGGCGCACCACCTCGCGCTGGTGAATGTGGCCCAGCGCCCAGTAATCGTAGCCGGTGCGCTCCAGGTCCGCGACGGTGCAGGGCGCATAGACCTCATGGCCTTCGCGGCCGGTGAGCGAGGTGTGGAGCACGCCGATGTTGAACTGGCCCTCCCGCGCCGGAGGATAGGCCAGGGCCATGTTCTCGGGCACATGACGATGCGCGAAGCCGCGCCCATGCAGCACCACGCCGATCTCCGGCAGCTCGACGCTCTCCACCTTGCGCACCGAGAAATTGTGCACGTTTTCCGGCAGCGGCAGGTCCCGGCTGATCACCGAGAGGGCGTCGTGGTTGCCGCGCAGCATGAACACCGGAATGTTCTCGCGCGCCAGCCGGCCCATCTGCCGGACGAACACATGGCCGGTGGAAAAGTCGCGCCAGTCGCCGTCATAGATGTCGCCGGCGATGACGACGAAGGCGACCTTCTCGGCGATGGCGGTCGAGACCAGATTGTCCAGCGCCTGGCGCGAGGCGCCGGTGAAGGCGGCGGCCTCCGCGCCACGCAGCGAAAGCCCGCGCAGGGGGCTGTCGAGATGAATGTCTGCGGCGTGCAGGAATTGGAACGAGCTGGCGGCCATGCGACAATCAAAGGGTGCGACATCAAGGGGGAGGGGCGCCCGGCGGGCGCCATGGAAGGCGCGTCAGATTGCGTGCGCCGGCCCCGTTTGGCAACCGGGGCTGACTGGCGCGCCTGCGACGGTGCTGTGCTTTCGACCCTCTTGCTGAGCCCGGTGCCTGGGGTATAGGTATCCCCCTGTCCTCTGCCCCGGACCGGTGTGGCCTTCACGCCAGGGATCGCGCAGCGACGAGGGCCGGCATAGCGGCCAGCCGAAGACGCCAGCGCGCAGCCCGTCAAAAAGATACTCATGGAGACCCGCGGCCATGGCGTCCGATCTTCCCCCGCTGTCTGAAGTCGTCTCTCATATCGTCGATGCTGTCGATCGGGCGCCGCTGGTGGACGAGCCCTTCTGGCACCTCGAATTGTCGGGCGTGTTTCCGGATGCGCTCTATCGCGCCATGCGCACGGCCATGCCCGAGGCGCGCGAGTATCGCGCCCTGAAGGGCCGCAACAATGTGAATGTGAAGGCGGACGGCTCGTCCACCCGCGTGAAGATCGATCTCTATCCGGAATATATCCGCCACCTGCCCGGCGAAAAGCGCGCCGTGTGGAGCCTGGTGGGCGAGGCCCTGCGGGCGGAGCCGGTGAAGGATGTGTTCATGCGGCGGCTGGCGCCCGGCCTCGGCCGGCGGTTCGGGCCCGACTACATGGGCACCGGCATGTTCCCCGTGCCCATGCTGACCCGCGACGTGGCCGGCTATGAGATTCCGCCCCACACCGATACCCGCTGGAAGGGCATCACCATCCAGTTCTATCTGCCGGAGGATGAAAGCATCACCCACGTGGGCACCCGCTTCGACCGGCGGCGGCCCGAGGGTGGGTTCGAACTGGCCCAGCGCATGTCGTTCGCACCCAACACCGGCTATGCCTTCGCCGTGGGGCCGGACACCTGGCACTCGGTGGACAAGCTGGGCCCCGAGGTGGCGACCCGCGATTCCATCCTCCACACCTATTTCGTGGACAACACGCCGATGTTGGCGTTCCGCAATCGCGGCAAGCGGGTGGGCAACTTCCTGCTCAACGAGTTCCGGCATCTGGCCGGCTGAGGCCGGGCCGGCCATGGACGCCGAGACCCTCGCCGATCTGTTCGCGGCCTTCGGGCCGGTGCAGGTGCGCCGCATGTTCGGTGGGGCCGGTGTCTATGCGGACGGGTTGATGTTCGCCCTCGCCGTGGATGGGGTACTCTATCTCAAGGCCGACGCGGCCTTCGCCGCCGCGCTGGCCGCGCAGGGCTCGGCGCCGTTCACTTATGTGGCCAAGACCGGCGCCCGCACCATGGGCAGCTATTGGCGGGTGCCGGATGCGGCCCTGGATGAGCCCGACGACCTGGCGGTGCTGGCCCGCCGTGCGCGCCAGGTGGCGGGGGCGGCGGTTCTGGAGAAGACTGCGGCCAAGGCGCGGCGGGTGAAGAACGTCACGGGCCCGGCGCGCTGACGCCGCTCAATGGTTCGCCATGAAGGCGGCGATGGCGGGCACCAGGGACGGCGCCAGCGGCACGTCCGGTTGGGCATAGGTGGCAAGGTTGGCCATCCGCTCCGCCGGGGCGACCTTCAGCACGTGATTCATCCCCTCCACCAGCACCAGTGCGGCCCCCGGTCGGTGCGCGGCGAGGCGACGGGCGTCCTCCGGCGCGACCTGGAGGTCGGTGGTGCCCTGGAGGATCAGCACAGGCACCTCCACCCGGCCGAGCTCCTGCGCCGGATCCAGCGGCAGCCACGACATGAGATAGGGCTGGACGCTGCGCCGGTAGAGCGCGGCAAGCTCCGGCGGAGGATCGTTGACCGCCTGCTGGCGGGTGAGGGCGTCGGCGATGGCGGCGGAGCGCTGTTGCAGCGCCGCCGGAACGCCGGCCGCCGCGAGCTGCCGGCCAATGAGCTGCGCTGCGGGGAAGCCGGCGCCGGCCACCAGGATGACCCCGGCCACCGGATGCCGTGGGGTGGCGCCAGCGGCGACCTGGGTCGCCACCAGCGCGCCTTCGCTGTGGCCGATGAGAAAGATGCGGGCGACGCGGGGCTCAGCGGCGAGCCGGTCGAGCCAGGCGGTCGCATCCTCCACATAGGTTGAGAAGCGGAGATCCTCTTCGCGCAGGTCGGCCGGCTGGCTTTGGCCGACGCCCCGCTTGTCGATGCGCAGGCTGGCGATGCCCCTGGCGGCGAGGTCTTGCGCCAGCAGCTTGAGAGTGTTGGAGCGTGCCTGTGGGAGATTGCCGTCGCGATCCACGGGCCCGGACCCGGGCAGGATCAGCGCGGCTGGTACCGCGGCGGTCCCTGATGGCAGGGTGAGGGTGCCATGCAGTGCACCCAGCGCCACCGGCCGTTCCTCGAAAGCGGCTGCGACAGAGGGCATGAGACCCATCACGGCGGCGAAGATCCAGGCGAGGTGTCGTGCCATCGGTCTCTCCGGGTGGGGCAACTGGTGGGGGCGTGGCGTGCGCCGCGGCTGTGGCCTTCGCGCCCGTCTCGATCTTCGATGCGCGATCGCGGCCGGGCGAACCGTCCCGCGGTCTCCCCTCGCGAACCGCTTCCGGCAGACAGGCGGAAGCTCGCCCCATGAGACTGGCTTGGGTGGTGGGCATGAGCCGCAGGCAGGGATCGCGGATGTCGATTGAACTGAACGCTACGGAATGACGACGTTTGCCCCGAACGGTGTTTGCCCGGGATCGTTCGTCAGCACGACGGCCAGGATGCCGTGCGCCGTCGGATGCCCGAGGCGCATCTGAACCCGCCTTCCCGGAGCAGAGGACAGAGCGGCGGTGCGGATCTTCCCCGGCATGTGGCCGCTCCGTGGCAGGCCACACCGAAAACCGGCGGCGGCAGACATCCGTTCGCCGCCGGGGTGGGCCATCGCCGAAGGGCGACGGCGCCTTGTGTCAGCTCGCCTTCACGCGCACGGGGCGCAGCAGGAAGGCCGGCAGGTGGGACATGTCCGCGGGCTCGTTGGCGGGCTGCCGCTCACGGCGCGGAGGACGGGCCTCGGCCACCTCTTCCCGCTGTGGGCGGCGGGGACGCTCGGCCCGGGGCTCCTCGGTGCGGGGCTCCTCGGTGCGGGGCTCCTTCTCCCGCTGGCGGCGGGGCTCCTTCTCGCGCTCCCGGCGCGGTTCGGAGCGGGCGTCCTTCTCCACCCGGCGCTTGCCGCGCAGGCGGCCATCCTCGCGTCCCTCGCGGCTTTCGCGCTTCTCCCGCGGCGGAGCCTCGCCGAGCGGCTCGCCGTGCCAGGGAATGGCATTGCCGATGAGCTTCTCGATGGAGGCCAGGGATTTGGCGTCTGCGTGGGTGACGATGGAATAGGCGGTGCCGGTGCGGCCGGCGCGCCCGGTGCGGCCGATGCGGTGCACATAGTCTTCCGCGTGGTGCGGCACGTCATAGTTGAAGACGTGGCTCACCTCGGGAATGTCGAGGCCGCGGGCCGCCACGTCCGACGCCACCAGCAGCTTGGCTTCGCCGTTGCGGAACTGGTCCAGGGCCTTCAGGCGGGCGTGCTGGTCCATGTCGCCATGCAGGGCCACGGCATTGAAGCCATGCTTCTGCAGCGAACGATGGAGCACCGCCACATCGCGCTTGCGATTGCAGAAGATGATACCGTTCTGCAGATTTTCGCTGGAGCGGATGAGGTTGCGCAGCACATCGCGCTTCTCCCAGTCCTCCTTGCCGGAGGCCACCAGCAACTGCGTCACCGTGGTGGCGGTGGAGGCGGGCTTGGACACCTCTATGCGCACCGGGTTGGACAGGAACTGGGAGACCAGACGCTGAATCTCCGGCGGCATGGTGGCCGAGAAGAACAGGGTCTGCCGGGTGAACGGCACCAGCTTGCAGATGCGCTCGATGTCCGGAATGAAGCCCATGTCCAGCATGCGGTCGGCCTCGTCGATGACGAGCACCTCGATGCCGGACAGCAGAAGCCGGCCGCGCTCCACATGGTCGAGCAGGCGGCCGGGGGTGGCGATGAGCACGTCAACGCCGCGCAGGAGCTTGGAGTCCTGGTCACCGAACGAGACGCCGCCGATCAGCAGCGCCACGTTCAGCTTATGGTTCTTGCCGTAGCGGGTGAAGTTCTCTTCAACCTGGGCGGCAAGCTCACGGGTCGGCTCGAGGATCAGGGTGCGGGGCATGCGAGCCCGGGCGCGCCCCTGTTCGAGCAGGGTGAGCATGGGAAGGGTAAAGGCCGCGGTCTTGCCGGTGCCCGTCTGGGCGATACCGAGCACATCCCGGCGCGCCAGCACCTCGGGGATGGCCTGGGCCTGAATAGGAGTGGGCTTCGTATAGCCCGTATCGGCGACGGCCGCGAGGACCTTCTCGCTCAGGCCGAGTTCGGAAAATGACATTGCATCTTTAGGATGCGGCGGCGCGCCGCTGATCGAACGTCCCGTGCCGTACGGGGTCAGACGAGTGGTCGTCGGTCGGCGCGCTTGGATTCGACATAACTCGGACGACGGAGAGCAACATATGAAAGTTGTGCGCCGTGTCAATGATTACGTCAGCCTTGCAGGCGCAATCTGATGAAACCGGGTCTTGACCGGGGGCCGCCGGGCGTCCAGGGGTAGACGCAACCGTTTCCCTGCCCCGGGTCCCCATGCCGTTCCTCTTCATTCTCGGTCTCGCCGCATTCGCGAGCGCGTTCTCCCTGCGCGCCGTCGATCCCATGCTGAATATTCTGGCTGCCGATCTCGGGGTCTCGCTGGCGCAGGTGGCGGTGCTGGCCAGCGCCTTCACGCTGCCCTACGCCGCATTCCAGCTGGTGTTCGGCCCCATCGGCGATGCGGTGGGCAAGCTGCGGCTGGTGCGGGTCAACCTCACGGTTCTGGCGCTGGGCCTGGCGGGCTCGGCGCTGGCCGGCAGCCATGAGGTACTGCTGGTCACCCGGGTGTTCTCCGGCGCCTTCGCGGGCGGCATCATTCCCGTGGTGCTGGCCATGGTGGGCGATCGGGTGAGCTTCGATCAGCGGCCGGTGGCGCTGAGCCGCATCCTGCTGGCGCTGGTGCTCGGCCAGCTCTCCGGCTCCGCTTTATCCGGTTTCATCGCCGCCTATGCCGGCTGGCGCGACGTGTTCTGGGCGGCGAGCGCCCTGGCGGCGGTGGCGGCTCTTGCCTGCATGCTGGGCATGAAGGAGCTGCAGACGCGCGGGCCCCTCTCGTTCGGCACCTCCATCGCCAGATACGGCGTGGTGCTGCGCAACCCGTTGTCCATCAAGGTCTATGGCGTGGTGGCCCTGGAAGGCATCTTCACCTTCGGCGCCTTTCCCATGATGGCGCCGCTGATGGTGGCGCACGGCTTCGGCGATGCGGTGGAGGCCGGCCTCATGCTGGGGGGCTTCGCCGTGGGCGGCGCCTTTTACAGCTTTGCGGTGCCGGTGCTGGTGCGGGCGCTGGGGCTTGGCGGCATGGCCGGGGTGGGGGCGGCTACCGTGGGTCTGCTGCTCATGGCCACCGCCGTCGCGCCCATGTTCGCTCTGGCGCTGGGCATGTTCACCCTGGCGGGCTTCTGCTTCTACATGATCCACAACGTGCTGCAGATCCTCGCCACCGAACTGGCGCCCGAGGCGCGCGGCTCGGCCCTCGCGCTGTTCGCCACTTCGTTTTTCGTGGGCCAGGCGGTGGGCGCCATTCTCCACGCCACGGTGGCCGATCGCTTCGGCCCCACCGCCGTGTTCGTGCTGTGCGGGGTGGTGATGGTGGCCATCGCCTGGCCGGCCTCCCGGCTGGCCCCCCGCGGCGGCGCCGTGGGCCCTGCCGAGAGCGAATAGGCCCGCCGGCGGGCTCAGATGTCGAGCAGGTCTTCGTCGGCGAAGGCGGCGTGCTCGGAGATGAAGGCGAAGCGCGCTTCCGGCTTGTTGCCCATCAACCGCTCGACGATGTCGATGGTGGCGGCCCGCTCGGCATCCTCGATGCTCACCCGCTGCAGGGTGCGTGTTCGGGGATCCATGGTGGTCTCCTTCAACTGCGCCGGCATCATCTCGCCGAGGCCTTTGAAGCGGCCGACGTCCACCTTGCCCTTGCCGGAGAATTCCTTCTTCAGCAGCCGGTCCTTGTGGGCATCGTCCCGGGCGTAGAGGGTCTTGGCACCCTGGGTGATGCGGTAGAGGGGCGGCACCGCCAGGAACAGGTGGCCTTCCTCGATCAGCTTCGGCATCTGGCGGAAGAAATAGGTCACCAGCAGCGAGGCGATATGGGCGCCGTCCACGTCGGCGTCGGTCATGATGATGACCTTCTCATAGCGCAGGTCGGTATCCCGATACGCTCCGAGGGTACCGCAGCCGAGCGCCTGGGTGAGGTCGGAAATCTGCTGGTTCTGGGCCAGCTTGTCGCGGCCGGCGCTGGCCACGTTGAGGATCTTGCCGCGCAGGGGCAGCACCGCCTGGGTCTTGCGGTCGCGGGCCTGCTTGGCGGAGCCGCCGGCCGAATCGCCTTCGACGATGAACAGCTCTGAGCCCGCCGCCTCGGTATTGGAGCAGTCGGCCAATTTGCCCGGCAGGCGCAGCTTGCGCACCGCGGTCTTGCGGGAAATCTCCCGCTCCTGCTTGCGCCGCAGCCGTTCCTCGGCCCGGTCGATCACATGCTCCAGCAGGCGGCTCGCCTGGGCCGGATTGGCGGCGAGCCAGTGGTCGAAGGGATCGCGCAGGGCGCTTTCGACGATGCGCGCGGCTTCCGTGGTGGCGAGGCGATCCTTGGTCTGGCCTTGGAATTCCGGCTCGCGCACAAACACGGAAAGCATGGCAGCGCAGCCCGTGGTGACGTCGTCACCGGTGATGGCGGCGCCGCGCTTGCCCTGGCCTGAGCGCTCCGCATGGTCCTTCAGGCCCTTCAGTAGAACGGCGCGCAAGCCGTTCTCATGGGTGCCGCCATCGGGGGTCGGGATGGTATTGCAGTAAGAGGCAATGCCGCCATCGCCATCGGCCACCCAGGCCACCGCCCATTCCACCGAGCCGTGGCCACCGGGCTTCTGGATGCGGCCGGAGAAGATGTCCGGATGCACCAGGGTCTGGCCTTCCAGATCAATGGCCAGATAGTCGCGCAGGCCGCCCGGGAAGCGGAACACCATCTTCTCCGGCACGCCCTCGATGCCCTTGAGGAGGTCGGCATCACAGGACCAGCGGATTTCCACGCCGCCGAACAGATAGGCCTTGGACCGCGCCATGCGGAACACCCGCGCCGGCTCGAAGCGGGCGGCGGGGCCGAAGATCTCCGCATCGGGATGGAAGCGCACCCGGGTGCCGCGCCGGTTGGTGATGCGCCCCACCTCGGTGAGCGGGCCATCGGGCACGCCGCGGGCGAAGGTCTGGCGGTAGAGGGTCTGGTTGCGCGCCACCTCCACCTCCAGATGGTCGGACAGGGCGTTCACCACCGACACGCCGACGCCGTGCAGGCCGCCGGAGGTCTCATAGACCTTGCTGTCGAACTTCCCGCCCGCGTGGAGCGTGGTCATGATCACTTCGAGGGCCGACTTACCCGGGAATTTGGGGTGCTCTTCCACCGGGATGCCACGGCCGTTGTCGGCGACGGTCAGGTAGCCGTCGGTCCCCAGATGCACCTCGATGAAGGAGGCGTGGCCGGCCACCGCCTCGTCCATGGAATTGTCGATCACCTCGGCGAACAGGTGATGCAGCGCCTTGGAATCCGTGCCGCCGATATACATGCCCGGCCGCCGGCGCACCGGCTCCAGCCCTTCCAGAACCTCGATATGGGCGGCGGTATAATCCGACGCCATGGCGGGGACGGGCGGGGTCTTGGAGCGGGCAGACGCCTTGGTGGCGGGACGGGCACGGGCGGCGGAGCCGAAGAGGTCGTCGGTATCGGACATGGCGCGTCGATAGCAGAGGGAGGGGGGCCGCGCACGCGAATCGTTCCGCAGGCGCGAACATCGGAACCCCATTGTGCCCGAGTGCGCCGCAAAGGGGAACAGAATGGCAACGGTGGGCGTCCCCCTACGCGGCCCCGTGCCGGCGGCGGGTGGGCTTGTGTCTTTTCCCTGCCAAGGGATCGGTGTAGAGACCGATGCCCCACGTCGTCAGCCTGTTGGCCGGTCTGTCTCGGGCCGGGCGTTGGGCGTGGATGCAGGAGAGGAAGATGGCGGACGCAAAGGCAAGGGTCGCGGTTCTCGGCGCCTCCGGTTACACCGGTTCCGAGCTGGTGCGACTGCTGCTGCGCCATCCGCGGGTGGAGATCGTGGCCCTCACCGCCGATCGGAAGGCCGGCCAGGCCATGGCGGACGTGTTCCCGCAGTTTGCCCCGTTCGACCTGCCGAAGCTGGTGACCATCGAGGAGGTGGATTTCTCCGCGGTGGACCTGGTGTTCTGCGCGCTGCCCCACGGCACCACCCAGACCGTGATCAAGACCCTGTTCGAGACCACGCCGGGCATCAAGGTGGTGGACCTTTCCGCCGATTTCCGGCTGAGCGATCCCGGCGCCTATGAGCAGTGGTACGGCCACCCCCATGCGGCTCTCGAGCTGCAACAGGAGGCGGTGTTCGGCCTCGTCGAGATCTATCGCGACGACATCCGCAAGGCGCGGCTGGTGGCCAATCCGGGCTGCCACACCACCACCGCCATCCTGCCCGTGGTGCCGCTGCTGGAAGCCGGGGCCATCGAGCCGGAAAGCATCGTGGTGGATTCCAAGACCGGCATGTCCGGCGCCGGCCGCTCGGCCAAAGAGGCCATGCTGTTCTCCGAGGTCTCGGAGGGCATCCATGCCTATTCGGTGGGCTCGCACCGGCACATGGGCGAACTGGACCAGGAATATACCAAGGCCGCCGGCCGGCCGGTGGTGCCCGTGTTCGTGCCCATCCTCACCCCCATGAACCGGGGCATCTACGCCACCATCTATGTGCGCACCACCGGCGCCACCGCAGAGGATCTGCACAAGCTCATCGCCACCTTCTACAAGGGCGAGCCCTTCGTTCACGTGCTGCCGTTCGGCAAGGTGCCGCAGTCGCGCCACGTGCGCGGCTCCAACATGGTGTTCATCGGCGTGGTGGCGGATCGCGTGTCCGGCCGGGCCATCATCCTCTCCACCCTCGATAATCTGGTGAAGGGCGCGTCCGGCCAGGCGGTGCAGAACATGAACCTGGTGCTGGGCTTCCCCGAGACCCAGGGGCTGGAGCAGATCGCCCTGATGCCCTGATCGGCCTTTCGAGTAGTTTGCGTCGCACGTCACGTATTGTGCGATGCATTATAATAATTCTGCGCTGCACAACCGCTCCGGCCCCGCTGGGGCGGTTGTTTCATATGAACTTCTCATACTTCTGAATGATATTCCGTTGGGTCAATGGCTTGGGCCAACCGCGTGCCTCGCGGTACAGCTTAGGGCATACCAACATAATTCGAGTCGCCAGCAGCATTATGGCAGGCTAGCTTACCTTTGCCCGTGTTCCAGGCGGGCGCCGATTCTCGACGTCTCTTCCATTCATTCTCGCTTTGGATCCAACGCCGATGAGCTTCATCATCTGCCTTGCGGCGCTCTTCTTCCTGATGTTCGTGGCCTACCGCGGCTTCAGCGTCATCCTGTTCGCGCCCGTCGCCGCCCTTGCCGCGGTGCTTCTCACCGAACCCGGCGCGGTCCCCGTCGTCTTTTCCGGCCTGTTCATGGAAAAGATGGTGGGCTTCATCAAACTCTACTTCCCCGTGTTCCTGCTCGGTGCGGTGTTCGGCAAGCTGATTGAGCTGTCGGGCTTCTCGCGCTCCATCGTCTCGGCCATCGTCAAGCTCCTGGGGCCGGGCCGCGCCATTCTCTCCATCGTGCTGGTGGGCGCGCTCCTGACCTACGGCGGCGTGTCGCTGTTCGTGGTGGTGTTCGCGGTCTATCCGTTCGGCGCCGAGATGTTCCGCCAGGTGGGCATTCCCAAGCGCCTGCTGCCGGCTGTGGTGGCGCTGGGCGCCTTCTCCTTCACCATGGATACGCTGCCGGGCACCCCGCAGATCCAGAACATCATCCCCACCACCTTCTTCAAGACCACGGCCTATGCCGCGCCCATCCTCGGCTTCGTGGGCACCGCCTTCATCCTGGTGGTGGGCCTCAGCTATCTGGAATTCCGCCGCAAGCAGGCGCAGAAGCGCGGCGAGGGCTACGGCACCGGCCACATCAACGAGGTGGTGGTGGACGAGAGCGTGCCCCTGGTCTCGCCTTGGCTTGCCCTGGCGCCGCTGGTGGTGGTGGGCATCGCCAACCTGGTGTTCGCCCGCCTCATTCCCACCTGGTTCCCGCCCACCGCCACTGCCACTCTGGTGGAAGGCGGCCCGGTGGTGAGCGTGCCTACCGCCACCTGGGCGGCCATCTGGTCGGTGCAGGCGGCGCTGCTGCTCGGCATCGTGGCGGTGCTGCTGTTCGCCTTCAAGCCCATCAAGGCCAAGTTTTCGGCCGGCTCGAAGGATGCCGTGGGCGGCGCGCTGCTGGCCAGCCTCAACACCGCGACCGAATATGGCTTCGGCGCCGTGATCGCGGCGCTGCCGGGCTTCCTGCTCATCAAGTCGGCGCTGTCGGCCATTCCGAACCCGCTCATCAACGAAGCGATCACGGTGACCACCCTCGCGGGCATCACCGGCTCGGCCTCGGGCGGCCTGTCCATCGCGCTCGCTGCCATGTCGGAGCAGTTCATCGCCCTCGCTCATACCTACAACATCCCGTTGGAGGTCATGAGCCGCGTCGCCTCCATGGCGTCCGGAGGCATGGATACGCTGCCCCACAACGGCGCCGTCATCACCCTTCTGGCGGTCACCGGGCTCACCCATCGCCAGTCCTATGGCGACATCTTCGCCATCACCCTCATCAAGACGGCGGCGGTGTTCTTCGTCATCGGCTTCTATTGGCTGACCGGCCTCTATTGAGCCGGTACGCGCCGTGCGCATGAACCCCGCCCTCCCTGCCGGAGGGCGGGGTTTTCTTTGGCCGCGCTCACCGCGCCCGGGCCTCCGGCGCGGGCTCTGAATCGGCTGGCAGGGTGAAGATCTCCGCCATCGCCACAAAGGGTGGAACCAGCAGGAACCACATGCCGATCATCAGGTAGAGGAAGGCGGCGAGGGCGCAGCCGCCGAGGAACGCCAGGAAATTCAAGCCGAACCGCCCCAGCCGCGCCCGCATGGCGCCGACATCTGCCTCGGGCGAGGGCCGCCACAGGCCGGCGACATCCACCAGGATCTGGGTGGCGGTGCCGGTCATCATGGTGGAGGGCGGCACATCCGCCAGGTGGGTGCGATGGAGCGCATTCTGCAGCGCCATGGCGCTGACCAGGGTCATGCCGGTCATCAGGGCGGAGGGGCTGTTGACGTCGGTGAAGGGACCGAGCTGCACCGCCACCAGCGCCGCATGGGCCAGCAGCACCAGCTTCACCGCCATCAGCATGCGAAAGCCGTTGAGGCCGCGGGCTGCCATGGCGCGGCTGAACAGCATGGCCGCCACCACCACGAAGGCGAACACCGGCATGGCGATGACCTTGCCCACCGCCGGCGTCCGGCCCTCGCCGAGCGCCGCGGCGAAGGTGACGATGTTGCCGGTGACATGGGCCGTGAACAGGCCCCCAAGGGCGACGAAGCCCGCCGTGTCCACGAAGCCCGCATTGAAGCACAACAGAATAGGCAACGCGCGCCGCACGTCCGCTCTCCCCGTCAAGGTCACCCGAAAACAAGGTCACCCGAGAATAGGCCGGCGGCGCTCCGGCGCGATGCGCGAATTTGGCTGGATCCGGGGCGCTGGTGGTCGTGAGCCATGGCTCCATGGCGGCTGATGCACGTCCGGTCCTCAGGTGTCCTGCACCCTCAGGTGTCCTGCACAGTGACGCAACAGCTGCAGTTTTTAATCTCGTCCGGGCTATGCTTTCGACGTTTCTACATCGGCTCCGCCACGTCCTTGAGCCGGAGGCTCACGCGGGTTTCGCCCTGCCAGGTGTCGAGGTCGAGGCTGCCGGCCACGTGCATGGGGCGGCCGCGGGCGGCGAGCAGCGCGCGGCCGAGGGGTTCCTCAGCGATGCGGAAGGCCACCGCCTTCAGGCTGGTGCCGTCGCCGGAGACGATGCGGGCCCGCACATGGCCGGTGCCGAAGCTCTCCGCATAGGTCACCTTGTGGTTGGGGAAGGCGAACACCGGCTCGGCATTGCCAGCGCCGAACGGTCCGGCCTGGGCGAGGCTCTCCACCAGGCGCGGTGTGGCGGCTGCCGCCGTCAGGGCGCCGTCGAGGGTGAGGGTGCCTTCGGCCCGCCCCCGGGTCACATCAGCGGCGAGGCGACTCTCGAAATGGGCGCGCAGTTCCCCAAGGCGGGTGCGCTCCACGGTGAGGCCCGCGGCCATGGCGTGGCCGCCACCCTTCACCAGCAGCCCCAGCTCCACCGCCTCACGCACCGCCCGGCCGAGGTCCACGCCGGCGATGGAGCGGCCGGAGCCGGTGCCGGTGGCGCCGTTGAAGGCGATGGCGAAGGCGGGCCGCTGGAAGCGCTCCTTGAGGCGGGAGGCCACCAGCCCCACCACGCCGGGGTGCCAGCCATCGCCGCTGACCACCACAACCGAGCCCTCATCGGCGAGGCCGAGAGCGGCCTGTGCCTCCAGCTCGGCGGCGGCGACGATGGCCCGCTCCACGTCCTGGCGCTCGGCGTTGAGCCGGTCGAGCTCGATGGCGATGGTCTTCGCCTCCAGCGGATCGGTGCTCAGCAGCAGCCGGG
Source organism: Xanthobacter sp. NM-25 (assembly GCF_022138605.1). Classification (GTDB taxonomy): domain Bacteria; phylum Pseudomonadota; class Alphaproteobacteria; order Rhizobiales; family Xanthobacteraceae; genus Xanthobacter. The sequence goes on from NZ_JACBFS010000003.1 coordinate 294,958, forward strand.
TGCCCAGGGTGGCGTCGCCGATGCGGCCGCCCGCATTGATGCGAGGGCCGAGAATGAAGCCGAGGTGATAGGGGCGGGGCGGGCCGTCGAGCCGGGCCACATCCATCAAGGCGGTGAGCCCCGGCCGCATCCGCCGGCGCAGGGTGATCAGGCCCTTGTTGACGAAAGCGCGGTTGAGGCCCTTCAGCGGCACCACGTCCGCCACCGTGGCGAGGGCGACGAGGTCCAGGGCCTCCAGCAGGTCCGGAGCCGGCCGCCCGGTGCCGAAATGGCCGGCCAGCCGCAGCGCCCGCACCAACCCCACGGCGGTGATGAAGGTGAGCCCCGCCGCACACACATGGCCGAGGCCGGAAAGATCGTCTTCCCGATTGGGGTTGACGATGGCTTCCGCCGGCGGCAGCGCCTCGTTGGCCTGGTGATGGTCGATCACCACCACGTCGAGGCCGAGGCGGCGGGCGGCGGCCAAAGGCTCGGCGGAGGTGGTGCCGCAATCCACCGTCACCAGCAGCGTCACGCCCTGGGCCGCCAGCGCCTCGATGGCCGGCACGTTGGGGCCATAGCCCTCGTAGATGCGGTCGGGAATATGGAACAGGGGATCAAGGCCGGCGGCCCGCAGCACGCCCACGAGCAGCGCCGTGGAGCAGGCGCCGTCCACGTCATAGTCACCGAACACCGCCACCTGCTCGCCACCGGTCACCGCCCGGGTGAGGCGCGCCACCGCGGGCGCCATGTCGGTGAGGGTGTCCGGATCGGGCAGCAGGGTGCGGATGGTGGGGTCGAGATAGGTCTCCACTTCGTCCAGCGCCACCTCGCGGCCGGCCAGCACCCGGGCCAGCAGCTCGCTGATGCCGTAGCGCTGGGTCATGGCGAGGGCGGTCTGGGCGCCGCGCCCGTCGAGCCGCTCGCGCCAGGTGCGATCGGTGGCGGAGCGGGAGACATTGAGGAAGGGGCGATTCGTCAGGGCGATATTCACCCAGCTATGAAGCCAGAGCCGTGCGGCAACGTCGAGGCCGAGTTGGAGCGCAGGCGCTCAGAGCGCCTGCATGGCGAGCAGCGCCGCGCCGCCCGCCGCCATGGCGATGAGGGTGGCACAGAGGAAGCGCAGGGTGAAGGCGCGGGTCCCCGCGGCAGCGGCCAGCACCACCCGGCCCACGCCGTTCATGCCGAGGGCGACGAGGATGCACAAAGCCGCCCCTTCGAACGACAGGCCGCTTCCGGCCAGACGCGCCGCGTTCAGCGATGGCACGTCCACATCCACCAGCCCCGCCACCGCGCTCACCAGAAAGAGGCTGCCCGGTCCTACCGCCTTCAGCAGGAAGCCGCTGAGGGCGGAGATGGCGCCGAACATGGCGGCGAAGGCGGCCAGCGGGCCGAGGTCGAACGGATTGCCGAGGCTCGATTCCCCGCGGGCCCCGCTGCTGCGGCGCATCATCAGCGCGCCGGTGATGCCGAAGCCGGCGGCGGCGGCGAGCGCCGGCAGGCCGAGGTGCAGCAGCAGGCTAGGGGCGACCACCGCGCAGATGACGCAGACCCGCAGCACCGACACCATGGCGGCCACCGCCGCGCCCCCCGCCAGCAGGGACGGTGCTTCCCCACCGGCGGCCCGCCGGGCGAAGGCGAGGGCGACCGCGGTGGAGGACACCATGGCGCCGCCAATGGCGCTGATGAGGATGCCCTTTTCCGGCCCTGCCACCTTCACCGCCACATAGCCGGCGAACGAGATGGAGGCGGTGAGCACCATGAACAGCCATAGCTGCCGGGGATTGATGCTGTTGAAGGGATCGATGGCGCGGTCGGGCAGCAGCGGCAGCACGATCACCGTCATGCCCAGCAGCATCAAGGCCGAGCGCAGCTCCGGCCAGGTGAGGCGGCGCACGGCCTGATGCAGCATCTGCCGGGTGGCAAGCAGGGAGGTGGCGGCGATGGACGCCGCCGCCGCGACCGAGGTTTCGCCCGCCACCGCCAGCGCGCCGAGGGCAAACACCAGCATGGCGGCGACCAGGCCGGTTATGGAATAGTCGTTGTCCCGCACCATCTCGCGATATTTGAAGACGGCGAACAGAACTGAGGTGGCGAGCCCCGCGGCGATCAGCACGGCTGCGCTGTTCAAGGCCTGAGAGAGCGCCGCGCACACCCCGCCGAGCAGGCCGGTGAGGGCATAGGTGCGGATGCCGGCGGTGCGGCTACCCTCCGCTTCCTTGCGCTCCTGCCAGCCGCGCTCCACGCCCACCAGCAGGCCGATAGCGAGGGAAACGGCGAGGTGGAAGATGAGATGGTCCATGGTCTCCCACCACACGGCGCTGCGGCAGCACCGGTGCCGCGCAGGATCACGAGCCTAGCGAAAGCCCGTGTCACATGCTGGGTTTTTCTCGGGTCGCGCGGGTCTGCCGGGATCGCTCGCCGGCCAGACGGATGCGCGAGTGCTGCGGCCGCCTTGGTGTGCGGAACGTCGGGCCGGCGGTACAGAAAAGCCCCGCGCTTCAGGGCGCGAAGTGGAACTTGCGGAAGTCCCGATGCTGGGTGGTGATGCGCCGCACCGTGCCGGTGGCCGCCCGCAGCACGATGGTATCGGTCTCGATCACATCCCGGCCGAAGCGCACGCCCTTCAGGAGGGCGCCGTCGGTGACGCCGGTGGCCGAGACCAGGCAGTCGCCCCGCACCATCTCTTCCAGGTGATAGATCTTGGCGCCGTCGCGAATGCCCAGCGCCTTGGCCTGGGCCCGCTTCTTCTCGGTGTCGAGCACGAGGCGGCCCTGCATCTGCCCGCCGATGCAGCGCAACGCCGCCGCCGCCAGCACCCCTTCCGCGGCGCCGCCTAGGCCGAGGTAGATGTCGACCCCGCTGTCTTCCGGATTGGTGGTGTGGATGATGCCGGCCACGTCGCCGTCGGTGATCAGCTTGATGGCGGCGCCGGTCTTGCGCACCGCTTCGATCAACGGCGCGTGGCGCGGCCGGTCGAGGATCAGGGCGGTGATCTCGGAAGGCGGCACGCCCTTGGCCTCGGCCAGCGCCTGCACATTCTCCTCAGGCGGCTGCGAAAGGGAGACGATCCCCTCGGGATAGCCCGGTCCGATGGCGAGCTTCTCCATATAGACCGGCGGCACCTTCAGCAGGGATCCGGCCTCGGCGATGGCCAGCACCGAAATGGAGCCTTCCATGTTCTTGGCGCACAGGGTGGAGCCTTCGAGGGCATCCACCGCGAGATCCACCGGTTCGCCGCCGAGCCCGAAGGTGTCACCCACGAACAGGTGCTCGGTTTCGCCTTCGGCGCCTTCGCCGATGACCACGGTGCCGTGCACCGGCGCCTGCTTCAATTCGCGATAGCAGGTGGACATGGCGGCGAGGTCGGCCGCCTGCTCGTCCCCGCGTCCGCGCAGACGCGCGGCGGAAACGGCGCTGCGCTCAGTCACCTGCGCCACATCGAGGGCGAGGCGGCGATCCAGGACCGGAGCCATCCGGGCGGCGCTCATGTCATCAATCCTTTTCGATGCGGATCACCTGCGGCAGGGCGGTGACGACGCCATCGGCCTCGATAGCCGAGATGGCGCGGCGCACCGCCTGTTCCGAGGTGGCATAGGTGATGAGGATCACCCGCGCGGTGCCCTGAACGGAGGCGCCGGCGTCCTGGGGCGGACGGCGCTGGACGATGGACTCCAGCGAGATGTTCTCCTCGGCCATGCGCCGCGCGATGGTGGCGGCGGTGCCGGGCTTGTTCACCACCGAGAGGCGGATGTAATAGCCACCCTCGTGGCGCTGCATGGGCGCGCGCTCGGCCTTGGCGAGGCTGGCCACCGGCAGGCCGAAGGCGAAGCCGCGCACGCCACGGGCCACATCAGCCAGATCGCCCACCACGGCCGAGGCGGTGGCGTCGCCGCCGGCGCCCGGGCCCACCAGGGTGAGGGCGACGGCATCGGCATTCACCGCCACCGCATTGGTGACGCCGGACACCTGGGCGATGGGCCAATGCTTGGGCACCATGGTGGGATGCACCCGCTGCTCGATACCGGTCTCGGTGCGCAGGGCGACGCCCAGCAGCTTCACCTTGTAGCCGAGGTCGTCGGCGGCCTCGAGATCCTCCAGCGTCAGTTGGCGGATGCCTTCCACATAGATGGATTCGGAATCCACCTGGGTGCCGAACGCCAGCGAGGTGAGGATGGCGAGCTTATGGGCCGTGTCGAAGCCGTCGATGTCGAAGGTGGGGTCGGCTTCCGCATAGCCCAGGCGCTGTGCCTCGGCGAGGCAGGACTGGAACGAGAGCTTCTCGTCCACCATGCGGGTGAGGATGTAGTTGCAGGTGCCGTTGAGAATGCCGGAAACCCGCTCCACCACGTTGCCGGCCAGGGATTCGCGCAGGGTCTTGACGATGGGGATGCCCCCCGCCACCGCCGCCTCGAAATGGAGGCCCGCGCCCGAGGCTTCGGCGCGCTGGGCGAGATCAACGCCCCATTTGGCGAGCAGCGCCTTGTTGGCGGTCACCACCGGCTTGCCGGCATCGAGCGCCGCGGCCACCGCCGCCTTGGCGGGGTCGCCGTCGCCGCCCATCAGCTCCACGAACACGTCGATGTCGGGATCCCGGGCCAGCGCCACCGGGTCGTCGTACCAGCGCAGCGCCGAAAGGTCGACGCCGCGATCCCGGGTCCGGTCCCGCGCCGCCACCGCCACCACCTTGATGGTGCGTCCGGTGCGCAGGGCCAGTTCATCGGCGCGGCGCTGGAGCATGCGGATGACGGAGGCCCCGACGGTGCCGAGGCCCGCGAGGCCGACTTTCAATTCACTCATGGATCGGACCGGTTCTTTCCGAAGGTACGAGAACGCCCGCGGTGGGCGGGCGTTCGGGCGGGGCGGGCGTGACGCGGATCAGCGGGCCGCTGTGAGCGGCACCACATTATGCAGAGTCAGGCCGGCCTGATCGAAGAAGCGGCGGATGTTGCGCGCCGCCTGGCGGATGCGCTGCTCGTTCTCGACCACCGCGATGCGGACATAATCGTCGCCATGCTCGCCGAAACCGACGCCCGGGGCCACAGCCACTTCCGCCTTCTCGATGAGCAGCTTGGAAAATTCCACCGAGCCCATCTCGCGGAACGGCTCGGGAATGGGCGCCCAGGCGAACATGGAGGCCTTGGGAGCGGGCACCGCCCAGCCGGCCCGGGCGAAGCTGTCCACCAGTGCGTCGCGCCGCTTCTTATAGGTCTCGCGCATCTCGGCCACGTAATCCTGCGGGCCGTTCAGCGCCGCCGCCGCCGCCACCTGGATGGGCGTGTAGGCGCCGTAGTCGAGATAGGACTTCACCCGCGCCAGCGCCGAGATGAGCCGCTCGTTGCCCACCGCGAAGCCCATGCGCCAGCCGGCCATCGAATAGGTCTTGGACATGGAGGTGAACTCCACCGTCACGTCCATGGCGCCCGGCACCTGCAGCACCGAGGGGGGCGGGTTGTCGTCGAAATAGAGCTCGGCATAGGCGAGGTCGGACAGAACGATGAGCTCGTTCTTCTTCGCGAAGGCCACAACGTCCTTGTAGAATTCGAGATCCGCCACGCAGGCCGTGGGGTTCGAGGGATAGCACAGCACTACGGCGATGGGCTTGGGAATGGAGTGCTTCACCGCCCGTTCCATGGCGTGGAAGAACTCCGGCCCCGGTTCCACCGGCACCGAGCGGATGACGCCGCCGGCCATCAGGAAGCCGAAGGCGTGGATGGGGTAGGACGGGTTGGGGGTCAGGATCACGTCACCGGGGGCGGTGATGGCCTGCGCCATGTTGGCGAAGCCTTCCTTCGAGCCCAAAGTGGCGACGATCTGCCGATCGGGATCCAGCTTCACGCCGAACCGACGCTCATAATAGGCCGCCTGCGCGCGGCGCAGGCCGGGGATGCCCTTGGACGCGGAATAGCGGTCGGTGCGGGGCTTACCGATGGTTTCCTTCAGCTTCTCCAGCACATGTTCCGGCGCCTCGAGATCGGGGTTGCCCATGCCGAGGTCGATGATGTCCACCCCGGCATTGCGAGCGGCGGCCTTTACACGGTTCACTTGCTCGAACACGTAAGGCGGCAGCCGGCGAATGCGGTGAAAGTCGGTGGTCATCTCAATGGCTCCAAAGGCCGTGTCACAGGGTGTGATGAACAAGCCGCACCTGTCCCTCTCCCGGCGCGGCGAACGGGTCTTTTAGCACTCTTCGCTGAATGAAAAAGCAACGATTGCGATCGTTGTGGGGCAAAACCGGCGAGAGTGGTCAATTCCCGCTGTCGACGGCGCTGCGAATTTTCGCCTCGCGATCCCGCGACACCTGTTCCAGATCCCGCTGCAGCCGGGCGCGCTGCGCATCGGTCATGGGCGCGCGGCCGGTGCGCGGGGTGGTGCCGATGGTGGGATAGGAATCGGCCGGCACCTCGGCCACGTTCGAGGTATCCGGCGGCACCGGCAGGGTGAGGGGCGTATCGTTGGCGCACGCGGCCAGACCCAGGGCCAGGGTGGTGAGGACGCCGAAGGTGGCGAGAGGGCGGGCGGCGCGGGCCGGGACGGGGAGAGGCAGGATCCGCGGGCGGGGGCGCATCGTCGGCATGAACGCACACATCCCTGGTGCTGTGGGTGGCCTCGATCATCCCGCGAGGCTCGATCCGGGTCGCGTCCTCCGCTAATATGCGCAAATTGGGAAATGCGAAACAACCTGAGCCGGAAGCCCGGAAAAAACGGCATCAGGAGCAGGGAAGGACAGCCCAGGGTGAGGGGAACGCGGAGAATCGCCGCCGCGTCGCGATCGACATCCGACGTCCCTCCCGCACGCCCGGCGCCTGCTGCGATGCACCATATGCACAGGGCGCCGCCCGCCACGTCGCCGACATCCCGCTGCGCTAAGGAACGCCTTGCATTGGCCCCATCGTCTCGGGCTATGCTCTTTCTCTCGTACAGGTTGCGTCGATTTGTGATGCTATGGAGCGTGCCATGACCAGTTCCGCTGTCCAGCCTGCACCGACTCCGGACACGCTCACCGTGCCGGCGGAGCCCGCCGCTGCGGCACCGGCGGTCGCGCCCGCCGCCGTCACCGCGCCTCAGGAGAAGGCCCCTCAAGCCAAGGCCCCTCAAGCCAAGGCCCCTCAAGCCAAGGCGCCGGTGGCCGGAGAGGGGCAGAAGAATCTCAATCTGGAGACCTTCGCCCAGAATCTGGCACAGATGGTGGAGGAGGGCGGCAAGGCCATGGCTGCCTATCTCGCGCCCCGCGAAGCCGGCAAGACCGACGATCTCGCCGACGACATCGCCGATGCGCTGAAGACCGTCGGCCAGGTGGCCGAATATTGGATGACCGATCCCCAGCGCTCCATCGAGGCCCAGTCGCGGCTGATGACGGGCTATCTGTCGGTCTGGGCCAATACGGTGAAGAAGCTGGCGGGCGAACCGGTGGAGCCGGTCGCCGCGCCGGAGCCCCGGGACCAGCGCTTCAAGGATCAGGGCTGGAGCGAGAGCCCCATCTTCGATGCCCTGAAGCAGGCCTATCTCGTCACCTCCCATTGGGCGGAAGACATGGTGAAGGAGGCCGACGGCCTCGACCCGCATGTGCGGCACAAGGCGGAGTTCCTGGTCAAGCAGATCTCCAACGCGGTCTCGCCCTCCAACTTCGTGCTCACCAATCCGGAGCTGATCCGCGAGACCCTGTCCTCATCGGGCGAGAACCTGGTGAAGGGCATGAAGAACCTCACCGAGGACCTGGTGGAGGGTAACGGCACCCTGCGCATCCGCCAGACCGACATGAATGCCTTCGCCGTGGGGCGGAACCTCGCCCTCACCTCCGGCAAGGTGATCTTCGAGAATGAGCTGATGCAGCTCATTCAGTATGCGCCAACCACGCCGACGGTGAAGAAGACCCCGGTGCTGATCGTGCCGCCGTGGATCAACAAGTTCTATATTCTCGACCTGACCCCCGAGAAATCTCTGATCAAGTGGCTGGTGGATCAGGGCGTTACCGTGTTCACCATCTCCTGGGTCAATCCGGACGCGCGCCTCGCCACCAAGGGCTTCGACGATTACATGCGCGACGGCATCATGGCCGCGCTCGACACCGTCGCCATCGCCTCCGGTGAGCGGCAGGTGCATACGGTGGGCTATTGCGTCGGCGGCACCCTTCTGGCGGCGACCCTCGCCTATATGGCCGAGACCGGGGACGACCGGATCGCCTCCTCCACCTTCCTCACCACGCAGATCGACTTCACTCACGCGGGTGACCTGAAGGTATTCGTGGATGAGGAGCAGCTCTCCATTCTCGAACGCAAAATGAAGTCCACGGGCTATCTCGAGGGCAGCAAGATGGCATCCGCCTTCAACCTGCTGCGCTCCAACGATCTCATCTGGCCCTATGTGGTGAATAATTATCTGAAGGGGAAGGATCCGTTCCCGTTCGATCTTCTGTACTGGAACGCCGATCCCACCCGCATGCCGGCGGCCAACCACTCCTATTATCTGCGCAACTGCTACCTCTCCAACAACATCGCCAAGGGCAAGGCGGAGCTGGCCGGCGTCACCCTGGACATGCGCAAGGTGACGATCCCGGTCTATTCGTTGGCCACCCGGGAAGACCACATCGCGCCGCCCAAGTCGGTCTATGTCGGCGCCAATCTGCTGTCGGGGCCGGTGCGCTATGTGCTGGCGGGCTCCGGCCACATCGCCGGCGTGGTCAATCCGCCGGCCAAGATGAAGTACCAATACTGGGCGGACGGGCCCGCGGGCGGAGACTATGAGGGCTGGCTGGACGGCGCTCAGGAGCACAAGGGCTCCTGGTGGCCGGACTGGCTGGCCTGGTTCTCCGCCTTGAGCCCGCAGGATGTGCCCGCGCGTGAGGTGGGCGGCGGTCGCCTGACGCCCATCGAGGATGCGCCGGGCCGCTATGTGAAGCAGCGGTCCTGAGCGCCGCGCCGATCGGCACCCGGCAAGCCGCGCCTTCGGGCGCGGCTTTTTTGCGCCGTGTAGCGGAAGCCTTTCCCCGACCGGTGCAAGCGTTTAGTTTAGCGCCCCTGTCGTCATCGTTTCGATGCGGTCCCAATCCGGCGAGGATCTTTTGCGTTACGTCTCCACCCGCGGCGAAGCCCCGGCTCTCTCTTTTTCCGATGCGCTGCTGGCGGGTCTCGCCCGTGACGGCGGTCTTTATGTGCCGGAAACCTGGCCGACCCTTGCGCCGGAGGCCATCGCCGCCCTCGCCGGCAAGCCGTATCCCGCCGTCGCCAAGGCGGTGATCGCGCCGTTCGTGGGGGATGCGCTGCCGGAACGCGCCCTCGACCTGATGATCGCCGATGCCTATGCGGGCTTCCGCCACCCGGCGGTGACGCCGCTGGTGCAGGTGGGGCCGAACCGCTTCGTGCTGGAGCTGTTCCACGGCCCGACCCTGGCCTTCAAGGACGTGGCCATGCAGTTGCTGGCCCGGCTGATGGACCATGTGCTGAGCGCCCGTGGCGCCCGCGCCACCATTGTCGGCGCCACCTCGGGCGATACCGGTTCGGCCGCCATTGAGGCGTTCCGCACCTCCGATGCGGTGGATGTGTTCATCCTCTATCCCCACGGCCGGGTGTCGGAGGTCCAGCGCCGGCAGATGACCACGGTGAACTCGCCCAACGTGCACGCCATCGCGGTGGAAGGCACGTTCGATGATTGCCAGAGCATGGTGAAGGCCATGTTCAACCACCACGCCTTCCGCGATCAGCTGGCTTTGGCCGGGGTCAATTCCATCAACTGGGCCCGCATCGTCGCCCAGGTGGTCTATTATTTCTATGCCGCCACGGCCCTCGGCGCGCCCTATCGCGAGGTGTCGTTCGTGGTGCCCACCGGCAATTTCGGCGACATCCTCGCCGGTTGGGTGGCGAAGAAGATGGGCCTGCCCATCCGCGATCTCGCCATTGCCACCAACGTCAACGACATCCTGGTGCGCACCCTGAATACCGGCCGCTACGAGGTGACGGGGGTGACGCCGTCCACCTCGCCGTCCATGGACATTCAGGTGTCGTCCAATTTCGAGCGCCTGCTGTTCGAGGCGGTGGACCGGGATGCCGGCGTCATCCGCCAGCTCATGGGCTCGCTCGCTCAGTCGGGCAGCTTCACGTTGCCCAAGGAGGCGCTGGCCGCCATCGTCGCCGATTTCTCCGCCGCCCGCGCCGATGAGCCGGAGACCGCCGCCACCATCGCCAGGTTCTACAAGGGCGCGGGCTATCTGGTGGATCCGCACACGGCGGTGGGTCTCACCGTGGCCGACAAGGTGGAGCATGCCGCCAAGGTGCCGCAGGTGGTGCTGGCCACCGCCCATGCGGCCAAGTTCCCCGATGCGGTGGCCGCCGCCACCGGTTTCCGGCCGCCGCTGCCGCCCCATATGACGGACCTGATGAGCCGCCGGGAGAGCGTGACCGTGCTGCCCAATGATCTCGAGGCGGTGGAAGCCTTCATTCGCGGCCGGGCCCGCATCGCCGCCGGCGCGGCGGCGTGAAAGGAGACGGCATGAGCGTCGACGTCTCCACCCTCGAGAACGGCATTCTCGTCGTTACTGATTCCATGGAGCACCTGGGCACCGCTTCCCTCGGCATCTGGGTGGGCGCCGGCGCCCGCGACGAACAGGATGACGAGCACGGCATCTCCCACCTCTTGGAGCACATGGCCTTCAAGGGCACGCGCCGCCGGTCGGCGCGGCGCATCGCCGAGGAGATCGAGCAGGTGGGCGGCGACATCAACGCCGCCACCTCGGTGGAACAGACCAGCTACAATGTGCGGGTGCTGGGCGAGGATGTGGGTCTCGGCCTCGACATCCTGTCCGACATCCTGACCGAGCCGGCTTTTGCCGCCGACGAGCTGGCGCGGGAAAAGAACGTCATCGTCCAGGAGATCGGCGCGGTGATGGACACCCCCGACGACCTGGTGTTCGACCTGTTCCAGGAGCAGGCCTTTCCCGGCCAGGCGGTGGGGCGCTCCATCCTCGGCACGCCGGAGACGGTGCGCGGCTTCAGCCGCGACCAGCTCGGCGCCTATCTCGGCCGCACCTATCGCGGCCCCAAGATGGTGGTGGCCGCCGCCGGCGCGGTGCAGCATGAGCAGGTGGTGGAAGAGGCGCGCCGCCGGCTGGCGTCCATCGGCGCCAGCGACAAGCCGGAGCAGCCCGGCGCGCGCTACGCCGGAGGCCTTGGCCTCACCGCTCGCGACACCGAGCAGGTGCATGTGGTGATCGGCCTGGAAGGCTGTTCCTATCTCGACGCCGATTTCCACGCCTTGCAGGTGTTCACCAATGTGCTGGGGGGCGGCATGTCGTCCCGCCTGTTCCAGGATGTGCGGGAGGAGCGCGGCCTGTGCTACTCCATCTATTCCTTCCACTGGAGCTATGCGGACACCGGCCTGTTCGGCATTTATGCGGGCACCGATGTGGGCGACGTGGGCGAATTGTCGGAAGCGGTCATCGAGCAGCTCCTGGCGGCGCAGGACAGCATCACCGAGAGCGAGGTGGCCCGCGCCAAGGCGCAGATGAAGGTGGGCCTTCTGGCCGCGCTGGAGAGCTCGGGCGCGCGGGCCGACCAATTGGCGCGGCAGCTCCTGGGCTTCGGCCGCATCATCCCGGTGGACGAGATCGTCGCCAGAGTGGATGCGGTGGACGTTGCTGCGGTGCAGCGGGTGGCGCAAGATCTGGTGGCGCGCGGGCGTCCGACCCTGGCGGCGCTTGGCCCCAAGGCCGGGCTGGAGCCGGCGGCGCGTGCGGTGGAAGGGCTCGCCCGGCGGTGAGTGGGCCCGCCAGAACGGCAGGGCCCGGCGCGGCACGAACGACGGATGGCGGTCGGTGGGCCGGCAAGACGAGGGTTGAACGAAACCATCATGTGGCTGCTGAGCACGTTGTTCGCGCCGGATGTCCTGCCCAGCATCGAGGGCGACAGGGTGTATCTGCGGGTGCCGCAGACGGGGGACTTCCCCGCGTGGCGGGACCTGCGGGCGCAGAGCCGGGCCTTTCTCACCCCCTGGGAACCGTTATGGCCGTCCGATGACCTCAGCCGCGGCGCCTTCCGGCGGCGGCTGCGGCGCTACGCCCGTGACATGCTGGCGGACGAGGCCTATCCGCTGCTGGTGTTCCGGCAGGGCGACCACCAGCTGCTGGGCGGCCTCACCCTCTCCAACGTCCGTCGCGGGGTCTGCCAGGCGGCGAGCCTCGGCTATTGGATGGGTGCGCCTTATGCCGGGCAGGGCTATATGAAGGCCGCTGTCACGGCGCTTCTGCCCGTGGCCCATGAAGTGCTCCACCTGCACCGGGTGGAGGCGGCGTGCATGCCCAACAACCGCCCCTCCATCGCGCTGCTGGAGGGCTGCGGCTTCACGCGCGAAGGCTATTCGCGGGAATATCTGTGCATCAACGGGGTGTGGGAAGACCACCTGATGTTCGCCCGGCTGCGCCATGATGCCTTAAGGCCCGGCACCCGTCCGCGGGAGAGCTCCGCGGCCCAGTGAGCGGCGGCTCGCCCGGCCAGAGATGGGTGATCTCAGTCGGCCGGTGTCGCGTGGGCCGCCGGGGTGGCGGCGGGGGGCGTGGCAGGTATTGCAGCAGGGGTTGCTGCAGGGGGTGCTGCAGGTGTCGCGACCGGAGCCGCTGCCGGGGCGGCGGCGGGCGCCACCAGCTTCTCGATGACCGACCGCACGGTGGTGATGGCGCTCTTGTGACCCTTGACCGCCTCCAGCAACGACTGGGCGGCGTCGGATCGCTCGATCAGGCTGGCGGGATCGGCGATGATGCGGGGTGAGACCCAGGGTCCCTGCATCACGAACGGCAGCGAAATATCCGGCAGGCTGCCCTTGGGCGGGGCTATCAGGGCGGCTTCGCCGGTCAGGTCCAGGGAGCGGGTGCCGACATCCAGGGTGCCGCCCAGGGAGAGCCGCACCAACTTGCCGCTGAGCTTCATCTCATCGAGGGTGGCAAGGCCATATTGCAGGGTGGCGCGGGCCACCAGCCGGTCGAAGGCGGTGCGACCACCGCGCGGATCGCCACCGGAGAGCGGTCGGCGCTCGATGCGGCGCAGAACCTGGGCCACGTCGAATCCCACCAGATAACCGCCCTCGCTGGTGAGGCTGACCCGGCCGGCGAGGGTCTGGGCAATGTCCTGCGGGCTGCGGCCCTCGCCCTGGAGGTCGAACTGCAGGGTGCCGGTGCCCTCGAAATGATCGAGCCCGGCAAGGTCCGCGAGGGCCGGGGCGAGGGCGATGTCGGTGCAGTCGGCTTCCACATGCAGCGACAGGCCGGTGCCACTGGCGCGGTTGGCCCACAGGGGGGCCAGGGTCGCCGTGCCGCGCAGCATGCCGTTCCAGCCGTTGGTCTGTCCCAGCGCCAGCACCAGCCGCCCTTCGGACAGCACCGCGCTGGCGGCCACCGTGGTGAACAGGGTGTCGCCGGCGGTGACCTGACCCGCCGACAGGCGCAGGTCGAGGTCGAAGGCGTTGAGCACCGAGAGGTCGATGGGCTCCCGGCTCCATTCCAGGCCGTTGTCGCTGGTCAGGCGCAGGCGGCCATACGGATTGAGATTGAGCCGCTCGGCCGCGAACGTGCCCTGCAGCATCGGCCGGGCGTCGGTGAGCTTCAGCAGCAGGCCGCCCTCGGCGCGGTTGCCGTCCAGGTCCAGCATCGCCTTGGTGAGGGAGAGCTGATTGTCGTCCATCACCAAATGGGACGAGAGGCTGAACGCCTCGAAGCCGCGCGCGGTGGGGGCGGTGGCGCCGAGCCATTCGAGCAGGGCCCGCAGCGAATCCACGTCGGCCGAGATCGTGCCGTCGGCGCCGAAGCTGCTGCCGAAGCTGCTCTGCCCGCGAAAGCGCACAATGGCGCTGCGGGACGACAGGGCGATCCGCGTGGGGCTCTGGGTGCCGGCCAGGAAATCCTGGATATTGTCGACCGCGAGGCTGGCTTCCACCGCCTCGTCCCGCCAGTCGAAGGTGACGTCGAGGGCGACCCCGCGGCCATTGCGCATGCGGTCGATGCTGCCGTCGATGCCGGACACCAGCTCCTGGGTGAGCCCGCTTTCCGAGCGCCAGACCACAGTGCCGTTCACCACCCGCAATTCCGGCGCATCGGCGGCGGCGAGGAAGCCGGCCATGCCGAGCTGTGGTCGGACGGTCTCGCGGCGCAGCACCAGGGTGGGGCTGACCAGAGTGACGTCGGCGATCTCCACATGGCCGAGCAGCAGCGGCCACAGATTGATGCGGCTGACCACCGATTCCGCATCCAGGGCCTGGTCGCGGGGGAGGGAGAAGGTGACCTTGTGCAGGATGACGCGCGGCGAGGGCAGCAGCTGCAGCACCGGGTCGCCCGTGATGGTGACGCCCTGTGCGGTGGTGCCGGCCACGGCTTCGATGGCGGAACGGCGCAGATCGGCGGCGGGCACCAGCAGGGGAAGCAGCGCCAGCGCCGTCAGCGCCACCCCTGCGGCGAGCCCGCAGCCGGCGGCGACGATCAGCGCGAGGCGACGTGTGGGTGCGCCAAGTTTCAACGTCAACTCTCGAATGGTCGGGCCATGGAAGGCTCCATCGCCGGTCTCCCCGCCGCGCGGCACGCCGATCCGCGTCAGCGCGCCCCGGGGACTGGTGGATCCGTCTCATGGAAGAGCGGAAGGGCGCCTCGCGATGGAGGGCGCCTCAGTTCGGGGGCAACATCGTTATATTCTGTGTCGCTTTCAAGGCTGGCGCGATTGCCTGCGGAGGTAACATATAGCTGTCACTAAACGCCTTGATCCCATACGAAAAAGCCCGGCGCGAGGCCGGGCTTTCGGATCTGTCGGTGGTGGAGAGGATCAATCCTCGTCCATCTCGCCGATGTGGTGCTGCGCGTAGAGCTGCAGGCCGAGCTTGGCGACGAGGTCCAGCTGAGTCTCGAGGAAGTCGATATGGCCTTCCTCGTCGGCCATGAGCTCCTCGAAGAGGTCGCGGCTCGGATAGTCCTTCACCGACTGGCAGTAGGTGGCGCCTTCCTGGTAGAGGGCGCGGGCGTCCAGCTCGGCGGCGAGGTCCGCCTCCAGGATCTCCTTCACGTCCTGGCCGATCCGCAGCGGATCGAGCACCTGCATGTTCGGGAAGCCGTCCAGGAACAGGATGCGGTCGGTGAACTTGTCGGCGTGGACCATCTCCTCGATGGATTCCGCGCGCCACTTCTTCGCCAGCGCCTTGTAGCCCCAATTGTCGAGCATGCGATAATGGAGCCAGTACTGATTGATGGCGGTCAGCTCCGAGCGAAGGCCTCTGTTGAGGTATTCGATAACCTTCGGATCGCCTTTCATGGTCTGCTCCTGACGCCTAAAACCGGCCATACCTTGTGAAGTCGAAATGGTTTTAGACAAATTCTAAGTTGATTTCAACACCCGGAAACCGCTCGGCCGACGCTATCGGTGCGCCGCCGGTTCACGATGGCGTTTGCGGTTCAGCGGTGTGACCCGTGCCGGCGGTTACTCCGCCGCGACCATGCCGGTCAAGGCCGCGACCGCGCAATCCTCCGCGCACCCGGCGCAGCTGCGGGCCTGAGCCTGATCCATGATGGCACGAATGGTGCGGGCACAACGCCCGCATTGGGGGGAGCAGCCCAGGCAGCGATAAACCTCGCCGGGCGTACGCATCCCATCCGACGCCGCAAGGGCATCGAGGACCTGACGGTCCGAAAAGACGTTGCAAGAACAAACGATCATGGCAATGCCCAGATCAGCTCAATTAGAAGTCATCCAAAAACGTGCTTCTCATTCTCATTTACGCAGACACGGGCCTTCGCCGTCAACTGCGTAGAATTCCGAGCGCGTGAATCAGAATTTTTCTAAAGAAGTGGCGGGCGACATGCGGGTTCCGGAGGTATTCGCGCGCCGCTCTGGGCGGCTGCGCGGGGCGTTCTCCTAACGGGGTAGGGTCAGGCGGGCGCACATGCCCCGCGGCCGGCCGCGCACGATCTCGAACCGGGCGCCGAGGGCATCGGCTTCCGCCACCAGACGGGCCAGCCGGAGCGGCCGGCCGGCGCGGCTGAAGCGATCGGTGCCGGGGGAGAGGGTGAGGGGGCGCCGGGCGGCGGCATCGTCCACTTCGTCCACCGCATCGCCCGCATCGTTGATCTGCAGATACACCGGGCTGGTGCCGTCGGGATCCTCGCAGGTGAGGGAGATGATGATGGTGGAATCGGCCGGCGCGGCGCTCAGCGCCTCTTCCAGCATCAGCCGCACCAGCCGGGCCAGGCGTGGCGGGGCGGAGGTGATCTGTGGCACGTCGTCGATGTCGGTCCGCACCGTCACATGCCGGCGCCGGGCCACCGGCCGCAGCTCGGCGAGGGCGGCGTGCACCAGGGCTGCGGGTGCGGTTGGCTCCAGCGGCGGCTCGCCCAGCGGGGTGGCGAGGGCGCTCAGATCGTCGAGGCTCTGCTGCACGGTCTCCATGGCCGCCCGCAGGTCCGGCGGCAGCAGGCTGTCGTCGGGCTGCCGCGCCGGATCGCGCAGGGTGGCGAAGGCCGGCGCCAGGCTTTCCGCCAATCGGCGCGCCACCAATTGCAGCGCCGCCTCGGGAGGCCGTGGGGCCACCTGCTGGTGCGCCGGTTCAGCGGGCGGGTCGGGGGAGGGCGCCACGGTGGGCGCCGTCTGCGCTGCGGCGTCGTTCGTCGCCGCCGCGGCGCGCTGCGGGGCCGTCACGGAGCTGCCGGCGGCATCGGCGGCGGGGGCGCTGGCGGGGGGCGCCGTGGGGCCGAACACCAGGCAGAATTCGGCGGGAACCTCGCTGATGCGGGCGAGACCGGCCAGGGCCTCCAATTCCTCACCATTGCGCGCCCGCAGGGTCAGCTGCAACGGGGCGATGGCGCCGTCGCCGTTGGCCGCGCCGGCCGTGGCGCCCTCCAGCCAGCCATAGGCGCCGGCGCGCTGGGCCGGCGCCACCAGCAGAATGAAGGAGTGGCCGGTGATGTCCTCGGCCGGAAAGCCGAACCGGGCCACCGTTGCCCGGTTGGCGAACAGGATGCGGCTGCCCGCGTCGATCAGCAGCAGCGGCCAGGGCACCAGATCGAGGGCGGCGCGGCGGCTGTCCTCGGGCGCGCGGGCGGGCGGATCCAGCTCATTGGCCCGGTCGAGCCGGCGCAGCACGTGCAGCCGCGCATCCGGCGAAAGGAAGGGGGCGGTCATGGTGCGCGCAGTCACGGGCAGGCGCTCGCCGGTGGCGGTCATCAGGCTGCTGTTCCCCTGGGGTCGGATCTGAATCGCGTGGTCGAGACCGCCGGCGGCTTCCACCGCGGCGAGGTCCGGCCACCCGGTCCAATCGAAGAAGGTGCGGTTGGCGTGCACCGGCTGGTCGGCATCGGCCAGCACCGTGGCCAGCGGCAGGGCGTCGAGCACGGCGGTGGGCAAGGCAGCTGGCAGGGTTGCGGTGGTGTCGTCGTCCGGGGCCGGGCCGGGCGCATCGGGCTCCTCGCCGCCGATGAAGCCGGTCAAGGCCCGGCCGATCTCCTCGAACGTCTTGCTGTCGCGGGCCGAGAGCGCGCTGCCGAAGGGCACCACATTGGTGGCGACTGGCGCCGCACTCTCCGGCGCGGGTGGCGATGGCATGGCGGGGGCTTCGTCGGTCATCGGCATGGCGCCGCGGCGCAGGAGCCCGAAACCGCGCGTGCCAAGCTTGCGGCGGCGCGGATCCAGCAGTGGCACGCCACCCAGCTCCAGGTCCAGCGGCTGTGGCTGGCGCACCGCGAGGCGGATGCCGGAGAAGCTGACGCCCTGCGCCAGAACGTCCGTCAGCACGCCGCCGCCGCCGGGGCTGCCGCCCACGAGGCCCGCGGCTTCGAGTTCCGGCACACGGGCGCCGATCCAGCGTCCGGCGGTCGCGCCGAGGGCGCCCGCCAACACCGGGGAAAGGGAGCGGAAGCGGTCTTCGGCGTCCATCTCGAAGGTGAAGCGTTCCACGGCCGGCGCCGGAGCGGCGGGCGCGGCGATCGGTGCGGCGGCGTCGGGTACGGCGGGATCCGAGAACAGCAGGGTGCGGTGTCCCTCAAGGTCGAGCGGCAGGCAGCGGAACACCTGGTGGGCGCCGTCGCCGGGCGGGCGCAGCCGCACCAGGGTGGGCCCGCTCTGCCATGCGAGCTGTTGGGCGATTTCGGCGATCGAGGGTGGCAACGGCGCGTCCGCCACCACGCCGAGGTCGGCGCTGGCGGGGGTGGCGCTGAGAACGACGGCGGTCTGCGCATCCACGAGAAAGGCCGGCACCCGGTCCTGGCGCAGGGGCGCGAGGCGCGGTTCCGACAGATCGAATATGCGGGCCTTCGTCTCCGTCATCCCTGCTGTCCGCATTGGCCGCCCGGGCGGTCTCGTGGGTTTCCATCGGGAAGGGACAATGCAGTAAATTGGTTAATAGCGAGGCAACTCAGGCGTGCTTTATGATTTTCATATTGGCGCAGCGTGGACAGCGCATACTACAATCAAAATGGTGCGGCTTTTAGGGATGGCCGCGCCGCAGCCCGAGGAGACACCGCCATGACCACGAAGTTCAGCCCAAACCTTGAGTTGCCTGCGGAAGTGCGTGCCGTTGCGGAAAAGAATGTCGCCCAGGCGCGCCAGGCGTTCGAGACCTTGTTCAAGAATGCCCTCGATGCCGTCGACGAAGGCGAGGGCCGCCTGGAGGAAGTGCGCAGCGGCGTGCTGGAGCTGCGCCAGAAGGCGCTGTCGCAGATGGAAGCCAATGTGGATGCGAGCTTCGCGTTCCTCAACAAGCTGGTGACCGCCAGGACCCCGCAGGAAATGCTGAGCCTGCAGGCGGAATTCCTGTCGAGCCAGATGCAGAAGGCGGCCGAGCAGGCCAAGCTGCTCGGCGCCGATGTGAAGTCGCTCGGTGAGACCACCGCCAAGTCGCTGGATCAGCACGCCCGCGCCCTGGCCGATCGGGTGAAGACCCTGAGCGCCGCCGCCGCCGAGAGCGCGCAGAGCGCGGCTCAGGACCTGAAAACGGTGGGAGAGAGCGTCATTCGTGAAGCCAAGACCAATGCCGAGAAGGCGCTCGACCCCAACAAGTCCGCCTGAAGCGAGGCTTTCGCGTTCCGTCACGTCGCCTCTCGCGGCGGCTTGACTGAAAACGTTCTCATTGTGCGGCGCATGAATTGTTTTTGCGTCGCACGCAACCTTCCATTATAGCTTGGAAAGTCGGGGCAGTGGCCCGTGTTTCTCCTTTGGCGGGGTGGGGTGCAGGGGTGCCCAGAGCTCGCGGGGGTGAACGTCCGGCGCAGTCCGGAGGCCATTGTCACTTCGTTCACGCAAGGCCCCGCGTATCTTGAGGACGACATGAGCGACTCCTTCATCAAGGCGTATCAGGACCAGGTCGAGGCAGCGAAGAAGGCGTTTTCCGCCAATGGCATTCCTCCGGTGGAGGTGCCTCCGGCGGTGCGCGAGATCGCCGAGAAGGGACTGGCTGCCGCCCGCGAGAATTACGAGAAGCTGAAGGCGTCCGCCGAGCAGGTGAATGCTGCTCTGGAAGAGACCTACACCACCGCCAGCAAGGGCGTGGCGGAATACAACGCCAAGGTGCTCGAGGCCATGCAGGCGAACGTGAACTCCACGTTCGACTATTTCAATTCGCTGCTGCAGACCAAGAGCATGGCCGAGGCTGTCGAGCTCTCCACTGGTCACGCCCGCAAGCAGTTCGACACGGTGAGCGGCCAGGCCAAGGATCTCTCGGCTTTGGCGCAGAAAGTGGCGTCGGAATCGTCCGAGCCGCTGAAGAAGTCGGTGGAGAAGTCCACGCCGACGGCCTGATCGGTCGCCGCGATGTGTGCGCCGCCGCGCAAGGGGCGGCGCACCGGCCGCGGAGTGCCGACGATGGCGTGTGCCGGTGCTGGCGTGCCGGTGATGGGCGTCCCGTCCCGGGGCGCCTTTTTTGTTCGGCCTGTTTCTTTTGATCCGCCTCTTGCCATCCCTGACCCCGGCCCCTCATCTCTAGCGGCGGCCGGGCGGATGCTTGACGGCCGGGTGACGCCTTGTCATGAGGCGGAGTTGTTTTCCTGTGAGTCGCACATGCGTGCCTTCGGTTCCCTCTCGCCCCAATTGCTCGTTGGCCCGTCCTGGGTTGGCGACATGGTGATGGCTGCGAGTCTGGTCGAGGTGCTGCGCATGCGTGAGCCCTCCCGCCCCATCGACGTGCTGGCGCCGGCCGCGGCGCTGCCGATCGCCCGGATGATTCCGGGGGTGCGGCGCACGATTCCCCTGGGCCTGGGGCATGGCGAGCTCGGGCTCGTGGCGCGCTGGCGCCTGGGGCGCTCGCTGCGCGCCGAGGGCTATGGCAAGGCCATCATTCTGCCACGCGCGTTCAAGGCGGCCATTCCCCCTTTCGCGGCGGGCATTCCCGAGCGGGTCGGCTACAAGGGTGAGATGCGCACGGCGCTGCTCACCGATGCGCGGCCCGACAGCCTGCGCAAGACGGCCCGCACCATCGATCGCTTCGTGGCCCTCGGCCTGCCGCCCGGCACCCAGACCATGGTGCCCCGGCCCCATCTCATGCTGCCGGACGGCGCCCATGATGCGGCGGTGGCCAAGTTTCCCCTCGCCGGCGAGGGGCCGGTGATGGTGCTGTGTCCCGGCGCCGAATACGGCCCGGCCAAGCGCTGGCCGGCGCCGAAGTTCGCCCAGCTGGCGGCGCTGGCGGTGAAGGCCGGCTATCGGGTGCGGGTGCTGGGCTCGCCCAAGGACCAGGAGGCGGCCGACCTCATCGCTGCCACCAGCGGCGTGGCCGTGGACAATCTGGTGGGTCGCACCAGCCTGATCGACGCCGCTGCCATTCTCGCCGACGCCGACGTGGTGATCTCCAATGATTCCGGCCTCATGCACGTGGCCGGGGCGTTCGAGCGCCGGCTCGTGGTAATCTATGGCGCCTCCTCCGAGAAGATGACGCCGCCGGCCGGGCGGCGGGCGCGGGTGGTGGCACGGGATCTCGCCTGCCGTCCCTGCCACAAGCGCGAATGCCCCCTCGGCACCCTGGCGTGCCTGGAGGAGATTCAGGCGGAAGAGGTGATGGCGGCGGCCGAGCAGACCCGGCAATGAAGCTGCTTCTCATCAAGTTGTCGTCCCTTGGTGATGTGGTCCACACCTTCCCCGCGCTGACCGATGCCGCCGCCGCGCTGCCCGGGCTAAGCGTGGATTGGGCGGTGGAAGAGGCGTTCGCGCCGGTGGCGGCGCTGCATCCCGCCGTTCGCCGCACCATCCCGGTGCCGTTGCGCCGCCTGCGCAAGCACCCGCTCGCCGCCTGGCGTTCGGGGGAGGCCGGCGCGGTGCGCCGGGCGCTCGCGGCGGAACGCTATGATGTGGTCATCGACGCCCAGGGCCTGCTCAAGAGCGCGCTGGTGGCCACCTGCGCCGAGGGGCCGCGCCATGGCTTCGATCGCGCCAGCGCCCGCGAGCCGTTGGCAACCCTGTTCTACGGCCATCGCCATCATGTGCCCGAGGTGGAGCATATGGCGACGCGCATCCGAAAATTGTTCGCCGCCGCCTTGGGCTACAGCCTCGAGGGCCTGCCCGCCGACACCGGCCTGCGACCGGTGGCGACCGGCGGCGCGCCCTATCTCGTGTTCCTGCACGGCACCACCTGGCCCACCAAGACCTGGAGCCGGGAGGGCTGGCAGGCGCTGGCCGCCCGCGCCGGCGCGGCGGGCCTCAAGGTGCGCCTGTTCGCCCATGGGGCGCAGGAGACGGCCCGCGCCGCCGCCATCGCCGCCGATGAACCGGCGGTGGAATTGCTGCCGCCCCAGTCCCTGGCCACCGTCGCCCCGGTGCTGCAGGGGGCGGCGGGGGTGGTGAGCGTCGATACGGGGCTTGGCCATCTCGCCGCCGCCTATGGGGTGCCGACCCTGGGGCTCTATGGCCCCACCAATCCGCAGCTGACCGGCCTGTTCGGCGCCCGGGTGCGGGAATTGCCGGCGACGCGGGACTGCGCGCCCTGCGAGAAGTCGCGCTGCCGCATCGCCCCCGCCACGCGGGAAGGGCCGCCCTGCCTTGCCGATCACGGCGCGGCAGCCGTCTGGTCGGCGCTGGAGACGTTGCGCGCCGGCGTGGACAAAGGGCAGTGAGCCGTGGCACACGACCGTGTTCCGCGTGACCGCTGAAAGGCAGACCCCATGAAGCGCCAGCCGTCCATGAGCCGCGACATCCTCCTCGTCACCGGCGGGGCGGGCTTCATCGGCTCCAACATCGCCCGCGCCGCCGCCGAGGACGGCTACCGCGTGGTGGTGGCCGACTGGCTGGAGGACGGCCCGAAATGGCGCAACATTTCCGACATTCCGCTGCATGACGTGATCCGCCCCGAGGTCGTGAACAGCTTCGTGGAGAAGGAAGGCGGGCGGCTGGCGGCGGTGGTGCACATGGGCGCGGTCTCCGCCACCACCGAGCGCGACGCCGACAAGATCGTCGCCCGCAACATCCGCGCCACCCTGGATCTGTGGGACCTCGCCACCCGCAAGGGGCTGGGCTTCATCTATGCCTCCTCCGCCGCCACCTATGGCGACGGCGCCGCCGGCTTCACCGATGACGAATCGACCGCCGGCCTGGCGCTGCTGGCGCCGCTCAATCCCTATGGCTGGTCGAAGCTGTTCGTGGATCGCCGGGTGATGGCGGATGTGGAGGCGGGCGGGCCGCGCCCGCCGCAGTTCGCGGGCCTGCGCTTCTTCAACGTCTACGGCCCCGGCGAGGACCACAAGGGCGACATGCGCTCGGTGGTGCACAAGATCTATCCCGCCGCCGCGCGCGGCGAGAGCGTCACCTTGTTCAAGTCCCACAATCCTGAATTCACCGATGGCGGGCAGCTCAGGGACTTCATCCACGTGTCGGACTGCGTGGAGGTGGTGCGCTGGCTGCTGGAGAATCCGGATGTCTCCGGCATCTTCAACGTGGGCACCGGCAAGGCCCGCTCGTTCGCGGATCTCGCGCGGGCGGTGTTCGCGGCGCTGGGCGCGGCGCCGCAGATCACCTATGTGGACATGCCCGAGAGCCTGCAGAAGGCGTACCAGTATTTCACCGAGGCGGACGTGACCAAGCTGCGCGCCGCCGGCTACAAGCGGCCCTTCCTGTCGCTGGAGACCGGGGTGGAATCCTACGTCACCGACTATCTCAAGGGCCGCGTCGAGAGCGCGGGATGATGCGCGTCAAGGGTTTCGATCATGGTTGAAGGGCGCATGCCGCGCATCACCGTCATCGGCGATGTGATGGTGGACCGGTATATCGTCGGCTCGGTCTCGCGGATCTCGCCGGAAGCGCCGGTGCCGGTGCTGGTGCATGGCACCGAACGCATCGTGCCGGGCGGCGCCGCCAATGTGGCGGCCAATGCCTGCGCCCTGGGCGTGGCGGTGAGCCTGGTGGGCCTCGTCGGCACCGATGCCGATGCCGCGGCCCTGGCCGAGGCGCTCGCCCCCTATCGCGAGATGGACCTTGCCCATCTGGTGCGCGATCCCGCCCGCCCCACCATCACCAAGACCCGCGTCATGAGCGGGCGCCAGCAGATCGTGCGCATCGACGCGGAGACCCAGGCCGCGCCCAGCGCCGCCACCGAGGACGCCCTGGCGGCGGCGGTGGTGGCGGCGGTGAAGGGCAGCCGGGTGGTGGTTCTGTCCGATTACGCCAAGGGCGTGCTGTCCGATCGGGTGATCGCCGTCGCCATCGCTGCGGCTCAGGCCGAAGGGGTGCCGGTGATCGTCGATCCCAAGCGGCGCACCTTCGAGGCCTATCGCGGCGCCAGCCTCGTCACCCCCAACCGCATCGAGCTCGCCGCAGCCACCGGCCTGTCCGATGGCACCGATGCGGAGGTGGCCGCCGCGGCGGCGCGCGCCTCACAGCAGTTCGGCGGCGATGTGCTGGTGACTCGCTCGGAAAAGGGCATGACCCTGTGGCGCCGCGACGGCGACGTGCTGCACGTGCCGACCCAGGCGCGTGAGGTGTTCGATGTCTCCGGTGCCGGCGATACGGCGCTGGCGGCGCTGGCGGTGTCGCTAGCCTCGGGCCAGCCCATGGAAAGCGCGGTCTATTTCGCCAATGCGGCAGCGGCGGTTGCGGTGGGCAAGATCGGCACCGCGGTGGTGACCCGGGCTGAACTCGCCGCCGCCCTCGATGCCAGCGTCGCACACGGGGCCGAGGCGGGGGAGCTGGTCTCCCGCAGCCAGGCGGCCGGCATCATCGCGGGCTGGCGGGCGGCGGGGGCACGGGTGGTGTTCACCAACGGCTGCTTCGATCTGCTGCACCCCGGCCATGTCTCGCTGCTGGAAGCGGCGGCGCGGCAGGGCGACCGGCTGGTGGTGGCGCTCAACACCGATGCCTCGGTGCGCCGCCTCAAGGGGGCGAGCCGGCCGGTGCAGGATGAAGGGGCGCGGGCGCGGGTGATGGGGGCCATGCGCTGCGTGGATCTGGTGGTGCTGTTCGACGAGGACACGCCCTATGAGACCATCGCCCAGCTCAAGCCCGACGTGCTGGTGAAGGGCGCGGATTATCGCGAAGACCAGGTGGTGGGCGGCGATCTGGTGAAGAGCTGGGGCGGCCGGGTGGCACTGGTGGATCTGGTGGAGGGTCGCTCCACCTCGGCGCTGGTGGCCAAGGCCCGCTCGTAAGGCCCGGCTGAGGCGGAGGCCTCAGCTGCAATAGTCGATCACCTTGCGCATGAAGTCCTCGCAGGCCTCCAGCTGGCTGATCTCCACATATTCGTCGGCCTGATGGGCGACGCCGATGGAGCCCGGGCCGCAGATGACGGTGGGGATCTGCGCCATCTCCACGAACAGGCCGGCCTCGGTGCCATAGGCCACCTTGGCGTGGTCGTTGCGCCCGGCCCAGCGCTTGGCGAGGGTGGTGATGGGCGCTTCCGGATCGGTGGCGAGCCCGGGAATGGCGCTCATGATGTTGAAGGCGATGCGGCTTTCCGGCGCCCGCGCCTGCATGCCCGGTTCCAGCTCGGTGTGGGCGTAATCGGTGATCTCGGCGACCAAGGCGTCGATGTCCTGGTCGGGCAGGGCGCGGATTTCCCATTCCATCACCGCCCGCTCGGGCACGATGTTCACGGCGGTGCCGCCGTGCAGCACCCCCACATGGGCGGTGGAAACCGGCACGTCATAAAGGTCGTCCCGCGGGCCTTCGGCGAGGCGGGTGTCGAGGGCCATCACCCGGGCGGCGATGAGGGCCGCCGCCTGCACCGCATTCACCAGCTCCGGCGCGCGGGAGGAATGGCCGCCCCGGCCGGTCACCACCGTTTCCAGCGAGCGCTTGGATTTGTGGGCCACCACCACCTGCATCATGGTGGGCTCGCCGACGATGCAGCCTTCCGCCCGATAGCCGTTGGCCACCATATGGGTGAGCAGCGGGCGCACCCCCAGGCAGCCCACCTCCTCGTCATAGGAAAAGGCGAGGTGGATGGGCTTCTTCAGTGGCTGCGCCTGCATCTGCGGCACCATGCCGAGGCACACCGCCAAGAAGCCCTTCATATCGGCGCTGCCGCGCCCATAGAGCTTGCCCTCCCGTTCGGTGAGGGTGAAGGGATCGGAGCTCCACAGCTGGCCATCCACCGGCACCACGTCCGTATGGCCGGACAGAATGATGCCGGGCACGTCCCGCGGGCCGATGGTGGCGATGAGCGCCGCCTTGCCTTCGGCGACATCCTCCACCCGCTCGAACGGGATCGCGCGGGCGCGGAAAAACGCTTCCACCGCTTCCACCAGCGCGAGGTTGGAATTGCGGCTGGTGGTGTCGAAACCGACGAGGCGCGCAAGCCATTCCAGCGTGAGGTCGGCGGCCATGGGGCAGGGGTCTCCGGGCAATGATGCGTCGCCAGTATAGCCGCCGACCGACCTGCGGCGCGACGACGGGATGCATTTTTCCCGCCTCCCGTTTTCCCGCGCCCTCGGCCTCACACCCTGTGCTTTGCCGTGGCGGGAAGCCCCGGTAGTGTCGCCGCCCGCGGAAGGTCTGCCAGGGCAGGGCGCGGCGGTGGAGGCATGATGGCGACAGGGCTGGTGTTGGTGCTGGGCGGCGCGCGGTCCGGCAAGAGCGCGTTCGCCGAGGAGATGGTGGAGGCGGAGCCGGGCCCCTGGGCCTATCTCGCCACCGCCGAGGCGCGGGACGACGAGATGGTGGACCGCATCGCCCGCCATCGGGCCCGGCGGCCGGACGGCTGGCGCACCCACGACGTGCCCCTGGCGCTGGCGCCCGCGCTCGATGCCTTACCGCCGGAGCAGCCGGTTCTGGTGGATTGCCTCACCCTCTGGCTCACCAATCATCTTTTGGCCGAGCACGATCTCGACGGGGAATCGGCGGCGCTGGAAGCGGCGCTGTGCCGGCGGCCCGGCCTCACCGTGTGCGTCGCCAACGAAGTGGGGCTTGGCATCGTGCCCGACAATGCGCTGGCCCGCGCCTTCCGCGACGCCGCCGGCCGGCTCAACCAGCGCCTCGCCCGCCGCGCCGGGCGGGTGGTGTTCATGGTGGCCGGCCTGCCGATGTCGGTGAAGGGCGGCTGAACTCTCAGCCGAAGGCGAAGAGCAGCGCTCCCGCCACCACCAGAGCCACCAGCAGGCCATCGGCCCGGCGATAGAGGCGCAGTGCGGCGCGGATGTCGGCGGCGGTGGCCTCCCGCCGGCCATCGCCCATATAGGCATCGTCGGTGGGCACGCCGCCATAGACCTTGGGGCCGTTGAGCTTCAGCCCGAGGGCGCCGGCCATGGCCGCCTCGGCCCAGCCGGCATTGGGGGAGCGATGGCGCGGCGCATCCCGCCCCATGGCGGCGAAGGCGGGCCCCGCCGAGGCGCCCGGCGTCACCGCGGCGGCGGCCACCAGCAGCAGGCCGGTGAGGCGGGAGGCCGGCAGGTTCACAAGATCATCGGTGCGCGCCGCCGCCCAGCCGAAGGCGCCATAGCGGGCGTTCAGATGGCCGATCATGCTGTCGGCGGTGTTGATGGCCTTGTAGGCGGCGCCACCGGCCAAGCCACCGAGGCACATCCAGAAAGTGGGGGCGACGATGCCATCGGAGAAATTCTCCGCCAAGCTCTCGATGGCCGCCCGCGCCACGCCCGCCTCATCCAATTGCTGCGGATCGCGGCCGACGATCTGGCTGACCGCCACGCGCCCCGCCTCCAGGCCGCCCGTCTCCAGCGCCTGCGCCACCGCCGCCACATGGGTGTGCAGCGCGCGCTGGGCCAAAAGGCTGCTGCCCGCAAGGCCGGCGAGGAGGAGGCCGAAGGGCAGGGCGCGCAGCCCGGTTTCCAGGATCGCGGCCGGCACCGCTGTCGCGATCACCAGCACGCCGACGGTGACGACCCCCAGCAGGCGGCGCTGGGCGGCGGGGCGCTCCGGCGCGTTCCAGGCCCGGTCCAGGGTGCTGATCAGTCGGCCGATCCAGATCACCGGATGGCCGATGCGGTTCACCAGCGCCGCCGGATAGCCCAGCGCGGCTTCCACCAGCAGCGCCAATGCCGTGATCTCGAACCCCATGGACCCCTCGCCACCGAATCCCGCCCGCGCGGATCGCCTGCCCATGCCACGGGCTCCCGCGGTGGGCAAATCCCCTGCCTTTTGCAATGCAGCAAAGCCCGCTATCCTGATCTTCGAAGACAGTCCGGCGGGCGTGACGCAAGGCGCCGGCAAGCTGACCGCTTCATGGTGGCGCGCGCAAGCTGCATGCCCCAAAGGACGGCATGAGAGGACGGGTGATGACGCAGCCGCTGCCCCGGGTGCCGGAGGGCAAGAGGGTCTATGCCGTGGGTGACATCCACGGCCGGCTCGACCTTTTGGTTCGTCTGCAGCGGCAGATGGAAGACGACCAGGCGGCCCACCCCGGGCAGGAGCCGGTGGAAATCTATCTGGGCGATTACGTGGACCGGGGCCCGGCGAGCGCCGAGGTGCTGGAGACCCTGCTGGAGCGCCGCCGCGCCCGGGACGTCATCTGCCTGTCCGGCAATCACGAGCAGATGATGCGCGAGGCCCATCGCAGCTTCGAGGCCTTCCCCCACTGGCAGCGGGTGGGCGGCTTCGAGGCGGTGCAATCTTATCTGCCCGGTTTCGCCGAGGTCGCGGGGGTGCAGGAGCCGCACAGCCTGTGGCAGCAGTGGCGCGGCGCCGTGCCGGCCCGGCATCTGGTGTTCCTGGAGAGCCTCGGCACCTATCACGTGTGCGGCGACTATCTGTTCGTCCATGCGGGCGTGCGGCCTGGCGTGCCGCTGGAGGACCAGCGACGCGAGGACTGCCTGTGGATTCGCCACGCCTTCCTCGACCATGCCGGCGCGTTCGACCATATGGTGGTGCATGGGCATACGCCCACGCCCGAGCCGCAGCTGAAGGCCAACCGCATCGGCATCGACACCGGCGCCTTCGCCAGTGGCCGCCTCACCTGCCTGGTGCTGGACGGGGCCGAGCGCGTCCTGCTCTCCACCTGAGCGGAGGTCCGGGCCGCGGTGGCGCATGCCGGCGCCGCGTGCTTCACTGGCGACAGGACAAGCCGGGCGAGCAGGGGCCGGCGACAGGGAGCCGCGCGCCATGTTCATCGCATTCTTCGAGGCCCTGAAGACGGCGGGCGTGCCGGTTTCCGTGCGCGAATACCTGACCCTCATGGAGGCCATGGACCGCGATCTCGCCGGCCGGCAGGTGGACACCTTCTATTACCTCGCCCGCGCCAGCCTGGTGAAGGATGAGCGGCACCTCGACAAGTTCGACCAGGTGTTCGGCCAGCACTTCAAGGGGCTGGAGGCGGCGCTGGGCGAGGAGGGGCACGCCATTCCCGAGGAGTGGCTGCGCAAGCTCACGGAAAAGCACCTCACCGAGGAGGAAAAGCGCCAGATCGAGGCCCTGGGCGGGCTCGACAAGCTGCTGGAGACCCTGGCCGAGCGGCTGAAGGAGCAGAAGGGGCGCCACCAGGGCGGCAACAAATGGATCGGCACCGGCGGCACCTCGCCCTTCGGCGCCTATGGCTACAATCCTGAAGGGGTGCGCATCGGCCAGGACGGCAACCGCAATTTCCGCGCCGTGAAGGTGTGGGACAAGCGCGAGTTCAAGGACTTGGACGACGGGGTGGAGCTCGGCACCCGCAACATCAAGGTGGCGCTGCGCCGGCTGCGCAAGTTCGCGCGGGTGGGGGCGCCGGAGGAGCTGGACCTCGACGGCACCATCCGCGAGACCGCCCGCGCCGGCTATCTCGATGTCAAGCTGCGGCCGGAAAAGCGCAATGCGGTGAAGGTGCTGCTGTTCCTCGATGTGGGCGGCTCCATGGATTGGCACATCGCCCAGTGCGAAGAATTGTTCTCGGCCGCGCGCACCGAGTTCAAGTATCTGGAGCACTTCTATTTTCACAATTGCGTCTATGAGAGCGTCTGGCGCTCCAACGCCCGCCGCGCCAGCGAGCGGATCTCCCTGTTCGATGTGCTGCACACCTATGGCAGCGACTACAAGCTGATCTTCGTGGGCGACGCCTCCATGAGCCCCTATGAGATCATGTATGCCAACGGCTCGGTGGAGCATAACAATCCCGAGCCGGGCAAGATCTGGATGGAGCGGCTGCTCGCCACCTATCCCCACGCGGCCTGGCTCAATCCGGTGCCGCAGGCCCATTGGGGCTATACGGATTCCATCCGGCTCATGGGGCACATCCTGGAAAACCGCATGTTCCCCCTCACCGTGGAGGGGATCGACGCGGCCATGCGCGAGCTGAGCTGACCGGCGCAGGCTGCGTCCCTTTTCCCGCTCCTCTTGCGTCGCCTCCCGCCTTCGCCCACACAGCGGCGATGAAGCGAGGACCCATGCCGGACAGGACCAAGACCGACATCACCTATGCCTATCACCCCCGCCTCGGTGGTGCCGGCGTGGCGCTGACCCTGCAGGACGATGCGCTGCAATGGCTGGTGGGGCCGCGGGAAGGGCGCCTGCGGCTCGCCGACATCGGACGGCTGACGCTGCGCTTCCAGCCCGCCAAATTCGCCAGCGCCACCTTTGAGCTGGAGATCCTGGGGCGGGAGGGCACGCGGCTGGTGGTGGCCTCCGCCTCCCGCACCTCGCTCACCGCCATGCGCGACCAGAAGGCGGATTACCTGCGCTTCGTGCGGGCGCTGCACGCGGCCCTGGCGCGGGCTGGTGTCGCAGTGGAGTGCCGGGGCGGCTATGGCCGGGCGCGGTGGGGGCTGATGATGGTTCTGGGCACCCTCGCGGCGCTGGGGCTCGCGGGGGTGGTCGCTTTTGCCGCGTCGCAGGCGCAGTGGAGCACGGCGGGGCTCATCGCGCTGCTGTCGGTCATCGTCGCTTGGCCCACGGCGGAGACCCTGCGCCGCAACCGGCCGCTGCGCTATCGGCTCACCGAGCTACCGGCCCGCCTGCTCCCGGCGTGAGGGCACCTGTTCCTCCTCTTCCGCCTTGCGCAACAGGCCGGTGGCCACATCGGCGAGGCGCGGGGCGGGCAGAGCGGTGAACGGCAGCGGTCGCGTGACGGCGATGGCGGCAAGCCCCAGGCGCGCGGTCAGGAGGCCGTTCACCACCCCTTCCCCGAGCTTGGCCGAGAGGCGGGCGGCGAGGCCCTGGCCGACGATCTGCTGCACCAGCGTATCGCCCGCCGCCATGCCGCCGGTGACGGCGAGGTGGCCGAGCACATGGCGGATGAGCCGCAGCATGCCGAGCATGCCCGGCCGCCCGCCATAGAGCTGGGCGAGGCGGCGCATCAGGGAGACCGCCGTGTAGAGCACGAAGGCGAGGTCCACCAGGGCGCGGGGCGAGACGGCGGTGACCACCGAGACGTTCTTGGCCGCTTCCGACACCATCTGTCGGGCACGGGAATCCAGGGTCGGGAGCAAGGTGCGTTCGGTGAGCCGCACCAGATCCGCCCCGTCGATGATGCCGCCAAGATGGCTTTCGAGCTCCACCCGCGCGCGGGCCAGAGTGGGCTGCGCGGCGGAAAGGCGCAGCATGTCGCGCGCTACCCCCTGCGCCAGGGTTCGGTCATCGTCCGCCAGGGCCGCGGCGGCCTTCTCGCGCACATGGTCGAGATGGGCGAGGCGGGCGATGCCCGCCACCTCGCGGCCGATGAGAATGACGCCGGCCAGCACCAGCGCGCCGGCAAGGCCGAGGCCCACATAGCCGAGCGCCGGGGACTGGGCATAAAGATCGCTGACGAGCTGGCTCAGCCCCACATAGGCGGCAAGGCTCAGCACCCCGCCGAGGGCGGTCCAGAACAGGCCGGACCACGAAAAGCCGAAGCGGGAGAAGACGCCGCGTCGGCCGCCGGCCGCCGGCACCGGTTCCGGCGGCCCAGCTTCCAGCTCTGCCTCGGGCGGGGCCAGGGTGATGTCGCCTTCGTCCAGGCGGAACACCTGCGGGCGCGCGGCCTGCGGGCGTTTCGCGGAGGGGGACATGCGGGCGGGCTCGTCGCTCATCGGTTCTCCAGTCGGGCGGCCGCATTCGTGCCGCGTGGGCTCACACCAGGCGGTCGCCCAGCAGGAACTCCAGCGCCCGATCGAGGCGAATATGGGGAATGGGCGCCTTGCCGCCAATGCCCGCCGGCGGGCGGAACTTGAGGAAGCGGAAGTCGGCGTCGTTCACATCGCCGGTGGCGAGGCCGCGGAAGCCGGTGCCGGCGGGGTCGAAGAAGCTGTCGGGATCGGCCGGCAATTCGCCGGGAAACACCGCCACTTCCTCCTCGCCGTCGAAGCGGTGGCCGCCGGCCTCCTGGCCCTTCTCCGGCGTGCCGACGATGGCGGCGAGATCGAGGCCGTCGCGCCGCACCCGGGCTTCGCGGGTGGCGCGGATGGCGGCCAGCGCCACCACGTCGAGCGCCGCGCCATGCTCCTTGGCCCTGCCGCGCGCCCGTTCCACCAGCCGCGCCAGGATGGCTTCCAGCCGGTCGTGGCTGGTGTGGTGCAGGTGGTCGGCCTTGGTGGCGGCGAACAGCACCTTGTCGATGCGCGGGCGGAACAGGGTGCTCAGCAGGCTGTTCCGACCGGTGCGGAAGGCGGCCAGGATGCCATCAAGGGCACGTTCGAGGTCCGCCAGCGCGGCCGGCCCGGCATTGAGGGCGGAGAGGGCATCCACCAGCACGATCTGCCGGTCGAGCCGAGCGAAGTGGTTGCGGAAGAAGGGCCGCACCACGGCATTCTTATAGGCCTCGAAGCGCCGCTCCATCATGGCGCCGAGGCTGCCGGGGCGGGGCGCGCCGTCGGGCGGGTCGAGCGGCGCGAAGGTGAGGGCGGGGGAGCCTTCCAGATCCCCCGGCATCAGGAACCGGCCGGGCGGCAGCAGGCTCATGGCCACTTGCTCGGTGCGGCAGGCGGAAAGGTAGGCGGTGAACAAAGCGGCCAGCTCGCGGGCGTGGGCCTCGTCCGCCGGCCCATCGGCGCCATGGGCGGCCACCGCGGCGAGATAGGGGCTGGCCACCCGCGCCCGGGCCGGCGCCCGCGCCAGCTCCAGGCTCTGGCGGGCGAAGTCCGCATAGCTCATGGCCAGCAAGGGCAGGTCCAGCAGCCATTCGCCGGGATAGTCCACGAGATCGAGGGTGAGGGTGCGCAGGCTGCCGCGGGCGGTGGCATAGCGCACCGCCAGGCGCAGTTCGCTCACCCGCGTGGTGGAGGAGGGCCAGGCGCGCGCCTCGGCCAGGGTGGCGAGGTGCTCCTCATAGGCGAAGCGCGGCACCGCATCGTCGGGCTGGGGTTCCAGCTCGGCGCGGGCGATGCGGCCGGATTGCATGGCCTCGAACACCGGCATGCGGCCGCCCCGCTGCAGGGCGTGCACCAAAGCGGTGGTGAAGATGGTCTTGCCGGCGCGCGAGAGGCCGGTGACGCCGAGCCGCAGGGTGGGGTGGGCGAGGCCCTCCACCCGGTCGGCGAGGGTGAGCCAGGCGATGCGGGCTTCGTCGAGGGCGCCGGTGAGGCCGATCATGCGCTCAGCCGGCGCCATTCAGCTCGCGCGGAACCAGGAAGCGGTCGAGGCGGCCGCTGGCGGGCTTGATGGTGCTCCAGTCGTCCACCGGCAGGTCGATCACCGCCAGGGCGCCGGTGGGGAATTTCTCCGCCATGCGCGCCATGTCCGCCGCCACGCCGTTGGCGACCAGGGTCGCTGCCAGATCCTCAAGGCCTGGATTGTGTCCCACCAGCATCAGCATATGCACCTGTCGGGGCTGCTCGCGCACCACGCCGAGCAACCGGGTGGCGCTGGCATCGTAGATGCGCGGCTCGCTGGCCGCCATAGGCACCGGCGGCATCTGGCCGGAAACCAGTTCCCAGGTCTCCCGCGCCCGCCGGGCGGGGGAGATGAGCACTCGATCCGCCACCAGACCCTGAAGGGCGAGATAGGCGCCGAGCCGAGGGGCCGCTTCACGGCCGCGTGGCGCCAGGGGACGCTCCGGATCGGCCATCCCTTCAGGCCAGTCGGATTTGGCGTGACGCAGCAAGATGAGACGGCGCATGGGCAAACCGGAACGTGTCGAAGGTGGCCCCTTATGCCCGAGGCGCGTGCTGCATCGCAACCCGCAGCGGGCGTGTTCGCGCCACGCCGCGCCCGCAAGCGGCGGTGGAAACGGATTCTCAAGCCGCCTCGCGCCACACTGTCGCGGCCCTTACCTAAGGGGCGGCGCCAGGGGCTGCGGCCCGCAGAGATGAGGTGAAGGGCGTCCACCGCCAGAAAACGAGGGTTCATGACCAGCACCGCCTTGCCTTCCGCGTCTCCCGAATCCGCGCCCTTGCGCCACGCCACCGGTCCGGAGCGGACGCGGGATTGCGATGTGTGTGTCATCGGTGACGACATGGCGGGTCTGCTGATGGCCTGCGATCTGGCGACGCGCGGCCTGGAGGTGGTGCTGGTGAGCCTGGCGCGGCAGCCGGAGGGCCTCGGGCTCGATGCCACTTTGGCCCCGGGCTATGGCCTCTCCGCGCGCGCCTTACGGGATGCGGTGGGCCAGGCCGATGCGCAGGATCTTCTGCGTCTTTCGGTGGCGGCCGCCGAGCGCGGCATGGCGCTGGCGACGGGGGCCGGCCTCACCCTTGGTGCCAAGGGCCGGCTGGCGGTGGCGCGGCCGGCGGCAGCCGATGATCTGTGGCGCGAGGCCGAGGCGTTCAATGCCCTGGTGCCGGGCGGCGGGGTGGTTCTCGATGCGGCCGACACCCAGGCGCTGCTGGCCACGCCGACCTATGTGGCGGCGCTGGGGGTGGTGCCCGCCCAACAGGTGGGGGGCGCGGCGTTCCGCCAGCTGCTGGAGGCGGCGGTGGCCGATTGCGGCCTCACCCGCCTGCCGCAGCCGGCAGCCCTCAGCATCGATGGGCATGGGATTCGCAAATATGTGACCCTGCCGGGGCTGCGCGTGCGTGCCGCCCATCTCGTGTTCAGCGGTGGGGCGGAACTGGTCCGGTGGGCGCCGGAGCTGGCGCCGAGCCTGGTGACGCGGCCCTGGGTGCGCGGGCGGTTCCACGTGCCGGCGGGCACCGCCGCCTATGGTGGGCTGGCGGAGGAGGTGGGTGCCACCGGCCTGCGCTGGCGCTTTGAGGGCGATAGCCTCGCGCTCGCCGCCGAAACCGCTTTTCCGCCCTGGGGGCGGGCCTCCGCGGCCCGCTGTCTGCGCCGCCATGTGAGCGCCGTCGCGCCGGCCGCGCGTCGGGCGCTGGTGGAACAGAGCCACGGCGTGGCGCTCACCCACACCCGCCATGGCATGCCGCTGTTCGCCGAAGGGGAGAAGGGCGTGTGGTTCTGCGTCACCATGGGGCTGGAGGAGCTGGCCCATGGTGTGCTGGGTGCGCGCCTCATCACCGATGCCATTGTCGCCCGCGACGACCGCATCCGCCTGTTTCAGCCGTTTGGCCTGGAGCCGCCGGGGGCGCGGCCGCAATCCCGATTCCGGTCAGTACTGGATTATCTGCAGCGGCGGGTGCGGGTGGCCACGGCCGCGCGCGCGGCGCGCAGCGCACCGGTGGCAGAAACGGCTGAGCCGGGCTGAGGGTTTGACAAAATGCCGCAGGTGCCGGTGCGCGGGTGTGGCGTGGCCGCTGGCCAGTTCCCGCCGCATCCTGCGGTATCAAGGTCTTGGTGAGGCTGTTGGCTCGCCAGCGGTACCAAACAATGGCAAACTGCGGTATGCGGGGAAAAGCAGCGAGGGACGCAAGGTCAGGAGCGATCATAAGCTGAAATTTACGGACGGTGCCTAGCGTCCGTTGTGCGTGAGGGGGGACTTTCGGCCCTTTCGCGAAGAGTGCGTGGCGTGCGCCGCGGCAAACCCCTTCCAACCTCGAGCGGAAATGGCGAGAGCGGCGACTTCCTTTTTCGGCCTGTGCAGGCGCCCCGTGGCAGTGACGGCGGCGGTGCTGGCGCTCGGCATTCTGCCGGCGCATGCGGAGGACGGCGACTTTTTTGATTCTGTCGCCAATTTCTTCAATCCCAACCGGGAGAAAGAGAAGAAGCCGCCGACCATCGACGCCGTGCCCTACACCATCGAGCTGGAGGTGGTGGGCGGCGATCGCAGCGTCAAAAGCGCCATCACCGATGCCTCCAACCTGGAGAGCATGAAGTCCAACCCGCCCTCGGGGGCGGCCGGGCTGGTGCGGCGGGTGACGGCGGATCGTGACCGGATCATCGCCGCGCTTTATTCCAACGGCTATTACGGCGGCACCATGGAGATCACCATCTCCGGCAACCGGGCCGACACGCCCAACATTTTCGACATCGTCGAGGCGAGCCGCGCCCGGGGACCGGTGCCGGTGAAGATCGTCGTGGACCCCGGGCCGCAGTTCACCTTCGGCGCCGTGCGGGTGCTCAGCGCCAGCAACCGCCAGCCGCTGGCCGATGCGCCGACGCAGCGGGCGCTGCGGCTGGAAACCGGCCAGGTGGCACGCGCCGACGCCATCGTCGCCGCCGAGACCACCTTGTCCGACCATTGGCGGCGCATGGGCTATCCCTTCGCCAAGGTCGCGAACAAGGAGGTGGTGGCGGACCACGCCACCCAGCAGCTCAACGTCACCTTCCTGGTGTCCACCGGGCCGCGCGCCACCTTCGGGAAGTTCACCGTTTCGGGCGCCGATTTCCTCACCCCCGGCTTTATCGAGGACCGCATCGAGATCCAGCCGGGCGAGCCCTATTCGCCGGAGCGCCTGGCCGCCTTGCGCCGGCGCCTCGCCAAGATCGAATCCGTCGCCAGCGTGCGGGTGCGCGAGGCCGACCATCTCGACGCCAACGGCCAGCTGCCCATCTTTATCGATGTGACGGCCCGGCCGCCGCGCTTCGTCGGATTCTCCGCCAAATACTCCAATACCGACGGCTCCTCGCTCACCGCCTTCTGGGGCCACCGCAACCTGTTCGGTGGCGGCGAGACCCTGCGGCTGGATGCCACCGTCTCCTGGTTCGGCGAGAAATCCGAGGCGGTGCCCGATGCCGACCCGTTCGGCTACAAGGTGTCGGCGAGCTTCATGAAGCCGGGCATCTTCACCGCCAAGGACGATCTGCTGGCGGAGGTGGCCGGCCTGCGCGAGGTGACCAACGCCTATGTGCGGGAAGGCGTGACCTTCCTGGGCGGCGTGCGGCATCGCTTCAATGATCAGATGAGCCTGCAGATCGGCATCGACCTGGAAGATTCCACGGTGGAGGATGCCGACGGCAGCGGCGACTATTTCATCGCCGGCGTGCCGCTGGACTTCAATTTCGACAATACGGATTCGCCCCTCGACCCCTCCCGCGGCCTGCGCGCGGCGGTGACGGTGGAGCCGTTCGCCTATCTGGGCGAAAATGGCGCCGGCCCGGTGATGGCCAAGGGCACCTTGTCCGCCTACCACGCCTTCGATGAGGAAAAGCGCTACATCCTGGCCGGGCGGGTTTCCACCGGCGGCTATGCCGGCGCCGATCTCACCGACGTGCCGGCCCAGCGGCGGTTCTATGTGGGCGGCGGCGGCTCGTTGCGCGGCTACGACTACCAGTCCGCCAGCCCGCGCAACGCGCGCGGCATCATCATCGGCGGCCTCAGCTATTTCGAGGCATCGGCGGAATTGCGCGTGCGCATCACCGACACCATCGGCCTGGTGCCGTTCTTCGACATGGGCTCGGCCTATGCCACCGAATATCCCGACTTCAGCATGATGAAATATTCCGCCGGCCTGGGCCTGCGCTACTACACGGCCATCGGGCCGCTGCGCCTGGACTTCGCCGTTCCCCTCAATCCCGGACCAGACGACGGCTCGTACGGCGTCTATGTCAGCTTGGGGCAGGCTTTCTGATGGCGGCTCGTGGCATTCTCTTCTCGATCCTGCGCTGGACGGGCTTCGTCGTCGCGGGCCTGCTGGTGCTGGTGCTGGCGCTGTTCGGCGCGCTGCAGACCGGGCCGGGCAAGGGCGCCCTCGCGCGCATCGCTTCGCAGCTCGCGTCCGTATCCGGGCTCACGGTCACCATCTCGGACATTCGCGGCGGCGTGCCGTGGGATATGAGCATCGGCCATATCGGCGTCGCCGACGCCAAGGGCCCGGTGGCGGAGGTGGAGGCCCTGCGCCTCGCCTGGCATCCCCTGTCGCTGCTCGGCGGGGTGGTGAACATCGAGGCGGTGGAGGCGGCGCGGATCGCTGTCGAGCGGGTGCCGGACCTGCCGCCCTCGGAGCCGTCCACCAGCAGTTCGGGCGGCGGATCCTTCGCCATGCCCGTGCGGCTCGGCCGCCTGGCCATCGCCGACATCTCCCTCGGCGAGCCGCTGCTCGGTCGCGCGGCCCAGCTCACCCTCACCGCCTCGGCCGACCTGATGGCCGCCTCCGATGGGCTGGCGGTGGATTTCGACCTCGCCCGCAAGGACGCGCCCGGCCAGGTGACGGGGCAGGTGCATTACACCCCGCAGACGCGGAACCTGGTGGTGGACATCAACGCCACCGAGCCGGAAGGGGGCCTCGTGGCCCGCGCCGCCGGCATGGATGGCTTGCCGGCGCTCGACGCACGCATCACCGGCAAGGGGCCGATTGATGCCTGGGACGGCAATCTGGCGCTGAATGCCGGCGCCGTGGCGCACATGACCGGCGCAGCCGGGGTGCGCGCCACCGCGGCCGGCCACCGGGTGAACCTGACGCTCGATGCCGAGGTGGCGCGGCTGCTGCCCGCCGCCATCGCCCCCCTGTTCGAGGATAAGACTGAACTTTCGGCCACCGCCCTCGTGGAGACCGCCGGCCTCGTGGATGTGGAAACCCTGACCCTGCGCGCCTCCGGCTTCGGCTTCGCGGCGCGCGGCAAGGTGGACCCCGCCGGCGACGGCTCCGATCTCGCCTTCAGCGCGGTGGCCGGTGATGCCGACCGCTTCTCGGCGCTTGCCCCCGGGGTCGCCTGGACGTCGGTGAAGGCGGAAGGCGCGGCCAAGGGGGCGCTGGCGGCGCCGGCGGCCACCGTGCGGCTCACCGCGGCGGACCTGTCCGGTGCCGGCTATGGCGCCAAGACCTTGACCCTCGATGCGGTGACCCGGCCCCAGGGCGGGGCGGGGGACCTCGCCCTGTCCGTCGACGCCCAGGCCGCCGGGCTCACCAGCACCGACGCCAAGGTGCGCGCGGCGCTGGGCGACACTGCCCGGCTGACCGCCACCGCCACCAAGCCGGCCGATGGCACCCCGACGCTCACCGGCTTCACCGCCGCGCTCAATGCCCTGTCGGCCCGCTTCACGGGTACCGCCAGCGCCGAGGGGGCCGATGGCACCCTGCATCTGGAGCGGCTGGATCTGGCCGCCTTCGGGCCGCTGGCCGGCCGGCCCCTCTCCGGCACCGCCCAGCTCGAGGCGGACGTGAAGGGAGCGGAGCAGTTCCGCCAGCTCACGCTCAAGCTCGCCGGGGGCACCGAGAAGGTGAAGACCGGCATCGCCGCGGTCGACGGCCTGTTCGGCGACACCTCCCGGCTGTCCGGCGCCATCGCCCGCACGGGGGAGGCCGCCTTCGGGGTCGAGGACCTCACCCTGTCGGCAACCGGGCTCGACCTGAAGGTCAACGGCACCCTCTCCAAGGCGCTGGCGGACCTGAAGGTTCTGCTGACCCTGGACGATCTCAAGCGGGTGGAGCCGCGTCTGTCCGGCCGGCTCGACACCACGGCGGCCTTCTCCGGCAGCCTCGACGCGCTGGCGGTGGCGGCCCGGGTGGCGGTGCCCGAAGGCACCGCCATGGGCCAGAAGCTCGAAGGGCTGGCGCTTGATCTCGATGCGCGCAACCTGACCGGCCTGCCCGCCGGTGCGTTCAAGCTCGATGGCCGTATCGCCGGCAAGCCGGCCACCGGCGGCGGGGCCTTCGCCCTCGGCGATGGCGGCGCGGCCCGGCTGGAAAAGCTCGATCTCGCCATCGGCTCGGTGACGGCGCGCGGCGATGTGGCCCGTGGCGGCGATGGCCTCATGGCGGGGCAGCTGGCGGTGGCCGCCGGCAATCTCGCCGACCTTTCGGCCCTGGCGCTGACGGAACTGGCTGGTAAGCTCGACGCCAAGGTGGATCTCGGCTCCACCAACGGGCGCCAGACCATCGCCCTCAATGCCACCGCCGACGGCGTGCGCGCCGCCGGGCAGAGCGTGGGCGCCGCGCGCATCAATCTCGATGTGACGGATCCCACCGGCCAACCGGTGCTCAACGGCAATGTGGATGTCAGGGATGTGAATGCCGGGGTGGCCATTCCCCGCGCCACCCTCACCGCCCGCGGCGCCGGCCGCGGCACGGCATTGCAGCTCGATGCCCAGGTGAACGGGGCCAATGTGGCCGCCGCGGCCCAGCTCAACCACCAGGGCACCACCTCGCAGGTGCGGCTGGAACGCTTCAGCATGGCGCGGGGCGGCACCACCCTGGCCACGTCGGCGCCGGCCAACATCACCATCAACGGCGGCGACGTCACCATCGACCGGCTGGCGGTGGCCAGCCGCGGCGGCAGCGCCACCGTTTCCGGCCGCGCCGGCAGTACGCTCGATCTCAACGTGGATGTGCGCGCCCTGCCGCTGGCGCTGGCGGAGCTCGCAGCGCCAGGGCTGAACCTGGCCGGCACCCTCAACGGCACCGCGCGCCTGCGCGGACCGGCGGCCCGGCCGGATGGCACCTACGATCTGCAGGTGCTGCGGCTCAGCAACCCCGACCTCGCCGCCGCCGGCGCCGGCCCGTTCGATATCCGCACCAATGGGCAGCTCGGCAATGGCCGGGTCACCACCCGCACCACGATTTCCGGAACCCACCTCTCCAATCTCGCCATCACCGGCTCGGTGCCCATGGGGGCGGGGGACATGGACCTGACCGCGCGGGGCGGCGTCGATCTGCGCATCGCCAATCCTTCGCTCGCTGCGCTCGGCAGTCAACTGGCCGGCACCGCCACCATCGACGCGACCATCCGCGGCACCACCGCCGCTCCGCGCGCGGGCGGCACTGTGCGTATCAGTGGCGGGCGCTACAATGATGGCGCCAATGGTGTCACCCTGGATCGCATCGAAGGCGTCATCGCCGGTACCGATCGTTCGGTGACCGTGCAGTCGCTCACCGCCCGCACCCCCAATGGCGGCAGCGTCGCCGTGCGTGGCAGCGTGGGGCTGGACCCCGCCGCCAACTTCCCGGGCCGGCTCGAGGTGACCATGCAGAATGCGGGGCTC
Organism: Xanthobacter sp. NM-25; assembly: GCF_022138605.1. Lineage (GTDB taxonomy): Bacteria > Pseudomonadota > Alphaproteobacteria > Rhizobiales > Xanthobacteraceae > Xanthobacter. The sequence goes on from NZ_JACBFS010000003.1 coordinate 335,449, forward strand.
GTCAACAGCGAGCTCATCCGTCTCGTCACCGAGGGACGGATTGCGCTGGAGGGCCAGTTCACCAACGATCCACGGGTGACCGGCCGGCTTCAGGTGCGGGCCATGGACGTGAACATTGCCGAGCGCATGCCCGGCGGCGTTCAGTACATGCAGGTGAAGAATGTGAATGACCGCCGCGGCCGCAACGCCGCGCGGGTGCCCCCGCCACCGCCTGAGCGGCAGCGTGGTGGTGGCGGTGGCGTCACCCTCGATCTGGTGGTGGCCGCGGCCAACAACATCTTCGTGCGGGGCATGGGCATGGAGGCGGAGCTGGGGGGCGAGATCCGCGTCTCCGGCTCCAGCCGGGCGCCGCTGACCCAGGGCGGCTTCGAGATGCGCCGCGGCCAGTTCGACATTCTCGGCAAGCGCCTCAACTTCACCCGGGGCAAGATCCAGTTCACCGGCAGCACCGATCCGGAGCTCGATTTCGTGGCGGAGACCACCGCCAACGACATCACCGCGCGCATTCTGGTGACCGGACCCGCATCCCGGCCGGACATCACCTTCACCTCGACCCCGACCCTGCCGCAGGATGAGGTGCTGGCGCGCCTGCTGTTCGGCCGCAATGCCGGATCGCTGACGGCGACGCAGAGCCTGCAGATTGCCCAGACCATCGCCCAGTTCTCGGGTGGCGGCGGAGTGCTGGACCAGATGCGGCGTACCCTCGGGGTGGACAGCCTCGACGTGGGCATGAATTCCGCCGGCACCGGCGGTCAGGTGGGCCTCGGGCGGCGCATCAACGACCGCATCTATATGGGCGTGAAGCAGGGCACCACGCCCAATTCCAGCCAGGTGACCGTGGATGTGGACGTGACCCGCAACATCCGCCTGCAGGGCGCCACCGGGGCAGACGGTTCCACCTCGGTGGGCATCGGCGCGCAGTGGGATTATTAGGCGCCTTCCGCAGCGCCTTTATTGCCGCTGCTCCGGGCCGTGTTGCTCCGGACAGTCTCGCGCGCGGTTGCGGTCGTTTGGGCTCTCACGTTTACTGATCCCGGGGGACCCCACGTTTGCCGAGCCAAGGTGCGCTGGTCGCGCATTGGCAGCGGCGCCGGTGCCGCCGCGCAGCCGTCCCTCAGTGGGGCCCGTGCTGCCTGGCGTCAGTGGCGCGCGGGCCCGTTGCGGGTGGCCTGTCCGCCCGCCGGCAGGGTGAGCCGGGGCCCCTGGAGCGTCACCTTATGAAGTGGAACGTTCTGCAGAGGTGCGTTCGGCAGCGAGAGGCCGGGCTGGAGCGCATGGTGGGCATTCTGCGCGTCGGTGCCGGCGTGCGGGTTGTGCGCACCATAGCTGGCGATGGGTGCCGCCCAGAGGCGCTCGCCGCGATGGTCCAGGGCATAGATGCCGACCCAGGCGGCACAGTCACAATCCGCCTCGGCGATTTCCATCGCGAGGTCATGCTCGAAGCAGATGGTTTCGCCCTCCATCACCCACAGGCCATCATCGGCGCAGGTGAAGGGAACGACCTGGTAAGCACAGACCCGTCTGCGCCACGGCATGTCAGCACCCTTGAGAACGTGTCCGGCGCGCCCCCAAACACCGTCTCTGGTTGTCCGCAACGACAAGAGCTTACGCGCTGATGCGATGTCGCGCTACTGTCGGCGTGCAATGCGCCGGGCCCACCGCTCGGGGATGGAGACACGGTCGAGCGTGACGAGGCTTGGGCGAGAGCATGGGTGCAGTGGTCATCTCCAATGTGGTTCTGCTGGTGGTTGCAGCGCTGCTGGTTGCCGGGACCCTGTCGAGCCTGCTGGCCGCCCGCTTCGGCGCTCCGATTCTGCTGCTGTTCCTGCTCATCGGCGTGCTGGCCGGTGAGAACGGTCCGGGCGGCATCCATTTCAACGATTATTGGGCCACCTACATGGTGGGGTCGGCGGCGCTGGCGCTGATCCTGTTCGATGGCGGGCTACGCATGCGCATCGGCGCCATGCGCGGGGCGGTGACGCCGGCACTGCTGCTCGCCACCATCGGCGTGGTGCTCACGGCGGCCCTGGTGGCCCTGGTGGCGGTGCCGCTGCTCAATCTGTCGCTGCTGGAAGGCTTCCTGGTCGGGGCGGTGGTGGCCTCCACCGATGCCGCCGCCGTGTTCTTCCTCATGCATGCCCAGGGGCTGCATCTCGGCCGGCGGGTCGGCTCGGTGATCGAGCTCGAATCCGCCACCAACGATCCGGCGGCGGTGTTCCTCACCGTGCTGCTGGTGGAACTGATCACCAGCGATCTCTCCCACCCCGGGCTGGCGGTGGTGCTGGGGGTGTTTCGCGAGCTGGTGGTGGGCGGCGTGCTCGGCGTGGTGGGCGGGGTGCTGCTCGCCTGGCTCATCAACCGGGTGGATCTGCCCGGCGGGCTGCATCCGGTGCTGGTGGTGGCGGTGGCGGTGCTGCTGTTCGCGGTCACGGCGCTGGCGCACGGCTCCGGCTTCCTGGCGGTCTTCGTGGCGGGCCTGGTGATGGGCAACCGGCCGGTGCGCGCCATCGCGCCCATCACCGGCTTTCTCAATGCCGTGACCTGGATGTGCCAGATCGTCATGTTCGTGATGCTGGGCCTCCTCGTCTCGCCCCAGACGTTGCTGGATTATGCGATCCCGGCGCTGGGCGTCGCGGTGTTCCTGATCCTGGTGGGGCGCCCGCTGGCGGTGTTCCTGTGCCTGGCGCCGTTCCGTTTCTCCAACGCGGAAAAGGCCTTCATCTCCTGGGCCGGATTGCGCGGGGCGGTCTCCATCTTCCTCGCCACCATTCCCATGCTGGCGGGCCTTGCCCATGCGGAGGTCTATTTCAACATCGCCTTCACGGTGGTGCTGGTCTCGCTGATCCTGCATGGCCTCACCATGGTGCCGGCGGCACGGCGCTTCGGCGTCGCGTTGTCCGATCCGCTGCCGGCGGTGCGGCGGTTCGAGATCGACCTGCCGGGGCAGATGGAGGTGGAGCTGGTGGGCTATCCGGTCACCGCCGGCACGCCGGCCACCGGCAGCGGCCTGCCGGAATGGGCGCGGCTGGTGATGGTGGTGCGCGCCGGCCAGACCCTGACACCGGAAGCCGCCGGGCCGCTCGAGCCGGGGGACTACGGCTATATCCTGGCGCCGCCGCAGAAGGTGCATGGGCTCGATCGCCTGTTCCGGCCCAAGGAAACCCTGGTGCTCGATGACGTGGCCGCCTTTCCGTTCGTGGGCGAGGTGCGGCTCGGCGATCTCGCCGGGCTCTATGGACTGCCGGTGCCGCAGCAGGAGTGGGCGCTCACCATCGCCGACGCGTTCGCCGATCGCGCCAGCGATCGCGTCGCGCCGGGCATGCGCATCGCCTACGGCCGGGCGGTGATCGAGGTGCGCGATGTGGACGATGGCCGCGTCACCTGGGCGGTGCTGCGGCTCGAAGGGGGTCGCCTGCGGCGCGGCCTGCATGTGCTGCGCCGGCTGTTCGGTGAGAGCGCGCCGCTGGATGAGGACTGACGAGGCGCCTTTTTCCCGCCGCGAGGGCACGGCATGGCTGGCGCCGTGCCGGCCTCCGCGTGGCGGGTCGGGCGACCGGGAGAGCAGGGAAGGCCATGCGATTGTTCATGCGGCGCCGCGATGGCGCGGACGGCAACCGGGACGCCGCCCGGGCGCTGGCGGACCTGGTGCGCCAGGCGCTCGAGCTGGAGGAGGAGGCCACGGTTTCGGTGTCCGAGATCTCCTGTGGCGATCCGGCCTGCGGCGGCGCTGAAACGGTGGTGCTGGTGATGCGGCCCGGGCGGCGCACCGAGGCCGCCAAGGTGCTGATGCCCATGGCGCAGGTGACGCAGGAGGCGCTGCTCGCCGCCCTGAAGCCGCTTTCGGTGCCGGGTCGGCGCGGTTAGCGCCGCTCCGCCCTTTTGTTGCCGCCACGAAGGGGCTAAAGGGCTGGCAGCCGCTCCGTCAGGGGGCGCCGTTTCCGCAGATAGATGCCGCCATGACCTCCTTTCTCGCCGCGCGTCCGCTGAACCCCATCTATTCGGCGCTGCCCACCACCATTTTCGAGGTGATGTCCCAACTCGCCCGCACCCATGAGGCGGTGAACCTGGGGCAGGGCTTTCCGGACGACCCCGGGCCGCTGGACGTGCGCCAGAAGGCGGCCGATGCGGTGGTGAACGGCTGGAACCAGTATCCGCCGATGATGGGGCTGCCCGAGCTGCGCCAGGCCGCCGCCGCCCATTTCCAACGCTGGCAGGGGCTCTCGCTCGATCCCGAGACCGAGGTGATGGTGACTTCGGGGGCCACCGAGGCCCTGGCCGGCGCGCTGCTCGCGCTGATCGAGCCCGGTGACGAGGTGGTTCTGTTCCAGCCGCTTTATGATGCCTATCTGCCGCTGGTGCAGCGGGCCGGCGGCATTGCCAGGCTGGTGCGCCTGGAGCCGCCCCACTGGACCATCACCGAGGAGAAGCTGGCGGCCGCCTTCTCCGATCGCACCAAGCTGGTGCTGCTCAACAATCCGCAGAACCCCACCGGCGTGGTGCACAGCCGCGAGGAGCTGCAGCGGGTGGCGGATTTCTGTCAGCGCTTCGGTGCCTATGCGGTGTGCGACGAAGTGTGGGAGCACGTCATCTTCGACGGGCGGGTGTTCGAGAGCATGATGGCCCTGCCGGGCATGCGTGAGCGCACCGTGAAGATTTCTTCCGCCGGCAAGATCTTCGGCATGACCGGCTGGAAGGTGGGGCTGGTGTTGGCCGCGCCGCCGCTGATGAAGGTGTTGTCCAAGGCCCACCAGTTCCTCACCTTCACCACGCCGCCGAACCTGCAGGCCGCGGTGGCCTATGGGCTCGGCAAGGAAGACGCCTATTTCACCACTATGCGGGCGGGCCTGCAGCGCTCGCGCGACCGGCTGGCGGATGGCCTCGCGGGCCTCGGCTTCCGGGTGCTGCCCTCGGCCGGCACCTATTTCCTCAACATCGACCTCTCGGCCCATTCCAATACGCCCGACGACGAGTCCTTCTGTCTCGATCTGGTGAAGACCCACGGCGTCGCCACCATCCCGGTTTCCGCTTTCTATGCGGATGACGCGGTGCGCTCCGTGGTGCGGTTCTGCTTTGCCAAGACCGACGCCACCATCGATCGCGCGCTGGAGCGCCTTGCCCGCGTGCGGCTGGCGGCCTGAGGCGCCTGGCGGCTCTCTCGCGGTTCAGGCGATCACGGAAACGTCAACGCGCCGCGTTCGCCGTGTATTCGACTTCAATTCTGTCCAAACCTTAATTGGACCCGGTGCAGAGAGTGTCGTTGCATCGCAGCGATTGCGACAGGCGGCGGGATCGAGGGTGGCATGACGAGCGAAGGGCGTAGGCGCGGGCGCGTGGTTCTGGCCGTGGTGACCCTGGCGGTCGCCGGCGGTGGCGCCTGGCTCTGGCAGGATAAGCCGTGGTTGGCGAAGGCCCCGACCGAGTCGGCCGCCGGCCGGCCGCGCGAGGTGGCGGTGCTGGTGGGCGCCGCCACGCGCAAGCCCATGCCGGTGCGGGTGGAGGCCCTCGGCACGGTCGAGGCCATGGTGACGGTGCCGGTGCGCTCGCGGGTCGCCGCCGAGGTGGAGAAGGTCGCCTTTGCCGATGGCGCCACCGTCGCCGCCGGGGACCTGCTGTTCGAGCTGGATTCCCGGGTGATCGACGCGCAGATCCGGCAGGCCGAGGCCACCCTGGCCAAGGATCGGGTGCAATTGGAGAAGGCGCGCCGCGACGTGGAGCGCTATTCAGGGCTGGTGACCCGCGCGGCCATCTCCCAGGTGCAGCTGGACGACGCCAAGACCACCGCCGATGTGCAGCAGGCGACGGTGGACCAGGACGAGGCCAACCTGCAGTCCCTCAAGGTGCAGCGGGGCTATTACGAGATCCGCTCGCCGGTCACCGGGCGCATCGGCGTGGCGGCAGCGCGGGCCGGCACGGTGATCCGCGTCGACGACACCCTGGCCACGGTGCGCCAGCTCAAGCCCATCTATGTCGCCTTCGGCCTGCCGGAACGCTACATCAACGATCTGCGCACGGCGCAGAATGCCCAGGTGGCCATCACCCTGCAGGGGTCGGGCGAGACCATCGGCGGGGGCCGGGTGGCGGTGATCGACAATACGGTGGATCCGCAGACCGGCACCCTCACCGCCCGGGCGGTGTTTGCCAATGCCGATGAGCGCCTGTGGCCCGGCACCCTCGGCGCCGTCACGGTAACCCTGCGCACCGAGCCGGACGTGGTGGTGGTGCCATCGGAGGCGGTGCAATCGGGCCAGAGCGGCCCCTTCGTGTTCGTGGTGGAAGATGGCGCCGCGCGGGTGCGCCCGGTGGTCGTGGCGCGCACGGTGGATGGCGAAAGCGTGATTGCCAAGGGCCTGGAGGGCACCGAAACGGTGGTGATCGACGGGCAATTGTCCCTGCGGGAGGGCAGCCGGGTGCGCGTGAAGCGGCCGGCGACGCCCGTGGCCGGGAGCTGACGCCATGTTCGCCGAACTGTGCATCCGCCGGCCGGTGATGACCACGCTGATGATGGTGGCGCTGGTGGTGGCGGGGCTGTTCGCCTATCGCCAGCTGCCGGTGGCGGCGCTGCCGCGGGTGGATTTTCCCACCATCACCATTTCCGCGTCCCTGCCCGGAGCCAGCCCCGAGACCATGGCGACGGCGGTGGCGACCCCCATCGAGCGGCAGCTCGCCACCATCGCCGGCATCACCTCGCTTACCTCGTCCAGCACCCAGGGCGCCACCTCCATCACCGTCCAGTTCGATCTCAACCGCAGCATCGACGACGCGGCGCTGGACGTGCAGTCCGCCCTCTCGGTGGCCCAGCGCCAGCTGCCGGACGAGATGACGACGCCGCCGAGCTTCCGTAAGGTCAACCCAGCCGACGCGCCGGTGCTGCTGCTGGCGGTCTCCTCCGCCACGCTGCCCCTTTCGGCGGTGAATGAATATGCCGATACGCTGATCGGCCAGCAGATCTCGCAATTGCCCGGCGTGGCCCAGGTGCAGATCTACGGGGCGCAGAAATATGCGGTGCGGATCCGGGTGGATCCGGCGGCCGCGGCGGCGCGCAACATTTCCGCCGCCGATATCCAGAGCGCGGTGCAGGCGGCGGCCTCCAACACGCCCATCGGTGTGCTGTCCGGGCCGAAGCAGACCTTCACCATCGACATGGGCACGGCCAGCGCCAGCGCCGACCACTTCCGGCGCCTGGTGGTGGCCTGGCGCAACGGCGCGCCCGTGCGCCTCGACGAGATCGCCCGCGTCAGCGACGGGGTGGAGAACGAGCGCGTGGCGAGCTGGTTCAACGATGATCGCTCCATCATCGTCGCCATCGTCCGCCAGCCCGATGCCAATACGGTGGCAGTGGTGGACGAGGTGAAGGCGCGTCTGCCCGCGTTCCGCGCCCAGCTGCCGGCGTCCGTCGACATCAACGTGCTGATGGATCGCTCGGTGTCCATCCGCGAGGCGGTGGCCGACGTGCAGAAGACGCTGTTCGAGGCCATCGTCCTGGTGGTTCTGGTGATCTTCCTGTTCCTGCGCAACGTGCGCGCCACCATCGTGCCGTCACTGGCGCTGCCCTTGTCGATCATCGCCACCTTCGCGGCCATGTGGGTGTTCGGCTATTCCATCAACAACATGACGCTGCTGGCGCTCACCTTGTGCGTCGGCTTCGTGGTGGATGACGCCATCGTGGTGCTGGAGAACATCTACCGGCACGTGGAAGAGGGCATGACGCCGTTCCGCGCCGCTATTCTCGGCGCGCGGGAAATCGGCTTCACCATCATTTCCATGACCCTGTCGCTGGTGGCGGTGTTCATCCCGGTGCTGTTCATGGGTGGCGTGGTGGGGCGCATCTTCCGCGAGTTCGCGGTGACCATTTCGGTGGCGATCCTGGTGTCGGGCTTCGTCTCCCTCACCCTCACCCCCATGCTCTGCGCCCGGGTGCTCAAGGCGCCCGACCATGGCCGCCGGCCGAACCTGTTCTTCCGCATCACCGAGCGCATGTTCGAGGCCTGGCTCGCGGCCTATCGCATCAGCCTCGACGCCGTGCTGCGGCACCGTTTCCGGATGCTGATGGTGACGTTCGCCACGGTGGGCCTGTCGGCCTATCTCTATGTGGTCATCCCCAAGGGCTTCTTCCCGCAGGAGGACAACGGCTTCATCACCGGCACCGTGGAAACCGCCACCGACACCTCGTTCGACGCCATGGTGGAGCATCAAAAGCAGGTGGCGGCGGCGGTGCGGCAGGATCCCAACGTGGCCTATCTGGTCTCCACCGCCGGCGCCACCGGCAACAGCCGCACCGGCAATACCGGACGGCTGTTCATCTCCCTCAAGCCGCGCGCCGAGCGCACGGCGTCCGCCAACGGCGTGATCCAGGACCTGCGGCGGCGGGTGGCGCAGGTGCCGGGGGTGAAGGTGTTCTTCCAGCCGGTGCAGAACATCAACGTGGGCGGCGTCGCCTCCAAAAGTCAGTTCCAGTACACCTTGCAGAGTTCCGACACCAAGGCGCTCTATGCCGGCGCCGAGCAGATGGAGCAGGCCATCGCCAAGCTGCCCGGCCTGCGGGACGTGACCAGCGATCTTGAGATCTCCAATCCGCAGCTGACCATCGACCTCGACAAGGACAAGGCGGCGGCCCTGGGCATTACCGAGCAGATGCTGCGGGATGCGCTCTACACCCAGTTCGGCACCCGGCAGGTGGCCACCCTTTACACCCCCACCAACCAGTATGCGGTGATCGCCGAGGTGCAGCCGCGCTTCCAGCGCGATGCCGCCGATCTCAGCCGGGTCTATCTGCGCACCGCGTCGGGCGCGGTGGTGCCGTTGGAGACGGTGGCTGACATCCGCCGCACAGTGGGTCCGCTCTCGGTCGCCCACCAGCAGCAGCAGCCGGCGGTGACCATCTCCTTCAACCTAGCGCCGGGCACCTCCCTGGGGCAGGCGGTGGAGGAGATCAGCCAGGCGGAGCGCAGCGTGGGCCTGCCGGCCTCCATCATTACCGGCTTCAAGGGCACCGCGCAGGTGTTCCAGGATGCGCTGGGCAATCAGGTGCTGCTGATCCTGGCCGCGGTGCTGGTGATCTACATGGTGCTGGGGGTGCTCTATGAGAGCTTTATCCACCCGCTGACCATCCTCTCCGGCCTGCCGTCCGCCGGCATCGGCGCGCTGGTGACGCTGATGGTGGCCGGCATGGAATTGTCGGTGATCGCCATCATCGGCATCATCATGCTGGTGGGCATCGTGAAGAAGAACGCCATCATGATGATCGACGTAGCCCTGGTGCGCCGCCGCGCCGGCGCCAGCGCCCATGACGCCATCCGCGAGGCGGCGCTGCTGCGGTTTCGGCCGATCATGATGACCACCCTTGCCGCCATCTTCGGTGTGCTGCCCATCGCTTTGGGCGCGGGGGCGGGATCGGAGCTGCGCCAGCCGCTGGGCGTGGCGGTGGTGGGCGGCCTGCTGGTGTCGCAGCTGCTTACCCTGTTCATCACCCCGGTGGTCTATCTCTATCTCGACAAGCTCGACACCCGCGTGCACCACGCCATTTCCGGCCGGCACGAGGCGAGCGAGACGCCACCCCTGCAGCCGCCACAACCCCGCGCCGCGGCCGAATAGGCCGCCCGCCCGCCCGGTCGCTGCGCAGCTAGAAGCGCTCGGGCACCCGGTGGCGGATGGCGGGGCTTGCCTGCGCATCATGGATGACGCCGCGCTCGGGCAGCCTGATCGTCTCCCGCGGCACTGCCTGATAGGGCACCTGGGACAAGAGATGGGAGATGATGTTGAGGCGGGTGCGCTTCTTGTCGTCGGAAAAGGCCACGTACCAGGGGGCCCAGGGCGTATCGGTCGCGGCCAGCATCTCGTCGCGGGCGCGGGAATACTCATCCCAGCGCGAATAGGATTCGATATCCATGGGCGAGAGCTTCCACACCTTGCGCGGATCGTCGATGCGCGATTCCATGCGCCGGGTCTGCTCGGCTGGAGAGACTTCCAGCCAGTATTTCAGCAGGATGATGCCGGATTCCACCATGGCCCGCTCCACCAGCGGGGCGCCGGTAAGGAACTTGCGGGCCTGCTCCTCGCTACAGAATCCCATCACCCGCTCAACACCGGCGCGATTGTACCAGGAGCGATCGAAGATGACGATTTCGCCCGCCGCCGGCAGGTGCGGCACGTAGCGCTGGATGAACATCTGGGATTTTTCCCGCTCGGTGGGCGGGGGCAGGGCCACCACGCGGAACACCCGCGGGCTCACCCGTTCCATGATGGCCTTGATGACGCCACCCTTGCCGGCCCCGTCACGGCCCTCGAAGAGGATGCAGATCTTGGCCCCGGTCTGCTTGGCCCAGATCTGCAGCTTGACCAGCTCGGCATGGAGCGCCTTGAGCTCGCCTTCATAGGCCTTGCGCTTCAGCGGCTCCGGATGGCCCGCTTGCGGATGATCGGCCTGCTCCGGATGCTTCGCGTCGTGACCCATGATGTCCCCCCCTGGGCGCCCGCCGCGGCGCCGGTGGCGCGGCGGGCTTGTGGTGGTGCGGGCGCCGGTCCGGGGCCCGGAGACAGGCTCAGGCCCAGCTGAGGAAGAAGCCCACGTCGCCGGGCATGCCGCCGGGCCAATCGACGATCATGGCCTTGAGCTTGTAGTGGTTGGGGCGCAGATAGTCGCGCCACAGCTCGAACGCCTGGCGCGGCCGGCCGGTGAGCGTCTCGGGCCACCCGTCCTCGGCATTGTTGATGGCGCGCCCCTTGTCCGTGCACAGGGTGTTGGGAAACCGCAGGACCATGATCTCGGTCTCGCCGCGCTGGGCGGCCAGCCGCATCTTGGTGATCAGATTCTGGGCGATGGCGTGGATGAGGTCCGGGGTCAGGTCCACCGGCGTCGCGAGCTTCTTCACCAGCTCCTCGCGGGCCTTGTCCTCCTTGTCCATGGCGGCGAGCTCTTTGTTGAGCTTGTTCTGCTCGAGCTCCAGCATGTATGCGCGCAGATCATCCGCGGACATGAAGGTTTCATCGGCCAGGGTGCTGTGGGGAGCCTGGGCTTGATCGGTCATCGTCTTGGCCTTTCGCGCACGGTGATCGGTATCGGCACGACCGACAGGATCACGGACGAAGGCTGCGGTGAAATCAATAGAGCGTCCATGACCTGCGCCAATTTGCGCACCGAAAAACGACATCAGGTCTTCCGCTGCTGAAGCAACAGGTGATGCTTTGTGAGTGGAGGTATCCATCTCTTGGCTAGAGGTGGATTTTTGTTCGGGTGCACTCTGGTGTGGCACTGCCACGATCCAGGTGCGGGAGCGGGTGAATATTGAGAGGCGCATGGAGGTGGCGATGTCCCGTTCATTGCGATGAAAAGGATAGGTGTCGTCTTCCAAAGACGGGAAGGGGGCGCGGGCGGCCATCGCGTCCATTTTGGCGGTCATTCCGGCACCAAGCGGCCTGTGATGTGCCGGTTGGAACTGCTCCAATGGGACCCGCCTCGATTGGAACGCCAAGCATCCGATGGTACCGTCACGCGCTTATGATCCACAATTCGAGCGGGAGATGTCGCGCGTGAAACCCATTGCTTTCGCCGCCCTCGCCCTGGTCGCCTTTTCGGCGACGGGCTGCGTGACTGCGGTTCAGGACAAGGAAAACATGCTGTCGGCGGCGGGTTTCAGCGTGCGTGTGGCGGACACGCCGCAGAAGGCCGCGTCACTCCGGAAGCTGCCGCCGCACAAGTTCGTGGTTCAGAACAAGGGCGGGCAGCCGCTTTACCTCTATGCGGACCCCACCGTGTGCGGCTGCCTCTATTATGGGACGCAGGAAAACTTCCAGAAGTACCAGCAGATGGCCTTTGCGCAGAACCTCGCCAACGAGCAGCAGATGACGGCCATGATGAACCAGCAGATGGCCTTCGATTACGGCCCCTGGGGGCCCGGGCCATGGGGCCCGGCGGGCTATTGGGGCCCCATGTGACGCCAGCTGCGTGAAGCGCGCGGCTTGACGAACGGGTCCGAGGCGGCGGCTGGCGCGCGCAGCCGCCTCGGCCGCCCGCCAAGGGCTTTGGATGCGTGTCTTTTTTGCCACCACAAGGGGCTTTGTTCGCCGCTAAATAGGGGGCGGATTCCGGTTTGTCCGGCGGGGCCGTTGCGCCCGTGCGTTGGACGAGGTTCGGCACCGCGCAAGCGCGCTGCATACAGGCGAGAGCTGCGCACGAGATCGGGAAGGCAAGAGGTCTGCCATGTTGTGGTGCCGGGACGCGATGCTGTCGGTGGGGGTGGCGGGTCTCATGCTGGCGGCGGCCGCGGGAGGTCCTGCAGCCGCGGCTGATCTTTACGCTTCGAGCGCTGCCCCGGCGGCGAAGCCCTCGGCCGAGGATTGGTATCTGACCATCGGTGTCTCCGGCCGGGTGGAGCCCGATTATCCCGGCGCGGACGATTACGCCTTTCGGCCGGGCGCCATCTTCTCCATCTCCAAGGCCAGCGGGCTCAATGTGTTCCGCAGTGTCGACGACAATCCCTCGGTGGCGCTGCTGGATACCGGCAGCTTCCGGGTGGGCGCCGTCGGGCGGCTGGACTGGGGTCGCGACGAGGATTCCTCCGATCGCCTGACCGGTCTCGGCGATGTGGACATGTCGATCGAAGCCGGTGGCTTCGCCGAATGGTATCCCTTCCAGTGGCTGCGCCTGCGCGGTGAACTGCGCTACGGCATGGGCGGGTTCGACGGCGTGACCGGCGATCTCGCGGCCGACCTCATCTACACCATGGATCGCTGGCGGTTCGCGGTGGGGCCGCGCCTGTCCTACGCGGGCAGCGGCTACATGGGCACCTATTTCGGCATCACGCCGCTGCAGTCGCTTTCGGCGACCCTGCAGGGTAATCCGCTGCCGGTGTTCAATGCCGGCGCCGGGTTCGATGCGGTGGCCGCCACCGCCCAGGTGACCTACAATTTCCGCAACGGCTTCGAGGCGGGGGTCTACGGCACCTATGGCTATCTGCTGGGGGACGCGGCCGCTTCGCCCCTGACCAGCGACGAAAGCCAGTTCAAGGCGGGCGTCTCGCTGAGCTACACGTTCAACATGGGCAAGTCTTGGTGGTGACAGCTTGGTGGTGACAGCTTGGTGGTGACAGCTTGGTGGTGACAGCTTGGTGGTGACGCCCAGCTGGTGAAGTCCTGGTGCTGATCATCGGCCCGTGCGGGTGCTGAGGTTGGGCAGCCGGCCCCGTGGGAGCGCGTGCCGCGCTCCAGGCGCGGCCCATCTCCTCTTTCACTGATCGGCGCGTCCTGTCGCCTTCTCCTCGCGCCGTTGCTCGGCCCGCCGCGCCAGATCATAGCCCAGAACCACGGCGCCGCCCGCCGCGGCGGCCGCAGCGCCGCCTGCGGCTGTGGTTTCGTCCTGCGGCGTGGTGTCATCCTGCGCGGGCGTGGGGTGGCGCTCGCCGCCTTCGACGTCGTCACGCCCCACATCATCGATCGCGGACCGGGCGGCTGCCTGTGGCCGCGCCGCATGGGGGGAAGAGCCATCGCCGCGGCTGCGGCGATGGAGCAGGGCCCAGAACAGAGCGAGGGGCACCAGCGCCGCCAGCAGGGCGACGACGCTGGCGGCATCCACAATCAACGCTGCTCGCGCCGCGCGAGAAAGGCCAGCCGCTCGAACAGATGGACATCCTGCTCATTCTTGAGCAGCGCGCCATGCAGCGGCGGAATGGTCTTGCGCACGTCCTTTTCGCGCAGGGTGTCCGCCTCCACGTCCTCGGCAAGCAGCAGCTTCAGCCAGTCGATGAGCTCGGAGGTGGAGGGCTTCTTCTTGAGGCCCGGCACCTCCCGCAGGTCGTAGAACAGCCGTAGCGCCTCCGAGACGAGGCGCTGTTTGATGCCGGGGAAATGCACCTCGACGATGGCGCGCATGGTCTCGGCATCGGGAAAGCGGATGTAGTGGAAGAAGCAGCGGCGCAGGAAGGCGTCCGGCAGCTCCTTCTCGTTGTTGGAGGTGATGATCACCACCGGGCGCTGGTGCGCCTTCACCTGCTCGCCGGTCTCGTAGACGTGGAACTCCATGCGGTCGAGTTCCTGCAGCAGGTCGTTGGGAAATTCGATGTCGGCCTTGTCCACCTCGTCGATCAGCAGTACCGGGCGCTGAGGCGCAGTGAAGGCCGTCCACAACTTTCCCTTGCGAATATAATTGGCAATGTCGTGCACCTTGGGGTCGCCGAGCTGGCTGTCGCGCAGTCGGGCGACGGCGTCATACTCATAGAGTCCCTGCTGCGCCTTGGTGGTGGACTTCACATGCCACTCGATCAGGGGCGCGCCGAGGGCGGCGGCCACCTCCTGCGCGAGAACGGTCTTGCCGGTGCCGGGCTCGCCCTTCACCAGCAGGGGGCGCTCAAGCACGATGGCGGCGTTGACGGCGACCTTGAGGTCATCGGTGGCGACATAACTCTCGGTACCCTCGAAGCGCATCGGCGCGAATCCCCGTTTCTTCCCCGCGGCAGGGGCAGGAGCGCACCGCACCGCATCACCGGCAGGGTCGGCAGTCGCCGGCCGCCCGTCAAGTCCCGACCCCCGCAGACGGTGCACGCGCTGCGGCAGGGGGGAGTTGTCGTGGGGCGGCGGCGCCGATATAAGCGCGGCGACCTTGGAGCGTGTGTCCGTCTTGCGGGGCCCCCGCGCGGCCGCCACTCCAGTTCGTCGACGGTGCAGGCTCCGCTCTCGCTATCGCCAACGGCCGGCCTGGCGTTCCCCTGCACCGCGGGGATCAACGACGCGTTATGAGGGACACGGCTGATGTCGATCCAACTCGACGAGGACTATCGGCCCCACGATGACGAGCCTTTCATGAACGACAGGCAGCGGGAGTATTTCCGCCTGAAGCTGTTGCGCTGGAAGGACGACATCCTGCGGGAAGCGCGTGAAACCCTGCAGCACCTTCAAGATGAGAACCAGAACCATCCGGACCTTGCGGACCGGGCCTCATCGGAAACCGACCGCTCGATCGAATTGCGGGCGCGCGATCGCCAGCGCAAGCTGATCGCGAAGATCGACGCCGCGCTGCAGCGGATCGAGGACGGAAGCTACGGCTATTGCGAGGACACCGGCGAGCCCATCTCCCTGAAGCGGCTCGAAGCTCGGCCCATCGCGACCCTGTCGCTGGAGGCTCAGGAGCGGCACGAACGCCGGGAACGGGTCTATCGCGACGACTGAGCAGGAAAACCGTGGCCCGCCCGCCGTCGGGGCAGTCGGTGGGCCGCTCATCCCGCAGCAAAAAAAAAGGGCCGGCGCCTTTCGGTGCCGGCCCTTTTCACATTCTGTGGTCTAGCGCTCCCGCGGCGGGGTGCGGCCCAGCAGGCTTGCCATCTCCGCATCGAAATCGTCGAGGAAATCCGGCTCCTCGGCGGAGGCTTTCGGCTCCGGCGTCACCACGGGGGGCGCCGAGAGGGCCGCGGGCGTGGCCCGCCGCGCGGTAAACAAGGGTTCGCGCGCCGGCCGCACGGGCGTGGGTTCGCGCATTGGGTCGACCGGTGCATAGCCGCGGGCCGGCCGCTCGGGCGGGGTCAGTTCGCCGGCCGCGCGGGAGAAGCGCGGCAGCTCGCGCGGACGGCTCTCGCCAACTGGGGCGGGCTGAGCGCTGGTGCCCTCCGGAGCCGGCGCGGTGTGCCCGGTCTCCTCGGTGCCGGGCAGGCGCGGGCGGCGTCCGAACAAACCGGCGCGCGGTCGCTCGGGTGGCGCGGCCACCGGCTCGCGGGGCGTCCCGAAGAGCCGGCGCTGCGGCTCGCTGGTCTGCTGGCGCTCCTGACGGGCGGCGCTGGCGACGCTCCCCTCGATATCTTCCAGCAGGTCGGAGAGGGACAGATGCAATTTGTCCTCGGCCGGGCGGCTGTCGATGGGGCGGGCCAAGGCGGCGTCGAGCCGCTGCGCCATCTCCTTGAGGCGGGGTTCCACCGCAGGTGCCGTACGCGGGGTCTCCGGCGTCTCCAGCCGCGCCGCGGGCCGCAGGGTGGGACGCGGGTCCTGGGCGGGGGCCCGGGGCGTCACCTCCGCATCGCGGAGGGCCGCCTCCATGTCCATGACGATCTGGTCCTGCAAGGCCCGCTCCGCCGCCACCTTCTCAGCGGCCGCCTTCTCGGCAGCGGCCTTCTCAGCGGCCGCCTTCTCAGCAGCGGCCTTCTCAGCAGCCGCCTTCTCAGCAGCCGCCTTCTCAGCAGAGGCCTTCTCAGCAGCGGCCTTCTCAGCAGCGGCCTTCTCAGCAGCGGCCTTTTCAGCAGCAGCCTTCTCTGCAGTGGCCTTGTCGGCGGCCGCCTTTTCAGCAGCCGCCTTCTCAGCAGCCGCCTTCTCAGCAGCCGCCTTCTCAGCAGCAGCCTTCTCTGCTGCGGCCTTCTCTGCTGCGGCCTTCTCAGCAGCGGCCTTCTCAGCAGCCGCCTTCTCAGCAGCCGCCTTCTCAGCAGAGGCCTTCTCAGCAGCGGCCTTCTCAGCAGCGGCCTTCTCAGCAGCGGCCTTCTCAGCAGCGGCCTTCTCAGCAGCGGCCTTCTCAGCAGCGGCCTTCTCAGCGGCGGCCTTCTCAGCGGCGGCCTTTTCAGCAGCGGCCTTCTCAGCGGCGGCCTTTTCAGCAGCGGCCTTCTCAGCGGCGGCCTTCTCAGCGGCGGCCTTTTCAGCAGCGGCCTTCTCAGCGGCGGCCTTCTCAGCGGCGGCCTTTTCAGCAGCGGCCTTCTCAGCGGCGGCCTTTTCAGCAGCGGCCTTTTCAGCAGCGGCCTTCTCAGCGACAACTTTCTCAGCAGCAGCCTTCTCCGCAGCGACGCCGTCGTCGGCAGCTTCGGCCGCGATGGCGTCTTCCGCCTCCTGCGCCAGCTGTTCAGCACGTCGGTTGATCTTGCGGATCTGCGCCTCGGTGGCTTCGCGCTCCTTGCCCGAAAGGTTCGGCAAGGTCTTCGTCAGGCTGGCGGCGCGGTCATGGTGGCGCTTGAGATTGACCAGAATGGCGGCGGCGGCCCCGCGCGGCGACGCAGCTGCCGCCGGCGCCTCGGCGACAGCCGGTTTTTCGGGCACCGGTTTCTCAGTGGCGGCGATGGCCGGAGCGGCGACCTGTGGGGCTGCGCCATGGCCGGCGCGCATCTCGCGGGCGTGCGCCTCGCGGCGGGCCGGGCCCGTCTCGTCCGCGGCGGGCGCCGCCAGGGCGGGCTCGCGCGGGAGAACCGGGCGCCGATGGCGGTCGGTGTCGATGGTGTCGTCCAGGGGCAGGGCGACCGCGGCGGCGACGGCGGCAGTCAAAGCATCCGCGTGGGCGGCGGGCAGGGCGGGGGCTTCCGCCCGCAGCGGCAAGCTGGCGCCCACGTCCGGAGCTGCGACAGCCGGGGTCGCCGCAGCAGCGGATCGGCCCTGCCGCTCCATGGGCAGCGCCGGCCGCAGTCCGGAGGTGTCAACATACCCGCCCGTGATATTTGGCTCCACCACGACGTCGTTGGTTCCGCCGGTCAGCAGCAGGTGTTCCACATCGTCGCGCCGCACCAGAACCAGGCGCCGGCGCGGATCGATGGAGATGGCATCGACGACGGCGAGGCGGGGCCCGGCGCGACCGCGTCCCGTCATCCGGCCGGAGCCACCGCCCAGCCTGCGGATGACGAGAATGGTGGCACCGAGCAGCACGGCGATAACGACCACCGAGATCGCGAGCCGTACCCAAAAATCCAGCTCAGCGCCGAACAACTGCTGTAACATCACGCCTCCGTCGCGCAGCCTACGGGAACTTGGAGTCATAGCGAACGGATGACTCTGCGTCTCTACGATAGACGCCATCACCTAAGGTTTTGTTGATAATCATGGCAGGATTTGAGTCGACCGCGACTCCTCTTCTAATGAGAGGGCGCCGCGAGCGGCGATGCGCAACCGGGAAAGGTAGGCGATGAGCAGGACAAATGCGGCTGTGAGCAGGTCCAGATCTGCCATGCTGGGAACCGGTGCGCGGGCACAGATGCTGCGAACCGCAGGGCTCGGCGTACTGGCGCTGGCGGGCGGCTTTCTGGCAACGCTTCTGTTCTCCCAGGCGACGGGATCGTTCGTCTCCGGCCTCATCGGCGGCTTTGCCGTGTTCGGGGCGTTCTGGGCGGTTTCCATGGTGTGGAAGGCCTGGCAGGGGGAGGCGGAGCCGCAGGATAGCCTTGGCCCGGCGGTGATGGCCGCCTCCAAGGACGCGCTGGTCGTGGTGGAGGATGGTGAGCGGGTGGTGGCCACCAATGCCGCCTACCTCACCATGTGCCGCAGCGAGAACGGGGAGGCGCCCACGCCGGAGCGCTTCCTGGGCCGGGTGCCGGGCATTCATGCCGCTTTGTCGGAGCTGCTCAACGCGGTGGCCGAAGGCCGGAGCTTCCAGCGGCTCATCGATACGGATTCTGGCACGGGCGGCCGGCAGGTGGAAATCTCCGTGGCGCCCCTGGAGACGCCGCGACGGGTGTTGTGGACGCTGCGCCTGATCTCTGCGCCGGTGGCGCCGGTGGTCGCCGAGCCGGTGGTTGCCCCAGACGGTGCGGCGCCCACGGCGACAGTCGGCGGTCTGGATCTCAAGAGCGCGGCGGCGCTGCTGGAAGCCTGGGAGCGGGCACCGGCCGGTGTGGCGCGCTTCGCGGGCGAGAGTGTCGCCCTCGCCAATGTCACGTTCTGCCGGCTCTTGGGCTATCCTCTCGCCGATTGGCCGCAGGAAGGCATGCCGCTGGCCGAGGTGGTGGCCCCCGGGCATCTCGCCCGCGTGCGCGGCGCGGTGGGCGCCGGTCGCGGTGCGGCCTGTCTTGAGGTGGAACTGACGCGCAAGGATGGGCGCCCGGTGCCGGTGCTGCTGTGCCTCGGCGCCAGCGACGGGGCGGGCGAGGCCACCGGCGTGGTGCTGCCGCGCGCGGCTCTGCCGGCCCCGGCTGCTGCGCCGCAGCCGGCACCGGAGGTGAAGGTGGAGGCGCCCGCGCGGCCGGTCGCGCCCGTCGCGCCGCCGGTTGCGGCCCCGGTTATGGCGCCCGCGGCAGGCGCTGCCGAAGCGGGCGAGATGGACCGATTCTTCCTGCGGGCGCCGCTGGCGTTGGCGGTGGTGGATGCGCAGGGGCGGCTGCGCACCGCCAATGCCGCCTTCACGCGACTGTTCGGCTGCGATGCGGCCACCGCTATCGGGCGGCCGCTCACCGCCCTGGTTTCGGAGCGCGATGCCACGGCGCTGGCCGGCTTCCTCAGTGAGGCGGGGCGCGGTGCTGCGCCGTCCCTTCCCTGCGATGTGACGGCGGCGGGCACCGGCGGGCGCGCCGCGCGCCTGTTCGGCGCGCCCCTCGGGGTGGCGGACGGCGCGCTGGCGCTGTGCGCCCTCGACACCACCGAGCAGAAGGCGCTGGAAGTGCAGTTCGCCCAGTCGCAGCGGCTGCAGGCCGTGGGGCATCTGGCCGGCGGGGTGGCGCACGACTTCAACAATGTGCTCACCGCCATCATCGGCTATTGCGATCTGCTGCTCGCCAAGCATCGACCGAGCGACCCGTCCTTCCCCGACATCATGCAGATCAAGCAGAACGCCAACCGGGCGGCGGCGCTGGTGCGCCAGCTGCTGGCGTTCTCCCGGCGGCAGACGCTCCGCCCTCAGGTGATCGAGCTGACGGACGTGATCTCCGACGTGTCGGAACTGTTGCGGCGCCTCATCGGCGAGCGCATCACCCTGGAGGTGCAGCACGCGCGGGACCTGTGGCCGGTGAAGGTGGATGTGAACCAGTTCGAGCAGGTGATCGTGAACCTGGTGGTGAACGCCCGCGACGCCATGCCCGATGGCGGAACCCTGACCCTGCGGACCCTCAACGTGCCCACTGCCGCCTGTGGCGCCTATGGCGAAGGCTCGCTCACCCCTTCCGATTATGTGCTGGTGGAGGTGGAGGATACGGGCAGCGGCATTCCCAGCGAGATCATCGACAAGATCTTCGAGCCGTTCTTCTCCACCAAGGAGGTGGGCAAGGGCACGGGGCTGGGGCTCTCCACGGTCTACGGCATCGTCCAGCAAACCGGCGGCACCATCCTCGCCGCCAGCGAGCACGGCAAGGGCAGCGTGTTCCGCGTGTTCCTGCCCCGCTATGTGCCCAGCGCCGAGGAAGAGGCGCCGCGTCCGGCGGAACCGGAGGTCAAGGTGGGGGATTCCACCGGCCAGGGCCGCATCCTGCTGGTGGAGGACGAGGATGCCGTCCGCGCCTTTGCCAGCCGCGCCTTGTCTGCGCGTGGCTATGAAGTGAGCACTGCCGCCAGCGGTGTCGAGGCGCTGGAGGTGATGGCCCGCGGCGGTCCCAAGATCGACCTGGTGATCTCCGACGTGGTGATGCCGGAAATGGATGGCCCCAGCCTCCTCAAGGAGCTGCGGGCGCGCGATCCAGCCATGAAGGTCATCTTCATCTCCGGCTACGCCGAGGAGGCGTTCGCCCGCAACCTGCCGCCCTCGGAGCACTTCGCTTTCCTGCCGAAGCCGTTCTCGCTCAAGCAGCTGGTGGCGGCGGTCAACAGCGCGCTGCGCGGGACGGAGTAGGGCGGTATCCCAGGAATATTCTGGGTTTGAACACCGATGCACGCCGGCGCTGGAACGTGCCGGCGTGCATTTTTTGTGTCGGCAACCGTGCCGCTTCCCTCTAGTCTTCTAGCACTTGCGAAGTTGAGGGAGGGCGGCGATGCAGCTGAGCAGGAACCTTGGTTCACGGGGCGGATGGTCGCGCCTGGCTATGGCGGCGGTGTTCGGCTGGTCGAGCGCCATCCTGCCGGCACAGGCGCAACCCGCGGGCGCACCAGCCGCCGGCACATCCACCCTCGATGCCGGCGCACCTCCGCTGCCCGGCGCCCCGTCTCCGGACCCGTCGGTGGTCGCTCCCGGGCTGTCCGCGCCGGCCATGCCGGCCCCCGATGCGGCGCCCGAGGTGGCGGTGGACCCATCGGCACCGCGCTACACGCTGGAGCAACTTCAGCAGCTGCTGGGTCCTTATGCGCTCTATCCCGATACGCTACTGGCACAGCTTCTACCGGCCACGGTCTATCCGCTGGAGCTGGTGCAGCTCGAGCGCTGGCTGGCGGCCCATCGCGCCGAAACGCAAAAGGGCGATTTCTCCGGTGTCGATGCGCTGAACTGGGATCCGGCGGTCAAGAGCATGGCCCGTTTCCCGGGCGTGGTGACGAAGCTCAATGAGACGATCGATGGCACTGCGGCCATCGGCTATGCCTTCACCGTGCAGCCGGAGCAGGTGGCTGAGGCCATCCAGCTGCTGCGGGCCCAGGCGGAAGCGGCGGGTGCGCTGAAGACGACGCCGCAGCAGGTGGTGACCACCCGTACCGATGATGGCGTGCGAACCGTCTACATCACGCCGGCCGAACCCGAAGTGGTCTATGTGCCGGATTATGATCCGACCACGATCTATACAGCGGCGGGCGTGGGCCTGCTGGGCTTCGGCGCCGGCATTCTGGTGGGCAATGCCTGGAACAATGCCTGGAACTGGCGCCGCGGCTGGGTCTATCCGCCGGTCTGGCCCGGCTACCCGGGCTGGCGGCCCCCACCGCCGCGCCCCGGCCCATGGCCCGGCCCCGGCCCCCGGCCGGGCCCATGGCCTGGTCCTGGTCCTGGCCCAGGTCCCTGGCCGGGCGGTGGTCCGCGCCCAGGGCCATGGGTCGGTCCCGGCCCGGGTGGTCCCGCACAACCTTGGCGCCCGCGTCCCGGCGGGCCGGGCATGGTTCCGGGCCGTCCGGGCTTCGGTCCCGGCGCCCCCGGCTTTGGTCCGGGTCGTCCCGGTGCGCCGGGGATGGTGCCCGGCCGTCCGGGCTTTGGTCCCGGCGCCCCCGGCTTTGGTCCGGGTCGTCCCGGCGCGCCTGGGATGGT
Source organism: Xanthobacter sp. NM-25 (assembly GCF_022138605.1). GTDB lineage: Bacteria > Pseudomonadota > Alphaproteobacteria > Rhizobiales > Xanthobacteraceae > Xanthobacter. The sequence continues at coordinate 357,257 of NZ_JACBFS010000003.1, forward strand.
CCCCGGTCGCCCGGGCGTTGGCCCCGGTGCTCCTGGCTTTGGCCCGGGTCGTCCCGGCACGCCGGGGGTGGTGCCCGGTCGCCCGGGCGTCGGCCCCGGTGCTCCTGGCTTTGGCCCGGGTCGTCCGGGCGCGCCTGGGATGGTGCCCGGTCGCCCTGGCGTTGGCCCCGGTGCTCCTGGCTTTGGCCCGGGTCGTCCCGGCGCGCCGGGGGTGGTGCCCGGTCGCCCCGGTGTCGGTCCCGGTGCTCCTGGCTTTGGCCCGGGTCGTCCCGGCGCGCCGGGGATGGTGCCCGGTCGCCCCGGTGTCGGTCCCGGTGCTCCCGGCTTTGGTCCGGGTCGTCCCGGCACACCGGGGGTGGTTCCTGGCCGCCCGGGCGTCGGCCCCGGTGCCCCTGGATTCACCCCTGGTCGTCCCGGCAGCCCGGGCATGGCGCCGGGCCGTCCAGGTGGCGGGGCCGCCGGGCCCGGGTCCATGCGGCCGGCGGTCGGTCCGCAGGGGCGTCCAACGCCAGCCATGGGGCAGCAGCCGCGCAACGCACCCGCCGTGCGCCAGCAGTCGCGGAACGCTCCAGGGGTGCGGCAGCAACCGCGCAATGCTCCGGCCATGCGGCAACAGCCGCGGAACGCCCCAGGGGTGCGGCAGCAACCACGCAATGCTCCGGCCATGCGGCAGCAGCCGCGGAACGCGCCGGCCATGCGGCAGCAGCCGCGGAACGCGCCGGCCATGCGGCAGCAGCCGCGGAATGCCCCAGCCATGCGGCCGCAGCCGCGGAATGCCCCAGCGATGCGGCAGCAGCCCGGACCGCGACCCGGCGCCAACATGGGGAACCGGCCGGCCAACCGGCCGGCGCCAGCAGCCCGCCGGCCGCCGCCGCGGGGTGATCTTCGCCGGTGAGGACGGCTCCGCCGCGCGGTTGCCCTAACGGACGGCTGCGGGCGACCGCCGGAGATCGCGGCGAATCTCACCGCTGATGATCGGCGACGACCCCTGTGGAGGGCCGTCGCCGGACATGTGAAGAGACAGAGGCAGCGGCTTGTGGCGATGATGCAACAGTTTGCGATGCCTCATTTTCGCCGCCAGTGATCAGGGTTTGCATAGCTTGGCTGTGGTGAAGGTGGGCCCGTAGGGGGTGGGGTTGACCCAACCGCCCACTTGCCACCCATCTGGCGCTGGGATAAGGCTGCGGCGTCGTTTCGAACTCCTCCAACCGAGGCCGGCGCGTTCACGCTTTTCAGCGGATCGCCTCCGTGTCCCGGTCCCTGCGTCCCGAGGTGCGGGCCACATGAACGCATTGCTCATGGATTATCTGCCGGTGGTGATCTTCATCGGCGTCTCTCTGGTCATCGGCCTTGCCCTTCTGGTGTCGCCTTTCCTGGTGGCCTACCAGAACCCCGATCCGGAGAAGTTGTCGGCTTACGAATGCGGCTTCAATGCGTTCGACGACGCCCGCATGACCTTCGACGTGCGATTCTATCTCGTCTCGATCCTGTTCATCATTTTCGACCTGGAAGTGGCCTTCCTGTTCCCCTGGGCGGTGAGCTTCGGCGGCCTCGGCGACCTGGGCTTCTGGTCGATGATGATCTTCCTCGGGGTCCTGACGGTTGGCTTCATTTATGAGTGGCGCAAGGGAGCTCTGGAATGGGACTGACCCCTTCGGCGGCCAAGCCGGATATCGCCCCGGCGCCCAAGGGCATCATCGATCCTTCGACCGGCAAGCCGGTCGGGGCGAATGATCCCTTCTTCACCGAGGTCAACGCCCAGCTGGCGGACAAGGGCTTCATCCTCACCACCGCCGATGACCTCATCACCTGGGCGCGCACTGGCTCGCTCATGTGGATGACCTTCGGTCTCGCCTGCTGCGCGGTGGAGATGATGCAGGTCTCCATGCCGCGCTACGACGTGGAGCGGTTCGGCTTTGCGCCCCGCGCCTCGCCGCGCCAGTCGGACGTGATGATCGTGGCCGGCACGCTCACCAACAAGATGGCGCCCGCCCTGCGCAAGGTCTACGACCAGATGCCGGAGCCGCGCTACGTGATCTCCATGGGGTCGTGCGCCAACGGCGGTGGTTATTACCACTACTCCTATGCGGTGGTGCGGGGCTGTGACCGGGTGGTGCCGGTGGACATCTACGTGCCCGGCTGCCCGCCCACGGCGGAGGCGCTGCTGTACGGCGTGCTGCTGCTGCAGAAGAAGATCCGCCGCATCGGTACCATCGAACGCTGAGCCGCGAAGGTTCGGGACGGGATAGTTGAGATGGACGAGACCCTGAAAGATCTGGCCGCCCACATCACCGGCGCTCTCGGCGGCGCGGTGAAGGGTTGGGCCGTGGCCTTCGGCGAGCTGACGCTCGAGGTGGATCCGGCTCAGATCACCAAGGTGGCCACCTTCCTGCGGGATGATCCGGCCTGCCTGTTCCAGTGCATCGTCGACGTGTGTGGTGTCGATTATCCGAGCCGCGAGAAGCGCTTCGACGTGGTTTATCACCTGCTGTCGCTGCGCCAGAATCTGCGGGTGCGCCTCAAGGTGGAGACCGACGAGGAGGGGCCCGTTCCCTCGCTGTGCGGGGTGTTCGCCGGGGCCAATTGGTTCGAGCGGGAAGCCTACGATATGTATGGCATCCTGTTCACCGGCCACCCGGAGCTGCGTCGCCTGCTCACCGATTATGGGTTCGACGGCTATCCCCTGCGCAAGGACTTTCCGACCTCCGGCTATGTGGAGGTGCGCTACGATGACGAGCTCAAGCGCGTGGTCTACGAGCCGGTGAAGCTCACCCAGGAATTCCGCAATTTCGACTTCCTCTCGCCGTGGGAGGGCGTCGACTACATCCTCCCCGGTGACGAGAAGGCTTCGGGCGACAAGCCTGTGCCGCCGAAGGCCGGCTGAGGGAGCGCCAGATGGGACAGGAACTTCCGATCAACGCCGAAGAGATGAAGCCGGCCGACAAGGTTCGGAACTTTCAGATCAACTTCGGCCCCCAGCATCCCGCCGCCCACGGCGTGCTGCGCATGGTGCTGGAGCTGAACGGCGAAGTGGTGGAGCGGGTTGATCCGCATATCGGCCTGCTGCATCGCGGCACCGAGAAGCTGATCGAAACCAAGACGTTCACCCAGGCCGTGCCGTATTTCGACCGGCTCGACTATTGTGCGCCCATGAACCAGGAGCACGCCTACTGCCTGGCGGTGGAGAAGCTCCTGGGGCTTGAGGTGCCCAAGCGCGGCCAGCTGATCCGCGTGCTGTATTCGGAAATCGGGCGGCTGCTCTCCCATCTCCTCAACGTCACCACGTTCGCCATGGACGTGGGTGCGCTGACCCCGCCGCTGTGGGGCTTCGAGGAGCGCGAGAAGCTCATGATCTTCTATGAGCGCGCCTCCGGCAGTCGCATGCACGCCGCCTATTTCCGCCCCGGTGGCGTCCACCAGGACCTGCCGAAGGCGCTGGTGGAAGATATCGGCAGCTTCTGCGAGACCTTCCCGCGGGTGCTGGACGACCTCGACCGCCTGGTGACCGGCAACCGCATCTTCAAGCAGCGCACCGTCGATATCGGCACCGTGTCGCTGGAGGATGCGCTGTCGTGGGGCTTCTCGGGCGTGATGGTGCGCGGTTCCGGCGCCGCCTGGGACCTGCGCCGCGCGCAGCCCTATGAGTGCTATTCGGAGCTGGAGTTCGACATTCCCGTGGGTGTCCATGGCGATTGCTACGATCGCTACGTGGTGCGCATGGAAGAGATGCGGCAGTCCACCAAGATCATGAAGCAGTGCGTTGAGCGCCTGCTGAAGGAGACGGGGCCGGCCCATTCCACGGACCACAAGATCACCCCCCCCAAGCGCGGCGAGATGAAGCGGTCCATGGAAGCGCTCATCCAGCACTTCAAGCTGTTCACCGAAGGCTTCCACGTGCCCGCCGGCGACGTGTATGCCGCGGTGGAGGCGCCCAAGGGCGAGTTCGGCGTCTATCTGGTGTCGGACGGCACCAACAAGCCGTATCGCTGTAAGATCCGGGCTCCCGGGTTCGCCCATCTGCAGGCCATGGATTTCCTCTCGCGCGGCTACATGCTGGCTGACGTGTCGGCCATCCTGGGCTCGCTCGATATCGTGTTTGGCGAGGTGGACCGTTGATGCCGCGCCTGTCCGTCATCCTCCCGATGGGTGAGCCCCGCACGGCTGCGGCCGGCTCCATCGCTGGTCTGGAGGCCTGAAGAATGTCCGTTCGTCGCCTCGCTGCCGAGCAGCCCGAAAGCTTCGCCTTCACGCCGGAGCTGGAGGAGATCGCCAAGGCGCTTATCGCCAAATATCCCGAAGGCCGGCAGGCCTCCGCGGTGGTGCCACTGCTGTGGGAGACCCAGAAGGCGGCCGGGGGCTGGCTGCCGGAGCCGGCGCTGCGCGCGGTGGCGGATCGGCTGGGCATGGCCCACATCCGGGTTCTGGAGGTCGCGACCTTCTACACCATGTTCAACCTGGCGCCGGTGGGGAAGTATTTCGTGCAGCTGTGCGGCACGACCCCCTGCATGCTGCGCGGCTCCGATGATCTGAAAGCGGTGTGCCAGCGGCGCATCGGCGACGAGCGCCATGTTTCGGCCGACGGCACCTTCTCCTGGCTGGAGGTGGAGTGCCTGGGCGCCTGCACCAACGCGCCCATGGTGCAGATCAACGACGACTATTTCGAGGACCTCACCCCCGAGAACTTCGAGGCTCTGCTCGACAACCTGGCCGCCGGCCGGCCGGTGAAGATCGGCCCCCAGAACGGGCGTCACGGCTCCGAGCCGCTGGGCGGGCCCACCGCCCTTACCGATCCTGCCCTTTATGCGCCGAAGGCGAAGCAGGACGAGCCTGCCGCGCCCGCCGCCGCGCCGACCACCGGGGAGTGACGCCATGCTCGCCGACAAGGATCGCATCTTCACCAATCTCTACGGCCTTCAGGATTTCAGCCTGAAGGGCGCCCAGTCGCGCGGCTGCTGGGATGGCACCAAGGCCATCCTGGAGAAGGGACGCGACTGGATCATCAACGAGATGAAGGCCTCGGGCCTGCGTGGCCGCGGCGGCGCCGGTTTCTCCACCGGCCTCAAGTGGTCGTTCATGCCCAAGCAGTCGGACGGCCGGCCCCACTATCTGGTGGTGAATGCCGACGAATCCGAGCCCGGCACCTGCAAGGATCGCGAGATCCTGCGCAACGATCCCCACACGCTGATCGAAGGCTGCCTCATCGCCTCCTTCGCCATGGGCGCGCATGCGGCGTACATCTATGTGCGCGGCGAGTTCATCTATGAGCGCAAGCGCCTGCAGCAGGCGATCGACGAGTGCTATGCCGCCGGCCTGCTGGGCCAGAACAACATTCACGATTACCCCTTCGACCTTTATGTGCACCACGGTGCCGGCGCCTATATCTGCGGCGAAGAGACGGCGCTGCTGGAAAGCCTGGAAGGCAAGAAGGGCATGCCGCGGCTGAAGCCGCCGTTCCCGGCCAACATGGGCCTTTATGGCTGCCCCACCACGGTCAACAACGTGGAGAGCATCGCAGTGGCGCCGACCATCCTGCGGCGCGGTGCGGCGTGGTTCTCGGGGATCGGCCGCGCCAACAACGTGGGCACCAAGCTTTACGGCATCTCCGGTCACGTCAATCGGCCCTGCGTGGTCGAGGACGCCATGGGCATCACCTTCAAGGAGCTCATCGAGAAGCACGGCGGTGGGGTACGTGGCGGCTGGGATAATTTGCTGGCCATCATCCCCGGCGGCGCGTCCTGCCCGGTGGTGCCCGCGGAGGCCTGCGAAGACCTGATCATGGATTTCGACGGCCTGCGCGCGGTGAAGTCCTCGTTCGGCACGGCCGGCGTGCTGGTCATGGACAAGTCCACCGACATCATCAAGGCCATCGCCCGCATCTCGGCCTTCTTCAAGCATGAGAGCTGCGGCCAGTGCACGCCGTGCCGCGAGGGCACCGGCTGGATGTGGCGGGTGATGCAGCGCATGGCCGAGGGGCGCGCCCACAAGCGCGAGATCGACATGCTGCTGGAGGTGACCACCCAGATCGAGGGTCACACCATCTGCGCCCTGGGCGACGCCGCGGCGTGGCCGGTGCAGGGGTTGATCCGCAATTTCCGGCACGTGATCGAAGAGCGCATCGACCAGTATGCGGCCAACCCGCATCCGGAGCCGGTGGCGGCGGAATGAGGTCGCGTCCCTCCTGAACGCCGTTGGCGGGCAGGGCGGGGGACGCAGGTTAGTCAAGGATCGGGACGCGGGCGCGCCGGAACCGGTGCACGTGTCTCACGCCCGCGCCCGGCGCGGCACAAGGCGAGGTGGGAGTGATGGCGAAGATCGTCGTCGACGGCACAGAGATCGAGGTCCCGGCCGAATACACGCTGTTGCAGGCGTGTGAGGCGGCGGGGGTCGAGATTCCGCGCTTCTGCTTCCATGAGCGCCTCTCGATCGCCGGCAATTGCCGTATGTGCCTGGTCGAGGTGAAGGGCGGCCCGCCCAAGCCGACGGCGTCTTGTGCCATGGCGGTGAAGGATCTGCGGCCCGGCCCGAACGGCGAGCCGCCGGTGGTTCTCACCAAGAGCCCCATGGTGAAGAAGGCCCGCGAAGGGGTGATGGAGTTCCTGCTCATCAACCACCCCCTCGATTGCCCGATCTGCGACCAGGGCGGTGAATGCGACCTGCAGGACCAGGCCATGGCCTATGGCGCGGACACCTCGCGCTTCGCCGAGAACAAGCGGGCGGTGGAAGACAAATACATGGGGCCGCTGGTGCGGACCGCCATGACCCGCTGCATCCAGTGCACCCGCTGCGTGCGCTTCACCACCGAAGTGGCCGGCGTTCCGGACCTCGGCGCCATCGGGCGCGGCGAGGATACGGAGATCACTACCTATCTCGAGCACGCCATGCGCTCGGAACTGCAGGGCAATGTGGCAGACCTGTGCCCGGTGGGCGCGCTGACCCACAAGCCCTACCAGTTCCACGCCCGGCCGTGGGAGCTGATCAAGACCGAGTCCGTCGATGTGATGGACGCGGTGGGCTGCAACATCCGCGTCGACACCCGCGGCCGTGAGGTGATGCGCATTCTGCCGCGCACCAACGACTTGGTGAACGAGGAGTGGATCTCCGACAAGTCCCGCTATGTGTGGGACGGCCTGAAGGTGCAGCGGCTGGATCGCCCCTATGTGCGCAAGGGCGGCCGGCTGGTGCCGGCGTCCTGGATCGAGGCCTTTGCCGCCGTGGCGGAGAAGGTGAAGGCGGCGAAGCCGGAGAAGATCGGCGCGCTGATCGGCGATGTCGCCACCGTCGAAGAGGTGTTCGCCCTCAAGACGCTGATGGAGAAGCTCGGCAGCGCCAACATCGACTGCCGCCAGGACGGCGCCGCGCTCGATCCGGCCCTCGGCCGCGCCAGCTACATCTTCAATCCCACCATCGCCGGGATCGATGCGGCGGACGCCATCCTGTTGATCGGCACCGATCCGCGTCATGAGGCCTCCGTCCTCAACGCCCGCATCCGCAAGCGCTGGCGCCAGGGCGGCCTGAAGGTGGGCCTCATTGGCGAGCAGGTGGACCTCACCTATTCGTATGAGTATCTCGGCGCCGGCCCGGAGAGCCTCGCGGCGCTTCTTGGCACTGGCGGTTTCGCCGATGCGATGAAGGGCGCGGAACATCCCCTCATCATCATCGGCCAGGGCGCTCTCGCCCGTGCGGATGGCGCTGCGGTGCTCGCCCTCGCGGCCAAGCTGGCGACGGCGTGCGGCGCGGTGAAGGAGGGCTGGAACGGCTTCGGCGTGCTCCACACGGCGGCCGCGCGGGTGGGCGCCCTGGACGTGGGCGCGGTGCCCGGCCCCAAGGGCCTCGACACCAAGGCCATGGCGGCCGGCGGTCTCGACGTGGCGTTCCTGTTGGGCGCCGACGAGGTGGATGTGGAGCCCGGCGCGTTCGTCGTCTACATCGGCACCCATGGTGATCGCGGCGCCCATCGGGCGGATGTGATCCTGCCCGGGGCAGCCTATACGGAGAAGTCGGGCCTCTATGTGAATACCGAAGGGCGGGTGCAGTTTGCCAACCGCGCCGCCTTCCCCCCCGGCGAGGCGCGCGAGGATTGGGCGGTGCTGCGGGCGCTGTCCGAGGTGCTGGGCCAGACCCTGCCGTTCGACAGCCTCACCGGCCTGCGCGCCAAGCTGATGGCCGCCTATCCGCACCTCGGCCGTCTCGACCAGATCGAGGCGGGCAAGGCGGACGACATCGCCAAGCTGGCCGAAAAGGGCGGGGCGGTGGAAAAGGGCGCGTTCGCGCTGCCCATCGAGGATTTCTATCTGACGAACCCCATCGCCCGGGCCTCCGCCATCATGGCGGAATGCTCGGCGCTCCAGGCGGCCAGTGCCGCCGAGGCGGCGGAGTGAGCGCGATGGGACGCTACGGCAGGATTCACACGGCGCCGACGATGGCGCGCGCGGCCCGGGCTTCGGCCCGCGCGCGGCAAGCGTGAGGGGGCGATAAGAACCGATGAGCTGGCAGGATACCCTTCTCCAGGTGCTGATCATCCTCGGGCAGAGCTTGGCGCTGCTCGTGGCGCTTTTGATCTTCATCGCCTTCATTCTGCTCGCCGACCGCAAGATCTGGGCGGCGGTGCAGCTGCGGCGCGGTCCCAACGTGGTGGGGCCGTTCGGCCTGCTGCAGTCCTTCGCCGATCTGCTGAAGTTCGTGCTGAAGGAGCCGACGGTTCCGGCGGGCGCCAACAAGGTGCTGTTCCTTCTGGCGCCGCTCGTCACCTGCGTGCTGGCGCTGGCGGCCTGGGCCGTTGTGCCCATCGCCGATGGCTGGGTGATCGCCGACATCAATGTGGGCGTGCTCTATATTTTCGCCATCTCGTCGCTCGGCGTGTACGGCATCATCATGGGCGGCTGGGCTTCGAACTCGAAGTATCCCTTCCTCGCGGCCCTGCGCTCTGCGGCGCAGATGGTGTCCTACGAAGTCTCCATCGGCTTCGTGATCATCACCGTGCTGATGTGCGCCGGTTCGCTGAACCTCAGCGCCATCGTCGAGGCGCAGAACGGCCGGTTCGGTTTCCTGAACTGGTACTTCCTGCCGCTGCTGCCCATGTTCGTCATCTTCTTCGTCTCGGCGCTGGCTGAAACGAACCGTCCGCCCTTCGACCTGGTCGAGGCGGAGTCGGAGCTGGTGGCGGGCTTCATGACCGAGTACGGCTCCACGCCCTACCTGCTGTTCATGCTGGGCGAGTACGTGGCCATCATGACCATGTGCGCCATGGGGACGATCCTGTTCCTGGGTGGCTGGCTTTCGCCGCTGCCGTTCGCGCCCTTCACCTGGGTGCCGGGGCTGGTGTGGTTCGTCATCAAGCTCTGCTTCATGTTCTTCCTGTTTGCCATGGCCAAGGCCATGGTGCCCCGCTATCGCTACGACCAGCTGATGCGGCTGGGCTGGAAGGTGTTCCTGCCCATCTCCCTGATCGCCGTCGTGGTGGTCGCTGGCGTGCTGCACTTCACCGGGAATGCGCCCCAATGAACGTGCTTCCGACCCATCAGATGAGCCGCGTGACCGCGGCGGGAGAGCGCCCATGAAGCTCGATCAGGCCGCGCGCGCGTTTTTCCTGACGGAGATGGTCTCCGGCTTCTTCCTGGCCATGCGCTATTTCTTCAGGCCCAAGGCGACGCTGAACTATCCCTTCGAGAAGGGGCAGCTGTCGCCGCGCTTCCGCGGCGAGCATGCCTTGCGCCGCTATCCCAATGGCGAAGAGCGCTGCATCGCCTGCAAGCTGTGCGAGGCCATCTGCCCGGCGCAGGCCATCACCATCGAGGCCGGCCCGCGCCGGAACGACGGCACCCGCCGTACCACGCGGTACGACATCGACATGGTGAAGTGCATCTACTGCGGCTTCTGTCAGGAAGCCTGTCCGGTGGAAGCCATCGTCGAAGGTCCGAATTTCGAGTTCGCCACGGAAACCCGTGAAGAACTCTATTACGACAAGGAAAAGCTGCTCGCGAACGGCGACCGGTGGGAGCGTGAGATTGCGCGCTCCATCGCCATGGACGCCCCCTATCGTTGAGCGCGGGCCCGCCGCGGGAAGCCGGGGCGGGTAAGGAACGGGTCGCGGGTCGCCGCGGCGCAGAGGTCCGGAGCGGTCGCGCGCGGCCGATCGGGAGCTCGATCTTGAGTTGTGAGCGGGAATCGCCCATCGGGATGCCGGATGGATGCGGTCGGCTCGAGCACGGTGGACTTGTGGGATGGGTCAGATCTATCGACGCATCGACCGCGGGATGCGGGCCCCGGGATGGGGTGCCGGCCATCTCGGCGTGGCGCAATCGAGCGCGGAACGGGCGCGCAGAGGGGGGCTCTCCGCATGAGTGTCGCGGCAGCGTTTTTCTATCTCTTCGCGTTCGTGCTGGTGGGATCGGCCGTCATGGTCATCTCCTCGCGCAACCCGGTGCAGTCGGTTCTGTTCCTCATTCTCGCCTTCGTGAATGCGGCGGCGCTGTTCCTCCTGATCGGCGCCGAGTTCCTCGCCCTGATCCTGGTGGTGGTCTATGTGGGCGCGGTGGCGGTGCTGTTCCTGTTCGTGGTGATGATGCTGGACGTGGATTTCGTCGAGCTGCGCCAGGGCTTCCTGCAGTATCTGCCCATCGGCCTGCTGGTCGGCATCATCTTCCTCGCCGAGCTGGTGCTGGTGGTGGGCGCCTGGGCCACGGGCCCGGGCATCTCCGCCGCGGTGTCGGCCGCGGCCGCGCCGGCGGGGTCGGACGTGTCCAACGTCAAGGCGATCGCCCAGGTGCTGTACACGGACTACATCTACTTCTTCCAGGCGGCCGGCTTCGTGCTGCTGGTGGCGATGATCGGCGCCATCGTGCTCACGCTCCGCCACAAGGCCAATGTGAAGCGCCAGAATATCTCGGCTCAGGTGGCGCGCACGCCCGAGGCTGCCATGAAGGTGGTCAAGGTGCGTCCCGGCCAGGGACTTTGAGGGGGCAGCCATGGAAATCGGTCTCTCCCACTACCTCACGGTGGCGGCAATCCTGTTCACGCTGGGCACGCTCGGCATCTTCCTCAACCGGAAGAACGTGATCGTCATTCTGATGTCGATCGAGCTGATCCTGCTGTCGGTGAACATCAATCTGGTGTCGTTCTCGGCCTTTCTCGGGAACCTGACGGGTCAGGTGTTCGCGCTTCTGGTCCTCACCGTCGCGGCAGCCGAAGCGGCCATCGGCCTCGCCATCCTCGTGGTGTTCTACCGCAACCGCGGTTCGATCGCCGTCGAGGACATCAACGCCATGAAGGGTTGAGGCCATGTATCAGGCGATTGTCTTCCTCCCCCTCGTCGGCTTTCTCATTGCGGGCCTGTTCGGCCGTGCCATCGGCGCCCGCGCCAGCGAGGTGGTGACCACCACCTTCCTGTTCATCTCGTGCCTGTTCTCCTGGATCACCTTCGTCCACGTCGGCTTCGACGGCGAGACGGCGCGGGTGCAGGTGCTGCAGTGGATGAGCGTGGGCGATCTCAAGATCGACTGGGCGCTGCGCATCGACAGCCTCACCGCGGTGATGCTGATCGTGGTGACCACCGTGTCGAGCCTCGTGCATCTGTATTCGATCGGCTACATGCATGAGGATCCGAGCCGTCCGCGCTTCTTTGCCTATCTCTCCCTGTTCACCTTCGCCATGCTCATGCTGGTGACGGCCGACAATCTGGTGCAGATGTTCTTCGGCTGGGAGGGTGTCGGTCTCGCGTCCTACCTTTTGATCGGCTTCTGGTATGAGAAGCCGTCGGCCAACGCCGCGGCCATGAAGGCCTTCGTGGTGAACCGCGTGGGTGACTTCGGCTTCATGCTGGGCATGTTCGCGCTGTTCGTGATGACCGGCTCGCTGGCGTTCGATCAGGTGTTCGCGGCGGCGCCCGGTCTCACCGGCAAGACCATCAACTTCCTTGGCCAGAATTGGGACGCGCCCACCGTCATCGCGCTGCTGCTGTTCGTCGGCGCCATGGGCAAGTCGGCCCAGCTCCTGCTGCACACCTGGCTGCCCGACGCCATGGAAGGCCCGACCCCCGTGTCGGCCCTCATCCACGCCGCCACCATGGTGACCGCGGGCGTGTTCATGGTGGCCCGGATGTCGCCGGTGTTCGAGCTGTCGCAGACGGCTCTGAATGTGGTGATGCTCGTGGGCGCTACCACCGCCTTCTTCGCCGCCACCGTGGCGCTGGTGCAGAACGACATCAAGAAGGTGATCGCCTATTCCACCTGTTCCCAGCTCGGCTACATGTTCGTGGCCATGGGAGCGGGGGCTTATACGGTGGGCATGTTCCACCTGCTCACCCACGCGGGCTTCAAGGCTTTGCTGTTCCTGTGCGCCGGCTCGGTCATCCACGCCGCGCATCACGAGCAGGACATGCGGCAGATGGGGGGGCTCTATAAGAAGGTGCCCTTCACCTACGCCATGATGCTGATCGGGACGCTCGCGATCACCGGCTTCCCGTTCACCGCCGGCTACTACTCCAAGGACGCGATCATCGAGGCGGCCTATGCCAGCCACAATGCCTTCGCGCTCTATGGCTGGGCCATGACGGTGATCGCCGCGGCACTGACCTCGTTCTATTCCTGGCGCCTGGTGTTCATGACCTTCCACGGCAAGCCGCGGGATCACCACCTCTACGACCACGCCCATGAATCGCCGCCGGTGATGACGCTGCCGCTGGCGGTGCTGGGGCTGAGCGCGCTGATTTCCGGTTACGCCCTCTACAACGTGTTCGTGGGCTCGGACGTGCACGAGTTCTTCCGGGCGTCCATCTACATGGGGGCGGAGAACCACATTCTCCATGCCATGCATGAGATCCCGGAGATGATCGTTCTGGCGCCGACGGCGATGATGGTCCTGGGCTTCCTGGTGGCCTATTGGTTCTACATCGTGAACCCGAAGGTGCCGGTGGCCCTCGCCCAGTCCCAGGACGCGCTCTACCGGTTCCTGCTGAACAAGTGGTACTTCGACGAGCTCTATAACGTCCTGTTCGTGCGGCCCGCCTTGTGGCTCGGCCGGCTGCTGTGGAAGCGGGGCGACGGCACCATCATCGACGGCTTCGGCCCCGATGGCGTGTCGGCGCGGGTGCTCGACGTCACCGGCCGCGTGGTGCGGCTGCAGACCGGGTATCTCTACCATTATGCCTTCGTGATGCTGATCGGCGTCGCGGCCCTTCTCACCTGGTTCATGTTCGCCGGAGTGTGACGACGATGACAGACTGGCCTATCCTTTCGGTCGTCACCTTCCTCCCCCTGGTCGGCGCCCTGTTCATCCTCGTGGTGCGCGGCGACGATGAGGTGGCGGCGCGCAATGCCCGCTGGGTGGCGCTGTGGACGACGCTCGTCACCTTCGTGGTGTCGCTGCTGCTGCTGCCGGGCTTCGATGCGGCGGCGCCCGGCTTCCAGTTCGTGGAGAAGTCGGCCTGGCTCGGCGATATCGCCGCCTACCACATGGGCGTCGATGGCATCTCCCTGCCGTTCGTGATCCTCACCACCTTCCTCATGCCGTTCGCGATCCTGGCCTCCTGGGAGAGCGTGCATAAGCGGGTGAAGGAATACATGATCGCCTTCATGGTCCTTGAGACCATGATGATCGGCACCTTCACCTCGCTCGATCTGGTGCTGTTCTACTTCTTCTTTGAAGGCGGCCTGATCCCGATGTTCCTCATCATCGGCATCTGGGGTGGTCCGCGGCGCATCTATGCGGCCTTCAAGTTCTTTCTGTACACCCTGGCGGGTTCGGTGCTGATGATGCTGGCCATCATGGCCATCTACTGGCAGGCCGGCACCACCGATGTGCCCACCCTGCTGCAGCACGGTTTCCCGCCGAGCATGCAGATTTGGCTATGGCTCGCATTCTTCGCCTCGTTCGCGGTGAAGATGCCCATGTGGCCGGTGCACACCTGGCTGCCCGACGCCCACGTGGAAGCGCCCACCGCCGGTTCGGTCATCCTGGCTGGCGTGCTTCTGAAGATGGGCGGCTACGGCTTCATCCGTTACTCGCTGCCCATGTTCCCGGAGGCGAGCGCCTATTTCGCGCCCATGGTGTTCACCCTGTCGGTGGTGGCGGTGATCTACACCTCGCTGGTGGCGCTGGTGCAGGAAGACATCAAAAAGCTGATCGCCTATTCGTCCATCGCCCACATGGGCTTCGTGACCATGGGCATCTTCACCATGAACGAGCAGGGCCTGCAGGGCGCCATGTTCCTCATGATCTCGCACGGCTTCGTGTCGGGCGCGCTGTTCCTGTGCGTGGGCGTCATCTATGACCGTATGCACACCCGCGAGATCGCCGCTTACGGCGGGCTCGTGAAGCGCATGCCGCTCTACGCGACCTTCATGATGGTGTTCACCATGGCCAACATCGGCCTGCCGGGCACCTCCGGGTTCGTGGGCGAGTTCCTCACCATGCTGGCGGCGTTCGAGCGCAACACCTGGGTGGCCTTCTTCGCCGCGACGGGCGTGATCCTCTCGGCGGCCTATGCCCTCTACCTCTACTGGCGGGTCATCTTCGGCAAGCTGGAGAAGGAGAGCCTGAAGAACATCCTGGACCTTTCGCCGCGGGAAATGGCGATCCTGACGCCGCTGGTGATCATCACCATCCTGTTCGGCGTGTGGCCGGCCCCCATTCTCAACATGACATCCCATGCGGTGAACGCGGTCGTCGCGCGCACCGATCAGGTGGCGGGTGCGGTGAAGACCGCGCTCCTCCTCAGCTTCTGATTTCGAGGTCGCTATGACGCAGCTCCTGCCTCCGCTCGGCGCTGTCCTGCCCGAACTGGTGCTTGCCGTCTCCGCTATCGTGCTGATCCTCATCGGCGCGTTCCGCGGGGAGGGGGCCGCCAATTTCGTCACCGGCCTCGCCATCGCGGTGCTGGCTGCGGCGGGCATCCTGGTGCTCCTGGGCCCCGGCGGCGACGTGGTGGCCTTCCACGGCGCCTTCGTGTCCGATCCGTTCAGCCGCTTCATGAAGCTGTTGGCGATCTTCGGCGCCACCATCTCGCTGGTGATGGCGGTGGACTGGCAGAACCGCGAGAAGCTGGCGCGGTTCGAATATGCGGTGCTGTTCGTCATCTCGACCCTCGGCATGTGCATGCTGGTGTCGGCGGGCGATCTGATCGCCCTGTATCTCGGCCTCGAGCTGATGAGCCTTTCGCTCTATGTGGTGGCGGCCATCAACCGCGACTCGGTGCGCTCCACCGAGGCGGGCCTGAAGTATTTTGTGCTGGGCTCGCTCTCCTCGGGCATGCTGCTTTATGGCTCGTCGCTGGTGTACGGCTTCACGGGCTCGGTGAACTTCAACGTGATCGCCAGCGTCGTGACCTCCCCGTCCATCGGCCTCATCTTCGGGCTGGTGTTCGTGTTGGCCGGCCTGTGCTTCAAGATTTCGGCGGTGCCGTTCCACATGTGGACGCCGGATGTGTACGAAGGCGCGCCCACCCCGGTCACCACCTTCTTCGCCACCGCGCCGAAGGTGGCGGGCATGGCCATCTTCATCCGCGTGGTGGCGGAAGCGTTCCCGCATATCGGCCATCAGTGGCAGCAGATCGTGGCCTTCGTCTCCATCGCCTCCATGGTGCTGGGCTCGTTCGCCGCCATCGGCCAGCGCAACATCAAACGCCTGCTCGCCTACTCCTCCATTGGCCACATGGGCTTCGCCCTGGTGGGCCTCGCCGCCGGCACGGCCGAGGGTGTGCGCGGCGTGCTGGTGTACATGACCATCTATGTGGCCATGACGCTCGGTTCGTTCGCCTGCGTGCTCACCATGCGCCGGCAGGGCCGGGCGGTGGAGAATATCGACGACCTGGCCGGTCTCGCCCGCAACAATCCGTTGATGGCGCTGATGCTCGGCGCGCTCATGTTCTCGCTGGCGGGTATTCCGCCCCTGGCCGGCTTCCTGGCGAAATATTACGTGTTCGTCGCCGCCATCCAGGCGGGCCTCTATGGCCTTTCGGTGATCGGTGTGCTGGCGTCGGTGGTGGGTGCGTACTACTACCTGCGGGTGGTCAAGATCATGTATTTCGACGAGCCGGCGGAGGCGTTCGACCCCATGCCGACCGAGCTGAAGGCGGTGTTGGGGCTCAGCGGGCTTTTCACGATCTTCTATTTCGTTTATCCCGCTCCTCTCATTGAGGCGGCGGGGGCCGCCGCCCGGTCGCTCTTCTGATCTATGGCTCAATACGAATTTCAGGGTTCCACGGTTCCCATCATCCGGTTCACGGAGATCGGCTCCACCAATGCGGAGGGTCTCGCCCGCTTGGCGCGTGGCGAGACCATGCCCGTTTGGCTGGTCGCAGATATCCAGACCGGCGGGCGCGGCCGGCGCGGGCGTCCTTGGACCTCCGAGCTCGGCAACCTGTTCGCAACGCTGGTGTTGCCCAATCCGGCACCGCTCGCCAATCTGGCGCAGCTGTGCTTCGTGGCGGGGCTCGCCGCGCGTGATGCGGTGCTTTCGGCCGCCCCGCAGGTGGCCGCAGAGCAGCTGAAGCTCAAATGGCCCAACGACCTGCTGCTGGAGGGCGGCAAACTCGCCGGCATCCTGGTGGAGGGCGGCACCGACGCAGCCAATCGGCCGGCGGCGGTGATCGGTTTCGGAATCAATTGCCTGCATCACCCGGATGATCTGCCCTACAAGGCGACCAGCCTGGAGGAAGCCGGTGCGCCGACCGCCCCCGACCGGCTGCTGGAGGCCCTGGACCTCGCCATGGCGGTCCGCCTCAACCAGTGGCACGGCGGCAACGGCTTTGCCGGCATCCGCTCCGACTGGATGCGCCATGCCCTGGGCATGGGCGACCAGGTGAGCGTGAAGGTCGGCGAGCGGGAAGTGATCGGCCGTTTTGAGAATATCGACGCGCGCGGCGCGATGATGCTACGCCGCCGCGATGGCGTGGCGGAGATCATCACCGCCGGCGACGTGTCATTGCGCGTGCCGGACTAGCTCCGGCCGGCTTCTTTCGAGTGCGGGAGGGGATGGCGAAGACGGTCGCGCAGCGCGAGGGGCGGCGGTGGCGACGGTTCGAGGCATTTATTTCAAGCTCATGCGGCGTCCGCCTTCTCCCACGGCGCGGTGAGCGTTTGTGTTGGAAGTGATCAGCCGATGGCAGTGACGGAAGAACTCGTGTTCGCGCCCTTAGGGGGCGTGGGCGAAATCGGCATGAACCTCGCGCTCTACGGCATTGGGCCGCGGAAGGCGCGACAGTGGCTGATCGTCGATTTCGGCATGAGCTTCGCCGGCGACGAGGCGCCGGGCGTGGACCTCGTTTTGCCCGACATCCGCTTCCTGGAAGCGGAAAAGACCAACATTGTCGGCATGGTCATCACCCACGGCCACGAAGACCACATCGGCGCCGTGCTCGACCTTTGGCCGCGGCTGAAGTGCCCCATCTACACCACCCCCTTTACCGCCGGGCTGCTGGAGGCGAAGCGGGCCGGGGAGCCGGGGGCACCGTCGGCGCTGCCGATCAACGTGGTCCGTTCGGGCGAGAGCGTGGCCCTCGGCCCGTTCGAGGTGGAATTCGTGCCGGTGGCGCACTCGATTCCCGATAGCCATGCCCTCGCCATTCGCAGCGCCGCCGGGCTGGTGGTGCACACGGGCGACTGGAAGCTCGATCCCAATCCCGTGGTGGGACGGCCCACCGACGTGGCGCGCCTCTCGGCGCTCGGCGATGAGGGGGTGCGGGCGCTGGTGTGCGATTCCACCAACGCCATCCGCGACGGGGTCTCCCCCTCCGAGCAGGATGTGGCGGCTTCGCTCAAGGAGATCGTCGCCAAGGCCAAGCACCGGGTGGCCTTCACCACCTTCTCCTCCAATGTCGCCCGCGTGCGCGGCATCGCCGAGGCGGCGATGGCCGCCGGCCGCGAGGTGGTGGTGGTGGGCCGGGCCCTGGAGCGGGTGATCGGTGTCGCCCGCGAGCAGGGCATGCTCGACGGTATTCCCCCGTTCCGCAGCGCCGAGGCCTATGGCTACCTGCCCCGGGAGCGGGTGGTGGCCATCCTCACCGGCAGCCAGGGCGAGCCGCGGGCCGCGCTCAAGCGCATCGCCGATGACGACCATCCGGAGATCGCGCTGTCGCCCGGCGATCTCGTGGTGTTCTCCTCGCGCACCATTCCCGGCAATGAGAAGGTGGTGAACACCATCATCAATGCCCTGGTGAAGAGCGGCATCGAAGTGATGACCGATCGCAACGGGCTGGTGCACGTGTCCGGCCATCCCCGGCGAGGGGAGTTGGAGCAGATGTATGCGCTGGTGCGGCCACAGCTGGCGGTGCCGGTGCACGGCGAGCCGCTGCACCTGCATGAGCATGCCCAGCTGGCCCGCGGGCTCGGCGTGCCCGAGGTGGTGAATTGCTATGACGGGCAGGTGCTGCGTCTGGCCCCCGGTCCGGCGGAGCGGGTGGGCGAGGTGCCATTCGGGCGGCTCTACAAGGATGCCCGGCTGCTGCTGGCGGAAGGCGGGCGCACCCTGCCGGAGCGCCGCAAGCTCAGCTACGTGGGGGCCATCTCGGTGGCCGTGGCGGTGGACAAGCATGGCACCCTGGCGGGGGATCCCTCGGTGGAACTCACCGGTGTTCCCGAGCGCGGGGAGGGCAATGTGGACATGCTGGACCGTGTGCTCGACACGGTGGTGGCGACGCTGGATGGCCTGCCGAAGGCCCGCCGGCGCGATCCCGATGCGCTGGCTGACACGCTGGAACGGGCCGTGCGCGCGGCCGTGAACGCTGTGTGGGGCAAAAAGCCCGTTTGCCACGTGCACGTTCTCGAAGTGTGATGGGTGGAACGCGGCGCCAGCGACAACCCGCAGGCGCAAGACAATGAGGGAAGCATGATCGGACGGCTGAACCATGTGGCCATCGCGGTGCGCGACATCGCGGCCGCGTCTGCGCTTTATCGCGATACCTTGGGGGCGGAGGTGTCCGCCGCGGTGCCGCAGGCCGAGCATGGCGTGACCACGGTGTTCGTGACCCTGCCCAATACGAAGATCGAATTCCTGGAGCCCCTGGGGGCGGACTCGCCCATCGCCAAGTTCCTGGAGCGCAATCCGGACGGCGGCATTCACCACCTCTGTTACGAGGTGGACGACATCATCTCCGCCCGCGATCAGCTGAAGGCCAAGGGGGCGCGGGTGCTCGGCTCCGGTGAGCCGAAGATCGGCGCCCATGGCAAGCCGGTGCTGTTCCTTCATCCGAAGGACTTCAACGGCACCCTTGTCGAACTCGAGCAGGCGTGAGGGCGCGGCGATGTCGGTCGCAGCCGTCGTCGCCATCTATTTCATCGTGTGGTGGGTCACGCTGTTCGCGGTTCTGCCGTGGGGCGTGCGATCCCAGCTCGATGCGGCGGGGGCGGTGCCGGGCAGTGATCCCGGCGCGCCGCAGCGGCCGATGCTCTGGCGCAAGATGCTCGCCACCACGGTGATCGCCGCTTTGGTGACCGCTGGCGTGGTCTATCTCCTCACCAGCGGCGTGATCGCCCTGGAGGATCTGCCCATGCCGTTCGACACGTCCTCGCAGTGAGGCGACCGGTCCCAGTGAGTCGGCTGCCGACTCACTGGGACAGATAAATCAATACATTGATATAAAAATGAGGTTGCATGCCGCATCGTCAGGGGCGCTCCTGGCGTGGTGTGGGTTGCGCATTTGCTGGAGCGCCAAGACGGTGGGTGATGGCTGCGGGTGGCCCGCAGCGGGGGCCAAGTCCCCTCTGCAGCAGGGCCAAGATTGGAAGGGGCGCGGCGTGGACAGGGCGTCGTCATTGCCCTGCCGAGCCCTGTAATGCATTGATTTGACAAAAAGAAAAGGCGAGGTCCGGTGACCTCGCCTTTTTTCATTCCACGGCTTTCGTGCCCCACGCGGGTCTATCGCCCACTGTGCCGAGACACGGCCAATCCGTGATGCCGATTCCGTATGCGCTCAAGAAGAGCGGCCGCCGGCCGGCTTTTGTTTTCGATTCCTCCCGAGACCCGGACCGCGTTCGCTACCCATGCGAGTGGGTCAGCGACGATCCCCTTTCTTGTGCGCAGACAAACTAGAACAAGAATCTGTCGTTTGTCATCCTTGCGCCGCAATAAGATGTGCATTGCGCTGCACCATGGTATTTAGATAGGGGGGTCGGTTCAGCGGGCTTGTGTTTTGCCGACGCTTCCGCTTTCACTCCCCACACTCCTTTCGATCCCCCCAGCCGTCGAGCCTTGCGATGCGCCTTTCCCGTTATTTTCTGCCGATTCTGCGTGAAGTGCCGCGGGAGGCGGATATCGTCTCCCACCGGCTGATGCTGCGTGCGGGCATGATCCGCCAGGAGGCGGCCGGAATCTTCGCCTGGCTGCCCCTCGGCCACCGTGTGCTCAACAAGATCTGCAACATCATCCGCGAGGAGCAGAACCGGTCTGGCGCCATCGAGATGCTGATGCCCACGATCCAGAGCGCTGACCTGTGGCGCGAGAGTGGGCGCTACGACGATTATGGCAAGGAGATGCTACGAATTCGGGACCGGCACGATCGCGAGATGCTATTCGGCCCCACCAATGAAGAGATGATCACCGACATCGTCCGCGCCTATGTGAAGTCCTATAAGGCGCTGCCGCTGAACCTCTACCATATTCAGTGGAAGTTCCGGGACGAGGTGCGTCCGCGCTTCGGTGTCTACCGCTCCCGCGAGTTCCTGATGAAGGATGCCTATTCCTTCGATCTCGACGCCGCCGGCGCGCGCCACTCCTACAACAAGATGTTCGTGGCTTACCTGCGCACCTTCGCGCGCATGGGCCTCAAGGCCATTCCCATGGTGGCGGATACCGGCCCCATCGGCGGCAATCTCTCGCACGAGTTCATCATTCTCGCCTCCACCGGCGAGAGCGAGGTGTTCTGCCACGGCGACTATCTGAACATGGCGCCGCCCCCGGCCGATGTGGATTTCGACGACCGCGCCGGCCTGCAGCAGGTGTTCGACCAGTTCACCGCGCTTTATGCCGCCACCTCCGAGAAGCACGACGAAGCCGCCTACAACGCCATTCCCGCCGACAAGCGCACGGCGGCGCGCGGCATCGAGGTGGGCCACATCTTTTATTTCGGCACCAAATATTCCGAGCCGTTCGGCGTGACCGTGCAGGGGCCGGATGGCAATGCCCACACGGTGCACATGGGCTCCTACGGCATCGGCCCCTCGCGCCTCGTGGCGGCCATGATCGAAGCCTCCCATGATGATGCGGGAATCATCTGGCCGGAGGCGGTGGCGCCGTTCCAGGTGGGCATCCTCAATCTGAAGGTGGGCGACAGCAGCACGGACACGGCCTGCGAGGCCCTTTACGCGGAATTGACCGCCGCCGGCTATGACGTGCTCTATGACGACACGGAGGAGCGCGCGGGGGCCAAGTTCGCCACCGCCGACCTCATCGGCCTGCCCTGGCAGATCCTGGTGGGGCCGAAGGGCCTGGCCGATGGCAAGGTGGAATTGAAGCGCCGTGTGGACGGGGCCCGCGAGCTGATCGCGCCGAAGGACATTCTGGAGAGGCTGAAGGCATGAGCGCAAAAGCGTCCTCGGCACCGCGCAGCGAGGAACCCACGGGAACACGGCCGTTCGCGGCGTTCGAGTGGATGCTGTCGCTGCGCTATCTGAGGGCGCGGCGCAAGGAAGGCTTCATCTCGGTCATCGCCGGGTTTTCCTTCCTTGGAATCATGCTGGGGGTTGCCACCCTCATCATCGTCATGGCGGTGATGAACGGTTTCCGCCAGGAGCTGCTGGGCAAGATCCTCGGCCTCAACGGCCACGTGCTGGTGCAGCCGCTGGAAACCCCGCTGACGGATTATGACGCGGTGGCCGAGCGCATCGCCAATCTCAACGGGGTGCGCCTGGCGGTGCCGCTGGTGGAAGGCCAGGCGCTGGCCTCCTCCCAGTTCGGTGCCTCCGGCGTCCTGGTGCGCGGGCTCAGCGAAAAGAACCTCAGGGGCCTGCCGTCGGTGGCGCACAATGTGCGCTCGGGCACGCTGGAGAGCTTCGACACGGGGCAGGGGCTCGCCATCGGCAAGCGCCTCGCCGACCAATTGTCGCTGCGGGCGGGCGACAACATCACCCTGGTGGCGCCGCGGGGCGCGGTGACGCCCATGGGGACCTCGCCGCGCATCAAGGTCTACAAGGTGGCAGCCATTTTCGAGGTGGGCATGTCGGAATACGACAGCGCCTTCGTCTTCATGCCGCTGAAGGAAGCCCAGGCCTATTTCAACCGCAACGGCGACGTGAACGCCGTCGAAGTTTATATCGACAAGCCGGATGATGTGGAGGAACTGCGCGGCGCCATCCAGGCGGCGGCGGAGCGGCCCGTCTATCTGGTGGACTGGCGCAAGCGCAACGCCACCTTCTTCAACGCGCTGCAGGTGGAGCGGAACGTGATGTTCCTCATCCTCACCCTCATCGTACTGGTGGCGGCGCTGAACATCGTGTCCGGCCTCATCATGCTGGTGAAGGACAAGGGCCACGACATCGCCATTCTGCGCACCATGGGGGCGACGCGGGGTGCGGTGATGCGGGTGTTCCTCATCACCGGGGCCTCCATCGGCGTGGTGGGCACGCTGGTGGGGCTGCTGCTGGGCGTCATCGTCTGCCTCAACATCGAGAGCATCCGCCAGTTCATTTCCTGGCTGACCTCCACCGAGCTGTTCTCGCCGGAGCTCTATTACCTCTCCAAGCTGCCGGCCGACATGAACGTGGGTGAGACCACCACGGTGGTGGTGATGGCCCTGGTGCTGTCGCTGCTCGCCACCCTTTATCCCTCCTGGCGGGCCGCCCGGCTCGATCCGGTGGAAGCCCTGAGATACGAGTGATGGATCAGCCCGCCCGCCGTCGCCCCGGTTCGCCCGGCACGCCGCCGCGTCCGCAATACGCCCTCGCTCTCGCCGGCGTGGTGCGCCGCTATACGGAGGGCGACAGCGCGCTGGAAATCCTGCGCGGGGTGGATCTTGCCATCGCCCCCGGCCAGTCGGTGGCGCTGGTGGCGCCCTCGGGCTCCGGGAAATCCACGCTGCTGCACATTGCCGGCCTGCTGGAGCAGTCGGACGCCGGCGAAGTCTTCATCGACGGCAAGCCCACCGCCCGGCTCGCGGATGCGGACCGCACCCGCATGCGGCGGCTGCATATCGGCTTCATCTATCAGTTCCATCATCTGCTGGGGGAGTTCACCGCCCTCGAGAACGTGGCCATGCCGCAGATGATCCGCGGCCTCTCCCATAAGGAGGCCAACGCCCGCGCCCGCGACCTGCTCAGTTATCTCGGCCTTGCCGAGCGGCTGAGCCACCGGCCGGCGGAACTCTCCGGCGGCGAGCAGCAGCGGGTGGCCATTGCTCGCGCCCTTGCCAATGCGCCTCGGCTTCTCCTGGCCGACGAGCCCACCGGCAATCTCGACCCGAAAACCTCGGACCATGTGTTCGACGCCCTCACGGAGCTGGTGCATGCCACCGGCGTCGCCGCCCTGATCGCCACCCACAATCTCGATCTGGCTGCCCGCATGGATCGCCGTGTGACGCTGCGCGATGGCAAGCTGGTGGAGCTGGCCTGAGACGCGCCGTCCGGAGGCGCTGTTGACTGGTATTTCCATAATGTGCGGTCCGGCGCCCCTCTCGGGCCTGTTGGGGGGTTAGCGAACGCAGCAAATGGCGCTATAGATGCGAGCGCGAGCCATTTCCCGAGTGCGGGATCGCCAGCGACCTCCGTTTTTTTGCAATTCCGGTGACGCGCGATGCCCTATTGCTGTTGTGCCCCGCTGTCTCAGACGGCGTCTTTCATGCGTTCTGTTTTCGGTGCGGCGTTTCTCACGGTGATCTGCGGCGTCGCTGGACCGGCACTGGCTCAGAACGAACCGACACCCGCTGCGCCGGCGGCACAGTCGTCCACGCCTTCGAGCGCGGCCGCCCCTCAGGGCGCTGCACCGGCCAGCCTCACGCCTGCTGCTGCCGTACCGGCTACCGGCGTCTCGACGCCGCGCCCCGCCGCGGCGACTCCCACCGCGGTCACGCCTCCGGCGCCGGCAGGCGTGCCGGGTGAGTCTGCCGCAACGACGCCTGCCGCAACGACGCCCGGCGCCGAGGGCGCGGCCGCTGCGCCGACCGAAGTGGTGTCGCCGCAGGATGCGGCCGCTCCGGCCCCTGCGTCAGGGCCCTCGCTGCTGCCCCATGACCTGTCGCCCTGGGGCATGTTCATGGCCGCCGACATGGTGGTCAAAGCGGTGATGATCGGCCTGGCCTTTGCCTCCGTGGTGACGTGGACCGTGTGGTTCGCCAAGTCGATCGAACTGCTGTTCGCCCGCCGTCAGGTCAATCGCACCCTCAAGGCGCTGCGCGCGGCACCGACCCTCGCGGCCGCCGAACGGGCCATGCCCCAGGGGCGCGGCCCGGGCCCGGCCACGGTGCGCGCGGCCGTCTCCGAATGGGAAACCTCGTCCGGTCTGCCGGCGGAGGGCATCAAGGAGCGCGTCGCCATCTCCCTCAGCCGCATCGAGGCGGCAGCCGGGCGGCAGATGTCCGTGGGCACCGGCGTTCTCGCCACCATCGGCGCCACCGCTCCGTTCGTGGGCCTGTTCGGCACCGTCTGGGGCATCATGAACAGCTTCATCGGCATCTCGAAGGCGCACACCACCAATCTGGCGGTGGTGGCGCCCGGCATCGCCGAGGCGCTGCTGGCCACCGCCATCGGTCTGGTGGCGGCGATTCCAGCCGTCATCATCTACAACGTGTTCGCGCGTGCCATCGCCGCCTATAAGGCCCGGCTTGCCGATACGTCCTCGGAGGTGATGCGGCACCTGTCGCGGGATCTCGATCGCGCTGCCCAGGGTAAGCGCGGGCCGAGCCTGCGCGCGGCGGCCGAGTGAGCGGCGGATAGAGGGCGCGACCCATGGCAGCCAACCTCTATCACGGGGGGGACGACCTCCCCGAGAATCACGAAATCAACGTCACGCCGTTCATCGATGTGATGCTGGTGCTGCTCATCATCTTCATGGTCGCGGCGCCGCTGGCCACCGTGGACGTGAAGGTGGACCTGCCCACCTCGAATGCGCAGCAGCAGCCGCGGCCGGACAAGCCCCTGTTCCTCTCGTTGAAGAGTGACCTGTCGTTGGCCCTGGGCGATGATCCCGTCAGCCGCGCCGGGCTGCGGGCGGCGCTCGATGAGGCGACCGGCGCCGATCGCGAGCAGCGGGTGTTCGTCCGGGCCGACAAGACAGTGGATTATGGCGCGGTGATGGAGCTCATGAACGCCCTGCGTTCGGCGGGCTATCTCAAGGTCGCGCTGGTGGGCCTGGATGGGGCCTCCGCCGGCGGGGCGCCGGCCGCACCCGCCACAGGCGCCTTGCCCGCCGTCGGTGCGCCATCCGCGGCGGCGCCGTCCGCTGGGGCAGCCCAGTGAGCGCGGTCCATTGGCACGATTTCGACCGCCACCATCTGCGTGACTCCCTCCTGCGCTGGGCGGCGGCGGGACTGCTGATCGTGCTGGTGCACACGGTCTTCGTCTATGGCGCGCTGTTCTGGCGTAAGGTGGAAGCCGCCTCGGCGCCGCCGGCGGCGGTGATGATCGAGCTTGCGCCCATGCCGGTGAGCGCGCCCTCGCAGGTGGAGGACGTGGCGCCGGGGCCGCAGATGGTGCAGGCGCCCGAGCCCACCCAGGACGATGCGCCGGATGTCGTGGAGGACAGCACGCCGCCGCCGCCCGAGCCGCTGCTTGAGCAGGCGCTGGACAAGCTTCCGGAGCTGCCGCCGGCACCCATGATCTCCGAGGTGACGCTGCCGATGCCGCAGCCCAAGCCCGAGATCAAGGAGGAGGAAAAGCGCAAGCCCGATCCGGAAAAGAAGCCGGAGAAGAAGAAGGCCAAGCCGTCGCGCCGCCCGGCGGCGCCGACTACGGCCGCCGCGCCCCGCTCGGAGGCCGCGCCCTCCCGCACGACGGCGGCGCCCTCACCGGGCATCAGCGCCAGCAATTCGCAGGCGCGGGCGTCCTGGGCGTCTATGGTTTCGGCCCATCTCAACCGCTTCAAGCGCTACCCGCCGGGTGCGCAGAGTCTCTCGGGGCGGCCGACGGTGCGCTTCTCGCTGGATGGTTCGGGCCGGGTGACGTCGGCGCGGCTGGTGCGTTCGTCCGGGTCCTCGGTGCTCGATGCCGAGGCGGTGGCGACCGTTCAGCGGGCCTCGCCGTTCCCGCGGCCACCGGATGGAAACGGCGCGACCTTCTCCGTTCCGGTGAACTTCACCCGGCGCTGAGCGGCCCCGCGCCACGGACCCGGCGAACAGACCATGTGACATTTCGATACGGGCGGCCGTCAGGTCGCCCGTGCGCTTGTTGACGCGGAGGCGCCCCGCCGGATGCGCCGCATGCGCGCACCGCAGGCCCGATGCGCGGACATCTCGGCCGACGGGCCCTTACGCCTTTGGACTTGGCGGCGGCCCTATGATAAGCGACCAGCTTCCGATTGCGGCGCCAGGTGGCGCCCAGCTTGTTTGGATTTGGAGACCTGCCATGGCCTCGCAGGACGCGAACCCCGCCTCCGTCACGGAGGAAATCAACCGCTTCTTCACCGCCACTCTCGCGGAGACCGATCCGGAGATCACGGCTGCGGTGAATGCGGAGCTGGGGCGTCAGCGCGACGAGATCGAGCTCATCGCTTCCGAGAACATCGTGTCGCGCGCCGTCCTCGAGGCGCAGGGTTCGGTGCTCACCAACAAGTATGCGGAAGGCTATCCCGGCAAGCGCTATTACGGCGGCTGCCAGTTCGTGGACGTGGCCGAGAACCTCGCCATCGAGCGTGCCAAGAAGCTGTTCGGCTGCGACTTCGCCAATGTGCAGCCCAATTCCGGCAGCCAGGCGAACCAGGGCGTGTTCTTTGCCACCATGCAGCCGGGCGACACCTTCCTCGGCCTGAACCTCGCCGCCGGTGGCCATCTCACCCACGGCTCGGCCGTCAACATGTCCGGCAAGTGGTTCAAGGCGGTGCCCTACACGGTGCGCCAGGAGGACCAGTATATCGATTATGAGGAGGTCGCTCGCCTCGCCGACCAGCACAAGCCGAAGCTGATCGTTGCCGGCGGCTCGGCCTATCCACGCATCATCGACTTCCCGAAGATGCGTGCCATCGCCGACAGCGTTGGCGCGCTGCTGATGGTGGACATGGCTCATTTCGCGGGCCTGGTGGCCGGCGGGGCGCATCCCAGCCCGTTCCCTCATGCCCATGTGGTGACCACCACCACCCACAAGACCCTGCGCGGCCCGCGCGGTGGCATGATTCTCACCAATGACGGGGATCTGGCCAAGAAGATCAATTCGGCCATCTTCCCCGGCATCCAGGGCGGCCCGCTGATGCATGTCATCGCCGCCAAGGCGGTGGCGTTCGGCGAGGCGCTGCGTCCCGAGTTCAAGCTCTATGCGAAGAACGTGGTGGAGAATGCCAAGGCCCTGGCCGAGACCCTCAAGGGCCACGGCTTCGCCATCGTTTCCGGCGGCACCGACACGCACCTGATGCTGGTGGATCTGCGGCCGAAGAAGCTCACCGGCAAGGTGTCGGAAGCGGCCCTGGGCCGGGCCCACATCACCTGCAACAAGAACGGCATCCCGTTCGATCCCGAAAAGCCGTTCGTGACCTCGGGCGTGCGTCTCGGCACCCCGGCGGGCACCACCCGCGGCTTCGGCGTGGCGGAGTTCCAGCAGATCGGCAATTTCATCGCTGAGGTGCTGGACGTGCTGTCGCAGAAGGGGGCAGACGAGGATTCGCTGGTGGAAGCGGCGGTGCGCGAGAAGGTCTCCGCGCTGCTCAAGCGCTTCCCCATCTACCCCTGAGACGTGTGCGTCGGAGGCGGTTGACTGATGCGGTGCCCCTATTGCGGGAGCCTCGACACCCAGGTGAAGGACTCCCGTCCCACCGAGGACAACACCGCCATTCGCCGCCGGCGCATCTGCCCCGATTGCGGCGGGCGCTTCACCACTTTTGAGCGCGTGCAACTGCGCGAGCTCATGATTGTGAAGCGCGCCGGCCGGCGGGTGCCGTTCGATCGCGACAAGCTCGCCCGCTCGGTCCAGGTGGCGCTGCGCAAGCGCCCGGTGGATCCCGAGCGGGTGGAGCGCATGATCACCGGCGTGGTGCGCCAGCTGGAAAGCCTGGGCGACACCGACATCCCCTCCCACACCATCGGTGAACTGGTGATGGAAGGGCTGAAGCAGATCGATGACGTGGCCTATGTGCGCTTCGCCTCGGTCTATCGCGACTTCCGCGAGGCGAAGGATTTCGAGCACGCGCTGGCGGAGCTCTCTTCGGACGGCACGCCGGTCGAGGGGAGCGCCGCTGAGGACGGCGGGCGCAAGCCGCCGCGCGCGGGAGAATGACCAGCGAGATGGTGCCGCTGCAGCAGGTCTCCTCCCCGGAGGAGGACGAGCGCTTTATGGCCGAGGCTCTGGCCGTGGGGCAGACCGGTCTTGGCCGCACCTGGCCCAATCCATCGGTGGGGGCGGTGGTGGTGCGGCATGGTCGGAACGGACCCGAGGTGATCGGTGCCGCCGCCACGGCCGCCGCTGGCCGGCCCCATGCGGAGCCGCAGGCTCTGGCGCAGGCCGGGGAGGGCGCCCGCGGCGCCACCCTCTATGTCACCCTGGAGCCCTGTTCCCACCATGGCCGCACGCCGCCGTGCGCCGATGCGGTGATCGCCGCCGGCGTCCGTCGGGTGGTGGCGGCCATCGAGGATCCCGACCACCGGGTGAAGGGCCGCGGCGTGGCGCGCCTGCGTGCCGCCGGCATCTGGGTCACCGTGGGGGTGGGGGCCGAGCAGGCGCTCGCCGATCACGCCGGCCACATCCGACGGGTCACCGAGGGGCGGCCCCATGTGCTGTTGAAGCTGGCGGTTTCCGCCGATGGCAAGGCAGCCCTCCCGGGTCCGCGCCCGGCGGTGGTGACGGGACCGGAGGCGCGCGCCCGCGCCCATCTCATGCGGGCCCATGCGGATGCGATTCTGGTAGGTGTGGGCACGGTGAAGGCCGATGACCCCATGCTGACCACCCGTCTCGAAGGCTATGAGAAGCGCTCGCCGCTGCGCATCGTGCTCGACAGCGCGTTGTCGTTGCCCCTCGATTCCGCTTTGGTGCGCACCGCCTGCGAGGTCCCGGTGTGGGTGGTCACCGCTGAAGATGCACCGGCGGATCTCGAGGCGGCGCTGGTGGAGCGCGGCGTGGAGGTGCTGCGCGTGCCCCGCGGCGGCCCCGAGGGGCGGCTCTATCTGCCCGCCGTGCTGAAATTGCTCGGCATGCTGGGCCTCACCCGGGTGATGGTGGAAGGTGGTCCGACCACCGCCGCCGCCTTCCTTGACGCTGGCCTGGTGGACGAGGTGGCCGCCTTCACCAGTCCGGTGGTGCTGGGCGCCGATGCGGTGCCGGCGCTGGCCGGGCGGCCGCTGGCGCGGCTGTTCGCGCCGGTGGGCTTCGTCGAGGTGGAGCACGAGGATCTGGGCCCCGATCATCTCGTGCGGTTGTGGAGGCGCTAGAATGTTCACCGGCATTGTCACCGACATGGGCGAGATTCTCTCCGCCGTGCCCCATGGCGAGGTGAAGACCCTCACCATCGCCACCGATTACGAGGCGTCCGGCATCGCGCTCGGCGCCTCCATCGCCTGTTCCGGCGTGTGCATGACAGTGACGTCGGTGGCGGCGGACGGCCCGCGCAGGGCGCGCTTCACCGTGGATGCCGGGCCCGAGACCCTGGCCATCACCACCGTCGCCGCATGGCAAGCCGGGCGGCGCATCAATCTTGAACGCTCGCTGAAACTTGGCGATGAGCTGGGCGGCCACATGGTGTCCGGCCATGTGGATTCCACCGCCAAGGTGCTGAAGCGGGAAGATCTGGGCGAGACCACCCGCTTCCTGTTCGAGGTGCCCCAGGGGCTGGCGCGCTTCGTGGCGGTGAAGGGCTCTGTGGCCCTCGATGGCACCTCCCTCACGGTTAATACCGTGGAGGGTAACACCTTCTCCTGCCTGCTCATTCCCCACACCCTGGCGGTCACCACCTGGGGCGGCGTGGGCGCGGGCGACCTCGTCAATTTCGAGGTGGATGTGATGGCCCGCTATGCGGCGCGACTCGCCGAGTTCCCGCGCGCCTGACGGGCTATCAGCCCGGCGCATTCGGCGGGCGGGCAGGTGCTCTGCAGTTCCGGCACACGCGGTGCGCTTGCGCGGCGCGGCGCGCTCTTGTACGCCTCGCGCCTCAGTTTCGGAGACGGTCCCATGGTGACGACGCGCAGAGAAGGCTCACAGGAAGCCAATGAGCTGCTGGAGGGCGCGCGGGTGCTCATCGTCGAGGCGCGCTATTATGAGGCGCTGGCCGACGAGCTTCTGGCCGGCGCCCGCGCGGTGCTGGAGGCCGCGGGTGTCGAGGTGGTGGTGATCACCGTGCCCGGCGCCCTGGAGATTCCGGTGGCGGCGGAAATCGCCCTCGACGCGGCGGAGATGTCCGGCGATGCGGTGGATGCGGTGGTGGGGCTTGGCGTGGTGATCCGCGGCGAGACCTATCATTTCGAGATCGTCGCCGGCGAATCGGCGCGCGGCCTCATGGATCTGGGCATCGGCCACGCCCTGCCCATCGGCAACGGCATCCTCACCGTGGATACCGAGGCGCAGGCCTGGGAGCGCGCGCGGGTGAGCGAGGGGGACAAGGGGGGCGGTGCCGCCGCCGCGGCCTTGTCGCTGCTGCGGCTCAAGCGAGGGCTTGAGCAATGACCGAGGCGCCGGCCAAACCCATGAAGAAGAGCGCGGCCCGCCTGGGGGCTGTGCAGGCGCTCTATCAGATGGATCTCGCCCAGACCCCGCTCAACGACATCTTCGCGGAGTTCGAGAGCCACTGGCTCGGCCAGGAGGTGGAGGGCACGCAGATGCCCGATGCCGACGTGAAGCTGTTCCGCGCGGTGGTGGAAGGGGTTCTGGAGCAGCAGCGGGTGATCGACCCGATGGTGGACAAGGCCCTGTCGCGCGGCTGGCCGCTGCGGCGGGTGGAAGCGGTGCTGCGGGCGGTGCTGCGGGCGGGGGCCTATGAGCTTCTGGCGCGCAGCGACGTGCCGGCGCGGGTGGTCATCGCCGAATATGTGAACGTCGCTGGCGCCTTCCTCGACCGGGACGAGACCGGCATGGTCAACGCGGTGCTGGACAATCTCGCGCACGATCTGCGCGCCGCCGAGTTCAACGGCCCGGGGGCGGCCTGAGATGACCGCCGGCGGGGCGCGCGGCACCGGCGAGGATGAGGTCATCAGCCGCTTCCTGCGCCCCATCGCCGACGCCCCGGAGGCGCGCGGCCTGCTGGATGACGCCGCGCTGCTCTCCCCGCCCGAGGGCTGCGACCTGGTTCTGACCAAGGACGCGCTGGTGGCGGGGGTGCATTTCTTTCCCGACGATTCTCCGGCCAGCATCGCACGCAAGGCCCTGCGCGTGAATCTTTCCGATCTGGCCGCCAAGGGCGCGCGCCCGCTGGGGGCGCTGCTGGCGCTGGCGCTACCGCACAATGACGTTGGCCGCGAGGCGTGGATGACGGCCTTTGCCGCGGCCCTCGGCGCCGACGCCCGCGCCTTCGCATGCCCCTTGCTGGGCGGCGATACCGTCTCCACAGCCGGTCCGCTGACGCTCTCCGTCACGGCCATTGGCTGCGTGCCCAAGGGCAGCTTCGTGCCGCGCACCGGCGCTGCGCCCGGCCAGGCCATCGTGGTGTCGGGCACCATTGGCGATGCGGCGCTGGGCCTCGCCTTGCGGCAGAACCCGGAGCGGTCAGCCTTCGCTGCGCTCTCCAGCGACCTGCGCGCCCATCTGCTCGATCGCTATCTGCACCCCCAGCCGCGCCTGGCTCTGGCGCCGGCGCTGCGCGCCCATGCGGCGGCGGCCATGGATGTCTCCGACGGGCTGGTGGGGGATCTGGCTAAAATGTTGGCTGTGTCCGGGTGTGGCGGGCATATCGAGGCCCATCGGGTACCGCTGTCGGCTGCGGCTGCGGCCGCGGCGCGGGCGGAACCAGCGCTGGCGCGCGACGCGCTGACCGGCGGGGATGATTACGAGATTGTCGCCTGCGTGCCCCATGAGCGCCTGCACGCTTTTATCGCTGTGGCCGCGTCGGCCGGGGTGCCCCTTGCCGTCATCGGCGAGACCCGAGCCGAAGGCGGGCTCGATGTGCGCGACGCCGGCGGCCATCTGCTGGTGCTGGAGCGCACCAGCTACAGCCACTTCTGATCACCCGCCTGGCCACGCCGTGGGCCTCTAGCCGAGGGCCACCAGCACCGATCCGGTGCCGATGAGCAGCACGCCCAGGCTGGCAACGGCGGAAAGGCGCTCGCCGAGGAACAGCACACCGAACAGGGCCACCAGCACCACGCTCAGCTTGTCGACCGGCGCCACCTGGGCGGCGGCGCCCATCTTCAGGGCGCGGAAATAGCAGAGCCACGACGCGCCGGTGGCGAGACCCGACAGCAGCAGGAACAGCCAGGTGCGGCCGGTGATGGTGCCGGGCGCACGCCATTGGCCGCCGGCGAAGGCGATCGCCGCCACCAGCGCCAGGATGATCACCGTGCGGATGAGGGTGGCGAGGTCGGAGGGGATGTCGGCGACGCCAACCTTGGCAAAAATCGCAGTGAGCGCCGCGAACCCGGCCGAGAGCAGCGCCCAGAACAGCCAGGAGGTGGTGAGGGAGGACATCGCGGATCTCCGGGAGCGGTGGACGCGGACTCGGCCGATCATAGCCGATGCCGGGCGCTCCGGAGCGCCCGGCGGCGTGCCTCACGGGCGCGGGGCCGGCGACAACAGCTGCTCAGGCAGGGGATAGGCGGCGGCGATGCGGTCGGCGAGCGCCAGCATGTCCGCCGAGGCGGTGCGCGCGTTGGTGTTCAGGCGGGCAGGCGGCTGCGGGCGGGCGCGATCGAGGCCCAGCCGTCCCAGCAGGTGCCGCCAGGGCTTTGCGCCAGGCGCGGCCGCGCGGGCGAGGGCCGGCGGGGCCCCCAGGATGTCCAGCAAGGTTTCGATGACCCCAATGCCCTGACAGGCGGCATCGTAGGACAGGATCGTCATCGGCCCCGTTGCTGCGGCCCGCCAGCGCGCGACGAAGGCGGGATAGTCGAAATAGAACACCCAGTCCCCATGCGAGCGGCGATAGCCGTGTTCCAGGATCTCGGTGGTGAAGGTGACGAAATCGTCCGTGTCGCCATGTTTCTGCAGCTCGTGATAGAGCGAGATCGCGTAATCGCGTGTGTTGCGCAGGAACAGAATGTAGTGCGGGCTCCAGCCGCTGGCACGAATCTGCGTCTCGAACCTGGATAGAAGCTCGGGTCGGTCCACCAGATACTCGAAATCTTCGGAGGACAGCACGGCGCAGCGGGCGCGGACCCCGGCCAGCTCGCGCGTCAGATCCGTGAGCGTGCCGTAGCGGTCCTCGGAACGCGGATCGGCCCGCAGCGACCAGGCGATATTATGCTGCCCCGCAGATCCGGGGGACACGCGGCCGGCAACGGGGACATGAATGCTCCGCCGGGCCAGGCGATCTTCATATTGCTTCAGAAACACCTGGATCGACGTGGTGCCGGTCTTATGGGTTCCGATGTGAATATACAGCGGCGGCATGGGCCAATCTTATTCGTTGGATGCCGTCATATACACGTTCGCGGTGCCGGCGGTGAGGGCCGTCTAGAAGCTGTGGGCCGCCACGTTGAGGGCGGCGCTGATCTGGCGGCGATAGGCCTCGCCGAACTTGTCGTCGATCAGCCGGGCACCGGCGCGCATCTCGTCGGTCACCGCCGACTTGGCCACATTGATGCGCCGCTGCCGCAGCTCGGCGAGCCGGGCGGGCAGCCCCAGGCTGGAGATGAAGGTGGGGATCACGCCACGGCCCTTGGTCGCGGCGTCATAGGAATATATTCTTAAATCCCCCTGGCTTGCGGCTCGCCATTGGGTGACGAAGGCATTGAAATCCACGAACAGGGTGCAATTGCCCGGGGGTTCATAATAGCCGTCGGCGAGCACGCGGTTCAGGTATTCGTCGAACCCGACGTCGATGTTCTGATTGGCGAATTCCTGGTAGAGCGAAATCGCGTAGGGGCCCGGGGCGCGCAGGTACAAGAGGTAGACGGGTGCCCAGCCACCGGCGCGCAGTTCCGCTTCCAGCGCGGCGATCTCGTCGGGCCGGTCCACCAGGAATTCCAGATCCTCGGCGGAAATCACCCCCTGCACGGGATTGGCGCGGTTGAGCTCGTCGACCAGCTCCCTGACGCCACCCCAGCTTGGATTGGCGCGGCTGTTGCCGAGCAGTGTCCAGGCGATGTTGTGGTGTCCGGACGAGCGGGAGGAGGGGCACCCCGCCTGCGGCACATAGGTGCCGTAGGCGCGCAGCTTGCGCGCGTGGCGGTTCAGGTACCACTGGATCGATGTGGTGCCGGTCTTGTGCGTGCCGATATGGATGAAGAGCTGTCGCATCCCGTGTCCGCTGCCACCTTCCCTTCGGCAGCATTCCCCTATGGGCATGCCTTAGCAGAGGTCGGGAGTCCTCGCCAAGCGCCGGTTGCGTGCATGTGTGCCGGCATTGGCGCAACGGCCGGCAGTGGCATTGACCAAGGCGGCATTGACCAAGCGGGGGCGCAGGTGTCTTCTCCCGCTTTGCCCGCTGCGGGCGTCTTCATCCGACTTTGGGTCCGCCACGCCATGTCCGATCCCGGCTTCGTGCATCTGCATGTCCATTCCGCATATTCGCTGCTGGAAGGGGCGTTGACGGTGGGCAAGCTGGCCGACTTCCTCAAGGCGGACGGCCAGCCCGCCATCGCCTTGACCGATACCGGCAACCTGTTCGGTGCGCTGGAGTTTTCGGAGAAGATGTCCGGTGCCGGCATCCAGCCCATCCCCGGCGTCTCGCTGGCGCTCGACCTGCCGGAGCCGCCCGGCCAGCGGGGCGTCATCCGCCCCCGCAAGCCGCGAATCGTGCTGCTGGCCCAGCGGGAGGATGGCTGGCGCAATCTCATGGCGCTGGTCTCCCGCTCCTATCTGGAGACGCCGAGCGACGAGGAGCCGCGCATTCTGCTGGATTGGCTGGCGGACGCCTCCAGCGGCCTGATCGCGCTCACGGGCGGGCCGGCCGGCCCCCTCGATCTGGCGCTGGCCGGTGGCCATGAGGATTTCGCCGCCGACCGGTTGGACAAGCTCGCCGGCATCTTCGGCGATCGGCTCTATCTGGAGCTTCAGCGCCACGGCACCGATGCCGAGCGGCTGGTGGAGCCGGGACTGATCGACCTTGCGTATGCCAAGGGCATTCCCCTGGTGGCCGCCAACGAGCCGTTCTTCGCCGCGCAATCGGACTACGAGGCCCACGACGCGCTGATCGCCCTCGCGGAAGGCAAGATCATCGCCGATGGCGAGCGCCGCCGGCTGACCCCCGAGCACCGCTTCAAGACCCGGGCGGAAATGCTGGAGCTGTTCGCCGATCTGCCGGAGGCCACCGCCCATTCGGTGGAGATCGCCAAGCGCTGCGGCTACCGGGTCCGCACGGTGAAGCCCATCCTGCCGCGGTTCACCACCGCTGCCGAAAGCGAGGCGGGGCAGGACGCGGAAGCGGCGGAGGCGGCCGAGCTGGAGCGCCAGGCGAAGGAGGGCCTCGCCCAGCGGCTCGCCAAGCACGGGCCGGCCGAGGGGCTGGATGTGGCCGCCTATGAGGAGCGGCTCACCTATGAGCTCTCCATCATCAACCGCATGAAGTTCCCCGGCTACTTCCTGATCGTGTCGGACTTCATCAAATGGGCCAAGGCCCACGGCATTCCGGTGGGGCCGGGGCGTGGTTCGGGCGCCGGCTCGCTGGTGGCCTATTCGCTGCAGATCACCGACCTTGATCCGCTGCGCTTCCATCTGCTGTTCGAGCGCTTCCTGAATCCCGAGCGCGTCTCCATGCCCGACTTCGACGTGGACTTCTGCCAGGAGCGCCGCGACGAGGTGATTCATTATGTGCAGGAGCGCTACGGCCGGGCCCAGGTGGCGCAGATCATCACCTTCGGCACCCTGCAGGCGCGCGGCGTGCTGCGCGATGTGGGCCGGGTGCTGGAAATGCCCTATGGCCAGGTGGACAAGCTCTGCAAGCTGGTGCCGCAGAACCCCGCCCACCCGGTGACGCTGAAGCAGGCCATCGAGGACGAGCCGCGCCTGCAGGCGGCGCGCGACGACGAGGAGGTGGTGAAGCGCGCCTTCGACATCGCCGTGAAGCTGGAGGGGCTGAACCGCCACGCCTCCACCCACGCCGCCGGTATCGTGATCGGCGATCGCAAGCTGCACGAGCTGGTGCCGCTCTATCGAGACCCCAAGTCCGATATGCCGGTCAC
Organism: Xanthobacter sp. NM-25; assembly: GCF_022138605.1. Lineage (GTDB taxonomy): Bacteria > Pseudomonadota > Alphaproteobacteria > Rhizobiales > Xanthobacteraceae > Xanthobacter. The sequence continues at coordinate 393,573 of NZ_JACBFS010000003.1, forward strand.
CCAGTACAATATGAAGTGGGTGGAGCAGGCGGGCCTGGTGAAGTTCGACTTCCTCGGCTTGAAGACACTGACCGCCATCGACAAGGCGGTGAAGCTGGTGCGCCAGCGGGGCATCGATCTCGACATCTCGAAGATCCCGCTGGACGACCCCAAGACCTACGCCATGCTGGCCAAGGGCGAGACGGTGGGCGTGTTCCAGGTGGAAAGCGCGGGCATGCGCCGCGCCCTGGTGGACATGAAGGCCGACCGCATCGAGGACATCGTCGCCCTGGTGGCGCTCTACCGGCCGGGCCCCATGGCCAACATCCCGGTCTATTGCGACTGCAAGCACGGCCGCGCCCAGCCGGACTATATCCATCCCAAGCTCGAGCCCTATCTGAAGGAGACCTTCGGCGTCATCATCTACCAGGAGCAGGTGATGCAGATCGCCCAGGCGCTCTCGGGCTATTCGCTCGGTGAAGCCGATCTGCTGCGCCGCGCCATGGGCAAGAAGATCCGCGCCGAGATGGACAAGCAGCGCGCCCGCTTCGTCGAGGGCGCCATGGCCGGCGGTGTGGAAAAGGAGATGGCGGACCAGATCTTCGACGTTCTGGCCAAGTTCGCCGACTACGGCTTCAACAAGTCCCACGCCGCGGCCTATGCGCTGGTGGCCTACCAGACCGCCTGGCTGAAGGCGAACTACGCCACCGAATTCCTCGCCGCCTCCATGACCATGGATATGGGCAACACCGACAAGCTGGCGGAATTCCGCCAGGAGGCCCAGCGGCTCGGCATCAAGGTGCTGCCGCCCTCCATCAACCGCTCGTTCCGTGAATTCGCGGTGGAGAATGGCGAGATCATCTATGCCATGGCCGCCATCAAGGGGGTCGGCGGCGCCGCGGTGGATGCGCTGGTCGAGGCGCGCCAGGGCAGGCCCTTCAAGAGCCTCGCTGATTTCGCGGCCCGCCTGCCGGTGAAGATGGTCAATAAGCGGACCCTCGAAAGCCTGATGGCGGCTGGCTGCTTCGATGAGCTGGAGAAGAACCGCGCCCGCGCTTTCGCCGCCATCGACCCCATCGTGGCCGAGGGCCAGCGGGTGGAGGCGAACGCCGCCTCGGGGCAGAACGATATGTTCGGCTCCGGCCCGGTGGCGGCCAAGCTGCCGATTCCCGATGCCGCCCCCTGGCTGCCGGCGGAGCGGCTCAAGCGGGAATATGATGCGGTGGGCTTCTTCCTCACCGGCCATCCGCTGGATGATTATGCCGCCGCGCTGCAGAAGATGCGGGTGCAGAGCTTCGCCGAATTCTCCCGCGCGGTGCGCGCCGGCGCCGCTGCCGGACGGCTCGCGGCCACCGTGGTTTCGCGGCAGGAGAAGCGCACCAAGTCCGGCACGCGCATGGGCATCATCGGCCTGTCGGATCCCTCGGGCACCTTCGAGGCGGTGATCTTCTCGGAAGCGCTGGCCCATTATCGCGACCTGCTGGAGCCCGGCACGCCGCTGCTGATGATGGTGGCGGCGGAGCTCAATGGCGAGGATGTGCGTGTGCGCATCAATTCCTGCGAGCGGCTCGACGAGGTGACGTCTCGCACCCACCGGGCGCTGCGCATCTTCGTGCGCTCGCCCGAGCCGCTGGAGGGCATCGCCCGCCGCCTGGAAGCGGGAATCGGCCAGACCAAGCGCGACGGCGAGGTGAGTCTCGTCCTGCTCATGGACGACGGCAAGGCGGAGGTGGAAGTGCGCCTCGACGGCAAGTTCCCCGTCTCTCCACAGATCGCCGGGGCCCTCAAGGCGATTCCCGGCGTGGTCGCGGTGGAGGCGGCTTAAGGCGCTGCGGCGCCTGCAGGTATGGGCGCCCGCTAGTGGCGGGTTTTGCGAGCCGGGTCCGTTCCGCGCTGCGGTGGTGCTGCCCCCTTGCCTCCGACGGCCCCTTCGCGTATATGCGCCGCCATCCCGCACGCGGACATTCGGCCCCATGGCCATCCGGTGCCCTTGGTTCCTGACGGATCGAGGGTACGTCCGCGGAGGTTCAACCGGAGATTAAGACAATGGCGCTCCCCGATTATTCGATGCGTCAGCTGCTGGAAGCTGGCGTGCACTTTGGGCATCAGTCCCACCGTTGGAACCCCAAGATGGCTCCGTACATCTTCGGCGTTCGCAACAACATCCACATTCTCGACCTGTCGCAGACCGTGCCGGCGCTGCATCGCGCGCTGCAGGCGGTGTCCGACACCGTGGCCCAGGGCGGCCGCGTGCTGCTGGTCGGCACCAAGCGCCAGGCGCAGGACGCGGTCGCCGATGCGGCCCACCGTTCCGCCCAGTATTTCGTGAACCACCGCTGGCTCGGCGGCATGCTCACCAACTGGAAGACCATCTCCAACTCCATCGCCCGGCTGAAGAAGCTGGAGGAGATGCTGGCGGGTCCTGAGCAGGGCTCCGGCTACACCAAGAAGGAGCGTCTCACGCTCTCCCGTGAAAAGGAGAAGCTGGAGAAGGCCCTCGGCGGTATCCGTGACATGGGCGGCCTGCCCGACCTCCTGTTCGTGATCGACACCAACAAGGAAGACATCGCCGTGAAGGAGGCTCAGCGCCTCGGCATTCCGGTGGCGGCCATCCTCGACACCAATTGCGATCCCGACGGCATCGCCTTCCCGGTGCCCGGCAACGACGACGCCGGCCGCGCCATCCAGCTCTATTGTGATCTGATCGCCCGTGCCGCCATCGACGGCATCGGCCGCAGCCAGAGCGATCTCGGCTTCGACGTGGGCGCCGAAGAGGCGCCGCTGGTGGAAGAGCTGCCGGCCGTGGGCGGCACCTGGATCGCTTTCGAGCCCCTGTCCGGCCCCCGTGGCGTGGCTGACGATCTCAAGAAGCTCACCGGCGTGAGCCCGGAGATCGAGCAGAAGCTGAACGACCTGGGCGTCTTCCACTTCTGGCAGGTCGCCGGCCTCGATCCGGTCGATGCCGCCCGCATCGGCGAAGAGGTGGGTCTGCCGGGCCGCGTGGACGGCTGGGTGGCCCAGGCCAAGGAGATGTCGGCCGAGGTCGAATGATCTCGTCGCAGGGCTGATAGGAAATGTAGGTAATGGGGGCGCGGAGCGTCCCCGACGGCCGGCTCGGGACAACCCTGGCCGGCCGTGGCGCGAGAAGAAGGGATTGAACATGGCTGCGATCACCGCCGGGCTGGTGAAGGAACTGCGCGACAAGACCGGCGCAGGCATGATGGACTGCAAGTCCGCGCTCACCGAGACGAGCGGCGACGTCGAGGCCGCCATCGACTGGCTGCGCAAGAAGGGTCTCGCCAAGGCCGCCAAGAAGGCCGGCCGCGTGGCCGCCGAGGGCTTGGTGTCCGTCGAGTCCGCCGGTCACCATGCCGCCGCTGTGGAAGTGAATGCGGAAACCGACTTCGTCGCCCGCAACACCGATTTCCAGGCGTTCGTGCGCGAGGTGGCGAAGGTCGCCCTCAACACCGAGGGTACCCTGGAGGCGGTGGCTTCCGCCAAGTTCCCTGGTGAGGACGTCACCGTCGCCGACAAGCTGACGGCGCTCATCGCCACCATCGGCGAGAACATGACCCTGCGCCGGGCCGCCAAGCTGACCGTGTCGGCGGGCGTGGTGGCCACCTATGTGCACGGCCAGGTGGTCGAGGGCCAGGGCCGCATCGGCGTGCTGGTGGCGCTCGAGTCCACCGGCGACGTGGAGAAGCTGTCGGCGCTCGGCCGTCAGATCGCCATGCACGTGGCGGCGCTCAACCCGCTGGCGCTCGACGCCTCCGGCATTCCCGAGGAGACCATCGCCCGTGAGAAGGCGATCCTGCTCGAGAAGCACCAGGGCAAGCCCGCCAACGTGCAGGACAAGATCGCCGAGAGCGGCATGAAGAGCTTCTTCAAGGAGAACACCCTGCTCGATCAGGCGTTCGTCCACGACGGCTCCAAGTCCGTGGCCCAGGTGCTGAAGGAGGCCGAAGGCCAGGTCGGCGCTCCGGTCAAGCTCACCGGCTTCGTGCGCTATGCCCTCGGCGAGGGCATCGAGAAGGAAGAGAGCGACTTCGCGGCCGAGGTGGCTGCGGCCGCCGGTCAGTCCTGACCGGTGGGAGGTTGCGCCAATGCCGGTCTCCATCTCCGACGATTCGGATGTTCCCGACCCGGTGGTGCCCTATGGGGCGCCGGGTCTGCCGTATCCACGGATCCTGGTGAAGGTGTCCGGTGAGGCGCTGATGGGGCCGGAGCCCTTCGGCCTCCATCCTCCAACGGTCGCGGGCATCGCCCGCGACCTGGTCGCGGCCCGGGCGTTGGGCTGCGAAGTGGCGGTCGTGGTCGGCGGCGGCAACATCCTGCGCGGGGCGCGGGTGGCCGGCGAGGATCTCGACCGCGCGACGGCCGACCACATGGGCATGCTCGCCACCGTGATGAACGGGCTGGCGCTGGAGCAGGCCATCGAGAAGGCCGGTGCCCCCGCGCGCACCCTGTCGGCCATTCCCATGCCGACGGTGTGCGAGCCCTATGCGCGCCAGCCCGCCATGCGGCACCTGCGGCGCGGCCGCATCGTCCTGCTGGCCGGCGGCACCGGCAATCCGTATTTCACCACCGATACCGGCGCCGTGCTGCGCGCGGCAGAGCTCGATTGCGACGCGGTGTTGAAGGCCACCAACGTGGATGGCGTCTATACCGCCGACCCGAAGGTGGATCCCACCGCCACCCGCTATGAGCGCCTCACCCACGACGAGGCCCTGGCCCATGACCTGAAGGTGATGGACGCCGCGGCTTTCGCGCTGGCGCGGGAAGCGGCGTTGCCCATCATCGTGTTCTCGATCCGTGAGCCCGGCGCCATCGCCGCCGCGGTGACCGGCACGGGGCGGGTGACGGTGGTGGCGCCGTGAGCTGCTGAACGGCGGTCGGTGGCGCCTGGATCCGGCGCCGATTTGTGAACTTCGCCGTCGCCCTCGGGGCGACGAAAGGATAAAAGGTTCGGCCGTCCGCGCCGAGACGTGACTGCACAGGGGAATGCCATGAGCACCGGTTCCTTCGATATCGCCGACATCAAGCGCCGCATGCAGGGCGCCATCGGCGTGCTCAAGGATGAGCTCGGCGGGCTGCGCACGGGGCGGGCCTCCGCCAGCCTGGTGGAGCCCATCACCGTGGAGGCTTACGGCTCCAAGATGCCGCTCAACCAGGTGGCCACCGTATCGGTGCCGGAATCGCGCATGCTGCAGGTGCAGGTGTGGGATCGCGGCATGGTCGGCGCGGTGGAAAAGGCGATCCTGAACAGCAATCTCGGCCTGAACCCGGCCACCGAGGGCCAGGTGCTGCGGCTGCGCATTCCCGAGCTGAACCAGGAGCGCCGTCAGGAACTGGTGAAGGTGGCGCACAAATATGCCGAGGCCGCGCGGGTTTCGGTGCGTCACGTGCGCCGGGACGGCATGGACCAGCTCAAGAAGCTGGAAAAGGACGCCGAGATGAGCTCCGATGACCTGGAGCGGCTCTCCAAGGATGTGCAGAAGGCCACCGATGAGGCCATCGCCGAGGTGGATCAGGTGGTGGCCGTCAAGGAGAAGGAAATTCTCTCGGTCTGAGCTGCGGGTGAAAGGAGCGCCACGCGTTGAGCCCCGAGCATGCCATGACCTTGCCCGCCGCCGGCGACGAGGGCGCCCCCAGCGGGACGCCGGCGATGGTGCCCACCCATGTGGGTATCATCATGGACGGCAATGGGCGCTGGGCCACCGCGCGCAAGCTGCCGCGGGTGGAGGGCCATCGGCGTGGGGTGGAGGCCCTGCGGCGGTGCGTGCATGCGGCGCGCGAGCTCGGCATCCGCTACCTGACCATCTACAGCTTCTCGCACGAGAACTGGTCACGGCCGCTCACTGAGGTGAGCGAGCTGATGGGGTTGCTGAAGTTCTTTATCCGTAACGATCTGGCTGATCTGCACGCCTCCAATGTGCGGGTGCGCGTCATCGGCCAGCGGGCGGGGCTTGCCAAGGAGATCTGCGCGCTGCTGAGCGAGGCGGAGGCCCTCACCCGCAACAATACGGGCCTCACCCTCATCGTCGCCTTCAACTATGGCGGACGCCAGGAGATTGCCGCCGCCGCCGCCGCCATCGCCGCCGACGCGGTGGCCGGGCGGATCCGGCCCGAGGATGTGGCGCCGGAGATGATCGCCGCGCGGCTGGAGACGGCGGGCATTCCCGACCCCGACCTCATCGTGCGCACGTCGGGCGAGCAGCGCCTGTCCAATTTCCTGTTGTGGCAGGCGGCGTACGCGGAATTCGTCTTCCTGCCCATCTACTGGCCGGATTTCGACAAGGCGGCGCTGATTGCTGCGGTGACGGAATTTGCCCGCCGCGAGCGCCGGTTCGGTGGCGTGACCCCATCGGCGGCGCGCTGATGCGGGCCATTGGCAGCGATCTGAAGAATCGCACGGTTTCGGCTTTGGTTCTGGTGCCTCTGGTGCTGGGCATCACCGTGCTCGGCGGCTGGGCGTTTGCCGCTTTGTGGCTGCTGGCGGGGCTCGCCATACTGCACGAGTGGGGCGAGATCTCGCGGCTGGGCCAGCGGGCCGCTTGGTTCACCCTGTGCGCGGTGACCCTGTGCGGGGCCGGCGCGCTGCTGATGCTGTCCGATCGCCATTATGCGCTGAGTCTGCTGCTGATCGGCGCGGCCGGGGCCGCCCTGGTGGTACCGCGTCAGAGCGTGTGGAGCCTGTCCGGACTGCTGGTGGCGGGAGCGGCGGCGCTGCCGGTGATCGCGCTGCGGGGGCAGGGGCCCCTGGGCCTGCTGGCGGTGCTGTTTCTCTACGCAGTGGTATGGGCCACCGACATCTTTGCCTATTTCTTCGGCCGCCTTCTGGGAGGCCCCAAGCTGTGGCCACAGGTCTCACCCAACAAGACCTGGTCTGGCGCCATCGGTGGGGTGCTGGCGGCGGTGGTGGCCGGGCTGGCGGTGGCGGCCATCGGCGGCATCGGCAATCTGCTGCCGCTGGTGCTGGTGGCGGCGGGCCTCAGCATGGTGAGCCAGGCCGGCGACCTCGCCGAATCGGCGGTAAAGCGGCGCTGTGGCGTGAAGGACGCGAGCCGTCTCATTCCCGGTCATGGCGGCCTTCTGGATCGGCTGGATGGATTCGCAGCCGCTGCGCTGGTGGCGCTTGTGCTGGCCGAATTGCGGATGGCCATCGATCCTGCCGCCGGCCTGCTGATGTGGTAGGACCTGCGTCATGAAGACACCGGCCATAAGAACGTCGGCCATGAAGACGTCGGCGATGACGACACCGCTCCGGTCGGCGCCGGGGCCACGACCCGACGGCGCGCCGCAGCGGCTGTCGATTCTCGGGGCAACCGGCTCCATCGGGCACAGCGTCGCGAAGGTGCTGGCGGATGCGCCCGGGCGGTTCACCGTGGAAGCGGTGGCCGGTGGGCGCCAGGCGCGGGCGTTGGCCGAAATGGCGGTGCAGCTGAACGCGCGGTTCGCAGCGGTGGCGGATCCCGCCGCCAGCGCGGAATTGGCGGAAGCCCTGGCGGGCACCGGCATCGCCTGCGGGGCGGGACCTTCGGCGGTGTGCGAGGCGGCCGCCCGCGAGACCGATCTGGTGGTGAGCGCCATCGTCGGCGTCGCCGGGCTCGCTCCCTCGGTGGCGGCACTGGGGGCGGGGCGGCGCATGGCCCTTGCCAATAAGGAATGCCTGGTGGCGGCGGGCGACTTCTTCATGGCGGAAGCGGCGCGGCGCGGCACCGAGCTGCTGCCCATGGACAGCGAGCACAATGCCATTTTCCAGGCCCTGTCGGCGGCGCCGGACGTGGCGGTGGAGCGGGTGACCCTTACGGCATCGGGCGGGCCGTTCCGCCTGAAGAACCGGGACGAGATTGCCCGGGCGACCCGTGCCGATGCGCTCAAGCATCCCAACTGGTCCATGGGCGCGAAGATCACCATCGATTCGGCGACCTTGATGAACAAGGGGCTGGAACTGATCGAGGCCCGCCATCTGTTCGCCCTGGCGCCGGAGCAGCTCGATGCGGTGGTGCATCCCGAATCCGTGGTGCACGGCCTGGTGTCGTTCGTGGATGGGATGGTGGTGGCAGGGCTTGCGGTGCCCGATATGTGCGTGCCCATCGCCCACTGCCTGGCCTATCCGCAGCGCCTGTCCATCTCCAGCCGGCGGCTCGATCTGGTGCGCTGCGGCCAGTTGACGTTCGAGGCGCCGGACGAGGTGCGTTTTCCCGCTTTGCGGCTCGCCCGGGCCGCCATGGCGGCGGGCGGGGCGGCGCCGACCCTGCTCAACGGTGCCAATGAGGTGGCGGTGGCCGCCTTCCTCGAAGGGCGCATCAGCTTCTATGGAATCACCGATCTGGTGGAGGAGACCCTGGCGCGGGTCAGCGCCGGCGCGGCACCCGCCAGCGTCGAGGAGGCCCTGGCTGTGGATCAGGAGGCGCGACGGCTGAGCGCGGCGCTCTTGCCTAAGTTTGCCGCAAAGGCATCCTAAGAGGCAAAGTACGGGCGGCGCGACGCCGGTTCCGGCGCAAGGACGAGGGACGATGGACGCAGTTTCGGCTTTGGGAGCCAGTCTCACCGGTTTTGGCACGTCGCTGCTGGGCTACATCATTCCCTTTCTCTTCGTGCTCACCCTTGTGGTGTTCTTTCACGAGCTTGGGCATTTCTGGGTGGCGCGGCGGGCCGGCGTGCGGGTGGTCACCTTCTCGCTGGGCTTCGGCCCGGAGATCGCCGGGTTCTATGACCGGCACGGCACCCGCTGGCGGCTCTCGGCCATTCCGCTCGGCGGCTATGTGAAATTTTTCGGCGATGAGGATGCCGCCTCGGTGCCCGATCAGGCCCAGCTCAACCACATGAGCGCGGCGGAGCGGCGGGAGAGCTTCTTCTTCCAGCCCCTGAAGTGGCGGGCAGCGATCGTCGCCGCGGGGCCCATCGCCAATTTCATTCTCGCTATCGTCATCTTCTCCCTGGTCTTCATGGTGTTCGGGCGCCAGGAGACGGCGCCGCGGGTGGACCAGGTGAGTGTCGGCAGTGCCGCCGAGCGGGCCGGCTTCAAGCCGGGGGACCTGGTGCTGTCCATCGACGGCTCGCCGGTGGAGAGCTTCGCGGACATGCAGCGCATCGTCGGCATCAATGCCGGGCAGCCTCTGGCCTTCCGGGTGGAGCGCGGCGGCGCCGAGGTGGGGCTGACGGCGACCCCCGAGCTGAAGGAAGTGAAGGACGGCTTCGGCAACGTGCATCGCACGGGGCTGTTGGGAATCTCGCGATCGCTGGCCCAGGGCGACATCACCACCCGCCGCTATGGGCCGGTGGAGGCGGTCGGCATGGGGGTGCAGGAGACCTGGTTCGTGGTCACCCGCACCTTCGACTATCTGGGCGGGCTCATCGTCGGCCGGGAATCAGCGGACCAGCTCGGCGGGCCGATCCGCATCGCCCAGGTTTCCGGGCAGGTGGCCACGTATGGAATCGGCGCGCTGCTGTCGCTGGCGGCGGTGCTGTCCGTTTCTATCGGTCTTCTTAACCTCTTTCCCATCCCGATGTTGGATGGGGGGCATCTTCTGTTCTACGCTTTCGAGGCGGTGAGGGGGCGCCCGCTGAGCGCGCGCACCCAGGACATCGGGTTCCGGATCGGGCTGGCACTGGTGCTGATGCTGATGATCTTCGCGACCTGGAACGATGTCCTGCATATTGCTGCAATGTAAGGGCTTTGTGGGGGTGCTGGGGGTCGTGGCGGCAGCGCAACGGTCTCGGCAAAAAGGCGGGCAGGATGGTGCGCTCGGTTTGCAGCGCGATCAAAAGCCTGTAAAAGCGGCTCCACAGGGTGAGAATCCGTTGCGGGTCCCCGCACGGGTTCGTGATCGTCGACATTTCTTAAGGTTGCGTGCCACATGACTGCTCCGCTCCGGGTGTTGAGAAAGCTGGCCGCCGCAGTAGGCATTGCCGCATGTGTGGCGGTGTCGGCGGGGGCTGGTTCCCTTGTCGTGGCAAGCCCGGCCGCAGCTCAATCGAGCTCCATCGTGGTCGAAGGAAACCGCCGTGTGGACGCGGAGACGATCCGCTCCTACTTCGGCAAGGGGCCTTACACGGCCGCCAAGGTCGACGAGGCCTGGAAGGCGCTCTATGCGACCGGCCTGTTCTCCGATGTGCAGGTCAGCCAGTCGGGTGGCCGCATCATCGTGCGGGTGTCCGAGAATGAGGTGATCAACAAGGTCGCCTTCGAGGGCAACAAGAAGATCAAGGACGAGGTGCTGGCGGGCGAGGTTCAGTCCAAGCCGCGGGGCACCCTGTCCAAGGCCACCGTGCAGGCCGACACGCAGCGCATCATCGATGTGTACCAGCGCTCGGGCCGCATGAACGTCCGGGTGAACCCGGTCACCATTGATCGCGGTAACGGCCGTGTGGATCTGGTGTTCGAGGTCACTGAGGGTGAGAAGGTCGGCGTCAAGGACATCAAGTTCGTCGGCAACAAGGCGTTTTCCGACTGGAAGCTGAAGGACGTCATCTCGACCACCACCACCAACTGGCTGTCGTTCCTGAAGTCCACGGATGTGTACGATCCGGATCGGGTGAATTCCGATCAGGAGCTGCTGCGCCGCTTCTATCTGAAGAATGGCTACGCCGATTTCCGCATCCTGTCGGCGACGGCGGAGCTGGATCCGGCCGGCAATGGTTACATCATCACCTTCACGCTGGATGAGGGTGAGCCCTACAAGTTCGGCAAGGTGGATGTGGTCTCCAATATCCGCGACGTGACCCCGGAATCCCTCAAGGGGGTGGTGCGGGCCGTCGAGGGGCAGACCTACAACGCCGACATGGTGGAGAAGTCTGTCGAGAACATCACCATCGAGGTGTCGAAGAACGGCTATGCCTTCGCCCAGGTGCGTCCGCGCGGCGATCGCGACTTCGAGGCCAAGCGGATCAACGTGCTCTTCGTGGTCGAAGAGGGGCCGCGGGTGTATGTGGAGCGGATCGAGATCCGCGGGAACACCCGTACCCGCGATTGGGTGATCCGGCGTGAGTTCGATCTGGGCGAAGGCGATGCCTACAACCGCGTCCTGGTGGATCGGGCGGAGCGGCGTCTGCGCAACCTCGGCTACTTCAAGACCGTGAAGATCTCCACCGAGCCCGGCTCGGCCCCCGATCGCGTCATTCTGGTGGTGACGGTCGAGGATCAGCCCACGGGTGAGTTCGCCATCTCCGGCGGCTACTCCACCTCGGACGGCATCATTGGTGAGATCTCCCTGGGCGAGAAGAACTTCCTGGGTCGGGGGCAGTATGTGAAGGTGTCGGGCTCCTGGGGTCAGAATGCCCAGGGTGCCGAGTTCTCCTTCACCGAGCCTTACTTCCTGGGCTACCGTCTGGCCGCCGGCTTCGATCTCTACTGGAAGGAGACGCAGGCGACCAGCTACACCAGCTATGCCACCAACACGGTGGGTGGCGGTCTGCGGTTCGGTCTGCCGATCACCGACGAGGTGACGCTGGCGCTGCGCTACAACCTCTACCAGCGTGATCTGTCCACCTGCGATATCGACACCTACAACACCTACGAGCTGCAGCAGTATTGCCAGAGCACCACCTCGTGGGCGGTGCGCGAGGCGGTGGCGCAAGGGTCGACCATCACGTCGGCGCTCGGCTACACCCTGTCGTTCAACGGTCTCGATAACAGCCAGAACGCCACCCAGGGCCTGTATGCAGAGCTCAAGCAGGATCTGGCGGGTCTCGGCGGCGATGTGAACTTCATCCGCACCACCACCGACATCCGTCACTACACCCCCCTGATGTACGGCGACGCGGTGCTGTTGCTGCATGGTCAGGCGGGCTATGTGAGCTCCTGGGGTGATGACGACCTGAACATCACCGACAACTTCTTCATGGGTCCCAACCTGGTGCGTGGCTTCGCCCCGTCCGGTATCGGTCCCCGTGACGTGGCGCCCTGCGCGACCCGTGCCGCCAATGGCACGGCGAACGTTGCGACCGCCGCGTACTACAACTGCCTTCAGAACAATTCGACGGCCCTGGGCGGCACGCTCTACTGGGGTCTGTCGGCGGAAGTGCAGTTTCCGCTGGCCTTCCTGCCGAAGGACATCGGTCTGAAGATGGCGGTGTTTGCCGATGCCGGCTCGGTCTATGACTACAATGGCCCGACCACCTTTTCGGGTGTGCCCGGCTGGAACACCAACAACTTCTACGGCAACTCGAACCTCGTGAACTGCGCCAGCACCGGCTACAACACGAAGAACCCTGTCGGTAACGTCTGCGTCGCCGATGAGAATGTGGTGCGGTCGTCCATCGGCGCCAGCCTCATCTGGCAGTCGCCCTTCGGTCCGCTGCGGTTCGACTATGCCTGGGCCATGTCGAAGGCCAGCTACGACGACATCCAGGAATTCCGCTTCTCGGGCGGCACCCGGTTCTGACATCTCTCTCCTAAAGGCAGGCGCCGGAGGGCCGAGGCGAAAGCCGACGCTGTCCGGCGCCTGATCATGTCTAGCTATGAGCGAGCCTGTATTCTTCCCGCTGCCGGAGCCCCTCACCCTGGCGGCCATTGCAACCCTGTGCGGGGCGCAGCTGCGTCCAAAGGACGGGGAAGACGTGGAGGGGGCCGGCACGCGGCTGCTGCGCGGCGTCGCCACGCTGGAGACCGCGGGTCCCGACGAACTCGCCTTCTGCGACACGCCGCAGTTCGCGGACAAGATGGCCAGCAGCCGGGCAGGGGCCTGCATCACCTCCGAGCGCTTCGCCGCCAAGGCTGAAGGGGCTTTGCCGCTGCTGATCGCCCCCCGTCCGGCTGCCGCATTCCTGACGGTGATCCGCACGCTCTTTCCCGCAGCGCTGCGGCCCCTATCCATCTTCGGGCAGGAAGGCGTCGCGCCCGGTGCGCAGGTGCATCCTTCGGCGCGGCTCGAGCACGGGGTCACGGTGGATCCGGGCGCGGTGGTCGGTCCCGGTGCAGAGATCGGTGGGGGAACGGTGATCTGTGCCGGCGCCATCATCGGCCCCAACGTGCGCATCGGCCGCAACTGCTCCATTGGTCCTGGCGTCAGTGTCATCCATGCGCTGGTCGGCAATAACGTGATCCTGCACGGCGGCGTGCGGATCGGCTCCGATGGCTTCGGCTACCAGCCGAGTCCGCGCGGCCATCTCAAGGTGCCCCAGCTCGGCCGTGTGGTGCTGCAGGATGACGTGGAGATCGGTGCCAACACCACGGTGGATCGCGGCGCACTCTCCGATACCGTCATCGGCGAAGGCACGAAGATCGACAACCTGGTGCAGATCGCCCACAACGTGGTGATCGGTCGCCACTGCATCGTGGTGTCGCAGACCGGCATTTCCGGCTCCACCCGCCTCGGCGATTTCGTGATGCTCGGGGGCCAGGTGGGCGTGGTGGGGCACGTCACCATCGGTGATGGCGCGCAGATCGCGGCCTCAAGCAATGTGAACAGCGATGTTCCGCCCGGCGTGCGCTGGGGCGGTTCGCCGGCAAAGCCCGTGCGCGAGTGGTTCCGCGAGGTCACCACGCTGAAGCGGCTGGCGGCCCGTGGCGCGCACGGCGAAGGAAAGGAAGAGGACAAGGCATGAGCGAGACGGTTCCCTCGCAGGTGGCCACCGGCGACGAGAAGGTGCTGGAGAGCGCGGACATCCAGAAGGTGCTGTCGTGCCTGCCCCATCGCTATCCGTTCCTGATGGTGGACCGGGTGGAGCGCATCGACGGTGATGCCTCCTGCGTCGGCATCAAGAACGTGACGGCGAACGAGCCCCATTTTCAGGGCCACTTTCCCGGCAATCCGGTCATGCCCGGCGTGCTCATCATCGAGGGCATGGCCCAGACGGCGGGCGTGGTCTGCGTGCTCGGCAAGGACAAGCAGCAGCCCTCGCTCGTGTATTTCATGACCATCGACGAAGCCAAGTTCCGTCGTCCGGTGGTGCCAGGCGACGTGCTGGAATACCACATGACGCGCATCTCCCGGCGGCGGAATATGTGGTGGTATCGCGGCGAGGCTCGGGTGCGGGGCGAACTGGTGGCCGAAGCCAAGGTCGGCGCCATGATCGTGGAGAATTGAGCGTGCCGAAAATCGACCCCACCGCCCGTGTTGAAAACGTGGCGGGGCTTGCTGATGACGTGGTCATCGGCCCTTACTGCATTGTCGGTCCGCATGTGGTGCTGCACGCGGGGGTCAAGCTGCACGCCCACGTGAATATCCAGGGCGACACCACGGTGGGTGCCGGTACCGAGATCTATCCCTTCGCCTCCGTGGGCACGCCGCCACAGTCGGTGCACTACAAGGGCGAGCGCACCAAACTCTTCATCGGCGAGAAGTGCCAGCTGCGCGAGCACACCACCGCCAATATCGGTACCGCCAATGGCCGCGGCGAAACCCGCATCGGCAATGGCGTGATGATGATGGTGGGCGCCCACGTGGGGCACGACTGCATCGTCGGTGATCAGGTCATCTTCGCCAATAACGCGACGCTCGCGGGCCACGTCTCGGTGGGCGAGTTCACCTTTCTCGGCGGCTTGTGCGCGGTGCACCAGTTCACCCGCATCGGCGCGCAATGCATGATCTCCGGTCTGACCGGGGTGCGCGAGGACGTGATCCCCTACGGCAACGTGCTGGGCCAGGCCGGCAAGCTGGTGGGGCTCAACGTCATCGGCATGCGGCGGCGCGGCTTCACCAAGACCCAGCTGCACGAGGCGCGGGCGATCTATCGCGATCTATTCTTCGGCGAAGGCACCTTCGACCAGCGCCTGGCGCAGGTGCGCGAGAAGGTGGAAACCTCGCCGTTTGCGGCGCAGGTGATGGCCTTTATCGACGCGGATCGCAATCGCGCCCTGTGCCATCCCTCGCGAGGCGTGAGCAGCGAGGCGTGAGCCGCGAGCCGGATCCAATGGGGCGCGCATCCGCGTCTGCCGGGATGGAGACCATGGACGAGCGACCCTTGGGTATCGTCGCGGGAAGCGGCGCCTTCCCGGCGGCGGTGGCCGAATCGGTGCGGGCGCAGGGCCGCGAGGTGGTGCTCTTCCTCATCCAGGGCTTTGCCGATCCCGCATTGGAACGCTACGAGCACCATTGGTTCCGCCTCGGCTCCTTGGGTTCGGTCGCGTCGAAAGCGAAGGCGCGGGGCATCCAGCAGGTGGTCATGGTGGGCGGGCTCACGCGGCCGCGGCTGCGCGATCTCGGCCTCGATTGGACGATGCTGCGATTGCTGCCGCGCATTGCCGGCCTGTTCCGTGGTGGCGACAATCATCTGCTTTCCGGCGTGCTGCAATTGGTAGCGGAACAGGGCTTCACTTTGTCCGGTGCCCATGAGGTGGCGCCCGGCCTCCTGCTGCCGGAAGGGGTGCTGGGCGGCGTGACGCCGAGCCCCCAGGACCGCGCAGATGTGGCGCGCGGCCTCGACGTCATCCGCGCCCTCGGTCCTTACGATGTGGGGCAGGGGGTGATCGTGGTGGATGGCTGGGTGGCCGCCGTGGAGGCGGCCGAAGGCACCGATCAGATGCTGGCGCGCTATGGCGAGCTGCGGCGCAGCGGGCGGCTGCGGGTGAGTGCCGGCCATGGGGTGCTGGTGAAGGCGCCCAAGCCCGAGCAGGATCGTCGGATCGATCTGCCCTCCCTGGGGCCGGCCACGGTGGCGCGCGCTCACGAGGTGGGGCTGCGCGGCATCGCTTTCGAGGCGGGCGGGGCCATCGTGCCCGAGACCCAGGCGCTGGTGGCCGCTGCGGATGCGGCCGGCCTGTTTGTCGTCGGCGTGGGCCACGGTGCCCCTGGAGCGCTCGCGTGACGACCGGCGAGGGGGCGGCCCCGCAGGCGCCGGTGCGCATTTTCATGGTGGCGGGGGAAGAATCCGGCGACCAATTGGGCGGCGCGCTGATGGAGGCGCTGGCCCAGGCGGCTGGTTCCCCGCTCCATTTTCGTGGGGTTGGCGGCGCCCGGATGGCCGCCGCAGGGCTGGAAAGCCTCTATCCCATGGAGGACCTCACCGCCATCGGCGTGACGGCGGTGATTGGCAAGCTGCCCATCATCCTGCGCCGGCTGCGGCAGACCGTGGCGGCGATCCTCAAGGATCCGCCGGATGTGTTGGTGCTGGTGGATGCACCGGATTTCACCCACCGCGTGGCGGCCCGGGTGCGGGCGGCCAATCCGCGCATTCCCATCGTGAAATATGTCTCGCCCACCGTGTGGATCTGGCGGGAGGGACGCGCAGCGGCCATGCGGCCCTATGTGGACGCGCTGCTGGCGCTGCTGCCGTTCGAGCCGGAGGTGCATCGGCGCCTGGGCGGGCCACCCACCTTCTACGTGGGTCATCCATTGCTGGAACACCTGGATGAGCTGCGCCCCTCGGCCGCCGAGGCCGAGCGCCGCCGGGCGGAGCCTGCCCGCGTGCTGGTGCTGCCGGGCAGCCGGCGGCGCGAGATCTCCCGCCTTGGGGCGGACTTTGGGGCGGCGCTGGCGATGGTGGCGGCGCAGCGCCCGCTGGATCTCGTTCTACCCACCCTGCCGCGGCTGAAGGGGCTGGTGGAAGAGACGGTCGCATCGTGGCCGGTCAAGCCGCGCATCGTCACCACGCCCGAGGAGAAATATGCGGCCTTCCGCACGGCGCGGGCGGCGCTCGCCGCCTCGGGGACGGTCACCCTGGAACTCGCCCTGGCCGGCGTGCCCCATGTGGCCGCCTATCGTGTGGGCTGGCTGGAGGCGCAGATCGGCCGGCGCGTGCTGAAGGGCACGACGGTGATCCTCGCCAATCTGGTGGTGGGCGCAGACGTGGTGCCGGAATTCCTGCAGGAGTTCTGTAACCCGCAGGTGCTCGCTACGGCCCTGGGCGAGATGCTGGAGGACAGCCCGCGTCGCCAGCTGCAGGAGGATGGCTTCGGCCGGCTCGACGACATCTTCGCCATCCGTGGCCCCAGCCCCAGCGCCCGGGCTGCCGAGGTCGTGCTGCGTTTGGCCCGGAGCGGCCGACCGGCGGCGCTGCCCGGAGCGTGATCCGTGCGCCGCTGCGGCGCGCACCGCTCTCCCTCACATCTGCATTCTGCTGGTCTGCGGGCCGCGAGGCCGCGGGGACCGCGCCATGTGTCGCGCGCCCACTGGCAACGGCGTGCGCCGCCAGTGGGCGCGGCAGGGGCCTATGAAAACAGGGCGAATGAAAACAGGGCGAAACCTTGCGGTTTCGCCCTGTTGGTCTCAGGCGCCGCGGCGGGGAAGCCGCCATGCGGGCCGATATCATGTCGTCTGTCCGCGGCTCACTTGCGCTGCGACATGGGGATGTAGTCGCGACGATCGGCGCCGGTGTAGAGCTGACGGGGACGGCCAATGCGCTGGCTCGGATCCTCGATCATCTCCTTCCACTGGCCGATCCAGCCCACGGTGCGGGCGAGAGCGAACAGCACGGTGAACATGGTGGTGGGGAAGCCCATCGCCTTCAGGGTGATGCCCGAATAGAAGTCGATGTTCGGATAGAGCTTCTTCTCGATGAAGTATTCATCGTGAAGGGCAATGCGCTCCAGCTCCACGGCCACGTCGAGCAGCGGGTCATCCTTGATGCCCAGCTCGGTCAGCACTTCGTGGCAGGTCTTCTGCATGATCTTGGCGCGCGGGTCGTAGTTCTTATAGACCCGGTGACCGAAGCCCATGAGACGGAACGGATCGTTCTTGTCCTTGGCGCGGGCGATATACTCGGGGATGCGGTCCACGGAACCGATTTCCGCGAGCATCTTCAGGGCCGCCTCGTTGGCGCCGCCATGGGCGGGACCCCAGAGGCAGGCGACGCCGGCCGCGATGCAGGCGAACGGGTTGGCGCCCGAGGAGCCGGCGAGGCGCACCGTGGAGGTGGATGCATTCTGCTCGTGATCGGCATGCAGAATGAAAATCTTATCCAGGGCGCGGGAGAGCGTGGGGCTCACCTTGTATTCTTCGCAGGGAACCGCGAAGCACATGTTCAGGAAGTTGGACGTATAATCCAAGCTATTCTTCGGATAAACGAAGGGCTGGCCAACGGAATATTTGTAGGCCATGGCCGCCAGCGTCGGCATCTTCGCGATCATGCGGATGGATGCGATGAGGCGCTGGGTCGGGTCAGAAATGTCGGTCGAGTCGTGATAGAAGGCCGACAGAGCGCCGACCGAAGCCACCATGATGGCCATCGGATGGGCGTCGCGGCGGAAACCGTTGAAGAAACGGGTCATCTGATCGTGAATCATCGTGTGATGAGTCACGGAATGGTCGAATTCCGCTTTCTGGGCGGCGGTGGGAAGCTCCCCGTAGAGCAGGAGATAGCAGGTCTCCAGGAAGTCGCCGTCCTCGGCGAGCTGCTCGATGGGATAGCCGCGATAGAGCAGAACGCCCTCGTCGCCGTCGATATAGGTAATCTTACTTTCGCAAGAGGCCGTCGAGGTGAAGCCGGGGTCGTAGGTGAACATCCCGGTCTGGCCATAGAGCTTCGAGATGTCGACCACGTCAGGCCCGATGGTTCCCCCGCGGATCGGCAGGTCCCAGCTCTGCTCGCCCAAGCTCAGCTTGGCGGATTTGGCCCCGGTGTTGTTGGTGGCGTCCATGGATCCCTCATCCTTTGGGCGGACTGGGCGCCTTCGCTGGCGCGAAGCCGCCGCAGCGCAGTCCTAAACCCTCCCCAATCCTGCCGCAAGCATGACCATGCTTCATTGCAGGGCAGAGAGGCGAAATTCAGCAGCGGTAAGGTCTTCCGGCGTGTTCACGTTGAAGAACGGATCACCGTCTGCCGTCTCCCAGTTTTCTGTTACGGCGCCAAGGGTCTCGAGGAGAAGCCCGACTTTCCGCTGCCCTGCAGCAAGAGCCTCGGCCAGCGGTTCGCGGGCCCCTGGCGGCCATAGCGCGATGACGTGATGGCGCTGTCCGGCCGAAGCCGCGCAGACCACCCCTGCGCTGCCGGTATACCGATGTATGAGTCGGGAGACCAGATCGGCGGGCAGAAATGGTGTGTCTGCGGCAACCGTCAGCAGCGGGGTCTCGGGCGATTGCCGGGCCAGCCACTCCAGCCCCGCCAGAACTCCAGCCAGGGGGCCGGGCCGTCCGGCCAGCGTGTCGGGCACCAGGAGCAGGCCGAAGCCGGCATACAGTTCAGCGGGATCGTTGGTGTTGATGGCAAGGCCCGCCACCTGCGGTGCGATGCGCGCCAGCACGTGGGCAATGAGCGGGCGGCCGGCGAGGGGGACCAGCGGCTTGGGCAGCGGCGCCGCGGTGCTGGTCGCCATGCGGCGCCCATGGCCGCCAGCGAGGATGAGGCCGTACGGGAGGAGCATGGATCTCATGGTGCATCGCCCGGGTGCAAAAGCAAACGCCCAGCCGTGGGGCCGGGCGTCGCATCACTGGAGGCGGAGGGCATCCAGCCGCTTGGATGGTGCGTGGGGCCGGGGGCCCGTCAATCCACCAGCGCCGGGGGGCGGCTCGAGGTGAGCCGACGCGGCAGCAGCGGCGCCACCTTGGCGATGATTGCCCGCCACAGCGCAAAGTCGTTCAGCCGCGAGTTCTCGAACCAGCCGATCAGCGCCGCCGCCGCGAACGGCAGGCTCTGCACCATCAGGGCGATACCGTAGAGATTGATCTCGCGGATATGCCGCCAGTCGTTCTTGGTCAGCGCCACGCCGGGCATGTTGTTCAGCACGATGAGCGCGATGCCGGCCAGCAGCAGCAGGCCGCCGAGGGTCGCCTCGGGCAGGGCCGGGAAGTGGCGGGCCGCGCCGGCGAGCCAGTTCTTGCCCTTGGCGGTGCGGGCGAAGGCCAGATCCTTGTAGCGGAAGCCGTCCAGCACCGCCTTGGCCACCGTGTACTGCACCGCGCTCGCCGCCACTGCGGCGCCGAGCATGCGCAGGGGCGTGGTTTCCACCCGCAGCCGGTAGAGGCTGACGAAGTGCAGCAGATAGACCAGGAAGGTCATGAGGATGGGCAGGGTGAGCACATAGGCCGGCACCGAGACGCCGAACAGCAGCACGAACGGCACGAAGGCGAGGGACGCCAACGCCATGGCGGCGCCCACCGATTCCGAGCCCAGCCAGGAGATCCAGCCCAGCACGAAGTGGCGCTTCTGGGCCGTGGTCAGGCGCGAGCGGCCGGGCAGGAACCGCCGCCAATGCTTCTTGATGATCTGGAAGCCGCCATAGGCCCAGCGGTGGCGCTGTTTCTTGAAGGCCTCGAAGTTGTCGGGCAGCAGGCCGTAGCCGTAGCGCTTGCGGGTGTAATGGGTCTTCCAGCCGTTCTCGGCGATGGAGAGGCCGAGATCGGTATCCTCGCAGATGGTGTCCGACGACCAGTTGCCGGCTTCCACCATGGCGGCGCGGCGGATCAGGCACATGGTGCCATGCACCACGATGGCGTCGTCCTCGTTGCGCTGGACCATGCCGATGTCGAAGAAGCCAGCATATTCGGCATTCATCGCTTCGTGCAGGGGGCTGAGGCTGGCGTCGCGATGGTCCTGCGGCGCCTGCACGAGACCCACGGTGGGGTCCTCGAACACGGGCACGAGGTCCTTCAGCCAGTCCGGCGTCACCACATAGTCGGCGTCGATGACACCGATGATCTCGGCGTCGGAAGCGGTGTGATCCAGGGCGATGCGCAGGGCGCCGGCCTTGAAGCCGGCCACCTTCTCCGCATTGATGAACTTGAAGCGGTCACCCAGCTTGGCGCAGTGCGCGCGCACCGGCTCCACCATCGCCGGGTCGGGCGTGTTGTTGATGATGATGATCGCTTCGAAGTTCGGATATTCCAGCTTCGCCAAGGCGTCGATGGTCTCGATCAGCATCTCCGGCGGCTCGCGATAGGCGGGCACATGGATGGAGACCTTGGGGAAGCGGGACGGGGTGGCGGGTTTCAGCGATTCCACCAGGCGATGGGGGCCGTTGCCGAAGGCGATGGCGGCCATCTCCTCCACCCGGTAGAGCAGCACGAACACCAGGGGCACCAGCATCACCACGCTGAGCGCCAGGGTGACGTAGTCGCCGCCGGTGACATAGTGGTTCATCCAATAGTCCACCACCGTCGCCAGCCAGGCGGCGACGCCGTTGGCCGCGCCGGCCAGCACCAGGCCCTGGGACATGGTGAGGTCGCGCATGCGCAGCAGCGGCAGAGTGAACAGCACGCCCAGCAGCAGGGCCAGGATGGCGGTGGGGGCGTAGCTGTGCTCGACGATGGGGCCGGTGAGGGGGAACTTCAGGTTCCGGTCGGCATCGAACACACCCCAGTACTGGCCCACCGAGCCTTCGTTCTGCTTCTTGGGCAGGTCGAACGCCTCGATGATGTTGTACTCGATGCCGAGCGCGTCCGCCCGCGCCACGAAATCGCGGATGATCTTGGCCTGCTCGATGGGGTCGGGCACGCTGGCGCCGCGGTTGAAGCCGTGCGAGGGCCAGCCGAACTCGCCGATGACGATGCGCTTGCCGGGATAGGCGGCGCGCAGGCGGTTGTAAGCGTTGATGGTGAAGTCGACCACCTTGTCGGCCGGCACGTCCTCCCAATAGGGCAGGATGTGGGCGAGGATGAAGTCCGCGGAGGCGGCCACTTCCGGGTGGTCGAGCCAGGTGTTCCAGATTTCGCCGGTGGTCACCGGCACGTTCACCTGCCGCTTCACCTGGCGGATGAGCTCGGCGAGCTCGCGGTCGTCCATGTCGTCACGCAGCAGGGTTTCGTTGCCGACCACCACCGCCTGCACGTTGCGGTTCTTCTTGGCCACCTCGATCACGCCCGCGATCTCGCGGTCGTTGCCGTCCTTGGCCTTCTCGATGACGGCGCCGGTCTGCTTGTCCTTGTCGCGGTTCAGCCACGCGCCAGCGGTGACCTTGATGCCCTCCTCGCCGGCGATGGGCGCGATCAGCTCCTTGCCGTTGGTGGACGAATAGGTCCGCACGCCCCGGGTATAGGGCGCCACCACCTTCATGTCGGAACGGATCTGCGCTGCGTTTGTCGGCGCCTCGCCTTCCGGGCTCATGCTCCGGCTGAACGGGGCGAACGACAGGCTTTGGAAGCGATCCGTGACGTTCGGAGCGCTGACCTCGGGACGCAGGGAAATCCACATCGCGGCGTGGATCGAAGTCACAATCGCGATGACCGCTGCCGCAGCAGCAAGACCGGGACGCATGGCGATGCCCACCCAAATCTGGGATATCTGAACCAGGAACGCTCAACTGTAGCGAAAGGTTCTGGAAAATCTGGATCCGGAGCACCCTTTCGACCTGCCCCACGGTCGGCACCGCAGCTCAGGCCAAGCCGTACGCTGCGATGCATCGAGAAACTAACATGCTCACCTTTGGAGTTAAATCCTGATCATGGCGGGCATGGGACGCCGCTGCGTCAGGTCGATGACCCGTCCATGATCTTATTGTTGCGCGGGCGCCGGTGCCGGCGGCGGGGCGGCGATGTAATCCGGGTTGATCCAGCACTGGTGCACACGCGCGTCGACCCGTTCGCGCGCCTTGGGATCAATCTTGCCCTGGCGCACCAGGCAGCGGAAGGCGAGCTTGAGGTGCTCGGTGGGGCAGCCGAAGCGTTCGTAGATCTCCTGGTGACGACGGGCGGTGTCGATGTCGTCGTTCCACAGAAGTGCGGCAATCCGCCGCCCCGTCCAGACGCACTCCGGCAGGCCGGCGGTGCCCGGGAGCTTGGCCGCCTCGTTGAACTCCTCGATGGAGCGGCGCTGCGCTTCCTGCGCGGCCTTCTGCTCGGGGGTCTGCGGGGTCTCCTGCGCCGGCTTCTGATCGTTGGGCTGGGACTGGGCCGCTGCCGGCAGGGGCGCGACAAGGGTGCTGCACGCGATGGCGAGAGCGCCCGCCAGGGCCTGGAGTTTAAAGCGTTGCATGAGAGCCATGTTCTTCAAAAGGAGGGGCGGAGCGATCCGCGGCGACACGTTAGGTGAAGGCAGCGAATTTGTCAGCATGACGGCGCGGGCCTGCGTTAATGGCGAACGATCGCCGCGCGCCGGGCTGCTGCTCTCTCGCGGCGAGGTGACTTCACAGGGCCGCCGGGAGGCTCTATGTGCCGCCACAGCCCGCCTTGCTACTCTCCGCTCGCCACTGTCCCGCGGCGCCGTAAGGGGGCAGGCTCTGTCTTGCTTGGCTTTGGAGTTCCGATGTCGTCCTTCGTGCGGCTCCCGCTGGTCCTCGCCCTTGTTGTTGCCGCTCTCGTTGCTGGCCTGTGGGTTTGGCTCGGCCGGCCCGTGGCGATGCCGTCCTCGCCGCTGGCGGCTGGAGAGAAGCTGCCGTGCGTCTCCTATGCTCCGTTCCGTGATGGCCAGTCGCCGTTCCAGAAGGGCCTCGTCATCCCCGAGGCGCAGATCGACGAGGATTTCGCGCAGCTCGCCAAGATCACCTCGTGCGTGCGCACCTATTCCATCGAGATGGGGCTCGACAAAGCCCCGGACATCGCCCGCAAGCACGGGCTTTCCATGTTGCTCGGCGTGTGGCTCGGCCCCGATGTGGACCGCAATCGCATTGAGCTCGACACCGGCGTGCGTCTCGCACAGGAAAACCGCGACGTGGTTAAGGCCGTGGTGGTCGGCAATGAGGTGCTGCTGCGCGGCGAAATGTCGGCCACCGATCTCGGCACCACCCTGCGCTGGGTGAAGTCCCAGGTGGGTGACGTGCCGGTGACCTATGCGGACGTCTGGGAATTCTGGGAGCGCAACAAGGGACTCACCGAGAACGTGGATTTCGTCACCGTCCATATCCTGCCCTATTGGGAGGATCTGCCGGTGTCTGCAGCAGAGGCGGGGCCCCATGTGGATGAGATTCGCCAGCGCATGGCCGAGGCCTTTCCCGGCAAGGAGATCCTGATCGGCGAGACCGGCTGGCCCAGCGCCGGCCGCATGCGCGAGGAGGCGCTGCCGTCCCCCTCCAATCAGGCCCGGGTGATGCACGACGTGGTGAGCCTCGCCAAGAAGCGCGGCTATCGGGTCAATGTCATCGAGGCGTTCGACCAGCCCTGGAAGCGCCGCAGCGAAGGCACCGTGGGCGGCCATTGGGGCCTCATCGATGCCGGCACCCGCGCGCCCAAGTTTGAATGGGGCCAGCCGGTGGAGGATTTCCCCGGATGGCGCATGCATATCGTGGTCGGCGTGCTGGCGGTGGCCGGCGCGTTCGGGGCGGCATGGCGGGCCGGGCGCAGCCGCGAGGAGGGCGTGACCCCAGCGGAGTGGGGCGCGGTGTCCCTGGTGGCGCTGTTCGGCGGCGCGACATTGGGCGCGGCCATCTCCGCCCTGCCGCTGGAAAGCCTGGGCCTGGTGGGCTGGCTGCGCAACGGCGCGCTGCTGGCGCTGGCGCTGGCGGCGGTGGTGGGCATGCCGGCGGTCATCGCCTCCGGCCAGGGCCTGGCTCCGTTCTCGGTGGCGCTGGATGGACGGCTCAGGGCCCGTTCAGCGCCCATGGCGATTCTCGCCGCGCTGCTGCTGCTGCTGGGCGTGGTGGCCACGGGCGCGGTCGCGTTCGAGCTGGTGTTCGATCCGCGCTACAAGGATTTTCCGGTGTTTCCGCTGACCTGCATCGTCGCCGCATTGTTCGCGCCGCTGTTGGTGCGGCGGGCGGAGCGGGAGGGCTCAGGCCTGGGCGAGACCGTCGCCGCCTGGGTGCTGCTGATCGGCGGCATCTATGTGCCGCTCAACGAGAGCCTCGCCAACTGGCAGGCGGCCTGGTTCGGTGCGCTGTGCCTGGTGTTGGCCTTCACGCTGTGGCGGGTCCAGGCCGTGCGAAGGAAAGGATGAGGAGCATGGCTGCCAGCGCCCCGGCGATCTCGTTGTGAAACACCAGGGCGAAGGCGGCGAACACCAGCGTCATGGCGAACGCCGCCAGCGACGGCGCAAGGAGCTGGATGACGGCGCCGCCCAGGGCGAGAATGCCAAA
Organism: Xanthobacter sp. NM-25; assembly: GCF_022138605.1. GTDB lineage: Bacteria > Pseudomonadota > Alphaproteobacteria > Rhizobiales > Xanthobacteraceae > Xanthobacter. The sequence goes on from NZ_JACBFS010000003.1 coordinate 418,378, forward strand.
CACGTTCCACAAGGACAGGGTGAGCACCGCGGCGCGGCCGTAGCAGCCCATGCTTTCCAGCCCCGCCTCGCAGGCGAGGCCGACCAGCGCCGGCTCCACCACCATGTAACGCATGTAGAGCGCCCAGCCGACCGCGCCCATGCCCAGGGGAATCAGCCAGTTGAGGCTCTTGGGACCGGGCCGGAACAGGGGCCGGTCGGCATAGGGAATGTCGATCATGGACGCACCTTTGCGCGCGGGGCCTGGAGCGGGAGTGATGGGGCGCTGCTTTAAGAGGTGGGGCGCGCCGCGTCCAGCGGCAAGGTGGCGGCAGAACCGCCACCGGTTCGCGGCACAGACGGATTTTGCGATGGCGGGCCGGGCACGATAAGGGGAACCGCCGTCAGGAGGATGTGTGATGAGTGAACGGAGCCTACTGGTCGTGGTGCTGGCCGCCGGTGAGGGCACGCGCATGGCCTCGCGCCTGCCGAAGGTGCTGCACAAGGTGGCCGGGCGCACCATGCTCCACCATGTTCTGGAGACCACCCGTGCCGCCGGTGCCACCCGCACCGCCGTGGTGATCGGTCCCGATCGCGACGACGTGGCGGCGGAGGCGTGCCGGGTGGTGCCCGATGCCCAGGTGTTCGTGCAGCGCGACCGGCTCGGCACCGCCCATGCGGTGCTGGCGGCCCGCGCCGCCCTGGAGGCGGGCGTGGACGACGTGCTGGTGCTCTATGCCGATACGCCACTGATCCGCCCGCAGACCCTGGAGCGGCTGCGCGCGCCCCTGGCCCAGGGGGCGGCGGTGGCGGTGCTCGGCTTCCGCCCGGAGGATCCCACCGGCTACGGCCGCCTGATCACCGCGGGGGAGGCGTTGGTGGCCATCCGCGAGGAGAAGGACGCCACCGCCACCGAGAAGGCCGTGGGCTTCTGCAACGCCGGGCTCATGGCGCTGTCGGGGACCCATGCCCTGGCGCTGCTGGACCGCATCGGCAATGCCAATGCCAAGGGCGAATACTACCTGACCGACGCGGTGGAGCTGGCCCGGGCCGAAGGCCTGGCGGTGGTTGCCACCGAGGCGGACGTGGAGGAGGTGGCCGGCGTCAACAGCCGCCTGCAGCTTGCCGAGGCGGAAGCGATTCTGCAGCGCCGCCTGCGGGCCGCGGCCATGGCCGCCGGTGCGACCCTGGTGGCGCCGGAAACGGTGTTCCTGTCGGCGGACACCCGGCTGGGTCGCGACGTGGTGGTGGAACCCAACGTGGTGTTTGGGCCCGGGGTCAGCGTCGGCGACGACGTGGTGATTCACGCCTTCTGCCATCTGGAAGGCGCTGTGGTGGAGGCGGGGGCGCAGATCGGCCCGTTCGCCCGCCTGCGTCCCGGCACGCGGCTGGAAAACGGGGTCCGCATCGGCAATTTCGTGGAGACCAAGGCCGCCCACGTTGAAAAGGGGGCCAAGATCAACCACCTGTCCTATGTGGGCGACGCCCATGTGGGGGCCAACGCCAACCTCGGCGCCGGCACCATTACCTGCAATTACGACGGCTTCGGCAAATACCGCACGGAGATCGGCGAGAACGCCTTCATTGGCGTCAATTCGGCTCTGGTGGCACCGGTCACCATCGGCAAGGGGGCGTTCGTGGGCACCGGGGCGGTGGTGACCGACAACGTGCCGGACGACGCCCTGGCGCTCGCCCGCAGCCGCCAGCTGGTGAAGGAGGGCTGGGCCAGCGCCTTCCGCGCCCGCAAGGCCAAAGGCAAGGAATGAGGACGACGAGAGAAGCCGTTCCGACATGATCGGAAAGGGGATGTGATTCTGCCCTATTCCCCAAGCCAAGGTAGGAACGTTCAGACAATCCGTGCAGGCTGAGTCCCTTGGGACCGGCGCGCCACGGTCGCGCAGAGGCAGGCACAGGGATCATCGGAGCGTCACGGCATGTGTGGAATCGTCGGCATTCTCGGCAAGAGCGCGGTGGCGGAACATCTGGTGGATGCCCTGCGGCGGCTGGAATACCGGGGCTATGATTCCGCCGGCATCGCCACCCTGGAGAAGGGGCGGCTGGAGGTCTGCCGGGCCGAAGGCAAGTTGCGCCATCTCGAGAGCAAGCTCGATCGGCACCCTTTGCACGGGCATATCGGCATCGGCCACACGCGGTGGGCCACCCACGGCAAGCCCTCCGAGCGCAATGCCCATCCCCACGCCACCAAGCGGGTGGCGGTGGTGCACAACGGCATCATCGAGAATTTCCGCGAGCTGAAGCAGGACCTGCTCGATCTCGGGGTGAGCTTCAAGAGCGATACCGATACCGAGGTGGTGGCCCAACTGGTGGATCGCCAGCTGCTCGCCGGCCGCGATCCGGTCTCGGCGGTGGGCGAGGTGCTGCCCCGCCTCAAGGGCGCCTTCGCCCTGGCCTTCCTGTTCGATGGCGAGGAGAATCTCATCATCGCCGCCCGCCGCGGCTCGCCGCTGGCCATCGGCTACGGCCGGGGCGAGATGTTCCTGGGCTCGGACGCCATCGCCCTCGGCGGGCTGACCGATCTCGTCACCTATCTGGACGAGGGCGACTGGGCGGTGCTCACCCGCGAGGGCGTCACCATCCGCGACGAGAACGGCGCGGTGGTGGAACGGGCCATCCAGCGGGTGCCGGCCGGCGCCATGCTGGTGGACAAGGGCAACCACCGGCACTTCATGGCCAAGGAGATCTATGAGCAGCCGGAGGTGATCTCCCACACCTTCGGCCATTATCTGGACCTCGGCGCCGAACGCATCGCCATTCCCGATCTGCCGTTCGACCTCAACGAGGTGCGCCACATCTCCATTACCGCCTGCGGCACCGCGCTTTATGCCGGGGCGGTGGCGGAATACTGGTTCGAGCGGTTCGCGCGCATTCCAGTGTCCACTGACATCGCCTCCGAGTTCCGCTATCGCGAGACGCCGCTGGAGCCGGGGGGCGTGACCATCGTCATCTCCCAGTCCGGCGAGACCGCCGACACTTTGGCCTCGCTGCGCTACGCCAAGTCCTGCGGGCAGAAGGTGGTGGCGGTGGTGAACGTGGCCACGTCCACCATCGCCCGTGAGGCGGACATGGTGCTGCCCACCCTGGCGGGGCCGGAGATCGGCGTGGCCTCCACCAAGGCCTTCACCTGCCAGTTGGCCACCCTGGCCTGCCTGGCGGTGGCGTTCGGCCGCGCCGCCGGACGTCTGGCGGAAGATGACGAGCGCCGCCTGGTGCGGGCCTTCATGGAAGTGCCCCGGCTGATGACCGAGGCGCTGAAGCTCGCGCCCGACATCGAGGTGCTGGCCCGCACCCTGGCCAAGGCACAGGATGTGCTCTACCTCGGCCGCGGCACCAATTACCCGCTGGCCCTGGAAGGCGCCTTGAAGCTCAAGGAGATCTCCTACATCCACGCCGAAGGCTATGCCGGCGGCGAGCTGAAGCACGGGCCCATCGCGCTCATCGACGAGACCATGCCGGTGGTGGTGATCGCCCCGCATGACCGGATCTTCGACAAGACCGTCTCCAATATGGAGGAGGTGGCCGCGCGCGGGGGGCGCATCATCCTCGTCACCGATCCCAAGGGCGCCGAGGCGGCCCATGTGGACGCGGCGGAGAAGCTGATTCTGCCCGATATGCCCTCGACGGTGGCACCCCTGGTCTATGCCATTCCGGTGCAGCTGATCGCCTACCACACCGCGGTCATCATGGGCACCGATGTGGATCAGCCGCGCAATCTCGCCAAATCGGTGACTGTGGAGTGAGCTGGTCCGCGCGTGGATACCTCCGCGTAAGTTGCGGCAGCGGCAGACGCTAGCGTCTGGGCGGAAAGAATGCTGTGTTCGGCGGCCTCGCGAGGAGAGGACCGATGCAACCGGCCGGCTTTACCCTTGTCATGAATATGGCCGTCGCCGGGCTGTTCGCGGCGAGCTACGTGGCCATTGCCCTGCTCAATCGCGGCAGCCGGGCGCCGATCTGGTTCGCCGTGAGCTATGCCATCGGCATGCTGACGCCCATGGCCCAGCTCGGACTCGCCTATAGCGGTTGGACGGTGTTCTTCGGCGGCCTGGTGTTCTTCAGCTTCGCCGCCGCGCTGCTGGCGATGGTGCCGGCGCTGGCGGTGTTCTATCGGACACGGCCCCCCTGGCGGCTGGTGGGGGCGCTTGCCCTCGGCACCGTGATCCTCGGGCCGGCCCTTCCTCTGCTGGGACGGGGGCGGCTTGTCTATGAGCTTGCCTATCAGGCCCCGTTCGCCGCAGCCATGGCCGCCTGCGTCTGGGTGGTGCTGCGGGCCAGCCCGCGCCAGATCAGTGACCTGATGCTGGCCCTGGCCTTTGCGCTGCTGGCGGCGCATTTCCCCGCCAAGGCGGTGGTGGCCTGGCGGCTCGGCACCGGCAGCCTGCCCACCGACTACATCGGCACCACCTATGCGCTGGTTTCGCAGGTGAGCTCCGGCATTCTGCTCGTGGCTACCGGCCTGGTGCTGCTCATCAAGGCGCTGCAGCAGGTGATCCGTGAGAGCGAGGCGGTCGCCGAAACCGATCCGCTGACGGCGGTGGCCAACCGGCGCGGTTTCACGCTGCGCGCCGAGCGGCTGTTGACGGAGGCGCGCGAGCACGGCCGTCCGGCAGCGGTGCTGATGCTGGATCTCGATCACTTCAAGGCGGTCAACGACACTTTCGGCCATGCGGCGGGCGATGCGGCGTTGCGGGCATTCGGCGCGCTGCTGCGCCGCTCGGTGCCCCAATCGGCCCTGGTGGCGCGACTGGGCGGCGAGGAATTCGTGGTGCTGCTGGACCGCACGCCCATGGATGCCGCGCTGCTGCATGCGGAAGCCCTGCGGCTGGCCACTCTGGATTGCGCGGAGCCGGGCCTTCCGGCGCTGAGCGTCAGCATCGGCGTGGCCGCGCTGCCCGTGCCCTATGATCTGAGCCGCGCCCTGGAACGCGCCGATCGCGCGCTCTATGCGGCCAAGAGGGCAGGGCGCAATTGCGTGCGCAGCGAGGAGATGCGCCCATCTCTTAAAGTTAAGTCTTAACTTTAAGAGATGGTGAATTATTGCGAAAAATCAATTCATTAACCATACTTCATAAAGTGCTTTAAGAGGCTGTCTCAAACCCTTTTTCCGGCAGGTGCGAGGCTCCCGGATGAGGTTGCCGTCGCCCCGGGGCTCGGCGGTTGGCGACAGTCTGGCGTTTCGGGCGGCGAAGCTGCTGCGCAGGGCACGGGCTACCGCGCGGCGTGGGCGCGGTCGTCGGCCTCAGGGGGCTGCCTCGCCTCGCATGCCGATGGCGACCTGTGCCGAAGGGCAAGGCGGAGCGACGCGCGCGGGGGCGGATCAGGAGGCGGCTTCGCGGCGCGTCCCGAAGGCCATGGATGGCGCCGGCCGTTGGGGCCGCGCTGGCCCGAATGGCCCGCTCTCACACCGGGGGTTCCGGTGCCGACCTCCACAATAAAAAACCGCCGTCCGGGCGGGAGCCTGGACGGCGGTCATGCTGCGGTGTCGGGCGCGCTGCAGGCGCCTCATGTCATGCCGAGCTGTGGGCCGGGCCTCAGCGCAGGGGCTGGGGCGTCGGGCCCATGCGGCCAACGGTGAAGATCTGCACCCGTCGATTGACGGCGCCGGTGGGGTTCTTCGGATCGAGCAGCACCTCCTCGCCCAGGCCCACCGCCTCCAGGCGGCGCGGGTCCACATTGAAAGTGGTCGAGAGGGCTTCCTTCACCGCGTCCGCGCGCTCCTGGCTGAGCTTGAGGTTGTACTCGCGCGGGCCGGTGACATCCGTATTGCCGGTGATGATGAATTTGTAGCCGAGCAGAACGGGGTTGTGCATGGCATCGGCGATGGCACCGATGGTCCCGTAGGAGGACGGCTCGATGATTGCCGAATTCAGGCGGAACTGAATCTGCACGTTGATCTGCGGCAGCTTATCCAGGTGCAGCGCCAGCGACGGGCGGGTGAGCTGCTCGCCGGGATACTGCGTCATGTGCTGCTGCACCAGCTTGCGCATCTGCTCTGCGGAGATCGGCGGTGCGTTGTCGGTCAGGCCCTGGAGGCCCTGCAGAATCTGGCCATCGGACAGCGCGGTCTGGGCCAGGGTGGGGGTGGCGGCGAGCGCCAGCGTGGCCACCAGCGCCATGCGGATGAGAGGCGACGTCATGGGTGTCGTCCTTCCTTGATCGTTCGGAGTGGCGGGATGGCTCAGCGATAGCCGGCGTCGGTGATGGCCTGGTTGCAGGGCGCGCTGACCACCTTGCTCGCCTCCAGCAGGCAGGAGAGCAGGTTGCCGTCACCCGGCACCATGCCCTGACAGAGCCGGGCGGCATCCGCATTGCAGAGCTTGTAGATGGACTGCTGCGCCTGCTGGCGCTTGGCGATGGAAGCCATGGCCATGACATAGTCGGATTTGCAGCGGGCGCTGACCTGGGAAATCTTGCCTTCCATGCAGGCCCGCAGGGCGCCACCGCCCAGATTGACCTTGGGGCAGAATTTGGTGATGTCCGGCCCGCAGCTCTTGGCGAGAAGGGCGCCGGCCTGCGCGTAGCTCATGGTTTGCGCGCTCGCCCCCGCCGTGGACACCGCCAGCAGCAATGCCGCCAGCAGAATTCGAATGCCTGTCATGTTACAGCTCCCATCCCCTGTTGAGCCTTGGATCTTCATCGTGCGCACCGACGGCGCTCCGGCGCTGGAGCAGCCGCGCCGCAGTGGCGGCGCCGCGGTAAGAGGGGCCGGGGCCGCGGGAGGGCCCCTGATGTTCCAAAGCTGGCTCTTTCTGCATCATGCGGCGGCGGAGGGGCGCACCGCTTGGCGGCCAAGCTTGTTTCCCTGCCTGCCTATCGTCCTCATGGGCAATACGCAAGCTGCGGCGCATCATTGCGACTGAATCCGGCAGGCGCGGCACGCCGTCGGCGGGGCCACCGCGGACGAGAGGCCGGCGAAAGGCCCTTGAGGCGGCCAATTGGGGGCGCCCATTGGGCTGCGGAGCCTTGCATTTGCACTGCTCTTGCGCTATTTGAGCGGCGTTCGAGGCTTGCTCTCCCAAAGGTGGAGGCCGTCTGGACGGGCACGGCGCCTGCGGGATACGCGCGTCGGAATACTGGAGGCAGCCCGTCCTGGCATTCGCTTGTAGCCACGCCTCGAGACATTCCAATTCAGCCCGTGCCGCTCGGCTATTCGCGCCGGCCCGCCGATGGAACATCGGTGGCCGTCTCGGTGTTTCCTCTTGAGGGAGGGGCGCCGGGACATCCCGAGCGGTTCGGGGTTTCGCAACACGAGACGCCGGCGCAGAGAAGTTCGGAGACTGAATGTCCGCCGTAGAAACCACCCGTGAAGATTTTGCCGCCCTCCTTGACGAGAGCTTCGGCCGCGCCGAGCCCGCCGAAGGTACGGTCGTCAAGGGCATCGTGGTCGCCATCGAGAAGGATTTGGCGATCATCGACATCGGTCTGAAGACCGAGGGCCGCGTGGCCCTGCGCGAGTTCGCTGGCCCGGGCCGCGAGAACGCCATTCAGGTGGGCGACGAGGTCGAGGTGTATCTCGAGCGTGTCGAGAACGCCATGGGCGAGGCCGTCCTCTCGCGCGACAAGGCGCGCCGCGAGGAGAGCTGGGTCAAGCTCGAGAAGGCGTTCACCGCCAACGAGAAGGTCTTCGGGGTGATCTTCAACCAGGTGAAGGGTGGCTTCACCGTGGATCTCGACGGCGCCGTGGCGTTCCTGCCGCGCTCGCAGGTCGACATCCGCCCGATCCGCGACGTGGCCCCGCTGATGCACAATCAGCAGCCCTTCCAGATCCTCAAGATGGATCGTCGCCGCGGCAACATCGTCGTCTCCCGCCGCACCGTGCTGGAAGAGACCCGCGCCGAGCAGCGTCACGAGCTGGTGCAGAACCTCGAAGAGGGTCAGGCCATCGAGGGCGTGGTCAAGAACATCACCGATTACGGTGCGTTCGTTGACCTGGGCGGCATCGACGGCCTGCTGCATGTCACCGACATCGCCTGGCGCCGCGTGAACCACCCGACCGAGGTGCTGTCCATCGGCCAGACGGTCAAGGTGAAGATCATCAAGATCAATCACGAGACCCACCGCATCTCGCTCGGCATGAAGCAGCTCCTGGGCGATCCCTGGGAAGGCATCGAGGCCAAGTATCCGGTGGAGGCCCGCTTCAAGGGTCGCGTCACCAACATCACCGACTACGGCGCGTTCGTGGAACTGGAGCCGGGCATCGAAGGCCTGATCCACGTGTCCGAAATGTCGTGGACCAAGAAGAACGTTCACCCCGGCAAGATCGTTTCCACCTCGCAGGAAGTGGAAGTGCAGGTGCTTGAGGTGGATAGCGCCAAGCGCCGCATCTCCCTCGGCCTCAAGCAGACCCTCCAGAACCCCTGGGAGGCCTTCGCCGAGAAGTATGCGCCCGGCGCGGTGGTCGAGGGCGAGGTCAAGAACAAGACCGAGTTCGGCCTGTTCCTGGGTCTCGACGGCGACGTGGACGGCATGGTCCACCTGTCCGATCTCGACTGGAACCGTCCCGGCGAGCAGGTCATCGACGAATACCGCAAGGGCGACATGGTCAAGGCCGTGGTGCTCGACGTGGACGTCGAGAAGGAGCGCATCTCCCTCGGCATCAAGCAGCTTGCCGGCGATCCCTTCGCCGAGGCTGGCGATGTCCGCAAGGGTGCTGTCGTGACCTGCGAAGTCAGCGACGTGAAGGACGGCGGCATCGAGGTGAAGCTCACCGGCACCGACCTGTCGGCCTTCATCAAGCGTTCGGAGCTCGCCCGCGACCGCAACGACCAGCGCCCCGAGCGCTTCTCGGTGGGCGACAAGCTGGATGCCCGCGTCACCCTGTTCGACCGCAAGGCGCGCAAGGTGCAGGTCTCCGTCAAGGCGATGGAAATCGCCGAGGAGAAGGAGGCCGTGGCCCAGTACGGTTCGCAGGACTCCGGCGCTTCGCTCGGCGACATCCTGGGCGCCGCTCTCAAGCAGCGCGCCGAAGAGACCAAGGAAGACTGAGCCTTTTCGGGTTCAGGCCTTCAAGGCCAGACATGAGAAGGGCCGGCGCAAGCCGGCCCTTTTTTTTGGTGCCTTCGCTTAGGGGAGGTGCGAGTGTCAGTTCAGCCGCAGCAGGAAGCGGCGGTTGATGGCCTGCACCGGTCGGGCGTTCATGGCGAACAGGGCGCGGAACGTGTCGATGTCGGCCTGGGCCACATCGATGGGTGTGGCGAACACGTTCCAGTCCACCACCTCCGAGCAGGGCGGCGTGGTGAGGGAGCCTTCGTAACGGTAGGTGCTCGGCACCGCCGGCAGCAGCGCGCCCGGGTCCAGCTTCAGCGGCTTGTCGGCGCTGCCGGCGGCATGGGGGGCCGCGGCCATCACCTCGGAGAAGGTGGCGTTGGGCCGACCCGCCTGCATGAACACGCCAATCACCAGCAGCCCGCCATCGCTCGCGGCATGGACGAAATGGGCTTCCATGGCCTTGTGGGCCCCCACCAGCGTGTGCTCGCTGGGGGTGTGGAAGTGAAACTGCTTCAGCACATAGGTCTTGCCGTTGAGGCTGGCGGTGGCATCACCGTCCACGGCATCGGCCTGGATGGTGTGGCCGTTGTTGGTCACCCGGAAGGTGCCGGGTGACCAGGCGAGCTTCGGTCGCGCGCTTTCGGCGGCGACGGCGCCGTCGAGATTGACGGGGGATTGCTGGCTGCCCATGGAGCAGGCGGCGAAGCCCTGTTCCAGGCTGCCCCACTCCTGCGGCCCGCCGTGGCCCTCATAGGACCAGTGGACCCCTTCGCCCGCCTTGGCGAGGGGGGCGCAGAGCGGGCACAAGGCAAGAGCCTTCAGTAAAGTCCGACGACCCAGCATGGCGTTTCCTTCAAGCTTATTGGCGATCGACGTCGCTCGTCACAGTAGAGGACAGTTCCGATCGCGCGACAAGCTTGCCGCAAGCTTGCGTCAGGTGCCGCAAAAGGTCTGGTAGTCGCTCATCTGCGGCGGCAGCGCTGCATAGCTGGCAAAACGCGGCTGCTCATCAAAGGGATGAGAGAACAGGCCAAGCAATTCCTCGAACGGGGCGGTATCGCCTTCCTCGACAGCGGCCACCAGCGCCCATTCCACCAGATGGTTGCGGGGAATGAAGAGGGGGTTCACCCGCTCCATGTCGGCGCGGGCCGCGCTGCCCGTCCGTCCACCGGCGGCGATGCGCAGGCGCCAGCGCGCCGCCCAGGCGTCGAACGCCTCGCGATCCAGGAACAGGTCGCGCACGGCGGCCAGGTTGTCTGCGCTTTCGGCCGCGGCGCCAAGCCGGCGGAAGGTGAGGGTGAAGTCGGCCTTGGCATCCGCCATCAGGGCCAGGAGTTCGAACGCGAGCTCGAGGTCGTCCACGTTGCCGTCGGCGAGGCCGATCTTGGCCAGCAGTCCGGCGTGGTAGGCGGCCTTGAAGCGATCGGGGAAGGTGGCGAGCAGGGCATTGGCCTCGTCCACCGCCGCCGCGCGGTCGTCATTCAACAGGGGAATGAGGCACTCGGCGAGGCGGGCGAGGTTCCAATGGGCGATCTGCGGCTGGTTGCCATAGGCGTAGCGGCCCATGTGATCGATGGAGCTGAACACCGTGGTGGCGTCATAGCCATCCATGAAGGCGCAGGGGCCGTAATCGATGGTTTCGCCGGAGATGGACATGTTGTCGGTGTTCATCACCCCGTGGATGAAGCCGATGAGCTGCCAGCGCGCCACCAGGGCGGCCTGGCGGGCCATCACCCCCTCCAGCAGTGCCGCATAGGGCCGCGCCGCGCCAGCGGCCTCGGGATAGTGGCGGGCGAGGGCATAATCGGCGAGGGCCTTCAGCGCGTCCGTGTCCTTGCGGGCGGCGAAATACTGGAAGGTGCCGATGCGGATGTGGCTCGCCGCCACCCGCGCCAGCACCGCCCCGGGCAGCGCCCGCTCCCGCCACACCGGCTCACCGGTGGTCACGGCGGCGAGCGTGCGGGTGGTGGGCACGCCCAGCGCCGCCATGGCTTCGGAGATGAGATATTCGCGCAGCACCGGGCCGAGCGCCGCGCGCCCGTCGCCACGGCGGGAGAAGGCGGTGGGGCCGGAGCCCTTGAGCTGGATGTCGCGGCGCCGGCCGGCCTGGTCGATCACCTCGCCCAGCAGCACCGCCCGCCCGTCGCCGAGCTGCGGCACGAACTGGCCGAACTGGTGGCCGGCATAGGCCAGCGCGATGGGCTCGGCGCCCTCCGGCACGTCCACGCCGGCGAACATGGCCACGGCTTCCGGGGTGGCCAGCGCCTGCGGATCGAGCCCCAGCTCGCTGGCGAGGGCGGCATTGATCTTGATGAGCCCGGGTTTGGCCACCGGGGTCGGCCGGCTGGGGGCGAAGAAGCCCTCCGGCAACCGGGCATAGGAATTGTCGAACGGGATATGCAGCGGGCGGGTGTCGGCAATCGCGGTCATCACAAGAGCTTTCCCCCCGGGCGAAAAGGGGCAGGCCCGGGATCTCAAAGGGCAGGATCTCAACGGCGAAAGGGTGCGCGCTTCCGCGCCCCCTGTCCAGCCGGGTGCCTCACGGCCTGAGCGGGCGCAGGCCGACGACGCCGGCATCGGCATCATAAAGATAGTCGAAGCCGTTGAGGAACCGCACCGTAGTGTTGATGAACGGCGCGCGACGGGCGCGCCGCGAGACCACGATCTCCGCGGGCGCCAGCGGATCGGCGGCATCGCCCGCCGTGAAGCCATAGCGCGGCCCGGCCACGCCGTTCGGGGGCACCACCTGCACGGGCGTTCCGGGGGCGAGGCGGGCGTCGGCGCCGCCGCCCGCCAGCAAGCCGGCGGATTGGCTCTCCGGCACGGTGAGGTACATGCGGGTGACGCCCGTATCCATCAGCAGCGTGCCGCAGGCGGGCGGCTGGCGCCCCGCCAGAGAGAGACAGGCGGGAAGGGGAGCCCATTCGCCGGGGATGTCGGAGCGGGCGAGAGAGATCCGGGTGAAGCCCTCTTCCGCACCGGTCAATCCCACCTGAACCCCCTGGCGGCTCACCACATAGCCGCGGCGTAGCGCACCCGGTGCCATGTTGGGGAGGTTCAGGAAAGGGTTCTTCTCCGGCGTGCCCTGGGGCTGGTGGTCCCGTTCGCGGGCGAAACCGATGCCGAGCATGGCCACCCCACGCGGCTTGTCCCGCGGCGTGCAGTTCCGCGCCGTCTTCAGGCAATCGATGCGGCTCACCGCCAGCACCGGCAGCGGCCGGGTGGTGACGCGCCGCCCGTCCGCCCCGTGCACGGTGACCGGCGCCACCACATAGCGCCCGCGCATGATACGGCCCGATGAGGAATAGGTGAGGCTGCCGGGGCCGAGATCCGGCAATTGATCCAGGTGCGCGATAGAGCTAGCGGAGATGATGACACCGGTGGAGCCGGTATCCATCACCGCCCGGTGCATGGCGCCGCCGATGGAGATCCCCAGGGTGGGCGGCGCGGTGATGGGGGCGCCCGGCGCTGGGGCATTGAGATAGGGCAGGGTGACGGGCCCGGCCGTCTGCGCGCTGGCCATGGTGGTGGCGATCAACAGGGCGGCGCCGGCGATGATTGTCGGCGCCGCGGGCGCACGGGCGGCGCCATCCGAGCCCAGGCGGCGCTGTCGGGCGCGGGCGAAGCGGTCGGTCGCCTGGCCCAGCGCATCGAGGAGGGCGCGAACGGCAACGAGCGATGCGGCGGGCGGCATGGTGGGTCTCGTCGGCCTGCAGCGCATCGCGCGTGGGGAAGGTCGTGCCCACAATGGCGCCTGCGCGGCCGGACGTCGATGCCCTTGAGCGCTGCGGTGGCTCGCCATTCCGAGGCCAAGGCGTGCCTTCAAGGGGCGCGCATGCGCGGAGTGGGATCCATAAACGGCGCTCGACACCCGCAAGGCCGTTGCGGCAGCGGCGCCGGGCTGCTTGTCTGGGGCAGGCCTTCCATCCGCGAGTGACGCTTATGCGCAGCGAGATCACCGGAACCACCCTGCCTGTCCTCACCTTCACCCTGGAGCCCGGAGAAACCGTGCTGGCGGAGCCCGACCGCCTGTCGTGGATGACGCCCAATGTGGCGCTGAACACCACCGCGGCCACCGGCGGGGCCGGCGGGCTGTTCTCGGCCATCGGCCGGGCCATATCCGGCGGCGGGCTGTTCATGACCGAGTTCTCCGCCCAAGGCGGCGAGGCGCTGCTGGCGTTCGCGGCCACCGTGCCCGGCAACATCATCGAGGCCAAGGTGACGCCCGGCGCGGGCTTCCTCATCCATCGCCATGGTTTTCTGGCGGGGGAAATGGGGCTGTCGCTGGCCATCGGCGTGCAGCAGTCGCTCGGGGCCGGCGTGTTTGGCGGCAACGGGTTCGTGCTGCAGCATGTCACCGGCCAGGGCAGCGCCTTCGTGGAGCTGGGCGGCGAGATCGTCAGCTACACGCTGCAGCCGGGTCAGGAACTGCTGGCCCATCCCGGCCATGTGGGCATGTTCGAGGAAAGCGTGGCGTTCGAGATCACCACCATCGCCGGGGTGAAGAACGTGCTGTTCGGCGGCGACGGCCTGTTTCTCGCCCGGCTCCGGGGGCCCGGCAAGGTGTGGCTGCAGAGCCTGACCCCCGCCAAGCTCGCCCACGTCCTTGCCCCCTACCTGCCCACCGGCGGCCAGCACTGAACGCGCGGGGCGGCTCGCGCCAGCTTGCCGCGCGCCAGCGTTCAGCCCCGCATGAGCGCGGAAACGTGCGCCGAGGCGGAGGCGGCGAGGCCTTCCAGGTCATAGCCGCCTTCCAGCAGGGAGACCACGCGGCCGCCGCACACCCGGTCCGCTACGTCCACCAGCCGGCGGGTGACCCAGGTGAAGTCGGTTTCCACCAGCCGCAGCGAGGCCATGGGGTCGCGCACGTGGCCGTCGAAGCCGGCGGAGATGAGGATGAGATCCGGGCGGAACGCCTCCAGCCGGGGCAGCACGCGGGTTTCCATGGCCTCTTTGAACTGGGTGCCGTCGTCGCCCGCCCGCAGGGGCGCGTTGACGATGGTGTCGGCGGTGCCGGTCTCGCCCACCTCGCCGGTGCCGGGAAACAGCGGCATCTCGTGGGTGGAGCAATACATCACGCTGTTGTCGTCCCAGAAGATCTGCTGGGTGCCGTTGCCGTGGTGCACGTCGAAATCGACGATGGCGACGCGCTCCGCATTGAATTTCGCCTGGGCATGGCGGGCGGCCACCGCCACCTGGTTGAGCAGGCAGAAGCCCATGGGCTTGCGCGCCTCGCAATGGTGGCCGGGCGGGCGCATGGCCACGAAGGCGTTGGAAACCTTGCCTTCCATCACCTCGTCCACGGCGAAGCAGGCGCCGCCCACGGCGCGCAGCGCCGCTTCCCAGCTGCCCGGCGACATGACCGTGTCGGAATCGATGCGCACCAGCCCTTCCTTGGGGCAGGCGCCGCCCATGGCGTCGAAGAAGTCGGCCGGATGCACGCGGATGATGTCGTCGCGCTCGCCGCGGGGGGCGCTGTCGCGGGCCAGCAGGGAGAACTTCTCCTGCTCGAAGATCCGGTCCAACACGCGCAGGCGATCGGCCCGCTCGGGGTGGCCGAGCGGCGTCAGATGATTGAAGCCCGACGGATGGGTGACGAGCAGCGTGGTCATGAAAAGGCCGGCCTCCCTGAGATGCTATTTTTCTTTGACGAATAGCATACTCCTTGGCCGCCGGCACAGCCTTGAGGCGGCTCAATGATGCCGCCTCTATTTCTCGTGGTGCGGCCTTCAGTCGAGGCGCTTGGAGAAGATCACGCGGGGCTCCTCGATGAAGCCCTCGCGCTCATAGAAGGCGCGCACGGCCGTATTCTCCGGCCGCACCATCAGCATCAGCTTGGGCACGGCGCGGGCTTTCAGCCAGTCCTCGGCGGCGCGGCTCAGCGCCCGGCCAAGGCCGCGGCCCCGGTGGGTGCCATCCACCGCAAGATAATAGATCCAGCCGCGATGCCCGTCGTGGCCCACCATCACCGAGCCGATGACGGCGTCTTCGTGCCTCGCCACCAGAATGGTGGAGTGGGGCCCGCGCCGGGCCAAAGCGATGTCGGCCTGGGGGTCGTTCCACGGCCGGGTCAGCCCGGCCTCCTGCCACAGACGCACCAGAGCGGCGGTGTCGCCGTCCTCGGCATGGCCGACGGTGGGGGTGAAATCCGGCGCGGTGGCGAGGGCATGGGTGGTCATGACGGAGACTCGGTGCTGGAGGGGCGGGGCGCGGCGGCCCGGTTCAGACGATCGGCCATGGCTTCCCCAAGGCCCCTGCGCGGCAGTGGCACCACGGCGATGGCGGGGACGCCGGAAGCGTCGAGGCGGCGCAGCGCGCCGTAAAGATGGGCCGCCGCCTGCGTGAGATCGCCGGCGGGGCTGAGATCCTCCACCACGGCGGCATTCTCGCTGCCCGGCGGGCGGGCGCCGGCGAAGGTCAGAAGCGCCTCGCCGGGGGCGACGCACTGGGCCTCAAGCCGCACGCGGGCGCGCGGCGCATAATGGGAGGCGAGCCGCCCCGGGGAGGCCGGGCGGGCGGCATCCTCGCTGCCGGCGGTGGCGAGGGGCGCGCCGAGCAGCGCCTCGATGGCCTCGCGGGTCACGCCGCCGGGGCGCAGCAGGTGCGGTGTGGGCGTAGTGACGTCGAGGATGGTGGATTCCACCCCCACCGCGGTGGGGCCGCCATCCAGCACCAGATCGATCAGCCCGGCGAGATCGCCCATGACATGGGCGGCGGTGGTGGGAGAGACGTGGCCGGAGCGGTTGGCGCTGGGCGCCACCACCGGCCCGCCGAAGGCGGTGAGCAGCGCCTGTGCCAGCGGATGGGAGGGCACCCGTAGCGCCACCGTATCGAGCCCGGCGCGGGCGAGATCGCACACCTTGTCACCGCCGGTGTAGGGCACCACCAGCGTCAGCGGTCCCGGCCAGAAGGCTTCGGCGAGGCGCCGGGCGGTGGCGTTGAACGCGCCGAACGCCATGGCCGCCGTCGCGGTTGGCAAATGGGAGATGAGCGGGTTGAAGGCGGGGCGCCCCTTGGCAGCGTAGAGGGCGGCCACGGCCTGGGGATTGGCGGCATCGGCGCCGAGCCCGTAGACGGTCTCGGTGGGGAACGCCACCAGCCCGCCCGCCGCGAGGCACGCGGCCGCCGCGTCGACGCCTGCGGCATCGGCGGGAAGCTGGCGGGTGGGGCGGGCCGCTGAAGCGTGGGTCATTCTGGCCTTCATGAAACAGCACCTGCGACCAATGGGTCAGCACGTGCGTCTTGACGAACCGGTTGTATCGCCGCGAATTGGGGCCGGCCGGCGCCTGCGCTTAGAGCGCGGGCCGGTGGTTCGGTCAAGCCGCGCGACGCGCCCCGCGCCTGCGCCTGTCGAGGAGAGTGTGATGGCCTATCGTGCACCGGTCGAGGACGTATCCTTCTTCCTGAAGACCTGCACCGCTTTGCCCATGTTGATGGAGCAGGGCCTCATCGATCTCTCCTTCGATGTGGTGGATGCGGTGCTGGAGGAGGCGGGCAAGTTCGCCGCCACTGCCATCGAGCCCTTGGACCGGGTGGCCGACAAGGAAGGCTGCAGCCTGAAGGACGGGTCGGTCACCACTCCCACGGGCTGGAAGGCGGCCTATACGGCGTGGGCGGAAGCCGGGTGGAGCGCGGTGACAGCCGAGGAGGAATTCGGTGGCCAGCATCTGCCGACCACCGTCACCTCGGCGCTGACGGAATTCTGGAACACCGCCTCGCCCTCGTTCGGCATCGGCGGCGTGCTCACCATGGGGGCCATCGAGGCCCTGACCGCCCACGGCACCGCCGAACAGCGCAAGACCTATCTGGAGAAGATGGTGGCCGGCGTGTGGACCGGCACCATGAACCTCACCGAGCCGCAGGCCGGCTCCGATCTCGGCGCCCTGCGTGCCAAGGCGGTGAAGCAGGCCGATGGCAGCTACCGCATCTTCGGCACCAAGATCTTCATCACCTATGGCGAGCACGACATCGCCGAGAACATCGTCCACCTGGTGCTGGCGCGCCTGCCCGATGCCCCCGCCGGCACCAAGGGCATCTCCCTGTTCGTGGCGCCCAAATATCTGGTGAATGCGGACGGCAGCCTGGGCGCCCGCAATGACGTGTCTTGCACCGGCATCGAGCACAAGCTGGGCCTGCATGGCTCGCCCACCTGCACCATGACCTTCGGCGACAAGGGCGAAGGGGCGGTGGGCTACCTGGTGGGCGAGGAGAATCGCGGCCTCGCCTGCATGTTCACCATGATGAACAATGCCCGCCTGGCGGTGGGCATCCAGGGGGTCGCCATCGCCGAGCGGGCCACCCAGCGGGCCTTCGCCTATGCCAAGGACCGCCGCCAGGGCAAGTCGCCGGACTACAAGGGCGAGGGCATGGCGCCCATCATCGATCATCCCGACGTCAAGCGCATGCTGCTGACCATGCGGGCCGAGACCGATGCCGCCCGCGCCATCTGCCTGATGACCGCCGACGCCCTCGACCGCTCGCGCCGGCTGGCCGATCCCATGGGGCGGGCCACCGCCCTGGCCGAGGCGAGCCTCTTGACCCCCGTGGCCAAGGCCTTCTCCACCGACATCGGCATCGAGGTGGCCTCCATGGGCGTGCAGGTGCACGGCGGCATGGGCTTCATCGAGGAGACCGGCGCCGCCCAGCATTATCGGGATGCCCGCATCTTCGCCATCTATGAGGGCACCAACGGCATCCAGGCCATCGACCTCGTCACCCGCAAGCTGTCGCAGGAGGGGGGCGACGTGGTGACGACCCTCATCGGCGATTATCGCGACATTGCCGACGAGGCGCATGCGCTGGAGCTGCCGGAGTTCGGCCGCATGGGCGAGAAGCTGGCGGAGGCGGTGGATTCGCTGGGCCGCGCCACCCGCATCATGCTCGATCGGCTGGGCGAGGAGAATGCCAAGGTGCTGGCGGGGGCCACCCCCTACCTGCGCCTGTTCGCCCGGGCGGCCGGTGGTGCCTATCTCGCCAAGGCGGCGCTCGCCGCCCACCGGGAGCGCTCGGCCGGCGGCACCGATCCGCGCCTTGCGGCCCGCATCGCGGTTGCCCGCTTCTTCGCCGAGAATCTGTGCCCGCAGGCCAAGGGCCTGGAAGATGTGGTGGAGCATGGCCATGCCAGCGTGCTCGAGTCGCAGAGCGTGCTCGGCCTCGACTGAGCGCGTCCAGCGGCGGCGCTTCGGCGTCGCCGCCGGGATCTGGCTGGTCGCCGGCGTGGGCTTGCGGGTGTCCGGAGTGATTCCCGCTGTCATGATTCCTGCCCTAGTGATTCCTGCCCTAGTGATTCCTGCCGTCGCGGACGAGGTGCCGACACGCTGCGCGCCGGTGGCCGGGCCCATCGGCGCGCCACAGCTGTGCCCGCTGGCGCTGGAGGATGGCGTGCACCAGCGGGTGCTGGTGCTCACCCCGCCTGAGCCGCGCGCGGTTCTGGTGATGTTTCCCGGCGGCAGCGGCCAGCTGGGGCTCGGGAATGACGGCCATTTCGCCCACGGCGCCAACGTCTTGGTGCGCACCCGTGCCGATTGGGTGGCGCTGGGCTTCGCGGTGGTGATCGCCGATGCGCCCACCTCGGCGAGCCTGCGCGGCGCCCGGAGCACGGCGGCTTTCGGCGCGGCGGCACGGCGCCTCATCGCTTTCGTCCATGACCGTTTCAAGCTGCCGCTGTTCGTGGTGGGCACCAGCCAGGGCGCTATCGCCGCCGTGAACGTGGCCGCCGATGCGCCGACGGGTCTGGTGGCGGGCGTGGTGCTGACCGAAACGGTGTCGCGCCGCGGCGGCAGCGGCGAGACCGTGTTCGACGCCCATCCCGATGGCGTCGCCGTACCGGTCCTGGTGGTGGCCAATGCGGCGGATGCCTGCCCGGTGGCCGCGCCCGAGGACGCGCCGCGCATCGCGGCCGCCTTCACGCGGGCTCCCCATGTGCAGGTGCTGAACGTCTCGGGCGGACGCCGCGGCAAGCGGGCCTGTGGTTCCCTCTCCCCCCATGGCTACTGGGGCATGGAAGGGCAGGTGATCGGGGCCATCGGCGATTGGATCGACCGCAATCTGCAGGCGCCCCGCGCCCCCTAGCGGTTCGCAGATGCGCCGTGCCTTCGGCCTCGCTCCTTTGATCGCCGGCGGCGCGGCGACCGCCCTGCGGCTTTCCGCCGCCATCTGGCCGCGTTGTGGCCGTATTATGGTCAAATTTTAAAATTTCTTATACATCAATATGTTGCGCGCACATAATGGTATTATAAGGCCGTTATCTGTAGGTCACACCCGTTGACCTGTCTCAATGCTCATATTTGAATAAGTGTAATTCTGCCGCCGTCTGACGAATGGTGAACGCATGAAAAAGCTTGCCGTCATCATCGTATGCGGCTTGGTGGCTCTCGGAGCCGCTTACGCCGTCGCGCTTTCGACCCCTTACTGGTTCGCTCCCAAGCACGACGCGCAAGTTGACATACATGATCCCCAACTGATCGCCCGTGGCGCCTATGTGGCCCATGCGGCCGACTGTGTCGCCTGCCACACTGCGCCGGGAGGCAAGCCGTTTGCCGGCGGCCTCGGCATGCAGACGCCGCTCGGCACCATCTATTCCACCAATGTGACGCCCGATTCCAAGACCGGCATCGGCGCCTATTCCTATGGGGATTTCGAGCGTGCTGTCCGGCGCGGCATCCGCCCCGATGGCACCGCCCTTTATCCGGCCATGCCCTATGTGTCCTACGTCGTGGTCAAGGACGACGACATCAAGGCGCTCTACGCTTACTTCATGAGCGATGTGAAGGCGGTGGCGCAGGACAACAAGCCCACCACCATGCCGTGGCCCATGTCCATGCGCTGGCCGCTCTCCTGGTGGCAGCTGCTGTTCGCCCAGCCCCGCACCTTCGTCGCCCAGGCGGGTGCCGATCCCGAGCTGGTGCGCGGCGCCTATCTGGTGGAGGGTCTCGCCCATTGCGGCGCCTGCCACACGCCGCGCGGCATCGCCTTCCAGGAAAAGGCCCTCGCCAACGATCCGGCCGGCACCTATCTGTCGGGCTCGGTGCTCGAAGGCTGGTACGCCAAGAACCTGCGCAATGAGGCCCGCGGCCTGTCCACCTGGACCACCGAGGAACTGGTGGACTTCCTGGGCACCGGCCGTACCGACCGCACCGCGGCGTTCGGCTCTATGGCCGATGTGGTGGGGCATAGCACCCAGCACCTCACAAAGGCGGACCTGACCGCTGTTGCCAAATATCTGAAGCAGCTGCCGCCCCGTCCCGGGCATGAGGTGGCTTGGAAGCCTGAGGCCGACACCACCACCGCCAAGCTCCTGGCCGGCGATTACGGTGCCCCCGGTGCCGCCGCCTATGTGGCCCACTGCGCGGCCTGCCACCGCATGGATGGGCGCGGCGCGCCGCGCATCTTCCCGGCGCTCAAGGACAATTCGATCGTGTTCGCGGAGGATCCCTCCTCGCTGATCCAGTTCACCTTGACCGGCGGCACCATGGCCAAGACGCCCCACGACGTGATGACCTTCACCATGCCGGGCTTCGCCAATCTCTCCAACCATGACGTGGCGCAGATCCTCACCTTCATCCGCAACAGCTGGGGCAACCATGCCGAGGCCATCACCGAGGACGAGGTGGCGCGGATGCGGAAGATCATCAAGGACAAGCCCGTCAACTATGTGCCCGAGGCTCACAATGGCTAAGTCGCTCAAGATCGCCGGGATCATCCTCGGCGTTGCGGTGGTGGCCGGTGCCGGCGCCTTCGCAATCGGGGCCGGGGGCACGCCGCTCAATGCGCCTCCCGAGAAGACCTTTCCCGTGGTGGACAAGGAGGGAAAGCAGGTCGGCGTCTATCGGCTCCCCGATGACACCTCCATTCCCTCGCTGCCCAATGCCGAGCTGGTGCTCTACGGCAAGCGCCTCCTCAACGAGACCGCCCGCCTGCTGCCGAACAACGTGGGTGACAAGCTCAATTGCAACAGCTGCCACCTGGGCGAAGGCAAGGTGGACAACGGCGCGCCCTATATCAACACCGTCAACGACTTCCCGCAGTTCAACCCGCGGGCCGGCCGGGTGGTGAGCCTGAAGGAGCGCATCAACGGCTGCTTCCAGCGCTCCATGAACGGCAAGCCGCTCGATCCGGACTCCCGCGAGATGTCGGCCATGATCGCCTATATGGACTGGCTGCGGAATGGCGTGCCGAAGGGCCAGCGGGTGAAAGTGGTCGGCGCCGGCCCCATCGACATGAAGCTGGTGCCGGATCCGGTGCGGGGTGAGAAGCTCTATGCCCAGCACTGCGCCACCTGCCATGGCGCCAATGGCGAGGGCATGAAGGGGGCCGATGGCACCTTCATCTTCCCGCCTTTGTGGGGGGATGAATCCTTCAACATCGGCGCCGGCATGGCCCGCCTGTACAAGGCGGCCGCCTTCATCAAGTTCAACATGCCGGTCAGCGTGAACCTCGACCATCCGGTGGGGCAGGGCGGCGTGCTGAACGACCAGGATGCGGTGGACGTGGCCGAGTTCTTCACCCACCAGCCGCGTCCCGACTTCGCCGGCAAGGTCAATGACTGGGCCAACGGCAAGAAGCCGAAGGACGCCCGCTACTGAGCGTGCGCAAAGCTGAGAAACGCAGCCGACGGCGCGCCCCTGTGAGAGGCGACCGCGCCGTCGGTGTGTTCAGGGGCGCGTATCCCAAGCCCAGCCTTCCCAAGCTCGGCCTTCTCAAGGCAGGCCTTACTCGCAGGCGTCGGTCCCTGGGGCCGTCATGCTGGAGCTGTGCTGTATTGGAGCTGTGCAAGGTGCCTTTGGCGCATGGCCGGCAGCGGTGGGGCCGGGTGCATCTGCGGCACAAGCCCGTGCCGCAGACCAGAGGCGGGCCCGCAGCGGCGACGGGGCGCACGGGGCGGTGCGCGGCATGTGTGGTGCAACTGGCGCATAGGGGTCAGGCGACCTTGTCGCTGCCCTTGCCCTCGCCCAGCATGCCCAGGGCGCGCCAGGTGTTGCGGCCGGCATCCTTGGCCATGTAGAGGGCGGCATCGGCTTCCGCCACCAGCGCCACCAGGTCCACCATGGCCTGGGTGGCCACCGCCATGCCGATGGAGATGGACGCCGGCAGCACCAGGCCTTCGCTCTCCACCGGCCGCGACAGGTGGGCGTGCAGGCGATCGGCCAGCGCGGCGAATTCCTCCGCCGTCTTGCCGGTGGCCACCACGGCGAATTCGTCGCCGCCGAACCGCGCCGCCATGTCTCCCGCGCGCAGCGCCGATTGCAGGCGGCGGGCGATGGTGGTCAGCAGCAGGTCGCCGGCGATGTGGCCATGCACGTCGTTGATGCGCTTGAAATGGTCGAGATCCACCAGCAGCACCGCGAACGGCAGGTCGTCACGGGCGAGGCGCCGGCGCGCCTGCTCCATGGCGCGATCGAAGGTGGAGCGGTTGGCGAGCCCGGTCAGGGGATCGTGGCTGGCGGCGTGCTCCAGAGCGGCTTCCAGGTGCTTCTTCTGTGACACGTCGGTGATGGTGCCGACGATGCGGACCGGCTGGCCCTGCTCGTTGCGCTCGACGATCTTGCCGCGGGCAAGCAGCCAGACGTGGGCGCCATTGCGGTGCCGGCCGCGCAGCTCGCATTGGTAGAGGCTGTGGCGGCCTTCCGCATGGTCGCGGAACGCCTGCACCGCGATCGGCAGATCCTCAGGATGAATGAGCTCGCGGAAGCGCGACAGGGTGGGGGCGTCGTCAAGGGGCGTGTAACCGAGCATGCGATAGGCCCGGGCGCTGAAAAAGATGGCGTCGCTGGGAATATGCCAATCCCAGATGCCGTCATTGGCGCCTTCCAGCGCGTAGGAGAGCCGGCGCTGGTTTTCTTCCAGAGCCTCCTGCTGCTGGGCGCTGCGCGCGGTGATGGCGGCGATCAGCAGGGCGGGGCAGGCGGTCAACACCAGGCGCACCTGCAGCTGGACCAAGGCGAGCGGGTCGTTGGCGAGGGCCGGCAGGCCGAGATGCATCAGCCGAAACACCGCGAGGCTGATGGCCAACGCCGCCACCGCCAGCGCCGTGGGCCGCAGGCCCAGGCGAAACGCGAACCACAGCAGCACGCAGGTGGTGGCGTCGAGAGGCAGGCTGCTTTGGGTCATCGCGAGCACGGCGATGAGGGTCGCGAGCGCGAGGCTCGCTATTGCCATCTCCAGCCGGAAATGCCGGCGGCGCGTGTGCGCGACGGGGGCGGGGGCCAGCAGCAGGGGCGGCAGCAGCAGCAGAATGGCGGCGGTGCTGGAGCTCCAGTATTGCAGCACCGTCAGCCCCACCTCGGCGTTCCGGGTCCAGGCCGAGACGACGCCGGCCACCAGGGCGCCCGGAACGGTGGTGACCACCGCGATGGGAATGAGGCCCGCCATCTCCGGCACGTCCAGGCGGGCGTTGGCATCGAGCCCCACGCTCTCGCACCACCAGGCGGTGAGGCCGAAGGAAAAGCCGGCGGCCGCGGCGGCGGCGAGGGTCATGACGATGCTGTCGCCCAGCAACTGGTGCACGAGGCCGGTGGCCAGGACCACGGCGAGGGTGGACCAGCCCAGCCGTTGGCCGACGAACAGAAGGTAGGTCCCCACCGCCACCGCATTGGCGGGCCAGATCAGGGGATCTTGTCCGCCATTGCGGGTTGCGCTCAGCAGTGCCAGCAGCAGCAGCGCGTAGAAGGCGCTGAACAGCACCACCTGCAACGGTCCCGAGGGAAGGGGGGGCAATGGAGCAGGGCCCGCGCTTGACGCTGCTGGCGCCGCGGGCACGACGTCAGCAGGCATTGGGCGTTGCGGGCCGGTCGATGCGCCGCCCGTCCCGGAGGCGCCCGCAGGCGCGCTCCCGGAGGCGCCGCCGGCCACAGGGGCCCTTGCAACGCCGTCCGGCGCGGATGCCGGTCGCGCTGCGCTGAATGCCATCGGCCTCGGTTCGTTAGGGCGCATGACCACGTCTTCTTTGCGCCTGTGTTCCTCGACGGCCCTGCTGCTCGCCGCCGGCCCGGGCGCCGCGAGCAGGTGCCAATGCCGAAGGCATCACCTGCTCGCGCGCGGAAACGGCGATGGTCAAGAGCTCGTCAAAGTTGCGTTGCTCCACCCTGGTTAGGACCATTGTTGCCACGAACCGTTGCCAATGCAAAGCCTCGGGGCTATCCGCGACGGTTGTGGTTCAGGGATACAGGCGGGTCTTGCTCCAGCGCTCCCCCGCTGCGGCACGGCGGAAGACGATGCGGTCGTGCAGCCGGAACGGGCGATCGTGCCAGAATTCGATCTGCACCGGGCGGATGCGGAAGCCGGTCCAATGGGGGGGGCGCGGCACGCTGCCGAGGGCGTATTTCGCGGTGGTGGCGGCCACCGCCGCCTCGAGCGCGAAGCGGCCTTCCAGCGGCCGCGACTGCCGGCTGGCCCAGGCGCCGATCTGCGAGAGGCGGGCCCGGCTGGCGAAATAGGCGTCGGCCTCGGCGTCGCTCACCCGCTCCACCGGGCCGCGTGCGCGCACCTGGCGATGCAGGGACTTCCAGTGCATCACCAGCGCCGCCTTGGGGGTGGCGGCCAGCTCCTGCCCTTTGGCGCTTTCCGTGTTCGTATAAAAGACGAAGCCGTCGGCATCGGCATGCTTGAGCAGCACCATGCGCACGTCCGGCAGCCCGTCGGGGTCGACGGTGGCGAGCGCCATGGCGTTGGGGTCGTTGATCTCGCTCTTCTCGGCATCGGCGAACCAGGACGCGAACAGCCGGAAAGGCTCGTCAGCGTCGGTAAAATCACCAGTTGTTAAGGGGTTCTGGGGTTCCATGGTGGTGTCCGTCGTCATGTGGAGCCCCTCGTGTCTCGCCGAATCCCGGTCGCCCCGCCATTCGGCGGGCCGCTTCCTTATAGGGGCACTGCGTGTGTTCGCGAAGTCCTCCGCATCGGCGTTGGCGCGATGCTGCTGGCGGCGGTCCTGTCCTGCGGCGCCTGTAGCACGGCCCCGCTCGGTGACGATGATCTGACCACCGGATCCATTACCCCGCGGGCGGCGAGCCTACGTGAGCCGCGCGGGTCGGCGCCGCGGGGAATCGCCGCTGGTGATTGGCAGCAGGCCAAGCTCGCCCTGGATCAGGCCCTGGCGTCCGGCGAGCGTGACATCAGCGTGCCGTGGGAGAATGCGCAGACCGGGGTACGCGGCACCGCGACGCCGATCGGCACCGCGCGCGCCGGCGGGTGCCGCGACTTCATGATCGCGGTGGTGGATGGCAAAACCACCGATCGCTGGGTGCAGGGCGAGGCCTGCCGCGCCGAAGGCGGCACGGTGCTCAATCAGGTGCGGGTGCTGGGCAGCGCGTGACGTCGATTGTTGCGCGAACCGGGCCATGACCCCGTTGCATTTTCCGCGCCATGGACCCACATCTTGAACGCGGCTGGCCGCTTGAGCGCCGGCCGGCGAGGTGAGATTTCATGCGTGATCCATACGACGTCCTCGGCGTCTCCAAGACCGCCGACGAAGCCGAGATCAAGCGCGCCTATCGGCGGCTGGCGAAAAAGCTGCACCCTGATGCCAATGTCGACGACCCCAAGGCGCAGGACAAGTTCGCGGAGCTGAACACCGCCCACGAGATCCTGGCCGACAAGGAGAAGCGCGGCCAGTACGACCGCGGCGAGATCGACGCGGAAGGCAAGCCGCGGGCGCCGGAATTCTCGGGGTTCGGTGGCGGCCGGCGGCAGGGGCCGGGCGGCTTTTCCGGTTTCGACGGCGATACGATTTTCGAGAGCTTCTCCTTTGGCCCGGAGGGCGCGCGCCGCACGGGGCGGCGCGGCGCCCAGGGGAGCGGCTTCGAGGATATCGGCGACATCTTCGGCTTCGGCCGGCAGCGGCGCAGCGCCGGCGGCGGCTTCGCGCCGCAGCCGGGCGCCGATACCGAGATCACCCTGCCGGTGAGCTTCGAGGAAGCGACCCACGGCGCCAGCAAGCGGGTGGGCCTGCCCAACGGCAAACAGCTCGACCTCAAGATCGCCGCCGGCACCCGGGAAGGCCATCGCATGCGCCTCAAGGGGCAGGGCGAGCCGAGCCCCATGGGTGGTCCGGCCGGGGATGCCTACGTCACCATCGCCTATGCGCCGCACGCGACCTTCACCCGCGACGGCGACGATCTGCGGCAGGATGTGGACGTGCCCCTGGCGGACGCGGTGCTGGGCGCCAAGGTCCGCGTGCCCACCCTGTCGGGCAGCGTGGAGCTGAAGATTCCGGCCTGGACCTCCGGCGGGCGCACCTTCCGCCTGCGCGGCAAGGGGCTGCCCACGGCGGCCGGCGGCCATGGCGACCTGCTGGTGCGGACCAATCTTGTGCTGCCGGCGAGCCATGATCCGCAGCTCGAGGAGCTGATGAAGAAGCTGCAGACGGCCGACGACAAGGCCTGAGGGAACCCGGCCCGGCGGCGGGCCATGGGGGCGCTTTCCACGGCGGCGCGGGCGCACTACAGTCCGCGCCCCAATCCCGAACAATGGGGCGCCCATGTTTCTTGAACTGCAGAATCTCTATTTTGAGGATCTCACCGTCGGGCGCACGGAGCGCATGTCCAAAACGGTGTCGTCGTCCGACATCGTGGGCTTTGCCGAGCTGACCGGTGATCGCAATCCCATCCACCTGTCGCAGCATTTCGCGGCCAAGACCCCCTTCGGCGGGCGCATCGCCCATGGGCTCTATACCGCCAGCCTGATCTCGGCGGTGCTGGGCACCCGCCTGCCGGGGCCCGGGGCAGTCTATATCTCCCAGACCTTGAACTTCCGCGCGCCGGTGCGCATCGACGACACGGTGGATGTGGAGGTGCGGGTGGTGGAGCTCATTCCCGAGCGTCTGCGCGCCCGCCTGTCCTGCATCTGCTCGGTGAAGGGCGAGGTCGTGCTCGACGGCGAAGCCTGGATCAAGGTGCCGTCGGTGAAGACACCGAAGAGCAACGCTTAGGTCTGACCGCCATTGGAGCCCGCGCCCCGTGTCGCGGGGACGGGTGGCAGAGGGAACGCACATGTTCGATTCCGCGAAGGTGGAGCACAAGCTGGACAAGGCGGCCTTCAAGGCGCTGGAGCCGAGCCTGCGCGAGGATCTGCTCAATGTGCAGTTCCAGCTGATCGACCAGAAGAAGCGCAGCTTGGTGGTGCTCATCCACGGCCCCGATGGGGCCGGCAAGGGTGCCGTGCTCAATCGCCTTTACGGTTGGCTCGATGTGCGCAAGCTGCAGACGCTGACCTATGAACGCCCCTGCCGGGAGGACGATGGCCACCCGCCCATGTGGAAGTACTGGCGGGGGCTGCCGCCCTCTGGCGAGATCGGCATGATGCTGGGCTCCTGGTATCACAAGCCGCTGTGTGACCGGGTGTTGGGCCGGCTTGGCCGCGGCGCCTTCGTGGCGGCGCTGGAAGACGTGCGTCGGCTGGAGGCCATGCTGCACGCCGAGGGTGTGTGCGTGCTCAAGCTGTGGCTCTATCTCGACGCCGCCGAGGCGCGCCGGCGGCTGAAAGCGCTCAGCGAGGGCCCTTATCGGCGCCCGGTGGTGCGCGAGTGGGAGGAGCTCGACACCGCCAAGGAGCGCGAGCGCCTGGCCCGGGCCGCCGAGGATGTGGCCCGCATCACCTCCACCGATTTCGCGCCCTGGCACGTGGTGCCCGCCAGTGACGCCGACTATCGCGATGCGATGATCGGCAGCGTGCTGCTGGAGAAGCTGCGCGCCATGACCGCCAACGGCGCCAATGGCGGCGTCCACCAGCCGCCCAGCCCGACCCAGGTGCCGAAGACGCTGCCGGCCTTCTCCATCCTGTCCACCCTCGACCTGACCCGCAAGCTGGAGAAGCCGGACTACGAGGCGCAACTCGCCCATGAGCAGTCGCGCATCACCCGCGCCACCACGTCGCCGGCCTTCGCCGGGCGCGGGCTGGTGGTGGCGTTCGAGGGCAGCGACGCGGCCGGCAAAAGCTCCACCATCATGCGCCTGCGCGAGGCGCTCGATCCGCGGCACTTTCGCGTCTACCCCATCTCGGCGCCCAGCGACGAGGAGCGCGCGCGCCCCTATCTGTGGCGCTTCTGGCGCCACGTGCCGCCGCAGGGGCGCATCGCCATCTTCGACCGCTCCTGGTATGGCCGGGTGCTGGTGGAGCGGGTGGAGGATCTGGTGACGCCGGACCAGTGGGGGCGGGCCTATGGCGAGATCAATGATTTCGAGGCGCAGCTCGACCGCAGCGGCATCGTGGTGGTGAAGTTCTGGCTAGCCATCAGCGAGGATGAGCAGATGCGGCGCTTCGCGGCGCGCGAGACGATCCCCTACAAGCGCTTCAAATTGACCCCGGAGGATTGGCGCAACCGCGAGAAGTGGCCGCTCTACGAGGCGGCGGTGACCGAGATGGTCGACCGCACCTCCACGGACCTTGCCCCATGGACCCTGGTGGAAGCGGAGGACAAGAGGTTCGCCCGGGTCAAGGTGCTGCGCACCATCGCTGACCGTCTGGACGCCGCTTTGGCCGCCGACTGAGCCCGGTGACCTCCGTCCCGTCGCGCCACCGCTTCACGCGGCGATGGCGACCCGGCCGCGGCCGGCCTCTTTGGCCTGATACATGGCGCCATCCGCGCTCTTGAGCAGATCGGCCGCGGTGCCCACCCCATTCTCCGCCACCGCCACGCCCACGCAGGCGCCGATGGAGATGATGCGGCCGCCGATCAGGAACGGCTCGTGCAGCGCGGTGAGGACCTTGTCCGCCACCGCCACCGCGCTCGCCTGATCGGTGATGATGGGCAACAGCGCCACGAATTCATCGCCGCCGAGCCGGCCCACCGTGTCCTCCCCCCGCAGGCAGGAGGTGATGCGCAAGGCCACTGCCTTCAGGAGGTCATCGCCCACCGCGTGGCCATAGCGGTCGTTGACCGGCTTGAAGCGGTCGAGGTCGATGAACAGCACCCCCACCGGCTGGCGCCGACGGGCGGCCTGGGCCAGGGACTGTTCGACGCGATCGAGGAACAGGGTGCGGTTCGGCAGGCTGGTGAGCGCATCGAAATTGGCCTGCCGCCACAGCTCCTTTTCCTTCTCCTTGCGGGCGGTGATGTCGGAGAAGATGGCGACATAGCCCGATCGCAGGCCATTGCCGCGGACCACGGCATTGATCACCAGCCGCTCCACGAAATCGTGGCCGTCCTTGTGGCGGTTGATGATCTCCCCTTCCCACGACAGTTTGGAGTTGAGGCTTTCATAGAAGGCGCGGAAGAAGGCTTCGTCATGGGCGCCGGAGGAGAGGAATGAGGCATGCCGCCCCAGCGCCTCGGCGGCGGTGTAGCCGGTGATCTGGGTGAAGGCGCGGTTCACCGCCATCAGCCGGCCGGCGGGGTCCGTCACCATGATGCCCTCGGTGGTGGAATCGAACACCAGCTGGCTGACCAGCAGCTTTTCTTCCTGCCGCATGATCTCGGTGATGTTGGAGAAGGCGATCACCGCGCCCTGTGAGGTGCCATCCGCCTTCGGGGGCAGGCGGCGGGAGTTGAAAGTGGCCCAGATGCGTTGGCCCTCATCGCCATCCACATAGAACAGCTCGTGGTTGAGGTCCGTGGAGAGCGCCCGCATGCTTGGCCGCTCGCTGACGTCGATCCGGCGCCCGGACGGGTCGAACAGGGGCTTCTCGCGACGCTGCAGGGATTGCGCGTCGGCAAGCAGGATCTCCAGCGCCGCGGAATTGAAGGCGTCGATCTCCCCCTTGCCGTTCACCATGACGATGCCGGCGGGCATCACCTCGAACATGGTGCGGTAGCGCTGCTCATTGGCCTTGAGGCGCTCCTCGAGCTCGAACCGGTCGGTGACGTCGTGGATGATGGAGTAAAGAACGGTCCGGCCGCTCAGCGTCACGGGGCCGGAATACACCTCCACCTTGCGGATCTCGCCGGAGGCCAGGCGGTGGGGAAACAGGAAGAAGGGCTTGTTGGCCTTCAGCGCCTCGTTCATGCAGGCCTGCACCTCGTCCGGCGGCAGGCAGTTGATCTGCGTGATCTTCATGCGCAGCAGCTGCTCGCGGCTGTAGCCATAAAAGGTGCATGCCGCTTGGTTGGCGGCCAGGATCTGGCGGGTCACCGGATCGGAAATCAGCTTGATGGAGCGGTTCTGCTCGAACAGGCCATGATACATGGCTTCCTGCGCCGACAACGCCTGGCGCTGGCGCATTGCCCGCAACACCAGCGTCGCCACCACCGCCAGCAGGCCCAGGATCAGGATCGTATTGACGAGGAAATAGCGACGGTCGGCGGCGATATTGTCGTCGATGCTGGCCAGCAGGGTGGTCTCGGAGAGGTCCACCACCACCGCCGCCTGATAGAGCGGCATGCGCGCCCAGGCGATGATGTGCTGATCCCGGCCATCCTCGCTCGGTACCACCCGCGTGCCGCTGTCGGGACTGTCATCGGTCAAGAACGGGCGATGCGCCGGCGCTTGGGCGCCGACGCGGGAGAGGCCCTGGGAACTGCTGATGAGGATGAGGCCGCTGGGGAGGCTCAGCAGCTGCGCGACGTCACCGCTGCCCAGGCCGATCTGATCCAGTTTGGATGAGAAATAACTGAGCGGCATGCGGATCACCAGCACGCCCGCCAGCTGCCCGGCGCGCCAGATGCCGCGGGCAAACGGGAGCTCCCAGGCATCCGTGCCGGGCTGCCGCTCCGGCTCGCCCACCACCATTGCCGCCAGCTCCCCTCGGGCCGCCTTCAGCTTGCGGAAATAGGACGTGGTGGCGATGTCGCGCGGCGCACCCGCCGGAGCCGAAACCACCGCGACACCATGAATATCGTAAAGCCCCACCGAGACTGGTGCCTGCAGCGGAAGCAGGCCGAGCGCGCGTCGCGCGGAGGTATCAAAGTCGTCCAGGTGGCCGAGGTGGTCCTCGACGATCTCTTCCAGGACAAAGGAGATGGCGTGGAAGGTCGCGTCGAAGGATTGGCGGACCACCTCCGAAAGTTGTTCTGCGCGCAACTCGCCCGCTGCGCGCGTGCCTTCCCTGTCCTCTTGGAACGAACGCTCCAAATGAATCCAATAACTCAAGAACAAAAGCGCGATAAGACCCGCCGCAAGGCCCAGTTTGCTTTCCGTTCTTATGTGGGGGAGGCGGATCATTCGTGCGGGCCGTTGCTACTTTCGCGATCATAATCGAGCCATACGGCCTGCCAATAGGGGAGGCTTTCTATTTCGTTCCAGTTTGATCTTTAAAGGGCCCGCAGAGCTGCCGGAAGGGCAGCGGGGTGCGACTTCGTGTGTCGTGGCTGGCGCCTGACGGTACTCGATGGGGCACGAGATGCGGGTGGGTCGCGGTGGTGGCTGGGGCGCCTGGATTCGAACCAGGGAATGGCGGAATCAAAATCCGCTGCCTTACCTCTTGGCTACGCCCCACCGGCGATGCGGGCGCGGACCATATCGTCCCGCATAGCTCCTGTCCAATCCCGCTGGAGAGGTCTTCAACAGAAGGTGAGGGCCCGTTCAGGCCCCCGAGAAGCGCGGTGCCCGCTTCTCGGCGAAGGCGAGGCGCCCTTCGCGATAATCGGCACTGGCATTGGCGCTGGTGGTGGCGCGCCGGGCCTCCGCGAGCAGCGCTCCGGCACCGCTCTCGGCCGCGCGAATCGATAGCTTGGCCGCCTTCAGGGTGAGCGGGGCGTTCTCGGCCATGCGCTGGGCGAGGCGCGCGGCGGTGGCATCGATGTCGGCGGCGGCGGCCATGACGTCCACGGCGCCGATCTCATAGGCGCGCGCCACACTCAGACGGTCGGCGGTGAAGAACAGGTGGCGGGTGCCCTGGCTGCCGAACACGCGCAGCAGCCGGCCCATGCCCCGCGGATCATAGCCGAGGCCCAGGCGGGCGGCGGGAATGGCGAAGAAGGCATCATCTGCGGCGAGGCGCAGATCGCAGCTTGCCGCCAGCGCGGCACCGGCGCCCACGCAGGCGCCATGGATCAGCGCCAGGGTCGGGCAGGCAAGCCCCTCGATGGCCGAGCAGGCGGCTTCCACCAGTTCGTCGTAGCCCTGGGCGCCGGAGGCGTCGGAGCGGGCGGAATCGAAATCGGAGATGTCGGCGCCGCCGGAGAAGGCCCGGTCGCCCTCGCCGCGCAGCACGGCCACGCGGATGTCGGTGCGGCGCTCCGCGTCATGGGCGAACCGCGCGAGGCTCTGCCACATGGCGGAAGAGATGGCGTTGCGGCGCTCGGGATTGGAGAGGACCAGATGCGCGATGCCGTTTTCGACGGTAATTGCGATGCTGCCTGCCAAACCCGCCTCCATCCTTGCGCGGCCCGGCGCGGCTGGCGCGGGCTGCCTCTGGCGTGGCGCCGGCCAATCGGTGAAGGACCGACGGTCACGCTCCAGTCGCTGGCAGCTATGCCCGAAAAGACCGCGGAAGGCTATGGGGGCCACCGCCGCGGAGCGAGAATGATGCGACGGGAAGCGGGACGGAGCCGGAAGGCTCCGTCCCGTCCCAACGGGCGCCGGTCAGGGCTTGGCACCCGAAGCGCATGTGCCGGAGGCATCGCATCGCATCGTTTCGCGCCCTCTTTGGCGCGTCATCTCAGGAACTTCAAGCAAAAAAGCACAGGTAACCCATGTGGTCCTGCCAATGGGTAATGGAATAATGATGTTGGAATGGCTCTAGTCGGTATTTTCCGCATTCGAGTTTTGGAAAATGTTCGGTTTATTCGCGTCTAAAAAGGAAGTTTCCGATAAATCCGATTATCAGGCTACCAATGGCAACTGCAATCCCGTAAAGAAGCGCGTCATTTTGAGAGAAAATGGCGATATTTTGCTCAAATCCACTCTTTATAATCTCGAAATGCTCAGTCGATTGCGCGGTAACTTGTCCGTTGCGCAAGAGTTTGACAGAAACGTCGTAGCGGCCGATGGGCGCGCGGCCGGGAATGTCGAATTCGGTGCGAAACACCCGGGGCGCGAGGAAGGTCACGCCGCGCGGATTCTCCTCGTAAAGATCCTCCGAGCCCTGGATGCGCAGAAAGGCCTGGCGGAAGGAGTCGGTGGGCACCACGTCGGCGAAATCGGGGCCGACGCGCTGTAGCAGCACATTGCGCGACAGGCCGATCTGCTCGGTCCGCAGCACCTCCGGGCTCGCCATGTCCTCCACCGGGCGGTTCGACTGCACTGAGAGGAAGGCGGGCACGTCGAGGAAGGTGCGGCTGTCGCTGTTCACCCACAGGCCCGCCACGCGGGACTTGCGCCAGGCCACGTAGCTGGCCTGTGGACCGCGCACCGTCACCACGATGTCGGGCGGGGCCGCGTCTGGGGCCGTGTCGGCGCCTGCCACCTCAGCCACGCCGAACACCACCAGGCTGGCCCCGCTGAAGGTGGAGGTGATGCGCACCACCGGCTCGGAAATGGACACCACCAGCCGATCGCGCTCGGGCTCCGCTCCGCCGGCCGGCAGGGCAAGTGCGAGGCTGGCGGCGGCGAGGGCGGCCGTCCACAGCCCGCGCATCCGGCCGGAGCGGCGCCCAGCGGCCGCGGCGCGGACGGGCGGGGTCATCGCCGCACCTCGATGGTGGTGAGCACATAGAGGTCGGAGGGGTGGCGCACCAGATCCACCGCCACCCGCAGCCCGACCGCCAGCACCAGCAGCCCCAGCAGGAAGCGCAGATTCTCCGGCCGCATGGTCTGGCCGGTGCGGGCGCCGAACTGGGCCCCCATGGTGCCGCCGATCATCAGTACGAAGGCGAGCACCGCATCCACGGTGCCATTGGCCTCGGCGTGGAGCACGGTGGCGGCCGCCATGGTGACGAGGGTCAAAACCAGCGAGGTGCCGACCGACGTGGTGGTGGGCACCCGCAGCAGATAGATGAGCGCGGGCACCAGGATGAAGCCGCCGCCGACGCCCAGCACCGCGCCCAGCAAACCGATCATGAAGCCGATGCCGACCACCGGAATGGCCGAGACATAGATGCGGGAGCGGCGGAAGCGCATCTTCAGCGGCAGCCGCATGAACCAGGCGTGGGTGCCCGGCCGCCGCACCACCGGCGCGGCGCCGCGGCGGGTCCGGCGGATGGCGCGCACGCTTTCCACCAGCATCATGGTGCCGATGGTGCCCAGGAGCACCGTGTAGGCGAGGCGGATGGCCAGATCCACCTGGCCAATGATGCGCAGCCAGAGGAACAGCAGCACGCCGGCCAGGGTGCCCACCAGGCCGCCGATCAGCAGCACCCCCGCCAATGGCAGGTCCACCATGCCCTTGCGCAGATAGGAGAGGGCGCCGGAAAAGGACGAGGCAGCCATGTAGGGCGAGACGCTGGCCACCGCCACCGTCGGCGGCACGCCGGTGAAGATCAGCAGCGGGGTCATCAGGAAGCCGCCGCCCACGCCGAACATGCCGGAGATGAAGCCCACCGCGAGCCCCATGGCGAACACGGAAAAGATGGCCACCGGCAATTCGGCGATGGGCAGGTAGATGGTCACGGGGCTGCCTGTCTTGGCTGGGGATCGGCGCGTGGATCCTGACCTGTGGCGGGCTTTAAGCCATCGCTGCGGCGATGAGAAGGACGACGGGCCCATCGCGGCGAGAAAATCGCAAACATCACCGCCACGCGCGCCGCGGCCTCACGATCGCCGGGCCTGCGCCGCGAGCGCCGTCACCACTCCGGCGCAGGCCCGGGTCAGCCCCGCCGGTGGCCGCGGGCTGCCGCGGGGCAGACCCGGCACATGCACGAACACCACCGGCACGGCGGGCAGGCTTTCGAGAGCGATGAAATAGCTGGCGTTGCACAGGTAGCGCCCGGCATCGCGCGACAGGCGGGCGGGGGTGAAGGCGGCGCGGGCGGCGGCCAGCAGGGGCCGGGGCCGGGCGGTGGTGCGGCGCACAGCTGGCCCGCCGGCCACCAGTTGGTGGTGATCGGGGTGGGCACGGATGGCGTCGGGACGATCGGTGGCGCGGTTCACGGCTCGCGTTTCCACGCACAGCGCGCGGCGGCGGGCGGCGACGCCCAGCAGCAGCACGCCGTCGGGGGCGTGGCGAGCGAGCAGCGCCGGCAGGCGACGCAGCACCGCCCAGCGGGTGGGCAGGATCTCCACCGTCACCGCAATGTCGCCCGGCCAGCGCCGTCGCCCCAGGGCCCGGGCGATGGCCTCGGCGGGATTGGCCGCGACCCCCGGAAACGGGCCGAAGGCGCAGATGAGCAGGCGGCGGGTCATGGCGGCGCCTCCGGCAAGCGACCGGCGGAGTTACAGGCCGATGAGGTGGGCGATCTCGGCGGCGGCGAGGGCGGGGCCTAGGGTGCCGGCCGCCACCTCCTGCTCCAGCGCCGGCAGGCGGGCCTTGACCGCCGGGTCGGTGGTCACTTTTTCCGCGAGCCGCTCGTTGAGCAGGGTCCACATCCAGCGCACCTGCTGGCCCTGGCGGGTGGCGGCGAAGGTGCCTGCGGCCTCGCATTTCTGCCGGTGCAGCTCCACCTGGCCCCACACCTCGGCAATGCCGTCGCCGGTCAGGGCCGAATAGGTGAGCACGGGGGGCGACCAATGGGCCTGCCGGGCCCCCAGAAGGTGCAAGGCGGCGCGATATTCGCTGGCGGCGGCGCGGGCGCGGGGGATGTTGTCGCCATCAGCCTTGTTCACGGCGACGATGTCGGCGAGCTCCAGCACGCCTTTCTTGATGCCCTGTAGTTCGTCGCCGGCGCCGGGCAGCATCAGCACCAGGAAGGTGTCGGTGAGGTCGGCCACCGCGGTTTCCGACTGGCCGACGCCCACGGTTTCCACCAGCACCACGTCGAAGCCGGCGGCCTCGCACAAGAGCATGGTCTCGCGGGTCTTGGCGGCGATGCCGCCCAAGGTGCCGCTGGAGGGCGAGGGACGGATGAAGGCGCGCGGATCCACTGACAGGCGCGCCATGCGCGTCTTGTCGCCGAGAATGGATCCACCGGTGCGGCTGGACGAGGGGTCCACCGCCAGCACCGCCACCTTGTGGCCAAGGCTGGTGAGATAGGTGCCCAACGCATCGATGGTGGTGGATTTGCCCACCCCGGGCACGCCGGTGATGCCCACGCGGAAGGCACCGCCGGTGCGCGGCAGCAGGCCCTGCAGCAGGGCCTGGGCGCGGGCGCGATGGTCGGCGCGGCGGGATTCCACCAGGGTGATGGCCCGCGCCAGCGCGGCCCGCTCGCCCTTCACAACGCCTTCGGCGAGCTTGGCATCATCCTCGGTCCGCGCTGCTGTCATCACGCCTCGTCCTCAGCTTATCCGCGCAGTTCATGCCGCCGCGCGCAGACCTTGTCCGTACCGGGGATTCCCGAAAAGGGGAACCCGTCGGGTGGGAGGGCGTTGAGAAGGTGTCATCAACGCGAACGGAGGTGAGCCATGAATTGGGATCGCATCGAAGGCAACTGGAAGCAGTTCACCGGCAATGTGAAGGCCCAGTGGGGCAAGCTGACCGACGATGATCTGACCGAGATCGCCGGCCATCGGGAAGCGCTGGAGGGCAAGCTGCAGCAGCGCTACGGCTATGCCAAGGACGAGGTGAAACGGCAGGTGGACACCTTCACCGCCAACATGCGCCCGCACTGATGCAAAGATCCATGAGCGCGGCTCATGGATCTTTGGCCAAGCCCGTCCGGGGCTTGAGAGAGCCCGTTTGAGACCGGTCGAAGACCGGGGCCGGCGGCATGACACGCTTTCCATTGCACCGGTTGTCAGGCGCGTGACCCTCAGGGCCTGACATCGTGTGCCTCCAACCCCCGCGCCGCTGGTCGGCGTGGGGGCTTTTTATGCCACGGTGCGTTATGCGACGGTGCGTTATGCGACGGTGCGTTATGCGACGGTGCGTTATGCCACGGTGTGTTATGCCACGGCGCGGATGCCGCTGCGGTCGAGCCCGGCGAGGGCGGCCGCCGCGCTCTGCCCGCCGATGGTGATGGCCGGGGCGATCTCCACCAGCGGCACGAGCGCGAAGGCGCGCTCCAGCAGACGGGGGTGGGGGATTTCCAGATCCGGCTCGGCCACCTGCGCCGCGCCGAACAGCAGAATGTCGATGTCGATGCGGCGCGGGCCGAAGCGCACCTCGCGGCTGCGGTCGCGGCCCAGCATGCGCTCCACCAGCAGGCTGAGAAACAGCAGGCTGCGCGCGGGAACCGGGCTTTCCACCTCCACCACCTGGTTAAGATAGGGCCCCTGCGGAATGGGCCCCCAGGGCGGGGTTTCATAAAGCGAGGAGCGGGCGCGGATGGTGAGGCCGGCCCGCGCCAGCACGCCCAGAGCCAGCGCGAGCGTCGCCGTACGGTCGCCTACGTTGGACCCGAGGCACAGGTAAGCGGTCGTCCTGTCAGCGCTTGTCACGTCAGCGCTTGTCACGTCAGCGCTTGTCATGGCACGTCCCGGATGGCCTCGGCCACCCGTGCCGCCTGCACATGCTCGGCCACGTCGTGCACGCGGATGATCTCCACCCCGGCCATGATGCCGATGACGTTGGAGGCGATGGTGCCCGGCAGGCGCTGCGCCGGCGTGGTGTCGATCACCTTGCCGATCAGCGATTTGCGGGAGGTGCCCAGCAGCAGCGGCAGGCCCAGCACCCGCAATTCGCCGAGCCGGCGCACGGCGGCGAGGTTCTGCGGGAAGGTCTTGCCGAAGCCCACGCCGGGGTCGAGCACCAGCCGGTCGCGGCTCACCCCCGCCGCATCGGCCTTGTCCAGGGCGCGGGCGAAGAAGTCCAGCATGTCGGCGATGATGTCGATGCCCTCATCCACCTGCGCGCGATTGTGCATGATGACGGCGGCGGCGCCGTAATCCGCCACCACCCGCGCCATGTCGGGATCGAAGGCGAAGCCCCAGATGTCGTTGACGATGTGGGCGCCGGCCGCGAGGGCCTTGGCGGCCACATTGGCCTTGTAGGTATCCACCGAAACCGGTGCGGCATTTTCCGGCGCCAGCGCCTCCAGCACCGGGGCGATGCGGGCCCATTCCTCGTCCGCCGAAACCGGCGTGTGGCCGGGTCGGGTGGATTCGCCGCCAATGTCGAGGATGTCCGCGCCCTCTTCCACCATGCGGCGGGCGTTGACCAGCGCGTCGTCCACCTGGGCGCTGCGGCCGCCGTCGGAAAACGAATCGGGCGTGACGTTGAGGATGCCCATGATGAGGGTGCGCGGGCCCAATGGAATGGCGCGGTCACGGGCGAGAAGGGTGCGGGGAAGAGCGTGTGTCATAGCCGGATCGCTGCAAAGGTCGCGCCCACTGAAACCCCTGGAGGGGGCCGGCGCAAGTAAGTCTGGCGTAAGTCTGGCGCAAGTCCGGCGCAAGTCCGGCGCACGTGCGCTGCAAGTCCAGTTGCCCGGCGGGGTCGCGGTCAGCCGGCAGGGGCGGGTGCGGTCGTGCCGGGGCAGGGGTGGCTTTCCATGGTGTGCATGACGTCCACCAGCGGCGTGGCGGCGATCTGCATGGGGCCGGAGAAGGGCTCACCCATCTCCACCACCAGGAACAGGGCGGCGGCGATGGAGATGGAGGAGAGCACCAGTGCCGTGATTCCGGGCACGTTGCGCGGGGCGAACCAGCCGAAGCTGAAAAAGATGAGGGCGAGCCAGCAGATCACCACCACCACGAACAGGCGGGGAATGCTGCTTTGCGCATCGCGGCTGAGTTTCCAGCGCTGGTTCAGAAGGCTCTTGATGCCGTCGATGGCGGCGCTGCGGCTCGCCCTCTGATCGTCGGTGGCAGGTACCAGCACGCGCACCGCCTCGTCGAGACGCAGCAATTGCGCGGTTGCCTCGCTTTGTCCGCCAATCCCGCTGGCCGCACCGGCCGGGGGTGCGGGAGCTTTGCCGCGACCCCAGGTTTCGCTGCGCAGCAGGCGCACATAGCGCCCGAGCTCCTGCCGGGCGGGGCAGGCGGCGGCGCCGAAGTGCCGCAGTTCCAGGTCGGTTGCGAGCACGCTCACCGCATATTGCTGCACGTCCTCCTCGGTCGCCGCATAGCTGTTGCGCATGGAGGTGGTCATGAAGCCGAGGATGAGCGAGGTCATGGCCGCGGTGAGCCCCACGGTCACCTTGAGGGTGTCGCGGGTGTTGTCCGAGAGGAAGTCCTCCGGTGCCGAACGGGCCAGCGCCATGGCCAGGAACGCGCCGGTGAACATCGCCACGAACGCCAGCGGCGCCACTGCCCAGGAGATCATGCGAAAATCCTTACCCTCGCCCCGCACCGCCGACGGGCGCCCTCGCTGGTGTCATGGTGCGCGACCGGTCGCTCGCCCGCAACCGCTTGCGGTGCCCGCTGTGCGCCGGCGGGCTTGAGGGGCGGGAAGGCTCGGCTTACATCTTGGTCATTCTTTCAGAAAGGACGGCCCCATGCCCGTCGTTCATTTGACCGATCGTGCGCTCATTCGTGCCAGCGGCCCCGAGGCCGCCAAGTTTCTCCACGGCGTCATCACCTGCAACGTCGCCACCATGGCCGCGGGCGAGGCCCGCTACGGGGCGCTGCTGTTCCCCCAGGGCAAGATCATCTCCGATTTCCTGCTCTATCGCGATGGCGAGGAGAGCTTCCTGTTCGACGCGCCGGCCGAGCGGGTCGAAGACCTGTTGAAGCGCCTCACCTTCCATCGCCTGCGGGCCAAGGTGGCGTTC
This sequence comes from Xanthobacter sp. NM-25, assembly GCF_022138605.1. GTDB lineage: Bacteria > Pseudomonadota > Alphaproteobacteria > Rhizobiales > Xanthobacteraceae > Xanthobacter. The sequence goes on from NZ_JACBFS010000003.1 coordinate 457,915, forward strand.
GAGACCGCGGACGACAGCGCCGTGGTCGCCGTGTTCGGTGACGCGGTGGCGCCCGAGGGCGTGGCTTTCACCGATCCGCGCCTCGCCGCCCTCGGCCAGCGTGTGGTGGTGCCGCGCGCCGTGGCGGAGGCGCTGCCCGCCGATGCGGCGGCCTATGAGGCCCACCGCATCGCCTTCGGCATTCCCAAGGGCGGACCCGATTTCGCTTATGGCGAGACCTTCCCCCATGAGGCCGACATGGACCAGCTGGGCGGGGTGGATTTCAAGAAGGGCTGCTATGTAGGCCAGGAAGTGGTGAGCCGCATGGAGCACCGCACCACCGCCCGCAACCGCCTGGTGGAAGCCGAGTTTCCCGGCGTGGCGGAAGTCGGCACCGAGATCATGGCCGGCGACAAGGCCATCGGCCGGGTAATGTCGGCGGACGGCGGCCATGCCATCGTCACCGCCCGGCTCGACCGGGTCACCGATGCCCGCGCCGAGGGCGTGCCCCTCACCGCCGGCGGGGTCGAGGTGGAGCTGAAACCGCCGGCCTGGGCGGACTTCTCGCTCGAATGGGAGCGCAAGGTCAGCGCCCTCGACCAGAAATTCAAGGCATCCAAGGCGCCCTGACAGGAGGATCTTTATGAGCGGTGGTGAGGCGTTGCAGCACGCGGATGGACGCTTGCGCTGTCCGTGGTGTGGGACCGACCCGCTCTACATGGCCTATCACGACACCGAATGGGGCGTGCCCGAGCATGACAGCCGGGCGCTGTTCGAGAAAGTGCTGCTGGATGGGTTCCAGGCCGGCCTCGCCTGGATCACCATTCTGCGCAAGCGGGACAATTTCCGCCGCGCCTTCGATGGCTTCGAGCCGGAGCGCATTGCCCGCTATGATGCGGCGAAGGTGGAAGCGCTCATGCAGGATGCCGGCATCGTGCGCAACCGCGCCAAGATCGAAGGGGCGGTGCTCTCCGCCCGCGCCTATCTCGACCTTCAGGAGAAAGGCATCGCCTTTGCCGATCTCATGTGGGAGGCGGTGGATGGCCGGGTTCAGGTGAACCACCCCCGCCGCATCGCCGACGTGCCGGCGCAGACGCCGGCCTCGCAGGCCCTGTCCAAGCGCCTGAAGGGCCTGGGCTTCAAATTCTGCGGCCCCACCATCGTCTATGCCGCCATGCAGGCGTGCGGCCTGGTGGATGACCACCTGGCCGACTGCCATTGCGCGCGGCGGGACTGAAGGAGCGCCTCAGAACCGGGTGACGATCTGCCCGAGGTCCGGCCGCGGGCGGTCCTCCATCTTCTGGGCGGGGGTGCCCATATAGATGAAGCCGGCGATGCGCTCATGCGCGGCAAGGCCCAGAGCCGCGCGGGCGTTGGCATCATAGGTCGGCCATTCGCTGATCCAGGTGGCGCCATAGCCTAGCGCCAGGGCGGCCAGCAGCATGTTCTGGCAGCAGGCGGCGGCGGACAGGAGCTGCTCCCATTCGGGGATCTTCACATGGGGCGCGGCGCTGGAGACCACCGCCACCACCAGCGGCACCCTGAGGAAGCGGTGGCGCTCCTCCTCCAGCCGCTTCTCGCTCGCTTCCGGATCCTTGGCCGCCAGCACCTTGGCGAAAGCCTCGCCGGCGCGGGCGCGGCCCTCGCCCTCGAACACGATGAAGCGCCAGGGGGCAAGCTTGCCATGGTCCGGCACCCGGGCGGCGATGGTGAGGATGGTGTCGAGATCGGCAGCGGTGGGGGCAGGCTCCGCGAGGTCCATGATGCGGGAGGAACGGCGCGTGCGCAGCAGGTCGAGAGCGTCGGGCATGGCAAGCCTTCAAAGGAATGGGACGCGCGGCGAATGCCGGGTCGGAAAGGACAGGGAAAGCACTGGTGATCTATAGGGGCATTACCGGTGGGTTTGAACCCGCCGGGGCCGCGTGGCCCCCTCGCGCAGGGGCAGGGTCGATGCGGTGTGCCGACGACTTGAAACCGCCCTGAATTTTGTGCACCTCAGAACCATGACCGTCCTGCTTCACCGGATTGCGCGCCTCGCCCCGCGCCTCATGACCCGCCCCGGCCACCATGTCGGTTCCGGCCGGCGGCGTCTTCGCGCCGGGCTGGTGGCTCTGGCCCTGTCCGCGGGCACCCTTTCGGCGATGATGGCCGCGCCGCTTGCCTCGGCGCAGAGCCTCCAGTTCCTGGGCTCGTCGGCGACGCCGCCACAGGCCGGGCCGTTCGCCGCACCATCGGCACCGGGCGCGCCGCGCTCGGCCTTGCTGGCACCGGGCGCGGTGGCCCCGCGTGAGCCCCATGCGGTGCTGCCCACGGCGCCGGCGGGCAAGGTCGCCCTCGGCGTGTTCGCGCGCTATGGCGAAGATGGCGCCACCGTGCCGCGCGGGCTCATCTGGCGGGTGTTCGCCGACCAGCCCGAGGGCACTACGGGCGCCTTTCCTCTGGTGGCCGAGAGTGCCGAGGCCGCGCCGGTCTTCTTCCTCACGCCCGGTGGCTACATCGTGCATCTGTCGTACGGGCTGGCCAACACCGCGCAGCGCATCACCGTGGGACCCGCGTCTCGACGGGAGGCGTTCTCGCTGCCGGCCGGCGGGCTGCGTCTGCAGGCGGATGTGGAGAACAAGGCCATTTCCCCGCAAAAGCTGACCTTCGATATTTTCGAGGGCTCGTTTCTCCAGGGGCGCACCTCCAGCCAGCCCTATTATCGCGGCGCCAATGCGGGTGAGGTGGTGATTCTGCCGGAGGGGACCTATCACGTGGTCTCCACCTATGGTGATGCCAACGCGGTGGTGCGGGCCGACGTGAACGTGGTGCCGGGCAAGCTCACCGATGCCACCATGCACCACCGGGCCGCCCAGATCAGCCTGAAGCTGGTGAAGGAGAAGGGCAGCGAGGCACAGCCCGACACCCAGTGGACGGTCATCACCCCCGGCGGGGACACCATCAAGGAATCCATCGGCGCCTTTCCCACCTTCGTCTTGTCGGAGGGGGATTACACCGCCATCGGTCGTCACAACGGCAAGAATTTCAGCCGCGACTTCAAGGTCGAGGCGGGCAAGGACCAGGAACTCGATGTGGTGATCCAATAGGAGGGATCACCCACTGCTCAGGCGGGCGCCGCGCCGGCCCCACGTGAGCGACACGCCGATGCATCATCACTCTCCCCAGCCGAAAGAGGCCAGGCCGTGAGTTCTTCCCCGCTTCGTTCCATTCGTGCGCCGCAGGCTCGGGCCGGGCGCCTGGCGTGCGCCCTTGCTCTGGGGCTTGTTCTGTCGGGTGGCGTCGCCGCCCACGCGGCGGAGCCCGCCGATGCCGCGGCCGGCCAGGCGCTGGCGAACCGCTGGTGCGCCAGCTGTCATGTGGTGGACGCAAATCAGAAGACGGCCCAGAGCGATGCCCCATCCTTCACCGCCATTGCCGCCGGTAACGCGGAGCTCAGCGCGCCCTGGCTTGCCTTCCGCCTCCTGAGCCCGCATCCGCAGATGCCTCAGGTCTCCCTCAGCCGTGCCGAAGCCCGCGATCTCGCGGCCTATTTCGAGAGCTTGAAGAAGTAGGGCATAAGGGCCCCACGATCTCAGAATACTTTGTTGATGGACACCATCACGGCCTGCACGTTGGTGGTGCCCGAATACGTGCCCAGTGCTACGCCAGAGAAGGTGTAGCCGTTATGGGTGGTGTTGAACGGGCTGGCGAAGGTGTTCGTTTTCGTGGTCGACATCGTATAAGTATAATTGAGGTCGATGAACCAGTCTTTGGCGAAGAAATAAGTCACGCCGGTGGACAGTGTTGCGCCCCACACCCAGTTGGTGCTGGAGAAGCTGCGGGGGGCACCGGTGAGGTCCAGATGCTCGCCGAACAAGGCCGCGAAGCCGATCAGGCCATTCAGGTCCGATTTGACCTGGGTGAGGGTGGGGCCTGCACCCGCATAGATGAAGCTCTTGTCGAAGCTGTAGCCGAGAAACGGCACCAGGGCGAACTGATTGGTCGCGGTCATGGTGTAGCTATGGGCATAGACGTTGCCGTCCATGGCGCCGCTGACCGTTCCGCCATAATAGCCGGCCTGAGGAATGAGGAAGTTGTTCTGCGTCGAAGCTGAGTTCAGGTAATTGTAGGTGAACTTGGCGCCCCACAGCCAGGACGTTCCAGAGAAGCGCTCGAAATAGCCGAGCTGCAACACCGGTGCGATGTCGAACTGGAACGAGAGATAGGGAGAGGTGGAGCCGCCCGCTTCGCCGCGGGCGATGAAATCGCTGCCCTGGTAGATCTGCGACAGGCCTTGGCCAAACACATCCTGGTTGGGGAAGGTGGAGAAGTTGAGCGCCGCGCCCGCGCCGGCGAAAATTCCCTTATGGGGAACGCCATCCGGGCTCGTCTGCGCCCAAGCGGAGCCCGCCATCGTCACTGTACCGGCCACCAGGGCCAACCCCATCGCCGCACGCATCATGATCCCCCAGGGCTGAGCCGGGGAGATCAAACCGGTCTCGGACGGGCGATGATCTCGCTCGCCGGCCTTCCGAATCTCTGCAAATCCCACCCGCCCAGGCCAAAGTTGGGACGGTCTCCACGGTTGTGGCAACATCCTGAAGTGGCAGGGCCAATTTTCGCCAGGGCAAAAGAAAACCCCGGAGCCTGGGGGCTCCGGGGTTCATCTCGGGGCCGCCGGCGGTCAGGCCGCGGCGGCAAGAGCCTTGCGCTTCAGGTCCGGCGGCACCGCTTCGTCCACCAGAGCGGCGATCACCTGGTCGAGGCTGCCGCTCTCCTGGGCGTTGGAGCCGAGGCGGCGGATGGAGAGCGTGCCTTCGGCCGCCTCCTTCTTGCCCGCCACTAGCAGCACCGGCACCTTGGCCAGCGAATGTTCGCGCACCTTGAGGTTGATCTTCTCGTTGCGCAGATCGACCTCGGCCCGAAGGCCTGCCGCCTTGAGCTTGGCCACCACCTCGGCGGCATAATCGTCCGCGTCCGAGGTGATGGTGGCGACCACCACCTGGGTGGGCGCCAGCCACAGCGGGAAGTGGCCGGCGAAATGCTCGATGAGGATGCCGGTGAAGCGCTCCATGGAGCCGCAGATGGCGCGGTGGATCATCACCGGCGTCTTCTTCAGTCCGTCGGCGTCCACATAGAAGGCACCGAAGCGCTCGGGCAGGTTGAAGTCCACCTGGGTGGTGCCGCACTGCCACTCACGGCCGATGGCATCACGCAGGGTGTATTCGAACTTCGGCCCGTAGAAGGCGCCTTCGCCCGGCAGGATGCCGGTCTTGATGCGCCCGCCGGAAGCTTCCTCGATCTGCTTCAGAACCCGGGTCATCACCTCTTCGGCGTGGTCCCACACCGCATCGGAGCCGACCCGCTTTTCCGGCCGGGTGGAGAGCTTCACGATGATCTCGTCGAAGCCGAAGTCGGCATAGGTGGACAAGATCAGGTCGTTGATCTTGAGGCACTCGGCCGCCATCTGCTCTTCGGTGCAGAAGATGTGGGCGTCGTCCTGGGTGAAGCCGCGCACGCGCATCAGCCCGTGCAGCGCGCCCGAGGGCTCGTAGCGATGCACCGCGCCGAACTCGGCGAGGCGCATGGGCAGGTCGCGATAGCTCTTCAGCCCGTGCTTGAAGATCTGCACATGGCCGGGGCAGTTCATGGGCTTCAGGGCGAACACCCGCTCGTCCTTGGTCTCATCGCCCGCGGACTGCACCTTGAACATGTTCTCCTTGTACCAGCCCCAGTGGCCGGAGGTCTGCCACAGCTCGGCGTCCAGCACCTGCGGGGCGTTGACCTCCTGGTAGTCGGCCTTGAGGCGCCGGCGCATGTAGGCCACCAGTTCCTGGAACAGGGTCCAGCCCTTGGGGTGCCAGAAGACGGTGCCGGGGCCCTCCTCCTGGAAGTGGAACAGGTCCATCTCCCGGCCGAGGCGGCGGTGGTCGCGCTTCTCCGCCTCTTCCAGGCGGTGGAGGTAGGCGGCGAGTTCCTTCTCGTCGTGCCAGGCGGTGCCGTAGATGCGCGTCAGCATGGGATTGTTGCTGTCGCCGCGCCAATAGGCGCCGGCCACCTTCATGAGCTTGAAGGCGTTGCCGATCTTGCCGGTGGAGGGCAGATGCGGGCCACGGCACAGGTCGAACCACTCGCCCTGCTTGTAGATCTTCACATCCTGGTCGGCGGGAATGGCATCCACCAGCTCGACCTTGTAGTTCTCGCCCATGTTGGCGAACACGCGCTTGGCCTCGTCGCGGGTCCACACCTCCTTGGTGAAGGGGCGGTCCCTGGCGATGATCTCGTGCATCTTCTTCTCGATGACCGGCAGGTCCTCGGTGGTGAAGGGCTCGTTGCGCGCGAAATCGTAATAGAAGCCGTTCTCGATCACCGGGCCGATGGTGACCTGGGTGCCCGGCCACAGGGCCTGCACCGCCTCGGCCATCACATGGGAGCAATCGTGGCGGATCAGCTCCAGCGCGCGCGGGTCGTCGCGGGTGACGATCTCGATCTTCGCGTCGCGGCTGATGGGGGCGGCAAGGTCGGTCAGCTCACCGTCGAGGGTGACGGCGACCGCTTTCTTGGCCAGGGATTTGGAGATGGCGGCGGCGATATCGGCGCCGGAGGTTCCCTCGGCGTAGTCGCGCTTGGCGCCGTCGGGGAAGGTCAAGGAAATCATCACAGTCCTCCTGCCCACTCCTGCGGACCACGCAGGTAGGCTCAAGTTCCCATATGGGGCGCATCTTTTAGTCGGGAAGGGGGCGGCGCGTCCAGAGAGCGCGGCGGCGCACTCTGACGTCGCCGGCCAAGCACGGATGAAGGAGTTGTGATCAAAACGCGGCATCGGCGCTGGGGGCTCCCCCTTTCCCCGCCGTCCCGGGTCAGCTAATCGGGGGTGGGGTTGTGGAGTCTGCCGGCTGGTTTACCTTGTTGGAGGAAACCGGCGACGTGGCGCATGAGGGGACGGGCGGAGAGGAACAATCGCAGCGTTAAGTCGCGCTTAAGCCCTCTCCGGCAACAACAACCGCTCCCGAAGGGACGCGAAAGATGAGGCGGGAATGATTTCCACGACGTTCAAGACCTTGACCTTCGCCGCCCTGATTCAGGTCGGCCTTCTGGCGGGCGCCGGCGTGAGCCAGGCGCAGACGGGCCAGCGCGGCGCCCCCGGCGCCACCATGGATATCGGCGATCAGCCGGGCCTCGTGGCGTCCGAGGAAGACGAGGCGCAGCTCGATCCCGCGTTCCGTCGCCAGCCGGTGTATTTCCGGACCACCGAGCCGGCGGGCACCATCATCATCAACACCAACGAGCGCTTCCTGTACCTCGTGGAAGGCAACAACCGCGCCATGCGCTACGGCATCGGCGTCGGTCGCGACGGCTTCCAGTGGTCGGGGCTCAAGACCATCGTGCGCAAGGCGGAATGGCCCGATTGGCGGCCGCCGGCGGAGATGATCCAGCGCCAGCCCTACCTGCCGCGCTTCATGGCCGGCGGCCCGGGCAACCCCATGGGCGCCCGCGCGCTGTATATCGGTGGCACCGTCTACCGCATCCACGGCACCAACCAGCCGCAGACCATCGGCTACGCCGTATCGTCCGGCTGCTTCCGCCTGGTGAACTCCGACATCATGGACCTGTATCAGCGGGTTCCGGTGGGCACCAAGGTCATCGTGCGTCAGCAGGCCACCCTCTGAGGGTGGCGCTGTTTCTTTCATCCTTTCTCCTGAACCGGGGGCTTTCATGAAGAGGATCCTGGCCCTTCTGGCCGGTGCCGCCGCGCTCGTGTCCACGGGCGTGCATGCGCAGACCTTGAAGACCGTGAAGGACCGTGGCGAACTCGTCTGCGGCGTGTCGAAGGGCCTGCCCGGCTTCTCGGCGCCCGACGCCTCCGGGCGCTGGACCGGCTTCGACGTGGACCTGTGCCGCGCCGTGGCTGCCGCCGTGCTGGGCGATGGCGAGAAGGTGAAGTTCGTTCCCCTCTCCGCCGACGAGCGCTTCCCCGCTCTGCAGAAGGGCGAGGTGGACCTGCTCTCGCGCAACTCCACCTGGACCCTGGACCGGGAAGGCAAGCTCGGCCTGCTGTTCACCGGCATTTCCTATTATGACGGCCAGGGTTTCCTGGTCCCGGCGTCGCGCAATCTCACCTCGGCGCTGGAGCTGGATAAGTCCAAGGTGTGCGTGCAGACCGGCACCACCGCCGCCGCCGCCACCGAGGACTATTTCAAGACTAACGGCATGACGCTGGAGCTGGTCACGGTGCCCAACTCCGCCGACATGGTGAAGGCCTATGAAGAGGGCAAGTGCGACGTTCTCACCACGGACGTCTCGCAGCTCTACGCCCTGCGCCTCAACATGAAGAAGCCGGCCGATCACATCGTGCTGCCCGACGTCATCTCCAAGGAGCCGCTCGGTCCGGTGGTGCGCCAGGGCGACGACCAGTGGTTCAACGCGGTGAAGTGGGTGCTCTACGGCCTCATCAATGCCGAGGAACTGGGCGTCACCTCCGCCAATCTGGACGAGGCGCTGAAGTCCCAGAAGCCGGACGTGAAGCACCTGCTGGGCGTCGAGGGCGACAATGGCGCGTCGCTGGGCCTGCCCAACGATTTCGTGGTGCTGGCGGTGAAGACCGTGGGCAATTACGGCGAGAGCTTCGAGCGCAACGTGGGCGCCGCCTCCAAGCTGGGCATCCCGCGCGGCATCAACCAGCTGTGGAGCATGGGCGGCATTCTCTACGCCCCGCCGATCCGCTGATCTGACGTCTCCGCACGGATCAAGAAAAGGCCGGGTGCCGTGGGGCGCCCGGCCTTTTTGCTGGTCGTCTCCCCCTCAGAGGGCGAGACGCAGGCTCAAAGCGCCCATCTGGTTGACGAGGCCGGAAGGGCTCACCTGCAGATCGTAGCTCATCTTGAGGTCCAGCCCGCCCACCTTGGTGCCGACCAGAGCGGCGCCGGCGGTGAACAGCCAGGGCGAAAGGTCGGCCCCCGGCGTCAGGAACGGCGTTCCGCCGCCGAGAAACGCGGCGCTGATGGAGGCGCCGGTGTCCAGCACATTGTAGCCCGCGCCCACATAGCCGGTGAGGCTCACCGGCGCGGCGAGGCGATAGGTGCCGCGCAGGCCGGCGCCCAGCATCAGCTCCTGATAGCTCTGGCTGTCGACGAGGAGGTTCAGCGCCCCGGCGCCCGTCTCCGTGTAGGCGCCGGCATCGACCCGCCCGTAATCGACGCGCAGGCTGGGTTCCACGGTGAGGTCGGTCGCCAGCGCCACGCTCTGGCGCAGGGCGGCGCCGGCGTGGAGCGTGGTGCTGTCATAGTCGGCCCGGGCGGTGGTGCCCATGAAACCCAGAGCGCGCTGGGCGCCATTGGTGTTGAGCGCGCCGTCGAGGGCGAGATCGAGGGCAAGGCCCGGCCGCAGGGCATAGCTGCCGTAAACGCCGACGGCATAGCTCGAAATGTCGAGGCTGCTGGGGGCGCCGATGGCGGTGCCGGTCAGCGACGTGTCTGCGTAGCCGAACAGGGCGCCGAGGGTGAGGTCGCCGCTGACCGCGCGATCGACACCGGCGACCACGCCGCCGCCCGAGGCGCTGTAGCCCGCATAGCCCGACTGGGTGGACTGGCTGCCGAAGCCGCCGAACGGCTGCAGCCACACCTGGGTGTCATCGCCCGGTCCGCTGGTGCGGGTGGCGAGGCGCCCGGCGACGATCTGCTGGAGCCCGCGCTGGGTGTCGTAGGTGGCGCGGGCGGCATTGCCGGCCAGTGTCGGCAGGGTCTGGCTCAGGGCCGCGGACAGGGCCGGGCCGGTGAGGCCGTCGAGCACACCGAGGGCCGGGGCCAGCGGGCCGAACAGGCCGGCCAGGGTGCCGTCGATGCCATAGAGCACCTGGGCGGCGCCGAGGGGGGCGGGGTTGCCCATGGCCCGCAGGGTCAGCGCATAGGGCTGCACCAAAGTGGTCAGGGCGAAATCGCCGGTGAAGGTTCCGGTGGAATCATATTCCCCCAGCAGCATGGCGGCCCCTGCGGCAGAGCCGCTGACATCGCCATAAAGGTTGGTGAGCTGGGGATCATCGCTGGGCAAAGCGGAGAACAGCACCTTGCCTTCGGGGGTGATGGAGCCGATCAGCGTGAAGCGCGCGCCGTCGGGGCCGATGCCCTGGCCCCAGAAATAGCCGCTCTTGTAATCGGTGATCACGAAGCGGCCCGGCGCGGTGGTGCCGAACAGGGCCGTGCTGATCACCCGCCAGGGTGTGCCTTCGGTCCAGGCCCATTGGGGCGAGGCGTTGCTGGGCACCACCTGGGCCGAGGGCGGAGTGAAGGTGGCCGGATCATAGGGCAGCATATAGGCCCAGTGGGTCACCAGCAGGCTGGTGCCGGTGATCATCTGCATTTCCATGGTGGTCACCCCATCCACCTCGCGCATCATGCCGAGGCCGACGGTGACGAGGCCGGTGTCCGGATCCGTGAACAGCATGGTGATCTGGCCGGACGGCGACACATAGCCCTGGATGGACATGGAGGAGGTGGTGGTGACGGGGCCCACCGCCAGCTCGGCGGATGAAGTGCCGGTGAACACGCCATCGGTGGACGTGCCCAGCGCCCACAGGGTCTGGTCGCCCACCGGGAAGGGATCGGCGAAGCTGGTGCTGGAGGAGCCATAGGCCAGCATCTGCGGCACCGAGACGTACCAGTTGGAATTGGTGATCACGCTGTCCCATTGCGACTGCGCCTGGGCGGCGTTTGCGCTGATGAGCGCGCCCGCGAGCGGCCCCGCCATCCGCAACATCCGCCGCCCGATCCTGTGCCGGCCCTTGCGACAACCGCCCCCGATGCTGCTCATGGGTCTCCCATCCGTGCTGGTGTGAGGTCTGAGCATGCCGGTCCCGACCCTGGGGAAGAATGCCGCATTTTGGTCATGTTTGGCGCTGCTCGCGGGCATGTGAGCGCATGGCTTCCCAAGCGGCATCGACCGGGTGGCGCCCGATGGCTAGGCTGCGGCCGCCGGCGCTGATCCGGCGGGTTCGTTCACAGGGCGAAGAGGATACCGATGACCGATCTGTCGCGCCGCACGCTGCTTGCCGGCACCGCTGGAGCCACCGCCGGTGCCCTGTCGGGGGCGCTGCCCGCCGTTCTCAGCGCCACGCCGGCCGCTGCCCAAGCTCCGTCTCAGGCGGCCGCGCCGGCGGCGGGGCAGGTGCCGAGCGCCTACCGCTACAAGGTGGGCGATGTGATCGTCACGGCCATCAGCGACGGCATGCGCACCTTTCCCATGCCGGATGGATTCGTGCGTAATGCCCCCAAGGCGGAGGTCAATGCCGCGCTCTCCGAGGCCTTCCTGCCCGCCGACCAGCTCTCCATTCCCTTCACCGTTCTGCTGCTCGACATCGGCGATCGGCGGGTGCTGGTGGACACGGGCAATGGCCCGGCCAAGGGGCCGGTGGGGCTGCTGCAGGGCACCCTTGCCTCCCTCGGCGTGGACCCGGCCAGCATCGACCAGGTGGTGATTTCCCATTTCCATGGCGACCATATCAACGGCCTGGTGACGGCGGAGGGCACCCCCGCCTTTCCGAAGGCGCAGGTGATGGTGCCGGAAGCCGAATGGGCGTTCTGGATGGACGATGGCGAGATGAGCCGCGCGCCGGACGGTCTCAAGGGCGGCTTCCAGAACGTCCGACGGGTGTTCAAGCCGTTCGAGGGCAAGGTGGAGCGCTATGCCTGGGACAAGGAACTGGCGCCGGGCCTCACCTCGGTCGGCACCCCGGGTCATACGCCCGGCCACACCTCCTTCCAGCTCGCCTCGGGCAACGACGCGCTGTTCATCCAGTCGGACGTGACCAACATTCCGGCCCTGTTCGTGCGCCATCCCGATTGGCAGGTCACCTTCGACATGGACGGCGACAAGGCCGCCGCCGCGCGCCGGAAGGTCTATGACCGCCTCTCGGCGGACAAGATGAAGGTGGCCGGCTATCACTTCCCCTTCCCGGGCGCCGCCTATCTCGCCAAGGAGGGCGATGGCTTCCGCTATGTACCGGTGCTGTGGCAGCCGGTGCTGTAGCCCGATCACGCTTCCGCTGAGCGGCAAGGGTTCTGCCCTGACCTACCGCGCGTGTCGATGTCCTCCCGGACCGTGCCGTCGCTGCTCCCTCTCCCGCTTGCGGGGGAGGGCTGGGGAGGGGGCCGGACGCCGGTGTCGCGTCGTGCGGTGCGGGGAGTGTTCGGCGCTTGGATGGTGTGGCCGGGGGGAGGCGTCGGGCCATTCCCCCTCCCAACCCTCCCCCGCAAGCGGGAGAGGGCTTTGTGGCGGTGACGGGGCGAGGGGTCGTGCTGCCCTGGTGCGCCGGGCGTTTCAGTGTCCTCCCTGACTGTGCCGTCGCTGCTCCCTCTCCCGCTTGCGGGGGAGGGCTGGGGAGGGGGCCCGACGCCGGTGTCGCGTCGTGCGGTGCGGGGAGTGTTCGGCGCTTGGATGGTGTGTGGCCAGGGGGAGGCGTCGCGCCATTCCCCCTCCCAACCCTCCCCCGCAGGCGGGAGAGGGCTTTGCGGTGGTGGCGGGGCGAGGGGTGGGCCGGGCGATGTCTTTGGTATCATTTGCCTGGGATTGACCCGAGGCCGGCTTACTCCGCGTCCGGCCTGGTTTCGGCGGCGATCCAGGCCAGATAGCCGGCGTCACCGCCGCTCACCGGCAGGGTGAGAACAGCCGGCTGCTCATAGGGGTGGAAGGCGCGCACCTCGGCGACCACGGCCTGCGCCCGCGCGGCGGTGGTCTTGAGCAGCAGCACCACCTCTTCGGCCTGTTCCAGCTCGCCCGCCCAGCGGTAGATGCTGATCATGCCGGGCAGGATGTTGGCGCAGGCCACCAGCCGCCGCTCCACCAGCAGGCGCGCGGTTTCCTGCGCCGGCTGGAGCGCGGGGAAGGTGGTGTAGATCAGCACCGCCGGGCCGGCCGCCTCGTTGGGGTCGGGATCATGTCGCGCCATTTCTGCCTCCCTGTCGCGGTTCCGCTGCTGTCGCCCTGCCGGAGCATGCCGAAAGGGAGCGTCGCTGTCATCGCATGGCGGCGCGCCCCGGGTCCGCACGCGCCCGGCTCGACAAGACGGAAGGGGAGGATTAGAGGGGGAACAGCGATCTTGCCCTCTGTCGCGGCCCCGCGCCGCCGTTTGTGAACGTCCGATCCATGATCGATGTCCCTGGTGCCTTCAAGAGGATCGCCTTCGTCTCCAGCCAGACGCCGGAATCCGACGCCGCCCGTGAGCGCCTGATCGCGCGCTACGGGGCGGTCTCCGAGGATGACGCCGATGTCATCGTCGCCCTCGGTGGCGATGGGCTGATGCTGCAGACCCTGCATCGCTTCCGTGACCGTGGCCTGCCCATCTATGGCATGCACCGTGGCTCGGTGGGCTTCCTCATGAACACCTTCCGCGAGGATGGGCTGGTGGAGCGGCTCGCCGCCGCCCAGCACGTGAAGATCTATCCGCTGCTGATGGAGGTGGTGGACAAGCACGGCACCCGCTTCAAGGCGCCCGCCATCAACGAGGTGTCGCTGCTGCGGCAGACCTATCAGGCGGCCAAGCTCCGGGTCTCCATCGACGGCAAGGTGCGGCTCGACCAGCTCATCTGCGACGGCATCATCGTGGCGACGCCGGCCGGCTCCACCGCATACAACCTGTCCGCCCACGGGCCGATCCTGCCGCTGGGCACGGCGCTGCTCGCCATCACCCCCATCTCGCCGTTCCGGCCGCGGCGCTGGCGCGGTGCGCTGGTGCCGGACAAGGCCCGCATCGACATCGCCGTGCTGGAGGCGGACAAGCGGCCGGTGAGCGCGGTGGCGGACCATTACGAGGTACGCGACATCATCGCCGTCTCGGCCCGGCTCGATCGCTCCTCCGCCATCGACATGCTGTTCGATCCCGACCACGGGCTTGAGGAGCGCATTCTGCGCGAGCAGTTCGTCTATTGAGGTGTCTCAGCCCGCCTTGGCGGGCGGGTCGAGAAACGGCGTCACGTCGGCGACGTCCATCTGCTCGGGCCGCAGGAAGCGGGTGGCGTAGGTCTCCCACAGCCGGCTTTCCAGGAAATAGCGGAACAGCACCGGGTCGAGATGCCCCTCGCGCGCCATCCCCGCCATGATGCGCAGGGAGTCCGAGAGGGTTTTTGCGGGTTTGTAGGGCCGGTCGGCGGCGGTGAGCGCCTCGAACACGTCGGCCAGCGCCATCACACGGTCCTCGGTGGTGAGGTCGGCGGCGCCGAGGTGGCGGGGATAGCCCTTGCCGTCCAGCCGCTCGTGATGGGTGGCGGCGATCTCGGGCACCCGCTTCAGGCCATCGGGCCACGGCAGGCTCTGCAGCATGACATAGGTCTGCACGATATGGTCGTTGACCTTGAAGCGCTCCTCGTCATTCAGCGTGCCGCGGCGGATGGCGAGGTTGTGCAGCTCGCCGGCATTCTGGGTGAGGGCGGGCAAGACCATGTCGAAGCCATAAGTGTTGGCCGGATCGTCCTTGGTCACCGGCGGGCGGTGGGGGCCCCACGGCACCTGGTGCTCGGGCCGGTCCGCCAGCAGCGGCTCGCTGGCCGGCAGCGGCGCCTCCGGAACCGTCGCGAGGCGGGCCTCCTCCGCCCGTGACAGGCCGAGCCGGTCGCTGAGGTGGCGGGTCCAGGTCTGGGCCGCGATGGCGTTGAGGCGGGCAATGGCGGCGTCGGTCATGAACTCGCCGCCCACATTGCACTGGGCGACAAAGGCGAAATCGTCGGCGAGGCGCGCCTGCACCGCATCGCGCTCGCGTGCGGATGTGGCCGGATCCGCCCCGGCGGCGTGGCGCTGGAGGTGGGCGATCTCCGCATCGCGCCACAGCACCTCGAAGCGCGTTCGCACCTCGTGGATGCGGTTGTGGATGGTCTCCAGCTTGGTGGCCTTGTCGATCACGTGCTCGGGGCTCGTCACCTTGCCGCAATCGTGCAGCCAGGCGCCCAGATGGAAGGCATAGCGCTGCTCTTCGTCGAGATTGAAATCGGCATAGGGCCCGCTGCGCTCGCGGCTCATGCGGTCGGCGAGCATGGTGGCGAGCTGCGGCACCCGCCGGCAGTGGCCGCCGGTATAGGGGCTCTTGGCGTCGATGGCGTCGGCGATGAGCTGAATGAAGCCATCCAGCAGGTCCTTCTGCGCCTCCATCAGCCGGCGGGTCTCGATGGCGGTGGACAGGGCGCCGGACAGGCGCTCGATGAAAGTCTGGAAGTTGCGGCCGGCATAGTTGCTGTTCACCGGATGGTCGAGCAGCAGCAGGCCGAGGGGGCGCTGGTTGCGATCCAGCAGCGGCAGCACCACCTGGGTGGTGCCCGGCGGCAGCTCGCCGATGGGCGGATGGCCCGGCGCGATGGCGGAGAGCGGCAGCTGCGGATCGGGAATGACAGGCGGTGTATGCGCTGCCTCGTCCGTCTGGTCCGCCCTGGCGTCCTGGGCGAGGGCGGTGAGCTCCAGCATGTCGCCGCTGGAATTGAGCAGGTAGACGGCGCCGAAGGTGCAGCCGCTGGCGGCCACCACCTTGTGCAGCACCTGGCCGATCATCCGCTCGAGCCGGCTTTCCGAGCCCATGATGTCGATGGTGGTCAGGAAGTTCTCGACGGTGGTGCACACCTCATTGAGCACCGTTTCCAGCTGTCGCACCTCGCTGATGAGGCTGAGGCTCTTCAGGGGTCGGCTGAAGTCGAACTGCTGCAGGCGCTGGGCCCGCAGGGAAAGGTCGCTGAGGTCTTTGCCGAGCCGGGTGGCGCCGACCCAGCCGACCACCAGCAGCAGCGCGGCGAAGCCGCCGGCCACGCCCATCTGCCGGTTGAGGCCCTCGCGGATCGGCCGCAGCAGATCGGTCTCGGGAATGGCGATCAGCAGGTCGATCACGTTGGCGTCGGTGGCGCCCATCTTCAGCTTGATGCCGAACCAGGTCTCGTCACCGACCTCGAAGGTGGTGGCACGCCCCGTTGTCACGCGAGGTGACGCAAGGCGGGTGAGCGCTGGGATCGCCAGGTCCGGCAGCGCGCGCAGATGCGGCCCGGCGCCATCGGTTGCGATCAGCCGCTTATCGTCCGGATAGGCCAGCAGGGTGCCGTCGCTGTTGGTGAGGGCAATTTCCGTGCGCGGCGTCATGCGCTGGCCGGCCAGATAGGCGCTCAGCTCCGACAGCTCCATGTCGATGGCCACCACCGCATCCCCCTGCGGATGCTGGCTGAGGGTGACGCCGACCTGACCTGTGGTGAAGAAGACATAGGGCAGGGTGAGGTGCCGGCCGGGGGTCTTCCTGGCGTCCCGATACCAGGGGCGGGTGCGCGGATCGAAGCCGGTGGGCGGTTGCGGGCGGGTTTCGACGAGCTGCAGCGCTTCGGTATAGAAGCGCCATTCGTTCACCGTCTGGCCCTGCCCGTCGCGGGTGATGCTTTGCACCAGGAAGGCGGCATCGGCGGGGGGCGCGAAGGCCTGGCGGGCGTCGGGCGTGCGCAGCGGCCGCAGCAGCAGGAACTCCCCATTGTCGTAGCCCACATAAGCGGAGGTCAGGAAGGGGATCTTCTGGAGCGTGTCGGCGAAGGCGGCGAGGCGCTGCAGGCGCTGGTCGAGGGTGGCGGCGGTGACCACCGGGTCGTGGGCGAGGTGATCAAGCGTGAAGGTGGCGGACGCGAGCAGACCTTGGGCCTTCTCGTCGATCAGGCGCCCCATGTAGATGCTGGTTTCCTGCGCGGAGGAGAACAGCGCCGCGCGCGCGGCCTGCCAGCCCTGCCACATCAGGACGGCGGAGGTCATCAGGGTCGCGGCACCCACCGCGGCAGCGATGAGCAGCGGCAGGCGGAAGGACGGCCGGGTCCATCACCACCCTTGGTTCGGAGTGCGCTCCATCGCCGTTGTTCCATGCCGCCCGGGAGATGTAGGACGAGTCACGTGCTCGGCCGTCGGGGGCGTGGATTGCTCTGGCCGGTGTTGCCGGCGCGGGGCTCGCGGAGGGCTTAGAACCCGCCGGGCGCGGCCCGCACCGATGACCGGCCAGGATGGTCAGCACATACCGTTCCGGCACGATGTTGGACTCGAATGATGCATCCAAGCTGATGCAGTCATGGGACCAGCGCAAGGGTTTCCGCCTTCTTTTTTATGGCGGTTTTTAGCTCAATTGGCGTTAAGGCATCAGCCGCCGCGCTTGGGCAGCTGGTCGAGCGAGGGCGGGCGGGGCCGTTCCACCAGGCGATCCACCGGCGCGTAATCAAGATAGCCGCAGCGGGCGAGCGCGTGCAGCTTGGCGTCGTCCACGCGCCCGTCCACCAGCGCGGCGTCGGCGATATAGACCCCCACCACCTCGCCGATCACCATATGGAAGCTGCATTCCTGGCCGCTTTTGTCGCGCGGGCGGATGGTTTCCACATAGACGCATTCGAGGGCGCAGGGGCTGGCGGCGACCCGCGGCGGCTTGACCAGGGACGAGGGCGCGCTTTCAATGCCGAGCAGCTCGAACTCGCTCTGGTCCGGACCCGCCGGCACCGAGGACAGGTTCACCTCCTCGATGAGATCGAGGGTGGCGAGGTTGCAGACGAATTCGCCGGTCGCCTCGATATTGGTGACGGTGTCCTTGCGGCCGTTGGAGGAGAACATGAGCAGCGGCGGCGTCTCGCAGATCATGTTGAAGAAGGAATAGGGGGCGAGATTCACCGTGCCGGTGCTGGACATGGAGGAAATCCAGCCGATGGGCCGGGGCGCGACGATGGCCTTCAGCGGCGAATGGCGCAGGCCGTGATTCTTCTTCGCGGGTTCGTAGAACATGGCGCGGGATGTCTCCGGACAGCGGCGGCGCCCGGGGGCGCGCGAACGTGGGGCACGAGGGAGCCTGCCCCTGATAGCCGCGTTCGCGGCGTCCGTCATCCTTCGTCCGGGCGGTTCAGGCGAACACGGCGAGCGCCGCGCGGATGTCCTCCAGGCTGCGCTCGGCCGCCTCGGCGCCGGCGGCAATGGCCTCGTCCGCCTTGTGGAAGTCGAACAGGCCGATGCTCCCGAGCTTCGGCGACACCGTGACGTCGGGCGGATCGCCCGCCAGCCGCGAGCGGGAGATGCGATCCTGGGTGATGTTGAAGGCGTCGATCATCACGCTCGACAGGCCGCGCGGCCCGTCATCGTCCGAGGCGGCGAAGAAATGGCGGCGCAACCGGTTGGGGCTGAGCCGCGCGGCGAAGCCCTGCTTCTTGCCGGTCAGCGCGGCATCGGTCACATGACCGACCACGCCGCCGTGGTCGTGGATCACGGTGCCGCGTCCGAACACTTCGGAATTGAGGTTCACCGCCAGCACGACGCGGGCGCCCAGGGCCCGCGCCGGCGACACCGGCACCGGATTGACCAGCGCGCCGTCCATCAGCCAGCGCCCGCCCACCTTCACCGGCGTGAAGATGCCCGGCAGCGCGTAGGAGGCGCGCAGGGCTTCCACCAAATCGCCCCGGGTCAGCCAGATCTCATGGCCGGTGCCCAGCTCGGTGGCGATGGCGCCGAAGGCGAGGGGCAGGTCCTCGATATTCATCTCCCCCATCTTGCGCCGCATAAGATCGCTCAGCCGGCGGCCGCCGATGAGACCGGCGCCGCCCAGGGCGAAATCGAGAAAGCCGAGAACGTTGCGCTTGGTGAGCCCGCGCGCCCATTCCTCCAGCTCGTCGAGACGGCCGGCGGCCCACAGGCCTCCGACCACCGCGCCGATGGAGGTGCCGGTGACCACCCCCGGGCGGATGCCCTCGCGTTCCAGAACCCGCAGCATGCCGATATGGGCGAAGCCGCGGGCCGCCCCCCCGCCCAGGGCGAGGCCGAGCGCCGGACGCGGATCGCGCGCCGGGGACCGGGGCGGACCGGCATCGAGATCGGGGTGAGGTGCGGGATCCGAAGTTTGCGCTTCGGGGGCGGCGTTCGCGGGCTCGTCCGGCGGCGCCTCGGGGTGGGGCGTGCCGCGAAGGTTGAGCGAGGGGAAAGATCCCCGATGAAACGCCTGGAACATGCCGACCTCACAATGCACCGCAAGCCAGACCTTGGCTTCAGGACCAATGCCCCCAGCGGCCCGCCGGTTCCGGTGGGCGTTCCCATACCGCACCTCTACCATCTGGAGGTGTCGGAATGGTGGCTATGGGCAGTGTCGCACCGGAGCCTTGCCGCACCCTGTCGTGGTGGCGGTGGCCAAAGGAGGCCTGGCGCGGCGGCTCGGGCGCGAGGAACGGGAGAGGAAGGCGCGCGGATGAGCCAGGCATGTTGGGCCGGTGCGCGGCGCCGGGGCCAGGAGGATGGGGCGCTGCGCTGGCCGGGATCGAGTGCCGTTGCCGCCATCGCCGCCCGGAGCCGCGATAGCCATCCTCGCGGTGCGAAGGGGCGGGCGCGGAGGTCCGCCGCGAGGCTGCCACCGAGAGGTCGCCGCCGAGAACGGCGATGGGAAGATCGGGAGCGACCGGATAGGGCTCTGGCCGGCGCGCCCGCCGGTGAGGGTGGCGCGGGCTTGCCCGCGCGCAGGTCCACGGCCCGAGCCTGGCCGCGGCCCGCGTTCCGCGGTGGGCGCCGACGGTTGAGGGGGCGGGCGCGGCCCGGCCGGCTCAATGGTCGTGGGGCTTGCCGTAGACCGTGGCGGGATCGAAGCGCGGGGTGTCGCCGGTGAAGCCGAGGCGGGTGTCGGGCCCGGGGGCGGCGCCCAGGGGAACCGTGCGGTAGAAGCAGGAGCGCCGGCCGGTGTGGCAGGCGGCGCCGGTGCCGCCCATGGTCACCTTGATGACCACCGCGTCCTGATCGCAATCAATGCGGATCTCGCTCACCTTCTGGGTGTGGCCGGAACTCTCGCCCTTCTTCCAGAGCTTGCCGCGGGAGCGGCTGAAATAGTGTGCCTCGCCGGTCTCCATGGTCAGGGCCAGGGCCTGCGCATTCATGTGGGCGAGCATCAGCACCTCGCCGGTCTGCGCATCCACAGCGACGCAGGTGATGAGGCCGGCGGCATCGAAGCGCGGGGCCAGCGTGGTGCCTTCCTCCAGCTCTGCGCCGGTGGCGGGGGCGGCGAACGGCGAGGGGGCGGCGGTCATGATGTCTCTTCTTCCAATCTGCGGCGGGGTGCGCGAACGGCCGCGCCGTCGGCACGCGACCTTTTCGGCGACGATACGGCTCCAGCACGGCGTGTCGGGAACGGTGGGCCACGTGGCCTCTCCCGTTCCGGCCGTTCAGCCCTGGCGGCGCAGCAGGGTCATGAAGCGCACCTGCTCGGCCGGATCATCACGGAACACGCCGGTGAACTGGCTGGTGAGGGTGCTGACCCCGGCCTTGGTGATGCCGCGCATGGACATGCACATGTGCTCGGCCTCGATCATCACCGCCACGCCGCGCGGGCGCAGGCCCTCGTCGAGGGCGGTGACGATCTGCGAGGTGAGATGCTCCTGGGTCTGCAGGCGGCGGGCATAGATGTCCACCACCCGCGCGATCTTCGACAGGCCGACCACCCGCTCCACCGGGAAATAGGCCACATGGGCCTTGCCGAAGAACGGCACCATGTGGTGCTCGCAATGGGAGTGGAAGGGAATGTCGCGCACCAGCACCAGGTCGTCGAAGGTGCCGATCTCGCCGAAGGTGCGGCCGAGTTGCTCGTCCACGTCCTCCTGATAGCCGGAGAACAGCTCGTCATAGGCCTTGATCACCCGCTGGGGGGTGTCGAGCAGGCCCTCGCGGGCGGGGTCTTCGCCCATGTAGGCGAGCAGGGTGCGCACGGCATCTTCCGCCTCGGCCCGGGTGGGCCGCGCGCTGCCGTCGGCCAGGGCCGGCAGGTGGCGGCGGGCATCCGCCGCAACCGCCTTCGCGGCCTTTTGGGTTTCCTTGCGAGCCCGCTCGCGGCGCTCGCGCTCCTCGTGCTCGGCCTGCGCCTGGAACAACTTTACCACCGCGTCCATGACGTACTCCGTCGGGTGACGCTCCGCGCCGACCCGTCCGAGCCGTCCCGCGTCGTCACCAACCCCGTTCGACCCGCCGGCAGCCCATGCTGTGGCGGGAGTGTCACCGGTCGTCGGCTTCGCACGCGCGGTCTCTTCCCGTTCCGCGCCCCGCCGGTTCTGCGGCGGTGGCCTTGCCGTCCGTCCGTCGCCCGGAAAAAGGTCCGGACAACCCTTTCATCATGCGGCCGCCGCCGCTCCCATGCAAGAGCACCGGCACCGGCACCGGCACGCGGCACCGGCATGCGCCCCCGCGCGTGGCGCCATCACCGGCACCCTGCGCCCCTTACCAGCGTTGCGTCTTGCGCTATATAAGACGTGCGGTGCCGGCGACAATGGCGACGTGCTTTGGCTGATGCGCCCTGCACGGCGCAAGATGGCGAAAGCAGCCCCGCACGCGGCTTTGGTGCGATTGACGAGGACAGGCCGGCTTGGCCGGTGGATCACAGCCCATGATCAACGACATCTACAACACGCGCATCCTGTCCCTGGCGGCCGAGATTCCGCGGCTCGGCCGGCTTGCGGCGCCGCAGGCCACGGCCAAGGCCCATTCGCGTCTGTGCGGCTCCACGGTGACGGTGGACCTTGCCATGGAGGGCGACACCGTTACCGATTTTGCCCATGAGGTGCGCGCCTGCGCGCTCGGCCAGGCCTCCTCCTCGCTGATGGCCCGTCATGTGGTGGGCGCCACCGCCGCCGATCTGCGGGCGCTGCGCGACACCGTGTGGCGCATGTTGAAGGAGAACGGCCCGCCGCCCACCGGCGCGTTCGAGGCGTTCAAGGTGCTGGAGCCGGTGCGTGAGTATAAGGCGCGCCACGCTTCCACCCTGCTCACCTTTGATGCGGTGGTCGACTGCATCGACCAGATCGAGGCCGCCCGCGCGGCGGCGGCCGCCAACGCGGCGGAATAGCCTTGCCTGCCGATCCAAACCGCGGGATCACCGACGATCTGCCCTGGTCGCCGGTCACTGCCCGGGGGCGCTTGCGTACCATCGGGCGTGCTTTTGGGCGGGTGCCGCGGCTGGTGCTGCGGGTGCCGATCCTGATCTATCGCTACACCCTGTCCTCCTTCATGGGCCGGCAGTGCCGCTACCTGCCCACCTGCTCGGAATATGCGGACGAGGCCATTTCCCGGCACGGCGCCTGGCCCGGCCTGTTCATGGCCACCGCCCGGCTGTGCCGCTGCCATCCGTGGGGCGGGCATGGCTTCGATCCGGTGCCCGAATGCACCCCGGCGGATGCCTCCTGGTCGCGCCCTTGGCGCTATGGCCGCTGGCGCTTCACGGCCGAGGCGGATCCGCCGGAGCCGGCGCGCGGGCCGGACGCGGAGCATTGAGCACGGCGCCGATGCCGGTGCACTGATCCGACGGCGTGGCGAGCGCCCGCCACACGGCGCGCACCGCGGTGTCGTTGGAGCAGCCGCCGTCGTTGATCTGCAGCTGCTCCCGCAGGTTCATCTGCACCGGCTTGGAGAGCCACCAGCTCATGGAGACCGCGCGGATCTCCGCTACCGCGCGGGGCTTGCCATCGACATCCAGCGGGCGGTCATTGAGGGGGCAGCGGCCATCGGTGCGGGCTTCCGGCCACACCTTGATGTGGGCGAGGCTTGCCGGACAATCGGGCTCGAAGGTGGCCCGGAGCCAGCGGTCGGCCTCGGCGAGGGCGAGGCGCCCGCGGGCCGAGCGCACCGCGCCGATGGCGCCGATGGGTCCGGTGGCCTCGGCGAGCCACAGCCGCTCGTCCGCCTCCGGCCGCAGGGTGCCTTCGCCGTTCAGGGCGCCGGTCAGCGTGCTCTGGGGATCATTGGAGATGACGAGGATGAAGGGCGCGAGGGTGGGGTCCACCGCCACCACCGCCTGCGCCAGCTCCAGCGCGCTCTGGACCCCGTAATTCTCGAAATAGCCGCCGTCGACGATCCGGTCCTGGATGCGGCCATTGGCACGGCGCAGGGTGCCCGGCGGGGAGATGATGGGGAAGCGGGCCGAGTTGGTGGCGGCGGTGGACATGGCGATGTCGAACTCCGATCCGATCACCGCGTGCAGGTCGATGCTCTGGGCGAAGATGGGGCACAGTCCCTGGGCGTCGGTAGCGCCGGTGGGGCAGGCGCCCGGCGCCACATAGAGCGGCGCAAGGTCGGTGGTGACGATGCGCTGGCCGGTGGCGACGGAGGTGCCGTTCAGCACCAGCAGCGGCACCCAGTGGTCGGCGCCGCGGGCGATGGGCTGCAGGAACGGCAGCGCCAGCCGGCCGCGCCCGGCGGCAGGGTCCTCGCCGGCGCCGGGGCCGATGGCCTGCAGGAAGCGCGCTTCCCAGCCCTTTTCCAGCAGGCCGGCCCGATCGAGGGGAAGCAACTGCACCTGGTCGTAGAAGGCGAGGCCGAAGAAGCTGGCGGTGAGATAGTCGCCGCTGGTCAGGGCCTCCAGGCAGTCCTGCCAGGTGCGCACCCGATCGTCGCTGAACCAGAAGCGCGGCGCCCGCGCCGCGCACGGGGGCTGGCCGGTGGCGGCGGCGTCGAGGGCGGCCGCGGCGACGACGGCCCCCAGCGAGCCGCCGGAGACGCCGGAGATGGCGAACAGGCGCGTGGCCAGATCGCCCGCCAAGGGAACGGGATCGGCTGGGGCGACATCCGGGCTCTGAAGCCGCCGCAGCCGTTCGATGGGGAAGCGGGCATTGTCGCCCGCCTTCAGCACCAGCTTGGAGCCGTTGGAGCGGATGAAGGTGTGGCCATCCTGGTGGCGGTCTTCGTCGAGGAAATGGCCGATCACGCTGGCGGTGAAGAAGCCGGCGCGGCTGGCGCCGCCGGCGGCGGCGATGATCACCGGGCGCGGACAGCTGGCCGAGGCCGGCGCGCAATCATTGGCCGCGCGCCAGGCCGCCAGGGCCGCCTGCAGGGTCGGCCGCTCCACCGGCGTCGCCACCGGCACCAGCCGCATGTCGTGATTGTCGCCGAACAGATAGACGCCGATGCTGCTCGCCACCAGAAGCCCGCCGAGCAGCGGCGCCTTCAACCGCCGACCGAGGGCGGAGAGGAAGGCGGCGGGGGGCACCCAGCCGCCCAGGATCAGCGGCACGGCGAACGCCAGCGGCAGGAATGCCGCCAGATCCAGCGGATAGATGATCAACAGGGCGACGACACCGAGCCCGTAAGCGAACAGAGCCACGCGCCCGGTGGCGAACAGGTCGCCGTGGGCGTCATCCACCCCCTCGTTCGTGCGGGGCGCCATGCCGAGGCGGCGGAACACCCCGGAGAGCCGGCGGCCGAGGGCGGCATCGAACGTGGCGAAGGCGCTGAACCGCACCAGTCGGCTGCGCACCACCGTGTAGAGCAGGAATACCGGCACCATTCCCGCCATCACCAGGGCGGTGAGGTTGAGCTGGTGGCTGGCGGCCGTCACCACGCCGGCATCGGCCAGCACCGGCAGGTTGGCGATGGCGGCGCGGGCGCCCCAGGCCAGGGTGAGAAAGGTGAGCGCCCCGAGCACGCGGGGAAACCAGCGCAGCATGGCGGCGGTGATCGGGTCGCAGTGATGGAGCCCGGCGCCGGGCCCTGCGGCCTGCGCCGGTGCCGCGAGGGCCTGGTCCCGGCGGCGCCGCATGCGGGCGATGCCGGCATCGGTTTCCAGCAGCAGCCGGCCGGCATAATGCACCGGCATGGCCCACAGCACGAAGGTCGTGGCCGCCAGGGCAAGAATGCCGCCACACAGTCTCGCTTCGTCGGCGAGGCGGGCGCCGGACATGGCCACGTCCACCAGCGTATCCTGGGCCTGGGTCACGCCCGCCATCAGCACGGCGCCGATGACGACGCTGATGGCCGGCACCCGCAGAACCCACAACACAAGGCCCAGGTCCAGCATCCGGGACCAGAAGGCCCGCAGCCGCTGCAGGCGCGGGGCCCGCTGGTGCCGCTGTCCAGAGGCGTCCGATGGGGCGTCTGGTCCGGCCGGTGGGGCTGGCGTCGTGGTGGTGTTCGCGCTCATGGCCGGAACGTCCCTTCCGTTCTGTGCCGATACACGTCTTAGCTGTAGTTCATGGCTAACACATGCCATGTTGCGGCGCGAGCCGGTTCTCGTCGGTGCAAGGGTCCTGTGAGCCGTGACGGGACCCCGGTGCGGCAGGACCGGCCCCACGGGGTGCGCGGAGGTATTTTGTGGGGTATCGAGGAGATGCTCAAGGGCGCGCGCGCCCTGGCGCCCTTGGGCTATGCTGCGGCATTGCCCCGTGGGGCGCGAGGAAGGGAGGCGAATCGTGACCATCGCCGTCACCGGAGCCGGACGGAACGAGGACGCTGCCGCGCTGGCGCGGCGCCTGGCGCTCGGCACCCTCGACCTGCTCGGGCCGGCCGCAGCCGGCGCGCCGCTGATGGCGCGGGTGCGCCTGCCGTTGCAGCCGTTCCGGGCCAGCGCCACCGGCGCGGAGGTGAGCGGCCTGTGGTTCGGCACCGTGCGTCAGGATGGGGTGGCGGAGAGCTTCCGCCTCGTGTCCGCCGATGGCGCGCTGGCGCTCACCGGCGCGGTGGGGACGGACCTGCGGCTTGATCCGGGGCGCCTCGCCTACGGCCAGGTGGTGGACATCACCTCCGGCCGGCTCGCGGGGGCCGCCGGCAGCGTGGGGTTGACGCTGGGCGGCACGGTCTCGGTGGCCCAGCCGCGCGGGCAGGAATTCCACGTGCATTGGGATTCCTGGTTCGAGAACCGCACCCCCAATTATCCCGAGCATCTCTATCTCACCAATCTTCCGGCCTACGTGTCCACCGTCACCTTGTGCTTCGCGCGGCCGCAGGTGATCTATGAATCCCTGGACGACGACGTCTTTCTCACCACCGGGCTGCAGTTCGACGGCACCGGCCATCAGCTGAAGACCGCGCTGGATCTGCTGCGGCTGCGCCAGCCGCATATCCGGGTGGCGCTGGCCATCCAGCAGGGCGGCAAGCTCGGCTTCGAGCCCTATAATCCCGACGGTTGGGCAGGCATGGATTCCGGCCACTTTCGCGCCCTGCGCACGTTCGTGGACCATATGGGCATCCGCGATATCGATGTGGACTATGAGTGCGTCGCCGCCGCCTCATCCTCGGACAAGCATTGCCGGATCAAGCCCGATGGCGACGTGTGGTGCTACACCGATGGCGAGCTGGCGCGGGTGGTGCGGACCTTCCGGGAGAAGTTTCCGCGGCCCAGATACCGGCTGGCCTTCGATGCCTACAACACCGGCGCCTATTTCGGCCCCTATGCCCAGGAGCGGCCGGTGGGCTGGAACCACGGCTATGCGGCCGCCCTGGCGCGCGATCCCAAGCTGCGGGACGCCATCGATGTCATCAACATCATGTCGTTCGACGAGAAGCCGGGCTATGACCCGGTGCGGGCGCTGGAAGCCTATCGCTACCATTTCCCATCGGCTTCGGTGTTCCTTGGGCTGCGCTCCGGGCCGCCCTGGCATGGGGATGTGAAGCGCTCGCTCACCGATTGCCTCGATTACATCAATGCCGCCATCCGGCTCGGCGCCGGCGGCATCTGGCTTTATTCCCTGCTGTGGGACGTGGGCGAGCCGCACGGCCCCTATGGCCCGGACAATCCGGATGCGGACATGATGGGGCGGCTCGTTGCCCAGCGCTTCCAACTGCCCCAGGCGGATCGCCCGCTGGTCAACGATGGCCGCTCCGGCAGCCCCGCCGCACCGGCAGGTGGGCGCTAGCATAGTGATTTCACGCCCGCTCTCGACATGCGCCGGCGTTCGTCTTGCGCGAAGAAGCGGTGGACCCCTCGACATTTCGCGCCCGCGCCGTGGCTCGCGCCGTGCCCCCTGTGACGCCCAGGGCCGCGCGCCTCGGATGGCGCAGCTCCCTCGCCCCGTGGCGGTCCCTCTCGCGGCACAGAGGGCACTGAATGCGCCCGGCGCATCCGGGGCCCGCCGACGCTGATGCGGCAGGCCCCGGGCGAGGCTGGATCGGCGGCGCCTCAGCTGGCGATGGCGTCATCCGGCCCGCTGTGGGCCAATTGCTCCAGGAGGATGGCGCGGATGGCCTTCTTGGAGAGCTTGCCGGTGGCGGTGTGGGGCAGCTCCGGCACGATCAAGAGGTCATCCGGAATGCTCCATTTGGAGATCTTGCCGGCATAGAAGGCCTGCATCTCCTCGCGGGTGAGGCGGGTGCCGGCTTTGAGCACCGCCACCAGAACCGGCCGTTCGCCCCAGCGGGCATCGGGCTTGGCGACGATGGCGGCTTCCTGGATGGCCGGATGGGCCTGGGCGATGTTTTCGAGGTCGATGGAAGAAATCCATTCGCCGCCGGATTTCACCACGTCCTTGGTGCGATCGACGATCTGGATGAAGCCTTCCCCATCCATGGTCACCACGTCGCCCGTATCGAACCAGCCGGGCATCTCCTCATGGGCCGGGCTCGACGGCATGTTGAAATAGGCGCCGGCCACCCAGGGGCCGCGCACCATCATGGAGCCGAAGCTCTTGCCATCGCGCGGCACCGGCTTGCCATCGGCGCCGGCCACGCGGAATTCCATGCCGAACACCGGGCGGCCCTGCTTGCACTCCAGCGCCATCCTGGCCTCGGGATCGAGCGCCTCATGCTTGGGCTTGAGGGCGGCGGCAAGGCCCACCGGGCTCGTCTCCGTCATGCCCCAGGCATGGCGCACCTTCACTCCCATGTTGTGGAACCGGCTGATCATGATGGGTGGGGTGGCCGAGCCGCCGATGATGACCCGCTTGAGCGCCGAGAAGGTGCGCCCGTGGGTGTCCATCCAGTCGAGAAGGCCCATCCATACGGTGGGCACGCCGGCGGTGACGGTGACCCCTTCCGCCTCGAACAGGGCATGGAGGCTGGCGCCATCCAGCTTCGGCCCCGGCAGCACCAGCTTGGCCCCCACCATGGGCGCCGCATAGGGCATGCCCCAGGCGTTCACATGGAACATGGGCACGATGGGCGCCACCGTATCGGCCGCCGACAGGCTCAGCACGTCCGGCATGGTGATGGCCATGGCGTGCAGCACGCTGGAGCGGTGGCTGTAGAGCACGCCCTTGGGCTCGCCGGTGGTGCCGGAGGTGTAGCACAGGCCCGAGGCGGTGTTTTCATCGAACACCGGCCAGTCGAACTGAGCCGGCTCGTCGGCGATGAAGGTTTCGTAGCAGGTGAGGTTGGGCAAAGCGGACTGCGCCGGCATATGGGCGGCGTCGGTCATCGCCACGACCGCCTTCAGGCCCTTCAACTGCTCCGCCAGTTCTTCGACGATGGGCAGGAAGGTGAGGTCGAAGAACAGGGCGCTGTCGCCCGCATGCTCGATGATGAAGGCGATCTGCTCGCGGAACAGGCGCGGGTTGATGGTGTGGCACACCAGGCCCGAGCCGGAGACGCCGTAATAGAGCTCCAGGTGCCGATAGCCGTTCCAGGCGAGGGTACCCACCCGGTCGCCATTCTTCAGGCCGAGCCGGGCCAGGGCATTGGCGAGCTGCTGGCTGCGGGCGTCGAGATCGGCATAGGTGTAGCGGTGGATGCCGCCTTCCACCGTGGCCGAAACCACTTCGCCATCGCCGTGGTAGGCCGCCGCGTGGCGCAGCACCGAGGACAGCAGCAGCGGAACATCCATCATCGAACCGAGCATCATTTTCCTCCTAGAACCACTTGTTGTTGGGGCGGCGGGTTGAACCCGCTCAGAAGGCGTCCGCCTCCAATGCCATCAGCGAGGGTGCGCCATGGGCGAGGGCAGCGTCCAGCCCCAGGGTGTGGGGCAGCATGCGTTCCACGAAAAATTGCGCCAGCGCCGGCTTGCGCCGCGCGGTGGGGGAGGCGCCTTCGCCCAGCGCAACGGCCGCGGCGGCCATGCGCGCCCACATCCAGCCAAAGCTCACCAGAGCGAACAGGCGCAGGTAATCGGTGGCGGCGGCCCCCGCCTCAATGGCCCCGCCTTGGGCGGCGAGGCGGGCGGTGGCGCCCTCCAGCCGGGCCAGGGCCTCGGCCACCGGATCCACCAGCGCCGCGCCCGCCACCGGCCGGGCGGCATCAAGGTCCGCCTTCACCAGAGCGAAGAAGCGCGCCGGCAGGCGCCCGCCCTCCATGGCCAGCTTGCGGCCCACCAGATCCATGGCCTGCACGCCGTTGGTGCCTTCATAGATCTGGGCGATGCGGGCATCGCGCACATACTGTTCCATGCCCCATTCGCGGATATAGCCATGCCCGCCCAGCACCTGCTGGGCCGCCACCGCGGTCTCGAAGCCGAAATCGGTGAAGGCCGCCTTCACCACCGGCGTCATCAGCGCCACCAGGCCATCGGCCTCCGCCCGGGCGGAGGCATCGGGGCTGTGGGCGGCGATATCCATCTGCAGCGCCGTCCACACCGCCAGCGCCCGCGCCGCATCGGCGAAGGCGCGGCCGGTCAGCAGCATCTTGCGCACATCCGGATGGGCGATGATGGCCACCGGGCCGGGGGTGCCATCGGCGCCGTGGCCCTGACGGCGGTCCTTGGCATAGGCCACCGCCTTCTGGTTGGCCGCCTCGGCGATGCCCAGGCCCTGGATGCCGACGAACAGGCGCTCGGCATTCATCATGGTGAACATGGCGTTGAGCCCGCGCCCCGCCTCGCCCACCAGCCAGCCGGTGGCGCCGTCATAATTCATCACGCAGGTGGGCTGGCCATGGATGCCCATCTTATGCTCCAGCGCCCCCACGCTCATGCCGTTGCGGGCGCCGAGGGTGCCATCCTCCCGCACCAGGAACTTGGGGCACAGGAACAGGCTGATGCCCTTCACCCCCTTGGGCGCATCGGGCTGCCGCGCCAGCACCAAATGGATGATGTTGCCGCCGAAATCCTGGTCGCCGGAGGAGATGAAGATCTTGGTGCCGGTGATGGCATAGCTGCCATCGGCATTGGGCACCGCCTTGGTGGAGAGCAGGCCGAGATCGGTGCCGGCCTGGGCCTCGGTGAGGGCCATGGCGCCGGTCCATTCGCCGGAGATCATCTTGGGCAGGTAGGTCGCCTTGAGCGCGGCGCTGGCATGATGGCCGATGGCCTCCACCGCCCCCCGGGTGAGACCGGGGAAGAGGCCGAAGGAGAGGTTGGCCGAGGACACCATCTCGTCGAGCAGGATCTGCAGCACCCGCGGCAGGCCCTGGCCGCCATGTTCGGGATCGCCCGACAATCCGCACCAGCCGGCGTCCGCGAATGCCCGATAGGCGGCGGCGATGCCCTTCGGCGTGGTCACGCGGCCCTCCCCGAGGCGGCAGCCCTCCTCGTCGGCCGGACGGTTGAGGGGTTCGAGCACCTCGGCGCAGAACTTTCCCCCCTCCTCGAGCACGCTCACCGCGAGCTCGGCATTGACCTCGGCATAGGCGGGCAGGGCCGCCATCTCCCGGTCGAACGGAAAGACCTGGCCGAGCAGGAACGCCACATCTTCGGTGGGGGGAACATAAGCGGCCATCACACTCTCCCGGCAAACGCATGTACCAAACGATTGTTACACTCCCGCGGTGCGACGCGCCAGCCCCGCCCTTGGTCGAAGGCCTGAGACCCTGGCAGAACAGCGAAGGCCGGCGGATAAAGGTTTCGCAGAGGGCGGCGCGGTACGGTAAGAGTCTGCTATGAAGAGCGTTTCGCGAGCCGGTGTGACCGGCGGCAAGGATGAGAGAAGGGCTTGAGGTGAGGCAGAGGACGCGATCAGCGGGTGCCGGCCGGAACGCGGCGACGGCACCAGCCGCCCAGCCGCCAGCACGGACCACGGTGGGCCGTGACCTGTTCTCGGGCGAGATCAGCGACCGGCATCGGGAAATCCTGGAAGCCGCCGCCAGCCTGTTCGCCGAGCGCGGCTACGCGGCCACTTCCGTGCGCGACATCGGTGAGCGGGTGGGCCTGCTCGGCGGCTCGCTCTACCACTATATCAAGTCCAAAGAAGCCTTATTTATCAAGATCCACGACACGGCTCTGCAGGTGGCGGAGGATCACATCCGCGCCGCCATCGACGAGCAGACGGACCCCTGGGCGCGGCTGGAAGCGGCCTGCGTGACCATGCTCGGCATCCAGTTGGACCCGCACTCCATCACCATGCCCCTCATGGGGGATTTTCAGGCGGTACCCCGCCCGGTGCAGGAGCAGCTGATCGCCAAGCGCGACGCCTTCGAGCAGATCTTCGTGGGGCTGGTGGCCGACCTGCCCTTGGAGGCTGGAATCGACCGCTCCATCTACCGCCTGCTGCTGCTGACGCTGCTCAACAACGTGGGCCTGTGGTATCGCCCGGGCCGCCTGTCGCCGGAGGAGATCGGGCGGCAGATCGTCGCCATCTTCCGCCGTGAGGTGACGGCGGAGACCCGCGCGCGGCCTGGCCCCGCAAAGACCCCCTCCAGGCGCGGCTGACCGGCGGGGGTGAGCGTGCCCCTCAGCCCGCCGCGTCGGGTATGTCGGCGTCGGGCATGTCGGTGGCGCGCGCGAGGATCTCCTGCAGGCGCAGCCGGTTCGCGGCGGTCAGCCGGTCGATGCCCAGCCGGCGGGCCAGGGTCAGGGGCGGATCGCTCTCGTCCGCAAGGCGGACTTCCGAACAGGCCACAAACAGCAGCTCCGCCTCGGGAATCTCATCCAGGCTGCGCCGCGCCGCACTGCTCGCCGGTGCCCGGAAGGCCACGCGCGGGCTTATGCTGCCGACACGCCAAAGGAAATCGCCGCCGGGTTCGCGGGTGCGCTCGTAGGGCCCGAGATGGAGCGCGATCTGCGCCTTGATCCGCTTGCCGGTGCGCAGCCAGCCATGGGCGCGCGCAATGCGCTGCGCCAGCACATCCTCACGCACCGGCGCCTCTGCGGCGATCACCGCTTCGACCATCGCGGTGAGCCGAGGGGCGTAGTCGTCCTCGAAGAACCGCTCCGGATCGGCCGAAAAGCCGGACAGATCCGCCATTTGATACGCGGGCGTGCCAGGCGAACCGGTCATCGCGGCGACGTCTTGCAGAGGGGGCCCCGAAAATGCTGAGGTGGCACCGCGCAGCGGTTCGCTGGCCAGCGGCACCACCTCCCCGAGCGTGTCCTCCTCATCGGTGGCGGGGGGCGTTTCCGGCGATGTTGGAGCGCCCGGTGGAAGCGCCTCGTCCGACGCGGGATCGACGGTTTCGCCCAGGTTCCAGTGGGCGGGCTCCGCGGCCTCCGGCTGCGCCGCGCGGCTCTTCGTGACGAGATCGACCAGGGCGGCATCGAGCCGGTTGACGGCCTCCTCGCGGTTCAGCCACCAATCGGTGGACCACACGCGCAGGATCTCCCAGCCAAGGCCGCGCAGCACATCCTCGCGCACCCTGTCGCGATCGCGGGCGGTGGTGGAGCGGTGGTAAGTGGCGCCGTCGCATTCGATGCCAGCGAGATAGGTGCCCGCCTTGTCGGGATGCTTCACGCCGAGGTCGATGCGGAACGCCGAGACGCCGACCTGCGGCACCAGCTGCCAGCCGCGGGCGGTAAGGGCGTCCGCCACCGCTTCCTCGAAGGGCGAATCGGGACCGCCCAGCGATCCCCGGTCCTGGCCGGCGAGGGCCACCGCGCCGCGTGCCGCGAAGTCCAGGAAGGTCTTCAGGTGGTGGACACCCAGACCCTTGGTGCGGGCCACGTCGATGTCGTCGGCACGGGTGCCGGAGAACACCACCAGCTCCTGGCGCGCGCGGGTGATGGCCACGTTGAGCCGGCGCTCGCCGCCATCCCGGTTCAGGGCGCCGAAGTCCATGCGGCGCACGCCGGCGGCGTCCTTCGTGAAGGTGATGGAGAAGAACATGACGTCCCGCTCATCGCCCTGCACATTCTCAAGATTCTTCACGATGGTCGGTTCAAACCGCTCGTCGGAGAAGAACCATTCGATCTCCGGTGCCTCGGCCCGTGCCGCATCGAGAAGGTCCTGGATCAAGGCCTGCTGCTGGGCATTGAAAGTGATGATGCCGAGGGTCGGCCGCGCCTTGTCCGGCCAGCTCGCCCACGTGCGCATGCGGGCCACCGCGGCTTCGACCAGGGCTCGGGCCTCGATGAGGTTGGTGCGGCTCTTGCCACGGTCATAGATCCCGTCGGCGACGGCGTGGAGGCGGACCGCCCGGTCTTCCACCTCCGGCGAGGGGAAGGTGATGAGCCGGTTGCCGTAGTAATGCTGATTGGAAAAGGCGATGAGCGCCTCGTGGCGGCTGCGGTAGTGCCAGTTCAGTTGCCGCATCGGCAGACCGGATGCCCGTGCTTCATCAAGAATGCTTTCAAGATCGCGCTGGGCCTCCTCGATGTCCTCGTCATCATCGTTGCGGCCGAAGAAATTGGTGGGTGGCAGCTGCTTGGGGTCGCCGACAATGACGGTCTGCCGGCCACGGGCGATGGCGCCAACCGCGTCCCAGGTGGTGATCTGCGAGGCCTCGTCGAAGATCACCACATCGAACAAGGCATGGCCGGCCGGCAGGTATTGGGCGATGGACAAAGGCGACATCAGCATGCATGGCGCCAGCTTGCTGAAATTCTGGGGCATGGCGCCGATCATGTCGCGTATGGACTTGCTCGGGCGCTGCAACTCCGTCTGGTGGCGCAACAGCCCCAGCTCGGAGTTGCGTGGCACGCTCTGCACCGCAGGCAACTGATGGGCGATGCGCCGGCGGACGTGATCCGCCGCATGGCTGCGCGCGAGATCATCCAGCCGGCGGAAGTCGGCGATGGTGTGCTCGTGCTGATAGCGCCGGAAGCGACGCAATACCGGGTCGGCGTCCATGGCGAGTGGCAGCCACCAGCGCGCATAGGCGAGGCGGAAGGCGTTGGCTGTAGTGGCCGGGTCCTGCAGCCGGGTTTCCAGGGCCTCGACCAGGGGGGCCAGCCCGTGGGCGAGCGCCAGGCGGCGCACGCCCTGCCAGCTGGTCCAGTCGGCGAGGGCGGTTCGCGCCTCCACAAGCTCAGCCATGGCACGGGCGATGCCGGCCGGTGCGTCCCCGGCCAGCAGGGTGGAGAGCGGGCATTCTGCCACGCCGGCGAAGGCCTCCGCGCGGGCGTTGAACGCGACGAGCGCCGCGGTCAGGGTCTGCCCGGCGGCCGCGACGCCGGAGGGATCGGCGCCGGTGGTGATCATCGCCGTGAAGGCATGGCCCGCCGTGTCCACCTCCGCATCGGACAGGGGCAGGGCGAAGACCGCCTGCCGCAGCGCCTGGGCGCGCCGCAGCAGGGCGGCGATGGACTCCACATTGGTGTCGGCGCCCGCAAAGCCCACCGGCCTCACCGCCAGGGGGCTGGCCTCCACCTCGGTGATCAGCGCCTGCATCTGCCGGAGCAGAGGGAGCATGTCGCGAGGTTCGGGTTTGCCGGAGGCGGCATAGGTGGCAAGGAGGTTACGAATTTGCGATTGCCGCAGCAGCCGCAAGGGCCAGAACGCGGCCGACGCCCGGCGCCACTCGGGTTCGATCTCGTCGAGCGGGATGCGCGGCACCTCGGCGCGGGTGAAGCGCCCGGCGACCTGCGCTTCGACGGCCCGCAGGCGCGTGAGTGTGGCGGCGAGCTGCTGCAGGGCCGAGGGCAACGCGTCGAAATCCGGATCGAACGCGATGCTGTGGTCGGCATGGGCGCACGCCGCCAGCGCTTCGGCCAGCGCGGCGAACCGGCTGATGTCGGCCAGCCGTGCCGTCCCATCGCTCGCAAGGCCAAGGGCGGAGCGGAAGCGGGCCTGGGCGGTGGCCAAGGTCTCGGCCGCGCTTTTCAGCGCCAGGGCCGCCGCAAGCAGCTGCTGTTGCCAGGCATTCGACCAGTCCGTCGCCTGGACCACACCGAGGGCTGGACGGGTGCCCACGGCGGCGAAGGTGCGGCCCAGTGCTTCCGCCAGCTCCTCCAGCGCCTTGAGGCTGGTGGCATCGTGCGCATCCGGGCCGGCGAAGGCGAGGGCCGGGGCGGCCTCACCTTCATCCCGCAACACCCGGCCGAGGGCCTGATAGAGGGTGAGCCCGTTGGCATGCGCCCGGTGCAGGGCCTCCACATAGGCATTCAGTTCATCGCGTCGCAGGCCAAGGTCATGGTTGGCGCTCAGCCAGGCGCTTTCATCCACCGCGCCGCCATGCTCCCAGGAGGCTTTCAGCTGGGCGAGGAAGCTCTTGCGGTCGGTCTTGCTGGAATGGAGCTCCAGGCAGTGGGGCGCCAGGCCGTGCTCCCGGAGCCGGCGATAGACCACGCTCAGCGCCGCCGCCTTCTCAGCCACGAACAGCACCGTCTTCCCCACTGAAAGGCAGTGGGCGATCATGTTGGCGATGGTCTGGCTCTTGCCCGTGCCGGGCGGGCCGATGAGCACCATATCATGGCCCTGGGCGGCCATGAGGCTGGCGACGCTCTGCGACGAGTCCGCCGGCAGCAGGTTGACGATGTCGGATGGCGCATAGAGCCGGTCGAGGTCGCGGGCCTCCGGCGGCGGTGCCTCGAGCCCGGGGAAGGGGGCATCGGGCGTGTCGATGAGGTGGCGCACCACCCGGTTCTGGCGCAGCAGGTCGGTGCGATCCACCAGATCCTTCCACATCAGATATTTGGCGAAGGAGAAGGTGGCGAGCGCGGTCTCATCCACCACCTCCATGCCGGGCACGTCACGCACCGCGCGGCGCACCTCGGCCAGCAGGCGCGGCACGTCCACGCCGGAGTCGTCGGTGGGCAGGTCGCCTTCGAGCTGTGGCAGAGACAGCTCGAACTCCTCTTCGAGGAAGCGGAGCAGCGTGGCGTTGAAGCGCGGGTCGTCCTCATGGAAGCGCAGGGTGAAGCGCGACGTGGCGGCCGTGCGCTCCAGCTTGACCGGCACCAGCAGCAGCGGGGCACGATAGGTGCGCTGTTCCCCCGGGCGCCGCCAGCGCAGGAAGCCGACGGCCAGGAACAGCGTGTTGGTGCCGCCCTCGGCGAGGTCATTGCGCACTTCGCGATACAGGTCGATCAGGCGGCCTTCCAGCTCCCGCGCGGCGAGCGGGGAGGGCAGTTCGTCGCGCTCCAGCGCCTCGGCGGCAAAGCGGCGGTGCACATCCTCGCCGCGCATGTCGCGATAGGTCTGTGCATCGCGCTCGCCCAGGGGATTCTGCTGGGGCAGCGAGAGGATCCGGATGCCGGCCCCGGCGGCGAGCCGGTCTTCCAGATAGGCGACATCGGTGCATAAGAACGGGACGGTCTTCTTGCCATCCCGGAAGTTCAGAAGGCGGTTGCGGAGCGTCAGATCGAGCAGCTTCTTCTGCCAGCGGGCGATGCGATCCTGGGCCGTGCGCGGCTTCGGCTCCAGCGGCTGCGGCTCGGGCCGAACCGGGCCGTCGGGCCAGCCGTCGAGCACGGGAAGGCCGGGACCACCGACGCCGCCGGTGTGGGGGCCTGCGATGCCCCCGCCATCAATGCCCTCGCCATGGGTGGCGAGGGGCGCGATGCCGCCATCGCGCAGGCGCCGCACATCGATGGCGAGGTGAAACGCAGCCTCCTGCTCCTCGGAGAGGCGGGGCAGCAGGGCGCTCTGGGCCTGCTCCAGCGATGCCACCGGGCGGCGGGTGATGGCGGTGGTCTCAAGCACCATCATCTCGCCGGCCGCCAGCGCCTTGCGCACCTCGCTGGGATCGCCGGTAATCGCATCCGGCAGCGTCCGCTTCACCAGCCACACGCCCACCGCGGCATGGCCATCGAACATCAGCAACACCGGGTTGAGCCCGGCTGCCTCGAAGGCGGCGGCGAACAGCAGCGTACTGTCGAGGCAGGTGGCGAGGCCCACCTTCGCGATGGTGGATGGCCCGCGAATCTTTTGGCCCCGCTCCTCGAAGCTCGCGGGCGGCTCCGCATAAAAGGTGTTCTGGGCGGCGATGGCGCTGTAGAGCGCCGCCACCAGCAGCCGGACCCGCCGCGGATCGGCGCTCTGGTAGCCATCCATGCCCGGTTCGCACTGGCGGGCGGCGAGCCGGTCGGAGGCGGCGCGCAGCAGCGTCTGAACCGCCGGGTCATTGGGCATGACGAAGGCGGGAAGCAGCTGCGCCATGTCGCCGACGCCGCCCCATTCGTCGCGGGCCAGCAGCCGCACCGCACTGCGGGTCTGCGCCAGGATGGCATCCCCTTGCCGCAGCACGAAGCTGATCTCGCCGCGCTCCGCTTCATTGAGGCCCGCCAGATAGCCCGGATCAAGGTCGAGGCGGCGGTCGCCGAGGGTCAGGTCGTCACCGGCGGCCAGCCGGTCGATGGTCCAGCTGCGTGGCCGCAGGAAGGGCGGCTGCGCCGACACGTCGAGCCGGCAGTTTGTGAGGTCGCGCGGGGTCAGATTGGTGATGGTGAGGGCGCGCAGCACCGGCACGGCGTTCTGGTGCGAAGCAAAGGTGAAGGCGGATGCGATATCCGCAATCATCCACGCCTCGGTGGGCGGCCGATCGGGTGAATGAGCGCCCTGGTCCTGCGTCAGCCCGCTCTCAGTTCCGCCATCCTCGATCGCCATGGTGCCCGCCCCGTTTCGGAGGCGCGAGACTACGGGTGGGAAGTGGGCGGTGCAACCCAGTGGTCGGCGCAACATCCTCGGGTTGCGAGAATGGGCAACGCTGGCCGCCGCCTCGCGGCGTCACGTTCTACAGGGGATGGGGATCTGACGTGGTACAGGTGGGTGGGCTCGAACCACCGACCTCCGGTTCCACAGACCGGCGCTCTAACCAACTGAGCTACACCTGCATGACATTCGGCACTGCGGCGCCGAAGTGAGCGCGGAACCTACGCGGGGCGTTCGCCGATTGCAAGAGGGCAGGACGGCTTCTGCAAAGGGTCGTCCACACCCAATGGCGGGGTGGCGCGCAACCGTTGGCGAGCCGGTGTCGGTGCCCTAAACAGGGGGCCGGGCCGGGTGCCCGCTGGAGCCGCCATGCAGCCGTATCTCGACCTCATCGACCGCATCCTGCGCGAAGGCGCGCGCAAGGACGACCGCACCGGCACCGGCACCCTCAGCGTGTTCGGCCACCAGATGCGGTTTGATCTCGGTGCCGGCTTCCCGCTGGTCACCACCAAGAAGCTGCATCTGAAATCCATCGTCCATGAGCTGCTGTGGTTCCTCGCTGGCGACACCAACATCCGCTACCTCAAGGACAACGGCGTCAGCATCTGGGACGAGTGGGCGGACGCCGCGGGCGAGCTGGGCCCGGTCTATGGCCACCAGTGGCGCTCCTGGCCCAATCCGGATGGGCCGGCCATCGACCAGATTGCGCAGGTGGTCGCCGATATTCGCCGCAACCCCGATTCGCGCCGGCTCATCGTCACCGCCTGGAATCCGGCCGATGTGCCGAAGATGGCGCTGCCGCCCTGCCACTGCCTGTTCCAGTTCGCGGTCGCCGAGGGCAAGCTCTCCTGCCAGCTCTATCAGCGTTCGGCTGACGTGTTCCTGGGGGTGCCGTTCAATATCGCGTCCTATGCCCTGCTGACCCACATGGTGGCGCAGGTGACCGGCCTTGCGCCCGGCGATTTCATCCACACGCTGGGGGATGCCCACCTCTATCTCAACCATCTGGACCAGGCGCGCGAGCAGCTGGCGCGCAGCCCGCGACCGCTGCCGCGGCTGCTGCTCAACCCCGCCGTGACCGACCTGTTCGGCTTTCAATATGCGGATGTCGCCTTCGAGGGATACGATCCGCACCCCCACATCAAGGCGCCCGTCGCGGTGTGAGGCGGGTGCAT
Source organism: Xanthobacter sp. NM-25 (assembly GCF_022138605.1). Taxonomy (GTDB): domain Bacteria; phylum Pseudomonadota; class Alphaproteobacteria; order Rhizobiales; family Xanthobacteraceae; genus Xanthobacter. The sequence continues at coordinate 496,406 of NZ_JACBFS010000003.1, forward strand.
CCGGCGATCGCATTGCGTCGCGCGATGCTCGGGTTAAGAGTAGGCGGCCGTTTTGATGGAGGACAAACCGATGGCAGACGCTGGCAGCCTCTTGGGTGAATTGCTGGGCGCCGCCCTGCGCAATGGCAGCGTGCGCGGTGGGAGCGCCTCTGGCGGCGCCGACGGCCTGGGGGATATTTTGCAGGACGTCCTCGGCGGTGCTGGCCGTGGCGGCAGCGCGCCCGCCCCGTCCGGCGGCCTCGATTCCATTCTCGGCGAGGTGTTGGGGCAGGTGCTCGGCGGCACCTCGCCTTCGCGCGGAGGCAACACCGGCGGCGCGGCCTCCGGTGGCACGCCGGCGGGTTTGCCGGGGGGGCTCGGCGATCTTCTTGGCGGCATCCTCGGGGGCGGCCGCGGCTCCAGTGCCCCCTCTGGCGGATCGGCGGGCGGGCTCCCCGGTGGCCTGAACGACGTGCTCGGCCAGATCCTCGGTGGCGGCGCGGCGTCGGGTGGCAGCCGCAGTGGCGGCGGGGGACTGGGTGATTTCGCGCAGGATGCTTTGGGCGGCGCGGGATCTGTGCCCGCTTCGGTGCCGTCCTCCCAGCCGTCCTCGCCCTCCATTCCGCAGCCAGCGCCCACGCCGACGCCGGACGGCCGCGCGCCCAGCGGTGGTTCGGACCTGCTCAAGTATGGTGGCCTGGCGGTGATCGGAATGCTGGCCTTCAACGCCTTCCGCAAATGGCAGGCGGGGCAGGGGGGCCGCGCGAATTTCGTGGATGAGAGCTCCAGCGCCTTCTCACCGGTGGCCGCCCCCGGCGGGCCGGAGGCCTTCTCGCAGGCGCTGCTGCTGGCCATGGCGGCGGCGGCCCAGGCCGATGGTCAGCTCGATCAGGACGAACTGAACCGCATCACCGGCGGCATCGCCCGCATGGGGGCCGGCAGCCCCGATCAGCAGGCGCTCATCCACTATCTGACGACGCCGGTGGATCCGCAGCGGGTTGTGGATGCCGCCATCACCCCGGAGGCCGCCTTGCAGCTCTATGCGGCATCGGCCATGGCCATCCGGCCCGACAGTGCGGTGGAACGGGCCTATCTGACCCAGCTCGCCGGCGCCCTCGGCATCGATCCTAGCCTGAAGGCGCAGGTGGATGCGGACCTGAACGCCTGAAGCGCTCACGCACTCGTGCGCGGGCCGGCGTAACGCTGGCCGCCATCCCCTCGTAAACATCATCAAGCGCGCCCGATGGCGCGCGCCATCGGTGATGTTGCGAGGCGAAGGGCATGCGAGTGTCTTCTCTGCGGGTGTCTTCTCTGCGGCTGTTTCATGAGCGGTCCGGCGCGTTCAGCGCGGAGAAGACCGGGGCGCTGCTGTTGGCGGTGACCCCGGCGGTGTGGCTGGCCGCGGTGGCCCTCGGCGGCGATCTCGGCGCGCGGCCCTGGACTGAGGCGATCCATTTCACGGGCCTGTGGGCCTTGCGCTTTCTGGTTCTGAGCCTGGCCGTGACGCCGCTGCGGCTGGTGCTGCAATGGCCCAAGCTGTTCTTCGCCCGGCGCACCCTCGGGCTGGCGGCGCTGGCCTATGCGGTGGCGCATCTGGCGTTGTTCATCGTGGATCAGGGGGCGCTGCGGGCGGCGCAGGAGATCGTGCTGCGGACCTATCTCGCCATCGGCATGCTGGCGGTGGCGCTGCTGCTGGTGCTGGGCGCCACCTCCTATGACGGCGCCATCCGGCGGCTTGGTGCGCGGCGCTGGGCGCGGCTGCACCAGGCCGTGTATCTCATTGCCGTGCTCGCCACCCTGCACTTCTTCATTCAATCCAAGCTCGATGTCACCGAACCCGTGCTGATGACCGGGGCCCTGGTGCTGCTGTTTCTCTACCGGATTGCTGCGCGCCTCGCCGGCCGCGTGACCCCGCTGCGTCTCGCCGGGCTGGCTGTGGTGGGCGCCGGACTCACCGGGGGGCTGGAAGTGGTTTGGTATGGGGTGGCCACGCGGGTCGACCCCTGGCTGGTGGCGGCCGCCAATTTGTCCCTCGATCTGGGGCCTCGGCCGGTGTGGTGGGTGCTGGCGGGTGGCCTCGCCCTGGCGGCGTTGGCGGCGGTGCGCGGCACACCAGCCCGGTCCGGCCGGCGGCCGGCCGGCGGGCTTCAGGCCGGGCGCTGACGGGCCAGGTCCCGGATCAGCACCTCCAGCGCCGCTTCGGGCCGTGCGCGCGGCCAGTCCGCCATCTGGTGGCGGAAGAAGGTGCGCTGGCGCTTGGCATAGCGGCGGGTGTCGTTCTGGCCCTCGGCAACGGCCTCGTCCCGGTTGATCTCGCCGCGCAGATGGCGGGTGAGGGCGGGCGCGCCGTGGGCCTTCAGAATGGTGCGGTCGGCGGGCAGGCCGCGCGCCGCCAGCGCCGCCACCTCTTGGAGGGCCCCCGCCTCCATCATGGTGAGGAAGCGCGCGTCGATCCGCCCCCGCAACACCTCTGGCTCCACGTCCAGCACCAGCCGCACCAGCGTATCCCGGCGCAGGGGCGCAGCCGGTGTGTCGTGCTGCCAGGCGGACAGGGGGCGCCCGGTGGCAGCTTCCACCTCCAGCGCCCGCAGGATCCGCTGGCGATCATTGGTGCCGATGCGCACCGCCGCTGTCGGATCGACCATCGCCAGACGCGCATGCAGGTCCTTGTTGCTGGCCGGTGCGGCCGCCTCCCGCACCTGCGCCCGGATGTCCTCTGGAATCGGCGGAACTTGCACGAGCCCTTGGGTGAGCGCGCGGAAATAGAGCCCGGTGCCGCCCACGACAATGGGCAGGCGCCCCTGCGCATGGACCGCTTCAATGGCTGCGGTGGCATCGTGCAGCCAATGCCCCACCGAGTAATCGGCGGCGCCGTCCACATGGCCATAAAGCAGATGGGGCGCGCGCAGGAGGTCCGCGTCGCTCGGTCGCGCCGTCAGCACCGCAAGATCGCCATAGACTTGCATGGAATCTGCATTAAGGACCATACCACCCGTGCGCTCGGCGAGCGCGAGGGCGAGTGCCGACTTGCCGCTGGCGGTGGGTCCGGCAATCAGAACCACCGCCGCCTTTCCTTGTTCTCTGTCCGGTTTGTCCATGGCCTACGTTGCAACGCTGATCTCGAATCCATCTGCCCCGGCTTTGACGCGCGAGGCAATCCATGAAGCCCGTGCCGTTCTGCCCCATGCCCAGGAGCCCGTGGTTCTCGAGCACGATGTGGCTGTCGACATTCACTTCGCGCCGACGCTGGGCGCCAACGCACACGCCATCGCCGATGCCGTGCGTGCGGCTCTGAAGGGTGCACCCATCGACGTGGTGGTGCAGCTCGAAGCCGGCCGGCGCAAGCGTCTGCTGGTGGCGGACATGGATTCCACCATGATCCTGCAGGAGTGCATCGACGAACTGGCGGACATGGCCGGCCTGAAGCTGCATGTCGCCGCCATCACCGAGCGGGCCATGCGGGGCGAAATCGAATTCGAATCCGCTCTGCGCGAGCGCGTGGCGTTGCTGCGTGGCCTCTCGGCGAATGTGGTGGGAGAGGTTTTGCGCGATCGTATCCGCCTCACCCCGGGTGGGGTCGAGCTGGTGTCGACCATGCGCGCCAATGGCGCGTATGCCGCGCTGGTTTCCGGCGGCTTCACCCTGTTCACCTCGACCATCGCCGAGCAGATCGGCTTCGACGAACACCGCGCCAACACCTTGCTGGTGGAGGGCGGCGAGCTGGTGGGCGCCGTGGCGGAACCGATCCTGGGCCGCGACGCCAAGGTCGCCGCCCTGGTGGAACTGCGCGACCGGCTGCATCTGGCGCCGTCCGAGACCCTGGCCGTGGGTGACGGGGCCAATGACCTCGCGATGCTGGCGGAAGCCGGCCTCGGTGTCGCCTTCCACGCCAAGCCGCAGGTGGCCGCTGCCGCGCACGCCCGTATTGACCACGGCGACCTCACCGCGCTGCTCTATATGCAGGGCTATACGCGCGAAGAGATCCGCAGCGCCTGAGCGGTCTCCGACCGTCCCTCTAATCGAGAGGGACGGTGACGAACTGCTGCTCGCCCTGGCCATCGGACACCAGGAACAGGGCAGACTTCTTCTTCTGCTTGCGCAGGGCGTCGATCTGCTTCTGCACATCGGCCGGGCTCGATACGGCCTCCTGGCCCACCTGGACGATGACCAGACCGGCCTTCAGGCCCTTGTCGGCGGCATCGGTGCCGCTCTCCACGCTGGTGATGACGGCGCCGGTGATGCTGCTCTTGATGTTGTAGCGACGGCGCAGGTCCTCGGTGATGGGCGAGAGCTCCAGGCCCAGCGTCTTGCGCGGGGCGGCCTTGGGGTCGTCCGCCCCCTGGCCGGGCTCTGCCTTGTCCTCATCAGGCATACGCGCCACTTTGAGGCGCAAGGTGTCCTCCTTGCCCTGGCGCACCACCACCACATCCACCTCGCGGTCAGCCATGGTGTCGGCCACCGTGCGTGTGAGATCGCGCACGGTCTTCACGTCGCGACCGTCGAATTTCACGATCACGTCGCCGGGCTTCAGGCCGGCCTTCTGCGCCGGGCTGCCGTCGTTGACCACCCCCACCAGGGCGCCGCGCGGCTTGCCCATGCCGAGGCTCTCGGCGAGGTCGTCGGTCACGGTCTGGATCCGCACGCCGATCCAGCCGCGCCGGACTTCCTTGAACTGCTGCAACTGCGCCACCACAGGCTGCACGGTGGAGGCGGGAACGGCGAAGCCAATGCCGATGGAGCCACCGGAGGGGGAAATGATGGCGGTGTTCACCCCCACCACGTCGCCGGCCATGTTGAACAGCGGCCCGCCGGAATTGCCGCGGTTGATGGCGGCATCGGTCTGAATGAAATTGTCATAGGGGCCGGAATTGATGTCCCGATTGCGGGCTGAGACGACACCCACGGTCAACGTGCCGCCGAGGCCGAACGGGTTGCCGATGGCCATCACCCAATCGCCCACCCGCAGCTTTTCGGAATCACCGAACTTCACCGCGGTCAGCGGCTTCTCGGGCGTCACCTTCAGCAGGGCGATGTCGGTCTTTGTGTCGCGACCGATCAGCTCGGCCTTGAGCTTCGTGCCATCGTTGAAATTGGCGTAGATCTCGTCGGCATCGGCGATGACGTGATTGTTGGTCACGATGAAGCCGGACGGGTCGATGACGAAGCCCGACCCCAGCGACGACACCCGGCGGGAGCGGTTCTGCCCCTCCTCATCCTGACGGTGCTTGAAGAACTCGTCGAAGAAGTCCTCGAATGGCGAGCCCGGCGGCAGCTGCGGCGTGGGCACGCTGCGGGCGGCGGCAACGGTCTGCGAGGTGGAGATGTTCACCACGGCATCCATCACCTTCTCGGCCACGTCGGCCACAGTGTCCGGCCCCTTGCCCGAGGCGGCCGCCAGTGGGCCGGCGACGAAGGGAGAGCCGATGATGGCCAGCGCCAGCGCCAGAGCGGCAAGCCGCCGGTAAAGCACGCGGGAACGACCGGGAACGGGGCGAGCGGATGGGGACATCGGTCTCCTCGACGAAACAGCGATGGCGGAAGGCTGCGCCGCCGGAGCGAAGGGCGCAAGGGGTAAAGCGCCGGGCGCGTTCACATCCCCCGGACCGGGTGAACTGCTGTCGTCGCAGCGCGTGCGGGCGGGCGCCGTTCGGTGCGGGGCCGTGGACCCGCGCGGCGCGTGAAGCCGGCGGCGGAAGGATGGATGGCCGGCGCGGGGCGCTGTGCTGCCAAGGGGGCCGCGTTTGCGCCCCTGCGGAACGGTGCGGGGGAGAAGAGGGGAGGAGGCTGGGGCCCGTCAGTGCAGCAGCACGCGCACCACGAACACCAGCACCACGCCCAGCGCACCGACGGCAAGGCCGGCGACGCGCATGGGGGTTTCCGGCGCGTGGAGCACCGCTTCGACAGCACGGCGCCACGCATTGGGGAAGGCGGCAAGGCTGAGACCTTCGAGGGCCAGCATCAGCCCGAGGGCGGCGAGAAAATCAGTCATGCCGCCCCCGTCCGGGCCTCAGTTGGCCTTGGCCGGCGCCGCTGGGGTGCCGCCGAAGGGGTCGCGGAAGTAGCGGAAGAAGCTCGAGTCCGGGCTCACCACCAGCCGTGTGTCGCCGCTCTTCATGCTGGCCTCATAAGCCTGCATGGAGCGGTAGAAGGTGAAGAAGTCCGGATCGCGGCCGAAGGCGTCGGCGAAGATGCGGTTGCGTTCCGCATCGCCTTCACCGCGCAGCTGGTCGCCCTTGGAGTTGGCTTCCGCCACCACGATGGCCGCCTCGCGATCGGCCCGGGCCCGCAGCCGCTGCGCGGCCTCATTGCCCTGGGCGCGAATCTCGGCAGCCTCACGCTGGCGCTCGGTCTGCATGCGCTGGAACACCGCCTGGCTGTTGGCCTCGGGCAGGTCGGCGCGACGGATCCGCACGTCCACCACGGTGATGCCGAAGGCCGCAGCCTCGCGGTTCACCTGCTCGCCGATCTGCCGCATCAGGTTCTCGCGCTGGTCACGCACCACGGCGATGAAGGCGTTCTCGCCCAGCACCCGGCGCAGCGACGAGTTGAGCACCGTCGCCAGCCGGGAATTGGCCGCCTCCACCGTGCCCGCGGCCTGATAGAAGCGCAGCGGGTTGGTGATGCGGTAGCGGGCGAATGCATCCACCACGATACGCTTCTGGTCCGACGCGATCACTTCCTGGGAGGGGTTCTCCAGATCCAGGATGCGATTGTCGAGATAGACCACGGTGTCGATGAAGGGCGCCTTCCAGTGCAGGCCGGGGGTGGTGACCGGCTCCAGCGGCTCGCCGAAGCGCAGCACCAGCGCCTGCTGGGTCTGATAGACGATGAAGGCGGAAGAATAGACCACCACCAGGGCGATCACCGCGAGAAGGGCGAGGACGCCTCCCACAATCGGGCTTTTCATCGGGCGGCTCCCTGGGGCTGAGCGGTGGGGGCAGTGGGGCGACGCAGCGCATCACCCAGCGGCAGAACCGGGATCACGCCACCGCCGTTGGCGCCACGCGCGGCGCTGGGATCCACCAGCACCTTGTCCACGCCGCCGAGCACGCGCTCCATGGTCTCCAGATACATGCGTTCGCGCGTCACGTCCTTGGCCTTCTGATATTCCTCAAAGACCTTGAGGAAGCGGGCGGCCTGGCCGCGTGCCTCCACCACGGTGCGCTCACGATAGGCCTGGGCGGCATTCTCCACCCGGGAAGCCTCACCGCGCGCCTCGGGCAGCACCCGGTTGGCGTAGGTCTGGGCTTCGTTCTGGGCACGCTCTGCGTCGGCGCGGGCGGCCTGCACGTCGCGGAAGGCATCGATGACCTGCGCCGGCGGGTCCACCTTCTGCAACTGCACCTGGGTGACGCGCACGCCGGCCCCATACTGGTCGAGGGTGTGCTGCATCAGCTCCTGCACGCCGGTCTCGATATTCTGCCGGGCGCCGGTGAGGATCGGCTGGATGTCGGTGCGGCCGATCACCTCGCGCATGGCGCTTTCCGCCACCGCCTTGATGGTGCCTTCGGGATTCTGCACGTTGAACAAGTACTTCTCGGCATTGGAGATGACCCAGAACACCGAGAAATCCACGTCGACGATGTTCTCGTCACCGGTGAGCATCAGGCTCTCTTCCGGTACGTCGCGCATGACGGCGGCGGAGCGCCGGAGGTCGTCACCCACCCGCATGCCGATGTCGATGCGGTTGACGCGGGTCACCTTGGGGGTGAGCACGGTCTCGACGGGGTAGGGCCAATGGTAATTCAGGCCCGGCTGGGTGATGGCCACGAACTTGCCGAAGCGCAGCACCACGCCCTGCTCATCGGGTTCCACCCGATAGAAGCCGGACAGTAGCCAGCCGGCAATCACCAGGGCCACCAGCAGAATGACGCCCTTGAAGCCGAAGGCATCGGGCATCATCGTGCGCAGCCGGTCCTGGCTGCGGCGGATCAGGTCTTCAATGTCCGGAGGCGTGGGTCCCGAGGATTGCGGCCCAGAACCCCAAGGGCCGCGCGGCCCGCTTCCCCATGGGCCGCCACTCTGATTCTTCCACGACATCCGTCGTCTCCCGTCGGCGGTGCCACTGAACGGCGCCCGCGTCTCATCGTGTCTCGCCCGAGCACCACACCTGGCCGAGGGTCAAACCCGCCCTGTCGGCGGAGCTGGCCGGCCGACATGAGGCGAATCCGCAGGCGGCTGCGCCGTCCCGCCAAGGGATGCGGTTATAGGAAACCGTGCGCCGCGTTTCAACGCGACGCACGGTCCATGCAGGACGCAGATAGGAACTCGTTGTGCATTACGCAACGGGAGGGCTGGTGACACCCAGTCGCTCGGTGCTGCCGACCGCGGGGGTGTTCTGCGCCGCGCCGCGATAATGGTCGAGCACGAACAGGCGGATGGCCGAGGACAGGTTGCCCTGCGTCCGCGCGGAATCGATGGTTGCGACCAAGTCGGACAGCGTCAGCCGTCGGCTCGCCGCGATCTCCTTCAGGGCCTCCCAGAACGCGTCTTCGAGGCTCACACTGGTCTTGTGGCCCGCGATGACGATGGACCTCTTAACCACGGGGCTTTTCATGTTCTTCCCTCTCGGTCAGGGCGTGACCGTCATGGCGGGTCCGCTGCCGCTCGAGCTCGGTCGCGACGGCCACACGCTCGGCTTTGGAGCGTCCGAATCGAACGCGGTTCTCCTCTGCCTGCGCCTGCGCCGCGCGGCGCGCTCGCGCCTTGCGTTCGCGATGAAGGTTCAATAGGTCGCCCAACGCTTGACCTCATTGGAACGGCAGGCTCCCCCAAAGCCGACCGCTATGTGTTTACAAGATGGTCGACGTCCTGCCTCTGACGACCATCTCTACAGAGACTAGATTACCTCTGCAGTGATGGTGAAGATATGGCGAAAATGAAGGGGTGAATCCTCCGCCCGCTACCGTTTTGGAATTAATTTAGTTGATGTCCACGGATGGTCCCGCGCCGCTGCCTCGGCCCCTTGGCCGTCCCGTGCCGCGCGGATCTCTCCCCGTGGGCCCCTCACCTGTGCTATGAGCGCGCCGCCGCGCGATCAAGAAGAGAGGGCAGACGCATGACAACGCGTACCGAGACCGACACCTTCGGTCCCATCGAAGTTTCCGCCGATCGGTATTGGGGCGCACAGGCGCAGCGCTCGCTGGGCAACTTCAAGATCGGTTGGGAAAAGCAGCCGCTGCCGATCGTTCGGGCCCTCGGCATCATCAAGCGCGCGGCCGCCGAAGCCAACCGCGACCTGGGTCGGCTGGATCCCAAGCTGGCCGACGCGGTGGTCGCCGCGGCGCAGGAAGTCATCGACGGCAAGCTGGACGACCACTTCCCGCTGGCGGTCTGGCAGACCGGTTCGGGCACGCAGTCCAACATGAATGCCAACGAGGTCATCTCCAACCGGGCCATCGAGATGCTCGGCGGGGAAAAGGGCTCGAAGAAGCCGGTTCATCCCAATGACCACGTGAACATGAGCCAGTCGTCCAACGACACCTATCCCACCGCCATGCACGTGGCGTGCGCGGAGGAGATCGTTCAGCGGCTCATTCCCGGCCTGAAGCACCTGCATGCGGCCCTGGACGCCAAGGCCAAGGCCTGGGCGCATATCATCAAGATCGGCCGCACCCACACCCAGGACGCCACCCCGCTCACCCTCGGCCAGGAATTCTCCGGCTATGCCCAGCAGGTGGCCAACGGCATCTCCCGCATCGAGCAGACCCTGCCGGCGCTGATGCAGCTGGCGCAGGGCGGCACCGCCGTCGGCACCGGCCTCAACGCGCCCATCGGCTTCGCCGAGAAGGTGGCCGAGAAGATCGCCGCCATCACCGGTCTGCCGTTCACCTCCGCCCCCAACAAGTTCGAGGCGCTGGCCGCCCACGACGCGATGGTGTTCTCGCACGGGGCCATCAACACGGTGGCGGCGTCGCTGTTCAAGATCGCCAACGACATCCGCCTGCTGGGCTCGGGACCGCGCGCCGGCCTCGGCGAGCTGGCGTTGCCGGAGAACGAGCCCGGCTCCTCCATCATGCCGGGCAAGGTCAATCCTACGCAGTGCGAGGCCATGACCCAGGTTTGCGCGCAGATCTTCGGCAACAACGCCACGCTGACCTTCGCCGATAGCCAGGGCCACTTCGAGCTCAACGTGTATAACCCGGTGATGGCCTACAACTTCCTGCAGTCGGTGCGGCTGATGGCGGACGCTGCGGTGAGCTTCACCGACAATTGCGTGGTGGGCATCGAGCCGCGGGAAGACAACATCAAGGCTGGCCTGGAGCGTTCCTTGATGCTGGTGACGGCGCTGGCGCCGAAGATCGGCTATGACGCAGCCGCCAAGATTGCCAAGACCGCCCACAAGAACGGCACCACCCTGCGCGACGAGGCGGTGGGTGGCGGCTATGTGACGAACGAGGAATTCGACGCCATCGTTCGTCCCGAGAAGATGATTTCGCCGGCCTGATGCCCCTGTCGGCCGGGCGTGTGCCACCCTCGGCCCGCCCGGGCGCCATCACTGATGCTGCCGCCGTTTCCGTCCGGAGACGGCGGCAGTTTCGTTTTGCGCCGGGGCGGAGCAGGGGCGGGCAGGGGGCTTCCCCACGGGCGCTGCAGCGGCGCGGCTATGCTATAAGGTGCGCGAGTCAGATTGAGGATGGAGGGGGGAATGTCGCAAACCTTCGCGGCGCGCTTCGCGGGAGTGCGTGCTCCCTTGTTCGTGGTGATGGTGTCGCTGCTGCTGGCAGGGTGCGGCGTCAATGCCATTCCCACCTCCGAGGAGCAGGCCAAGGCCGCCTGGAGCGAGGTGTTGAACCAGTATCAGCGGCGCGCCGATCTCATTCCCAATTTGGTGGAGACGGTGAAGGGCTATGCCGCCCAGGAGCGGGACGTTCTGACCGCCGTGGTGGAAGCGCGGGCCAAGGCCACCGCCATCACAGTCGATGCCTCGACCATCACCGATCCGGAAAAGTTCAAGCAGTTCCAGGACGCGCAGTCGGGTCTGTCGCGGGCGCTCGGGCGGCTGATTGCGGTGTCGGAAGCCTATCCGGACCTGAAGTCGAACCAGAACTTCCTGGCCCTGCAATCGCAGATCGAAGGCACGGAGAACCGGATCGCCGTCGCCCGGCGCGACTATATCCGCGCGGTGCAGGCCTATAACACCGAGCTGCGGACCTTCCCGGGGCTGCTCTGGGCGGCGACGCTCTACCGCGCCAACAAGCCCATGGAGACCTTCACCATCTCCGAGGAGCAGATGCAGGTGCCCAAGGTGAAGTTCAACTGAGGACGGGCAGATGATGGCAAGGGGCAGCGCGCCGCGCCGCCGCGCATGGCGTGGCGCACGCTGGAGCGTGGGCTTCGGCGCCAGCCTGCTGGCCTTGCTGGGCGCCGTCACCCTGGCGTGGGCGCTGACCTTTCCGGATTTGTCGGGGCGGGTGGTGGATGCCGCCCATGTGCTCGATCCCTCCACCCGCGCTGAGCTCGACGGCCTGCTGGCGGCGCAGGAGGCGAAGGCGAGCGACCAGTTCGTGGTGGCGACGGTCCCCTCGCTGGAAGGCCAGTCCATCGAGGAGTATGCGAACGCGCTGTTTCGGGCGTGGCGCCTCGGGCAGGCCAAGGCGAACAATGGGGTGCTGCTGCTGGTGGCGCCCCAGGAGCGCAAGGTGCGGATCGAGGTGGGCTATGGCCTTGAGGGAATCCTGACCGACGCCGTGGCGAGCGCCATCATCCGCAACGCCATTATCCCCGCCTTTAAGGCGGGCGACATGTCCGCTGGCATCTTGAAAGGTGCGCAGGCGATCCTTGAGATTCTCAACCTCGATCCCGAGGAGGCCCGCGCCCGGGCGCGGGAGGCCGAAACTCCGGGCATGACGGCCGAGGACTGGGAAGATCTGATCTTCCTGGTGCTGATGCTGGCCTTCTGGGCTTATGTGATCTGGCGCGTGACCCGCGGCGGCGGCTCCGGTGGCGGCCGGGCCGGGCGGCGCCGGCGCGCGGGGGGCGTCGCCGCCGGCCCCATCACCACCTGGGACTGGAGCCGCTCGGGTGGCGGCTGGTCCGGCGGATCGGGGGGCTGGTCCGGAGGCGGGGGATCCTCCGGTGGCGGCGGCGCGTCCGGCAGCTGGTGACGGTGTCATGAGACCTGTTTTTTCGCGCTCAGGGGTGGCAAGGCTCGCGCTCTTCTGACAAGAGTGCGGCTGCCGACGCTGGGCAAAGCCCTGTATGCTGTCGCACAGGCGCGCCCGTTCCTGCGGATCGGATGCGGGCGCTCGGGTCTGGACACTGCTCTCCAGGCCCTCGGTGGTGGAGGTTGGAGATGACTTATATCGCTACGGCATCGCAGGAGCCGACCGCGAGCAATGTCGGCCTGCCCCCGGAAACCATCCGGCGCATCGCCGATGCCGTTGCTGCGGCGGAGAGCCGGACATCGGCGGAGATCCGGGTGGTGGTGGCCCGTGCACCACTGGTGCAGCATCCCTTCTTCTCCGTGATGTGGGCGGCGCTGGCGGCTCTGGTGCTGCCGTGGCTCGCGGTGCTGCTGTGGCCCATGGCCGCGCTGTCGTTGCTGCAGATCCAGGCGATTATTTTCATGGTGGTGGCCGGTCTGCTGATGCTGCCGGGCATGCCGGAACGGGCGGTGCCGCGGCTGGCCCTGAAGGCCGCCGCCCGTTCGGCCGCCATTGAGGCGTTCCTGTCCCACGGCGTCTCCCAGACCCGCGGCCGCACCGGCATTCTGATCTTTGCCGCCGCGCGTGAGCATCTCATCGAGGTGGTCGCGGATGAAGGGGTGCACGGGCCGCTGGGTGCCGTCGCCTGGGCGGAGATCTGCGATACGGTGGCGCGCACGGCGCGGCAGGGCCATCTGGCCGATGGCCTGGTGGCGGGCGTCCAGAAGGCGGGCGAGCTACTCGCCTCCGAGCTTCCGCCCCAGCCCGGTGACACCGACGAGCTCGACAATCGGGTGGTGATCGTCTGACGGCACGGCATCGCCGTCTTTCTCTCCGGATCGATTCTGGGTGGGCTGCCGCGGGGGCGCGCAGGGAGCCGTCCGCGCGCCTTGGCGCACATGTTGCCGTGCTCGGCACCACAGACCAAGGTTTGACCTTCAGCGGTGCAGTTCGTGCCCTGAGCGGCTTTCCAATTCGAACTTCGCAGCATAGATTGCGCGCCCGAGCCTTCGGGGCTCACTCAAGGCAAAGGGCATTTTCTCATGACCAAACCCGCCGTTCGCGTCGCCGTCACGGGCGCCGCCGGTCAGATTTGCTATTCCCTTCTGTTCCGCATCGCCAATGGCGACATGTACGGCAAGGATCAGCCGGTTATTCTGCAGCTCCTCGACCTGCCCCAGGCCCAGGGCGCCGTCGGTGGCGTTGTGATGGAGCTTGAGGATTGCGCGTTCCCGAACCTTGCCGGCGTCGTCATCACCGATGACCCCAAGGTCGCCTTCAAGGACATCGACGCCGCCATCCTGGTGGGCGCCCGCCCGCGCTCGAAGGGCATGGAACGCGCCGACCTCCTGTCCGCCAACGCCGAGATCTTCAAGGTGCAGGGCAAGGCCCTGAACGAGGTCGCTAAGCGCGACGTGAAGGTGCTGGTGGTGGGCAACCCGGCCAACACCAACGCCTACATCACCGCCAAGTCCGCGCCGGACCTGCCGGCGCGCAACATCACCGCCATGCTGCGGCTCGACCACAACCGCGCCCTCTCGCAGTTCGCGAAGAAGGCCGGCGTGCTGAGCCAGGACATCGAGAAGCTCGCGGTATGGGGCAACCACTCCCCGACCATGTATGCCGACTATCGCTTCGCCACCGTCAACGGCAAGCCGCTGCCGGAGCTGGTGGGCGACGAGGCTTGGTATCGCGACACGCTGATCCCCACCGTGGGCAAGCGCGGTGCCGCCATCATCGAGGCCCGTGGCCTGTCCTCGGCCGCCTCCGCAGCCAATGCGGCCATCGACCACATGCATGACTGGATCCACGGCACCAATGGTGGCTGGGTTTCCATGGGCGTCGCCTCCGACGGCTCCTATGGCGTGCCGGAAGGCATCGTGTTCGGCGTGCCGGCGGTGTGCGCCAATGGCGATTACGACGTCGTCAAGGGCCTGCCCATGGACGATTTCTCCAAGGCCAAGTTCGAGGTGACCCTCAAGGAGCTGCTCGAGGAGCGGGACGGAGTCGCCGGCCTGCTGGGCTGATCCTCACGGTTTTGTGAGTTCGGGGGGCGCGGTACTTTGGTGCTGCGCCCTTTTCTTATGGTTAACGAAATCTTGCATTGGCACCGCTTTCGCCGGGGTGGGGCGCGAGATTTTTCATGTCGGGCGGGCCTTTTCTCCGCGCGACAGCCTGCGAAGCCTTGACGCACGGCGACTCTGCAGCTAGAAGCAGCCCACTTTCGCGGCAGGCGGTTGGTGTCACCGCGAGAGGCGCAGCAGTCGACCCCGGTCAAAGCGTCACCGCTTCCTGAGGTCCGCGCCCCTCCCGACACCGCATCGCTGCCAGGAACAGCACTGCGATAACTTCAGGTGCATGATCGCAGCGTCACCCTTCGGGGATTGTACGTTGTGATCCTCTGTCGCGAACAAGGCGTGTTCGCCGCTCGTTTGGCGGTGGCGGACGGCGCCTTTTCTGTTCGTGGTGCGGCCAGCCGGCCCTGAGCCGGCGGTCGGAGGGAATTTCGTAAGGTCGCCGCAAGGTGGCCAGCCGTGGCGGCCCAGCAGGGTCGTCGAACTTAAAAGTGCGGTCGAGGCCGCAGGTCAGGACGAGGCGAAGGCGTACATGCCGACGATCAACCAGCTGATCCGTAAGCCGCGGGAAGCGCAGAAGGCGCGGGACAAGGCGCCGGCGCTCCAGGCGAGCCCCCAGAAGCGCGGCGTGTGCACCCGCGTCTACACGACGACCCCGAAGAAGCCGAACTCGGCTCTGCGTAAGGTCGCCAAGGTGCGGCTCACCAACAGCTACGAAGTGATCGGCTATATCCCGGGTGAAGGCCACAACCTTCAGGAGCACTCCGTGGTGATGATCCGCGGTGGCCGCGTGAAGGATCTTCCCGGTGTGCGTTACCACATCCTGCGCGGCGTGCTCGATACGCAGGGCGTCAAGAACCGCAAGCAGCGCCGTTCGAAGTACGGCGCGAAGCGGCCGAAGTGATCCGGCTGAAGTGAGGAACTGAACGATGTCACGTCGTCACAAGGCCGAGCGCCGCGAAGTCATTCCGGACGCGAAGTATGGCTCCACCACCCTGTCGCGCTTCATGAATTCCGTCATGCGCGATGGCAAGAAGTCGGTGGCTGAGACCATCGTGTATGGCGCTCTCGACGTTGTCGAGGCCAAGGCCAAGCACGATCCGGTGGAAGTCTTCATCCAGGCGCTCGAGAACGTTGCGCCGGCGGTGGAGGTTCGCTCCCGCCGCGTGGGTGGTGCCACCTATCAGGTGCCCGTGGAAGTGCGGAACGAGCGGCGCCAGACCCTGGCCATCCGCTGGCTGATCGCCTCGGCCCGGGCCCGCAACGAGAAGACCATGGTGGAGCGTCTGTCCGCCGAGCTGCTCGATGCTGCCAACAACCGCGGCGCTGCCGTGAAGAAACGCGAAGACACGCACCGCATGGCTGAAGCCAACCGGGCGTTCTCGCATTACCGCTGGTGATCGGAGAGGACGACTTCCATGCCCCGTACTCACGCGATCGAGGACTACCGCAACTTCGGCATCATGGCTCACATCGATGCCGGCAAGACCACGACCACTGAGCGGATCCTCTACTACACCGGCAAGAGCCACAAGATCGGCGAAGTCCATGATGGCGCTGCCACTATGGACTGGATGACCCAGGAGCAGGAGCGCGGCATCACCATCACGTCTGCCGCGACGACCGCTTTCTGGCAGGGCAAGCGCCTGAACATCATCGACACCCCCGGGCACGTGGACTTCACCATCGAGGTGGAGCGCTCCCTGCGTGTGCTGGACGGCGCCGTGTGCGTGCTCGACGGCAACCAGGGTGTGGAGCCGCAGACCGAGACGGTGTGGCGCCAGGCGGACAAGTACAACGTGCCGCGCATCGTGTTCGTCAACAAGATGGACAAGATCGGCGCTGACTTCTACCGCTGCGTCGAGATGATCGTGGATCGCGTCGCCGGCAACCCGGTGTGCTGCCAGCTGCCGATCGGTTCCGAGAGCAACTTCAAGGGCATCATCGACCTCGTTCGCATGAAGGCGGTGGTGTGGGAAGACGAGGCGCTTGGCGCCAAGTTCCACGACGAAGAGATCCCGGCCGACCTCGCCGACAAGGCTGCCGAGTATCGCAATAAGCTGGTTGAGGCCGCCGTCGAGCTCGACGACGATGCCATGGCCGCTTATCTCGACGGCACCGAGCCGGACGAAGCGACCCTGAAGCGCCTGATCCGTCTCGCGGTCATCGGTCGGAAGTTCAACCCCGTGTTCTGCGGCTCGGCCTTCAAGAACAAGGGTGTTCAGCCCCTGCTCGACGCCGTTGTGGACTTCCTGCCGTCTCCGGTGGATCGCGGCGCCATCAAGGGCATCGACTTCAAGACCGAGGAAGAGACCGACCGCAAGCCGTCGGACGCCGAGCCCCTGTCGGTGCTGGCCTTCAAGATCATGGACGACCCCTTCGTGGGCACCATCACCTTCTGCCGCGTCTATTCGGGCGTGATGGAAACCGGCATGAGCCTTTTGAACTCGACCCGCGACAAGCGCGAGCGCGTGGGTCGGATGCTGCTCATGCATGCCAATAACCGTGAGGACATCAAGGAAGCCTATGCGGGTGACATCGTCGCCCTCGCCGGCCTCAAGGAAGTCCGCACCGGTGACACGCTGTGCTCGACCGACAAGCCGGTGATCCTCGAGAAGATGGAGTTCCCCGAACCCGTTATCGAGATCGCCATCGAGCCGAAGTCCAAGGCCGACCAGGAGAAGCTGGGCATTGCCCTGTCGAAGCTGGCTGCCGAGGATCCGTCCTTCCGCGTGGCGACCGATCACGAGAGCGGCCAGACCATCCTCAAGGGGATGGGCGAACTGCACCTCGACATCAAGGTCGACATCCTGAAGCGGACCTACAAGGTCGACGCCAACATCGGCGCCCCGCAGGTTGCCTATCGTGAGACTCTCACGAAGAAGACCGAGGTGGACTACACCCACAAGAAACAGACCGGTGGTACCGGCCAGTTCGCGCGGGTGAAGTTCGTGGTGGAGCCGAACGAGGCCGGCAAGGGCTTCGAGTTCGAGAGCGTGATCGTCGGCGGCGCGGTGCCGAAGGAGTATATCCCGGGTGTCCAGAAGGGCCTCGAGAGCGTGCTCGGCGCTGGCGTGCTGGCCGGCTTCCCGGTGGTGGACGTGAAGGTTCAGCTGATCGATGGCGCCTTCCACGAAGTGGACTCGTCCGCTCTGGCGTTCGAGATCGCGTCCCGCGCCGGTTTCCGTGAAGCCCTGCAGAAGGGCGGCTCGGTGCTGCTGGAGCCGATCATGAAGGTCGAGGTGGTCACTCCCGAGGATTACACCGGCTCGGTGATCGGCGACCTGAACTCTCGCCGGGGTCAGATCCAGGGCCAGGACATGCGCGGCAATGCCAACGTGATCAACGCGATGGTGCCGCTGGCGAACATGTTTGGCTACGTGAACACCCTGCGTTCGTTCAGCCAGGGCCGTGCCACCTTCACCATGCAGTTCGACCACTACGAACAGGTGCCGTCGAACGTCGCTCAGGAGGTTCAGGCCAAATACGCCTGACGCTTCAAGCGTCAGCGTGGGCCTGAGCCCCATTCACCCTAGAGATCACGCCAGAGAGACCCGACGGAGCGTCCCATGGCCAAAGAAAAGTTTAATCGGTCGAAGCCGCACTGCAACATCGGCACCATTGGTCACGTTGACCATGGCAAGACCTCGCTGACCGCTGCGATCACCAAGGTGCTGGCCGAGACCGGCGGCGCCACCTTCACCGCCTACGACCAGATCGACAAGGCGCCGGAAGAGAAGGCCCGCGGTATCACCATCTCCACGGCCCACGTGGAGTATGAGACGCAGAACCGCCACTACGCGCACGTCGACTGCCCCGGGCACGCCGACTATGTGAAGAACATGATCACCGGCGCGGCGCAGATGGACGGCGCGATCCTGGTGGTGTCCGCCGCCGACGGCCCCATGCCGCAGACCCGCGAGCACATCCTGCTCGCCCGTCAGGTTGGCGTGCCGGCCCTGGTGGTGTTCCTGAACAAGTGCGATATGGTCGACGATCCGGAACTGCTGGAGTTGGTCGAGATGGAGGTGCGCGAGCTCCTCTCCAAGTACGACTTCCCCGGCGATGATATCCCGATCATTCGTGGTTCCGCGCTGGTGGCGCTTGAGAACGGTGATCCGGCTCTCGGCCGCGATGCAGTGCTCAAGCTGATGGAGGCGGTCGACGCCTACATCCCGCAGCCGGAGCGCCCGGTGGACCTGCCGTTCCTGATGCCCATCGAGGACGTGTTCTCGATCTCCGGCCGTGGCACCGTGGTGACTGGTCGCGTGGAGCGCGGCATCATCAAGGTCGGCGAGGAAGTGGAAATCGTCGGCATCCGTCCCACCGTGAAGACCACGGTGACCGGCGTCGAGATGTTCCGCAAGCTGCTCGACCAGGGTCAGGCCGGTGACAACGTCGGCATCCTGCTGCGTGGTACCAAGCGCGAGGACGTGGAGCGTGGCCAGGTGGTGTGCAAGCCCGGCTCGGTGAAGCCCCACACCAAGTTCAAGGCCGAAGCCTACATCCTGACCAAGGAAGAGGGCGGGCGTCACACGCCGTTCTTCACCAACTACCGCCCGCAGTTCTACTTCCGCACCACGGACGTGACCGGCGTGTGCACCCTGCCGGAAGGCACCGAGATGGTGATGCCCGGCGATAACGTGTCCATGGACGTGGCGCTGATCGTGCCGATCGCCATGGAAGAGAAGCTGCGCTTCGCCATCCGTGAAGGCGGTCGTACCGTCGGCGCCGGCGTGGTCGCGTCCATCATCGAGTGATCCGTAACGAAAAGAAACGGGGGCACGCCGCCCGGCGCGGTCAGCGCGGTGCGCGTGCCCTTCATTCCCGGAGCCTTTGAGCCATGAACGGCCAGAACATTCGAATTCGCCTGAAGGCGTTCGATCACCGCATCCTCGATGCGTCGACGCGTGAGATCGTCGCCACGGCCAAGCGCACGGGTGCGCAGGTGCGCGGCCCGATCCCGCTGCCCACGCGGATCGAGAAGTTCACCGTGAATCGCTCTCCGCACATCGACAAGAAGTCGCGCGAGCAGTTCGAGATGCGTACTCACAAGCGGTTGCTCGATATCGTCGATCCGACGCCCCAGACGGTGGACGCGCTGATGAAGCTCGACCTCGCCGCCGGCGTTGACGTCGAAATCAAGCTCTGAACGAGAGGCGAGGAGACACGACCATGCGGTCAGGCGTCATCGCCCAGAAGGTCGGCATGACCCGCATCTTTACCGATGCTGGTGAGCACGTGCCGGTCACTGTGCTGAAAGTCGAGAGCTGCCAGGTGGTTGCCCACCGTACGCTCGATAAGAATGGCTACGTTGCGGTCCAGCTTGGTGCTGGCCGTCGCAAGCCGAAGAACGTGACCCGCGCCGAGCGCGGCCATTTCGCGGTGGCTCAGGTTGAGCCCAAGCGGAAGATGGCCGAGTTCCGGGTCCCGGAAGAGGCTCTGATCCCGGTGGGTGCCGAGATCACCGTCGACCACTTCGTGGTGGGCCAGTATGTGGACGTGACAGGCACCACCGTTGGTAAGGGTTTTGCCGGCGGTATGAAGCGTCACAACTTCGGCGGCCTGCGCGCCTCTCACGGCGTGTCCAT
Organism: Xanthobacter sp. NM-25; assembly: GCF_022138605.1. Classification (GTDB taxonomy): domain Bacteria; phylum Pseudomonadota; class Alphaproteobacteria; order Rhizobiales; family Xanthobacteraceae; genus Xanthobacter. Next base: position 516,197 of record NZ_JACBFS010000003.1, read on the forward strand.
CTCGCATCGTTCGATTGGTTCGACCGGTGGTCGTCAGGACCCTGGCAAGACCTTCAAGAACAAGAAGATGCCGGGCCATATGGGCGACGTGACCGTCACCACGCAGAACCTGAAGGTCGTGATGACCGACGTGGAGCGTGGCCTGATCGCGGTCGAGGGTGCCGTGCCCGGGCACGCCGGTGGCTGGATCACCGTGCGTGATGCGGTGAAGAAGAAGTTGCCGGCTGATGCCCCGAAGCCGGGTGCGTTCAAGCTCGGTTCCGAGGCTGCCGCTGAGGCGCCCGCGGTCGAAGCCACCAATGGGGAGGGCGCGTGATGGAATTCACCGTCAAGACGCTCGACGGCGCTGACGCGGGCTCGGTGACTCTGGCGGACGAGATCTTCGGTCTCGAGCCCCGCGCAGACATCCTGCACCGCATGGTGACCTGGCAGCTGGCCCGCCGTCAGGCCGGCACGCACCGCACCAAGGGACGTTCGGAGATCAACCGGACGTCCAAGAAAATGTACAAGCAGAAGGGCACCGGTAATGCCCGCCATGGCGCGGCGTCTGCGCCGCAGTTCCGTGGCGGCGGTCGCGCCTTCGGTCCGGTCGTGCGCTCCCATGCGTTCGATCTGCCGAAGAAGGTGCGCGCGCTGGCGCTCAAGCATGCTCTGTCGTCCAAGCTGAAGGCGGAGCAGATCGTGGTGCTCGACAAAGTGTCGCTCACCGATCCGAAGACCAAGGCTTTGAAGGACCGTTTCGCGCAGCTGGGCTGGGCGTCGGTGCTCATCGTCGATGGCACTGAGGTGGAGCAGAACGTGGCGCTTGCCGCCCGCAACCTGCCTTATGTGGACGTGCTGCCCGTGCAGGGCATCAACGTCTATGACATCCTGCGCCGCGACAAGCTGGTCCTGACCAAGGCCGCCGTGGACGCGCTGGAGGCGCGCTTCAAATGAGCACGCGCAACATCGAGCCGCGTCATTACGACGTCATCGTCTCGCCGGTGATCACTGAAAAGGCTACCACCGCGAGCGAGCAGAGCAAGGTCGTCTTCAACGTGGCCAAGACCGCCACCAAGCCGGCGATCAAGGAAGCGGTGGAGAAGCTCTTCGACGTGAAGGTCAAGAGCGTCAACACGCTGGTCCGTAAGGGCAAGGTGAAGATCTTCCGCGGCCGCAAGGGCGTCCAGAGCGACGTCAAGAAGGCTGTCGTGACCCTCGAAGAGGGCCAGAAGATCGACATCACCACGGGCCTCTGAGAGCCGAGGGGAACGGGATAAGACCATGGCGCTGAAGCATTTCAAGCCGGTCACGCCGAGCCTTCGCCAGCTCGTGATCGTGGACCGCTCCGGCCTCTACAAGGGCAAGCCGGTGAAGACGCTGACCGAGGGCAAGAGCTCATCGGGCGGCCGTAACAACAATGGCCGCATCACCGTCCGCTTCCGCGGCGGCGGCCATAAGCAGACCTACCGTCTGGTGGACTTCAAGCGCACCAAGCGTGATGTTGCCGCGAGCGTGGAGCGGATCGAGTACGATCCCAACCGCACCGCCTTCATCGCCCTCATCAAGTATGAGGATGGTGAGCTTGCCTACATCCTGGCGCCGCAGCGTCTAGCGGTTGGCGATCAGGTGATCGCTGGTTCGCAGGTGGACGTGAAGCCCGGCAATGCCGGTCCGCTGTCTTCGCTGCCGGTGGGCACCATCGTGCACAACGTGGAGCTGAAGCAGGGTAAGGGCGGCCAGATCGCCCGCTCTGCCGGCAGCTACGCGCAGATCGTGGGTCGCGACGAGGGTTATGTCATCCTTCGTCTGAACTCGGGCGAGCAGCGCCTGGTGCATGGCGCCTGCTATGCGACGGTCGGGGCGGTGTCCAACCCGGACCATATGAACATCTCGCTCGGCAAGGCCGGGCGGAACCGGTGGCTTGGCCAGCGCCCGCATAACCGCGGCGTCGTCATGAACCCGGTTGACCATCCGCACGGCGGCGGCGAAGGCCGCACCTCGGGTGGCCGGCATCCGGTCACGCCCTGGGGCATTCCCACCAAGGGCAAGAAGACCCGCAGCAACAAGGCGACGGACAAGTTCATCGTGTCCAGCCGCCACAAGCGGAAGAAGTGAGGGCCTGACAGATGACACGGTCGGTTTGGAAGGGCCCGTTCGTCGACGGCTACCTCCTGAAGAAGGCGGAAGCCGCTCAGGGTTCGGGTCGCAGGGACGTGCTCAAGATCTGGAGCCGTCGCTCCACCATCCTGCCCCAGTTCGTGGGGCTCACCTTCGGCGTCTATAACGGGCAGAAGCATGTGCCCGTGTCGGTCACCGAAGACATGATCGGTCACAAGTTCGGTGAGTTCGCCCCCACGCGGACCTACTACGGACACGCGGCCGACAAGAAGTCGAAGCGGCGGTGATCGGTCATGGGTAAGCAGGCAAAGCCCCGCGCGCTCGCGGACAACGAAGCCAAGGCGGTTGCGCGTAATTTGCGCGTGTCGCCTCAGAAGCTGAATCTGGTCGCGGGCCTGATCCGCGGCAAGAAGGTGGCGACGGCTCTCGCCGATCTCGAGTTCTCTCACAAGCGGATCGCCCGTGATGTGAAGAAGTGCCTCGAGAGCGCGATCGCCAACGCCGAGAACAACCACGAGCTCGACGTGGACGATCTGATCGTCGCCGAGGCGCATGTGGGTAAGGGTCTGGTGATGAAGCGGTTCTCGCCGCGGGCGCGCGGTCGCGCCTCGCGGATCGAGAAGCCCTTCTCCCACATCACCATCGTGGTGCGGGAAGTCGAGGAGCGGGCCTGATGGGTCAGAAGGTCAATCCGGTCGGGCTCCGGCTCGGCATCAACCGCACGTGGGACAGCCGCTGGTTCGCCAACAAGGGCGAGTACGGCAAGCTGCTGCACGAAGACATCAAGATCCGCGAGATGCTGCTGAAGCAGCTCAAGCAGGCGGCCGTGGCCAAGGTCGTGATCGAGCGTCCGCACAAGAAGTGCCGTGTCACCATCTACTCGGCCCGCCCGGGTGTGGTGATCGGCAAGAAGGGCGCGGACATCGAAAAGCTGCGCCGCAAGGTTTCCGAGATGACCACCTCGGAAGTCTTCATCAATATCGTCGAGATTCGGAAGCCTGAGATCGACGCCAAGCTGGTGGCCGACTCCATCGCCCAGCAGCTGGAGCGCCGTGTGGCATTCCGCCGCGCCATGAAGCGCGCCGTGCAGTCGGCGATGCGTCTGGGCGCGGAAGGCATTCGTATCAACTGTTCCGGCCGTCTGGGCGGGGCTGAGATCGCGCGCCTGGAGTGGTATCGCGAAGGTCGCGTGCCGCTGCACACCTTGCGCGCTGACGTGGATTATGGCACGGCGACCGCCTTCACCACCTACGGCACCTGCGGTGTCAAGGTGTGGATCTTCAAGGGCGAGATCCTCGAGCACGATCCGATGGCGCAGGACAAGCGCCAGGCCGAGCAGGAAGCCGGGCCTTCTTCGCGTCCCCAGCGGCGCGAGCGGGGCGATCGTGACCGCGGTGACCGCGGCGAGCGCGCCTGACGGCCGGCGAGAAAGAAGGCGATTAAGCCATGCTGCAACCCAAGCGCACCAAGTTCCGTAAGCAGTTCAAGGGACGCATTCACGGCGTCGCCAAGGGCGGTACGGACCTCAACTTCGGCGAGTTTGGCCTCAAGGCCATGGAGCCGGAGCGCGTGACGGCCCGCCAGATCGAGGCGGCCCGTCGTGCCATGACCCGTCACATGAAGCGTGCCGGCCGTGTGTGGATCCGCGTGTTCCCCGATGTGCCCGTCTCGTCCAAGCCCACCGAAGTGCGTATGGGTAAGGGCAAGGGCGCGCCGGAGTACTGGGCGGCCAAGATCAAGCCCGGTCGCATCATGTTCGAGATCGACGGCGTGAGTGTGGAGCTCGCCCGCGAGGCGTTGACCCTCGCCGCCGCGAAGCTGCCGATCAAGACGCGCTTCATCCAGCGCATCGCCGAGTGAGGAGAGGCTCATGAAAGCCGAGGACGTTCGGGCCCTCAGCCCCGATCAGCTCGCCGATGAGCTGCTGAAGCTGAAGAAGGAACAGTTCAACCTGCGCTTCCAGAAGGCGACGGGTCAGCTGGAGAACACTGCGCGGTCCAAGGTGATTCGTCGCGATATCGCGCGGATCATCACCGTGCAGAACCAGAAGCGTGCCGGTGCGCCGGCGCAGAAGGCGAAGTGAGGAAGCGATGCCGAAGCGCGTGCTCCAGGGCGTCGTGGTGAGCGACAAGACCGACAAGACCGTGGTGGTCCGGGTGGAGCGGCGCTTCACCCATCCGCTGCTCAAGAAGACCGTTCGGCGGTCCAAGAAGTATCATGCCCATGACGAGGCGAATGCCTGGAAGGTGGGCGATACGGTTTGGATCGAGGAGCATCGGCCGCTCTCCAAGCTGAAGAACTGGATCGTGGTCCAGGGCGAGAAGCGGGCTGAGGTCTGAGAGCTTCAAGGCTTCTCACCCGGGTGAGTCATCCGGGTGAGGGAAGGTGCCCCGACGCTGGGTCCGTTGTCGTGTTCCGGGAAACCGGCCGGCGAGAGGAGACCGCATCGCGGCGACCTCGTGTTCGATGAGCGGGCACGGGGAGTGAGGATTAAGGCAAAGCCGGTCATCCGGTGGCGCCGGATGACGAGAACAGGTGCGTCATGATCCAGATGCAGACCAATCTCGACGTGGCGGACAATTCCGGTGCGCGTCGTGTCATGTGCATCAAGGTGCTTGGCGGCTCGAAGCGGAAGTACGCTCACGTGGGCGACATCATCGTGGTGTCGGTCAAGGAAGCCATTCCGCGGGGCCGCGTGAAGAAGGGCGATGTGATGAAGGCCGTGGTGGTTCGCACCGCCAAGGACATTCGTCGCGTTGACGGCTCCGTGATCCGTTTCGACCGCAATGCGGCCGTGCTGATCAACAACAACAAGGAGCCCGTCGGCACCCGTATCTTCGGACCGGTTCCGCGCGAGCTGCGCTCCAAGAACCACATGAAGATCATCTCGCTGGCGCCGGAGGTGCTGTGATGGCCGCGAAGATCAAGAAGGGCGACAAGGTCGTCGTCCTCGCTGGCCGCGACAAGGGCCGCACCGGCGAGGTTATCCAGGTCATGCCGAAGGACGAGCGCGCGCTCGTGCGCGGCGTGAACGTCGTCAAGCGCCACCAGCGCCAGACCGCGAACCAGGAAGGTGGGATCATCTCGAAGGAGGCCCCCATCCACCTGTCGAACATTGCGGTGGCCGATCCTAAGGATGGCAAGCCCACCCGCGTCGGTTTCCAGGTGCTGGAGGACGGGAACAAGGTCCGCGTGGCCAAGCGCTCCGGGGAGAAGATCGATGGCTGAGGCGTATACCCCGCGGCTCCGCGCCCATTACGACACCGTGGTGCGGCCGAAGCTGATCGAGCAGTTCGGCTACAAGAACCCCATGGAAGTGCCGACGATCGAGAAGATCGTCATCAACATGGGCGTGGGCGAAGCCACCGCCGACACCAAGAAGGCGACGACCGCCGCCGCGGATCTCGCGCTGATCGCCGGCCAGAAGCCGGTGCTCACTCGCGCCCGCAAGGCGATCTCGAACTTCAAGCTGCGCGAGAACCAGCCGGTGGGCACCAAGGTGACCCTCCGCAAGGTGCGCATGTATGAGTTCCTCGACCGGCTCGTGACCATGGCTCTGCCGCGTGTTCGCGATTTCCGCGGGCTCAACCCCAAGAGCTTCGATGGCCGTGGCAACTACGCCATGGGCATCAAGGAGCACATTGTGTTCCCCGAGATCAACTACGACCGCGTCGAGCAGATCTGGGGCATGGACATCATCGTGTGCACCACGGCGAAGACGGACGACGAGGCCCGGGCGCTGCTCAAGGCCTTTAACTTCCCCTTCCGCCAGTGATCGATTAGAAGGGGCGCTTCGATTCGGTGCGCCCCTCGCCGTCTCCGTAAGGGGTGCGGCGACCGAGTGACTGTTTCGAGTGCTTTTCCGGCCGTGAGGGGGTGAGAACGCGCCCTCAAACGCGGAGAACAGGAGCAAGAGATGGCGAAGAAGAGCGCGGTCGAGACGAACGAGCGCCGCCGCAAGCTGGCAGCCAGCCAGGCGGCGAAGCGCGCGCGTCTGAAGGCGATCGTGAACGACAAGACGCTGCCGATCGAGGAGCGCTTCCAGGCGTCCTTGAAGCTGGCGCAGATGCCGCGCAACGGCGCGAAGATCCGGATCCGCAATCGTTGCGAGGTCACGGGTCGTCCCCGTGCGTTCTATCGGAAGCTCAAGATGAGCCGTGTGGCACTGCGTGAGCTCGGCAACCAGGGCATGATTCCTGGTCTCGTGAAGTCGAGCTGGTGAGGAGGATCGCATGTCTGTGAATGATCCCATCGGCGATCTGATCACCCGTATCCGCAACGCGCAGATGCGCCGCAAGGACAAGACCCAGAGCCCCGGCTCGCGTCTTCGTGCCTCGGTGCTCGATGTGCTGCGCGATGAGGGCTATATCCGCGGTTACACCACCACGGACCAGGGCAATGGCCGCAGCGAGTTCGAGATCGAGCTCAAGTATTTCGATGGCGTGCCGGTGATCCGCGAGATCGCCCGTGTCTCGAAGCCCGGCCGGCGCGTTTATGCTTCGGTGAAGAACCTGCCCCGAGTTGCCAACGGTCTCGGCATCGCCGTCGTCTCCACGCCGCAGGGCGTGATGGCCGACCACGAAGCCCGCGACAAGAACGTTGGTGGCGAAGTGCTCTGCACCGTCTTCTGAGGCGAAGGAGGATAGAATGTCGAAGATCGGCAAGCTTCCCGTCGCCATTCCGGCGGGCGTCACGGCCTCGCTGAGCGGGCAGACGGTGAAGGTGAAGGGTCCGAAGGGCGCCCTCGAGCTGACCTTGGTGGAAGAAATTGCCGCCAAGCTCGAGGGATCCGAGATCCTGCTTTCCATGACCGGCGAGTCCAACCGCCACAAGGCTATGTGGGGCATGTCCCGCACGCTGGTGGCGAACCTGGTCGAGGGTGTGACCAAGGGCTTCGAGAAAAAGCTCGAGATCACCGGCGTCGGCTACAAGGCCGCCGTGCAGGGCAAGACCCTCAACCTGTCGCTGGGCTACAGCCACGACGTGCTCTACGCGATCCCGGAAGGCATCCAGATCGTCACGCCGAAACCCACTGAGGTGATCGTCTCCGGTATCAACCGGCAGCAGGTCGGCCAGGTGGCGGCTGAAATCCGTGAGTTCCGCGGCCCCGAGCCCTATAAGGGCAAGGGTGTGAAGTACGCGGGCGAATTCATCTTCCGTAAGGAAGGCAAGAAGAAGTAACGGAGGCGGACCATGGCTAAGGATTTGGAGGCGCTGGCGCGCCGCAAGGCCAAGGTGCGCCGCGCCATTCGTGTTGCCGCGAACGGACGCCCGCGCCTGTCGGTGCATCGCACGTCGCAGCACATCTATGCGCAGGTCATCGACGACGCGAAGGGGGAAACCCTCGCTTCCGCGTCGAGCCTGGAGAAGGAGCTGCGCTCCTCGCTCAAGACCGGCGCGGACACCGATGCGGCCAAGACCATTGGCAAGCTGGTGGCCGAGCGGGCGCTGGCGAAGGGCGTGTCTACGGTCGTGTTCGACCGTGGCGCATACATCTATCATGGGCGCGTCAAGGCGCTCGCTGAAGCGGCCCGCGAGGGCGGCCTTCAGTTCTGACGCGAGGACGTTGAGCAATGGCCCGTGAACGGGAACAGCGCCAGGAGCGCGAAGATCGCGACAACACGTTTGTGGACAAGCTGGTCCACATCAATCGCGTCGCCAAGGTGGTGAAGGGCGGCCGTCGTTTCGGCTTCGCCGCCCTGGTTGTGGTGGGTGATCAGAAGGGTCGCGTTGGCTTCGGCCACGGCAAGGCCCGCGAGGTGCCGGAGGCGATCCGCAAGGCGACCGAAAGCGCCAAGCGGGCTCTGATCCGTGTGCCGCTGCGGGAAGGCCGGACGTTGCACCATGACGTGCATGGCCACCACGGCGCCGGCAAGGTGGTGCTTCGCGCCGCCCCGGCCGGTACCGGCATCATCGCCGGCGGCCCGATGCGCGCCGTCTTCGAGACGCTCGGCATGCATGACGTGGTGGCGAAGTCCTTCGGGTCTTCCAACCCCTACAACATGATCCGCGCCACCTTCGACGCGCTGAAGAACCAGGACAGCCCGCGCTCGGTTGCCGCGCGCCGTGGCCTCAAGGTCTCGCAGCTTCAGTCCCGCCGCCGCGTCGAAGACGCGGAAGCGACCGACTGAGCGGCGCGAACCGACGATTAGGAGCGCGCCATGAGCGACAAGACCATCACCGTGGAGCAGATCGGTTCGCCGATCCGCCGCCCGTTCGTCCAGGAAGCGACCCTCAAGGGTCTTGGGCTGAACAAGCGGCATCGCCGCTCCACTCTCCAGGATACGCCGGCCGTTCGCGGCATGATCGCGAAGGTCGCCCACCTCGTCCGCGTGGTCGAGGGGGAGTGAGGAGCTGAACCATGAAGCTCGATGAGATCCGGGACAATCCCGGTGCCCGCAAGAGCCGGATCCGCGTGGGTCGCGGCATCGGCTCCGGCAAGGGCAAGACCGGCGGTCGCGGCGTGAAGGGCCAGAAGTCCCGCACCGGCGTCGCCGTGAAGGGGTTCGAAGGCGGTCAGATGCCGCTGCATCGGCGCCTGCCGAAGCGTGGCTTCCACAACATCTTCCGCGTGGACTACAACGAAGTGTCCCTGGGCCGTATCCAGGAGGCGCTTGATGCCGGCAAGCTCGAGGCTGGCCAGCCGATCACCGTGTCGGCGCTGGTGGCCGCCAATGTTCTGCGTCGTCCCAAGGCGGGCGTGCGGGTGCTGGGCGGCGGTGAGCTGAAGGCCGCGGTGACCCTCGAAGTCGCCTATGCCACCAAGTCGGTGGTTGCGGCGGTGGAGGGCCTGGGCGGGAAGGTGATCCTTCTTGCTCCGCCGACGGTTGCCGCCGAAGCGGTGTGAGGAATTGCGGCCGGGCCCAGCGCCCGGCCGTTTCGCGTGGCGGGGCGGGTTCGCAGCTGGTATCGAGGGTGCGCAACTGGCGTTGAGCGTGACGGTGCCCGCGGCAAGATCCGAATGGCCCCTTGGCAACCCGGCCTCGTGCCGGGTATGTGCGTTCTGCGGCGATGTGTCGGCGCCGCCTTGGCACCGCAGATCCCGCCCATATATCAGGGCTGCCCATAACCGGGCGGCGTCCAGCGGAGCAAGGCATGGTCTCGGCGGCGGAACAACTCGCGGCGAACCTCAATTTTGGTGCTCTCGGCAAGGCCGAGGAGCTGAAGAAGCGCATCTGGTTCACGCTTGGCGCGCTCATCATCTATCGGCTTGGCACCTATATCCCGATGCCGGGCATCAATCCTGATGCCCTGGCCGACGTGTTCAAGAACGCGCAGAACGGGATCATTGGCCTCTTCAACATGTTCTCGGGCGGCGCCGTCGAGCGGATGGCCATTTTCGCCCTGAACATCATGCCGTACATTTCGGCCTCCATCATCATTCAGCTTCTCACCAGCGTGTCACCCACGCTGGAGGCGCTGAAGAAGGAAGGCGAGGCGGGTCGCAAGCAGCTCAACCAGTATACCCGGTACCTCACCGTCGTCCTGGCGCTGTTCCAAGCGTACGGTATCGCCGTCGGCCTTGAGGGCTCCGGCAGCGTGGTGGCGGATCCCGGCTGGTTCTTCCGCATCAGCACCGTGATCACACTCACCGGTGGCACCATGTTCCTGATGTGGCTGGGTGAGCAGATCACCTCGCGCGGCATCGGCAACGGCACCTCCCTCATCATTTTCGGCGGCATCGTCGCTGAGCTGCCGGGCGCGTTCGTGCGCACGCTGGAGCTCGGGCGAGAGGGGGCCATCTCCACGGTGGCGATTCTCGGCGTGCTGCTGATGGTGGTGGTGGTGATCGCCTTCATCGTCTTCATGGAGCGGGCCCAGCGCCGGCTGCTGATTCAGTATCCCAAGCGCCAGGTGGGGAATCGAATCTATGAGGGGCAGTCGTCACATCTGCCGCTCAAGCTCAACACCTCCGGCGTCATTCCGCCGATCTTCGCCTCCTCGCTGCTGCTGATTCCGACCACCATTGCCAGCTTCACGCAGGGCAGTGGGCCGGAGTGGCTGCAGACCATCACGGCCTTCCTCGGCCACGGTCGTCCGCTCTATATGGCGCTTTATGTGGCTCTGATCGTGTTCTTCTGCTTCTTCTACACGGCCATCGTGTTCAATCCGGTGGAGACGGCCGACAATTTGAAGAAGCATGGCGGCTTCATCCCGGGCATTCGCCCCGGTGAGCGGACGGCGGAATATATCGACTATGTGCTCACCCGCATCACCGTGGTGGGTGCGGCCTACATCGCGGCGGTTTGCCTCTTCCCCGAACTGCTGATTTCCTACGCGGCTGTTCCGTTCTATTTCGGTGGAACGTCGCTCTTGATTGTGGTCAGCGTCACGATGGACACTGTGTCCCAAATTCAAGGCCACCTGCTCGCCCACCAGTACGAAGGACTGGTCAAGAAGGCGAAGCTGCGTGGGGGGAGGAGAAAGTGATGAGGCTGGTACTGCTTGGGCCGCCCGGGGCGGGGAAGGGGACGCAGGCGCAGCGGCTGGTGTCGCGCCATGGCATCGTTCAGCTGTCCACTGGTGACATGCTGCGCGCCGCGGTTGCAGCGCAGACGCCCATCGGGCTGAAGGCGAAAGAGGTCATGGAGGCCGGCGGGCTGGTTTCCGACGAGATCGTCATCGGCATCATCGCCGATCGCCTGGCCCAGCCAGACGCGAAGAACGGCTTCATTCTCGATGGCTTCCCCCGCACCGTGGCGCAGGCTGAGGCGCTGGACCGGATGCTGGCGGAAAAGGGAATCAAGCTGGACGCGGTCATCGAACTGGTGGTCGACCAGGAGAAGCTGGTGAACCGCATCCTCAATCGTGCCGCCGAGGCCCAGGCGAAGGGCGAGGTTGTGCGCAAGGACGACGACCCGGACGTCTTCAAGAGCCGCCTTGCCGCCTACAATCGTGATACCGCCGTCGTGGCGCCCTATTACAAGGCGCGCGGCCAGCTCAAGCAGATTGATGGCATGATGCCCATCGATGCGGTCACCGAGGCGATCGCCGGCGTGCTGAAGCAGGCGGCCTGAGCCGTAGCTTGGGAGTGCGTTGACGCAGGCCGCCACGTCCAACTGGGCGCGGTGGCTTTCTTTGCTGTGGCGGTCGCTCTGTTGAGCGGGGTGAGGCAGAGAGTGTGCGGCAAAGCGTCGCGCTCTGGGTTGACGAGACAGGGAATCCCCGCTATGGGCATTCCCTCGCTTCGGAATTAGGTGCCGTTCGCCCAGGTCGGAAGAGCCCGGGGAGGATGGGCGTCTTTGTCGCTTCCTTAAGCGTTTTTTCATTCGCAAGGGCCGGCCTCCACCGGACGCGAATGGCCAATGCGCGCCGGCGGCTTCGCCGCGCGACACATGGAGAGAGCAGTGGCTCGTATTGCAGGCGTCAACATCCCGACCAACAAGCGCGTGGTCATCGGACTTCAGTATATCCACGGCATCGGTGCCAAGAAGGCGCAGGAGATCGTGGAGAAGGTGGGCATCCCGGCCGAGCGCCGCGTGAATCAGCTGACCGACCAGGAAGTGCTGCAGATTCGCGAAACCATCGACCGCGACTACATCGTGGAAGGTGACCTGCGTCGGGAAGTCGCCATGAACATCAAGCGGCTGATGGACCTCGGCTGCTATCGCGGTCTGCGTCATCGTCGCGGCCTGCCGGTGCGTGGTCAGCGGACGCACACCAATGCCCGCACCCGCAAGGGTCCGGCCAAGCCCATCGCCGGCAAGAAGAAGTGATCGGCCGCCTGGCGGCTTGAGGAAGGGGTGGCGCTGCCGCCCCTTCCGGTTCCTCCCGGTCCCGCAAGGGGCCATCCCGAGCGCCTGGGATTACGGGCGCGCTTGAAGGATCGAAAAGAGTATGGCTAAGGAAGCTACCCGCGTTCGTCGTCGCGAGCGCAAGAACATCGCGTCCGGCGTTGCTCACGTGAACGCCTCGTTCAACAACACCATGATCACCATCACCGACGCGCAGGGCAACACGATCTCTTGGTCGTCGGCCGGTGCCATGGGCTTCAAGGGCTCGCGCAAGTCCACTCCGTATGCTGCCCAGGTTGCGGCTGAGGATGCGGCGCGCAAGGCCGCCGAGCATGGCATGCGCACCCTCGAGGTCGAGGTGTCGGGTCCCGGTTCGGGACGTGAGTCGGCTCTGCGGGCGCTGCAGGCAGCCGGCTTCCTCGTCACCTCCATCCGCGATGTGACGCCGATCCCGCACAACGGTTGCCGCCCGCGTAAGCGTCGTCGCGTCTGATCCGCTCTTGACCCCGTGGGACACGCGTCCTGCGGATCGTTTGCCCGGTTTCTCCTCCCCGCGATCGGGACGGGCCAGCACCTCCGGATGAGGTCGATACCCCGGCAGCAGTGACGGCCTGGCGAGAAAGCAAGGTGATGCAAGTGATTCAGAAGAACTGGCAAGAGCTGATCAAGCCCGAGAAGCTGCACGTGACTGCGGGCAGCGATCCCCAGCGCCTCGCCACGGTGGTGGCGGAGCCGCTGGAGCGTGGCTTCGGCATGACGCTGGGCAATGCGCTGCGCCGTATTCTGCTGTCGTCGCTCCAGGGGGCGGCGGTGACGTCGATCCACATCGACGGCGTGCTGCACGAGTTCTCGTCCATTCCGGGCGTGCGTGAGGATGTGACGGACATCATCCTCAACGTGAAGGACATCGCCATCAAGATGCAGGGCGATGGCCCGAAGCGGATGGTGGCGAAGAAGACCGGTCCCGGCGTGCTCTATGCCGGCGACATTCAGACGGTCGGCGATATCCAGGTGCTGAACCCGGAACTGGTGCTGTGCACCCTGGACGAAGGCGCGGAGCTGCGCGTCGAGTTCACGGTCGACACCGGCAAGGGCTATGTGCCGGCGGATCGCAACCGTCCCGAGGATGCGCCGATCGGCCTCATTCCGATCGATAGCCTCTACTCGCCGGTTCGGAAGGTCTCCTACAAGGTGGAGAACACCCGCGCCGGGCAGATCCTCGATTACGATAAGCTCACGCTGCAGATCGAGACCGATGGTTCGATCTCGCCTGAGGACGCGCTCGCCTATTCGGCCCGTATCCTGCAGGACCAGCTTGAGATCTTCGTGAACTTCGAGGAGCCCAAGCGCGAGAGCGAGGCTGCCGCCATCCAGACGCTGCCGTTCTCTCCGGCACTGCTGAAGAAGGTGGACGAGCTCGAGCTCTCCGTCCGTTCGGCGAACTGCCTGAAGAACGACAACATCGTCTACATCGGCGACCTGATCCAGAAGAGCGAGACGGAAATGCTCCGGACTCCGAACTTTGGCCGCAAGTCGCTCAATGAGATCAAGGAAGTGCTTGCTTCGCTTGGCCTGCACCTGGGCATGGAAGTGCCCGGCTGGCCGCCGGAGAATATCGAAGAGCTGGCCAAGCGCTTCGAGGAACACTACTGATCTGAACCCAACAGCGGCTCGAGCCGCGCAACCCTTCGGCTCGCCGCCGTCAGCTTTCAGGAGTTCGCCGTCATGCGTCACGGCAAGGTTTATCGCAAATTCAACCGCACCGCGGAGCATCGCAAGGCGATGTTCTCCAACCTCGCCGGTGCCCTCATCACCCATGAGCAGATCGTCACCACCCTGCCCAAGGCCAAGGACCTGCGTCCCGTGGTCGAGAAGCTGGTGACCTTGGCCCGTCGCGGCGATCTGCACGCCCGTCGTCAGGCCATCGCCGAGCTGCGCGACCTGGCCGTGGTGAAGAAGCTGTTTGAGGTTCTGGCGCCCCGCTATGCCGGCCGTCCGGGTGGTTACACGCGCATCATCAAGGCGGGCTTCCGCTATGGCGACAACACCGCTGTGGCCGTGATCGAGTTCGTTGATCGTGACGTGGAGGCCAAGGGCGCCGCCGACCGTGCGCGCGCCGCCGCCGAAGCCAGCGAGGCTGAGGCCGCCTGAGCTTCAGCCATCGCTTCATGAGATCGAAAAGGGCGGCCCCGTGGCCGCCCTTTTTGTTTGGCGGAAGGCAGTGCGTTTATGCCGAGGTCGGGCCTGGCTGCGGCGCGCGCGACGGGGGGAGCTCGCACTTCCGGGAGCGCGCGACCTTGCATGGGGGAGCGCCCGGCCGAAGCTCATACAAGGGCTTGCTGTCTTTGTGTTCCCCGAGGGCGCCCGGGCGATAAGGAGCACGGTGGTCGTAGATGCCGACCGTTGCGGCATCAAGGCGGTCGTAGACCGTGGGGTGGAGGATGGCCTCCACGTCAAGGTTGCGGTCGCCCCGGCCATAGGTCAGGCGAAACCAGCGGGTGATCAGGCCGAAACCCTCCCGCCGGGCGTCGTGTTGCAGGCCGCTCGGATCGGGGTAGAGCCGCAGCACGGTCGGATCATAGAGCAGGCCGTTGGGGATGCCGGTGGCCCAGTCCAGCATCCATTGGAGCGGAATGTCGGACAGCCGCGATTCATCTTCCGCATAGCTGCCGCCGACGTCGGAGTGCACGCCTGCGAACCAGACCTGCTCGAAGCGGATGTGGCCGGCGCCGTCGCGTTCGCCGAGGGCGGGGGCATAATCAGATGCCCACGGGACGCGGGCGAATGCCGCTCGGTTCTCGTCGATGGAGAGGGCGTGCTTGGCGTAAGGCACATGGCCGTCGAGGGAGGTATCGGCGAAGGTCTGAACCAGATCGGTGAGATGAAGGGTTCGCAGTTTGTCGGCCAGGCTCTGGTCCGGGAGGGAGAAGGTGAATTTGAGATGCGTAAAGAGATAGGGGAGCACGCCGCAGAGCAGGGCGGCGAGCAGAGTGAGGAGGATGCTCGCACCGGGGGAGATCCCGAAATAGACGGAGAGCACGGCCACCAGGCCAACACAGGCGAGGACGACGGCGAGGAGCAGCACGGCGAATTTCGGTGGATCCAGGAGAGCGGCGACCGTGTCGAACACGCCGATGAAATAGGGCATGACATTGGGGCGGTCCGGGTCGTCCGGATCGGCTGAGCCATGTTCGGCGCGGAAGCGGGCAGCGAGCTGCTCACGGGTATTCAGGAGGAAGAGCTGGCGGGGAGTGGCTTTCGGCTTCGGGCGGGAGGTGGTGAATTGATAGACCTGCTTCACGGCCTGGGTGGCGAGCTTTCGGGATCCGTAGCCATCGAGCGGCAGCGGGCTTCCGTCGGGCATGCGGGTGGGGATGCCGCACCAGCGGATGACGCCGGACAGGCAGCGCACGGTGTAGGCCCCGCGGCTGAAGCCGAAGAGGAAGATGCGGTCGCCGGGCTGCCACATGCGGATGAGAGCGGCGTAGCAATCGATGATGTTGGCGGTGATGCCGAAGCCTGTCGCCTTGCTGATGAGGGTATAGGGCCCTCGCAGGATGCCGCGGTAGGGGCCATCACCATCCAGCGCCGAGCCGAGGCCGGGATCGTAGAAGGCGGTCTGATCTTTCGGGTCGATGATGGAATCCGGGCCGCAGCGCGTGGCGCGGTAGAGCTTGTAGATATTCGAGCGGCGCTCGTCGAAGGTGATGCCGCCGGCTTGCGCGGTGCCATCCGAAAAAATGACGATATTGCGTCCCATGGCTCCCCTCCTGGACGCCGCAAGTGTAGCTGTGATTTCGGCAAGTACAACTAAATGGTGTGATAGTGTATGCCTGCCTCACGCCACTGTGCTGCCCTTATCGAGAGCGTGGGGGTATAGGTCTTCGCGGGCGCAAGCGCCGCTCTCAGGTGCGGCATCGCAAGCGCTGCATCGGAGCTGCCGGCCCGCGCGGCATGGGTTCACCAACGGTAGAGGCGGATGACTGTCTTCTTTCCCATCTCACGGATCGCCCGGCCCGTCCTGTGGTCGGTTCTTTGCGCCACGCTTTTCGTCGCTGCCGTTGCGCCAGGCGGCAGCCAGGCCCTGGCCCAGACGCGGGTGCCCAGCTCTGCCGCGGAGGTGAAGCTCTCGTTCGCGCCCATCGTCGCGCGCTCGGCGCCAGCCGTGGTGAACGTCTATGCGATGAAGACCGCGCGGGCGGTGAATCCGTTCTTTGAGGACCCCTTCTTCCGCCGCTTCTTCGGTGGGCCGGGGCGCGGCGGTCCGGGCCTCGGGGCGCCCGAGCGAGTGCAGCGGTCCCTCGGCTCCGGCGTGATTGTCGATCCCTCCGGAATCGTGGTGACCAATTATCACGTGATCGAGGGGGCCGATGAAATCCGCATCGCCCTCAACGACAAGCGCGAGTTCGAGGCGCAGGTGCTGCTGCGCGATCAGCGCACGGATCTCGCTATTCTGAAGCTGAAGGCGGAAGCTCAGGAGACCTTCGCGTCGCTGCCCATGGGCAATTCCGACGAATTGGCGGTGGGCGATCTGGTGCTCGCCATCGGCGATCCGTTCGGCGTCGGCCAGACCGTCACCCAGGGCATCGTTTCCGCACTGGCGCGCACTCAGGTGGGGGTGTCGGACTATCAGTTCTTCATTCAGACCGATGCGGCCATCAATCCGGGTAATTCCGGCGGCGCGCTGGTGGACATGGCCGGGCATCTGGTGGGCATCAACAGCGCCATCTATTCGCGCACCGGTGGGTCGCTGGGCATCGGCTTCGCCATTCCCGTGAACATGGTGCGGGTGGTGGTGGAACAGGCCAGGTCCGGTGGAACCGCTGTGCGGCGGCCCTGGCTCGGCGCGCGGCTGCAGCGCGTCACGCCCGACATCGCCGATGGCCTCGGCCTGGCACGCCCCACCGGAGCGCTGGTGCGGGAGGTCACGCCCGGCAGCCCGGCCGCCAAGGCCGGGCTGAAATCCGGCGATCTTATCGTCGCGGTCGAAGGGCAGGGGGTGGAAGACCCAGAATCGCTGAATTACCGGCTGGCGACCCGCCCCATCGGCAGCCGGGCGGCCCTGGGCCTGAACCGCTCGGGCAAGACGGAAAGTGTCGTGGTGGTGCTGGAAAGCGCGCCGGAGGTGCCGGCCCGCGAGGCTCTGGAGCTGCGCTCGCGCTCGCCGTTCAGCGGGGCCACCATCGTCAATCTTTCGCCGGCCGTGGCCGAGGAACTGAGGGTGGACGATGGTGCCAAGGGCGTGGTGATCTTTGATGTGGCCGAAGGCAGCCCGGCCGCTATGGCCGGTTTCAAGGCCGGTGACGTGGTGGCTGAGGTGAATGGTCAGAAGATCGTGCGCACGGCGGATCTCGCTGAGGTCTCCCGTGCGCCCATGCGGGCGTGGCAGGTGACGGTGGTGCGGAACGGCCGACTCATCACCGCCCTGCTACCCGGTTGAGGCCGGCCCATGTCGGATCTGTTCGAGGCCGCTGGCCTCAGTGAGAGCGCTCCCCGCCCCTTGGCGGATCGGCTGCGCCCCACCACCCTCGCGGAGGTGGTCGGGCAGGACCATCTGGTGGGCCCCGACGGCGTGCTGACACGCATGCTGGAAGCCCGCTCGCTCGGCTCCCTCATCCTGTGGGGGCCGCCGGGCACCGGCAAGACTACGGTGGCGCGGCTGCTGGCCAATGCCACCGATCTGCATTTCGAGCAGATCTCCGCCATCTTCTCCGGCGTCGCCGATCTGAAGAAGGTGTTCGAGCACGCGCGGGCGCGCCGGCGCATCGGCCAGGCGACTCTGCTGTTCGTGGATGAGATCCATCGCTTCAACCGCGCCCAGCAGGACAGCTTCCTGCCGGTGATGGAGGATGGCACCGTCACGCTGGTGGGGGCCACCACCGAGAATCCGTCGTTCGAGCTCAACGCCGCGCTGCTGTCGCGGGCGCGGGTGCTGGTGTTTCGCGCCCTGGATGCGGACGCCATTGGCCGGCTTTTGGCGCGGGCGGAAGAGGTGCAGGGCAAGCCCCTGCCGCTCACGGAGGAGGCCCGGCTGGCGCTGGTGAACATGGCGGACGGCGACGGCCGCGCCTCCCTGACCCTGGCGGAAGAGGTCTGGCGGGCGGCGCGGCCCGGGGAAGAGTTCGACGTGGCCGCGCTGGCCGATGTGGTGCAGCGCCGGGCGCCCATCTATGACAAGAGCGAGGACGGGCATTACAACCTCATCTCCGCCTTGCACAAATCGGTGCGGGGCTCGGATCCGGACGCGGCGCTCTACTATCTCGCCCGCATGCTGGATGCCGGGGAGAGCCCGCTGTTTCTCGCCCGCCGTATCGTCCGCATGGCGGTGGAGGACATCGGCAATGCCGATCCGCAGGCGCTGGTGGTGGCCAGTGCCGCCAAGGACGCCTTCGATTTTCTCGGCTCTCCCGAGGGCGAACTGGCGCTGGCGCAGGCGGTTGTCTATGTGGCGACCGCGCCCAAGTCCAATGCCGTCTACACCGCCTTCAAGGCCGCGCGGCGGCTGGCCGAGGCGGGGGGATCGCTGATGCCGCCCAAGCACATTCTCAATGCCCCCACCAAGCTCATGAAGACCGTGGGCTATGGCGACGGCTACCGCTACGATCACGACGAGCCGGATGCCTTCTCGGGGCAGAACTACTTCCCCGAGGCGCTGGGGCGGCAGAGCCTTTATCACCCGGTGGAGCGGGGCTTCGAGCGCGAGATCAAAAAACGCATGGAGTATTGGGCGCGGCTGCGGGCCGAGCGCGGCGAAAGCTGAGGCGGTTCAGTCGCGGCGGTCCGCGCCAGCACCTTTGCCGCGGCGGGCGAGAACGATGATGCCGGCCAGGATCAGCACGAACGCCGGCGGCAGCAGCAGCGGCACCGTCTCGCCCAGGAAGGCCACCGCCAGGGTCTTGCCGGTGCCGGCGGCGATCCAGCCGATCTGGCTGAGGCCCACCGGGCCGCTCAGCTTCTGCAGAATGAAATAAAGCGCGTAGGTGGCCGCGACCACCAGGGTCTGTGCCGCCAGCAGTGCAATCTCGACCGGTGCGTCCGGCAGCTGGAGCGGCACACCGGTGGCCACCGCGACCGTTCCGGAAATCAGCGCCGCCGCCAGAAGCATCAGGGGCGCCAGCAGGCGTGGGCTGGCAAGCCCCGGCCAGTCCACCGTGCGATAGATGTTGCCGGCCGACACCACCAGCGGCGCCGCCAGCGCGAGCCCGATCCAGAGCCACCCCCCATCGTCGCTGCGCGTGCCGGACAGCGCGAGGAATACCGCGCCCACGAGGCCGAGCGCCATTCCCAGCACGCCCCTTGTGGTCAGTCGGTCCATGCGCAGCGGCACGGCCATGGCATAGGTGACGAGGGGCGGGAAGGCGAGGCAGAGCGCCACGAAGCCTGCGCCCACATGGGGAATCGCGGCGAACGACAGCAGGTTCGGCAGCGCGAAGCTCAGCAGGCCGGAGAGCAGGGCGTAGCGCAGGAGGTGCGGCGACAGGCGCGGCCGCTCGCCTGCGGCCAGGGCGAGAACAGACAACAGCACGCCGCTGGTCAGCGCAGACCAGAAGAGGAAGGCGAACGGGGCCCAGCCCTGCCGGATGGCGCTGCCGGCCACGAAGGTGGTGAGACCGAGCAGGGCACCTGTGGCCAGCAGACACAGCAGCGGCAAGAGCGTCTCGCGCCGGGCCATGGAAGCTGTTGCGTCGGTCGTCATGGGGCCTCCGAGCCGCGTCTTAGCGGATAGATCCAATAAGGGAAGGGAGCGTTCGGGGGGGGGGGGCGGACGCGGGCGAGCCTCCGATGCCGCGTTCGTTGCCAAGGCGGCGAGAGACAGCTAATATCTCAATATCAAGTATCTTTATGTCAAGATAAATCATGAGAGATGACGCTCATCCGGATCGCGCGGCGCTCGCGGCAGCTCAATGGCGGCGGGAGCGGCCGGACCTCGATCCCTTTCCCATGGAGGTGCTGGGGCGACTGGCTGAGCTGGCGCACGTGGTGGCGCGCGACCAGCTGCTACCGGTCTTCGCGCGCTTCGGCCTGCAGCATGGGGATTTCGATGTGCTGGCGACCTTGCGCCGCGCGGGGGCGCCCTTTGCGCTCACCCCCACGGCGCTCTATGCAGCGACCATGGTCTCATCCGGCGGCATGACGGCGCGGCTGGACCGGCTGGAGCGCGCCGGCCTGATCATCCGCCGCAAGCACCCCACCGACCGGCGCGGGACGCTGGTGGAGCTGGCGGCGCCCGGCCGGGCCATCATCGACGCGGTGCTGCCGGTCCATGTGGAGAACGAGCGGGGGATCCTCGAAGGGCTCAGTCCGTATGAACAGGCGCAGCTCAATGGGCTGTTAGCCAAGCTCCTGGCGCATCTTGAACGGCTAGGGCCTGCAGCGCCCCCGGCCTGAGGCTGCGGGAGACGCTCAGGCGAGCCGGCTCAGAGCTTGGGCAGGCCGGCCTCAAGGGGCACGGCAGGCGCGTTCTTCACCTGCTTCAGCGTCAAGGCCGTCTTGACGTTGCGCACGTTCGGAGTGGCGGTGATCTCCAGCACGAAATTCTGGAAGGTGCGCAGGTCCGGTGCCACGCAGAGCATCATGAAATCCACGTCGCCGGAGAGCATCCAGGCGCTGCGGACCAGGGGCCAATGGTCGATGCGTTCCTGAAAGGCGGCAAGATCGGTCTCCGCCTGGCTCACCAGATGCACCATGGCGAACGCCATCAGGTCGTAGCCCAGGCGCTTCTCGTCGAGCAGCGCGCGATAGCCGTGGATGATCCCGTCATCCTCCAGCGCGCGGACGCGGCGCAGGCACGGAGGCGCGGAAATGCCGACCCGCCGGGACAGCTCCACATTGGTCATGCGCCCGTTGCGCTGCAGCTCGTCGAGGATTTTCCAGTCGACAGCATCGAGGCGGACGGTCAAGGCGGGCTCCCGGGGAACAGAGGCGACGCGGCGCGGCGCTCGCGCACCTTAGTTCGGGATTGCGGCAACGCAACGAAATAATCTTTCGTTGCCGGATCCCTGCACCGCCTATGACGAAAGGCGAATGTGCAGGCGCGCGGGCGCCTTGTCGCGGTGCGTGGGAGCCCCTACATTTGCGCATAGCTTACGCTGCGATGCGGGAGAGCTGCCCGGTGTGGGCGCTGCGCGCGATCCGCGGCGCGCATTTGCGGTTTCGAGGTCATAATGAGCGCCCAACATGTCAAGGTCGTCATCATCGGTTCGGGGCCGGCCGGCTATACGGCGGCGGTCTATGCCGCACGGGCCATGCTGCAGCCGGTTCTGTTCGAGGGCATCCAGCCCGGTGGCCAGCTGACCATCACCACAGAGGTCGAGAACTACCCCGGCTTTGCCGAGCCCATTCAGGGGCCCTGGCTGATGGAGCAGATGCGCGCCCAGGCCGAGCACGTGGGCACCACGATCATTGCCGATCATGTGGCGCAGCTCGATCTGTCGCAGCGCCCGTTCCGACTCAAGACCGAGTCGGGCACCGACTACACAGCCGACGTGGTGATTCTGGCCACCGGCGCCCAGGCCCGCTGGCTGGGGTTGCCGAGCGAGGAGACCTATCGGGGCTTCGGCGTTTCCGCCTGCGCCACCTGTGATGGCTTCTTCTATCGCGGCAAGGAGGTCGTGGTGGTCGGTGGCGGCAATACCGCCGTCGAGGAAGCGCTGTTCCTGACCAATTTCGCCGCGAAGGTGACCGTGGTGCACCGTCGCGACAGCTTCCGCGCCGAGCGCATCCTGCAGGATCGGCTGTTCGCCAATCCCAAGGTGGCGGTGGTGTGGAACGCGGAAGTGGCCGAAGTGAAGGGTGCGGACGAGCCGGCGCCGCACGTGACCGGCGTGGTGCTGCGCGACATCCGCACCGGTGAGATCAGCGAGCTGAAGGCCGACGGCTTCTTCGTGGCCATCGGCCATGCTCCGGCCACCGACCTGGTGGCCGGCCAGTTGCGCCTGAAGCCGTCCGGTTATGTCTGGACGGCGCCGGATTCCACCGCCACCTCGGTGCCGGGCGTGTTCGCCGCCGGCGACGTGGCCGACGACGTCTATCGCCAGGCGGTGACGGCGGCGGGCCGCGGCTGCATGGCGGCGCTGGAGGCGGAACGCTTCCTCGCACATACGGTGGCGGAAGCCGCGGAATGACGCGGCGCCGGCGGGTGGTCCATCCGCCGGGCCGAACTGTCCCCCTTTGAAGCCGGGACCGCCGAGCGCGCGCCCCGGCTTCTTCAACCGATGAAAGCCGCCCGCATCCCGCGCTCGAGGGGTGTCGCGCAGAACCCCCGGGGCCCCAATGGATTGGGACAAGCTGAAGGTTTTTCACGTCGCCGCCGAAGCCGGTTCCTTCACCCATGCGGGCGAAACGCTCGGATTGTCGCAGTCGGCCGTGAGCCGGCAGGTGTCGGCGCTGGAGGCGGAGCTGAAGGTTCCCCTGTTCCATCGCCACGCGCGTGGCCTCATCCTGACCGAGCAGGGCGAGCTGCTCTATCGCACCGCCCATGAGGTGTTCCTGAAGCTCGAATCGGCGCGGGCGCAGCTCAGCGACAGCCGCGAAAAGCCCAACGGGGAACTGCGCGTCACCACCACCATGGGCCTCGGCACCCATTGGCTCACCGCGCGGGTGGGTGAGTTCGTCGAGCTGTTTCCCGATATTCGCATCCAGCTCATCCTCACCGATGAGGAGCTGGATCTGGCCATGCGCGAGGCTGACGTCGCCATCCGCATGCGCCAGCCGGTGCAGCCGGATCTGGTGCAACGCAAGCTGTTCACGGTGCATTTTCATGCCTATGCGTCGGTGGACTATTTGAAGCGCCACGGCCAGCCCCGTTCCCTCGACGAGCTGGACAAGCACCGCATCCTGCTGCTGGGCGGGCCCATCCCATCCTATTTCCAGGGGCTCAACTGGCTGGAGCATGCCGGGCGAGAGGGCGCCTCGCCGCGGGTGCCCACGTTCGAGGTGAATAGCGTGCTGGGACTCAAGCGGGCGGTGGAGCGCGGCGTTGGGATCGGCACCTTGCCGGACTATCTGACGGACGACGCCACCTCGCTGGTGCAGCTGTTCACCGATCGCGAGACGCCCAAGCTCGAGGCGTATTTCACCTATGCCCAGGAAATGCGCTCTGTGGCGCGCATTCAGGTGTTCCGCGACTTCCTGATCTCCAAGGCGCAGCGCTGGAACTATTGATCTTTGACGGGCGTGTGTCGCCCCATGCAGAGGTCTGGGGATGAGCCCTTGGGCAAATGCATGCCTGATATGCCTGCTCTGCCGCCATTCGGCGTTGCAATCTGCCTAAGGAGCGTGCATGTTGCACAAGCGCTGATCGCATCGTGATTGATGCTTCAGCTGTTCCCCTCTGGAAGGTTCGCCGCTCTGCGGCGATACTTGCCGGGTCCTTCGTGGACCCGGCATTTTTCTTTTATGGGGCTGCCGATGCGCTTCTCGTGCCCTGTGTCGAATGGGGCGGTGCGCAGATCGCCGGTAGGCGATATAAGCGGAAGCTCCACCTTTCGTTGTCTCTAGATGACTCGTCCTGATGGGGGATGCCATGGCAATTCTGAAGCGCGGACTGGCCGGTGAGCCGGTGAAGATCCTGCAGGCCAAGCTCGGCGTGGTGGCCGATGGCCAGTTCGGCCCGGCCACCGAAGAGGCCCTGAAGGCCTATCAGAAGGCGCACGGGCTGTCGGTGGACGGCATCGCCGGGCCCGATACCTTCCTGGCACTGGAGCTGCCGGAGCTCATTCTGCTGACGGTGGGGTCCAAGGGCGACGCGGTCAAGAAGCTGCAGGAGGCGCTCAACATCGCCGCCGACGGCAAGTTCGGCGAGGGCACGGCCAAGGCTGTGCGCGCCTTCCAGGAGCAGAATGGCCTGGATGCGGATGGTATGGCCGGTCCGGTGACCCTGGCCAAGATTCCCGCTTTCGCCGGCGTGGTGACGGTCGAGGCGGTCACCAAGTCTCAGTCCGGCCCGGAGACGGTTGCCCCTGGTGCGACGCCCGCAGCTGCGGAGATTGCTGCCGCGCCGAAGAAGAGCATCTGGCAGACCATCACCAGCTTCTTCTCCTGAGTGCCCGGGGCGGATGGCGACATCCGCCCCTCTCATTTCTGCCCGCGCGCGGGATTGCCGCCGCCGGGATGGCGGGTAAAGTCGAGCTGTTCGGGGACACCGATGCCGACTCGCCTCATGGATTGGATTGTGAAGCCTGCCCTCATCTGCGCCGGTCTGTCGGGCGCCGCGTCGCCGGCGATCGGCCTGGCCGCCGAAGTGCAGCGCGCGCGACCGGACAGCTTCGTGGATGTGAGCACCCTGGTGCCCGACGCGGTGCTCGATGTCCGCTATGCGGGCACGCACAATTTCGTTGGCACTCCAGTGGATGGATATGGCGCGGCGCGGTGCCTGTTGACCCGCCCCGCCGCCGAGGCGCTGGCGCAGGTGGCCGAGAGCGCGCGGGCGCAGGGCTATCGGGTGAAGCTGTTTGACTGCTACCGCCCGGCTCGCGCGGTGGCCCACTTCGCCCGCTGGGCGGCCGACCTCGCCGACACGCACACGAAGGGGGAGTATTACCCCGATCTGGACAAGGGCGACCTGTTCACCCTGGGCTATATCGCCGCCCGCTCCGGCCATTCGCGTGGCTCCACCCTGGATCTCACTTTAGTGGAGGCGGCCAGCGGCGCGGAGTTGGACATGGGCACGCCGTTCGATCTGTTCAGCGACCTGTCGTGGCCGGGATCGGATGCGGTGACCGAGGTGCAGAAGGCCAATCGGCAGCGGCTTGCGCAATTGATGAGCGGCCACGGTTTCCAGCCCTTCGACAAGGAGTGGTGGCACTTCACCCTGGCGAACGAGCCGTTTCCCGACACCTATTTTGATTTTCCGATCGACTAGCGAGCGCCGGGGGGCGGCCGGGTCATGGGCCGAGTGCGCCGCCCGTTACCGCATTGTCATGTGTGTGTAGCATCCAGACCGTAGGGGAGGGACCTTCTTCCATACGGATCCCCCCGATGCCCGCGCTCTGCTCCACCGCCAGCCGTCTTGTTCTCATTCTCCTGTGCGCCGGCACCAGCGCGCCGGCGTTTGCGGGCTCCTTCGTGGTGCCGCCGGCGAGTGGGCCGCAGAGCGTGGCAGGGTCGGATACGGGCGTGGTTGAGGCCGGGGCGACGCTGGATGGCGGCGCTGATGCGGCGATCACCTGGAACGGCGCCGCGACGGGTTCCGGTGTCACCATCATCAATGACGGTTCAATCGTCTCCGAGGGGCGCGCCATTGACGCCGCGTCCAGCGTCAGCGGGGCCTTCAGCCTGTCTAATGCGGGCACCATCGCGTCGGACGACGACGCCCTCCGCCTCAAGGGGGCCTTCGCGGATGGTCAGCTCACCGTCGACAACAGCGGCATCCTCTCATCCGCGAGCGGCCAGGCGCTCGACCTCGACAAGGCCACGGCCGCCAGTGCCGTGGTGGCGGTGACCAATTCGGGAACGATTTCGTCGGCTGGCAGCGATGCGGTGCGGATCGGGGGCGGCACCCTCTCCATCGTGAATTCCGGAATCATCACCACCACGGCCGATGGCAAGCGCGCCATCAAGATGGATACCGCAGCGAATTTCGAGACCCTGCAGAGCCTTGCCATCACCAACCTGGCCGGTGGCCTGATCTCGGGCACCGATGATGGCATCAAGATCTCGTCGCCGGACGGCAGCAGCGCGGCGCCGGTCATCGCGATCCGCAATGCCGGCACCATCCAATCGACGGTGGATGGTCAGGCCATTGATCTAGGCGGAATCGCCTCGAAGAACGCGCAGATCACCATTGTCAACGAGGCCGGTGGGCTCATCACTGCCGCAGCCGATGATGGCATCCAGGGCGCCAACGGCATGGTGGTGACAAACGCGGGCACCATCAGCTCGTCTTATGCGGACGGCACCGCCGATACCCAGAACAATTCGGCCATCAAGATCGATGGCGAGGATCTCGCCGGCGGCATGAGCGCCACCATCATCAACGAGGCCACGGGGGTAATCTCCGGCGCCTATCACGGCATCAAGGCCTCGGGTGCAGAAGATTTCCTCGATGTCACCAATGCCGGCACCATCGAAGGGCGCAACGGGTCGGGTGTGAATTCCAACGGCTCGGGTATCGTGGTGAATTACGGCACCATCACCGGCACTTACGATCCCGCAGCCAGCTTCGGTGACGGGGATGGCGTCGATTTCGACAATGCCGGCACCATCTACAATTACGGCACCATTTCCGGCCTCGGCTCCAAGGGCACCAAGGAGGGCGAGACCAACCCGAGCACCAGCGAAGGCATCGCCATTGGTGGCGGCACCATCGTCAACGGCAGCGCCTCTGTCACCACGGCGCTCATCTCCGGCGCCAATAACGGCATTCTCGCCGATGACAGCAACAGCGGTGACATCTATGCGGCCCTGTCGGTGACCAATTACGGCACCATCCGCGGTGACGATGGCTTCGGCATCAAGGTGGTGAATACGGCCGGCCTCTTCTCCACCACCATCGTCAATTACGGCATCATCTCGGGCACCACTTATGCCGTCGCCATGGGCGATGGCGACGACCTGTTCGTCTATGAGGCCGGCTCCTCCGTGGTCGGGGCCGTGCGCGGGGAAGGGGGCACCGATACGCTGCGGCTTGGCGAGGTGGACGGCAGTTTCGACCTCGCCCTGCTGGGAGAGAGCGCCACCTATCAGGGATTCGAGCGCCTCACGCTGGCCGCCGGATCGAGCTGGATCGTCTCCGGCGGCAGCGCGTTCACCGGCACCACCACGGTGGATCAGGCGACGCTGCTGCTGGCCGATGCGCAGCTCGCGGGCTCCAGCGTGGTGGTTTCCGGTGATCTGGCGGGCGGGGCTTTGGGCCATCTGCGCGGCACCGGCACCATCGGTGGCCTGAGTGTCGAGAGCGGCGGCGTGGTGGCTCCCGGCGCCGTCGGCGCGGCTGGGACCCTCGTCGTCGGCGGCGACGTGCGCTTCGCTGCCGGTTCCAGCTACCAGGTGAGCGCCTCCACCCTGGGCACGGTGGACCTCATCGCCGCCACCGGCACCGCGAGCGTGGATGCCGGCGCGAGCCTGGTGCTCTCCGCGGCACCGGGCAGTCTCACCTGGGGCACCCGCTATACGGTGCTCAGCGCCGATGGGGGTGTGAGCGGGAGCTTCGGCAGCCTGGAGAGCACCACCAGCTATCTGTTCCTCACCCCTACGATGGGGGCGGACGCCAACGACATTTATGTGGAGCTCGATCGCAACAGCGTCTCGCTCGCCAGCTATGCCACAACGGCGAACCAGCGGGCGGTGGCGCGGTCGCTGGACCGGTTCGGCGCGGGGGCGACCCCGGGGGCCTCGAGCCTCTATGACGCGGTGGTGGGGCAGGCCTCCGCGCCGGTGGTGCGCACCGCTTTCACCCAGCTGGCCGGCGACGTCCACGCCACGGTGCCCGGCGTCCTGTTCAACGAGAATACCCTGGTCAACGACACCCTGCTCGGGCGCCTGCGGCAGGCGGATTCTGCCGGGACCGGCGGTGCCGCAGCGGCCCTCGGCTTCGGTGGGCCGGTGAGCGCCTATGCCGATGCGGCGCCGCAGGCTGGTCCGTTCAACGCGCTGTCCACCCCGGCGCGGCCGTCGGGCCCGGTGCTGAATGCCTGGGCGCAGGGCTATGGCCAGTGGCTGAACGCCAGCTCGGGGCCCATGTCCGCGGACACCCATCTCGGCGGCGCGCTGGTGGGCCTTGATGCCACTTTCGGCGCCAGCGTGGTCGGCGCCGCGGTCGGCTATTCCTCCAGCTCCACCTCCACCGGCGGGGCATCCGCCGATGCGGACACGGTGCGGCTCGCGGTCTATGGCGGCACCGCGTTCGATGCCGTCAAGCTGCGCGCTGGCGCCGATATCGGGTGGAGCTCCATCTCCACCGCCCGCTATGTGGCACTCACCGGAGAACGGCCGCAGGCGGATTATGACGGCACCTCGGCCAATCTGTTCGGCGAGGTGGCCTATGCGGTCACCGCCGGACCGGTGGCGTTCGAGCCCTTCGCCGGTTTCGGCTGGAGCTATGTGGACCTGGACGGCTTCACTGAAACCGGCGCACCCGTGGCGGGGCTGACCGCGACGGGCACCAGCGCCAGCACCCCCTATTCCACCCTCGGCGTGCGTGCGGCCGGCCTGGTGTCGCACGGAGGCACCAGCCTCACGCCCCATGCGAGCGTCGGCTGGCGCCATGCGTTCGGTGATGTGGCGCCGGAGGCGACGCTGGTGTTCCTGTCCACGGGCACGGGCTTTTCCGCCGCCGGCGTGCCGGTGGCGACAGATAGCCTGGTGGTTGGCGCGGGTCTCGACATGACCCTCCCCAAGGGCGTCACCCTCGGCCTTGCTTATGATGGGGCGTTCGGGGATGGCGTGACCTCCAATGCCGGCCGCGGCGTGCTGCAGGTTCGGTTCTGAGCAGAGCCCGCCACGCGAGGTCCGTGGGCGGCGCGGTCGCCCACGGACATGACACCTGTTTCATTTTACCGGCGGATCAGGCCATGCTAGAGCCGGCTCGGCGCATCCGCAGCGCCGGACGCCATGCTGGCCGACCCCTGCGCTGCCGTTCTACGGTGTGACCTCGGGAGCCATTGCGCGACGAGGACACGAGTCATGCCGATTGAGCGGAGCCCTGCCGATCTCCTGGCCCCGGCCCAGCGGGCCGTCGAGCCGGTGACGAGCTTTTTCGGCCATGTGGTGGCGGCCGTCGAGGCGCTGCCAATGGAGCGCATCGCCACCGCGCTCGGGGTCTTTCTGTTGTGTCTGGCGCTACGCTGGCCCATCCGCCACGTGATCTTGTTCCTCATTGTGCGCACGGTGGGTATCACCAGCAAGGATCTGCGGACGCAGATCGCCGACGCGCTGCGGCAGCCCGTGGGGCTTCTGCCGGTGGTGCTCGGCATCTTCTTCGCCTTCGAGATCCTCAAGGTGGACGAGAGCGGCATCATCGCCCGCATCTCCAAGGAGGCGGTCGCTACCTTGCTGATTCTGGCCGCCTATTGGGCCTTGTTCGCTCTGGTGGAGCCGCTGATCGCCTATCTGCGCCCACGGCAGAGCCATCTCACCGCCCCGGTGGCGGACTGGATCCGCAACGCCTTGAAATGCCTGGTGGCCTTCTTCGCGCTGGCGGCCATTCTGCAGCAATGGGGGGTGCGGATCGGACCGATGCTCACCGGCCTCGGCATCGTCGGCGCCGCCGCCGCGCTCGGATCGCAGGCGCTGTTCAAGAACCTGATCTCCGGGGTGCTGATTCTGATGGAGCAGCGCTTCCAGTATGGGGACTGGGTGAAGGTTCCGAACGTGGTGGAAGGCACGGTGGAGAGCATCGGCTTCGGATCCACCAAGATCCGCCAGTTCGACGACGCGGCGGTGCAGGTCCCCAATTCGGATCTGGCCGACAATGCCGTCATCAACTACACGCGCATGCGTCGGCGGCGGATCTATTGGCTCATTGGCGTGCCTTATTCCACAACCGTGGATCAGCTGCGGGTCATTCGCGACGGCATCGAAACCTACATCCACGAATGCGCGGACTTCGTGCCCTATAAGCAGGCCTCCACCTTCGTGAGGATCGATTCATTCGGCCAGTCGTCCATCAACATCATGGTCTATTGCTTCACGCGCACCACCAATTGGGGAGAGTGGCTGCTGGTGAAGGAGCGCCTCGCCTATAAGATCATGGACATCGTGCTCGGCGCCGGCTCCAGCTTCGCCTTCCCCTCCACGTCGCTCTATGTGGAATCGATGCCGCACGATCAGCCCGACCTGTTCCTGCCGCCGGAGGGTGATCAGCCCCGGATCGAGGCCGCCGTGGAGCCGCCGCCCGCCGCCACTGGCGCGGTGGGGCGTGTCGGTCCCGCGGACAAGGGCGAGCTGGACGGAGCACCCGGCGAGGGGCAGGGCTGACGACGATGTGACCGCATTGCGGGCCCTGCACATGGCGTGAAGGGCTCACGAGGCGGGGTGCACGTGCGGATGGCTGTGGCTGTGCGGGTGGGTGTGGATCTGCGCGGGCGTAAGGCCTTGATCCTGGATGACCAGGGCGTGGGTGGCCAGCTCCGAGATGAAGGCGTCGTCGTGGGAGACCAGCAGCAGCGCGCCGCTGAAGGTGCGCAGCGCATCACGCAGGCGCCGCCCGTTGCTCACGTCCACGCCGTTGGTGGGTTCGTCCAGCATCAGCACGTCCGGCCGCATGGCCAGCAGACCCGCCAGGCACACGAGACGCTTCTCCCCGCCCGACAGGCGATGGCTGATGCGATCCGCCAGATGGCCGATGCCGAGCGCGTCCAGCACATCCGCCGCCTGCGCCTGGGCCTGGGCCTCGGACAGGCCCATGTTCAGCGGGCCAAAGCACACGTCCTCAAGCACCGTGGGGCAGAACAGCTGGTCCTCGCTGTCTTGAAACAGATAGCCGATGCGGGGCCGGAAGGGGCGGAAGTCCCGCTCCTCCACGCAGCTGGCGCCGAACAGGCGGATCGTGCCCTGAGCGGGCCGTTCCAGGCCGACGATGGCGCGCAGCAGGG
Organism: Xanthobacter sp. NM-25; assembly: GCF_022138605.1. Taxonomy (GTDB): domain Bacteria; phylum Pseudomonadota; class Alphaproteobacteria; order Rhizobiales; family Xanthobacteraceae; genus Xanthobacter. The sequence goes on from NZ_JACBFS010000003.1 coordinate 546,564, forward strand.
TGGTCTTGCCCGCGCCGTTGGGGCCGACGATGGCCAGCCGTTCACCGGCGGTGAGGGTGAGGTCCACCCCCTGCAGCACCGCAACGCCATCGCGGGCCAGGGTCACGTTCTGAAGTTCGATGAGCGGGGTCATAGGCGGTCGATCACCAGGGCGATGAGGCCGATGCCGGCGATGCCGGCGAAGCCGACCCAGTCGGTGACGGCGGGCGCCGGCTGGGTGCGATAGGGAAAGCGGCCATCGTAGCCCCGGCAGGCCATGGCGTCTTCAATCCGCTGCGCGCGATCGAGCGCCCGCACCAGCATCATGCCGATGAGGTTGCCATAGCTGCGCCAGGTGTGGCGGTTGGAGCCGGGGCGAAAGCCGCGCATGCGCATGGCATCGTGCAGGCGCCGGGCTTCGTCGCGGATCAGGCCCGCGTAGCGCACCGTCATCACGAACAGGCGGGTGAGGCGTTCGGGCACGTGGAGGCCGCGCAGGGCGGGGCCGAGCCGCGAGGGGTCCACATCGCCCAGAAGGGCCATCGCCAGCAGCACCGAGGCCGATACCTTGCAGGCGATGAGAGCGGCGCGCGCGACCCCCTCGACGCTGGCGGTCAGCGGGCCCAGCACCAGCAGGGGCGTGCCGGAAACGGTGAAGGGCAGGGTGGCGAACAGCAGCAGCAGGAAGCCCTCCATATGCAGGAGGCGCAGCCAGAGGCGTCCGGGCGGCCGCACCAGCGCCATCATGGCGACGATCAACGCCAGCACGCCGGCCGCCAGGGTGAGGGTCGCCAGCTGAGAGATGCAGGCGATCGCCACGAAGGTCGCGAGCAGGCGCAGCCGCAGATCTTGGGGCGGCATCAGCCGCGGCGCGCGCGCAGCCACAGTGCTCCCCCGGCCAGCCCGATGATGAGGAAGATGCCCGACAATGCATCGACGAAGCGCAGGCGCGAATCCAAGGCCTCGATCCGTTCCAGCAGCGGTTCGATCTGGCGGGCCACCGCGGCGTCCACCACTGCCGCAAGCTGCTGCGGGTCGGTGGAGGGACCCATCGTCGCCGGCGCGGCGGTGGGGGGGCGAGCAGCGCTGGCGGGTGGGCTTTGCGCGGGGGCCGCGCCATCGAAGCGGGAGGCGGCCAAGGTGGTGCTGGCGACGTGCGCGTCGTGGGTGTCCACGGTCACCGTGAGGTCAGAGGCGAAGCCCTGGGGCAGGGTGAAGCGGAACGCGCCCTCGGTGTCGGTGTCGCCGCCAGCGAGCTGGGTGCCTGTGGCATCGCGGGCGGTCCAGGCCGCGCCTTGCGGCCGGCCCCCGCCGATGAAGAAAGCGTAGCCGCTCACCGTCTCGCCGGCCACGGCGGCAAACACCTTCAGCTTGTGGGCCTGGGCCGGCCCGGCAAAGGCCAGGGCGAGAAGCAGCGGCAGGAAAACGCGCATCATGAGGGCGTGGCCACCGGTGAGAGGGCCGAGGGTTGAACCCGGGCCAGGAACGTGACGATGGCCGCCGTCACCAGCGCCTCGCCGAACGCGAGGGGCAGATAGGTGGCGATGAGGACGCTGGCGACCACCGTGTATTCGCTGGACGACAGGGCAAGGGAGAGGGCCACCAGCGCCCCCGTGCCGAGCACCGACAAGGCCCCGACGGCCCCCGCCAGCAGCGCCCGCACCAGCGGTCGCGCGCTGCGGCGGATCATGGGGCCCAGCAGGGCGGCGAACACGACCCCGGGCAGGGCGATGTTCACCGTGTTGACGCCGAGTGTGGTGAAGCCGCCGAAGCCGAACAGCAGCACCTGCAACAGCAGCACCACCAGCACGGCGGCGAAGGTGCTGATCCCCAGCATGATGCCGAGCAGGCCGGAGAGCAGCACATGGACGCTGGAGGGCCCCACCGGAACGGCGATCAGCGAGCCGGCGAACACCACCGCCGAGAGAATGGCGGCACGGGGGATCAGACGATCGTCGAGCCGCCGCAGCGCCAGCACCACGCCGGCGGCGGCGATGACGCCGCCCCCGACCAGCACCGGGGCTGAAAGGATGCCGTCCGGAATATGGGCCATTCGCGCCTACTTTCCTGCTGCGCCAGCCATGTCGGTGGCCTTGACCCAGATGAGGGCGCCTTCCTCGACCGCGGCGGGCTTGCCATCGGGCGCCGGCTTCTTCGCGTCGCCGTCGAGTAGCGCGGCAAAGCCCCACCAGCCCGCGCGGGGCATGGCGTAAGTGAAGGTGCCGTTGGCGTCTGCCTTGATGACCTGGGTCACGAATGCATCATTGGGCGGGCGCACCGAGCCGTCGTTCACGAACTCCACCTCGACTTCGGCGAACGGCACCGGCTTGCCGGCCTTCAGCACCACGCCGGAAAAGACGTTGCCCGTCCAAAGGCCGGTGGGGCGGGTGAGGGGCTGGATCTCCACCGGAAGCCCCACCAATTCGTCCCATCCCTCGCCGGAGGCGAAGCCGTCCACGATCACCTTGGCATAATGAACGATGTATTTGTTCTCGGCCGGCTCCCAATAAGGCTGGGGCTCGACGAAGAAGATCTCGGCACCGGGTTCCGCGATGGCGCGGGTGAGGCTCCAGGCGCTCTTGCCGTCCACTGGCTTGGCCTTCACCTGGTCTGTGAGGTCGGTGGTCTTGCCTCCGGCGTGCACACCTACGCGGACCGGCTTTTTCATCTCCATCGTCGGGCCGCGCTCCACCGGGTGGGTGAAGATCAGGTCGAGCGTCACGTCTCCGCCTTCCGGCAGCACGTCGGCGGAGGGAATGATTTCCTGGAAATGGGCGAAGGCAGGCGTGGCACCGAGCAGAAGGCCGACCAGGCCAAAGCGCAGCGCGGAACGAAGGTGCGACACGAAAACCCCCAGTATGAAAGACTCGATAAAAAATCATACCTCCGCCGGTCTGATCTTCGCAACCACGCCGGCGTTATTCTCGCCGGGCCCGCGGCGCGTATGATGCGTCGCTCCCCTTTGGCAGAGAGGCCCATGCAGCGCACAACCATCACTCTCGACGACGATCTGGCCGCCGACCTCGATGCCTATATGCAGGCCACCGGAGCCATGAGCCGCTCCGAGGCTATTCGCGATCTGGTGCGCCGCGGCCTGTCCACCCGGTCCGGCCGACCGGCGGAGGCCCATTGCTTCGGCATTGCCAGCTGCACCGTGGATCAGGCCGTGCGCAATCTTGCGGCGCGCGTGCCCCAGGGGCGGCTTGAGCGGCATGATCAGACCGTCGCGGCCCTGTCGGTGCCGCTTGATCACACCACCTCCATCGACATCGCGGTGATGCGTGGCCACGTGGCCGATGTCTCCGCTTATGCGGAGGCCCTGTTCCTGGAACGTGGGGTGATGCACGGAGCGCTGAACCTCATTCCCGTGGTGGAAGATAAGGTGCCCCATTCCCACGCCGAAGGGACCGGAACCGCGCACACCCATCTGCGCGTGCGCAGCGGCTTTTGAGGGAGCGCCCTCCCGCTCGAGGGGAGCGGGAGGGCAGGTGGTCATTCCGGCAGCTTGCGGTCCATGTCCCACAGGCTGTAGGCGCTTTCGCCCACCAGGGTCTGGTCGAGCCCGGCTTCCTGCACCGCATCGGACACCCGCAGCTTGCCGGTGAGGTCGAGCAGCGTCAGCAGGATGGTGGTGACCACCCAGGCGTAGAAGGCGACGATGGCCACCGCCAGCACCTGCATCAGCAGCTGGTGGCCGCTGGCCTGGACGCCGTTGATATGGGAGCTGGCCGCCACGCCGATGAGGATGGCGCCGGTGATGCCGCCCACGCCATGGGCCCGCCACACCTCAAGGGTGTCGTCGATCTTGAGCCACTTCTGCACATACTTGGCGTAATAGCAGACGGTGGCACCAGCGGCGCCGATGCAGAGCGCCGCCATGGGCTCCACATAGCCCGACGCGGGGGTGATGGTGGCGAGACCGGCCACGGCGCCCACCAGCACGCCGGAGAACGAGGCCCGTCCGGTCTCACGCCATTCCCAGAACATCCACACCAGCATGGCGATGGAGCCGGCCAGCATGGTGTTGGTGAAGGCATAGGCGGCCAGCGCGTCGGCGGCATAGGCGCCGCCTGCGTTGAAGCCGAACCAGCCGAACCACAGCAGGCCGGCGCCCAGCGCCACCAGCGGCAAGGAGGCGGGTTCCGCTGCCCCTGTGCCCGGGGCGGTCTTGCGCTTGCCGAGATAGCGCGCGGTAGCCAGAGCCGAGAAGCCGGCCGAGGCGTGGATGACGATGCCGCCGGCGAAATCCACCACGCCGAGCTGCGCCAGGAAGCCGCCGCCCCACACCCAGTGGGCCGCCGGCAGATAGATCAGCACCGTCCACAGGGCGATGAAGATGAGATAGGCGCCGAACCGGAACCGACCCACGAAGGCGCCGGTCATGAGCGCCGGGGTGATGATGGCGAACATCATCTGATAGGCGAACACGGTGATGAACGGCACGCTGGGCCCATAGGTGGGGTTGGGCGTGACGCCCACGTGATACATGCCGAAATAGGGGCGGATGTCGCCGATGACACCGCCCAGGAGGCTCGGGCCGAACACCAGGCTGAAACCGCCAAAGACCCAGATCAAGCCGACCACGCCCATGCACACGAAGTTCTGGATCATGATCGACAGCATGTCGCGCTGCTTCACCAGGCCGCCGTAGAACAGCGCCAGCGCCGGCGTCATCATGCAGACCAGCGCCGTGCACACCAGCACGAACGCGGTATCACCCGCATTTATTCCCTGCATCTTCGTCCCCCTTCGATCTCACTTCAGCCCAGCTCGAAGATTAAATGCAGTTGGCGGCAGCGCCCGTTGAGGGAGCACCGCCGCCATCCCTGCCGTCCGCGGTTCAGTTGGCCGCGGCTTTCCCCGTCGTCGCGTCAGCCGCGGGTGCCACCAGATGGCCCTTCACTGCCGCATGCGGATGGGGCGCGAACGCCTTCTTCGGCGCAATGAACAAGTACATGGTGAGCACATAGGGCGCCGTGAACGAGGGCAGGCCCGCCGGCAGCATCATGACATCGAAGGCGCCCTGGATGAACACAGTGGTGATGGTCGCCAGGAGAGCATAAAGGGCGACCCGCAGCGAGGGCTTGAGGAAGATCACGCCCACCGCCATCGCCGTCAGCACCGGGCTGAAGCCATAGAGGCCGGCTTGCACCGTGGCCGGATCGGCGCCCATGAGAATGGACACGATCATCGCAACGGCGGAACCCGCAGCCGCGGCGATGCCGGCCGGGATCGAGGCGATGAAGATGCCGAGCAGAATGAGGGCTCCGCTATACTCACTGCCCAGCAGGTAGACCTGGCCGATGTTGCGGAAGAAGATCTGCACCAGCTCCAGCGGGGCGGGAATGCTCACCAGGCCCTGCACATAGTCGGTGGCGAGTTTCGGCGCGTCGCCGGAAACGCTCAGGCCGCCGAAAGAGTAGGCTCCGGCCACCATCAGCCAGCCGGTCAGCACGAACGGACCGGTCGATCCGGGAATGCCCCAGGCCTTGGTCAGGGTGGCGCTGAAGGCTGCGGTGATGACCGTGCTGGCGGCCGCACCCACCACCACATAGACCCACAGCTGCGGCGAGGCGGTGATGAAGGTGGGCAAGGCGGCGCCGACCAGGATGCCGTTGAAGCCATAGAGGCCCGAGCTCACCGAGGTGTCGTCGGCATCCAGCAGCATGGCGGTGAGGGTCGCCACCACGACGCCGACGGCAGCGCCGATGGTGGTCGCCCACACGCCCGATTGGTAGGAGGCGACGGCGATCGCCGCGAAGAAGAGCACTCCGGTAATGGAGTTTTCCATGAAGAAGACCTGGCTGGTGCCGCGGAGGCACAGGACCAGGAAATTCAGTTTACTCTCGGTCGTGGCCATGCTGTCCCCCCTTGTCAGCGCCAGATGAATTCAGTCGGCAACGTGCGTCCGCGCGCTTCCTCGCGGACGATCCGCCAGAAGCGTCGCACCTCGTGGCGCACGTCGTAGCTTTCCACGCCCACTGCTCGCAGCATCAGCCCCGCCTCGTTGGGCAGCCGCGAGACGCCGCTCATGGCGCGGATCTCCCCCTCCACCGGCAGGTGCGGAGTGAAGCGCTCGCGGATCCGCGCGCACACCGGCGCGGGCGCCAGGCACATGATGTTGGCGAAGGCATCGAACCCGCGCATCACCGCGGTGAAGTCGATGGTGGGGTCGCCTTTCTCGATCAGCACCTTTTCCGTGAACAGCTGCCGCCCGTCGGGGCGGCGCACGCTGGCCATCACCGACAGCAGGTCCAGGCCGAACCGCTCATCCACGTGATGATGTTTGCGCCCGGTCATCATCATCTCGCCGTAGAGCACGGTGGCGTCGGGCGCGACCACCAGCTCGGTTTCGTTGATGAAGCGTGAGCCCCGGTAGGGAATGGTGAAGTCCGGCAGGTATTCGAGATAGGCGCCGGCCTCGACGTTCACCGTCTGGTGCTGGGACGCATAATTGGCATCCATGCGGTGGATGCGGTTGGCGCCCTGCGAGGTCACATAGGCGCAGGCCCCGGGCCCCACCGAGATGTCGATCTTGTAGCGATCGCCCTGGAGAATGCCGCCGCCCACCGAGATGATGGAGCAGATCGGCAGTTCCGGCATGGCCTCGTCCCAGTACAGCGCCTGCTGCACCAGCAGGGGGGCCACACGATAAAGATCGTGGAGCACCGACTTGCCATGGCGCATGGAAAAGCCGAGCCGCAGCTCGCCCACCTTGCCAGGCCCGGCCGCGCGCATCTGCGCGGGCTGGTCCTGATAGCCTTGCACTTCCCGCGCGAGGTCGAGGCGCCTCAGTTGCGCATCAAGGCCCATGGAGCTACTCGGCCGCCGAGCTGGTGGGGGTCGACGGCTTCACGTCGAACAGCGCCATGTCCATGATGAGCGCGATCAGCGCGTCGATGCCCTCGCCGGTCTTGCAATTGGTGAACACGAACGGCTTCTTGCCGCGCATCAGCTTGGAATCCCGGTCCATCACCTCCAGGCTCGCGCCCACATAGGGGGCGAGGTCCTTCTTGTTGATGACGAGGATGTCGGACTGGCACACGCCCGCCCCGTTCTTGCGCGGGATCTTGTCGCCTGCGGCCACGTCGATCACATAGATATAGAAGTCTGCGAGGGCCGGGCTGAAGGTCAAAGTGAGGTTGTCACCGCCGGACTCGATGAAGATCACATCGCTGTCGGGGTATTTTTCCTCGAGCTCCTCGACGGCGGCGATGTTCATGGACGGATCTTCACGCACCGCCGTATGCGGGCAGGCGCCGGTTTCCACGCCGACGATCTTTTCTTCCACCAGAATGCCATTGAGCGTGCGGCGCACCTGCTTGGCGTCCTCGGTGGTCACCACGTCATTGGTGATGATGAGCGGCTTGATGCCCATCTTGATGAGGCGCGGGGTGATGGTCTCGATGACCGCCGTCTTGCCGGAGCCGACGGGCCCGCCGATGCCGATACGGGTGATCTTCTTCATTGTTCGTTCCTTTCCGGGGCGGCCATTAGTTCATGAACAGGCGCACGTGGGCGGTGGTGTGGTGCGCCACCAGGATGTCGAAGACCGGTGCGAACACCGACATTTCCTCGAGGGCGAGGTCGCGGACGGCATTATAGTCCTCCTCCACCCGTCCCTGCACGGTGAAGAGGATGCGCTGGGTTTCCATATGGTCGATCCGCATCAGGCGCAGCGCCGCGCTCAAGACCATGGATGCCACCGCATATTGGTGCATCACAAAGCACTCGACCTCATCGGCCCCCATCTCCCTCAAGGCGATGGCCTGGCCGATGGGAAAGCACCCGGGAGCGCTTCCGCCCTTGATGTCGCCGAGCCAGCGGCCAAGCAGGGGCAAGGGGGCGAGCTTCAGCGCCAGTTCGGCGAACTTGCGGCCCATGCGGGAGAGCATCAGCTGCTGTTCTTCGCCCACCCGGCGGCACCACAGGGCCTGATCGGCTGCGCGGATGGTCTCATAGTCGCCGGTGCCGGCGGCCCGATGGGCATGCAGCAGCGCCACGCCGTCCATGCGCGCCGCCTGGTGCACCACCAGTTCAACGAACTGGAGCAGCTCGGCCGGGTTGTTCACCACCTGCATCTGCAGGGCCGACTCCAGGCCGTTGGAAAAGGCGAAGGAGCCGATAGGCAGGGTCGAGTCCGAGAACTGCAGCAGGCGCGCCAGATGCACCATGCTGCGATGAGGGTCGGGCGCGGCGCCGTCGTCGTTCGCCATGGTAGGACCGCTCAATGCTCGTGCCGGTGCGCTGAGCCGTGGCCATGGGAATGACCATGCTCATGCGGGTGATCATGGTCATGGTGGTGATCATGATCATGGTCATGGCTATGCCCATGATCGTGGCCGCGGTCAGCGATGTCGTGGTGATGGTGGGGGGTGGCATCGGCGCCGGCGAACAGCAGGCGGTTCTCGCGTGCGTCGAGCTTGGCGGCCACTTCGGCGCCCGGAGCGAAGCGGGTCGTCACATGGGCGAAGGCGTGGGTGCGCATCACGGAGGCCATCACCTTCTGGTCGACCGAGAGGGGCACATAGACCGTGGTGCCCTTGATGACTGCCGGCCAGTGCTGGTTTCCAAGGCCGTGGCCCAGTTCGAAGCAGGTGCGCAGGATTTCCACCGGGGAGAGCTGCTCGATGCTCTCCAGTTCAATCACCAGCACATCCTTGAGGGCGACCCGCGCCACCACGATGGTGTTGCTGGCCTCGTCGGCATAGAGCACGTCGCCGTCGTGAAGATGTTCGTTGCGGGGCAAGGAGATAGCGAGCTCGATGCCGCCCTCGCTGGCCTTGCGCAGGCGGTTCTTGGGGGCTTCCCACTGCTCCAGGATCAGCGGGTCCACCTTGGCGCTGGCGGCGCGGGTGCTCCAGTGGGGATCGCTCAGGTTGCCGAGCATTTTTTCAACGAGGATCATGCGGGTCTCCCAATGGGCGTGTTCGGTCACGCGCGCCGCAGGCGCGTCGCGGCATGGATGCCGAGGAGGGTTGCGATGTAGCCGAAGACGAGGCTGAGGATGATGTAGAGGAGGCTGAGGCCGAGCCGAGCCGGCTCCACCATCTCGGAATAGGCGCCGAAGACGAAGGTGGAGAAGGTGGACATGCCGCCGGTGAAGCCGGTGCCCAGCAGCAGGGTGAATTCGTTCGACACCCCGCCGATGCGGTGTAGCGAGAAGGTGAAGCCCAGGAGCAGGCAGGCGAGCACGTTGGCGCTGAAGATATCCATCGGGAAGCTGCCGCCGTGCTGGGGCAGCAGGAGCATGAAGAACTCGCGCGTGGCCGCGCCGAGTGCACCACCAACGAAGACGAAAACCGCTTGCGCCCACATGATGCCGCCTCCTCACGCGCGCGCCAGGGCCACGCCGGCGGCGGCTGCCGCCAGGCCGAGGACCGTGGATGAGACAAGATAGAGCAACGCCAGGCCGTGCCGGTGCGCGGCCGACATCTGGGTGGTGTCGAGCAGCATGGTGCTGAAGGTGGTGTAGCCGCCGAGCAGGCCGGTGAGCACCAGCGACGACATCACGTCGCCGAAGCGATGCTCCCAGCTGACGCCCAGCGCCGTCGACAGATAGGCGATGACGAAGGCGCCGCTCACATTGATGAAGAAGGTCCCGAACTTGAAGCGGGAGACGATCCATCCGTCGATGAGCCGCCCGATCTGCCAGCGCAAGAGCGAGCCGATGCCGCCTCCCAGACAGACCCACATGACATCGATCGCGCGCATTTCACCTTCCGCCCGAAGCGGGAACGCAGGAATGGGGCAGGGAAGGGCTGGGGGAGGCGGCGCCTCTCCCAGCCCGTGATGGCCTAGCTGAAGAAATAGAGCTGGCTGAGCGGGATGCTCGTGGCCGGCTCGATGGTGGCGTGCTCCCCATCGACGGTGACCGCGAAGGTCTCCGGGTTGACCTCGATGGCCGGCAGACAGCTGTTGCGCACCATGGAGGTCTTGCTGAGGGTCCGGGTTCCATACACCGGCACCACATTCGATTTCAGCTCGTAGCGCTGGACGATGCCGGCGTCGATGGCGGCATGGGAGGTGAAGGTGACACGCGTCTTCGGCAGCGCCGAACCCAGCGTGCCGAACATGGGCCGATAGCGCACCGGCTGCGGCGTGGGCAGCGAGGCGTTGGGATCACCCATCAGCGACCAGGAGATCATGCCGCCCTTGATCACCATCTTGGGCTTGGCGCCGAAGAAGGCGGGCTCCCACAGCACCAGGTCGGCCATCTTGCCGACTTCCACCGAGCCGATCACCTGGGCGACGCCCTGGGCGATGGCCGGGTTGATGGTGACCTTGGAGACGAACCGCAGCACGCGCGCGTTGTCGTTGCCGGAGGTGTCGCCGGCATAGGCGCCGCGCCGCTGCTTCATCAGGTGTGCGGTCTGGATGGTGCGCATCCAGTTCTCGCCCACCCGGCCCATGGCCTGGCTGTCGCTCGACAGGATGGAGATGGCGCCCATGTCGTGCAGCACGTTCTCCGCGGCGATGGTCTCGGCACGGACACGGCTTTCGGCGAAGGCCACATCGGTGGGGATCTTCGGGCTGAGATTGTGACAGATCATCGTCATGTCGAACAATTCAGCCTGCGAGTTCACCCCGTACGGCAGCGTCGGGTTGGTGGAGCTCGGCAGCACGTTGGAGACGCCGGCCACGCGGATGATGTCCGGGGCATGGCCGCCGCCGGCGCCTTCCGTGTGGTAGGTGTGGATGGTGCGGCCCTCGAAGGCGGCGATGGTGCTCTCGACGAAGCCGGCCTCGTTGAGCGTGTCGGTGTGGATGCACACCTGCACGTCATATTCGTCGGCTACGGTGAGCGCCGTGCGGATGGCCTGCGGGGTGCTGCCCCAGTCCTCGTGGATTTTCAGGCCCATGGCGCCGGCGCGGATCTGCTCCTCGATGGGCGCGATGCCCGAGCAGTTGCCCTTGCCGAGCACGCCGGCATTCACCGGCCAGGCATCGAACGAGCGGAGCATCATCTCCACGTTCCAGGTGCCGGGGGTGATGGTGGTGCCGTTGGTGCCGTCGGAGGGGCCGATGCCGCCGCCGAACAGGGTGGTCACGCCGTTGCTCAGCGCCGCTTCCGCCTGCTGGGGCGAGATGAAGTGCACGTGGGCGTCAATGCCGCCGGCGGTGAGAATGAGGTGCTCGCCGGAAATGGCGTCGGTGCCCGCGCCGATGGCGAGGCCGGGGGTGACGCCGGGCATGGTGGCCGGGTTGCCCGCCTTGCCGATGCCGCAGATGAGGCCGTTCTTGATGCCCACATCGGCCTTGATGATGCCGGTCACGCCGTCGACGATCGTCACGTTGGTGATGACGAGGTCGGGAGCGCCCGCGATGTTGGTGAGCTCGTTGTCGAAGCCCATGCCGTCGCGCAGCGTCTTGCCGCCGCCATAGACGGCTTCTTCGCCGTAGACGCGCAGGTCCTTCTCAATCTCGATGAAGAGATCGGTGTCACCCAGGCGGATCTTGTCGCCCGTGGTCGGACCGTAGAGGTCCGAATACTGCTGCCGTGAGATCTTGACCATCTCAGCACTTCCTTCCGTGTATCAGGGCGGCGGATCAGGCCTTGTTCTTGAAGCCGTAGCGGGTGACGCGCTCCATGGCGTCGGTCAGGCGGGGGCGGTAGTCCGCATAATTCTCGTCGCCCACCCAGCCGTTCACGAGGCCGTTGAAGCCCACCACGCGCTGCTTGCCCTGGAAGGGCACGAGGACGACCTCCTTCTCGTCGCCGGGCTCGAAGCGCAGCGCGGTGGTCGCCGGAATGTTCAGGCGCTTGCCGAAGGCCTGCTCGCGGTCGAACTCGAGCGCGGCATTGACCTCGAAGAAATGGAAATGCGAACCCACCTGGATCGGACGATCGCCGGTGTTGCGCACCTTCAAGGTCGTCGTCGGATATCCGGCGTTGAGCTCGATGTCGTCGGAAGCCAGGACCAGTCCCCCGACTGGAACCTTCTTGCTGTCGTCAGCCATGGCGGAACCTTTCCTCGGATTCACTTGATGGGATCGTGGACGGTGACCAGCCGGCTGCCATCGGTGAAGACGGCTTCGACCTGCACATAGGGGATCATCTCGATCACCCCGTCCATCACGTCGTCATGGGTCACCGCCTTGCGGGCGAGCTCCATGACTTCTTCCACCGTCTTGCCCGCACGCGCGCCGTCCAGTGCGGCAGCGGCGATGAGCGAGACGGTCTCCGGGTGGTTCAGCTTCAGGCCCTGCTCGCGTCGACGCTGCGCGACCTGTGCCATCATGTAGATCATCAACTTGTCGATTTCGCGTGGGGTGAAATGCATCTGCATTCTCCTTTCGTGAAGAGGAAGTATTCTTTATTTCTACAGACCCGGCCGCCTCCCGCGACTGGCTTCTCTAGTTCGCCGATCGGAATGGCATGGCACCGCCCGGCCGCGCGATGGCGCCGCCCGTCGGCTGGATTCGATGGTCCGCGGTGATCCCGGGCGCCGTCGCCTCGGATCATAGACCTCTACAGCCCGACCGGTGACGTGGCGATGTCGCAGAAGGCGGATGGACCCGCCATGCGGTGCTGCCGTCCCCAACCTTTGTGCGTTAATACAATCTAAGATTGATAACGTGCCAAACCGCGTCTTGTAACGCGCAAGCGAGGCGCGCGCATGTCCGTGCCGCTGGAATGTGACAAACTGTTGTCGCAATGAGAGTTCCGCGAATGCCGATGTCCCACTCAAGGGGGCGAGAGGCGCGGGGCGGTACGTCGCGTGGCGGCGGCTCATATCACTGCAACTCCGTACAACGCCCCAACTGGGGAACCGCGGTGACACGCCGACGGCGAAGTCCGGCAGGCGCCGACTCTTCGCTCGCCTTATGAAGGTAGTTTAATGCGGCAGGGCTGGTCCGCAATATCCTAAATGAGAGAGTACCCTTGAAGTTGTAAGGGGTTCGGGCGGGATGGGGTCAGCGCGGCTGCCAGACGTGGGCGCGCGGTGCTGCGCCCGGAAGAGGTGGAGCCGGTGCGCGGCCTCCGCCGCCGGCGCGGCGATCGCGCCGAGGGCTGCGGCGGGTGCGCAGGCGCCGCTGCCGGCGCTAGGAATCCACAGGCAACGGATCTATGGTGCGGCGCCTTTCCAGCCGATCGTTGTTCCGTGACCCCAGCCGCCCTTCTGCAAGCGACCCTTGATCTGTTGCATGACGTCGAGAACGTCGCCCGCCCTGCCGATGCCGTCGTCTCGGCCTGGTTTCGGACCCATCGCGACCTGAGCGACGAGGACCGGGGCCGCATCTCCGATCTTCTCTATGCGCTGCTGCGCCATCGCGCGCGGCTGGGCTGGTGGTTGGCGCGCCACGGCCGCGCCGACACGCCGCGCCAGCGGCTGCTCGCCTGGCTGGTGCTGGATGGGCGCAAGACGGCCGATCAGTTGCGTGGCCTGTTCACCGGCGGGACCTTCGCCCCCAGCGTCCTCACCGATCACGAGCGGGCGCTGGCGATCAAGCTGCAGGGCGGCTCCATCAATCACCCGTCCATGGCGGACGAGGTGCGCTATGAGTGCCCGGCCTGGGCCGTCGCGCCCCTGCGCGAGCGTTTCGGCGAGGACTTCGCCGCGGAAATGGCGGCCCTGCTGACGCCGCCGCCGCTCGATCTGCGGGTCAATCCGGTCAAGGCCACCCGGGCCGAGATGCTGGAAGCGCTGCGGCATCTGGGCCTGCAGCCCGAGGCGTCTCACCTGGCGCCCTATGGCATCCGCCTCGATGCCCGCCTGTCGCTGGCTCGCCTGCCCATGCTGCATGCCGGAGCGGTGGAGATTCAGGACGAGGGCTCGCAGCTCGTCGCCATGCTGGTGGACGCGCGACCGGGAGAGCGGGTGGTGGACTTCTGCGCCGGCGCGGGGGGCAAGACCCTCGCCATTGCCGCGCAGATGGCCAACAAGGGCCACGTCATCGCCTGCGACGTGCTGGAGAGCCGGCTGAAACGCGCGGCCGAGCGGTTCCGGCGGGCCGGCCTCCACAATATCGAAACCCGGCTCCTCGCCAGCGAAACCGACCGCTGGGTGAAGCGCCACAAGGGCACGTTCGACCGGGTGCTGGTGGACGCCCCGTGCAGCGGCACCGGCACCTGGCGGCGCAATCCCGATGCCCGTTGGCGCGAGGAAGGACAGGGCCTCGACAATCTGCTGGCGCTGCAGGGCCGCATTCTGGCCAGCGCGGCGCGGCTGGTGAAGCCCGGCGGGCGGCTGGTCTATGCCACCTGCTCGCTGCTGCCTGCGGAGAACGAGGCGCAGGTGGCGGCCTTCCTTGCCGCGCATCCTGCGTTCCATGCGGTTCCGCTGGCCGATGTCGCGCCGCACCTGACCTGCTCGGCGCATCCGGACTATCTGTCCCTGACCCCGGCGCGCCACGGCACCGATGGCTTCTTCGCCGCCGTGCTGGAGCGCGCGGCGGCGCCGGCCGAGGCGCCGCCAGCCCCCTAGACGCGGGTCGCCCGGGCCGCGCCTCACCCTTCACCTCCCGGTGCCCGACCGCTGGATGCGCCGTCGGATCAGGCCTTCGGCAGGCGCACGCCCTTGGTGGTGAAGCGTTGGGTGCCAGCAGGGCGACGCACGGGACGCGCCGGTCCGCTCCGCTTGGCGCCGGTCCCAGCGCCGGCACTTTTGCCGGTGCCCGGAGGCTGGTGGGCCGGCACCAGCTGGTCGGGCCGCGGGCCGATGAGATCGGCCCGGCCCATGGTCCGCAGCGCCTCGCGCAGGAGCGGCCAGTTTTCCGGATCGTGATAGCGCAGGAATGCCTTGTGCAGGCGCCGCTGCCGCAGCCCCTTCACCGTCACGACCTTGTCGCTGCCGCCATGCCGCACCGCCCGCAGCGGGTTGATGCCGGTGTGGTACATGGCCGTCGCCGTCGCCATGGGGGAGGGCAGGAAGGTCTGCACCTGATCGGCGCGATAGCGGTTCTTCTTGAGCCACAAGGCGAGGTTCATCATGTCCTCGTCGGTGGTGCCCGGATGCGCGGCGATGAAATAGGGAATGAGATAGTATTTCTTGCCAGCCTGCTTCACCGCCGCGTCGAACATCTCCTTGAAGCGGTCATAGGTGCCGATGCCCGGCTTCATCATCTTGTCGAGGGGGCCGCGCTCGGTATGTTCCGGCGCAATCTTCAGGTAGCCGCCCACATGGTGGGTCACCAGCTCCTTGATGTATTCGGGGCTCTTCACGGCGAGATCATAGCGCACGCCGGAGGCCACCATCACCCGCTTCACCCCCTCCACCTCGCGCACCTTGCGATAGAGGCGGATCAGGTCATCATGGGAGGTGTTGAGGTTCTCGCAGACATCCGGGAAGACGCAGGAGGGCCGCCGGCAGGCCTTCTCGATCTTCGGGTCCTTGCAGGCCATGCGGTACATGTTGGCGGTGGGCCCGCCGATGTCGGAGATGACGCCGGTGAAGCCCGGGGTCTTGTCGCGGATCAGCTCGATCTCGCGCAGGATCGAGGCTTCCGAACGGTTCTGGATGATGCGCCCCTCGTGCTCGGTGATGGAGCAGAAGGTGCAGCCGCCGAAGCAGCCGCGCATGATGGTGACCGAGAACTTGATCATGTCCCAGGCCGGGATCTTCGCATCGCCATAGGCGGGATGCGGCGCGCGGGCATAGGGCAGATCGTAGACGCTATCCATCTCCTCCGAGGCGAGCGGGATGGGCGGCGGGTTCAGCCACAGGTCGCGGTCGCCATGGCGCTGCACCAGCGGGCGGGCGTTGCCGGGATTGCTCTCCCGGTGCAGCACGCGGGAGGCGCGGGCATAGGCTTCCGGGTCGCTTTCCACCTGCTCGAAGGCCGGCAGGCGGATCACCGTATCACCGGGACGGCGGGCGGCGCCCTCGTCGGCATCGTCGAGGTCGTCGGCGTGCAGTTCCGTGTAGGTCTCTGGCACCCGGCGGAACAAGGCCACGCCGCGGATGGAATTAAGATCGCGCGGCGCCTCGCCAGCGGCGATCCGGTTCGCCACCTCGATGATGGCGCGCTCGGCGTTGCCGTAGACCAGGAGGTCCGCCTTGGAATCCGCCAGGATGGAGCGGCGGACCTTATCGGACCAGTAATCGTAATGGGCGATGCGGCGCAGGGAGGATTCGATGCCGCCCAGGATGATCGGCACATCCTTGAACGCCTCGCGGCAGCGCTGGGTGTAGACGATCACCGAGCGATCCGGCCGCCGCCCGCCTTCGCCGCCGGGGGTATAGGCATCGTCGTGGCGCAGCCGGCGGTCCGCCGTGTAGCGGTTGACCATGGAATCGAGATTGCCGCCGGTGACGCCGAAGAACAGCCGCGGCTTGCCCAGCACCTTGAACGGCTCCGCCGACTGCCAGTCGGGCTGGGCGATGATGCCCACCCGGAAGCCTTGGGCCTCCAGCAGCCGGCCGATGATGGCCATGCCGAAGCTGGGGTGATCCACATAAGCATCGCCGGTCACCACGATGATGTCGCAGGCGTCCCAGCCCAGCGCGTCCATTTCGGCGCGGCTCATGGGCAGGAACGGCGCCGCCTGGCCCGTGCGCGGCCGGAGGCAGGGCAGGGACGGGACGGTATTCTCGGCGATCTGTGCTGTGGCTTGGGGCTGCATGGGCCCACGCATAAGGCCCCACTGTGGCGAATTCAACTCACGCTCTCGCGGGCGACGCGAGGAGCGATGCCCCCGGCCGGGCGGGTGACGCTCGGCCGGGGGGAAATGCAGGGCCCTCCGCCTCTGCGGGGAACGCGCCTCTAGAACCTGTAGTTCATCCCGAGCTTGAGGATCGAGAGGTCGAGCTCGCTCCGCAGGCGCCGGCCCACCACGTCCGGGTAGGTGGCGGGCGCGGTGGCGGAGGTGTGCATCACACCGGCGCGGGCGCCGGGGAAGAGCATCTCGCTCTCGCCGAAGCCGGCGAACAGGTAGTCCGCCTTCAGCGACCAGCCACCGCCCATGGCGTATTCGGCGCCGCCCCCCAGGGCGTAGCCCGTGCGGCTGGCGGAGGCGTGCTCGGTGAAGGCGGCCTCGGAGGTGGAGACGGCGGTGTAAAGGCTGGTCACGATGGCCCGGTACTGGGTGCGCTGCTGCTGCTGCTGCAGGAAGGCGGCACCGCCGGTGGCATAGACCATCAGCCGGTCGTTCACCGCATAGCCCAGGCGTGCGCGCAGGGTGGCGAGCCAGTCGATCTGGCCGGTCTGCACCGCCTCCACCGCCCGCATGCGATACATGTTGTTGGAGCAGCGGCAATCAATGCCCTCGGTGGCATAGGTGACCTCGGTGCCGGAAATCTCCGGCTTGGCGAGGTCCGCCTCGATGCCCACCACCACGCGGTTGGCGAACTGATGGTTCCACCCCGCCTGCACGCCGAAGGAGAAGCCCCGGGCATCGGTGTTCGGCGCCTCGTCTGCCGGATAGCCGCTGGCGGTGCCGTCCAGCGTGGTCATGCTGCCGCCGAAGCCGACGAAGTCGTAGCCCATGTGCGCGCCGGCATAGAAGCCCGACCAGTCGGCCACCCGGGCGACGTGCCCGGCCTTGGTGAACAGGGGTGGCAGCAGCGGCTGGTTGAAGTCCGATCCGCCGAACTTGCCGGTGGCGCCGATCCGGAAGGTCCGCCCCGGCCCGGGCTGAACCACCAGACTCAGCGGGTCCACGTAATAGGTGTCGGTGAGGTTCTCGATATTGGCCCATAGGGTGATGGTGTCGGAGACCTTCAGCTCGGCGAAGGTGTCCACCAGCCAGTAGGGATTCCAGTCCACCAGGGCGATCAGCGTCTGGGCGCCGCTCACCGGCGTGCCGTGGTCGGCGGCGCGGGGCCCCGTATAGGAGACGCGGCCGCCGATGGTGAGGGCATCGTTGAGGAACTTCTGGGAGGCGGTGAGCGACACCATGTATTGCGGGGGGATCTGGTTGGTGGCGTAATCCCCGGACAAGGTGGCGTTGCCGCAGGTGTCGGCGGTGGGACAGAATTCCACGTCGAGATAATAGTTCGCCGCCAGATCCAGGTTGAAGCCGTTGTTCTCATACCGCCCGGAGAACTCGAGGCCCGAGAATTTCGCGCGATCGATATTGAAGATCTGCAGGCCGGTATAGCTGTATCCGGCTGGCGCGGTGAAGCGGCTCATCTGTCGGGCGACGTAATTCTTGATGTCCCAGTTGAAATAGCCAAACTTGAACATGGCCTTGTCGCCGGCCGCCAGAACACCGTCCTTGATGACATTGATGCCGAGGTCCCAGTTGCTGGCTCGCTCGGGCTCCAGGGCGTCGTTGACGATGAGCGCGTAGGTCGCCAGCGTCTCGGTCAGGCTGGGCATGCGCAGGGCGTTGGAATAGTTCACATAGAGCTGCGTTCCGGTGAACGGCTCCACGGTCACACCCACGGAGGGACTGAAGCCGCCGTCGCTGCGGGTGGGCTGCGGGTTGGCGTTCAATGCGTTGCTGGGGGCGCTCAGATCCTCGGACCAGTATTGGGAATAGCGCAGGCCCGCGTTCAGCGTCAGCCACGACAGCGGCTTATAGGACAGCTTGCCGAATGCCGCCGCCTCCTGGCGATTTCCGTCGCGGCCGGCGATGCCGTTGAGGAGGTCGGTGTAGGCCGTCGGCGCGGTCTCCTCGCTCAGGAACGAGCCGCCGAAGGTCAGGTGCAGCTTACCGTAGCCGCCCAGCGACAGGTCGGACTGGTTGTTCGCGTCCGCACCCCACATGCGGGTGCTGCTGCCGACCCGATAGTCGAAGGGCAGGCCGTAGTCTTCCGGCTTGGCGGAGACGCCGCCGCGGATCGGCGTGCGCTGCTCGAGGTTGGTGTACCAGAGATTGGCGCGCAGGTTGATCAGGTCGTTGTCATCGGGATTCCAGCCATAGCGCGCGGTTCCCGAATCCAGCCTGATGCCGGAGGTCTGCGCCTGCTGGGTGGCCTGGCTGGTCTCGGAGGCGAAGCGCGAGGCCAGCACGTCACCGGCTTCACTGCGATAACCGATATAGCCGAGCTGCAGGCTCTGGCCGTTGTCGTCGCGAATGGTGCCCTTGGCGATGAACGATTGGGTGTCGAGCTGGGTGTTGAGGACCTGCTCGCCGGCACGATAGCTGGTGAGCCCGTTGTTGACGAAATAGTTGGTATAGGTGCCGCTGAAGGTGGGCGGCAGACAGTATCCACTTGAATAGCAGAACAGCTTCGGGCCGGTGCCAACGGGTGCGGCGGAGGCGCCATTGGTGCCGGCGAAATAATTGCCCTGCTTGCGGTGGGCATAGCCCGCGAACAGGTCAAAATGCTCTTCTTTCCAGCCGGCCGCGACGCTGAATGATCCACTGGTGGGCTCAAGCGCGCCGGGCCGGTTCATGCCGTCCGCCGTGGCGATGGGCAGGAGATCCGGGTTGCCCACCGTGGGCTGCTGCCACAGATAGCCCCCGAGATTGCCGGCGATGGGCGCCGCCGTATTGGTGCCGAAGCCGCCTTTGACCACGATGCCGAATGTCTCGCCGGGCTTCACCACGTCGGCGGCTCCCAGCGTGCGCATGGAGACGGTGCCGGCGATGCCGCTGGAGGAGGCATCCGCCCCCTTCACGATGTCGATGCCGGCGAGCAGGTCGGGGTCCACATAGCTGCGGTTGGAAACGCCCTGATAGCCCTGATAGATATTGAGCCCGTTCTCCGAGCCGTCCACCGTCACCGCCACGCGGCCCATGCCCTGCATGCCGCGAATGTTCACGTCGATGGCGCCCGCGCCATTGCGGGCTTCGGCGGACATGACGCCCGGCGTGCCGCGAAAGATGTCGGCCGGGCTCGAGCCGCGAAACCGTTCGATGCTCTGTCCGGAGATGTAATCCACTGGACCGGGGGTCTCGAACGGCACAAGCGTGCGGGACACGGCGCCCGCCGCCACTTCCAGGGTGTCGAGGGCGATGGCGCCGTCCGCCGCGGCGGCTGGGCCGCCCGCCGCGCTGCCGGGCGCGGAGATCTGCACCGTCGTGGCATTGGGGAAGGTGAAGGACAGTCCGGATCCGCGCAGCAGCCGCGCGATGGCCTGCTCACGGGACATGGTGCCCGAAAGGCCGGGTGACGTTTTTCCGGAGGTGACCGTCGCGAGATAGGTCACCTGCAGTCCCGCCTGCCGTCCGAACAGCGCCAGCGCCTGGTCCAGCGGCCCCGCGGGCACGGAAAAAGCCACCTGTGTGGCGCCTTGGGCGAGCACCGGGCGCGGCTGCACCGCGGCGCCCAGCGCAAGTGTGGTTCCCATCATCCACATCGCAGCCAAAGTGCGGCCATTCCGATGGCGCGCCGCGCGCGTCCCGGCAAAAGTCTTCATGTTGAAACGGCTCCAAACTGCTCGTCTGGAGGGCCTGAAGCGCAGCTGTCTGTGCTTTCGGCCTCCTGAAGACTGTTACAGATCAGAGCATCTGTTTTTCTCTTTGGGTCAGCACTTTTTAGAAATACGAAACTACAGTGAGAAAGGATGCGATCTGCCGTACGCGGGCGCCGGTGGGCTGCACGGCTGCTTCCAGCGCCCGGACCGGATCATTGAGATCGAAGATGCCGCTGATGCGCTCCTGGCCGATGAACGGGTCGGCCACCAGCACGCGCCCGGGGATCCATCGGGCGATGCGGGCGATGAGCGCCGTCGCCACCTCGCGCTGGGCGATCACCAGGTTGTCGCGCCACGCCGCGATCTGGCTCACGTCGCGCGTGCCCCGTTCCGGCCCGCTGCCGTCCGGGCCGAAGGACATCCATTCCCCGGCCGTCAACTGATCGGCCGGCGCGGCAGCCGTCGACACGGCGAGCGTGCCCCGATCCACCGCGACACTGAAAATGCTGGCTTCCAGGCCCGCCTCGAACGCTGTTTCGCGGGCGCTGGCCGTCACCGCTCCCGCCGCCACGCGGAACGGACGTTCGGTGTCGCGCGCGACGTCGAAGAAGGCCATGCCGGAGAGGAGCTCCACGCCCCGGCGCTCCGGCGAGAAGGCGAAGGCGAGGGCGCTGTCGGGACCGAGCGTGGCGGTGGTGCCGTCGGGCAGCGCCACCTTGCGCGTCTCCGCTGTTCCGGTGGCGACATCCGCTCGGGCGCGCGCGATCATGCCGGGCACAATGAGGCTTCCGGTGGCTCCGGCGCCTGCGGCGAGCAGTCCGCCCACCACCAGGTTGCGGCGGGACAGGCCCGAGCGTGCGCGTTGCGCTGCCCGCCGCTGCTCGGCAAGGATCTTCCCGCTCGCCCCATGGATCCGCGCCACCCGCGTCCAGGCTTGCTCATGGGCGGCGCTGCGAGCACGCCAGAGGCGGATCACGTCGTCCACCACCGGGTTGTCGGGATCGTTCTGCAGCCGGATGACGAGCGCGATGGCCTCGTCGGTCAGCCGATCCGCCTCGCTCATAAGCTCTCCCCCGGCCACGGGCTGGCTGTCCGCCTGCATGCGGCGCCGGTCCCCGTTGTGTTTACAATCGGGCGGCCACTTTTTTCACAGCGCCGGCGCGTCATGGCGCGTCCACGCGGGTCAGCAGGTGACGGTAGGCCTCGTGCACCAGCCCCCAGGTTCGCGAGACGGAAAGGCCCAGCGCATCGGCCACCTCCGCCAGGGTGCGCCCGTCGAGCCGGTGCATCTCGAACGCCAGCCGCGTGCGCTCGGGCAGTTCGTCGAGGGCGCGCCGGGTCTGCAGCAGGCATTGGCGGGAATAGACCACCCGTTCCGGTGAGGGGGCGGGATCGGCGATCCGCTGAACCTCCTCTCCGGAAAGGTCGGTGAAGGCCACCAGGCGTTCCCGCCGACGCTGGTTGATGCTGAGGTTGCGGGAGACCTGATAGAGATAGGCGCGCGGATTGTGGTTGGCCTCCGCCTCCCCCGGCGGGGTGGCGAGCACGCGCAGGAAGGTATCCTGGGTGATGTCGGCAGCCGTCTCTGCACTGTGGCCGCGCCGCCGCAGGAAGCGTTCCAGCTCCCGGGCGTGGCGGACGAACAGCTTGTGCAGATCCCACATCGGCGGCTCCGTGCGGCCCGGCGCGCCGCCGTGGCGCGCCCATTCCGCTCCCGCGGTCCGAGCGATGGCGCCGGCGATCCGGATCGCGCTGCGATCCGGCCCGGCTGCCGTCGGGGCCACGGCTGACGGCATCGGCCTGGCGCAGTGCCGTTCACAGTGCGCGGCCGGCTTCACCGTCCGTCGCCACGTCCGATCCGTCAGTCGCCAGCCTATAGGGGGAATGGAAATCTGCTGCAACAGCAATGATTTATATGGATTCCAAGCTGCCTGGCCCATCGCCAGTGCCGCTTGCCCTCTCGCGCAAGCCGCGTCCACCGAACGACCGGTCCAGCGCGCCAGAACGCCATTGACGCCCGTTCGGGCGCCATCTCGATCTTCGATTGTCTTGAGAGAAACTGGAGCGGGCGAAGGGATTCGAACCCTCGACCCCAACCTTGGCAAAATTGGAGACAGGGTTATCCGGAGTTTTCCTCAGTTGGACTGACCTGTAAAAATCAATACTATTCAGTGGCTTATTGATATTGGCCTTTCTGGCATGGTATGAGATTTTCCGTCACGGTGGTCACCAGGTGGTCACCAACTTCGATGGCATCGACCTATCGAAAGGCACGGGAATGGCAAGAGAAAACGCCGTCAGGCTCACTAAAAAGGTGGTCGACAGCATCGTCTCGAACGGTGAGCGTTGCTTCGCTTGGGACAGCGAGTTATCCGGGTTTGGGGTCCGTACTGACCCGAGCGGATCGAAGACCTTCATCATTCGATACCGCGCCAACGGCGGCGGGCGGAACGCGCCGAAGCGTTTCCAGACAGTCGGCCGCTATGGAAACTTGACCGTCGACGAGGCACGCAAGAAGGCGAAGATTCTGCTCGGCGCAGCCGCGAAAGGTGAGGACCCTGCTGGCGAGCTTCAGACAAAGCGGCGCGAAATGCTGATGGCCGAGCTGATCGACCTTTATGAAGAAGAAGGCTGCTTCGTTCAGCGCGGCATTCGGCAGGGCGAGCCCATGAAGCCCCGCACCAAGGCTTACACGATCGCGCGTTTACGGCACCATGTCGTGCCGCTGCTCGGACGAAAGCGCGTGTCGGAGGTTGGTGCGGGTGAGATCGAACGCTTCGTGCGGGATGTGACCAACGGCAAGACCGCCAAGGATGAGAAAATCGGGTTTCGCAAACGCATCATCGTTCGCGGCGGCGAGGGAGCCGCGCGGAAGGTCGTAAAGGATCTCTCCGCCGTTTTTAGCTTTGCTGTGCGGCGCAAGATCGTGTCCTCCAATCCTTGCGACATCGCTGCTGTGAAAAAATCCGACAACAGGCGCGATAGGTATTTGACGCTCGAGGAGATCAGCCGTCTCGGCAAGGCGTTCGACGCGCTGGAACTGGAGGGTGTCAACGCCAAAGCATTGAACATTGCACGCCTGTGGGCTTTGACCGGCTGTCGTCGCGACGAGATCGCCGCGCTGCGATGGAATGAGGTGAGTTTCGAGCACGGCCTTCTCGTTTTGGACGACAGCAAGACTGGAAAGTCCATTCGGCCGCTTGGCGCGGCTGCAATCGTGCTGCTGCGTGGCATTACAAGGAAGCCGGGTTCCGACTTCGTATTCCCGGCGGAACGGGGAGATGGCCATTTTCAGGGAACAAAGGGCGTTTGGACCAGGGTCGTCGCGAAAGCGGAACTACCTGGCGTTACCCCCCATACGCTGAGGCATACGATGGGATCCACCGCCGTCTCCTATGGCGAAGGGTTGCCCCTGACAGGAGCCATTCTTGGCCATGCGAATGCACGCTCAACAGCGATCTACGCGCATGTGCAACATGATCCTTCGCGTCGCGCGGCCAATCGGATTTCGGGAAAGATTGCTGAAGCACTGGCAGGCAGGAGTGAGGTGTCAGCTCAGAGCGAACAATCGGATGCACGTGAACACTAGGCTGCCAAAACTGAAGTTGAACTAATTATGGAAGCGCAGATTTATCTCAGGAAATTGTCCCGGCATCTTTCATATCTGTTGGCGTTCGCTCGGAGAATCAACGAACTCGACTTTGCCGCTTCGCTCGGTGGAGAATTCCGCGGCATGCAGGACGCCGGCTGGGCTACTACGATCACAGCGCACGAAGTGTTCGAGGAAATCTCCGCTCACCCCGCACACAGCCGCCCACGGTCGAAGGCCGAAATTCGTATCCTGCTGTTTCTCTATTGTCAGCTCGCTGAGGCAGGCGGCATCTATGAGACCCTCAAGAATATGATGGGGATTGTCACGCTAAAACCTTATTTGCTTTGGCCATTTCAAGACCTTGTTCGAGTAAGACAGCAACCCGCTAGGGTCATTGGGCCGAATGCAAATGCGACGTTCAGAGATCTAGCTAGAACCGCGCATGCGATTGGCATGCCGGGTCTTGCATTGGTGCTGGAAGAGGCCTTTAGAGACGATATTCGTAATGGCATTTATCATGCCGATTACGTTATCTGGGAGGATGGCTTGCGTCTCAGGCGTCGGAACGGCGGTCATGCGACTCGGTTGACTTTCGACGAGGTCAATGTGGCTCTTACAAAAGGCGTTGGCTTTTTTGACATCCATAGATCCTATATGTCCGAAGCCATCCACTCTTTTCATCCGGCACGTACAATCATCGGCCGCTTTAGCGCAAATTTTCCAGCACCCTGGACTATCCATGCCGATCCCGAGCGGCACACATTCTCAATATCCGGTTCAGCGCCAGCCCCGGTAACAACGCCCGAATTTCAACGGCAGGAAGCGATCAATGGTCAGCTTGGCGGAAAGGTATTGGCGGTGTTCACGGATCAAGCCGCCGGACAGCCTGCGGAATTTCTTGTTTACATGTGGGATGCCGGGTTCGCCCCTAACGAGATTGCTTTGCCCGAGGATCGAATGCTCAAACTCTTGGAACATGTCGAGCGTGACGGACTGTGGGATCCTCGTTTCGAGCAACCGGCTCGGAGGAGCCTGCTCCTTCTAAGCCCGTGGGGTTTCCGATATCTCACCGAACCGGCCGATTTTGATAGTTTGCTCGACATTCCATTTATGGAGATCAATGTCGGGACAGGTGATGCATCCGAAAGTTCGGTGAGCGAGCAACCATGATCGTTTTTCCAATCGTGATATCTCGGAGGCTTAACCCCCTAGGCACAATCACGGAACTAGCCGGAGAGACGAACCACCGACGGATGGCGGATTCACATCCCCGGTAAGCCCGAACAGAAGATTGTCGAGTTCTGCCTCAGGAATATCCAGGCGGGCCGCCACGTGCCGGCGCGTCACGCCTTCCCGCCAAAGTTCTGTGAGAACACGCTGCCATATTGCAGATCGTTCTGGCGGGAGACCGTCAGGCTCGTTGATGCCGAACCGCTTGTTTATCTGGATGCAGAAAGTCCGGTAGTTCCAGTCGGAGATCCGGCCGATCCGGTGGAGGCGATGCGCAAGCGCAGCGACGGACACGCCCCACCGCCTCTTTGCGAGCACCAATTGATCGAGGCTTCGGACGAATGGGATCGTCGCCACGACGTCGTCGTGAGGCATCAGGAACGACGATGCAAACGCATGTGCCTCCAGTTCGGCAGCGCGCCCTTGATTGGGACCGCCATGCTTGTGCAGGACAAGGTGCGCCAGCTCATGAGCAGCGTCGAACCGACTGCGCTCCGTGGTCTTGAAGGTGTTGAGGAAGACATACGGTTCACCATCATGCCAGCAGGAAAAGGCATCCACATTCTTCGTGTTCTCGGCCAGCGAGAAGACGCGGACGCCCTTCGTCTCAAGCAGCTTGATCATATGGGAGATCGGCCGCTCGCCGATCGCCCAATGCTGGCGTAGCGCACGTGCGGCTCCGGCGGGATCGCGTTCATGGCTGAGGTCGAGCAGGTCTGGCTGCGGCAGAACGAACCTTTCCCGCACCCAGGCTGACATCTCGAAGGCCAATGAGCCGGCGGCGAGCGCCGCATCGCGCTCTCGCGCCGACATCGCCGTCAGGCTCCGGAAGCTGGCGGCATCAGCGCCGATCGGGGCCGCGTCGTCCCGGAAGAAGAACTCCCGCGGAAATCCCAGCGCACGCACCAAGCCGTCGACAGTGTCTTCATCCGGAACCTGCTGCCCGTTGACGACACGCGACAGGGTGACCGGCGATATGCCGGCTTGCTCGGCGAGAGCCTTGGCGGTCAACCGCTGCCGCTTCCGCGCGAGCTCCATTCTGCCAATGTTGAACATGGCCTAGCGACGCAAAACAGCAGGCTCGAACTCAATGCCGTCCGGACGATCGCTATCAAGGATGGCATCCGCCGGCCATTCACCACCGCCGAGGATGAAGATGCGCTCGATGAAGCCCTCGAAATTGCCGCCGGAAATGCCCGAAGGCAGAGAGAGCTCGGCGCGGATCTCATCACCTTGAACCGACACGCAGAAGAACCATACGCCGGTCCGGAGCTCCGCCAGCCCCTGATCTCGCGCCGCGGACATTTCTTCCTCGGGGAACAGCCCGGTCTGTCCCACCGCAATGATACGGTCGGCGCCGGAGCCTTTCCCGGAAACCGCTTGCGGCCTGTGCAACTTGTCGGCGGCATGGTCGACACTTTGATAGACCACCTTGAGCGGGCTATCCGGATGCTTGACGGATTCGACGTTGTTCTCGCGATAATTGACCCAGCCGATCGCCCGGAAAAGTTGCCGCACATACCGGGTGCCGTAGATGTAGGCGAGCAGCCCCTCAGCAGAAGCGGGATCATCGGCGATCGCGTCGGCACGCGCAGCGACCACGCCGCGCACGACCTCGAGCAGCGCCTGGCGCGTGACACCGAACTCGGCGAGGCGAGCATCAACTTCAGGATGATCGGCAAGCACGCGAACCGCAGCCATCGAATCGCTCCACGATAATTTTCTTGACCTCATTTGTGGAGGAAAAAATTATCGCGTGCAACTGTCTTGGTTGGGTGGTTGGGGGCGGCGGATGATCGAAGAAGAGTTCTGTATGAAGGTATGCTCCGCCATGGCCTGCCACTGAGCGCAATAGCGGGCCTGATCTTCGCGGGCAGCTTCATATTCGTAACCGCCGTGCTTACAAAGATCTGAAGCAAGAAACTCGCGCGCTGAGCTGCCAAGGTCTGGCATGAAGTGCCGGGGCTTCGCTGCGAGGCTCAGGCCGCTACGTTCTCGTAGATGTCCTCCTCCTGCGCGTTATGCATGCGCACCAGTGCCTCGATGGATTCCACCATGCGCTGCGCGTCGCGGATAAGATAGCGGTCTGCATCGTCCGCGCCGAGGCCGTCCGCCAGGCGCCTCAGAAGCCGCGCGAGATGGAGGATCTCGCGGTGGGCGCGGCTCATGGCGGCGAGACCATCCCCGTCATGCAGGACTTCGCGCAACTGCGGGTAGATGCTCTCCTCGTCCAGCCGCTCGTGGGCTGCGATCTGTGTCGTCACCAGCGTGCTCGCCTCCTGGATCAAGGCGACGGCGGCCGCGCCGGTGGTATCGTCGAGACTGTCGGCGATCTCCCGCATCCGGTCGAGGGTTGCCTCCAGCTCCCGGTGATCCTGCTGAAGGGCGAGGGTGAACCCCGGCTTCAGCGCACGATGGCCGAAGCCGTGACCCGCCGTCAAAGCGCGCAGGGCATTGAGGATGACGGCGACATCGATGGCCTCCTGGGTCAGCGCACCGGCGACCGGCGACAGCCAGCCGAAGGCGGCCGCGATCATGGCGAGGCAAGACAGCCCCATGCCGACGCCGATGCTCTCGAGCGCGATGCGCCGCGTGCGCTTGGCGATCGTCACGGCGTCCGACACCCGGTCCAGCTGATCCACGAGGATGACCACATCGGCCGCTTCGGACGAAGCGCTGGCGCCGTGCGCACCCATGGCGATGCCCACGTCGGCGGCGGCGAGGGCGGGCGCGTCGTTGATGCCGTCGCCCACCATCAGCGTGGGGTTGAGCCGCTGCTCCACCGCGACCGCTTCCAGCTTGTCGCCCGGGGTTCGGTTGGCGAGGACGCAATCGAGGTCCAAAGCGGCGCCGATGGTCTCCGCCGCCTCCGCATTGTCGCCGGTCAGCATGACGATGCGCGCCACGCCCGCGGCCCGCAGCGACTGGACCGCGCGCGGCGTCTCCCGCCGCAGCTCGTCGGCCAGCAGGATGGCGCCCTTCAGCTGCCCATCCACGGAGACGAAGACGCTGAGGGCGGATCGCCAGGCGGCGCGCCGCAGGGCCCGCAGCGCCCACGACTCGCGATGACAGGCGCCGCAGACGAGCTCATACGATCCCGCCTTCACCAGGCGCCCGTCGACCCGGCCCTCCAGGCCTGATCCCATGGCTTCGCGTACCGCGTCGGGCGGATCAAGCGCGACGCCGCGCCCGCGAGCCGCACGGACGATGGCCTCCGCCACCACATGGTGCGAGGCCTGCTCCAGCGAGGCCGCGAGCCGCAGGATCTCATCCGGACTTTCGCCGGGCGCCGTCTCCACGGCGACGAGACGGGCGCCGCCCACGGTCAGCGTGCCGGTCTTGTCGAACAGGACGGTGTGGGTGCGCGCCAGCGCCTCCAGCGCGCTTCCGCCTTTGACAAGAATGCCAAGCCGCGCCGCCCGGGAGATGCCGGCGATGAAGGCCACCGGCGCCGCCAGGATCAGCGGACAGGGCGTCGAGGCGACCAGCACGGCGAGGGCGCGGATCTTGTCGCCCGACAGCGCCCAGGCCAGGCCTGCGACGACGAGCGTTGCCGGCAGCAGCAGCAGCGCATAGCGGTCGGCGAGCCGGATGAACGGGGCCTTGGCCGTCTGTGCCGCCGTCACCATGCGCACGATGCCGGCATAGGTGCTGTCGCCGGCTGCTGCGGTGGCGCGGATCTCGAAGGTTTCGCCGGCATTGACGGTGCCGCTGAACACCGGTGCGCCGCGCACTTTCGCGACCGGCATGGGCTCTCCGGTCAGGGCCGCCTCGTCCAAAGCGGCTGCATTGGCAATTAGGAGGCCGTCCACCGGCACCACCTCGCCGGCCCGCACCACCAGCACGTCGCCCACCGCGACGGTCTCGATGGCAATGTCCGCAATCGTCTCTCCGGTGCGGCGATGGGCGATGTGGGGCGCCCGATCGACCAGCGATCGCAGATCCCGCTCTGCCCGCGCGATGGCGATGTCCTCAAGGAGGTTTCCGCCGGCATACATCACCGCGATGACCGAACCTGCGAGGCTCTCGCCGAGCGCTATGGCGCCGCTCATGGAGAGGAGCGCCACCGCATCGACGCCCATGCGTCCGGCGACAAGGTCCCGCACGATGGAGACGGTGAGCCAGGCGACGACGGGAATGGTGCCGGCCGTCCAGATCAGGCCGGCGACGGCCCCATGGCCGAGCGCCCACGCGGCAAGGCCACCGAGAAGCCCAACCAGGGCCGCCGCCGCGAGGGCCCTGCGCAAAAAGCGCTCGTCGAGCAAACGTCCCATCCTGGTCCCCCCTGGCGATGCTCGCCTGACCGGGCTGGACGTTAGTCCGATGGTCCGTCACATGCCACCGCGCCGGGGCTGCGCAACTCGCTTCCTGAAGACATGCCCTGAGCACTCACCAGCAGCGTGATGGCGCCATCCAGATTGCCCTGATGACCTCGTTTCGGTCATGCGCGGCTGGCGCGGAAATACTGGTAGAGCGTGTCGAATACTCCAGCGCCCTTGGTGAGGCGCTGGGCATCGTCGGGTTCGCTCAAGACGATGCCGGTGATGAGGCTGGCGATGCCGCCGGCTTCCTCACGGCCGAACTTGCCGTCCTTGAGGTCGATGTCGTGGACGATCTCGCCCACCGCCTGCAAAGCGGGATCGGAAAGGCCGGTGCGGCCGAGCAGCACCTCGAAGCTGCAGCGATCGCCCTCATGGGTGATCTCGCCCTCGTACATGTCGAAGCGCAGCTCTTCGGGTTTGGGCACATAGCCCTTGCCAGGAACGAAACGGATCTGAGCATCTGGATCGATGAAGCGCCGGATCAGCCAGCCGCAGGCGATGCGGTCCACATGCACGTCGCGCCGTGTCACCCACACATGCCCCTTGAGCGCGGCAAGGGGATCGAGATTGACGGGTGACGTTGCGGGCGGGAATGCCATGGCTGTGTCCTCCGCGGTTCGGGCCTCAAGGGCAGCGATGAGGCCTTCGGCAACTAGCCGCCCCGTGGCGCCGAAGAAATCGAGCGCGGCGATGTCGGCGAGGCGTCGCCGCAGCCGACCGGTCTGTGATCGCGCCTCGGCACGCTTCTCGGCCCCGGCGTCCGCATCGAGTGCGGCGGCGATGCCGCGCGCCTCCTCTGAGATCGCGCCGTAATCGGTGTCTCGCGCGGTATCGAACAAGGTACGGACCTGGGCATCCGTCAGTCCGTCCACGAGTCTGGCCTCGCAGACCATGGCCTCACCGCTGCCGGCGGCGATCTCCTTTACGAGCCACTGGAAATCCTCCTGCGTCTCGGCCGAGGCCGGCAGGGCATAGACCGAGCTCTTCACCGCCACGGCGCCGATGCCCTGCAGCCGCCGCCAGATCTTCACGCGGAAGTAGGCCGGCTTGGTCGGAAGCTGGTGGATCAGCAGCAGCCAAAGCTGCCCGGAAGAGGTCTCATCGTCGCTCATGAGTAAACCGTATCACTCCAAAATAAAAATGCAACACTTGTATCATAATTGATGTAGGCGTAGCGTCTCCACGTGGCCGGTGGTGATCAGAAGCCGCCGCGCCAGGCAAGGAGACGGCTCATGAAATGGATCACCCGCGCCCGCCCGGTCATCGACCGTATCGCCTGCCCCTGGCTCATCGCGCGCTTCATCGACGCGGCGCCCGAATTCCTGTTCACGCCGCCTGAGGATGTGATCCGCCAGGCCGAGGAGACCGGCGCTACGCTGTTCGACGTGCCCGGCGTCGCGTTCGGCCATGCGGGCGACAAGTGCAGCTTCGACGCCTTCGTGACGCACTACGGCCTTCAGAGCGATCCGGCCATCGTCGCCCTCGCCGACATCGTGCGCGGCGCCGACACCAGCCGGCTGGACCTCACGCCCCAGTCGGCGGGCCTGCTCGCCATCTCCAAGGGGCTGCGTGAGGTGACGCCGGACGACCATGACCTCCTGAAGCGCGGCTTCGTCATTTACGACGCGCTCTACGCCTGGGCCGGCGGAAAGAGCGCGACATATCCGGCTGCGGCCTAAAGAGGGAGCGGTTGCCGTGTCCCAAGTCCTGAACAGCCCGGCGGTCGAGGGCCACGGCCTCTTCTCCCCCGTCTCCTCGCTTTATGCGGCGCGGGCCCTTCGGGATTTCGGCGACGGCTTCGTCGCCGTGCTGCTTCCCGTCTATCTCTCGGCCCTCGGACTCGGCGCATTCGAGATCGGCGTGGTGGCAACCACCGCGTTGTTTGGCTCGGCGCTGATGACCCTCGCCATCGGGCTGCTTGGCCATCGCATCGACCGGCGCACGCTGCTGATCGCCGCGTCGGGCCTCATGGTGGCGACGGGGTTCGCCTTCACCCAGTCGGCAAGCTACGGGGCCGTGTTGTTGGTGGCCTTCTGCGGCACCATCAACCCGTCGTCCGGCTCGGTAAGCATCTTCGTACCCATCGAGCACGCGACGCTGTCCCATCTGGTGGCGGACAAGGCGCGGACTTCGGCCTTCGCGCGCTACAGCCTCGTGGGGGCCCTCGCCGCCGCGGTGGGCGCGCTGGCGGCTATGAGCCCGGACCTGATGGCCGAGTTCGGCATCTCACGCCTCGGCGCGCTGGAAGCCATGTTCACGCTCTATGCGCTGCTAGGCGTGGCCGGCGGTCTCTTCTATGCCCGCATCCCGCGTGTCTCTGCCACCGAAGATAAGCCTGCCGCGGCCCTCGGTCCGTCGCGCGGCATCGTCTACCGGCTTGCGGCGCTGTTCTCCATCGATGCGTTTGCCGGCGGGCTCGCGGTGCAGTCGCTTCTCGCGCTCTGGCTGTTCACGCGCTTCGGCCTGTCGCTCGCCGAAGCCGGCACGTTCTTCTTTATCTCCGGCGTGCTGTCCGCCTTCTCCTTCCCGGTCGCGGCGTGGCTCGCGCGACGCATCGGGCTCGTGAACACCATGGTGTTCACCCACATCCCCTCCAGCCTGTGCCTGATCCTCGCCGCGGTGGTGCCGAGCCTTGAGGTGGCCCTCGTCCTGCTGCTGGTGCGCTCCGCTCTGTCGCAGATGGATGTTCCGACCCGCTCCTCCTATGTGATGGCAGTGGTGACGCCGCCCGAGCGCGCGGCGGCGGCGAGCATCACCTCGGTGCCGCGCAGCCTTGCCGCGGCCTTGAGCCCGGCCATGGCCGGCGCCCTGTTCGCCGCCGGCCATGAGGCCTGGCCATTCATTCTCTGCGGGGTGCTGAAGATCCTCTATGATTTCGGTCTGCTCTGGGCCTTCCGGCACATCAGGCCGCCGGAAGAGCGGTGACCTCTTGGCCAACCCTTCGGCGCGGGAGTTGACCGCTCCGCCCAGATAATCGAATATCGATATCGAAATTCGATTTCGTATGAGATGGAAGGGTGGATGGAGCATCAGGAGCTTCTGTCCGGCCTCGTTCGCCTGCACATCCTCCATCATGCGGTGGAAGGCGAGGTCTATGGCCAGTGGATGATCGAGGAACTCGCCCGCCACGGCTACCGGCTGAGCCCGGGGACCCTTTACCCGATGCTCCATGCCATGGAGCGCAAAGGCTATCTCGCCGTGCGGGAAGAGCGCCACGGACGTGCCCTCCGCCGGCTCTATTGCGCGACGCCGCTCGGCCGCGAGGCCCTGGAGACGGCGCGGCAGAAGGTGAGCGAGCTCTTCAAGGAAATGCGGCCCAGCCCACCAGCGGGGACCACGAAGCCATGAGCCAGGAAACCTGGGCCGGGAAGCATGAGCGGGGAAACATGAGCCGGGACGACGTCGCCGATGCCGCCATTCCTGCAACTCCGACGCGGGGCACGCCGCTCGAGGTCCTCGTCGCCTTCCTGAAGCTTGGATTCACCTGCTTCGGAGGGCCGATCGCCCATCTCGGCTATTTCCGGGAGGAGCTGGTGCTGCGCCGCCGCTGGCTCGATGACGAGGCCTATGCCGATCTCGTGGCCCTGTGCCAGTTCTTGCCGGGCCCCGCCTCCAGCCAGCTGGGCTTCGCGCTGGGACTGATCCGCGGCGGCGGGTTCCTTGGCGGCATCGCCGCATGGGCCGGCTTCACCCTTCCCTCTGCAGTGGCGCTCGTAGCGGTCGCGCTGGGCGCCGCCGCCCTCGGAGGACCTGCGGCCGAAGGCGTTCTGCACGGGTTGAAGCTCGTCGCCGTCGCGGTGGTGGCCCAGGCGGTCTGGGGCATGGCGCGCACGCTCACCCCCGATCAGCCAAGGGCCGGCATCGCCCTCGCGTCGATCGCCCTGGTGGTGTTTGCCGGCGGCGCCTTCGGACAGATCGCGGCCATTGCCGTGGGGGCGCTGGCGGGCCTAGTGCTGTGCCGCGACCAGACCGCTTTGGGACGTGGCGCGCAGGACCCGTCCCACGCCCCGCCGGTGCCCCTGTCCCGCCGGACGGGGGTGCTGTTGCTCGTTGCCTTCGCGGCGCTGCTGGTGGTGCCGCCGATCCTGGCGCCGGCGACCGGATCCCAGGGTCTGGCGCTCTTCGACGCCTTCTACCGTTCGGGCGCCCTGGTGTTCGGCGGCGGCCACGTGGTTCTGCCGCTCCTGCAAGCCGAGCTAGTGGCACCGGGCTGGGTCACGCCCGACGACTTCCTCGCCGGCTACGGCCTCGTCCAGGCGGTGCCGGGTCCGCTCTTCACCTTCGCGGCATGGCTCGGCGCCGTGATGCGGCCGGAACCGAACGGCATCGTCGGCGCCGCCATCGCCCTCGTGGCGGTGTTCCTGCCGGGCATCCTTCTCGTGACAGGCATGCTGCCGTTCTGGGACACGCTGCGGCGCAAGAGCCTAGCCCAAGCCGCCATGCGCGGCGCGAACGCGGCCGTCGTGGGAATCCTCGGGGCCGCGCTCTACAGCCCCGTCTTCACCGGCACGGTGTTCGATGCCCCGGATTTCGTGGTGGCGCTGGCGGGCTTCCTGCTGCTCACCGTGTGGCGCGTCCCACCGCTCGTCGTGGTGCTTCTGCTCGCCGCGGCTGGAGGCATGCGGCACACCTTGACCTGACACCCATCCGGGAGATGTCCATGTTACAGGATCCGGTCATCGAGCCGTCGGCCTTGGCCTTTCTCGGCGCCTTCCATCTCCTCGACGTCCGTTCCCCGGACGCGTTCGAAAAGGGCCATGCGCCGGGCGCCATCCGCGTGCCCATCGCGGCGTGGGAGGCGGCGGCCCGTGTCGCCGAGACCTCCCTCGATACGTCCACCTATTGGGAGGACGCCATCCGTGGGCTCGGTCTCGATCCGGCGGTTCCGGTGGTGGTGAGCGATGACGGCCGGATGACGGACTCGGCCCGCGTCTGGTTTATCCTGCAATATTTCGGGGTGAAGGCCCTGGTCCTGAACGGCGGCGGGCCAACCCTCTCCGGGTATCCGGATCGCCTCGCCGGCATTCGCCCGGCGGTCCCCACCGCGGCGTTCCGGGCCCATCCCGGCACTGGACCGGTCGGACTCGTCAACCGCACCGAATTGAAGGGCAACCTGAGCAAGGTCCACATCCTCGACGCCCGGACCTCGGCGGAATTCAGCGGCGAGGACCTGCGCCAGAACACAAGAGGCGGGCATCTGCCCGGTACCCGGCTTCTGCCGCATGCCGACCTCCTCGGTTCGGGCCGCCTGAAGCCGGCTGCCGACCTGCACGCGCTGCTGTCCGCTGCCGGGTTCGGCCCCGGCGACCACATCGTCACCCATTGCGATGGCGGCGGGCGCGCGGCCCTTGCGGCTCTCGCCGCCTTGCGGGCGGGCTATGACGACGTCCAAGTCTACTATTTGAGCTTTGCCGACTGGGCGAAGGACGAGAGTTGCCCGATCGTGCGGGACGAACAAGGACCCGCCTGATGGTGGTTCAGGGAAAACCAATGCGCGCACAGGTGACCTCGTCGGCGCGCACATTGATCCTGCTCAAGGCGGTCCTTTCATGCGGACCTACGATGAGGCATAGTTCGCCGGTGAGGCGATGGGGTATATGATTAGGCTTAGATCCGCAGCGGGGTGGGTGAAAGTGCTGCCAGCGATCCTGGTGGCAATGGCCATGCTGTTCGGACCCATCGCCAGCGCCTATTCCGCGCCATGCCACGACGACGGGGACCCGGCATACGCCGCTGCGGCGGATCATCCGCATCAGGTCGCCTCGCCCGATCCCGCGGATCATCATCCGGACGAGCCGACCCAAACCGCTGACCACGGAAAATGCTGCAGCGTCTCCTGCAGCGTCTATGTGCCCGTGGCAAACGGCGTGGACCTCCACGTTCTGGATCTGGTCTTTGTGCGACAGCCCTTTGATCTCGACAACCAGGCCGGGGACGGCTTGGCGGTCTTGCCCGGCCTCGATCCCCCTCGTTTCCAGAGCTGATAGCGGTCTCAACGCATTCCAGGCGTGAGGCGGACGTGCGAAGCGGCACCCGTTGAGGGTTCCGACGCGTCGACGCGCCGGAAGATGCCCCGACATCAGCGTCGGCCTTGTGCCGATGGGGAAACGAGGACCTTTCCATGTACGGTCGCGACACGCTTGCCGAGCCTATGGCCGGCACGGCTGCGCCTGGGCAATCCGGACTGACTGGCACCGGAGCCCGGCAGCAAACCCGCAATGCCCAGGGGGGCGCCTTCTCCAGCGATCCCGGAACGTTCGCTCGCAATTTCCTGTCCTATGGCAGAGACGCGGCCGAGCGCTGGATCCTGTTCTGGGACACGCTGCGCCAGCGGGCTGACAACATGCTGGCGCACGAGCGCGCAGGAAAGCCGCCGCTGCTCGACTTCGACTACGAGGTCGTGCTCGATGCCCGCCGGTTCGAGCATCCGACAAACTATGCGCTCCTGCGCGTGACCCGCGTCGGGGACGAATGTTTGGAAGACTGCCTGGACGCGGCCAAGCCACCCGTGGTGATCCTCGATCCGCGCGCCGGCCACGGCCCCGGGATCGGGGGCTTCAGGCAGGACTCCGAGATCGGCGTCGCCCTGCACCAGGGGCACCCGGTCTATTTCGTCACCTTCTATCCCGAGCCTGCCGCGGGGCAGACGCTCGCCGACGTGCTCCATGCGCTGCGGCAGTTCGTAAAGGAGGTGTCCCATCGGCATTCCGGCGCCGCGCCTGTGCTCTATGGGAATTGCCAGGCCGGCTGGGCGGTGACGCTGCTCGCCGCGGACTGCGCGGGGCTGGCCGGACCCACCGTGCTGAACGGAACCCCTCTGTCCTACTGGGCCGGCGAGACCGGCATCAACCCCATGCGCATCGCCGCCGGTTTCGAGGGCGGGGCATGGCTGACGCATCTCCTCTCCGACCTCGGGGACGGACGCTTCGACGGCGCCTTCCTGGTGCAGAACTTCGAGGGACTGAAGCCAGAGGCCGTGTGGGAGAAGTATGCGAACCTCTATGCCCATATGGATACCGAGCGCGAGCGGTTCCTTGCCTTCGAGCGCTGGTGGGGCGGCTATTACTTCCTGAGCCGCGAAGAGATCCTCGCCATCGTGGAGAATTTCTTCGTCGGTAACAAGTTGGAGCAGGGTCGTGTCCAGATCTGCGAAGGGTGCCATGCGGACCTCAGGCGCATCCGCAATCCACTCGTGATCTTCGCCTCCTATGGCGACAACATCACGCCGCCCCATCAGGCGCTTGGCTGGATACCGGCCGTGTACAAGGATACGGACGACCTGAAGGCGGCGGGCCAGCGCATCGTCTATCTCATCAACCGCCACGTGGGTCACCTCGGCATCTTCGTTTCCGCCAAGGTTGCGCGGCTGGAACATCGGGCCATCCTCGAGAGCCTGCCGCGGATCGAGACGCTCCCGCCCGGCCTCTACGAGATGAAGATCGACAATCCGTCCGGCGATCCCGATTGCCGTGAGGGCGGCTATCAGGTCCGCTTCGAGGCGCGCGAGGTGTCGGACATCCGCTTCCCCCGGCAGGACCCTGCCTTCGAGCGCGTGCGCGACCTGTCGGAACGCAACGAAGCCTTCTACCGCACGTTCGTCAGCCCCTGGGTCCGGGCGCTGACGACGCCCTGGTCCGCGGCGGCGCTTGAGACGCTGCACCCCATGCGCACCAGCCGCCTCCTCCTGTCCGAAGGCTTTATGCCCTGGATGCGCGGCGTCCGATGGCTGGCGGAGCACGTCGACGCGGACCGGCATCCGGTTGCTCCGGACAATCCCTTCAAGGTCGAGGAGGAGCGGGTCGTCTTGCGTGTCGCCGAGGGGATCGAGCAGGGACGGCGCCTGCGGGACGCCCTGTGGGAGCGCGCCTTCGACAGCATCTATGGCGGCGTGGGTAGTACCCGCCCCGTCGCGCCGGAACACCAGGGCACGATCGATGAAGCACAGCCGCAAGACACACGGACCAGTTTGGATTTCCAGGCGGCCGGCCTCAGCCGCGCCGCAGTGACAGGAGGGAACTGACCATGACGACGTTTCGCAATCTGATGCTCGCCGGCGCGCTGTTGCTCGCCACGCCAGGCTTCGCCGAGGACGCGCACCACCCGCCGGAGGCCCAGCCTGCCGCGCCCCAGGCACCCGCGCCGGCGCCGCAGCCGTCTCAGGCCACGCCGACGCCCGGCGGCCCCCAAGGCATGATGGGGCCGGGCATGATGGGGATGATGGGCGGTGGAAACGCAGGGGCCGGCATGGGGATGATGGGCGGAGCCGCCGCGGGCGCCATGGGGATGGGCC
Organism: Xanthobacter sp. NM-25; assembly: GCF_022138605.1. Lineage (GTDB taxonomy): Bacteria > Pseudomonadota > Alphaproteobacteria > Rhizobiales > Xanthobacteraceae > Xanthobacter. The sequence goes on from NZ_JACBFS010000003.1 coordinate 584,227, forward strand.
AGATGATGGATCCAGGCCGCGTCGCAGGGCGCATCGCCTTCCTGAAGGCCGAACTGAAGATCACCGACGCCCAGCAGCCCCTGTGGAACGCATTCACGGAGGCGCTCAAGACCAACCGCGCCATGATGGGGGACATGCAGGAGATGATGATGGCTGCGCAGGGCGCCGCCGCCCCAACCCTCATCCAGCGGATTGAGGGCCACGAGCGCATGCTCGCCGCTCGCCTCGAAGCGGTGCGCCGCCTCAAGGCCGCGCTCGGGCCGCTCTACGCGTCGTTCGACGAAGCGCAGAAGCGCACAGCGGACCAGCTCATGATGCCGGGCGGAATGGGGCCCATGTAAGCGCGATGTGAGCGTCGCGCCGCGTAGGCGGGTCGGCGATCGCGGCCGGCCCGCCCGGATCAAGTGGAGGAGGACCAAATGTCCTGGCATGACGACACCGGCCATATGCCGCGGCCCGGCAACGACACCGGCACGCGCGCCCCGCACCGAAGCTTCTGGCGCTCGCCCGGCGGCATCGTCGCCATCGGCTTCCTTCTCGCGGCGGCCTTTCTTTTGTTCTCGGAGCACCGCGCCCATGTGCTGGGATATCTACCCTTCCTCCTGCTGCTCGCCTGCCCGCTGATGCACATGTTCATGCATCACGGTCACGGCCATCATGCGGGACACCAGCCAGGCGAACGGCAGCCGGGCCCCGATGGGGGCAACCGATGACCGAGACCCCCGCTTATGGCCTGTGGGGCCTCGTGATCATCAACTCGGTGGTCTTTATCCTGTTTGCGGCAAGCTTCACCCGGCTGCAGACACCGCGGGACTGGCGCACGCTCGGGGCGTTCTCGGCCTTCATCCTTGCCCTGTTCACCGAGATGTACGGCTTTCCGCTGACCATCTATCTCCTGTCGGGATGGCTTGGCCGGCAGTTTCCCGGTGTCGATTTCTGGTCCCATGACGCCGGCCATCTGCTGGAGACCTTGTTCGGATGGCGCGTGAACCCCCATTTCGGGCCGTTCCACATCCTCAGCAATATTCTGATCTTCGGCGGCTTCTGGCTGCTCGTGGCGAGCTGGAACGTGCTTTATGCGGCCCAGCGCGATCATCGCCTCGCGACCGAAGGTCCCTATTCCCGCGTGCGGCATCCCCAGTACGCCGCCTTCGTCGTCATCATGTTCGGCTTCCTGCTGCAGTGGCCGACATTGGTCACGCTCGCCATGTTCCCCATTCTCGTCTGGGTCTATGCGCGGCTCGCACGGCAGGAAGAAGCCGCCGCCCGCGCCGAGTTCGGGCCGGCGTGGGATGATTATGCCAGCCGCGTCCCCGCCTTTTTCCCCCGTATCGGAATTTCATCCGCGACAGCGCCTCGCTCCGGAGATGGCCTTCATGATTGAGCACGACACGCACGCCGGCCACCATCACCATGACCATGCAGCTCACCCGCCCGAAGGAGCCGGGACCGCACCCGCGGAGACGGTCAAGGACCCCGTCTGCGGGATGACGGTGAACCCGGCCACCGCCGGCTTCCGGTCGGAGCACCGGGGCAAGAGCTATTTCTTCTGCTCGGCGAAGTGCCACGACACGTTCGACGCGAACCCTTCAGCCTATGCGGCCGGTACGGCGGAGACGCCGACCGCAGCGAAGGGCCAGCCGACAGGCGTGATCTACACCTGCCCCATGCACCCGCAGATCCGCCAGGTGGGGCCGGGCAACTGCCCCATCTGCGGCATGACGCTGGAGCCCGAGGTGGCGACAGCCGAGAGCGGCCCGAGCGCCGAGCTCGTGGACATGACCCGGCGCTTCTGGGTCGGCCTTGCGCTGGCGCTGCCGGTGCTCGCGCTGGAGATGGGCGGGCACCTCACCAACCTGCACATGCTGCTCGGCGCACAGGCTGCCAACTGGATCCAGCTCACGCTGGCGACGCCGGTGGTGCTGTGGGCCGGCTGGCCGTTCTTCGTCCGGGCGTGGCAGTCGCTGGTGACGCGGCATCTCAACATGTTCACCCTGATCGCCATGGGCACGGGCGTCGCGTGGCTCTACAGCGTCATCGCGACCGCCGCGCCGCAGATCTTCCCCTCGACCTTCCGTGCGGCCGACGGCTCGGTGGCCATCTATTTCGAGGCGGCCGCCGTCATCACGGTGCTGGTGCTGCTGGGACAGGTGCTGGAGCTACGCGCCCGGGAGCAGACCGGCGGGGCCATCCGCGCCCTGCTCGACCTCGCCCCCAAGACCGCGCGACGCATACGCGACGACGGCACGGACGAGGACGTGGCGCTGGAACAGGTCGTGGTGGGGGACCGCCTGAGGGTCCGCCCCGGCGAGAAGGTGCCGGTGGACGGCGAATTGGTCGAGGGGCGCTCCTCGATCGACGAGTCCATGATCACCGGCGAGTCCATGCCGGTCACCAAGGACGTCGGCGCGAGGGTCATCGGCGGCACGCTCAACCAGAGCGGCGGCTTCGTCATGCGCGCCGGCAAGGTGGGACGGGACACCATGCTGGCGCAGATCGTCCACATGGTGGCGGAGGCGCAACGCTCGCGGGCGCCGATCCAGCGCCTCGCCGACGAGGTCTCCGGCTGGTTCGTGCCGGTGGTGATCGCCATCGCGCTCCTCGCCTTCGCGGCGTGGGGCATCGTCGGACCGGAGCCGCGCCTCGCGCACGGCCTCATTGCCGCGGTGGCGGTGCTCATCATCGCCTGTCCGTGCGCGCTCGGGCTGGCGACGCCCATGTCCATCATGGTGGGGGTGGGCCGGGGCGCCTCCATGGGCGTGCTGATCAAGAACGCCGAGGCGCTGGAGCGGTTCGAGAAGGTGGACACGCTGGTGGTCGACAAGACCGGCACCCTCACCGAAGGCAAGCCGAAGGTGGTCGCGCTGAAGACGGCCGGCGCCCTGGAGGAGGACACGCTCCTGCGGCTCGCGGCGACGCTCGAGCGGGCGAGCGAGCACCCGCTCGCGGCGGCCATCGTGGCCGCGGCGGAGGAGCGCGGCCTGCCTCTCGGCGAGGCCCAGGATTTCGACAGTCCCGTGGGCAAGGGCGTGACCGGGAGCGTGGACGGCCGCAAACTCGTCATCGGCAGCCATCGCATCATGGGCGAGGCGGGCGTGGACCTTTCGGCGCTTTCAGCCGAGGCCGAGGCGCTGCGCGGGGAGGGCGCCACCGTCATCTTCGTCGCCGTCGACGGGCGCGTCGGCGGCCTCATCGCCATCGCCGACCCGGTCAAGGCGACGACGCCCGCCGCCTTGGCGGCGCTCAGGGCAGCGGGGGTCCGCGTCGTCATGCTCACCGGCGACAATCGGACGACGGCCGAGGCGGTGGCCCGGCGCCTGGGCATCGACGAGGTGGAAGCGGAGGTGCTGCCGGAGAACAAGGCGCAGGTGGTGACGCGGCTGCGCCAGGAAGGTCGCATCGTCGCCATGGCCGGCGACGGCGTGAACGATGCGCCCGCCCTCGCTGCCGCGGACGTGGGCGTCGCCATGGGGACCGGCACGGACGTCGCCATCGAGAGCGCCGGCGTGACACTGCTGAAGGGTGATCTCCAGGGCATCGCCCGCGCCCGGCAGCTGAGCCACGCCACCATGAGCAACATCCGCCAGAACCTGTTCTTCGCCTTCATCTACAATGCGGCGGGCGTGCCCATCGCCGCCGGCGTGCTCTACCCGTGGCTCGGGCTCCTGCTCTCACCCATCATCGCGGCTGCGGCCATGGCGCTGTCCTCCGTCAGCGTCATCGTTAATGCCCTGCGCCTGCGGCGCACGCCGCTGGGCTGACGCGTCCTCATTCGTGGATTGCAGAGACGGCTCCGGCTCCAGGGAGGGAACCATGATGAATCTCGACGGCATGATGGGCTCCGGCATGTGGGGGATGTGGCTGTTCGGCCTCCTGATCCTGGTGCTGGTCGTCCTCGGGATCGCGGCGCTCATCAAGTATCTCGGTCGATGAGACCGCGTCCCTCCGGTCGGACGCCGTGGGCATGCGTTTCGCGACGATGATCGGCGGGACCGCTTCAGGACTTCCGGCTGAGATCGAAGGTGATCACGAGCGCGGATGCGAGGAGGGCGAAGACGGCTCCGGCGATGAACGTCGTCCGGGCGCCGCTGACGTCCCACAGGAGACCGGCGGCGAGGCTCGCTGCCAGCGTCGCGAGGCCGGTGGCGAGATTGAACAGGCCGAAGGCTGATCCGCGCAGCGTCGCCGGGGCGTTCTGGGCCACGAGCTTGGCGAGGAGGCCCTGGGTGAGCGCCATGTGCACGCCCCACAGGCCGATGCCGAGGAATGCTCCCCACAGGCCCGGGACGAAGGCGAGGGTGAGGTCGGCCGCCACCAGCACGGCAAGGCCGCTGAGCAAAAGCCGCTCCGGCGGAGCCTGATCCGACCAGGCGCCGGCAGGATAGGCGCCGAGGGAATAGACGACATTCATCGCGACGAGCACGAACGGAGCGAACGCCAGCGGCAGTCCCTCGTCGTGGGCCTTCAGGACGAGGAAGGCCTCGCTGAAGCGCGCGAGCGTGAAGACGACACCGATGGCCACAACGACAAGGAAGGGACGTTCGAGGCGCCTGAGATCCGCGATCCGCACCGGTGGAGGTCGGCCTGTTCCAACCGTGCCCACGGACCGATCCTCGACGCCGAGGACGACGCAGAGCACGGCAAGAGAGCCGGGAACGAGAGCGACCCAGAAGACCGCCCGCATGTCGTCGGCGAACAGCGCCATCAGCGCGACGGCAAGCAGCGGCCCGACGAAGGCGCCCACCGTGTCGAGGGCCTGGCGCAAGCCGTAGGCGCGTCCGCGGATCCCAAGCGGGGTGACGTCGGCCACGAGCGCATCGCGGGGCGCACCCCGGATGCCCTTGCCGATGCGGTCGGCGAAGCGCGCGGCGAACACCATCGCCGGAGCGCCGGCCAGGGCAAAGAACGGCTTGGATGCGGCGCCGAGCCCGTAACCGAGCAGGATCAGCGGCTTGCGCCGACCGAAGCGGTCCGACAAATAGCCCGAGAAGACCTTCGCGATCTGCGCCGTGGATTCCCCGACGCCCTCGATCAGGCCCACCATGGCGACGCTCGCACCGAGCGTGCCGGTGAGAAAGAGCGGCAGCAGCGCGTGAATCATCTCGGACGAGATGTCCATGAACATGCTGACCAAGCCGAGGGCCCAGACGGTCCTCGGGATGGGGGGGCGCGGACCTGCAGCCTCCGGGCGGCTTTCCGGCAGGGCCCCGTCCGCGTCGTGCATCACGCCACCTTCACCACGGCCATCATTCCCCCGGCCATATGATAGAGGTGGTGGCAGTGCAGGAACCAGTCCCCTTTCGGCCCGGCGTCGAAGGCGATGGTCACCGGCGCGTGCGGCGGCACCATCACCGTGTCGCGCAGCGCGCCGGAGAAGCGGCGTCCACCGAGGCCCACCACCTGGAAATGGTGGCCGTGCAGGTGCATGGGATGCCCCATGCTGGTGGGGTTCATGAAGGTCATCTCCACCCGCTCGCCTTGCGTCACGGTGAAGGGTTCGGCCTCGCCGGAGACGCGGCCGTTGATAGTCCAGCGATAGCCCGGCTCCTCGCCCAGCATGACCGGAAAGACCCTGTCGGCCTTGCGCACAGCGAGCGGCTTCGTCGCCGCGAGGCGCCCCTCGAAGGTCAGGTCGAGGAGGCCCGCTGGCGCTTCCGCCGCCTCGGCGATACGGACAACAGAGGCGCCAGGCGTCGCCAGCACGAGGCCGGTGCGGCGGGTCGAGGCCTCCACCTGCGCCAGCACCGGGAAGGCGCCCCCGCTCGCCGGAACCTCCACCAAAAGGTCGATGCGCTGGCCCTGGGCGAGGGGAAAGGCCTCCGCCTCCACCGGGGCGCAAGGCGTGCCGTCGACGGCGATGCAGCGGGGCTTCAGGCCGGGCACGGTGATGAAGAAGGCCGTGGCCGTGCCGCCATTGATGATGCGCAGCCGCACCCGGCCGCCTTTCTCCACTTGCACCACTTCCGGGTCGGCCAGCGTGCGGCGGTTGGCGAGGAAGGCGTCGTAGGCGACGTCATTGGCGTGCGCCATGGGCATGCCGCCGCCCGGAGCGCCGGTTCCGGCCGCGCCCATGCTGTAGCCGGCGCTGCCCATCGCGCTGCCCGGCATGGCTCCGCCCACCGGAGCCATGCCGTTCATGGCGTGGCCCGCATGGTTCATGCCCGGCATCGCCATTCCCTGCATCGGCGCGCCCTGCGTTTCCATACCCTGCATCTGCTGGCCCATGGCGTGGCCACCTTGAGCACCCGCGCCGCCGAGCCCGGCGAGGATCTCCTCCGGGCTGCGGAAGGAGAAGTCGTGCAACATCACCACCACGTCCTGCACGTCCCCGGCATCCGCCTCGCGGGTGACGAGAGGTGCCGCGAGCAATTGCTGCTCGCTCAAGGTGTGGGAGTGCATCCAGTGGGTGCCGGGGGTGAGGCGAAAATCCACCTGGTCCATTCCGCCGACGGCCAGCTCACCCCCGTTCGGGCGGGCGCGATCCTGGTCCGGCGGGATAAAGATCTGGCCGTGCCAGTGCAGCACCGCCGGGCTCTGCGAGGCGTTGAGCACCGCGCCGGTGAGCCGGTCGCCTTCTTTCGCGAACACGCCTTCGCCGGAAGGGCCCTTCACGGCGAAGACCTTCGCCGCCTTGCCGTTCACGTCGAGGCTGAGGCTTTCTACCGTGAGCAGCGGGGCGGCAAGGGCCTGCTGCCAGCCGCCGGAGAAGGCGAGCGCGCCGAGTGCCGCGCCACCGGCCAGAACGGTGCGGCGGGAGGGAGCAGGTTCAAACATGGGTCGGGTCATGATCGGCCTCTTTGGCTCGTCGCCGGACAGACGAGGCGAAGCGAAGGGGTTTCGGGTGGTGTTCAATATTTGGCCTGCGCGGAGGCGCCGTCGGGCGCGGAGATCTGGACCACGCCCTTCACGCCCCTGGGGATGGCAACCGCCGCCGTCCCGGCGAGCCGGTTGCCGCCGGCGGGCGAGAGGGGAAAGCGCTGGGCCTTGCCATCTACTATCATTATGGCACTGGCCTTGAAGCCCTCGGCCGCCACCGGCTTGTCGGCGCCATCGCTCAGATAGAGCGAGATGGCGGGCGTGCCGTCGGCCACCAGCTCCGCGTGGTAATGGCCGGCATCCACCCGCACTCCGCCGTTCGCCCCCACGCCGGGCTCGTGGGCGAAGGCAGGCAAGGCGACCAGCGGGAGACTGAGGACAGCCATCAGAAAGTGGCGAGAGATCATGACAGGCTCCGATCAGAAGGCGTCCGCGCGAGCAGCGGCAATGGAGGGGGGCGTCTCCCGCGCCGCCGTCACCAGCCGCTCCAGAGGGCGGCGGCCGTAGGCGAGGACGAGGACGGGGGTGAGGACGGCATCGAGCAGCGTGGCGCTGACGAGGCCGCCGAAAATGGTGATGGCGACGGGGTGGAGGATCTCCTTGCCCGGCACCTCGGCCCCGCTCATGAGCGGCAGCAAAGCGATGCCGGCGGACGCGGCGGTCATCAGCACCGGCGTCAGCCGCTCCAGGCTGCCGCGCGTCACCAGCGCGGGGCCGAACGGCATGCCCTCCGAGATGGCGAGGTTGATGATGTGGCTGATCTTGAGGATGCCGTTGCGCGCGGCGATGCCGGTGAGCGTCACGAAGCCGATCATGCTGGCCACCGACAGGGGCTGCCCGGCGATCCGGAGCGCCACCACCGCGCCGATGAGCGCCAGCGGCACGCTGCCCATGATGACGAGCGCGAACAAAGCCGAGCGGTAGCGGCTGTAGAGGATGGCGAAGACGAGCAGCAGCGACACCGCGGAGAGCGCGCCGATGGTGCGCATGGACTCCTCCTGCGCCGCGAAGGTGCCCTCGAGGCTTGCCGAGACCCCCGCCGGCAGCGCCACCGCCGTGATCGCCCGGCGCATGTCGGCCACCACCGCTGCCACGTCGCGCCCGCCGGAGGTGTTGGCGAGAACGACGATGCGCCGGCGCCCGCCTTCGCGCAGGATCTGGTTCGGCCCGTCCGTCTCCTTCACCTCGGCGACCTGCGAGAGCGGCACCCAGCCGGAGGGCGTCTCGATCAGCAGGGCCGAAAGCCCCTCCGTGTTGCGGGCCGCATCCGACAGGCGGACCAGCACGTCGAAGCGCCGCGTGCCGTCCACGAGGCGGGAGACCACGCGGCCGTTGGAGAGCCGCTCCAGGGCGTCCGTTACCTGCGCGGGCTGGAGGCCGTTGAGGGAGGCGCGGCCATAGTCCACGCGCACGGTGACCTCCGGCACGCGCACCTGCCGCTCCACCTGCAGGTCGACGAGGCCGGGAATGTCGGCGAGGCGGCGGCGCAGGTCCTCCGCCGTGGTGCGCAGGGTGTCGAGGTCATCGCCGAACAGCTTCAGGGCGATCTCGGCGCGTACGCCCGAGAGCATGTGATCGAGCCGATGGGAGATGGGCTGGCCCACATTGAACGCGGCCGGCAGGACGGACAGGCGGTCGCGGATGTCGGCGGTGATCTCGGCCCGGCTGCGGGGGGAGGGGGCAAGGTCCACCTCGATCTCGGAGGCGTGGACGCCCTCGGCATGCTCGTCGAGCTCGGCCCGGCCGGTGCGGCGGCCCACGGCCTTCACCTCCGGCACCTCCAGGATGAGCTGTTCGGCCACAAGGCCCATGCGGTGACTCTCGGCGAGGGAGAGCCCCGGCCTGAACGACATGGAGATGGTGAGCGAGCCCTCGTTGAAGGGCGGCAGGAAGGCGCGTGGCAGGCTGGCGGCGGAGGCAAGGGCGGCAAGAAAGAGCACGGCGACCGCTGCCAATACCAGACGTTGATGGCGGAAGGCGGAGGCGAGCAGCGCCGCGTATCCGCCCTTGAGGCCGCGCACCAGGGCGCCGTCGCGCTCCACATGCCGGCTGAGGGCCGGCAGCAGGTAATAAGCCAGCACCGGCGTCAGCGTGATGGAGGTAGCAAGGCTCGCCAGGATGGAAACGATATAGGCCTGCCCCAGCGGCGCGAACAGCCGCCCCTCAATGCCCGGCAGCGCGAACAAAGGCACGAACACCAGCACGATGATGAGGGTGGCGTAGACGATGCCGGAGCGCACCTCCCGGCTCGCCGCCACCACCACGTCGAACACCGGCCTCGGCACTGCCGCGGCGGCGTTCTCGCGCAGGCGGCGGAAGATGTTCTCGACGTCCACCACCGCATCGTCCACCAGCTCGCCGATGGCGATGGCGATGCCGCCCAGAGTCATGGTGTTGATGGAGAGGCCGAAGGCGTGGAACACGATGGCCGTGGTGAGGATCGACACCGGGATGGCGGTAAGCGAGATGAGCGTGGTGCGCCAGTTCAGCAGGAAGAGGAACAGCACCACGGCCACTACCGCCATGGCCTCCATCAGCACCTTCTCCACGTTGCCGATGGAGGCGGCGATGAAGTCCGCCTGCCGGAAAACCGGGGGTGAGATGTGGATGCCGTCGGGCAGCGTGCGGTTGAGGTCTGCCACCGCCTCTTCCACCGCGCGGGTGAGGGCGAGGGTGTCCACCTCCGGCTGCTTCTCCACCGAGACGATCACGGCGGGCCGACCCATGTAGCCGGCGTCGCCCCGCTTGAGGCGGGCCGCGTAGTCCACCTGAGCAATCTGGTGCAGGAAGATGGTGCCCCCGGTGGCGCGCGGCAGCACGAGCCCCTTCAGGTCGTCGAGGCTGAGGGTGCGGCCGATGTTGCGGATGAGGAACTCGCGCCCGCCATGGTCGGTGAAGCCGCCACCGGAATTGGTGCCGAACTGGGCGAGCGCCTTTTCCAGCGCATCGAGCGTGATGCCGTAGGCGCGCATGGCGGCAAGGTCTGGGGAGACGCGGAACTGCCGCACCTCCCCGCCCATGGGGATGACCTGCGCGATGCCGGGGATGGCGAGCAGCCGCGGGCGGATGACGAAGTCCGCCGCCTCCCGCACCGCCATGGGGGAGGCCGTGTCGCTCGTCACGCCGAACATCAGGATCTGCCCCATGATGGAGCTGATGGGGCCCATCTGCGGGGAGACGTTCGCCGGCAGCCGGTCCCGCACGAGGGCGAGGCGCTCGGCGATCTGCTGGCGATCACGGAAGATGTCGGTGCCGAAGTCGAACTCCACGTAGATCACGGAGAGGCCGACGCCCGACACCGAGCGCAGGCGGATGAGACCGGGCAGGCCGTTCATCGCCGTCTCCAGCGGGAAGGTGACGAGTTGCTCCACCTCGGCAGGGGCGAGGCCCTCCGCCTCGGTCATGATGGTGACGGTGGGCCGGTTGAGGTCCGGCAGCACGTCCACCGGCAGGCGGGTGACCGCGTAGGCGCCGTAGAGCACCAGCACGAGGGCGAGCGCCAGCACCAGCAGGCGGTTGCGCAGGGACTGGGTGACGAGGAAGGTGAACATCGGCCGGCCTCAGCGGATCTGCTCGATGAGCTCGGCGCCCTCGGTGACCACGCGGCGACCGGGCGGCAAGCCGGCCACCACCAGCACGCGGCCGGCATCGAGCGGCTCCGTCTTCACTTCGCGCGCCATGAAGCGCTCGGCGGTGACATGTTCATAGACGATGGTCTGGCCGTTCGCCCCGCGCACCACCGCCGTGCGTGGGATGGCAATGCCCGTGCGCGGGGCGCCGGCCTCCGCGAGCACCGTGAGAAACTGGCCGGCGCGTAGCTGCTCGGCACCCGCGGTTACGGAAAACTGGAGCGGAAGGGCCTGACTGCGGTCGGACATTCCGGCGCCGAGGAAGGTGAGCGTGACGGAACGGCCGTCGGGCAGCCGCCCGGAAGCCCCCGACCGGCCGACATCCGGCGAGAAACCCAGCGCCTCCACCCACAGCCGGTCGGGATCGATGATGCGGAACACCACCGTGTTCGGGTCCGCCATCTGCCCGGCCATCGCATCGGAGGTGGCGATGACGCCGGCAACGGGCGCCCGCAGCGCCTCGGGTTCGCGCTGCACCCGCTCCAGATTGGCGCGGCGGGTCTGGAGACCCTTCAGTTCGATCTCCGTCTCCTCCACCTCGCGGCGGGTGACGGCGTTCTGGATAGCGGAGAGGCGCTCGTAGCGGCGCTTCACGATGGCGATCTGCTGGTCGAGCTCGTAGCCCTGCTGTTCCAGGTCCTTCAGGTCCGAGGCGCCGATGGGCGGGTGCACGAAAGCCAGGATCTCGCCGGCCGCGACCTTCGTGCCGAGCGGCTTGAAGCCGCCCTGTGGCGGCGCCAGCCGCCCGCCCACCGCCGTCTGCACAAGCCCGCTGGCATTGGCATCCGGCACCACGCGTCCGGGCAATTCCACGACGCCGACGTGGCTGGCTGACGCGGTGACGATGGTGCGCACGCCGAGGATGCGCTGGCTCGGCTTCGGCAGGATCACCGAGCCGTCGGGCAGGCGCTGGGCGGCATCGCGGACGGGAGGCTTCGGCGTGTCCGCGGCTCGTGCGCCCTGCGGTGCTCCGGCGAGCGCGACGCCGAGTGTTCCGAGGACGAGGAGGGCGGCCGCCCGCCGCCGGGACATGACGAGCGCCCCGGCCAGAAAGCCGATGAGAAGACCCGCCAGAGCGCCCACCGGCAGGCCGCCGAACTGCGCCAGCGCCGCCGGCGCTGGCGTCTGCGTGTCGGATGATGCTGCTGCGGCGGGAACGGTCAAAGTACCGGCGAGCACGTCTACCGTATCGCCTGCCGTGATGGTGAAGGCGAGGTCGTGCGCGCCCGGCCTCGCGGCGAACGGCGCCGGCACCACATAGGTGCCGGGCGCCACGGGTTTCGCGGCCTGCGAGCCTTCGGGCGTGTCCATTTCGATGGTCGCGCCGTCCACCGGCGCATTGTCTGCGAAGCGGTCGAGGTGGAGGGTGAGCGTGCCGTCGCGCAGCACCGCCACCAGCTCGAAATCGGCGGAAGCCGCCTCGGCGCGGGGGGCGAGGGTCGTTACCTGGGGCGTGGCGGGCGCACCGTGGTCATGGCCCTCGTGCGCCCACGCGCCCGTCGCCAGCACGAGGCCGGCGAGCCCGAGGCCGACGAGAAGGCCGCACGGACCAAGGCTCCCCCTCCGCACCAAATGGCATGCCATGCTTCAACCCGTCCGTTGGTAAATCCGGTACGGGAGCCAGATAGCGCACGGGGTGTCACGCCGCGTATCGCTTCTGTATCAGTTTGTTTCAGCCTGGAGCTTAGGCAGGCGCACCGTGGCGACGAGCCCTCCACCGACGCCGTTGACGAGGCTCAAGGCGCCGCCATGGGCCTCAGCCACCGCGCGGGCGATGGGAAGGCCAAGCCCCACCCCGCCGGTGGAGCGGCTGCGGGAGGATTCGAGCCGGACGAAGGGTTCGAGCACGGCGGTCAGCTGCGCCTCCGGAATGCCGGGGCCCTCGTCCCGCACCGTCAGCACGGCCTCGCCCCCCTCCTCCGCGAGCACGACATGCGCGGCGCCACCATAAAGAAGCGCGTTCTCCAGCAGGTTTGACACCATCCGCTTCAGGCTGACCAGGCGTCCCGCCACCACGAGGCGCGGCGGGGCGGAAAGATCGGCGGCGAGGCCCCGGTCGCGGGCATTGTCCACCAGCGTCTCCACCAGCGCCACGAGGTCGAGCGGGCGCACGGCCTCTTCGCTGGCCTCGCCGCGCAGGTAGGACAGGGTGGCGTCCACCATCTGCTCCATCTCCGCCACATCCGCCGTCATGGCCTCGCGCAGGATGGGGTCGCCCACGTCCTCCATGCGGAAGCGCAGGCGCGTCATGGGCGTGCGCAGATCGTGGGAGACGGCGGCGAGGGCCCGGGTGCGCCGCTCCATCAGATCGGCGATGCGGGCCTGCATGCCGTTGAAGGCGTGGGCCAGCTCCCGCACCTCCTTGGGGCCACTCTCCGGAAGCCGCACGAGAGGGGCCGCCGGAGGCAAGGTCGCCACCGTCCGCGCCATGGCCCGGAGCGGCCGCGTCAGCCAGGCGGCGATGGCGAGGGACAACAGCAGCACGCCCGACGCCATGAGGGTCGTGGACAGCACCGATCCGTGCGCCCCGGCCGCCTGCGGGACGGAGGCGAACAGGCGGGCGTTCAGCCAGCTGCCGTCCGGCAGGCGAACGGCGACAAGGCTGAGGTGCGGGTCGGTGCCCGCGCCCACCAGCACATCCTGCGGCCGCAGGTCGGGCGCCAGCGTGCGCACGTCGTCTGCGAGGCGCTGCCATCGCTCCGCGGCACGGGCGCCGGGAGCGGCCATGGCCTCCCGGCTCCAGTGGGCGTCGATGGCGCCGCCGGACAAGTCATGGGCCACGTCCTCCCGCTTCTCCGCCGCCGCCGCCATGAGCGAACGGCGCAGCGCGACGATCTGGTCGGCGAGGCGGATGGCGTGGGCCGCGTGGCGCTCACGCTCCATGGCGTGCTCGTAGGTCCACAGGCTCAGCACGTGAACCACGACGATGCCCAGCACGGCCACCACGGCGGTGCGCACGGCGAGGCTGTCCGAGGCTCGGATCAGGGCGCGGATCACGAGCGCTCCACCTCCGGTGCGAAGAAATAGCCGGCGCCGCGCACGGTCTTCACCATCTCCGGTCCGCCGTGGGACTCCAGCTTCTTGCGCAGCCGGCTGACCTGGATGTCGATGGCGCGGTCGAAGCCCGTGGCGGTGCGGTTCTTGGCGGCGTCCATCAGCTGGTCGCGCGTCAGCACCCTTTGTGGATGTTCGAGGAAGGTCAGGAGCAGGTCATATTCCCCGGTGGAGAGGTCCACCACCACGGTTTCGGGATTGGTCAGCTCGCGCCGGCGGGTGTCGAGCATCCAGCCGGAAAAGGCGAGCAGGGTGCCCCCGGAAGCCGTGGCGCCGCCCGGAGGCCGCATGCGTCGCAGCACCGCGTGGATGCGGGCGAGCAGCTCGCGCGGATTGAACGGCTTCGCCAGATAGTCGTCCGCGCCGAGTTCCAGGCCCACGATCCGGTCCACGTCGCTGCCGCGCGCGGTGAGCATGATGATGGGCACGTCCGAGGTGCGGCGGATGTCCCGGCACAGGTCCAGCCCGCTCACGCCCGGCAGCATGATGTCGAGGATGACGAGATCCACCGGCCCGGCCTTCATCGCCTCCCGCATCTCGCGGGCATCCTGGGCCGCGGTGACCTTGTGCCCGTGCTCGCGCAGGAACTTGCCGGCGAGGCGCCGGATCTCGGCATCGTCGTCGACGATCAGGATATGGCCTTCGGGGGACACGGGGTGACGGACTCCTGAGAGGCACTCCGCGGGGCGGAACCGCGGCTCCACGGACAGGCCCTTTTATCCCAGCCCGCGTGCTTCGCGATACGCCGATGCCCGGTCAAGCCCGGCGGCTCGGAGCCTGCTCGCCGATGGCCGCCGATGGGGCGTGGTCCCGCGAAAGACCATGCCAGCCGAGCCAGCCGGTATAAAGACCGACCATCAGGATCAGCGCGGCGGAGGCATAGGGCGCGCGCCGGGCGAGCGCGCTGAAGCCCGACCAGCGTTGCGAGACGTGCCGGACGCTGAGCGCGGCGAGCACGCCGGCGGACACCAGCGTGAGCGCCAGGCCGATGCTGAAGCACAGCACCAGCACGAAGCCGAGGCTGAACGCCTTCAGCTGCATGCAGATCAACAGAACGGTGATCGCCGCCGGGCACGGGATCAGCCCGCCCGTCAGTCCGAAGACCACGATCTGCCAGGTCGTCACCGGGCGGCCGGCAAAGCGACTGCGGATATCGGCGGCGTGGGCGCGTGCGTGGGCGTCGTCCTCGTCGCCGAGAGTCATGTGGGCGTGGTCATGCTCCTCGAAGGCAAGGGCATGGACCTCCTCCCCTCCATCGGCGAGGCGCAGTCGCAGCTCCGCTGAAAAGGCATGGGGCTCGGGAATGTCTTGCGCGCTTTCGAGGAATGCGCCCCGGTTCACGAACGGGAAGACCTGACGGCCGCCCCCGGGCCTCAGCGTTTCGAGAACGACGCGTCCTGCGTCGGGAAGCGCACGCCCGGCAAGGCTGGAGATGCGCCAGCGCGGCGGCACGCCGTCCTCGAAGATGCCGAGCGCCAGTTCCCCCTCCGCGGTCGGGACGAGACGGGTCTCGTCCTCATGGTGGTGGTGATGCGCGTCGCTTTGCTCGTGCCACGTCCGCCAGGCCATCCAGGTGGCGATGGCGATGATGGCCACGGCCGAAGCCAGCTGAAAATAAGTTTCGCTCGCCTCAGCACCCCATTGCTGCCCGAAATACAGGCCGCCGAGAGCAATGAGCCAGACCACCGCCGTGTGCGACGCCGTTGCGGCGAGGCCCAGCAGGACGGCCTGGGTGAGCGTGCCGCGGATGGCGATGATGAAGGCGGCCATCATCGTCTTGGAATGACCCGGCTCGAGCCCGTGCAGCGCACCGAGCAGCACGGCCGAGGGGATGAACAGCCAGGCGTGCGCGGCCCCCTGCTGGAGCAGGTCTGTAAACGCGGTCATGTTGCTCTCGGGTCACTTGAGATAGGTGCGGACAACCTCGATCAGGTCGGCGGCGCCTTTGGCACGCTCGGGGTCCGGCTCGGCGTCCGGGTTCACCACGTGATGGCGGATGTGATCCTCCATCAGCTCCGCCGTCAGTCCGTTGATGGCGCCGCGCATGGAGGCGACCAGCATGAGCACGTCGGTGCAGCCGAGCTCGGCCTCCAGCGCGCGCTCCACGGCTTCGGCCTGCCCCTTGATCCGGCGAATGCGGGCGAGAAGCTTGGTCTTGTGCTTGATCGTATGGGCCATCACGGATTTATAATATAGGGGGGTACCGTATGTAAACCACTCCCCTTCGTCTGCCGGACCATTCTGGGCCTATGTCGAGGCCGGGAGCCCGGTGACCCTCGATCGATGTGGGGACTTGAACGGGGCTAACAGCTTGGCGCCGTGGGCCCGACCTGTCATCCGCTGACGCAACATCGGATGACGATGCCGGTCCCTCGGACGGTGTCGTCAAGTGTTTCTGCCAAGGGAATGTCCCGTTTCCCGAATTTGCGACCCGAGAGCGGGCCTAACATTCCAGACATTGCCCACATTTGGCCACAGCCGAGAATGTTCATTCGACCAAGATCGAGAGATTCTTGAGCGTAGATTGCAGCCCGGCGTTGTGGTCTTCCTGCTGTACCCCTTCCGGAACATTTTCGCAGGTGATAGTCACCCTGGCTCCTCCGGGAACGGGCGAAAGGCTCCACTTCATCTTCATCTCGCCCGCGAAGGCCGGATCGTTTGATTGGAGCCTGACAAGATGGACGATCTGCTCGTCCGGAGCCAACTCCAGGAAACACCCTTCGACGACATCAGTGTCTTCCGAGGTCTTACCGTGGGTAGATCGATCTCCTTTGGCATAGGTCAGCGCCATCCCGTAGGCTCCGCCCTGGCGCGGTTCGAATTTGTAGATGTGTCCCGTCATTCCCTCGGGCGGGAGCCACTTCACCCATGCCTCCGGGTCTAGGAATGCTCGGTAGAGGGACTGCGGCGACGCGGCAATCACCCGCGTCGCCGAGTCAGTCCTTTGTCCTCCCGATACGCCTTTCATGAATCGGAATCCTTCGGCACCCCGTCCCCCACCGTGGACGGCTACAGCGATTTGGCCTGAATTCAACTGCGCTGCCGACGTCGGCTCACACCCATACCAGAAATCAAAACGCGACATCCGAAAGGCGCGTCTTTTCAGAGCGCGGTGGCGACCATGGGCATGACGAAGCCCCACTCGGGAGTGGGGGACCTCGTGAAGTGTCCGGCCCAGACCCAATCCATTCGAGGACGCAGGTGGGTGGCCAGCACGGAAATCAACAGGCGCACGACAGGCGAGACCCAGCTCCGAGTTGACAAGCGCGGCGCGTTTTCCCGCCAACATTTCTTCCCTATCAGCCGAGAAGATGCGCCAGCCAATAGGCTGCACCTGCCGCGAGACCGCCAACCAACAAAGTCTGCACGGCGGACCTGAAGGGGTTTACCCCCGTGAAGCGGCCTTTGATTGCACCGAAAATCGCCAGCGCGATCCCCGTAGTGAGCACGGACATCTTCAAGGCATCAGGGATGTTCGATACGGCGATATAAGGCGCAAGCGGGATGAACCCGCCAACGAGATAAGCGATCGCGATGGTCGCAGCGCTCAGCGGAGCGCGTTTCGGATCCGGCTGTTCAAGGCCGAGCTCGAAGCGCATCATGAAATCCGTCCAGCGCCGGGGATTGGCGCTGATCGCGTCAACCACGTTCGTCAGAGCGGCGCCCTCAAGGCCGTAGGTTTCAAATATCTGCCTCACCTCGTTTACCTCGAAATCGCGCTTATGCTCGATTTCCCAAGTTTCACGCGCTTCCTCCGACTTGAAATGCTCAATGTCCGTATGCGCGGCGAGATAACCGCCAAGCCCCATCGCGATGGCGCCGGCGGCGATCTCGGCAAGGCCCGCAGTCACGATCACTCCGGTGTCACTGACGGCGGCAGACAAACCAGCGGCCAGGGCAAAAGGAACCGTCAGGCCGTCCGACATGCCGATGACGACGTCGCGGACGATCTCCGAGCCGCTAAAATGTTTTTCGATATGCGGAGTGGTCGGCATTGATAAGGGTCCTTTTTGACGGTTATCGAGAAAGCCCATCCGATGGATGAGGCTTGACGTATTGGAACCTTCGACGGAGGTCGTGCCACTCGGCCAATCGCGGCTGCAATCTGGCAAACGAAGCTGACGGAAGACTGACGCAGCCCGTTTAGAATCGGCCATCAAGCGGCTTTTCGGCGATGAGGTGTCGCAGGATTGTGCGCACAGTCCGTCGGCCCCGCCGGCACACTGCATCTTCATGCATGCGGAGGCTTGGAGCGGCGGCTCAAGGCTGTTCGGAAGAAACTGACGGCGACGGCCTGGTCTCGCGCTCTTGGCGCAGCCGATACGAGACGGCGCCGTAGGTGGCGACGCAATAGGGGACCAGGAACGTCAAGCCTATCTTGGTCCAGTTGACCGAGCCGCCGCCCACGGCGGCATCGCCCTGGTTGATGAGATTGAGGATGGTGCCGACGACCACCGCCACCAGGAAGGAGCGGCGCGGAATGCCGGACTGCGTTGCATAGGAAAGGAAACGCCGGATCATGCTGGTGCCGGATTTCTCGCCGCGCGAGCTGATGGGACACGTCACCCCGATAGCATTTGCATCAGGATTGCCGGCGCAATCCGGACCCTCGCACATCGTCGCCGTCGCATCAGTCGTCGTCTTCATCGCCGTGCTTCCGCCGGATCTGTTCCAGGCTGGCGGGGTCGTACTTCGCCTTCAGGCTGTCGCCGCGCACGTTGGTCGCCCTGACCTTGTAGCAGCCGTCGTCGGAGCGGATCGAGAGCACGGTCCACCCCTCGCCCTCCAGCTTCTTCTGGAGCGCGTCGCGTGGCTGCCAGTCGGCCAGCGGCACGTTGCAAGCCCTATCGGCCGCCGCCGGTCCCGCGCCGAGGCACGCGGCGAAGACCAAAATCGCGGCAACCCGCGTGCGTCTCACCAAAGATCCTCCGACGTGTGCAGCCCGCGAAATAGAAAGCACGCCCAACTGACGCCCACCTGAACGCTCATGCAAATTATCGGGCCCCATCGGCTCGTCTCGCGCGCTAAATTGGCACGGAACACGCCGAGGCGACACATGCGGATCCTTCTGGTGGAAGACGACCCTGTCCTTGGGATGGCCGTGCGCGACCAGATCGTCGCCGACGGGCATACACCCGACTGGGTGACCCGTCTCGACGACGCCACCGAGGCGATCCATGCCGCAGCCTTCGATCTGGTCCTGCTCGACCTGATGTTGCCGGACGGGCGCGGGCTCGATTTCCTGAAGCGTCTGAGGGTGGCGGGCGACGTCACGCCCATCATCGTACTGACGGCGCGGGACCAGATCTCGGACCGCATCGCGGCGCTCGATGCCGGCGCCGACGATTACCTGGTCAAGCCGTTCGACCTGTTCGAGCTCAGCGCGCGGATCCGGGCGGTGGGGCGGCGCTATGCCGGCAATCCCAATCCTCTGGTGTCCCTCGGCGACATTGAGGTGGATCTTGCGGCCCGCTCGGTGCGGCGAGCGGGACGGCCTGTGGCGCTGACCGGCCGCGAATGGTCGCTGTTCGAGGCGTTCGTGCAACGGCCCCACCAGCTCATGTCGAAGCCGCAGCTCGAGGAGCGGCTCTATTCCTTCGACGCCGAGGTGGAGAGCAACACCATCGAGGTCTACATCGCCCGCCTGCGCAAGAAGCTCGGGGCGGAGGTGATCGAGACGGTGCGCGGCATGGGCTATCGCCTCGGCCCGCCTGAGGCGGGCGCATGAACGAGGCGGTGGGCGACGGCCGCCGCGGTAGCGGGTGGAGCCTGCGCCTGCGCTTGGGATTGTGGCTGGCGCTGGCGGTCACCGCCCTGTGGCTCGCCGCCGCCACCGTGGCCGGGCTGGTGCTGCGCCGCGAGATCGGCGAGGTATTCGACAGTGCCCTGCAGGAGGTGGCGCAGCGGGTGCTGCCGCTGGCCTATGCCGAACTGCTCTCGCGGGACGGAGGCAGCGCGACCCAGCACATGGCACCTATCGGCCCCCACCGGGAATACATCACCTACGTGGTCCGCGACGCGGACGGCCGCGAGCTGCTCCAGTCGAGCGACGCCGACCTGATGCAGATCCCCCGCGGCCTCCCGCCGGGCTTCCACAGCACGGAGCGGCTGCGCACCTACACCGAGGCGGCCGTCAGGGGCACAATCCTGGTGACCACCGCCGAGGACCTCGGCCATCGCCGCGCGGCGGTCCGACGCGCGGTGGTCGCCCTGATCTGGCCCCTTGTCGCCCTGGTGCCCATCGCGCTCGTCGGGGTGTGGCTTTCCGTCCGCCTGTCCTTGAGGCCCGTCATCACCTTTCGCTCGGCGATCGAGGAACGGGGCCGCGGCAATCTCGCGCCGGTCGCAGCGGTGGGGCTGCCGGAGGAGATCGCACCCGTCGCGACATCGGTCAACGCCCTGCTGGAACGCCTGCGCGGTGCGCTCGAAGCCGAGCGCGGCTTCACCGCCAACAGCGCCCATGAGCTCCGGACGCCCATCGCCGCCGCACTGGCGCAGACCCAGCGCCTCGTCGCTGAACTGCCGGGCGGCGCGCCCCGGGAACGGGCCCGTTCAGTGGCGGTCGCCCTGAAGCGTCTCTCGCGCTTGTCCGAGAAGCTGCTGCAGCTGGCCAAGGCCGAGGGCGGCGGCCTCCTCGCCGAAACCCCGACGCCCCTCGCGCCGGTGCTGCGCCACGTGATCGCGGACATCGACCGGCTGACTGACCGGGGCGAGGACCTGATGGTCGAAATCCCGCCGGACAGCGGCCTTGTCTGCGACCTCGATCCGGACGCCTTCGCCATCCTCGCCCGCAATCTCATCGAGAATGCGTTGAAGCACGGCACGCCCGGCACGCCCGTGCGGCTGCGGCTGGCCGACGGCCTGTTCGAGGTCTCCAATGGCGGCCCCGTGGTGCCGGCCGACCGGCTGGCGCGCCTGATCCGCCCGTTCGAGCGCGGCCCGACGGGGGCGGAGGGCTCCGGCCTCGGCCTTGCCATCGTCGCCGCCATCTGCCGCGGCGCTGGCCTGACCCTCGACCTCGCCTCGCCGATCCCGGGCGAAGCCGACGGCTTCCGTGCCAGGGTGCGCTTCGCGGCCGTGCCTCAAGCCTGACGGGAAGCTGAACGGAGATCCGCATCGGCTTCAGGTGGCCGTCAGGTGCGAAAGCGAGGGTGCTTCCGGTCAACACCAACCGGGAGATGGCCAATGAAGACGCGCACCCTGATCGGAGCGGCGCTCCTGCTTTCCACCACGGGTATCGGCGTCGCACTGGCGGCGGCAGAGGCTGATCACCTGACCTCAAGCCATCACGAACGGCTCGATGGCGTGACGTCATCCGCCATCGAGGGGCGCCCGATCCGCTTCGCCGAAGAGTCCTATGAGCGGCGTCGTGACGGCGAGCATCGCGGACGCCGCCACCACGATGACGATGAGGACGAAGGCGAAGACGACGAGGGTGGCCGCCGCGGCGCAATCCCGCAGGCCGGCCCGGCCGATCCCAATGCGCCGGCGCCCGACAACGGCCTCTTCAACGGCAAAGCCCGTCCCAAGGTCGAGGTGCAATGAGCACCTCGCGGCGCCCGACCTTCTCTCCATTGAGGAACAGACCGATGAAATTCGTCCTCTCCGCCGTGGCCGCCACCACCGCCTTGATCGCCCCGGTGGTCGCCGAGGCCCGCCAAGTCACCTTCGAGACCACCCTCAAGGCCTATGGCGGCAACGGCGCCTATGTGGTGCTCTACGTCACCGATGCCGCCGGCGTCTACAAGGGCACCTTGTGGATGGCCGGCGGCAAGGCGAAGTACTATCGCCACCTCAGCGACTGGCAGCGCGTCTCCGGCGGGCGACCGACCGAGATCGACGGCATCACCGGCGCCAGCATCGGCTCGGGCAGGACGCTGAAGATCAGCCTCGACCTCGCCGATGCCATGATCGACGCCGGATACAAGGTCCATGTCGACACCGCCGTGGAGGACGGCATGGACAATCCCTCCGAGGTGGTCGTGCCCCTCGATACCGCGGCCTCCGGCAAGCCGGCGCCGGGCAAGGGCTACGTCAAATCCTTCACGGTCACCTTCTGAAGCGATCGGACCTGATCCATGCTTCGTCGCATTCATGCGCTGCCGGGCGTCGTGCTCGCGCTCGGCCTTACCGTCATGGCCCTCACCGGCGTGGCGCTTTCCGTGCAGCCGGCGCTCGACCGTCTCGCATCACCGGCGATTCCGGTCGGCACCAGCGTCGCCGCCCTCGCCGAGGCGGTGGCGGCGCGTCACCAGGGCATCGATTCGATCCGCGTGCGGCCGGACGGCGCCGTCACGGTCGCCTTCACCGACGGCGAAACGCGCGGCGTGGAGCGGGTCGATCCGGCGACCGGGGCCGGGCTTGGTCCCTACCATGTCTCAGAAACGACACGCGTCATCACGAATCTGCATCGCGCGTTTCTGACCGGAGATGCGGGGCGGGCCGCCACCGGCGCCGGCGCGCTCGCCATGCTCGTGCTCACCGTCTCCGGCACCCTCCTCCTCGCCCGCCGCCTCGGCGGAGCGGGCGCGCTGCTGCAGTCCATCCGAGGCACACCGGCCCAGCGCTGGCACGGCGAGCTCGGCCGTTTCGCTGCCGCCGGCCTCGTCCTCTCATCCCTCACGAGCGCGTGGATGTCGGCGAGCAGCTTCGGCCTCATCCCCGAACACGAAGCCGCCGCGCCCATGGTGTCGGCGAGCGGCGGCGCGCCTGCTCCGGCCGGCACGCTGGCGGCGCTCAGGGCGACCGATGTGGCGAGCCTGCTCGAGCTGACCTTCCCGGCACCCGACGATCCGACCGACACCTACGGCCTGCGGACAAGCCGGGGCGAGGCGCAGATCGATGCGGCGACGGGCGCGGAGCTGTCCTTCACCCCGGCGACGACGCTCGACCGCCTGAACGGCATGATCCGTACCCTCCACACCGGCCAGGGCGCCTGGGTGCTCGGGCTCGTGCTCGGCCTTTCGGCGGCGGCGGTTCCGGTGCTCGGCGCGACCGGCATCGCAATGTGGTGGCGCCGCCGCGCCGCCCGGCCGCGCATCGCGATGAACGCGCCCGCCCGTGCTGCCGACACCGTCCTCCTGGTGGGCAGCGAAGGCAATTCCACCTGGGGCTTCGCCGCGACGCTGCACGACGCGCTGACCCGCGCCGGCCACCATGTCCACACCGCGGCCATGAACGATCTTCAGCCGTTTTCCGCCGTCACCGAACGCCTGCTGCTCTTGGCCGCGACCCATGGCGACGGAGCGGCGCCCGCCTCGGCGACGGCGTTCCTGTCCCGGCTCGCGCGGCAGGAACGCCGCGTGCCGGTGGCGGTGCTCGGCTTCGGCGACCGCTGCTTTCCGCATTTCTGCGGCTACGCCGAGGAGATGTTGGCTGCGCTCACGGCGAACGGCTGGCCGCAGCTCCTGCCGATGAAGCGCATCGATCGGCGTTCTGCGCAGGAGTTCGCCCAATGGGGCCGCGACCTCGGTACCGTGCTTGGTCACGACCTCAAGCTAGAGCACGTCGCCGAGCCGCCGAAGACGGTCGCGCTCGAACTCGTCGAACGCGAGGACTATGGCGTGGCCGTCGGCGCGCCGGTGGCGATCCTGCGCTTCCGGAGGCCAGGAACGGACGGCAAGGCCGGACGCCTGCCGTCGTTCGAGCCCGGCGACCTCGTCGGCATCCTGCCGCCGGGCCATCCGATGCCGCGCTTCTATTCGCTGGCGTCGTCGTCGTGCGACGGGATGCTGGAGATCTGCGTCCGCCTGCGCGCAGGCGGGCTCTGCTCGACCTTCCTGCACGCTCTCGCTCCCGGCGATCGCGTGGAGGCTTTCATCCGCGCCAACCCGACCTTCCGGCCGGCCGCGGGACGGGCGCCGCTCATCCTGATCGGCGCCGGCGCCGGCATCGGTCCACTCGCCGGCCTGGTGCGCGCCAATGCGGCCGGTCGCCCGGTCCACCTCTACTGGGGCGGCCGCAGCCCGTCGTCGGATTTTCTCTACGAGCACGAACTGGCCCAGCATCTCGCCGAGAAACGCCTGACCTCGCTCCAGACCGCCTTCTCACGCGGTCCGGATGGCGGCGCCTATGTGCAGGATCGCATCGCCGCCGACGCGCCTCGCCTGCGCGAGCTGATCCGGCAGGGCGCGCAAATCCTGGTGTGCGGCGGCCGTGACATGGCCCAGGCCGTGACCTGGGCACTCGATCCGATCGTGCGGCCACTCGGCCTCGACCTTCCCACCCTCAAGTCGTCTGGACGCTATGTCGAAGATGTCTACTGATTCAGCTCAAGGCGCGCTGGAGCCCCGCCGCCACGCCCTCAGCGGCCCCGCCATGGGCGCGCGCTGGTCGGCGGTGTTTTTCGCCGTAGGCGGCGTGGACGAGGGGGCGCTCACCCGCCGCCTTCAGGGCACCCTCGACCGTGTCGAGCGCCAGATGTCCACCTGGCGGCCGGATTCCGACCTGGAGCAGCTCAACGCCGCCCCCCTCGGCACCTGGGTGGCCATTCCCTGCGAACTGATGGGCGTGCTCGCTGCGGCCCTCGAGATCGGCCGCCTGTCGGGGGGCGCGTTCGACATCGGCGTGGGCGATCTGGTCCAGGCCTGGGGCTTCGGGTGCGGCACGCGCGTGCCCGACGGCGGACGCATCGCTGCGCTTGCGGGGCGTCCCTCCTTCGAGCCGCCAAAGACCCTGCAGCTCGATCCGGCAGGCTGCCGCGCGCGCCGCCTGGCGCCGCTGCGGCTCGATCTGTCCGGCATCGCCAAGGGCTTCGGCGTGGACGACCTGGCGCGGGAGATGACGGAGGCGGGCTTTTCCGCCTGGCTCGTGGGCATCGACGGGGAGATGCGCGCGGCGGGCACGAAGCCGGATGGCCGCCCCTGGGTCGTCGCCCACGAGGCGCCAGTCCCCGGCGTGCGGGAAGTCCTCGGGGTGCTGGAGTTGTCCGGTGCCGCCGTCGCAACCTCTGGCAGCTATCGCCATCAGGTGGAGGTGGCGGGCAGGAGGCTCTCCCACACCATGGACCCCTCTCGCGGCGCGCCATTGGAGAACGACCTCGCCGCCGTCACCGTGCTCAGCGACACCTGCATGGCCGCCGATGCCTGGGCGACGGCGCTGTTGGTGCGCGGTGCGCAGGACGGCCCGGCCCTCGCCCGCCGGCTCGGCCTCGCCGCGCTGTTCGTCGGGAGCGACGGAGAGGTGGTGGCGACATGGCCGTGACCAACCATGCCGCATGGACTGGCGGCGCAATCCTGGCCCCCGGGTCCATTCCCTTGCGTCCTCTCAATGCGGCCGCTGCCGTTTCCGGGTGTTCTTCCCGGTGGAGGTGCCCGCTCGGGATCAATGCAGAACCGTCGGGGTGTGAAAGGGAACGGGAGACATGAGACACATCAAGCAGGTCCTTGTTGGCATCCTCGCCCTCGTATCGCTGCTGTGGGTCGCGGCTGAGCCCGGGGTGTTCCAGTCAGCCGGGTTCTTCGCGATACGGGCGGCCGCCGTGCAGTACACGGGCGTGCTCGCCATCGCGCTCATGAGTGTGGCGATGATGCTGGCGCTGCGTCCGCGTTGGCCCGAGCGTTGGATGGGCGGCCTCGACAAGATGTACCGGCTCCACAAATGGCTCGGCATCACCGCGCTCATCGTCGCCATCATCCACTGGCTGTGGACGCAGGGGCCGAAGTGGGCCGTGGGCTGGGGCTTTCTGGAGCGGCCCGCCCGTGGGGACCGCCCGCCCATCGAAAACCAGGTGGAGGCCGCTTTCTCAAGCCTGCGCGGCACCGCCGAGGGAGTGGGCGAATGGGCTTTCTATGCAGTTGTGGCGCTGATCGCGCTGGCGCTGGTCCGGGCCTTTCCCTACCGCTGGTTCTATAAGACCCATCGCCTGCTGGCGCTCGCTTATCTGGTGCTGATGTTCCACTCGGTGGTGCTCCTGACCTTCGCCGACTGGATGACGCCGCTCGGCGCCGCGATGGCGGTGCTGCTGGCCGGCGGCACCTTCTCGGCCGGGGTGGTGCTGCTGCGCCGCGTCGGCGCAGCGCGGCAGGTGAAGGGACGCATCGCCGAACTCACCTATTATCCGGGCGTGAAGGCGCTCGAGACCGTCATCGACGTGCCCGCCGGCTGGCCGGGCCACCGTCCCGGACAATTCGCCTTCGCCAAGTCGGATGCCTCCGAAGGCGCGCATCCCTACACCATCGCCTCGGGCTGGCACCCGGACCATCCGCGGATCACCTTCGTGACCAAGGAACTGGGCGACCACACCAGGGGGCTGAAGGAGCGGCTCAAGGTGGGCCAGGAGGTGCGGGTGGAGGGGCCATATGGCTGCTTCACCTTCGACGACGATTGCCGCAACCAGATCTGGATCGGTGGCGGCATCGGTATCACGCCGTTCATCGCCCGCATGAAGCACATGGCCTTGCGCGGCGAGGCGCCCGACTGGCCGCAGGGCCAGGTCGCCGATCTGTTCCACACCACCAGCGATGTGGACGAGGTGGCGCTTGCAAAGCTCGCCGAGGATGCCAGAGCTGCCCAGGTACAATTGCATCTGCTGATCGACGCGCGCGATGGCCGGCTGACCGGCGCCCGCATCCGCGAGGCGGTGCCGGACTGGCGGGAGGCCAGCATCTGGTTCTGCGGCCCGGCCGGCTTCGGGGCGGCGCTGCGGGCCGATTTCGCCACCGAGGGCTTCCCGGTGGATAAGCGCTTCCACCAGGAACTCTTCGACATGCGGTGAGGGGCCTCGGCACACTCGCAATGGATGCGTTCAGGCTCGTGTCACCGATCCGTCTTCGGAAAAACGAGGCGGATGCGCATACCGCGGCCGGGGGCGTCCTCGACGCGCACGGCTCCGCCGTGCAGCGTCATGATGGTGGAAACGATGGCGAGCCTCGGCCCGGCACCGTCGGGCCGGCTTCGGTCCAGGCGGTGGAAGCGATTGAGAAGACCTGCTCCGCGATCTTCCGGTGTCCGATCCGCGCGAGCGCCCTGCGGCAACGACATCGAGTCGCAGGGCGCCGCGATCGGCTGCACGAATTTCGCGGCTGCGCTCGACTAAGCGACTCCGCAATCTCTCAAGTCCTTCGGCAGACAGTGCCGGTACGCCAAATTCGGGCGGCAGGCTGATATCAGGAAAGGTCGTATGAGACCGTCCGTCTCTTACTCTTTGACCCGCGTGAGCGTGCTGATATCGGTATGGGTGAATGGCTTACCATACACATGCAGAATCGTTTCCTGCGTGTATTGCATGGTATTTCCAGACACCTCATAAGTGACAGTGAATTTTTCCGTCTTGTCGTTTGCTGCCATATAGTCCGATTGGCCGATGCCCACGTTCTGGGCCGTCAGGGTAAGCGTGGCATCCGGTTTTCCCGTTGCCACAACGCATACAGCCCTGGGGATGCAAAACGAATTATATATTGTCTGATTCGCCTTGTCGTAAATGAGATATCCGACTTGGTCGTGAAACTGTTTCTTGTCGCTCTTGCGGAAAACCATCTGGTGATAAAAAATTGCCGTCAGATGCTGGCTGCTCGCGTTTGTGGCATCACCGGCTGGCGTGAATCTTATGGTCTCGTAATAAGGCGAAGCAGCACCGCCTCCTTTACCCACTTCGGAACCTTCCCGGCCGGGAGCCACGTCCAATCCTTCGTCGTCCTGAGTCTTCCAGGTCCCGACGAACTTGGCGAGTGGGCCGTAATCCAGCCCGTTGATAACAGTTTCTGTCTCAGATGTAGCGGCAACGGCGGATATAGCGGGGAGTGTGAGGCCGGCAATCGTGCTGGCAACGAGGAGGCTTCGGGAGAATTTCACGATCAATCTCCTGACTGGATATCAGCTTTCATCAGAACAACGGCTCATCGACAGCTCGATAGCATGAGCGCTCTGACAAAAGCCTGACGATGGGCCGAACTCGGGGAGCTCTTCGCCAATGCGTTGAGGCTCACCCGCGCGGGAAGATAAGACGCATGAGCGCCCCGCCGCCGGGTGCGTCCTCAATCCGGACATCGCCGTTGTGCAGCTCCATGGTGGTGGAGACGATCGCGAGGCCCAGCCCCGCCCCGTCCGAAGCCCTTTTGTCCAGGCGCCGAAAGCGTTCCAGCACGTCGCCGCGCCGCTCCGGGGGGATGCCGGGGCCATGGTCGCGCACTGCGCACTGGCCCCCAGGGCCCGTAGTCACCTCGACGGCGGTGCCCGCCGGCGTGTGGGCCAAAGCATTTTCCACAAGGTTCCGCAACGCCCGGCCGATGGCGTCGCCGTGGCCGTGCACGCGCGCCGCTCCCGCGTCCCGAAAGGCGATGGTTCGACCGCGCATGACCGCGAGCGGCGTCAGCTCGGCCACCACCTCGCGGGCGATGGCGCCGAGATCGGCCTGGGCATCCGGCGCGAGTTCCAATGCGGTCGCGTGCGACATGTCGAGCATCTGGTCTACAAGGCGTTTCATGCGCTGCGCGTCGGCCACGAGCTTTGCCTTCTCGACGCTGTCCGGCAGCTTGCCGATGCTCAGCATCATGATGGCGAGCGGGGTGCGCAGCTCATGGGCCGCATCCCCCGCGAAATCCCTCAGGGCGCACACGGAGCGCTCGATGCGCGCCAGCATGGCGTTGACCGCCGTCACCAGCGCCTGCACCTCCCGCAGGGAGGGCTCCGCCGCGATCCGCGTGGACACCTGAGCCGGATCAATCCGGTCGATGGCGGCGATGGTGGTCTCGAGCGGCTTCAGCGTGGTGCGCACCACGCTGAAATTGAACAGGAGGAACATGAGCGAGAGCAGGATGAGCGGCAAGATCACGTGGAAGCGGATCTCGTTGAAGATGACCGGCACGAACGGTCGGAAGCCCTCGCCGGCGATGGCCACCGTGATCCAATAGGGATGCCGCCCGACCTCGACGCGGCGGGTGCCGGTAAGCAGGAAGCGGCTGTCCCAGCTCTCGCGCTGAGTCCGGATGACCAGGAACGACAGGGGCGGCTCGTCGGCGATCTTCAGGCTGGCGTCGTCGAACCGCGCCACCACCGCGCCGCCGCGCTCGTGGATCAGGAAAGCCCGCCGTGTGCCGGAGGCGAGCGGATATTGCAGGTCTTCCGAAACCGGGTTGCCGGCGGCCCCCCTCATCTGCGGGATCTCCTGGGCGATCCGGTCCGCCTCCGCGGTCACGAGGAGGTGGTCGAGCTCGTTGGGATTGTTGACATACATCCGCACGACGACGAGCAGCTCGACCACCAGGAAGACGAGCCCCACCAGAGCGAGGCGCACCGAGAGGCGAAAGAAGAGGCTGCGCGGCACGACGGGCGGGCGGCTCGCAGTCATGGGGCTTCCCGTTCCGCGCCGGCATCGGTCGGATGCGGGGCCGGCACCAGCATGTAGCCGACGCCGTGGGCGGTGTGCAGGATCACGTCCGCTCCGGCGGCGCCAAGGCGCCGGCGCAGACGCGAGGCCGCCGCCTCCAGAGCATTGGGCGTAACCTCGGACGACAGGGCGTACATGGCCTCTTCGAGGCTGGTCTTGCTCACCACATGCCCGGCCCGCCGCATCAGGCGTTCCAGCAGGTCCCGCTCCCGCGGCGGCACATGGATCACGCGGCCGCCGACGCGCACCTCCCGCGCCACGGTATCGAAATCGAGGTTTCCCAGGCTCAGGACGATGCCGAGGCACCCCCCGGGGCGGCGCAGCAAAGCACGGCAGCGGGCCGCCAGCTCCGCCATGTCGAACGGCTTCACCAGATAGTCGTCGGCTCCCGAATCAAGGCCGCCCACCCGGTCGCCGAGACCGTTGCGGGCAGTGATCACCAGGATGGGAGCGCCGCTCCCCGTCCGCCGGACGGCGCGGATGAAATCCACACCGTCGCCGTCGGGCATGCCGAGGTCGATGAGCAGGAGGTCGTAAGGCGTCACGGCCATGCTTTCCCAGGCGACGCTCAAGGAGGCGAAGCGGTCGAGCACGAAGCCCTCGGCCTCCAGGCCTTCTGCGATCAGGATCGCGAGCCGGGGGTTATCCTCCGCGAGCAGAACCCGCATGGTCGACATCCGTTCCGCGGGCGCGGCGCTTGCGCCCCGTGATCATGGCGAGCACCAGATTTTCCCGGTGTGCCAAGCTTTCTGCAATGGCGGCGAGCACGTGCACCGCCGCCATGGCGAGAATGAGGTTGGCGGCGATCTCATGGGCCTCCTCCACCCACTCCTTGCCCCAGAAGGCATCGAGGGTCTGCATCCAGCCGGTTAGGCAGGTGGCGGCGAGCAGACCCATGAGGAGGAGCATCATCACCGCCCCGGCGGGATTGTGGCCGACATAGCGTCGGTCACGCCGGTCGAGCACCGCGCGCAGATGGTCCGCGAAGGTCCGCGGGGACGGCACGAAATCGCGGAACCGTGCGTGAACGGTGCCGACGAAGCCCCACACCACGCGAACGGCGAGCAGGGCGGCGACGGTGTAGCCTACGTAGCGGTGGAGCGCTTTGCCGTCCTCCAGCACGAAGCTGTTGAGCACGACGCCGAGCACCACCGTCCAGTGGAAGATCCGCACCAGCGGATCCCACACCGGAACGGTATAGCGGACGTGCGCGGCGGCGCGCGCTGATGCTTCGGATCGAGGGGGCAGCATGGCCATGGTTCAGTCCACGTTGTTCTCGACGATCTCGCCGGTCACGGGATTGAAGTAGACTTCTGCCTTGCGTCCATCGGCATTGGATCCATAGATTTCGTAGCACCAAGAACTGGTCTTCTTGAACACCTTGATGTCCTTGAAACCCATCTGGCCGATCTTTTGCTTCATGACCTCTTCGCTGAGCCACTTGTCCTGCGGCTCCTTGGTGCAGGTCGGGCTGGCGAGAGCCATGGAGGAGGCAAGGCTCAGGGCGACGGCAGCGACGAAAAGTCTGCGGATCATCGGGTTTTCCTCATGCTGCGGGAAGCGATGGACCAAGGCCATCCCGCCGGCACGTCTCTTAACGATCCCGGCTGACCAAAGCCTGACGGGCAAAGATGCGCGCGCATGCCGAAAAGGGGGCGCCCCCGATGCGCGCGAAGGATAGACCACGTCAGGACGTCGTCAGCCCGTCCGCGTATCGAAGGGCCGTCGCTCCTTAGGGCGACTGCATCCTTTCGAGAGACCGATCCATGATCATCGTTCGCAGCCTTCTTGTCGCTGGCGTTCTCGCTTGCGCCTCGCTCGCCGCCCCGGGCTTTGCCGCCGACGCCCTCAATCCGCAGACGAAGAAGAACCTGGAAGCGGCCATGCACGGCGAAGCCTTCGCCAACCTGAAATATCAGGCCTATGCCGAGCATGCCCGCAAGAGCGGCCACCCCGCGATAGCCAAGCTGTTCGACGAAAACGCGAATGTCGAGGCCAACGAGCATTTCGCCCGCGAGGCAGACGCTCTTGCCCTCGTGAGCAGCGACGAGGCCAACTTGCTCGACGGCATGGCCGGCGAACACTACGAAAACACCAAGATGTACGTCGAGTTCGCCAACCAGGCCGATGCGGTCGGTGACAAGAAGGTGGCTGATCTTTTCCGTCAGATCGCCGCCGATGAAGGCGATCACTACGCCGCCTACAAGGCGGCCGTTGAGAAGCTGCGCGCCGAAAAATGAGATTTCTGAGTGGCGCGAAACTCTTTCTTCGCGCCGCTCGTAACGCACTTCGATGCATCAGAATGTGTTGCAGGCAGTTTTATCGAAAATTCGGAGCATGATGAGATGATATTCGATAGTTTATATTAGTGATACCAGGTAAATACTTGCCACATCTCAGTATTTAAGCTTTCGATTGCTGCGAATACGCCGAACATATATCAGTCCAGAGGGAGCATTCCTAACTCTTTTGATATCAACGGGAGCGGGAATGGAGCTTCGTCATCTTCGGCATTTCGTGGCGGTTGCAGAAGAGCTCCATTTTACACGTGGCGCGCAACGCGCCGGCATCGAACAATCGCCATTGTCTCGATCGATCAGGACTCTCGAACGGCGCCTTGGCGTAGTATTATTCGAGCGCACACGGCGATCCACGAAGCTAACGCCGGCCGGTGAACGCCTTCTCGTCCATGCGCGTGCGCTCCTCGCATCCGCCGACGAAGCACGCATAGACGTTCGCACTCCAGCAGCGACAGGAGACACTATCAGCCATTTGCACATCGGCATTTGCGACGGCGTACCCTTTGCGCGTCTCGCGCGACTGATTTCAGAAGTAAAGCGGGATAGTCCGCAAGTTGTCATTCATGTCCATGAAGCGTCAATGGCGCAGAACGTAGAGGGCTTGCGAAGCGGCTTTCTTGATGCGGCGCTCACGCCGGAGAGCGGATACGGCAAGGGGATTTTGTCCGAGGCAGTTTGGCGAGATCCGCCGATCGCTTTGATGCCGAGCGGCCATCCTTTGGCTGTAAAGAAGCGGATCAAACTGTCTGGTATTGTTAAGGAGCCTCTCGTTCTAAGCCGACCCGATACGGGTCTTAGCCAGCAATCCCAGATCGAACAGCTTGTTCGAACTGCAAATTCGACCCCTAATATTATTAGTCGCACCATGACACTTTCGGTGTTGGTTACGCTGGTACTTGCGGGTTATGGCATCGGAATAGCGACCGCTGCTCAACTCGAGGCGGTCGAGGTGGATGGCCTTGCCCTCCGGCCCCTGAGCGATGCGCCCGCTGATCTGAAGACTTGGTTGATGGTGCATGAGGGGACACTCAGCGTGCCACTATCTCGTTTCATCGAGCGAGCCCGGACGATTATTTAGAGAGCCTCCAAGGCTAGGCCGCGCGGCACGGAATCCCTTGTCACGAGCAATAAAGGTTTCGAGCATGAGCGGGGCCAACGTCAAAGCATCGACAACCGTGCCATGAAGCTCGGAATGAAGAGCGGCATATCGATCGAGGTCGGCTCGAAGTTGCACCGATATGGTGATGGTGAGTTTGATGGTTTCAGCTTTCGGCACCGGTCCGAGGCTAAGTTTTTTGGTCAATCATCCCTCCTGATGTCAGCCGTCATCGGTGTGGCGCGATAGGGTCGCAAGACGAGATCTTTATTGACGATGACGCGGACCGGAAAGCCCGGCCGCACCTTTAAGGTCGGCTGGATATTGAGATTGCGCCGCGTGATCTGCTGGCCGACATCGTTGATGGTGTCCTGGGCGCCGTCGCGCGTCGCGATGATGACCTGATCGCCGTTCGTCCCCTGATTTTGAGGCGCTGCCAACTCGGCGCCGATGCCGAGCAGCGAGGAGAGGACCGCGCCTCCGATCAGGCGGAACCAGTGATTGTCGACCTCATCTTCAAGGCCCGAATAGCCGGCCGTATCGACGCCGGAGAGACGATCCAGCACGATGGAGGAGCCGTCCGGCATGATGAGGCGATTCCAGACCAGGAGCACACGGCTCTGGCCGAAGGCGACGCCGGAATCGTACTGGCCCATCAGGCGGGTGCCCTGGGGGATCAAGAGATGCCTGCCCGTAGCCGTGTCGTAGACATTCTCGGTGACGGTACCGATGATCTGGCCCGGCAGATCGGAATTGATCCCCGTCACCAAGGCGGCCGGAATGATGGTGCCGGCCATTACTTGATAGGGCGAGCGTGGCGTTTGGAGAGTTCCAGATCCGTAAATCTTCTGGTCGGCTTCGCGGCTTGCGAACGCCTGCTTGCGATCCTGCATATTCTGCGTGGTCATTTCATCGACGGGCGGAGCAACGGTAGTTTCCGCACCGGTAGCGCGTATTGCGGTGAGATCGAGCCGGTTTGGCTCCGGCGAGGCGACCGCGGTTGCCGATACCTCCTGCTTCGGGCGTGTCGTCTGAAAGAACACGGCTGCTTTCGCTGCGGCTTCCGCTTCCTGCTGGGCACGAAGGCGCGCCGCGCGTTTGGCATCCTCTTCCGGATCAGCCCTGAAACTCGGCCGCTCGGGCATGGGCGGAATGCCCGCCTCCCGTTCGGTGCGCACGACTGGCCCACCGAGCTCACCGGGCAAGGGGGCACCGAGCTTCGGTGGTTGAACCTGCGTATAGTCGCGCGGTAACGTTTGCAGCCCCTCCGCCGGGTTGACGCGATCGGTGTTGTAGAGCTCCTCACCGGTCCGGGCTGATCTGTTCCGGCTTTGCAACGCCCAAATCATCGCGCCAAGCACTGCGGTAGAGACGGCGCCGGCGAGCACCATCAAGGTCCAGCGATTGAGACGGGTCACGGGACGCGGCTTGGCGCGAATGGCGAGATCGGGCGGCGGGGATTTGGGCGGCACGGTCATAGCCCGAAAATCCCCCGCCGGTTGCCGTCGGTGCGCGAGATACGCACGATCTGCTGCTTCTCGCCTCCGAGACGAAGCTCGGCCGCACCGAACAAGCGATCGACGATGTAATATGGTGGCTTTGCGCGGTAGTTGACGAGCTGGTTTTCCCCGGTGGGGCCAACAACGAACAGCGGCGGCAACTCGCCCTGGGCGATACCAGCGGGAAACTGGATATAGACCTTCTCACCGTCATCGAAGACGCGGGTCGGCCGCCACGATGGATTGTCGCCCGTGATCTCATAGCGGAACTGGACACGCTCGAGTGCGACGGCATTTGCGACCGGCGTGGCAGTCCCCGCACGATCGTTCTGACGCTGCAGCGCGAGGAGGCGGTCGTGTGGATAGTCCCATGAGACCGACGCCATCCAGGTCTGGGGCGTCGATGTGAGTTCGAGAAGGTAGGTCCGGCGGTTGGTGTTGACCACCAGATTGGTCTTCAGATCCGGCCGCGTCGGTTTCACCAAGATGTGGGTCTGCTGGCTTCCGCCCCCACCGCTGGTCGTATCGCCGATCACCCATCGCACGGTGTCGCCGGCCGAGACGGAAATCAGCTCTTCGCCGCTCTGCAGGGCGATGTCCGTTACTTTTTCAGGCGCCGCATAAACCTGATAGAGCGCGCCGGCCATGTAGGGCCAGACCTGCGTTGCATTGACATAGCCGGTGCGGGTCGGCTGCACGCGGGCGGCATCATTAGCCGTCGTCACGCGCAGCTTTGGATCGGCAGGTTCAACTGTTCCGCTTTTGACCGGCATCGGCTTTAACTGGCCGGGCAGCGGCAACGGCTTCGGCAGCTCGACTATTTCGACGGGACCAGCCGGCTCGACGATCCGGCTCGCCTCGTAGGGTTCATCCAGGGAGATTTCCGGCGGCGGTGTTTTCCCGGCGCAACCCGCCAGCAACGTGACGGACGAGAGGAGGAGAATGCGGATTGGCAGCATGCGGGTCATGATCCTTTTCTCCTTCACGACCCGCTGGCGCCGAGTTCACGGCTCCAGTTGATGCCGTTGACGAAAATGCCGAGAGGATTCTTACGCAGCCGGTCCTCGGTGCGCGGTGGTTGCATGATGATGGTGAGGATGCCGGTCCAGCGATCCGTGCCGGCAAGCTGATTGTTCTCATAACGCCGCTCGATCCAGCGGATCTGGAAGGAGCTGTCCGATGCGCGCACGACGCTGGTGACCTCGACGGCGACCGACATTTTGCCGACCTTGCCGAACGGATCGTTGGCACGCGCATAGTCATTCAACCCGGCGCTGCCGCGATCGGTGGTGAAGTCGTAAGCCTCGAGCCAGTTCTGCCGCACCACGATGGGATCGGTGGGCAGTGCGCGCACGTTCTGTATGAAACGCGCGAGCGCGTAGGCAATCTGGGCGTCGGTCGGCCGATAGGCCTCCACGGCCGGGCCAACGGCCTTTACTTGGCCGAGCTGATCGACTTCGACCACATAGGGTGTGACGGTGGAGCGGCCCGCCTGCCACAGCAGACCGCCGGCCATGCCTACGGCAAGCGTCAGACAGCCGAAGGACATGAGCCGCCAATTTCGGGCCTGAATGCGGGCGGACC
Source organism: Xanthobacter sp. NM-25 (assembly GCF_022138605.1). Lineage (GTDB taxonomy): Bacteria > Pseudomonadota > Alphaproteobacteria > Rhizobiales > Xanthobacteraceae > Xanthobacter. The sequence continues at coordinate 619,530 of NZ_JACBFS010000003.1, forward strand.
CGAGGCGTTCGTCCCAGAGTTGGCCGGCGGCCTGATAGGGCGTTGAGGGTTCCGACGTTTGCGAATAGCGCACATCGGCGCGTTTGAAGCGCATCGTTCAATCCTCTTGTCGCAGAGATGGATTGGCGCCGGAGCCACCATGATCGCCGGAGCGCAAAGCATGGGCTGCGGTGGTGGCACCGTGGGAGACGTGCGAGCCGCTCGGTCCGTTTCTCACGCGATTGGCCCATGCGGGAGCACCGCCGGCACCGGTGAACGACGCATCGCTTCCGGCCCCACCCATCGCTCCCACGGGCTTGCCGCCGGTAGCCGTCCAGGCGCCACGGGCGCCAGCGGAAGCACGTGAGTCGACCGTGCCCGCGACGCGTGACACGACACTGCGACCCGCCTGTATGACGGCGCCACCGCCCGCTTGCGCCACGCCAGAAAGACCAGCTCCAACGGCTCCCATGCCCGATGCGCTGGACGTCGCTGCACCGAGTTCGAAGGCGACACGCGCGCCGCCCGACATGGTGGATGCTGCCTTGACGCCGGAACCGATAGCGGCCCCTCCGAGCTGTGCCGCGCCGACAGCTCCGGCGCTTGCCGCGACCGCCATGCCGCCGGCGGCGAGCGCGGTGCCGGCGACTGCACCTGCGCCGAGCTGCGGGGCTCCGGAGACGAGACCCGTCGCGATCGACGGGCCGAAGATGCCCAGCCCAAGCATGGCGAGCGACGCCAGCATGATCGCCAGCGCATGATCGATGGACGGCTCTGTTCCCGCCGAGGCGCGAAATTCCGCAAAGAGGCCGTTGCCGATGCCAACGATAACGGCAAGGACCAGGATCTTGATCCCGGACGACACGACATTGCCGAGCACGCGTTCGGCCAGGAAGGCGGTCTTGTTCCAAAATGCGAAGGGCACCAGCACGAAGCCGGCCAACGTCGTCAACTTGAACTCCAGCAACGTCACAAAGAGCTGCACCGCGAGCACGAAGAAACTGACGATGACCACGAGCCAGGCGAGGAACAGGACGGCGATGGTGTCGATGTTGGAGAAGACGGAGGTGAAGCCGGACAAGTCGCCTATCTGCGCGAGGATCGGTCGGCCGGCGTCCATACCGACGGAGGCGAGCTTACCGGGACGCAGGAAATCGTCCTGGGACAGGTCGGAGCCAGAGGCGGTCAGGCCGAGCCCGGCGAAGGATCTGAAGATGATGCTGGCCAGCGAATTGAAGTTTGTAATGATGTAGGCGAAGGCACCGACATAGAGGACCTTCTTGATGAGCTTCGCCAGAATCTCGTCATTGCCGGCTCCGAAGGCCCAGAACAGGCCGGCGAGCGTTATATCGATGGCGATGAGCGTTGCCGAAAGGTAAGCGATCTCACCGTGAAGCAGGCCAAACCCGCTGTCGATATACTGCGAGAAGGTGTCGGTGAAACGGTCGATGACGGAGAGATCGTCCATGGACAATCACTCCGCGTCCGGAGCGACGGGGTCGGTTTTCTCCGGAGTTCTGCTCTTCTTCAGTGACGGGAACAGATCGACCGGATGTGGCGTGTACGGCGTTTTGCCAGAACCCATGAAGCGGCGGCGCTGCGCTTTGCTGGCCATGGTGCACAGTTCGTCGCCTGTCCCAGCCCAGTCGTCTTTGCAAAGCTTTTGCACCTCACGGAGCCGTTGCGGATCGGCGGCGAGGCTGTCCACCGTGTCGGCCGCCCCCGCGGATTGGACGAGAAGCCCGGCGCCGATGGCAATCGCGGCCACGACAGAGAGACGGATGATTTGTCTGAGCATGGCGGGTCCCTCAATCGCGGAACAACCGGACGGGTGCCGGCGTATAGCCGCTGCCATCACCCATGAATCGGCGGCGAACCTCACGCGCCCGCTCCTCCTCCGCGACGGCACGGGCCTGCTCCGCGGCGACGGCGCGGTCCTGAGAGAGCTTGAGCCGGGAGGCGTCGATAGCTTGCTTAGCCTGAAGGGCAAGGAGCTGGTTGGTCGCCTGCGTCGCGTCGAGATTCCCCGTTGCCGACTGGCTGCGAGTGACAAGATCGCCGAGAGTAGCCTCATCGGAGGCGAGGTTTTCGGAGACCTGCGCCTGCATCTTCATGGCCGTTTCCAGAGCGGATCGAGATTGCTCCCAGCGCTTTCGCACATCGGCGAGGATCTGATCGCTCGATGCGGATGCCGCGTATTCCTTCGGGTAGAGCTGCTGGAATTGCCGTTCCATCGCCGATATGTCGTAGCTCAAGCCCTCGGCCTCGCTGATAAGGCGCTCCGTCTTGGCGACGGACTGCTTCAGCTCGTTTAGTGCGGAGAAGTCGAGGCTCGTCAGATTCTTTGTTTGATTGAGGAGCGACTGAGCTTCGTTTTGCAGGCTCTTGATCTGGTTGTTGACCTGGTCCAGGGCTCGGACCGCCGACAGCACATTCTGGCTGTAGTTGTTCGGATCGAAGACGATCTGCGCCGCGACCGGCGGCGCGAGAGCGATGCCGAGCGCGCAGGCACCGGCAAGGCAAAGTGGTGTCCTCATGATGCGGTCTCCTGATTTTGCGGAAGCGGGAATTGGCGGATGAGGTCGGCTGCCCAATCGAGCCCGCGCACGTCGAGCCATGCTGCGGCAAAGGCATCGTGCCCATGGGACACGAGGACATCGTCCATCTGGCGATGATCCTCGGGGCGGCTGGCACCGGCGAAGGCGAGCGCCACAGGCCCGAGATCGAGGTCGAACAGCCGATTGCCGAGACGGGATTGGTAGTAATAATCCCGCTTCGGCTGAGCCCGCGTGATGATATCGATCTGGCGGCTGTTGAGGCCAAATCCTTCATAGATCGTGCGGAGCTGCGGTTCGCTCGCCTGCGGCGACGGCAGGAAGATCCGGCTCGGGCAGCTCTCGACGATGGCTGGCGCGATGGCAGAACGCTGGATGTCGGCAAGCGATTGGGTGGCGAAGACGACGGCGACGTTCTTTTTGCGCAGCACCTTCAACCATTCACGGATGCGCGCAGCGAAGATGGGATCGTCGATAAATACCCAAGCCTCATCGAGCACGAGCAGCGTGGGCGATCCGTCGAAACGCTCATCGAGACGATGAAAAAGATAGGTGAGAACCGGCGTCACGGCGCTCGCCGTGTGCATCAGTTCCTCCATTTCGAAGCCCTGCACGTCGCCGAAGCCAAGCCGATCGGCATCGGCGTCCAGCAGCCGGCCATGTGGCCCCGACAGCGTGTAGGGTTGCAGCGCCTGGCGGAGCCGGTTCGATTGCAACAGCGTGGAAAAGCCGGTGAGCGTTCGCTCCTCACGTGGGGCGGACGCAAGGCTGGTCAGTGCCGACCAGACGGCGTCCTTCACATCGGGCGTGATCTCGACGTGTTCATGCCCGAGCAGGCCGGCGATCCAGTCGGCCGCCCACGAGCGGCTGTCGTCATCCTCAATGCGGGCGAGTGGCTGAAAGGCAATGGCGTCGGAGGATCCGAGATCGTAATACTCGCCGCCGAGGCCCAAGACGGTGGCGCGGGCCGAGCCACCCTTGTCGAAGATGAAGATGCGAGAGCTGGCATAGCGGCGGAATTGGAGCGCCAGCATTGCCAGCAGCACGGATTTGCCGGCACCGGTGGGGCCGACGATCAGAGTGTGGCCGACATCGTCGACATGAGTGACGAGCCGGAACGGCGTGCCGCCGGCCGTGCGGGTGACGATCAGCGGCGGAGCATCGAGATGACCGTTCTTCTCGGGGCCTGCCCAAATCGCCGAGACCGGCATCATGTGCGAGAGGTTCAGAGTCGAGATCAGCGGCTGGCGAACATTGGCGTAGGCATGTCCAGGGATCGAGGATAGCCATGCCTCTGTCGCGTTCAGCGTCTCCGGAATGGTGACGAAGCCACGCCCCTGGATGATCCGCTCGACGGCCTTCAACTTCTCGTCAGCGAGGTCCGGACTTTTGTCCATGACCGTAACGGTGGCCGTGACATAGCCATAGGCCACGGCGTCTGAGCCCAGCTCCTGCAATGCTTCGTCCGCATCGGCGGATTTGTTGGCGGCGTCTGAATCGACCAGCGAAACTTCCTGCTGGAAGATCGTTTCGCGCAGCAGCGTCACGATACCCTTGCGTTTCGCGAACCATTGCCGCCGCACCTTGGTCAGCTCGCGTTCGGCTTCCGCCTTGTCGAGCGACAGGAAACGGGTGGACCAACGATAGGCGAAGCCGAGACGGTTGAGGTCGTCAAGGACGCCGGGCCAAGTCGAGGGTGGAAAGCCGCGAATGGTCAGCACACGCACATGCTGGTCGCCCAGCATCGGCGCTAGTCCACCGGTGAAATCGCAATCGGGCAACAGCGCGTCGAGATGGAACGGCACCTGGGAAACGGCGACAGGGTGCCGCTGCGTGGAGATGCAGGCGTGAAGGTAAGTCAGCGTCTCCTCATCGGAGAACCAGCGGATCTCCGGCATGACGCCGTCGAGCGAGGAGAGAAAGCGGTCGGTCTCGGAAATGAAGGCTGCGAGATGGTCGCGCCAATTCACGGTGCGCCGCTCGGTGCTCTCGTAGAGGAGCTGGCCGGCGCGGGCCTTGCTTTCGGACGGCGGCAGGAAGGCGAGCGTGATGCAGTAGGCGCTCTCGAAATGTGTGCCTGCTTCCTCGAACGCCGCGCGCCGCTCTTCCTCTACGAGCCACGACAACGCGTCGGGAAATTCCGAGATGGGATATCCGGCGGCGATGCGCCGTTCAGCGTCGACGAACAGCGCCCAGCCGGAGCCGAGGCGCTTCAGCGCGTTGTTGAGCCGGGCGGTGGTCGCCACCAGCTCGCTTTCCGTTGCGCTGTCGAGGTCGGGACCACGAAACTGCGCAGTGCGTTGGAACGCACCGTCCTTGTTGAGCACGACGCCTGATGCGACCAGCCCGGCCCAAGGCAGATAATCCGCGAGGCTCGCGGGGCGCGTGCGATATTCGGCAAGGTTCATCATGAACTCACGCCTCCAGAAACGCGCGGTGCTTCAGGTGGCGGGCGAAGACCTCCATGAACTGGGGATCGGCCTTCGCCCCCCAGACGGCGAGCGCATGGCCCGCCATCCAGAGCACGATGCCGCCAATCCACAGATGCAGGCCGATGCCGATGGCGGCGGCGAGTGTCCCGTTGAGGATCGCCACCGATCGCGGGGCGCCGCCCAGCAGGACGGGCTCCGTCAGTGAGCGGTGCAGCGGCACTTCGAAGCCGTCGGCATGGACCGCCATTAGACCAGCGCTCCGCCGCCAAAGCTGAAGAAGCTGAGGAAGAAGGAACTGGCGGCGAAGGCGATGGAGAGGCCGAAGACGATCTGGACCAGCTTGCGGAAACCGCCGCCGGCATCACCGAACGCCAAGGTGAGCCCGGTCACGATGATGATGATCACGGCGATGATCTTGGCAACCGGCCCCTCGATCGATTCAAGGATGGATTGCAGGGGCGCTTCCCATGGCATGGACGAACCCGCGGCGTAAGCTGGGGAAACCAGAAAGGCGGACATCAGCAAAGCCGCCGTTCCGGAGATCCGGTTTCGAAACTTTCCTGCAACGCTCGAAAGCGGATTTTCGGAAATGCGCATCTCCGGATTTACGGAAACGCACGAATCCGCACTTGCGGATTTACGTTTCTGGTTTGTTCCGGAATTCAAGAAAAGCGTGAATGCGGACGTGATGGGCGGCATCCCTAATCTCCTGTGAAGTGCTCTATTGCGTAGGCATCGCCGTCGAGGCCTGTGACGCGGATGATGTCCTCGACGCGGCGTTTGCTACCGCGCCCAGCGATGAAGACGATGATGTCTACGGCCTCCGCGATCAGCGCGCGCGGCACGGTGACGACGACTTCTTGTATGAGCTGCTCCAGCCGGGTGAGCGCTCCCCGGGCGGAACCTGCATGCAATGTCGCGATGCCGCCGGGGTGTCCGGTTCCCCACGCCTTGAGGAGGTCCAGCGCTTCAGCGCCGCGCACCTCGCCAACAACGATGCGATCCGGGCGAAGTGAACCGCGCCGGGATTGTCGGAGGCAGTTTGGTTTGAGTCACGCGGCCAGTGCAGGTTGGTCCAGCGTGGCGTGGAATCGTGCCTCGGCTTCGGCTGGCGGGATGTTGCCGATAGGCCCC
>NZ_JACBFS010000004.1 GCF_022138605.1 Xanthobacter sp. NM-25
TGCTCCAGCACCAACCGAACCGCGCGGGCACGGACCTCGGCGGAGAACTTGTTCGTCGTCTTGCTCATCGTGGCTTCAATCTCTCAGGAGTGGAAGCCTCCGACAATCCCGGCGCGGTTCAGCCGTTAATTTTAACGCCAGCTCCTATACAGACCCCACCGGCCGTAATCTGCGCTCCTTCAACATGGACCGGGACGGCTTCACCGACCTCGTCCTAGGCTTCACCGGTGCCAAGGCCCGCCAGTTCAAGAAGGCCTACATCGCCGCTTACAACACCCTGGAAGCCCGGGCCTTCGACGACCTGAAGCGGCAGGTGCAAATCCAGCGCATGGCGGACGCTATCGGCATGGCAAAGGCCATGGGTCTCATACAGCCCGGCCAGAAAGGGCGGCTGGAAGACATCGTGCGGCCGTTCCTAGGTGACCTGTCCTCCACCTGAGGGACAGTGGCGGTGGAGCCTCCAAGGTCCGACCCCTTGGCTCTACGCCTCCACTTGCTTTCCCTTGTGCCAGAGGCTTCGGCCTGTGCGGGGAATTTTTCCCAGACAGAGATTGAGCGCCCGTCACCCTCCTGAACGTGTCGCGCCTCCTAAAGGCGGGCTCCAAGGTGGGCTCTACGGAGTGTGCGGACATTTGGCGGAAATTTCTGAAGTGCCCATCGATAGATAAAAGCCCGCGCGGTACCCCCCGTGCCCCCTCGCGCCCACGCGAAATGGTCGCGCGAAACGGCAAACCGCGCGTGAAGGGCAAGTCACGCCCACCCGCAGCGCCAGCACAGGCGCCCGCAACGCATGTACACGCGCCCACATGCCTGCGTTATTCCGCTTCTGTCGTAAGTTGACGGTCTGACTAAATCTGTATTGAACATCAACAACTCCTGAGAAAAATCAAGAATGTCTCAGAATTGAGCTTGACAGTTCCAACGAGACGAATCAGTCTTTTCTCATGTTCGGAGCGACGATCGGCCCACGAACACTTCCCAACAACTTGAGGAAAGCTGACAGTGACCGATAGCACCATGACCTTTGACGAAGCCAAGGCCCTACAGGCCGCCCTTGAGGCGAGCGTGGCCCGTGCGGGGGCGTGGCTGGACCATCTGCGGGGCGACCATCGCACCGTGCTTGGCCTCACCCCCGACGAGGTGAAGTTCTCTCGGGAATGGCAGCGGGGGAAGGCGGTCTATGACGCGGCCTTCCGGCGCCTGCGGGAGTTCAACCGGGTGTTCGTGAAAGCCTACGCCCGAGAGCTGCGGGCCGAACGGCGTGAGCGTGAGCGTTCAGCGAACGTGGGGGACAGGGTGCGCAGTGCCCGCATCACCCAAGCCGCCAGAGAGGCCGCACAGGCGATGCCGCAGCCCACTGCGTGGGTCCCTCAATAGGGCTCAAGGCCCTGTGAGACGAGGCGTCCGAAACTCCGGAATGGACCCTATCGGACGCCCTCCACACCGTCTCGCAGGGGAGCCCCCTAGAGAGACACGGGAAGGGGAGAACAGGACGATGTATGTCGGCTACGCGCGGGTGAGCACTGACGAACAACACGCAGGCTTCAATGCCCAGGTGACCGAGCTGCAGGCGGCAGGATGCGAGCGCGTCTTCAAGGAGCACGTCAGCGCCGTTGCCGCGTCCCGGCCGGAGCTGGAACGGGCCTTGGACTTCGTCCGCGAGGGCGACACCCTGGTGGTTTGCAAGCTCGATAGGCTCGCTCGATCCATCACACACCTATGGCAGATCGTGGGCGCCCTCGACGCCAAGGGCGTGGGCCTTGTCATCCGCAACCTCGGGGGCAGCCAGATGGACACCACGAGCGCTTCCGGGCGCCTGACGCTGTCCCTGTTCGGGGCCGTAGCGGAGTTTGAGCGCAGCCTCATGCTGGAACGCCAACGGGCGGGCATCGCTAAGGCTCAGGCTGAGGGCAAGTACCGCGGCAGGAAGCCCACGGCACGGGCCAAGGCCGATGAGGTGCGGAGGCTCAAGGGCGAGGGCGTGAGCCCCACGGAGATCGCCGGGCGCCTCGGGATTGGCCGGGCGAGTGTGTATCGGGTGCTTCAGGAGGGACCCGCGTAGCGGGAGGAGGCTGGGTGAGGGGCGCGGGAGGGCGGACCGATCGGTCTACTCCGGCTTGTCCGTCCCGCGATCTGTTGTTTTGTTTCAGGCCCGCAACGGCCCATGACCAGCTCTTGAAGCCCGCTTGCCAGCCCCTTGCCCGACTCATCGACGCGCTTATGGGGTCCCGGCTGGGGTCCCGCATGGGGTCCCATAGCCAACGCAGCTTCCGCTAACCCACTGAAAATGCTAGGATTTCAGGCACAAAAACAGCGTGGCGCGCCCTAGGAGAATCGAACTCCTCTCTCCACCGTGAAAGGGTGGCGTCCTAACCGATAGACGAAGGGCGCTGACGCATTGCGCTTATAGGGGGGGGGCTTCGCCTCTGCAAGCACCTCAATGGAGTTTTCCAAAGGCATGCGAGCCGGCCATCACCGTGTCTCTGGGCAGGTGCTGAGAGGGAGGTCCAGGGTGCCTGCAGGGCGCATTGCGTGGCCGCGCGTGGGCAACGGATGGGGGTGTCGCGAAAAAGAAAATGGGCGCCCACCAGGGACGCCCAAGTCTGCAGGATAACGTGCACGGCGTGCACATCAGCCGGTGCCCCGCGGACGGGGCACCGAAGAGGCGCAGGCCTCAGACCGAGTAGTACATCTCGAATTCGACCGGGTGGGGCGTCATTTCAAAACGCATCACTTCGGCCATCTTCAGATCGATGTAGGATTCGATGAAGTCCTTCTGGAAGACATCGCCCTTCAGCAGGTACTCGTGGTCGGCGGCGAGCGAGGCGAGGGCCTCACGCAGCGAGCCGCACACGGTCGGGATCTCCTTGAGCTCCGCCGGGGGCAGATCGTAGAGGTCCTTGTCCATGGCCTGGCCGGGGTCGATCCGGTTCAGGATGCCGTCCATGCCGGCCATGAACAGAGCGGCGAAGGCGAGGTAGGGGTTCGCGCCCGGGTCGGGGAAGCGGACCTCGACGCGCTTGGCCTTCGGGTTGTTGGTGTAGGGGATGCGGCAAGAGGCCGAGCGGTTGCGGGCCGAGTAGGCCAGCAGCACCGGAGCTTCATAGCCCGGGACCAGACGCTTGTAGGAGTTGGTCAGCGGGTTGGTGAAGGCGTTGATGGACTTGGCGTGCTTGATGACGCCGCCGATGTACCACAGGCATTCCTGGGACAGGTCCGCATACTTGTCGCCGGCGAAGAGCGGCTTGCCTTCCTTCCAGATGGACTGGTGGACGTGCATGCCCGAGCCGTTGTCGCCGAACACCGGCTTCGGCATGAAGGTGGCAGTCTTGCCATAGATGTTGGCGACCTGATGGATGCAGTACTTATAGACCTGCATCTGGTCGGCCATGCTCACCAGGGTGGCGAACTTCATGCCCAGCTCGTGCTGCGCGGAAGCCACCTCGTGGTGGTGCTTCTCGACCGTCACGCCCATCTTGGCCATGGAGGCCAGCATCTCGGAACGCATGTCCTGAGCGCTGTCGATCGGGGGAACCGGGAAGTAGCCGCCCTTGGTCTTCACGCGGTGACCGAGGTTGCCGCCCTCATATTCGGTGTCGGCGTTGGTGGGCAGCTCCACCGAGTCGAGCTTGAAGCCGGTGTTGTAGGGATCGGCCTTGAAGCGGACGTCGTCGAAGATGAAGAACTCGGCCTCGGGGCCGAAGAACACGGTGTCGCCGATGCCGGTCGACTGGGCATAGGCCTCGGCCTTGCGGGCGATGGAGCGCGGGTCACGGCCATAGGGCTGGCCGGTGGTGGGCTCCAGCACGTCGCAGACGATCGACAGGGTCGTCTCGGAGAAGAAGGGGTCGATGCAGCAGGTGGTCGGGTCCGGCATGAGCAGCATGTCGGACTCGTTGATGGCCTTCCAACCGGCGATCGAGGAGCCGTCGAACGCCGTGCCCTCGGTGAGGAACTCTTCGTCCACCATGCAGATGTCGAAGGTGACGTGCTGCCACTTGCCACGCGGATCGGTGAAGCGCAGGTCGACGTACTTCACATCCTCGCTCTTGATGAGGTCGAGGACGTCCTTGGCCGTCTTGGTCGTCATGTGAATGTCTACCTTTCTGCGGAAAACTTTGGATTTTTCTCGGAGCGGTCAGATCGCGTCGAGGCCGGTCTCGCCGGTGCGGATGCGGATCGCTTCCTCGACGGATGACACGAAGATCTTGCCGTCGCCGATCCGTCCGGTCTGCGCCGCACGGCGGATGGCATCGACCGCCTTATCGACCATTTCGTCGGCGAGCACGACCTCGATCTTTACCTTGGGCAGGAAATCCACCACGTACTCGGCACCGCGATAAAGCTCCGTGTGGCCCTTCTGCCGCCCAAACCCCTTGGCCTCGGTGACGGTGATGCCCTGCAGGCCCACGTCCTGCAATGCCTCTTTCACCTCATCGAGCTTGAAGGGTTTGATAATCGCCTCGATCTTCTTCATGCGCTCCGTCTCCCCTAGCTCAACCCTCCGCCGCATGGTTGAGCCGGCCACTGTTAAGCAGGATGTGTGCCACCCGCCCATTCTAGGGGACATGCCATCCCAGGGCGAAGATTGAGCTCTTATGTGCACTAAAAACGTTCAATATGCCTACAGAAAAGGCAGAAAATTCGTGCGACCTTCGGCAACAATGTGCACGAACTAGGCATTGCCGAGAGGGGGCAGGGGTGTGTGCGCTTCTTGATCCACAGGAAATGGGCCGCGCCGATCGCGCAGCGGTGGCCATGGGCGTGCCGTCCCTGCGGTTGATGGAGAGCGCCGGGCGGGCGGTGGCCGACGTGGTGGCCAGGCGCGCGCTGGACGCTCGCATACTGGTCTTGTGCGGGCCGGGAAACAACGGGGGCGATGGCTTTGTCGCCGCCCGCATCCTCAGTCAGCGGGGCTATCGGGTGCGGGTGGCGCTGCTGGGTCCCCGGACGGCGCTGCGGGGCGACGCGGCAGTGGTCGCTGGCCAATGGAGCGGGCCGGTGGAGCCGGCGGAAGGAGCGGACCTCGCCGCAGCCGACGTTCTGGTGGACGCGCTGTTCGGCGCCGGCCTGGCGCGCGATCTGGATGGCACGGCGCGGGCGCTGGTGGAGCGCATGGCGGTGTCGGGCCGGCCCATCGTCGCGGTGGACCTGCCCTCGGGCCTCGATGGCGCCACCGGCCAGATCCGTGGCGCCGTCGCGCCGGCCGAGGACACAGTGACCTTCTTCCGCCGCAAGCCGGGGCATCTGCTGGAGCCGGGACGGAGCCTGTGCGGCAAGGTGCGGGTGGCCGACATCGGCATTCCGGAGGCGGTGCTGAACGAGATTCGTCCACCCACGGCGGTGAATGCCCCGCAGCTCTGGGACGAGGTCTTTCCCGTGCCCCAGGCGGGCGGGCACAAATACAGCCGCGGGCATGCCGTGGTGGTAAGTGGGCCGGCCTGGACCTCCGGCGCCGCCCGGCTCGCGGCCCGCGGCGCCCTGCGGGCGGGGGCGGGGCTGGTCACCATCGCCTGCCCGCGTGAGGTGCTGCCCCTGCAGGCGGCATCCTACGCCGCCATCATGTCGCGGCCCATGGAGGATGCCGCGGGGCTCGCCGACCTGCTCGCCGACAGCCGGCTTCACACGGTGCTGCTCGGGCCGGGGCTGGGCGTGGGGCCGGAGACCCGGCGCAAGGTGGAGATCGCCGCGCCCGGACGCCGGCTCGTTCTGGATGCGGATGCGCTGACCTCCTATGCGGGCGCGCCGTGGGCCCTGGCGGCCCTGGCGACGACGGCGCAGGCGATGATCGTGACGCCGCACGACGGCGAGTTCGCGCGCCTGTTCGAGGGGGAGGCCCTGCTGGCGCTGCCGGGCAAGCTCGCCCGGGCGCGGGCCGCCGCGGCGCAGCTCGGCGCGGTCATCGTGCTCAAGGGGGCCGATACGGTGGTGGCGGCGCCGGATGGGCGCGCCGCCATCGCCGAGAATGCGCCGCCTTATCTCGCGACCGCAGGCGCGGGCGATGTGCTGGCTGGCTTCGTCACCGGCCTGCTCTGCCAGGGCATGCCGGCGTTCGAAGCCGCTGCGGCGGCGGTGTGGATCCACGGCGAGGCTGCGCGCGTCGCGGGGCCGGGGCTGATCGCCGATGATCTGCCCGAGGCTCTGCGCGTGGTCTACACCCGCCTTTACGAAGCCCACGGGGTGGTCTGACCGAGACCGGCGGCCTCAGGCCGTGACCTGATAGGTGGTCGTCGTCAGCGTGGCGCCGTCGCCGCCACGCTGGGCGACGATGGCCCATTGGCCGGCGGTGTCCGCCAGGAAGGCGATGCGGCGGGTGCTCTTGGCCGCGACCGGCACGGTGTCGTGCCACCAGGGGCTCCAGCCGTCGTAAACCGCATCGAGCAGGCGCACGGGATGCCCATCGATGCGCACCGCCACCGGCGTGTCGAGGGCATTATCCAGGGTGAGCACCACCACCTGGCCCGCCTTCACAGGGCCGATCGGCGCGGCCGTTGCCCCGCCGATCTTCAGTGTGAACCGCGCGGCATTGGCAAACGGCAGCGTCTTCGGCAGGTCGTTGGCCGGCAGGGGCGGGGGCGGACCATCGGCAGGTGTGCCGCCGGCGCCGACGGGGCTGACGATGGCGAGCTGCACCGGCTCGGCGGCCGTGTCCAGGAGCAACCGGGCGGGATTGGCATCGCCGAGGCTCACCGCGAGATCGATCCGGCCGCCGGGGGCAAGCTGCAGGCGATTGTCCTTGGGGGCGAACGGCTCGGCCGGCTGCCCATCGACCGCGATCACATAGGCGGCAGGGGCATCCACCCGCAGCGGCAGGAACAGCGGTGTCGCATTGATGAGGCGCAGCCGCGTGCGGCCGTCCGCCGGGCCCTCGAAGGTGGGCGAGATGGCCCCATTCACCGGAAACAGTGGCAGACCGCTGGCCGGCGGAAAGCCCTGGATGAACAGGACGTGGTCCGAATCATAGGCCGGGGCGCCCGGTTCCAGCACCACCAGCGGGCCCGCCAGGGCGCGATGTGCCTGCGCCGGCGCGGCTGCATGGTACCAGTAGGTGCCGGCATCGCGGGGAACCAGGGTCAGCTGCTGCTGGGCGCCGGGCGAAACCGCCGCCGTCGGCGCGGCGCCCTTGGTGGTGCGTACGCCATGCCACACCAGGGAGAGCGGCGCGTCGAGGCCATTCTGCAGCTGCACCGCCAGGGGATCGCCTTTCCTCACCCGCAGCAGGGGGCCGGGCAGGGCATCGTTGAAGAGGGCGAGGGGCCCCTGGCCCGCCAGCTCGGGCCGTTGCGCGGACGCGGCATTCAGCGGCACCGCCGTGGTCTGCGCGGCGGCGGTGCCGAGGGGGGCGAGCGAGCTGGTGCAGGCGAGGGCGCCCGCGCCCTTCAGCAGCAGTCTGCGGGAGAAGGTGTGCGTCGTCACGCGGGGTTCTCCAAAGGGCCGTGGCCTTCAGGCGCGGCGACGGTTCGGGCCGCCGCTGGGCCGCGGTGCCACGCGGCCCGATGGGAGCTTGGGCCGGGCCGCAGCAAAGGGCAAGGCACAACCACCGCAGAAGCAGTACGCGGCCGCACGCGCGCGACCCGGCGCGGCGTCGGCGCCCGCATTTTATTGCTGCGCGCCGCGTAGACCATGATATAAGCCGCGGCCCGACCGGCGCTTGCGCGCCCGGTCGAGCCTCCTATGGGTGTGGCCGCCTTTTCGGGGCGGCCAGCGCGGCGTGGAATGCGCCAAAGGTGTCAGCCGGTGCCGAATGGCGCAGGTTGCGGCAAGCGGGCGTGGCGGAACTGGTAGACGCGCGGGATTTAGGTTCCCGTGACGCAAGTCGTGGGGGTTCGAAACCCTCCGCCCGCACCAGATGCCGGTGCGCCAGGGTCGTTCCCGTTCGCGCACGCTGCCTTGGCGGCGGTGACGAAGGGCGGTCGGCTGATGGGCCTCGATCTGGGGCCCGGTCGGCCCGGTCTTCTCCGGAAGGTCGTAGATCCTCGCGCGCGATACCCGAGGAGCCCATGGATTTCAGGTTCCGCCCGTCAGCGGCGGCAAGGATGTGAAGGCAAGACGATGCAGGTGACCGAGACCCAAGCCGAAGGCCTCAAGCGCGCGTTCCGCGTGGTGGTTCCCGCCGCGGACCTGGACGCCAAGGCCGAGGCGCGCCTGAACGAGCTCAAGGGCCAGGTGAAGCTGAACGGCTTCCGCCCGGGCAAGGTGCCGGCGGCGCATCTCAAGCGCGTGTACGGCAAGTCGGTCATGAGCGAGGTGATCGAGCAGACCGTCAACGAGAGCAACGGCAAGATCGTCGAGGAGCGCGGCTTCCGTCTCGCCCTGCAGCCGAAGGTGACCCTGCCTGAAGACGACGCCCAGGGCCAGGGCCTGCTGGATGGCGGCAAGGACCTCGTTTACGATCTGGCGCTGGAGATCCTGCCCAAGATCGAGCTGGGCAATTTCAAGGAGATTGCGGTCGAGAAGCCGGTGCTCGAAGTCTCCGACGCCGAGGTGGACGAGACCATCCAGCGCATCGCCGATTCCAACCGCCCGTTCGAGCCGAAGACCGGTGCCGCCGAGACCGGCGACCGCGTGACCATCGACTTCACCGGCTATGTGGACGGTGAGAAGTTTGAAGGCGGTGAAGGCACCGACATCGACGTGGTGCTGGGCTCCAAGGGCTTCATTCCTGGCTTTGAAGAGCAGCTGGTGGGCATTTCCGCCGGTGAGAATCGCACCCTGTCCGTGTCCTTCCCCGAGGATTACGGCGCGGCCGAACTGGCCGGCAAGGCCGCCTCGTTCGAGGTGACCTGCAAGGCGGTGGCAGCCCCCGGCGCGGTCTCCATCGATGACGCGTTCGCCAAGACCCTTGGCATGGAAGACCTGGAGAAGCTCAAGGGCATGGTGCGTGAGCGCATCGGTGCGGAGCATGCCGGCGTCGCCCGCCAGAAGGTGAAGCGCGCGCTGCTGGACGCCCTCGACACCATGCACAAGTTCGACGTGCCGGAGGGCCTGCTCGACCAGGAGTTCGAGGGTGTGTGGAACCAGGTCCAGCAGGATCTGGCCAGCCAGAAGCGCTCGTTCGCCGACGAAGGCACCACCGAGGAGGAGGCCCGCGCCGACTATCGCAAGATCGCCGAACGGCGTGTGCGCCTTGGTCTGGTCCTTGCGGAAATCGGCGAGCGGAACAATATCCAGGTTGCCGATGACGAGGTGTCCCGCGCCGTGGTGGAACGGGCGCGCCAGTTTCCCGGCCAGGAGCAGCAGGTGTGGGAGTTCTATCGCCGCAATCCGCAGGCGCTGGCTTCCGTGCGTGCGCCCCTGTTTGAGGAGAAGGTCATCGATTTCCTCCTGGAGCTCGCCCAGGTGACCGAAAAGCCGGTCACCAAGGAGGAGCTGTACAAGGCGGAGGATGAGGACAAGGCGGCCTGAGGGATCAGGCGGCTTTTGTCCTCACCATGAACCCGGGTGGCGCGCCTTGGTGCGCCACCGCTAGCGCCAGAGCATGATTGCGCGCCGGAAGTGCCCTTCCGGACCAACCGCGCCCGAGGACAAAAGATGCGTGATCCCGTTGATACTTATATGAATTACCTCATTCCCATGGTGGTCGAGCAGACCAACCGTGGCGAACGTTCCTATGACATTTATTCGCGCCTTTTGAAGGAACGCATCATCTTCCTCACCGGCCCGGTGGAAGATGGCATGTCCACCCTGGCGGTGGCGCAGCTGTTGTTCCTGGAGGCGGACAATCCCAAGAAGGAAATCTCGATGTACATCAACTCCCCCGGGGGAGTGGTGACATCGGGCCTCGCCATCTACGACACCATGCAGTTCATCAAGCCGGCGGTGTCGACCCTGTGCATCGGCCAGGCGGCGTCCATGGGCTCGCTGCTGCTGACGGCGGGTGAGAAGGACATGCGCTTCGCTCTGCCGAACGCGCGAATCATGGTGCATCAGCCGTCTGGCGGCTTCCAGGGCCAGGTCACGGACATCATGCTTCACGCCCAGGAGATCCTGAGCCTGAAGAAGCGCCTCAATGAAATCTACGTGAAGCACACCGGGCGCGATTTCCAGGTGATCGAGGACGCCCTGGAGCGCGACAACTTCATGACGGCGGAAGCCGCCAAGGAGTTCGGCCTGATCGATTCGGTGATCGACAAGCGCCCCGGCGACGACGCGGCGAAGGTGGCCTGAGGCTGTCTTCGCGGCTGCGATTACGCATCGTTCCTCTTGCGTGCGGTGCAGGATCGCGCTTGCATGTCAGTAAGCCGGCATCGGATGCCGCGTGTCGGCCCTCGCCACAAGGCGGGGGCCGTTGCGTTTCAGGTCTCCACGGGGCGGCGCCGTCGCCCGCCTGTGGAAACCGGGCAGTCGATGGCCGGTCGGCGACACGGTGAGGATCGCGTTTCGGGATCGCCTTTAACCAGGTCCTGGGACGTGGCGGGGAAAATCAATCTTCCGCCTTGATCGTGTCGCCGGAGGGTGGTTGGCTGATCAATGGCCAATGCCCATATCGGGGTTGGCGAGGTTCTTGCTTCGCCCAACCCCCCACTGGTGATCTGTACGACACAGGCGCGCTTTGTGTCCGTATCGGAAGATCGTAGGAGACGAAGATGAGCAAGACCGGCGGCAGCGACAGCAAGAACACGCTTTATTGCTCGTTCTGCGGCAAAAGCCAGCATGAGGTCAGGAAGCTCATCGCCGGACCGACCGTGTTCATCTGCGACGAGTGCGTCGAGCTGTGCATGGACATCATCCGGGAAGAGTCCAAGTCCTCTCTGGTGAAGTCGCGGGATGGCATCCCGACCCCGAAGGAGATCCGCAAGGTCCTCGATGACTATGTCATCGGCCAGGACCACGCGAAGAAGGTCCTCTCGGTGGCGGTGCACAACCACTACAAGCGCCTGAACCACGCCACCAAGCATGGGGATGTGGAACTCGCCAAGTCGAACATCCTGCTCATCGGCCCCACCGGCTCGGGCAAGACCCTGCTGGCGCAGACCCTGGCGCGCATCCTCGATGTGCCATTCACTATGGCCGACGCCACGACCCTGACGGAAGCGGGCTATGTGGGCGAGGATGTGGAGAACATCATCCTCAAGCTGCTGCAGGCGGCCGACTACAATGTGGAGCGGGCGCAGCGCGGCATCGTCTACATCGACGAGATCGACAAGATCAGTCGCAAATCCGACAATCCGTCCATCACCCGCGACGTGTCGGGCGAGGGCGTGCAGCAGGCCCTGCTGAAGATCATGGAAGGTACGGTGGCCTCGGTCCCCCCCCAGGGCGGCCGGAAGCATCCCCAGCAGGAGTTCCTGCAGGTGGATACCACTAACATCCTGTTCATCTGCGGCGGCGCCTTTGCTGGGCTCGACAAGATCATCTCGTCGCGCTCCAAGGGTTCGACCTCCATCGGCTTCGCCGCCAAGGTGGCCCCGCCCGAGGATCGTCGCCCCGGTGAGGTGTTCCGCGAGGTGGAGCCCGAGGATCTGCTGAAGTATGGCCTCATCCCCGAGTTCATCGGCCGTCTGCCGGTTCTGGCGACGCTGGGGGACCTGGACGAGGAAGCGCTGAAGAAGATCCTGTCCGAGCCGAAGAACGCGCTGGTGAAGCAGTATCAGCGGCTGTTCGAGATGGAGAATGTGGATCTCACCATCCACGAGGAGGCGCTGGGCGCCATCGCCCGCAAGGCCATCGAGCGCAAGACCGGCGCCCGCGGCCTGCGCTCCATCATGGAAGGCATCCTGCTCGACACCATGTTCGACCTGCCTGGGCTCGAGGGTGTGGAGGAAGTGGTGATCTCCCGCGAGGTCGTCGAGCAGAACGCCCGGCCGCTCTACATCTATGCGGACCGCGTCGGTGACGCGGGCGCCAGTGCCTGACGGCGACATTTCCAAACGCTTCCCCCGCGCCGTCCGCGCGGGGGACACCCTGCTCTTTGATTTTAAGGCCGTTCGTCCCTCACCCCGTGTGGTTCTTCGCGGGTGTTCCCTCCAGCCCTTGAAACGGGCTGGCGGCATGTCCATCTTCATCGGGAAAGCTCCGGTCTCCGTGCTCGGACCTCATGCCCTCTGCGGCTTCCGCCGCTTCAGCATTGAAAAGCCGTTCCGGTATCCGGCTGCGCACGCGCGCGGCAGCGTCTTCGCGTGTGCGATTTGAAAGGATTGGGTCATGACGAGCCAGAAGCCGCGCCCCCCGCTCGTTGCCGGTGTGTCGCAAACCTACCCGGTGCTCCCGCTGCGGGACATCGTGGTGTTTCCCCATATGATTGTTCCCCTGTTCGTGGGTCGCGAGAAGTCTATCCGCGCCCTCGAAGAGGTGATGCGCGGCGACACCTACATTCTCCTGGCCACTCAGGAAAATGCCTCCGATGACGATCCGGCGCCCGAGGCCATTTATGGCGTCGGCACGCTGGCCACCGTGCTGCAGCTGCTGAAGCTGCCGGATGGCACCGTGAAGGTGCTGGTGGAGGGCGTCTCCCGCGCCCAGGTCTCGCGCTACACCGATCGCACCGATCTCTACGAGGCCGAGGCGATGATGTTGGAGGATGCCTCCGGCGATCAGGTGGAGGCCGAGGCCCTGGCGCGCTCGGTGATCACCGAGTTCGAAAATTATGTGAAGCTGAACAAGAAGGTCTCGCCTGAGGTGGTGGGCGTGGTCGGCCAGATCGAGGATCACTCGAAGCTCGCCGACACCATCGCCTCGCATCTGGCCGTTAAGATCCCCGAAAAGCAGGGGGTGCTGGAGACCGTGAAGGTGTCCGATCGGCTGGAGAAGGTGCTCGGCCTCATGGAGAGTGAGATCTCCGTGCTGCAGGTGGAAAAGCGCATCCGCTCCCGCGTCAAGCGGCAGATGGAGAAGACCCAGCGCGAGTACTACCTCAACGAGCAGATGAAGGCGATCCAGAAGGAGCTGGGCGACGAGGACGGCAAGGACGACCTCCAGGAGCTGGAAGACCGCATCAAGCGGACCAAGCTCACCAAGGAGGCGCGTGAGAAGGCCACCCACGAGCTCAAGAAGCTGCGGCAGATGTCGCCCATGTCGGCGGAAGCCACCGTGGTGCGCAACTATCTGGATTGGCTTCTGTCCATCCCGTGGGGCGTGAAGAGCAAGATCAAGAAGGATCTGAACTACGCCCAGGAGGTGCTGGACGCCGATCACTATGGCCTGGACAAGGTCAAGGAGCGCATTGTCGAGTATCTCGCCGTGCAGAGCCGCGCCAACAAGCTCACGGGTCCCATCCTGTGCCTTGTCGGCCCGCCCGGTGTCGGCAAGACCTCGCTCGGGAAGTCCATCGCCAAGGCGACGGGCCGTGAGTTCGTGCGCGTTGCCCTCGGCGGCGTGCGGGACGAGGCGGAGATCCGCGGCCACCGGCGGACCTATATCGGCTCCATGCCGGGCAAGATCATCCAGTCCATGCGCAAGGCCAAAAAGGCCAACCCGCTGTTCCTGCTGGATGAGATCGACAAGATGGGGGCCGATTTCCGTGGCGACCCGTCCTCGGCCCTGCTTGAGGTGCTCGACCCCGAGCAGAACAAGACCTTCGCGGACCACTATCTGGAGGTGGATTACGACCTCTCGAACGTGATGTTCGTGACGACGGCGAACACGCTGAACATCCCGCCGGCCCTGCTGGACCGCATGGAGGTGATCCGCATCGCCGGCTACACCGAGGACGAGAAGGCCGAGATCGCGCGCAAGCATCTGATCCCCAACGCCCTGCAGAAGCACGGCCTGGCGGCGAAGGAATGGGCCATCGACGACGCGGCCCTGATGACCCTGATCCGGCGCTACACCCGCGAGGCGGGCGTGCGAAACCTGGAGCGCGAAATCTCCACCCTCGCCCGCAAGGCGGTGAAGGAGCTGATGCTCTCCAAGAAGAAGTCGGTGAAGGTCACGGCCAAGAACCTCGAGGATTTCCTCGGCGCGCCGCGCTATCGCTACGGCGAAATGGAGACCGAGGATCAGGTGGGGGTGGTCACCGGCCTCGCCTGGACCGAGGTGGGCGGCGAGCTGCTGACCATCGAGGGCCTCATGATGCCCGGCAAGGGCAAGATGACGGTCACCGGCAACCTGCGTGACGTGATGAAGGAGAGCATCTCGGCGGCGGCGTCCTATGTCCGCTCGCGGGCGGTGGACTTCGGCATCGAGCCGCCGCTGTTCGAGCGCCGTGACATCCACGTGCACGTTCCCGAAGGGGCGACCCCGAAGGACGGCCCGTCGGCGGGCGTGGCCATGGCCACCGCCATCGTCTCGGTGATGACCGGCATTCCCGTGCGGCGTGACGTGGCCATGACGGGCGAGATCACCCTGCGCGGCCGGGTGCTGCCCATCGGCGGCCTCAAGGAGAAGCTCCTGGCGGCGCTGCGGGGCGGCATCAAGAAGGTGCTGATCCCTGAGGAGAACGCCAAGGACCTCGCGGACCTGCCCGCCAACGTGAAGAATGCGTTGGAGATCGTGCCGGTCTCGCGGATGGATGAAGTGCTCGCCAACGCCCTGGTGCGGCCTCCGGAGCCCATCACCTGGGAAGAGAAGCCGGTGAATGCGCCGGTGGCGGGCGAAGATGCCTCCGGCGTGGTTGCTCACTGAGCAGTTTCAACCACTTAGCCAAAATCGACGGGCGGCGCACCCTGTGCGCCGCCCGTCATTTTTTTGCGCTCGCACACTGAGAAATCGTGCATTGGTGCGGGTTTGGCCCCGATCGCGCTTGCAAATGCCATATTTTCCGTGATGCTCGCGCCGATCGGCAGGGGCCGCGCCCCTCACGATTCGCGTTTTGACAACGGAAGGGAATGGTCAGATGACCACCAAGAACGAATTGATCGCTGCGGTGGCTGAAGAGGCCAAGCTGACGAAGACGGCTGCGGCTGCGGCTGTGGACGCCACCTTCGACATCATCGCCAAGGCGCTCCAGCAGGGCGAGGAAGTCAAGCTGATCGGTTTCGGCAGCTTCTCGGTGGTCACCCGCGCCGCCCGCGAAGGCCGCAACCCGCGCACCGGCAAGCCGGTGAAGATCAACGCCTCCAAGGCGCCGAAGTTCACCCCCGGCAAGAGCCTCAAGGAAGCCGTCAACGAGTGATCGTACGGCTGGCCGCGCCGCCTGCCGCGCGGCGAGATCCTGCGGGCGCATCTTTCGAGGTGCGCCGTTCAGGGATGAAAGGGGCGCGCCGTGGTGGCGCGCCCTTTGTGTTTCGGGGGCGCTGGATGGCGTTCGGGGCTGTGGGGGCGCTCACTGCACCTGCTGAGCCGCGTGCCGCTTGTCGGGCCGTGCAGCGCGGCTGAGGCTGGTCACGGAGATGGCCCGGTGCAGCCCGGGCGGCGAACGCCGGTCTGATGGTCTATACGGCGGGCGGAGCGGCCGCCTGAGGTTCCCCTCGCTGAGGTTTACGCGCCGGCTGGCGCAGCTTATATGGCTTTCACCGGCAGCCGGGCCTCGCCCGCAGCGATCGGCGCGCGGCACAGGCCTCCGCATCCGGGCGGTTAGCTCAGTTGGTAGAGCATCTCGTTTACACCGAGAGGGTCGGCGGTTCGAGCCCGTCACCGCCCACCAGTCCCCCATTTCTCAGTACTTTCAGAATCATGTGCGGCGAGTCCTGCAGTCGGGTCGCCGCCTCACGCTGGGCAGCGGACGCCGCACGCCTGCGGTGCAACAGGCTGGATCCGCCGCGGGAACCGAGGCGCCGCGCGGATTTCCCCGCGAAAGGGGCAAAGCTATCCACACCCTTGTCACAAAAACGCAGCCGCTCGCTTGACGAAACGAGGGCACCTAACCTATCAAGCGGTCCTCGACGGCGCGACGGACAGTGTCGCACCGGTTCGGGGGTGTAGCTCAGTTGGTTAGAGCGCCGGCCTGTCACGCCGGAGGTCGCGGGTTCGAGCCCCGTCACTCCCGCCATCTTCTCCGTCGCGAAAATCCGAAAATCATCTGAATGCCACGCCCAATCAAGGGGTTCGCCTTGAGCCGGGGGCGTTGCCTATGTTAATGCGCCGATGCGCGCTCAGGCGCCGGCGTGTGGCGGCCGGGCGCGGGCAGGGTGGGCGAAGCTTCATGAAATGGCAGTGTGGGCGCGGGGGCGCCGACGGCAGCGGCGCCCAGGCAATGCGCGGCGATCCGATCGTGGCGGCGATGCCGGGCCGGTGGCGGATCGCGGTCGCCGCGCTTCCGGCAAAGCAGTTTCCTGCATGGCGATTTGCAGCACGGAGGCTTGCAGCGCGCGGAGTCGCCGCACGGGGTCTCGTGGCGGCTGTCCTGGTGGCTGGGGCGCTGGGGGCTGCGCCGGCGCGGGCCTGTCCGCCGGAGGCGCGGCCGGAGCCGCCTTTAGTACTGCGGGCCGGTGCCGTGGAGCGGCTGCGGGCGGGGCTGCCGCTGCGCATTCTGGCCATCGGCTCCTCCAGCACGGCTGGTGTCGGGGCGTCCCGGCCGAATCTCACCTTTCCCGCCCAATTGGCCGATCGGCTTGGCGCGGCGCTGGGCGAGGGGCGCGTGGAGGTGACGAACGCCGGGGTCTCGGGAGAAAGCTCTCCGGCCACGCTGAAGCGGCTGCAGGCCTTCCTGCAGGCGCCGGAGACACCGGATCTGGTGATCTGGCAGGTGGGCACCAATGACGTGATCTTCGGCGGCACGCCGGAGCGGCTGGCGACCATGGTGACCGACGGCCTGGCAGCGGCCCAGGCGGCCGATGTGGCGGTGATGGTGGTGGACCAGCAGTATTTCCGCGCCATCCTCAGCGTGCCGCGCTACGAGCAGTTCGTGGCGGCCGTGAACAGCGCCGCGCAGGCGCGCGGCATCACCGTGCTGGGGCGCTACCGGATGATGAAGGCGTGGGCGGCGGCCGACCCCAAGGGCTTTCGCGCCCTGTTCGCCTGGGATGGCTTCCACATGAACGATGCCGGCTATGGGTGTCTGGCGCAACTGGCGTTCGAGGCGGTTCTGGAGGCGGTGGACGGGGCACGGGCTGGCCAGTCCCCCGGCCCTGCGACCGCGGCGCCTCTGCCTTTGCCGCCCCCGCGCGAGATCCGTTGATCTCAACCTTCCGGTTGTCTGCCGAATACTACCGCTTCAGTGGTAGCATTCTGGCGTCGAACACAGCGCAGTGTGACAAAAATGCGGATCAGGCAGGCAAAGAGTGCCGTTTGGCGCGCTCTGTTCCTCTACGGAATCCCCTTTTTTGTTTCCGAATGTTAAAAGAAAAGGGAAGGCAAGGGGCGGGGCCTTGCCAGCACTAGCTGGAAAATCGCTATGCTGGTCTCGGGAAAGAGGGCGCGCGGCTGGCTGCGGCACGCCGGTGGAATGGGTGCACTGGCGCTGGGCTGCGCGCTTGGCGCGGGCGCGCATGCGCAGCCGGCCACGGCCGATGGCGCCGGAGAGGATGCACAGGCGCTCTATCAGCGCTCCATGCGCAACCCCGGCGATGTGCGGCTCGCCTACGCCGCCGCCGAGCAGGCGGTGGCGCGCGGCGATTATGAAGCCGCCATCGGCATTTATGAGCGCGTGGTGGATTTTGATCCGCAGCTGGTGCAGGTGCGCCTGCAGCTGGCGCGGCTCTATTACCGGCTCGGCTCCTATGAGACTGCCCGCAGCTATTTCGCCCCACTGGCCGCCTCCGGGCAGCTCAGCGCCAGCGAGCGGGAGAATGTGGCGGCCTATCTCACCGAGATCGAGCGTCGGCTCGCGCCGAACCAGTGGAGCCTCTACGCGCAGGCGGGGGTGCGTTACCAGTCCAACGCCAGTTATGGCCCCTCCAGCCGCATCGTCATCGGCGACGACGTGGCGGCGCTGCTGCCGCCCAGCTACGCCGCTAAGGCAGATGGCAGCGTGTTCGGTCTCGCCACCGTGCGCCACGTCTATGATTTCGGCACCCAGAGGGGTGATGTCTGGGAAAGCAATCTCAATCTCTATTATTCTCAGCAGTTCGATCTGGAGCGGCTGAACCTGGGCTTCGTCGAGTTCAATTCCGGCCCGCGCTTCGCTCTGCTGCCGGATGCGTTGCCCGGCTCCTCGGTGCGGGCCTACGGCATTCTGGGCGGGGTCAGCCTGGGCGGGGCGAGCTATCTTGGCACCTATGGCGTGGGCGCCTCGCTGCTGCTGCCGTTCCATTTCGGCACCCTGCAGCCAGGGCCGGCCTATGCGCCGCTGGGCATCGAGCCATTCGTGGAACTGCGCCAGCGCAATTACAACGACACGGCCGATTATCCCACCGCCGGGCTGCAGAGTGGGGAGATGTGGACCCTGGGCGCCAATCTGTTCGGCGCCCTCACCGACAGCGTGCGCTGGCGCATGCGCCTCGCCTATAACGACGCCAGCGCCGACGTGCCCTGGTATGGCTACGACAATTTCGCGGTGGATCTGGCCCTGCCCATCGAGTTCGAGGGCCTGTGGGGCGTCAAGCGCTGGCTCGCCATTCCGAGCATCGGCTATTCCCGCTACGATTTCGACGCGGCGAACCCGTTCGTCTCCCGCTTCATCACCCGCACCGATGACCAGTATCGCGTGGGCCTCGCCCTTGATGTGCCGGTGCACGAGCTGTTCGGCGTGCTGACCCAGGTACAGTACACGTGGTCGGATTCCGCCTTGCCGAACTATCAGTTCAACAATTTCAGCATTTCGGTCGGCCCGAACGTGCGGTTCTGAGGAGCGTCGATCATGCCCATCAGCACACCCGCCCGTCTTTTGGCGTCGGTCGCTTCCCTGGCTCTGGTGGCGGCGAGTGATGCCGCGCTGGCGCAGCAGACCGTCGGCACCGCCGCCGCCGTGAACCCCCGCTCCACCGGCGTCGGCGCATCCGGCGCCCGCACGCTCCAGCTCGGTTCGCCCATCATTCGCAACGAGCGGGTGCAGACCTCCGAGAGTGGCACGGTTCAGGTGGTGTTTCTCGACAAGACCACCCTCAACATCGGTCCGCGGTCCGATCTGGTGATCGACCAGTTCGTGTTCGATCCCGCCCGCGATGCCGGCTCCATGGCGGTGGATCTCGCCAAGGGCACCCTGCGCTTCGTCGGCGGCCAGGCGAGCCATGGCGGGGCGGCGAGCGTGCGCACGCCGGTTGCCACCATCGGCATCCGGGGCGGCGTCGCCACCTTCGCCCATCGCGACGGCGTCACCCGCGCGGTGCTGCAGTTCGGCCAATTGGACGTGGTGGGCCCCGGTGGCCAGAGCGTGACCTTGCGCCGGCCCGGCTTCATGGTGGATGTGAGCGGGCAGGGCATTTCCGCTCCGGCGCGGGTGCCGCAGGCGGAGATGGACGCGCTGCTGGCGGAAACCCGCAGCCGTCCGGGCCAGACCGGCGGGCGCCGGCAGGCGCCGCCGCCGGACATGCCGGTCACCGCCGCGGCCGCCCATCCCTGCTCGCGGCCGGCCCAGGGGCAGACGACGCTGGATCTGGCGGTGGCCACCTGCCGCTCCTCCAACACCCGGCTGCAGGGCGAGGCGGATCTCATCGTCGAGCAGGCCTCGCAGCAGGGGCAGGACTACGTGCTCCACCCCATCGAACAGCAGATCCCACCGCCCTACGGCTATTGACGCCGCGGCGCCGTGCTCACAGCAGCGCGAGGCAGGTGGCCAGCAGCCGGGCGCGGGGGGAGGGGTTCAGCAGGGGCCGGTGCATGGTCGCCGCGGCGCCGGCGAGCAGTGCCATGTCGTCGTCGTGCAGCACCGTCAGCACATCGTCCGCACTGATGCGACAGGCGGGATCGAACAGATTGACGTGCCGCCCTACGCCGGCGGCGGTGAGGGCCGAGCCGTTCAAGTGATGCTCAATGTGCTGGCCCATGGAGAACTGGGGAATGCCCGCCAGCAGCGCATCGGTGGCCACTCCCGCATTGCCCTGGTGCAGGATCATTCGCGCGCGGGCGAGGGTGGGGCCGATGGCCACCGGCTGGACATGCACCCGGGCGCCGGCCTCTTCCAGCGCCGCCTGCAACGGGGCCCGCACCAGGGGGATATGCATCTCCAACCGCGGCCCGAGCGCGCGCAGCATGGCGAGGACCTGCGGTAGGCTCGCCACGTCCGGATGCAGGTAGGCGAAGATGCCCGCGGCCGTGGGCTGCTGCGGCTGCCAGTCGCCGGTGAGGAGGGGGCCGTCCGCATCGCGCCCGCGCAGGTCGACATACGGATCGAGCAGCGGGAAGGAGGCGACGAAGCAGGCCGAGCCGCCAAACAGGTCGCCGATGCGATCCAGCGGCGGCAGCCCCTCGGCACGCAGGCAGCGGTTGAGGGTGTCGCACAGGGCCGCGTCCCCATGGCGGGGCGGGGCGAAGTCGTGCAGCAGCGGCATGCGCTCCAGATGCGCCGGGGGCATGAACACCGCAGAGCCGGTCTGCAGGATGGGGGCGAAGCCCCGCGCGGCGCAGGTGGCGAGGGGGGCGTAATCGCAGACCACCAGGTCCGGCCGCTCTGCGGTGAGAAGGGCGCGCCAGCGCGCCAGCACCGGCCGCACGCTGTCCGGGTCGCGCAGGCCGAAGGCGGCGAGGGCGTCGGTGATGGTGGCGGAGGCGGGGACGTCATCGCCCGGCTGCGGGGCCGGCGGCGCCCAGGGCGGCCCTTCGATCAGCCGCACCCCGGCATCGCGCAGAGGGCGGGCAAGGGCGAGATCGCGCACCACCGCCACCACCTCGATGCCCCGGGCCATCAGGGGCTCGGCCAGCACCCGCAGGCGCGTGGTGTGGCCGAATCCCCGCCCCTGTTCCCAGGCCAGCATCACACGGCGCGGGCGGGTGCCGATGGGGGCGTCGACTGGTGGGCGGGCGGACGAGGGGGGCATGAGCTTCGGTGCACCGGAAATGCCGCAGCTTTCCGCAGAACTTGATGTCCTTCAAGGCGCCGGGCGGGTTTTCAGTGCCGCATGAACAACCATTTTGGACCCGCCTTGCATGCACTTCCTATACATGGCGCCGCGAAAGATGAAAAAAGCAGCGTGCCGCTTTTCGTGCCTTGACCCGTTATGTAAAGAAAATATATGACACTGTCATTGCCCCATCCCCGTGACACCGCGATCCGGAGACTGTCGATGACGGCGCTTGCGAAGATTGTCGAGCCGACGACTGCTTTTGTCGAAGAACCCAGTGAAGTTCTCATCCACGTTCGCTTCTGGCCCAGCGCCGAGATCTTCACCATCGATGGGCGGCCGGAGGCCATGACCGATCGGGAATGGTTCAATCTGCTTTATATGGGCGTGCCGCAACACTATCAGACCCTGGCCAACGGCCGTGGCTTCTTCCGCATTCCGCGCCCGACCTTCGATCAGTTGACGGCGGACATCGCCGCCTGATCGGCCTGGAAACCGGGTCGCCCGTTCCGGCGGCCGCTGTTTCGCGTGCGGCGTGAGGGTCTGGAGCTATCCTTGCTCTCCGGCTCCAGGGCGTCCGCCGCTCCGCGAAAGGCAGGTGCAGCCGGCACAGACGGTCTCGGATGAGCGGCGGGTCGCGTTTGCGCGGCCCGCCGCTCCAGCTTTTGCAAGGTGCTGCGCCGCGCGTGTCCTGGCGGGCCAGACGGCTCTCAATCCACCGCGAGGATGACCTGGGAGGTGTTGAAGAAGGCGCAGACGTCTTCGCCGGCTTTCAGGCCCATGGCATCGGCGCCCGAGCGAGTGATAATGGAGGTGAGGGTCTTGCCGCCGCCGAGATCGATGACGATCTCGCTGTTCACGCCGCCGTCGATCCGCTCCAGCACCTTGCCCTGAATGACGTTGCTGGTGGACAGGCGCAGGTGCGGCTCGGGGCGGGCGAGCATTACGAACGAGGCCTTCACCAGGGCGACGGCTTCCCGCCCCACCGTGATGCCGAGGTCATCGGCGCTCTCATTGGTGATGACGGCGACGATGGAATGGGCCTCGGAAACCTGAAGCACCACCTCCACATTCACCGGCGCCCGGCGCACCTCCCGCACGGTGCAATGAAAGACGTTTCTCGCGCTGGTCTTCATGGCCACGCTCCAGAACAGCAAATCCGTGTGGCTGTCCAGCCCCTCCTCGGCAATGAGGGTGGAGATGCGGGCCAGTTTGTCTTCGAGGCGCCGGAATGCGGCGATGAGCCGATGGCCTTCCTCGGTGAGGGTGGCGCCGCCGCCGCGCTTGCCGCCGGCCCGGGTAATCAGCACCGGGCGGGGCATGAGGTTGTTGATGGCGGCCACCGCATCCCATGCGGTCTTGTAGCTGAATCCCAAAGCCTTGGCCGCCTCGGTGATGCTGCCGTGCTGGGCCACCGCCTCCAGAATGGCGATGCGATCGCGCCCCACCAGAAAGCGGCCCTCACTGCGCAACGCCAGCATGGCGTCGATGCGGGTCGATGCGCCCATTCCTCACCCCCCGGCTGTCGCTGCGCTGCGGCGACGTCTGGCTTCCTGTCTATCATAACCACCCGGCACCGGCATGCA
Source organism: Xanthobacter sp. NM-25 (assembly GCF_022138605.1). GTDB lineage: Bacteria > Pseudomonadota > Alphaproteobacteria > Rhizobiales > Xanthobacteraceae > Xanthobacter. The sequence continues at coordinate 22,343 of NZ_JACBFS010000004.1, forward strand.
TGGAGCACGCCATATAATCGGCATACATAAGGTGCGCGCGCCAAGATCTGCGGGCGGCGCCCTCAAGGCAGGGGAAGCTGTGGCGTTTGTGACATCCCTGTGTGCTTTGCAACAGAGCGCGCCGTGGCAGGCCATTGTGTCGCGATCTCCTGGGCGGCTGCGCGGCCAGGATCCAGGTGGCAGAGAAATAACGGAAAACCGCAGCAGTTGCTGGCTGTGGGCGCAGCACCAACGGTGGTGGCGCTGCGGCGCCGACCGACCATCGTCATATAATGATAAATCATAGCGATGACCTATCGCCCGGCAGGCGATCCGCGATCATGCATCATAGCATGATGAAAAATCGGTAGAAATTTAGTGCGGCGTGGTTGGGCGTCCGGCCCCATCTCCCTTAGAGCGCCCGTCGGGTCGCAGTACAACTGTTGTTGGCACTGGTCTTGCTCAAGTCCTCTGCAGCATTTCGTCGTGTCATGCGCTTGAGGGTTCGGCCAGCCTGGTCGGCCGCGGCGGGTGCTCTCATTCAGGAGATCAGCATGGGCCTGAGGCAGATTGCTTTCTATGGCAAGGGTGGCATCGGCAAGTCCACCACCTCCCAGAACACCCTCGCCGCCCTGGCGCAGATGGGTCACAAGATCCTCATCGTGGGTTGCGACCCGAAGGCGGACTCCACCCGCCTGATCCTGCACGCCAAGGCCCAGGACACCATCCTGTCGCTGGCGGCCAACGCCGGCTCGGTGGAAGACCTCGAGCTCGAAGACGTGATGAAGATCGGCTTCGAGGACATCAAGTGCGTTGAGTCCGGCGGTCCGGAGCCGGGCGTGGGCTGCGCCGGCCGCGGCGTGATCACCTCCATCAACTTCCTGGAGGAGAACGGCGCCTACGAGGACATCGACTATGTATCCTACGACGTGCTCGGCGACGTGGTGTGCGGCGGCTTCGCCATGCCCATCCGTGAGAACAAGGCCCAGGAGATCTACATCGTCATGTCCGGCGAGATGATGGCCATGTATGCGGCCAACAACATCTCCAAGGGCATTCTGAAGTATGCCAACTCCGGCGGCGTGCGCCTGGGCGGGCTGGTGTGCAACGAGCGCCAGACCGACAAGGAGTATGAACTGGCGGAGTCCCTGGCGAAGAAGCTCGGCACCGAGCTGATCTACTTCGTGCCGCGCGACAACATCGTGCAGCACGCCGAGCTGCGTCGCATGACCGTGGTGGAGTATGCGCCCGAGTCCCAGCAGGCGCAGCACTATCGCAACCTGGCGACCAAGGTGCACGCCAATGTGGGCAACGGCATCATCCCCACCCCCATCACCATGGACGAGCTGGAAGACCTGCTCATGGAGCACGGCATCATGAAGGCCGTGGACGAGAGCCAGGTGGGCAAGACCGCCGCCGAGCTCACCGCCTGATCCATCCCGGCGCCGCATTGCGGCGTCGTCTGGGGGGCATCCGCCGTCCCGGCCTCCGGAGGGGGAAGGTCGGGGCGGCGGCTTGCTTGCGCGCGGCCGTCGCGGCGCCGAGCGCCATGTGTGGGGAACAGCCGATAATGCCGGAGCGGCGCTGAAGCTGCTGTCGGATCACAGGGGAGGGCGCCGAATGGGGGACAAGGGCAGCGTCCTCGTCTGCGGGGTGGATGAGATGGCATCGGCGGTGGCGCGCACTCTGCTGCTGTCGGGCTATGCGGTGGCTCTGCATGAGGCAGGACCGCCCGCCCTGCTGCGCCGCCGCATGGCCTATGGCGATGCCTGGTTCGACGGCAGCGCGACCCTGGGCGGTGTCGAGGCGCGGCGGGTGGGGAACGATGGAGAGCTGTTGGCCGGCCTGCGGAGCGGCATGTTCATTCCGCTTTTGACCCTGCCACGGCTGGCGGATGTCGCTCGTTGGCCCTGGGATGCGCTGGTGGATGCGCGCGGGCCGGGGGCGGATCGGGCCGGCTTGGCCATGGAGCTGGTGCTGGTACTGGGGCCGGGCGGCTGCGCGGGAACCGATTGCGACCTGGTGATGGAAGTGGGCGGGGCCGATCCCGGCGCCGTGCTGCGGGCTGGCCCGGCGCAGGGCGGCCCGCGCCGGCATGGCCGCGCGCAGGATCTGGTGGCGGCGCCGGTTGACGGGGTGTTCCACTCCATGCGCCGCATCGGCGAGACGGTCCCCGCCGGCGACATGCTGGGACTGGTGGGCACCACCCTGCTCGCGGCCCCCATGGAGGGGCGGCTGCGCGGCCTGTTGCGGCCGGGAGTGGCGGTGCGCGCCGGCCAGCCGGTAGCCGAGATCATGGGCGGCGCGCAGGTGCAGGTGAGCGGTATCGACAAGACCGACGCGATGATCGCGCGGGCGGTGGAATTCGCCCTCGGCCTGGAGCGGGACGGGCTGGACCCGCTGCCGACCCGCTGGAGGTCGGCCTGAGGGGCGGACTTGACCGGGCGGTGCCCGCTCAGGCGGCGGCCGCGTAGCGCGACAAGGCGAAATCGTCGGCGGCGATATCCGGCGCGCCCCCGCCGATGAGATCGGCCAGCACCTTTCCAGAGCCGCAGGCCATGGTCCAGCCCAGAGTGCCATGGCCGGTGTTGGTGAACAGGTTGGCAAAGGGGGTGGGGCCGACGATGGGGGTGCCATCGGGTGTCATGGGCCGCAGGCCGGTCCAGAAGCTGGCCTTGTCGAGATCGCCGCCATCGGGGAACAGATCACTCACGGAGAAGGCCAGGGTCTGCCGGCGCGGGTCCCGCAGCCGCAGGTCGAAGCCCGCCAGCTCGGCGGTGCCACCCACGCGGATCCGATCACCGAGCCGGGTGATGGCCACCTTGTAGGTTTCGTCCATCACCGTGGATTCGGGCGCGGCCTGCGGATCGGTGATGGGCAGGGTGAGCGAATAGCCCTTCACCGGATAGATGGGCAGGCGGATGCCCAGCGGCGCCACCAGCGCCGGGGAATAGCTGCCCATGGCCACCACATAGAGGTCGGCGGTGGTCACCTCGCCCCCCTTCAGGGTTACGCCGGTGATGCGCCCGCCCTCGTGCCGCAGGGCCTCGATGGTCTGGCCATAGCGGAAAGTGACGCCCATGCCGGCGGCCAGCGCTGCCAGCCGCTGGGTGAAGAGGTGGGCATCGCCGGTCTCGTCGCCGGGCAGCCGCAGGCCACCCACGAACTTCTCCTTCACCCGGGCCAGGGCCGGCTCCGCGGCGATGCAGCCGGCCCGATCGAGCACCTCATAGGCCACGGCGTGGGCATCGAGCACCACCGTGTCGGCACCCACGTGGTCCAGCTGCTTCTGGGTGCGGAACAATTGCAGGGTGCCCTTGGCGCGGTCGTCATAGGTGATGCCGGTTTCCGCCCGTAGCGCCTTGAGCGCGTCGCGGCTGAACTCGGCGAGGCGCACCATGCGCGCCTTATTGCGGCGGTAGGCGTCCTCGGTGCAATTGGCCAGCATGCTGGCGAGCCAGAAATAGAGCTTGGGATCAAGGCTCGGCCACACCACCAGTGGCCGGTGATGCATCATCAGCCATTTGATGGCCTTGAGCGGAATGCCGGGGCCGGCCCACGGCGCCGAATAGCCGGGGGACACCTGGCCCGCATTGGCGAACGACGTTTCCAGCCCGGCGCCGGGCTGACGATCGAGCACCGTGACCTGATGGCCGGCCTTGGCGAGATAATAGGCCGAGGCCACCCCCACCACGCCGCTTCCGAGAATGAGAATGCGCATGTCCGCCTCCCGCCCTCGGCCCTCTGCCTCCGGGACATGGACAAGTGTACGTCTGTGGCGAAGACATTTCCGGCGAATCGCTGCCACTATCTGCTCAAGCGCGCCATGAGCTGCAATTTTCTGCGCTGCAGCGAAAGATTCTGCCATGACCAGTCTCGACGACGTGGACACGCGCATTCTTCAGGTTTTGCGTGGCGATGGGCGGATCTCCAATGCGGATCTGGCGGCGGCGGTCGGCCTGTCGCCCTCGGCGTGCCTGCGGCGCATGCGGCAGCTGGAGCGGTCCGGCGTCATTCGCGGCTACACGGCGCTGATCAACCGGCCGGGGCCCGATGACCGGCTGGTGGTGCTCACCCAGATCACCCTCGACCGGCAGACCGAGGAGTTCCTGAACCGCTTCGAGGCGGCGGCCCGGCGCTGCCCGGAGGTGACGGACTGCTATCTGATGACCGGAATGGCCGACTATCTGCTGAAGATCGAGGTTCGCAACGCGGCTGATTACGAACGGCTGCACAAGGAGGTGCTCTCCCGCCTGCCGGGCGTGGCACGCATCCAGTCGTCGTTCGCCATCCGCACCGTGGTGAGCAGCAGGCCGGCCGGGCTCTGAAGCGAGCGCCCACCGGCCGCGCGCTGCAGCGGCCTGCTCCAGCGCGAAATGGCGACCCCGGCAGGGCTCGAACCTGCGACCTAGTGCTTAGAAGGCACTTGCTCTATCCAGCTGAGCTACGGGGCCGGAGGCGAGGCTGCCGCTCAGTGGGTCCAGGCGCCCATGCGGCGGAACGCGAAATTGTCCGAATAGGCGATCTTCTTGCGGCTCGTCTCGTGGGGCTCGAACACCTGGTAGGGAATGCCTTCGCGCTCGGCGTAGGCGATCGCCTCTTCCTTGCTCTCGAACGAGAGGCGCAGCTGGCTGCGCATGTCGCCGGATGAGGTGTAGCCCATCAGCGGCTCCACGGTCCGCGGCTGCTCGGGCTCGAACTCGAGCACCCAATGCTTGGTCTTCGCCACGCCCGACTGCATGGCATTGCGGGTCGGCTTGTAGATGCGTGCCACCATGGTTTCCAGCCTGCTTCGCGCGACAGGGTCGCGCCCGTCTCATCCGCTGCGATCTATAGTGAGAGCGGCGACGCCTGACAACAGAAGGCGCACAGGAGCGCCATGGCTGGCTTTTGCGCCATAATTGGTGCCTTAAGTGGCCGCTCCTGTGCGGGGCGGCCCATGCGCATTCTGCTCGTTGAAGACAACACGCGCCTCAATGCGCTCACCACCAGCGCCCTGCGCGCCGCCGGATTCGCGGTGGACGCGGTGGGCGCGGCGGGGGATGCGGAGGTGGCGCTGCGGGCCACGGGCTATGATGCCATCATCCTCGATCTCGGGCTGCCCGACCTCGACGGCATGGAGGTGCTGGCCCTCATCCGCCGCCGCGGGCTCGGCACGCCGGTTCTGGTGCTGACCGCCCGCGATGATGCCGCTTCCGTCATCGCCGGCCTCAATGGCGGCGCCGACGACTACATGCGCAAGCCCTTCAACATGGATGAGCTGGTGGCGCGGCTCAGGGCGTTGCTGCGCCGGCCGGGGGCGCCGGCCGGCCTTGCCCTCAAGGAGGGCAATGTGGAGCTCGACACCGCCGCCCGCCGCGCCACGGTGGCCGGCACGGGCCTCGATCTCAGCCGGCGCGAGGTGGGCGCGCTGGAGCTGCTGCTGCGCCGCAGCGGTGTGGTGGTCTCCAAGGCGGCGCTGGAGGAGGCGCTGTACGGCCATGGCGAGGAGGTGAGCTCCAATGCCATCGAGGTGCTGATCCACCGCCTGCGCAAGAAATTGTCGGGCGTGGGGGCTGATGTGGAGATCCACACCCTGCGCGGCATCGGCTATCTCTTGGCGAGGATCGCGCCGTGAGGCGGGCGGTCCGCGGCCTGTTCGGCCGGCTCATGCTGGGCATGGTGGTGGTGAGCGTGCTGGCGGTGTGCGTCGCCGCCCTGTTCCTCTATGTGCGCTTCGATGCCATCAACACCCGGTTCCGGGAAGGCACGCTGCATTCCTTCGCCATGAGCATCGCCAAGGACGTGCGGCCTGACGCCACCGGCACCTTCGGCCCCATCCGCACCTCCACCGTGCATCGCATCGCCCAGGAGGGGGGCCATTTCATCGTGCTCGGTGCCTCCGGCGAGCGCATCGCCGGCTCGCCGGACATGAAGGATGCGCTGGTGCCGGTGGCCGATGAGGCGGAGCGCTATTTCGAGCTGCCCCAGGGCGGTTCGGCCGAGGCGCTCTATGGGCTGTCGCTCCAGGTGCCGGGCTTGCAGCCCCCGGCCTATGTGCAGGTGGTGTTCCCCAGCAGCGACGTGGTCTTCGATTCGGTGCTGGAGGAGTTTCTGCAGGACATCGCCTGGCTGTGGATTCCCTTCATGCTGATCATGCTCGGCACCAACCTTCTGGTGGCGCGCATCGCCTTGCGACCATTGGCGCAGACGGCCCAACAGGCGGAACGGATCCAGCCCGGCGGGGTCTCGGTGACCCTGAGCGAGCAGGGCCTGCCGGATGACGTACTGGCCCTGGTGCGGGCGGTGAACCAGGCGCTGGGCCGGCTGCGGGAGGGCTACCGCGCGCAGGAAGAATTCGTCGGTGACATGGCCCATGAGCTCCGCACCCCGCTAGCGGTGATGAAGGCGCAGCTCGCCGCCACCGATGCACCGTTCGCGCGGGTGCTGGAGCGGGAGCTGGCGGGCATGGAGCGGCTGGTGGAGCAGCTTCTGGATCGGGTCCGGCTCGGCCGCTTCCGCATCGAGCCGGGGGATGTGGTGGATCTGGCCGTCGCCGCGCGCGAGGCCGCCGCGTTCCTGGCGCCGCAGATCATCGCCCGCCATCGCCTGATCGAGGTGGAGGCCGGCCCGGTGCCGGTGCTGGTGGCGGGCGGCCGCGACGATGTGTTCCGTGCCCTGCGCAATCTCATCGACAATGCGCTGGAGCATTCGCCGGAGGGTGGCCTGATCTTAGTGGTCGTCACCGATACCCCCGCGATCCGCGTTGTCGATCAAGGCCCCGGCCTTCCCGCCGATGTGCTGGATGCGGAGCATCGCCGGCGCGGGCTGGTGCGCAGTGATCGGCGGGAAGGTGTGGGTCTCGGCCTTGCCATCGTCGAGCGCACCATGCTGGTGCATGGGGGCGAACTGGTCCTGTCCAATGGGGAGAGGGGTGGGGGCAGTGCGGAAATGCGCTTTCCGCCCCTCGCGCCGCCCGCCGTCAGCGCGGGCTGACGGAGAGCGGCGCGCCTCTCGCCGCGGCGGGGGCACGGCGGAAGCGGGGGAAGGCGGGGCCCGTCCGATGGACGCTCAGGCCGCTGCGGTGACGACGAGGCCGGCGATGCCGAAGGGCAGCGCCAGGGGGCGCACCTGGAGGTTTTGCGCGCGAAAGCCGCTGGCGCGCAGCACCCGTTCGAGGTCCGCGCCGTCATAGGTGGTGTGGGTGTCCGGCCCGGCGAACGGCCAATGGGCCATGGTGGCCCGCTCCGTCACGTAAAGGGCGAGGAGGCCGCCGGGGCGCAGCACCCGATGCAGCTCGGCCGCCGCCAACCCTTCCGGATCGAAGAAATAGGCCACATTCACCGCCAGCAGCTTGCTGAAGCTGGCATCGGCCCAGGGCAGGCGGCGCATGTCGCCGCAGCGCAGCTCCATGCGGCCGGCGTCGATCATCCTGGCGTTGCGGTGCCCGGCCTGCTCCAGCATGGTGGGCGAGCCATCGAGGCCGCAGATGCGGCCCCGCGTGACCCGGCGAGCGATCTGCACCAGGGCCTCGCCAGGGCCAAAGCCCACTTCCAGCACGTCATCATCCGGCTCCAGGCGCAGCGCCTTGATGGCGTGGCGGTTGGGCTCCCGGTTCAGGCGCGCCATCAGGTGGCCCATCACCCGGCCCGTGGTGCCCTCGGGATGGGCGAGCTGGCACCCGAGCCGATGCCACAGCCGCCGCTCGGCCGCGGGGGATGTTTCGGTCACGGCACTCATCACAGCTTGGCCTGGATCTTTTCGAGCTTCTCCTGGATCACCAGGCGGCGGTTCTTGTCCCACAACGGGCGCTGCGGGTTGGGTGCGATGGCCAGCGCATGGGTGAAGGCCTCGTGAGCCTTGACGTATTCGCCCTGGTCCATCAGGAAGTCGCCATAGAAATACCAGGCGTCGAGGCCGTTGGGCGCGGCGGCGGTGGCCTGCTCCAACAGATGGCGGGCCTTCTTCTTGTCGCCGAACGCCACGGGGAAGCCGGGCACCCGATAATAGAGCACGCCGAGGCTGGTGGCCGCGCCGCCATCAAGGGCGGTGGGGCTCATGCGATAGGCCTTCTCCAGGGTGTCGCGGGCCCGCGTCGCCAGCGACAAAGCGGAGATGGGGTTGACCATGGAGGCCCGCTCCGAGGTGATGATGCCATCCCAGATCAGCGCTTCCACCCGATCCGGATTCTTCTCCGCCATGGTGTCCGCTTCGGCGCCCAGAGCGTTCATCTGTTCGGTCTGGCGGTCGCCTTCCGGCACCGTGAATTTGATGGTTTCCCATTTGATCTGCATCTGCCGCACCTGGGCGGCGAGGGCATCTTCGGTGCCGGCAGGCGGGGCTGCAAAAGCTACGGGCGACCAGGCGAGGGGGCTCGCCGCCAGCGCGACGGTGGCGAGCAATGCGGCGCGCAGCAGCAGCTTGGGGGAGTGGCGCATGGGGTGTCCTTTTTGAATGGGGGCGCCCGGCAGGGCGCGAGAGGGGGGAAGGCGCCTTCAGGCGGCCCGTGTGGTGGTGCGCGTCAGGGCGCGGTCGATGAGCTTGGGGGCGAGGCGCTGCACCAGCACGAACAGCCGCTCGGGCCCAGCGGGATAGGCGCTGTCGCGGCTCGCCGCGATGGCGCGCCAGATGTGGCCGGCCACCGCTTCCGGAGCATCGAGGGCCATACGGGTTGTGGCGATGAGGTCGTCGAAGGCCGACGCGGCCGCGGTGCGGGTGGCCCGCGGTGCCACATAGGTGACGCCGATACCCCGCGCCGCCCATTCCCGCCGCAAGGCGCTGGAGAAGCCGCGCAAGGCGAATTTGGAGGCGGAATAGGCGGCAAAGCCGGGATAGGCGATGTCGCCGAACACCGAGCCCACATTCACCACCCGCGACGGGCGGGCGGCTTCCAGAAGCGGCAGCAGGTCCCGCGTCAGCGCCATGGGCGCCACCACATTGGTGCGGAAGGTGGCTTCCAGCGCCGCGTCATCGAGGGCGGAGACATCGCCGCCCTCCACCACGCCCGCATTGTTGATGAGGACATCGAGCCCCGGCCAGGCGGCGCCGAGCCGCGCCACCAGCTTCTGGCGATCGGCGGGGGAGGTGAGATCGCAGGGAATGATGAGCGGCTCGGCGGACGCGGGCAGGCCGGCGGCGGTTTCCGCCAAGGCCTTGGCCCGGCGGCCACACAGGGCCACCTTGAAGCCGCGGCGCGCCGCCTCCCGGGCCAGCGCCCGACCGATGCCGGAGCCGCCGCCGGTGATGAGCACGTGCCGTGCGGCGGGGGTCTCACGCGGCATGATGCAGCTCCGCGCCGGCGCCGAGATCGCGGAAGATGTCGCCATAGAGCCGGTAGAACAGCTTGGCGTGATCGATGATCAGGTCCTGGGTCGCGGCCGCGTCGATGCCGTCCGCCAGATTGCGGAAGAAGGCCACATGGTCCTGGTCGAGGCTGCCGTGGGTGCGCAGATAGGTGAAGCCGGCTTCACCCTTTGTGCCGAGACTGTGCTTGAGGGTATCGGCCAGCCGATCGGCCAGCAGCACCGACATGCCTTCCAGCACATGCACGCTGCCGAGCATGGCATAGGGGCTCACATGCTCAATGGCGTGATAGGCGAACGCCACCATGATGCGGCAGGCCGGGCCGGGCGTGCCGCGCCGCGCCGCGTCCGCATCGCCCCCCAAGGCGCGGATGTCATCGAGGATCCATTTCTCGTGGCCCCGTTCTTCCTGCATGTAGGCCATCAGCGCATCCTGATAGCGCTCGTCGCCGGTGCGGGAGGCGGCCAGGGCCAGCAGCGGAAAGGTGTGCTTCACATGGTGGTAAGCCTCGGTGAGGAACGCCACATAGAGCGCCTTGGGGGCGCCGTTGCGCAGCGCCTGCTGCACCAAGGGAATGGCCAGGAAGCGCTCCCGCTCGGCGGTGGTCTCCTGGGTCAGGCGCTCATAGAAGCGCGGCGCGTGCGCCGGGGAATGTGCGGTTTGGGTGGTCTGGGTCACGTGGGGGGCCTTTCGTCTTGATTGGGGGGTCAGGCGGCGCCGGCGGATGTGGCGGCGGCGAAATGGACTCGCACCGCCTGCCGGCGCATGCGGCCGTTGCCGGTGAGGAGCTGGAGCGCCTGGGCCTCGGCGCGGGTCAGGGCTTCGATCCGGACCGGGCGCGCATAGGCCGGCAGGCCGGAGCAGCGCGTCGCCACCTGGGCGATGAGGCGGGCGGGGTCCGTGGTGAGGGCGGTTTCCGCCGGGGCCGTGGGCAGGATCAGCGCCGCCACCGCGCCGTGCGCCTCCACCACCGCGCAGGCGGCGATGTCGGGATCGTCGAGAAGGGTGGTCTCCACCCATTCGGCGCGCACATTGCGGCCCAGCGCGGTGACGATCACATTGTCCTTGCGGCCCAGCACCCGCAGCCGGCCGGCATCGTCGAAGGCGCCAAGATCGCCGGTGGCCCAGGGGCGGCGTGCCGGTGGGCCGCCGAGATAGCCATCGGTCACCGAGGGGCCGTCCACCAGAATTTCGCCATCGGCGGCGAGGGAGACCGCGAGCCCCGGCAGCGGCGCGCCCACGGTGCCCGCGACCCGGGCACCGGGCCGGTTCAGGGCCACCACGGCGCAGCATTCCGAAAGGCCGTAGCCCTCATGCACCGGAATGCCCAGCTGCCAGGCGGCAGCCGCCACTCCCGCCGGCACCGGCGCGCCGCCCACCGCGACAAAGCGCAGGCTCTCCGGGGCCTTGCGGCCGGTGGCGCCGAGTTCCCCCACCCACACGCGCAGCAGCTCGGGCACCAGCACGCCGACGGTGGGCTGATGATGGGCGTAGGTGGCCGCAAGGCCCGTGGGCTGGCCGTGCCCCACGGCATCGGCGAGCGCTGTGTCGAAATAGGTCCGCCCGCCCACCAGGGCCGGCACCAGCACGGCGCACAGCGCTTCCAGCAAAAGGGCCAGCGGCAGCACCGAAAGATAGGAATCCTCTGCCGTGGCGCCGATGGCGCTGGCGAGCGCCGCCGCCGACCAGCCGAGCTGGCCGCTCTCATGGCGCACCCCCTTGGGGCGGCCGGTGGAGCCGGAGGTGTAGATGATGGCGCCAAATCCCTCGCGATAGCTGGGCCACGGCCCCTCGCCATCACCTAGCCGGACCGACAGGCAGGGAAGGCCGGGCAGGGCCGGGGCGCCGGCGGTGGTCAGCACCAGATCGATCCCCGCATCGCCGATCACATGGGCCAGCTGGGCGGGGCTGAAGAAGGGCGGCAGCGGCACGGCGATCCGGCCGGACATCAGGCAGGCAAACGCCGCCACCGCCCATTCCCGCCCGTTCGGCAGCAAAAGGCCCACCACCCGCGCCGATGCGGGAAACTGAGCGGCGAGCCGCCCCGCCTCCACCAGCAGCCCGCGGCGGGTGAGGGTGCCCGCCGCATCGCTGAACAAGGGGCGCTCCGGCGCCGCATGGGCGTTCGCGAGAACCTGCTCAAAGAAGGTCCGCATGCCCCGCCTCCCGGCTTGTCGGAACGCGGCTGCGCAGCAGCGGAGCCCCGCGCACGGCGTAGACCTTCGGGGACGTGGCATAATACCGTCCCCAGGCGGCTGCATCGGCCACCCGGCCGGGGTCGGCCTCGGCGAGGGGGATGGGGGCAAGGCCGCGGTGGGCGAGCAGCAGGCTGAGGCGGTGGGTGAGGGTGAAGAAGCCCCAGCCGATTCCGTGGTCGGCGCCGAAGCCGATGATGTCGTCGACGAAGGGGCGGATGTCTCGCGGCGAGCGACCGGCGAGGGTGGTGACTTCCAGCACCTCCTCGCGCCGCACCGTTCGGCCCTCGCGGGCTGTCAGCAGCGCCTCGATGGGCGCGCCGAGATATTGCTCGGAGAAAAAGCCATCCCCGGCAAGACGCAATCCGGCGGCGCACAGAAGGTCGCCGCGGGGGCTGAAACGGCAGATCAGACGACTGGCGAAAGCCTGGATCCGGGCCCCGTATTGCCGCTGGTAAACGTTCTGAATGAACGCTTCGACGTCGCTCCGCTCGGCATCGCCGGGCTCGATGATCAGCTGAGACATCCGCTCCACTCATCCTGCCTTGGAAGGTCGAGCGGAAAGTCGTCGGCTCAGCTTACGCCAGACTTACAGGGTCAAGGAAAGTCGGCGGAGAAACCCCGGCGAATTTGCGGCAAAGCTCACCGGATTGGTCCGTCAGACGGCCGGTCGGAAATGTGTAAAGTATTGACGATCAAGCCTTCTCCACGCGCTGGTTCCACGGTGCTCGGGCCAGCAGCAGGCCGAGACCACAGATATCGGTGATGCCGGCGAACACCAGCCCGGCACCGACGAAGCCCGACAGCACAATGAAGGCGGGATGCACCAGAACGGCCAGCAGCACGCCCAGAACGACCAAACTGCCGGCGGCGATACGTACTTGCCGTTCCAGCGAAATCACCGCCACCGCGCCGCGCGTCACCGGAAAGCCGGCGGCCTCCCAGCCGGCCGTACCGCCTTCCACCACCGTCACGTCGGGAAATCCGGCCTTCTCGAAGGCGGCGGCGCCGAGCTTCGAGCGGTTCTGAGTGCGGCAGATGACATGGATGCGCCGGTCGCGCGGGGCGCGGCCGCTCACGGCCAGCGCCTCCGGGTCGAGCCCGCTGAGGGGAGCACTCAAGGCTTGCGGAATATGCACTTGCGCATATTCCGCTGGGGTGCGTACGTCGATGAGCACGAGGTCCGGTTGGCTCTCAAGCCGGCTGCGCAATGCGGCGATGGAGATGATTTCGGCCATGGGGCCTCCTGTTCAGCTCTTCGGCAAAGCGTGGAGCGCTGTCACCAGGGCGTCCACGTCCTCGCGGGTGTTGTAGAAGGCGAGGGAGGCACGCACCGTCGCCTCCACGCCGAACCGGCGCAGGGCCGGCTGCGCGCAATGATGCCCCGACCGTACGGCGATGCCGCGGCGATCAAGGAATTTTGCCACGTCTTGGGGATCCTTGTCGCGGATCACGAAGGAGAGCACGCTCGCCTTGTGGCGGGCGGTGCCGATCAGGGTGAGGCCGCGCACCTCCTCAAGCCCCGCCGTGGCATAGTCAAGCAACGCGTGCTCATAGGCTGCAATGGCGGGTAGGCCGGTCCTTTGGAGATAATCCACCGCCGTCCCGAGACCCACCGCGCCTGCAATGTCCGGCGTGCCGGCCTCGAACCGCTCGGGCAGCCCCTGGAATGCGGTGCGGGCGAAGGTGACGTCGCGGATCATGTGCCCGCCGCCCTGCCACGGCGGCAGATTTTCCAGGATCTCGGCCTTGCCGTAGAGGATGCCGATGCCGGTGGGGCCGAAGATCTTGTGGCCGGACAGAACCAGGAAGTCGGCGTCGAGCGCCCGCACGTCGAGCGGCATGTGGGGCGAGGACTGGGCTGCATCCAGCAGCACTGGAACCCCATGGGCGTGGGCGATGGCGATGATCTCCGCCACCGGCAGCACGGTGCCCAGGGCATTGGCCACGTGGGTCACCGACACCAGCTTGGTGCGGCCGGTGAGCAGGGCGGCGAACTGCTCCAGGATCATCTCGCCCCGGTCGTTCACCGGCGCCACCTTGAGCACCGCGCCGGTGGCCTGGGCCAGGAGCTGCCAGGGCACGATATTGGCGTGGTGCTCGATGGCGCTGACGATGATCTCGTCGCCGGCGCCGATCTGGCTGCGGCCGAAGGTGTTGGCCACCAGATTGATGGCCTCGGTGGTGCCGCGCACGAAGATGATCTCCCGTGCGCTGGCGGCGTTGATGAAGCGGGCGAGCTTGTTCCGCGCACCTTCGAACAGGTCGGTGGAGCGGGCCGCCAGGGTGTGGGCGGCGCGGTGGATGTTGGAATTGTCGTGGGCGTAGAAATCCGACGTTGCGTCGATGACGCTCTGCGGCTTGTGGGTGGTGGCGGCATTGTCCAGCCACACCAGCGGGTGCCCGTTCACCTTCTGGTGGAGGGCGGGAAAATCCCGCCGCACCACGTAAGGGTCGAAGCCCAGCGGCGTGCCCGTGGGGCCGACCCGGGCGGCGGTTGCGCGGCCCGGCGCCGTGCGCGAGGTGCCGGGGGTGAGGAAATAAAAATCGGGCGTGGCGAAGGGATCATCGCGGCCGATGCCCGCCGGCGTGTCGACCACTGAGATCCGGCGCCAGGATCCCGGTGAGGCCGGCAACGCTGGAGTTGGCGCCGGCGTCAGCGCCGAGGGCTGCGCCACCGGATGTACCGGTGCCGTGTGATCGCGGCTGTGTGCCGATGGATCGGTTGCCAGCACCCGGCCGGTAAGGCCGGGCACCGCCACCGTGCGCAGATCCGGGCCGCTGGGGAGACTTAGATCTTCCCAGAGCGGTCCGGCGGCCTGTCCGCCTTCGCCCTCGCGGTAGAGGGCGTTGGCGAGGCGGGTGATGAGGGTGGTGTGGAACGGATTGGCGGTGAGCGGCGCCTCAGCGGCGCCGGACCGGTTCGCGGGGGCCTCAGGCGTAGTCATGGTAGCGGCCGATGAGCACGTTATCGAGACGGGCGATGGCATCCTCGATCAGCACCGCCGCCGAGAAATACCGGGTGACCAGGTGGGAGGCGATGGAGTGCTCGTTGGTGCCCGAATAGCGCACCGACAGGCCCGGCTCCACCTCGCCGGTGACGCCGGCCTTCTGCAGCCCCACCACGCCCTGTTCCGCCTCGCCCACCCGCAGCAGCAGGATGGAGGAGGAGGCGATGCCGCTGGCGGGATCGACGGTGATGGGCAGCTTGTCGGAGGGCACCAGCGGCACCCCGCGCCAGGTCAGGAACGGCGAGCCATAGAGATGGATGACCACCGGCGGCACACCGCGCCGGGTCGCCTCGCGGCCGAAAGCGGCGATGGTGCGCGGATGGGCCACGAAGAACGCGGGGCGCTTCCACACCAGGGTCAGCAATTCATCGAGATCGTCGGGGGTCGGCGGGCCGGAACGGGTGGGAATGCGGAAGCGCGGCGCCACCTCTGCCAGCAGGCCGAAATCGGGATTGTTGATGAGCTCCCATTCCTCCCGCTCCTTCACCGCATCCACGGTGAGGCGGATCTGCTCGCGCAGCTGGTCGATCTCGTTGGAATAAAGATCGGTAATGCGGGTGTGGGTGTGCAGCACGGTCTGGATGGTGGAGAGGTGATATTCGCGCGGACGCTCCTCATAATCCACGAAGGTGGTGGGCAGCTCGGGCTCACCGGTGTGGCCGGAGAGCAGCTTGATGCGCGGCTCGCCATAGGGGTTGGTCACGGCCTCCAGGGCTTTCAGCCGGGTGGCGGTGGCGGCGATGGCATCGCGCACCGCGTTGAGGCCGGCGAGGGTGGCCACATCGAGGCTCAGTAGGGTCACGTCGGAAAGGGCTTTGATGCCCGGCACATGGCGCTTTTCACCCACCAGGGCATGATCGCCGAAATAGTCGCCGCGGGTGGCGAGTCCCTGGCGCAACAGGCCGCCGAACGGGCCGGTGACGAAATATTCGAGGGTGCCATCGGCCACCACCAGCAGTTTCTGGCCATCTGCCGCAGGCGCGGCGATGACCTCGCCGGCGCCGTGGCGGCTCACGGTGAAGGCCGCGGCGAGGGCGCGGGCGGCATCCGCGTCGAGATCGCTCAGCAGGGGAATGGCGGCGAGGCTCTCCGGCACGATGCGGGTCGCGCCATCGCTCTCGGCCACCGCCACCCGGCCCGGCTTCGGCACCAGCACCGAACGGCGGTTGACGCGATAGACGCCGCCGGCGACGTCCACCCAGGGCAGAAGGCGATGCAGCCAACGCGGCGTATTTTCTGAATTCTGGACGACGGTTACGCTCGCGGTCGCCAGATTCCGGGCGGCGGCCGCGCTGACACTCAATCTTTGGGCGCTCATGATGGGGCCTTGTGTGGTGGCTGGGTCGTTGGGGGATCAGATGCCGTCGCCGAACATCTGATCCATGGTGAAGGCGGGGGACTGGGACGGGCCGGTGGTGGGCGCCTGGCCGATCACCTTGGCGGGCACGCCGGCGACGGTGGCGAAATCGGGCACGTCATGCAGCACCACGGCGGCGGCAGCGACCCGCGCGCCTTCGCCCACGCGGATGTTGCCGAGCACCTTGGCGCCCACGGAGAGCAGCACGCCGCGGCCGATCTTGGGGTGCCGGTCGCCCCGGTCCTTGCCGTTGCCGCCGAGGGTGACCGACTGGAGGATGGACACGTCGTCGGCGACCACGGCGGTCTCGCCGATCACCACCGCGGTGGCGTGATCGATGAACACGCCGGTGCCGATACGGGCGGCGGGGTGGATGTCGGCCTGGAACACTTCCGAGATCCGGCTTTGGAAGTGCAGGGCCAGGGTTGTTCGTCCATCCGCCCAAAGCCAATGGGCGATGCGGTAGGCTTCGAGCGCCGCCAGGCCCTTGTAGTAAAGGAAGGGATCCAGATAGCGCCGGCAGGTGGGGTCGCGATCATAGATGGCGGCGAGATCAGCGGCGAAGGCGATGCGCAGTGAAGGCCGCGCCGCGAGCGCTGCGGCGAAGATGTCGCGCACCGCCAGGCGGCTCAGGTCGCCGCCGCCGAGGCGGTTGGCCAGCCGATAGGCGAAGGCGTGGGCGAGATCGGGTTGATCGAGGATCGTGGCCTGCAGCACGCCGGCCAGCAGTGGCTCCTCGTCCACCGCGAGCCGCGCCTCGCGGCGCAGGCGCGACCAGAGCAATTGCTCGCCACCGTCGGTTCCGCTCCCGGATGTCGTCCCAGGTCCATGGGGCATGGCAAAGTTCATTTCACTCTCCGGCGATGCGGGCTCCGGGCGCGGCAACCCGGTGCGGCGGCGATCGGAGGCTTAGGTAAGCAGTCGCTTTTGCATTAGTCAATAAAATCAATTGAAATAATAAATCAAAGCGAAGACCATGCGCCATCCCCCACAGGAGCTTCTGCTATGAGCGCCGTCCCTGCTGCTTTTTCGACCCACCCATCCGCCTTTGCCGACCGCCGGCTCGCCGCCGAGGTGGTGGCGCGCATCACTCCCGCGGCCTTGCGCCGGCTGTTGTCGGAATCGGGCGAGATCGCCGTTGTCGATGTGCGGGAGGAGGGAGTGCGCTCCGGCTCCGGCCACATCCTGCAATCGGTGCCGCTTCCCTTGAGCCAGATCGAGCTGCGCGCCAGCGCCCTGCTGGGGCGCTTCGATGCGCCGGTGGTGGTGGTGGACGACGGCGAGGGCACGCTGGCGGCGCGGGCGGCCCACTGGCTCCAGGCCGCCGGCTATCGGGATGTCACGGTGCTCGACGGGGGCACCGCCGCCTGGGCCGAATCGGGCGGTGCGCTCTACACCGGCGCCAACGTATTCTCCAAGGCCTTCGGCGAGTTCGTGGAGCACGCTTACGGCACCCCGCACCTCTCGGCACGGGATCTGAAAGCCCGGATCGACCGGGGCGAGGATCTGGTGGTGCTGGACGGGCGCACGCTGGAGGAGTTCGAGGCCTTCAGCATTCCCGGCGCCCATGCGGTGCCCAATGCCGAGCTGCCCTATCGCGTGCATGGGCTGGTCGGCTCCGACGACACGCTCGTGGTGGTCAATTGCGCTGGGCGCACCCGCTCTATCATCGGCGCCCAGGCCCTCATCAATGCCGGCCTGCCCAACCCGGTGGTGGCCCTGGAAAACGGCACCATGGCCTGGCTGTTCGAGGGTTATGGCCTCGCCCATGGCGCCCAGCGCCCCGCTCCGGCGCCTGAAGGCGACGCCCTGGAGAAGGCACGCGCCACAGTGGCGCGGCTTGCCGCGCGCTTCGGCATCCGCCACTTGGACGCCGCAGGCCTCGCCCGGCTGGCGGCGGAGCGGGAGGCCCGCAGCCTCTACCTTCTGGATGTGCGGACCCGCGCGGAATATGAGGCGGGCCACCTGCCCGACAGCCGGTGGGCGGAAGGCGGCCAATTGGTGCAGGCCACCGATCGCTGGATCGGCACCCGCAATGCCCGCATCGTGCTCGTGGACGATGCCGACGGGGTGCGCGCCGCCATCACCGCGTCCTGGCTGATCCAGCTCGGCATCGGCGAGGTGTTCGTCACCACCCTCGATCCGCGGGCGTCCGGCCTCGACCGCGGGCCCGATGCCCCTCCGGTGCTGGGGCCTCTGCCCACGGTGCCCCGGCTGACCCCGGAGCGGCTGCAGCAATTGCTGGCGCAGGATGCGGTGGTGGTGCTCGATCTCGACTCCAGCCTGGCTTACGAGCGCGGCCATGTGCCCGGGGCGCATTTCGCCGTCCGCTCCCGCCTTCCTGTGGGCATCGCCGATCTGCCGCCGCGTCCGCTGGTGCTTACCTCCGCCGATGGCCGGCTGGCGGCGCTGGCGGTGGCGGACCTCGCCGGCGCCGGCCGCGAGGTGTGGGTGCTCGATGGCGGCACGCTGGGCTGGCAGGCGGCGGGTCTGCCGCTGGAAAGCAGCCTTTCGCGCCTGCTCCACACGGCCGATGACGTCTGGCGCTCCCCCTATCAGGAAGACGGCGACCGTCATGCCGCGTTCCAGCGCTATCTGGATTGGGAGGTGGACCTGCTGCGCCAGATCGAGGCCGACGACACGGTCTCCTTCAAGGTGTGGGGCTGACATGAGACGGCGGGCCGGTCCTGGGGGCCGGCCCGCCGCTTTGGCGTGGGCGAAGGAACAGGCGGGGACTGGCTCGCTCCGCCCAGGCCGGTTTATTCCGCCGCTTCCGCGGGCGCGGCCAGCGCGGCCGCATAGGCGTCGCGCGGCAGATCGGTGTCCGCCACGGGCGCCAGGAACCGGCCGAGATGCAGCGCCCGATCCTTCAGGAAGAGATCGCGGCCGATGGCGGCCACTACGCGCGGCACATTGTGGCGCAGGCTGGCGATGTCGCCCACCGGCCGGCCGGTGGAGGTCATGGCCGAAAAGGCCATGAAATGGATGTCGGCGAGGAACGGCGCGTTCTGCCCCGGCCGTGCCACCAGCTCGAAACCGGCGCCGAGATAGGGGGCGGCGGCGAGCGCCTCATCGTCGGTGCTGGCGCTCGGCACCACATCGGACCAGCGGGCGATGTCCGTGGCGAAGTCGGCGAAGGCAGGGGTCAGGTGTGGATCGGCCAGATACCCGGTGCCGAGCAGCACATGGTCCGCATGGAAGGTCTCGCCAGAGCGCAGCGTGATGCGCACGCCGCTGTCGTGGGGCGCGGTGCGCCCCCAATCGGCGTCAAGATGAATGTGAAAATTGGCGAAGGCTGTCGCTCGCTTCACCGCGGGCACCGGCGGGAACGCGGCGCGCCGCCGGAAATGGCGCATCACCTGCCAGCGGTCGGCATCGGGTAGCGCGTAGAAATGCTCCCAGGCGCCGAAGAAGGAGAAAGGTTTCATGGCCGAGCCGCGGGCGAGATCGTCGCCGCGGGCGAACAGGTGCACCGCCCGTGCGCCGGCCTCCAACGTCGCGCCCGCCGCATCGAACGCCGAGGCCGCCGAGCCCAGGATCGCCACCGTGCGGCCCTTGAGGGCGGCGGGATCGAAGGCGTGCGTGTGGGCATAGAGGGTGGCCGGCAGGCCTTGGCGCACCACCTCCGGAATGAACGGGCCGCCGGAGCCGGCAATGCCGGTGGCCAGTACCAGCTTGCGGGCGGTGCGGGTGAAGGGCGCCTCGCCGGCACTGAAATGGAGGTTGAGGTGCCCCGCCTGCGGCTCTACCCGCTCCAGGCGTACGCCGTTGCGGACGGGGATGTCGGCGGCGGTGCGGAACCAGTCGATATAGTCCGCCCAGAGGGTGCGCGGGATCGCCGGCAGCGCGGCATAGGCCTCGCGGCCGTAGGCGGCCTCGAACCAGGCCTGGAATGAGAGGCTGGGCAATCCCAGCTCCGGGCCCGGCGGCACCTTGGGGGTGCGCAGCACGTTCATGCGGGCGGGGCCGCGCCAGATGCCTTCCGCTCCCGCCAGGGCCTGATCCACCACCTCCACACGGCCGATGCCGGCACGCCTGAGGCCGAGGGCGATGGCAAGGCCGCTCTGCCCGGCGCCCACCACCACCACGTTGTGATCGATGCCGTCGGGCGCGGGCACCCAGTCGGCCCCGGTCTCGCCGATGCGCTCCAGATCCTGGCGCACCTCGGCGGCGAGGCGCGCCAGCGCGGCGGTGTCGGCGGCCGGCAGAGGGATTGCCGGGGACGAAAGAGTCATGGCGTGATCCTCCTGTTGAACGAGCGCCCCGACTCAGTTGCCGCCGACCGTGGCGGTGTTGAAGGCGCGGTTGAACTCGACGCTGACGTCGATCTTCTTGGGGATCGCACCGGCCTCGAACAGGATGTCGGCGATCTTCTGCTCACGTTCCACCAGCTTGTCATCCAGCGGCTGGAAGGTGGCGTTCTGATAGGCGGTGGTGAGCTTGGCGCGGGTGGGCGTCTGCTTCACCTTCTCCACATAGAGCTTTTCCACCGTATCGAGATTGTTGGCATACCAGGTCCAATGGCTGCGCACGCGGGCCAGGAAATCGGCCAGAGCGGCGGCCTTGGCCGGGTCCTTGAGCACATCGCCGCGGGCGGTGAAGACGTTGAGGGCGGGAATGTCGAGGGCGTCGCTGGTGACGATGACCTTGGCGCTGCCCCTCTCGATGCCTTCCGCCACCGGGGCGATGGAGCCGGAATAGGCCTGCGCCCGGCCGGAGTTGAAGGCGGCGGCCGAGGCGTTCTGATCGCCGAGCTGCACCGGCTCGTAATCCTTCGGCGTCAGCCCCGCCTTGATGCCGGAGAGCACGTATTGGAGATAGTTGAACCCGCCGAAATTATAGGCCCAGGTCTTGCCGCGCAGGTCCGCCAAAGTATTGATGCCGGCATCCGCGCGGGCCACGGTGACGATGGGCGGATATTTGGCATCGGTGGCGCGCCAGCCGGCGACGATCTGCAGCGGCGGCCGCGCCGGGTCCCAGTCTTCCTTGGCCTTGCCCTGCTCGATGATGAGCGAGGTGTCGCCCATATGACCCACATCGATATTCTTCGAATAGAGCGCCGACAATTGCGCCGCCGGGCCGGGCAGGATCACCCATTGCACCTCATAGGGCGCGCCTTCCAGCACCTTGGACGCCTCTACGGTGCTGGGCACGGTGAGATCCTGGTAGCCGACCAAGAGCTTCACTTTCTCCTCCGCCGCGAAGGCGGGGGTGGCAGACAACACGAGGCCGGCGGCGAGGATCAGGCGGCGGGATAGAACGGGCAAGGTCACGGTGAGGGCTCCGCAGAAGAGGGTCAGGCGTGGTGGGGGATGGAGGGGGCGACGCCCAGCTCGGCGAGCAGGCGGGCGCGCAGGGCCACGAAGGCGTCGTCGCCGCGCTGGCGGGGGCGGGCGAGATCGAGCCGCGCGTCGAAGCGCACCTTGCCGCCGGCCAGCACGATGACCCGATCGGACAGGAGGATGGCCTCGTCCACGTCGTGGGTGACGAGCACCACCGCCGGCAGATGGCGCCGCCACAGCTGGGCGACCAGATCATGCATGCGGATGCGGGTGAGGGCATCGAGGGCGGCGAACGGCTCGTCCAGCAGCAGGAGGTGAGGCTCGCGGGCCAGCGCCCGGGCCAGCGCCACCCGCTGCGCCTCGCCGCCGGAGAGGGTGCGCGGCCAGGCGTCCGTGTGGCGGCCGAGGCCCACCTCTTCCAAAGCCCGGGCGGCAGCGGTGCGGGTGGCGGCGGTCTGTGGCGCGCCGAGCAGCACGTTCTGCCACACCCGTTTGGCGGGGACGAGGCGCGGCTCCTGGAACACCACCGAGCGGGCGGCGGCCACCTGCACCCGGCCGCCATCGGCGCCGTCGAGCCCGGCGAGAATGCGCAGCAGGGTGGTCTTGCCGGTGCCGGAGGGCCCGAGCAGGGAGATGAACTCGCCGCGCCGCACGTCAAGATCGATGCCGTCGAGCACCGCGCGGCCGTTGAACACCCGCCGCACGCCGGCGAGATGGACCGCCACCGGGTTATCCGCGAACGGATCGGGAGCGGGGATGTAGGAGGTGGCGCGCACCGGCGCGGGGTGATGCAGGGACGAGCTATGCAGGGACAAGGCTGGGCCTCCAGGGCAGAGCGAGGCGTTCCACCACGCGCATGGCGAGATCGATGAGAATGCCGAGCAGCGCGTAGACGATGATGCCGGCGATGATGATGTCGGTGCGCTGGTTCTGGTTGGCGTTAATGAGGATGAAGCCGATGCCGGAGCGCGCGTTGATCTGCTCGGCGGCCACCAGCGCCAGCAGTGCCACGCCGGCGGCATAGCGCAGGCCTACCAGGATGGAGGGCAGGGCGGTGGGGATGATGACCCGCTGCGCGATCAGCCGGGGCGAGAGGCCGAACACCTGCGCCGCCTCCACCAGCTTGGCGTCCACGCCGCGCACGCCGGCATAGGTGTTGAGATAGACGGGGAAGATGGTGGCGCCGAAGATGAGCGCGATCTTCGCCTGCTCGCCGATGCCGAACCAGATGATGAACAGCGGAATCATGGCGATGAAGGGGATGGTGCGCAGCATCTGCAGCGCCGCGTCGGACAATTCCTCGCCGAGCCGCCATAGGCCGGCGCACAGGCCGAGGATGAGGCCGGTGGTGGCGCCCAGCGCCAGGCCCACCAGCGCCCGCCCCAGGGAAGCGGGAATGGCGCTCTGTAGCTCGCCGGTGCGGATCAGCTCGGCGAAGGCGGCGATGATGTCGGCCGGAGAGGGCAGGGTTTCCGGGCTCACCAGATGCAGCGCGCACACCCCCTGCCACACCACTAGAAGCACCGCCGGCACCAAAGCGCGCAGCAGCAGGCGCAGAGTCTTGGTGAGGCCCGAGCGGGCCCGGTTCGGCCGGGCCGGGCGGCTGAGATCCACCAGCACCAGCGGCGGTGCGGTGGAGGGGGAAACGGCCGCGGCAGCGGACGCAAGCTGGGACGGATGCAGGGGCAAGGGATCCTCTCTCAGAGGCGGGGCGGAGCGCCCTGCTGAGGTGTCGATCCTCTTAATTTAATAAAATCGATAAAATAACTCAATTAAAATTTGAGCGTTGCCACAAAAGAGATGGGCGAAGGTTGGGTGATGGTGCGTGGAAGTCGTGCGGGCTGTCATTCGGGCCCGTGCGGTCGTCATGAAGCGGGCAAGCGCTCCGAAGTGGCACCGGGCGTGCAAGGCCCGGCGGCTGGGTTGAACCGCCGGGCCCGCCCGCGACGGGGGCTCAGCCCCTGGTGCTCGGCACCGGTTCGAGCCAGGCGGAGCCGAGGCTGCCGTAGACGCCGACCGGGCTCACATCCACGCCCTTCAGCCGGCTCGACCAGACGCGGAACTGCTTCAGCTCCAGCAGGGAGATGGAGGGAATATCGGTCTGGGCGATCAACTGCAGGCGCGCCAGAAGCGCCTTGCGCTTGGCCACGTCCGCTTCCACCGCGGCTTCTTCCACCACCGCGTCGAACTCCGGGTTGGAATAGCCGGAAGCATTGCTCCAGGGCGAGCCGGGCTGGATGTTGCGGCTCCAGAAGCGCCGCTGCACGCCGAGCTGAGGATCGGAGAAGGCGGCATAGAACACGTTCAGCGTGTCGAAATCGTAGTCCGTATAGGCTTTGCGCAGGAAGGTGGGCAGGTCGTAATTGATGAGCTCCACCTCGACGCCGACACGCTTCAACTGCTGGCGGATGAATTCGCCCGAGCGCTTGAAGTCGTCGCCATAGGTATGGTTGAGGTGGGTGAAGCGCAGGCGCACGCCGTCCGGGCCGCGCTTCAACCCCGCCTCGTCCAGCAGCGCCTCCGCCTTCTTGGGGTCGTATTCATATTGCGGCAGGTCCGGCGCGTAGAATTGCTTCTGGCTCGCCGGCACCGGGCTCGTGGCCGGCACCGCGAAATCGTACCAGACGTTGCGGGCGAGGGCGCGCCGGTCGATGGCATAGGCGATGGCGCGCCGCACCCGGATGTCGTCGAACGGCTTGCGGCGAAGGTTGAAGTCGAAGAAGAAGATCGGCGACACCGCCTCCCAGCCCCGCGTTTCCACCACCACGTCACCACGCTTCGCCAGCCGCTCCACATCGGACAGGGGCACCGGGCTCAGGGGAATGTACTGCACCTCGCCGGTCTCCAGCGCGGCGGCGCGGGTGCCGGCATCGGGCACCACCTTGAAGGTGATGCGATCGAGATAGGGCTTGCCGGCATCCCAATAATTGGGGTTCCGCTCCAATGTGATGTGGCTGCCGCGCACCCACTCCTTAAAGATGAAGGCACCGGTGCCGATGGGCTTGACGTTCCACGGATTGGTGAGTGGGTCGGTGCCTTCATAGAGATGCTTGGGGAAGATCTGGGTTTCGTTGGCCGAAAGCGCCGCCCAGATCACCGGGGAGGGCTTCGCCAGCTTCAACACCACCGTGTGATCGTCCGGCGTCTCGATGTCTTCGAGATGCTGATAGGTACCGCGCCCACGCGGGTGGGTCTTCTTCACCACGTCCAGGATGGAATATTTCACGTCGGCGGCCGTGAACGGCACCCCATCGTGCCACCTCACGCCCTGGCGCAGGTGGAAGGTGAGGGTGAGACCGTCGGGGGATTGCTCGAACCGCTCGGCGAGGCGGGGCTGGGGCGTCCCGGTCTCGTCATAGGTCACAAGGCCATCGAAGATGTTCGCCGCGATGACGATGGTGGGGTTCGAAACCGCGATGCCGAGGTTTTGCGGCTCGGGCACGACGATGCTCACCAGATGCCCGCCGCGCACGGGCGTGCCGTCGGCGGCGCGGGCCACGGGCATGGTGGCTAGCGAGACGCCGGCGGCGGCGAGGCGGAGGAGATCGCGTCGATTGAACATGGGGCAGCCTTTGCGGTTCGTGTCGTGCTGTGCGTGTTGTGGGAGGGATCAGAGCCGCAGGCCGGCTTGCTTCAGCAGGGGCAGGACCGCCGTGCCGAAATAATCGAGGTCGGGCTGGAAATCGAAGAAGGCGAGCTGCACGCCGTCCACGCCCGCCTGCTTCAGCCGGATGAGCTTGTCCGCCACCTGCTCCGGCGAGCCGATAATCTGGATGTTGCCGCCCAGAATGCGGTGCTCGCCTTTGTGGTTGCGCCAGGCCTGGCTGTCGCCGGCGGCATGGTGGTCGAGGAAGCCCTGCAGCGCCTCGGTATCCGCATGGGCGAGGATGGCGGCGTGATATTCGCGCGCCTCCTGCTCGGTGGGGCGGCAGACGATCATGGGGTTGATGATGGCCCTGACCTCGCGGCCCACCTCCCGCGCCTTGGCCTTCAGGGCGCCCACATGCGCCGGCAGGGCTGCCAGCGCTGCCTCGATCTCGGCGCCCGCCGGGCTGGTGATGAAGACGAGATCCGAATGCTGGGCGGCATAGGCAAAGCCCGCCGCCGAGCCGGTGGCATTGACCAGGATCGGCCGGCCATATTTCGGGCGGGGTGAGACGAAGGCCTCCTCCAGCTTCCAATACTGGCCGTCGATGGTGACATT
Organism: Xanthobacter sp. NM-25; assembly: GCF_022138605.1. Lineage (GTDB taxonomy): Bacteria > Pseudomonadota > Alphaproteobacteria > Rhizobiales > Xanthobacteraceae > Xanthobacter. Next base: position 47,653 of record NZ_JACBFS010000004.1, read on the forward strand.
CTCGCTGGAGGCCCACAGCCGCTCCACCATGCCGATGAATTCGTCGGCGCGGGCATAGCGGGCGTCATGCTCGATGTGGGGAATGCCGAACATGCGCGGTTCGCGCGGGGCATAGCCGGTGACCATGTTGATGCCGAACCGCCCGCCGGAGATGTGGTCCAGCGTCGCCGAGAATTTGGCGAGGTGCAGCGGATGCCACGGCCCGTACAGCACATGGATGGTGGAGATGAGCAGGATGCGCGAGGTGACCGAGGAGAGCGCCGCCACGGTGACGAACGGGTCGATGGTCTGCTCGCGATACTTGAGGGCGCCGCCATAGCCGTTCTTGCCCACCCATTGGGCGAGGCCGAAGGCGAGGTCGAAGCCCAACTCCTCGGCCTTGAGGGTGAGGGCCTTGTTGTAGTCGAAGGTCCAGTCGGTGGTGCGCGGCAGGGTCGAGGGCGACCAGCCGCCGTTCTGGATGGGTAGGAACAGGCCGAGCAGCAGGGGCTGCTTCAATGCCTGCGACAGGGGGCTGTCGGGATAATCGGCGGGGGACAGGGTGATGCGTGCATTCATGGGTCGGGTCTCCGGATCGGCGGGCACGAGGCTGCGCCGGGCGGGGCAGGCAATGGGGGCAGGCAGATGCGGTCGGCAGCGGGGCGTGGCGCGCTCAGGCGGGTGTCACGAGATGGCGCTGGGGCGCGGCGGGGGCGGGCTGTGGCGTCGCCGGCGTCGCGAAATGGCAGGCGGCGAAATGGCCGTCGGCAATGGGTCTCAGCGCTGGCGCCTCGGCGGCGCAGCGCGCCACCGCCAGCGGGCAGCGGGTGTGGAAGCGGCAGCCCTGCGGCGGCGTGAAGGGGCTCGGCAGATCGCCGCCGATCACCTCTTTGTCGGCGATGCGGCTATGGGCCGGGTCCATGCGCGGCAGCGCATCCATCAGCGCCCGGGTATAGGGGTGGGCGGGGGCTCGCCAGAGCCGGTCGCGGGGGGCGATTTCCACCAGTTTGCCCAGATACATGATGGCGACGCGATCGGCGATGTGCTCCACCACCGAGAGGTCGTGGCTGATGAAGAGGTAGGCGACGCCGGTGGTGCGTTGTACCCGGCGCAGCAGGTTCAGCACCTGCGCCTGCAGCGACACGTCGAGCGCGGAAACCGGCTCGTCGCAGACGATCACCGAGGGCTTGAGGGCCAGCGCCCGGGCGATACCGAGCCGCTGGCGCTGGCCGCCGGAGAATTCATGGGGCAGCCGGTCCACCAGCTCCGGCCGTAGGCCCACCTCCTCCATCAGCGCCAGCACCCGGGCGCGGCGCTCGGCCTTGTCCCGAACGCCGTTGAGCTTCAGTGGCGTTTCCAGGATGGTGAGTGCCCGCTGGCGCGGATCGAGGGCGCCCATGGGGTCCTGGAACACCATCTGCACCTTCGGCCGCAGGGCGCGGCGCGCGCGGGCGGAGAGAGTGGTGAGGTCCTGCCCATCCACGGCGAGTGCGCCCGAGTGCGGCTCCACCAGCTGCACCACGGCCTTGCCGAGGGAGGACTTGCCGCAGCCGCTTTCGCCCACCAGCCCAAGGGTTTCACCCGGCGCGATGGTGAGGGAAAGGCCGTCCACGGCGGTGAGGCGGCCGCGCGCGGTGGCGTAGGTGACCACGAGGTCGGTGATGGCGAGGGCGGGCGCGCTCATGCGGGCTCCTCCACAGGGGCGTGGTGGGTGCGGATGCAGGCGACGGCTCCGGCTCCCGCCAGAGGCTCCAGCGGCGGCGGGCGCAGCCGGCAGGCATCGATGGCGAAGCCGCAGCGGGGCGCGAAGGCGCAGCCCGCGGGGAGATCGGCGAGGGAGGGCACGATGCCGGGAATCTCATCGAGAAATGCCCGGGTGACACCGGGCGTCGGCCGCGCCCGCATGAGGGCGCGGGTGTAGGGGTGGAGCGGGCGGGCGAACAGGTCGGCCACCGGCCGCTCTTCCACCTTGCGCCCCGCATACATCACCAGCACCCGGTCGGCAGTTTCCGCCACCACCCCGAGATCGTGGCTGATGAGCACCAGGCTCATGCCGAATTCCCGCTGCAGCGACACCAGCAGCTTCAGGATCTGCGCCTGCACTGTCACGTCGAGGGCGGTGGTCGGCTCGTCGGCGATCAAGAGGGCCGGACGGGCGGCGATGGCGATGGCGATCATCACCCGCTGGCGCATGCCGCCGGAGAAGCGGTGGGGAAAGTCATCCACCCGCCGCTGCGGCTCGGGAATGCGCACCAGGTCCAGAAGCTCCACCGCGCGGGACCGCAAAGCGGCGCCGCGCAGGGCGGTATGGCGCTTGAGGCTCTCGATGATCTGGGTGCCGACGGTCTGCACTGGGTTCAGCGCCGAAAGCGGGTCCTGGAAGATCATGGCGATGCGGTTGCCGCGCAGATCCCGCATGGCCCGCTCGCTGAGGGGCAACAGGTCGGTGCCGTCGAACCGCACATGGGTGCCGGAAATCTCCGCCGGCGGTGCCTTCAGCAGCCGCAGCAGGGCCATGGCGGTCACCGACTTGCCGCAGCCGCTTTCGCCGACGATGGCGAGGGTTTCGCCCGCGGCCACCTGGAACGAGAGGCGGTCCACCGCCGTCAGCCGGCCGCTCGGGGTGCGGAAGCGCACCGTGAGGTCGGCTACATCGAGGAGGGCGGGGCTCATGTCAGCGCCACCCGCGGGTTGAGAACATCATTGAGCCCATTGCCCAGGAGGTTGAGGGCCATGACGGTGATGGAGATGGCGATGCCGGGCAGCGCCGTCATGTACCAGGCGGTGCGCAGCACCTCGCGACCGGAGCCGATCATGGACCCCCAGGAGATCAGGTTGGGGTCGCCTAGGCCGAGGAACGACAGCGCCGCCTCGGTGAGGATGGCGTGGGCGACGAGGATGGAGCCGGCCACGATCACCGGGGAGATGGCGTTGGGCAGGATGTGGGTGAGGATGATGCGGCCGTGGCCCATGCCCATCACCCGCGCCGCCTGCACGAATTCGGCATCACGCAGGCGCAGGGTCTCGGCCCGCACCAGCCGGGCGATCTGCGGCCACGAGGTGATGGCGATGCCGAGCACGATGGAGGTGATGGAGGGGCTGAGGATGGCCACGACCACCACCACGAACACCAGCGAGGGCATGGTCTGGAACACTTCGGTGATGCGGGTGAGCACCTGGTCCACCCAGCCGCCGAAATAGCCGGAGAGGGCGCCGAACAGAACGCCCAGCCCCACCGCCAGCGCCGCCGCCGCAAGCCCCACCGCCAGCGAAACGCGGGCGGCATAGACGAGACCCACCAGGATGTCGCGGCCGAGCATGTCGGTGCCCAGCGGATAGGTCCAGGTGGTGAAGGGCCAGATGAAGGGCCGCGCCACCATGTCGAGGGGGTCGCCGGGAAACAGCACGCCGGCGAACACCGCTGCCAGGGAGACCAGGAGGAGGCCGGTGGTGCCGATGAGCGCAGTGCGGCTGCGCAGGAAGCGGGCGGTGAAGGAGGAGGGGTTGAGCCGCCAGCTGCGGCGCGACCGCGCGGGGGCCAGCGCCAGTGGCGCTGAAGTGGCGTCGAGGCTCATCGGATGTCGATCCTCGGGTCGAGCAGGGCATAGACGAGATCGGTCGCGAGGTTGGACACGATCACCAGGAACGAGGAGAAGAACAGCACGCCGAGCAGCAGATTGATGTCGCGCTGGAACACGGCATCGAAGGCCAGTCGCCCCATGCCGGGCCAGGCGAACACGGTCTCGATCACCACCGAGCCCGACAGCAGCGCGCCGAGCTGCAGGCCGGTCATGGTGACGATGGGCAACAGCGCGTTGCGCAGCACGTGGCGCACGGCGATGGGTAGAGGTGCGATGCCCTTGGCGCGGGCGGTGCGCACGAAGTCCAGCTCCTGCACCTCCAGCATCGCCGAGCGGGTCAGGCGGGTGTAGATGGCGATGTAGAAGAAGGCGAGCGACAGCACCGGCAGCACCATGTGCCGCGCCACGTCGCCCACGGCGGCAAGGCCGGTGTGGACGTTCTGCAGGTCGGACATGCCGCCGGCCGGCAGCCAGCGCAGCTCCACCGAGAACAGCACGATCAGCATCAGCCCCACCCAGAACAATGGCGTGGCAAAGCCGACCGTGGTGAGGGCGGAGAGGATGCCGTCCGGCCAGCGCCCCCGCCAATGGGCGCTGATGGCGCCGAACATCATGCCGAGCAAAAGCGCCACCAGGAGGCTGGAGAGCATGAGCAGGGCGGTGTTGGGCGCGCGGGACAAGATCAGCTCCAGCACCGGCATGGAGTTGCGGAAGGAATAGCCGAGGTTCAGCTGCAGCAGCTGCCCCATGTATTTCGCGAACTGCGCCGGCAGCGATTCGTCGATGCCGAACTGCTGACGCAGCAGCGCCATGTATTCCGGCGTCGCCGAGCCCGCCTCCCCCGCCATCACCTCGGCGAGGTCGCCTGGGGCGAGGCGCAGGAAGAAGAAATTCAGCACCACGATGGCGAGAATGGTGGGCACCACCTGCACCACCCTCAGGCCGAGATAGCGCAGCACCCGTCCATCGGGCAGGCGAAGGGCGATCCGGGGCATGGGTCAGCTCTCCAGCCACACGGTCTTCAGGGACTGGTAGCCGGCGAACGGGCCATATTCGATGCCGGCGAGCCGGCGCGAATAGACGCGGAAGAAGCTGAGTTCCAGCAGGTTCACCGAAGGCAGCTTCGCCTGGGCAAGGCGCTGCAGCTCGCGGATCTGGGCATTGCGCGCCTCCACATTGCCTTCGGTCTGGATGCGGGCGATGACCGCATCGATCTCGGGATCAGCGACGCCGGAGGCGTTGGAAGAAGGCGTGCCCTTCTTGATGGCCTGGCTCCAATAGCGGCGCTGAACGCCGATCTGCGGATCGGGATAGGCGGAATACCAGGCGCTATGGGTATCGAAGTCGTAATCGGTGAAAACCACCTTCACATAACTCGGCAGATCGTAATTGCGCAGGGTGACTTCGATGCCGATGCGCTTCAGTGCCTGCTTGAAGTATTCGCCGGCGCGCCGATAGTCCTCGCCATAAGCGGAGGGGATGTGATCGATGCGCAGGCGCACGCCGTCCGGCCCCTTGCGTAGCCCGGCCTCGTCCAAAAGCGCCTCGGCCTTGGCGAGGCTGTAGTCGTATTGCGGCACGTCGGCGGTATAGAATTGGGTCTGATAGCTCGGCACCGGCCCGGTGGCCGGCTTGGCGAGACCGTAGAACACCGTATCCGCCAGCGCCTGCCGGTTGAGCGCGTGGGCAAAAGCCTGGCGCACGCGAATATCGCCAAACGGCTCGCGGCGCAGGTTGAAGTCAAAGAAATACATCTGTGCCGGGCCTTCAAAGCCACGGGTTTCGACCACCAGATCCTTCGAGGCGCGGATGCGGGCCACGTCGGCGAGCGGCACCGGATTGAGCGGAATGTATTGGGCCTCCCCTGTCTCCAGGGCGGCGGCGCGGGAGGCGGGATCGCGGATGATGCGGAACACCACCCGATCGAGATAGGGCCGGCCCTTGTCCCAATAATTGGGGTTGCGCTCCAGCACGATCCGGTCGCCCTTCACCCATTCCTTGAAGATGAAGGCGCCGGTACCGATGGGCTTGGAATTCCACGGGTTGGTGAGCGGGTTGGTGCCCTCGTAGAGATGCTTGGGCAGGATCTGGGTTTCGGTGCCGTTGAAGGCGGACCACACTACCGGAGAGGGTCGGGAAAACCGGAATACGGCCGTATAGGGATCAGGCGTCTCCACGGCGGTGAGGTTGGCGAACACCGCATTCCCGCGTGGATGGGTCTTCTTCGTCACCTCCATCAGGGAATATTGGACATCCGCCGCGGTGAAAGGCGTGCCGTCGTGCCAGGTCACGTCATCGCGCAGGCGGAAGGTGATGGTGGTGCCGTCGGCCGAAGTCTCCCACGATTTCGCCAGCGCCGGCCGGAGCTTGAAACCCTCGTCATAATCCACGAGGCCGTCGAAGATGTTTGAGGACACCGCCACCGCCGGGGCCGAGATGGTGATGCCGGCCACCAGGCCCGCGGGCTCGGGATCGAGCACCGCCACCAGTGTTCCGCCGGCCTTCGGCGCGGGGGATTCGCTGGAGGTCGTCGCGGCAGCGCCAAGGCGGGCGGTGGCCGGCACCAGCAAGGTTGCGGCGGCGCCGGACAACAGCGTGCGGCGGGAGAGGGCAGGCAGGCGGGACGGGAAATGGGGCATGACGCGGGAGGCTCGATACGAATGAGGAGGTGCCGGCCGAGAACGGCCCTGGCCGGCGCATGTGGAGTGCGGGCGGCTCAGAAGAAGCTGGCGGAGGGCAGCGGCGTGCCGTCGATTTCCAGCTTGCCGAGCAGGCGGGCCTTGTAGGCGCGCGGATTGTGCGAGGCGATGGTGCGGGCGTTGCGCCAGTGGCGGTCCAGATTGGCGTCGCGATGGGCCGCCGAGGCGCCTCCCACATCGAACAGCTGGCCGCCGGCGCGCAGCACCAAGTCGTCGATGATGACCTTGGCGCGCGCGGCCCGTACGGCGGCTTCGTGACCGGCCTCGCGCAGATCCTCTTCGCTAGCGCCGGTGCTGCGTTGGCGGTCGGCCACATCGAGGGCATCGGCGGCGGCCAGGATCAGGGTTTCGGCGGCGAAGGCATAGGCCGAAAGCTCGCCGATGGTCTGCTGCAGGATGGGGTCTTCGGTGGGCACCGGGGCCGGGGCGAAGAAGAAGGTGTGGGTACGGCTCTTCAGGAGGGCGGTGGCGTCCTTCAGCACCGCGCGCAGAATGCCGGCGTTCACTGTGGTGAGGAACAGTTGGGGCAGGGTGCTGGTGTAATAGGCGCCGTAGCCGATGCCGTCGGCGTCGACCACCACCTCGTCGGGCTCCACCCGCACATTGTTGAACACGGTGGTGCCGGAGCCGGTGAGGCGCTGGCCGATGCCATCCCAGTCGTCCACCAGCTCGATTCCCTCACGCTTCACCGGCAGCACCAGCGAGGCGTTGCGCCCGTCCGGGGTGGCGACGCGCACCAGCACGAAATCGGAGAACAGGGTGCCGGTGGAGTAGTATTTGCGGCCGGTGATGCGCCAGCCATCGCCATCGGGCTCCAGCACGGTGGCGAAGGGGGAGCCGCCCACCACCTTGGCGTTGCTCTCCGTATTGGCGAGGCCGACGATGGCGCCCCCCGCCACCGCCTCGCGCCAGCGCGCCTCCGCCTCATTCTTCGGGGTGCGGGCGTAGCGCTCCACGAAGGTGAAGTGGTTGCGCAGGATGTGGGTGACGTTGGGATCGGCGGCGGCGAGCTTCAGCACCACCTGAAACAGCTCGCGGAATGATGCTCCCGCGCCGCCGGCGTCCACCGGTAGCCGCAGCGCCCCGAGCCGGGCCTGGCGAACCAGGGCCAGCGGCTCGTGGGGCAGGATGCGCTCGGCCTCACGCTTCAGCGCGCCTTCGGCGATGACCTCGATCAGCGCATCGAGCGCCGGAGACTGAGGACGAAGGGGTGCCGAAGGGGCCGTCCGTGCGGCGGAAACGATTTCATTCATGGGTGTTCTCGCGGGCGATGTCGTGGGGGATCTCGTGTGACGCGGGATTGGCGTCGAAAGCAGCGTCGCCGCTCCTGGCGCGCGTCGGTGTAACGCCATTAATCATTAAATAGATGGATTAAGTCAAATAAATAAATCGTCCAATCCTCTGGTTCGCGAGGTTGGGTCGCGAGGCAGGCCAAAACGCTGTTCTGGCAATAAATATGAGCCCCCCGCTGGCTTGGTGCGTGAGGCTCCAGGCGGCGACCGGTCCCGTTGAGGTGAGGCGCGACAGGCCGCTTTCAGGCGTTCGCTGCGGCGGGTGTGCAGGTGCTGGCAGCGAAGCGGCTCTGTGGCACTTCGAGGCCGAAATGGCCGCGTAGGGTCCGGCCCTGGTAGTGGGTGCGGAAGATGCCGCGCCGGCGGAGCAGCGGCACCACATGATCCACGAACACCTCGAGCCCATCGGGCAGCACGTCCGGCATCAGGTTGAAGCCGTCCGCCGCGCCGGTGCGGAACCAGTCCTCGATATCATCGGCGATCTGCTCGGGCGTGCCCACCACCACCCGATGGCCGGTGCTGCCGCCGAACTGGCGGATGAGCTGGCGAACCGTCAGCTTGTCCCGGCGGGCGGCGCTCACCAGGGCATCGAAGAAGGTCTGCATGCCATCGCTCGGGCGGGGCACGTCGGGCAGGGGGCTGTCGAGATCAAGGCTGGCGGGATCCACGCGAAGAATGCCCGCCACCCGGCGCAGGCCATAGTCGCCGGGCATCAGCTCCCAGAGTTCCTCCTCGCGGCGCCGGGCTTCCGCCTCGGTGGAGCCGATGATGGTGCCGAGGCCCGGGAGGATGACGATATCGTCTCCGCTGCGCCCGAAGGCGCGTGCCTGACTGCGGATCGCCTGGGCGAAGGCCAGCGCGTCGGCTTTGGAATGGGCCACGCTGAAGATGGCCTCGGCGGTGCGGGCGGCGAGCGCCTGTCCGTCGGCGGAGCCACCAGCTTGCACCAGCACCGGGCGTCCCTGGCTGGAGCGCGGCACGTTCAGCGGACCTTCCACCCGGAAATAGCGTCCGGAATGGTGGATGGCGTGGACCTTGGCGGTATCGATGAAGCGGCCACTGGCCTTGTCGGCCACCAGCGCGTCGTCTTCCCAACTGTCCCACAGCGCGGTCACCACCTGCGCGAATTCAGCCGCCCGCTCGTAGCGGGTGGCATGGGCCTCCAGCGCATCGGCGCCGAAATTGCGCGAGGCGGCGGGATCGGCCGTGGTGACGATGTTCCAGCCCACCCGGCCACCGCTGGCGAGATCCAGGGAGGCAAAGCGTCGGGCCAGATTGTAGGGGTGATTGTAGCTGGTGGAAGCGGTGCCGATCAGCCCCAGGTGCTCGGTGGCGGCGGCCACGTGAGCGAGCACAATCGTCGGTTCCAGGGCCTGGAAGGGGCGATGCTCGGGCCGGTCGGCGAAGCTCGGCACATCGGCGAGAAAGATGGCATCGAAGGTGCCCCGCTCGGCGACCTGCGCTACCCGCACATAATGGCGGACATCGATGAACGCAGCCGGGTCCGCGCCGGGCGCGCGCCACGCTGAGCCGTAGAAGCCGGAGTTGAGGGTGTTCACATTGAGATGCAGCTCGCGCCTGCTCATGGTCTTGCTCCTCGGCTTGAAGCCTGGCCCGTGCTTCGGCTCCGTGCGGGAGATCCTCGGAGAGGTCGGGCAACGACTGGCGATCGGTCGAAGCCAGCTTAGAATATATATCCACTTAATCAATCGAAATTATATAAAGTTATGCGGCGAGCGGTGCCCGATGCCGCTCGCCGTCGCTCCTGCGGGATGGCCGGGGCTTAGCTCAACACATCCACATAGATCTTCTCGGCAAAGCGCTGGCTGTTGGTGGTGGGCTTCATTACCTGCACCAGCTTCAGTTCGTCGGCATAGAGGGCGAGCTGCTGCTTCAGGGCGGTGTTGATGGGGCTGTGGTGATGATCCTGGCTGTTCAGCATGGCCACCAGATCATCCACCGAGCCCTTGCCGCCGTAGCCCGCGAACACCCGCGCCGCGAGTTCGGGGTCGGCGCCGACCTTGTGCGCGCCTTCCAGGATGGCGCGGGTGAGGGCGGTGGCGACCGGCCGTTCATCGCGCACCAGGCTGCCCCGCACGCCGATGATGCAGCAGGTGCGGTCGGCATATTTGCCGGAGAGGTTAGTGGCGATTTCCACCAGCTTGCCGTTGGATTCCTTGATCCAGATCCAGGTGCGCGGGTCGGCATCGGCCAGCGCCTGGGCCTCGCCCTTCTGGATCGCCAACGGCAGCGCCTCCAGTGGATACTGCCGCCACTCCACGTCCTTCACCGGATCGATGCCCAGTTCGGCGAGATAAATGGAGAAGAAGTTCTTGCCCGGAGAGGCCTGATCGGAGACCGCGATGGTCTTGCCCTTCAGCGCCGCCACGCTGGTGACGCCGGCGCCGGCATCACCCAGCAGCCGCAGGCAGCCGCCATGGACACCGGCGGTGATCTTCACGTCGAAGCCCTGCTCCAGGGGCTTCAGCCAGCGCAGTGCCATGCCGATGCCGGCATCCGCCTTGCCGGTGGCGATGGCTTCCAGTAATTGCTCGGTGGAACTGCCGAAATTGACGAAATCCACGTCGAGCCCATGGCGGGCGAAAATGCCGGTCTCCTTGGCCACCGGCGCCGCCGCGGTGCAGATGGCGCTGGCATTCCAGGCGAGCTTCAGCGGCCGCAGCGGCCCGGTGGGGGCGGCGCCGTCGGCGGCGGTGAGGCAGAGGGGAAACTCAGCATTGACCGCAGTGCCGATGGCGCCGGGCGCGCCCATCAGATTGGCTGCCAGCCCGCGGCCGCCGAGCCCACCGAGGGCGGTGGCGGCACCGGCGGCAAGGCCATAGCGCAGCAGGGCGCGGCGGGAGGTGGAACGATCTTCGGTATCACGGGACATCAGGGGCTCCTGGGTGAGGAACGGGCAAAACGGGCAGCGCGCCGGGGCCGTCGGGGGCCGCGGCGCGCGTGGGCTGGGGGCGAGCGCGTGGGCGGCGCCTCACCAAGTGGCGTCGAGGCCGAGCAGGCCGAGCAGGTGATGGCGCAGTTCCGCCAGCCGCGGGTCGCCGCGATGGCGCGGGTAGGGCACGTCCACCTTCACATCGGCCTTGATGCGGGCCGGGCGCTCGGAGAAGACGATGACCCGCTCCGCCAGGAACAGGGCTTCCTCCACGTCGTGGGTCACCAGGAGCGCGGTGAAGCGGGCGTCCTCCCAGAGCTTCAGCAGCTCAGCCTGCATGGTGATGCGGGTGAGGGAGTCGAGCTTGCCCAAAGGCTCGTCCAGCAGCAGCAGGCGCGGGTCGTTGACCAGGGCTCGGGCGAGGGCCACGCGCTGCGCCATGCCGCCGGAGAGCTGCCGGGGATAGGCGCCGGCGAAGCTCGCCAGCCCCACCAGCGACAGCGCCTTGCCCACCCGTGTCCGCTCGCGCCGCAGGATGCCGCGGGCTTCCAGGCCGAGGGCCACATTGTCCCCCACGGTCCGCCAGGGGTAGAGGGTGGGGTCCTGGAACACCAGGATGCGGGAGGGATCAGGCGTGCGGATGGGCGCGCCATCGGCATCTACCCGGCCCTCGGTGGCCTGCTCAAGCCCCGCCACCAGGCGCAGCAGGGTGGACTTGCCGCAGCCGGAGGGGCCGAGCAGCGCCACGAACTCCCCCGGCTCGGCGGTGAAGCTCACCTGGCTCAGCACCGGCAGGGGCGCATCCTTGAGGGTGAAGGCATGGCTCACGTTTTCCACCGTGAGCCGGATGCCGGAGGCCGCAGATACCGCTGGAATGTCGCGGGAAAGGGTTTCGGTCACCACCGCACGAGCTCCTTCTGCCAGGCGAGGACGTGGTCACGGACGCGGAACAGCAGGGTGACGAGGCCGGAGCACATGAGCGCCAGCACGATCAGCGCGGCATACATGTTGGCGTAGGCGGCCCAGCCCTGGGCCCATTGCAGGTACCAGCCAAGGCCGGCCTTCACGCCCAGCATCTCGGCCACCACCAGCACCGCGAACGAGGTGCCGAGGCCCATGAACAGGCCCACGAACACGTGGGGCAGGGCGGCGGGAATGGCCACCTTCAGCACCAGGAAGCGCTGGTTGCCGCCGAGGGTGCGGGCGATGTCGTAATAGTCCTTGTTGACGCTGGCGATGCCCGACCAGGTGAGGATGGTCACCGGAAATCCGGTGGCCAGGGCCAGCAGGAACACGCTGGCGCTCCAGCTGGAGGGGAACAGGAAGAAGGCCACAGGCAGCCACGCGGTGGCGGGTAGCGGGCCGATGAAACGCAGCACCGGGTGGGCCCAGTAGCCGGCCGCCCGCCACCAGCCGATGGCGACGCCCAGCGCCACCCCGACCACGGCGCCGATGCCATAGCCCCAGGCCAGCAGCTTCAGCGAGGCAACGGTGCTGAGGCCGAGCTTTTCCCAATCATCGAAATAGACTTCCACCAGTGCCTGCGGCGGTACGAAGAAGGGGCGGGGCAGCAGCTCCAGTTTGGCGGTGACGATCTCCCACGCCAGAAGGCCGAGCGGCACCACCACCAGCCAGGGCCCCCAATAGCGCAGGGTGCGCAGGGGGATGCGGGCTGTCGGACCGAGCAGCGCGAGGCCGAGGAGGATGGCACCGATGACGCTGAGGCCAACGGCGAAATCGAAGGTGTAGGGGAAATCGTCCGCATCCGGCACCAGGCCGGAATAGGCGCCGGTGGCGAGCCAGACGGCGCCGGCGAGAAGGCCGGTGGTCCAGATCCCGGGCCGCGCGCCAATGCGCTGCGCCCGTGGTGGCCGCGTGGCCGCGACGGCGCGGCCGGCGGCGGTTTCGACGAGCTGGTCGGTCATCACATGTCTCCTCAGCTCAGCACGTCCGCATAGACTTTTTCGGCGAAGCGCTGGGTGTTGGTGGTGGGGCGGAACACCTGGACCACCTTCAATTCCTCGGCGTAGAGGGCGATCTCCTGCTTCAGGGCAGGGCCGACGGGGGCGTGATTGTGGGTGTGGCTGCGCAGCATCTCGGCGAGTTCGTCCACCGAGCCCTTGCCGCCATACGCCGAGAAGATCTCGGCGGCCCGCCGCGGGTCCTGGTGGACCACATGGCCGCCTTCCAGGATGGCGCGGGTGAGGGCGGTGGCCACCGGCTTGTCATTGCGGATCAGGCTGCCGTTGACGCCGATGATGCAGCACGATCGGGTGGCATATTTCTCTGAGAGATTGGAGGCGATCTCCACGAAGCGCGCGCTCTCGCCACCCGCCTGCCGCTCCTTGAGGAACAGCCAGGTCAAGGGGTCCCAATGGGCGATGGCCTGCGCCTCGCCCTTGTCCACCGCCAGGGTGAGCGCCTCGCCGGGATATTGGCGCCACTCCACCTCTTTGAACGGGTCGATGCCGCGCTCGGCGAGGTAGATGGAGAAGAAGTTCTTGGCCGGCCCGGCTTGATCGGCGATGGCGATGGTCTTGCCGCGCAGGGATTGCAGATCGCTCACCCCCGCCTGCGGCGCACCCAGAAGCCGCATGCAGCCGCCATGGAGGCCGGCGGTGATCTTCACGTCGAAGCCCTGCTCCAGTGGCTTCAGCCAGCGCAGGGCCATGCCGAGGCCGGCGTCCGCCTTGCCGGTGGCGAGTGCCTCCAGCAGCATTTCGGTGGAGGCGCCGAAATTGACGAAATCCACGTCGAGGCCGTGGCGGGCGAAAATGCCGGTTTCCTTCGCCACAGGCGCGGCGGCGGTGCAGATGCCGCTCGCCGTCCAGGCAAGCTTCAGCGGCCGCAGCGGGCCAGTCGGCGTGGTGCCGTCGGCGGCGGTGCGGCAAAGCGGGAACTGGGCATCGATGGCGGGCCGGATGGCTGCCGGTGCGCGCAAAAGATTGGCCGCGAGCACGTGGCCACCAGCGCCGCCCAAGGCGGTCATGGCGCCGAGACCCAGGCCAAGACGCAGCAGCGCCCGCCGGCTGGTGGGGGTGGACGTGGCGACCGCCTGTGGTGGTCGGCCGTTGGGTGGGACGGGAGGTCGGGGCACGGACATCTCCACGGTGAGTCATTAGTTTACAAAATTTATTGAAATAATAAACTATGAGTCAAGCGATGATCTCATCGACCTTTGTCCAGTGGTGTTTGGCGCAGCAGTTGCGACGGCGCGCGGGCACAGCCCGAAGCCAGCGGCTGGCCTCCGGTTCGTCGGGGCGATGCCGGAGAGCGGTTGGGGTTGCCGGCTGGGTCGTGCGGGAGGCTGTCAGCGTGCCTTTTGTGGCCCTGTCAGTGGGTCACGTCTGTTGAGCGGCGGTCGGGCCGGATCGGCGCAGGCCGGTAAGTGCGGCCGACGCATATGGGGCCGCAGAGACGGGGACGCGCGGGCGATGTGGGACTATTGCGGCAGGAGGCGGCCCCAGCTTGGTCGATGCCAGCATGGGGCAGCGCTTGGCGGGCCACTTGGCACCTGTCGGCCGACCGCCGGGACCAGCCGCGCAAGGCGCGGCCGGGTTCGCTGTCGCGGCGGCCTCAGGAGGCTGCGCTGGTGGGCGCGGGCGTGCGGGCGGCGGTGTAGCGGTTCTCCGGCGCCGCAAGGCCCAGATGCGCGCGCAGGGTAGAGCCCTCGTAATCGGTGCGGAACAGGTTCCGCTCCTGCAGGATGGGCACCACGTGATCGACGAAATCGTCGAGACCGCCGGGGAAATAGGGCGGCATCACATTGAATCCGTCGGCGGCGCCGGCCTTGAACCAGGCTTCCACAGCATCCGCCACATCCACCGGGGTGCCCACCACCATCCAATGGCCGCGGGCCGCGCCCACGCGATTCAGCAGATCGCGGATCGTCAGCGTGTCGCGCCGCGCCAGCTCGATCAGCAGCCGCGCCCGGCTCTTGATCTGGTCGCTGTCCGGCAAGTCCGGCAAAGGCCCATCGAGGGGATAGCCGGAGACATCCGCGCCCAGGCGCTCGTTGAGCAGCGGATAGGCGGAGGTGGGATCGGTCCAGCTCTGCAGCAGGTCGAGCTTCTCCCGCGCCTCCTGCGGCGTGCGGCCGATCACCGGGAACAGGCCCGGCATGATGGCGAGGCTCTCGGGCCGGCGACCATGGCGGGCGAGGCGGTCCTTCAGCCCCCGATAGAAAGTGCGGGCTTCAGAAACGTCGGTCTGCGCCGTGAACACCACGTCGGCGGTGCGGGCGGCCAGCTCCTGGCCGGGATCGGACGAGCCGGCCTGGATGATCACCGGCTGGCCCTGGGGGCTGCGGGAGGAATTGAGCGGGCCCTTCACTGAGAAATAGGCGCCCTCGTGTTCGAGCACATGCACCCGTTCCGGATCCACATAGACGCCGCTCGCCTTGTCGGCGACCACGGCGCCGGTCTCGAAGCTGTCCCACAGGCCCTTCACCACGTCCACATATTCGCCGGCAATGGCGTAGCGCTCCGCATGGGAGGGGTGGGCGCGGCCGAAATTGGCGGCGGACCGGGCGTAGGAGGTGGTCACCACGTTCCAACCCGCCCGGCCACCGGAAATATGGTCCAGGGAGGCGAACACCCGGGCGGTGTGGAACGGCTCGCCATAGGTGGTGGACGCCGTCGCCACCAGGCCGATGCGGCTGGTGGATAGGGCCAGGGCCGACAGCAGGGTCAGCGGCTCCAGCCGCACCACCATGGAGGGGTGCGCGTCGGTGGTGGTGGACAGGCCATCGGCCAGGAACACCATGTCGAACTTGCCGCGCTCGGCGGTGCGGGCGACCTGCTGCAGCAGCGCGAAATTCTCCGAGCCGGATTGGGCATCGGGGTGGCGCCAGCCGGCCACATGGTGCCCGGCGCCCTGCAGGAACAGGCCGAGGTGGAGATGTCGGGGAGCGTCCGCCATGGGGAAAGTCCTTTTGCGATCAATCAGGCCGCGGCGGTGCGGCGCGAGGACGAGGGGGCAGAAGCAAGGCCGGTGAACAGGGCGGCGAGATCGGCCGCGCTCTCCATCCGGGCGATGAGGTCGGGCAGCGCCTGGCGGGCCGGCACCGGGCCGGCGGCATCGAGGAACTTGGCCCTGAGATCACAGGCGCCGCGCACCTTGGCGACCCGCTGGGAAACGCTGCGACCATCGGCCAAGGTGATCTCCACCACCGAAAAGCGGGTGTGCGCGTCATTGCGCATGGGCGGGGCGGCCGCATCGGTGCGGCGGGCCACCTTGGCGAGCAGGTGGGCGGCATCGGCCTCCACCGGCCGCTCGTCGAAGGCATCCACCGGCAGGCGGCCGTCGATGAGGGCGCGGGCCACCACATATTCCACGCTGAAGCGGCCCTCGGTGCCGGTGGCGGGCCGCTGCACCACCAGGGGCGCGTCGCCGCCGGGTGGGAAGGTCACCGTCACCGCCGTCACCTGGGCCGGATCGATGGCGTGTTCGGTCCGCAGCGCCAGGGTGGCCTCGGCGGCGCAATGGGTGCCGGTGCAGCAGGCGAATTCCTTGAAGATCAGGCCGGGCGCCACGATCTGCCAGGGCGCGCCGAAGCCCTCCACCAGCCGTTCCGGCGCCTCGGCGCCCGCGCCGTAGGCCGTCAGGAAGCCGATGGGGCCATCGGCGAAGGCGGATGAGCCGGCAAGGCCCGCTTCGGCAAGGCTCGCGGCAAGGAGGCCGGAGCGCGCCGCGAGGCCCGCGTGCAGCGGCTTGGCATCGGTGCCGAACTGCAGTCGCAGGCCGGCGGACTGGGTGGCGGCGAGCCCCAGCGCATTGGCCGTGGCGGCGGCATCGAGCCCGAGCAGATGGGCGGCGGCCGCCGCGGCTCCGATGGTGCCCAGGGTGGCGGTGGAATGGAAGCCGAGCTCATAGTGGCGGCTGCCGAGGGCGAGGCCCAGCCGGGCCATGGCCTCCACCCCCACCACATAAGCGCTGAGCAGGGCGCGGGCGCTTGCCCCACGCGCCTCGGCAAGGGCCAGCAGCGCCGGCAGGATCACGGTGCTGGGGTGGCCGCGCACGCTGGCGTGCACGTCGTCATAATCGAGGGCATGGCCGGCATGGCCGTTGATGAGGGCCGCCGTGTAAAGATCCACCCGCTGCGGCCGGCCGATGAGCTGCGCCACCGGCGCGCCCGCCGCCGGGGCCAGCACCCGCCGGAGCTGGCTGGTGGAGGGATCTTCAGCCCCGGCGAAGGCGCAGGCGAGAAAATCGAGCACCCCGTCGCGGGCGGCGGCGAGCGCCTCCGGCGCGCTCTCCAGCCGGGCTTCGGAGATGTGACGGGCGAAGTGTGCGGTCAGGGGCATGATAGGCCTCCGGCTCAATCGGCGAGGGCGGCTTTGGCGCGATGGCGGCGCGCCAGGGCAAGGCCGAGGGAGACCACCACCAGCGCCAGCAGCACCAGGGTGATGGGCCGGTGGAGGTAGATGGACAGATCGCCCTGGGCGACCATCAGCGCCCGGCGGAAATTGATCTCCAGCATGTCGCCAAGCACGAAGGCGAGCACCAGGGGCCCGAGCGGGATACCCCATTTGCGCAAGCCCCAGCCGATGAGGCCGAACGCCAGGGTCACATAGACCGGATAGGCATCGTTGGTGGTGGAATAGGCCCCCACCAGGCAGGTGACGGCGATGCCTGCCGCCAAGAGGGGCTTGGGCACCTCGATCACCCGCGCCCACAGCCGCGCGCCGGCAAGGCCGGTGATGACCATGATGGGCACCGAGATGATGAGCGAGGCGAACACCGCGTAGGGAATTTCCGGGTGCTTGGCGAACAGCAGCGGCCCTGGCTGGATGCCCTGGATCATCAGCGCGCCGGCCAGCACCGCGGCGGTGGACGAGCCGGGAATGCCGAGGGCCAGCAGCGGCGCCAGCGCCCCGGGCACGGCGGCGTTGTTGGCCGCTTCGGCGGCGGCGACGCCGTGGGGATTGCCCTTGCCGAAGCTCGCCGGCTCCGGCGAGGTGCGCACCGCTTCGTTATAGGCGACCAGCGAGGCGATCACCGCGCCGGCACCGGGGATGACCCCCACCACAAAGCCGATGACCGACGAGCGCAGGATGGTGCCCATCAGCCCGCGGTAGAGCGATAGGGGGAAATGCAGCAGCGAGCCGAACGGTGCCGGCCGCGGCGCCGGTCGGCGGGCTTCTTCCGCCAGCAGCAGCGCTTCGGACAAAGCGTAGAGTCCGGTCAGGGCCGCCACCAGGGGAATGCCGTCGTAAAGCCCGGGCGTGGGCGAGAAGCGCGGCACGCCGGAGATGGGATCGACACCGACGGTGGCGAGCAGCAATCCCAGCGTCACGGCGATGATGCCCCGGGCGGCGCCGGCGCGGCCGAGCCCCACGGCCAGGGTGAGGCCGAGCAGCGCGAGGGCAAAATACTCGCTGGGCCCGAACTGCACCGCCAGTTCCGCCAGCGGCACGGCGGTGAAGATCAGCAGCACGGCGCTGATCAGCGCGCCGATGCCGGAGGCGATCATGGAGATGTGCAGCGCCTTGGCCGCCTCGCCCTTGCGCGCCATGGGATAGCCATCCCACGAGGTGGCCACCGCGGCCGCTTCGCCCGGCGTGTTGAGGAGGATGGCGGTGATGGCGCCGCCATATTCGGCCGCCACATAGAGCGCGATCAGGCCGACGACGGCGGTGGACGGGTCCATGCCGTAGGTGAAGGGGATCAAGAGGGCGATGGTGAGCAGCGGCCCCACCCCCGGCATGGCGCCGATGGCATAGCCGATGACGGTGCCGATGAGGATGGCGAGCAGGGGGCCAAGCTGGAGCACATGGCCGGCGGCGAGGGCGAGCTGTTCGAACACGGCGTCTTCTTTCGCGGAACATCAGGCCAGAGGTCGTGCTCCGGCGGGAGAGGGGCGCGCCTTGCGGGCGCTCAGAGCGGCACGCGCAACAGCTGCGCGAACAGCAGCCAGACCAAAGCAGCCAGGGCGATGCTGCCGCCGATCAGAAGCGCCCACCGGCGCTCGCCCAAGGCGAACTGGACAATGAAGGTGAAGCCGGCGATGGCGAGATAAACCGGCAGCCTATCGAACGAGAGCACCAGCGCCACCACCGCCAGGAACAGGGCCAGCACCGCCCCGGGATGGGCAATGGAGACGCCCTCCTCGGCCTCCGCATCGTCGCTGGCCGTCGTTTCGCCGATGCCGAGGATCAGCGCCACAGCGGCAAGCAGCATCAGCGCCGCCACTAGGCCGGGAAAGGCACCGGAGCCGACCGCATCGCTGCCGGCCGCCCCCTGCAGCAGCAGGCTCTGCCAGAGGAACCAGCTCGCGATCCCGGCGGCCGCAAGTCCGGCACTGATGCGTGCGCCGCGAGCCGAGAGCAGCGGGCGCGGCGCGGGGTCTGGCGTGTTGGCGTTCGTCGTGGTCATGCCGCGAGGCCGAGCTTCTTCAGCCACGCATAGGTCAGCGCGTCCTGCTTGACGATGAAGGCGGTGTAGTCCTCGGGGCCGAGGAAGCCTTCCGTCAGGCTGGCGTTCTTCATATAGCTCTTCCAGCCGTCGGACTGGGTGCCCTTGGCCACGGCGTCCGCCAGCTTCTGCTGGATCTCCGGCGACAGGCCCTTGCGGCCGATGATGCCGCGGATCTGGTTCCAGGCCGGGTCCACCGCATAGCCCGACTCGATATAGGTGGGCACCTTGGGGAAGGCTTCGAGCCGGGTCTCGCTGGCCACGCCCAGGGGCCGCACCCGGTTGGCCTCGGCGAACTGGACAATGGTCTGCGGGTTGTTGCTGGTGGCATCGAGGGTGCCGCCCAACAGGGCCGTCAGATGTTCGATGCCACCGGGGAAGGGAATCCAGTTAAACTTGAATCCCGCAGCGTCAGCTAGCAGGTGAAAATGGATATTATGGGCCGAGCCGGGCGCGCCCTGGCCGCCGATATTCACCAGCGTCTTCGCGTTTTTCGCGTGATCGACGAATTCCGGCAGCGTCTTCCAGGGCGAGTCGGCCCGCACCACGGTGAAGAAGCCTTCCAGTTGCGCCCGCGCGATCCAGGAGAAGCTGTCGAGGGTGTAGACGTCCTTGCCGCCCGTCCGCAGAATCGACAGATGGGAAAGGGTGTTGATGCCGAGGGTGTAGCCATCCGCCGGGGCCGCCTGCAGCGCCGCCATCTGCACCATGCCGTTGCCGCCCACCCGGTTCACCACCACCACCGGCTGGCCCAGGACCGGCTCGATGGCATGGGCCAGTTCGCGGGCATAGACATCCGCCGCCGAGCCCGGCGCAGTGTGGCAGAGCAGGGTGATGGGCTTTGTCGGATAGTCGCCGGCGGCGCCCGCCGGGCGCGACAGCAGGGCCGGCAGAGCCAGGGCAGACGTGGCGGCGAAGGCGCCCTTGAGGACGCCGCGACGGGTAAGGAGCATGGTGGATCTCTCTAAAACACACTAAACTGATTGATCAAATATAGAATGAAGTCAAGCGCACTTTCCCCAGCGCTCGGCGGCGGCGCGGAGCGCTGTCGAGATGTCAGGTGGCAGGGTGTCAGGGCGCACGGGGACGCGCCGTGCACACGGCGAGACGCGTCACAGGGAGCACTCGGACCGGCGCCCCGAGCGACGGCTTGCGACGCATGCTCAGGTGTCGCAGGCGATGCGGTGTGGAGGTCAGATCACCCGGAAATGGTGGGTGCCATCCCGGGCCAGCTGGTCCACCAGGCCGAATTCCCAATCGAGATAGGCCTGCATGGCGGCGCGCGGCGCATCGGTGCCCTCATAGGGCCGGCGATAGCGATCGGTGCGCGGCACGGCGAGCCGGGTCTCGCCGCTCTCCAGCGGCTGCCCCGCCGCGACCCAGGCCGCATTGCCGCCCTCCAGCACCGACACTGCGGCCTCCTTTTCGGCCTCCTGTCCGAGGAGCGCGATCAGGTCTGCCGCGGCCAAACGCGCCAGGATGCCGCGGCCGCAGGTGACCACATAATGCCGGGCGCGGGGCACCGCCTTGAGCGCTGCCGGGAGCTGGGCGCGGATGGCATACCAAGCGCCGGGAATGTGCCCGCGCACATAGTCGATGCCGGGATTGACGTCGATCACCTGGAGCGCGGCCGGATCACCCTCGGCGGCGGCGAGCCGGGCGGCCAGCGTTTCGGCGGTGATCAGAGGCACCTCGGGCAGAGGCGGGCGATTGACGGGCGCGTCGCCGGTGGCACTGCGGGCGTCGGCCGTCACCCCTTCGAGCACATGCACCTCCCAGCCCATCTGCGCGAGCCAGGAGCCGCTCATGCGGGCGCGCACGCCATCGTCATCATCCAGCACGAAGCGGGCGCCTCGCACCGGGGCGTGGTGGTCTGTCTCCTGCACCAATTGGCCGCCGGGGGCGCTAAGGAAGCCGGGGAGATGGCCTGTCGCATATTCTTCGGGCGTGCGCACATCGAGCCGATAGGTGGTGCGATCGGGCGCGTCCAATGCCACAAGTTCGGGATAGGGCAGGGGGCGCACGCCAGCGCGTTCGGCCACCGCGCGCGCGTCGGCCTGGGCCTGGGCGCGGGCGGCGGGGGGTGCCTCCGGCGGCCGGCGATCGGCGCCGTGGTCGAGGGTCTGGCCGGCCAGCAGCCAGCCGATGGTGCCGTTGCGCAGTGCCGCGATGGGATTGGGCAGGCCCGCATTCACCAGGGATTGGGTGCCGATGATGGAGCGGGTGCGACCGGCGCAATTGACAATGATCCGGGTGTGCGGATCCGGCGCCAGCGCCCGCGCCCGCAGCACCAGTTCGGCGCCCGGCACCGAGGTGGCGGTGGGGATGCTCATGGTGCGATATTCATCGAAGCGCCGGGCATCCAGCACCACAACGTCGGCCTGATCGGCGATCAGCTGTGCCAGTTCCTCGGCCGGCAGCGAGGGCGTGGCCCGCTCATGCTCCACCAACTCGCCGAACGATTTGGACGGCACGTTCACATCACGAAACAACTCGCCGCCGGCGGCGCGCCAGCCCTCCAGGCCGCCTTCCAGCAGATGGACCGCCGTATAGCCAAGCGCGGCGAGGCGTCGGGCGGCGCGGGGCGCGATGTCCTCTCCGTCGTGGTCGCCATAGAGCACCAGCACCGTGTCGCGACGCGGAATGCGTCGCCAGGCGTCGAGCTCGAGCCGAGACAGGGGCAGGTTGGCGGCCCACAGGGGATGGGCCTCGGCGAAGGGGGCTTCCTCGCGCACGTCGAGCAGCGCGGTTTCCTGGCGGGCCAGCAGCCGCGCGCGCACTTCGGCGAACGACAGAACGGGGAAGATGGCGGTGTCTTGAAAGGTCATGCCGGCACGCGATCCTTGAGCCCGTCCTTGGAGCGATCCCACAGGTTGGGCAACGTGGTGTTGCTGTAGCCCGAAACGAAAGGCTTGGGCGCGCCCTGCTCGGGGTAGGTGTGGCGATGCACGCCGCCGATGTTGGCGCCATAGACGTGAATGGAGATGGAGACCTGATCGGCGAAAGCGTTGCTCACCCGATGCAGGTCGCCGATGGTGGGGGAAACCGCTTCCACTGTGCCCGGTTCCAGCCGGCTCGGCGCGCCCTGGGGCAGGGGCCGGCCGGCGGCATCGAGGGCGTAGGGCTGGTTATATTCGGCGCCGCGCAGCATGCCGATGAGACCCCAGACCGTGTGGTCATGAATGGGCGTCGCCTGCCCGGGACCCCACACGAAGCTCACCACGCTGAAGCGCTCCGTGGAATCCGCATGCAGCAGATATTGCTGGTAGTAATTCGGATGGGGCTGGGCATAGGCCTGCGGCAGCCAGCTGTCATTCGCCACCAAAGTGGTGAGCAGCGCGCCGCCTTCGCGCAGGATGCACGGTTCGTCGGGCTGGGCGTCGAGCAGCCGTCCAAATGCCACCACGAAATCCCGCAGCGGGCTCAATGATTCGATGGGGGTGGAGCGCGACGGCTCACGAAGGGCGGAGGGCTGCGTGGACATGGCTTCTTGCATCCTAACGATCGTTGGCGACCGGATCTCGATTTAACTTCCATAAATTAATCGATATAGTGTACTTAATGCGAAGCGGAGCGGACCACAAGCCTCGTGGCGCAGCTCAGCGTTCCCCCACGTGCATTTCTGATGCAGGCCATGACCCGAAAGCTGCACCTCAATCTGTTCATCAATGGCCGGGGCCACCACGAGGCGGCCTGGCGGCATCCTGCGGCGACGCCGCGCGCGCTGACCGACCTCGCCTATTATCGCGAGCTGGCGCTGAAGGCGGAGGCGGCCAAACTTGATTCCATTTTCTTCGCCGATCACCTGGCGCTGGCGGATGATCTGGACCATGCCGCGCGCGGGGAGCTGGAGCCGCTGACGCTGATCGCGGCGCTGGCGGCCTCCACCCGCCACATCGGCCTCATCGCCACCGCCTCCACCAGCTATGGCGAGCCGTTCAATCTCGCCCGCCAGTTCGCCTCCCTCGATCACCTGAGCGGCGGCCGGGTGGGCTGGAACATCGTCACCTCCTGGATGGCGGCCGCCGCCGCGAACTTCGGCCGCACGGGCCAGGACACGCAGGCGGAGCGCTATGCGCGGGCCGATGAGTTCGTTGCCGTGGCCCGCGCGCTATGGAACAGCTGGGCGCCTGATGCGGTGCGGGACGATCGTGCCGGTGGCATCTATGCGCGGCGCGATGGGGTGCGCGCCATCGCCCATCACGGTCCGCATTTCGACGTGGAAGGGCCCCTCAACGTGCCCCGCTCGCCGCAAGGCCGGCCGCTGCTGGTGCAGGCCGGCTCATCTGAAGATGGGCGCCGGTTCGCCGCCCGCCATGCGGATGCGGTCTTCACCGCCCATCTGAGCAAGCAGAGCGCCACCGCTTTCTATGGGGACCTGAAGAAGCAGGCCGGCGCCTTCGGTCGCCCGCCGGAGCAGATCGTGGTGCTGCCCGGTCTCTCGGCAGCCATCGGCTCCACCGAGACGGAAGCCCGCCGTGTGCTCGAAGAGCTGAACGCGCTCGCCCACCCCAGCGTTGGCCTGGAGCGCCTGAAGAACCGCTTCGGCGGCCATGACTTTTCCCATCTGCCTCTGGATCACCCGCTGACCGTGGATGATCTCCCCGATCCCAAGGCGGTGGAGGCCTCGCGCAGCCGGGCGGAAGCCATCGTCGCCCATGTGGCCGCCACCCGGCCCACCTTGCGACAATTGCTGGCGAGCCTTGCCGGCGCCCGTGGTCATTTCACCATGGCGGGCACGCCTGAGCAGATCGCCGACCTGATGATCGATTGGTTCGAGGGTGGGGCCGCCGACGGTTTCAACATCATGCCGCCGGTGCTGCCGGACCAGTTCGACCGCTTCGCGGACAATGTACTTCCGCTGCTGCGACGCCGTGGGCTGTTCCGCGAGGAATATGAGGAGGAGACCCTGCGCGCCCGCTATGGTCTTCCACCGGTGCCGATTTCGCCCTCTCCATCCGGATCCCCGTGTCCACCGAGGGCAGATGGCGTCCAATTTTCTCGTGGCGAGGCCGCAGTGGGGGCGTGACGGTCGTCCCCTCCTGCCTAAGCGTGTGCGGGCTTCATCACGGTCCGCTGGGTGTGTGAACGCGTCCATCTACAGGCGAAGGAGGGCCGGGCCATCACCTCACCTCGCTGCACTGAAGCCAGGTGGGCACACGCCGCGCATCCCTGTAGGATCGACGCGCCGAGGGCAAGTCACAGGGGTGGCTGTGCGCCTAGCGGACTGCACCTGCGGCTTTAGGCGCCGGCGTAACCCAGTGCTGCCATTCGGGCCGATCGCTGCCGAGGGCGGGGGTGGGGCGCGGCCAGGTGCAGGGCGTCTCTGACATCCGCAGCACGGGGGCGAGGGTTTTCAAATCGCCGTAGCAGGTGCCGTCGACACGGATGGAGAGCGCCTCGAACTCCTCCGGCGAGAGGTGGCCGGGGGCGTCGGCGAAGTCCGAGATCAGTCCTTCGCGTTGCAGAAGCATGGCCGACTGGCACAGGGAGACCTGAACCCGGTAGCTGCCGCCCTCACGCGCCCGGCGGGCCAGCGCCAGCATGGCGCCATAGGCGCCGAGAAAACCGGTGATGAAGTCACACATGAAGACCGGGGTCAGCTCTGGGCGTCCGGACCCGTTCAACTCGCCCTGGGTATGGCAGATGCCGGTAACCGCCTGCGCCACCTGGTCCCATCCCGCCCGATCGGCGAAGGGTCCACCGGAGCCGAAGCAGTTCACGGAAACATGGATCAAGCCGGGTCGCAGGGCCCTGAGCTGCTCGGCGCCGAACCCATAGGCGGCAAGTCGGCCCGGCCGGTAGCCGTCGATGAACACGTCGGCGATCTCAACCAGCTCGCGCAGACGATCTGCCTCCTCCGGACGGGTGAAGTTGAGGAAGGTGCTGCGCTTGCCATGGCTCGTATCGCGCACGAAGGCGGGGACCTGGGGCAACTCTGGCGCCGTCACCATGAGCACCTCGGCACCATGCTCGACCAGGCTGAGGCCCGCCGTGGGGCCGGCGAGGATGCGGGTGAGGTCGAGCACCCGCAGACCAGACAACGGCGCCTTGCCACCTTTCGGCAGCGGCTCCGGCGCGCTGTCTGCCACCTTGGTGATCTCCACCACCGGGCGCGCGGCGAGATAGGCGCCGTGCGGATGGGCGAGCCATTCCTCGGGGGTGCGGACTTTGCCGCCGCACGCGCGGGCGTCAGCAAGGGCGTTCTCCAGCGCGTCGGCGTCCCAGCGTCCTACCGCGGCCGCTACATCCTCCACCGTGCTGTTGCAGGCGAGCACGTGAAGCACGCGGCGTTCCAGATGGGGCAGGTTGGTATGCGGCAGCACCCAGCCGCCGTCGGCGGTGGCCCAGGGTTGGGTCAGCGCCACCATGTGCTTCATGGCCGCTGAGGTGGGAATGGAATGGTAAAGCCCATCTTCGCCCTTCAGCAGGGTCTCCTCGCCGCCGGAGAGGGACGTGGCCGCGGCGGCGCGGGCATCCACGGAGATCTTCTGGCGGCGCCCGGTGCGCATCGCCCACAGGTCATTGGCGGCCACCCCGCGCGCGGCGAGTACCGCCGCCGTCACTTCGCCGATGCGGAACGGCGTCCGGTAGAAAGGGTCGCTACCGGTGAGGGTCACCTCA
Organism: Xanthobacter sp. NM-25; assembly: GCF_022138605.1. Lineage (GTDB taxonomy): Bacteria > Pseudomonadota > Alphaproteobacteria > Rhizobiales > Xanthobacteraceae > Xanthobacter. The sequence goes on from NZ_JACBFS010000004.1 coordinate 73,136, forward strand.
TCGGCGGGCAGTGCTGTCCCGGAGCGGATGTCCATCAGTTCCCGGAAGGTGTTGAGGGTTTGTGGATCGATGGTGGTCATGGGCATTCCAAAGTCTCTTCAAGCGGGGCGCGACGGCGAGCGACCGCTCCCGCCATGGGCGGAGGGGGCCGGGGACATGGCGCCCCCGGCCGCGTTGATCAGGCCACGCCAGGCAACATCTGCGCGCCACGCCGCTGCGTCATCGAAACCAACCAGCAGGTGAGGAACGCCAGCGGCATGGAGATGAGCGTGGGCGGATCGAGGCTGACCACCGGAGCGGCGAAGCCGAACACCTTCACCCACATGGATGGCCCAAGGACGGTGAGCCCGAGCGCTGCAAGAAGGCCGATGCTGCCACCGGCGATGGCGCCGCGCGTCGTCAATCCACGCCAGTAGATGGAGAGCACCAGCACCGGGAAGGTGGAGGAACAGGCGATGGCAAAGGCCAACGAGATCATGTAGGCGACGTTCTGCCCCTGGAAGGCGATGCCAAGGGCGATGGCGAGCATCCCGAGCGCCACCGTGGCCATGCGTGAGATCTTCAGTTCCCGCGCCTCATCCACATGGCCCTTCAGCACCACGCGGGCATAAAGGTCGTGGCTGACGGCGGAGGCCCCGGCCAGGGTCAGCCCGGCCACCACCGCGAGAATGGTGGCGAAGGCGACCGCGGAGACGAGGCCCAGCATGATGTCTCCACCGAGCACGCGGGCCAGATGGATGGCCACCATGTTGATGCCGCCGATCACCTTGCCGCCGGCACCGACGGCCGTGGCGTCGCCCGACAGGATCACGATGGCGCCAAAGCCGAAGATGGCTGTGGCGGCGTAGAAGGTGCTGATGAAGGCCGTGCCCCACACCACCGAATTGCGCGCGGCCCGCGCATCCGGGACCGTGAAAAAGCGCATCAGGATGTGCGGCAGGCCAGCCGTTCCGAACATGAGCGCAAGGGCCAGAGACAAAGCAGAGAAAGGGGACCGTGCCGCCGCCTGCGGGGCAAGCAGGTCGGCGCCGTTGGGGCGGACCGACGCCGCCCCGTAGAGCAGGGCCGCGAGATCGAAGCCGAACCGCTGCAGCACCAGCACGGCGATCAGCGCGCCGCCGGCCAGCATGAGGCAGGCCTTGACGATCTGCACCCAGGTGGTGGCCATCATGCCGCCGAACATGACGTAGCAGATCATGAGCCCCCCAACGAGCGCCACTGCGACCTTGAAATCGATGCCGAACAACAGCTCGATGAGGGCGCCGGCGCCGACGATCTGGGCGACCAGGTAGAACGCAATCACCACCAGAGAGGCCGCTGCGCCGAAGATGCGCATCGGTGTTTCGTCGAGATGGACGCTCACCACGTCCGAGAAGGTGAACTTGCCCATCTGACGCAGCCGTTCCGCCAGCAGGAACACCACGATGGGCATGCCGGTGGAATAGCCGATGGCAAAGATGTAGCCATCGAACCCGTTGGCGAAGATGAGGCCGGTGAGACCCAGAAAAGCGCCTGCGGACAAGGCGTCGCCAGCCAGGGCGAGGCCGTTCTGCAGGCTCGTGACATTGCCGCCTGCGGCATAAAAATCGTTGGTTCCCTTCGTGTTGCGCGCGGCCCACCAGGTAATGGCCAGCGACAGCGCAACGATGGCGAGGAAGCAGGAGATGGCGATCATATTCATCGCGCGCCCCCTTCTGCCGGGACCAGGGCGCGGGCGGCGAGCGCGACGCTTTCGCGCCGGTTGGCAATCACGGCGTAGATGACCGTGAGCACGAAACCGAGACCGATCACCCCGAGGCCCAGTGCGAAGGCCCAGGTGAAGATGCCGCCCGGTTGGATGGGCGCGGCCAGAAGTTGCGGCGCAAAGGCGCCAAGCGCCGTGAAAGTGAGATAGACGCCGGCGAGGATTGCGGTGGCCGCAAGGCCCAGGCGGCCGCTGCCCCCTGAGGAGGGGTGTGGCGGATGGGGCTGGAGGGTCATGTTTTTGTTCCCGTCTTGGAAGGCTGACGCGCATGGCCCCGTCCTCCCAAGCGGGGCGCAGGCGTGTCACGGAATGCGGCGTCACGGTTGGGAACGGGTCCGGCCGGTGGCTGCCTCATTTCTGATCAGAGTGTTGCCCTGATCATTATCGAGGCTAGCAGTGGCTTCTGTATTCCAAAAATGGTTTGATGCGATCGTAGTCATCTGAAAATGAGATGTCTGATGCAGAGTGCCGATCTCGAATTCTTCATCGCGGTGAGCCGGGAGGCGTCGATCGGCGGCGCGGCGACGCGCCTGAACACCGCCCAATCCAATGTCACTAATCGCATCAAGAAGCTTGAGGCGGACCTTGGTGTCATCTTGTTTGAGCGGCATTCGCGCGGTGTGAAGCTTACGGCGGCGGGCGAGAGACTGCTGCCGTTCGCCGCCGAAGTGAGCCGGCTGTTGCGTGAAGCGCGGATGTCGGTGACAGCGTCCGACCGACCGCGCGGCCCCCTTCAGATCGGCGCCATGGAGACCACGATGGCGCTGCGCCTCAGCGAACGCCTGGTGAACTTCTCCAGCCTGCATCCCGATGTGGATCTGACTCTGCGCACCGGTACTTCGGCCGAGCTGACGGAGCAGGTGCTGCAACAGGAGCTGGAGGGCGCTTATGTCTGTGGGCCGGTGGCGCATCCCCGCCTTGTGGCGCGCCGCGCATTCCTGGAAGAACTCGCGGTGCTGGCCGGGCCGGACGTGCGCTCGCTGGACCCCTTCGTTGAGCGTGGACAAGCCAACATTTTCGTTTTCCGGCGGGGCTGCTCCTATCGTCAGCGCCTGGAACAGCTGCTTGCGCGCCGGAACATCGCGGTGGGGCGGACGCTGGAATATGGCAGCCTCGATGCCATTCTCGCCTGCGTCTCCGCGGGCATGGGGCTGACATTGCTGCCGGTGGATCTCGTCGCATCCCACGCGCGCAGTCACGCCTTATCCATCCTGTCCCTGCCGGAGGAGGAGGGGAAGGTGGAAACGCTCTTCATCCGCCGGGCGCAGGTCTATGTATCCCCTGCCCTCACTGCCTTTCTGGATGTCGCGCAGTTGGCCATGGGCGGCGCTCCTTTCCCGTCCGCAGGTCAAGTCGGAGCGACGGGCCAATCCTGATGCTCACAAGCGCACCGGCGGGGCAAATTTGGATTGAGTGCCAAGGGGCTGAAATGGTCGGAGCAGCAGGATTTGAACCTGCGACCCTCTGCTCCCAAAGCAGATGCGCTACCAGGCTGCGCTATGCTCCGACGCGCATTTTACGCCGCGCCGTTATGGCATCCGATCCCCCGTCGGCGCAAGGGGGCGGGTTCTCTTGTTCCGGACCCGCACCACGGGACGGGTGCTCAAAAGAAAAGAGGCGCCACCTTGCATCAGCGGCGCCCCTTCATTTGATGGATTGAAGGCCTGTTCAGGCCTTGACCACGAACGGAAGGCGGGTCGCCGGCGGGGTGTTGCGGGAGCGCTCGGTCCGCACGATGCCGTCGATGATGGTCATGCCGACGCCGGGCAGGTCGCCGAGCTGCACGCTCTCCAGCAGGTTCGCGCTCGCGGAGTTCTGGGCGGTGTCCATGATGACGAAATCGGCGGTGCGGCCCACTTCGATCAGGCCGCAATCCAGCTTGCGCATGCGGGCGGTGTTGCCAGTGGCGAGGCAGAAGGCCACTTCCGCCGGCAGGTCACCCATGGAGGAGAGCAGCGACACCATGCGCAGGATGCCGAGGGGCTGGACGCCCGAGCCGGCAGGGCCATCGGTGCCGAGGATCACCCGGTGCAATTCGCCCATCTCCCGCGCCGTGCGCAGGGTGAACAGGGCGGCCCGCTCATTGCCGTTGTGCACCAGCTCCAGGCCGCGCTTGCAGCCCTCGCAGATGCAGCGGATCTGGCCATCGGGCAGCGCCGTGTGGCCGCCGTTGATGTGGCCCACCACGTCGGCATCGGTTTCCAGCACCACATCCTTGTCGATGAGGCCCGAACCGGGGACGGAGGGGCCGCCGGTGTGGATAGTGGACTGGATGCCGTATTTGCGGGCCCAATTGACCATCTTGTTGGCGGTGGGGCCATCCTTCACGCCGCCGAGGCCGATTTCGCCCAGGAGCGTCACGCCGGCGGCGGCCAGTTCCTTGAAGTCGTTCTCTTCCATCTCGTGCTCGATCACCGGCGCGCCGGCGTGGAGCTTCACGCCACCGGGGCGGAACGAGGAGAAGGTGCGCTGGGCGGTAATGGCCAGCGCCTTGATGCCGATGACATCGCGCGGACGGCCCGGATAGTGGACCTCGCCAGCGGAGATCATGGTGGTGACGCCGCCATGGAGCGAGGAATCGATCCAGTTCATCTGGCTCTGCCGGGGCGTCCAGTCACCGGCCACCGGGTGCACGTGGCTGTCGATGAGGCCGGGGGTAACGGCGGCGCCATTGGCATCCACCGTGGTGGTGGCACCCTCGACATCCACGTCCTTCAGGCGGCCGATGGCAGTGATGCGGCCGTTCTCGGCGACAATGGTGTCGGCATCGAGGATCGGGTTTTCAAGGGCGCCGCTGATCAGAAGGCCGATATTGCGGATGACGAGCTTGGTGGGGCCCTTGGGGCCTGCCGGTGCGTCGTGAGCCATGTGCGAAGTCTCCGGAAGCGACGGTCGGAGACACGGGGAGCCCCGGCCGTTTATTTGTAAGCATATGAATGGTAAGCCCCAGCGCGATCCTTGAAAACCGCGCCGGGGGTAATTTTTTCAGCGCTCGGCGAATGCTTTCTCGAGCACGAAGTCGCCGGCCTCGCCGTGGTTGCCTTCCTCGAAGCCGAGGCCGACCAGACGGCTCTTGAGATCCACCATCATCTGCGGCGAGCCGCACAGCATCACCCGGTCGCGGGACTTGTCCATGGGCGGCAGGCCGATGTCCGCATAGAGCTTGCCGCTGTCCATGAGGTCGGTGATGCGGCCCTGATTGCGGAAGTCTTCGCGGGTGACGGTGGGATAATAGATCAGCTTGGCGTTCACCTCGTCGCCCAGGAATTCATGGGTCTTGAGGGCGTTCACCATCTCCTCGCCATAGGCGAGCTCACCCACCTGCCGGCAGCCGTGCACGAGCACCACTTTGTTGAAGTGCTCGTAGGTTTCCGGATCACGAATGATGGAGAGGAACGGGGCCAGGCCGGTGCCGGTGCCCAGCAGATAGAGGTTCTCGCCCGGGCGCAGATTGTCGATGACCAGGGTGCCCGTGGCCTTGCGGCCGACGATGACGGGGTCGCCTTCTTTCAGATGCTGGAGGCGGGAGGTGAGGGGGCCGTCCGGCACCTTGATGGAGTAGAACTCCAGGGTCTCTTCGTAGTTCGGGCTCACCACCGAATAGGCCCGCATCAGCGGCCGGCCATCCACCTTGATGCCGATCATGGTGAATTCGCCGTTGCGGAAGCGGAAGCCGGCGTCACGGGTGGTGGTGAAGGAGAACAGGCGGTCGGTCCAGTGGCGCACGCTGAGCACGCGCTCTTCCATCAGATTGCTCACGGGAGGGCTCCGGATAGGTCGTCGATCAGGCGGCGGGGGCAGACGAGAGCAGATCGCGCTTGCCATCCTTGCCATTCCAGTCGTCGGCATCGGCGGGGGCGTCGGTCTTCTCGGTAATGTTGGGCCACTGCGTGGCATAGGTGGCGTTCAGCTCGGTCCATGTGGCCGCGCGCGGATCGCTGTCGGCGACAATGGCCTCCGCCGGACATTCCGGCTCGCACACGCCGCAGTCGATGCACTCGTCGGGATTGATCACCAGCATGTTCTCGCCGGCATAGAAGCAATCCACCGGGCACACGGCGACACAGTCGGTGTAGCGGCAGCGGATGCAGTTCTCGGTCACCACATAGGCCATGGAAGGATCTCGCTCGGCAGGGCCGTCAGACGGCCTCGTCTTTTTGTTTGTGTACAAATGAAAATAAAATCGGCGACCGGCGCTGTCAATGACGCACAAGGCTTCGGCGTGCGGAGTTTTCGAGCAATGGTGCCGATGATTTGAGCAGGGTGGCGTCGCGCCCTGCTCAAAGGGGTTAATGGCTGCCGGGATTGGCGCGGGCCAGGGCCACCGCTTCGTCGACACCGCTCCACGCCGGCGCGTTCGGCGCGAACTTAGCCCGCAGATAGCGCACCAGCGCCGCCACCTGGCCGTCATCGAAGCTGTCGCGGAAGCCGGGCATGTCGCCCAGGTCCCGGGCGGCGGGCTTGGGGATGCCATCCAGGATCACGCGGATCAGGTTGTCGGGGCGTGCCGCGTGCACATTGGTGTTGAGGGCGAGGGCTGGGCGCACGCCGAACAGGGTCGGCCCGCTCTCCGCATGACAGGCGGCACAGGCACCCTCATAAAGCCGGCCGCCGAGCGAATCGAGGGGACGCAGGGAGGCGGTGGCCTCCGCCTGCAGCGCCGCCGCCTGCGCGACCGGGTCGGCGGGAACGGGGCCAGAGAAGGAGGCGAGATAGGTCGCCATGGCCCGGATGTCCGCGTCGGGCAGGGCGGCCAATTCCTCCACCACCGGCGCCATGGGGCCGGCGGCGGTGCCATGGAAGCGTGAAAAGCCGGTGCGCAGATAGGAGAAGAGCTCCGCCTCGGTCCAGGGAATTGGCGCCTTGGACAGCGCCGTGAGGGCCGGAGCCTCCCAGCCGTCAACCATGCCCCCGGCGAGATAGGCGGCGCCGGTCTTTTCCGCGCCCAGCAGGTTGCGCGGGGTGTGGCAGGCGCCGCAATGGCCGAGGCTCTCCACCAGATAGGCACCGCGATTCCATTGCGGCGAGCGGGCCGGGTCCGCCTGCATCTGGCCGGGACGCAGAAACAGGGTGTTCCAGCCGGCCATCAGCGGGCGGATGTTGAAGGGGAAGGCCATCTTGGCCTCGGGGGTCGGCGCCACCACCGGCGCCTGCGACATCAGGAAGGCATAGAGGGCCTGCAGGTCGGTATCCGAGGTGCGGGTGAAGGAGGTGTAGGGGAAGGCCGGATAAAGGTGCCGGCCATCCCGCGAGATGCCTTCACGCATGGCCCGCTCGAACGCCGCATAGGACCAGCGGCCGATGCCGGTCTCGGGATCAGGCGTGAGATTGGTGGAATAGACCGTGCCGTACGGGGTCTCCAGCGCGCGGCCGCCCGCGTTCACGGTGCCGCCGGGCACCGTGTGGCACACCGCGCAATCCCCCAGCGCCGCCAGCTGGCGGCCGCGGGCGATCATGTCGGCGGAGAAGGAGGCGGGATCGGGGCGCGTGATAGGCGCGATCGCGCCGCGGATCGGCAGCGCCACCGCCGCCATGCCCAAGGCGCCGGCAAGGGCCGCACCCGCCAGCGCGAACCAGGGGCGCTTCTTGGCGGGCGGGGCCGGCGGCTCGGGCGGCAGCGGATTGCCCAATGCCGCGCGCACCCGCTCTGGCGTGAAGGGCGGTTCGCGCAGGCGCACGCCGGTGGCGTCGAAGATGGCGTTGGCGATGGCGGCGGCGGAGGGCACGGACGCGGATTCGCCGCTGCCGAGGGGCGGATCGTCCGGCCTCGGCATCAGCACCACGTTGATCACCGGCACTTCCGGGAAGGTGAGGATGGGGTAGGCGCCCCATTCCTTGTCTGCCACCGCGGTCTCGCTGAAGCTCACTTCCTCCTTCAGCGCCCGGCTGGTGGCCTGGATGACGTTGCCGTGGATCTGGTGCTCGATACCGGCGGGGTTGATCATGAGGCCGGAATCCTGGCCCACCACCACCCGCTTCACCGCCACGTCGCCGGTGCGCTTGTTCACCTCCACATCGGCCACCCAGGCCGACCAGGCGGCGCCATAGCCGGGGAATTTGGAGTGCACGTAAAGGGCATAGGCAAAGCCCTGGCCGCGCACCACGTCGCCGTCCACGACTTCCTGCCGGGGGGCGGTGTGATGCTCCCAGCTGGCGCGGGCGGCCACTTCCTTCACTAGATCCACCGCGCGGGGATCGTGCAGGTAGCGCAGGCGATACTCTACCGGATCGACACCGGCGGCGGCGGCCAGCTCGTCGATATAGCTTTCATGGGCGAAGGAGTTGGGCAGGGCCGAGACGCCGCGCAGCCACGCCGCGCGGACGATGGGCGCCATGTCGTGCGCCTTCACTCGCAGATTGTCATAGGCATAGGGCGGGATCGCCGTGCGATCGCCCATCTCGAACACGGGATTGTTCGCCGGCACCCGGCCCGTGAGCAGCAGCGCCAATGTGGTGGCCGCGTTGGAGGGATAGGAGGTGGCGAAATCATAGGCGGCAGGGGTGCCATCCGCATTCAGCCCGCCCTTCACCTCCATCAGCTGGGCGGCGCCCTTGGGCTCCCAGGCATGTTCCTGTTCCCGGGTCAGCTGCACCCGCACCGGGCGGCCCACGGCGCGCGACAGCAGAGCGGCATCGGCCGCCACGTCGTCGGCGCAGTTGCGGCCATAGCAACCGGCGGCCTCGAACCGCAGGATCTCGATGTCGGCCTCTTCGATCCCCAACAGGATGGAGATGTCGAGGCGCAGCGGGAAGGGATTCTGGGTGCCGGACCAGATGGTGGCCTGTCCGTCCCGGACGTCGGCCACCGCACAGGAGGGGCCGATGGAGCCGTGCATCTGGTAGGGCCACACATAGGTGCGGTCCATGGGAATGGCGGCGGCGGCGCGGGCGGCATCGGCATCGCCCTGGTCGGCGAGGACGCGGGTGGTGCTGGGATTGGCGCGCAGGGCCTGGGCGAGGTCCTTCAGCTCCGGCAAGGGCGGCGGCGCTTTCCATTCCACCTTGAGGCAGCGCGCGGCTTCCGCGGCCTGCTCCTCGCGTTCCGCCACCACGCCGATGAAATCGCCCATGGTGACCACCGCCACCAGCCCGGGAATGTGGGCGACGGAGGCTTCATCCACCTTGATGAGGCTGTGGCCGATGAAGTCGCCCGCGTCGACGCCGGCATAGGGCGGGCGCACCACGCGGCCGTGCAGCATGCCGGGCACGCGCACATCGTGCACATAGACGAAAGCGCCGGTGGCCTTGGCGGGAATGTCCACCCGCGGCACTCTCTGACCGACGATGCGATAATCGCCGGCGGGCTTCAGGGTGACGCTGTCTTCCAGCATCAGCCGGTCCTGTCGGCCGGCGAGGAGGGTGGCATAGGAGATGCCGGCGTTGCTGCCGCTGGCGCGCGGATGCACCACGCCATCGCTGACGATCAGCTCGTCCGCCGGCACGCCCAGGGCCGCGGCGGCCAGCGCCACCAGGTGATGGCGGGCCTGCGCGGCGGCGCGGCGCAGCGGAATGGCGGAGACCTGAATGCTGTCGCTGGCGATGGTGGCACCCTGATTCGGGGTGCCGCCGGTGTGGCCGAGAACCATGGTGACGGCCGCCAGCGGCAGGTCCAGCTCTTCCGCCACGATCTGCGCGAGGGCGGTGCGGATGCCGGTGCCGAGGTCCACATGGCCGTTGAAGGCCATCACCGCGCCGGCGTCGTCCAGGAACAGGAACAGGTCCAGCGCGCCCTCCGGGGGCGGGGCGGTGGGCACCAGCCCGCGCACATGCTGGGACGGGCGCAGAATCGCCAGGGTGCCGGTGCGTTCGAGAAGGGCGGAGGGCGTGGGGGTCGGCTCAGTCATGGTCGGCGCCTTCAAGGGTGGTCGCGGCGCCCGCGGCGGTGGAGCCGGCGCCCATGGCCTGCGCCGCCAGCATCACAGCGCGGAGGATCTCCACATGGGTGCCGCAACGGCACAGATTGTAGCGCAGCGCCTCGCGGGCCTCGTCGAGGGTGGGGGCGGGATGGCGCGAGAGGAAGGCGGCGGCGGTCATGATCATGCCATTGAGGCAATAGCCGCATTGCGCGGCCTGGGCGGTGATGAAGGCGGCCTGCACCGGATGCGGCAGATCGAGGGTCCCGAGGCCCTCCAGGGTGGTGACCTTGCGCCCCTCGACGCTCTTCAGGGTAAGCACACAGGCGCGGGCGGCGACCCCGTCCACCAGCACCGTGCAGGCGCCGCACTCCCCGAGCCCGCAGCCGAACTTGGGGCCATTGAGCTGCAGGTCGTTGCGCAGCACATAGATGAGCCGCGTTTCGCGGGGCAGATCGAGGCTGTGGGCGACGCCGTTGACCTCGAAAGACACCGGCGCTGCATGTTCAGGCAGTGACATCTCGATCCCGCTCCGCCGCTTGCATGCGGTTTGCCGCAACGCACGCAAAACATTGCAGTGCAGCGGTTTTCTTCAGATTCATAAGTGCCCCTCGATGGCTTGCGCAGGGCGATCGTTCGTCTAGATTGTTTCTATACCAATGAATGCCGTCAAGGGCGGTGAGGGCAAAGATGCCCTTTAAGGCAGCGTGCTTATTCCTTGTGCTTGACAGGATGGCGGCCTCAGATTTCATTAGTATACATATGAACTGCGCTGGGCCATCGGGACGCCGAGAAGGCCGCTGTCGCGTGCTCTAAGCAGAGGGCCACATGGGTAACGAAACGACGGCCGGGGCGCGACCCACGGGTGACGAGAAGATCCGGTGCGATGCCTGTCCGGTGATGTGCTACATCAAGCCGGGTATGACGGGCGCCTGCGATCGCTATGCCAACAACAATGGCGAGCTGGTGCGGGTGGATCCCCATGTGGTGCTGGACCGGACCCTCGCCCACGGCGGCGCCGTGGTGCCCTTCCATCGCGATGGCGACTGGGACGGCCGGCTTCTGTCGGATGCCGAGAAGTTCGTGACCGCGGTGGGTTCGGGCACCACCTATCCCGATTACAAGCCGGCGCCGTTCATCGTTTCGGCGGAGGTGAACGGGGTCGATATGGTCACCGTCGTCACCGAGGGCGTGTTCAGCTACGGCGGCGTGAAGGTGAAGATCGATACCGATCGCTTCATCGGCCCTGAGCAGGCGACGGTCCGGGCGGCGGGCGAGGCCATCGGCCATGTGACCACCAGCGAATACGGCTCGCAGATGCTGTCCCTGGGCGGTGTGCACCATCTCACCGGCGGCTCGAAGAAGGAAGGGCGCGTCGCCTGCGAGGCGGTGCTCGACCTGTCGAACGGCAAGGCCGTGGAGCTGACCATCGATGGCGGCTCCACGCTGATCGTTCAGGCCGGCAAGGCGCCCATCGTCAACGGGGTGCAGGAAGAGCGCATGCGGGTGGGCTGCGGCTCCGCCACCATCGGCATGTTCGCCAAGCAGTGGTTCGGCCACGCCGACGAGGTGGTGGTGGTGGATGACCACATCACCGGCGTGCTCTCCGAGCATCAGGCGGGCAAGCTTCTGGGGATCCGCGACACCGGCATCAAGATGAAGGGCCGGCGCTCCACGCCCGGTCGCTATTTCCAGGTGGCCGAGCCGGGCTCGGGTTGGGGCGGCACCAATATTTCCGATCCCCTGTCCATCCTCGGCCCGTTCGATCCGAAAGTGGCATGGCCCGGCCTGCGCATGCTGCTGGTGTCCACCACTGGTGAGCACTACGGTTATTACGTGCTGAACGAGGATCTGGTCCCGGTCGAAACGCCGATTCCCGATGATCTGGCCCCCTCGGTGGAGCGGATCCGCGAGAATTGCGAACCGGCCCTGTGCTCGGTGCTGTTCATGGCGGGTGCCGGCGGCTCGCTGCGGGCGGGCGTGACGGAGAATCCCGTCCGCCTCACCCGCTCGGTGAAGGAGGCCATCACCAATGTCACCTGCGGCGGCGCGCCGGTCTATGTGTGGCCGGGTGGCGGCATCACCTTCATGGTGGATGTGACGCGGGTGCCGGAGAATGCGTTCGGCTATGTGCCGACCCCGGCGCTGGTGGCACCCATCGAGTTCACCCTGACGCTGGAGGACTACGCGGCACTGGGTGGTCATATGGATGCGGTGCGTCCCGTGTCGTCACTGGCGGGCCATGAGGGCCTGCGCGAGTTGGCGCCGATGCAGGACAATCCCTGGCCCCTGGCGTGGCGTCCCGCCCACCGCAACAACGATTGATCGCTGTCATGGCCCTGCCGCTTCCGTCCATCGCCGCCGTACCGCTGGTGCCGCGCGCGCCACATGTGGCGATGCTGCCCGACGGTCGCCGGCTGCATCTCCAGGATGGCCCCATCGACCTCATCATCGAGGCCAGCGGGGCCCCGGAGGCTGTAGCGGCGGGCTATCGGGCCGCTGCCGCGCGCCTGGCGGGGTTGCTCGACGGCTTGTGCGAGGAGCTGCCGCTGCTGCGGCGGCCGGCCTATCCCGGGCCGTGCCCGCTGCGGGATCCGGCGGCGCAGCGCATGTGGGCGGCGGTCTCGCCTCTGGCCCGCGCCGCCTTCATCACCCCCATGGCGGCGGTGGCCGGCGCGGTGGCCGAGGAGGTGCTGGCAGCGCTGGTGCGGCCCGGCATCACCCGCGCCTTCGTCAACAATGGCGGCGACATCGCGCTCTATCTGGCCCCTGGCTCGGATTATGTGGTGGGGCTGGTGGATCGGCCCGATCAGCCCCGGCTGATCGGCACGGCGCGCATCGTGGAGGCGTCGCCGGTGCGCGGCATTGCCACCAGCGGCTGGCGTGGCCGGTCCTTCTCGCTCGGCATCGCCGATGCGGTGACGGTGCTGGCGCCGACCGCCGCGGCCGCCGATGCCGCGGCAACCATCATCGCCAATGCGGTCAATCTACCGGGCCATCCGGGGATCATCCGGGTTCCGGCGCGCGAGGTGGCTCCCGACAGTGACCTTGGCGCGCTCAAGGTGACACGGGACGTCCCGCAGCTCACAAGGGCCGAGCGCAAGGCGGCGCTGGCCGAGGGCCTGAGTTGCGCGGTTGCCCTGGTGGCGCGCAATCTCATCTGTGGCGCCGCTCTTCATCTGCAGGGTGAGAGCGTTTCCACCGATCCGCAGCTCGACCTGTTCACCGACAGCCTGCCGGCGGCGCCCGCGCCCGCAGCCGTCCCATCCGCCCCCATCGAAGAAGCCAAAGAGGCCGTCCATGCCTGAAGTGAAAGTCCGAAAGAGACTCCTGATCACCGAGGAAATCTACCACGAGGGTGGCCCGGTGGCCGCCGTTCCGCGCAAGCGCGGCGCTGCACTGGCCGTCATCGAGAACCCTTACGCCGGCCGCTATGTGGAAGACATCACCGGCTTCATGGACGATCTGAAGCCGCTCGGCCTTGCCATGGCCCAGGAACTGCTGGCGGCCCTTGGCGGCGATGTGTCGGCGGTGGACGGCTACGGCAAGGGCTCCATCGTCGGCGCCGCCGGCGAGCTGGAGCACGGCGCCCTGTGGCATGTGCCCGGCGGCTACGCCATGCGCGAGATCCTCGGCGATGCCAAGGCCATCGTCCCGTCGGCCAAGAAGGTGGGCGGACCGGGCACCAAGCTCGACGTACCGATCACCCATGTGAACGCCTCTTACGTGCGCAGCCATTTCGACTCCATGGAAGTCGGCGTGCCCGACAGCCCGCGCGCCGATGAACTGGTGTTCGCGCTGGTGATGACCTGCGGCCCGCGCGTCCACGCCCGCGTGGGTGGCCTGGCGGCGGACCAGATCAAGGGAGAGGACGGGCTGCGATGAGCGCGAAGATCCGCAAGATCGTCACCTTCGTGGAAGAGACGCTGACCGAGATGGGTCAGCCGGTGTCGCCGCCCACCCGTCGCGCCGCGGCGGTGGCGGTGATCGAGAACCCCTTCGCCGGTCGCTATGTGGAGGACCTCTCCGAGCTGATGGCGCAGGGGGAAGAGCTGGGCGGCATCCTGGCTCAGAAGGCCGTGGAGGCCCTCGGCATCGCCGGCGACAAGGCGCAGAGCTACGGCAAGGCGGCGCTGGTGGGGGAGAATGGCGAGCTCGAGCACGCCGCCGCGCTTCTCCACCCCAAGATGGGCACACCGGTGCGCAAGGTGCTGGGCAAGGGCGCGGCCCTGATCCCGTCCTCCAAGCGCCGTGGCGGCCTCGGTGCGGAGCTGGACATCCCGCTGGGTCACAAGGATGCGGCCTATGTCCGGAGCCATTTTGACGGCATGCAGGTGAGCATCAACGATGCGCCGCGCGCCAATGAGATCGTGGTTGCGGTGGCCGTCACCGATTCCGGCCGTCCGCTGCCGCGGGTGGGCGGACTGACGGTGACTGACATCAAGGGCGAGGACGGCTTGCGCTAGGCTCGCCACGCAGTGGGTTCGACAGACACCGGGCCGCGTGCCCGGTGGGTCGGAAGTCAGAGGGGAAGACCATATGAAAAAGACGATGGGAATCGCGTTGGCGGCCGTTCTGTTGGCCTCCACCGCAGCGAAGGCCCAGCAGGGCGAGATCAAAGTCGGCGAGATCAACAGCTATTCGGCGCTGCCGGCGTTTACCGATCCCTACCGCAAGGGCATGGAACTGGCGCTGAAGGAGATCAACGACGCCGGTGGCATCAACGGCAAGAAGCTGGTCATCATCTCCAAGGACGATGCCGGCAAGCCCGCTGAGGCGCTCACCGCCGCCAACGAGCTGATCTCGAAGGACGGCGTGGTGATGATCGCCGGCGGCTTCCTGTCGAACGTCGGCCTGGCGCTGTCCGACTTCGCCAAGCAGAAGAAGGTGATGTATCTGGCGGCCGAGCCGCTGACCGACGCCATCGTGTGGTCGAAGGGCAATCCCTACACCTTCCGCCTGCGCACCTCGAACTACATGCAGGCGGCCATGCTGGCCGAAGAGGCCGCCAAGCTCCCGGCCAAGCGTTGGGCCACCATCGCCCCCAACTACGAGTATGGCCAGTCGTTCGTGGCCGTGTTCAAGGACCTGCTGAAGAAGAAGCGCCCGGACGTGGAGTTCGTGGCCGAGCAGTGGCCGCCGCTGAACAAGATCGACGCCGGCCCGGTGCTGCAGGCCATCGACGCCGCCAAGCCGGACGCCATCCTCAACGCCACCTTCGCCGGCGACCTGGTGAAGCTGGTGCGCGAGGGCAACACCCGTGGCGTCTTCAAGGATCGCGCCGTGGTCAGCTACCTGACCGGCGAGCCCGAGTATCTCGACCCGCTGAAGGGCGAGACCCCCGAGGGCTGGATCGTCACCGGCTATCCCTGGTACTCGATCGATACCCCCGAGCATAAGGCGTTCCTCGACGCCTACCAGCAGCTCAACAAGGACTATCCGCGGCTCGGCTCGATCGTGGGTTATTCCACCGTCAAGTCCATCGCCGCCGCCCTCAAGGCCACCGATGACCACTCCACCGAGGGGCTCCTCAAGGCCATGAAGAACCTGAAGGTCTCCACGCCCTTCGGTGACATCGTCTATCGCGCGGCCGACCACCAGTCGACCCTCGGCGCCTATGTGGGCAAGACTGCCCTCAAGGACGGCAAGGGCGTGATGGTCGACGTCGTGTTCAAGAAGGGCCCGGACTACCTCCCCTCCGAGGAGGAAGCGGCCAAGATGCGTCCCGCCGAGTGAGGCAGGACTGATCTTCCCGGCGCCTGCTTTCGACCGCGAGGGCAGGGCAGGCGCCGGCCCCCACATGCAGCACCCGGCAGGTTCGCCAGCGGCGGCGGGCTGCCCAAAACGACATCGTCCCCAGGACCATCATCCCCAGGACGAGATCGCCTTTTAGAACGGTGAACGAAAGGCTCAGCCGTGGAATTCCTATTGGTCCAGGCCCTCAGTGGCCTCGCCAGTGCCGCGTCCCTCTTTCTAGTGGCGTCGGGCCTGTCGATCATCTTCGGCGTCATGCGCATTGTGAACTTTGCCCACGGCGCGTTCTACATGCTCGGCGCTTATGTCGCCTTCACCTTGACCGATCGCTTCGCCGGCCCGCTGGGGTTCTGGGGCGGCGTGCTGGTGGCCAGCCTCGTGGTCGCAGCGGTCGGCGCGCTGATGGAAATGGTGCTGCTGCGGCGCATCTACCACGCGCCCGAGCTGTTCCAGCTGCTCGCCACCTTCGGCGTCACGCTGATGGTTGAAGACCTCGTGGTCCTGATCTGGGGCTCCGAGGATCTGATGGGCCCGCGTGCCCCCGGCTTCACTGGCGCGGTGAGCGTGTTCGGCCGCCTCGTGCCCTCCTATGACTTTCTTCTGATTGCGCTTGGACCACTGGTGCTGGGCCTGTTGTGGCTGCTGTTCCACCGCACCCGCTGGGGCGTGCTGGTGCGCGCCGCGACCCAGGACCGTGAAATGGTCGCTTCGCTGGGTGTGAACCAGAAGTGGCTGTTCACCAGCGTGTTCGCGCTCGGCGTCTTCCTCGCGGCCTTCGGTGGCGCGCTGCAGATCCCGCGCACCACGGTGAGCCATGCCATGGACCTGTCCATCATCGTCGAGGTGTTCGTGGTGGTGGTCATCGGTGGCCTCGGCAGCGTCACCGGTGCGTTCGTGGCGGCGATCCTGGTGTCGGAGCTGAATGCCTTCGGCATCCTCATCCTGCCGCAGATCTCCATGATCACCGTGTTCCTGGTGATGGCGGTGGTGCTGGTGGTGCGGCCCTACGGCCTGTTCGGCAAGCCGGAAGGCGCCCCGCGGGCGGCGGCAGGCATCTCCATACGGCCCTGGCGGCCCATGACCAATCTGGAGCGCTCCGGTGTCGCCGCCGTGGTGGTGGTGGTGGCTCTGATGCCTCTCTTCGCCGGCGATTACACCCTGAGCGTGGGATCGGAGATCCTGGTCTACGTGCTGTTCGCCGCGAGCCTGCACTTCCTGATGACGGTGGGTGGCCTGTCCTCCTTCGGTCACGCTGCTTACTTCGGCCTCGGCGCCTATGGCGCGGCGCTGCTGGTGAAGTATTTCGGCGCACCCATGGAGGCGGCGCTGGTCATCGGCCCGGTGCTGGGCCTCGTCGGCGCGGTGCTGTTCGGCTGGTTCTGCGTGCGGCTTTCCGGCGTCTATTTCGCCATGCTCACCCTGGCCTTCGCTCAGATCACCTGGTCGGTGGCCTTCCAGTGGGTGGAGGTGACCGGCGGCGACAACGGCATCCTCGGCATCTGGCCCTCGTCCTGGGCGTCGACGCCCCAGGGCTTCTTCTGGCTGGCACTGGCTATTGTCGTGGTCTGTGTGGCGGCGCTGCGCATGCTGGTGTTCTCGCCCTTCGGCTTCGGCCTGCGGGCGGCCCGCGACAGCGCCCTGCGTTCCGAAGCCATCGGCATCAATGGCAAGAGCACCCAGTGGATCGCCTTCATCGTGGCGGGCACCTTCGCCGGCATCGCCGGTGCCCTGTTCGCCTTCCTGAAGGGTTCGGTGTTCCCGGAGACCCTCGGCATCCCCACCTCCGTGGACGGCCTGGTGATGGTGCTGCTGGGCGGCATCGAGACGGTCTCCGGCGCGGTGGTCGGTGCGGTGGTCTACAAGGCTCTGGCCATCTGGCTCATGAGCAAGACCGAACTGTCGAAGCTGGTGCTCGGCGGCGTGATCGTGCTGCTGGTGGTGGCCTTCCCGAAGGGGATCGTCGGCTTCCTGGAGGATCTGCGTCATCGCCGACCCAAGGCGCCGGGCGGAGCCGGCTCCGAGGGCGCCGTGGACGTCGCCAAGGTGGAGGCCGCACGATGAGCGCGCTGCTGCAAGTGAACGGGCTGGTGAAGTCCTATGCGGGTGTGCATGCCGTGCGCGGCGTGTCCTTCTCCCTGAACGGCGGCGAGATCCTGGCGCTGATCGGCCCCAACGGCGCCGGCAAGAGCACCTGCTTTAACATGCTGAATGGGCAGATCCGTCCCAATGCCGGCTCCATCAAGCTGGCGGGGGAGGAGATCGTGGGCCTGCCGCCGCGCACCGTGTGGCGGCGCGGCGTGGGGCGCACCTTCCAGATCACCGCCACCTTCTCCTCCATGACCGTGCGGGAGAATGTGCAGGTGGCGCTGCTGTCGTTCCACAAGCGCCTGCGCTCCGCTTTGGGCTATGCTGGCGCGGCCTTCCTGGACGAGGCGAACAAGCTGCTGGCGTTGGTGGGCATGGAGGCCCAGGCCGGGCGTCCCTGTGGCGAGCTCGCCTATGGCGATCTCAAGCGCCTGGAGCTGGCGATCGCCCTCGCCAACGCGCCGCGCCTGCTGCTCATGGATGAGCCCACCGCCGGCATGGCGCCGAAGGAGCGTGTGGAGCTGATGCGCCTGACCGCCGCCATCGCGCGCGAGAAGGGCATCGGCGTGCTGTTTACCGAACACGACATGGACGTGGTGTTCGAGCATGCGGACACGGTGATGGTTCTCAACCGCGGCGAGCTGGTGGCCCGGGGCACGCCGCAGGAGGTGCGGCGCGATCCCCATGTTCAGGCCATCTATCTCGGCGAAGGCCTGCTGTATGACGCCCGGCACCGCGAGGAGAGCGCGCAATGAAACTCGAAGTCTCGGGCCTCAATAGCTTCTACGGGCAGGCCCATATTCTGTTCGACGTGGATTTCGCGGTCGGCGAGGGCGAGGTGGTGGCCCTGCTTGGTCGCAACGGTGCCGGCAAGAGCACTTCCTTCCGCTCGGTGGTGGGGCTGGTGGGCCAGCGCACCGGCAAGGTGATGTTCGAGGGGGAGGATGTCTCGCGCCTGCCCACCTATGACATCGTGCGCCGGGGCCTCGGCTATGTGCCGGAGGATCGGCGGATCTTCACCGAGCTCACCGTGGAGGAGAACTTCGTGGTGGGCCGGCAGGCGCCGCGTTCGGGGGTCGCCACCTGGACCCCGGAGCGCATTTACGAGCTGTTCCCCAATCTCGGCGAGATGCGCCGGCGGCCAGGGGGCCATATGAGCGGCGGCGAGCAGCAGATGCTCACCATCGGCCGGACGCTGATGGGCAACCCCTCGCTGGTGCTGCTCGACGAGCCCTCGGAAGGTCTGGCGCCGAAGATCGTGGAGCAGATGGCGGATGCCATCATGGCCATGAAGCGCGAAGGCTTGAGCATCATCATTTCGGAGCAGAATCTGCATTTTGCAAAGCTGATCTCCGACCGCGCCTATATCATTGAAAAAGGGCGAATTCGATTCTCCGGCACCATGGCGGACCTCGAGGCCAATCCGGAAATCAGGGACGCGTATCTCGCCGTGTGAGCCTGGCGCAGCACAATGGCGAACGGCAGTGGGGAAGGGCCGAACGTGAGCACGAAGGCCGTAACGCCGCGACGACGGCGCACGCCGAGGGAGGCCTCCGCCTATATCCTCGACGATCAGGTGGGGCACATGCTGCGTCGCGCGATGCAGCGGCACACCACCATCTTCGCAGCGCGTCTCGGTGTTGACCTCACGGCCACCCAGTGGGCGGCCATGTCGAAGCTCTATGAGAAGGGCGCCTGTTCCCAGAACCTGCTGGGGCGGCGCACGGCCATGGATGCGGCGACCATCAAGGGGGTGGTCGACCGGCTGGTGAAGCGGGGTCTGGTGGAAACCCGCCCCGATCCCGAGGACGGCCGGCGCCTGGTGGTGGCCCTGACCGTCGCCGGCGTCACCCTCACCGAGCGGCTCATTCCGGTGGCCAACGGGATCACCGAGGAGACCCTGGCGCCTCTCGAGGTGGAGGAGCGCGAGCAGTTCATGGCGCTGCTGGAGCGGCTGACCTGATACCGCGGCCCTTGCGGCCTCTGGTGCAGTCACGAAACCCGAAGGGGCGGAGGCAACTCCGCCCCTTTTCGCATTTGAAGCCCTGCTTGCTGCCCACAACGTGAGCATCATCTGGTGCAAAAAGTGAGCAGCGACAACGGATCGTGAGCAATAATGATAATTTGTCGATAAATTATCATCAAAATATCGAATCTCTCTAGGCAGCGGTTTGGGCCCGGTGTTAGGGTCCCCTCATCGTAAGGGGGGCCTGCGCTGGCGCGGTTCGCCCGGGATGAAGGTGAGGCGGGTGACTGATCCCAAGAACCGTTTGGATGGGGACGAGATGCCGGCGACGGATGCTGTCGCGGATCTGCGGGCGCCCATCGTCTCCTCGGCGCATCTGGCGGCGGGGGGCTCGCCGGCCCTGTCGGAGACCGAGTTCGGCCTGATGCTGGCGGTGAACGCTTTCGAGCGCTGGGTGGTGCGCTGCATGGCGGCGGCCGGCACGCCGAACCTCTCGCCGCTGGAAGTCATCATCCTGCACATCGTGCGGCATCGGGATCGCCCGAAGCCCTGCGCGGACATCGCCCTCATCCTCGATATCGAGGAAACCCATGTGGCCACCTACGCCCTGCGCAAGCTGGAAAAGGCCGGGCTGGTGACCATGCGGCGGGCCGGCAAGGAGAAGGTGGTGGAGGCGACCGCCGCCGGCATCGAGGCCTGCACCCGTTATGCGGCAGTGCGTGAGCAGTTGCTGGTGAAGCCGCTGCGCACCTCCGGTCCGTCCGAAGAAATGCTCTCCGATGTGGGCGAGGTCTTGCGCGCCCTCTCGGGATACTTCAACCAGGCCGCCCGCGCGGCGGCCACCATCTGATGGAAAAGGGCGCGCGCGTGTCTCAGGACCTTGTCCACTTTGAAACCGATGTGCTGGTGATCGGCTCTGGCGCGGCCGGCATGGCGGCGGCGCTTTCCGCCGGCGGTGCCGGCGCCTCCGTCATTATCGCCGATCGCAGCCTTATCGGCCGCTCGGGCGCCACCATCATGGCGCAGATGACGGTGGCCGTGGCGCTGGGGTCGCAGACCCCCGACGCCTCGGAATTCCACCTCGCGGACACGCTCAAGGCGGGTCGCGACCTGTGCGAGCCCTCGCTCTCCTCCCTGGTGTGCGAGGAAGGGCCGCAGGACATTCTCAAGCTCGATGAATGGCGGGTCGGCTGGGCCCGCAATGAGGATGGCAGCATCCGCCAGGCCCATGCGCCCGGCCATGACCGCCCGCGCTGCGTCTATGTGGACTTCCTCTCCACCGGCCCGGCGGTGGCCAAAACCCTGCGCGGCCGCGTGCTGCGCGAGAAGGGCGTGACCCGCATCGGCGATCTCTACATCACCGATCTCACGGTCACCGATGGCGTCGTCACCGGCGCGGTCGGCTTCTCCATGGCCGATGGACGCGCCATCACCATCGCCGCTGGTGCCGTGGTGCTCGCCACCGGTGGCCTCACCCGTCTTTATGGGCGCAACAGCGCCTCCGCCAACATGGCCGGCGACGGCTTCGCCCTGGCGCTGCGCGCCGGCGCGGAACTGATCGACATGGAGTTCGTGCAGTTCTTCCCCATCGGCCATCTCGCCCCGCGCCTGGTGGGCATGGACCCCATCATGTGGGATCCGTTCCGCTACAAGCTGGGCGGCAAGCTGTTGAATGCCGAGTTCCGCGAGTTCGTGAACGACTACGGCAACGAGGAAGAGGGCCGCTACAACGTGACCCGCGACCGGGCCACCTTCGCCATCCTCTCCGAGGTGAAGGCGGGCCGGGGTTCGCCGGCCGGCGGTGCCTATCTCTCGTTCCAGCATATTCCGGAGGCCGACCTGCGTGCCGCCTTCGGGCCGGTGATCGACCGGCTGGCGGCCAATGGCATCGACCTGACCCAGATGCCCATCGAGGTGGCACCCATCGCCCATTACCACATGGGCGGTGTGCGGGTGAACCGGGCCATGGAAACCACGGTGCCCGGGCTTTATGCGGCGGGCGAGGTGAATGGCGGCTCGAATGGCGCCAATCGCCTGTCCGGCAACGCCATCACCGAGGCGTTGGTGTTCGGCCGGCATGCCGGTGAGTCCGCGGCGCGCTTCGCCCGCGGCACCGGCCGCACCGCTGGGGCGCCGCAGGCGGCCCTGGATCTGGTGACCGCCACGACTGGTGTCGAGACGGAAAACTATGCCGGCGACATCGAGGAGTTGCAGAAGGTGATGGCCGATCTGGTCGGTCCCTTCCGCACCGAGGCGGGCCTGACCGAGGCGCTCGCCCGCATCGCCGCCATCAAGGCGCGGCTGGGGGCTCTTCCGCCCGGCGTGCCCGGCCTCTACGACATGGCGCGGCTCGACTGGTTCGACCTGCGCACCATGCTGGAGGTGGCGGAAATGGTGACCCGCTCCGCGCTCGCCCGCAAGGAGAGTCGCGGCGCCCACCAGCGCGATGACTTCCCGTTGATGGACCCCGCCTATGTGCTGCACCACCGGGTGCGCCGCGCGGGCGATGCCATCGTTCTCGACCGGGTGCCGGTCGAAGGTTCCACCCTGGTCGAGGTTGCCTGATGTCCATCACTGCCACATTGACCGTCCGCCGTGGCGAAGGCGGGCAGATGACCACCACCAGCAGCTACGAAGTGCCCTACACGCCGGGCCAGTCGGTGCTGGACGGGCTGCGCTACGTGCGGGCCCATCTCGACCCCACGGTGGCGATCCGGCATTCTTGCCTGAGCGCCAACACCTGCAAGGAATGCATGATCCAGGTGGATGGCAAGGTGGACTACGCCTGCACCGCCCGCCTGGAGCCGCGGGAGATGCTGCTGGAGCCGCTCGGCAACAAGGCGCACCTGCGGGACCTCGTGACCGAAGTGGCGCCGCCCGACGAGCGCCTCGCCCATGCTTTGGCCGCCCGGGCCAAGGCCGAAGGCTGACGCTTCATTCCATGACGACGGGCGCCCTTCTGCGAGGGGCGCCCGCACTCCGAAGGCCCGCCCCGCCGGCGCGCGAGCCTGCGCATTTTTGCCCCGATCTCCCGTGCCGGCCGGGTCTTGAGCGACGAGACGAGCGATGACGGCTTCTGGTTGGGATTTCTGGATCGATCGCGGCGGCACCTTCACCGATATCGTGGCGCGCCGGCCCGACGGCGCGCTGGTGGCGCACAAGGTCCTGTCCGAGAATCCGGAAGCCTATCGCGACGCCGCCATCCAGGGCATCCGCGAGCTGATGGGCGTGGCACCCGGTGCCCCCATCCCCGCCGATCGCATCACTGCGGTGAAGATGGGCACTACGGTGGCCACCAACGCCTTGCTGGAGCGCAAGGGTGCGCCCACCGTCCTGGTCACCACCAAGGGCTTCCGCGATGCTTTGCGCATCGGCTACCAGGACCGGCCCAACATCTTCGCCAAGCATGTGGTGAAGCCCGACCAGCTTTATTCCCAGGTGATCGAGGTGGCCGAGCGCGTGCGCGCCGACGGCACCGTGGAAGCGGCGCCTGATCTTGCCCAGGTGCGCGCGGACCTGGTGGCGGCGCACGCTGCGGGCGCGGAGGCCTGCGCCATCGTCTTCATGCATGCCTATCGCTATCCCGAGCACGAGAAGGCGGTGGCGGAGATCGCCCGTCAGGTGGGCTTTGCCCAGGTTTCGGTAAGCCACGAGGTGTCGCCGCTGATGAAGCTGGTGGGGCGCGGCGACACCACGGTGGTGGACGCCTATCTCTCCCCCATCCTGCGCCGCTACGTGGACCAGGTGGCGAGCGAGCTTCAGGGCGAGACCGGCAGCTGCCGGCTGATGTTCATGATGTCGTCCGGCGGTCTCACCGATGCCGGGCTGTTCCAGGGGCGCGACGCCATCCTCTCCGGCCCGGCCGGCGGCGTTGTGGGCTGTGTGGAGACCGCGCGGCTGGCTGGTTTCGGCCAGGTCATCGGCTTCGACATGGGCGGCACCTCCACCGACGTCTCCCATTTCGATGGCGAATATGAACGCGCCTTCGAGACCGAGGTGGCCGGCGTGCGCATGCGCGCGCCGATGATGTCCATTCACACGGTGGCGGCAGGCGGCGGCTCCATCCTCCATTATGACGGTGCCCGGCTGACGGTGGGCCCGGATTCCGCCGGCGCCAATCCCGGCCCGGCCTGCTATCGCCGTGGCGGCCCGCTGGCGGTGACCGACGCCAATGTGATGGTGGGCAAGCTGAGCCCCGACTTTTTCCCGAAGATCTTCGGCCCCGGCCGCGATCAGCCCCTGGATGGGGAGGCGGTGCGCCAGGGCTTTGAGGCCCTGGCGGCGCGCATCGGCGATGGGCGCCCGGCGGAGGCGGTGGCCGATGGCTTCATCCGCATCGCCGTGGAGAACATGGCCAACGCCATCAAGAAGATCTCAGTGCAGCGCGGTTATGACGTGACCGAATATGCGCTGCAATGCTTTGGCGGCGCCGGCGGCCAGCATGCCTGCCTGGTGGCGGACGTGCTGGGCATGCGCAAGGTGCTCATCCACCCCTTCTCTGGTCTGCTTTCGGCCTATGGCATGGGCCTTGCCGACATCCGCGCCACCCGCCAGCGGGCAGTGGAGGCGCCGCTGGACGGTGAGGGCCTCACCGCTGCCGCCTCCGCGCTGGAAATCGCCGGCGAAGTGGTACGTTCGGAGCTGATGGGGCAGGGGGTCGCCGATGCGGACATCACCGTCTTCCGACGCGCCCATGTGCGCTATGCCGGCACCGACACGGCGCTGATCGTGCCCTTCGGCAGCGTGGAGGAGATGAAGGCGGCGTTCGAGACCGCCCATCGCACCCGTTTCGGCTTCATTGACACCACCAAGGTGCTGGTCATCGAGGCCATTTCCGCCGAGGCCGTGGGTGGGGGCTCCAAGGTGCGCGAGGATGAGGCGGCGCTGACAGAAGGCACCCCCGAGGCGGCCGCCCGCACCCGCTTCTATTCCCAGGGTGCCTGGCATGAGGCCGGGGTCTATCGGCGCGCGGATGTGGCGCGGGGGCAGACCATCACCGGCCCGGCGCTGCTCATCGAGCCGCACCAGACCATCGTCATCGAGCCCGGTTGGGCGGTGGAGGTGACCGCCCGTGACCATCTGGTGCTGAGCCGCCGGGAAGCCGCGCGCCACGCTCCGGCTTTGGGCACCAGCGTCGATCCGGTGCTGCTGGAGGTGTTCAACAACCTGTTCATGTCGGTGGCGGAGCAGATGGGGCTCACGCTCCAGAACACGGCCTATTCGGTGAACATCAAGGAGCGGCTGGACTTCTCCTGCGCCATCTTCGACGCCAATGGCCATCTGGTGGCCAATGCGCCGCACATTCCGGTGCACCTCGGCTCCATGGATAAGTCGGTGGAGAGCGTCATCCGTGCCAACGGGGGCAAGTTCGAGCCGGGCGACGTCTATGCCCTGAACGCGCCGTACAACGGCGGCACCCATTTGCCCGACATCACCGTGGTCACCCCGGTGTTCGATGCCGCCGGCAGCCGCGTGATGTTCTATGTGGCGGCCCGCGGCCACCATGCGGACGTGGGCGGGGTGGCCCCCGGCTCCATGTCGCCACGTGCCTCGAATATCGAGGAAGAGGGCGTCTATATCGACAATTTCAAGCTGGTGGAGCGTGGCCGCTTCCGCGAGGCGGAGCTGGTCGAGCTGCTCACCAGCGCGCGCTACCCGGTGCGCAACGTGGTGCAGAACGTCAATGACCTCAAGGCGCAGATCGCCGCCTCGGAACGCGGCGTCGCCGAGCTGCGCAAGATGATCGACCATTTCGGGGCCGATGTGGTTGCGGCCTATATGGGCCATGTGCAGGACAATGCCGCCGAAAGCGTGCGGCGGGTGCTGGATCGCCTCTCCGACTGCGCCTTCGAGGTGGAGATGGACCAGGGGTCCGTCATCAAGGTGAAGGTGACGGTGGACAAGGAGAAGCGGGAGGCGACGGTGGATTTCACCGGCACCTCGCCGCAGCGGCCGGACAATTTCAACGCCCCCGGTCCGGTCACCCAGGCGGCCGTGCTCTATGTGTTCCGAGTGATGGTGGACGGCAACATTCCTTTGAATGCCGGGTGCCTCAGGCCCATCCACATCATTGTGCCGGAGGGCTCCATGCTGGCGCCGCGCTATCCCGCCGCCGTGGTGGCCGGCAATGTGGAGGTGAGCCAGCACGTCACCGATTGCCTGTTCGGGGCGCTGAAGGCGCTGGGCTCGGCCCAGGGCACCATGAACAACCTCACCTTCGGCAACGACACCTACCAATATTACGAGACCATCTGCTCCGGCTCGCCCGCGGGCCCCGGTTTCGATGGCATCGGCGGCGTGCAGTCGCACATGACCAATTCGCGGCTGACTGATCCGGAAATCCTGGAATTCCGCTATCCCGTGGTGCTGGAGGATTTCCACCTGCGAACGGGATCCGGCGGCCAGGGGCGGTGGAATTCCGGTGATGGCACCGCGCGCACCATCCGCTTCCTGGAGCCCATGGATTGCGCCATTCTCTCCTCGCACCGCCGGGTGGCACCGTTCGGTGTCGATGGCGGCGCGCCCGGGGAGCTGGGCCGCAACCTCGCCCGGCGCGCCGACGGGACGGTGGAAGAGCTGGGCGGCTGCGACCAGGTGCGGCTGGAGGCGGGGGAGGCCATCACCATCATCACGCCCACCGGTGGCGGCTTCGGCGATCCGGCCCTGCGCGAGGGCTGAGCGCTCAAGCCACCAGCGGTCTCCCGGCGCTGCGGCAACACCTCTGTTGCCTCAGCGCGGCAAATGGGGAAGCTAAACCTTGCGGCGGTTGCCGGTGCGGGGCGAGGCCGAGGGCAGGGGGCACCGATGGATGGGGACGACCAAAGCCTGGAATGGCTCAATGGCCTGATCAAGGCTGTGGCGGTGGAGCAGGCGCGCTCCACCGTGCAGCACTTCATTCTGCGGGATCTGGTGATCCAGATGGCGCGCACGCGGGGCGATGGCGAAGCCTATGTGGCCGCCATGTTCGAGCGCATCAGCGGGCTGGTGGACCAGTGCGAGCTGGCCGGCAAGCCGGATGTCGAGGCCGAAATGCGGTGGTATGTGGAGAGCTTCTTCACCCAGGCGGGCCATTCCCTCACAAAATCCTGAGCACACCGGCCGACGGGCTTCGCTCGGCGATCGCTTTTTTTTCCGCTTTTCGTAGACTTGCTTCCAATCGGGCTCCTTACTGGATCACGTTGGGGCAGCAAGATGGAAGACATTCACTACAGAGAATATAAAATTCTTCTGCGGCCCGAGCAGTTCTACGCGCCGAAGCGATTTGCCGATTATTGGGACCAGGTGGACACCATCGGCCGCAAGCTGGGCGTGGTGGTAAACACCAGCAAGCGCGCCTTCGACCGGCAGGTTCGTGAGGTATTATTCTACGATACGCCGAATTTCGACCTGTATCGGAACTCTTTTATTCTGCGCAAGCGCACCTTCTATGACGATGGCTGGCCGCGCCCCGAGCATGAGCTGGCGGTGAAGTTCCGCAACGCCGACCGCGCCAAGGCGGCGGCGGTGGATATGGTGCCCCGCATGGTCGGCGCCGCCGAGGTCAAGTTCAAGGAAGAGCTGCTGCCCTTGAAGGACGAACTGGGCGGCATGCGCAGCCTGTTCTCCCACAACTGCATCGTCATTTCGCCCAACGTGGTGCTGAACCAGGGGCTGCGCCACATTCTGGAGGTTTTTCCCTCCATGAAAAGTGCCGATATCGACCAGGATGCCCGCATCGACCTCGTCAACAACATGGCGGTGGAGGAGATCCAGGTGGATCCCGGTTATTTCGACTTCGGCCACGGCTTCGCGGCCAAGGCCACCATCGCCATCTGGCGGGATCGGGCCTCCGAAAGCTCCCTGGTGGGCGAATTCGCCTTTCAGGCGAAGTTTCAGCACTATGACGATATCCACCGCAAGGCGGAGCATCTCTCCGAAGACTTCTTCCGGGCCCTGCAGAACGAGGCGCCGGAATGGGTCCAGCTCGGCACAACCAAGACCGCGATGATCTATGGCGTCGGTCCTCATGCCCTGGCCAACGGGGAATAGGCCGTCGCTCTCTTCGCTCCCTTCTCCCCCTGAGGCCCGCGGTCATGGATCCCAGCCTTTCCCCTCCCGCGACGGAGCCGGCGCCGCCGGTGCCGCTGCGTGAAATCTTCTTCACCTTCCTGCTGATCGGCGCCACCAGCTTCGGCGGCGGGGTGGTAGCCTATTTGCGCAATGCCCTGGTGCTGAGTAAGCGCTGGCTTGATGAGGACGAGTTCCTCACCGTGCTCGAGATTGCCCAGGCGCTGCCCGGGCTCAACGCCACCAATATGAGCGTGATCGTCGGGGACCGGCTGCGCGGCCCCCTCGGTGCCGCCGCCGGGCTGCTGGGTATGACGCTGCCGGGCGGCCTGCTGGTGCTGGGCCTCGCCGTGCTCTACGCCCAGAACCATGGCAATCCCGATATGCACAAGGTGCTGGCGGGAATCGGTGCCGCCTCTGTGGGCCTGCTGCTGGCGGTGACCGTTCAGATCGGCCACAAGCAGCTGGAGCACCTGCGCGAGATTGGGCTCATCGTCCTCACCATCGCTTTGGTCAGCGGCTTCCACCCCTCTCTGGTCATCGTTCTTCTGATCGTGCTGCCGCTGGCCCTGTTCATCTACAGGCCGCGCCTCGCTCTGCCCGATGACGGCAAAAGCCCGCCGCCGGAGGACGCACCATGAACGATACGGATCTCAGTATTCTTGGCGTGTTCAGCCTGCTCTCGGTGCTGGCCATCGGTGGCGGCACGGCGGTGCTGCCGGAAATGAAGATGCTCACGGTGGAGGTCCACCACTGGCTCACCGACAGTCAGTTCCGGGACGTTTACAGCCTCGGGCAAGTGGCCCCGGGTCCGAATATGCTGATGGTGATCGTCATCGGCTACCACGTGGCCGGTTTCACCGGGGCCCTGCTCGCCTTTGGTGGCTTCTTCCTGCCGGCATCCGTCATTGCCATCGGGGCCTCGCGGCTGTGGAACCGATTCGAGGGGTCTGTCTGGCGGGAGGCGCTGCAGCGGGCTCTGGCTCCCATCGTGGTGGGGCTGATGGGGGCGGGCCTCATCGCCATCGCCCGCACCGCTATCGTCGGCGTGGAAACCAGCCTGATCGCTGCCGCCGTGTTCGGCCTCGTCTATTTCGGGCCGCGCATCAATCCGGCATTGCTCATCCTGGCGGGCGGCGCCGTTGGCTTCTTCACCTTGAGCTAGCCGCCGGCGACCTGCCCTTGATGGCTATTTGCCCTTGAAGATGGAAGGGGCGACGCGATCACCAGGGGCGATGCCCAGCCGCGCGGCCTCGCCGCCGCCGATCTCCACCACCGCTCGCACCGGCTCGCCCGAAGAGATGGTTTCGGTGGAGTGTGGAGTCGCGTTAGCGGCGATGCGGGCAATGGTGCCGTTCGAACGGATGAACAGCATGTCCAGCGGGATGTAGGTGTTCTTCATCCACATATAGACGGGCTGGTCTTCCTTGAAGTCGAACAGCATGCCGTGCTGCTCAGGGAGGGATGTGCGATACATGAGGCCGTTGGTGCGTTCGGCGTCGGTCTGCGCCACCTCCACCTCCAGCACGATCACCCCCTTGGCGGTGGCGATCTCCAGCGGCTGCACCTCCATGGCCTGAGCGCTGACCACGGCACCGGGCAGCAGCGTGCCGACCATGGGCGTCGCCACCGACAGGGCCGCAGCGACCGCGCCGCCGAGCAGACCGCCCGAACGCCGTCCGCACGGCATCCCCTTCAAGGACATGATCAGTGATTCCCGCTGTTGCCCGTGTCGGCCTTGACCTCGGCGGCCATGAGGCCCTTCGGGCTGTCGCCGTAGCGCACCAGTACGGTCTGGCCGGGGCGCAATTCGGTGAGGCCATGGCGACGCAGCGTCTCCATGTGCACGAAGATGTCGGGTGTGCCGTCGCCCTGCGACAGGAAGCCGAACCCGCGCAGGCGATTGAACCACTTCACCGTGGCGCGCTCGAAGCTGCCGGTGGCTTCCACTTCCACCCGCGTGCGCGGCGGCTCGGGCGGGGCGTGCACGGCGGTGCTGAGATCGACGGACAGCACCCGGAAGGCCTGCCGCCCCTTGGCGCGCCGCACCGCCTCGCAGACCACGCGCGCGCCCTCGATGGCGGTATGGAATCCATCCCGCCGCAGACACGTGACGTGGACCAGAACGTCGGCACCGCCATCGTCCGGCACGATGAATCCATAGCCTTTGGAGGCGTCGAACCACTTGATGGCGCCGCTAACCTCCTCGAGCCCGACGGATTCCGCCGAGCCCTCGTTGACGACCTCGGTCGCCCGCGGTCCCATTCCCAATGCGTCAGACCCCATGAGCTCCCCGACCTCCGCGCGCGGCGGCACGTGGATTTTCCGTGGGCAGGATAGCAACTCAAATACCGTTCGCCCACCCTTCTCATGCGTAACTCACGGGCCACGCATGCGGCATTCACGCATCGAGGGCAAAGGGAGCGAGAACCTCACCGATTTCCCCGCGTACCACCAGATCCGCCAACTCGTCGAAATCCGTGGGCTCCCGGTTGATGATCACCAGCCGTGCGCCATTGTCCTTGGCCTGCAGGGGAAAGCCCGCGGCCGGGAAGACCACCAGCGACGAGCCGATCACGATAAAGAGATCGGCCTGCCGGGTGAGGGTGTCGGCCCGCCGCATCTCTCCCTCCGGCATCGCCTGGCCGAAGGAAATGGTTGCCGCCTTCACCGGTCCTCCGCAATGGGGGCAGTCCGGTGCGATTCCCCCGGAGGCCTCAAAGCGCGCCCGCACCCAATCGAGCTCGAAGCGGGTGCCGCATTCCAGGCAGGTGGCGTAGGTGCCGTTGCCGTGCAGCTCAATGAGCGCATCGTCCGGCACCCCGGAGGCCTGATGCAGGCCGTCGATGTTCTGGGTGATGATTCCGGCAAGCCGGCCCTGGGCCTGCAACTGCGCGAGCGCGCGGTGGCCGCGGCCGGGCCTGGCGCCGGCGAAGGCCTCCTCCAGCACAAATTTTCGCCGCCACGCCTCGTTGCGCGCGGCTTTCATGGCCAGAAAGGCATCAAAGGGAATCGGCTTGTTCTGGGTCCACAATCCGCCCGGGGAGCGGAAATCAGGAATGCCGCATTCGGTGGAGATCCCCGCTCCGGTGAAGGCCACGGCGTGGCGGGCTGTGTCGAGCCAGGTGCCGAGCTGGGCCTGAGCGGACTTGAGATCGGCTTCAAAAGTCATAATTGAACAGCGCCGGGCAACCGGCGCCCTTTCCTGCCATAACCGAGAGCATCGTGATGCGCTTCCTGCACACCATGGTCCGCGTGACCGACATCGACCAGTCGCTGGACTTCTATTGCACCAAGCTGGGGCTTGAGGAGGTGCATCGCAAGGAGGTGCCGCAAGGCCGATACACCTTGGTCTATCTGGCCGCGCCCGGCCAGGCCGATGTGGCCGAGGTGGAGCTGACCTACAATTGGGACAAGGAAGCCTATGGGGAGGGGCGCAATTTCGGCCATCTCGCCTTTGAGGTGGACGATATCTACGAGACCTGCGCCCGGCTCGCCGCCGCCGGCGTGACCATCAACCGGCCACCGCGCGACGGATGGATGGCCTTCATTCGCTCGCCCGACAACATCTCCATCGAGCTGCTGCAGAAGGGGGAGCCGAAGGCGCCCGCCGAGCCCTGGGCGTCGATGCCGAACACCGGCCATTGGTGAGCCGCTTCCGGACGAGCGGCGGCCCCACCGTGACCTTGGTTGCTTCACGATTTATCCACTAAGGCGCGCGAAAGTGGAGATATAACGTCTAAACCAACTCGGAAAGTCCGCGCCGTGAAGCCGCTTCTGCTCGTTTCTGGAGTCCTGGCGCTCGGCGCTGCCGCGGGCGCGGGCTTTGTCCTCAGCTCGGTGCTGCAGGAGCCGTCCGTGGCCCAGGTGGAGGCGGCCAAGGTGGCCGCCGTCGCCGCGGTGGCGCCGGTCGCCCCGCCACCCGTGGCGGTTGATCCCGTCGTCACCGGCTCCATTTCCACCAATTCGGTGCCGGTGCCGTCCGGTCCGAGCGCAGGCCCGGTGCCCGGGCACATCTACCGCTCCTTCAATGTGGACGGGCCCTATATCGCCCTGACCTTCGACGATGGGCCCAATGCCCAGACCACGCCGAAGCTGCTCGATCTGCTCAAGGAGCGGGGCATCAAGGCGACCTTCTTCGTGCTCGGCAACATGGCCGCCAAGCACCCGGATGTGCTCAAGCGCATCGCCGACGAGGGGCACGAGATCGGCAACCACTCCTGGAGCCACCCGCAGCTCACCCGCATCAAGCTCGATGCCGCCGACAAGCAGGTGTCTGACACCAATGAGGTGGTGTTCCAGGTAACGGGCAAGCGCCCGCACTTCCTGCGTCCGCCCTATGGCTCCATGAAGCCGGCGCTGCGGGACCATCTGGAGAAAGAGTACGGCCTCACCATCGTCAACTGGTCGGTGGATCCGCTGGACTGGAAGCGGCGGGATTCGCAGGTGGTCTACGACGAGATCATGAAGCAGGTGCAGCCGGGCGCCATCGTGCTGGCCCATGACATCTATCCCAGCACGGTCGACGCCATGGCGCGCGTGCTCGATGATCTGATCGCCAAGGGCTATAAGTTCGGGACCATTCCGCAGCTGATCGCCATGGACACGCCGCACGCGCCGAAGGTGGCGCTGGCCCCCGCCGTGCATCCGAAGCCCACGTCGGCGAAGCCCGCCTCCAAGAAGCCCGCGGACAAGAAGCCCGCGGACAAGACCGCGCGTCAGTCGCAGCCGTCTTCGGGCAAGAGCGCGCAGAACGGCAATCTGTACTGATCTGCCGCAAAACACGACAAAGCCGCATCCGGTCGACCGCTGGATGCGGCTTTGTCGTTTCCGCTCCCCCTAGCACCGGCGGCGGGCGGCACGGTTGTTCCGCGCCCCAAGGGTTGCTAGATCCTGTGAGACCTTATGACCTGCGACTCCCATTCGCAGATCATCTGGGCCTGTAGCTCAATGGTTAGAGCTGACCGCTCATAACGGTCTGGTTGCAGGTTCGAGTCCTGCCAGGCCCACCACAAATCCGGTTGTGGGCGGATGCTGCTCCACTTCCGCGATGCCTGATCGGTTTCGTCCACGATTCTTTCTCCCCCTGGGACGATGGCGCCATGCCCGGCGGGTGCCGCGCCCGATGATACCGCAAGCCCACGGAATCACGTTGATTCAAACGTAATCGGTGGCCCGTCGCGGCGGCCGGACTCGCAGCAGTTGCCGCAAGATGTGAAGCGTGCGGCACTTGCCTTGCCGAATCAAAGGAATAGTAAAGATCAAGTCGCTCGGCGCGCGCGAATCGTCGCGGGTGCCGAACCCAGTTCGATCACTCCCGGCTCGTCCGGTGAAAGGACCAGGCAATGACGGATCTGCCAGGCCGCCCCTCGCGGCGCGGCTTTCTCAAGGGCTCGGTCGCGAGTGCGGCGCTCCTTCCCCTGGCGGTTCCCGCCCAAGCGGAAACCCTCCCGGATCTCCCTCCGCTCGATCAATACAAGCCGCAATATCTCACCGCTCCGGAGTGGGCGTTCGTCATGGCAGCCTGCGCGCGCCTGATTCCCTCGGACGGCAACGGACCGGGGGCCATCGAGTGCCGCGTCCCGGTGTTCATCGATCGGCAACTGGCCGGGGCGTTCGGCAAGGCCGAGACCTGGTACATGGAAGGCCCGTTCGAGCCGGCGGCGGATCCGCGCCTCGGCTATCAGAGCCCGCTCACGCCCGCAGAGGTCTATCGCAAGGCCATTCCGCTGTTCGATGCCTGGTGCGCCGATCATCATGGCGCTGGCTTCGCCAAGCTGACGGCGGAGAAGCAGGATGCCGCACTGACGTCCTTGCAGAAGGGCGAGGTCGGGCTGGCGCCCGAGCAGCGCGACTTCTTCAGCCTGCTGTTGCAGAACACGAAGGAAGGCTATTTCGCCGACCCGAGCCACGGCGGCAATTACAAGATGCAGGCCTGGGTCTACATCGGCTTTCCCGGCGCCCGCGGGGCCTTCCCCGAGTGGGCTGGACGGGAAAACGTCAAATACCCGCTGGGCCCGGTCGCCCTCGATGGAAAGAGGGCCTGAGCCATGGCGACGCGAACCGATCCCAAGAAGGACGTGGTCATCATCGGGCTGGGCTGGACTGGCTCTATCCTCGGCATGGAGCTGGCGCAGGACGGGCTGGAGATCCTGGCGCTGGAGCGCGGGGCGGACCGCAACACCGTGCCGGACTTTCAATATCCGGACGCCTTTGACGAGCTGAAATACGGCATCCGCTATGGCCTGATGCAGAAGCCGGCGCAGTCCACCTTGACCGTGCGCCGCAATCTCACGGAAACGGCGCTACCCTACCGGCACCTCGGTGCCTTCCTGCCGGGCGATGGCGTGGGCGGAGCCGGCGTGCACTGGAACGGCCAGAGCTGGCGCCCGCTCGAGGTGGAATATCGCCTGAAATCCTATGTGGAGGAAGCGTTCGGCGCCAACATCATGCCCGAGGGCATGCAGATCCAGGACTGGGGCGTCACCGCCGCGGAAATGGAACCGTTCATGAACAAGTTTGAACGGGTGGCCGGCATCTCCGGCAAGGCGGGCAACATCAAGGGGCAGATCCAGGAGGGTGGCAACCCCTTCGAGGCCGAGCGTTCGGAAGACTATCCGCTGCCTCCCTTGAAGAATACCTGGGACTCCGAGCTGTTCGCGGATGCCGCCAGTAAGCTCGGCTATCATCCCTTCCCACGCCCCTCCGCCAATGCCAGCCGGGCCTATGTGAACGACTATGGCATGCAGCTCGGCCCTTGCAATTACTGCGGATTCTGCGAGCGGTTCGGGTGCAACAACTATTCTAAGTCATCCCCGCAGGTCTGCATTCTCGATGCGCTCAAGCGCAAGCCCAACTTCGCCTACAAGACCCGCTGCGAAGTGCTGAAGATCGAGAAGGCGCAGGACGGGAAAACCGCGACCGGCGTGACCTATTTCGACGAGAACTCCGGTGACACGGTGTTCCAGCCGGCGGATGTGGTGCTGGTCTGCGCCTTCTCGCTGCACAATGTGCATCTCCTGCTGCTTTCGGGCATCGGGCAGCCCTATGACCCGGTGAGCGGGGAAGGGGTGGTTGGTCGCAACTATGCCTATCAGATGACCGGTGGCACCGGCCTCTGGTTCAAGGACAAGGTGTTCAACCCGTTTGTGGGCACCGGCTCCGGGGGCATGTCCATCGATGACTTCTCCATCGGCCAGATCGACTTCGCCAAGGAGGGCTTCATCGGCGGCAGCTACATCACCGGCTCCCACACCGGCGGGCGGCCCATCCAGCAGCTGTCTATGCCTCCGGGCACGCCGAGCTGGGGCGCCGGATGGAAGCAGGCCGCGGGCGACTGGTATGGGCACAACATGTCCATCGGCTCGCACGGCTCCAACATGTCGTATCGCGACTGCTACCTGGACCTTGATCCCACCTACAAGGATCGCCACGGCCGGCCGCTCATGCGCATGACCTTCGACTGGAAGCCGAACGACATCCGCATGACGCAGTTCATGAAGGGCAAGATCGAGGAGATCGCCCGCAGCCTCAAGCCGGACAAGATCTCCGCCGGCTACAAGGCGGACGGGTCCCATTTCGATGTGCGCCCCTATCAGTCGACCCACAATGTGGGCGGCGCGGTGATGGGCACGGACCCCAAGACCTCAGCCATCAACCGCTATCTGCAGAGCTGGGATTGTCACAACGTGTGGGTCATGGGCGCCTCCGCCTTCCCCCAGAACACGCAGTACAACCCCACGGGGCCGCTCGGCGGCCTGGCCTATTGGGCGGCCGAGGCGCTCCGCAAGGACTACCTCAAGTCGCCCCGGCCGCTGATGTGATGTGAGGGAGAACAAGACCATGTCCAAACTTCTTCGCATCCTCGTCGGACTGGTGGTGCTCGGGGTGGTCGCGTTGCTGGCGATCATCTTCGTGCCCCCGCAACTGACCAAGCCCGTGCAGGCCCTCCCGGCCGATTGGAAGCCGGCAGCGGGGCAGGGCCAGTACGCGGCCCGCATGGCCGACTGCGCAGCCTGTCACACGGCGCCCGGCGGCAAGCTGCTCGCCGGTGGCCTGGCCATCAACAGCCCCATGGGGACGATCTGGGCATCCAACATCACGCCCGATAAGCAGACAGGCATCGGCAACTGGACCCTCGACCAGTTCCGCGCCGCCCTGGTGGATGGGGTGGCGCCCGGCGGCGTGCATCTCTATCCGGCCATGCCGTACGAGAACTATCGCAAGCTCTCGGAAGAGGACATCCGCGCCATCTACAGCTACCTCATGACCGAGGTGCCTGCGGTGGCGAACAGGGTGCCGGAGACCAAGCTGGCTTTCCCGTTCAACCAGCGCTGGGGCATGCGCCTCTGGAACTGGGTGGCGCTGGGCAAGCCGGGCTTCGAGCCCAAGCCGGAGAAGATCGCGGCGAGCGCGCAGCTCAGCCGTGGCGCGTATCTGGTGGAAGGGCCCGGGCACTGCGCGGCCTGCCACAGCCCGCGCACGCTGATCATGTCGGAGGATGGCACCAATCCCACGTCGCCGGCCTTCCTCACCGGGGGCACCATCGGCGGCTGGTCGGCGCCGGATCTGCGCACCGCGCATTCGGCCCTGCAGCAGTGGTCGGATGCGGACCTCAAGGCGTATCTCATCAGCGGGCGTAACAGCCATACGGCGGTCGCAGGTGAGATGACACTGGTGGTGGGCGACTCGCTCCAATACATGACCGACGACGACGCGAACGCCATGGTGGCGTTCCTGCGGGCGATCTCCGATGTGCCGCACAAGCCGATGCCGGCGCCGTCTCCGGCCAGTCTCAAGGAGAGCCTGGGCGATCGGTTGGCGGCCGCAACAGGACCCACAACCGACAAGCTGAAGTCGGCACGGGATCTCACCCACGGCGAGTTGCTCTATCTCGACAATTGCAACGCCTGCCACATGGTGGACGGGCGCGGCGCCGAGGGGGTGTTCCCCTCCCTCGTGGGCAACAGCATCGTCACCGCCAAGCAGACCACCGGCCTCATCGACGTCATTCTCAATGGCGCCGAGATGCCGTCCACCATCACCCGGCCGGAAAAGCTGCGGATGCCGGCCTTCGCCGGTCGTCTGTCCGATGCGGATGTGGCGGCCCTGACCACCTTCCTGCGCACCGCCTGGGGCAACAGTGCTCCCGCCGTTACACCGGAGGCGGTCGCCGCGCAGCGGCACTGACGTCCGGCGCCAACCACACGATCCGCCCGCTCGGACACCATGTCCGAGCGGGCGGATCGCCTCCAAGGCTGCGGCTGAAGGCGTTGCCGTCGGCGCAACTTGGACCGGTTAAAAATCATCCTGTTTGACATTGCCAAGGGCCAAAACCAGACAAGTAGACGGCCTCTTTAGTCTCTCCACTTGCTCAAGAATTTGCCCGTTATGTTCTATTGTTTTCTCTCGCATCCTTTGCGGGTGCGCGCTTGCTTTTGCCATTCCATGGGTCGCCACTCGCCTGCCCATGGGGGCACCCGGTGATGAGCGCGACCGTGGTTGCCCGCGGCCGGGCCGTTTCCATGGGCGGGTTGCGCAAGGCGCTCCGTTTTGCGCATCGCTGGCTGGCGCTGCTGCTGACGCCGGTGTTTCTGGCGGTCATCCTCTCCGGGGCCGTGCTCTCGCTGAAGCCGGTGGTGGCCGAGTGGTCGGCGACCCCAGCCGAGAGCGTGAGGGTGGATGTTCCGGCTCTGGTGGTGCTGGTGGAGGGGCTTGAGCGTCTGGGGCCGATGGACAGCCTGAGCCTGGTGGCTGACGGGACCGCGGTGGATGTCCGCGGGCGCGCTGCGGGCCTCACCGGGCGCTGGGACCTGGCTTCCGCCGCGCGGCGCGGCGAGGCCTCGCTCTGGCCGGATGTCTTTCGCACGGCCGAACGACTGCACAAGGCCTTGCTGGTGGGTCTCGCGGGTGTGGTGGAGGCGGCGACCTATGTGATGCTGGCGGTGGTGCTGGTGGGGCCGCTGCTGGCGTGGCTGCGCTTCCGCAACACCCTCCTGGGCTGGCATACGGCGGTCGGCTGGCTGTTGTTCCCGCTCATCGCTCTGTCGCCCGCCACCGCGATCCTGATGACGCTGCATGTGGGGCAGGGCGGTGGGCCAGGGCAGGCGCCACGTCCATCCCGCGCTGACGCGCCGGCGAGCATGAGCGCAGCCCTGGCGCTGGCGGCGGGCAAGCTGGACCTCACCGGGTTTCGTGGCGCACGGCGCGTGCGGGGCGGTGTGGTGATGGTGCAACTGGCGCGGCCCGGTCCCTCTGTCCACATGGTCAGCGGGCGGGGCGTCAGCGCCCTTACGCGTCCACCCAATCTGGTGAAGCAACTGCACGAGGGCACCTGGGGCGGCGCCTGGTCCGGCCTCCTCAATCTCCTGGCTTCGGGCGCCTTGCTGCTGCTGACCGTCACCGGGCTGTGGTCGTGGCTCGCACGGGCCATTCGGCGGAGGCGACGCGGGGCGCTCGCGGGCAATATTCTGGTGGCTTATGCCAGCCAGACCGGTACCGCCGCCCGCCTCGCCACCGCCACCCGCGATGGCCTGGTGGCGGGCGGCGAGAGCGTGGCACTGGCGCCGCTCGGGTCGCTCACCCCCGCCCAGTTGCGGGGCTTTCCACTCATCTTGCTGGTCGCCTCCACCACCGGCGATGGCGAGGTGCCGGACGGAGCAAGGCGGGTACCTCAGTGCTTAGCTGAGGACAATCTGTCGGGCACCCGGATCGCGGTTCTGGCGCTCGGCGAACGCCATTATGCGCACTTCTGCCGGGGCGGGGTGATCCTGCGCGATGCTCTGGTGGCCGCCGGCGCGCGCGAGGCGTTGCCCTTGGCGCGGGTGGATGGCGATCCGAAGGCCGGGTGGTCCCACTGGATCGACGGCCTGCGCGACACCCTCCGTCTGCGCTGGGCCGGTCAGCCGCGCATTGAGGCCGGTGTTCCGGTCCGCCTTCGGCTGTTGGAGCGCCAGCGCCTGGATGACCCCACTGCGGGGGAAACACGGGAGACCTGGAGCCTCGCCTTCGCCGCGGATCGCGACGTGGCGTTTCGCCCGGGTGACCTGCTGCGCCTGACCCCGCCGGAGGGCGGGCGGGCCCGCGCCTATTCCATCGGCAGTTCCAGCCGGTTGGAGCCGCGGGTCATTCGCCTCACGGTGGGGCTCCACAGTTGGCGGGATGCCATGGGCTCTACGCAGCTCGGCGAGGTTTCGGGATTTCTCGTGCGCAGCCTGGCCGTAGGCGGGCAGCTTGTCGCCGATCTGCAGCGTCACCCCGCGTTCAATCCCCCCGAGGACGAGGCACAGCCGCTGCTGATGATCGCCACCGGCACCGGCATCGCGCCGTTCCCCGGTTTCGTGGCGGAACGGGCGGCCAGTGGGCGGGCGGGCCCGGCGTGGCTGATCTTCGGGAATCGTCACCGCGCGGGCGACCATCTGTGGGCAGAGGCGTTCGGTGCCGCCCTGCGGGATGGGAGCTTGACCCGCTGCGACACGGTCTTCTCCCGTGACAGCGAGGGGGCCGGCTATGTCCAGCATCGCCTGCGGGAGGCGGCGGATGAGGTGGTCCATTGGCTGCAGAACAAGCAGGCGCGGGTCTACATCTGCGGTGCGGGCGCCATGGCCCGTGCCGTTGAAGAGACCCTGACGGAGATCTTGGCCCAGGCCACGGTGCTGCCCATAAACGTCGCTGCGGTCGAAATCGCGCGCTGGCGCGCCTCGGGGCGCCTGCGCGTCGATGCCTTCGACTGAGGGGGGCTCAGCGCGGCGAGACAGTGCTTGCCGCCAGCACGCCGGCGTCGATGTCGGAGATGCGCGGACAGCCGGTGAGGGCCATGGCCGCCTCGAGCTCGGTGCGCAGCACCGTCAACAGGTGGGCGACGCCGGCCGGGCCGCCCACCGCAAGGGCATGCAGAACCGGCCGCCCCAGCAGCACGGCGCGCGCACCCAGCGCCAGCGCCTTGAGAATGTCGGTGCCGCGCCGGATGCCGCCGTCGACAAGAAGAGGCACCCGGCCATCAATGGTGGCGGCCACATGGGGCAGCATCTCCAATGCAGCGGGCGTGCTGTCGAGGACACGCCCACCATGATTGGACACGATGATGCCGGCGCACCCGACGGCCACCGCCTGCTCCGCGTCGTTCGGGGCGAGGATGCCCTTCGCCAGCACCGGCAGCGCCGTCGCCGCGCACACGGCCGCCAGCGTGTCCCAGGTGGGGGCATGGGCCAGAAGACCTTGGAACACCGGGCTGCCCGGGGCCATGGCGGGGCCATCGAGGGGCGCCATGTCCCGAAGGTGCACGGCCTCGATGTGGGCAGGCAGGCGAAAGCCGGCGCGCTGCTCCATGTTGCGGATGCCGTTCAAGGGCGCATCCACCGTCATCACGATGGCGCGGCACCCCGCCGCCTCCGCCCGCCGCAGCAGCCGTACCGTGTCGGGCCAGCGGGGCTGGGCATAGAGCTGGAACCACAGGTGCGCGCCATCGATGGCCGCGAGGGTTTCCACCGGCGTGCTCGACAGGGTGCTGACGATCATCGGCGTGCCGGTGAGCGCGGCGCCCAGCGCGGTGGCGGCCTCGCCGTCCGGGTGCACCAGCTTATGATAGGCGGTGGGCGCAAGCCCCAGCGGGAAGGCGAACGGTGTCCCGAACAGCGTGGTGGCAGCCGAGGCCTGCCGCATGTCGCGCAGAACGCGGGGCATCAGCAGGTGCCGGTCGAAAGAGGCGCGGTTGCGGGCGGCGGTGAGACCGTCGGCGGCGCTTCCGTCCACATAGGCCCGCACCGCCGGGTCGACGCGGGCGGCGAAATAGTGCTCATAATCCTGGGCGCAGACGCAGTCGGCGGGCACCGTCATCATGCGCACCGGGCCTCCAGCTGACCGCGCCGGGCCGCCTGCTCCGCCAGTGCGCGGATGCGGGGATCGGGCTGATCGTGCAGGAGCTCGGCCATGGCGCGGAACAGATCGCCGAAACCGTGGGCGAGGGCGCGCTCCAGCCAGAGGCAGGCGCTGGCGACATCTCCGCCGCCCAGCAGCAGCCGCGCGAGGTTCAGCGCGCCCCAGCCGTCTCCGCCTTCCGCCGCGGCCTCATAGAGGGCCGCGACATCGCGGAGCGTGGGCCCGGAAATCCGCCCGTCCTCGTACAGCAGGCCGAGCATGGTCAACGCCTTGCTGTTGCCCTTCCGGGCCGCGCGCACATAGAGCCCGTGCGCGGCCTCGTCACTTTGCGGCACGCCGATGCCACGCAGGTGGAGATCGGCCAGATTGAACATGGCCCAGCCGTCCCCCAGATCCACTGCGCGTTGATAGTAATGCGCCGCCCGGGCCGGATCGGCGGCGATGCCCCAGCCCCGTTCATGGCAGCGCCCGAGCATGTTGAAGGCCTGCGGATCGCCGCTGCGGGCGGCGGCGCGGAACCACTCCAGGGCGGCGGCCGGCGCACCGCGGTCGAGCTCCATCTGTCCCAGCGCCAGCTGCGCCTCGGCGAGGGTCGGGGCGGCGGGGCCCTGCGCCGCGCTCACAGCTCGGCCCAGCGACGCAGAAGGTTGTGATAGTGGCTGACGAGCCGCTGCACGGCCGGGTCGTCATCGCCCACCCGTTGGCGCAGCTCGATGATCGCCACATCGAGATCATAGAGCATGGCCCGCTGCCCATCGTCCCGCACCATGGATTGGGCCCAGAAGAACGCCGCCCGCCGGCTGCCGCGCGTCACCGGGGTGACGCGGTGCAGGCTCGATGCGGGATAGACCACCATGTGGCCGGCCGGCAGCTTCACCTCCTTGGCGCCGTAGGTATCCTCGATCACCAGGGCGCCGCCGTCATAGTCGTCGGGCTCCGACAGGAACAGGGTGGTTGAGACATCAGCCCGCAACTGCTGGCCGGAACCACCGGGAAGCGCGCGAATGGCGTTGTCCGTGTGCAGGCCGAAGGTCATGCCCGCGTCGTAGCGATTGAACATGGGCGGCAACACGCGCAGCGGCAACACCGCCGAGGTGTAGCTGGGGCAACGGCCGAGGGCTGTCAGCACCATTTGTCCGAGGGCCAGGGCCTGCGGGCTGTCCGGCGCCAGCTGGGCGTTGTTCTTCACCCGCGCGGCGAGGGTGCCGGCGGTGGCGCGGCCGTGCACCCACTCCGACCGATCGAGCAGGTCGCGGGCGGCGCGGAGCTCCTCCGCGTTCAGGACATTCGGGATCGTCAACAGCATGGGCGATGGCCATGCG
Organism: Xanthobacter sp. NM-25; assembly: GCF_022138605.1. Classification (GTDB taxonomy): domain Bacteria; phylum Pseudomonadota; class Alphaproteobacteria; order Rhizobiales; family Xanthobacteraceae; genus Xanthobacter. The sequence goes on from NZ_JACBFS010000004.1 coordinate 114,782, forward strand.
CCCCCACCGGAAAGGGCGGGGACGCATGGCACGAGCCTCCTTCAGAATGTCGTGCCGATATTGAACATGAAGGTCCGCCCCGAAGCAGGAACCACGCGCGCCACGTTGAACGACGAGGTGTAGTTCTGATGATCGGTGAGGTTGTAGGCGTTGAGCGCCATGCGGAGTTTCTTGTCGTGGGTTTCCAGGGACACCATGGCGTCGAGCGAGAACGTCTCGGGCACGCGGCCGGTGTTGGCGGCATCGGACCAATAGGCCGAGGCATAGCGCACACCGCCGCCCACCATCAGCTTGGTGTCGGGGTGCACCAGGGTTTCGAGGTCGTAGCTGGTCCAGGCCGAGAAATTGTTCGTCGGCACATTGGGCGCCACATTGCCGATCTGCGCGATGGTCGACGAATAGGTGGTCTCGCCATCAAGGTAGGAATAGCCGAGATTGACCATCCACTGCTGCGTGACGAGACCGTTCAGGCCGAGCTGCACGCCCTGCACCCTGAGGCCGAGGCCGGCATCGGAGAAGCCGGGCGTGATGTCGCCGGTGGTCGGATCGACGGCGTAGGAATTCTCCTTATCGACCCGGAACACCGCGGCCGTGGCCCCCAGCCGGCCGTTGAGGAAGTTGGCCTTCACCCCGAGCTCATACAGGTCCGAGCTTTCCGGCTCGCTGTTGACGGTGTCCTGCGGCACTTCCGACCCAGAACCTCCGGTTGCCGCGGCCACGTCGGTGCCGATGGGGCGGTAGGTCCGCGAGAAGGAGGCGTAATAGGTGTAGTTGCGCGAGGGCTCGTAGATGATGCTGACAGCCGGGCTGAATTCCTGCGCCGATTGCGAGCCGCCGATGCCCGCCACGACGCCATTGAACTCGCTGTTGAAATAGTCCCAGCGCACGCCGGCCTGCACGGACAGCTGCTCCGTGAACCAGAGCCGATCGCTGGCAAACAGACCGATGTCTGTGGCATTGGCCAGCCGCGCATTGACGCCGTTATAGTAGAACCAGGTCTGCGGGTAGAGATAGCGCGGGTTGATGATCATCTGATCATTGACGCGGTTAACCGCGGTCATCATGTGCCGCTGATCTTCCTGATAGACGGTGTCGATGCCGACGATCGCCTTGTTCTTGAAGCCGCCGACCGAGAATTCAAAGCGGCCCGAGGCGACGTTCTGGAAGCCCCAGCCGGTCTGGTTGTAGGTCATTCCGCCGCCGGCCCCATAGCTCAGCCGGTAGTTGCCGCCGCTCAGAATGGTCGCCGCGCAGGTGCCGGTGCACGCCGACGGGTTGGTGGCGCTGAAATCCCGGGCATAGACGGAGAAGCGGGTGTCGTTATTGAAGGTGAACCAGTTGTTCACTTCCTTCGAGAAGTTGGACGTCACCACCTGCACGTCGGTGATGTCGCGATTGAAACTGCGGGCGTAAGACGTCGCGGAATCGTAGCTGACCAGGCCGAAATCGGTGATGGGCCGCACGATGCCGTCTTTCGCGGTGACGAACGGCACGCCCATGTCAGGCATGCTGTCGCCATGCAGATACATGTAGTTCAGGAACCAGGTGGTGTCCGTGCCAAGTCCGAAACCGATATTGGCGGCGATGCCGGCCCGATCGGTGAAGATGTTGTTGCGGTCCGCCACGTCCTGCTTGTTGTAGACAGCGTTGAGTCGGATCGCCGTCTTCTCGTCGATCTGGTAGTTGCCATCAATGGTGGTGCGATAGAGCGGGCCGGACCCCAGCTGCTGGTCGATGCTGGTGACGTTGCCGCGATGCGCCCGCTTGGTGGTCTGGTTGATGAGGCCGCCGGCATTGCCAACGCCGAAGGCCTCGCCGTTCGGCCCCATGATCACCTCGACGCTTTCAGTGTCGAACATGTCGTGGGTGTAGATGCCGAAGTCTCGCAGGCCATCGGAATAGATGTCGCCGCGGGCGGGAATGCCGCGAATGCGGAACTGGTCGCCGGCCGGGCCGCCATTACCCTCGCCAGAGGACATGGTGATGCCCGGCACGTTCTGCAGCGCCTGGCCCAGAGTGGTGATCTGCTGCTGCTGGATGAGTTCCTGCGGAACGACGGTGATGGTCTGCGGCGTGTCCTGAACCGTAGTCGGAAGACGGGCGATGCCCAGCGAGGCGAAATTGGTGTTGCCCTGTTCGGCCGCCTGCACCTCGACCGTGTCCAGTTCCACCACGTTCGGTGAATCCCGCCGGGTGGTGCTGGTATTCGCGCTATCCGCTTCCTGGGCCAATGCCGCCATAGGCAGCACGGTGAAGCCCAACAACGTGCCCGCCGTCGTTCGCGCCCCGGAAATGAGGGGTCTGAGGCACAGGTCCGAGCCATCCCGTTGCATGATATGCTCCTAAGAATACTTATAAATTGTGCGCCAGAATTCAGTGAATGTCTGGAAATGACCGGAGCATTACGGATCGTGTCTCAACGTATCAACGCGCATAATTCAGAGCGCTTCTAAATGCACCATGACGCACGATGCCGGGGTATCGGAAGGGATCATTCCACCCTTTGTGGTTCAGGAGGAGCGGCGATGCACCCCCGCTCGCGCGCGGATGAGGTGGATCGCGCGATTTAGAAAATGAATTGAAAACAATAGCTTGTTCCCACTTCGGTGGGGTAGCTGAAACGGAGTGTTGCCGAAATGACACAGGGTGGGCTGCGGTTCCGCAAGGTCCACAGCCGGAGCGTCAGTTCCTGTCGCGCGCGGCCCAAAGCTCCGATGCCCGCTGGCGGGCGTCATCGAAGGTGATCCCTGAGTCTGCATCGAGACAGAGGAGGGCGGTTGCCGCCGTGGCGATGACGATGCTCTCGGCGCGCGGATCGCGAACGGTGCCGCGCCATACCGCGCTCCAGTGCTCCATGCTGGTGAAGGGCGTGCGATCCCGCGAGGCGGGTGCGGGCAGGCTGGCGACGAAGTCGTCGCGCGGAACCCCGTCCACCAGCCGATGGATGGTGGTGGCGCGGAATGGGTTGAATTGGGCCACGTCTCGCGAATTGTCGATCATCGCCAGGTGTCGCTCACCCAGCAACACGGCGGTGTCGCGGTGGATCTCTTGATAGGAGGGCTTGCCCACGCCCAGCAGGGTGGCGCGGGCAGGCACCGGCTGCAGCAGATGCACCAGCTCATGGGCCGGCGAACGCGTCTCCGTGAGCGCATGGAGACCGAGCAGCCGGAACAGCTGCGGCGAAAGAGCAGGCAAGGGCAGATAGGCGATGGCGTGCGCGCCAAGCGCCGCCTCCAGCTGTGCAGGTGTGCGGCAGGAAACGATGCCCAGCAGGTCCGCCACCACGCTATGGCGCCCCGCCGTGAGGCCGCTGCCGCTGCTGCCGTGGAGCACCACCCGATATCCGGCCCGGGCCACCAGGCTGGCGGCTTGGAAAAACCACGGCGGACGCTGGTCTCGCGGGGAGATGTAGCAGGGCCAGTCCAGATCGGCGCGCAGATGATCCGGCCGCCCGAAGCGGGTTGAGACGTGTTGCCGGGCCGCTCTGACGAAGCCGGCCAGCTCCGTCGCGGTCGTGCCCTGCAGATGAATGAAGCTGAGGAACGCGCCCACCTGCACCGGATCCGCCGCGCCATCGAGGATGATCGACATGGCCGTCTGGGCCTGCTCCACATCGAGGCTATGGCCCGGTGCCTTGCGGCGGCCGGCGACGGTGCCGATGAGCTGGGCGAGCTGCGCGTGCGGCGGCGTCTCGGCTTTGTCTGGCTCCTGCCGCCGGCCCGCCGGCTCCGCGTCCTGCTTGAGCGTGGCGGATGCGACCGCCAACTGAGGCACTGTCTCGGGATAGGGCACGTTCCAACGACGGTCGAAGGGTGCGGGCTTGTCCGCTGCGCTGCCGGTCGCGGGATCGGCAAAGACGGCGTCGATGTCGCGGACGATGTCGCGAATCTGTGGGCGCAGGCTTTCCGCCTTGGGGGTAGGCACCAGCCCTCGGCCCGAACGGATCAGCAAGGTATCGTCGAGCGCGGTGCGCAGCTCGCCGAGAATGCGGCTCACGCCCGATGGCTGCAGGCCAAGCTGCCGCGCCGCCGCTGTCACACTGCGGGTCGTGAGAAGGACATCGAGAACATAAAGCAGCCGTCCTCGGCCGAGCGCATCTGAGCGCTCAGGGCTGGGTTCGGATTCTGACATTTCGCGCGTCGCGGGGCCGCCCGGAGGCTGCATGGCCACCTCCCCTTCACGGTTGAAAGAGCCATGCATACAGGCGCTGCAGGTGCCGCGCCAAGCATCCGCAGGTGGTCTGCCGCCCCGGTCGCCACATCGGGCGCTGAGCCGATCGCCATTCCGTCAATGGACAGCAGAGTTTGCAGGGAGGAGGTATGCAGCTGCTCGCCACTTCCCCTGCGTCAGACGCAGGTGTCAGGAATGGCGTAGTGCGGCGGGGACACCGCGGAACGGCAGATTTGCGAGTCTGGAAAGAGAAACGCCGGTGCGCGGCGTTTGAGAGATGGCTCCCCGAGCAGGACTCGAACCTGCGACCATTCGATTAACAGTCGAACGCTCTACCAACTGAGCTATCGGGGAACAGGTCGTTTCCGACCGAGGCCGGCGATATAGCAATCCCCCGCGGGCTTGTGAAGCCCGAAAGCGGAGGTTTTCCGCTTCCGGGCCCCATTGGGTGTGCACAAGTGCGCTGCGTCGGGTGCCGAAATCAAGCGCGCAGAAGCGCTTGCGGATCATCGCCGCCCGTGGGTTCCGGCGGCGTGGACTCGTGGGCGAACTGGATGTGGTAGAAGCCGAAATAGCGCCCACGCTTGGCCAGAAGCTCGTCGTGCGTGCCCGATTCCATCACCCGGCCGCCTTCGATCACGCAGATCTTGTCGGCCCCCACCACGGTCTGCAGGCGATGGGCGATGACGATGGTGGTGCGCTGGCGCTGCAGCAGCTGCAACGCTTTCTGCACCTCAGCTTCCGACTCGCTGTCGAGGGCGGCGGTGGCCTCGTCGAGCAGCAGGATCGGCGCGTCCTTCAGGAAGGCGCGGGCGATGGCGATGCGCTGGCGCTGGCCGCCGGACAATTGCGCGCCATGCTCGCCCACATGGGTGTCGTAGCCGCCTTCAAAGCCCATGATGAAGTCATGGGCATGGGCGGCGCGGGCGGCGGCGATGATCTCGTCTTCGCTGGCGCCGGGGCGGCCATAGCCGATGTTGTCGCGGATGGAGCCGGAGAACAGGTAGACATCCTGGCTCACCAGCGCCACCGCGGAGCGCACCGAGCGGCGGGTGACGGTGCGGGTGTCCACCCCATCGAACAGCACCGCGCCGCTCTGCGGCTCGTAGAAGCGCTCGATGAGGTTGATGACGGTGGTTTTGCCGCCGCCCGATTGGCCCACCAGCGCCGTGGTCTGGCCGGGCTCGGCTACCAGGTCGAGACCGCGCAGCACCGGCTCGCCGGGGCGATAGCCGAATTCCACATGCTGCAGCTCCACTCGCCCCTGAGGACGCGGCAGGTCGGGCGTGCCCGGGGGATCGAGCTCGGGTGCGGGCGAATCGAGCAGCTCGAACAGCATGCGCGCGCCCATCAGGTGGTTCACCAGCTCCACGTGCAGGCGGGCCAGGCGCTTCGCTGGCTCATAAGCCAGCAGCAGCGCCGTCAGCACGGAGAAGAACTGCCCTGGCGAGCGCCCCACCACGATCACGTTATAGCCCGCGTAAAGGATGACGCCGCCGATGGCGAGGCCGCCCAGGCTCTCCATCAGCGGGCTGGACTTCGCCTGGGTGCGCACGAGCCGGTTGGCGTTCTTCTCCACCTCGTCGATATAAGCGTGGGTGCGCTGAAGCATCTCCGGCTCCAGCGTGTAGGCCTTCACCGTGCGGATGCCCTGGAACACCTCGAGGGCGATGGACGAGAGCTTCACGCCGGACTTGAACCCGGTGGTGAAGATGGTCTTGGCGCGACGGATGAGCTTGCGGGTGCCGAACACCGCCGCCGGCATCACCACCAGGGCGATGATCGCCAGGAACGGATCCTGGAAGATGGCCACCGCGGCCAGCATGAGCAGCGAGAGCAGGTCGCGGCCGATGCTCGCCACCACCAGGTTGAGGGTTCCGCGGGCGCCGTTGGCACCGGCATTGAAGCGGGATGAGACCTCGGCCGTGTGACGGGTGGCGAAATAGCTCACGTCCTGCCGCAGCAGCTTGTCGAACGCGCGCTTCTGATTGTCGGCCACGATGCGGTTGCCGATCCGCGCCATGGTGATGCTCTGCCCGTAGGTCGAGGCGCCCTTGATCACCGACAGAACCATCACGACGATAGCCACCGCCCAGACGGCGGCGGGGGTGGGGGCCACGAAGATGGCGTCCACCGCATCCTTCATCAGATAGGCGAGGCCCGCGGTGCAGGCCCCCATGGTGGCCATGAAGGCGAAAGCGAGAGCGTAGCCTTTCCAGTGCCGCTTGCCGTCCGAGAGCAGAAGGCGGCGCAGGATGCTTACCGTCTCATCATTGCTCACGGGCTCCCGCGGCGGGGGGGCCGATTTTGCGTTCATGCGGTTCTCCGGCGGTCGGCAAATGCGCACCGCTTGGTGCGTTGTTGAACCGCCGCGGTCGTTTCAAGTCAATGCGCGTGCGCTCAAGGCGGAGCCGCGAGAGGCCCGTTCCGGCGGATCCGATCCGTGGTGAAGGATGGGCAGAGCGGGCTGCGAGGCCGAAGTGGCCGGGCCGGACGGCGGTTCTCCGGGCTGCCGTGGAGGCCACGGAGGGAATCGAACCCCCGTACACGGATTTGCAGTCCGCTGCGTAACCACTCCGCCACGTGGCCTCACGAGCTGCGCTTCATAAGGGGTTCGTCGCGGGGGCGCAAGTTGGGGCAGGGCGCAATCCCGGGCTTTGTGCAAAAGCCCGGCTCAGGCCTCCGCCTCGCTGGGCAGCGGCGCCATGCGGGTGACGTCGCCGCCGGCGTGCATGGCAATGCCGATGCGGAAGCTGTTGGCCATCCGCTCCGCGTGGGCGATGGCGCGGGCGGCGTCTTCCGGTGGCAGGGTGGCCCGCGCCACCGGGCGGAACAGGGCCAGCCAGCGCAGGAAATGCGCATCGTTCAACGGCCCCAGCGTGGTGTGCGGGGGCAGGGGACGGCCATCGTAACGCTTGGTCTTCAGCAGCACTGACGACCAGAAATCGCACATCTTGGCGAGGTGCACGGGCCAGGCTTCGGCGGCGATGTGCGCCATGAAAACCGGTCCGATGAGCGGATCGGCACGCACCACGTCATAGAAGCCGTGCACCAGATCATGCACCGCCTGCTCGGTGGTGGCGGCGGGGCGCCCGGCGGCGGGAGAAAGGGGGGCGGTCATGGCGAAGGCTCCGGCATCGGCTCCCCCTGGGAGAGCGCCCGGAAGGTTGACGCCGCATGCGCCGGGCCGGCAAGTCCGGGCTGCCCCCGTGCGACGGCCTGCCACAGCGCGGGTTTGCCTTTCGGCCGGCGGCCGACCCCTGATGGCGCCTTGCAAAAGGGGCGGCAATGTGGCTCTTGAACTCGAACTGACCCGGCGGGCTAGCCAGACTGATGCCCGCGCGCTGAGGTCCGGAGGGATGACATGATCGATTTCGTCGAGCTTCGCCGTGGCATGGTGGACGCCCAGGTTCGCGCCAACGACGTGACCGACCACCGCATCGTCGGCGCCATGCTCGAAATCCCGCGGGAGAAGTTCGTGCCCGCGCCCCTCAAGTCCCTGGCCTATATCGACGACGATCTCATCATCCGCCCGGCGCAGGGGCGCACCCCGGCCCGCTATCTGGTGGAGCCCATGGTGGTGGCGCGGCTGATTCAGCTCGCCGATGTGCAGGAAAAGGACCACGTGCTCGATATCGGGGCAGGCACCGGCTACACCGCCGCCGTGCTGTCGCGGCTGGCGCAGCAGGTGGTGGCGCTGGAGGAGGACGCGGAACTCGCGGCCGCCGCCACCAAGACCCTGGCTGAGCTTGGGGTGGACAATGTGGCGGTGATGCAGGGCCCGCTGGTGGCCGGCTGGCCCGCGGAAGCCGACTATGACGTGATCTTCGTGAACGGCGCCGTGGATCTGATTCCCCCGACCCTGTTCGGTCAGCTCAAAGAGGGCGGGCGGCTGGTGACGGTCTTCGGCCAGGGCGGTGCCGGTCAGGCCCGCCTTTATACGAAGGTGTCCGGCCAGGTGTCTGAATGGCCGGCTTTCAACGCCGCCGTGCCGCGCCTGCCCGGCTTCGAGGCCGCGCCACGCTTCGTTTTCTGACACTTCTGTGGCCTGTTTGCCGCGGTCAGGCGAAAAGCGACGGGTAAATCGAACCGATCGGTTTCCCAAGCGGTGAGCTGCGGATATGTTGCCAATCCGTTACCGCACGACGGGTGCATGCAGCGTATCTTTACCGTCGTGCAGGGCCCAGGAGATATAGATGTCGCTTGCGACGAGCTTTCGCCGAGACGTAATCGCTATCCTGGCGGGGGTCGGCGCCGTCATTGTGACGGCGTCCGGCGCGGGGGCGCAGCCTCTCGATTCGGCGCTTGCCTCGGCTTACGTCAACAATCCGACCCTGAACGCCCAGCGCGCCGGCACGCGGGCGGTGGACGAAAGCGTTCCTCAGGCGCTCTCCGGCTACCGGCCGACCTTGTTCGGGAGCGCAGCCGTAGGGCCAGCCGGCGTGCGCCAGCAGGCGACCGGCTCGCCACAGCAAAATGGCACCTTGTGGTCGCGGACCTTCGCGCTGACCGCGACTCAGACGATTTTCAACGGCTTCATCACCGCCAATTCGACCCGGTCGGCCGAAAGCCAGGTGCGTGGCTCCCGCGAGACCCTGCGGAACACGGAGCAGGCCGTCCTCCTGAACGGCGTCACCGCTTACATGGATGTCATCCAGGCGATCGCGCTCCTGGATCTGCAGCACCAGAACCTGGCCGCCCTCGAACAGGAACTGCGCGCCACCCGCGACCGCTTCAACGTGGGTGAGGTGACCCGTACCGACGTGGCGCAGGCCGAGGCCCGCGTCGCCGATGCGCAGTATCAGGTGAGCCAGGCGGTCGCGAATCTCAGCTCCGCGCGCGGTGTTTATCGTCAGGTGATCGGTGTGGAGCCGGGCAAGCTCACCACGCCCCGCTCCATCGAATGGATGCTGCCGAACAATCTCGGCAAGGTGGTGTCCGCGGGTCTTTCGACTCATCCGGCGGTCAAGGCATCAGAGTTCGCGGTGGACGCGGCGACCTTCCAGGTGAAGGTGGCCGAGGGCGCGCTGATGCCCAATCTGAATGTGCAGGGCCAGCTGTCCCAGGCCAACGACACCTCGCTGTCGGTGCAGTCCCTCGGCTCGGCGGCGGTGACGCTCAACCTGTCGGTGCCGATCTACCAGGGCGGCGTGGAGTACGCGAACATCCGCCAGGCGAAGGAGCTGCTGTCGCAGGCCCGCATCGAGGTGGATGTGAACCGCGACGCCATCCGCTCCCAGGCCGTGCAGTACTGGGGCGCTTTGGAGGCGACCAAGGTGCAGATTCAGGCGGCGCAGGCCTCGGTCGCGGCGAACACCCTGGCCCTGGAAGGCGTGCGTGAAGAGTGGCGCGTCGGCCAGCGCACCACCACCGACGTGCTGAACGCACAGCGCGACCTGACCAACTCGCGCTCCGCGCTGGTGATCGCCCAGCGCGACCGGGTGGTGGCGGCCTATTCTCTGGTGTCCACCATCGGCAAGCTCGACGCCCAGTCGCTCAAGCTCAAGGTCAACGTCTACAACCCGGCTGTGCACTATCATCAGGTGCGCGACAGCTGGGCCGGCGTGCGCACGCCCGACGGTCAATAGCGGGAAAGCGGGGGGAGGGCGCTGGCACGATCTCTGTCGCCGGTGTCATACTCCTGTCCTGATGGTGATTCTGGGGTGGGCGGCGCCGGGATATGAGCGCCACCTGCCGCCACGGCCGGGGTTGCGACATGCCTGCTAATCCGAAGGCGCAAGAGCCGTCGATGGAAGAGATTCTCGCGTCCATCCGTCGCATCATCGCCGATGACGATCCGTCGCGTTCCGCCTCCTCGGCCGATCTGGCGCGCCCGGCTCCGGAACGGCGTGCCGCACCGTCTGGCGGAGCGGCAGGGGCTCGTGCTGCGCGGCCCGGGGACGCACGACCCGCGCCGGTGCAGGCCATGCCTGCGCACGCCGTCACGGCACCCCCCGCCACTCCACACCCCATGCCGCCCCTCCCTATGCGGGCACGGCTGGCGGAGCCGCCGGCGGCGCACAGCCGGGAGCGGCCGCCGTCTCCGGTCGCCGGGGGCCGGTATGCGGCCGAGCCGCAGGACGAGTTGCACCACCGCCATGAGCATCCTCAGGCCCCTGGACCGGAGGATGACACGCTGAATGACCTGAGCGATGGGGCGGACGCCTGGCTTGAACCGCCGATGGCGGCGCAAGGTGGACGTGCGGGCAGCGCAGCCGTGGGCCGCGCCGCAGCGGATGGAGGTGCGCGCCCCATGCTCCGTCCGATGACCGCGCGTCGCCATCGCGAAAGCCCCGCTGTCGCCGCGCGACCGGTGGGCTGGCGCCCGGAGGCCGAGCGGACCGATCGCGCTTGGCATGGCGAGGACGCTGCAGGTGGCGAGGATGTCCGCGAAGAGGAGCTCCGCGATAGCGGCCGCCGCACGACGCAGACTGCGACAGGGCCCACGCCGGCCACTTCGCCGTTGGATCGCCCCCCAGCCCCGCCGAGAGTGGCGGCGCCGGATGAAACGCCCGGCGTTCCGCTGCCGCGGCGGGATCTGCTCTCGCCGGCGGTGGATGCGGCCGTTTCGGCCGCATTCCGCTCCCTTGGTGATCTGGTCTTGCCCCAGCAGGAGCGCACCATCGAGGATCTCGTGAAGGAGATCCTGCGGCCGATGCTCAAGGCGTGGCTGGATGAAAATCTGTCCGGCATCGTGGAGCGCGCGGTCCGGGCCGAGATCGAGCGGGTCACCAGCAACCGGCGCTAGGCCGGCCATTCCCATCCAAGCCGGGCTCCGGCGCGCTGTGTCGCGGGGCAGGGGCGAGGCAGGGGCGGGGTTGCGTCTTCGGTGCACGCAGGGCGGCCTTGTGAGCCGCCGCTGTTGACCTTTGCCGGGTGCTGCGGCTTAACCCCATCTGAAACCATCCTGTCCCTAGCGCGACGGATGCCGGCACGGCCTGGGCGTCGCCCGGGCCTGCGGGGCGTCGCGGCCGCGGAGCTCATGTCCATGCTCGAGAAAGTGTTCGATCCCGCATCCGTCGAGGCCCGCATTGCCGAGGCTTGGGAACAGGAAGGCGCGTTCCGCTGCGGGCGCCCCGAGCGCAAGGACAAGCCGGGCTTTTCCATCGTCATCCCACCGCCGAACGTCACCGGCTCCCTGCACATGGGCCACGCGCTCAACAACACGCTGCAGGACATCCTGGCCCGCTTCGAGCGCATGCGCGGCAAGGACGTGCTGTGGCAGCCGGGTACCGACCATGCGGGCATTGCCACGCAGATGGTGGTGGAACGCCAGCTTGCGGCGCAGCAGCAGCCCGGCCGCCGCGATATGGGCCGCGCCGCCTTCATCGAGCGGGTGTGGACCTGGAAGGCCGAGTCGGGCGGCACCATTGTCGGCCAGCTGAAGCGGCTCGGCGCCTCCTGCGACTGGTCGCGCGAGCGCTTCACTATGGACGAGGGTCTGTCGCGCGCGGTCCTCAAGGTGTTCGTGCAGCTCTATCGTGAGGGGCTGATCTACAAGGACAAGCGTCTCGTCAATTGGGACCCTAAGCTCATTACCGCCATCTCGGACCTCGAAGTGGTGCCGGTGGAGATGAAGGGCAATCTCTGGCATCTGCGCTACCCCATCGAGGGGGAGAAGGGCCGCTTCATCATCGTCGCCACCACCCGCCCGGAGACCATGCTGGGCGATACGGCGGTGGCGGTGCACCCGGATGACGAGCGCTATCGGGACCTGATCGGCAAGAACGTCATCCTGCCCCTGGTGGGCCGCCGCATTCCCATCGTCGCCGATGAATACTCCGACCCGGAAAAGGGATCGGGCGCGGTGAAGATCACGCCGGCGCACGATTTCAACGATTTCGAGGTGGGCAAGCGCCACAGCTTGCCCATGATCAACGTGCTCGATGCCGAGGCACGCATCGACATCTCCGGTATCGCGGATGATCGCGCCGAGCGCCCGGAGGCCTATGTGGAGCCGGTGGACGCCGGCGTGCTGGAGCACCTGGGCGGGCTCGACCGCTTTGCGGCGCGCAAGACCATCGTCGAGCTGCTGACCAATCTGGAGCTGCTGGAGAAGATCGAGCCGCACACCCACATGGTGCCCCACGGCGATCGCTCCAACGTGGTCATCGAGCCCTGGCTCACCGACCAGTGGTATGTGGACGCCAAGACTCTGGCGCAGCCGGCCCTGGCGGCGGTGCGTGAGGGCCGCACCAGTTTCGTGCCGAAGAATTGGGAAAAGACCTATTTCGAGTGGCTGGAGAATATCCAGCCCTGGTGCGTCTCGCGCCAGTTGTGGTGGGGCCACCAGATCCCCGCCTGGTATGATCCCTTTGGCAACGTCTTCGTCGCGCTGGATGAAGACGAGGCCTTCGAGCAGGCCCTCAAGCACAATGTGGGCAACGAGACGCTCTCCGCCGAAGAGGCCGAAGCGCTGATCGCCGATGCCGATAAGCGCGCGGGCTTCCTCACCCGCGATGAGGATGTGCTCGACACCTGGTTCTCCTCCGCGCTGTGGCCCTTCTCCACCATGGGCTGGCCGGATGAGACCGAGGAACTGAAGAAATTCTATCCCACCAGCGTGCTGGTGACGGGTTTTGACATCATCTTCTTCTGGGTCGCCCGGATGATGATGATGGGTCTGCACTTCATGGATGGCGAAGTGCCGTTCAAGGACATCTACATCCACGCCCTCGTCCGCGACGAGAAGGGGGCCAAGATGTCGAAGTCGAAGGGCAACGTCATCGACCCGCTGGACCTCGTGGACAAATACGGCGCCGATGCCCTGCGCTTCACTTTGGCTGCCATGGCGGCCCAGGGCCGGGACATCAAGCTCGCCACCTCGCGGGTGGAGGGCTATCGGAACTTCGCCACCAAGCTCTGGAACGCGGTGCGCTTCGCCCAGATGAACGGCTGCGTACGGGGCGCCGGCTTCGATCCCGCCAAGGTGGACGGCACCCTCAACCGCTGGATCATCGGCGAGGCCGCCCGCGCCGCCGGCGAGGTGCAGGAAGCCATCCTCGCCTATCGCTTCAATGACGCGGCGGGCGGCATCTACCGCTTCCTGTGGAACGTGTTCTGCGACTGGCACCTGGAGCTCGCCAAGCCGGTGCTGTCCGGGCCGGATGGCGCCGCCAAGGACGAGACCCGCGCCACCACGGCCTATGTGCTGGATGTGGCCATGGCGCTGCTGCACCCCTTCATGCCCTTCCTCACCGAAGAGCTGTGGGCCGAGACCGGCAAGGAGGGCCCCGCGCGCGAGAGCCTGCTGGCGCTGGCGCCCTGGCCGGACCTCGCGGGCCTGGAGGCCCCCGATGCGGAGGCCGAAGTGGGCTGGGTGGTGGATCTCGTCACCGAGATCCGCTCCGTGCGCGCCGAAATGAACGTGCCGGCCTCCGCCCAGGTGCCGCTCGTGCTGGTGCAGCCCTCGGCCGAAACGGCTGCCCGCGCCGCCCAGTGGGACGATGCCCTGCGCCGGCTGGCGCGGCTCGAAGACATCACCATTGCCGACGCTATGCCCGGGGAGTCGGTGCAGATGGTGGTGCGCGGTGAGGTGGCGGCGCTGCCGCTGGCCGGAGTGGTGGACCTCGCCGCCGAGCTGGTCCGCCTGAAGAAGGAAGAGGGCAAGCTCGACCAGGAAGTGGCCCGCATCGACGGCAAGCTCTCCAATGAGAGCTTCGTGGCCCGGGCCCCGGAAGAAGTGGTCGAGGCCGAGCGGGAGAAGCGCGCCGAATATCTCCTGCGCAAGGAGAAGGTGCGCGCCGCCATCGGCCAGCTGTCCGGCGCCTGAAACGGGCTGTGAGCGGCCCGCCGCGCGGGGGTCGCTCCCAGCCGCGAGTCGCAAGGGAACCGCCAGGGTTGGGGGCTGACGGCTGTGTGACGGCAAAGTCACACCGCCACCCTTTCCCGGGTTCCGCCGGCCCGGCCGCCGCAAACGCCGCGATCCCGCCACAAAACGCCACGACACCAGAGGGCGACACGGGGCGGTGAGCGTAGCCTGGAAAGTGTTTCCGGCCGCCGCGTTTGAGGTAGAGTCCGGATGCGCACGCGGTGGATGGCACATAGGCTTGCAGGGCGGAGCGCGACGGAACGGTGCCCAAGTGAGGCCGCCAGGCGGCCTTTCCTCGGCCCCGATATTGCCGCCGCCGTCTGCCAAGTTTCCAGCATCATGTTTGCGGAACGTTTACCAAGCCCCCGGGGCGGGCTTCTGTCCCCATCAGCGCGCCGCGCGGCGCCACGGGCGGGTCGTGGCCCGGGCCGCGCCGTGAGCGCACCGGCCGCGCGCCGTGCGGCCGGGCTGCTGTTCGCCAGCATGGTCGGTCTGCTGCTGAGCGCGCCGGTCGCATCCGCCTTCGATGGCTCCACCCAGGCGCAGCAGCCCATCACCCCGCCGGTGGATGTGCCGGTGGTACCGGCCACGCGGCCGGTGGATGAGGCGTTTCGTGCCGGTGCATTGGCATTGCGCCAGGGCGAGACCGCCAAGGGCCTCGACGCTCTTGGCTATGCCGCGGCCCAGGGCCACCCCATGGCCCAGTGGAAGCTGGCCAAGATCTATGCCGATGGCGACGGCGTGAAGCGGGACGATGCCAAGGCCTTCACCTATTACAGCCGGATCGCCAATTCCCACGCGGATGACTATCCCGGCACGGCACAGTCGCGCTTCGTGGCCAATGCGTTCGTCGCGCTGGGCTCCTATTATCTGGTGGGCATTCCCTCGGCCGGCGTGAAGCGCAATCCCACCCGCGCGCGGGACATGTATTCCTACGCCGCCTCCTATTTCGGTGACGCCGATGCCCAGTACCATCTGGGCAAGCTGTATCTGGAAGGCGTGGGCGGGCCGAAGGACGCGCGCAACGCCGGGCGTTGGCTGACCCTGGCCGCCCAGAAGGGGCAGTTTGAGGCGCAGGCCACCTTGGGCGAGTTGCTGTTCCGCGGCGAAGAGGGCGTTCCCCGCCAGGCGGCACGCGGCCTCATGTGGCTCACACTTGCGCGGGATGCGGCGGCGCGGCCCGAAGACAAATGGGTGGTGGAGCTGCACGAAAAGGTATTCGCTGAAGCCTCGCCCGATGAACGGGCCATGGCCCTGGCCTATCTCGAAAACTGGCTGAAGACCGCACGGCGCTGAAGAGCGCCGACTGCAGGCCGGCTATCGACCCCTGGTCGACCCTTGGTCTACCGTTGGCCTGCACCGTTGGCCTGCCTTGGGCTAAGGTGGGTCGCGCTCGGCGGCGAAACGTGGCAGGTCGGCGCCGAGGCCCGCGGTCATGGCGCGGGCCGAATGGGTCCACAGATGGTGGCTGGGCTGCACGGCGTCGGGCTGGTCCAGGGTGCCGACGGTAATATCCACCTCCGCCTCACACGCCATATCGAACAGGATCGGGCTGCCGCAGCTGCCGCAGAACCCCCGGATCACCCCTTCAGAAGAGGCGTAGCGCGTCAGCGTTCCGTCCGTCAGCTCCAGATCGTCGCGGGCGACACTGGCCCACGGCACGGCGGCGGAGCCGGAGGCCTTCTGGCACATGGTGCAATGGCACCAGAAGGCGGTGCGCACCTGCTTGATGCGATAGCGCACCGCGCCGCACAGGCAACCGCCGACGAGGGGCTGCGCGGGAAAGGGGGCCATGGCTTTGCGCCTCAGACAGCGATGGAAAAGTCGGCCCAGACCGGCACGTGGTCTGAGGGCTTTTCCCAGGCCCGCACATGCTTGTCGATGCCGGCGCCGATGAGCTTGTCGGCCGCCTGGGGCGACAGCAGCAGATGGTCGATGCGGATGCCGAAATCCCGCTGCCAGGCCCCGGCCTGATAATCCCAGAAGGTGAACACCCGTTCGGCATCGGTGGTGGCGCGTACCGCGTCGGTGAGGCCGAGATGGAGAAGGCCGCGGAAGGCGGCGCGGGTGCGCGGCAGGAACAATGCGTCGCCGAGCCAGGCGGACGGATCGGCGGCGTCGATGGGCTGCGGGATCACATTGAAATCGCCGGCGAGGATCAGCGGCTCTTCCAGGGCCAATCGGTCGGCGGCAAAGGCATTGAGCCGGTTCATGAAGCCGAGCTTGTAGGGATATTTCTCGGTATCCGGCGGGTTGCCGTTGGGCAGATAGAGGCAGGCGACGCGCACCACGCCGGTTTTCACTGAAACCACCGCCTCGATGAACCGGGCCTGTTCGTCGCCATCATCGCCGGCGAGGCCGTGGCTCACGTCCTCCAGCGGCAGCTTGGAGAGCAGGGCGACGCCGTTGAACGTCTTCTGGCCGTGCACCGTGACATTGTAGCCCAGCGCCTCGAACGGCTCCCTGGGGAAGGCGTCGGTCTGGCACTTGATCTCCTGCAGGCACACCACGTCCGGATTGGCCTCCTTCAGCCAGGCGACCGCATGGTCGAGCCGCTGGCGGATGGAGTTCACATTCCAGGTGGCGATGCGCATGGGGATCCGGCTCCTTCGGGGGCCCGTCGGTTCGGGCGCGGCGAGCATACTCCCCACGCGGGCCGGGGCAACCGGCGGAGGTCCGCAGATACATAACGTAACGCGGGGCGACCCGGCGGCAGGGTTGCGGCGGGGGGAAAAGGATGGCATGCACCACCCTTGCCATTGTCCAGGTGACCTAGCGACATGACGTTCGCGTCCATCGAGTTTCTGTTCTATTTCTTCCCGCTTTTCTTGGTCTCCTACTTCGCCGCGAAGACCATCGCGCTGCGGAATTATATCTTTCTGGCCTTCTCCCTGGTGTTCTACGCCTCGGGATACACGCCGCACATCGTGCTGCTCTTGGCCTCCGTCGCCGTCAACTTCTTCATCGCCAAGGCCATGGACCTGAAGGAGGGGCGCGAACGGCAGCGCGTCCTCATCGGCGGCGTCACCTTTAATCTGCTGCTGCTCGGGGTGTTCAAATATACCGACTTCCTCATCGGCAATCTCAATGTGCTGCTGGAGCCCACCGGGGCCGCCCTTCCTGAGCCGCACATTTCCCTGCCGCTGGGCATTTCCTTCTATTCGTTCCACGCGATTTCGTATCTCGCCGACATCTACAAGCGAAAGGTGCGGGCCAATACGGACCCGGCCCAGTTCGCGCTCTACATGTGCATGTTCCCGCAGCTGGTGGCGGGCCCCATCGTGCGCTACTCCACGGTCGCCCGGCAGCTCGCGGACAGGCGCGTCACCTGGGGCCGGTTTTCCGCCGGCGCGCGGCTGTTTGCCATCGGGCTGGCCTGGAAGGTGCTGATTGCCGATGAGGTCTCGCGCCTGGTGGTGGGTGTGTTCGACACCACCACCAACCCGACCTTCGTGGAAGCGTGGCTGGGTGTTTATGCCTATACGGTGCAGATCTATTTCGACTTCGCCGGCTACTCGACCATGGCCGTGGGCCTCGGCGTGATGGTGGGCTTTACCCTGCCGCGCAACTTCCGCATTCCCTACAGCTCCCACTCCATCACCGAGTTCTGGCGGCGCTGGCACATGAGCCTGTCGGCCTTCCTGCGGGACTATCTCTACATTCCCCTGGGGGGCAACCGGCATGGGCCGGCGCGGACCTATGTGAACCTGTCCGTCGTCTTCCTGCTGTGCGGCCTGTGGCACGGGGCGAGCTGGAACTTCGTGATCTGGGGTGCCCATCACGGGGCCTTCCTCATCCTGGAACGGGCCTGGCTCGGCCGCTGGCTGAAGCGCCTTCCGGGGCCGGTGTCGCACCTTTATGCCGTGGTGGTGGTGATGCTGGGCTGGGTCTGGTTCCGGGCCGATACGCTGCCCGGGGCACTGGATCTCTTCTCAGGCCTGGTGGGGGCCAACGGCTTCTCGCGGCCCTCCATGGCGCTCGGCTTCGGCCTCCACACCCTGTCCATCGTCGCGCTGATCGTTGGTGGTCTCATCGGCTTCTTCCGCTGGCGGCGCTGGAAGATCCTGTCGGGGGAGGGGGTGCTGGCCACGGTGGCGGATTACGGCCTCATCGCCGCGCTCATGATCATGAGCGTGATCTGGGTGGGCGGTACCATCCCCACGCCCTTCCTCTATTACCGGTTCTGATGCCATGAACCTGCTCGCGCGACATCGCCGCTACATCGGGGTCCTGGTGGCCGGCATCATCGGCCTGCTGTTCCTCTCGAACATCATTCCGGACCCGCTGGGCACCTGGAAGGCGCGCACGCCGCTGGCGCCCGAATGGGGCTGGGGGCGCACGGCCCATGTGATCTTCCGCAATGCCGGCGAGTTCATTCATGACAATTTCGGCTTCCGCGCCACCCTGCCGGTGCTGCGCCGGGAGTTGCGCCGCGCCCTGGATGCGCCCGACAGCTACCCCATCTATGCCGGCCGCAATGGCCAGCTGTTCTGGGGCGTGGAGCGCACGCCGGAGCAATCGGCCGGCGCCCTGGTGCGCGCGCCCGAGGTGGAGCGCTTCGTTTCCATGATCGGCGAGATGCAGCGGAGCCTCGCGCCCCTCGGCACCAAGGTGCTGGTGGCGCTGCCGCCCAATGCCCAATCCGTGGAGCTGGAGGAATTGCCGGCCTGGACCGATCTCCTGCGCTATCCCACCACCGAATACAGCCTCGCCCTGGCCGGCCTGGAGGCGGAGGGGGTGACCACGGTCGACCTGCGCCGGGTCCTGCGACGGGCGCCCTGGCCCCGCTATCTCCTCACCGATACCCATTGGAACACCCGCAGCTCCATCCTCGCCTTCAACGCGGTGATGGCCGCCGCCGGCCATCCGGGCTGGCAGGTGGATGTGAGCCAGGTGATCGGCGGGCGGGTGCCCTCGCCGCGGGGCGACCTGCTGCGCAGCATGCGCATGCCGCCGGAGGTGAAGGAGGAGAACTTCCAGCTGCTCTACAAGAGCCCGGCCGGTCCCCAACGGCCTGATCCCGCCCTCATTCACCACAATGAGCACTTCGCCTTCAAATCGGTGGCGCGGGACTATGCGCCCACCGGCGAGCGGGTGCTGATCATGGGAGATTCGTTCACCGTGGGCATTTGGGCGGGGCTGTTCGCCAATGCGGACGTCAGCGTCGTGGGCTGGATGCATGCCTCGCTGAAGACCACCGGAAGCTGCGACTTCAACTTCAACGATGTGAAGGCGTTCAAGCCCGACCTGCTGATCTACGCGCGCACCGAGCGCTTCTTCCCGTGCCCGCCGGACAATTGGCCGGCAGGCCTGCCGCGGCCGCGCGGCAATGCTGTTCCCCTCGGCGCGGCCCCGTGAGGTCGCGCCGGGGGCGGGACGTGTTTGCTCTCAGGCGCCGGTCAGACGGCGAAGCTCGATCCGCAGCCGCACTTGGCCGTGGCCATGGGGTTGTGGATCTTGAAGGCCGAGCCCATCAGGTCCGCCACGTAATCGAGCTGGGAGCCCTTGACGTAGTCGAGGGAGATCCGGTCGACGACGATCTTGGCGCCTTCCTTCTCGATGATGAGGTCGTCATCACCCTGCTCGGTTGTCATGTCGTACTTGTAAGAGAAGCCGGAGCATCCGCCCCCTTCCACGCTGAGGCGCAGGAAGGTGCCCGCAGGCTCCGACGACAGAATCTGGCGGATGCGGCGCGCTGCAGCATCGGTGACGGCGAAATCGGGAGCGGCCGAAGCCTGCTCGGAGGCGAGTGTGGTTTCCATGGTATCGACTTTACGAATTGAAGCTGGCAATGGCCCATAAGGTAAGGCCGGAACCGTTGAAGTGAAAGGGCTGGCCTCGCGAAAAGGCCGAGCGGGAGGAGCAGGACATGGCGGTTTCCGGCGCAAAGCCCCGGGTTTCATGGGCTTGCGACCCTGAGCGTTCGCGTGGGCGGCTGGTTCACGAACCGGAGATGCCGCCGCGCAGCGGCTTCCGGCGGGATTGCGACCGCATCATTCATTCCACTGCCTTCCGCCGCCTCAAGCAGAAGACTCAGGTCTTCGTCTTCAATGAGGGCGACCATTACCGCACCCGCCTCACCCACACGCTGGAGGTGGTGCAGGTGGCGCGCTCCATCGCCCGCGCCCTGGGGCTGGACGAGGATCTGGCCGAGGCTCTCGCCCTTGCCCACGATCTTGGCCACCCGCCGTTCGCCCATGCGGGCGAGCGGGCGCTCAACGCCTGCATGGCGGACTATGGCGGCTTTGATCACAACGCCCAGTCGCTGCGCGTGGTGACACGCATCGAGCGCCGGTATGCGCAGTTTGACGGCCTCAACCTCACCTGGGAGACCCTGGAAGGGCTGGTGAAGCACAACGGCCCGCTGACCGACCGGAAGGGGCAGGGCATCGGCCACTATGCGGGCGGCCTGCCTCACGCCATCGTCGTGCACTCCGCCTTGCAGGATCTGGACTTGTGGAGCCACGCCGGCCCGGAGGCGCAGGTCGCCGCCCTGGCGGACGACATCGCCTATGACGTCCATGATCTCGACGACGGCATCCGCGCCCACATGTTCAGCCTGGACGAGCTGGAGCCGCTGCCGCTGGTGGGCGAGGCGATCCGGGACGTCCGGGCGCGTTACCCCGGCCTCGACATGCCGCGCACGGTCAACGAGGTGCTGCGCCGGGTGATCACCCGCCTGATCGAGGATGTGGTGGTGGAAGGCGCGCGCAACGCCGCCAGCGCCGGGGTGCAGTCCGCTGATGAGGTGCGCCGGCTAGGGCGCACGCTCATCCGATTTTCGCCGGAGATGGCCGGGGCCGAGAAGGCGCTGAAGGGCTTCCTCTATCCCCACATGTACCGCCATGCGCGGGTGGAGGCGATCATGGGCGAGGCGCAGCGCGTGCTGCGTGAGTTGTTCGCCCACTTCATGGCAGAGCCGCGGGACATGCCGGCCTCCTGGCATGAAGACCTGGAAAGCTTGGATCAGAACCGCCTCGCTCGCCGGGTGACCGATTACATCGCCGGCATGACCGACCGCTACGCCCTCGACCAGCACGCCCGTTTCTTTGACACGACGCCGGATCTGCGATAGGCGCGCGGCAACCAACCCGATCGGACAATTCCATGAACGTCTACGCGATCTTCGCCGATCACGTCCGCGAAGCCGTCGCCGCCCTCGTCGCCGAGGGTCATTTTGCCGAGGGCCGTGGCGCGGGCCTCGATCTGGCCCGCGTGGTGGTGGAGCCCCCGCGTGATGCCAGCCATGGCGATCTCGCCACCAATGCCGCCATGGTGCTGGCCAAGGATCTGGGCCTGAAGCCGCGGGACCTCGCGGAAAAGATCGCCGGCAAGCTCGGCGGCATCCGCCATGTCACCAAGGTGGACGTGGCCGGCCCCGGCTTCATCAACGTCACTCTCGATCCGGTGTTCTGGCCCCAGGTGCTGGCGGCGGCGCTGAATGGCGGCGCGCGCTTCGGCCGGTCCAGTCTCGGCGGCGACGAACCGGTGAATGTGGAATATGTCTCGGCCAACCCCACTGGTCCCATGCATGTGGGCCATTGCCGGGGTGCCGTGTTCGGCGACGCCATGGCGAACCTCTTGGCCTTCGCCGGCTATCAGGTGACCCGGGAGTATTACATCAACGACGCCGGCGCCCAGGTGGATGTGCTGGGCCGCTCCGCCTATCTGCGCTACCGCGAGGCCGCCACCGGCGAGAAGGCGGAGATTCCGGACGGGCTCTATCCCGGCGACTATCTGGTGTCGGTGGGCGAGAAGCTGGCCGAAATGCACGGCAGCGAATATCTGGCCGCGCCGGAGAGCGAGTGGCTGCCCATTTTCCGCAGCTTCGCCATCGGCGAGATGATGAACATGATCCGCGACGATCTCGAAGCCCTGGGCATCGCGTTCGACGTGTTCTTCTCGGAGCGCTCTTTGTCCGCCGGCGCGGTGGACAAGGTGGGCGCCACCATCGAAGCCCTCAAAGCCTCCGGCGAGGTCTATGAGGGGCGCCTGCCGCCCCCCAAGGGCGCGCCTATCGAGGATTGGGAGGACCGGGAGCAGACCCTGTTCCGCTCCACCGCCTTCGGCGACGATGTGGACCGCCCGCTCAAGAAGTCGGATGGCAGCTACACCTATTTTGCCGGCGACATCGCCTATCACAAGGACAAGGTGGAGCGCGGCTTCCTCAAGATGATCGACGTGTGGGGCGCCGACCATGGCGGCTACGTCAAGCGCATGCAGGCGGCGGTGAAGGCCGTTTCCGGCGGCGCGGCGAGCCTCGATGTGGAGCTGATCCAGCTGGTGCGTCTGTTCCGCAACGGCGAGCCGGTGCGCATGTCCAAGCGGGCCGGCTCCTTCGTGACGCTGCGGGACGTGGTGGACGAGGTGGGCCGCGACGCGGTGCGCTTCATGATGCTGTTCCGCAAGAACGATGCGCCGCTGGATTTCGATCTCGCCAAGGTCATCGAGCAGTCGCGCGAGAACCCGGTGTTCTACGTGCAGTATGCCCACGCCCGGGCCAAATCCATCCTGCGTAACGCCGCCGCCGCCCTTCCCGACCTGCCGGCTGAGCCGGCCGCCTTCGCCAGCGCCGAGCTCGAGCGACTCGACGATGAGGGCGAACTGGGGCTGCTGAGGCGCATCGCCTCCTGGCCGCGCCTGGTGGAGCAGGCCGCAAGCGCCCGCGAGCCCCATCGGATCGCCTTCTATCTGCATGAGCTGGCAAGCGATTTCCACGCCCAGTGGAACCGGGGAAAAGACCTGCCTCATTTACGCTTCATTATCGAGAATGATCGACATTTGACCTCGGCCCGCCTCGCTTTGGTGCATGGAGTGGCCACGGTGCTCGCCTCGGGTCTGAACGTGCTGGGGGTGGAAGCCGTCGACGAGATGAAATAGCGGCTCGTCAAACGGCCAGGCACCGCAGCAATGGGCCGCTGAAGGCTCCGCCTGGGCGGGACGGACGAGAACACATCGAGGCGACATGGTCGACGAAAGCAGGTTCCGCTATCGGCGCGACGCGGGCAGCAATGATGCCGGCGCACGGGGCGTGGCTCCACGGGATCCTCGGGAGCAGCGGCCGGAGCCGGGCCGTGCTCAGGCCCCGCGTGATCCGGCCACCCCACGGGGCTATGCCGCGCCCGCGGCGGATCCACGCCTTGCGCCCCCGTCCCGCGCGGCCGCGCCGCGGGCCGCCGCGCCGAGCCGCAATCCGCCTCCGGCGCCCGCTGCCAGCGACGACCCGCTGGCCGAACTGGCACGGCTGATCGCCGAGCAGGATCCCTTCGCCGATTTCGATGACCTGCCGCCGGCCCCCCCGCCGCGTCCGGCAGCTGCAGCCCCAGCGCTGCCGCGCGCCGCCGATCCGGCCGCGCGTCCCTTCGATCCGCGCCGCGACCTGCGCGCGCCCAGCCGTCCACAGGCGCCCGTCGACTCCTATGACGATGAGCCGGACGAGCTACCTCCGGCGCGTCCCGCACCCGCCCGCGCTGCTGTCCCACCGCGCGCCCCCTCCGAACCCGCTCCGCGGCGTGCCGCTCCCAGCCTTCCGGACCTCTCCGCGCCGCCGCGTCCGCAGGCGCAGCCACCGCGTCCGGTGCGCCCGGCCGCTGGCACGCAGGCGTCCTATCAGCAGGATCCCTATTCCTCGGCCACACCGGCGCCGCGCGCGGCCCTGGAACCGCCTCGTCGTCCGGCGCCGCAGCCGCCGTCCGCAGCCGCGCCGAGCCGCGCGGCTCTCGTTCCTCCTCGGTCCGATGCCGCGCCCATCGACCGCTCCGCCACCTCGGTTCGCCTCGGCTACGGGTCTTTGGCACATCAGGCGCAGGTCGCCGCCACTCCCGCGCAGCGCCGTGGCGCCGAAGACGACGGCTTTGCCGCGCCACCGGCGCCTCAGCCGCGCGGCGTCGCACCGCGCGAGGCGATCCGTGACGACGAGGATTATGAGCCCGCCCCCCGCCGTGCGGCTGCTCCTGAGCCGGCGCGCGCGCCGGCCGAGCCGCACCCGGCCGCCTATGCCTACTCGGCGGAGCGGCGGGATGGCGACTATGACGAATATGACGAGGCCTACGATCCCCAGTATGACGAGGATGGCTACATGCCGCCTCATGGGGATGAGGTCTATGAAGGCGAGACCCGCCGCCGCAAGGGCCGCGCCGCTCTGCTGCTGGTGGCCTCGGTGCTCGGCCTGATCGTCGCCGGCACCGCCGGCGTGTTCGCCTATCGCATGGCGGTACATGGATCGGTATCGGGCACCGCCGGAGGTCCGCCGGTCATTCGCGCCGATAGCACCCCGAGCAAGATCGTCGCGCCGCCCGCGCCCACGCCGGAAGGCCAGCAGAAGATGATCTACGATCGTCTCGGCAGCGGTG
This sequence comes from Xanthobacter sp. NM-25, assembly GCF_022138605.1. GTDB lineage: Bacteria > Pseudomonadota > Alphaproteobacteria > Rhizobiales > Xanthobacteraceae > Xanthobacter. Next base: position 139,115 of record NZ_JACBFS010000004.1, read on the forward strand.
GCAGCGCCAATGAGCGCATGGTGCCCCGCGAGGAGCAGCCGATGGATGTGACCACGGCGGCCATTCGCAACGGTACGCCGGCGGCCACCGATCCGGTCATCAATTCCCTGTCCACGGAACCGAAGCGGGTGCGCACGGTGCCCATTCGCGCGGATGGTCTCGGCGGGGATGCCAGCACGACAGCCGCGGCGCCAAGCCCTGGCCTGAGCGCTCTGGCTGCCTATGCATCGGGGCAGGCCCCCGGTGCCGCACCGTCGGCGGTGGCCGTGCCGGATGCCAAGGCCCCGCCGCAGGTCGCCCGTAGCGGCGACTTCGTGGTGCAGGTGGCGTCGCAGCGGTCGGAGGCGGATGCCATGGGCTCCTGGAAAGCGCTGCAGACCCGCTATCCGAACCTGCTGAGTTCCTATGTGGCGACGGTGAAGAAAGCCGATCTCGGTGACCGCGGTGTGTATTACCGCGCTCAGGTGGGCCCCTTCGCGACCCGCGATCAGGCCAATGACCTATGCCAGGCCCTGCGGGCCCAGGGCGGTGACTGCCTCGTCAGCAAGAACTGACCCCCAGAGCATGGGGTTAAAAGTTGAAACGGGGGCGCGCGGCAGGTCCGGCGCCCCCGTTTCGCGTCAGGCTCAGCGGGCCTTGAGCGCCACGCCCAGGCGGCCGGCCAGGTCCTGCACGAACTGGGAGGCGGTGCGGCCCGAACGGGCGCCACGGGTGGTGGCCCACTCCAGCGCATCGGCCCGCCACGCGCTTTCCTCCACCGGCAGCTGATAATGGGCGATATAGCCGGCGACCATGGCGAGGTATTCGTCCTGGCTGCACTTGTGGAACCCGAGCCACAGGCCGAACCGGTCCGACAGCGACACCTTTTCCTCCACGGCTTCGCCGGGGTTGATGGCGGTGGAGCGCTCGTTGTCCATCATGTCCCGCGGCAGCAGGTGGCGCCGGTTGGACGTGGCATAGAAGATGACGTTGTCGGGTCGCCCCTCGATGCCGCCCTCGAGCACCGCCTTCAGCGATTTGTAGGAGGTGTCATCAGCGTCGAAGGAGAGATCGTCGCAGAAGATGATGAAGCGATGGGCAGAGCCGCGCACCAGGGCCATCAGGCCCGGCAGGGTCTCGATGTCCTCGCGGTGGATCTCCACCAGCTTCAGCCGCCAATCCTGGCCGGCGGGCAGGGTGCGGTTGACGGTGGCGTGGGCCGCCTTCACCAGAGAGCTCTTGCCCATGCCCCGGGCACCCCAGAGCAAAGCGTTGTTGGCGGGCAGGCCGTGGGCGAAGCGGCGGGTGTTGTCGAGCAGCTGATCGCGGACGCGGTCGATTCCCTGCAGCAGATCAAGCTCGACCCGGTTCACGTGGGGCACCGGCTCCAGCCGCAGCGGATCGGTCTGCCACACGAACGCGTCCGCCGCGTCGAAATCCGCCACCAGGCGGTCCGGCGGGGCGATGCGATCCAGCGCGCCGGCGATGCGGCTGAGCAGGTCGAGGGCTGCGGCAATCGTGTTTTGGTCCAGGGATGCGGGCATTCTTTCCTCCATGGTGTGGGGATAAGGCGCCGTTTCGGGGCGAGCAAGGGCGGGGCGCCGGCAAAGACGGGCTGTGGCCGCAGAGTCGCACTGGTCGCGGGAATGGTGTCGGGCAGCATCACTGCCTTAACTTTTCCGCATCAGGCTGGGACCACTGCAGCGATCGGGGGTGATCTGAACGTCTGTCATTCCCGTCCGGCCGTGCGGCGGCCGTCTAGCGAGCACTTTGCCGGAGAGGCCGATGCGACCCATGCGACATGCGCCCGCCATCCTCAGTCTGCCGCTGAGCCTTGCTCTGGCGGCCAGCGCATGGGCGGATTCGGGAGACTCCACCAGCCGCAGCCTGAATGCCGACGGCTCCACCTCCATGCGCTACGAGCGGCAGCTGGCCGATCTTGGCGCCCAGGTGGGCATGAGCCTGTCCACGGAGGCGTCGAGCGCGGTGCCGGGGCTGGTGCCTGGCACGCAGGCGGTGAGTGGCGCCGCCTTTGCCAAGGTCGCGCTGCCCGAACTGCCGAGCTGGCTGATGTGGCAGAAGGGTTCAGTGAACGTGGCGGTCAGCCCCAGCGATGAGGAAAGCAAGCTCGGCACCACCCTGTCGCGCAGCTGGACGCTCTATGAGGGACTGAAGGCCGAGCTTTCGGACAGCTACGAGATCGCCCGCAGCACCTCCGGCGGGGGCTGGCAGACCGACAAGGCCTTCCGCATCAAGATGATCGACACGGGCACGACCTTTTCGTTCGGCGCGTCCGCCTCCGATAGCACGCCGCAGCTGCTTCCGAGCGTGAGTGCGCAGCAGAAGGTGTTCGGCGCGGTCAACGTGACCACCACCCTGGCGGATACCGGATCGGAACTGAACAAGAGCATCACCGCCGGCTTCTCGCACCGCTGGTGAGCCGCCTTACTGCCAGAAGATGGCCACCACGAAGCGCGAGGCGACGATCAGCAGGAACACGCCGAACGCGATTTCCAGGTGGCGCCGGCTGAGCCGGTGGGCGATCCGCGCACCGACGGGGGCGAACAGGGCGCTGAGCGGCGCCATCAGAACAAAGCCGATGACCGAGACATAGCCCAGCGACAGCGGTGGCAGCTCGGCGAGGTGAGGCCAGCCGGCAACGGCATAGCCGATGATGCCGGGAATGGGCACGATGATGCCGATGCCCGCCGAGGTGGCCACGGCCACATGGATAGGCACGCCGTAGAGCAACAGGACATTGGTTGCGAGGCCGCCACCGGAAATGCCGACCAGCGCCGAGGCGAGGCCGATGAAGAAGCCGTAACCAAGCATGGCCCGGCGGCCGGGCAGGGTCTCGCCCAGGCGGATGTCGTCACGCCCGAGCAGGCTCTTGATGGCAAGGCCCGTGATGATGAGCACGAACGCCGCCTGCAACACCCAGCCGGACACCGCGGCGGCAATGGCGCTGCCGACGAGGATGCCGGCGATGGCGGGCAGATACCATTGTCGCAGCACGTCGGGGCGCACCGCGCCCTTCTTCTGATGCGCGCGGTAGGAGGTGATGGCGGTGGGAATGATCACCGCCAGCGAGGTGCCCACGCACAATTGCATGCGCACACTGTCCTCGACCCCCATCACCCGGAACACTTCATAGAGCACCGGCACCATGACGCCGCCGCCGCCCACCCCCAGCAGGCCGGCGATGAGGCCGGTGAGGATGCCGCCAGCCAGCAGCGCCAGGGACAGCTCGGCGAGTTCGCTCCAGGCGATGGATGAGAGCATACGTGCGTTCCGGAAGGCCGCGGCACGCGACCGGGAAGAGGAGGGCAGGGCGAAGGATTGATCCCCGTGCTCCTGTGCGCTGGATCGTTGCCGGTGTCCAGGGGGCGGTGGGAAGGTCTGCCCGGCGCGCGGCGCAAGGGCTGGCTTCAGGCCGCTATTCCCAGGTCGCGGCTGCGCACTTCGGCCACCGCCCCCCTGAGCACGTCGAGCCCGGCGCCGGGCTGAATTGCCTCGGTGGAAAGCCGGCGGCGGAAGAGCCGCGAGCCGCGACGGCCTCCGAACAGCCCCAGCATGTGGCGGGTGATGTCGGCGAGGCGTCCGCCGGCCTCCAGATGCGCCGCCACATAGGGCTCGAACGCCTCGAGCGCCGCATAGGTATCGGCACAGGGGGCGGGCTCGCCATAAAGGCGGGGGTCCACCTGATGTAGCAACTCAGGGCTGTGATAGGCGGCGCGGCCGAACATCATCCCATCGAGCCCGGCGGCGGCGGCGAGCCCGGCATCGAGGGTCTCCAGGCCGCCGTTGAGCACGATGGGAACCTGCGGCAGACGCTGCTTCAGCCGCTGAACCCGGCCGTAGTCCAGTGGTGGAATATCGCGGTTTTCCCGGGGCGACAGGCCTTTCAGCCAAGCCTTGCGGGCATGCACGATCAGCGCATCGGTGCCCGCCGCGATCACCGCGTCGGCGAGCGTGTCGAGAGCCTGCTCGGGATCCTGGTCGTCGACGCCGATCCGACATTTCACTGTGACGGGGATCGTCACGGCGGCTTTCATGGCGGCGATGCAGTCGCCCACCAGATGCGGTTCGCGCATGAGGCACGCGCCGAAATTGCCCCCCTGCACTTTGTCGGACGGGCACCCGACATTGAGATTGATCTCGTCATAGCCGAAATCGGCGCAGACGCGTGCGGCTGTGGCCAGCTGCGCCGGATCACTGCCGCCGAGCTGCACCGCAACCGGATGCTCCACCGCGCTGAACCCCAGCAGCCGCTGGCGATCGCCATGGATCACCGCCGGCGCCGTGACCATCTCGGTATAGAGCCGCGCGCGGCGCGAGAAGGTGCGATGGAAGACCCGGCAGTGACGATCCGTCCAATCCATCATCGGGGCGACGGAGAAGCGCAGGCTGTCATGTTCTAACGTCAAAAGTCGAAGTCCCTCGTCCGCCCCCCTCCCTCGCGCGCGAGAGGGCGCGGTGGCGGAGGGACGGGCGGGCTGGTGAGTGTTTTCAGGGCAGAGCATACCATGCAAGCCGAAGAGAGATCCAATTGTCCGGGCAGGTCCGCGTTCTGCGCTTCGTTCACGGCCGGATGGGAGCACGCAAGCACGTTTCGATGAGATGAGTGCAGGCCGATCGAGGTAAAGGCATCTGCCGTCGTCGCGTTCCGGCGCTCCGTGTGCAGGGCTGCATGGAATTATTCGAAATCAGATCTTCCACCATGCCCTACAGTCGGAGGGTTTTCCCTTCTATTGTGCGTCACTTCAGGCGCGCCTTTGCCTGGCGCGGAGACGGACGTCATCACCATGAGCCTCGAGCAACGCCATACTTCGCTCGACGACCTGCGCACCCTGCTGGATCACCCGTTCGCGCCCGCACGGGACGCGGATGCGCGCTTCTCTTCGGTGCAGGTGGAGCCGGGGCTGTTCCTGCTCGCCCGGGAGATGTCGGTCGAGGTGCCCTTTCTCTTCGAGAGCGAGAGCTTCCCGGCCTGCACCCTGTCCGTGGTGCTGGACGGTGCCGCGACCTCGCAGACCCGGGGCATCGACGGGGGCTTTCGCCCCAACGAGGTCTGGATCTCCTCGGACAACGACCGCCGTCCGTGCCGCACCATGCTGCATTCCGGCCAGCCGGTCCGCACGGTGGAGCTGGTGGTGACGCCGGAATGGTTCGCCACCTCGGCCCGTCCCGGATCGGAGGCCTTCGAGCCGTTGCGAAGGGCCATGGAACGGCCGCTGAGCGTCACACGCCGGCCGTTGGATGCACATCTGAAACGCATCGCCTGGCAGGTGCTCCAGGCTCCTGCGGTACCGGGCCTCGCGGCGCTGGTGTTGGAAAGCCGCGCGCTGGATCTGCTGGTTGCGCTCGTCGATTCGCTCGGCACGGGAGATGCCGGCCAAGCGGATGCGCTGAGGGCCCGCGACCGCGACCGCATCATGGCGGTGCGCGCGCGCATTGATGATGATCCGGCGAGCATCGTCAGCCTCACCGGCCTGGCCGAGGGGTTCGGCATGAGCGCCAGCAAGCTGAAGCGGGATTTCTTCAGCGCTTTCGCTACCTGCGCGGGGGGCTATGTGGCCGAGCAGCGCCTGCTGCTGGGCCGCGCGCTCATCGAGCGGGAGGGGTTGTCGGTATCGGAGGCGGCGTATCGCGCCGGATACGGCCATCCCTCGAATTTCTCCACCGCCTTCCGCCGCCGCTTCGGCTTTGCCCCCTCGCGGCTGAGGCGGTGAGCCGCGCGCATATGCAATTGGACTGATGGCATACGTCTTTCAGGTCCAACCCATTGGCTATGTTTGCGAAAAGTCTGGTCGAGACATCCGGCACCCCAGGCGCCAGGCCCGGGGATCCCGACCCATGACCCACGCATCACGCCTGCCCCTCCTTTTCGCCGCCCTTGCCTTGCCGGCCACGGCCGCTGCGCAGGACGCGGAGGCGACCATCGAGCTGGACGAGATCACCGTCGAGGCCATGCGCCGTGCCCAGCCCTTCCTGGATGTGGCGGCGAGCCTGCGCGTGTTCACCGAGAAGGATATCGAGGCGCGCACCATCGAGCGGCTGGAGGATGCGTTCGACGCCAGCGTCAACACGCTCATGCGCAGCCAGCGCGGCGGCAATGATGCGTCCGTCATCTCCATCCGCGGCGTCGCCAACACCGCGTTCGGCACCGATCCCACCGTGGCCATCTACCGCGACGGGGTGTTTGTCGGCAACGACGCAACCTTCAACCTCACCATGGTCGATCTCGACCAGATCGAGATCCTCCGCGGTCCTCAGGGCACCCTTTACGGCCGCAACGCCATCGCCGGCGCGGTGAACGTGCGCAGCGCGCGGCCGGAGCTGGGCGCCAGCTACACCAAGCTCGATGTGCTGTTCGGCACCGATATGACCCTGCAGGGGCGCGCCGTGGTCAATGCCGCGCTGGGGAGCGATCTGGCGGTGCGCGCGGTGGCGTTCGGCGACTATTCCGATGGCTGGGTGCCCAACCTTGCCGATGGCGCCGACTATGACGGTGCCAAGGACGGCGGCGGGCGGATCCAACTGGTGTCGCGTCCCAGCGATACGCTGGAACTGCTGTTCTCCGCCGACTATGCGAAGGACCAGGGCAGCCGGGGCAATCGCGGCCCGTTCGGCACGGTTTGGGACACCGGCTACAATGCCGCTATCCCCTATGTCTCCAGCATCGCCAGCTATGGCGCCTCGCTGCAGGCCACCTATGACCTCGGCGGCCTGGACCTGGTTTCGGTGACCGCCTGGCGCGGCGCCGAGGGCGATGGCGAGGGGGGCGATTTCACTCCATCGCCCTTCCGGCAGAATGGCTTCACCCGCGATTACGGGCAGGCCTCCCAGGAGCTGCGCCTCGTCACCAAGCCCAATGATGCGCTGGATTGGACCCTTGGGGCCTTCCTCTTCGGTTCCGATGATACCCGCTACGAATATACCGGGTTCAACTACGCCGTGCCGGCCAACAGCTTCTATCCCGGCCAGCCCACCTTGCCGGCGGGCTATGAGGAGGGCACCCATTCCAATCTGCGCGGCTGGTCCGCGGCGCTCTATGGTGATGCCACGTGGCACGTGACGGAGCGGTTTGACATTCTTGCCGGCGCCCGCCTCAGCTATGACCATCGGGGCATCGATTATGACCACCGGTCCAGCGTCGCCGGTGTGACGCTGGGCGCGCCGGCGCAGGTGCTGTCCCCTTCCATGAACAGCACCGACCTGTCGCCGAAGATCGGCCTTGCCTATGAGCTGGCGCCGAAGGTGCGGGCCTATGCCACGCTCTCCCGCGGCTACAAGGCGGGGGGCTACAACCTGTCCTTCGCGCCCACCTCAGACCTCGCCTACGAGCCGGAAAGCGCTTGGAACTACGAGGGCGGCGTGAAAGCCTCGCTGTTCGATGGCAAGCTCGATGTGGCGGCCTCGGTGTTCTATTTCGATTGGGAGAACCAGCAGATCTATTCGTTCAACGGCTATTCCGTGTGGATCGCCAACGCGCCGAAATCCCGCAATTACGGCGCGGAGATTGAGCTGAAGGCGCGGCCGTTGGAGGGGCTGGAACTGTTCGCGGGCCTCGGCTTTCTCGACGCCCGCTTCATCGACGCCCCCGCCTCCCAGAGCGGCGGCGACGCCGATGGCAATTGGCAGCCGCTCGCCTCGAAATACTCGCTCTCCCTTTCGGCGCAATACACCCGCCCGCTCACCGCGCAGCTCAATGGCGTGGCGCGCGTGGATTGGAACTGGCGCTCGTCCTTCTATTTCGACGTGGACAACACCATCGAGCAGGGGGCCTACGGCATCGTCAATGCGCGGCTCGGCGTCGAGGCCAAGACGTGGAGCGTCTACCTCGTGGCGCTCAACCTGTTCGATCAGGATTATTACACGGTCGCCACCGACAACGGATATGGTCCTTACGGGGCGCCTGGCGATCCGCGCATGATCGGCGTCCAGGCCCGCGCGCGCTTCTGAGGGCGCCATGCGGATCCTCATCGTTGGCGCCGGGCCGGCGGGCCTGACCCTGGCCTTGGCCCTGGCGCGGCGCGGCTTCGCGCCGACCCTGGTGGAGCGGGCGCGGAGCCTCAACACCGGGGGCTATGTGGTGAGCCTCCAGGCCAATGGCTGGGACGTGGCGGAGCGGCTTGGCATCCTCACCGCGCTGCGCGAGGCGGCGTTGCCCGCCGCCGATTCCGTCTATCGCGACGGCGCATCGGGGCGCGAGCTGTTCCGGTTTCGTCAGTCGGTGCTCGCGGAGCTTACCGGCGGCAAGATGCTGCATGTGGCGCGGGACACGCTTGTCCGGCTTCTCGCCGCGGCTCTGGCGGCCCAGGGGCACGGCGCGCCGCGCTTCGGGGTGGAGGTGGCGGCCCTCGCGGTGGAGCCGAACGGCGTGGATGTGCGCTTCAGTGATGGTGAAGCGGGCCGCTTCGACCTCGTGGTGGGGGCGGATGGCGCCAACAGCCGGGTGCGACGGCTGGCCTTCGGGCCCACGCCCGCCTATCTCCGTCCCCTGGGGTATCGCGGGGCGGCGTGGCGCATGGCGTCCGACCTGCGGCTCGATCCGCCTTATGAGGGCTATATGGAGGTCGGGCGGCAGGCGATCCTCTACCAGTCCGGGCCGCAGGAGCTGTCCACGCTGCTGTGCTGGCGCAGCGCGGAGCAGGCGGCGGTTCCACCCGAGGCCCGCCATCGCACGGTGAGGACCGCTTTTGCCGGCACCGCGCCGGTGCTGCAGAGTCTCATCGAGGGCGAGGTGGACTGGAACGCCGCTTATCTCGACACCCTGGCCCAGATTGAAATGCCGCATTGGTCGAGCGGCCGCATCGCGGTGGTGGGGGACGCGGCCTGGTGCCTCTCCTTCCTCTCCGGCCAGGGGGCCTCCATGGCCATGGCGGGTGCCTTCCTGCTCGCCGAGCGGCTAGGGCAGGAGGATCTCCCGGAGGTTCTGGAGGCCTGGGAGGCGCGCCTGCGCCCGGTCATCACCGCCGTGCAGCGCCACGCCCGGGCGACCGCGCGCAGCTATGTGCCGCGCAGCCCGGCTGGGCTTTGGATCAGCCGGCGGCTATTGCCGCTCTTGATGTCGCGCCCGCTCCTGAAGCTGCGGGCGCGCACGCTGGTGGCGCCGAGCCTGCTCTAGGCTCGCTTAGCCCACCTTTGCCGCCGGTCCTTGCGCCGCCAGGATTTCGGCGGTGACCGCATTGATGAAGTAGCGCCCCACCCATTTGCGTGGCACGTGGCGCATGAAGAAATTGCGCAGCTCGAACGCCACCGGCGAGCGCGGCACGAACACCCCCGCCATTTTCCGGCTGCGATCCTGGAGACGCAGGATGGAGGGGCGCAGCCGCGCCTCGTGTTCCGCCAGCGCCTGCGGGATCGGCGCGCGGGACAGGGCATCGGCGAGGATCGCCGCGGAGGTGAGGGCCATGCCGGCGCCCTGGCCGGAAATGAGCGTGAGGCAGTGGGCGGCATCGCCCAGTGCCAGCACCCGGCCCTTGGACCAGCGCTGCAACTCCACCAAAGCGAGATCGTCCACCAGCACGACCGCCCCTTCGCTGCGCGCGGCGGTGAGCTGGGTGCGAACGGCCGGGTTGCTGCGGGCGCAGACCTCTTCGAGGAGCCCCCAGCGGTCGGCGGCGGCCACCGGCCCCGCGGCGCTGGAATGCCAGACATGGAGCGCCGCCACCCGGCCTTCCGCCAGCGTGTAGTATTCGGCAATGTGGCCCGGTTCCGTGTAGGAAACGAAGTCCGCACCGAGGCCGAGCCGGTCCGTCAGCTCATATACCGCGAAACGGTAGCCCAGCGGCTTCAGGCATTGGCTTGCGGGGGCGATCAACCGCTCGCGCAGGGCGGAGCGCATGCCATCGGCCAGCAGCACGAGATCGGCCGTCGCAGTGGTGCCGTCGGAAAAGGTCACGCGGGCCTGATCCGCGCCGTCCGTCACATCACGGATGGTGGTGCCGTACCGCAGCTCCACCTGGCCGGGCAGGTCGGCGCGCAGCACCTCGATGAGGTCCGTGCGCCGCATCACCAGATAATCGAGACCCTCGATGAATTCCTGGAAGTGGAGGCGCATCACCTCCCGGCCGTTGCGATCGCGATAGACGTTTTCATGCACGTGGTAGGCGCGCGGCTCCAGCTTTGCCAGCAGTCCCATGCGCGCGGCAGCGGTGTGGCCGGGGCCGGACAGGCTCATCATGTAGCCGCCGGACCTGAGGTCCGTGGCGCGCTCCACGAGCGTGACATGCCAGCCGGCACGGCCCAGCCACCAGGCCGCGGCAAGGCCGGCGACCCCGGCCCCGGAAATGACAACGGATGACGACGACATGGCAATCAGACCTCGGATTCAACGGCATGGCGCGGGAGCGCCGGGCTGTGGGAGCTGAGCAGGAGGCGGATGCCGACGAGGCCCGCCGCCGCGATGCCCGCTGCGGCCAGGAGGGCAGGGCCGTAGCCCAGGCGACCGGCCACCAGCGCCGCCCCATATCCGGCGAGACCGGCGACGGCGGCGTCGGCACATTGGAAGACGGTGAAATCCACTCCCGCCTGCTTGAGGGATGACCACCCCATGAGCAGCGCGTAAAGGCAGACGAAGCCGGTCGCCATGGCCAGGGTCTTCACCACCACCAGTGCCGCCAGGATGGTGACATCGGCGCCCATCGAGACGGCCAGGGCGAGGGTGAAGAGGGCGGCCACCTGGCCCCCTGCCGCCATGAGAAGCGCCCTCTGCGCCCCCTGGCGGCGCACCAGCATGCCGCCGAGGGCGGTGCCTAGAAGGCCCGCCCCCACGGCGCCGGCACCGTTGAGCAGGCCGAGCGTCGACAGATCCAGGCCCCGATCCACCAGAAGCGGCCCCGCGAGCATCTGCACCAGGCGGACGCCGGCCTCGAAGAGAACCGTCACGAGCAGCCCCCGGCGCACCTGCGGGCGGCGCAGCGCATAGGTGAGGGAGGGCGTGTGCGGGCGCGGCGCGGGCGCGCGCGCCGGCTCGCGACCGAACAGGAAAGGCAGGGCGAGAAGCAGCACGGCGCCGGCCATGGTGGCGGTGGCCACCGCCCATCCCGCGTGTGGCACCAGCGCCAGGAAGGCACCGCCGCCCAAAACCAGGCCCAGATAACCCCCACCCACCTGCGCAGCGTTGCCCCATCCCCGGTCGGCGGCGGAGAGCTGTTCCACCGCGAAGGCATCGACCGCGATATCCACCGTCGCCGATGCCAGGGCCACCAGCGCCAGCAGGGCGAACAGCATCCGGATGTTGCCGGGCCCGGCGAGGGCGAGGGCCGCCAGGGCAAGGGCGCAGGCCACCTGGCCACGCGCCACCACCTGTCGCGAGCGCCGCGTCCCGTCCACACGGATGCGGTAGCGCTCCACCCACGGGGCCCACAGGAACTTCAGCGCCCATGGCAGCATCAGCAGCGCCACCAGCCCGAGGGTTTCCAGCGGAACACCCTCGGCCCGCAGCACAGCGGGGATGCCCATGAAGGTGAGCCCGCCCACCAGGCTCTGCGCCACATAGACCCCGCCGATGGCGGCGAGGATCTTCGGCAGCGGCAATGGTGCCGCAGGTGCCGCCATCAGTAGCTGCCCCGCACCGTCAGCCCCACCAGCCGGCCCTGGGCCACGTTGGAGAAGACGTTGGCGCCCGAAGCATAGCTGTAGGTGCGATAGGTCTCGTCGAACATGTTTTCGACGAACAGCTTGAGGCTGAAGCCGGAGGTCCACGCCATTTCCAGCCCGGCATCCACCGTGGTGTATGCGGGCTGGGAGAGGGTGTTGGCCTCGTTGAAATAGGTGGTGCTCACATAGTGCACCGCCCCCGTCACGGCCACGGTTCCATCGATCCAGGTCTGGTCGATGAGATACCGCGCGAACAGGTTGGCCGTGGCATTCGGCGCGTAGGGCACCGTGTTGCCGTCATAGCTCTGGCCGGTGGTGGGGTCGGTGAAGTCGGTGAATAGCGAGCGCCCATAGGTCGCGGTGGCGGCGAAGCTCAGCTGCTCTGTGGCCCGCCAACGCGCCTCCAGTTCGAGGCCGTAGCTTTCCGCCTGACCGGCATTGCGGATCACCTGGAAGCCCACCGGGCCCACATAGATCTGCTTGTTGTCCGAGGCGATGTAATACAGCGCGGTGGAGAGCTCGATGGCCCGGTCGGGCGTCGCTGTGCGCAGGCCGATTTCATAGTTCCAGGCGGTTTCCGGGTCGTAGGCTTCCGCGTCGTCCGGATAGGTCACGGCATGGTTGAAGCCGCCGGGCTTGTAGCCGCGCGAGATCAGCCCATAGGCGCGGGTGGTGTCGCTGAACTGGTAGCCCACCGCCACCTTCGGCTGCAGGCTGGTGAAGTTCGCCGAATTGGCGAAGCTGCCGGCGTAGTAGCCATAGTAATTGCTGCCCCAGCGCGTGAAATCGATGGAGCTTTCATCATAGGACAGGCGCAGACCGCCGGTGATGTCGAACTTGTCGGTGATCTTGTATGTCGCCTCGCCGAACGCAGCGTAGCTGTTGGTGTCCACCGCATTGCGCGAGGGCCCGTAATAGGGCGAATAGCCATCCGCCTCGCGGGTGAAGGCGTCGTGCTGATAGAACAGCCCCATGACCGAGGTCAGCGGCCCACTGGCGTCGTAAACGAGGCGCAGTTCCTGGGAGAACGCCGCATCGGTCTCCGGGAAGGACATGAGCAGGCCCGGCGCCGCGGCGATGTCGCGGGTCATGTCCACGTCCTGATAGGACGAGATGGAGGAGAGCTTGAAGTCCCCCAGGCGCCAGTTCCCCGTCGCGGAGACCGTCGAGACAGTGCGTTCGAGCAGCGGAATGGGGCCCTGCAGGGCGCTGAAATAGGCCCGCCGGCCCACCTGACTGTCGAGCAGATAGAGTTCCTCGTGGCTTTCCGTATGCTCGCGGCTGAAGGCGAGGGTGCCATCGAAATTGCTGTCGGTGGGGGCATAGCGCAGGGCGACGCGGCCGATCATGTCGGTCGAGGTGTCCACGTTGCTGCGGGCTGTGGAGACGTCGTCCACCGAGCCGAACGCACGTTCCGCCTTCACGGCGACATCGAGATAGGTGCTGCCCGGCACCACCGGCAGGGTGGCGGCCAGTTCGCCCCAGGATTCGGGCGTGCCGGCGGTGATGCTCGCATCCACGCGACCGCGATCGGACTTCTTGGTCACGATATTGATGACGCCGCCATAGGCGTTGCGGCCGTAAAGCGTGCCCTGCGGGCCGCGCAGGAACTCCACCCGCTCCACGTCGACGAGGGGCTGGGTGAAGGCGGATGGCAGCTGCGGCACGCCATCCACATAGATCTGGACCGTGGGGTTGTAATAATCCGGCGAGGACATGCCGCGCGCGGTGATGTTGGCGTAAGCGCGATTGCCGCGGGTGCGGATGACGAGGCCGGGGAACACCTGCTCCAGGTCGGCCACCGTGGTGACGCCCGCTTCGCGCAACTGATCGGCGGTGCGCACCGAAACCGCGCCGTCCACCTTCTCCAATTCCTGCGGACGCTTGTTGGCGGTGACGGTGATTTCTTCGAGATTGATCTCGGAAGATGCGCCAGAGGCCGCGTCTTGAGCAAAGCCAACAGTGGGCAGAAGCATCAACGGCATAAGTGCAAATGACGATGCGATCCCGATCCGCCGCGTTGTTGAGAACATATCTAAAATATTCCTGATCGTTCGCGCTGACTTTTTTCATCCGCTATGCTTGTCTCATCGGGCTGTCTAACGGTATCGGGACTGTGGTTTGCAGATCCGGGACTTTTCGCAGGAGGATGCGCAGACGATGGATGGGCGAACCGCCATGACCGTTCCGCCCCAGGCCGGCTATGCACAGTGGCTCACCGCCGCCGCCCCCGCCGTGGACGGTCTTGGCTGGGAGCGCCACATGAGCGTCGACGACCTCGGCGACGGCGTTTCCATCGCCATGCTGGATCTTGTGCCCACCGAAGATGTGGTGATCGCGGTGGAGGGCCCCGCCACCTTTTCCGTCTCCATTTTTCTGGATGGCGAGGGCACTCTGGCCATAGACGGCGGCCAGCCCCTGGAGGTGACGCCGGGAACCGCGGTGGTCTGTGCCACCGATCAGACCGTGAGCGGCATCGACACCATTCGCGGCGGCCGGCGCCTGCGCATGATGGACGTGCGCTTCCAACCCTCGGTGCTGCAGGATCTCGGCGGCCCGCTCTGGCGGCGCTACGGGGGCGCGCTTCTGGCGGATTGCAGCGTGCCCGAGCGCGGCGCCGTCATGGTCGGCTTTCCCGCGCCGGCACCCCTGCTCCAGATCGCGCTCCAGATCATCTCATGCGCCTATGCCCATCGGGACCTGCGGCGCCTCTATCTGCGAGGCAAGGCGCTGGAGCTTCTGGCGGTGGTGATGGGCACCTTCCTGAACGCGGGCCACACGGCCCTGAGGGCGGAACGGGACCAATCCAAGATCGACGCGGCGCAGCGGCTCATGGAAGAGCGGCTCCACGAGCCCTGGACCATCGCTCGCCTCGCCCGGGCCGTCGGCCTGAACGAGAAGAGCCTCAAGGCCGGCTTCCGCGCCCATGTGGGACACTCCATCCACGCCTATCTCACCAAGGTGCGGATGGAGGCCGCGACGCAAATGCTCGCCGAGGGCCGGACCGTGACTGAGGTGGCCCTGGCCACCGGCTTTGCCAGTCTCAGCCATTTCAGCACGGCCTTTCGCAAGGCCACCGGCCTGCCGCCGAGCGCGTTCGCCCGCCGCGCGTGATGCCGGTGCACCCGACGCGGCGGCGCTCAGGCTTCCGGGGGCAGGGCCACTGCCAGCGTGCCCTCACGGAGCGTGACCCTGACCTGATCACCCGGACGCAGCGGGCTGCGCGCGCCCGCATCCACCTGCAGCAGATGCGGGCCCAGCTGCACCCAGAGGGTAACATCGCGGCCCTTGAACTCGCGCGAGACAATCGCCCCGTGCGACGGGGTCATACCCTCATCAGCCGTCACCGCCAGTTGCTCCGGCCGGAGGGACAGCAAGACCGAACCGTGCGCCGGTGCCGCAAGGATGACCTCACCCAGCGGTGACGTCGCCGTCACGTCGCCGGCCTCGGCGGGCAGGAGATTGGTGCGCCCGAGAAAGCCCGCGACGAAGCGATCCGCCGGCCGCGCATAGATCTCCTCCGGCTCGCCCACCTGCAGAATGCGACCGGCGCGCATCACCGCCACCCGGTCGGCGAAGGAAAGGGCTTCCTCCTGGTCATGGGTCACGAAAATGGCGCCGACTCCCGTCGCCCGCAGGATCTCGCGGATCTCCCGCCGGGTGGCGTCACGCAGGCTGGCGTCGAGGTTGGAGAAGGGCTCATCCAGCAGAATCAGGCGCGGCGCGCCGGCCAGCGTACGGGCGAGCGCCACCCGCTGCTGCTGGCCGCCGGAGAGCTGGTCGGGAAAGCGATCCCCCAATCCCTCGAGGCCCACGCTGGCGAGAAACGGCTCGGCACGGGCCCGCCGGGCGTCCTGTCTGCCCCCGCGCAGAGCGAACGCCACGTTGTCCCGGGCACTCAGGTGAGGAAACAGCGCATAGTCCTGAAAGACGATACCGATGCGACGCTTTTCGGGGGGCGCGGCAGTGATGTCGCGGCCGTCCAGCCGCACGCTGCCGCCCTGCGGCACCTCGAACCCGGCGATCATGCGCAGCAGGGTGGACTTCCCGCAGCCCGAGGGGCCGATCAGGGTGAAGATCTCGCCCGGGGCCACTTGGAAGCTGGCATCATGCACCGCCGCCGTCGCGGCATCGCCATAGACCTTGCGCAGGCCGTGAATGCTGAGGAGCGGCGTCGTCATCGGCTGCCCTCGTAGCGCACCATCAGTCCCACGAACAGACTCGAGAAGACTACCAGCAGCGCCGCATAGGGCGCCGCCTCATAGAGCAGCCCTTCGGAGGTGTAGGAAAAGACACGGGTGGCCAGGGTGGTGAAGCCCGGCGGCGCCAGCAGGAAGGTGATGGGCAGTTCCTTCACCACCACCACGAACACCAATAGCGCCCCGGCCGCCACGGGCCGCCGCAGCCGCGGTCCGCTCACATGCAGGAAGGCGCTCCAGCGCCCATAGCCGAGGGCCCGCGCCGCCTGCTCCGGCCGCACGCCCATCTGCATCAGCGCGGTGCGCGGCGGGCCCAAGGCGAGCGCCAGGAAGTGGAGCGTAAAGGCCAGCACCAGCAGCGCCCGGGTCTGGTAGGCGAAGGGCGCAAGGGAGAGGGTGAGAAACACCATGGCCAGGGCGAAGGCGAGGGGTGGCACGCCGTAGCCGAGATAGGTGGTGCGCTCCAGCAGGCGGGAGAACCCGCTCGGGTAGCGCACCATCAGCACGGCGAGCGGCACCGCCAGCACCCCGGCGGCCACAGCCGCGGGCCCGGCCACCGAAAGGCTGCTGGCGAACACCGTGGCCAGTTCGCCCAGATCATCCGCCGCGGCGCTCTGGGTTGTGAGGAACGACATCCAATAGGCGAGCGTCACCGTCGGCAGGCCGAGCGCCGTTCCGAACAGGAGCACCAGGAACGCGATGGCCACCGGACGCAGCCGGCCCAGAGGCACGGGCGCGGCGCGGCGGGCGACGCCGGTGCCGATGCGCGCCAGGCGGCGCCGGCCGCCCAGATAGGTGGCCGCCCCCACCGCCACGGCGCCGACGGCCAGCAGCATCAGCGACAGCCACGCGGCGTAGGTTCGGTCGAAGGCAGCCGAATACTGGGTGAAGATGGCGTAGCTGAACACCTCGTAGCGCATGAGCGCCACCACGCCGAAATCGCCCAGCACGTAAAGGGTGATGACCAGCCAGCCCGACGCGAAGGCGGGGATGAGTTGGGGCAGCGTCACCCGCAGGAACACACGCCCGGGCGACAGGCCAAGGCTGCGGGCGGTCTCCTCAAGCGCCGCATCGGTCCCCAGCAGCGCCGCACGCAGGTTGAGGAAGAGGTAGGGAAAAATATAAAGGGTGAGGGCGAAAGCCGCCCCGCTCAGCCCCTCGGGCCGGGGCAGGCGCAGGCCGAACAGGGTGTTGGCGAGGCCCGCATAGCCCGAGACGCCGATCAGCGCATAGGCCATCACATAGCCGGGAATGGCCAGCGGCAGCACCGACAGCACGGTCACCAGCCGGCGCGCGCCGAGGTCCGAGCGCGCCGTCAGCCAGGCCAGGGGCAGAGCCACCAGCGTGGATAGGGCCAGAACGAGGCCCACCAGCGCCAGCGTGTTGCCGAGCAGCATCAGGTTGCGTGGGCGCAGCACAATGCCCACCACAGCCGCCGGATCGGCCTCCAGCGCGCGCAGCAGCAGATAGGCAAAGGGCAGCAGCAGCCCGACCGCCACCAGGCCGGCGAGGGCCAGCAGGGCCGGATGCGGCCCGTGCACGGGAATGCGGAGCCGGAAACGACGAGGCGGCGCAAGCGGCGCCGCCTCCGGTTGGGCTGTCATGGGGGTCAGATCAAGCCGACTTCCCGCAGCAGCTTGAGGGTTCCCTCCAGATCCGCCAGGGCCGAGATGTCCACCTTGGGGGTGATCTTCACCAGCGTCTCATAGGGCTCCAGACCCGCCTTGGGCGGCACGCCGGGGATCACGGGATACTCATTGCCCTTGTCGGTGATGAAGGTCTGGGCCGGCTTGGAGATCAGGAACGCGATGAACTTTTCCGCACCGGCCTTGTTGTCGGCAGAGGCGGGAATGCCCACCCCGGCAACCAGCGCCAGATTGCCCAGATCGCCGGCAGCGAAATGGGTCTGGCTCACCGGATAATTGGCGTCTCGGGCGGTGTAGCGGCCGAGGTAGTAATTGTTCACCAGGCCGAAATCCACCTCGCCATTGGCGATCGCCTCGATCTGCGTGCCGTTGTTGCGGTAGGCCTTGGTGCCATTGTCCTTCATGGCCACCAGCCAGGCCTTGGCGGCGGCATCACCCTCCAGCGCCCGGAAGGCGGTGACGAAAGCCTGGAACGAGCCATTGGTGGGGGCCCAGGCAACCCGGCCCTTGTACTTCGGGTTGGCGAGGTCCTTGACCGAGGCGGGCAGATCGGCCGCTTTCACCCGCTCCTTGGAATAGGCGAGGGTGCGGGTGCGCGCCGAGGTGGCGACCCAGCTGTTGGCGTCATTGCGGAAGGGCGCCGCCACCGCGGCGTTGACGGCCGGGGGCAACGGCGCGAAGCGCGGCGCCAGCACCGACAAAGACCCGCCTTCCTGGCCCCAGAAGACATCCGCCGGCGAGCGCGCGCCCTCTTCCTGCAGCAGCGCGGCGAGCTCGGCCGAGCCGCCGAAGCGGGTGTTCACCTTGATGCCGCTTTCCGTTTCGAATTGCTTGATCAGCGCGCCCACAAGGGCTTCGCCGCGACCGGAATAAAGGGTGATCTCCTCCGCCGATAGGGCGGTGGGCGCAGTCGCAAGGCCGAGGGCCAGAGCGGCCGCAAGAAAATGCTGTTTCATGGATATGGCTCGCCTTGGGAGTATATAGACTACAAATGGAGGGTGCAGATTAGAGCTGTTCAAAAATGGATATTTCCGCACCCCCCGATATTGGCGGAAGTGTTATGTCTTCCCCTGGGGAATGGGAAGCAAAAAGACGCATCAGCGGACGTTTTGAGCGGGGACGTTTTATGGATTGACGCGCACATCTTCTGCGTGTCGCCTGGGTCGCAGGCAACAGCGTCACCGCGTTGGAGCGCCGTGTCGCCCTCGGCTAAGGTGGGGGTGTCAATTCATGGGGCCGCGCGATGCAGAAGATGGTGATCCTCCCTGGCGGCGAAGCGGTGTCCGCCCTCGGCCAGGGCACCTGGTTCATGGGCGAGGCGCCGGAACGCCGGGGGGCTGAAGTGGCGGCGCTGCGGGCCGGGCTCGATCTGGGGCTGAGCCTCATCGACACCGCCGAGATGTATGCCGAAGGCGGCGCGGAGGAGGTGGTGGGTGAAGCCATCGCCGGCCGCCGCGACGAGGTGTTTCTGGTCAGCAAGGTCTATCCGCACAACGCCAGCCGCACCGGCGTGGTGGCCGCCTGCGCGCGCAGTCTGCAGCGGCTGCGCACCGATCGCATCGACCTCTACCTGCTGCACTGGCGCGGCAGCCATCCTTTGGCCGAGACCCTTGCGGGCTTCGAGGCGCTGCAGCAGGCCGGCAAGATACGCCATTGGGGGGTGAGCAATCTCGACGTGGCGGACATGCAGGAGCTGTTCGCCGCCGGCGGGCGGGCCTGTGCCACCGACCAGATCCTCTACAACCCCAGCCGGCGTGGACCGGAATTTGATCTGCTGCCGTTCCTCGCCGCGGCGGGCGTTCCGGTGATGGCCTATAGCCCCATCGAGCAGGGCCGCCTGCCGCGGGATGGGGCGTTGGGAGCGGTGGCGCGCAAGCATGGGGTGGACCCCTTCCAGGTGGCCTTGGCCTGGGTGTTGCGCCGTCCCAATGTGATCGCCATCCCCCGGGCGACCCGCATCGTGCACGTGGAAGCCAATGCCGCCGCGCGCGACATCGTGCTCGATGCCGAGGATCTCGCAGCCATCGACGCCGCCTTTCCGCCGCCGCGCCACAAGATAGCGCTGGAGGACATCTGAGCTTCAGGGCTCGGCGGCGGCGCCGCGCATCACCAGGCGGTCGCCACGGAACTCGAACGCTTCGAGCCGCGACAGGAAGGTCATGCCCAGAAGTGAACTGCGAAGGGCGCCCGGGGGCGACACCAGCGCCGACACCCGACGTTCGACGATGCCTCCTACGATGACGTTGTCGAGCACCACCGCCGCCGCCTTCACGCGGCCGTTGGCGGTCTCCACCGGCACGTCATAGGTCAGGAAGTCCAGCGGCAGGCCGGCTGCCCGGGCCGCCTCCTGGGTCAGCACCACGGACGAGGCGCCGGTATCCACCAGCATCGACACGCCGGCGCCATTCACCGCGGCCCGCACGGCGAACTCGCCATTGGCGCCCCGCTGGATCTCCACCG
Organism: Xanthobacter sp. NM-25; assembly: GCF_022138605.1. GTDB lineage: Bacteria > Pseudomonadota > Alphaproteobacteria > Rhizobiales > Xanthobacteraceae > Xanthobacter. Next base: position 159,006 of record NZ_JACBFS010000004.1, read on the forward strand.
TGACATGGCCGGGTGTCGCGATGTTGAAGGCGTAGCCCGGCACCAGCTGGGCGGTGACCCGCTGGGCCACCTGCAGCAGCGGCATGCGATAGGTGTAGACCACCGCCAGAAGCGCGGCGAGCACCACCCAGAACGCGGCGGCCATGAGCGCCTCGCCGATGCGTCCCCGAAAGATGGACCACGCCACCGCCCCTACTGCGATGGCAATGGACAATTGGCCGACGAGCCCGCCGAACTGGTCGAGGCTCAGGCCGGCCACTTCCCCCTGCTCATGGTGCACCACCAGCACCAGCACGCCGATGAAAAGGCCGATCAGGAGAATCCAGAGCAACCGATCGCTGCCGCGCATGGCTCAGGCCCTCCCGCCGCGTGGGGCATGGGGGGCGGGGCGAAGACGAGAGGCGGCTTCGGAAGCGAAGCGGGGCGCGGTGGGGAACGTCATGGAATCGGTTCGCGAGACGAGCTTCAGCCGCGACTGAAGATAAGCAGGGCCAGCAGGAACACAATCTCGGCGAGCTGCTGGGTGGCCCCCGCCAGGTCGCCGGTCTGCCCGCCGATGAGCCGCACGCCAAGCCGGGCGATGATGGCGAGCGCCAGCAGCGGCGCCAGCAGGCCGGCGAACATGGCGCCGACCCCGAAGCTCGGCACCACAAGACAGGCGACGATGAGGGCCGCCGTCAACGCGCAGGCCATGGTCGCCGCCGGGCTGGGCTGGCCGAACGCGGCGGATGCCCCATCGGCTCGCGCGGGGGGAAGGGCGCGCAGCAGCAGAATGCCGGCGGCACGGGAGGCCGCGGCGGCGGCGGCCAGGGCGAACGCCGTGCGGAGCGGATTGGTGGTCGTCAACAGGGCGTCCAGCGCCGCCACCCGCAGCAGAAGGCTGAGCACCAGCGCCACCGCGCCGAACGTGCCCACCCGGCTATCCCGCATGATGGCGAGGCGCTGCGTCCGGTCCCGCCCGCCCCCCAGGCCATCCGCCGTATCGGCGAGCCCGTCCTCGTGAACCGCGCCGGTGATGAGCACCATCACCGCCACCGCCAGGGCCGCCGACAGCAGGGTGGGGAACTGCAGGGCGCGCGCGAGCAGCAGCACACCGCCGCCAATGAGGCCGATGACGAGGCCCGCCAGGGGAATGGCATAGGCGATGCGGTCCAGGGCAGGGGCATCGTGGTCGCCGGCCTCCCGCGCTGGCAGGGGCAGGCGGGAATAGAACCGAAGGGCCATCGCCAGATCCGCCGCCAGGTGCCCCGCCAGGTCGCCGATGATTGGATTGCGCGCCATCTCGATGCCTGTCGCTCCCGCTCCGCTGGCCCTGCTTCGCGGGCGCAGGGATTTGGGAAACTGATTTGCCGCCCGGGTCAAGGGGCGCGCCGTGACAGCGGCCAGATGTGACAACTTTGCAACATCCTGGGGAAAACGTGGAGCGGTCACGGGCAGGGGAGGTGACTTAAGCGCACGTTTACGCCTGCGGCTTCTAATGGCCGAAGTTCTGTTGCGTGTGAGTACGGTGAAATGCGTAATTCCAGCGAGACCAACGGGCGTAAAGTCTTCGCGCGACTGGCCGTGATCGGGCTGGTGTCCGGCGCGGTGGCCGGTTGCAGTGCCGACGTGGCGCGCTTCGCCGATGCCTCGGGCCCCCAGCCGCCAGCGCCGGAAGTGACCGGCTCTCTCGGCGCCGTGCCCACCGGACGGGTGGATACCCAGCCCCTGGCGCCGCCCTATGCGGCGGCCCCCGGCGCCACCGCCACGTCTTATGCCTCCCCCGCCGCCGGCCAGCCGCTCTATGGCACATCTGCCTATGGCCAGCCTGCCTATGGGGCCGCCGTGCCGGCAACCCGCGTCGCAGCCGGGGCCTCCCACGTGGTTCAGCCCGGCGAGACACTCAATTCGGTGGCGCGCCACTATCAGGTCTCTCCGGCCGCCCTCGGCACCGCGAACAACATCGCGCCCGGCATGACGGTGCGAACCGGCCAGACCCTCGTCATTCCTCCGCCAGCGCCCGGCAATCTGGCGCAGGCGGTCCCGGCGGCTCCCGCCCCGGCGCCCATGCCCCGCGCGGCCGCTCCGGCCCGCCCGGTGGTGGCGCAGGCGAGCCCCGTCGCGCCCCCGGCACCGAGCGTGCGGCCCGCGCCGACTCCGGTGGTGACTCGTGCTCCGGCGCCTGCTCCTTCGACCTCCACCGTGGCCGCACAGCCCCTGGCCGCGCCGGCGCCCACCAAGACAGCCGCCGTACAGCCGAAGGTTGAGACCGCCGCCAAGGTGAGCGCCGTCGAGCCCGAGGATACGCCCCGCGCCGCCGGAAGCGGCCCGCAGTTCCGCGCCCCGGTGCGCGGGCGCGTGATCGCTTCCTTCGGTCCCAAGCCCGGTGGCGCCCACAATGATGGCGTCAATTTCGCGGTGCCGTCGGGCACCGCCGTGCGCGCCGCCGAGGATGGCGTCGTTGCCTATGCCGGGAACGAGCTGAAGGGGTACGGCAATCTGGTGCTGATCAAGCACGCCGATGGCTATGTCACCGCCTATGCCCATGCCAGCGAGCTGGATGTGAAGCGCGGCGATACGGTGCGCCGGGGCCAGATCATCGCCAAGGCGGGCCAGAGCGGCAATGTGCAGAGCCCGCAGCTCCACTTCGAGATCCGGAAGGGCTCGACCGCGGTCGATCCCTCCCGATACGTGGCCGGGCTCTGACCTGGTCCGCAACAGAACCACCTGAGGCCGGGCTCGTCCCGGCCTTTTTTATGCGCGCCTGCATGGCGCGTGTGTGCGGTTCACCTTGACGGTGGGTGAGCGGCGCCTATAGGGGCAGGTCATGAGGTCACGGGCTTTCATTGCCGGCTGTTCCGGCCTTCGGCTCACGGCAGAGGAGCGCGCATTCTTCGCCGCCTCCGCGCCATGGGGTTTCATTCTCTTCGCACGCAATGTGGAGACGCCCGATCAGGTGCGTGGCCTGGTGGAGGAGCTGCGTGCCGCCGTGGGGTGGCAAGCGCCGGTCTTGATCGACCAGGAAGGTGGCCGGGTGCAGCGGCTGCGCCCGCCCCATTGGCATGACGATCCGCCCGCCGAAGCGTTCGGGACCCTCTATCTGCGCGATCCTCAGGCGGCGCTGACCGCGGTGCGGCTCAATTCCCAGGCCATCGCCGCCGATCTCATGGATCTCGGCATTGATGTGGATTGCCTGCCCGTAGCGGATCTGCGGCATCCCGACGGCCACGGCATCATCGGCAATCGCGCCTATGGCACGACGCCGGAGGCGGTGGCCGCCCTGGCCCGCGAAGCGGCGGCCGGGCTGCTGGATTGCGGCGTGCTGCCGGTGCTGAAACATATCCCCGGGCATGGCCGCGCGCCCGCCGACAGCCACGAGCGCCTGCCCGTGGTCACAGCCGACCGCGCCGTGCTTGAGGCGGCGGATTTCGAGGCGTTCCGCCGGTTGCGCGACCTGCCGCTGGCGATGACTGCCCATGTGGTCTATGCGGCCATCGACCCCGAGCGGCCGGCCACCACCTCCGCGGTGATGATCGGTGAGGTGATCCGCAGCTTCATCGGATTCGATGGGCTGTTGATGAGCGATGACCTGTCCATGGGCGCGCTGGCGGGTGATCTGGGTAGCCGGAGCCGTGCCGCCATCGCCGCCGGCTGCGATCTTCTGCTCCACTGCAACGGCAAGATGGAGGAGATGGAACCGGTGGCCGAGGCAGCGCCGGCCCTTGAAGGCCTTGCGGCCGACCGTGCCGCGCGCGCCCTGGCGCTGCGGGAAGGGACGGTGCCGGTGGATCCCGCAGGCCTGCGCGCGGAGGTGCGCCGGCTGCTCGACGCCGGAGCGTGAGCATGGTGGACGACGACAGCGCCTTCGCAGACCCGGCGGACCTTTCCGCAGGCGGTGGCGAGGGCGCCTTCGTCGTCGACCTCGACGGCTTCGAGGGGCCGCTCGACCTTTTATTGGCCCTGGCGCGTACCCAGAAGGTCGATCTCACCCGCATCTCAATCCTCGAGCTGGCTGATCAGTATCTCAGCTTCATCGAGCAGGCGCGTCGCGGGCGCCTGGAGCTGGCGGCCGATTATCTGGTGATGGCGGCGTGGCTCGCCTATCTCAAATCCCGCCTGTTATTGCCCGCGCCACCGCAGGAGGAGGGCCCCAGCGCTGAGGAGCTGGCCGCCGCCTTCACCCGGCGCCTGCGTCACCTGGAGCGCATCCGCAGGGCCTCGGAACAGCTCATGGCGCGCCCGCAGATGGGGCGGGAGCTGTTCGCGCGGGCCCGCCCGGAAGCCACGGAACGCAGCCCGCGGCCGGTGGTCTATGTGGCGAGCCTCTATGATCTGCTGTCCGCCTACGCCCTTCAGCGCCAGACCGAGGCCCTGTCGACGGTCACTCTCAAGATGCGTGCTGTCTGGTCACTGGCCGACGCGCGCGAGCGGCTGGAACGGCTGCTGGGGCGGGATCTGACCGCGGACTGGATGCGGCTCGACCAATTCCTGCTAGAGTATCTCACCGAGCCGGACCAGCGGGCCACGGCGCTGGCCTCCAGCTTTTCCGCCACCCTGGAGATGGTGCGCGAGGGGCTGGTGGATATTCGCCAGGAAGCGCCGTTCGCGCCGCTCTGGCTGCGCGCCCGGGGGGCGGCTGTAGCGGCCCCTGTGGGAGATGCGCCGGAGGAGGGCGCGGCGGCCGAGGGGGCAGGGCCGCCACGGAGCGAGGACACATGACACGGCCCGCGCCGCGGATCGACCTTTTCGATGTGCGTCCCGATGACGAGCGGGCGGTCGCCTTCGCGCGGGATCTGCGGGTGATCGAAGCTCTGCTATTCACCGCGTCCCAGCCGCTGGAGGCCCGTGCCTTCCGCCCGCACCTGTCCGCGGGCGCGGATCTCGACGCCCTGATGGAGGCTCTGACCCAGGATTATGCCCGTCGCGGGGTGAATGTGGCGCGGGTCGCCGGCGGCTGGATGCTGCGCACCGCTCCCGATCTCGCCCCGGCGCTGGCCGATTTGGCGCCCGAGCAGCGCAAGCTGTCTCGGGCGGCCGTCGAGGTGCTGGCCATCATCGCCTATCACCAGCCGGTGACCCGCGCGGAGATTGAGGAGATCCGCGGCGTCTCCACCTCAAAGGGCACTCTGGACGTGCTGTTGGAAACCGGCTGGATCCGCCTGCGCGGGCGGCGGCGCGCCCCTGGCCGGCCGGTGACCTACGGCACCACGCCGGCCTTCCTGGTGCATTTCGGCCTCGATTCCGTGGGCGACCTGCCGGGAATGGATGAGCTCAAGGGGGCCGGTCTGCTGGATGGGCGCATCCCTGCCGGCTTCACCATTCCCCTGCCCACCGACGATCCCGAGCTGCAGGCGGATGAAGAGGCGCTGGAGGCCGATCCACTCGACTTCACATTGTCGCCACCCCCCTCCGACGACCCCGCGGAAACGGAGTGAGCCGCCCGGGGGCACGGCCCAAATGTCCCCCGCGCACCGGCACTTGGTGCATCGCAACATCAATTGCATGCAAGTCGCCTGTGGATGCCGGGGGAGTCCTTGTTTTCGCCGCGCGCGGGGCATACTGTCCAATTTCACCAGACCCGAGCGCTCCGGCCTTGGGCGAGAATCACCTCTCGGAGGATGACCGGAATGGGTTCGTTGAGCATCTGGCACTGGATCGTGGTGCTGGCCGTGGTGCTCCTGTTGTTCGGTCGGGGCAAGATCTCCGACCTGATGGGCGACGTGGCGAAGGGCATCAAGTCCTTCAAGAAGGGCATGGCGGACGATGACGAGCCGGCCAAGCCGGCTGCGTCCGAGGCGCCGCGTCCGCTCCCCAACCAGACCACCAGCGCCACCGAGGGCGAGAAGAAGGCCGTCTGAGGCCGCGCTTCTCCCTGATGCGTTGAAGGAGGGCCACGGCACGGCCGTGGGCTTGAGGCGCTCATGTTCGATATCGGCTGGTCCGAGCTGATGCTGATCGGCATTGTGGCGCTGATCGTCATCGGCCCGAAGGAGCTGCCCTCGGTGCTGCGCACCGTCGGCCGCACGGTGACGAAGCTGCGCCGGATGGCCGGCGAGTTTCAGGGGCAGTTCCAGGACGCCTTGCGCGAGGCGGACATCGCCGACATGCGCAAGGAGATCAGCGATGTGACGGACAGTGCCCGTTCCACGCTGAACTCCATCGGCGCCACCAGCACCTTCGATCCGCTGCGCACCATCCGCGACGAAATCCGTGCGACGGTGGAAGGTGGCGCGAAGGCGGAGCCCGAGATCCCGGCGGCGCCGCTCGCCGGCCCTGCCGCCAGTGCGCCGGACCCGCTGAGCGCCGTGCGCGATGAAATCCGCGCCACCGTCAGCGCCGCGACCCGCCCGGCGGGCGCGGCTCCTGAGGCGCTGATCGCGCAGGACGTTGCCCCGGCGCCACTGCCCACCCTGGACGAGATGCTGCCTCCGCCCCCCAACGACCCGCTGCCCCCGCCGGTGTTCCCGCTCGCCGAGCCACCGGTGTCGCCCGCTTCCCCGCAGAGCCCTGCCGCCCCGACGAGCCCGCAATGAGCGACGAGGACAATATCGACGCCTCGAAGGCGCCGCTCATGGACCACCTGATTGAACTCAGGTCTCGCCTCATCAAATCGGTGGTGGCGTTTCTGGTGGCCTTCTTCCTCTGCTTCACCCTGGCGAAGCAGATCTACAACATCCTTCTGTGGCCCTATGAGTTCGCCTCCGGCTTCGCGCCGGGCATCAAGCTCATCTACACGGCGCCGCAGGAATTTTTGTTCACCCAGATCAAGCTCGGCATGTTCGGCGCCGCCTTCCTGTCATTCCCGGTGGTGGCGGCGCAGGTCTACATGTTCGTGGCGCCGGGGCTCTACAAGCATGAGAAGGCGGCCTTCCGGCCGTATCTCATCGCCACCCCCATCTGCTTCCTCATCGGCGCGGCGTTCGTCTATTTCGTCGCCATGCCGCTGGCCATGACCTACTTCCTGAACATGCAGCAGGCGGGCGGTGACGGGCAGGCGGAGATTTCGCTGCTGCCGCGGGTGTCGGAATATCTTTCCCTCATCACCACGCTGATCCTGGCATTCGGCATCTGCTTCCAGCTGCCGGTGGTGCTCACCCTGCTGGCGCGCATCGGCATCGTCACCCAGGAGATGCTTAAGAAGTCCCGCCGTTATGCCATCGTGGGGGTCTTCATTCTGGCGGCGGTGCTGACACCGCCGGATGTGGTCAGCCAGCTCTCCCTTGCCCTGCCGACCCTCCTTCTCTACGAGGTGTCCGTCTATCTGGTGGGGCTCGTCGAAAAGCGGCGGGCGGCGGAAGAGGCGGCCCGCGACGCGGCCGAATCGACCGCCGACTGAGGCGGACGGCGTCCCATCAGCAACGATTTGTGGCGCGCGGCGGGCCGCCGTGCCCTCGGCCTCGGGCAAGCCCCCGGGCTGAAGGTGCTGGGGCGGCGCCGGGCGCCGATGCACGCGGCGGAGCCTTGCCATGCACGATATCAAATGGATCCGGGAACAGCCGGAGGGCCTCGTCACCGCCCTTTCGCGGCGTGGCGGCAATGCGCCCGAGGCGCAGCTGGCCGCTGACATCCTGGTGAAGAAGCTGATCGGCCTCGATGAGCAGCGCCGCGCCAGCCTCACCCGGCTGGAGGGACTTCTCGCCCGCCGCAACGCCGCCTCCAAGGAGATCGGCCAGGCCAAGGCCCAGAAGGACGAGGCCAAGGCCCAGGCCTTGATGGCGGAAGTGGCCAGGATCAAGGAAGACGTCCCGGCGCTGGAAGCCGAGGTGAAGGCGGTGGAGCAGGCGCTCAACGACGAGCTCGCCGCCATTCCCAACGTGCCCCTGGCCGACGTCCCCGATGGCAAGGACGAGCACGAGAATGTGGAGCGCAGCCGGTTCGGAGCGCCCCGCTCCTATGCCTTCACCCCCAAGCAGCATTTCGAGATCGGTGAAGGCCTCGGCCAGATGGATTTCGAGACCGCGGCCAAGCTCTCCGGCGCACGCTTCGTGGTGAACAAGGGGCCGATGGCGCGGCTGGAGCGGGCGCTTGGCCAATTGTTCCTCGACACCCACACGGGCGAGCACGGCTACATGGAAGTGAACCCGCCGGTGCTGGTGCGGGACGAGACCATGTATGGCACCGCCCAGCTGCCGAAATTCGCCGACGATCAGTTCTTCACCTTTCGCGCGGCCGAGTTCGAGGCGGCGGTGACCGAGGCGCAGGTCAACGCATCGCGGGAAGTGAGCGCCCTCATCGCCGGCGGGGCGGATGTCGCCGCCGCGCTCGATCAGGTGAGCCTCGCGGCCCATATCAAGTCGCTGGAGCTCACCAACCGGCTGTGGCTGGTGCCCACCGCCGAGGTGCCGCTGACCAACCTGGTGCGGGAGGCCATCCTGTCCGAGGACGAGCTGCCGCTGCGCCTGACCGCGCTCACCAATTGCTTCCGCGCCGAGGCCGGTGCCGCCGGGCGCGACACCCGCGGCATGATCCGCCAGCACCAGTTCAACAAGGTGGAGCTGGTCTCCATCACCGCGCCGGAGAAGTCGGCGGAAGAGCATGAGCGCATGCTCGCCTGCGCCGAGGCGGTGCTGAAGAAGCTGGATCTGCATTATCGCGTGGTGACGCTGTGCACCGGCGACATGGGCTTCGCCTCGCAGAAGACCTACGACATCGAGGTGTGGCTGCCGGGGCAGGCGGCGTTCCGCGAAATCTCCTCCTGCTCGGTGTGCGGCGATTTCCAGGCCCGCCGCATGAACGCCCGCTTCCGCCCGGCGGATGCCAAGGACGGCAAGGGGGCGCCGCGCTTCCTGCACACGCTCAACGGCTCGGGCGTGGCGGTCGGCCGGGCCCTGGTGGCGGTGCTGGAGACCTACCAGCAGGAGAACGGCGCCGTGGCGGTGCCCGACGCCCTGGCGCCCTATATGGGCGGGCTGAAGGTGATCGAGAAGCTGAGCTGAGGGCGCGGCGACGCGCCGGCACGGTGATGAACATGGGGAAGGACGCAGATGCGTATTCTGGTGACCAACGACGACGGCATCCACGCTCCCGGCATCGAGGCCTGTGCGCGCATCGCCCAGGCCTTTTCCGATGACGTGTGGGTGGTGGCGCCGGAGTTCGACCAGTCGGGCGTCGCCCATTCCCTCTCCCTATCCGACCCGCTGCGGCTGCGGCAGATCGACGAAAAGCGCTTCGCCGTGAAGGGCACGCCCACCGATTGCGTAATCATGGCGGTGCGGCACCTGATGGGCGACCAGCCGCCGGATCTGGTGCTTTCGGGCGTCAATCGGGGGCAGAACATCGCCGAGGATGTGAGCTATTCCGGCACCGTGGCGGGGGCGATCGAGGGCACCATTCTGGGCATCCCCTCCATCGCTCTGTCCCAGGCGTTTGGCATCAAGAGCCGCGACAATCCCACCTATGCCACCGCGGAAGCCCATGGGCCCAAGGTCATCCGCGCCCTGCTCGACGAGGGCATTCCGGCGGGCATCGTGATGAACATCAACTTTCCCGATCGCGCGCCGGACGAGATCACCGGCATCGCCGCCACCTTCCAGGGCAAGCGCGACCAGCGGCTGATGCGCATCGATGCCCGGCGCGACGGGCGCAACCATCCCTATTATTGGATCGCCTTCGAGCGCCGCATCTTCGACACCGCCCCGGGCTCCGACCTGCGGGCGCTGGATGAAGGGCGCATCTCCGTGACCCCGCTGCGGCTCGACATGACGGACGAGCCGTGGATGACCCGTCTCGCCCTGTTGTTTGAAGCCAAGTGAGGCCGGCCAGGGCCCGCAGGCGCTAGTCAAGCCCGGTCCAATGCTTCTATAAGCAGCCCCGTCAGGAACGGCGGCGCCTTTGCGGCTGCGCCGTTTGCGCCGTTTCACCGGAAAGGTCATCTCATGTCGGGCAGCCAGCGTTCCAGCGCCGATCTCGACCCCCGCCGCCGCCGGCTGCTCTACCGCGCCTGGCACCGCGGCATCCGCGAGATGGACCTCATCATGGGCAAGTTCGCCGATGCCGAGATCGGCAACCTGTCCGATCCCGAGCTGGATGATTTCGAGCTGCTCATCGACGCCCAGGATCACGACATCTTCTCCTGGATCTCGGAAACCAACCCGCTGCCTGCGGCATACGACACCCCCTTGTTCCGCCGCATGAAGGCGTTCCACGACGAGGGGCGGGGCCTGCCGGAATAGGCCTTTCCGCCGCCTCCTTCCCGTCCTGTCTGCCCGGAGTTGTGTTGTGAAGCGTCCCCGTCCCCTGGCCGAGGCCCTGGTGCAAGGCCGTCCGCTGCTGCTGTCCCGTGTCGCGGAGGGTATGGAAGGGCTGGTGGTGGCCGATCTCGCCCGGTCGGTCTCGGCGGAAAAAGATGCGCCCTGGCCGTCCGTCACCGTCATCTGCCGGGATGGGCAGCGCATGGCGGCGCTGGAACGGGGCCTCGCCTTCTTCGCCCCCGAGCTGGACGTCTACAGCTTCCCCTCCTGGGATTGCCTGCCCTACGATCGCGCCTCGCCCAATGCCGCCATCGTCGCCCGCCGCATGGCGACGCTGGCGCGTCTCGCCCGGGTGAAGGGCGGCAGCGCCAGCGTGCTGCTCACCACGGTCAATGCCACGGTGCAGCGGGTGCCGGCCAAGGCGCTGGTGGCGGCGCAGTCGCTGTCCGCCGCGCCGGGCAACGCCATCGCCCTCGACGGCGTGGTGGAATGGGCCGAGCAGAACGGCTTCCTGCGCACCCCGACGGTGCGCGACACCGGCGAATATGCGGTGCGGGGCGGCCTCATCGACCTTTATCCGCCGGGTCTCGATGCCCCCATCCGCCTCGATTTCTTCGGCGACACGTTGGAGAGCATCCGCGCATTCGATCCCGAGACCCAGCGCACCACCGGCCAATTGCGCGCGCTGGACCTGGTGCCCATGGCGGAATTCCAGCTCACCACCGCCACCATGAAGCGCTTCCGCATGGCCTATGTGGCCGCGTTCGGCGCCGCGCAGAAGGGTGACACGCTCTATGAAGCGGTGAGCGAAGGCCGGCGCCATGCGGGCATGGAACATTGGCTACCTTTGTTCCACGAGCAGATGGACACGCTGTTCGACTATGTCGCCCAGAGCCCCATCGTGCTCGATCCTTTGGCCGAAGAGGCCGCTGGGGAACGGGTGGCGCAGATCGGCGATTATTATGCCGCCCGCAAGGAGGCGCTGGAGCACCCCGCCGGCGGCCCCATCTATAATCCGCTGCCGCCCAACCGGCTCTATCTCACCGGCGCGGAGTGGACCGCCCGCATCGGCGCCGCCCGCGTCGCTCAGATGAGCCCGTTCGCGGTGCCGGAGGGCACCAAGGGCGAGATGATCGACGTGGGCGGCGTGCAGGGCCGCTCCTTCGCCGCCGAGCGGGCCGATCCCGAAGGCAATGTCTTCGACGCCGCCGTGGCCCATGTGCGCGAGCTGCAGAAGAGCAAGAAGGTCATTCTCGCCGGCTGGTCGGAAGGCTCCCGCGAGCGGCTCGGCACGGTGCTGGCGGACCATGGGCTCACCGGTGCCGCCGCCATTTCCCGCTTCGCCAGCCTCGCAGCTCTGCCCAAGACCCAGCCGGCGCTTGCCATCTATGGGGTCGAGAGCGGGTTCGAGACGCCGGATTTCGCGCTGATCGGCGAACAGGACATCCTCGGCGACCGTCTGGTGCGGCCCAAGCGCAAGGCGCGCCGACCGCAGGACGTCATTTCCGAGCTGACCGCGCTCACCGCCGGCGATCTGGTAGTGCACGTGGATCACGGCATCGGCCGCTTCGTGGGGCTGAAGACCATCGAGGCCATGGGCGAGCCCCATGACTGCCTCGAAATCCATTATGCGGGCGGCGACAAGCTGTTCCTGCCGGTGGAAAATCTGGAGCTGCTGAGCCGCTATGGCTCGGAGGAGACCGAGGCCCAGCTGGACAAGCTGGGCGGCGGCGCCTGGCAGGCCCGCAAGGCGCGGATGAAGAAGCGCATCCGCGAGATGGCCTCCGCCCTCATCAAGATCGCCGCCCAGCGCCAGCTCGGCGAGGCGCCCAAGCTGGTGCCCGCCGCCGGCCTTTATGACGAGTTCCGCGCCCGCTTCCCCTATGAGGAGACGGACGACCAGGAAGCCGCCATCGTGTCGGTGCTGGACGATCTCGCCTCCGGCCATCCCATGGATCGGCTGGTGTGCGGCGACGTGGGCTTCGGCAAGACCGAGGTGGCCCTGCGCGGCGCCTTCGCGGCGGCCCTCGCCGGCAAGCAGGTGGCCGTGGTGGTGCCGACCACCCTCTTGGCCCGCCAGCATTTCAAGACCTTCGCCGAGCGCTTCAAAGGCCTGCCGGTGAACATCGCCCAAGCCTCGCGCATGGTCACCGGCAAGGCCCTCACCGAGGTGAAGAAGGGGCTGGCCGACGGCACCATCGACATCGTGGTGGGCACCCATGCCCTGTTGGGCAAAGCCATCCATTTCAAGGATCTCGGCCTCGTCATCGTCGACGAGGAGCAGCATTTCGGCGTCGCCCACAAGGAGCGGCTGAAGCAGCTGCGGGCCGAGGTGCATGTGTTGACCCTGTCCGCCACGCCCATTCCGCGCACGCTGCAGCTGGCCATGACCGGGGTGCGCGAGCTCTCCATCATCGCGACACCGCCGGTGGACCGCCTGGCGGTGCGCACCTTCGTGACGCCGTTCGATCCTCTGATCGTGCGCGAGGCGCTGCTGCGCGAGCGCTATCGCGGCGGCCAGAGCTTCTATGTGGTGCCGCGCATCGAAAATCTGGGAGAGGTGCAGGAGTTTCTGGCGACCCAGGTGCCCGAGGTGAAGGTGGCGGTGGCCCATGGCCAGATGGCCGCCGGCGCCCTGGAAGACATCATGACCGCCTTCTATGACGGCCAATATGATGTGCTGCTGTCCACCACCATCGTGGAATCCGGCCTCGACGTGCCCAATGCCAACACGCTGATCGTGCACCGGGCGGATATGTTCGGCCTTGCCCAGCTCTATCAGCTGCGCGGCCGGGTGGGCCGGGCCAAGGCGCGGGCCTACGCCATCTTCACCACGCCCGCCGCCCAGGCCATCACCCATCAGGCCGAACGCCGGCTCAAGGTGCTGCAGTCGCTGGAGACGCTGGGGGCCGGCTTCCAGCTGGCGAGCCACGATCTCGACATCCGCGGCGCCGGCAATCTGGTGGGCGACGAGCAGTCGGGCCATATCAAGGAAGTGGGCTACGAACTCTACCAGGAGATGCTCCAGGAGGCGATCGTCCACATCAAGGCCGGCATCACCGATTATGTGGACGACAAGTGGTCGCCCAACATCACCATCGGCATGCCGGTGCTGATCCCCGAGGATTATGTGGCCGACCTCCATGTGCGGCTCGCCCTCTACCGCCGGCTGGCGGATTTGCAGGAAGATCAGGAGATCGACGCCTTCGGTGCCGAGCTCACCGACCGTTTCGGCACCGCGCCGGACGAGGTGGGGCACCTGCTGCAGCTGGCCAAGATCAAGGCCCTGGCCCGCGCCGCCAATGTGGAGAAGGTGGATGCCGGCCCCAAGGGCGTGGTGCTGGGCTTCCGCGGGAACGAATTCGCCGATCCCTCTGGCCTAGTGAAGCTGATCGCCCAGGAAGGCAGCGCCGCCAAGGTGCGGCCGGACTTCAAGGTGGTGTTCCTCCACGACTGGCCGAAGGCGGAAGCCCGGCTGAAGGGCACGCTGGCGGTGCTGAAGAAACTCGCCGCTTTGGCCCAGAAAAAGGGGCTCTGAAAAAAGGGGCTCTGAAGGGCTCCATAAAAAATCCCGAGGACCTTGCGGGCCTCGGGATCGAAAGGGCAGGGGCCTTGTTCCATCGGCAGGCCGTCGACGGGAGCCGATGAGGTTCGCGCAAGCCCCCGCGGGCTCGTCCAGAGGTCCGTGGGAAGAGGTCCGGGACCTTGGGTCTTGAGCCGCCCCTGTCCTCACTTCTTCTGGGGGATGCCCAGCACGCCTTCAACGGTGCCGCCCACGGCGCCCATGGTGCCACCCACGGCCGCGCCGACGGGACCCGCGGCCTTCTCGCCCGCCTTGGCACCCTGGCTGGCGCCTTCGCCGGCGCCCTTGACGCCGCCGACCACGCCACCGGCAACACCGCCGCCAACCGCACCCACGGTGCCGCCCACGGCGCCACCCACGGGACCGGCCGCCTTGTCACCAGCCGCAGCGCCCTTATTGGCGCCGTGCTCGGCGCCCTTCACGATGCCCTGTGCAGACACGGAACCGGAGGCAAGGGCCAGGGCCAGGAGCGCAGCGCTCGCAGCAAGTTTCGTCTTCATATCAGATCCCTTTCCTGTTCAGCCCCAGCGAGGCCGTGGCCTCGGGGTGTTGGATTCGGCCATCAGGACTCACCGATTACCGATCTACCGCCCGCCGATAGACATACCCCCGCTTGCCGTCTGCGGCCACCTCACACCAGGAAGTGCAGGAGAAGATATCCACCTTTGTCCCGGCCTCGAGGGTGCCGATGGCGTCCGCACCCCGGCGGGGGCCTTTGCGCAATGTGACATCGGAGGCAATGCGCCCCTGACGCGCGATGGAGGCGGTTTCATCCGGATCCCGCGCCGGCTCCGGCGCCGCGCGGGCCAGCGCCGGACGGGCGACAGGCACGGGCGCCGAAGGCGCGGCCACCGATTCGGCGCTGGCTGGTTCGGGTTCCACGAACGCGGGGCGGGAGAAATCTTCGGCGGAGGGCGCCGGTGCCACGGCCGGGGCGGCATCGCTGTCCGCCGGTGCGGCGGCGACCGTGATCGCATGGGGGGCTGCCGCACCGGCCGGACCAGAAGCGGGTGTGACCGGTAAGGCGATCGCGGATGGAGCCACGGCGGACGCCGCCGCCGGCACGCTTGCGCTCATTTCGCGGGCTGCGGCCTCCCGGGCCTGTTCCCGGGCGGCCATCTCCACCCGCTGGGGATCAAGCCAATGAAACAGCGCGAGCAAGGCGAACACCGCCACCACAACGCCCGCCGAGATAGATACCGAGCGGATCAACACCCCTCTGTCGAGCCGGGCCCGCTTGCGCATCGGGCTGGTGCCGCGGGTGCCCATGCCCACCCGTGGGCGGATCGCCGGGCGCGCCTGTCGGGCGGAGGTGGCCTCCACCGGCGCCGAATGGGAAGAGTGGATCATCGCTTCTTCATCGTCTCGGACGCGCCGCCCACGACCTGAAACAGCGGGCAGACTCTGCAAAGCTTCCGCACCCATCATGGCACGACACGGTCTTCGGGGCAGCCCGCAGTGAGCCCGAGGAATGCGGCCTTTATTGGCCCCGCACCCCGCTACTGCCCAGGCGCCCGCCACCAGGTCTCCGGCAAGGTGCCATAAAGGGAGGGGCGGGCAGGGTGGGCGATGCGGGTCCAGCGGGCGAGCCACTGACCGGGGGTGTGGAACAGCGGAACCCCATAGGCGCCGGAGATCAGCACCCGGTCGAGCACCCGTGCGGCCGCGATGTAATCCTCTTCATCCGGGGCGGCGAGCAAGGCGGCGATGGCGGCATCCATGGCCGGGCTCTTGGCCCCCATATAGTTGCGGGTGCCGGGCGTATCGGCGGCGGCGGCGCCGAAATAGAAGGCCTGCTCGTTGCCCGGTGACAGGGATTGGGACCAGACGAAGGGCACCATGTCGAAATCATAGGCGTTGCGGCGGGCGTCGAACTGCACCGCATCCACGAACCGCACGCGGGTGGTGATGCCGGCCCGTTTGAGCTGGGCGGCATAGGCGAGCGCCAGCCGCTCTTGGTCGCGCGTCGCCACCATGAGCTCGAAGGAGAACCCGGCCCCCTCCGCATTGGTGAGCACCCCCTTGCGCAATTGCCAGCCCGCCTCTGCCAGCAACCCCAGCGCGCTGCGCAGCCGGTCCCGGTCGCGACCCGAGCCGTCCGACTGCGGCGGGCGATAGGTGCCTTCCAGCACATCCGGCACCACGGCATCGGGAAACGGTGCCAGCAGCGCCCGCTCCCGGGCCGAGGCGGGCCGACCCAGCGCCGACAGCTCGGACCCCTGGAACACGCTGCCGGTGCGCTGGTAGAGGCCGTGGTAGAAGCTGCGATCTAGCCATTCGAAATCGAACAGCTCGATCAGCGCGCGGCGCACCCGGATGTCGGCGAACACCGGTCGTCGGGTGTTGAACACCAAAGCCGAATAGGGCTTCGGCGTGCCCGTGGGAATCACCTCCTTGACCACCTCGCCGGCGCGTACGGCGGGAAAGTCGTAGCCGGTCTCCCAGCGGCCGGGGTCGCTCTCGAAGCGGGCATCCACCAGCCCCTTGCGGAACGCCTCGAACTCGCTGTTGGCATCGCGGAAATAGATGAATTTCAGCTCGTCGAAATTGTGGAGCCCGCGATTGACCGGCAGATCGCGCCCCCAATAGTCCGGATTGCGCACCAGGGTGAGGCCCGCGCCCGCATCCACCTCGCCGATCCGGTAGGGACCGGACCCCATGAGCGGCGTCAGGCCCCCCTCCTCGAAATGCGCCGGGTCGACAGCCTTATGGGACAGGATCGGCATGAGCCCCATGATCAGCGGCAGTTCCGCATCGGCTTCGGCAAAGGTGAACCGCGCCCGCAGGGGCCCCAATTGCTCCGCCTTCGCCACCTTGCCGTAATACAGGCGGTGATTGGGCCGCCCCTTCTCCCGCAGGAGATGAAACGAAAACAGGACGTCCTCCGCGGTGACCGGCGTGCCGTCGGCGAAGCGCGCGCGTGGATCAAGGTTGAATTCAACGTAGCTTCGTTGGGCATTGGTGGCCACGGAGCGGGCGAGCAACGGATAGAGGGTGAAGGGCTCATCGAACGACCGGGCCATCAGCGGCTCGACCACCGCATTGCGGAGAATGGCCGGCGCGCTGCCCTTGACGATGAACGGATTGAGACTGTCGAATGTGCCGAGCAGCGAAAGGGTCAGCCGCCCGCCCTTGGGCGCATCGGGGTTCGCATAGGGCAGAGCGGTGAAATCCGCCGGCAGGTCCGGGCTGCCCCGCATCGCCAGCGCTGCGCCAGGTTCCACCGCGCTCTGATTCTCGCCGGCGCGGGCAGACCCGAGGCAGAACAGCACCGTCAGCAAAGCCATCGAGCGGGCCGCCAGGATTTTCTGCAATCTCACCCCTTCATTCCTCTATTCTGCGTCGATGCGCCTTGTTCTCTGGGAGTGCGGTCGTGTATTGGCCTTAATCGTCGGCAAGGTAGCACGCAAAGTCGAGCCCAGCAGGCACCGTTCGCGCGCCGCCACCATCTTGCCCCATTTGGTTCGGACACAGCCGGGGTCATGACGGAGGTGCGGGGCCGCAGCCGTGCACGTGTGCTGAACGACCGGCAGGCACCACAGGAAAGGCCACAATGACGAAGACCCATTCCATTGCGCGGCTCACCGCCGGCATCGCTGCGACGCTGATCGGCGTGGCGCTGGCCGGGCCGGCATTCTCCCAGGCCCAGTCGGGCGGCAAGCCGGCTCAGAATGGCGCGGCGCAGGGTGGTGCGGCGGCCGAGCCTGAGGTCAAGTTCTCCGCCTCGCCCTGGCGCAAGATCTGCCAGGAGAATCCCCAGAACAAGAAGCAGGTCTGCGTGCTCACGCAGATTCTCGGTGTCGAGAGCCAGGCGATCGCTAAGGTCGACATCATCGAGATGAAGGACGAGCCTAAGAAGCGGCTCAACGTCTCGGTGCCGCTGGGCATGCGGCTGCAGCCCGGCCTGCGCATCACCCTCGACAAGGATCCAGTCGCCATTCCCTTCATCATCTGCCAGCCCATCCAGGGCGGCGGCGCCACCTGTGTCGGCGATGTTGAAGTGGATGCCGGCTTCATCGCCAAGCTGAAGAAGGCCAATGCGGTCTATCTGCAGATGGTGAACGGCGTTGGCCGCACCCTCTCCCTGCCCATCTCCAACGCCGACTTCGGCAAGGCCTATGATGGCCCCGGCGTCGACGCCAAGGTGGCCATGGAAGAGGAAAAGAAGCGCCTGGAGGAAGCCCGCGCCAAGCAGCAGGCCCTCGAGGAGCAGAACAAGGCGGCCCTGCTCAAGAAGGGCCAGGAGCTCGAGAAGGCCAACCAGTCCGGCAAGTGATGCCGTAGCGGCCGGGCCCGCGCGCCAGCAGGAGCGCGGGCCCTTGCTCCGCCGGATCCGTTCGTCCGCCGGCTGAATGCAAAACGGCACGTTCCTGAGGAACGTGCCGTTTTCATTTGAACACGCGGCGATCGTCCGACCAGATGTGCGCCTCAGTTCACCAGATTGGTCGGCACCCGCCAGCCGCCCGCGCCATCTTCCGACAGCGCCTCGGTGACCCTGGGGTGGCGCAACGGCTCGTCCGAGGCGTCATGCTCGAGATTCTGCTCGGAGACATAGGCCACATACTCGCTGTCCGCATTCTCGGCGAACAGATGGTAGAAGGGCTGGTCCTTGTCGGGTCGGATGTCCTCCGGGATCGACAGCCACCATTCCTCGGTGTTGTCGAACACGGGATCCACATCGAACACCACGCCCCGGAACGGGAAGTGCTTGTGGCGCACCACCTCGCCGATGCGGAATTTCGCCGTGCGCATCTGCGGCCCATCGAATTCCGCCGGAAGCTCCGGGGGAGGGGCCATGGCCCCTCTCACCTCCACAGAACCAACGGCGGACCGGGCGGCTTCCTTATGCTGCGTACCCATGTTCCGCCTCCTCTTCTGAACCGATTGTCTCACAAGCCGTAGACTTTGCCCATTTCCGGGTCTTTGGCCGCGACGATCTTTGCCAGATCGACGATGACTTTGGCCTGCTTCCAGGTGGCGTCGTCCTGCATCTTGCCGTCGATCATCACCGCGCCGGAGCCGTCGGGCATGGCCTCGACAATCTTGAGCGCGAACGCGACCTCGGCGGGATCGGGCGAGAACACCCGCTTGGCGATCTCGATCTGGGTGGGATGCAGGGACCATGCCCCCACGCAGCCCTGCAGGAAGGCGTTGCGGAACTGGCTC
This sequence comes from Xanthobacter sp. NM-25, assembly GCF_022138605.1. Taxonomy (GTDB): domain Bacteria; phylum Pseudomonadota; class Alphaproteobacteria; order Rhizobiales; family Xanthobacteraceae; genus Xanthobacter. Next base: position 177,924 of record NZ_JACBFS010000004.1, read on the forward strand.
TCGCAGGCGGCGAGGTCGGCGAAATCGCCGAACGGACCATAGAACGGCTTGATGCCGTTGGCCGCGCAGGCATCCACCATCTTGGCGATGGTGTAGTGCCACAGGTCCTGCTGATAGCCCACGCGCGGCTTGTCGCCGTCCGGATCGGCCAGCACCTTGTATTCCGGATGGCCGCCGCCGACGCGGGTGGTCTTCATGGCGCGCGAGGCGGCCAGATCCGCCGGGCCGAGGCTCATGCCATGCATGCGCGGGGACGCCGCGGCGATCTCCTCCACATTCTTCACGCCCTCCGCCGTCTCCAGGATGGCGTGGATGAGAATGGGCTTCTGAACCCCGTTCTTGGCTTCAAGCTGGGCCAGGAGCTGGTCGAGATAGTGGATGTCCCACGCCCCTTCCACCTTCGGCAGCATGATCACGTCGAGCTTATTGCCGATGGCGGTGACGATCTCGACAATGTCGTCGAGCACCCAGGGGCTGTTCAGGCAGTTGATGCGGGTCCACAGGCCGGTGGAGCCGAAATCGGTGGCCTGCGCCATCTCGATGAAGCCCTTGCGGGCGGCTTCCTTCGCGTCGCTGGGAATGGCGTCTTCCAGATTGCCGAGCACGACATCCACCTGCTTGGCGATGTCTGGCACCTTGGCGCGCATCTTCTCCAGATGCGGCGGCACGAAGTGAATCATCCGTTCGAGCCGCACGGGCAGGTCGCGGTAGGGCGCGGGCGCGCCAATGGCGAGCGGCTTGAAAAACTGACGCGGAAGCTTCATCGATCCCCCCTGGCGCCGGACGGAAAGGCCACCTTCCCGTTGACCGGGCCCCTATTGAGTTGCAGTGCACCATAGCTCGCGTCGACGTGCAACGGCACTGTTCGGCCCATTGGCGAGCCATTGCGGCGCCAATACTGGCGCCGCGCCTCAGTCGCGCTTGCGCAGGGTGAAGGTCAGGCGTCCTTCATCCACAACCCGCTCCTCCAGAACCGCCCCGCTCTCCTGGGCGACATGAGGAATGTCGATCACCGCCATGGGGTCGGTGCAGATCACCACCAGGCGGACACCCGACGGCAACTGTTCCAGCGCCTTGCGGGTGCGCAGGGCGGGCAACGGGCATTTGAGGCCGGCCAGGTCCAGCTCCACGCGCTTGGCGGGCTCCTCGCCCTCGCGTCGCCGCGCGCCGATCACGGCAGTTGATCCTTGAGGCGGGCAAGGCTCTCGGCCCGGCCCAGCACCGTCAGCACATCGAAAATGGGCGGTGACGTGGTCCTGCCGGTGAGCGCGGCCCGCAGCGGTTGCGCCACCGCGCCGAGCTTGACGCCGGCCTGCTCCGCATAGGCGCGCACCGCGGCCTCGGTCGCGGCGGCAGTCCATTCGGCGGCTTCCAGCAGCGGCACCAGCTGGGCCAGATGTCCACGGGCGGCGTCGGTGAGCAGCGCCTGAGCCTTGTCGTCCACCGGCAGCGGACGAGTTTCGAAAATGAACTCAGCGTTGTCCAGCAGCTCCACCACCGTTTTCGCCCGCTCCTTCAGGCCGGGCATGGCGGCGGCGAGCTGGGCGCGCCGTTCGGGCGTCATGCGGGCGAGCCGGTGGGCGGCGTCGGGCAGATGCGGCACCAGGGCATCAATGGCCGCCAGCAGCTCGGCATCGGACGCCGCGCGCATATACTGGCCGTTGAGATTCTCCAGCTTCTGGAAATCGAACCGGGCGGCCGAGCGGCCGACCTTGTCGAGATCGAAATACCGGACCATCTCCTCGGTGGAGAACACTTCCTGATCGCCGTGGCTCCAGCCCAGACGCACCAGATAGTTGCGCAGCGCCGCCGGCAGATAGCCCATGTCGCGATAGGCATCGACGCCGAGTGCGCCATGGCGCTTGGAGAGCTTGGCACCGTCGGGCCCGTGGATCAGTGGAATGTGCGCCATGCGCGGCACCTCCCAGCCCAGCGCCCGATAGATCTGCGTCTGGCGGGCGGCATTGGTGAGGTGGTCGTCGCCGCGAATGATGTGAGTGACGCCCATGTCGTGGTCGTCCACCACCACCGCCAGCATGTAGGTCGGCGTGCCATCCGAGCGCAGCAGGACCAGATCGTCCAGGTCCTTGTTGGGGAAGGTGACCGTGCCCTGCACCATATCCTCGATCACCGTCTCGCCTTCGCGCGGGGCCTTGAGACGGATCACTGGCGCGCGATCCTTAGGCGCCTCCGAGGGATCACGATCCCGCCAGCGGCCGTCATAGCGCGGCGGGCGGCCTTCCTTGCGGGCGAGCTCGCGCATCTCCTCCAATTCCTCGGCGGAGGCATAGCAGCGATAGGCATTGCCGGCAGCGAGCATCTGCTCCACCGCCTCGCGATGCCGCTCGGCGCGGGCGAACTGATAGATGGGATCGCCATCCCAGGTGATGCCGATCCAGGCCAGCCCTTCCAGGATGGCGTCGATGGCCTCCTTGGTGGACCGCTGGCGGTCCGTATCCTCGATGCGCAGCAACATCTTGCCGCCCTTGGCCTTGGCATAGAGCCAATTGAACAGGGCCGTGCGGGCGCCGCCGATGTGCAGGAAACCGGTGGGAGATGGGGCGAAGCGGGTGACGATCTCGGACATGGAGCACTCGAAAAGCGGGCGCGCATCCGGGCGGACGCGGCGCCAACGAGCAAAGGCCGGCCGGGGTCTGTGAGACACACAGCCATGGCGGACGCGAGGCGCCCGTGTAGCATAGGCGCAGCAGACAAGAAACCTGCGCGCAAACCACGGGCCGGAGGGCATGGGGGCCGGACCAGACCACAGCACGCGCACACGGCCGGCCAGCAGCCGCGCCGCGGTGGGCACGCTTGCGCCCACCGCCGGCCGCCTGTGGACGTCGGGGCGGGCAGGGGAGCTGCCGGCGCGCCTCGCCCACAGCCTCTTTGCCGCGCTTGTCCGCGAAGCGGGCTCCGGCCGGCTGGTGCTCTGGCTCCCCGTCGCCTTCACCGTGGGGGTGCTGCTCTATTTCGGCGCATCCCATGAGCCCTCGCTGGTGGCCGCCGCGATTCTGGTGGCGCTGCTGGCCGCAGCTGCGGTGGCGGCACGCCGCCACCCGCTCGCGTTTGCGCTGGCGACGGCGGCCCTGGCTGTTTCCCTCGGCTTTCTCGCCGGCGTCGTGCGCACTGCGGCGATCCTGCACGTGCCGGTGGCGCCTCCCAGCCACGCGGTGCGCCTCACCGGCTATGTGGAACAGGTGGAGCGGCGCCCGAAAAGCGACCGCATCCTGCTGCGACTCGATCCCGGCCCGGTGAAGGGCCTGGCGACGCCGCCGGAGCTGGTGCGCCTGTCGCTGCGCAAGGGCACGGCGCCGAAGGTGGGCGACCATGTGTCCCAGCTGGCGCGGCTGTTGCCCCCGCTGGAGGCGGCCCAGCCCGGCGCTCACGATTTCGGACGGGCACCCTGGTTTCGCGGCATCGGCGCTATCGGATTCGGCCTGGGGCGGCCCCAGCTGCTGCCCGGAGCCGACCCGCCCCTCAGCGTGCGGCTCGCCATGATCGTTTCCGACGTCCGTGCGGCCTTCGCCCGACGCATCGACGCCAGCCTGCAGGGTACGCCGGCGGCCATCGCCGTCGCCCTGGTGGCCGGAGACCGCACCGCCATCGCGCCCCAGGTGGAAGAGAGCATGAGGGTGTCGGGCCTCACCCACATTCTCTCCATCTCCGGCCTCCACATGGCGCTGGTGGCGGGGACCCTGTTCGCGCTGGCGCGTGGTGCCCTCGCGCTGGTGCCCGGCCTGGCGCTGCGCTGGCCTATCAAGGGCACTGCCGCGCTGATGGCGCTGGTGGGCAGCGCCGGCTATCTCATCCTGTCCGGCAACGAGGTGCCGGCCCAGCGGTCGTTCGTGATGACGGCGCTGGTGCTGGGCGGCGTGCTGGTGGGGCGCCGCGCCCTCACCCTACGCACGGTGGCGGTGGCCGCCTTGCTGGTGCTGGGGCTGACGCCGGAAGCGGTGCTGGAACCGGGCACCCAGATGTCTTTCGCCGCCACTCTGGCGCTGGTTGCCGCCTATGAGCGGTTCCAGCCCCTGCGCGCCATGCCCCAGCCCGAGAGCCGGACCGGGCGCCTGGCCATGGCCCCGCTGGTGTTCCTTGCCGGCATCGCCGTCACCTCCCTGGTGGCCGGGCTCGCCAGCGGTCCCTATGGCGCCTACCACTTCCAGCGGGTGGCGCCCTATGGCCTGCTCGCCAACCTGCTGGCCATGCCCGCGGTTTCGCTCCTGGTCATGCCCTTCGGTCTCGTCGGCGTGCTGCTGATGCCGTTTGGCTGGGATCAACTGGCCTGGCCGGTGATGGGCAAGGGTATCGAGATCATGGTCGGGGTGTCCGACTGGATTGCCAGCTTGCCCGGCGCCGACTCCCGCTTCGATGGTGTCCGCACCGCTACGGTCGTCTGGTTCACCCTGGCGCTCCTCACGCTCTGCCTGCTCCGCGGCATGTTGAGCCTCATCGCCGCGCCGCTGCTGGCGCTTGCGGTGGCCTCCAGCGGCCCGCGACCGCGACCGGATGTCCTGATCGCCACCAATGCCGCCACCGTCGCCGTGCGGGGACCGGACGGCCGCCTCGCCATCCTCGGCGCCAGCCGCGCCCGGCTGGTGGCGGAGCAATGGCTCGAGCGAGAAGGGGATCCGCGCACAGCCCGCGACCGCGACCTCGCCCGCTTCTACCGCTGTGATGGTCTGGGCTGCACCGCGCCGCTGCCACAGGGCGGCACAATCGCCGTTTCCACAACGCCTCAGAGCCTCGCAGCCGATTGCATGAACGCCCGCATCGTCGTCACCCGGGACACGCCGCCGGCCGGATGCCCGGCCCGCGTGCTGACGCCGGAGAGCCTCGCGGCCACCGGCACGCTGACCTTTCATGTGGAAGACGGGCAACTGCGCGAGGTGCCGACCCGCTCCCCGCAGTACGACCGGCCGTGGACGCGCACGGCGGTGCCCTTTCCAGATCCCTCCCGCGCGCCACAAACGCCTGCGCCCGCCGATCGCAGCGCCGACGACGCAGCAGAAGAATGAACGTCAGTAACGCCGCATCAAACCGATGAGCCGCCCCTGGATCCGCACCCGATCCGGACCGAAGATGCGTGTCTCATAGGCCGGGTTGGCGGCCTCCAGGGCAATGGAGGCGCCCTTTTTTCGCAGCCGCTTCAGGGTTGCTTCCTCGTCGTCCACCAGCGCCACCACGATGTCGCCGGTGTCGGCGGTGTCGCACTTGCGGATCAGCACCGTGTCGCCATCCAGGATGCCGGCTTCGATCATGCTGTCGCCGCGCACCTCCAAAGCGAAATGCTCGCCGGTGCCCAGCATCTCCGGTGGCACGTTCAAAGTGGCGTTGCGGCTCTGGATGGCGGAAATGGGCGTGCCGGCCGCGATCCGGCCCATGACGGGGACGGCGACGGTCTGCCCCGCCTCCTCCTCGTCTTCCACCGTCGGGCGCACCTTGCCCAGGCTGCCTTCGATCACCGCAGGGGAGAAGCCGCGATTGGCGCCACGGGGCACGGTGAGGCCTGGGGCGACACTGTCCGGCAACCGCACCACCTCCAGCGCCCGCGCGCGATTGGGCAGGCGACGGATGAAGCCCCGCTCCTCAAGGGCGGTGATGAGCCGATGGATGCCAGACTTCGACCGCAGGTCGAGCGCATCCTTCATCTCGTCGAAGGAGGGCGGAACGCCAGTTTCCTTCAATCGTTCATGAATGAAGCGAAGCAGGTCATATTGCTTCCGCGTCAGCATCTCGCGCCCCCAATTACGGTGCGGTCTGCTGCAGGAGCGCGCACCCGTTCCAGCCCGGACGGGGCACGCCATGTTCTGCAGCCGAGCCGCAACCCGCGAAACAAATCATGAACAATTTTCTATCTGTTCCTTTTGTGTTCCGCAAGGGTGAAGATCCGATTAAAGCGGCCTAATCCTCGAAAGGAATGATCTCACAGGGGTCGCCCGCCTGCCCGGCGGGGGCGAAAGGGGGGCGCACCAGGAGGCAATCCGCCGCCGAGAGAACGCTGAGCATGGCGCTGTCCTGCGAGGCGAAGGGCGTCACCCGCACCGAGCCATCCGGATCGTGCGCCATCCGCGCGCGCATGAAGTCGCGGCGCATGTCGTTGGCCGGCACCGCCACCGCCAGCCGGGCAGGAGCGGTTGCGGCAGCGGCCGCGCTGTCACCCTGCATGGCCCGCACCAGGGGTTCCAGGAACAGCAGCGCGCAGACGTGGGAGGAAACCGGGTTGCCCGGCAGGCCCAGGCACCGCACGCCCTCGCGGCTGCCGAACATGAGTGGCTTGCCCGGGCGCAGGGCGATCTTGTGCACGAAGAGTTCCACCCCTTCCGCACGCAGCGCCGGCGCCATCAGATCGTGATCTCCGACGGAAGCCCCGCCAGACGACACCAGAAGATCAAAGGCGCCGCCCAGGGCGCCGGCCACCACCGCGCGGATGGCCTCCAGGTCGTCGCCCACCAGCCCGAGGTCGGTCACCTCTGCGCCGGCCCGCCGGGCCAGGGCCGCGAGGCCGAATGCGTTCGACACCACCACCTCGCTGAGCGCACCGGTGGCATGGCCGGGCAGCACCAGCTCATCGCCGGTCTGAATCAGCGCCACACGTGGACGCCGCGCCACCGGCACGGTGGCGTGGTTCATGGCCGCCGCCAGCATCACGTCACGCCCGGTGAGGCGCCGGCCGGCGCTGAGGCCCGCCCGCCCTTCGGTAAAATCGCAGCCGCGCTTGCGCACGTTGCGCAGCGCCGCTGTCGGTGCCGTGGTGGTCACCGCATCGCCATCACGCGCCGTATTCTCCTGAATCACCACCGTATCGGCACCCTCCGGCACCACCGCGCCGGTGAAGATGCGCACCGCCTGGCCCGGTCCCACCGTGCCCGCGAAGGGCCGGCCGGCGGCCGATTCGCCGATGACGGTGAGGCGGGCGGGGGTCTCGGCGATGTCGGTGCCCCGCACGGCATAGCCATCCATGGCCGACATGTCCGCCGGCGGCTGGGACCGGCGCGCCACAAGGTCGTCGGCGAGCACCCGGCCCACCGCCTGGCCCACGGGCACATTTTCTATTCCCAGCACCGCCGCTGATGCGGTGACGCGGCTCAACGCCTCTTCAACGCTCATCAGGGCCATGATTTTCAATCCTTCTTTTGCCGCCCGCGCGCGTTCAGGCGCCGGCCTGCCACAGGCCGCTGCGGCCGCCGGACTTCTCCAGCAGGCGGATGCCTTCAATGCGCATGCCGCGATCCACCGCCTTGGCCATGTCGTAAACGGTGAGGCAGGCCACCGACACGGCGGTCAGCGCCTCCATCTCCACCCCGGTCTGGCCTGCGGTCTTGACCCGCGCGGTCACCCTCAGGCCGGGCAACGCGGCATCCGCCTCCAGCGCCACCTCCACCTTGGAGAGCATCAGCGGATGGCACAGGGGAATGAGATCGGACGTGCGCTTGGCCGCCATGATGCCGGCGATGCGCGAGACGCCGAGGACATCGCCCTTCTTGGCATTGCCGGACAAGATGAGCTCGAGGGTCGCCGCCGCCATCACCACGTGGCCTTCTGCCACCGCCTCGCGGGAGGTGATGGATTTCTCCGACACATCCACCATGCGCGCGGCGCCGTGCTCGTCGAGATGGGTGAGGCTCGCCATGGGAGTGAGGGCTCGCGGGAGGGAATCGTTATATGCAGCCGGGAAGATGGCCCCCCCGGCGCATCCTGTCCACCGCCCCGTGCGCGGCCGAACCGCGCCCATCGGCCTCAGCGCAGCCGCGTCCAGGTCTGCGTCTTGCACAGGGGCGCGATCACACAGCCCCGCAGTTTCAAGCGGTTGTCGCCATCGAGCACGATGCTGCCCGAATAGGTCTTGCCGTCATCCGCATTATAGATGGACCCGCCGGTCCACTCCGATGGCCCGCCGGTGAAGCCGGTGAGAATGGTGAGGCCTTTCAGCGCCCGCCCGCGCAGCCCGGCATTCTGGTTGTGAACATCCTTCAGCGCCGGATCGGCCTTCAACCCCTCCGACGACACCAGCCGCCCGCACAACGCGTTGCCGCAATGGGTGATTTCCACCTGTCCACCGCGGGTCGGCGTCTGCCACAGGCCGGTCGGATCCGCCGCCAGCGCCGGCGTGCTCAAGAGACCGAGCACCACCGCGAACGAAAGGGAATGCACGCGCATCATCTTCCTCCCAATGTCGGCCGGCCTCTTCTGGGCCGGTCCAGGCATTAAGGCGGAAACTGACGTATACGGCAAGCCTAGGACGCAAGCAGCCGTGACGTGGCGCAAGCGACATCATCCTGGCGCATGAGGCTTTCGCCCACCAGGATGGAGTGAATGCCCACGCACGCCAGCCGGGCCACGTCCGCCGGGGTGAAGATGCCGCTCTCGCCGATGATGATGCGGTCGTCCGGCACCCGCGGCGCCAGGCGCTCGCAGGTGGCAAGGCTGGTCTCGAAGGTGCGCAGATCGCGATTGTTGATGCCGATCAGCCGGCAGGGCAGGGCGAGGGCGCGGTCGAGCTCGCTATCGTCGTGCACCTCCACGATGGCATCCATGCCATATGCCGCCGCCGCCGCCGCGAGATCGGCGGCGAGGGCGTCATCCACCCCGGCCATGATGATGAGGATGCAGTCGGCCCCCCAGGCCCGCGCCTCGGCCACCTGATAGGTGTCGTACATGAAGTCCTTGCGCAGCACCGGCAGCTTCACGGCCGCACGGGCGGCCTTGAGGAAGTCCGGCGCGCCCTGGAACGAGGGGGCATCGGTGAGCACCGAAAGGCAGGTGGCGCCGCCGCGCTCATAGGCCCGCGCCAACGCCGGCGGATCGAAATCGGCGCGGATCAGGCCCTTGGAGGGGCTGGCCTTCTTGATTTCGGCGATGAGCGCCGTCTGGCCCTCGGCGATGGTCTGGGTGAGCGCCTCGGCGAACGGGCGCACCCGTGGCGCCGCCTTGGCCGCGGCCTCCACCTCGGCGAGCGGATGGGCGCTCTTGGCGGCGGCGATCTCGTCGCGCTTGTAGGCTTCGATGCGTGTGAGGATGTTGCTCATCAGGCCGCCTCCCCCGCGGCTGCCTCGGAGACGCGCACCAGCGCATCCAGCTTGGCTTTTGCCGCCCCCGAATCAAGGGCGGCCGTGGCCATCTCCACCCCCTGGCGCAGGTCGGACGCACGGCCGGCCACCACTAGGGCGGCGGCGGCATTGAAGACGGAGACGTCGCGATAGGCATTGCGGGCACCGTCGAGCACGGCGCGCAGGGCCGCCGCATTGACCTTGGCGTCGCCCCCCTTCACCGCCTCGGCCGGTGCGCGGGTCAGCCCCACGTCCTCCGGAACCACCTCGAAGGTGCGGATGTGGCCATCCTCCAGCACGGCGATGTCGGTGGCGCCGGAAATGGAGATTTCATCGAGCCCATCGGCGCCGTGCACCACGAAGGCGCGTTCCGCCCCCAGGGTCTTCAGCACTTCCGCCAGCGGAACGATCCACGACTTGGCGAACACGCCCAGCATCTGCAGCTTGACGCCGGCGGGATTGGCCAGCGGGCCCAAAAGGTTGAAAATAGTGCGGGTGCCGAGCTCCACGCGGGTGGGGCCCACATGCTTCATGGCCTGGTGGTGCGCCGGGGCGAACATGAAGCCGATGCCCGCCTCCTCGATACAGCGGCTGATGCCGGCCGGCGGCAGATCGAGCCGCACGCCCAGGGCGGCCAGCACATCGGCAGCGCCGGACTTCGAGGACAGGGCCCGGTTGCCGTGCTTGGCCACCGGCACGCCGGCGCCGGCGGTGATGAAGGAGGCGCAGGTGGAGATATTGTAGGAGCCGGACGCATCGCCACCGGTGCCGACGATGTCCACCGCGCCCGCCGGGGCGGTGACGGGCAGCATCTTGGCGCGCATGACGGAGACCGCGCCGGCGATCTCGTCCACCGTCTCGCCGCGCACCCGCAGCCCCATCAGCAGAGCGCCCATCTGCGAGGGGGTGGCCTCGCCCGACATCATCTTGTTGAACACGAGCGCGGATTCATCCCGGCTGAGGGTCGCGCCGGTGGCCACCTTGCCCAGCAGGGGCTTGAACTCGTCAGTCATCTGTCGTCCTCAGCTCTGGGCCTTGCGCGCATTGAAGGCGTCCGCCAGCTCCAGGAAATTGCGCAGCAAAGCGTGGCCGTTCTCCGAGGCGATGCTCTCGGGGTGGAACTGCACGCCGTGGATGGGCAAGGTCTTGTGGGCGAGCCCCATGATGAGGCCGTCGGCGGTCTCGGCGGTCACCTCGAGGCAGGCGGGCAGGGTGTCCCGCTTCACGATCAGCGAATGGTAACGGGTGGCCTGGAACGGGTGGTTGAGACCCCGGAAGACGCTTTTGCCCGTATGCTCGATCTGCGACAGCTTGCCATGGAGCGGCTGCGGCGCGCGCACCACCTCGCCGCCGAACGCCTGGCCGATGGCCTGGTGCCCGAGGCACACGCCGAACATGGGCACGCTGGCGCCGGCCGCCTGGATGAGGTCCAGGCAGATGCCGGCCTCGGTGGGCGTGCAGGGGCCGGGGGAGAGCACGATGGCTTCCGGCTTTTCGGCCAGGATCTCAGGGATGGTCAGCGCATCGTTGCGATGAACGGTGACGGTGGCGCCGAGCTCGCCCAGATAATGGACGAGGTTGTAGGTGAAGCTGTCGTAATTATCGATCAGCGTGACGGTGGTCATGGCGGTTCCCTGGGAGTAGCCCCGGCGACTTCCGGCCCGACGGCCTGGGAAAAGTGCGGCCGTTAAAGCGCGCCGCGCGGGGTGGGGTCAAGCAAAGGCGGCGAAGGATCGTCAGCGCGCGCCACACCATCGACACCCGAGCCAGGCGGCCGCCGCTGCCACAGGCAGGGTCACAACGCCCAGATGCACCACCGAAAATCGCATCACGAACATGGACAATTCCGCTCCTTCGCGCGGGAAGGTCCACGCGGACGGGTCAGGGCCGGAGCCTAGGACAAGCATGGCCGCAAGGAAAGCGCCGCAAGGCACGCTCAACATTGCGGCCGCAACAGCACGAAGGGTCCGCCAGCGCCCGGGCCCGGCCAGCAGCGCGGCGAACAGCGCGGCGCAGGAGCCGAACGCCGCAAAACCACATCCTGCCGCGCGCCACTCCGCCCCCGGGGTGAAGGCGAGGGCGACCCAGCCCGCGTAAAAGGCGCCGAGCACGCCCATCACCAGCGCGAGCACGCGGGCGAGTGCCCAACGGGTGGGGTCGGCAGGCAGGGGCCCCGTCACGGCCTGGTCAGCGCCCCATCACTGCCCTTTGCGCGCGCTGGCGGCGAAGCGCACCGCCTCCTCGCCGGCGCGGAACAGCGCCTTCGCTTTGTTGATGCACTCCTGGTTCTCGCTTTCGGGAACCGAGTCGTAAACGATGCCGGCACCGGCCTGCACATACATGCGGCCATCCTTCACCACCGCCGTGCGCAGCACGATGCAGGTGTCCATCTCGCCATTGGCGCCGAAATAGCCGATGGCGCCGGCATAGATGCCGCGCTTGTCGCGCTCCAGCTCGTCGATGATCTCCATGGCCCGCACCTTCGGCGCGCCCGAGACCGTGCCGGCCGGGAAGCCGGCCGCCAACGCTTCCAGCGGGCCGCACTTGGGATCCAGCTCGCCTTCCACATTGGAGACGATGTGCATCACCTGGCTGTAGCGCTCAATGAAGAAGCTGTCGGTGACCGAGACGGTGCCGATCTTGGAGACCCGGCCCACGTCGTTGCGGCCGAGATCGAGCAGCATCAGGTGCTCGGAGCGCTCCTTGGGATCGGCCAGAAGCTCGGTGGCGAGCGCCTCGTCCTCGGCCAGGGTGGCGCCGCGGCGGCGGGTGCCGGCGATGGGGCGGATGGTGACCTTGCCCTCGCGCAGCCGCACCAGAATCTCCGGACTGGAGCACACCACCGAGAAGCCGTCGAAATTCAGATAGACCAGGAATGGCGCCGGGTTGATCCGCCGCAGCGCCCGGTAGAGGGAGAAGGGCGGCAGGCTGAACGGGCTCTCGAACCGCTGAGACAGCACCACCTGGAAGATGTCGCCGGCGCGAATGTAACCCTTCGCCTTCTCCACCATCGCGCAATAGGCGTCGGGCGTGGTGTTGGAGGTCGCCTCCACCGGCGCGTGGAACGGCTCGGGCGCCGGATGGGCGATGGCGCGCTCGAGGCTGCTCACCACGGTTTCCAGCCGCTCTAGCGCGGCCTCGAAGGCCGCCTGGGCGCTCACGCCCGCCTTGGGACGGACCGGCGTGACCGCCGTCAGCTCGTCCTTCACCGCATCGAACACCACCATCAGGGTGGGGCGGATCAGCAGGGCCTCGGGCACGCCGATCGGGTCCGGCTTGGCCGGGCCCAGGCGCTCCATTTGCCGGACCATGTCATAGCCCAGATAGCCGAACACGCCCGCCGCCATGGGCGGGGCTCCTTCCGGCAGGTCGATGGCGGATTCCGCCAGCAGCGCCCGCAGAGCCTGCAGCGGCGGCGCGGCGCAGGCGACGAACGCCGTCTTGTCCTGCTCCGGCGCGCGGTTGATCTCGGCGATGGCGCCGCTGGCGCGAAAGATGAGATCAGGCTTCAGCCCAATCATGGAATAGCGCCCGCGCGACTGGCCGCCTTCCACTGATTCGAGCAGAAAGGCGTTGGGCTCGTCCGCCGCCAGCTTGAGGAAGGCGGAGACCGGGGTTTCAAGATCGGCCACCAGCGTGGTGGACACCACCTGCGCCTCGCCGGCCCGGTAGCGGGCGGCGAAGGCCTCGAAATCGGAAGAGGGGCTCACCGGATCCACGCCTCAGTTGACGGCGTCAGCGCCCACCGACTGGGCGAACACCTGCTGGTTGACGTGAACGCCGATCTGGCTCTGCAGCGCATTGAGATACTGCAGCAGCAGGTCGTTCTCCATCTGCTGGGTCAGGTCGGCGGCGACCCGCGGATCCGAACCCGGCGGCGGCTCGATCACCTTGGTGACCTGGAACACGATGCGGCCGGGGGCGGTGGCGGCCGCGGTCATGCCGAATCCGCCATCCTTGGCCTGGAACACCGCCTGGACGCTTTCGGTGGAGAAATTGCCATCCGCCCGGCCCCGGCGCAGGCCGTCCATGGTCTGCAGCGGCAGCTCGGCGGCGCCGGCCACCTCGGCGAGCGGCGTGCCTGCTTCCGCCTTGGCCAGCAACTCCTTGGCCTTGGCCTCCACCGCCTTGGCGATTTCCGCATCCCGCCAGCGGGTCACAACCAGCGCCTTGGCTTCCTCGAAGGTGCGGTCGCGCGAGGGGGTGACCGCATTGGTTTCGTACCACACGAAGCCGCCGTTCTGCGGCAGCTGGACCGTATCGGTCTCCACGCCCGGCGCCGCGGCGAACGCACCGGCGATGACGTCGGCGCCGCCGGGCACCTCGACGGCGGTGCCGGCGGGGGTGTGGCCGGAGCGATCCACCGCGTCGATCACGTCGAGCTTGAGGCCCAGCTTCTGCGCCGCCTCCGCCAGGGTGGCGCCGGAGGCGCGCTCATCCTCGATGGCGTCGTGCTTGTCCAGCAGTTCGCGCCGGGCCTTGGCCAGCGCCAGCTCTTGCATCAGCTCTCCCTTCACCGCGTCGAACGGCTGGGTGGTGCCGGGCACGACGCGCGCCACGTGCACCAGCACGGTGCCGAACCGTCCCTGCACCGGGCCGCTGGTGGCGCCGTCGTCAAGGGCGAAGGCCGCATCGGCGATCTTGGGGTCGATGATGGCGCCCTTGGCCACCAGTCCGAGGTCGGTATCGGCGGCGGTCAGGCCGCGTTCCTTGGCGATGTCGACAAACGGCGTGCCCGCCTTGATGCGCTCCAGCGCGGCGGTCGCCTCATCGGGCTTGGCGAACACGATCTGCTGCAGCTCGCGCTGCTCGGGAGAGCCGAAGCGGGCGATCTCGTGCTCATAGGCCGCCTTGGCCTCGTCATTGGTGATGGTGATGCCCCCGGCCAGGGTCTGGGGCGTCAGCGCGAGCACCGAGATCTTGCGATATTCCGGCGCACGGAACGACACCTTGTGCGATTCGAAATAGGCCTTGAGCTGTTCATCGGTGGGCGCGGCGAGGTCGCGGGCGACGCCGGCGGTGACGAGCACATACGACACATTGCGCATCTCGCCGTCGAACCGGTGCAGGGCATCCAGCAGCACCTTGGGGGCCGTGATGCCGGCGCCGAGCGACTGCAGCACCTGATCGCGCAGGGCCCGCTTCTTTTCCGCCGCCACGAATCGCTGCTCGGTCAGGCCATTGGCCCGCAGCAACTGGTCGAAATAGGCCGCATCGAAGCTGTCGGCGCCGGGACGGCGGTAATTGGGATTGTCGGCAATGGCCTGGGCCATCTGCGCATCACCAATGGCGAGGCCGAGCCTGTGCGCCTCCTCATCGAGGGTGGCATCGGCCAGCATCTGGTTGAGCACCTGACGATCGAGACCGAAGGCGCGCGCCTGCTCCTGGGTCAGGCCGCGACCGGTGCGCCGGCCGATCATCTGGATCTGCTCCAGATACTGATTGCGAAAATCGGCAGCCGGAATCTCGGTCTTGCCCACCGTCGCGATGGTGGAGGCGCCGAAGCCGCGGAAGACGTCTGCAATACCCCAGACAACGAAGCTGAGCGTGAGCACGATGAGGAAGAGCTTGGCGATCCAGCCGGACGCACCCTTGCGGAGAGTCTGAAGTACCATCGTCCATTCGTTCAGTAGGCGCCGGGGCCGGCGCAGAGGCGGCGCATCATAGGGAGGGGGAGGGGGCCCCGCAACGGCGCTGGCCCGGCCATTTGGGGCCGTTTGCGGGCTTTTCTGTGCTCTGCTAGGTGACGGCGAGGAAAGTCAGACCACGGAGACGCCCATGCCCGCCTCGCGCCGCATCCTGATCGCCGGCAACTGGAAGATGAATGGCCTGCGGGCTTCCAAGAGCGAGCTGCGCGCCATCGTCGCCGGCATCGACCGGCCGCTCTCGGCTGCCGTCGACGTGCTGGTGTGCCCGCCGGCCACCCTGCTGGCGGGCTTCGCCGCCGATGTCGCCGGCAGCCCCATCATGCTCGGTGGCCAGGATTGCCATGCCGCCGTCAGCGGCGCGCACACCGGCGACATTTCCGCGGAAATGCTGAAGGACGCCGGCGCGGTGGCGGTGATCGTCGGCCATTCGGAGCGACGCGCCGACCATGGCGAGGGCGATGCCGTGGTCAACGCCAAGGTGAAGGCTGCCTGGCGCGCCGGCCTGCTGCCGGTGGTCTGCGTGGGGGAGACCCTGGCCGAGCGCGAGGCCGGTGACGCGGCCGCCGTGGTGAGCCGCCAGACCCGCCAGTCGATCCCCGACGGCGCCACCGCCGCCACTCTGGTGGTGGCCTATGAACCGGTCTGGGCGATCGGCACCGGCCGCACCCCCACGCCGGAGGATGTGGCACAGGTGCATGCGACCATCCGCGCGGTGCTCACCGAGCGGTTCGGGGCAGAAGCGGCGGGCGTGCGTATTCTCTATGGCGGCTCGGTGAAGCCGGACAATGCCGCCGTCCTGCTGGCGATTCCCGATGTGGACGGAGCCCTGGTGGGCGGCGCCAGCCTGAAGGCGGGTGACTTCCTCGCCATCGCCCGCGGGGCGCTGTGAATCAGTGCGGGGGCGGACGATGCCGTCCACCCCCGCGTCATTCCTCGGCTCTGCTGATCAGAAGGTGATGAGGCCGATCATCTGCTGCAGCAGGTTCAGTTCCTCGCCGCTGGTGGGCGTGGTCTGCGAGACGAAGTCGAACACCTTGCCGTCCTTCATGCCGTACTGGGCGATACGGGTGACGCGGCGATTCTTGTCGAAATAAACGGCCAGGACCTTCTGCTCGGTGATCTCCGGCTTGAGGAAGGCCACCTTCTTCTGCGTCTGCGAGATGTAATAGAAGACGTCGCCATTCAGGGTGGCGACGGTGGACGGCGTGCCGAGCACCAGCAGCACCTGTTCCTGGCTGGACCCCACCGGCACCTGCTCCAGCGCCCCTTCGCTCAGCACATACCCGCGATGATAGGTCCGGGTCACACCCGACAGCGACGAGCCGGTGCCGTTGATGGCCGTCGACCCGCAGGCGGAGAGGGTGGTGGCGGCCAAGAGCAGCGTCAGTGCCGCGACGCCCTTGCCCCGCGCGACGCTGAGGGCCTGCGCCTTGCGCTGCGGAGCCGGTCGCGAAATCCCGATGTGCCGTGTCACTACGCGCATCCCCATGTGTTGCTGCACCCGCCGCATTCGGCTCCGGATGCCCCGCCCCGATTGACATACCCCACGAACGCATGCGCCCGTGTTAAACTTCATTGTCTCGGGCGCACTCTTGCGCCCTGGGCTGCGGCGCGTTACGCCCCGCGCAGCACTTCTCGCACAGCCCACCCGGGCCCTGCGCCACCGCGACTCCAGCCGGACGGACCGTCCAGACCCACGATGTTCAGCCTCTTCCGCCGCTCCAAGACCCGTGAGACCATCGAGCGCCTGTATGGCGCGATCGTGGCACAGTCGCGGCGAGCGGTCTTCTACACCGACTTTGGTGTTCCCGACACAATCGAAGGTCGCTTCGAGATGGTGCTTCTACACACCATTCTGGTCTGCCACCGCCTGAAAGATGGCGGGGAGGCGGAGCGCACCTTGTCACAGCAGGTGTTCGATACCTTCGTCTCCGACATGGATCGCACCCTGCGGGAGATGGGCGTCGGCGATCTCGGCGTGCCCAAGCGCATGAAGAAGATCGGTGCGGCCTTCTACGGGCGCGCGGCGGCCTATGACGAGGCGCTGGCGCAGGCCGACGATGCGGAGCTCGCCGCGGCGCTGGCCCGCAATATCCTTGAGCGGGATCTGGCCGCGCCCGAGGTGGCGGCGCTGACGGATTACGTCCGCGGCGCCGCGCGCGCCCTCCTTGCCGTGCCGTTTGAAACCCTGGAGCGGGGCGAGCTGACCTTGCCGACGCCCGAGCCGAGGGAAGGGTGAATCATGTCCGACCTGCCATTGTCCTACACCGTGAGCGTGGCCGAGGTGCCGTCCCACGGCCTTGATGTGGAGCTCACGCCCACCGCCGAACAGCGCGCCGCTCTGGCACGCCACGTGGGGCTGCTGGAGGTGCCGCGCTTCATCGCCCGCCTCTCGGTGAAGCCGGAAGGCGCCGACGGCATTCGGGTGACGGGAACGGTGGATGCCGCCGTGGTGCAGACCTGCGGCGTCACCCTCGAGCCGTTCGAGGCGCCGCTTGAGGAGGCCGTCGACGTGCATTTCGTGCCCGCCGGCACGCCCCTGCCCGAGCACGCGGAAGAGGATGAGGAATTCGATCCGCCGGACGAGATCGTCGATGGGGGAATCGACCTCGGGGCCCTGGCGGTCGAGTTCCTCGCGCTCGGCATTGATCCTTATCCCCGCAAGCCGGGCGCCGTTTTCGAGCCGCCCGCCGAGGATAGCGCCGCGGCCTCGCCCTTCTCCGCCCTTGCCCGACTCAAGGGCGAGAACGACGCTTGAACTCATCTTCGTCGCGAGGGAGTTGCGATGTCGTGGTGAGCCGCTATTGTCCGCGCGCCCGGGATCGGATGGTATCTTGGCAGGGCCGGGGGGCTTCGGCATCCCGGTCGGCCAGGACAGCACCCGGGCCGGGGGGATTTGAGATGGCTGCCGGTCGCTTCGCCCTTCGTCCTCTGCCCGCCAGGGTGGGGCTTCGGCCCGCGCCCGCGCCAATTTCGTGGGAAACGTGTTCTAGATGACCGCATCCGTCCGCATCGCTCTCGACGCCATGGGCGGGGACCATGGTCCCGAGACGGTTCTCGCCGGTGCGGAGATTTCGCTCGTCCGCCATCCGGAAATGACCTTCGTCCTGTACGGGGATGAAGCGCGCCTTCGCGCGGTACTGGAGCGCCACCCGCGCCTGAAGGCCGCCTCGCGCATCGTCCACACCGATGTGGTGGTGGGCATGGACGACAAGCCCAGCCAGGCGCTGCGGCGCGGACGGTACAAATCCACCATGTGGCGGGCCATCGATGCGGTGAAGACCCGGGACGCCGACGCGGCGGTCTCGGCCGGCAACACCGGCGCGCTGATGGCCATGGCCAATTTCAACCTGCGCACCATGCCGGGCATCAGCCGGCCGGCCATCGCCGCGATCTGGCCGACCCTGCGCGGGGAAAGCGTGGTGCTGGATGTGGGCGCCTCCATCGGCGCGAGCGCCAAGAGCCTGGTGGAAATGGCCATCATGGGCTCGGCCATGGCGCGGGTGCTGTTCGGCATCGAGGAGCCGTCCGTCGGACTGCTCAACGTCGGGGTCGAGGAGATCAAGGGCGTCGAGGAGGTGAAGGAGGCGGCGCGGCTGCTGAAGGATGGCAACGTGCCGGTGAACTATCACGGCTTCGTCGAGGGCAACGATATCGGTGCCGGCACGGTGGATGTGGTGGTGACGGAGGGCTTTGCCGGCAACATCGCCCTCAAGACCGCCGAAGGCACCGCCAAGCAGCTCGCCACCTATCTGCGCGCCGCCATGGGGCGCAGCCTGCGCTCCCGCATCGGCTACCTTTTCGCCCGTGATGCGTTTCAGGCGTTGAAGGAAAAGATGGATCCGCGCCGCTCCAACGGCGGCGTTTTCCTCGGCCTCAACGGCATCGTCATCAAGAGCCACGGCGGCACCGACGCGGAAGGGTTCGCTTCCGCGGTGGATCTCGCCTACGACATGGTGCGCGAGGAATTGCTCGCGCGCATCGAAAAAAGTCTCGTCGGCTGCGGGGTGCCGGTGGTGCCCGAAGCTCAGCCGCAGTGCGCCAGGGTGGAAGGTCAATCGTGAGCGGGATCAGGTCAGTCGCCCGGGGCATCGGCTCCTATCTTCCCGAGCGTGTGCTCACCAATGCTGAGCTGGCGCAGCGCGTGGAGACGTCCGATGAATGGATCGTCCAGCGCACCGGCATCCGCCAGCGCCACATCGCGGCGGAAGGCGAGTTCACCTCGCATCTCGGCCTGATCGCCGCCCGACGCGCCCTGGCCGACGCCGGCTTCGCGGCCGCCGACATTGATCTCATCATCGTGGCGACCTCCACGCCCGACCAAACCTTTCCGGCCACCGCCGCGACCATTCAGGCGGAGCTCGGCATCACCCGTGGCGCCGCCTTTGACCTGCAGGCGGTGTGCTCCGGTTTCGTGTTCGCGCTGGCCACGGCCGATGCGCACCTGCGCACCGGCGCGTTCGAGCGGGCACTGGTGATCGGCGCGGAGACCTTCTCGCGCATTCTCGATTGGGAGGATCGCGGCACCTGCGTGCTGTTCGGCGATGGCGCCGGCGCCATGGTGCTCGAGGCGGTGCAGCATGACGACGCCAAGGGCGCCGGCGTCCTCACCACCCATCTGCGCTCCGACGGGCGCCACCGCGCCAAGCTCTATGTGGATGGTGGCCCGTCTTCCACCGGCACCGTGGGGCACCTGCGCATGGAAGGGCGCGAGGTGTTCAAGCACGCGGTGGGCATGATCACCGACGTGATCACCGATGCCTTCGCCGCCACCGGCGAAAGCGCCGAGAGCATCGACTGGTTCGTGCCCCATCAGGCCAACCGTCGTATCATCGACGCCAGCGCGCAGAAGCTGGGGATCGCGCCGGAAAAGGTGGTGACCACCGTCGACCTGCACGGCAATACCTCCGCGGCCTCCATTCCCCTGGCCCTCGACGTGGCGTGGCGCGACGGCCGGCTGCAGCGCGGACAGATGGTTCTGCTGGAAGCCATGGGCGGCGGTTTCACCTGGGGTTCGGCGCTGCTGCGCTGGTGAAGCGCCCGTGCGGCATATTGGTGAATTGCGTTGACCATACCGTCACCCCGCGGCTAGGTTTCAGCAGATCGGGTGTCCTTCCGGATGTTGGCGGCAGACGTTGGAAGGCACGCGATCTTGTCCAATCCGACCGATGTCATCGGTCGGAGTGACGCGCCAGGGTGGTTGAGTACAACCTCGAATGGAATTGGCGCGCCTCTCTAGGGGTCGGGGAGACACATGGCTGGTCGGACTGTCACGCGAGCGGACCTTTGTGAAGCCGTCTATCAGCAAGTCGGGCTGTCGCGCACCGAATCCGCTGCGCTGGTCGAGCTGGTGTTGAAGGAAATCGCCGATTGCCTGGCGCGGGGGGAGACTGTGAAGCTCTCCTCGTTCGGCTCGTTCGTGGTCCGCGAGAAGGGCGAGCGCATCGGCCGCAATCCCAAGACCGGGCAGGAAGTGCCCATCGACCCGCGCAAGGTGATGGTCTTCAAGCCCTCCAGCATCCTCAAGCAGCGCATCAACGGCCAGGCGCCGGATGGCGTGGAAGAGGATTGATAACGTTACATTCGACCTGAGCTTTCCGCTGCTAGCCGTTGTCAGTATGATTCCGGCTCCTACCTGCGGTGCGGGTCGCGATTCGGCGCTCTGATGTGCCTTCCCCGCGTTCGCCGTCCGGTAGAACGGGAGAAGGGTGACACCAGGTGGCCGACGCGCGCGAAAGCGAAAAGGACCCGGGCGCCTTCCGGACCATCAGCGAGGTCGCGGAAGAGCTCAACCTGCCGCAGCACGTGCTGCGCTTCTGGGAGACCCGGTTCGCCCAGATCAAGCCGGTGAAGCGCGCCGGCGGGCGGCGCTTCTACCGCCCGGAAGATGTGGACCTGCTGCGCGGCATCCGCCAGCTGCTCTACAGTGAAGGCTACACCATAAAAGGCGTCCAGAAGATCCTGAAAGACCAGGGGATTCGGCACGTTCAAGATCTTGGCGTGGAACGCGACGTAGCGGCCATCCGCTCGGCCGCGGCGGCTGAGTCCGAGGGCACCACCTTTGGCGGTCTGCTTGGCCTGCTGCCGCGCCGCAAGGCGAAGGAGCGGGACGTGGCGACCGATGAGGCGCCGACGGCCGGCGGCGAGCTGCCGCTGCCGTTCCCCGATGCCGATGTGGATCGAGAGCTGGCGGTCGAGCGGGAGATGCCGGCGGCCCCGCTGTTGCGCGGCGAGGCCCGCGAGCGGCGGCTCGAAGAGCGGCGTTTCGATGATGACGGGCACTATGAAGAGCGGATCTATGAAGAGCGCCGCATAGCCCCCGAACGGGCCGCGGAGCCGCCGCGCCGTGCGCCACCGCGCGCTGCCGGCGCATATCCGCATCATGAGCCCTATTTCGAGGCGCCCTTCCAGGAGCGCGGGCGGAGCGTGCGCGACGATCGCGATGACGAGGACCCGCGTCGGCACGTCCAGCATGCCGTGCACCAGGAGACCCGCGCGGCGCGCTATGCGGAGGAGGCGGCCCCCGAGGAGACTGGCCCGGAGGAGACTGGCCCGGAGGACCTGCCGCCCGAGCAAATGGACATGGACGAGACATGGGGCGATCCTCCGGGCTGGGGCGATCCTCCGGGCTGGGATGCTTCATCGACCTGGGACGACACGCCGGAACCGCCGCGGGTGGCGGCCCATGCCACGGCTGATGACGCGCGCGCGCCCCGGCGGCGCGATCCTCGAGACGACGAGCAGGGGCGGCGGCAGGACCCCTCCTTCGCCCCACCACGGGCACCCGCGGCCGTCCGGCCGGAACCGGTCGTGCAGCGTCGTCCCACCCGGGGCCCCGCAGCCCGCATCACCAGCCTGCCGGTCGCCGAGGAGATGGAGGATCCGCTCCTGCCTTTCCTCGATCACGAGCCGCAGCCTGCGGTATCCGAGCCCCTGGAAGATCGGATTCGCCGCCTGAAGGCGCGCGAACCGGGCCCGCCGGAAGAATATCTGCCGCCCAAGCTGCGCCATCGCGATCCCGCGCGGCCTCAGGAGCCGCGCCCGGCGCCGCGACAGCGGGATGACGTGCCTCCGCCCGGCACCTATTGGCCGGAGCTCGCCCGGGCCGAGGCTGAAGAACCGCCCCCCCGTCGTGCCCCCGTGCGGCAACCGCCGGACCGGGAAAGGATGGAGCCGCAGGACGCTGCGCGACACGACAATCGGCGACAGGCGGCCCCCCTCGAGGCGGATCGGACAGCCTATGCGGAGCCACGCCCCGCCGCTCCGCGCCGTGAGGCGGTCGCTCCTGCGGCCCGCACCGCGGCCCCGCCGCCCGAAGACGCGTGGGACGACACCGACGATTTCGATGCGCGTTCCGACCACGCGGAGCCCGACGCCAACGCCCCCGAATACAATTCCGAACGGTGGGCGGACGCTCGGCCCGACTGGGAGGCCGAGAACGATGCGCCGGCAGAGGAGTGGCCGGAGGAGTGGGACGCGCCGGCGCCGGCCCGCGCGCCCACGGCCGCGCCACGCGCCGCGACCGCTGCGGCGCAGCACGCGTCGCCCCATGGCGGCAGGGCGGCCCCCCTGGCGATGGCTCAGCGCCCGGCACCCGCCGCATTGCGTGCCGCGCCTCCAGTGCCGCCGATCACCGACCTGGACGACGCGGATGATCTCGATGACGCGGGAGACGAGGAGATCGACATGCCGCCTTTGCCCGCGCGCGGCAGCCTGAGTGCCGCTCCGGCCCGACAGCAAAGCCCGAGCATGTCGGCTGGCGGCGCACGCGGGCCGCAGGCGCGGGAGAGCCACGCTGGCACGGACCGGCAGAACGTCGGGGACCCCGCCGCGTCGCCACACCGCGCTTCGCCACCAGAACCCGCTCCGTCCCGTCCCGCGCGCCAGGCCGCACCGGCGCCCGGCCCGATGCGGGTGGGCCCGCTGACGGGACCGCTGGAGGATGAGCCGTATGCCCCGGCCGCCGCACCGGCGTCGCAAGCGGGTGCGTCCTTTGCAGCTGCCTACCCCGCACCCCATGGTGTACCTCGCGGCGCACCTTGGGGCATGGCCGGCGAGGCAGCCACCTATGGGCAGGCGCCCGCACCCGGTGGCACGCCGCTGCCGTTGCCGGGGGCGTCATATGCCGGGGTCGGCGCGTGGCCGGTGCGTGATCCTTATGAGATGTCCCGCATGGTGCGGCCGGAGACCTATGCGCCACCGGCGCCGGATCCGCGCGTGATGCCGCCGATGGCCGGGGTGCAGCCGATTCTGTCGCGGGATGATGTGCACCGCCTGCAGGCGGCGCTCTATGAGCTCGGCGAATGCCGGCGCCTGCTGAACGACGTCGTTGAGAAGAAGGAGCCCGAGGAGGCCCCCGGCACGGCCGGAAAAGTGACTTGACGCAACGTATCTCTCATTCCGGCCGCGCATGCCACCGCGGTGGCGTTACTCGACCACCGAAACGGACACCTTGGTGATCCCGTGGCTGGTGAAGCCGAGGTGGCTGGCGGCGGCACGGGAGACATCGATGATGCGTCCGCGCACGAAGGGACCGCGATCGTTGATCCGGACAACGACGGTCTTGCCGTTCTTCAGGTTGGTGACACGCACCTTGGTTCCGAACGGAAGCTTCCGGTGGGCCGCAGTCATGGCCTCCGGGTTGAACTTCTCTCCATTCGCGGTGCGCTGGCTCTGCCAATAGAATGAGGCGATGCCGGTGGAGGTGTCTGCACGTGCCGAGCCGGGCGCGAACGCCATCAAGCTCAACGCCGCGCAGGACATGACCACGCGTTTCTTCATGCGTCCGGTCTTCCTTGTTGTTGAGGACAAGGCCGAATGCCCCTTGATTGTGTTCACAATGTCTCGATTCGGGGTCACGGCAGGGGCAATTGTCTGTGACTTGCCGCATTTCCGCCGCATTTACATCAGCGCAGCTTCTGCTTGTGGTGGTAAAGAGTCCGATTGTTCCGAGGGTTGCGGCCGCTCCGGCGGCTTTCGATAACCGATGCGGGCCTCAGCTGTGGATGCCTGGGGACGAATGCGGGGCAGGGGAGAATAGGGCTTGTGGTCCCGGAAATGATGGTCTAAGCCTCCCCCCACGTCGGAGCGTAGCGCAGCCCGGTTAGCGCACTAGTCTGGGGGACTAGGGGTCGGAGGTTCAAATCCTCTCGCTCCGACCATTTCAAAATCCCCACTGTCTTCATGATGATCCCCACCGAAGATGGCGCCCCAGGGCGCCTTTTTCGTTTGGAACGCGCGCACTCACCATTGCGGACCCCGTTCCGCTTCTGTTTGAGCTGGCGCCCTTCCGGCGTTACATGGGCGCAGATCCCTTTTTGACGGCGACTCCATGGGAGCAACGCCGGCGCGCCGAGGTCCACATGTCCCTGACGGTCACCATATTGGGTTGCGGTTCATCCGGCGGCGTGCCGCGGGTGGGGCAGGGCTGGGGCGCCTGCGATCCCGCGGAACCGCGCAACCGTCGTCGGCGCTGCTCCATTCTCGTTCAGCGCACCGGCCCCGGCGGCACCACGACAGTGCTGGTGGACACCTCGCCCGATCTGCGCGAGCAGCTCCTCGACGCCGATGTCCGGGCCCTCGACGGCGTGCTCTTCACCCACGCGCACGCTGACCATACCCATGGCATCGACGACCTGCGGCCGCTCGCCATCGAGCATCGCAAGCGCATCGACGTGTTTGCCGACGACGATACCCTGCGCGCCCTGCGCAAGCGCTTCGGCTATTGCTTCGAAACGCCACCCGGCAGCGCCTATCCGCCCATCCTGAACGCCCACACCTTCGTGGAGGGCAGGGAGGTGGTGGTGGAAGGGGCGGGCGGCCCCATTGTGGCGCTGCCCTTTCTGCAGCACCACGGCGACATCGATTCCTTCGGCTTTCGCTTCGGCGACATGGCCTATTCGAGCGACGTGAACGGCCTGCCCGAAGCCTCATTGGCCCAGCTGCACCATCTCGATGTCTGGATCATCGACGTGCTGCGCTATGCGCCGCATCCCTCGCATTTCACCTTCGACGAGGCGCTGGGACACATCGCCCGGCTAAAGCCGCGCCGCGCCATCCTGACGGATCTGCATACCGACCTGGATTATGGAACTCTCGCCCGTCAGTGTCCCGCAGGCGTCGAGCCGGCCTATGACGGGATGAGCTTCGAGGTGGCGGCTCCGGTCTGGCATGGCTCTGCCGATTTGACCCCGTCGGCGACTGAAGGCTGAGCACCAAACTGAGTGCCGCAGATTCGCGCGACACATCGATATCTGACCACAACATACTGAAATCAAATTGTAGTTTTGTGAAGACTGGGACGCTAAAGCGGCAACAACAGCGGCGCGGCGCAAATCCCATCCAGCTGCTGTGCTTTGGCCCCGAAGAGATATTTGTTCCATAATATCTCTTCTGCGACTCACGCCAATCTGGGCCGGAGCCTACGTCTCATGGCCTCCAGATCGGCTCGCGTGGCTCAACAAGTCTCACTGGCCATCCACCATCAGGTCAGGTCATGACGTGCACGCCTCGCAAGCGCGGGCGGATGGCAGTGACCGCAGATGCGCCGGGGTTCCATCGGCACCGAGGATGTCGGGCTGCGACGCGCCACAAGGCCGTGCGACCGCAGGAGCCTTGCCACCGGGGGTCCCTTTAGGGTGCCACGGGCCGGCCTGCCCTACCCTGGCAGCCGCCTCCGGGCCCATGGACGCTATCCGCGGGGATGCTCGGGCTTGAGGTCCACCATGGGCGTTCCATCGAGGCAATCGAGGCCGCGCACCTTGAGGCGCGTGCCATCCACCTCCAATAAGGTCACGATGGATGAGGCGATGGGGTTCGGCCGCACGGGCGAGCGCAGGGCAAAGGTGCCCACCACGCTGCCGTCGTGGCGCGGTGTCTGCACCACCAGATCGCGCCGCGCCTGATCCATCCAGTAAAGCACCTGGAGGTTCGCATTCTCGCCGATGCCGGTGAGCGCCTCCGCCCATCGCGGATCGATGTCCAGGATGCACACCGGCCCGTGCTGCGGATCCCCGCGACGGGGGCAGGCGCCGCGATCGGTCCAGGGGGTGCGGATGCGACCGATGAAATAGACCTGGGCGTCGTAGTGGTCCGGCAGGGCCACGGACTTTTCTCCCGGACGGATGCTGGCGTCGTGATCGCCGGACGAAATATCGCTCATCGAAGGGTCCTGCTGGCGAATAGGTTCTGGCGCCGAGCATTCACCGCCCATACTGAGTCGGCGAGGCCACCAATTGCCGCGCCAGCGCTATGGCTTGGCAGCGCAAGCTCGAAAGACGCCTCCGATTCGCCTCGCGAACAACGTGAAGTCTCAGAAATGTCAGGCAAGGCATTGAAATAACGCTTGAAAATGCGGGTGGGGATGCTGCGTTGTCGATCCTGGGCTGAGGGCGCTACAGTCTCGCCTTTCGCACCCTCGGAGAGGCAGCCATGACCCCATCCCGCGACATTGCGCGGCTCATCGAGATCATGGCGGCCCTGCGCACCCCGGATAGCGGCTGCCCCTGGGACCTGGAGCAGACCTTCGGCACGGTGGTGCCCTATACCATCGAAGAGGCCTATGAGGTGGCCGACGCGGTGGCGCGGGCGGACCTCGGGGATCTGCGCGAGGAACTGGGGGATCTGCTGTTGCAGGTGGTTTTCCACGCCCGCATGGGTGAGGAACTGGGCGCGTTCGATTTTGGCGATGTGGTTCAGGCCATCACCGAAAAGCTCATCCGCCGCCATCCGCACGTGTTCGGCACCGCGCGGGAGCTGTCACCGGAGCGGGTGAAGGCCCTGTGGGGCGAGATCAAGGCCCAGGAAAAGCAGGAGCGGGCGGCGCGCCGCGCCGCGGCGGGACTTCCGGCGGAAGAGGATGGCAAGAGTGCGCTCGCCGGCGTGCCCCTGCCCTTCCCCGCCCTCACCCGGGCTTTGAAATTGCAGGAAAAAGCCGCCAAGGTCGGGTTCGACTGGGATGATGCCCGCCAGGTGCTGGCCAAGATCCAGGAGGAAGCGGCGGAGGTGGCCGAAGCGTTGGAAGACGCGGACGCCACGGCGGTTCAGGATGAGATTGGCGATCTTCTGTTCGCCGTCACCAACCTCGCGCGCCACGCGGGGGTGGATCCGGAAGCGGCGCTGCGCGGCACCAATGACAAGTTCGTGCGGCGGTTCCGCCATATCGAGACGCGCCTGGCGGCGCAGGATCTGACCCCGGCCGCCGCGGATCTCGAGCAGATGGAGCGCTTGTGGAGCGAGGCGAAGGCGCTGGAGCGCGCGACACCATCGGCCGAGCCGTCGGTCACTCCGCCCGTGGTGGATGGCGCGACGCGACGGGCGGGCTGACGCGCTTGCCGCGCGACTTAGTCGCGCGGCTTGGCTGCGGGAGCGGCTCCGGTAGCGCTTGTCTCGATGGGCGTCATCTCCAGCCCCGTTGGAGCCTGAGCCGCCACATGGTCGGCACCGAACCGCCGGCGCACGAGACCCACCTTCTCCGGCGCGACGCGCAAGGTCACGTGCAGTTGGCCGTCAGCCCCCAGCTCGCGGGCCAGCACCTCGCCATGGCGATAGAGCCAGCCCATCCCCTCCCCGTCTTCGGCGGCGAGGACGATGGAGAGGGTGTCACGGCCGCTGGTGATGCGGCGCTCGATCTCGTCGAGCAAAGCGTCCGTCCCTTCTCCGGTCAGGGCGGACAGCAGCACCGGCGCCGCGCCGCTCTCCGCCCGGGCGACACTGTTGAAGGCGGCATCGCGCGCCTCGGGGCTCAGCCGGTCGACCTTGTTCCAGACATCCAGCACCCGGCCGCCGCTCTCCACCGCAATGCCCAGCTCACCCAGAACGTCCGCCACGTCGGCCGCCTGGGCCGCGGTATCCGGATGAGAGATGTCGCGCACGTGCAGGATCAGGTCGGCCTCCACCACCTCTTCCAGGGTGGCCCGGAAAGCCGCCACCAGCTGGGTCGGCAGCTCGGAGATGAAGCCAACGGTGTCCGACAGGATGATGCGGGTGCCATGGGGCAGCTCCACCGCCCTCAAGGTGGGATCGAGAGTGGCGAACAGTAGGTCCTGCGCGGTCACGTCGGCGCGGGTCAAGCGGTTGAAGAGGGTGGATTTTCCGGCATTGGTGTAGCCCACCAGCGCCACCACCGGGTAGGGCACGCGCTTGCGGCTGGCCCGGTGCAGGCCGCGGGTGCGCTTGACCTGCTCCAGGTCCTTCTCGATGCGGATGATCCGCTCGCCGATCAGCCGGCGGTCGGCCTCGATCTGGGTTTCGCCGGGGCCACCCAGAAAGCCGAAGCCGCCGCGCTGGCGCTCCAGGTGGGTCCAGGAGCGGACCAGACGCGAGCGCTGGTAGTTGAGATGGGCGAGCTCCACCTGCAGCGCGCCTTCGCGGGTGCGCGCCCGGCGGCCGAAGATCTCCAGAATCAAGGCGGTGCGGTCCACCACCTTGGTGGACCACGCCTTTTCCAGGTTGCGTTGCTGCACCGGCGTCAAGGCCGCATCGAAGAACACCAGGTCCACCGCCTCGTTGGCGACGATGCTGGCGATCTCCTCCACCTTGCCGGTGCCCAGATAGGTGGCAGGGCGGATGTCGGCGAGGGGGATGACCGCGGAATAGACCACGTCGAGGTCGATGGCCGCCGCCAGGCCCACCGCTTCATCCAGCCGGGCTTCGGGGGCGCGCCGATCGCTGAGCGAACGTTCCGCCGGGCTGATGCGCGCACGCCGGCTCAAGGCCGGCGTCAGCACGGCGCAACGAGTCGGGGGCGCGCGGCGATCAACGCCGGCACCCGCTCCCTTGCGCTCAACCGCAGACGGTGCGCCGTCCCCCATGTGCGACGACGGCACACCACTCTTCGCCCCCATGCGGGCGATGCTGCGCTCCACGTGTGTCAGGCCTTCTCCGTCCCTTCATCGGTGGGATCGAACAACTGGATGGGATGCCCCGGCATGATGGTCGAGATGGCGTGCTTGTAGACCAGCTGAGAATGCCCATCCCGACGCAGAAGCACACAAAAATTGTCGAACCAAGTCACGACGCCCTGCAGCTTCACCCCGTTCACCAGAAAAATCGTGAGGGGGGTCTTATTCTTGCGGACGTGATTGAGAAAAGTGTCTTGCAGATTTTGGGTCCGTTCCGCCGCCATTTTCGTATCCGTTTGTTTCCGGCGTTGAGTCCAGGGTCGATGCAATTATGCGTTGCACGATGATCCCTGGGAGTTATCAGCCTACAATGGCACAGCCTTGCGGCAGCGCAATATCATTTTGTATCCGTCCACCCCTGGCGGGCGTCCAAGCGTGTGCGCGGCTGGCGTGTGCGCGGCTGGCGTGCGCTGTTCAGGCGGTCACCTCGGCGAAGTCGTGGAAGCGCTGGCGCAGGGCGGTGGCCACCGGGCCGGGATGTCCGGCGCCGATGGGCGAGCCATCAAGGGTCACCACCGGCATCACCAGCGTCGAGGCGGCGGTGATGAAGGCCTCGGCTGCCTCGCGGGCCTCCGCCAGGGTGAAGGGGCGTTCCTCCAGCTGGTAACCCAACTCATGGGCCACCTCCACCACCACCGTGCGGGTGATCCCCCGCAGAATGCCGGCCTCGGCCGGACGGGTGACGATGGCGCCACCGCGGGTGACGATCCAGGCATTGCTGGAAGCGCCCTCAGTGACGTATCCGTCGGTATCCACGAACCAAGCCTCACGCGCACCGGCCTCCTTCGCGGCCTGCTTGGCGAGCACATTTGGCAGCAGGGACAGGGATTTGATGTCCACCCGCGGCCACCGGTTCTCGGGCACGCTGATGACCGCGACGCCGTGGAGCGCGGTCGCCTCCTGGGTGGCGGGATTGGCCCGACGGGCCGTCACCACCAGGCTCGGCGGCGTATCGGGGGCGGGAAAGACATGCTCGCGCCGGGCCACGCCGCGGGTCACCTGCAGATAGACGCTGCCATTGATGACGCCGTTGCGCCGCACCACCTCCTTCAGCACCAGCCCCAGCGCCGTGCGGCTCATGGGCGCAGGAATGCGCAGCTCGCGCAGGGAGCGATCGAGGCGATCCAGGTGGCGCCGCTCCTCGATCAGGTGGCCGTGGCGGACCTCGCAGACCTCATAGACGCCATCGGCGAACTGATAGCCGCGATCCTCGATATGGATGCCGGCCTCCTGGTGCGGCAGGTAGCGGCCGTTGACATAGGCGATGCGGGACATGGGACTTCCGATGCGGTGAGCGTGGCGCTAACGTTCAGATGCGGCCGGACATCAGCCGGCGGATCTTCTGGGCCAGGCGGAATTCCTTGGAACGCCGGGTGCGGGCGATCTCCAGCTCGGCATCGCCGCGGCGCTGGTGGTCGGTGAGCCCGCGCCCCAGCCGGGAAAACAGGGCACGCACATAGGCGACATCGGCTTCGTCGGCGTCCAGCAGGGCGGCGAGCCGCTCCTGGCTGCGGCCGAAGGCCAGCACGCCAAGTCCGTGGCCGTGGTGGAACTCGAAGCTGCGGCCAAGGCCGCGCACCTCGGTCCAGAACTTGTTCACCCCGAAGCCCCGTTCAAACACCTGGGTGTCGTGGAACAGCACCACGGCATCGGCGCTGAGCTTGCCGCGCCAGGTCTCGAAATCGTGGCTGACCGCCTCATAGGTGTGGAAGCCGTCGATATGCAGCAGGTCCACGCTGCCATCGGCCAGATGGGCCGTGGCGGCATCGAAATCCATCCGCAGGAGGTTGGCGAAGCCGGCATATTTCAGGTCCACCACCGCCTTAAGGTTGGCATAGACCTGGGGCGGCAGCGGCCCGGCATGGGCATCGCCCTCCCACGAATCCACCGCATAGGCGCGGGTGTCGCAGCCGGTGGCGACCACCGATTGGCAGAAGGCGAGGAAGGAGGTGCCCTGAAAGGTGCCCAGCTCCACCAGGGTGCGCGGCTGCAGGGTGGCGATCAGCCAGAAGGCGAACGGCACATGCTCGGTCCAGGCCGAAGGGCGCAGATCCTCGGGGAAGGCGAACGTGACTGCCGGAAAGGTCTTGCGGCAGGCTTCGATGCTCATCAATTTGGGTCCAGTTTCCGGGTCCGGCCAGGGGCCGCGCGCGGGCCGTCGCGGCCGCCCCCGGGCTCGCGCCACGCTTAGCATGGTGCGGGGGCGCGAAGCAAAGGCCCCTGCCCCGTCAGGTGCGCCACACCGCCAGGTGGGCCATGACGAACAGGCCGATGATCTCCAGCCGGCCGGCGATCATGCCCAGCCCCGCCACCACCACCGATCCGGCGGGCAGCGTGGCCAGCGGCGGCCAGCCGGCGCCGCTGGCGTCATAGATGGGCCCGGTGTTGCTGATGATGGCGGCCCCCGCCGTCAAAGCCGCATCGAAGCTCGGCAGGCCGGGTGCGAGGGCGATGATGCAGGCGCCATAGACGGCGAACAGGGTGGCCGCTCCCACCCATACGCCGCGCATGGCCGAGCCCACCCCGCCCTCTTCCAGCGCTGCCGGCTGCACCAGGTTGGGATAGACGAGGCGCAGCAGATCGCCACGGGCGCGCAGCAGCATGGCCCGCAGCCGCAGCATCTTCAGCCCGCCAGCGGCCGAAAGGGCGCCGCCGCCCAGCAGCACCACGGCGATGATCACGCCCATGGGCAGGCTGGCATAGGTGCCGTCATGGGGCCCGATGCCACTGGTGGAGATCAGCGACGCGGCGGTGAACAGCCCATCGCGCAGCGCATCCACCACCGGCGAGTCGGCGTGGTTGAACAGGATGACGCCGAACACCAGGCCCAGCGCCAGCCAGTAGAGCAGCAGCACCACGCTTTCCTTCTGCTCCGGCGCCGCATTGATGCGGCGGGTCACCAGCGCCCGATGCCAGCGCACCGAGGTGGCCGCCCACAGCAGGAAAGGCAGCATCAGCCACTTGGGGGTGCTCTCCAGGGTCAGGGCCAGCTGCGCCTCGGGCGGCAGATGGCCCCCGGTGGAGGCGACGGCGGTGGCGAGGGTGAAGGAGACATAGAGGCTGTGCCCCCCCACCATCAGCACCAGCACGGCGGCCAGGGTGAGCAGCACATAAAGGGGGGCGATCTCGCGCACCACGCCGCGCACGTCCACCACGTCCAAGAGGGTTCCCCCCTTCGGGGTGCGATCGGGCAGCCCGCCGAGGCCGGCCGGCGCCAGCACGGTGACGGCCGAGACGATGGTCAGCAGCCCGCCGCTCCATTGCAGCAGGGCAAGCCAGACATAGAGGCTGCGCGGACCATTGTGGACGGCAGTGACGCCGGTGGTGGTGAAAGCGGAAACGGCTTCCAGCCAGGCGGCCAGGGGCGGCAGCCCCGCCGCCACCGAAATGGCCGGCGTGGCGGCCAGCGGCAGCACCAGCCACAAGAGGGTGAGGCCGGCGAGGCCCTGGGCCTGCCGCAGCCGCAGGTGGCTGCCCTCCGTGGTGAAGCGCAGGGCGCCGGCAAGAAAGATGCAGAAGGCGGCGGTGGCGAGGAAGATGGGCGCGTGACCGGTCCCGCCCCGGCCCGCCACGGCAGCGGGAACCAGGGCCATCAGGCCAGTCGCGGCCAGGGCGCTGGCGAGCGGACGCACCGCATTGATCATCGCATGAAGCTCTCAGAAGAATTCGAGCGCGACGCGGAACAGTTGCTCCACCCGCTTGATGCGATCGGCCAGGGCGAACAGCACCACCCGGTCGTGGGCGCGCACCACGAAATCACCGCGGGGCTGCAGCACCTGACCGTTGCGGACAATGGCGCCGATGCGCAGGCCGTCCAGAAGATCGAGATCGCGCAGGGTTTTGCCCACCAGGGGCGAGGTTTCCAGCGCTTCGGCCTCAATCACCTCGCCGGTGCCGTCGAGCAGGGCGTGGACGCCGCGGATGCGGCCACGCCGCACGTGCTGGAGCACCTTCGACACGGTGATCTGGCGCGGATTGACGTGGGCGTCGATGCCGAGCCCCCTGGCGAAGGCGGCGTAGCCCTGCTCGTTCAGCAGCGCCAGGATGCGGCGGGCGCCGATCTGCTTGGAGAGCAGGCAGGAGAGGATGTTGATGCGATCGTCGTTGGTGAGGGCGATCATGGTGTCGGCCTCGCCCACCCCGGCCTCGTCGAGAATGGTGCGATCGAGGGAATCACCGTTGAGCACGACCGCCCGCGACAGCAGCTCGGCGATGCTCTGCGCCCGGGTCCGGTTGTGCTCGATGACCTTGATGCGCGCCAGCGGATTGCGCCGTTCCAGCTCGCTCGCCACGTAGAAGCCGATGTTGCCGCCACCGGCGATGACGATGCGCTGGCCGGGGGCCTCGTCATGGCCGAAGATGCCGAGCGCCCGCTGCACCTGGTCCGCCTTGGCCACGAAATAGGCGATGTCGCCGGTCTGCAATTGCTCGGTGGAGCTGGGCACCAGCGTCTTGCCGGCCCGGCTGATGGCGACAATGGTGGCCTGAACATCGGGAAACAGCTGGGTGAGCTGGCTCAGGGGCGTGTCGACGATGGGGCATTCCTCGCCGCACAGCACGCCCACCACCACGATGGCGCCATCGGCGAAGGAGACGGTGTCGATGGCGCCGGGCAGGGAGAGGCGCCGCAGCACCATCTCGCCCACCTCGATCTCGGGGGAGATCACCACGTCGATCGGCAGGTGATCGCGCGAGAGCAGGTCGCGCCATTCGGGCGCGAGATAGGTCTGGGCGCGGATGCGGGCGACCTTGGTGGGCACGTTGAACAAGGCGTGGGCCACCTGGCAGGCCACCATGTTCACCTCGTCGTGCAGGGTGACGGCGATGAGCATGTCGGCCTGGTCGATGCCGGCCCGCGCCAGCACGTCGGGATGGGACCCCCAACCCACCACGCCCCGCACGTCGATCTGCTCGGTCACCATCTGGATCCGGCGCGCATCCGAATCGATGATGGAGACATCGTTCTGCTCCCCGGCGAGGCGCTCGGCGATTCCCAACCCCACCTGCCCCGCACCGCAGATCACGACCCTCATAGAGTCCCCCTTGCCCACCAGCCTCGGCCGCGGGCCCCGCCCGCGGCTGCGCGTGGGCAGGCCCACCCGTGCGCAGCATCCGATTCCGCCGCAGGCTATGCGTTTCGGAACCGGATGACGAGTCCAGCGCCGCGACGCGGGATCAGCCGACCCCCAGGGCCTTGAGCTTGCGGTGGAGCGCCGAGCGCTCCATGCCCACGAACTCGGCGGTGCGCGAGATGTTGCCGCCGAAACGGTTGATCTGCGCCGCCAGATACTCCCGCTCGAACACCTCCCGCGCCTCCCGCAGGGGCAGGCCCATGAGGTGCTCGCCACCGTGCCCGTTCGGCAGGCTGGGCACCAGGGCACCCACGTCCGGCGGCAGCATGCCGGCGGTGATGGTGGCTTCGGGATCGCCTCCGGCGAGGATCAGCAGGCGCTCCACATTGTTGCGCAGCTGCCGCACGTTGCCGGGCCAGTCGTGGGACTGCAGCACCGCCATGGCATCGTCGCCAATGGGGCGGCGGGGCATGCCGGTGCTCTGGGAGATGGTGTCGAGGAAGAAATCCACCAGGTCTGGAATGTCCTCGCGGCGCTCCGCCAGCGGCGGCACGCGGATCGGCACCACCGACAGGCGATGGTAGAGATCCTCGCGGAACCGCCCCTTGGCGATCTCCTCCTCCAGGTTGCGGCCGGTGGACGAGATGATGCGCACATCGACACTGACGCGCTCGCTGGAGCCGATGCGGGTGAAGGTCTGTTCCACCAGCACCCGCAGCACGCGGTTCTGCGTCTCGCGCGGCATGTCGGCGATCTCGTCCAGGAACAAGGTGCCGCCGTGAGCCTCTTCCAGGGCGCCGCGCTTGGCCTCCCGCCCCTCCCCCTCGGACACGCCGAACAGCTCGAACTCCAGACGCTCCGGCGTGATGGCGGCGGAATTCAGCACCACGAACGGGCCAGCCGCCCGGCCCGACTGGGCGTGAATCATCCGCGCCGCAAGTTCCTTGCCCGAACCGGAAGGGCCGACGATGAGAATGCGGCTGTTGGTGGGGCCCACGCGCTCGATGGTCGCCTTGAGCTGCTGCACCGCGCCGGACCGGCCCACCAGCACCCGCGTGTGGGGCGCCAGCTGCTTCAGCTCCTTCAGCTCCCGCTTCAGGCGCAGGGTTTCCAGGGCCCGCTCGGCCACCATCACCAGCCGGTCGGCGTTGAACGGCTTCTCGATGAAGTCGTAGGCACCGCGCTTGATGGCCGCCACCGCGGTCTCGATATTGCCGTGGCCGGAGATCATCACCACCGGCACATCCGGGTGCTGGGTCTTGATCTCGTTCAGCAATTCCAGCCCGTCCAGCCGGCTGCCCTGCAGCCAGATGTCGAGGAAAATGAGATTGGGCCGGCGGCTGGCGATGGCCGCCAGGGCGCTGTCGGCATCACGGGCGGTGCGAGCGCCATAGCCCTCGTCCTCCAGGATGCCCGCCACCAGCTCGCCGATGTCGGCCTCGTCATCGACGATCAGGATATCCATGGCCATGGTTCAGGCTCTCCCGAAAACGGGGGTGGACGGCGTGGGAGAGGCGCCACCGCCGGCCGGCTGGCCATCGGCGCGCAGGCGCAGGCGAATCCAGGCGCCGCGCCCCTCCGGAGAATCGTTCAACTCAATGCCCCCGCCGTGCTCCTCCATGATCTTGCCCACGATGGCAAGGCCAAGGCCGGTGCCCTTCTCCCGGGTGGTCACATAAGGCTCAAGAAGGCGGCTGCGCTTATCCTGAGGCAGCCCCATGCCGTTATCGATGACGTCGATGATGAGATCCTCGCCTTCCGCCGCGGCCTTGACCTTGATGCGCGGCGCGCCGCGATCGGCCTCCGGCAGGCCATCAATGGCCTCAGCTGCGTTTTTCAGGATGTTGGTGAGCGCCTGGGAG
Source organism: Xanthobacter sp. NM-25 (assembly GCF_022138605.1). Taxonomy (GTDB): domain Bacteria; phylum Pseudomonadota; class Alphaproteobacteria; order Rhizobiales; family Xanthobacteraceae; genus Xanthobacter. The sequence goes on from NZ_JACBFS010000004.1 coordinate 213,457, forward strand.
ATCAGCCGCCGGTCGAAGCGCGCCGGCAGGGCGTTCGGCAGGTCGGTCTCGAAGGTCACGGTGGGATGGCCGACGCGCATCAGGAACACCGCCTGACGGATGGTCTCGGCAAGGTCCTGGGCGTCCACCACGGGTTTGGGCATGCGCGCGAAGGAGGAGAACTCATCCACCATGCGGCCGATGTCGCCCACCTGGCGGATGATGGTGTCCGTGCACTGGTCGAACACGTCGCGATCCTGGGTGATGTGCCGGCCGTATTTGCGCTTCAGCCGCTCCGCCGAAAGCTGGATGGGCGTGAGCGGATTCTTGATCTCGTGGGCGATGCGCCGCGCCACGTCGGCCCAGGCGGAGGTGCGCTGAGCGGTGATGAGGGCGGTGATGTCGTCCAGGGTCACCACCCAGCCGTGATCGTCTTCGGTGGACTGCTCGGTGGTGACGCGCATGGCGAAAATGCGTTCCCGGCCGTCCCGCTGCAGGGTGATATTGCCCTGGATGATGCGCTGGCCGGCATGCTCGGCCTCGGCCATCAGCGCCGCCGTTTCCGGCACCACGTCGGCCAGCTTGCGGCCGAGGGTGTCCGGCTCGCTGAGCCCCAGCAACCGCTCGGCCGACCGGTTGAGGATGGTGACCCGCTCAGCCGCATCGAGGCCAATGACGCCGGCCCCCACGCCCGCCAGAACCGCCTCCGTGAAGCGGCGCCGGCTGTCGATCTGCTCGCTGGCGTGCACCAGGTCGTTGCGCTGCGCCTTGAGCTCCGAGGTCATGGTGTTGAAGGTCTCGCCCAGGGTGGCGAGGTCGCCTTCGGCGCGGTTCACCGGCACCTGCACGTCCAGATTGCCATTGGCGACCCGCCCCGCCGCCCACATCAGCCGGCGAATGGGCGCCACCAGCCATTTGGAGAAGTTGATGCCCAGCCACACCGCGCTCAGCAGCACGATGAGGGTGATGAGCGCATACATCAGCGCGAAGGCGAGCTGCACGTTGAAGCGCCGCGCCTCCAGCGCCTGGTAGTCGCGCAGCGTCTCAGTGGTCAGGGTGAGATAGCCCATGATGCGCGGATCCACCGGCCGGGCCACATAAAGGAACAGGCCGTCGAAATCCCGCAGCGGCACCACGGCGCCGACGAAATCCCCGTTGATGGGGCTGTAGATGACCGGCTCGTCGGCGCTGGCATCGTTGATGGCGATGTTCTCCGGCACCAGGAATTCGCGGTCGGTATGCAGGTTGTTGCGCTCCACCACCGAGCGGTCGCGACGGATGATCTGCGCGCCCGGAACGTTGCGCAGCGCCGCCTGCGCGGTCAGCACCTGCGAGAACTGCGCCTTGTCCTTCTCATAGAGCGGCTTCAGGCGGGACAGGTCGTTGGCCATGGCCAGCGCGTCGCCGCGTATGGAGAGGGCATGCTCGCGCCAATAGGTCTGCGCCACCGACCCCACCATGCCGACGATCTGCTGGGTGCGGGTGGAGAAATAGCGATCGAGGCTGCGGTCGAGGGTGAGGCTGGCGACGATGGCGACGACGATGGTCGGCACCACCGAGACCACGGTGAACAGCGCGATGATCCGCACATGCAACCGCGCCGCCGCGCGCCCGCGCCGCCGCGCCCGAATGATGCCGGCCACCTCATGGCCGATGACCACCAGAAGAATGAGGCCCGCCACCCCGCAGCCGCCCAGCACCCAGTCGGTGACCTGCTTGGTGGGCACGATGCTGGTGAGGCCCATCAGGATGAGGAACGCCCCCAGCGCCACCGCCAGGGAGAGCACCACCACCACCGGCGCGAACAGTCGCGCCGCCAGCCGCCGGCGGGGCACGGGAACAGGCGCGACCGTTTCGGCCGGCGTATCGATCATGATCTCGGTCGTCCCTCAGCTCAGCCTGCGGCCGCGGCGTGAGTCGCCGCATGCGTACTGATGCAGTGGAACGACACTGGTGCAAAAATGTGACAGAAGGGAGAGGTGTCTGCCACTTTCCCCTGCGGATCTCGTGGCTTGGGTAGCGGGCTCCCGCCCTCGCCCCTTCCGGGGATGGGCTCGCGCCGCCGGCCGGCGACGCGAGCGGACGCAGCTCAACGGCTGGTGCGGATCACCTGGATGTCCAGGTCGCGGATCTTCTTGCGCAGCGTGTTGCGGTTGAGGCCGAGGAGCTCCGCCGCCTTGATCTGGTTGCCGCGGGTGGCCGCCAGGGCCGCCGACAGCAACGGATATTCCACGTCCTTCAAGATGCGGTGATAGAGGCCGGGCGGCGGCAGGTCTTCTCCGAAGCCGGCAAAATAGGTGTTGAGATGCCGCTCGACGGAGGCGGACAACGTGGTGTCCACCGGCCCTTCCTCGGTGAGGGCGCTCGGCACCGGTTCGGACAGCTCGGCATCAATGATGACGGGCGTGATGACCTCTTGCGGATACAGCGCCGCCAGCCGCCGCACCAGATTTTCCAGTTCGCGCACGTTGCCCGGCCAGCGGTAGCGCTTGAGCCGATCGAGCGCCGCCGCGTCGATCTGTTTCGCCGGCAAACCTTCTCGCTCGGCCTGCAGGAAGAAGTGGCGCACCAGGTCCGGCACGTCTTCCGAGCGCTCACGCAGAGGTGGAAGACGTAGCGGCACCACATTGAGGCGAAAGAACAAATCCTCGCGGAAGAGGCCCTGCTGAATGAGCGTCCGCAGGTCCTTGTTGGTGGCGGCGATGATGCGCACATCGGTCTTGATGGGGGTGCGCCCGCCCACGGTGGTGTATTCGCCCTGCTGCAGCACGCGCAGGAGGCGGGTCTGCGCCTCCATGGGCATGTCGCCGATTTCGTCGAGGAACAAGGTGCCGCCTTCCGCCTGCTCGAAGCGGCCGGGATTGCGGGTGGTGGCGCCGGTGAACGAGCCCTTCTCGTGGCCGAACAGCTCGCTCTCGATAAGGTCGCGGGGAATGGCCGCCATGTTGATGGCGACGAACGGCCCGGTGCGGCGCTTGCCATAATCGTGCAGGGCGCGGGCCACCAGTTCCTTGCCGGTGCCGCTCTCGCCGACGATCATCACCGTGAGATCGGTCTGCATCAGGCGGGCCAGAAGGCGGTAGATCTCCTGCATGGCGGGGGAGCGCCCCACCAACGGGATATTGTCCTGCTCCTCGTTCAGCGGAACCCCGTTGTCGCCCTTCTTCGGCTCCGCCAGAGCGCGACCGACGATGGAGATCAGTTCCTTGAGATCGAACGGCTTGGGCAGATATTCATAGGCGCCGCGCTCGGAGGCGCGGATGGCGGTCATGAAGGTGTTCTGCGCGCTCATCACGATGACCGGCAGATCCGGCCGCGCCTTCTTGATGCGGGGCAGCAGATCGAAGGCGTTCTCGTCGGGCATGACCACGTCGGTGATCACGAGGTCGCCGTCGCCCTGGCTGACCCAGCGCCAGAGGGTGGCCGCGTTGCCGCAGGAGCGCACTTCATAGCCGGCCCGGGACAGGGCCTGATTGAGCACCGTGCGGATCGCGGCGTCGTCGTCGGCGACCAGGATGCTTCCGGTTGGCATGGACACCTCAGTTGGCCTCTTTGGCAGTGCTCGTGCTGCGATACATGGGCAGAAGCACGCGGAAGGTGGTGCGGCGCGGCTGGCTCTCGCATTCCACGATGCCGCCGTGATCGCCGATGATCTTGGCGACTAAAGCAAGTCCGAGGCCACTGCCCGAAGGCTTGGTGGTCACGAACGGGTCGAACAGGTGCGGGACGAGGTCGTCCGGCACCCCCTTGCCATTGTCGCGCACGCAGAACTCAAGGGGCAGGCTGACCCGCGAGGAGGCACCCGGCACGGTGAGCCGCACGCCGGGGCGGAAGGCGGTGGTGAGCTGAATCTCGCCATCGGGGTCGCCGTCGATGGCTTCCGCCGCATTCTTCACCAGATTGAGGAAAACCTGGATCAGCTGGTCGCGATTGCCCAGCACCGGCGGCAGCGAGGGGTCGTAATCCTCCACAAAGCGGATGTTGCGGGCGAATCCGCTCATGGCCAGGGTGCGCACATGCTCCAGCACCGAATGGATGTTCACCGGCTCGCGCTCCACCGGGCGCTCGTCGGAAAACACCTCCATACGGTCCACCAGCTTCACGATGCGATCCGCCTCGTCGCAGATCAGCCGGGTCAGCGCCCGGTCCTCGTCATCCGCCGACTGCTCCAGCAACTGGGCGGCGCCGCGAATGCCCGACAGCGGGTTCTTGATCTCATGCGCCAGCATGGCCGCAAGGCCGCTGACCGAGCGGGCGGCGCCGCGATGGGTGAGCTGGCGGTCCATCTTGTCGGCGATGGTGCGCTCCTGCAGCATCACCACCACATGATCCGGACGCTCGGCCACCGGCGCTACGTGGATATCCACGATCCGCTCGCCGCCATTGCGGGGGGTGCCGAGATCCACCCGATATTCGTTCACCGGCGCGCCGCGCACCCGCACCTGCTCGATCAGCCCGAGCAAGGGTGTGCCAAAGGGCACGAACTCCTGGAACGGGCGGCGCCGCAGCAGCGGCGCGCTGACCTCGAAAAAGGCTTCCGCCGCCACGTTGGCGTCCACCACGTGGCCGGTGTCGGAAATGGTGAAGAGGGGGTGCGGCACGGCGTCCAGAATGGCCCGCGTGAGGCACTGATCCTCGGGCTGGGGCTTGCGTTCGCTGTCCATTTTCCTGGCTTCGGCGGTCATGCCGCAGCCCTCCACATGAGTTCGTCATAAGCGGCGGCAATCCCGGCCTTCACGGCCGTTGGATCTTCGCTGGTGAGCAGGCGCGAACGCCACCGCCGCGTGAATTCGGAGCCGATCCCCCCGGCTGCCTCAAGGGCCCAGCCCACATGCTTGCGGGCCTGTCGCAGGCCCAGCTCACGCCCGTAAAGCGCCAGCCAGCCGTCATAAAGCTCCAGCAGCACATCGCGCTGCTCGTCCAGGGCGGGCGGATCCGGAACGCGCCCGCAGGCCAGCGTCGCCGCCACCTGCCCGGGAAACCAGGGCCGTCCCTGGGCACCGCGCCCGATCATCACCCCATCGGCCCCCGATTGATCCAACATGGCGCGGGCCGATCCCGCTTCCACCAGGTCGCCATTGGCCACCACCGGCAGCCGGACCGCCACCTTGACCGCCCGGATGGCCCGCCAATCGGCCTGGCCGGTGTAGAACTGGCACCGGGTACGCCCGTGCACCGTCACCAGGGCGAGGCCGCTCGCCTCGGCAATGCGCGCCAGCTCCACCGCCGTGGGCGTGGCCTCATCCCACCCCAGGCGCGTCTTCACCGTCACCGGCACCGAAACCGCGCCGCGCACCGCCTCGATGATCCGCCGGGCCACCGGCAGGTCGCGCAACAGCGCCGCGCCGGCTGCGCCTGTGGTGACCCGCTTGGCCGGACAGCCCATGTTGATGTCGATGAGCCCCGCCCCCGCCGCCTCGGCGACGCGCGCGGCCTCTCCCATCCAATAGGGGTCGTTGCCAGCGATCTGCACGGCGTGGAGCGCCACGCCCTGCCCCTCCGCCCGCAGCATCATTTCCGGATGCCCGTCCAGCAGCGCCTGGCTGGCGACCATCTCCGAGATCACGAGTCCAGCGCCATAGCGCAGCGCCATCCGCCGCACCGGCGCGTCGGTGATGCCCGCCATGGGCGCAAGCAGCACTGCATTGGGCAGGACATGCGGCCCGATTTGCAACGCAGGGGTGAAAGAAGTCGCAGTTTCGTGCACAGAAATTGGGCCAGACCAGGTGTGCCTACATCTTAGACATTTGCGCGCCATGCGCAAGGGCAGTGTGCGTAGATGTGCGGCGCATCATGGATGTTCCCCCTCCCCCACGGGTGCGCAGACGCCATTTTGCCGCCCCGCGAGGATGTAGCACCCAACCTCGCACGCGCGGCGGTCGCGGACCTTGCATCGGCCGCACCGCCGCGCTTCAAAGGTGTGATCAAGAGGAGTTCGTGGGCATGAATTGCGTGGCCATCGTCGTCGCCGCGGGTCGGGGGAGCCGCGCGGGTGGGGCCCTGCCGAAGCAATATCAAAGCGTTGGCGGCGAGCCGGTGCTGCGCCACACCCTGCGGGCCTTTGCGGCACACCCGCAGATCGCCGGCGTGCTACCGGTGATTCATGACGATGATTCGGGCCTGTTCGCCGAAGTCTCGCAGGGTCTGCCCAAGATCATGGCACCGGTGGTGGGCGGCGAGAGCCGACAGGCGTCAGTGCGTGCCGGATTGCATGCGCTGCGGGCCACGCCACCCACCAGTGTGCTGGTGCATGATGCCGCCCGCCCCTTCACCTCCGCGGCCCTGATCGCGCGCGCGGTCGCCGCCGCGAATGCGGAGTGGGCAGCCATCCCGGTGGTGCCGGTGACGGATACGGTGAAGACCGTGGATGTGGCCGGGCGGGTCACCGGCACTCTGGATCGGCGCGCGTTGCGGGCGGTTCAGACCCCGCAGGCCTTCGCCTATGGGCTGCTGGCGGGGGCCCATGATGCCGCCGCGCGCTGCGGCATCTCCAGTTTCACCGACGATGCCGCGGTGGTGGAATGGGCCGGGCACCGCGTCGCCACCTTCGAGGGAGAGACCACCAACGTGAAGCTCACATTCGCCGAAGACCTGCTGCAGGCCGAGCGCAGCATGGAGGCGCGCTCCGAACTCGCCCCCCTCGGCGACATCCGCACCGGCAGCGGTTTCGATGTGCACGCCTTCACCCCCGGCGATCATGTGATGCTGGGGGGCATTCCCATTCCCCACGCCTTCGCCCTCGCCGGCCATTCCGATGCGGACGTGGCGCTGCATGCGCTCACCGATGCCATCCTCGGTGCCCTCGGCGATGGCGACATCGGCTCGCATTTCCCGCCGTCCGATCCGCAGTGGAAGGGCGCCGCCTCCGATCGCTTCCTGGCCCATGCGGTGGATCTCGTGCACGCGCGCGGCGGGCGCATCGCCCATGTGGATCTCACCATCATCTGCGAAGCGCCCAAGGTAGGGCCCCATCGTGAAGCCATCCGGACCTCGGTGGCGGGCATTGCCCGGCTGCCGGTGGGGCGCGTGAGCGTCAAGGCCACCACCACCGAGAAGCTCGGCTTCACGGGCCGTCGTGAAGGCATCGCCGCCATGGCCACCGCCACGGTGCGCCTGCCGTTCCAGGAGGAGGCATGATCGACGCTGATGCCTATGCCGCCGCCGAGGCGGTGCTGGTGGCCTTTCGCGCCCGCCGCTGGACCCTGGCCACGGCCGAATCGTGCACCGGCGGCCTGGTTGCCGGCACGCTGACGGCGGTGCCGGGCTCGTCGGACGTGGTGGACCGCGGCTTCGTCACGTATTCCAATGCCGCCAAAGTTGCCATGATCGCGGTGCCGGAGGCCACTTTGCTGGCCCATGGCGCGGTGAGCGAGGAAACCGCCCGCGCCATGGCAGAGGGCGCACGCGCCGCCGCCGGGGTGGATGTGGCGGTCTCCGTCACCGGCGTGGCCGGGCCGGGCGGCGGCAGCGTTCTCAAGCCGGTGGGGCTGGTGCATTTCGGCTGCGCCCGCCGGGATGGGACAACCACCCATCGCGCCATGCAATTCGGTGATCCCGGCCGCGCCGAAATCCGCCACCAGGCCGTTCTGGTGGCGCTCTCCCTATTGGCGGAAGCCGCGCGATAAGGACCTGCGGCGACCCTCAGCCGGCGCCATAGACCGTGTTGGCCCGCTCCTCGAAGGCGTCCGCGAAGCGCCGGAAGGCCGCATCGAACATGGCGCCCATCAGCATGCCGAGGGTACGGGAGCGGAACTCGTAGGAGATGAAGAATTTCACATCGCAGGCTTTATCTCCCTGCGATACGAACTCCCATCGATTATCGAGCCGACTAAATGGCCCGTCGAGATACTCCACATGGATGGTGAGACGTGGGCGATCCAGCAGCACCCGCGAGGTGAAGGTCTCGCGGATCATCTTGTAGGCGACGGTCATGTCCGCCACCAGGATCTCCACTCCTTCATCGGAGCGGGCACGCCGCTTCACCCGCAGGGCCGCGCACAGGGGCACGAACTCCGGGTAGTGCTCCACATCGGCGACGAGGTCGAACATGTCGGCGGCGCTGTGCTGAACCCGCCGCGCGTTGGAGAAGGATGGCACGGTCGCTCAGGCCCGCCCGATCTTCGCCGCGCGCGCTGTGCGCAGCTTCTCGAAATCCTCGCCGGCATGGTGCGAGGAGCGGGTGAGCGGGCTCGAGGAGACCATCAGGAAGCCCTTGGCGAAGGCCACCGTCTCATAGGCCTTGAACTCGTCCGGGGTCACGAAACGCTCCACCTTGTGGTGCTGGCGGGTGGGCTGGAGATACTGCCCGATGGTGAGGAAATCCACGTCCGCCGACCGCAGGTCGTCCATCAGCTGCAGCACCTCGTTCCGCTCCTCGCCGAGGCCGACCATGATGCCGGACTTGGTGAACTGGGTGGGGTCCAGCTCCTTCACCTTCTGCAGCAGGCGCAGCGAGTGGAAATAGCGGGCGCCGGGGCGGACCGTGAGATACTTAGCCGGCACGGTTTCCAGGTTGTGGTTGAACACGTCCGGCCGCGCCGCCACCACCACTTCCAGTGCCCCGTCCTTGCGCAGGAAATCGGGGGTGAGGATCTCGATGGTGGTCGCCGGGCTGGCCGCGCGGATGGCAGCGATGGTGCGGGCGAAGTGCTCGGCCCCGCCATCGGCGAGGTCGTCCCGGTCCACCGAGGTGATCACCACGTGGGAGAGGCCCAGCTTGCCCACCGCATCGGCCACCTTCTGCGGCTCGTCGGCATCGAGCGGGCCCGGCAGGCCGGTGCGCACGTTGCAGAAGGCGCAGGCGCGGGTGCAGGTGTCCCCCATGATCATCATGGTGGCGTGCTTCTTCTCCCAGCACTCGCCGATATTGGGGCAGCCGGCCTCCTCGCACACCGTATGCAGGCCGTTGGCCCGCACGATGCCGGCGGTTTCTGACCAGCCGACGGAGCCCGGGGCCTTCACGCGGATCCACTCGGGCTTGCGCAGCACCTCGGTGAGCGGGCGGTGGGCCTTCTCCGGGTGACGGGGGCGGTTCAGCGTGTTGATCACATTGACCATGACGGTGTCCAACGTCCTGCGGCGCGCGAGGGCGCCTACTGTCTGTGCCGGCGTCAGGCCGGCTTGGTGCCGCGGATGGCGCGCCAGATGGCGAGCAGCAGGATCGCGCCACAGGTGGAGACCACCAGCCGATCCAGAAAACCATCCCCGATATAGTTCAGGCCCAGCCCGCTCGCCACCCAGCCTCCGAGCAGACCTCCCACGAGCCCCACGAAGAGGTTGGTCCACAGGCCGCCGTTCGATTTCATCACCTTCTCGGCGATGTATCCGGCCAGGATGCCGACCACGATGGAGATGATGAGACCCATGCGTCCCTCCTATCGCGAGCGGATCGCCCGCCACACCCACAGCAGCACGATGGCGCCGACGATGGCGGCAATCAGCGTGCGGAAGAAGCCGAACACCGGGATGTTCAGCAGCGTGGCGAACTCGCCGCCCACGAACGCGCCGGCGATGCCGACGATGAGGTTGGTGAGCAGTCCGTGACTGCTGTCGGTCACCCGCTCGGCCACCCAGCCGGCGATGATGCCGATGACGATCATGGAAAAGAAACCGACACCCGGCTGGTTCAGAAACGCATAGGTTTCCGCGTTCATCCTTGCCCCTCCGCCTCACGCCGGACCCGCCGGCGTCCCTTCATACCCCAGATGGCCCGCCGACGCAGCGTCGGCAAGGCCCGCTGGCGCGTCAGATATGGATGGCGCGGCCGTAGGCGCTCATGACGCTCTCGTGCATCATTTCCGAGAGGGTCGGGTGCGGGAACACCGTGTGGATCAGCTCCTCCTCGGTGGTCTCCAGATTCATGGCCACCACGAAGCCCTGGATGAGCTCGGTCACCTCCGCCCCCACCATGTGGGCGCCCAGGAGTTCGCCGGTCTTGGCGTCGAAGATGGTCTTGATCAGCCCATCCGGCTCGCCCAGCGCGATGGCCTTGCCGTTGCCGATATAGGGGAAGCGGCCCACCTTGATCTCGCGGCCGGCCTCCTTGGCCTTCTTCTCGGTGAGGCCGACGGAGGCGATCTGCGGCGTGCAATAGGTGCAGCCGGGGATCTTCAGCTTGTCCATGGGATGGGTGTGGAGGCCCTTGATGGTCTCGACGCAGATCACCCCTTCGTGCTCGGCCTTGTGGGCCAGCATGGGCGCGCCGGCGATGTCGCCGATGGCATAGAGGCCCGCCACATTGGTGCGGCCATAGCCATCGGTGGCGATGATGCCGCGCTCCATCTTCACGCCGAGCGCCTCGAGGCCGAGGCCCTCCACATTGCCCACCACGCCGACGGCGGAGATCATGCGCTCCACCTCGATGTCCTGCTTGGCGCCCTTGGCGTCCTCCACATGGACCACCAGGCTGTCGGCCTTCTTGGTGACGCCGGTGACCTTGGCGCCGGAGAGGATCTTCATGCCCTGCTTTTCAAAGCGCTTGCGGGCGTGGGCGGCGATTTCCTCGTCCTCCACGGGGAGGATCTGCGGCAGCACTTCCACCACCGTCACCTCGGCGCCGAGCGTGCGATAGAAGGAAGCGAACTCGATGCCGATGGCGCCCGAGCCCATCACCAGCAGGCTTTTCGGCATACGGTCCGGCTTCAGGGCTTCGAAATAGGTCCAGATGAGCTTCTTGTCGGGCTCCAGGCCCGGCAGCGCGCGCGGGCGGGCACCGGTGGCGACGATGATGTGCTTGGCCCCATACGCGCCGCCGCCCTTGGCGCCCTTCGGCGGGTTTTCGGCGGCCTCCACCTTGATCTTGCCGGGGGCGGTGATGAGGGCCTTGCCCCAGATCACGTCCACCTTGTTCTTCGAGAGCAGGAATCCGACGCCGGTGGAGAGCTGGGCGGAAACACCGCGGGAGCGCTTCACCACGGCATCGAGATCGAAGCCGATCTTCTCCGCCGAAAGACCGTAATCCTTGGCGTGCTCCATATAATGGTAGATCTCGGCCGAGCGCAGCAGCGCCTTGGTGGGGATGCAGCCCCAGTTGAGGCAGATGCCGCCCAGGTGGCTCTTTTCCACCACGGCGGTCTTGAAGCCGAGCTGAGCGGCGCGGATGGCGGCCACATAGCCGCCCGGCCCGCCGCCGATGACGATGATGTCGTAGGTATCAGCCATGGGATGCCTCCTCGGATGCCTTTTCGCCGCGCATGTCTGGGGCGACTTCCGGATGGGATGACGACGACCCGGCGCCAAGACGGCCCGCCGCGCGGGCCGCCGCCAGGGTTTCCAGCACCTGCTCGAACAGATCGAGGTCGCGGAAGGGGTCGCCGGCGGCCGTTTCGGCCTGGATCACCGGCAGGCGGGAGGCACTCAGCGCCTCCGCCAGCATGAGATTGTCGAAATGGCCGAAGTCCTCCACATGGAGGCCGTCGCGCAGCAGCGTGGCCGGCGCATCGGCGACCTCGGCGCTGCCGATGGTGGCATGGGCGCGGTGTTTCAGTTCGCCAGGACTGTTGGAATAGGCGGCCACCGGCTTGCCCAGGGCGAAGGCAAAGCCCAGCTCGAACGCGGTACCGGGATCGGCGCTGACTCCGCGGAACGGGGTCAGATTCGCCACCACGGCGTCGGCGGCGCGCATCAAGCCGATGTTGTTGAGGAAAATGGTGCGGCTCAAGGTGCCGCTGGCATCCACCAGCAGCGGCTCGCCATCAATGGGGTAGAGGCCTGTGAAGCCGAAGCGCGCGCACAGCGCCATCTTGCGCCGGCCGATCTCGCGCGCATCGTCGAGGAACACTTCCGGGCCGGCGAGGTAGAGCTTCATCGCGTCCGCACTCCATGGCGCCGGCGCCCAGGCGCCGGCCCCTCGGCTCCGGAACGCAAGCCATGGCCGCGTTCCGGAGGATCAGGGGACGGGTGCGCCCCGCCCCGGGGTCACTTCTTCAGGATGGCGTAAAGCTCATCCTTGAGGGTCATGCGCTGCTTGCGCAGCTCTTCCATCTCGTCGTCGCCGAGGGGCTCCACGTCGGTCTCGGCGCGGTGCACCTGGCGGTTCACCTCGTGATAAGCCTCGTAGAGCTTGGCGAAGTGGGCATCGCTCTCCTTCAGCGCCTGCATCTTCTCGGCATATTCCGGGAGGTCGGCGGCGAGCTCGTGGGGCGTATGGGTGCTCATCTGTCGTTTCACCTGTGTTGGGCGCCGCCGCCTTGCGAGATCCGCAACGGGCGCCGGCACCAAGCCTCTCCAGCGCCCGGAGGGGCGCAGGGCACGCGCGTGATGCGCGCCGCGCCTGCCTTACACCAGCCGGAGACGTGGGGACAGGCCGGGGCAACCCGGAGGTGCCGGACGGCTGTGGACCACCCGCCCTGCCCGGCCTCACGTCCGCAAGCTCAAACCAGCCTGCTCACACCAGCATGCTCATGGGCTTCTCGATGAAGCCCTTGAAGGCGGCCAGCAACTCGGCGCCCAGGGCGCCGTCCATCACCCGGTGGTCGCAGGTCATGGTCACGGTCATCTGGGTGACGATCTTCATCTCGCCGTCGCGCGCCACCACCCGCTGCTCGGACGCGCCGATGGCGAAGATGGAGGATTGCGGGGCGTTGATGATGGCTGTGAAATTGCGAATCCCCATCATGCCCAGGTTCGACACCGAGGAAGAGCCACCGGAATATTCCTCCGGCTTCAGCTTCTTGGTGCGGGCGCGGGTGGCGAGGTCGCGCATCTCGTTGGAGATGGCCGACAACGTCTTCTGCTCGGCCTTCTTCACCACCGGGGCATAGAGGCCGCCATCGATGGCCACCGCCACGCCCACGTCCGAATGCTTCATGCGCAGCACCCGGTCTTCCGCCCACACGGCGTTGCAGGCCGGCACCTTCTGCAGCGCCAGAGCCAGCGCCTTGATGATGAAGTCGTTGACCGAGACGCGGTAGGCGGCCTTGCCGTCCTTGTCCTTGGCGGCATTGGCGTTGACCTGCTCGCGCAGGGCCATGAGGTCGTCGAGGTCGCAATCCACCGTCAGGAAGAAGGTGGGGGTGACCTGCTCGCTCTCCACCAGGCGGCGGGCGATGGTCTTGCGCATGCCGTCGAGCTGGATCTCCTCATAGGAGCCGGGCTCGAACATGGCCTTGATCTGCTCCACGCCCGGGGCCGTGGCCAACGCCGGCTTGGCGGCGGGCGCAGCGGCAGCGGCGGGCGCCGCCGCAGCCACCGGCGCCTTGGCGCCCGGCTGGGCCCCGGCGATGTCGCGGGCGACGATGCGGCCATGGGGGCCGGAGCCGGCCACGGCGGCGAGATCCACGCCCTTTTCCTTGGCGAGCCGTCGCGCCAGCGGCGAGGCGAACACCCGGCCCGCCGGGGCCGGCGCAACAGCCGGCGCCGGTGCGGCCGCCACAGGCGCAGGAGCGCTTGGCGCGGGTGCTGCGGCAGCCGGCGCCGCGGTGGGGGCAGGAGCGGGTGCCGGAGCCGGTGCGGGCGCGCCGCCCTGCCCGGCCGAGGCGGCGACCGCCTTCGGATCCTCACCCTCGCCGGCGAGCACGGCGATGAGCTGGTTCACCGGCACATCCTGGGTGCCTTCCGGCACCAGGATCTTGGCCAGCACGCCCTCGTCCACGGCCTCCACTTCCATGGTGGCCTTGTCGGTCTCGATCTCGGCGATGACATCGCCGGACTTGACGGTGTCGCCCTCGTGCTTGACCCACTTGGCGAGGTTGCCCTTCTCCATGGTGGGAGACAGGGCCGGCATCAGAATATCGACGGGCATTTCTATTCACCCTCGCTGTGTTCTGGCGCTGGTAGCTGTGGTAAATCGTCTTCAGTGGGCAGCAACACCCCCTCCTTACGCGCACGACCACCCATTACGATACGCATAATCGCTTTAAACTCGTCGATTGCCGGCTTTGCTTTCTGCGCCATCTCGCCGACCGTAAACGCCAAATCTCCCATAAAGGCAAAAAAGTCGTCTGTTTTTGTATTATCTCTAAGTATCTCATTGTACAAAGAGCTTAATCTATTAAATAATTTTATTTTTTTACTTTGAGATAGGGAGCTCTCATCAATTAGCAGTCTAATTTTTTCAATATGCGTGATAACTAATTCTTTTTCCGAAGCGTTTAATTTTGCATATCCAAAACTTTTAGATTCAGCCTCGCTGAGCCATAATTCAATCTGCTCATCAACTGTCTCTTCAAGTTTCTTTGTATCGTTTTCATATAAAAAACGCCGAATTTCATTCCTATATACACTGAGTGTTTCAGACCAGCTGTGTTTGTCGTCCTCTTCGACAAAGAGATCTGGTATATTCGCGGTCATTTTTCGTAGTATCAGTACTGCTATCCGACAGTCGTCCTGGTTGGACCGATCCAACCGATCAGACTTTCTTAAGATCACGGCGAGAGCCTCATGGCGATCATGTGGCAGGCCATTCATGAAAAATTCTACGTCAACTGCCATAGCATCACCGATAGGTCACGGCGTGGACGGCCTCGATGACGTCGGCCACCGACGGCAGGGCCAGCTTTTCGAGATTGGCGGCGTAGGGCATGGGCACGTCCTTGCCGGTCACCCGCAGCACCGGGGCGTCGAGATAGTCGAACGCCTTGTCCATGAGCTGGGCGACGATCTCGGCGCCGACGCCGGACTGCGGCCACCCCTCCTCCACCGTCACGCAGCGCCCGGTCTTCTGTACCGAGGCGACGATGGTGGGCACATCCATGGGGCGGATGGTGCGCAGGTCGATCACCTCCGCCTCGATGCCCTGCTTGGCCAGCTCGTCCGCCGCCTTCAGCGCGTAAGTCATGCCGATGGAGAAGGACACCAGCGTCACGTCCTTGCCCGGGCGGGCGATGCGGGCCTTGCCGATGGGCAGCACAAAATCATCCAGCTTCGGCACCTCGAAGGAGTGGCCGTAGAGGATCTCGTTCTCCAGGAAGATCACCGGGTTGGGATCGCGGATGGCGGCCTTCAGGAGGCCCTTGGCATCGGCCGCCGAATAGGGCGCCACCACCTTCAGGCCGGGCACGTTGGAATACCAGGCCGAATAATCCTGGCTGTGCTGGGCGGCGACCCGGGCGGCGGCGCCGTTGGGGCCGCGGAACACGATGGACGAGCTCACCTGCCCGCCCGACATGTAATGGGTCTTGGCCGCCGAATTGATGATCTGGTCGATGGCCTGCATGGCGAAGTTGAAGGTCATGAACTCGACGATGGGCTTCAGCCCCGCGAAGGCCGCGCCCACGCCTACACCGGCAAAGCCGTGCTCGGTGATAGGGGTGTCGATGACGCGCCGGTCGCCGAATTCCTGGAGCAGGCCCTGGGTGATCTTGTAGGCGCCCTGATATTCGGCCACCTCCTCACCCATCACGAACACGTCGCCATCGCGCCGCATCTCTTCCGCCATGGCGTCCCGCAGGGCCTCGCGCACCGTCATGGTCACATATTCGGTGCCGGCCGGCACCTCCGGATCGGCATGGGCGACGGCGACCGGAGCCGCCGGGGCGGCGGCCGCGACCGGCGCCGCAGCGACCGCAGGAGCGGCCACGGGAGCAACCGGCGCGGCGGCGGGGGCCGCGTTCACATCCTCACCCTCGGCGACGATGATCGCGATGGGGGTGTTCACCGCCACATCCTGGGTGCCTTCCGGGACCAGGATCTTGCCGAGGATGCCTTCATCCACGGCCTCCACCTCCATGGTGGCCTTGTCGGTCTCGATCTCGGCGAGCACGTCGCCGGATTTGACCGTGTCACCTTCCTGCTTCACCCATTTGGTGAGGTTGCCCTTCTCCATGGTGGGCGAGAGGGCCGGCATGAGGACGTCGATGGCCATGGCTGTCAGCTCTTGATCGGCGCCGCGCCACCGGCCGGGACGGAGCCCTGGGGACCGGCAGTGGCGGGCTTATGGGTGAGGTTGGTGTAGGCGGAGGTCGCGGCGACCGCGACGGTCAGGCAAACGAAGAAGGCGATGACCGCCTTGCTGCTGCGTACCGCATCGACGCTGTCGTCGTCGCGACGGCGCCGCACCGCGAACGGCCACACCAGCAGCAACACACGAAGGCCGATGCCGTTGGCGTGGTGCGCCCGCTTGCGCGCGGCGAGCGCATGGCGCGCGCTGACGACCGCCACGCCCCAGCTCACCACGGCGCCAGCGAGGGCCGCCAGGGCGATAATGAGGAAGGCGGACGCCATGGCGCGACCTCAGCGCAGCACGTCGGTGTAGAGCTCGGCCGGATCCGGCTCGGGATCGTGGCTGGCAAAATCCGCGGCGGCGTTGACGATCTCGCGGATCTCGCCGTCGATCTTCTTGAGCTCCTCCTCGCTCGCCGCATGGGCGTTCAGGAGGCGGGCCCGCACCTGCTCGATGGGATCGTGCTCGGTCCGCATCTTCTGCACCTCCTCCTTGGACCGGTATTTCGCCGGGTCCGACATGGAGTGGCCGCGATAGCGGTAGGTCTGCATTTCCAGGATATAGGGCCCGTTGCCCTCGCGAGCGAAGGCCAGCGCCCGCTCGCCGGCGGTGCGCACCGCGCGCACGTCCATGCCATCCACCTGCTCGCCGGGGATGTTGAAGGAGGTGCCGCGCTTGGAGAAATCGGTCTGCGCCGAGGAGCGGGTCACCGAGGTGCCCATGGCGTATTTGTTGTTCTCGATCACATACACGACGGGCAGCTTCCACAGCTCCGCCATGTTGAAGCTCTCGTAGACCTGGCCCTGGTTGGCCGCGCCGTCACCGAAATAAGTGACCGAGACCGCCCCATTGCCCTTGTAGCGATCGGCGAAGGCGAGGCCGGTGCCCAGCGACACCTGGGCGCCGACGATGCCGTGGCCGCCGAAGAACTGCTTCTCGATGCTGAACATGTGCATCGAGCCGCCCTTGCCCTTGGAATAGCCGCCGCGACGGCCGGTGAGCTCGGCCATCACGCCGCCCGCTTCCATGCCGGTGGCCAACATATGGCCGTGATCGCGGTAGCCGGTGATGACCTGGTCGCCCGGCTGCATGGCCATCTGCATGCCCACCACCACGGCCTCCTGGCCGATGTAGAGGTGACAGAATCCGCCGATGAGGCCCATGCCGTACATCTGGCCGGCCTTCTCCTCGAAGCGGCGGATCAGCAGCATCTCACGATAGGCGAGAAAATCCTCTTCTTTCGTGAAAGTTGCAGGCGCGGCCGCGGCAGTGGCGGCGCGGGCGGCGGGTTTCCTGGGAGCCATCGGCGACCTCTGGATGCGCTGAAGTTCGCGGACTCTCTAGCGCACCTTGCCGCAGGCTCAAAGCATCAATTGGAATTGCTGCACCGCAACACGTTGCAAATGCTTGATTTTGCTATGATGAACTAAAATATCGTTCACAAGCTATATGAACTGATACGAAGTTCATTTGCTGCGAAGCAGCACCAGATCCTTGGGGTGGATGAAGTTGAGCTGGCGCCGCCCTTCCTCGTCCAGCATGTCGGGATCGAGGCGGGTGGGGTTGAGCAGGGAGACCTTGTGCTCCATGGCCGCCCGCTGGGCCTTGAGCCCCGCCAGCTCGGTCTCCAGCTGCGCCACCTGCTGCTCATAGCTGCGCTGCGCCACCAGGCCGTGGTCGCCGGTGTAGGCGTGGTAGGCGAAATAGCCGATCACCCCGGCCGCACCGACATGCAGGGCGAGGGTGGCGAGAAAGGAGCGAAGGCGGGAGCGGCTTTGCATGGGCGCAGTTTCGCCGCTCCTGGTTTCCAGCCCCTTAAGCTGCCGCGTCATCGCCCCACCCTTGCATGGGTGCACAAAGCGATTGCAGAAAATCGCCTAGATCCGGTCAGAAATGCACGGCAAAAGGGGGCCGAACATCGTTTCGGGGAGACTCATCATGTCCAAGCCTGTTGTCGCCATCGTGTTTCATTCCGGCTACGGCCACACCAAGGCCCAGGCCGAGGCCGTCCTCGTCGGCATCCAGGACGTGGACGCCGTGGAGGGCGTGCTGGTCCCGGTGGAGGAGGTGGAGTCCAAGTGGGAGCTGCTGGATGGCGCCGCCGCCATCATCTTCGGCTCGCCCATCTACATGGGCAATGTCTCGGCCGCCTTCCAGGGCTTTGCCGAGAAGAGCTCCAAGCGCTGGATGGAGCTGAAGTGGAAGGACAAGCTGGCCGCCGGCTTCGTCAATTCCGGCGCCCAGAACGGCGACAAGGCCCAGGGCATGAACGCCCTGTTCACACTCGCCCAGCAGCACGGCATGATCTGGGTGGGTCTCGGCCTGCACCCGGGCAACAATGCCTCCGGCGCGACCGTCAATGACCTGAACCGCCTCGGCGGCTTCTCCGGCGCCTTCGCCCAGTCGAATGTGGACCAGGGCCCGGACGTGGTGCCCCCGACCGCCGACCGCAAGACGGCGTCGCATCTCGGCAAGCGCGTGGCTGAAGCCGCCGTGCGCTGGACCAAAGGCGCCTGAGCGTCTGAACACCCCTCAAGACTCACCGGTGCCGTCGCCGGTGAGTCTTTTGCCATCCAAGGCCCGCAGGCAGTGCGCCCGGGGGCCTTTTTCATGTCTGGAAAGAGACGTCAGTCGTCAGCGCCGAGGCTCCGGCGGGCCATGTCCAGGTGCTCCGCATAGCGGCGCAGCACATAGGCTTCGCTCAACAGCCCCACGAGGCGCCGACTCTCGCGATCACTCACCACCGGCAGTTCGTCCGCATGGGCGGCATCGAAAGCGAGGGCGGCCTCCTTCACATTCATGGCCGGGGTGAGCATGGCGTCCATATGGGCGGCAAGGGCCGCCACCGGGCTGTCGGGCGCCGAGCGGCTGGCATGGACCAGCGACACCCGCACCAGCCCGGCATAGGCCCCTGCCCCGTCCACCAGCATCACCACCCGCACCCCGCCGAGCGGATAGGCTGTGCGAAAGTCCGCGAGGGTTCCCAGCGCCGAGAAGGTCGCGATATCGCTGCGCATCATGCGCGCCACGGTGAGGTCGCGCAGCCAGCCCACATCCTGGGCGCTGCGGATGCTCTCGCCGCGCAGGTGCAGCCGCCAGGTGGAGAAGGAATAGCCGAAGGTCTCCCGCACCGTCAGCGAGGTGACGGCGGCGGCGGTCACCACGAAGGCGGTGAGGGTGAGGTCGCCGGTCATCTCCAGCACCAGAAAGCTCATGGTGAGCGGGCCGCCGATGACGCCCACCGCCAGAGCCCCCATGCCCACCACGGCCGCGAGGGTGGGATCGAGCCCATAGCCGGGAAACATGAAAGCCAGCGCCGCCGCATAGAGCTTGCCCAGCAGCGCGCCGAGGAAGAGCGAGGCGAAGAACAGGCCGCCGCGAAAGCCGGAACCCACCGAGAGCGCCGAGGCGGTGACCTTGAACAGGAACACCAGCAGCACCGAAACGGTCACCGGGCTCGCCACCTGGAGGTGCAGGGCGCCGTGCCCGTCGGAGAGCACCTCGGGACTATAGAGGGCGAGGCACCCCACCCCGAGCCCCGCCAGCGCCGGCCGCAGCGGCGCGGGCAGGCGGCTGTGGCCCACCAACCATTCCACCCCGGTGACGAGCCGCATGATGAGGATGGCGACCATGGCCGCCGTCAGCCCCAGTCCGGCCACCGGCAGAATCAAGGCGGGATCCGCCAGCGGCGCGGCGGGGATGGGCAGCGGGTCCAGGTGCAGGCCGAAGCCGCGGGCGGTGAGCACCGCGCACATGGTGGCCGCCAGCACCGGCACGGCGGCGGGAATGGAATAGACGCCGATGATCAGCTCGAAGCCATAGAAGGCCCCCATCAGCGGCGCATCGAAAGCGGCGCCGATGCCGGCCGCCGCCCCCGCCCCCACCAGAATGCGCATGTCGGTGCGCCGCAGGGCGAACATCGCCCCGAGCCGGGAAGCGAGGCCGCCACCGATCTGGCTATAGCCGGCCTCCAGGCCCAACGATGCGCCGAAACCGTTGGAAACCATGGTCTGCAGCGCCAGGATGGCGCTGTCGGTGAGCGACATGCGCCCGCCATGCAGGGCATTCGCCTCGATGGGATCGACGATGGGGTGCGGCCGCCAGCGCTTCAGCGCCAGGGTGCCGAGCCCCATCACCAGGCCGCCGACGGCGGGCACCAGCACCAGCCAGGGGGAATGCAGTGCCCCGGAGCCACTGAGCCGCTGGCCGGAGGCAAGGCCGAAGAACAGCTCGTGCATGGCCTGGGTGACCACGCTCATGAGGGTGATGGCGATGCCGGCGCCAACGCCCATGACCATGGCGATGAGCACCACCCCCACCTCGTGGGCGCGCACCTGAGCCCGCGCTTCAGCCCGGATCAGGGTGTGCAGCCGGCTCCAGAAGCGGGCCAGCCGGCCGGCATGCGGTCCCGTCCTGTTGCGGTCGGGGCGCGCGTCCATGGGCTCAGGAGAAGGTGTTGGTGCGCGGGAAGCCCTTGGGCGGCAGGCGCCCGGCGGTGGCGCGCTCGCTCTGCCAGTCGAGCAGCTCGGTCACGGTCCAGGTGCGGCCGGAGGAATCTTGCCAGGTGAGCCCATCGGCGATGGGGAACACCTTGAGATCGGACAGCCCCCCTTCGCGATAGCGCTGCAGCCGCACGCCGCGGCCCCGCGTCATTTCCGGCACCTGGGCCACCGGGAACAGCAGCAGCTTGCGATTCTCGCCGATCACCGCCACCCAGTCCCCGTCCACGAAGCGCACCGCCAGCGCCGCGTCCGGCGGATCGGTCACCAGCACCTGCTTGCCCTTGCGGGTGGTGGCGAGGCAATCGTCCTCCGCCACCACGAAGCCCCGCCCCTGCTTGGAGGCCACCAGCAGCTTGCGGGCCGGCTGGTGGGTGAAGACGGAGACGATCTCCGCCTCCTGGTCGAGGTCGATCATCAGCCGGATGGGCTCGCCATGGCCGCGCCCGCCGGGCAGCTTGGACGCCTCCAGGGTGTAAAAGCGGCCGTTGGAGGCGAACACCATGAGCTTGGAGGTGGTCTCCGCGAAGAAGGCATGGCCCACGGCATCGTCGGTCTTGAACTGCAGGTTCGAGACATCCGCCACATGGCCCTTCAGGGCGCGGATCCAGCCCTTTTGCGAAACCACCACGGTGATGGGCTCGCGCTCCACCAGCGCTTCCGCGAACGCCTCCTCGCCCAGCTCCACAACCGCAGCAAACGTGGTCCGGCGCTTGCCGATGGCGGTGTCCGGCCCATAGATCTTGCGGGTCTCGCGGATCTCCTTGCTGATGGCCTTCCACTGGGCGCCTTCAGAGCCCACCAGCTTGTTGAGCCCCTCCTGCTCCTTGGTCAGAGCGTCATGCTCCTTGCGGATCTCCATTTCCTCCAGCCGACGCAGGGAGCGCAGGCGCATGTTGAGGATGGCTTCCGCCTGCACGTCGGAGAGCTCGAAGGTGCGCATCAGCTCCTGCTTGGGCTCGTCCTCCTCGCGGATGATGCGGATGACCTCATCGAGGTTCAGGTAAGCGATGAGGTAGCCGCCCAGCACCTCCAGCCGGTGGGCGATCTGCTCCAGCCGATAGTTGGAACGGCGCAGCAGCACCTCGCGGCGGTGGTCCAGCCATTCCCGCAGCGCCTCGGCCAGCGACAGCACCTTGGGGATCTGGCCGCGCACCAGCACGTTCATGTTGAGGGAAACGCGGGCCTCAAGCTCGGTGAGCTTGAACAGGCTCTCCATCAAAACTTCCGCATCCACCGTGCGGGCGCGCGGCTCCAGCACCACGCGGATGTCCTCGGCGCTCTCGTCGCGGATGTCGTTGAGCAGCGGCAGCTTCTTGTCGGTGAGCAGTTCGGCGATCTTCTCGATCAGCCGGGACTTGGCGACCCCATAGGGAATCTCCGTCACCACCACCACATAGGTGCCGCGCCCGGTCTCCTCCTTGTGCCAGCGCGCCCGTACGCGGAAGGCGCCACGGCCGGTGGCATAGGCTTCCGCCACCCCCACCGGATCATCCACCAGCACGCCGCCGGTGGGAAAATCCGGGCCCGGCACGAATTTCAGAAGGTCCACCGCCAAGGCGTTGGGGTGCTCCACCAGATACAGCGCCGCATCCAGAAGCTCGGCGGCATTGTGCGGCGGAATGGAAGTGGCCATGCCCACGGCGATGCCCTGGGAGCCGTTGGCCAACAGGTTCGGGAAAGCCGCCGGCAACACCGCCGGCTCCTCCTCCGAGCCGTCATAGGTGGGGCGGAAATCCACCGCATCCTCGTCGATGCCGTCCAGCAGCAGGCGGGCGGTCTCGGTCAGGCGGGCCTCGGTATATCGCATGGCGGCGGCGTTATCGCCGTCCACATTGCCGAAATTGCCCTGGCCATCCACCAGCGGATAGCGCTGGGCGAAATCCTGGGCGAGGCGCACCAGCGCGTCATAGACGGACTGGTCACCGTGCGGGTGGAACTTGCCGATCACGTCGCCCACCACGCGGGCGGACTTCTTGAACCCCTGCCCCGGATCCAGCCGCAACTGGCGCATGGCGTGCAGAATGCGCCGGTGCACGGGCTTCAGCCCATCGCGCGCATCGGGCAGGGCGCGATGCATGATGGTGGAAAGGGCATAGGCAAGGTAGCGCTCTTCCAGCGCTGCCTTCAGGGCGACGTTCTCGATATTGCCGTCACCGGGCGGAAGTGTGCGGGTGGCCATGGCTTCGAGTACCGCGCGGCGCCGCCTCCGACAAGGCGCTTGTTCGGTTTTTGTCCCTCCGCGCGACGATTTCCAGGGGCCCGCGCCATGGGTCTTCCGGGCTCGGAGGTGGTGCGAGGCGGGGCGGCATCCCCGTGCCTCCGCAGCGGTACCATCGGGCTGCTTTTACCCTTTATTCCCATGCCGTTGGCGGGTCCGGGAACAAATTCCGCAGGGTCGACTCTTATTCCTTCGCACAGCGGGCGGTGCGGCCCGCAGCGGAGGAGATGACGATGCGAACGATCCTTTGGGTGGCGGGCGGCGTCTTGGCTCTTGGGCTTTGGGCGGGCCTGCCGGCACCGGCGATGGCGGCCCCACTGGGGGGCGCGGCGGCAGCCCTCGGCGGCACGGTGCAGCAGGTGGCGCCGGAAAATGTCTATTGGGTGCGCCGCTGCTGGCGCGAGCGGCGCTGGTGGGGTGGCCGTTGGCATTGGGTCACCCGCTGTGGCAGCGCCTGGGTGCGTCCGCGGCCCCGACCCTATTGGTGATCGGGCGCCGTCTGCCGCAGCCAAGCGGCGATGAAATGGGCGCGGGCCTCGGAGAAACCGAGGCCCCGCGGCTCCAGCGCCCGGCGCAGCAGAAAGAAGCCGGTGAGCCGCAGCGCCGCCTCCACATCCCCCGGTGCCGGTGCGGTGGGGTCTCCCACCAGGAAGGGAGGCAAGGGCAGAAGCCGGTCGGCATAGGGCTGGCCGGCCCCGCGCGATACCGCGCGGCCGCTCTTGGGCGAGACATAGATCAGGTCATCGCTCTGGCCGGTGGCCGCGCAGCGCTCCAGTTCCAGGCCGAAGCCCAGCTCGCCGAGCAGCGCCAGCTCGAACCGGGCCAGCAGCACCGCCGCCGCCGCCGGCACCTCGAAGGCATCGAGGATCGCGCCCAGGGTGGCGTAGAGCCCGTCCTGCGGATCGCGCTCCGGCAGCAGCCGCAGCAGCTGCGCCATATGGCTGACGCCATAGGCCGCATGCGGCGCGCGCATGAACACTTCCGCCCGGATGACCAGCGGCTCCAGGGTGTAATTGCCCATGTGCTCGTCGAGCCGGGCGCGCCAGGTGGCACTCACCGTATTGCCGGGCTGCAGCATGGGCGCCTGGCGCCGGGAGGCGCCGCCGCGCACCATGCCGAGATGGCGGCCGCGCCGGGCGGTGAGCAGCTCCACAATGGCATTGCTCTCGCCGTGGCGGCGCACCCCGAGCACGATGCCTTCGTCGCTCCATTCCACGGCCGCGCTCCCCCGCCGAGCCGCTATTCGCCGCGCGGGAACTCCAGCCCCATCTCGCGGTAGCGCTCGGGATCGTCAGCCCAGTTCTCGCGCACCTTCACGAACAGGAACAGGTGCACCCGCGCCTCCAGGATCTCGGCGAGCTCGGCCCGCGATTCCGAGGAAATGGTCTTGATGGCCTGGCCCCCGCGGCCGAGCACGATCTTCCTCTGGCTTTCCCGCTCCACGAAGATGGTCTGCTCGATGCGCACCGAGCCGTCCTTCAGCTCCTTCCAGCTCTCCGTCTCGACGGTGGAGCGGTAAGGCAGCTCGTCATGCAGCCGCAGGAACATCTTCTCGCGGGTGATCTCCGCCGCCAGCATGCGCATGGGCGCGTCCGAAATCTGGTCTTCCGGATAGAGCCAGGGGCCGAGCGGCACGGTTTCGGCGAACCAGCGGCGCACGTCCTCGATGCCGTCGCCGGTGAGAGCGGAGATCATGAACACACGATCGAACGCCAGCTTGGCGGTGAGCTCGGTGACCAGCGCCAGCAGGCTATCGCGGCGGATGAGGTCGATCTTGTTGAGGATCAGCGCCCGCGGCCGGCGGATCTCGGACAGGGGAGCAATCAGCGCCTCGATGTCCGCATCCAGGCCCCGGTTGGCATCCACCAGCAGGGCTACCACATCGGCATCCGCCGCATGGGTCCAGGCGCTGGTGACCATGGCCCGCTCCAGCCGCCGCTTGGGGGCGAAGATGCCGGGGGTGTCCACCAGCACGATCTGCGCCGACCCGGCCAGCGCGATGCCGCGGACGATGGAGCGAGTGGTCTGCACCTTGTGCGAGACGATGGACACTTTGGTGCCCACCAGCGCGTTGGTGAGGGTGGACTTGCCGGCGTTGGGCGCGCCGAGGAGGGCGACGAAGCCGCAGCGGGTCGGTCCCGAGGGCAGCTCGGGCGTTTCGTCGGCCGTCAGCCCGTCCTCGTCCGCCTCGTCGTCGTCCTCGAAGTCCGCGTCGAGGTCGTCCTCGAACTCGGGCGCGGCCTCCAGCTCATGCGGCGCCGGCGGGCGCGCGGCATCGGTCTCCGGCATGTTCCCGGAGCCGCCCTGCCCGTCGCTCTGTCCCTTACCCCGTCGCCTGTCGGTCATGTTCAGTTCTCGTTTTCCTTCCAAACCCCTTCCCGCATCAGGAAAGTGGCAGCGGCGGCCTTCTGCGCCGCCTGTTTCGAGGCCCCTTCGGCCTCAACGGAATTCTGGCCCGGCAGGTCCACCGCCACGGTAAACCGCGGCGCGTGATCCGGCCCGGAGCGCGCCACCTCGCGATAGGTCGGCGGCGGCAGGCCACGGGCCTGGGCCCATTCCTGCAACACCGTCTTGGCATCCCGCAACGGCCGCCGCGGCGCTTCCAGCCGGTGGCGCCAATAGCGTTCCACCAAGGCGTTGGCCGCCTCATAGCCGCCGTCCAGGAACACCGCCGCGACCACGCTCTCGGTCACATCCGCCAGGATCGCCCGGCGCTTGTGGGTTCCGGAATGGGCCTCCCCCGGACCGAGCCGGATGAACGGGCCGAGGTTCATGTCGGCCGCGACTTCGGCGCAGGCTTCCTCGCGCACCAGCTCGGCCAGGCGGCGCGAGAGCTCGCCCTCCTCCGCGCCCGGAAACGCCTCATAGAGCATATGCGACACCACCGAGCCGAGCACGTGGTCGCCGAGGAATTCCAGTCGTTGATAGGAGCGCACCCGCGGCGCTTCACCCTTCACGGCACTGATGTGGGAGAGGGCGAGATCTAGCCGCGCGCGGTCGTTGAAGCGATAGCCGATGCGCTCTTCGACTGCGGCGAGGTCGTCGAACCTGCCCGTCAGTCCACCATTTTGAACAACCGATCCCATCTCACCGTCCAGGGCCACCGCCACACCTGCCATGCCGAGGCGCCTTCATCAATGGAGAAGAAGATCATCTGGGCCTTGCCGATGAGGTTTTCAAACGGCACGTAGCCCACTTGGCTCAGCACGCGGCTGTCGGCGGAATTGTCCCGGTTGTCCCCCATCATGAAATAGTGGTCCAGGGGCACGTCATAAACCGGGGTATTGTCGTAGAAACCGTTATCTACGAGATCGAGGGTTTCATAGGAGACGCCGTTCGGCAGCGTCTCGCGCCAGCGCTTCACCGGCACCATGCGGCCGGTGCCATCGTCCTGCGTCACATCTGGCAGCCGCTCGCGCTTCACCGCCACGCCATTGATGTGCAGCACACCGTCGATCATCTGGATCTTGTCGCCGGGCAGGCCGATCACGCGCTTGATGTAATCGGTCTCATTGTCCCGCGGCAGCTTGAACACCACCACGTCGCCCCGGGTGGGCTCAGCGCCGAAGATGCGGCCGGAGAACAGATCCGGCGACAGCGGCAGCGAGAAGCGCGAATAGCCGTAGCTGTATTTGGAGACGAACAGGTAATCCCCGATCAGCAGCGTGTCCTTCATGGATCCCGAGGGGATGTTGAAGGGCTGGAACAGGAAGGTGCGGATCAGGAGCGCGATCAGCAGCGCCTGGACGATCACCTGGACGGTTTCGAGAAAGCCGCCGTCCTTCTTCGAATCGCTGGTCGCGGTCATCGAGAGTCCGAGAAAATGAGAGCGAGGCGCAGCGTGCAGCAAACTGCGCCAAAACTGAGACGACGACGGAAACCCGCCGCCCCTCGCGGGCATCGGCCCCCTATAAAGACTTCCCGGTCCTGCGGCAACGCGCACCCCAACGGCAGGCGACCGCGAGCCGGGCGTTTCACTGGCCGCCCGCCCCCTGCGCGCGCGGTTGCTCGGCCTTGTCGGTGCCGCGCCGCTGCGGCGTCTGCCACGGCCATCGCCCCTCGATCTCCACTTCCAGGGAGAAGGACAGGAAGGTGCGGATGAGCACGATGCCGGCCAGCACCGCCAAGCTGGACAAGGTGGGCTCGATGGCCACCGTGCTGATGATGTCGGCCGCGACCAGCAGTTCGAGCCCCAGCAGGATCGCCATGCCCAGCGCCGAACGGCAGACCCGGAACGCGTCCTGTGGCGCGCGGCCCCGGAGCAGATCCCGCAGGAAGACGTAGCCGGCGCCGAGAATGCCGATCACGATCACGAGAGTCCCAGCCACCTCGATACCCCGGGTGGTCCAGTGCAAGGTCGCACTCAGAAACGCTTCCATTCCGCCCCTCCCCGACCAGCCGTGCCGGCGCTCAGCACCGTGGCGTCGCGGAGATGATGACATAGGCCGCGGAGAGGTGGCCCTCATCGGTCAGGCTCAGATGAATGTGCGGCACGAACCCCGGCGGCACCAGGCTGGCCAGGCGCCGGGCGGCGCCGCCGGTCAGTTCCAGGGTGGGCTGGCCGGTGGGCAGGTTCACCACCCCCATGTCGCGCCAGAACACCCCATGGCTCAGCCCGGTGCCCAGGGCCTTGGAACAAGCCTCCTTGGCAGCGAAGCGCTTGGCATAGGTCTCGGCCCGCAGACGCCGAGCGTCGGCCTTGGCCCGCTCCGCCGGCGTGAACACCCGGTCCAGGAAGCGATCCCCGAACCGCTCGATGGAACGGGCGATCCGACGCGCGTCAGTGAAATCGGAGCCGATGCCGAGGATCATCATGCCGCCGCCCCCCGCGCCCGCCGGGCGACGCCCCGCACGATCGCCGCGCGCATGTTGGCGATGGCCGTGGGCAGGCCGACGAAGATGGCCTCGCCCACCAGGAAATGGCCGATATTGAGCTCCACCACCTCTGGAAAGGCGGCCATCGCCTCGGCGGTGGCGAAATCGAGGCCGTGGCCGCCATGCACCTCAAGACCCGCCGCAGCGGCTTCGGCCGCCCCGGCGCGCAGCCGCTCGAATTCGGCATCCGCATCCGCGCGGCGCCCCTCCGCCAGCGCATCGCACCAGGCACCGGTGTGAAGCTCGACAATGTCCGCGCCAAGGCGCCGCGCCGCCGCGATCTGCGCGCCTTCGGCCGCGATGAACAAGGATACGCGGATATCCGCCTCTTTCAGGAGGCCGATGCGTGGCGCCAGATCCCGCTCCTGGCCGAGGGCATCCAGCCCGCCTTCGGTGGTGCGCTCTTCCCGCTTCTCCGGCACCAGGCAGCAGGCATGGGGCCGCACCCGTCGGGCGATGGCGACCATTTCGTCAGTGGCGGCCATCTCGAAATTGAGGGGCACCGCGAGTTCTGCCTTCAGCCGCTCCATGTCGGCATCGCGGATGTGCCGCCGATCCTCCCGCAGGTGGGCGGTGATGCCGTCGGCACCGGCGGCCTGCGCCAGCAGCGCCGCCCGCACCGGATCCGGCAACGCGCCACCACGGGCGTTCCGCACGGTGGCCACATGGTCCACATTTACCCCGAGCCGCACCGGCTTGGCCTGCGTCATGGCTGGTTCCTTCGGCGCATTGAGGCGGGCGTCAGTCGTTGACCCGCTCCACGTTGGAGACCACGTCCCGGTCCTTCAGGCCCGACATGATCCCATTGAGATGGCGCAGATCGAACACCTCGATGTCGATCATCATCTCGGTGAAGTCGGCGGAACGGGTGCGCATCTGCAACCCTTCGATATTACCACCGCGATCGCCGATGGCGCTCGCCACCTGGGCCAGGGAGCCTGGCTCATTGCGAGCGGTCACTGCCAGCCGCGCCGGAAAGCGGGCTTCGGAGAGCTCATCCACATCCCACCGCACATCCAGCCAACGCTCGGGGGCATCTTCGAAGCCCTGCAGGGACTGGGACTGGATGGGATAGATGGTGATGCCCTCGCCGGGGGTGAGAATGCCGACGATGCGGTCTCCCGGCACGGCCCCGCCATCCGGCGCGAAGCGCACCGGCAGGTCGCCGTTGATGCCGCGAATGGGAATGGCATCAAGCCGCTCGTCCGTGGCGCCGCCGGGGATCTTGAACTTGAGATTATGGCCGCGCCGCAGCTCGAACCAGCCCTCGGCATTGGCGGCCGCGGCGCCCAGCGCCCGATCCTCCAGGCGCGGGGGCACCCATTCGGGATAGGCCGCGCGGATCAGATCATCGGTCTTGATCTCGCCCCGCCCCACCGCGGCGAACACATCGTCGGCGGCGGCCCGCGCCAAGCGGGGCACGGCGCGCGCCATCTCCTCATCGGAGAGTGCTTTGCCCGCCTTGGCGAAGGCGCGCTCGGCGATCTTGCGGCCCAGCCCGGAATATTGCGCCCGCACAGCCGCCCGAGTGGCGCGGCGCACGGCGGCCCGCGCCTTACCGGTGACGGCGATGGTTTCCCACGCCCCCGGCGGGGTCTGCGCCTTGGAGGTGATGATCTCCACCTCGTCGCCGTTCTTCAGCTCCGACACCAGGGGGGCGATGGTGCCGTTGATCTTGCAGCCCACCGCTGTGTTGCCGACATCGGTGTGCACCGCATAGGCAAAATCGATGGGCGTCGCCTTGCGCGGCAGCGCGATCAGCCGCCCCTTGGGGGTGAAGCAGAACACCTGATCGTGGAACAGTTCGAGCTTGGTATGCTCGAGGAATTCCTCGGGCGAGAGGCCCTGGGAAAGGTTCTCGATGGTCTTGCGCAGCCAGGCATAGGCGCGCGTCTCGCTGGAGAGCATCACCCCCGGCGCACCGGAGGGATCCTTGTAAAGCGCATGGGCGGCGATGCCGTACTCGGCAATCTCGTCCATATCCCGGGTGCGGATCTGCAGCTCGACGCGCTGCCGGCGCGGCCCCACCACGGTGGTGTGCACGGAGCGGTAGTCGTTGGGCTTGGGGGTGGAGATGTAATCCTTGAAGCGGCCCGGCACGATGGCCCACTTGGTGTGCACCACGCCGAGCGCCCGGTAACAATCCTCCACGCTGTCGACGATGACGCGGAAGCCGTAGAGGTCGGAGAGCTGCTCGAAGCCGATGGCCTTGCGCTCCATCTTCCCCCAGATGGAGAAGGTCCGCTTTTCCCGCCCCTTCACCTCGGCATGGATGCCGCGGCGCTCCAGCTCCTCGGTCAGCTCGCGCTCGATCTCCTGCACCAGCGGCCCATTGTGCTGGCGCAGCTCGGAAACGCGGGTGGTGATGGAGTCGTAGGCTTCGGGGGACAGCTGGCGGAAGGCCAGGTCCTCCAATTCCTCGCGCATTTCCTGCATACCCATGCGGGCGGCCAGCGGCGCGTAGATGTCGAGCGTTTCCTGGGCAACCCGATCGCGCTTTTCCGGCGGCACCCATTTCAGGGTGCGCATGTTGTGCAGGCGATCGGCCAGCTTCACCAGCAGCACCCGCACATCGTCGGCGATGGCGAGCAGCAGCTTGCGCAGGTTTTCCGCCTGCTTGGCCTGCTTGGACACGAGGTCCAGCTTCTTGATCTTGGTGAGCCCCTCCACCAGCGTCGCGATCTGGGCGCCGAACAGGCGCTCGATCTCGGCCTTGGTGGCGTCCGTATCCTCGATGGTGTCATGCAGCAGCGCCGCCACGATGGTGGCGTCGTCCAGCTTCAGATCCGTGAGGATGGCCGCCACTTCCAGCGGATGGGAAAAATACGGGTCGCCGGACGCACGCAATTGGCTGCCGTGCGCCTTCATGGCGTAGACATAGGCGCGGTCGAGCAGCGCCTCGTCGGTGTTGGGATTATACCGTCGAACGCGCTCGACGAGTTCGTATTGGCGCATCATTGCCGGAACGATCCGTCGCAGCACGGGCCAGCGGATACCGCTCGATTGCGGGCCGCCGCACCTCTTCATTTTCGTACATATCGTGCGGAAAATGTTCCGCGCAAGCCGCTAATGCGCCCTTATTCCAAGGATTTGACAGGATGTCTGGCAAAAGCGGCCCTGCCGCGCGCACTGCGCATGGCAGGCATTCGGACAGGGCCGGGAGGGAGCGCGGAGGCACAAGGCCTCAGGGCAGCAGCAGGGTCGTACCCGTGGTCTTGCGCGATTCCAGATCCTTATGCGCCTTCTGCACGTCCTTCAACGCATAGGTCTGGTGAATCGGGATCTTCACCGCGCCGTTCAGCACCACCTCGAACAGGTCGTTGGCGGTGGCGAGCAGATCCGCCCGCTTGGCGACGAAGGTGGCCAGGGTGGGCCGGGTGGCATAGAGCGAGCCGCGCTGCGACAGCGCCAGCAGGTCGAAATTCTTGATGGCGCCGGAGGCATTGCCGAAGCTCACCCAAAGGCCGAGCGGCCGCAGGCAGTCGAGAGAGGCGGGATAGGTGGCCTGACCGACGCCGTCATAGACCACGTCGCACATCTTGCCGGAGGTGATCTCCTTCACCTTCTGCACGAAGTCTTCCTGCCGATAGAGGATGACGTGGTCACAGCCATTCGCCAAAGCGAGCTCGGCCTTTTCCTTGGATCCCACCGTGCCGATCACGGTCGCGCCCAGATGCTTGGCCCACTGGCACAGGATGAGGCCGACGCCACCCGCTGCCGCCTGCACCAGAATCACGTCGCCCGGCTTCACCTGATGGGTGCGGCGCACCAGATATTGGGCGGTCATGCCCTTCAGCATCATGGCGGCGGCGGTGCGATCGTCGATGGAGGCCGGCAGATGCACCAGCGTCGCCGCCGGAATGTTGCGCACCTCGCAATAGGACCCGATCGTCATGGCATAAGCCACCCGATCGCCCTCATGGAAATCGGTGACATTGGGGCCCACCGCGGTGACCACGCCCGCCCCCTCGTTTCCGGGAATGAACGGCAGCGCCGCGGCCTTGTAGAGGCCGGTGCGGAAATAGACGTCGATGAAATTGAGACCGATGGCGGTATGGCGGATCTGCACCTCGCCCGGCCCGGGAGGGGGAACAGTCACCTCCTCATAGGTGAGCACCTCCGGTCCACCCGTGTGATGCACTCTGACCGCGTGGACCATGCCTCAGCCTCCCATTCGACGAATGGAGGGGATCATAGGGGTGCTATCGCGCCCCGCAAGCACCCACGGGGCGGGGCGCGAGATGTCCACGTTCAGTCCGATGCATCGGCCCGCTTGCGCCGGCGGCGGCCGGCGGCGGAGACGTTCAGCATCTCCACCCCCACCGAAAAGGCCATCGCCGCATAAATGTAGCCCTTGGGGATATGCACGCCGAATCCATCCGCCACCAGCGTCACCCCCACCAGCAGCAGGAAGGAGAGGGCCAGCATCTTGGTGGTCGGATGGGTGGCGATGAAGGCGCTCAGCGGCCCGGAAGCCCAGAACATGATGCCGACTGCGATGATCACCGCCGTGATCATGATGGACACGTGCTCGGCCATGCCGATGGCGGTGAGGATGGAATCCACCGAAAATACCAGATCCAGCACCACCACCTGGGCCACGATCACCGCGAAGGCCCGGCCCGCCAGGTTGAGGGCCGTGTCCTCATCGCCAAACGTGTCGTCGCCCTCCACCTCGGTGTGCATCTCCCGCGTGGCCTTGGCCACCAGGAACGCCCCACCGCAGATCAGAATCACATCGCGCCAGGAGAAATCATGACCGGCGAGGGAAAACACCGGTGTCTGCATGCGGATGAGCCAGGACAAGGCGAACAGCAGGCCGATCCGCAGCACCAGCGCCAATGACAGGCCGATCTGCCGCGCCCGCAGGCCCTGCTCCGGCGGCAGCCGCTGGATGACCAGCGAGATGAACACCACGTTGTCGATGCCGAGAACGATTTCCATGGCGGTGAGGGTCACGAGGGCCGCCCATGCCTCCGGCGTGGTGATCAGCTCCAGCATGGATCCTCCGACACGATACGACACACAACTTCAAGGCGACACCAGCGCCAGTCGCCCCCTTGTCGCGCGCACCCCGCACCGGTTCAAGGCGGGCGCGCACACCTCTGCTATGATGGGGCAACAGACCGCGCGGCATCCGGTGCCAATGTCGTCTAGGCTCGCGCAGCGCGGCGGGAGTGTGCCGTTCGCAGATCGAGGAGAAGATGATGGCAGCGCATGAGATGCACGACGTGGTCGTGGTCGGCGGTGGCCCCGCCGGGCTGGCGCTGGCACTTGGCCTTGCGGCGCGCGGGATCTCGACAGCTCTCGTCACCGGCCCAGAGCGGAACGTGGACCACCGCACCACCGCGCTGCTGGAAGGCTCGGTGCGCATCCTTGACGATTTCGGCGTGTGGAGCCGCCTCGCCGCCTCCACCGCGCCCCTGCGCGACATGCGCATTGCCGACGCCACGCGCCGCCTGGTGCGGGCACCGGAGGTCACCTTCCGGTCCGCCGAGATCGGCCTTGAGGCCTTCGGCTACAACATCGAGAACGATGCGCTCCGCCTCGGCCTGCTGGCTGCCGCGCTGGAACAGCCGCGCCTGCATGTGGCCCGCACCAGCGTGACCCGCGTCGAGGTGGACGACACCGCCGCCACGGTGGAACTGGCCGAAGGCGCACCGCTGCGGGCCCGGCTGGTGGTGGGAGCGGACGGGCGCGGCTCCCTGGTGCGCGCCGCCGCCGGCATCGGCATGCGCACCCATGCCTATCCGCAGGTGGCGTTTACCGCCACCGTGCGGCACACGCGCCCCCATGAGGAGATTTCCACCGAGTTTCACACCGAGAGCGGCCCCTTCACCCTGGTGCCCCTGCCCGGCGATCGCTCCAGCATCGTCTGTGTGGTGAGCGAGCGCGAGGCGATCCGGCTGATGGGCCTTTCCGAAGCGGACCTGTCGCGGGAGCTGGAAGCCCGCGCCGGCTCCATCCTCGGACGCTTCACGGTCGAGCCCGGGCGCGGCGCCTTCCCACTAGCGGCGGAAACCGCCGAGACGCTGGTGGCCCCGCGCATCGCCCTTGTGGCCGAAGCCGCGCACATCATGCCGCCCATCGGCGCGCAGGGGCTGAACCTCGGCCTGCGCGACGTCGCTGAGCTGGTGGCCCTGGTGGATCGGGCCGCCGCCCTCGGCGAGGATGTGGGTGGAGCCGAACTGCTGGCCCGCTACGACCGTGCCCGGCGCTCGGACATCGAGGGGCGCATGCGCGCGGTGGACGTCCTCAACCGGTCCCTGCTCTCCGATTTCCTGCCGATCCAGAGCATGCGGGGGTTCGGCCTCTATCTGCTGGATCGGGTCGGCCCCCTGCGGCGGGCGGTGATGCGCCTCGGCATCGGCGAGCGGGCCGCCTGATTCCTCACGGAAGCAGGTTCAGCGGCAGAAGGTCCGCCCGCAGCAGATAAAGCATGGTGGTGACCGTCACCACGGACGCCACCGTGCCCAGCATGACGGCGGTGGAGGCCTCCTCCACATAGGTGTGGTACTGCCGGGCCAGGACGAAGCAGTTCAGTGCCGGTGGCAGCGCCGCCATCAGCAGCATGGTCTGCGCCCAGGCGGGTGAGAAGCCACCGAACACGGAGAGGCAGACCAGCGCGATCGCCGGATGCCCCACCAGCTTCAAAGCCAGCAGCGGCGCAAGCTCGGTGGGAATGCGGCGCAGCGGTCGCAGCGCCACGGTCACCCCCAGGGTGAAGAGCGCGCAGGGGGCGGCGGCATTCTTCAGAAAATCCAGCATCCGCCCCACCGCTTCGGGTTCGCGGACATGGAGAGCGGCGGCGAGCACGCCCAGCAGCGTGGCGATGTTGAACGGGTGGGTCAGCAC
This sequence comes from Xanthobacter sp. NM-25, assembly GCF_022138605.1. Lineage (GTDB taxonomy): Bacteria > Pseudomonadota > Alphaproteobacteria > Rhizobiales > Xanthobacteraceae > Xanthobacter. The sequence goes on from NZ_JACBFS010000004.1 coordinate 247,766, forward strand.
CCTCCTGGCGATGAAGCCCAAGGTGGAGAGAAGGCGCTCGCCCCGCCCCTGCGCCGCCATCAGCAGCGGCACCAGCGTGAAGAACAAAAGGCTGTCGCAGGCGAAGATGAGCGCGGCGGGGGTTGCCGCCCCCTGCCCCAGCGCCGCCAGGCTCAGGCCAGGGCCCATATAGCCCACATTGGCATACGCGCCCACGGTGGTGGCGATGGCGGCCTCGCCCAGATTGCCGCGGCGCGCCCACAGCCCGATGCCCAGCGCGATCACCGCGACGGTGGCCGTGGAGGTCACCACCGCCAGGATGAAGCCGGGATTCACCAGTTCCTCGAACGGCGTCTGCGCGACGATCCGGTAGAAGAGCGCCGGCAGCGCCACATAGATAATGAAGAACGACAGCCAGGCCAGCCCCGCCTCCGGCAGCCGTGCCACCCGTCCGCAGAAATAGCCAAGGAAAATCAAGCCAAAGAAGGGAAAGGCCAAGCCGAACAGGTCACTCATGAGACGGCATCGCTCACCGCGCAGCGCTCTGGGGCGCCAGATGAAACAGGGAAGGGCAGCAAGGTCACGGCACGGGCGCGGATTAGGGCTCGATGGCGCGGGGCGGCATGGGTTTCCTCTGATCTTGGTCTTTTGGTACCGGCAGGCTAGGCCATTTTCCGCGCCGCGGGAATCGTCAAGCGCCTCAATTCGCCCTCCAGCCCCCTGCCAGCATGCCGCCCGCGGCGTCCCGCCCGCGAAACGCGGGATTTTCACAGGCGCACCGCGGTTTCCACCTCCTGGCCGCCCACCGCCCTTGACCCTGCCGCCGCCACAGCCTAACCACTGCCGGGAGTGAGCCCGTAGCTCAGCCGGTAGAGCACGTGACTTTTAATCATGGGGTCTCGGGTTCGAATCCCGACGGGCTCACCATCCTCCCATCACCCATCGTCGACACCTTGCGAGAACGTGCGTCAGGTCCGTGCTGGCCGCCGGCTTGCATCTGCGCTGTGCGCGCGGAGAGGCGCCGGAAGGGTGTTCGCCCCATCGGGCGGACCGAAGGCGGAGGATCGCAGGTATGGCGGATCATAAGGTGACCGTGGAGCAGCTACCGAGCGGCAAATGGGCCTGCTTCCTTCATGTGGAAGGACAGGGCGAGCCGATCAATCTCGGGCGGGAATTCAAGAATGACGAGCAGGCGGAAAACTGGCTCAACGTTTCGGAATCCGTCACCGCCATCGAGATGATGCTGCGCAAGGTGAAAAAATAGGGCTCGGCTGCGGCCGCCTGCGGCGGACAGGTTCCGGCCCCGTGTCGGAACCTGTCCGGTCTGCGACAGGCGCCGCGCGCGGACACGACATTGCCGCACCTCAGTCGACGATGTCGGCCTGGATGGTGAGGATGTCAAAGGCCGGCGCATGGTCCGGATTGGCGTAGCCCAGAACCAGAGGGGCCCGCGCGCCATCGGCTCCGATGCTCAGGCGCGGGACCGTGCCGATGTCGGCGCCGAAGACGTGGATGGAGAGCACTGCGCCGGGCCCGGGATTGCGGATCTCGCTCGCCTGTCCCTCACGGGCGCGGGCGGTCGCGATTTCGCTCGCTGCCAGCTCCCGCCCCTCGCTCACTGCCTGCGGCGCCCCCTCGCCCAGCACCACGAAGGAGCGGCGCTGCAGGGCGCCGGCGAGGACGCCGCAGATCTCCCAGGTCTGGTCGGAGAACAGCGGCCAGCCCTGCCCTTCCCCCAGCACTGAGGCGACCACGCAGAACCGCTCCATCTCGTCGTGATAGAGCTTGTAAAGGCGCGGAGTGGACCCGGCGGCGCGCAGGTCAGGCGGCAGCCAATCGTCCCGGGCCACTAGGCGCCGCATCAAGTCGGCGCCGATCATGAGGATCTCGCGCGGATCGTCCGCAAGCTCCACCATGGACTGGATATCCCAGATGAAACGGCGCAGCGGCTCGGGCACCCGCATGCTCATGGCTGGATCTCCCGCGGGCGGGCGACGATGTGATCCGTCAGGAAGATGCCCGCGGCCATGATCCCCTCGTCGTCCATGCGGTGTCCAAGCCCGGGACGGCGCAGGCTTTTCACCGGCACACCCGCCGCCTTCAGGCGTTCCTTCGTGGCCATCATGGCGTCAAAGGGAATGGCGTCGTCGTCCTCGCCATGGATCAAAAGAATGGGCGTGGAGGTGCCCAGAGCGAGGGGCACGTCATCGGGCACCACCCCGGAAAAGGCCACCACCGCGGCCATGGGGCGTGGTCGGCGCAATGCCGTCACCAGGGCGATTGCCGCGCCTTGGGAAAACCCCACGAGGGCGAGATGGCTGTCGGGCAGGCGGCGCTGGGCGAGAGCGTTGTCGATGAAGCTGTCGAGGGCGGAGACGGTGGCCTCAATGCCGGTACCGGCCCCGAACCACCGACGATCGCCAGGGATCGCAGGCGCCTCGAGGGCGATGAAATCCGCCTTCGGCAGGGTCGGCGCCCAATTCAGCGCCTGGTCGATGATGGCGGCGCCGTCTTCCCCTTCCCCGTGGAGAAGGATGACCAGATGGACCGGCTTACCGCAGGACAGGGCGGCGATCCGCGGCCCCTCGACGATGTTCATGAGCATCCCCGCAGATGGCGGTCGGCACCGACGCCGACCCAAGCAGCGGACGAGCAACTTTCTTGCCAGATCGAGCTTGCCAGATCGCGCGGCTTATTCGGTCTCGATGCCCAGGATCTGCTCCAGGACGCCGGCGGGATCCTCGTCCTTCATCAGAGCACTGCCCACCAGCATGGCCTTGGCACCCAGGGCGCCAAGCCGGGCGCGGTCATCCGCCGTGGCAAGCCCCCCTTCGGCCACCACGAAGGCCTGTTCCGCGGGGATCAGCGGCAACAGCGTCTCGCAGGTGCCCATTGCCAGCTCGAAGCTGTGAATGTCGCGGTTGGTGACGCAGATGAAATCCGCCCCCACCTTCAGGGCCAATTCGAGTTCGGCGGGGGTATGGACCGCCACCAGGGCATCCAGGGCGACGGCAGTGGCCCGACCGCGGAAGTCGCCCAGCTGCTCGCCCAGCAGCCCGGCCGACAGCATCACCGCGTCGGCCCCGGCGAGCCGGGCCTCAAGGATCTGATAGACGTCGAAGATGATGTCCTGCGCCATCAGCGGTAGCGCGACGGCGCCGCGCACGGTGGCCAGATCCGAGGCCGAGCCCTTGAAGGCCTGCCGCTCCACCGCCACCGACAGGGCCGCCGCCCCCACCGCCTCGAAATCCTCGGCCAGGGCCTTGTAGGGCACCATGGTGCGGAAGCCGGGGTCGAACGGCGAGCCACCCTTCAGCTCGCAGATGACGCCCGGTGCCCCGGTTTCCTTGAACTTTGCGGCCAGCGCCCCCTGAAAGCCGATGGTCATGGGCATTTCGCCGATCTTGCCCTGCATCTGGCCCAGCGAGCGTCGGGCCTTGGCCTTCTTCAGCTGCTCCGTGCGTTGGGCGACAAACGGGGTGAGGCGGCTGCCTGCGGGCAAGGTCATGTCTGAAAATCCAGTGTGAAACGGTCAAACGCAAAACGACGACACCGATCGCGAAAAAGGCGACGGTTCACCGAGCCTCACAGATTTCGCGGCCTTTGGCCAGCCTGCTGCACACGGTGGGCGGGCAGCAGGCTTTTCAGCCTGGCGCCGAAGGATCATCATGGGCTGATCTTTGTTCATTCGTGAGATTTTTCGATGTTTACGCGGGTCTGTAAGGCGGAAACCGTGCCCGAGGGCGGCATGCGCCTGGTGATTGCCGATCAACACCTCATCGTGCTCGCCTGGCCGGAGGAGGGTGACCTCACCGCGGTGCAGGGGGTGTGCCCCCACACCAATACTCCGCTGGCGGATGCCGAGTTCGACGGGCGCGTGCTCACCTGCCCGGTCCATAACTGGACCTGGGACGTGACCAGCGGTGCCCCAATCGAGCCACAGGAAAGCGCCCTTGCCTTCTATCCCGTGAAGGTGGAGGACGGCGTCGTCTACATCGATACCGAGGGCGTCGCCCCGCTGTTCGCCGCCCCTTAAGCGAGACTCCGGGTGAAGTGATCGACTGGGCCGTGGGGGATACCTCCACGCCCGCGCACACGAGGACGACAGACCATGGAAGACAACGTCGCGCTCATCATCGGCGCCGGACGGGGCCTCAGCGCGGCCCTCGCCCGCCGGTTTCGGCAGGAGGGCATGCACATCGCCCTGATGGCCCGGGACATCGCCAAGCTCCGGCCGGTTCTGGAAGAAACCGGCGCCCTGGCGCTCGCCGGTGACGTGCAGAACCCGCAGGATGTGGAAACGGTGTTCGCCGAGGTGGAGCGGGCGCTGGGCACCCCCCGCCTGGTGATCTTCAACGCCGCCGCCCGCTATCGCGGCCCGGTGGAAGAGCTGGATCCGGGCGAGGTGATGAATGCCTATGCGGTGGGTGCCTTCGGCGGCTTCCTCACTGCCCAGGCGGCGGCGCGGCGGATGCTGGCCCGCGGCGCAGGCTCCATCTTCTTCACCGGCGCCACCGCCAGCGTGAAGGGCATGCCCCATTCCATTCCCTTCGCCATGCAGAAGTTCGCGCTGCGGGGGCTGGCGCAGAGCCTGGCGCGGGAACTCGGGCCCCGCAACATCCACGTGGCTCACATCCTCATCGACGGTGGCATCTCTTCATCCTGGGCCACCGCCGGCGAGCCAGGGCCGGAAGACAAGTGGCTCGATCCCGATGCCATTGCCGAGACCTATGCCGCGCTCCACCGCCAGCACCGCTCAGCCTGGTCGTTCGAGGTGGACCTGCGGCCCTGGGTGGAGAAGTTCTGAGCCGGGGGCCGCCCAAAAGAAAGGGCGGCGCGGGGTTCACCCGGCCGCCCTACCCGAACCTTGAAAAAGTCGCGCCGTTTACTGCGCAGCTTCGGCCACTTCCGCCAGCGGATCGCGCACCACGTCCACGGTGGCGGGCTCGAGGCCCAGCACCGCGCGCATGCGCTGCAGCATGGTCAGGGTGTGCGGGTCCATCTCATCCAGCGGGCCTGGGACGAACTGCACCACCTCGGCCGCGCGGCGGCGATCCTCCGGAGTGCGCAACAGCTCGGGCAGGCTCTCGATGGCCTGCTCGCGGGCATATTCCACGATCAGGCTCTGCTCGTGGATGATCTCCGCCCGCCGCGCCATGGGCAGGGATTGGAACGGCTCGTCCTTGGTGAGCACCTGGGCGGAGCGCTCCAGGCGATCGCGCCGCACGTTGCCGCGGGCCTCGGCCAGCAGGATCAGCATGCGGATGACGGCCTCGACGAAGCTACCGGAATTCACGTGCAGCAGCGCCGCGCGCACCTCCGGCAGGCCCACCAGCTCTTCCTTGCTCTTGCGGGTCCGCTCGAAATTGTAGTTGCGACCGAACCAGCGCATGAACGGCGTGGCATAGATGGAGAAGAAGGTGACCTCATACCAGGCGTCGCGCACGTCGCGGATGATGTCGATGGTCTGCTCGAAGGCATCGACCATCAGCTTCTCGGCCAGCACGAACGGGTTGGTATCGGGCACCGGCTTGCGGCCCTCGCCGATCACCTTGGCGGCGCCCTCCAGCGGCAGCATCAGCGGATTGCGCGACGAGGTGAGCGCCCGTTGCACCCGCAGCGGATGCAGCATGCGGCCCATCTCGGCGCTCGCCCGCGTCACCGAAGCCTGCACCATCGGCCGCAGGAAGACGTCATAAAGCTCGCCCTGGAGCTCGGAAAGATGCTGCACGGCGGCGAAGGGAACCTCGTCTTCCCGCCCGTCGGCGAAGCCCGGCAGCTCATTCATCTTCCGCTCGGCGAAAGAGACGGTGAAGTGCGCGTCCTGACCCTCGCCGTGGATCTCGTCGATCGTCATCTCGTAAAGACCGGGCGCGAGCGCCTCGATGGTCTTCAGGGTGGAGGACACCTCGGTATGTTCGCGCTTGGCGATGGAGGACGACACGAAGATGCCGAGATGGCCCACCTTATCGTGCACCATGTAGACGATGCGCTGGCCCCGGATGCGGATTTCCGTCTCGTCCGCATAGGTGTCCATGATCCAGTTGATGGCCTGCTTCACCGGCGTGATGTTGTCGCCATGGCTGGCGAAGACGATGATGGGCGAACGGATCTGCTTCACGTCCAGCACGCGCCCGTGCTCTAGCCGCGCCTCGTTCCGGGCCAGCTTGTTGCCCACGAACAGCTCACGGACGATCCACACGATCTCCGGCTCGTTGAGCAGGAAGAAGCCCGACCACCACTTCTCGAACTCCAGGAAGCGATGGCGCTCCGTGTCGACCTTCTCGAACAGGTCGTAATATTTGCGGAACCAGGTGCGGCTCGGGTTGAGCATCTCGAAATTGAGCACCAGCCAGGCGCCGTCGAACACGCCGTCACCGTAGTCCGACCAGAACATGGGCATGATCTGGCCGCCGAGCACGCCGGCGTTGTAACGCATGGGGTTGGCGCCCACGTCGCCAGACCAGGTCTCCACCGGCGCACCGTTCAGCACCAGCGGGCCGGTGATGTCCGGATTGGAGGCGCCGAGGATGAGGGTGGCCCACCCGCCCTGGCAATTGCCGATCACCACCGGCTTGGAGGCATCCGGATGGTGATCCTGCACATAACGCACGAAGGTGGCCTCGGCCCGCGCCACGTCGGCCAGGGTCTGGCCGGGCTCGGGATTGCGGCTGAAGGAGACGAAATAGACCGGATGCCCGGCCTTCAGCGCCACCCCCACCTGGCTGTCGGACTTGAACCCGCCGATGCCGGCGCCGTGCCCCGCACGCGGGTCGATGATCACATAGGGGCGCTTCCAGGGGTAGACCTCTACCCCATCCGGCGGGGTGATCTTCAACAGCGCGTAGTTGCACGGGCGCGGCAGGGAGCGGCCGTCCAGCACCACTTCGTAGTCATAGATCAGCACCGGCGGGCAGCCGGCGGCCTCGTGCTCGAAGAAATTGTCACCGCGCTGGCGCAGGGTCTCGCACGTGAGCACGGCACGCTGCAGGCGATCCACCATATAAGCCTGCGCGTCCTTCGCCCGTTCGGAAGCGGAGCGCTCGGTATTGGTGATGGTGCCCATGAGGGCGGTCAGCTCATTGAACGTGGCGCGGAGCCGCTGGCCATGGGTGGCCGAGATGTTCATGAAATGCCGACCCGCCGCCTTCGAGATCAGCTCACTCATGGCCGACCATTCAGAAAGCTGCGCGGTCATCGCCAGGGCACGCTGCCGCGCCGTCCACGCATTGCCGTCGGTCACCGAAGCAAAGAAGGGATTGGTGAATTTCGTAGGCGAGAGTTGAGCGTTCAAACGATCCTCCTCGCCGCGGGGCGGCGTTATGAAACCGACCGAGACGGACCTTACCAGCCCCCCGGATTGCTGCAACGCAAAAGAGTAGAGCAGACGTATTGCATTTAGATTGCGCCAGCATTGCGCCTGGATTGCACAGCGCGGTTTTCCACTGGCGGCCTCGGACGGCCCCACAGAGGCAAGGCTCCGCTCTCGACCCGTCCTAGCGGGCGTGCGATAGGGGGACGTTCTCGCTCATCCCATGAGGCGCCCATGCTGAATTCAATTTCCGGCCGGCAGATCAAGGCAGCGCGCGCGCTGCTGGGGTGGACCCGCAAGGACCTCGCCGGACATGTCGGCGTCACCGCCGAAACGGTCCAGATCGTCGAGAGCGACGAGACCATCATGCCGGCCCTGGCCGGCACCCGCGAGCGCATGCGGCGGGTGCTCGAGGCCGCCGGCATCGCCTTCACCAACGGCGGTTCACCGGGGGTGCGTGTCATGCCGGCCGATCATGCCGTGACTGTGGGCGAGCTCAACGCCTCCAACGACGATTAATTCCGACCCTTTTCTTCCAGCCCAACGGACGACCCATGATCCTGCACAATCTCGCCGCCCGCCACTACATCATCGTCGCCATCATCCTCATCGTGGCGGTGCTGGCCTTTCTGGGCAGCTGGTCCTGATCACGGGCGCCCCCGCGCCGGCTAGCGGTCGACGCGGATCAGCGCAAAGCCGTCATAGCCTTTCGCGCCCACCGTCTGCACGGCGGTGGCGCTGAGGCGCGGATCGCCCGCCACCAGATCGAACAATTGCCGCACGCCGTGGATCCGCGGATCGGCGCTGCCCGCCTGGGTGACGGCGCCATCACGCACCACGTTGTCACACACGATCACGCTGCCGACGCGCGTGAGGCGCAGGGCCCACTTCAGATAGTCCGGGTTGCTCGGCTTGTCGGCGTCGATGAACACCAGGTCGAACGGTCCCGCCCCCTCCTCCGCCAGGCGCGGCAGGGTCTCCAGGGCTGGACCCTCGCGCAGATCGATGCGCGATGAGAGGCCGGCGCGACCGAAATTGGCCCGGGCCACATCCGCATGGTGGGGGTCGACCTCCAGCGTCACCAGGTGGCCGTCGTCCGGCAGGGCACGGGCCAGGAAGATGCTGCTGTAGCCCCCCAGCGTGCCGATCTCGAGGATGCGCCGCGCGCCCACCATGCGGGCGAAGAGATGAAGCATCTGCCCCTGCGCCGCGGAGACGGCAATGGGCGGCAGGCCGGCCGCGACGCAGGCCGCCAGCACATCGCGCAGCACCTTGTCTTCCGGAACGAGACGCTCGCAGATGTAGGCGTCGACCTCGCTCCACAGCTCCTGTCCACGTCCTACGCTCATGGTCGTCTCCCGTCCGTCAGGTCTCGTCGCTCTCCCGCGCCGCGCGGATCGACAGCACCGCATAGGCGACCACCAGACCGAGCTCCAGCAACGTGAACAGCAGCAGCGGGGTCATGCCCGCCGGCGCCCAGGCGCCCAGAACGGCTTGGATCAGGGTGGCGATCAGCCACAGCACCACGCCCCAGCCGGCCCTTAGCCACAGCCCGACGCCGGCAATGGGGTCGACGATGGCCGCCCAGATCACCGCGCCCTGCGCCGCCGTCGGCAAGGTCTCGAAATGGGATGGCGTGCCGTCGCCGATGCCGAGGATGACGGCCCAATGGACCACCCCCTCGAACAGGAGGAACATGGCCACGCCGCGCAGGAACAGGAACAGCCGTCGCCGCCAGGGCGACAGGCTCTCCAGATGCGCGCGCGCGCTGGCGTCGATGGGATCGTAATGGGTCATGAGCCGGGGGCCAGCACCTCGAGTTCGTCGGCAATCGGATCGAAATGAGCGGCGATCTGCGCCGGGTCGATCTGCGCCAGGCTGGCGGGCTGCCACCGGGGCTGATTGTCGCGATCCACCAGAACCGCGCGCACACCTTCATAAAAATCGTGACCGGCCGCAACCCGCGTGACGATCCGCAGCTCGGTCTTGAGGCAGCCGTCGAGATCGAGGCTCGGGCCGCGGCGCATCTGCTCCATGGCAATGGAGAGGCTGGTGGGCGACTTGGTACGCATGTCCTTCGCCGTCTCGGCGGCAAATGCGGCATGGGGACCACCGGCGGCCGCCAGGGCGTCCAGCGCCGCCAGAATCGCCTCCACGCTGCCCAGCGAGAAGGTTTCGGCAATCACCCCCGCCCGGTCCGCGAAGGCGCTGGCCGCAGGCTCAACGCGCAGGGCATTGATGGCACCCGCCACATCAGCGCCAGCGCACAAGGTGCCCTCCAGCTCGGCGAAGGCCGACGAGGGCACCACCGCCGTCGCCAGACCGCAGGCGTAGGCTTCCGGCGCGCGGATCCGGGCGCCGGTCAGTGCAAGGAACACGCCGAAGGCGCCCGGCAGGCGGGGCAGGACATGGGTGCCACCCACATCGGGAAACAGGCCGATATTCACTTCCGGCATGGCGAACAGGTAGCGATCGCCCACCACCCGGTGGGCCCCATGGGCCGAAAGCCCGAAGCCGCCGCCCATGCAAATGCCGTCGATGAGCGCCACATAGGGCTTGGGAAAGCTGCCGATATAGGAATTGAGGACATATTCCTCTCGCCAGAAGGCGAGAGCCTCCGCCGTGTTGCCGGCGCGCCCCAGGTCATAGAGCGCCCGGACATCGCCACCGGCGCAGAACGCCTTCTCACCGGTCGCCTTGATGATGACGCAGTGGATCGCCGGGTCTTGCGCCCAGCTCCGCAGCCGCGGCAGAAGGGCGCGGACCATGGGCAGGTTCAGGGCGTTGAGCGCCTTGGGACGGTTGAGGGTGATGACGCCGGCGACGCCCTTTTTCTCCAGGATGACCTCGGGTTCCATGCGCCTAGCCGCCTCCATTTCCGCCCACTGCCGTCGGAGCTTGAGGGAGGGTTAGACGCGCCCGGGGCCAGCGTCAACGCTCAGCCCCGCGCGCTGCAGCGACACCTGCTTGTGAGCATCCGGTAGCGCGTGCGGCGCTCGCGGGACGCGGATGCGCGGTCTATAAGGGGCCCGTTACCCCGTTCCGCGCAAAGCCGAGTCGTTCCATGGCCTTCTCCTCGCCCCGCATTCATCCGGTCGCCACGCCCCGCGCCGCGTCCGGCCTCGACCTCGTCCAGCGTCCACGCCGCAACCGCAAGAGCGATTGGACCCGGCGGCTGGTGCGCGAGGCGAGCCTCACCGTCGACGACCTGATCTGGCCCATCTTCGTCATGAAAGGGCAGGCCACCCGCACCCCCATCGCCTCCATGCCGGGCGTGGAGCGGCTGACCGTGGACGAGGCCGTCCGCGCCGCCGAATATGCCGCCAGGCTCAAGATCCCGGCGCTGGCTCTGTTTCCCTACATCGACCCCGCCCTGCGCGATGCGGAAGGCAGCGAAGCGCTCAACGAGAACAATCTGGTGTGCCAGGCGCTGCGGGCCATCAAGGCCGAGGTGCCCGAGATCGGCCTGATCACCGACGTCGCCCTCGACCCCTTCACCAGCCATGGCCACGACGGCCTTCTGGAAGATGGCCGCATCCTCAACGACGAGACCGTGGACATCCTGGTCCGCCAGTCGGTGGTGCAGGCCGAGGCCGGCGCCGACGTGATCGCGCCGTCGGACATGATGGACGGCCGGGTGGGCGCCATCCGCGCCGGGCTCGACGCCGCCGGCTTCCAGGACGTGCAGATCATGTCCTATGCGGCCAAATACGCCTCGGCCTTCTATGGCCCGTTCCGCGACGCCATCGGCACCGCCAAGACCCTGTCCGGCGACAAGCGCACCTACCAGATGGACCCGGGCAATGGCCTGGAGGCCCTGCGCGAGGCGGCGCTGGATGTGGAAGAAGGTGCCGACATGCTGATGGTGAAGCCCGGCCTGCCCTATCTTGACATCGTCTGGCGGCTTAAGGAGGCCTTCGGCCTGCCCACCTTCGCCTATCAGGTGTCCGGCGAATACGCGATGATCGAGGGCGCCATCCGCAACGGCTGGGTGGATGGGGACCGCATCGTTCCCGAGAGCCTGCTCGCCTTCAAGCGCGCAGGCGCCGACGGCATCCTCACCTATTTCGCCCCGCGTATCGCCGAGCGCCTCGCCGCCGGCTGACCATCTGGAACCGTGGCCGGCAGACCTCAGCGGCGTCTGGTCCTTTCCAGAACGGCGTCAACACGGTTCCATGGCCCTTCGCTTCGGCGCGATCAACGCGCCGGGCTCGCCTGATGAGGAACGTCCATGTCCGCCCCTGCCCACCCGACCGGCCCCCTTCCGGCGCTGTCGGCTCACGAGACGGGGCCGCTGCCCGTCACCCTGGCCGATGTGGAGGACGCCCGCGTGCTGCTCGCCGGCGCGGTGCTGCATACGCCCACCCTGCGGGCGCCGCGGCTGTCGGCACTGACCGGCGCTGACGTCTGGGTGAAGTATGAGAATTTCCAGGTCACCGCCTCGTTCAAGGAGCGCGGTGCCCTGGTGAAGTTGACGCGCCTCTCGCCGGAAGAGCGGGCGCGCGGGGTCGTCGCCATGTCGGCCGGCAACCACGCGCAGGCGGTGGCCTATCACGGCGCCCGGCTGGGCATTGCCACCACCATCGTCATGCCCGAGACGACGCCACAGGTGAAAGTGGCCGCTACCGCCGCCTTCGGCGCCAAGGTGGTGCTGTATGGCGAAACCGTCGCGGATGCGCAGACCGAGGCGGAGCGCATTGCCGCGGCGGAACAGCGCGTGTTCGTGCACCCCTATGACGACCCCGACGTGATCGCCGGCCAGGGCTCCATTGCCTTGGAGATGATGGAGGACGGGCCGGACTTCGACGCGGTGGTGGTGCCCATCGGCGGCGGCGGCCTCATGTCAGGCATGGCGCTGGCGTTTGCCGGCCGCGCGCCGCAGACCGAGATCATCGGCGTCGAAACGCAGCTCTATCCCGCCATGTGGTCGGCCCTCACGGGCGAGGAGCGGCCCTGCGGCGGCCCCACCCTCGCCGAGGGTATCGCCGTGCGAAATGTGGGCCGGCTCACCAGCACGATCATCCGCCGGCTGGTGCCATCCATCGTGCTGGTGGAAGAGGCCACGCTGGAGCGGGCGGTGAATGCCTTCCTGATGCACCAGAAGACCCTGGCGGAAGGCGCCGGCGCGGCCGGGTTGGCGGCGCTGCTCACCGAGCCCGAGCGCTTCCGCGGCAAGACCGTGGGACTGGTGCTGTGCGGCGGCAACATTGATCCGCGCATGGTGGCCGGCATCCTCCTGCGCGAGCTGGAGCGGGAAAGCCGCATCGTCTCCTTCCGTCTCACCATCCTCGACCGCCCGGGCATGCTGGGGGTGATCTCCACCCTGCTCGGCAAGCTCGGCGCCAACATCCTGGAGGTGCACCATCGCCGCACCTTCCTCGATGTTCCGGCAAAAGGCACCCGGCTCGACCTCACGGTAGAGACCCGCGACCAGGCCCATGCCGAGCAGATCCGCCAGGCCCTGGAGGCGGAGGGCCTGCCGGTGCAGCGCCTGGGAGCCGGCGGGGCCGATTGGTAGGACATCCCGTTTCCACGCGCCCTTACACCCATCCTTCCTCGCACTCATCCTCCCTTGCACCCGCGGCGGAACGTCCCCACGTGACGTGGAGCGATGCCGATGCGTCGCGCCACCAGGGAGCATGGCGACAGTGAGCCACACCAGCGACCAGACCAGCGGCACCGACCGCGATCCCCGCTACGGTTTTGCCGGCGGGGCGCGGCCCCATGCTTATGATCCGGTCACCCAGCCGGAGTATTTCGAGGGCGTGCTGTCGCGCCGTCTCGTCGCCTTCTGCGTGGATGTGGTGATGATTCTCGGACCCATCGTCGGTCTCGCGGTTTTCATCTTCGTCTTTGGCGTGGTCACGCTCAGCTTGGGGTGGATGCTGTTTCCGCTGCTGGGCCCGGCCTTCGTCATCTGGGCCATCGCCTATAACGCGCTCACCCTCGGCTCGCCCGCCTCGGCGACGCTGGGCATGCGGCTGGTGGATATCGAAATGCGCACTTGGTATGGCGCGCCTTGCTATTCCTTGCTCGGCGCCGTGCACGCGGTGCTGTTCTGGGTGTCGGTGAGCGCCCTGACACCACTGGTGCTGCTGGTCCCCCTGTTCAATGACCGGCGCCGGCTGCTGCACGACTTTCTGGCGGGAACGGTGGTGGTGAACAGCCCTCAGCGCGCCGCGCTGCTGCGGCGTAAGGTATGAAATCACCAAGACGGCTCAGTTCACCTTTGACGGATGGCTCGGGGGCGGCGATCCTGTCCGTTCCTGAGGAACGAGGCCTGTGAGCGAACACCCCCGCGATACGCCGCAGTTCTATCTGACGGCGCCCGCCCCCTGCCCTTACCTCCCCGACCGGGAGGAGCGGAAGGTGTTCACGCACCTGGTGGGCGAGCGGGCCGCGAGCCTCAATGACATTCTCACCCAGGGCGGATTCCGGCGCAGCCAGTCCATCGCCTATCGCCCCGCCTGCGAAGGCTGCCGGGCGTGCATCTCGGTGCGAATCTGCGTCGACGACTTCCGCGAGAGCCGCAGCTTCCGGCGGGTGCTCGCCGCTAATGACGATCTGATCGGGACCCCGCGCCCCTCCAGCCCCACCTCGGAGCAATATGGCCTGTTCCACGCTTATGTGGGCGCCCGCCACGGGGATGGCGGCATGGCCGACATGAGCGTGCTCGACTACGCCATGATGGTCGAGGACACCCATGTGGAAACCCGCCTCATCGAATATCGCAAGCGCGGGGCGGATTCGCGGAGCCTCGGACGCGGCACCGGCGACCTGATCGCCGTGGCGCTCACGGACATCCTCTCCGACGGGCTGTCCATGGTCTATTCCTTCTACAACCCGTTCGTGCCGCAGCGCTCCCTGGGCACCTTCCTGATCCTGGACCACGTGGCCCGCGCGCGGGATCTGGGGCTGCCTTATGTCTATCTCGGATATTGGGTTCAGGGCTCGGGCAAGATGGACTACAAGCGCCGGTTCGTTCCGCAGGAACGCCTCCTGCCCCATGGCTGGGAGCGAGTGGACAAATAGGCGCAGAAGAGGGCCCGGATGAGTTCATTCTTCCACGTATTCGTCGCGGTCTATGCCGCGCTCTTTCCCGTCGTCAATCCACTCGGCAGTGCTCCGATCTTTGTCACGCTGGTTCAGCGCTGCTCCCCACGCACGCGCGAGCTGGTGGCACGCAAGGTGGCCATATTCGGCTTCCTGCTGCTGGTGGCGACCATGGTCGTCGGCGCGAAGGTTCTGCTCTTCTTTGGCGTCACACTGCCCGTGCTGAGGGTGGCGGGCGGCCTGGTGGTCGCCTCCGTCGGCTGGCATATGCTGCATTCGGACGACAAGCCCGCGGACAAAACCGCCACGGATTCCCTGGATGACAGTGAGGCGCTCGACCAGGCCTTCTATCCGCTCACGCTTCCGTTGACCGTGGGGCCGGGCGCCATTGCCACCGCCATCGCCCTTTCGGCCGGACCCGCCGCCGTAGCGACCCACGACCTCACCAACATGATGAGCGAGATCCTCGGCGCCCTGGCGGGGTTGTTCGCCATCTCGCTCACCGTCTACTTCTGCTTCCGCGAGGCGCCCGCCATCGAACGGGTTCTGGGGCGCACGGGAACGAGCGTACTGATCCGGCTGTTCGCCTTCATTCTGCTCGCCATCGGCCTGCAGATCGTCTGGATCGGCGTACACGAGCTGATCAACGACATCCGCGCCGTGCCGGCCTGAGCCCTCGGCCTTCCAGCTCACATGAAAAAGGGGGCCACAAGGCCCCCTTATCTTTTCAGCGATCGGCCGGCGCACCCCTGCCGCAGGACCCCAGGCACACCGGCGGAGTTTCAGGCCAGCGCCTTCAGGGCCGCCTTGCCGGCATACCGGGCGGTATCGCCCAGCTCCTGCTCGATGCGCAGCAGCTGGTTATACTTGGCGGTGCGATCCGCGCGGGCGAGGGAGCCGGTCTTGATCTGCCCGCAATTGGTGGCCACGGCCAGGTCCGCGATGGTGGAATCCTCGGTCTCGCCGGAGCGGTGGGACATGACGGCGCGATAAGCGGCCTTGTGCGCCATCTCCACGGCGTCCAGCGTCTCCGTCAGCGAGCCGATCTGGTTCACCTTCACCAGGATGGCATTGCCGACGCCGGACTTGATGCCCCGCGACAGGCGCTCCACGTTGGTAACGAACAGATCGTCACCCACCAGCTGGCACTTGGTGCCGATGGTGTCGGTGAGCAGCTTCCAGCCAGCCCAATCGTCCTCGGCCATGCCGTCCTCGATGCTGACGATGGGGTAAGCCGCCACCAGATCGGCCAGATATTTCACCTGGGCTTCCACGTCGCGGACCTTGCCCTCGCCCTCATAATGGTAGGCACCATCCTTGAAGAACTCGGTGGAGGCGCAGTCGAGGCCGAGATAGACATCCTCGCCGGGCTTGAAGCCAGCGGTCTCAATGGCCTTGAGCACGAAATCGAGCGCGGCCTCGGCGGACGCCAGGTTAGGGGCAAAGCCGCCCTCGTCGCCCACGTTGGTGTTGTGGCCGGCGTCCTTCAGGCCCTTCTTCAGGGTGTGGAAGATCTCCGCGCCCCAGCGCAGGCCCTCGGAGAAGCTCTCCGCGCCGGCGGGCAGAATCATGAATTCCTGGAAGTCGATCGGGTTGTCGGCGTGGGCGCCGCCGTTGACGATGTTCATCATCGGCACCGGCAGGGTGCGCGCGTTCACGCCGCCCACATAACGGTAGAGCGGCAGGTTGTTGGCAATCGCGCTGGCTTTGGCGACCGCCAGGGAGACACCGAGGATGGCGTTGGCGCCCAGCCGCGCCTTGTTCGGCGTGCCGTCGAGGGCGAGCAGGGTGGCATCGAGATGCGCCTGATCCTCCGCCTCCAGCCCGCCCAGGGCGTCATAGATCTCGCCATTGACGGCATCGACCGCGGCCAGCACGCCCTTGCCGAGATAGCGATCCTTGTCCCCATCGCGCAGCTCCACCGCCTCATGGGCGCCGGTGGAGGCGCCCGACGGCACCGCCGCCCGCCCGATGGAGCCGTCTTCGAGCACGACGTCCACTTCGACCGTCGGATTGCCGCGGCTGTCCAGAATTTCCCGGCCAATGATATCGACGATGGCGGTCATGAACGGTCCTTCCCTCATCTCGTCCCTGCGCCGGATGCGGAAAAGCGGCCGATCCGCTTTCCTCGGCAGAACCCGTCGCAGCTGTTGCTCAGCCAAGGTCGCTGCGACCCGCCTTTCGGCCCGCGCTGCCCCTTGGTCAGACGCGGTGGTGAGCGCGCAGCTTCTAGCGCGATCGGGCCTTCCTGCGAAGGGGGCGCCGCATCCGGGCCTGCATTATGGTTGAACGTCGGCCGAGAGGCGGCTATGCCCCGCGCCGCCAACCCAAGGGACAAACCGAATGACGGAACGCCCGCTGCAGCTCGGCGCCCAGACCGAGCTTCCCGCCTCGCCGGAGACCGCACAGCTCGACCGCGTGCCCAACCCCCATGCCGACACCGATTATGTCGCGCGCTTCACCTGCCCCGAATTCACCTCCCTGTGCCCGGTGACCGGACAGCCGGATTTTGCCCATCTGGTGATCGATTACGTGCCCGATCAGTATCTTGTGGAATCCAAGTCGCTGAAGCTCTACCTCGCCTCGTTCCGCAACCATGGGGCGTTCCACGAGGATTGCACCGTCGCCATCGGCAAGCGGCTGGCCGGGCTGCTGGCCCCGCGATACCTGCGCATCGCCGGCTATTGGTATCCGCGCGGCGGAATTCCCATCGATGTCTTCTGGCAGACGGGAACCTTGCCGGCCGCAGCGTGGTTACCTGACACGGGGGTTGCGCCCTATCGCGGCCGCGGCTGAGCGGAACCGGGCAAGGAGAGGATGCATCGATGCCAAAGCTGATCGTCACCAACGGTGACGGCGCGGTAGACCGCATGCGGGCCGCGCAGATCTCCGGTCATCTGCTGCCCTGGCAGGACATGCTGCACGACGGCCCGGTGCCGGCCGGCGATCTTTTGGATGATGTCTCCGACGCCCGGGCGAGCTTCCTCTCGCAGGCGCTGGGCCTGCCGCTGGACGCCGTGCGCGCGGATTTCGCCCACCGGGACGCACAGCTGGACGTCCATTCCGCCTATGGCGAGGTGGAGCTGTGGTTCGAGCATGACCTGTATGATCAGCTTCAGCTCATCCAGCTGCTGCACTATTTTTCCCACGAGCCGGAGCGCATGGGTCTGCATCTGGTGCAGTGCGACCATTACATCGGGGTGATGGGGCCCGATGAGGTGCGGGCCCAGGAGCGGCATCGCGCCCCGGTGTCGAGCGCTCAGCTGGAAACAGCGCTGGAGGCGTGGGCCGCCTTTACCGCGCCGACTCCAACAGCACTCGCCGCGTTCGTCTCCACCCGCCAGCCGGCCCTGCCCTATCTGGTTCCGGCCCTGCGCCGGCTGCTGTCGGAACTGCCGGCGCCGCACAGCGGCCTGTCCCTCACCGAGCAGCGCATTCTGGAGCAATTGCAGGACGGCCCGCGCAAGGTGGCGCAGGTGTTTGCCGCCGTGCACTCCATGGACGAGGCGCAGTTCCTGGCCGACCTGCCATTCTTTCTGCGGCTCGATGGCCTGGCATTCGCACACGAGCCGCTGATCGCCGGCCTGCCCTTCCGCACAGAGGATTGCGCGGGATTGGCCTTCGCCCCAGGCGATGACAGCGCCGCCGAGCATTCCTACCGCGCCTATGCGGCGGCGGAAATCTACCTCACCCGGGCCGGCGAGGCGGCCCTGCGGCAGCAGTTCGACCACGCCTGCGAAAACACCATCGAACGGGCGATCGGTGGGTTTCAGGTGCGGCCGGGCGCCATGTGGCGCTACGACCGGAACCGCCATCAGCTCATGGCACCGAACTGACGCGGCGGCCCGCTGACGGGCGCCTTGCGCCGCACCGGCCCCGGCTCAGATGGAGACGGGATGGGCCTTGGCCAGCCGATCGAACGCCTGCAGGGTGGCTAAAAGTTCCTCCAGCTGGCTGAGGGGCACCATGTTGGGGCCGTCGGAGGGGGCCTTGTCGGGATCCGGATGGGTCTCGATGAACACCGCGGCCACGCCCACCGCAATGGCGGCCCGCGCCAGCACCGGCACGAACTCCCGCTGGCCACCGGACGAAGTCCCCTGCCCGCCGGGCTGCTGCACCGAATGGGTGGCGTCGAACACCACCGGGGCCCCGGTGGTCTTGGCCATGATGGGCAGGCCCCGCATGTCCGACACCAGGGTGTTGTAGCCGAAGGACACGCCGCGCTCGGTGACGAGCACCTGGCTGTTGCCGGCACCCACCAGCTTCTTCACCACATTGGCCATGTCCCAGGGCGCCAGGAACTGCCCCTTCTTCACATTCACCACCCGGCCAGTGCCGGCAGCCGCCAGCAGCAGGTCGGTCTGGCGGCACAGGAAGGCGGGAATCTGCAGCACGTCCACCACCTCGGCGGCGATGGCGCACTGGTCGTTCTCATGCACATCCGTGAGCACCGGCAGGCCGAGCTTGGACTTGATCTCCGCAAACACCGGCAGCGCCGCCTCCAACCCAAGCCCCCGCGCCGCCGACAGAGAGGTGCGGTTGGCCTTGTCGAAGGAGGTCTTGAAGATCAGGCCAATGCCCAGCCGCTGGGTGATCTCCCTGAGCGCGGAGGCCACCTCCAGGGCGTGGTCGCGACTCTCCATCTGGCAGGGCCCGGCGATCAACGCCAGGGGCCGGTCGTTGCCGATCTCCACGCCACCGACAGCCACCGTGGCCTGTGCGCCAAGAGGAGCACCAAGAGGAGCGCCCAGCGGCGCGCCAGAGGTCGGAACGGGGGCATTCATGGGCATCTCCTCGCGGCGGGGCGCCGGGGCAGCGGCCCCGCCACCGCGCCGGTCGGGCGGGCGGCGAGGTGTGCCGGCGCCCTTCCGTTAGGCTTCCTCGCGCTCGAACACAAGAACCGCGCCGACCGCCGCCCGCGGAGGAACAACCACGATGCCCGCGATCCGTTCCTCCACCATGCGGCGCGCCGCCAGGGCGCGCCGCAGCTCGGCGGCACCATCGGTCTTGAACCGCACCGCGGCAATCCGCAGGCCTTCGCCGCCGGGCGCCGGCACGGCATAGCGCTCGGTAAACAGGGCCCGACTCATGATGTCGATCTCGCCGCGCGGGGTCTGCGCCACATACCAGTCGTCCCGCGCACGCAGCACGGGCACATCCACCAGAGTGTTCAGAGCGCGCACGTGATCCGCCGGCGTGTCGGCGACGAGCACGACGCCGGCCACCGCGTGCACCATGTTGGAATGACGCTGAAGATCGTTGGACCAGAAGTTCTCAGGCTGGTGCTGGGAGCAGGCGAAGGCGGCGAAGTCCGGCGAAGCCGGATCCTGAAGGAAGGCCAGGGAAAAGCCGACGTCCACTTCCTGCCCATCCGGCCGGCGCGCCTTGCGGGAAAAGCTCAGCACATCGAAGCCGCCGTATCCAGCATCATCGAACACCGTCTTTTCGGTGGCGGCGTCACTGCCCTCCACGGCCAGCATAGACAGGCCCTCGCCGGCGCTGGCCAAAAAATTGGCGTTGAACCCGCCGAAGGAGAACTGCCCCTCCGCCGCAGGCGGGATCTTCGCAGCATCTGAAATCTGCAGGAGTTCGATATAAAAGCCAGGCGTCTGGACGATCCGGTTCTCGGTGCCCCAGGGATGGACATTCCGCGATCCGACGGTGAAGCCGAGCAGGTCATAGATCTCACCTGCCGCGTCGATGTCCCGGACCAGATGGACCACGTGGTCGAGGCCGCGTCGCATGGCATCTCCTTTTTTCTGGAGGACGTCCGGCCACGGGCAACCCTGCAAGCGCGGACAAAACAGCATAAAGCCAATGGGTTGGAGCATATGCTCCACTATTCTTGCGGGGAGCTGTCGCCCGCACGTCAAACATGGGCCAGCCGGCAGTCCCGGGCAGGCGCGCCCGACCTTAACGGCACAAGGCCGGATTTGTGAAAAGGAAATGTGACGCTTCCGCCGCGGCAGCGGCACAAAAAAGCCATGAGCTAGGGTCGGAATATGCTACCGCCGCCTCGCTCATGGCAACATTTTCAGAATGTTAGAGGCCCTTTGGGCCTCACACCAGTCGGCTCTGCTCCATGGCCGCCCCAACGAAGGACGCGAACAATGGATGCGGATCAAACGGCCGCGACTTCAACTCAGGATGGAACTGCACACCCACGAACCAGGGGTGATTCCGGTGCTCCACGATCTCCGGCAGCAGTCCATCGGGAGACATGCCGGAGAAGATGAGGCCCTGCTGTTCCAGCCGCTCGCGATAGGCGGTGTTCACCTCATAGCGGTGACGATGCCGCTCGAAGATGTCGCGCTTGCCATAAATGCCTTCGACCTTGCTACCGGCTTCCAGGTGTGCCGGGAAGGCGCCCAGCCGCATGGTGCCGCCGAGATCGCCGGCGGCGTTGCGGCGCTGCAGTTCATTGCCCTGCAGCCATTCGGTGAGCAGGCCCACCACCGGCTCGGAGGTGGGGCCGAACTCGGTCGAATTGGCATTCTCGATGCCGGCGAGGTTCCGCGCCGCCTCGATCACCGCCATCTGCATGCCGAAGCAGATGCCGAGATAGGGCACCTGCCGTTCGCGGGCGAAGCGGGCCGCGCGAATCTTGCCCTCGGCGCCGCGCTGGCCGAAACCGCCCGGCACCAGAATGCCATGCACGTGTTCCAGGAACGGGGCCGGGTCTTCCCGCTCGAAGGTCTCGCTCTCGATCCAGTCGAGATTGACCTTCACCTGGTTGGCGATGCCGCCGTGGGCCAAGGCCTCGATCAGCGACTTGTAAGCGTCCTTCAGTCCCGTGTACTTGCCCACGATGGCGATGGTGACCTCGCCCTCGGGATTGCGCACGCGCTTCTCGATATCGGTCCAGCGCTTGAGATTCGGCGCCGGGGCCGGCTCAATGTTGAAGGCCGCCAGCACTTCCTTGTCGAGGCCTTCCGCATGATAGGCGGAGGGCACGGCGTAGATGTTGTCCACATCGCGCGCCTCGATCACCGCGCTCTCCCGCACATTGCAGAACAGCGACAGCTTGCGGCGCTCCTCGCGCGGGATCTCGCGGTCCGTGCGGCACAGGAGAATGTCGGGCTGGATGCCGATGGAGCGCAGCTCCTTCACCGAATGCTGCGTGGGCTTGGTCTTCACCTCGCCAGCCGAGGGGATGAAGGGTAGCAGGGTCAGGTGGATGAAGATGGCGTGGCCACGTGGCAGCTCGTTCTTCAGCTGGCGGGTCGCCTCGAAGAAGGGCAGGCCCTCGATGTCGCCTACCGTGCCGCCGATCTCCACCAGCACGAAATCGAAGCCCTCGTTGCCTTCCAGCACGAAGTCCTTGATGGCGTTGGTGACATGCGGAATCACCTGGATGGTGGCGCCCAGATAGTCGCCGCGGCGCTCCTTGGCCAGGATGTCCTGGTAGATGCGGCCGGTGGTGATGTTGTCCTGCTTGGTGGCCGGGTGCCCGGTGAACCGCTCGTAATGGCCGAGATCCAGATCCGTCTCGGCGCCATCGTCGGTGACGAACACTTCGCCGTGCTGATACGGGCTCATGGTGCCCGGATCGACGTTCAGATACGGATCGAGCTTGCGCAGACGAACCGTGTAGCCGCGCGCCTGAAGCAGCGCGCCGAGAGCGGCGGAGGCGAGACCCTTGCCCAGGGAGGACACGACGCCGCCGGTGATGAAGATATAGCGCGCCATGGGCCTTGACCTTACCTCGTGCAAACGCGATTCGGCGAGGGCGAAGCCGACATCGGCCTCACCTTCGCCTTGGGGGATGACATGTCGCTGCGGCTCATCCGCCGCGACAATCGAATGACGACCGCTGAACGGAATGCGTTACTTGGACTGCATCACTGGGACTGCGGAACCTGCGGCCCCGACGGAGCAGCCGCGGGCGCGGCCTCGCCCGGCGCACCCTGAGCAGGCGCGCCCTGGGGCCGGATCTGATCGAGAATCGTGCCGCCGCTCTGAGGAACGCCGGGGGCGCCCTGCGACTGGCCCTGCGGCGCCAGGATCGAGCGCGGGGCGCGGCCCCAGCCCGCAACGATGGTCAGCGACAGCGAGGTGATGAAGAACAGCACCGCGAGAATCGCCGTGACGCGGGTGAGCACATTGGCCGTGCCGCGGGCCGTGAAGAAGCCGCCACCAGCGCCGCCACCGCCACCGCCGATGCCGAGACCGCCGCCTTCGGAGCGCTGGATCAGCACCACGCCAATAAGCGCGAGCACCACCAAGAGGTGAATGACGATCAGAACCGTTTGCATGGAATCCATCTTGTTCGCGCCATAGCCGCTCAGCCCGGCGCGTCAGTCGGGGGTCATCTACACGATCAAACGGCGGGAGGGAAGGCCTGCCGGTCACGCGTGTGCGGGTGGGTCACCCTCAGTCGATCTTCTCGTTGGGATAGACGCCGAACAGCTGGGATTGCAGCACATAGCCGTCGAAGCCGTCGCCCACCAGCCGGCAGAACTTGCCGTCGCAGGACTTCACCGTGCCCAGGACCCCCGGCTCCAGATTGGCCACCAGCCGGGCCTCGGGAATCGCCTCGGCGCGGAGCGGCACGGTCTTGCCCTTCAGCCACGGGGCCACCAGCGCGGTGCGTCGCAGCGACAGCATGGAGTGATAGACCCAGCCCTCGGCGCCATCCGCATCGCGAATCCGCCGCCAGGTCTCGAACTCCGCGGTCACCTCCACCGGCAGACCTGAACGGGAAAACACCCACGACACATCCTGATCGCGGCTCGGTCCGTTGCGCACATTCACCTTGTCCGCCTTGAGCGAGACAAAGCGCGGCACCGGCAGGCCCGAGGTTCCGTCCTCGGCGGCGCGGGTCGCTCCTGCCGCCAGCGTCACACCCAGCGCCACCGCCAATGCCGGCAGGCTCCGCATGAGGCCGGTGAGGGGAAGGGCTCGCGCCATCGACAGCATCAGGAGATCCTTTCGCACCACGGTTTCGGGCAGCAGGGAGTGCGCCGGCATGGCCACCCCGTCAAGGGCGTGCGGCGCCGGATGCCTTGTGTTTCCCCGCCTGTCTGATAGACGGAACGAGAAGTGTTAAGAAATGGGGAATGGGAAGTGCCCATGGTGCGCCGCAAACCGCTGGTCGTCGTCACGCGCAAGTTGCCCGAATCCGTCGAGACACGCATGCGTGAGCTCTTCGACGCCCACCTGAACGTGGACGATACGCCCATGGATCAGGCCGCGCTGGTCGAAGCGGTGAAGACGGCGGATGTGCTGGTGCCGACGGTGACCGATCGTATCGATTCCGCCGTCCTCTCCCAGGCCGGCGAGAACCTGCGGCTGATCGCCTCCTTCTCCAACGGCGTCGATCACATCGACGTGGCGAGCGCCCTCAATCGCGGCATCACCGTCACCAACACGCCCGGCGTCCTCACCGAGGACACCGCCGACATGACCATGGCGCTCATCCTCGCCGTGCCGCGGCGGCTCGCCGAGGGCGCGCAGGTGATGATCTCCGAGAAGGACGAGTGGCCCGGCTGGTCCCCCACCTGGATGCTGGGCCGGCGGATCTGGGGCAAGCGCCTCGGCATCATCGGCATGGGCCGCATCGGCCAGGCGGTGGCGCGCCGCGCCAAGGCGTTCGGCCTGCAGATCCACTACCACAACCGCCATCGCCTCCCCACCGGTGTGGAAGAGATGCTGGATGCCACCTATTGGGACAGTCTCGACCAGATGCTGGCCCGCATGGACATCATCTCGGTGAACTGCCCGCACACGCCGGCCACCTTCCACCTGCTCTCCGCCCGGCGGCTCAAGCTGCTCAAGAACGACGCTTACGTGGTGAACACCGCCCGCGGCGAAGTGATCGACGAGAACGCCCTCACCCGTCTGCTGGAAGCCGGCGAGATTGCCGGTGCCGGCCTCGACGTGTTCGAGCAGGAGCCGGCGGTCAATCCCAAGCTGGTGCGCCTCGCCCGCCAGGGCAAGGTGGTGCTGCTGCCGCACCTGGGTTCCGCCACCCTCGAGGGCCGCATCGACATGGGCGAGAAGGTCATCGTCAACATCAAGACCTTCATGGACGGCCACCGCCCGCCGGATCGCGTGCTGCCCGCCATGCTGTGATCCTCGGGTTCACCGCACACCCCATCTGACGCCGCGCCATCCCCGGATGGCGCGGTTTTTCTTTGCCGGTGGCGCAATCGGGCCGAACAGGCCTCAGCGCGCGTGGGCGCTCAGGTCGGTGATGGTGGGATGGTGGCCGGTGAGCGGATTTTCCGGATCCCAGCCATAGCTCAGGGTTTCAAACCGCATGGAGAGCGCGTCGATCATCAGAAGGCGCCCCACCAGCCCCTCGCCGAAGCCTACCAGGACACGGATAGCCTCCAACGCCGCGATGGAACCGGCCATGCCGGCGAGGGCGCCGAGAACCCCAGCCTCGGCGCAGGGCGCCACGGTGCCTGGCGGAGGCGGCTCGGGAAACAGGCAGCGGTAGGTGGGATTGGGCACCCCGTCGGGTCCGCGCTCATGGGGGCGCAGCGTGGTCACGGTCGCATCGAAGGTGCCAAGGGCCGCCGTCACCAGGGGCGTCGCGGCCAGCGCGCAGGCATCGGAGACGAGATAGCGGGTGGCGAAATTGTCGGAGCCGTCCACCACCACGTCGGCGGCGCCAATCAAGGCCATGGCGTTATCGGCATCAAGCCGCTGCCCGTGGGTGACCAGTTCCACATGTGGGTTGAGCGCGTGGAGCGCATCGCGCGCGCTGTCGGTCTTGGCCCGACCGATATCGGCCGTGCGGTGAATCACCTGACGCTGGAGATTCGACAGGGACACGGTGTCATCGTCGACGATGTCGAGGCGTCCGACGCCGGCGGCGGCCAGATAGAGCAGCGCCGGGGCGCCGAGCCCGCCGGCCCCCACCACCAGCACCCGGCCGGCCTTCAGCTTCTGCTGGCCTGGCCCGCCGACATCGCGCAGGACGATATGACGGGCATAACGTTCGATCTCTTCAGCGGAAAAAGCCATGGGCTTCACCTCAGGCCTGCCTCGGGCTCACCTCGCGGGGGCGGGACATCAGCTGCCCGGCGCACTCAGCTTGTCGAGCAGGGGCAGCAGGGTGCCGCGCACGCTCTCCGGGGTCAGCGGCCCGACGAACTTGTGCACGATGACGCCGTTGCGATCGAGCACGAAGGTTTCCGGAACCCCATAGACCCCCCAGTCGATGGCGAGGCGGCCGGCCGGATCCACCCCGACGGCGCTGTAAGGCAGGCCATATTGGCCGAGGAATCGCCGGGCGTTGTCGGGCTTGTCCTTATAGTTCAGGCCCACCACGGCAATGCGCGGGTCCTTCGCCAGTTCCATCAGCAGCGGATGTTCCGCGCGACAGGGGGCGCACCAGGAGGCCCAGACGTTAACCAGGGCCGGCTTGCCCTTCAACGCTGCCACATCGAGGCCCGGCACCGCAGCGCCCTCCCGCGTCAGCCCTTCCAGCGCCGGCAACACCGTGTGCGGCGCCGCGCGGCCCACCAGGGCCGACGGCACGCGCGAGGGATCGCCGCCGCTCTCCAGCCGCGAAAGGAACAGGGCCGCCAGCGCCAGGAACAGCACCAGGGGCAGCGCCACGACCCACAGGCGCCGGCGTGGCCTTGCCACCGTGGTGTCTTGCGCGGAGGGATGCTCAGGTGCGGATGTCATGAGGACCTCACGGGCTCGGTGCCGGCCATGCGGGCGCGCCGGCGGATGCCGCGCGCCTCCAGGTCCGCCAGCGCCCGGCGCTGGCCCCGATAGGCGACGACCATCCACCCGGTCAGCAGCACGAGGCCCAGCAGGGACACACCGTAGGATGCGGCGATGAAGATGAAATGGGTCATAATCCGCTCACGCCATGGCCTCGGCCGCGGCGCGCGCTTCCAGCGCCTGCACCCGCCGCCGCAAGATCTCGGTGCGCATGCCCAGCATGTGCAGGGCCAGAAACACCAAGGTGAAGCCGACAGCGCAGGTCATCAGCGGCCACAACAGGCTGCCGTCGATGGTCGAGCCGCCCATGCGGAACACCGAGGCCGGCTGGTGGAGCGTATTCCACCAATCCACTGAGAACTTCACGATGGGCACATTGACGAAGCCCACCAGGGTGAGAACCGCCACCGCCCGGCCGGCCCGGTTGGGATCCTCGATCGCCGCGCGCAGAGCCATCACCCCGAGGTAGAGCAGCAGCAGCACCAGCATGGAGGTCAATCGCGCATCCCAGACCCAATAGGTGCCCCACATGGGCCGGCCCCACAGGGAGCCGGTGATGAGACACAGCGCGGTGAAAGTCGCGCCGATGGGCGCCGCGGCCTTGTGGGCCACGTCGGCCAGGGGGTGGCGCCAGACCAGAATACCGATCGAAGAGAGCGCCATCATGGTGTAGCCGAACATGCCGAGCCAGGCGAACGGCACATGGATGTACATGATGCGCACCGTCTCGCCCTGCTGGTAGTCCGCCGGGGCGCGGAAGGCGAGCACGAAGCCCACGCACAGCACCGCCACCGCCGCCGCCGCGAGCCACGGCAGCACGCGGTCGGAGAGCTTCATGAAGCGAACAGGGTTGGCAAGGTCGAGCACCGGCATGAGAAGCCTTCTAGAGCGCCCCGGCGACGGAGGGAAGCGGGCAGCCCCTGGCCTCACCGTCGCAGGCCACACCGCCACAGGCCCCGCCCGCGTCCGGCGATGGAGAGGCTTGACCATCGCTATATTTAAAAGAATATAACGTAATCGCGCGAACGCGGCGCCCTGCTGAGCGGCGCCCGGACGGCGCGCAAGACAGAGGATTTGCCCTCCGCCAGATGGCCGCGACACGGCGAAGGGGCGCAGGAACTCCGTGGTGGGAGTGTTCCGAAGGAGGCACCGGACGCAGGCGACTGCGCCCGGTGCCCGCGGTCCCCGTCGTTCACACCCGCTCCAGCTCAGGCTCCCGGAGTGGTGTGGAAGCAGCGGCGGGCTGCACAATTGCCGCCTCCGCGTGGGCCAGCAGCGCGGCCGCCAGCGGTGCCGCCGGCTCACGATCGGACATGAGAAGACCCACGGTGCTGTGCCGTTCGGGAGAGACCAGCGGCACCGCCGCCAATCCGGCGGGCAGACCGAGGGTTTCAAGGCAGCTTTCGGGCACGATGCCGGTCCAGCCACCGGCGCGCAGCTGCGCCCAAAGCCCCACCAGATCGGACACCTCCAAGCGCGGCTCCGGCGCCAGCCCGAGCGCCGAGAAGACCGAGTCGATCACCTGCCGGGTCACTGTATCGCCGGTGGGCAGGCACAGCGGCTGCGCTGCAACCTCGGCCCAGGTGATGCTGTCGCGCGCCTCGGCCGCCACCTGCGAAACCGCCACATAGCTCTCGCGTCGCAGGGCGATGCCGCGGACCCGTTGCAACGGCACGAGTTCCGCCAGCGTCACCGCCACGTCCACTTCCCGCCCGTCCAGGCTGCGCTGAACACCGTCGGCGGTCAAAGCGAGCAGTTGCACCCGCACGGCCGGATGGCTGGCGCAGAAACCGTGGAGCAGCGCCGACACCGTAGGCACCGTGGCCGCCACCGCCCCCACCCGTACCTGTCCGGACAAGCCTGAGACGGTGCCGGACAGCTCCCGGCGCAGGCCATCATAATCGGCCACCATGCGCCGCGCCCAGGCGAGCACTCGCTCGCCTTCCGCCGTCAGGCCCAGGAAGCGATGGGAGCGGATCACCAGAGGCAGCCCCAGCTCCTCCTCCAGGCGCCGGATGCCAGCCGACAAGGTGGGCTGGGAGACCTGGCACATGCTCGCCGCCCGCCCGAAATGACCCTCGCGCGCGACCGCGACAAGATATTGCAGTTGGCGCACGAACATGGCCATCATCCTCTTTCGATACACAGGCTCACGTTATATCGGGATGGGAATAGCGACAAGCGAGGGACGCATTTGCTAGAGTGCGGAACCGGCCCGGCACCCACCCGCGCACTCGCGCAGATGTGCACGGCCGCCGCCACGGGCGGCCGTTTGGGCGATGATGTGCGCAGGAATCCGTGATGGCGTCGCTGAGCGTGAGAATTGATCTGAAACCCGGCAGCCGGCTCGGCCCGGGCAAGATCGAGCTGTTGGAAAAGATCGCGGCGTTCGGCTCCATTTCGGCCGCCGGCCGGGCCATGAACATGTCCTATCGCCGGGCCTGGGAACTGGTGGAGGAGCTGAACGGCCTGTTCCAGAGCCCGCTGGTCTCCGCCCGCACCGGCGGCAAGCACGGCGGCGGCACGGCCCTCACCCCCCTCGGCCTGGCCGTGGTGACCCGCTATCGGGCCATCGAGGAAGCCGCCACCGAAGCCGCCAAGCTGCATCTGTCGGCCCTGCAGGCGGAACTGTCGGCCGCGCCCGCCGCCGGCGACGAGGCCCGCTGAGCTAGCCTCGCGCCGCCCGCAGGGCCGCCGCGGCAGCCACCGGCCCCAGCACGATGGCGAACAGGGCGAGGCCGAGCAGCACACGGAACGGCGTGCCGAAGGGCACCGGGCCGCTCACTGCCGCCGAAGTGGCGGAAACGGCGAAGATCAGCACCGGAATGGCCAGGGGAATCACCAGAACGGCGATCAGCAGCCCACCCCGGCGGAAGGCCCCGGCAAACGCCGCCCCCACCAGGCCCAGAAAGGTGACGGCGGGCGTGCCCACCAACAGGGTGAGCACCACGGCGCCGATCGCCGCCGGCTCCAGATTGAGCATCAACGCCAAGGCCGGGGCTGCCACCACCAGCGGCAGGCCGGTGGCCAGCCAATGGGCCAGGCCCTTGGCGGCGGCGGTGAGCTCCAGCGGCATGGACGAGAGACTCAGGGCATCCAGCGAGCCATCCTCCACATCGGCGGCGAACAGGCGCTCCAGCCCGATGAGACTCGCCAGCAGCGCGCCCACCCAGAGAATCGCCGGACCGATCCGCGCCAGCAGGACGAGATCCGGCCCCACGGCGAACGGCACTACGGTGATCACCGACAGGAAGAACACCACGCCGAGCCCGGCCCCGCCGCCCGCCCCCAGGGAGAGGGCCATATCGCGCCGCACCACGGCGAAGAATGCACCCATCATGGCTCCAGTTCCCCAAGGTCTGCGCCCGCCGCATTGCTGCCCTGCGCGGTAAGGTCCAGACCCGCGCTCTCGCCCAGATCGAGGGGGGCGTGGGTGGCGGCGATCACAATGCCGCCTTCGGCCAGATGCGCCCGGCCGAACGCCGCAAAGCGGGCCTGCGCCCGCACATCGAGGGCAGTGGTGGGCTCATCGAGAATCCAGACGGCCCGGCGCGAAACCAGGAGGCGCGCAATGGCGAGCCGTCGCTTCTGCCCCGCCGACAGCACCGAGGCGCGCAGCCGCCCAAGTCCGCCCAGCCCCACCTCCTCCAGCGCCTCGTCCACAGACAGGCCCGTGGGACCCAGCACTGCCCGCCAGAATTCAAGGTTGGCGCGCACCGTCAGGGCCCCCTTCAGGGCGTCATCATGGCCGAGATAGTGGACCTGCTCCCGCAGGCCCGCTTCCGCGGCGCAACCCGCGAGCCGCACGGCGCCGGCGCTCGGCTCCAGCAATCCGGCGAGAATCCGCAGCAGCGATGATTTGCCGACCCCATTGGGTCCGGTGACCACCAGCGCGCGGCCCGCCTCCGCCTGAAGATCGAGATTTTGGAACAGGGTCTTGAAGCCGCGACGGCAACTCAAGCCCTCGCCCCGGAGGGCGGTGATGGGAGGAACCGTCATGACCCCTGCTTTGGATGCATTGCGGATTGCCTGTTCTTATCGCATGACCGCGCTTTGAAATGGCTCTATAAAGCCGCCAAACCACGCCGTCCAAGGTGGTGGGGTGCCTCTCCACCACCGGCGATTTGGCGTTGGTCGTCATTGAAACGGAGAGAACGCGCCGTGACATCCCTCGACAGCTTCAAGTGCCGCACCACCCTGAAGGTGGATGACCACGAATACGTCTATTACAGCCTTGAAGCCGCCGAGAAGAACGGCCTCGAGGGCGTGTCCCGCCTGCCCTTCACCATGAAGGTCCTGCTGGAGAACCTGCTGCGCTTTGAAGACGGCCGCTCCGTCACCAAGGACGACATCCTGTCGGTCGCCGACTGGCTGAACAACAAGGGCAAGGCTGAGAAGGAAATCGCCTATCGCCCCGCCCGCGTGCTGATGCAGGACTTCACCGGCGTTCCGGCCGTGGTGGATCTCGCCGCCATGCGCGACGCCATGGTGGCGCTCGGCGGCGACCCGGCCAAGATCAACCCGCTGGTGCCCGTCGATCTCGTCATCGACCACTCGGTGATCGTCAACTTCTTCGGCTCCGATTCGGCGTTCAAGAAGAATGTCGACGAGGAATATAAGCAGAACCAGGAGCGCTACCGCTTCCTGAAGTGGGGCCAGAGCGCCTTCGACAACTTCCGCGTGGTGCCGCCGGATACCGGCATCTGCCACCAGGTGAACCTTGAGTATCTCGCCCAGACCGTGTGGCTGCGTGACGAGACCATCGACGGTAAGAAGGTGGAGGTTGCATACCCAGATACACTGGTGGGCACCGACTCGCACACCACCATGGTCAACGGCCTGGGTGTGCTGGGCTGGGGCGTGGGCGGCATCGAGGCGGAAGCGGCCATGCTCGGCCAGCCCATCTCCATGCTCATCCCCGAGGTGATCGGCTTCAAGCTCACCGGCGAGATGAAGGAAGGCATTACGGCCACCGACCTGGTGCTGACCGTCACCCAGATGCTCCGCAAGAAGGGCGTGGTGGGCAAGTTCGTGGAATTCTACGGCCCCGGCCTCGACAGCCTGTCCCTCGCCGACCGCGCCACCATCGCCAACATGGCTCCCGAATACGGCGCCACCTGCGGCTTCTTCCCGGTGGACAAGGAGACCATCGACTATCTCGACGAGACCGGCCGCAAGGACCGTCGCGTCAAGCTGGTGGAGAAGTACTCCAAGGCCCAGGGCATGTGGCGCAAGAAGGACACGCCCGATCCGGTCTTCACCGACACGCTCGAGCTCGACATTTCCAGCGTGCTGCCCTCCCTCGCCGGCCCCAAGCGCCCGCAGGACCGGGTGCTGCTCTCCGACACCAAGGCCGGCTTCACCGCCGCCCTGGAAGGCGAGTTCAAGAAGGCCGGTGAAGTGGCCAAGCAGGTGCCCGTCTCCGGCACCGACTACACCCTCGGTCATGGCGACGTGGTGATCGCCGCCATCACCTCCTGCACCAACACCTCCAACCCCTCGGTGCTGATCGCTGCCGGACTGCTCGCCAAGGCGGCCGTGAAGAAGGGCCTGAAGACCAAGCCGTGGGTGAAGACCTCGCTGGCGCCGGGGTCCCAGGTGGTGGAAGGCTACCTGAAGTCCTCCGGCCTGCAGGATGATCTCGACAAGCTCGGCTTCAACCTGGTGGGCTTCGGCTGCACCACCTGCATCGGCAATTCCGGTCCGCTGCCGGAGGCCATCTCCGAAGCCATCAACAAGAACGACTTGGTGGCCGGCGCCGTGATCTCCGGCAACCGCAACTTCGAAGGCCGCGTGAACCCGGACGTGAAGGCGAACTACCTCGCCTCCCCGCCCCTGGTGGTGGCCTATGCGCTGGCCGGCTCCCTGCAGATCGACCTGACCACCGAGCCCCTGGGCGAGGACAAGGACGGAAAGCCGGTCTACCTCAAGGACATCTGGCCCTCCAACAAGGAGATCGCCGAGTGCATCCGTGAGAACGTCACCAAAAAGATGTTCAAGGAAAAGTATTCGGACGTCTTCAAGGGCGACGAGAACTGGCAGAAGATCGAAGTGCCCACCGGCCAGACCTATGCCTGGCAGGATTCTTCGACCTATGTGCAGAACCCGCCCTATTTCGTCGGCATGGAGATCAAGCCCGAGCCGGTGAAGGACATCATCGACGCCCGCATCATGGGCCTGTTCCTCGATAGCATCACCACCGACCACATCTCGCCGGCCGGCTCCATCAAGCAGTCGTCCCCGGCGGGCAAGTACCTGATCGACCATCAGGTGCGCCCGGTGGACTTCAACCAGTACGGCACCCGCCGCGGCAACCACGAAGTCATGATGCGCGGCACCTTCGCCAACATCCGCATCAAGAACCAGATGGTGCCCGGCGTGGAAGGCGGCGTGACCATCCACTATCCGGATGGCGAGCAGCTGCCGATCTATGACGCCGCCATGAAGTACAAGTCCGAGGGCGTGCCGCTGGTGGTGTTCGCCGGCAAGGAGTACGGCACCGGCTCGTCCCGTGACTGGGCCGCCAAGGGCACCAAGCTGCTCGGCGTGCGCGCCGTGATCGCCCAGTCGTTCGAGCGCATCCATCGCTCGAACCTGGTCGGCATGGGCATCGTGCCGCTGGTGTTCAAGGACGGCGAGAGCTGGCAGACCCTCGGCATCAAGGGCGACGAAGTCGTCACCCTGAAGGGCATCGAGGGCGATCTGAAGCCGCGCCAGACCCTGACCGCGGAAATCAAGTTCGCCGACGGTTCCGTGAAGAACGTCGACCTCATCTGCCGCATCGATACGCTGGATGAGCTCGATTATTTCCGCAACGGCGGCATCCTGCCCTACGTGCTGCGCTCGCTCGCGGCCTGATCCCGCCAGGGGATTGAACACAGCCGGCCCGGGGAAACCCGGGCCGGCTTCTTTTTGGCCGCTGCGGTGCGGCATGACACCCCTTTGTGACTGGTGCCCCCGCCTCCGCTCCGCTATCCCACCAGCAGCCCCTCTTTCGGTGTCGACCTTGCCGCGATGATTCCATTCCGCTCCGCGTTCCTCCTCGCCTTTGCTCTTGCGGCCACCCCGGCCGCGGCACAGAGCCAGCCGCGAGCGGTGGTGGAGCTGTTCACGAGCCAGGGCTGCTCCTCGTGCCCGCCGGCGGATGCACTGCTGAGCGAGCTGGCCAAGGATCCCGACATCATCGCCCTCACCATGCCGGTGGACTATTGGGACTACATCGGCTGGAAGGACACCTTGGCCCTGCACGGCCACTCCATGCGCCAGAAGGCGTATGCCGATCGCCGGGCGGACCATAAGGTCTTCACCCCGCAGGCCATCGTCGATGGTGTGGTTGCCGTCAAAGGCAGCGACAAGCCGGCGCTGCAGCGCGCCCTGCTTGAGCGGGGTGCCGCGCCGCGGGGCCTGCCGGTGGCCCTGAAGCTCGAACGCGCCGGTGAAAACCTCGAGATCGAAGCGAGCCCGGCAGCCGTGCCCCCGGAGGGGGCGGAATTCTGGGCCTGCCCCGTGGCCCGCTCGAAGACGGTCGCCATCGGCCGCGGCGAAAATGGCGGCCGCAGCGTCACCTATTCCAATGTAGTGCGCGGCTGGGTGAAGATCGGGCGCTGGGATGGCAGCAGCAGCCGGCTGCACATCAAGCTCGCATCCCTGGAGCGCGAGGACGCAGATGCGGTGGTGATCCTGCTGCAAGCCGGCAGCCCCGCCGCTCCCGGCCCGATCCTCGGGGCCGCCACCTTCCCCTTGAAATAACCCCCTCGGCCGCCAGGCCTGCGGCCGACGCGCCGCGTCACCCGGCCCGTGCCCGCGGTCGCCGCCATGCGCCCGGGCCAAAAAAAAGCCGCCCGGAGGGGCGGCAACTTTGGGGGTCTGAAGTCGATGTATAGCAGTGGCCGGCTCGGATGCACCCCGGGGGGCTGGGGGGGCTGGGATAGACCGGAGCGCCTCACGAACCGGCCCTGCTACGAGAAGGACTATCTCCCGCCGCCGCGGCGCGCGATGGGCCGAAATCCGGCGACACTGTGATTCCATTAACGAAGCCGTGATCCTTCGGCCACGCCGGCGGATGGAGCAGCCGGCTACGGAAAAGAATTGAAAGGTACGCCCGGTGCGGCAATCATGTCAGCCGGGTGTCAGCGGTGGGCACCAGCCTCAGGTTCAGGCCCCTGCAAGCAAGCCCACCCCTTACGAACAAGCCCACGCACGCGAGACAGACAAGCGGAGAGACGATGGGAGACGTCGAGCCCATACGCCAGCCTCAGCCGGCCCCCGCTGCCCGGGTGACCTTCGACCGGCGGGAGCTGGACCGGATCCTTGATCTCTATGGACGCATGGTGGCCCTTGGCGAATGGCGCGACTACGCCATCGATTTCACCCGCGACAAGGCCGTGTTCTCCATCTTCCGCCGTAGCATGGATGTGCCGCTTTATCGAATCGAAAAGGATCCGCGTCTTGCGCGCCGGCAAGGTGCCTACGCGGTGGTCTCACAGACCGGACTGATCCTGAAGCGCGGCCATGAGCTGCCGCGGGTGCTGGCGGTGCTGGAAACGCCGCTGCGCACGGTCTGATGCGCATCGCCTGACCGCGGCCGCGCTCCCATTTCCCCGCAGGAGGCGCAGCGCCGAGGCGGCGCAAGGCTCCGCCGCCTGAAAGCAGCAAACAGAACGTCACTCAAGCAGCTAGATGGACAGAGCGTTTGAACGCCCGCTGGCCTGACAGGCCAGCCAGACAGCCGGTCGAGCAACCGAAGCACCTCATGCCCCACGCCGGAGGGGACGCTGGGATGGCGAGGGCCGGATGCGCGTCTCAGGCCGCGCGGCTGCTCTTGCGCCGCAGGCGCACCACCACATCAACCCGTTCTACCTCATAGCCTTCCGGGGGCTCGGGCAGCAGATTCACAGCCACATCGCTGGCGGGAATGTCCACCAAGTCGTTCTGCCCCTCAAGGTAGAAATGGTGGTGGTCCGAGGAGTTGGTGTCGAAATAGGTCTTGGACCCGTCCACCGCGACCTCGCGCAGGAGGTGCACTTCGGTGAACTGGTGCAGGGTATTATAGACCGTGGCCAGAGAGACCGGGAACCGCGCCTTGATGGCCTCCTCATGGAGGATTTCCGCGGTGACATGGCGATCGCCCTTGGCGAACAGCAGCCAGCCGAGCGCCAGCCGCTGGCGGGTCGGGCGCAGGCCAACTTCACGCAGCATCTCGCGCACATCGTGGAAGGGACAGCCGGTGCGCCGTGCCACCGTAATGTCACGCAACTGCGCAACCGGAAGCATGGGCTCGTCGTTCAGCTCGGTGCTCTGGGCAATGGAAGCACCGAAGGCGGATCGGGATCGGGGCATCTCGTTCATTTCGGTCTGCAATCTTTGTAGCTAACACCAAAATATGCCAGCGGAGGGGAAACGCAATGCGAATGCCTCCGAAGACGACTAGCAACTTATACCGCATGTTGCGTTGCGGAGCCATAGGAGCGGCGTGAGTAGGAATAACTCTAAGGTAGCAGTGTGCCGTTCACGAGCGCGACACCGCTCCTCTCGGGCGTGGACAGTCGCCCGGCGCCGGTCTATCCCGCACGGCACGCGGCCCTGCTGGCCGCATTCGCAGCGGACGAGGCGCAGGTGGCAGCTTCTCTCTTGTCGATCGTGCGCACGCCTTCGCGCGCCGCGTTGATCATCACGGTCGGTTGCGCCGGCGCCCTGGCGGCGGCGTGGTTTTTCGAGTTGTTCATGGGTCTTGCGCCCTGCCCGCTCTGCCTGGAGCAGCGCATTCCCTATTATGTGGGCCTGCCCTTCGCGCTCATGACCACCCTGGTGGCGCTGGCCGGCTACCCCCGCACCGCGCGGGTGTTCCTGGCGCTGCTGGCGGTGCTGATGTTCGGCAACATGGCGCTGGCCATCTTCCATGCGGGCGTGGAATGGCAGTTCTGGCCCGGCCCGACATCATGCACAGGGGCGCCGGTGATGACGCAGGGCGACATTCTGTCGGCGTTGAAAGATGCGCATGTGCCGCGCTGCGATGAAGCCGCATGGCGGCTGTTCGGCCTCTCCATGGCCGGCTGGAATGCGCTGATTGCGGCGGCGCTGGGGCTCGTCGCCCTGGTGGCGGCGGCGACAGGTCGCACCCCCAAGGCGGGCTGAAGGCGGCTCGGCGCCACCGATCAGGGATCGAGTTCGGTATCCCAGTAAAGATAATCCACCCAGCTTTCATGCAGATAGTTGGGTGGGAAGTGGCGGCCGTTCTGGTGCAGGTCCTGCACCGAGGGCTGAAAGGGCATTTGCGCCGGCCACATGTCGAGATCCGCCGGCATATGGCCGCCCTTGCGCAGATTGCAGGGGGAGCAGGCGGTGACCACGTTTTCCCAGGTGGTCTGCCCGCCCCGGGAGCGTGGGATGAGGTGATCGAAGGTGAGGTCCTCGCGCGTGCCACAGTATTGGCAGGAGAAGCGATCGCGGAGGAAGACGTTGAAGCGGGTGAAGGCCGGCTGCCGCGTGGGTTTGACGAAGGTTCTCAGCGACACCACACTGGGAAGTCTCAGTTCGAACCCGGGACTTCGGACCGCCTTGTCATAGTATTCAACGATATTCACGCGGTCGAGAAACACCGCCTTGATGGCGTCCTGCCAGGACCAGACAGAAAGAGGATAGTAGCTCAACGGGCGATAGTCCGCGTTGAGTACGAGTGCTGGCCAGGCCCCTGGTGACAAAGCTGTGGTCAACGACCGACCTCCTCGTCCCTCAGCATCGAATCGAACCCGTTGGATCTCGATGCGCGGCGATACTCTATATGCTCGGTGTCAGTCTTGTGAAGCCGAACCCCACGGCTCACGGGGTGCGGGCGGCGAGGCTCTGGGCAATGAACGCCCCGGCTGCCGCCACCTCGCCAGCGTCGATTCCATGGCCGAGGCCCGGGCTGAGATGCCATTGCACCGGAACCCCCGCGGCGGCCAATGCCTGGGCCGAGCCGAACAGGGCCTGGGCGGGGATCAATTCGTCATCCTCCCCGTGCATCAGCAGCACCGGTGGGGGCGCGGCAAAGGGCTCGCTCCGCGGCGTCGCGGCCCCCACCCACATGCCGGAACAACTGACAATGGCGGCGGGGTGCGGGGTCATCTCCAGCCCCACCTTGAGCGCCATCATCGCCCCCTGGCTGAAGCCGAAGAGCACCAGGCGTTCCGGCGGCAGATCGTGCTTCGCCAGTTCAGCCTCCAGAAATGCCGCCAGCGTCGGCGCCGCCGCGGCAGCGCCACGGGTCAGCTCGTGAGGATCCTGAAAGGTCAACGGGAACCACTGGCGTCCCACCGGTGCCTGGCCACAGGGCTCCGGCGCATGCGGGGAGATGAAGGCGGCATGAGGCAACAGTGGTGCCCAGGCATTGCCGAGATCGATGAGATCTCGCCCATCGGCACCGTAACCGTGCAGCAGCACCACCAGGCTGTCGGGCGCGCCCCCTGCCTGCGGCCGCAGCCGGGGCCCGTCGAGAATGGGCGCGTCGAGGGAGACGCCATCGAGAGGAAACGACATGATCTCGCGCTCCATCACGCTTGCAATTGAATCAAAGAACTCAGGCCGGCGCCCCAAGGCGTGAACGCCGCACGGCATAATAGGCCCACAGCAGATGCGCCGCCACGCCGCGCAGCGGACGCCAATCCTCGGCGATCGCCAGGAGCCCCTCCTGCGTGCAACGCCCACCCAGAGC
This sequence comes from Xanthobacter sp. NM-25, assembly GCF_022138605.1. Classification (GTDB taxonomy): domain Bacteria; phylum Pseudomonadota; class Alphaproteobacteria; order Rhizobiales; family Xanthobacteraceae; genus Xanthobacter. Next base: position 285,487 of record NZ_JACBFS010000004.1, read on the forward strand.
GAAGCCGTCCCCCAAGGCCACCTGCAGCGCCAGATCGCCGGCGGGAAAGGCATCGGCGCGGCCAAGGCAGAACAAAAGATAGAGATCGGCGGACCAACGGCCGATGCCCGGCAACCGCATCAGCTGATGGGTCGCGGCCTCCATGGGCAGTGCATGGAGCCCGCAGAGGTCCACCGCACCGGCATCCAGCATCTGGACAATGCCCTTCAGGGTCCGGATTTTCGGGGTCGACAGGCCGGCTGCGCGCAACTGCTCCGGCGCCGCCGCGCGCAGACGGTCGCGGCTGGCCGGCCCGCCCAGCGCCTGCTCCAGCCGCGCGGCGATGGCCCGGGCGGCCGCCACCGAAAGCTGCTGCGCCACCACGATTGCCACCAACCCCTCGAACCCCGGTGGCCGGCGCCGCAGGGCCGGGCAACCCGTGCGGGCGGCGAGGGGCACCAGTCGCGGATCAAGCCGCAGGAGCGCGGCAAAGGCGGCCTCGAAACCGGCCTGGTCCTGCAACAGGAGCGGAGGGGCGGGCATCGCCGGCGCGCTCACCGCGCCCCACCCTTGCGGCTGTCGCGCCCACAGGCCCGGCGCGACGTGGTAAGCCAACGCATCATGAGTCTGCTCCTCGGCCCCATGGTCTGCCGCTTCGCGCCCAGCCCGAACGGGCTGCTCCACCTCGGCCACGCCTATTCCGCCCTCGTGAACGCCGAAGCGGCCCGCCGCGCCCGCGGCACCTTCCTGCTGCGCATCGAGGACATCGACACCACCCGTTGTCGACCCGAATTCGAGAGCGCCATTCTGGAAGATCTGGCGTGGCTGTCCATCCCGCCGGCCGTAGCCCCGCGACGGCAGTCCGAGCATTTCGCCGACTATGCCGCCGCCCTAGGCCGGCTGGAGGCCATGGGGCTCGTTTATCCCGCCTTCGAGAGCCGTGGCGACATCGCCCGCGCCGTGCAGGGCCGTGAGGCACAGACCGGTGCACCGCACCCGCGCGACCCGGATGGCGCCCCGCTCTTCCCTTTCGCCCGCGCCGACCTCAGCGACGCCGAGCGGGCGGCGCGTCGGCAGGCGGGCGAGCCGTTCGTGCTGCGGCTGGACATGGCCCGTGCCTGCGCGCTGGTGGAGACACCCCTGGTCTGGCACGAGGCGCAGGGCACCCCCGAGGGCCCGCCGCGCGCCATCCCCGCCCATCCGGAGGCCTGGGGCGACGTGATCCTCGCCCGCCGCGACGCGCCCACCTCCTACCACCTTTCGGTGGTGGTCGACGACGCCCTGCAGGGCATTACCCACGTCATCCGCGGCCAGGACCTGTTCCAGGCCACCGCCATCCATCGGCTGCTGCAGCACCTGCTGCGGCTTCCCGTGCCGCTTTACCACCACCATCCGCTGATCCGCGATGCGCGGGGGCGCAAGCTGTCGAAAAGCCACGCGGCCACCAGCATCGCCAGCCTTCGCGCCGCAGGTGTCAGCGCAGAAGATGTCCGGCGCCGGGTGGGCCTTGCCGCCTGAGTGCGGCTAGCCGACGCCGAGCACGTAAAGCCAGAAGGCGATGGTGATCACCGCCAGGCCGGTGGAAAGAGAAACGGCGCTGGTGGCCGTGCCCACCGCCACGCCATAGCGCTGGGCCAGCAGGTAGCCATTGATGCCCGAGGGCATGGCCGCGAACAGCACCGCCACCCCCGCCCAGACCGGTGGCATGGGGAAAATCAGGGTCAGCAGCAGCACCGCGAACGGATGGCCCAGGAGCTTAAGAAAGCTGATGAGCGCCGCCGGGCGCACATCTCCGCGGATGCCGTAGTGCTTTAGCGAAAGCCCAAGGGCGATGAGGGCGCAGGGCGTGGCCGAGGCGCTGAGCATATCCATGATCTGCTTGGGCACTCCACCCACCTGGATGCCCACCACGCGCCCCAGCGCACCGGCATAGATGCCGATGAGAATGGGGTTCAGCGCCAGCGCCTTCACCAGCCGCAGCAACATGGCGCGGGAAAAGCCGGCGCTGCCTTCCAGCAGCAGGGTGGCGGCGATCATCATCACCGGCAGGTGGATAGCGATCAGCAGGAACAGGGGCACCGCGCCCTCTTCTCCATAGGCGCGCAGGATCAGCGGCACGCCCACGAACACCGTATTGGCCTGCCCGGCGGCGAAGCCGTGGATGACGGATTCCTGGTGGCCCCGCCCAAACAGCTTGCGCGCCGCCAGCATGGCGAGGGCAAACACCAGGAAGGCGCCGGCGAAATAGGAGATCCAGTAGCCCCATGGCTGGGCGTGCGGCAGCTTCGCCTCGCTCAGCGTCTTGAAGATGAGCACCGGCAGGGCCAGGCTGAACACATATTCCGCGAGGCCATCGGAGGCTTTGTCCGTCACCAGCCCAACCTTGGCGGCCCCGTAACCAATGGCCACCATGCCGAAAACCGGCAGGACAATGACGGCAATGTCGGCGAAGGTGGAGAGCATGACCGCCGGTGCCCTCAGGCCGCAGCGCGGGTGGGAGTCTCGATCGCGTCGAGCCGGGTCGCGTGGACCATGGGCATCACCGCCAGCCGCATCTTCAGCCGCGTGGCGAGATCGGCGGGTGCGCAGAACAGAACGGTCAGTTCGAGCACGCCGCCCACCCGCTCGGCCCCGAGGCTCTGCGGCAGCACATCATGAATCACGAAGGGCTCCAGCAGGCGCAGCAGCACGTTGGCATCGGCATCGGCGGTTACGACCAGGCGATATTCGTCGTGGCTCTCGGGGGCACACAGGGGGTGGGGCATCTGGAAAGATCCGAACAGGGACGCCGAAGCGTCGGTGCATGCGGCTCGCGCAGGCAGATCGCGCGTGGAGACAAGCCGCAGAAAAGGCAGGCGCGTCAGTTTACCCGGCCGACACCGTCGACCGGGCGACGAATTCGCCGCGCTGCCGGGAACAGAACCCGCACCATGTGTTCGCAGTGCCACATACCTCCTTGTAGGATGGGCGTCGCGCCCGCGTCAACCGCCGCCATGCGCCGCGGGACGACGGCGTCACGGCTGCGTCATCTCGGCGCGCGATGCGTCCCCTCGCCTTGGCGCGGAGGCACAGGCGCACTAGCTTAGGCCTCCCTCAGACTTCTTGTGGGATCGCAGTCATGGCCGCTCCAGGCCCCACATCACCGCCGGCAGGCGCCCCGCAGACGGGCGCACGCACGCCGTCGCCCGGGTCGGTCGCCGAGCCGGGACCGGAGGAACGGCTGGGCCGGGTGAGCCTGTGGCTCGCGAGCGCCGTGGCCGGTGCCGCGTTCTGTGGCGCGCTGCTGCTGTGGTGGCGCCATGGGGCGACGGTGTTTTTCGATGCGCTGAGCGCCGGCATCGGCGCCTGCATGTAGCCGACAGCGGGCCACTATCCTGCCCGCCATGGAGATTGTCCCGATCATGTCGCCTCGCCTCAAGATCCTGACCCTGTTCGGCGCGTTCGCAGCGGGCGCCCTGGTGCTGGTGGTCGGCGTCACGGCCCTGATGCCGAAAGCCGCCCAGCCGGTGGCCAGCGGCACCGCCGCGGTGGGCGGGCCGTTCTTGCTGGTGGATCAGGACGGCAAGCCCGCCACCGAAGCCATCTTGAAGGGCAAGCCCACGCTGATCTTCTTCGGTTTCACCCATTGCCCGGACGTGTGCCCGACCGCGTTGTTCGAGATGTCCGAAATCTTTGGCGCCCTGGGGCCGGATGCGGACAAGGCGCAGGCCATTTTCGTCTCGGTCGATCCCGAGCGCGACACGCCGGAGGTGATGAAGTCCTATCTCAGCAGCTTCGCACCCCAGCTGAAGGCGCTCACGGGAACGCCGGAGGCCATCGAGACCATCAAGAAGGAATATCGGGTCTATTCCCGCAAGGTGCCGCTGACCGGGGACGACTACACCATGGACCACACCGCCGTGGTCTATCTCATGGATAAGACCGGCACCTTCGTGGCCCCCTTCAACTCCAAGCAACCGCCGGCCACGGCCGCCGCCGAGCTTCGCAAGTATTTTTGAGCGCGGCCCCTCCCGCCCGCAGACCTCGGGCGGAGACGGCGTGTTGCGTCTTTTCCCAGTGGTGGGGCCGCTGGACCAGTTCCAAGAGTGCCCGCCACGCGGCCCAGGACAGCAGCAGCCAATAGATGGGAATGGTCGCCAGCAGTTTCAGTGGCAGGCTCTGCTGGCGCCGCGCTGCGCCGATGATCATGGTCAGCGCCGTGCCGAGGTAGCCCACCCCGAATGTTGTGTAGGTGAGCGCGCACACGAGCACCTCGGTGCCCGATCGGCACGGTTCGCCGAGCAGCCCCTGAGCCAGATACCAGAACAGGATCGCCAGGCAGAACGGGTGCACCAGCGCCGAGGCATAGGGCCCGGCGGTGAGCACGAACACCGCCAGCGTCTGGCGCCAGCCCAGATCCCGCATCAGCTCCAGCGGGTGGCGACCATGAACCAGCAGGGTCTGCGCCCAGCCCTTCAGCCACCGCCCGCGCTGGCCCAGCCACGCCTTGCGGGAGACAGGCGCCTCCTCGAACGTGCTGGAGCCGATGACCCGGGTGCGCCACCCCGCGCGCGCCAGACGGATGCCGAGATCGGCATCCTCGGTGACATTGAAGGGATCCCACGCGCCGACCCGCTCCAGGACATCGCGACGGAAGTGGTTGGACGTGCCACCCAGGAGGATGGGCAGTTCGAGGGCGCTGAGCACCGGCAGCAGCACATCGAACTGGGCCGCGTATTCCGCAGCGAAATGCCCGCTGATCCAGGAGACGGGGCCATTGTCGATGGTGAGGCGGGCCTGCACGCACGCCACCTGCGGCCCGCCCGAGCGGAAGGCGGCGAGGGCGCGCCGCAACTGGTCGGGCTCCGGCAGGTCCTCCGCATCGAAGATTGCCACATAGCGGCCACGGGCCAATGCCAGCGCGGTGTTGAGAGCTTTGGGCTTGGTTCGCGGGCCGATGTCCGGAACAGCCACTTCTTCCATCTGGCTCGGCAGTCCCAGGGCGGCGATGACCGCGCGGGTCTGCACATCGTCCGCCTCCACCACCAGCTTGATGTCCAGCTTCTCAGGCGGGTAGTTGAGCCGCGCCAGCGCCGCCACCAGACCGGGAACGCTGGCGGCCTCGTGATAGAGCGGCACCAGGATGGAGTAGATCGGCAAATCCCGATCCTGCAGATCGAGCGGGCGCTCATGCTCGGTTGCATCGAAGCAGCAGCCGGCCAGGCGCAGCGCCAGCCACGACAGAAAGACCAGGGACAGCAGCAGCTGCACCACCAGCACCGCCAGTGCCGGCTCGAACGCGGCGATGGCCAGCAGCAGGCCACCCATCAGCAGGGCGAGGAGGGTCAGTGACCACAGTGGATGGAGCGTGCCGGCGGAACGGGCGGGCTCCGTATCCCGCAGGCGAAACGCGGCCGCCGTCGCCAGGGCGGCGCCATCGCGGGCGACGATCTGACGGCGCAGGGCATCGGGCGCCATCAGCCGCAGCCGGTGGCGCAGTTCCGGCGCCAGCCGCAGCGCCCGTGCCAGTCGCCGCACGAGGCGCCCCTGCGGCGCCACGATGAACACCGGCGCGCTGCCGCCCAGATCCACCACCGTTGCGGTGCGCGCCGCGGCGCTTGCCAGGTCCGCCCGTGTCAGCGCGCTCGGGTCCACCGGCCACCGCGGCAGAGGTTCGAGCGGGTCGTTCAACGGCAGCCCGAGATGGGCGGCGGTGAAGCGGGCGACTTCGGCACGGGAGACAGCGCCCTGCGCCACCAGCACCTCGTCACCCCCCATGCCGATTTGCCGGGCGCGAGACTCGGCCCAGTGCAGCATGTCTTCGGCCAGATGACCGCGAAACGGCGCCAGCTCGGCCGGCAGATCGAGGGGAAGATCAGACGGAAAACCGGCCACCACGGAAGCCCCGGCGCCGGGGGGCACCCCATGCACAGCGGCATGCCCGGCCCCCGCCCCGTCGCCCTTGCCCCCAAGGCCACGTTCCATCACCATGCCGGTCCCCCCAACCCGCACGACACAACTAGAGGGTACCGTGGGCAGGATTGCTCGACCAGCGTCCATACAGCCGCAGGCTTCATCCGCCCGGCGGCGCCCCCTCTTGAAGCGGGGCTTCGTCGCGGGCCTGGCGCTGGGCGCGCTGCTGGCCGGCGCGCTGCTGGCCGGCGCGATCCTGGCGGGCGCGCCGGTGCCCGCCCTGGCGGCGCCAGAGGGCACCGGCGCCGCGGCAGCGGACCTGGGCGGCGTGGTGGTGCCGAGCTTCTGGAATGTCGAGCGGCGGCTGGAGCGCCCCGATGCCGCCGAATTGCCGAAAGAGCTGCGGATCGTCACCTCCGACGACTATCCCCCGTTCAATTTCATCGGCGCGGAAGGGGCGCTGAATGGCTTCAATGTCGACCTGGCGCGCGCCATCTGCGCCGAGCTGTCGGTGACCTGCCACATTCAGGCGGTGGCGTTCGACGGGCTTCTCGAGACCCTTGAACAAGGCCGCGCCGACGCCGCCATCGCCGGCATCGCCGCAACCCCGGCCAATCGCGCCGTGCTGGATTTCTCGGAGCGCTATCTCGGCACCCCTGCCCGCTTCGTCGCCCGCAAGGGCGCGTCCCTGGCGACGACGACCCCGGAGACGGTGGCGGCGAAGAAGGTCGCGGTGGTGTCGCGTACCGCTCACGAGGCCTATCTGCGCTCGTTCTTCAACGAGGCTGCCATTCGCCCCTATCCGGACCTGAAGACGGCGCAGGCGGCCCTCAGGAAGGGGGACGTGGACCTGCTGTTCGCCGACGGCATCGGCCTGTCGCTCTGGCTCAACGGGTCCGATTCCGCCGCCTGCTGCGTCTTCGTGGGCGGCCCCTTCACCGAGAGCCGCTTTTTTGGCGATGGCTTTGCGGTGGCGGTCAAAGCCGGCAACGACAAACTGCGTGAAGCGATCGACTACGCGCTGCAGCGGATCTGGGAAAAGGGCACTTATACCGACCTCTACCTGCGCTGGTTCCCCATCGGCTTCTACTGAGCGGCCCCCGCCAGAATGGCGGCAATGGCATCAATGCCTTCGGGATCATCGGCGATGCGGTCGGTGAGCAGCCGGTACCAATTGAAGCCGATGTAAAGGGACAGCAGCGGCTCCACCGCCTCCGCACGGACCTCGCCGCGGCCCGCCGCCCGCGCGAACAGTTCGCGCACGTCGTGCAGCCGTTGGGGCAGGAACTTATCGCGCAGGCTCTGCTGGGCACTCTCGCTGGTCTGCGAGTCGGCGATCAAAGCCCGGAAGGTGCGGCCGGAGGGGGTGTCGCGCCAGAACGACCACAGGCCCCGGGTGTAGGTCACAAGATCTCCCCGCAGGCTGCCCGTGTCCGGCGGGCTGAGGGCGGCGGTCTTTTCCGCACCGTAGACATCAATGAACAGGTCGGTCTTCGTGGGCCACCAGCGGTAGATGGTCGGTTTGCCCGCGCCCGCGCGGCGCGCCACTTCCTCGATGGAGAATCCGGCGTAACCGCGTTCCGCCAACAGCGCCCGCGCCGCGGCCAGAATGGCCGCCTCCGCCTCGGGATTGCGGCGCGCGCCGATGGATGAACGGCGGTGGGCCTCCGGCGTGCGGGCGTTCAAAGCGACCTCCTCCTCAATCCTGCCCCTTGATAACCGAAACGGATCGTATATATCAACGCCCACAAATTGAACGAGCCGTTTCGTTCCATTTCTGGAAATCGATCATGATCACTTTTCCCTTCTGGTCCCACCTGCGCTTTCTCGGGGTGATGATGGTGGGGGCCTATATCCTCATCAACGGCATTCTGCTGGTGCTTTCGCCGCTGGTCACCGGCTGGCCCTTCTGGGCGACCACCCTGTGCGCCGTGCCGCCCATGGTGATCGGCATGGTGCATGTGGTGCTGCCGCTGGCCCGTCGCCCGCGCACGCCGTCTGCGCGTTGACGCCACGGTTTCCCCTTCCTAAGTATCGCGCTCCTTTCCTGGAGCCGATCATGACTGAAGCCACGTCCGCCTTTGCCGTTCCGGCCGAACTCGCCGGCGAGCTGAAGCGCGTCGCCGAGACGGCCAATGCCTGGCCGTTCGAAGAAGCGCGGAAGCTGGTGGAGCGGCTGAAGCGCAAACCCAAGGACGAGGTGCTGTTCGAGACCGGCTATGGCCCTTCCGGCCTGCCCCACATCGGCACCTTCGGCGAGGTAGCGCGCACCACCATGGTGCGCCACGCCTTCCGCATCCTCACCGAGGACAAGATCCGCACCCGCCTCGTCGCCTTCTCCGACGACATGGACGGCCTGCGCAAGGTGCCGGACAACGTGCCCAACAAGGAGATGCTGCAGGCCGCCCTCGGCCTGCCGCTCACCAAGGTGCCGGACCCCTTCGGGACCTATCCGAGCTTCGGCGAGCACAACAATGCGCGCCTGCGCGCCTTCCTGGACGCCTTCGGCTTCCAGTATGAGTTCATGTCGGCGACCCAGTGCTACCTGTCTGGCGCCTTCGATGCGACCCTGCTCAAGGTGCTGGCGAACTATGAGCGCATCATGGAAATCATGCTGCCCTCGCTGCGGGAAGAGCGTGCGGCCTCCTATTCGCCGTTCCTGCCCGTATGCCCGCGCACCGGCCGCGTGCTGCAGGTGCCGATCGTGGCGCACGACGCCGCCGCCGGCACAATCTCCTATGATGACCCGGAAACCGCTGAGCGCGTGACGCTTCCCGTCACCGGCGGCCATTGCAAGCTGCAGTGGAAGCCCGATTGGGCGATGCGCTGGGTCGCTATGGGTGTCGATTATGAGATGGCCGGCAAAGACCTGATCGATTCTGTCAAGCTCTCCGCCAAGATCGCCACCGCGCTCGGCGGTGATCCGCCGGAGGGCTTCAATTACGAGCTGTTCCTGGACGAGAAGGGGCAGAAGATCTCCAAGTCAAAGGGGAACGGCCTGTCTATCGAAGAGTGGCTCACCTATGCCTCTCCCGAAAGCCTGGCGCTGTTCATGTATCAGTCGCCCCGCTCGGGTAAGCGGCTGTACTTCGACGTCATCCCGCGCAACGTGGATGACTACTTCAATTTCCTTGCCAAGTATCCGGATCAGGACTGGAAGCAGCGCCTGGGCAATCCGGTGTGGCACATCCATGCCGGTCATCCCCCGGTGGTGGACATGCCGGTTTCCTTCACCATGCTGCTCAACCTCGCCTCCGCCTCCAACACCGAGGATGAAGGGGTGCTGTGGGGCTTTCTCAACCGCCACGTGCCCGGCGTGTCAGCGGCCACCCATCCCAAGCTCGCCGAGCTGGTCGGATACGCGGTCAAGTACTTCCACGATTTCGTGAAGCCCAACAAGGTGTTCCGCGTGCCCGACGCGGTCGAGCGGGAGGCACTGCAGACGTTGGATGCGGCGCTCGCCGCCCTGCCCGCGCAGGCCAGTGGCGAGGACATTCAGACCGCGCTTTACGACGTGGCGCGGCCTATTCCGCGCTATCAGGACCTCAAAGCCAAGGGCGCCACGCCGGAGCGGCCGGGTGTCTCCATCGAATGGTTCAACACCCTCTATCAGGTGTTGCTGGGGCTGGAACGCGGCCCGCGCTTCGGCTCTTTCGTGGAGATCTACGGCATCGCGGAAACCCGCGCGCTGATCGCCAAGGCGCTCGCCGGCGAGCTGGCCGGAGCCGCCTGAAGGCACCGGCCCTGCGACCTCGGGATCACCCACCGCCCCGGGCGGGAAGGTGGCCCCGGGATCTGCGCCTTTCGTGCGGCCGGCGCGGCGCCATAGGATCCTCACCGCCCGCCGGCCGCCGCGTCGACCTCAATCTGTGACAGGTCCGCCAGCATGGCACGGCCGCGGCCCGCAGCCTTGGCCGCATAAAGGGCGAGATCCCCTGCCCGCAACAGCCCGCCGAGCGAGAGGCCCCGCGCCACCTCCGCAGCGCTCGCGGCGGCCACACCGACGCTGAGCCCCACGGAAACGGTCTCGCCGCGAAAGTCCATGGGTGTGCTGACGAGGCTGATGAGCCGCGCCGCGAGGGCATCGGCACCAGCCTGGGGATCGACCTCCGCGGCCTGCACGACGACAAACTCGTCGCCCCCCACCCGGGCCACCAGATCCTCCCCCCGGGTCGCCTGCTTCAGGCGTTCCGCGACAGTGCGCAGCACGGCATCGCCGGCCTCGTGGCCGAGGCTGTCGTTCACCCGCTTGAAGCGGTCGAGATCGAGGCACAACACCGCCAGTCCCGCGCCGGTGCGCCGCGCCCGGGCCATCTCCGCCTCCAGGCGATCCTGCAGCAGGGTGCGATTGGCAAGGCCCGTGAGAGCATCATGGGCGGCCAGATGCGCCAGGCGCTGCTCCGCCGCCTTGCGCCGTGAGATGTTGCGGACCGACACCACATAACCATCGGGCAAACCGGTCTGCGGATCCCGTGTGCGGCGGATGAAGGCCTCAATCCACACCCAGTGCCCGTCCTTGTGACGCTGGCGCTGCTCGCTGCGGGCCGCGTTCACCCGCCCCTCACGCAATTCGTTCATCATCCTGGCGAACGCCGGCATATCGTCCGGATGGACGATTTCCACCGCCCGCCGGCCCACCAACTCTTCGGGCTCATAGCCCAGCAGCTCCCGACAGGCCGGCGACACGTAGCGCCGCACACCGTTGAGATCGCCGCGCACGATGGTGTCGGTGGAATTCTCCGCCAGCAGCCGGAACAGGGCCATGTGCGCCATGGCCTCCTGCGCGGCGGCGCCCAGGGCCAGCAGGCTGGCCGCGCCGGCTGCCAGATCCGCCAGCTGGGCGCACTCCTCAGCCGTGAGGACGCGCGGCGCCGGGTCCATCAGCATCAGCAGGCGCGGCTGCGGACCGTCGCCCGGCAGCGGCAGCGCCGCGACGCATCCCTCGGCCCCGCCGCCCGCCCTGGCCGTATCCCGGTGGGCGAGCGCCCAGTCTGCGGCGCGGGCCAGCGCATCCTCCGACGGGGCGGTCCCCGCCAACACCGCGCCCGCCAGCACTGCGCCCGCCTGCCACACCACCGCGTGCGTCACCTTAAAGGTCAGCGCCGCCAGGCGGCACAAGGCCTCCAGGCCGCGCGTCAGCTCCGCGGCTGTGGCACCGGGCGCGGTCCCGTCTGCCCCAGCTGCCGCGGGTCGCACGGCATCCCCATCGGCCACATCCACGCAGTGGGCGCCAGGCGAGTAAGAGGAAGGCGGTGCGGCTGCCATGACATCCGTGTCCGAAACCCGTTGCCCAAAAGCGGGCACGAATCCCGCTGAAGTCTATGCGAAACCGCGCGCCGTGCGGAGCCCACACAGAGGCGGACGGGCGCCCGGCTTCGCGCCAGAACGGGCGCACAGGAGCGGTGAAACGACTTAATTCTTTTAATCGACCGATTTAATGGTTATAACGAACCCATCGACGCAGAACCCGTCAGCGGTTGGAGTTTCATCATGAGCTTGCATCTCGGCGATATTGTTCCCGATTTCACCGCCCAGACCACACAAGGGCCGATCAGCTTCCATGACTGGTTGGGCGACAGCTGGGGCATCCTGTTTTCCCACCCGAAGAATTTCACCCCGGTCTGCACCACCGAACTGGGCCAGGTGGCCCATCTCAAGAGCGAGTTCGACAAGCGCGGCGTGAAGGTCATCGGCCTTTCGGTGGACACCATCGAGAACCACCCGGCCTGGGTCCAGGACATCAAGGATGCCACCGGCTCGACCCTGAATTTCCCGCTCATCGCCGATGCCAACAAGAAGGTGTCGACGCTCTATGATCTGATCCATCCGAACGTCAGCGACACGGCGACGGTCCGCTCTGTGTTCGTCATTGGGCCCGACAAGAAGCTCAAGCTCTCCATCACCTATCCCGCCTCCACCGGCCGCAACTTCCAGGAGATCCTGCGGGTGGTGGATTCGCTCCAGCTCACCGCCAAGCACGCGGTGGCCACCCCGGTGGACTGGAAGAGCGGCGATGACGTGATCATCGTTCCCTCGCTGAACGACGAGGCGGCGAAGGAACGGTTCCCGAACGGCTGGAAGACGGTGAAGCCCTATCTGCGCGTGGTGCCGCAGCCGGGCCAGTGAGCGGTCGGGGCGAAAGCGCGGCGCTGACGCAGCGCCGGCGATGCCCCGCGTCCCTTCTCCGGTCGGCCCCCAGGCCGACCGGAGCCCATGTCAGGCCGACATGATGTAATCGCGCAGCGCGGCATGCTCGCGCTCCATCTCCTGGACGCGGAACTTCACCACGTCGCCGATGGAGATGATGCCCACCAGCCGGTCACCATCCACCACCGGCACGTGGCGGAAACGGCCGCGCGTCATGCGCTCCATGATCACCGGAATGGTCTCCTCGGCGGTGCAGGTCACCACGGCGCGGGTCATCACCTTTTCCAGCGGCGCCGAGAGGGCCTGTGTGCCCCGTTCGCCCATCAGGCGCACCACGTCGCGTTCCGAGATGATGCCTTCCACCACCATGTGATCGTCCACCACCACGATCGCGCCGATGTGGTGCTGGGCCAGCCGGGCCACCGCATCGCCCAGCGTGGCCTGGGGCCCGATGGTGACGATGTCCCCACTCTTCTGCTTCAAGATCGTGTTCACGGTCATTGGCGTCTGCTCCCATCAACACAGCGCCCAACCGGACGAGCTTCATGCTCTTTTTCTCGGCCGTCGCCTTCCGAAGGGGAAAATGATCCATCGCAATCTGCCGCAACGCAAGTGCATTGCGCAGCTGCCGCATGGCGCGGCCGAGCGGCGGGTCTCCCGCGAACATCAAGCGATGAGAAGCAGCTCGGGTTCCACCATACCGAGGCACCGGCAGCGGGCGCGGCCCGCGGTCACGCCCGCCGTCGCGGGATGGGGTCGAACAGGCCGAACAGCACCAGGCCTGCCGCGAAGCCGCCCACGTGCGCCTGCCAGGCCACTTCCGCGCCATCACTCCCGGGCATGGAAACGCCGATCCCGAACAACAGGTTCAGGCCGAACCAGATGGCGATGAAGATGAGCATCTGGCCGTTGCGGAAGCTGCTCAGCAGCGAATCCGCCGGGTGGTGATCGCCGCCGGCGCCACCGCTGAGCACCCCGCCGGGGGAGAAGGCGAAACGGATGGCCGCGGCCATGACGCCGGAAACGGTGGCGGACGCCCCCACCAGGGGCACCAGCGCATCGGGATGGGTCAGGTAGTGCGCCGCCGCGCCGGCCGCCGCGGTGACGGCGCAGAACACGATGAAACGCAGCGCCCCGAACCGCCGCGCCACGGGCGTGCCGAATGCGAAGAACCAGACGAGGTTCACGCCCAGATGCATCCAATTGGCATGCAGCATGGCGTAGGTGACCACGGTCCATACCTTCGGCCCCCAGCCCCCCGGCAGATAGAACATGGTATCCGGCAAGGTGTAGCGGGCGGGGATGAAGGCGAAATAGGTCAGCACCTCCACGTCCGCCGCCTCGCTCAGAAGCAGCGTGCGGATGGCGTGAATAGCCACCAGCACCAGCGCCACGCCGGCAATGCTGCCGGGGACGTTGAACATGGGCTGTCGGGCGGGCGGGCGAGGCCGGAAGGGAGGCAGGTGCGACACCCCTTCGACATAGGCAGGCCCGTGGCCGCCGGCAAGGGAAATCCCCGCTCGCCGGCCCCGGCAAACTGCCAGGCCCGACGGGCGCGGCTATGGCCCGCGAACGCCGACCGGTTAAGGTTAATAGAAGGTTGACGCCGCAATTGCGGCCGACATGGGGCATTATGATTTTGTTAACCCCTTGCGGATGCCCGCGATGCCCCAGCGCCTGCTCGACCTTTTCCTGCGGATTTTGCCGGCTGTCGCCGTGATGACGGCGGGCATCGCCATGGCCCAGGCACAGGACATCCAGTTCGCCAACCTGGCGCCCGGGTTCGCCCCCCGCCACCTCGCCGACCGCGGCGCGACCAGCGCGCCGAGCGGCTATGTGCGGTTCTGTGCGCAGCATCGCGGCGATTGCGGCAGCAGCGGCAGCCAGACCTCCATCATCCGCCTCGACGACGAGCGCGCGGCCGAGCTCGATCGGGTCAATCGCGGCGTCAACGCGCGTATCGAGCCGGTCACCGACCTCGACCATTTCGGCGAGACCGAGCGCTGGGACTATCCGGACGACGGCAAAGGCGATTGCGAGGACTATGTTCTTGAGAAGCGCCGCACGCTGCTCAACCTCGGCTGGCCGAGCTCGGCCATGCTCATCACCGTGGTGCGCGACCGCGAGGGCAACGGCCACGCCGTGCTCACCGTGGTGACCGACCGCGGCGACCTGATCCTCGACAACCAGGAGGACGACATTCTCTCCTGGAAGGACACGGGATACCGCTATGTGAAGCGGCAGTCCCAGTTCGATCCCACCCGTTGGGTGTCGCTCGGCGAAACCCAGGTGCCGATCGCGGTGGGCAGCCGCCGCTGAGGCGGCGCCCTCCCCTCAGTCGCCAGACATCAATCGATGCGGACGAGGCCGGCGGTATAGCGCCGGCCGTTGTTCTGATAGCTGAGAGCGCTCTTCTCCAGCCCCGCCACGGCGGCATCATCAAGGCTGCGCACGGCCTTCGCCGGCGAGCCGACGATCAGCGAGCGCTCGGGGAAGGTCTTGCCCTCGGTCACCAGGGCGCCGGCGCCCACCAGGCTGTTGGCGGGAATGGTGGCGCGGTTGAGCACGGTGGCCCCCATGCCGATCAGGCTGTTATCGCCGATGATGCAGCCATGCAGGATCACATTGTGCCCGACGGTCACATTGCGGCCGATGGTCAGCGGGCACCCCATATCGGTGTGGAGCACGGAGTTTTCCTGAATGTTGCTCCCCTCCCCCACCACGATCGGCTCATTGTCGCCGCGCAGCACGGAGCCGAACCAGATGCTGGCGCCCTCCTTGACGATCACCTTGCCGATCAGCACCGCCGTCGGCGCGATCCAGAAATTGCCGGAAGCCGGAAGCTCGGGAGCGATACCATCGAGGGCATAGAGCGGCATGGGCGTGTTCCTCCGAATGTGGCGCGATGGGCGCACTTGCCTCCCCTACCGCCATTGGCGCGCCCCCGCTAGGCCTTCGCTCGGCCCGGGCAGGGAACGAAGCGGCACCGTGCGGGGTTGCATCTCCAAGGCCAACCCCATGGGAGCGTCCATGTCCGTCGCCATGATCCTGCTGCCGCTGTTCGTTCATGTGGCCCTGTTGCTGGGGCTGCTCTTGGCCGCCCTGGTGGGCGAGCGCCAGCAGCCGGCCATGGACCCGCCGGGGCATCCGCAGGGGCGCACCCTGTCGTCTCTGCTGTTCGCCACCCTCACGGTGCTGACCCTCGTCACCCACAAGGCGGACATCATCTTTCTGGTCCTGGCCTGGCTGTTCGTGCTGGCCGATGCGGTGCGCGGGCTGGCACCGGCGGGGCGCGGTCACCGCGGCCCCGAGCTGGTGGCGCTGGTGGTGCTCGCCCTCGCCTGGGCGGCGTTCGCGCTTTCCATTCTCCTCAACATCTGAAGCTGTGCCGATTGACAGACGCCGCCGCGCGGCGGAGGAGTCGCACTTTGCCCCTTCAGGTGAGCCGATGGACGACCCCACCCGCCATCTCCTGAGCATTGGCGGCCATCGCGTGCTGTTCGTGATGGCCACGAGCCAGGAGTATGGACCACATCTTCAGGCCCGCATCGCCCCGCTCATCACCGGCGTCGGGCCGGTGGAGGCTGCGGTGGAGACCGCCCGCGCCCTGGCCCGCCTTGATCACGCGGGTCAGCTGCCGGATGTGGTGTTCACCCTGGGCTCGGCCGGATCGCGGCGGCTCGCCCATGCGGAGGTCTACCAGGTCTCCCACCTCGCCTATCGCGACATGGATGCCTCGCCCCTCGGCGTCGAGAAGGGGCGCACCCCGTTTCTCGACGAGCCGGCGGTGATCGCCCTTGAGCACCATATCGAAGGCATTCCCGCCGCCTCCCTTTCCACCGGCGGCGCCATCATCTCAGGCGCCGCTTACGATGCGATCGCCGAGGACATGGTGGACATGGAGAGCTTCGCCGTGCTGCGCGCGGCGCGCCGCTTCCATTTGCCCATCATTGGCCTGCGAGGCATCAGCGACGGGAAGAGCACGCTCTCCCGCCATGAAGACTGGACCGAATACTTGCACATCATCGACGAGAAGCTGGCCCACGCCCTCGACCTGTTCATGGCGCAAACCGCCGCCCGCGGCCTGGTTGCGGCCGGGGAGCGCCAGCCGTGACCCCAGCCGCCCGCATCGCCGCCGCCATCGAGGTCATGGCCGACATCTCCGCGCGCCGACGGCCCGCGCCCGATGCCCTCAAGGACTGGGGCCTCTCGCACCGCTTCGCCGGCTCGGGTGACCGCGCCGCCATTGCCGGACTGGTCTATGACACCCTGCGGCGGCGCGCCTCATCCGCCGCCGTCATGGGCTCCGAGGCGCCCCGCGCCCTGGTACTGGGCATGTTGAGCGTGATGCGCGGTCTCGACGTGACGGCCATCGCCGCCCTGGCGGACGGGTCCCGCTATGCGCCGGCGGCCTTGACCGACCGGGAGCGCGAGCAGCTCACCGAGCCCAGCCTGGCCGGCGCCCCGCCGTTCGTGCGCGGCGATTATCCTCAATGGCTCCACGCCTCCCTGCGACACGTGTTCGGCGACGAGGTGGTGGACGAGGGCCAGGCCCTGGCCACCCGCGCCCCCCTCGACCTGCGCATCAACACCCTCAAGGCGACGCCCGAGGCAGCCGCCGCGGCGCTGGCCCACCTCAACCCCCAGCCGGGGCGCTTTTCACCCCTTGCCTTGCGCATCGCGCTCGGCGCCGACGGCAAGGCACCGCCGGTGACGGCGGAACCCGCCTTCCTCAAGGGCGAGGTGGAGGTTCAGGACGAAGGCTCGCAGCTCGCCGCCATCCTGGCTCAGCCCCTGCCCGGCAGCCAGGTGCTCGATCTGTGCGCGGGGGCTGGCGGCAAGACGCTGGAGTTCGCCGCGCTCATGGACAACAGCGGCCAGCTCTATGCCCACGATGCCGATATTCGCCGGCTGAAGCCCATGCATGAGCGGCTGACCCGCGCCGGCGTGCGCAATGTGCAGGTCCGCGCGCCGCGCGGCGCGGAGAAGGTCCTGGCTGATCTCGAGGCCCGCATGGATCTGGTGCTGGTGGACGCCCCCTGCACCGGCACCGGCACCTGGCGACGCAACCCCGATGCCAAGTGGCGCGTGCGCCCCGGCGCCCTGGCCCAGCGCACCGCCGACCAGGCCCGCATTCTGGAGGATGCCGCCCAATATGTGCGGCCGGGCGGGCGGCTCGCTTATGTCACCTGCTCTCTTCTGGATGAGGAGAACGGCGCCCAGATCCGCGCGTTTCTCACCAAGCGGCCAGACTTCTCGGTCATTCTGCCCACCGAGAACGTGCTGGCCCTCGGCGAACGGGGCCTTGCCCTGCGCGACGCCGCGCTCACCAGCCGCGAGGGCCTGCTGATGACGCCGCGCCGAACCGGCACCGACGGCTTCTTCGTCAGCGTGCTGAAGCGCACGTAGCACGTTTTAGTTGTAAATTTGATCGGCACCCGCATAGCATCACCGTCCGAGAGGGACCCTCCCGGCGGAGGGTGATGCTGGCGGTGGCGCTCATGGACTTTCTGATTCGCTTCGTTCCCGTGCTTCAAGTGCTGATCGGCGCAATTGTGGGCGCCCTCGTCGCCCTCTGGGCCGCGCAACGCGAGGAGGCGCAGCAGCAGTTCAATCTGGCGGCCTCCTGCCTCACCATGACCGAGCGCCTTGTGGAGCGCTATACGGGCCAAACGGTTCAGATCCAGGACATTGACGTTCGGGTAAACCTGCTGCCGATGGAATGCCAAAGCCGGCGACGGGCTATTCTCGACGCGATCCGGGCCGTGGCCGTGGTCCAGGCCAACGACACCTCCAGCGCCGCCACCCCCACGGATCGTCCGTCAACCGCCGACAGCGCCATGTGGGTAGCGCTGGGCTTCCTCGGCCCTGATGCCACGAACGTCGATGTGAATTTCGTGGGCGCGGGCGGGGCGGCCCTTAGCGCGCCGCCGCCGGCGGGCACCGTGCTGCGCACGAAATGGCAGGTCAATGTGCGGCCCGGCCCGGCGGATTGGAGCCAGGTGCTGCGCGTGCTTGAGCTCGGCCAGTGCTTCCAGGTGCAGGCCACCCGCGAACTGGCGGCGGGCAGCCGCCAGCAGACCTGGGCGCGCGGCGTGCCGGTGCCCTGCCCGGCGCAGAAATAGCGGCGGCACAACCCAGCCCCGCCTTCGCCTCGCTTTTGCAAACCGCTCTTTCCGGCTAAAGGAGGCGCCAACTCCCTGCAGTCGGAAAGCCGCCGCCCCATGACCGTTCCCGCTCAAGACACCGTCCTCATCATCGATTTCGGCAGCCAGGTGACGCAGCTCATCGCCCGCCGGGTGCGTGAGGAAGGCGTCTATTCGGAGGTGGTTCCATTCCAGAAGGGCGCGGAGGCCATCGCCCGGCTGCGGCCCAAGGCCATCATCCTCTCCGGCGGCCCGGCCTCGGTCATCGAGGGCGAAAGCCCCAAGGCGCCGCAGGAAGCCTTCACGGCCGGCGTGCCGGTGCTCGGCATCTGCTATGGCGAACAGTGCATGGCGGCCCAGCTCGGCGGCACCGTGGAGGCCGGCCACCATCGCGAATTCGGCCGCGCCGAACTCACCGTGAAGAGGCAGGTGCCCCTGTTCGACGGCGTCTGGCAGCCGGGCGAGCGCCACACCGTGTGGATGAGCCACGGCGACCGCGTGACCGCCCTGCCAGCCGGCTTCGAGGTGGTCGCCACCTCGGAGAACGCCCCCTTCGCCGCCATCGCCGACGTGGCCCGCAAGTATTACGGCGTGCAGTTCCATCCCGAGGTGGTGCATACTCCCGATGGCGCCCGCCTGCTCTCCAATTTCGTGCGCAAGGTGGCGGGGCTGGAAGGCACCTGGACCATGGGCGCGTTCCGCGAGCGGGCCATCGCCCAGATCCGCGCGCAGGTGGGCGCCGGCCGCGTCATCTGCGGTCTGTCCGGCGGCGTGGATTCCTCGGTCGCTGCCGTGCTCATTCACGAGGCCATCGGCGACCAGCTGACCTGCGTGTTCGTCGACCACGGCCTGATGCGCAAGGGCGAGGCCGACGAAGTGGTCTCCCTGTTCCGAGGCCACTATAACATTCCCCTCGTGCACGTGGATGCATCCGACCTGTTCCTGAAGGAGCTCGATGGCGTCGAAGATCCCGAACAGAAGCGCAAGATCATCGGCAAGCTGTTCATCGACGTATTCGAAGCCGAGGCCAAGAAGGTGGGCGGCGCTGATTTCCTCGCCCAGGGCACGCTTTATCCCGACGTGATCGAGAGCGTGTCCTTCACCGGTGGCCCCTCGGTTACCATCAAGAGCCACCACAATGTGGGCGGCCTGCCGGCGCGCATGAACATGAAGCTGGTGGAGCCCCTGCGCGAGCTGTTCAAGGATGAGGTGCGCCTGCTGGGCCGCGAGCTCGGCCTGCCGGAGACGTTCGTGGGTCGCCACCCCTTCCCCGGCCCCGGCCTTGCCATCCGCTGCCCGGGCGGCATCACCCGTGAGAAGCTCGACATCCTGCGCCAGGCCGACGCCATCTATCTGGAAGAAATCCGTTTCGCCGGCCTCTATGACGTGATCTGGCAGGCCTTCGCGGTGATCCTGCCGGTGCGCACCGTTGGCGTGATGGGCGACGGCCGCACCTACGACCACGTGCTGGCCCTGCGCGCGGTGACCTCGGTGGACGGCATGACGGCCGACTTCTACCCCTTCGACATGGCCTTCCTGGGCCGCACCGCCACCCGCATCATCAACGAGGTCCGCGGCGTGAACCGCGTCGTCTACGACGTGACCTCGAAGCCCCCGGGAACAATCGAGTGGGAGTGATTTTTGCCTATCCGGACGTCGCCGAATTTGCGGGGCAGGACGCTATAGCGAACGGAAAACAGAAAATTCCATTCAAAACTATCGGTAGAGAGGCTGGGATTGGCGGTGCGGGTCCGCCCGACGAAACGCGCAGATGTTCATCAACGCCACATATCAAAGTACCGTCATGAGGAATGAGGCTCATGACGGTACTTTTGGTGAGGCCGCTCCGTATTCCGAGAGGGAAGGCCTTTATGTGTGTGGTTCGTATCGGCCACCATTTCGTTCGGGCTGAACGGGCGCCGTGAGACCATCAATCTCGGCAAATGGGCTCGAGGGGGGCTTTCGCTCGGTCGGGGAGGCACTTGGGACACGCCCAGGGATCGCGGAAGGAAGGCGCCGTTCGTCCGGCCCCGATTGTGGCACCATGCCGGCGCAACGCTCATCGCACCTCATGTCGCGTATTTTCCGCCACTTGCGGCAAACACATGCGACGCGAAATCTCTGCTCCGCAGGGGGGGCGACCCGGTTCAGGATTTTGGATCCACACAACCCATCGAATCGAGCTTTGCTAGCGTCGGGGACAGCGAGCTTCGTTCCAGCCACAGGAGAGCGTTCCAGCCTGATGCGCGCGCGGCAAGGATATTTGCCGGCATGTCATCGACCAAAAGCAAGTGCTCGGCCGGGAACCCTGAACGGGCGCCACCTGTTCGAAGAAAGCTCTATCGGGCTTGCGACACCCCAAAGCAGCCGAATAGAAGACGCCGTCACAATGGCGGGCCAAACCCAGAACCTCGACCAGATACGCCGCACGGAGGTGCTCTTGGTTGGTCGCGAGATAAACCTTTTTTCCGGCATCACGCTGCTGGCGGAGTTCTTCGAGAAGTTCAATGTTCAGCCGCGCGTCGTTTTCAAACCAGCAGGCAATGAAATCATCATAGGACAGATGCAGGGCAATCTTTGCCAATGCGGGCTTTAGTGCTCAGCCAGGCCACATCGCCCCACAACGATTTCATTCCAATACGGAAGGAATAACTCTCGCTGCAGGTCCACGACCGACAACCCCAGATCATCCTCGATGGTGGACGCCCAGGGCCTGCCATCTGAAGGACGGCCGCACACCAAGACGCCATCCACATCAACCATCAACGCGCTGAACAAAACCGATTGCCCTCCCCTGCCGCGCCTCTCCCAAAACCAGCGACAGCTTTCGTGAATCTAACCGTGCCAGCGCGGCTCGATCCACGCGCCACTTCGGGACCCTCGAATGCCCCAGCGGTCCCAGCTCGACGGGCTCCATCATCGCCGGTGGTTGCACTCTACCGGCAGCATCACCCAGGCGGAAGCCAATGAGCCGGCTGAGCCCGGGAGGTTGACCGCGGGCCATTCACGCATCGAGGGACGCGGGCGCCCAGGCCCCGTCGACGACCGGCCTGGCGGCGCGGCGCACCACCGGGAGCGCTGCCGCCAGATTGAGCGCCGAGAGGTGCGCGACCGCCGGCCGTTCCCACTCCGCATGCGATCCATTCTGCGGGATGCCCGCGTGGTGGACGACCACGTCCCGCCATCCGAGACGCGCGGCGAGCGCATCGGACAGGCGCTCCGTCTCTGCCACCTTTGCGCGGTCGCCCTGCACGACGAAGGCATCGCCACGCCCCTGTGCCGGAGCCGGAGCCACCTGCCACGCGAAGCCCGTCATGGGCGAGACGCGACAGCGACACCCATGCCCGGCGATGCGCCGGTGACCCACACGCTCTTTCGGTCCTGCCGCATGGCCGGGGCCCCAATCAGATCGCGCCGCCGTTGGCGAACAGCGTCTGGCCATTGATCCAGGCCCCATCGGGGCCAGCCAGGAAGGACACGACGGAGGCGATGTCGTCGGGCGTGCCCAACCGCTCCAGCGGCGCCAGTTTCGTGATGTTGGCGATGAGCGCGTCCGACTTGCCCTTGAAGAACAGCTCGGTGGCGGTGGGCCCGGGCGCCACGGCATTGACGGTGATGTTCCGTCCCCGCAATTCGCGCGCAAGAATAGAGGTCAGCACCTCTACGGCCGCCTTGGTCGCGGCATAGGCGCCATAAGCCGGCAGCTTGAGCTGGGTCACGCTGGTGGACGTGTTGATGATCCGCCCGCCCTCACCCATCCGCCGAGCTGCCTCCTGCAGGGTATTGAAGGTGCCCTTGAGATTGATCGCGACCATGCGATCGAAGGTTGCGGCGTCCATCTTCGCGATGGGAGCCAGCTCCATGACGCCGGCATTGTTGACCAGCACGCCAACTTCACTGCCGCGCGCCGCGATATCGGCGAACATGCCGGCCACCCCGCCCGCGTCAGCAACATCCGCCGCCACCGCGAAGGCCTGACCCCCGGCCGCCTCGATCTCCTGCACCACCACATGGGCGGCATCCGGGTTGGTCGCATAGTTCACCGCGACGGTGAACCCGTCCGCCGCCAGCCGCCTGGCAATGGCGGCGCCGATGCCTCGCGAGCCGCCGGTGACCAGCGCAACTTTGTTCTGCCCGTGTGCCATGTCATCCACCATTTTTAAAACGAAACGTAACGGAAAATAATTTCGGAAACGGGAATGTCAATTGCCTTTTTCCGTAACGCATCGTAACGATAAATTCATGACCACGCAGAAGCGCCTCTCCCCCCACCTCGGCCGCCCACGCTCGTCGAGCGCGGATTCTCACGATGCGATCTTGAGCGCCGTCTACGATCTCCTTCAGGAGATGTCGGTTCGCGAGCTGACCATGGAGAAGGTGGCCAAGCGCGCGGGCGTGGGCAAGCCAACCCTGTACCGCTGGTGGAAAACCAAAGCCGCCCTTGTCGTTGCCATGTTCAACGAGCGCATCGTCCCCGAACTCGACGCCCCTCAGGCGACCACGCTTGAGGACGCCATTCGCGAGAAGATCGACAGGCTTATCGCGGCGTTCAACGGTTTTTTCGGAAAGGTGATCGCAGAGCTCGTGGCCGAAGCCCAGAGCGATCCGGACGTGCTGACCGAGCTCAACGAATATTACATCAAGCCGCGCCGGGCGGGAACGGTCGAAGAGATCCAGAAGGCACAGGCCCTCGGTCTCGTGCCCCGGCATATCGATCCCGAGCTCGTGGTCGACGCGATCTTCGGCAGCCTCTATTTCAATCTTCTGCTGAAGATCAGCCCCCTCACCCCCGACTATGGCGACCGCCTGATGGAAAGTTGCAGAAAGCTTCTCGAACTCAACACGGCCTGAGCCCCCTCCCCCGACCGCCTTACAGATCCATTGAAGCGCGCCCATGTCCGCGCCGGTCCAAACCGGGGCAGCCCGCGGAGAGACGGGGACCCGCGGCGCGTTGCCGTCCCGGTCGTCAGCCACGATAGGCCGGATCGGGATACCTGAAAGACCTCAGCGCGTCACCGCTAGCCGACGGCATTGCAGCTGAACCCTGCGCTCCCCCAAACGCCAGGCCGCTCAAGCCGCGCTCGCAGCTGGATGCACCTTTTCCAGACCGCGACAGCCACTTTCCCCAAAGCACCTTCAATATCGAAATAGATGCGCCCAATATATGAACGTGCCGCCAGATCTGTTTGACAGTATTTTATACATATAGAACGCTACCAGTTTACCGTATACCGCACCCGACGAGCCGTGTCTCAATCCAATGCCAACGAAATGCAGAGGCGACTTATCTCCAGCATACACTCCCCCTTCGAAGTCTGGCGCCGACGGTCCCGCTTGTCTGTTGCCCACACTCAATGCGCATGATAGGGGTGGAATTGCCGGTGTGGGAGATCTTATTGTGCCTTTCAAAATTGCAGTGATCGGCGCGGGTTGGTATGGCTGTCATATTGCTTCGTCACTCGCCAGCATCGGCGTCGAGGTCGTCGTCTTCGAGCGCAACAAGCGGCCGCTCCACGAGGCCTCCGGCAACAATCAGTTTCGCCTCCATCTGGGGTTTCACTATGCCCGCCACCATGGAACGCGGCAGCAGTCTCGCGACGGCTTCCTGCGCTTCATTGAGCGCTACCCCACGCTCTCGCGGCCCATTCCAGAAAATATTTATGCGGTCCCAAAGAACGACAGCTTGATCGACTTTATGACATACAAGTTGATCATGACGTCGTCGGGCATCGATTTCGTGGAACTGCCGAATGGCCACCCGCTTCTGCACAATGTGGGCGGAGCGATGCAGACGCCGGAGCGTGTGCTTCTGATCAATACGGCTCGGGAGTATTTTACGCGGCGGCTGGGGTCCGCGCTCGTCCTCGACCATGAAGTACAGTCCATCCAGAACGGCGATGACGACGTCGAGATCGACGGTGTAAAATTCGATTATGTCATCGACTGCACCTGGGGGCACAAGACCCGGGTTCCGATGGATACGTTTTATGAGCCGACCATTCTTCTTTACTATGACACGAAAGAGAAATTCCCCGCCATCACCCTCGTCGACGGTCCTCTTGCCTCAATCTATCCGACGGAATCCGAGGGGCTCTACACCCTGTCGAGCGTTCCACATACGCCGCTCGGCATCTTCACGAGTTCCGACGGCGCGCGGGAGTGCCTCAAGGGGGTGTCGGCCGACCTGGTCGGGCAGAAGCGGGCGCTGATGGAAGAACAGATATCGGCCAACGTGCCCGGCTTCCGCGACGCCTTCGAGTTCATGGGGATCCAACTCGCGATCAAGACAAAGCTGCGCGGACGCTCCGACGATCGCAGTTGCTACGTGTTTCAGGACGGGCGCGTTTTCAGCGTCATGTCAGGCAAGATCGACACAATCTTCTTTGCCACCGAGCGGATCCTCTCAATCCTGGAAGCGGAGCACTCGATCGATTCGATCGATGTGAGCCACTCGCTCAGGCACGATATCCGTTCGTGAGGGTATGATGATCTCGACCACCAACGCTTTGATCGGCCATACGGGCTTCGTGGGGAGCCACCTGCGCGAGGCCCTGCCCTTTGGTGCGCACTACAACTCGCGCAACATCGGGGATATTCGCGGTCGGCAGTTTGATACCGTCGTGTGCGCTGGCGTCTCCGCCGTGAAGTGGCTTGCGAACAAGGAGCCCGAAAAGGACCGCGCTGGGATCGAGGGCCTGATGCGCGAGCTCGAGACCATTACCGCTAGGCGCTTTGTGCTGATCTCGACTGTGGATGTCTATGCGCAGCCCCTGGGCGTGACCGAGGCCGATGCCGCAGACAGCACCCAACCCTACGGGAAGCACCGCGCGGAACTCGAGGCGTGGATCGCGGAGAAATTTGCCGATCACGTCGTGGTCCGCCTCCCGGCCCTATTTGGTAAGGGTTTGAAAAAGAATGTTATTTTTGATCTCATGAACGACAATCTTGTCAGTCAGATCAATCCAAACACGTTTTTTCAGTGGTACGACCTCGCCCGTTTCCCCGGTGATCTGACGCGGATCCTCGAGTCCGGCCTCAAGCGGCTCAACATCGCCGTCGAGCCGGTACACACCCAGGCGATCGTCGACCGTTTCTTCCCCGGAACCGTGCTCGGCACTCCTTCCGCCGATCCGATCAGCTACGACATGCGGACGCGACATTCTGATGTCCTCGGCAGCACGGGCCCCTACCACGTGGCGCAGGACGAGGTTTTTGCGGACCTCCAGACATTTCTGAACGGACCGAAGGCATGAGGCTCTCACTCTCCAATCTCGCGCTGCCGCAGCAGACGGGAGCCGACAAGATCGCACGGCTCGCCGAGAAGGGGCTGCGTGGCGTCGAAGTCGCGCCCACGCGCATCGCCCCCTGGGGTGAACTCAACGACACGATGCTCACTGAATACCGCAGATCTCTCGCCGGGGCGGAGATCTCGGTTTCGTCGCTTCAGGCCATCTTTTTCGGCGCCGAAGGCATCGCGCTCCTTCAGGACGTCGAGTCGTTCGAGCGCATGGCGGCGCATTTGCGGAGGGTGGCCGCGGCCGGTGCAGCCCTTGGCGCGTCGGTCCTGGTGTTCGGCGCCCCCAAGCAGCGCAGCCGTTCGGGCCTTGCCGAAGAGGCGGCGTTCGATCTCGGCATAGCGCGCTTCCGACACCTCGCGGAGATCGCCGACGCGCAGGGCCTCACCATCGGGCTGGAGCCGGTGCCGGCGGCCTACAATGGCGACTTCCTGTGCACTTGGCAGGAGGTGGACCGCATGGTCCGTGCCGTCAACCACCCGGGGCTCCGCGTGCACCTCGACACGGGCTGTGTGCTGCTGGGCGGTGGAGACATCGGCGAGGCGGTGAAAGCGACCGCCGACAGGCTGTGTCATTTTCACATCGCCGAACCCAAGCTGGCAACCTTCGTCCAGCCTGTGGGCCATCACGCCGTGGCGGCCAACGCGCTGCGGGATATCGGCTATTCCCGCTGGGTGGCGATCGAGATGCTGGAAGCGCCGTCGCAACCGATGGCGGCCATCGAGCAGGCCGTGGAGTTCGCGGCGGCAACATATCCCATCCAAACGGCGGCTTGACGCACTGCGTCGACACGCCTACCTCCCGCTGAGGGGAACTTGTGCGACGTGGCTGCCGGTTTCGATGAAGGGTCGGGCGCCTTCCTTGTCGCGCGCGGCGGCGGTCTCCATCGAATGGATCAGCACATGAAGATCTTCCACACCCGCGACATCAGCTTCAACGACGCCGTGCTGCGCATCCGGTATCCGGACCGCGTGGTGGAGCGCGAGGTCGGCCCGGGACTACCTGCGCTGGGCCCCGGCTGGCAAGCGGTGTCGGCGGTCTGCCTCGGCGGAGTTCTCCATTGCGTGCGCCTGTCGGCGGGTACACGCTCCGCCTATTGGTACCTCGATGAGCGCCTCAAGCTGACCTTCAACAAGACCGACGACCTGCTCTCCCGCTTCCGCATCCCGGAAACCCGAGCGTCCCTGCTCGCGGCGACCTTTGACGATATCGAAACCGAGGCACCGCTCCACGCCGCCATGAGCGACGTCGTCGACCTCCTGCGAGAATTCTCGGGCGCGGTCATGCAGGTTCCCGGTGCTGCGGCCCGCGTGTCGGTCAACCCCAAAGATGCGCCGATGGTGGCGCGCGCGCACGCGGCCATGCTGCAGCTCAACCGCCAGGACCCGGACACGCCGGAGGAACTGGGCGGCGAGATCGTTTCCGACGCGGCATTTCGGCGTGGCTTTGTCGAGGCCGAACATCCGGCAGGCGGCACGCTCCGAATTGATTACTTCCTGCCCTATGCGAATTTCTGGTATATTGGCTTTTCAGCCGACCTTGCAGTCTCCTATTGCACGCTGGTGACCCTCCACACCAAAGTCACCGAGGGTATTTTCGACACGCGTGAGAATAAACTCTATGCGAAGCAGGATTTTCGCAATAATAGCGGATCGACGCGCCTCTCCGACAGCGACATTGCCTGCATCCGGCTGATCCGCCAGTATCTTTACCCGGCCCTGCGCAATCGCCGTGCTGAAGCGCCGCTGGCTGGACTGATGTTCCGCGAGAACCATATCGGCCATTACATCTGGAATGAATTGTCCTGCGTCGACACCGTCGTGCGGAGCGGCCGAACGCCCGCAATCTTCACCTATCCCAGCTCCGAAGAACCGATCTATCCTGTAGACGACATCTTTCCGGAAGCACGGGGGAATGTGCACCGGGGCGCCTGCGGCTTGGCCGACGTCGCCGCTGCGGCCTGCCAGGGCGTGGCCTTCTTTCCGTTCCAGGCCTACCGGATCACCCAGTCCCTGGCCGACCGGGTTCTTCGGCTCGCGTTCGATCACGAAAGGGCGTTCGCGGCGCAACTTGAGGCGGAGAAGGCGGATGCCACGGTCCTGCTCATCGGCCTGCGGCTTGAAAACCGCTGTTGGCGGCGCCAGGGCGAGGGGTATGCCGAACTCATCCGACGCCTGTCGGCCATTCCCAATCGCCGTTTCCTTGTGCTGTTCGATGGACACAATTTTCAGGCGGGGGCCAACAAAGGTTTCGTGCGAAGCTTCAATGAACGGTTGATACAAGGCGATCACCTGCCCTCCATCGTGCGGGAAGAGATCGAGCTGGTGAATTCCGTGATCCAGCAGGCGCAGGCCGACGGGGTGACCAACGTGGCCGTGCGCAATCTCGTTCCGTGCACCATGGGCACCAGTATCGTCGCAACAAAGCTCTGCGATTATTTCGTCACGCATTGGGGTGCTGGCCTCGCCAAATATAAATGGATCGCCAACGCGCCGGGCGCCGTCATTTCCTCCGCCTCGGTCCTGAACACCAAAGCGGACCTTCGAATCTACGATATCGAGCGGTTTCGCGAGCACCCGCTGGCGTTGGATTATTTTCCCGCTGAGCTGGTGCACGCGCTCGGCAACGAGAACAATCTCATCCGAAGCGCCGCCGAAGAGCGGGGCGACTTCGATATCGACCCGGGCCTGTTCGCCGAGTTTGTCATCTCCAAGCTCCCCTCCCGCTGAAGGGCGCCAGCCGGGCGCGGTCTTCAGCGCCGCGGGGGTATTCCACAAGCGCCGTCCTCTCGCCGTCGCCGGCAGGATGTCTGCGACGACGGCCGGGCCGCGTCGGACGAGACAGGAAGGGCCACTTGACCTGCGGTCATTCGGCACGCGGGGGTGGATCTTTCAAATCCGGCGTCGCCATGCTATGGAGATGATAGCAGGTTTTATTCAACATGAAGTGATAAAGCGCGACGATGCCGGATGAAGGCGATAGTACAGGCGATTGTCGATACCGAACGAGGCTGACCTCCGAAAGTAGAGGCCGGCCTCATACTTCCCGATTCTTTCATATGGCGAATGACCGCCTCGGATGCTTCATCCGGGGCTTTTTGCGTTTGCGCCCTCTCTAAAAGGTCCCCCTATGGAGTTCCTCGCAGATCCAAATATCTGGATCGGCCTCATCACCCTGGTGGTTCTCGAAGTCGTCCTCGGCATCGACAACCTCGTCTTCATCGCCATCCTGGCGGACAAGCTGCCGCCGCATCAGCGCAACAGGGCGCGGCTGATGGGCCTGTCGCTCGCGCTCGCCATGCGCGTGGTCCTGCTGTTCTCCATCTCCTGGATCGTGACGCTCACCCAGCCCCTGTTCGACGTGGCCGGGTTCGATTTCTCCGGGCGCGACGTCATCCTCATCCTGGGCGGCGTGTTCCTGCTGGCCAAGGGCACCATGGAGCTGCACGAGCGGCTGGAAGGCGCGCACAAGCCGAAGGACGGCAAGGTGGTTCACGCCGTCTTCTGGCAAGTGATCGTGCAGATCGTCGTGCTCGATGCGGTGTTCTCGCTCGACAGCGTCATCACCGCCGTCGGCATGGTGAACAACCTCTGGGTCATGATCACCGCGGTCTGCATCGCCATGGCGGTCATGATGGCCGCCTCCAAGCCGCTCATGGCCTTTGTCTCCAAGCACCCGACGGTGGTCATCCTGTGCCTCGGCTTCCTGCTGATGATTGGCTTCAGCCTGGTGATCGAGGGCTTTGGCTTCCACATCCCGAAGGGCTACCTCTATGCGGCGATCGGCTTCTCGGTGCTGATCGAGGCCGCGAACCAGATCGGCCGCCACAATCGCGAAAAGCGCATCACCACCGGCGACCTGCGCGAGCGCACGTCGGAAGCGGTGCTGCGCCTTCTGGGGGGCCGTGTCGGCGACCAGCCCCTCGGCGAGACGGTGGACGTCATCGCCGAGCAGGCCTCCCAGGGCGATCTCTTCAAGCCCGAGGAAAAGGAGATGATCCGCGGCGTGCTCGATCTCGGCGAGCGCTCCGTGAGCTCGATCATGACGCCGGGCAATGAGCTGGAATGGCTGGACCTCGACGAAAACCCCGAGGAGCTGCGCGCCGCCATCCGCAACCTCACCCACAGCCGGGTCATCCTGGCTCGGGACAGCGTCGACGATTTCGTGGGCGTCGCCATCACCAAGGAATTGCTCAATGCGATCATCGACGGCCAGCCGATCGACTGGGCCCGCATGGCGCGGCAGCCGGCCATCGTTCATGAATCCACCGATGTGCTGAAGGTGATGGAGCAGTTGCGCCGCTCACCGGTGCAGATGGCCATGGTGGTCGATGAACACGGGGCGCTGGAGGGCATCGCGACCCCCACCGACGTGCTGGAGGCCATTGCCGGCGAGTTTCCCGATCTCGGCGAGGAGGCGGCAGCCCTGGAGCGGCAGGACGATGGCGCCTGGATCGCCGACGGCTTCATCGACATCCGCCAGTTCAGCGGCACCACCGGATATGACCTCGTCGACGACGCCAACCGCTATTCGACGCTCGCCGGCTATATCCTGACCCAGATCGGGCATCTGCCGCGGGCGGGCGACAGCGTGGAGAAGGACGGACTGCGGTTCGAGGTCATCTCCCTGGACAAGCGCAGCATCGGCAAGGTGCGGATCTCCAAGGTGGAGAGCGCCGGCTGACACGGCGCCCGCGGCTGGAGGGGGGTATCCCTGCGCGCCGCCTGAAGGCGCCGGCGGCTTGTCCTCAAAAAGCAATCGCCGGCGATGCGTCCGCGCGAGCCTGTGGGCGCCGCCTGAGCTCGCGGGGCAGCGCCACGCGGCCGTGGTCAGCGGGCACGGGCCGGGCGCGTGGTCATGATGCACACGGAACAGCGAGGCCTTCGGGCCTGCTGGGCGCGGCACCGGCTCGGCCGGGGCGGCAAGGGCCGGTGCTGCGTCTCATCCCATCGTCGCGCCCGCGCGGCCTCAGCCCACCACCGCCTGGCCATCGCGGCGGGGATCGGAAGCGGCGGCGTAGCCTTCCACCGCCGGATCCCCCATGCGCCAGATGAACTGGCCGGCGCCGAAGTCCTGGTAGGTGTCGTGCAGCACCTGCACCTCGTGGCCGAGCGCCGCAAGACCTTCCAGCAGTTCGGGACTGTTCCCGGGCTCCAGATTGATGGTGAGGCCCTGGTCGAAGCGCCAGCGCGGCGCATCGCAGGCGGCCTGCGGGTTCTGTGCGAAATCCAGCATGCGCACCAAGGTCTGCACATGGCCCTGGGGCTGCATGTTGCCGCCCATCACGCCGAAGCTCATCACCGGCGCGCCATCCTTCATCAGGAAGCCGGGAATGATGGTGTGGAACGGCCGCTTGTGCGGCGCCACCACGTTGGGCTTCGCGGGATCGAGGCTGAAGCCGAAGCCCCGATTCTGCAGCGAGACGCCCCATTCCGGCAGCGCCACGCCGGAACCGAAGCCCATGTAATTGCTCTGGATGAAGCTCACCATCATGCCCGAGGCATCAGCGGCGGTGAGGTAGATGGTGCCGCCCTTCACCGGATTGCCCGGGGCAAAGGGCTGGGCCCGGCGCGGGTCGATGAGCCGCGCCCGCGCCGCCAGATAGTCCGCATCCAGCATCTGCGCCGCCGTGATCTCCATGGCGCGGGGGTCGGCCACGTACCGATAGACATCGGCGAAGGCGAGCTTGATGGCCTCGATCTGCAGGTGCTGGGCCGCGACGCTGTCGGCGGACAGGCCCGAAAGATCGAAATGGGAGAGGATGCCCAGCGCCACCAGCGCCGTGATGCCCTGCCCGTTGGGCGGGATCTCATGCACGCTGTAGCCGCGATAGGCCTGCGCCACCGGCTCCACCCATTCGGGCTTGAAAGCGGCCATGTCGGCGGCGGTCAGTGCGCCGCCGTGAGCGCGGGCGTTCATCTCCAGCGCCTCGGCGATCTCGCCGCCATAGAGGGCCGCGCCCCGGGTTTCGGCGATGCGCCGCAACGCCCGCGCGGCACCGGGCATGCGCACATGCTCGCCCACCAGCGGCGCGCGCCCCTTGGGCAGGAACACCTCGGCGAAGCCGGGCTGGGAGACGAGCTGCGGCAGGGTCGCGGCCGCCGCCCATTTGTGCTGCACATTGGTGGAGACCAGAAAGCCGGCTTCCGCGATGGCGATGGCGGGGGCCAGAAGATCGGCGAACGGCAGCTTGCCGAAGCGCTCGGACAGCGCCACCCAGCTCGCCACCGCTCCCGGCACGGTCACCGCATCCCAGCCGCGCATGGGCGGGTTCTTGGCGTCGGCGCCGTACTTGGCGCGGAAATAGTCCGGCGTCCAGGCCGCCGGCGCGAAGCCCGAGGCATTGAGGCCGTGCAGCTTCTGGCCATCCCACAGGATGCAGAAGGCATCCGAGCCGAGGCCGTTGCTGCAGGGCTCCACCAGGGTCATCACCGCCGCCGCGGCAATGGCCGCATCCACCGCATTGCCACCCTTCCACAGCATCTGCATGCCGGCCTGCGCCGCCCGCGGATGGGAGGTGGAGACCACATTGTTGCCGAATACCGGCAGGCGGCGGGAGGGATAGCCGGCGGTCCAGTCGAAGGAATTGGCCATAAGAAATCCTCGCAAGCGAGCCGGAAGGCTCGCGGATGACGGCTGAACCGGGCACCGAACGCGCCCCCCAAGGGGCGCCGCCGATGGGCGCCGCCGATGGGCGCCGCCGATCCATCGGTGAGGCAGCCGTGTATCGTCAAGACAGGACGGCGGGGAGCGCCGTGCTCAGCTGCCGAGCGCAGCCAGCTCCGCCACCGCCCGCGCCTTCAGGCCGGCCCGGTCGATCTTGTTGGTGGAGGCCAGCGGCATCTGCTCCACGAACCACACGCGACGCGGATGCTGGTAGGCCGGAGCGTTCGCCAGAACGAACTGCTTGAGCGCCGCCTCGTCCACCTCCACCCCGGCGCGGCGCACCACGAACGCCACCGGCTTTTCGCCCTTGATGTCGTCGGGCACCGGCACCACGCAGGACTGCATCACCGCCGGGTGGCTGTCCAGCACCGCTTCCACCTCGCCGGGGAAGATGTTCTCGCCGCCGCAGACGAACATGTCGTCGGCCCGGCCGATGAAATAGAAGAAGCCATCGGCATCGCGCCGGAAGACATCACCGGTGTTGTAATAACCATCGGCGGTGATGGGGGAGCGCACGTCGGGCCGGTTGTGATAGCCGAGCATCACCGCCGGGCTCTTCATCTCCAGCACCCCCGCATGGGGCGCGTCCGGCCCCACCAGGCGCACCTGAACCTGCGGATGGGGATAGCCCACCGAACCCATGGGGGTGGGCACCCCATCGGGATGGCCGGCGAACACAATGGGCCCGCCCTCCGTGGTGCCATAGGCGTTGATGATGCGCGCGTTGGGCAGCAGCTTACCGATCTGCTCCGCCAGGGCATCGGTGACCGGCGCCGAGCCCATGCGCACCATGCGCACGCCTGAGAGGTCCGCCTCGGCCAGCGCCGCCTTCTCCCGCAGCATCATGGCGATCATGGGCGGCACGGCGGTGAGGAAGGTGCAGCCCAGCCGGCTGATGGCCTCGATATAGGGCACCGCGCGGAACTGCGGCAGCAGCACCGCGGTGGTGCCGGAGGCGCAGGCCAGCACCGCCAGCGCCAAGGCGTTCATATGATAGAGCGGCGCGGCGATCAGCATGCGCTCGCGGCTCAGGTCGGTCTCCCCCATGCGGGTCCTGGCGACCCAAAGATGGGAGGCGTGGGACAGCAGCACGCCCTTGGGCCGGCCAGTGGAGCCGGAGGTGTAGAGGCTCAGCGCCGGCTCGTCGGCCGCCGGCGTCACCGGCGTGAAGGGGCCGGCGTCGAGCCAGGCCGCCAAGGTGCCGGGCCCCTCGCCGTCGAACGCCGCCAAGGCGACATCAGGCAAGGCGACATCAGGCAAGGCGACACCGTCGAGCGCGGCGCGGCGCTCGGCATCGTAGATCACCAGCTTGGCACCGCTGTCGGCGATCACATGGGCGATGGTGGCGGCGGGAAACTTGAAGTTCACCGGCACAGGAACCACGCCGGCCCGCATGGCCCCCATGAGCACCGCCACATATTCGGGACGGT
This sequence comes from Xanthobacter sp. NM-25, assembly GCF_022138605.1. Taxonomy (GTDB): domain Bacteria; phylum Pseudomonadota; class Alphaproteobacteria; order Rhizobiales; family Xanthobacteraceae; genus Xanthobacter. The sequence continues at coordinate 319,042 of NZ_JACBFS010000004.1, forward strand.
TGGCGGCCAGGATGGCGATGCGATCGCCGCGGCCGATGCCGCCCTTGATGAGGCCCCGGGCCACCGCATCGGCCATCTCATCGAAAGCGGCGCGGGTCATGATGCGGGCGGTGCCGTCGAAATCGAGCCCGATGAAGAGCGGGCGGTCGGCCTCCTGCGTCCGGGAGACGAAATCGCCCAGGTTGAGGGGCTCGGTCATCGGCTGCTCCTGCAGGTCAGGGTCAATTGGAGGCCGGGCAGCAGCAGCGTGCCCGCGCGCGTGCCGTGCCGCTGCCAGATGGCGTCGCGCGATCCGTGGGCGCGGGCCTCCAGCTCGTCGAGATCGGCAAAGCGCAGATGGGTGGTGAGGAAGCGGGCATCCGGCCCCGCCACCACCTGGATCTCCGCATCGTCCAGCGGCACCCGCCAACCGCAAGGTTCCGAGCGGGCGATGGTGCCCACCGCCGCCGCGAAACGGATGGCGAGAGCCTCGGCCTCGGGGCTTTGCACCACGAACCGGTCGATGCCGATAAAGCCGTTGGGATGGCTCAGCCACTCCTCGCGCCACACCAGTTCCGGCGTGAGGTGCTGGCAGAAATAGACGCGCCCGCCGGGAAAGGCATCGGGTGGGAAGCGCACGGTGCGGAACCGCGCCTCCTCGGCCCGCCCGGCGATCTCCACCGGTCGCGAGAAAGCGACCGGTGGCAGCACGGTGAGCCCGCGGGCGGTGAGGGCATCGAAGGTGGCGTCCGCATCGGGGGTGCGGAACACCAGGCCGTTGAGGCCGAACGGGCTGTCGAGCACCTCCTGGCGCTGCAGGCCGCTCTCCGGCACGCCCACCAGCTCCAGGTAGGCGCCCGGCGTCATCATCAGATGATTGATGGAGCCCAGCGAGTGGTGCCCGCGCGGCGTGAGCGTGAAGCCCAGCGCCGCGAACAGGTCCGCGGCCGCGTCCATGGACTTGAGGGTGTTGATCACCACATGGTCGAGCGCGGCCACGGGGCGTCTCCCTTAACCCTTGGGCGGGATCATGTAGACCCCGCGTCCGCTGGCCAGGAGCTTGCCGGCCTCGTCCAGGATCTGCGCCTCGGAGACGCAGAGCTGGCCGCCGAATTTCACCACCTTGCCCACGCAGATGAGGTCATGCTGCATGGCTGCGCGGTGGTAATCCACCCGAAGGTCGACGGTGGGAACACCGCGGCCGGTCTTGGACACCAACGCCCAATCGGCGGTGAGATCCACCAGGGTGGCGAGGATGCCGCCGTGGGCATAGCCCTTGTCGGCATTCACCACCCATTCCGGCCGCCACTTGGCGCGCAGGCGGATGGTGCCCTCCCCCACCTCTTCCACGGTGAGGCCGAGCCACTGGTGGAACGGGCCCTTGAGCAGCAGGGCCTCGACCTGTTCCTTGGTCAAAGGAGCTTCAGACATGACGGCCTCTCAGGGGGTGACGACGATCTTGCCCATGACCTCGCGGTCACGGATCATGCGCAGGCCCTCGGCGGCCTCCTCGAGCGGCAGCACCTTGTCCACCACCGGCTTCAGCGACCCCTCCTGGATCATGTCCATCAGGGCGGCGAGGTTGTCGTGATAGAAGGAGTTGGAGCCGATCACCTGCAGCTCGAAGCTCCAGATGTAGCGCAGGTCTTCCTTGGGATCGTGGCCGGCGGTGGCGCCGCAGGTGAGGATCTTGCCGCCGCGCTTCACGCACTTGAGCGAGGGCAACCAGGTGTCGCCGCCGGTGAAGTTCACCACCACGTCGACGCCACCTTCATAGGTGCGGCGCTGGGGCTTGCCATACTGGCCGATGGCCCACTTGGAGAAATCGGTGGTGCGATAGTTCACCACGTGGTCGGCGCCCAGCTCCTTGAGGCGGGCCATCTTGTCATCGGAGCCGGCGCAGGCGATCACCTCGCAGCCCATCTGCTTGGCCAGCATCACGCAGCCCGTGCCGACGCCGCCGGAGGCGCCGAGGATCAGCACCTTGTCGCCGGCCTTCACCGTATTGTGGGTCACCAGCATACGGTGCGCGGTGCCATAGGCCACCGGCAGCGAAGCGGCATCCACAAAGCTCACGTCCGGCGGCATCTTGATGAGCTGGGCGGCGGTGACGGCGCAATATTGCGCCATGCCGCCGTCCAGCATCTCGCCCATCAGCCCCACCTTGGGGTTGAGGGGGTTCACCAGCACCCGATCGCCCACCTTCCAATCGGTGACGCCCTCGCCCAGCTCCACGATCTCGCCAGCCATGTCGAGGCCGATGATGACCGGTAGCGGCACCTTGATGCCGGGCATGCCCTTCACCGTGAACACGTCGTGGTAGTTGAAGGACGACGCACCGACGCGGATCACCACCTCGCCCGGCTTCGGGCTCGGCACCGGATAGTCGTTCACCACTTCCAGGCCGCTCACGTCACCGTGCTGCCGCAGCAGCAACGCCTTCATGGTCTTGGGCAGGGTGTTGGGCAGAGTCTCGGGCATTCCACTTCTCTCTGTTAGGTGGGTGTCTGGTGAATTCAGCCCGCCGGGCGATCGGGTCCCGGCGTCTTACTTGATGGCCTTGGAGGCCTCGTAGGGCGCGGGGTTGAGCGCCGCGTCGGGCAGGTTGCCCTTCACCACGCCGACGCTCTTGAACACCTCGAACTCCGCCTTCAGGGAGGCGATGGTCGCGGGGTCCATGGAGACGGTGTAGATGCCGTCCCACAGCGCGGCGTAGGCCTTGGCGTCGGTCTCGGGGATGTTGCCGGCGCTCATCAGGGCCTTGGCGACGGCCTCCTTGTCGGTCTTGCCGGCCTCATAGGCGTTGCGCATGCCGGCGATGATCTTCGCGGCCGCTTCCGGGTTGTCCTTCAGCCAGGCGTTGCGGATGAGGCCCACGCCCAGCACCGGCGGCGCGTCCTTGCCGGTGATCTTGGCCCACTCGCTGCGGAAGCTGGCCAGCTTGCGGACCTTCAGGTCCGGCAGCAGCGCCAGGGTCACGCTGCGCAGGGCGGCGGCGTCGATGTCCTTCTGCACCAGGAACTGGGCGAGACGGGAATCGTTGCCCGGCACCGCGGTGAAATCGCTCGGCGACATGCCGTAATTCTTCACCAGGATCGCGGTGGTGATGGCAGCGGTGGCGCTGCCGGCCGGCGACATGCCGATCTTCTTGCCCTTCAGGTCGCCCATCGCCTTAATGGGCGAGTCCTCCAGCACCACGAAGTCGAGCTCGGCCACCTGGGTGGCGAGGACGATGCTCATGGGCAGGCCGTCCGCCGTCACCGAGAAGGCGCTGCCGGCGCTGGCGCCGATGGCGAAATCAATGGCACCGGCGGCCATGGCCTTGGTGGGGGCGTTCACATCGGGGAACTTGACGTATTCCACGTCCAGCCCCTGCTTCTCCATGAACTTTCCGGTTTCAAGGAACGCACCGAAACCGAGGCTGACGCCCGAGCTCCAATAGCCGATCTTCACTTTTTCGGCGTGCGCCGGCGCAACAGACAGACCAACGGCGAACGCCGCGGCGAGAATAGCAAGACGTTTCATACCTTATCCCCTATCTAGAAAGGCTGTATACGCGTCATACTCTTCTTGGCTTTAAGCGGACGGACGCTCCCTCCAGGAGAACAGATGCCTTTCAAGAGGCTTGAGAACGATGGCTTCAAGAGCGATCATCAGAGCGACGAGGGTCAGGGTCCAGGCGAACACCTGGTCGGTCTGGACGAGGTCTGCCGCCTGACGGAGCCGGTAGCCGATGCCGCTGGAGGCCCCCAGGGTTTCCGCCACGATGCTCACCCGGGCGCCGAACCCGAACGCGAGGCGCGCGCCGGCGAAGAACAGCGGCAGGATCGTGGGCAGGTAGATCTTCCACAGCACCTTCGGCTTCGACATGCGGAAGGTCTGCGCCAGCTCGACGAACTCCCGGTTCACCGTGCGCGTGCCCTGCCACACATTGGTGAGGATCAGCGGCATGGCGGTCATGAACACCACGAAGATGGTGCTCCAGTTGGACAGGCCGAACCAGATCAGGGCGAAGATGGCCCAGATGGAGGAGGACACGGTGTTCACCACCACCAGCACCGGCTCGAAGAACTCGCCCAGGGTGCGGCTTGCGCCCAGCACCAGCCCCATGGCCGCGCCCACCAGCGCCGCCAGGGCGAAGCCGACCACGATGCGGTAGAAGGTGATGCCGAAATCGGCCCAGAAGCCGGAGGTGACCACGAGATCCGCCCAGGCGCTGCCGGTGCGGGCGGGGCTCGGCAGAATGAACGGCGGCGCGCCGAGCGAGCCGATCTGCCAGATGACGAGAACAATCACGAGCAGCAGCAGGCGCAGGCTGATCAGCCGCAATCGGCGGTCCTGGGCCATCTGGAAAGGTGAGCGCTTCATGGTCCGGCCTGAGGGTGCGAAGAGAGGGACGGTCACAAGCTGAGGCGCAACAGGCGCACTTCTTCCGCGACCTCGGGAGACAGGGGATTGCGCGGATAGGGCAAGGCCACCTCGCGCGTCTCGCGCACCCGGCCGGGGCGCGGATGCAGAACCACGATCTTGTTGGCGAGCACCACCGCTTCCTCGACATCGTGGGTGACGAAGATCACGGCCATCTGCTTGAGCGCGGCGATGCGCAGCACCTCATCGTGCATGCTGGCGCGGATCGAGGGATCGAGCTTGGAGAACGGCTCATCCATCAGCAGGATGGTGGGCTCGGTGACGAGGCTGCGGGCGAGCGCCGCGCGCGAGCGCATGCCGCCGGACAATTCGTGGGGGAAGGAGTCGGCGAACGTGTCGAGCCCCACCAGCTCCAGCACCTTCATGACCCGCTCGCGCCGCTCGCCCCGCGCCACACCGGCCGCCTCCAGGCCGAACGCCACGTTCTGCGCGGTGGTGCGCCAGGGGAACAGGCGATCCTCCTGGAACATGTAGGTCATGGAGCGCCAGTCCTTGAAGGCGCTGGAGCGCATGTCGTTGAGATAGACCGCGCCCTGATCGGGCTCCGCCAGACCGGCGATGATGTTGAGCAGGGTGCTCTTGCCGCAACCCGAGGCCCCGACGAGCGCCACGATGGACCGCTCCGACACCTCCAGATTGATGTTGCGCAGAACCTCCAGCTGCTCGCCATCGCGGCGCAGGAAGCTTTTGCCGACCCCTTCGAGCCTGACGACGCTCACCGCTCGCCCCCCACCACGCTGGAGGACGGCCCCACCGGCACCACCGCCGCGGACTCCCGTAGGGAGGCAATCACCTTGTCCATGGTCATCTGCCGGAAGGTCTCCACGTGGCGACGGGCCACCTCCGCCGCCGCCTCGGCGTCGCCCGCGGCGAGGAATTCGATGAGCTGCACATGGTCGTTGTCGATGTTCGGCCGTACCCGCTGCACGCCGAAGCCGAGCGCCACCAGGCGGGTCATCTCGTCAAGCAGACCCGAGAGGGTGCGGCAGAGCCGCTGGTTGCCGCTCGCCTCGGCGATGGCCATGTGGAAGGAGCGGTTGGCCTCCAGGAAGAAGTCGATCTGGTTGCCCATCTCCACCGTGAGCTTCACGCGGCAGGCCTGTTCCAGGCGCTGCAGATGGGCCCGGTTCACCCGCCCCGCCGCGCCGCGCGCCGCCAGCGGCTCCAGCACCAGGCGCAGCGCGAACACCTCCTCCACATCCTTCACGGTGATGGGTGCCACACGGTAGCCGTGGCGCGGCATGGAGGTGACGAAACCTTCCTGAATGAGGCGCTGCAGGGCAATGCGGCAGCTCGCCTTGCCCAGCTCGAAACGGTCCATGAGCTCCGCCTCGGTGAGGCGGGTTCCGGGCAGGATGCGGCACGAGACGATCTCGCGGCGCAGCAGATCATAGGCCTGGTTGCCCCTCAAAGTGGTGCCGGGCACCTCCAGAACCGCCGGGTCCAATGCCCGACCACGCTCCCGTTCATCCGCCACGTTGATCACTCCTCATGACCACTGTGAGCAGCCTACCGATGGGCAATAGGCCACTCAACGCCAAAGAACCGGCAATTCCAATATCAAAAAAATCGTTTTATTTCTTATATTTATTCGGACACTGGCGCGACATTGGGCAAACTCCAGTGAGCTGCTCACCAGAATCGCTTAACATCTCATCGCACCACTTCAGATCTGACAGAGAGCACCACCGCCCGCACGACTGTCGCCGGCGTGTGGCAGCCTTGCCGCACTGCCGAAGCGTGCGTTATGCCTAAAGCAGCGCCACCGGCGCGGCAGCGGCCGGGCGCCTGGTCGCCGGTCGACACACGAGTGGAGCCCGGGCCGCAAGGGACGGCCGGGGGCACCCACCGCGCCCGTGTCGAGAAGGAGGGTTCCATGGCCCAGAACGCCAACGACACGTCGTCATCCATGCCGCTCCACCGCCTGTTCGATCCGCGGGCCTGGGGCCTGCCCTTGCCCGCCGGCCTGCATTTTCCCGCGCTCGGTGTTCCGCCATTGACCTTCGCGGGCTGGGGCAGTCCGGCCGGCGCCGCGCCAGCCCACGCGCCATCGCCGGCGCCTGCGCCCGTCACACCGTTCCCTGCGCTCCCGGTGCCTGCGCTCCCTTTGCCCGCCCGCCTCGATGGCGGCGGCCCCCTGGCGGACTATCTGTTGGACAGCTGGCAGCGCGCGGTGCTGTTCCTCGATCTGCTGCGCCAGCGCGGCAACGAGCAGGCGGAGATGGCGGCCCGGCCCATGGCCACCGTGCTCTCCTTCGACCACGATGTAATTGCCAGCGGCCGTGCCCTGCCCCGCCCCATCAATTATTCGCTCTCCCGCATCGTGCCGCCCGCGGGCCTGGAGGTGGACCCGCGCAAGCGGCCGGTGGTGGTGGTGGACCCGCGCGCCGGCCAGGGGCCGGGCATCGGCGGGTTCAAGACCCACAGCGAGATCGGCGAGGCGCTGGCCAATGGCCATCCGGTCTATTTCATCGGCTTTTCCGCCGAGCCCGAGCCGGGCCAGACCTTCCTCGACGTGGTGGAGGGCCAGGTCTCCTTCTTCGAGCAGGTGCGCGCCCTGCATCCGGAAGCGCCGCCCCCCTTCGCCATCGGCAATTGCCAGGCCGGCTATCAGACCCTGATGGTGGCCATGCTGCGCCCCGACCTGTTCGGCCCGTGCATGGTGGCCGGCTCGCCCATGTCCTATTGGCAGGGGGTGCACGGCAAGAACCCCATGCGCTACGCCGGCGGCCTGCTGGGCGGATCCTGGCTGACGGCGCTGACCTGCGACCTGGGCCGGGGCAAGTTCGACGGCACCTGGCTGATCCTGAACTTCGACAATCTCAACCCGGCCAACTGGCTGTGGGGCAAGCAGTACGACCTGTATTCCGCCATCGACACCGAAGGGCCGCGCTATCTCGGCTTCGAGAAATGGTGGGGCGATTTCATCACCCTCAATGGCGCGGAAATCCAGTTTCTGGTGGACGAGATGTTCATCGGCGACAAGCTCACCCGCAACGAGATCCGCTCCACGACCGGCAAGGTCTTCGACGTGCGAAACGTCGCTTCTCCGGTCATCGTGTTCACCTCCCAGGGCGACAACATTTCCCCGCCGCCGCAGACGCTGGGCTGGATCCTCGACCTTTACCGCGATGTGGACGACATCCGCGCGGAAGGGCGCACCATCGTCTATTGCATGAACCAGAAGGTGGGCCATCTCGCCATCTTTGTCTCCGCCAAGGTGGGGGCGAAGGAGGATGAAGAGATGGTGCGGCTGATGGACCTCATGGACTGCCTGCCGCCCGGCCTCTACGAACTGATCATCGAGCCGACGAGCGACGACGCGGCGAAGCCGGAGGGGCCGGCCTGGCACAGCCGCTTCGAGCTGCGCTCGCTGGATGACATCCGCGCCTATGGTCGCAACAGCACCGAAGACGACCGTGCCTTCGCCACCGCGCGCCGCGTCTCGGAGATCAACCATTCCATCTATCGCACCTTCTTCCAGCCGGCGGTGCGCGCCCTGGCGACGCCGCAGCTGGCGGAGCTGCTGTTCAAGGCCAATCCCCTGCGCCTCAGCTACAGCGGGTTCGCCGACACCAACCCGCTGATGAAGCCGGTGGCCAGGACCGCCGCCGCCGTGGCCGCCGCGCGCCGCCCGGTGCCGGCCGACAATCCCTTCCTCACCGCGCAGAAGTTGGTGTCCGATCAGATCATCGCGGCCCTCGACGGCTTCCGCGATCTGCGCGACCAGGGGGTGGAGCGGCTGTTCTTCGCCCTTTACGGCTCGCCCCTGCTGCAGGGCCTGGTGGGGCTCAATCTCGATGAAAAGGTGCGCGAGCTGCCCGCCTGCAGCCCGGAGAAGGAGGCCTTCCGGCAGCACCGCATGGCGGAGCTGCGCGGCCGGCTGTGTGACGGCGGGTTCAACGCCGCTTTGGTCCGGGCGGCCCTGTTCGTCATCTCCGCCGCGCGCGTCCTCGACGAGAGCGCCGCGCGCTCCCTGAACGAGGCGCGCCAGAACCTGCTGCAGCTGTCCCTCGCGGATTTCAAGGCGCTGGTGCGGGAGCAGTATTACATCCTGCTGCTGGAACGGGAGCAGGCGGTGGAGGCCATCGCCACCCTGGTTCAGGACCCGGCCCAGCGGCAGGAGCTGGTGAACACGGTGGCCGCTGCGGCCGCCGCCGATGGCCGTCTCACCCTCGCCGAGCGCGAACGGGTGGAGAAACTCGCCGCCATCCTTCAGGTGGCCCCGCCGCCGGCGCCATCACCGCAGGCCTGAACGACCTCCGGTCCGTCAGGAGCGCGCAGGAAAAGCGCGATCGAGGAAGCTGGGCACATCCTCGGCGATGTCGTGCACATGGGCGCCATCGGCGCCAGGCAGTTGCCGCCCGCCGGTGACCAGCACCGTCTGCATGCCCAGCGCATGGGGCACCTGCAGATTGACCGGCCGGTCGTCGAACATGATGGCCCGGGCCGGGTCCACTCCATGGTCGGCGAGCAGGGTCTCGTAGGCGGCGCGGGCGGGCTTGCCCACATAGTTGCAGGCCTCGATGTCGCACACCGCCTCGAACAGATCGGCGACGCCGAGATGGGTGAGGATGCGACGCGCGTGCCGTACCGAGCCGTTGGTGAACACCAGCCGCCGGCCCGGCAGCCGCGCCAGCGCCGCCGCCAGGGCCGCGCCGCTGCCCACCGGGGTGATGTCGATGTCGTGGACGAAGGCCAGGAAATCCTGCGGCGCCACGCCATGGTGCTTGTTGAGGCCGATCAGCGAGGTGCCGTAGCGCTCGTAATATTGGGCGTGGAGCGCCGCCGCCTCGGCCGCATCGCACCCCACCAGGCCCTGGATGAACAGCACCACGCGGCCGTGCATCTGCTCATAGAGGCCTGCGGTGCGCGGATAGAGCGTGTCGTCGAGATCGAACACCCAGGTGTCGATCTCGTCCCGCAGCCGCAGCGGGGTCCGCGCCCCGCCTCCTTCACCCGCGTCCTGCATCCTGCTCCTTCCCGGCCGTCGGCCTCGCTCCGGCCGCCCTGCCCCGACCTTTGGTCAAGCCCGCGCGGCGCCTGAGCGAACCCGTTTGGCGCCGGTCGACGGCGGGGGCCGACGGTCTCAGGCGTCGAGGGCGTTGAGGCGGCCGATGGTGCGGTGGGCGCTGGGCTTGATGTCCTTCACGTCGAGGCTGATGTCCAGTGCCTTCACCGTGTGGGTGAGATCGCCGATGGAGATCACATCCACGCCGGTCTCGGCGATGGGCACGATGGTCTGCTCATTGATGCCGCCGGAGGCCTCGGTCATCGCCCGGCCGGCGGTGAGCTTGAGGCCCTCGCGCATCTCATCGAGATCCATGTTGTCGAACATGATGATCTCGACCCCGCAGGCAAGCGCCTCTTCCACCATGGCGAGGCTTTCGCATTCCACCTCGAACTTGAAGGTGTGCTGGGCGGTCGCCCGCAGTTGGCGCACCGCCTCGGTGATGGAGCCGGCGATCTTGATGTGATTGTCCTTCACCAGCACGCAATTGGCGAGGTTGAAAATGTGGTTGTGGGCGCCGCCCACCCGCACCGCATATTTCTGCACCATGCGCAGGCCCGGCCAGCCCTTGCGGGTATCGGTGATGCGCACGTTGGTGTGCTTGACGAGGTCGCGGTAGCGCCGGGTCTTGGTGGCGATGCCGGACATCTGCTGCAGCCAGTCGAGGGCCGAGCGCTCGATGATGAAGAAGGTGGAGGCCCGCGCCTTCACCCGCATCAGCACCGTGCCGGGGGTGACCTCGTCGCCGTCCTGCACCAGATATTCGATTTCCGCGCCGGGTTCGATCAGGCGGATGGTCTCGTCGGCGAACAGCATGCCGCACACCACGCCCTTGGCCTTGGCGTAGATGTTGGCGGTCTGCACCGGATCATCCCCCACCAGGAAGCCGCCGGTGGTGTCGCCGGAGGAGATCTCCTCGCGCAGGCCCATCTCGATCAGCGGGCGGATCATAAAGCGGTTCAACTTCATCGAGAGGCTCCTCGGATCAGCGCGTCACGCCGCCAGCTTGTTGGTGAAGGCCTTGCCGTCCTTCATGATGAGATGGAGGCGCTCGCGCTCCTCCAGAATGCGGATGTTCTCCAGGGGGTCACCGTCCACCACCAGCACGTCGGCGAGGCAGCCGGGCTTCAGGGCGCCGAGGTTCGGCCGCTCGATGCATTCCGCCGCCTTGGTGGTGGAGGCGACGATGACCTCCATGGGCGACATGCCGAGCCAGTCCACCATGAAGCCCAGTTCCACCATGTTCTCGCCCACCAGCAGGCGGTGCGACTGGTCGGTGCCCATGGCCACCTTCACGCCGCGCTTCACCGCCTCTTTCCACAGCGGGATCTGATCCTGCATCAAGGCGTAGATCTGCGCATCCTTGACGTCTTCCTGGCCCATCTGCTGGCCGGCCCACGCCTTGTTCTTGCGCCGGTGCTCCACCGAGAGCGGCACCAGCGCCAGGGTCGGCACCCACCAGGTGCCCTGGGCCACCATGCGATCCACACAGGCTTCGTCCATGAACCAGCCATGTTCCAGGGAATGAACGTTCGCCGCCACCGCGTTGCGGATGCCGGCGAGGCCCTCGGCATGCACCGCCACCCGCTTGCCCTTGGCGGCCGCCTCGGACACGGCGGTCTCCAGCTCGGCAACGGTGAACTGGGGCTCATCCCAGCTGTCGGTCACCGAGGTGATCCCACCGGTGGCGCAGATCTTGATGAAATCGGCGCCGCGCATGAGCAGCTCGCGCACCAGGCGGCGGATCTCGTCCACCCCGTCCGCCACCATGTGGGGCAGCCAGGCGCGCTTCTGGATGCGCAGGCCCGCCGGCACCCAATAATCCCCATGGCCGCCGGTCTGCGAGACCATGCCCAGCGAGATCAACAGGCGCGGCCCGTCGATGATGCCCTCGGCGATGGCCTCCCGGAAGCCGGCATCGGCGCCACCCATGTCGCGGGCGGTGGTGATGCCGCAGGCGATGGTTTCGCGGAACACCTCGATGGACTTCAGCACATTGTAGGTGGGGGTGTTGAGCAGATGCTGGCGCATGTCACGGGCGCGATAGGTGCCGTGCACATGGGTATCGATGAAGCCCGGCAGCACGGTGCGGCCGGCGGCGTCCAGAATCTCGGCCCCGGCCGGCACCTGCACCTGGCTTTCCGGGCCGGCGGCGGTGATCCTGCCGTTCTCGATGACCACGACGGCCCGCGCCACCGGATCGGCGCCGGTGCCGTCAATCATGGTGCCGCCTGTGATTGCGATGGTCATGGAAGCTCCCCGCTTTCGTGATCAAAAATCTAGCAACGTCAATCGGCAGGCATGGAGTGCCACCGCCCGCCCGGAGCATGGGTCCAGTAAACTGGCTCCAAGCCCGCCCCGCCCGGCTGAACGCTCAGCCGAGGTCCACCACCACGTTCTTGATCTCACAATAGAAATCGAGCCCGTTGAGACCCAGCTCGCGGCCGATGCCGGAGCGCTTGTAGCCGCCGAAGGGGGCAAACACGCTGGTGCGGCTGGCGCTGGGCAGGCCATTCACCGCCACCATGCCGGTGCGCATGCCCCGCGCCGTGCGCAGCGCCCGGCCGATGTCGCGGGACCAGACCGAGCCGTTCAGGCCATAGTCGCTGTCATTGGCCAGCGCGAGCGCCTCCGCTTCCCCCTCGAAGGGGGTGATGGAGCAGACCGGGCCGAAGATCTCGTTGCGGAAGGCCGGATTGTCCGCCCCCACGCCGGAGAGGATGGTGGCCGGATAGAAGAAACCATCCCCCGTCGGCACCGCGCCGCCGCACAGCAAGGCGGCGCCCGCTTCCACCGCGGTCTCCACCTTGTGCGCCACCGCCTCCCGGTGGGCGGCGGAAATCAGCGGACCAAGGGTGGTGTCGGCGGCAAAGGCGGAGCCGGATTGCAGGCGCGCGGCGGCGGCGCGGAAGGCCTCTTCAAAGGCTGGCAGCGCGCGGCGCTCCACCAGCAGGCGGGAGCGGGCCGAGCAAGACTGGCCGGCATTGCCGAAGCCGGAGGCCACCGCGCTCGCCGCCGCCTTTTCCAGGTCGGCATCGGCAAACACCACATTGGCGTTCTTGCCACCCAGCTCCAGGGCCACCTTCTTGATGCTGCCGGCGGCCGCCCGCATCACCGCGCCGCCCACCTGCGTGGAACCGGTGAAGGAGATGCCGTCGATGCGCGGATCTTCCGCCAGCTTCTGCCCCACCTCGGCGCCACCGGGCAGAATGTTGACCACTCCCGGGGGCACGCCGGCGGCGGCGCACACCTCCGCCAGCAACAGCGCGGTCAAAGGCGTCAGCGGGGCCGGCTTCAGCAGCACGGTGCAGCCGGCCGCCAGGGCCGGCGCCAGCTTCCAGGAGGCGCCCAGCAGGGGGAAGTTCCAGGGCACGATCTGCGCCACCACCCCGAGCGGCTCGCGCAGCGTGAAATCCAGCAGGTCGCGGCCCAGCGGAATGGTGTCGCCGAACAGCTTATCCATGGCGCCGGCGTAATAGGTGAAGACGCGGATGGCGCCCTCCACCTCCTTCAGCGCGCCGGCAAAGGGCTTGCCGGCATTGAGCGCCTCGATGGTGGCGAAGGTCTCCGCCCGCGCCTTCAGCCCCGCGGCGATGGCCGCGAGCACCGCGCCCCGCTCCGCCGGCGGCCGGTGGGACCAGTCGGAGGCATCGAAGGCGCGGCGGGCGGCGATGATCGCCGCTTCCACCTCGGCGGCGCCGGCAAGGCCCACCTCGCAGAGGGCCCGCCCGGTCCAGGGATCGAGCAGGGTGTCGCGGGCGCCCGAGCCTTCGGTGAAGGCCCCGTCCACGAACGGGCTGCCCTTGAGCTCCGCCAGCGCCAGGCCCGGCTCCATCCCTTCCGCCATGGTCAGGCTCCCGCTCCGTCGAGGGCCTGCATCTCGCCATAGAGCTTGGCGGCGGCGGCAGCCGGATCGGCGGCCTCGGTGATGAGCCGGCCGACGATGGCGAACCGGCGCGGGCAGGCCTTGGCGGCGGCGAAAGCCCCTTCCATGGTGCCGCCGAGGGACCCGAAGCCGGTGAGGAACACCACCGGCGCCTCCACATGGGCGGCGATCCAGTTGGACCAGCGGGCCACCTTGGCGACATCGCGGGCGGGCAGCACGAAGTGGTCGGCCTTGTCGGCCACCGCCCGCTCCAGAATGCGGTCGAGGGCGTCGTCGATGAGATAGCCGCCGCCGGACACGCCATAATCGGCCACCGGAATCTCGCCGCCCACCACCGGGGCGATGCCGGCGTTCAAGGCCTCGATGACGAAGCCATCCACCGCCGTGGGCCCGGCCACCGGGAACAGAATGAGGCCATCCACCTCCGCCTCGGCGCACAAAGCGGTGAACTTCTTGGCCATGTCCGGCATGTCGGGGCCGGCCTTCTGGTGATCATAGAGCACCGGCAGATCGGTGAGGTCGCGCAGCCGCCGCATGGACTCCTTGAGGCCGTAGCGCAGCACGCTGGTGAGCCCCAGCTTGTAGCCGGCCACGCCCTCCACCCCGGACGTCGCCTTCACCACCAGATCGAAGCGCTCGGGAGATTCAATATCAAGGGCGGGCACGATCCCCATCGTGCCCTGAAACGTCTTGGCCATGGCTGCCTCGCTCAGGGGGTCGGTTCCAGGGGAAGCTAGGAGCGGGCTGCCCATGCCGGTAGCGCCGGGCGCTGTCCGGGATATGGAGCCAGATGCGTGGAAGGACACAAATGGCGGATTTTCGTGCAGTGGCCCCAGGGCCAGATGACGGGTCGCGCCCTCAGCGGGCTTGGCCCGCCAGCAGGGTCAAAGCGTCGTTCAGGTCCGCCGGTGCAATGCCGTCGGCAATCAGCACCATGCGGTTTTCCGGCGGCTCCGCCGTGGCGGGCAGCAGGCCGGGAGAATAGACCAGCCCCTGCACCCCATGGAGCGCCACCGGCTGCTCCATCTCCTCCAGCCACAAGATGCCCTTGAGGCGCAGCAGGGCCGGGCCGAACAGGGTCTCCAGCCGATCCAGCCAGTGGTCCACCTCTTCGCGGGCCATGCGGCCGGGAAAGGCCAAAGCGGCGGTGGTCACCTCATGGCCGGCGGCGCTCGCCACGAAGGCCCGGGTGCGCAGCCCGCGCGGCCCATCGAGCGGATCCACCCAGATCTGATCGCCCCGCGGCCGCGCCGCCGAAAGATGCACCCGCTCGGCGGTGGGGTTGAGGGCGGCCACCTCCGCCTCCACCTGCGCCAGCACCGCCGCGGCGGCCAGATCCGTCTTGCTGATCAGCACCCGGTCGGCGAGGGCCACCTGGGTGGTGCCCTGGCCGAACCGAGGCAAGGTGGCGGTGAAGGTGGTGGCATCCACCACCGCCGCCACCCCATTGAGCACGAAATGGCGCGTGAACACCGGATCGGCGATGAGCGCGTGAAGGATGGGCGTGGGATCGGCCAGCCCCGAGGTTTCCACCACCACCCGGCGGAACCGAAGCCCATCGAGGGCCCGGCGCCGCACCAGGGCATTGAGGGTGGCGTTGAGGCTGCCGCGCAGGCGGCAGCAGATGCAGCCGCCTTCCAGCAGCAGCACGTCGTCCCGCCCGGTCTCGATCAGCGCGTGGTCGATGCCCACATCGCCCGCCTCGTTGATGATCACCGCCGTATCGGCGAACTCCGCGCGGCGCAGCAGATCGTTGAGCGCGGTGGTCTTGCCCGCGCCCAGGAAACCGGTGAGCAGAACGAGGGGAATGGGGGTCATCAGGCCAACGCCGCCTCCAGCACCGCCAGGGCCGCGCGCACCGCCTCCAGGCGCACCTGGTCGCGATTGCCGGCAAACACGTGGCGCTGCTCATGCACCGCGCCGCCGCGGGTGGCCGCCGCCACGAAGATGGTGCCCACCGGATTGATCGCATTGCCCCCGCCGGGGCCGGCATAGCCGGTGATGGCCACCGCCGCACCGGCCTGGGAATGCTCCAGCACCCCGAGCACCAGCCCCCGGGTGACCTCGGCGCTGACCGCCCCATGGGCCGCCGAGACCGCCTCCGGCACGCCGAGGCCGGTGGCCTTGGCGGAAGCGTGATAGAGCACGAAGCCGCGCTCGAACACTTCCGAGGCGCCGGACACCGAGGTGAGCGTGGCGCTGACGAGGCCGGAGGTCACCGTCTCCGCCGCTGCCAGCCGGATGCCCTTCTGCTTCGCCGCCGCCAGCACCCGCGCCGATGCCTCCAACAGGGGGGCAGGAAACAGCGTGGCGCCGGTTTCGAGAAGCACGGTCTTCGGCATGGGGGTCGCCCTCTTCGACGGAAAATCGGGGATGGAAAGGCCGGGCACGGAACCGCTGCCGGCCCTCGCGAGCATCCGTTCAGCTGGACCCAAGTCAAGGAAACGCGGGGGTGGTCTCATGAGGCCAACAGCAACTGGCCTCTTCAACCATGGCTCTTTGCGCCGCAACACCGCATAGTCACGCCACAGGGTGCGCCGCAGCGCGGCGGCCCCCAACCGGAGCTGGACCCACGTGCTGATCTCGCTCGACCGCACCTCCGCCCAGAGCCTGCAGGAGCAGCTCTTTCATCAGATTCGGCAGCAGATCCTCGACGGCCGGCTGAAGCCCGATGCGGCAGTGCCCTCCTCCCGCCATCTCGCCCAGCAGCTCAAGATCTCCCGCAATTCGGTGACCTTCGCCTATGAGCGGCTGATCAACGAAGGCTATCTCATCACCCGGCCCATGGTGGGCACCTATGTGGCCGCCGTGCTGCCCGAGCAGGCCATGAGCACGGGCGATGCCGGCGCCGCCGGCCCGGCCCGCCCCCGCGCTCCGCAGAAGCTGGCCCCCGCCGCCTTCACCGGCCGCCAGCATGCCATCTTGAACACCGGGCGCATCCCCATCGATTTCTGGCCCCAGCGCACCGATCCCCGCGCCTTTCCCCTGAAGGCCTGGCGCCGGCTGATCCTGCATGCGCTGGCCACCGCCGGCCACAACCTGACCGAATATGGCGACCCCTGCGGGCTCATGAGCCTGCGCGCCGCCATCGCCGACCATGTCTCCGCCATGCGCGACATCCATGTGCGGCCGGAGCAGGTGATCGTCGTCGCCGGCGCCCAGCTGGCCCTCAACCTCGCCATGCGGGTGCTGGCGCGGGAGAGCGACGGCATCGTCATCGAGAACCCGTGCAGCCAGGGCGCCGCCTATCTGTTCGAGAGCCTCAATCTGCGGCTCCATCCCATCGACGGCGACGGCCACGGGCTGAAGACCGCGGAACTCGCCGGCATCGACGCACAGATCGCCTATGTCATGCCCTCCCATCAATATCCCATGGGCGGCACCCTCTCGCTGGAACGGCGCACGGAGTTGCTGCGCTGGGCCGAGCGCACCGGCGCCTACATCATCGAAGACGATTACGACTGCGAGTTCCATTATGGCGGCATGTTGCTGCCGGCCCTGAAGGCCTCGAGCCCGGAGAACGTGATCTATCTCGGCACCTTCTCCAAGACGCTAGGAGCGGGCCTGCGCACCGGCTATGCCATCTTCCCCGATCACCTCGCCCCCGCCGCCGCCGCCGCCAAGGCGCTGTTGGACAACGGGCAGGTGTGGCTGGAGCAGGCGGCGCTGGCGGAATTCCTGCACACCGGCGGTTTCGTGCGCCATCTGCGGCGGGTGCGGCTGCGCTACCAGCAGCGCCGCGACGCGCTGGTGTCCGCGCTCCGGCAGGCCTTCGGCCGGGTGGAACTGCGCGGCGCCGAGGGGGGCACCCATGTGGCCTGGCAGATCCCCCCCGGCCTGCCCAAAGCACATCAATTGGCCGGCATCGCCCGCGCCCGCAACGTGGGGCTCTACACGGTGCAGGCCGGCGGCGGCCACGAATATGGCGGCTCTACCTATGACGACGGCTGGCTGCTGATGGGCTACGCCTCGCTCACCGAGGAGCAGATCGAGGCCGGCATCGCCCGGCTGCGTCAGGCCCTTTAGCTCCCTTTGCCGACGGCGAAATGCAGGGCCTCGTAGCGGGAGGCGAAATTGTGGATGTAGATCCGGTGGCTGCCGCACAGATCGCAACGCAGCCCGGCTTCGGGCGGGGCCGGCATGCGGCCGGGCGCCGGCAAGGCGAGGGCGTCCTTCGCCACCTCCTCGATCTTGGCGGTGAGGCGCTCGTCCACGAGGGAGCGGCGCCCGCAGCGGCTACATTCCAGGCACAGCATCCGCGGTCCTTCTCCCCACTCTTTGCCCGGGCTTTCGCCCTCAGCTCTGCGGCCGGTCCAGGGCCGCGATCGCCATCATCATGACGGCGCCGATCAGCAGGATGGTCACCACCGTCTGCATCGGTCGTCTCTCCTCGCGCAGATCCCCACGCGAGAAGAATAGGCGGCACCGCAGAAATGTTGCAGCGCACAATGTGCGGGCCGCCTGTGCATCGGGCGCAGACGAAGCAGCACCCGATACCGGCCCGCGGTGGCCTGCCACCGCGCCGGCCCGTCAGAGCCGGCTGTTCTCGAAATCGATGGTGGCGGAAATCAACACCCGCCACAGATCACGGGCGACCCCTTCCGGCAGGCCTCGAGCGCGGCCGAGAGCTTCCACATGGTCGAGCACCTCGTCCACCCGATCCTGCAGCAAGGCGGGCAGGCCCGCCTTGCGCTTGATCTCCACCACCCCGGCGGCGACGCCGAAGCGCTCCTGGATGAGAGCGATGAGGCGGGAATCGATATCGTCGATGCGATCGCGCGCCGCCTTCAGGGCGTCGGGAACGTCGTTCAGCCCCGCCACCACAGGTCCTCCACCGGGAAGCGGCCGGCCGCCTCCTCGATCACCTCGCCGAGGGCGAACAGGGTCTCTTCCCCGAACGGCCGGCCGATCAGCTGGAGGCCCAGCGGCAGCCCGTCGGCGGAGAGGCCGGCCGGCACCGAGATGCCCGGCAGGCCGGCCATGTTCACGGTCACGGTGAAGACGTCGTTGAGATACATCTCCACCGGATCGGCCTTCAGCTTCTCGCCGATGCCGAAGGCCGGCGACGGCGTCGCCGGGGTCAGCACCGCATCCACGCCGGCGGCAAACGCGAGGTCGAAGTCGCGCTTGATGAGGGTACGCACCTTCTGCGCGCGCAGATAATAGGCGTCGTAATAGCCGGCGGAGAGCACATAGGTGCCGATCATGATGCGCCGGCGCACTTCCGGGCCGAAGCCGGCGGCGCGGGTGTTCTCATACATCTCCACCACGTCCTTGCCCGGCACGCGCATGCCGTAGCGCACACCATCATAGCGGGCGAGGTTGGACGAGGCTTCCGCCGGAGCGACGATGTAATAGGCCGGCAGCGCGTATTTGGTGTGCGGCAAAGAGATGTCGACGATCTCGGCGCCGGCGTCCTCCAGCCACTTGGCGCCTTCCTGCCACAGAGCGTCGATCTCGTCGGACATGCCGTCCATGCGATATTCGCGCGGAATGCCGATCTTCTTGCCCTTGATGGAGGCGCCCACCGCCTGCTGATAGTCCGGCACCGGCCGATCCACGCAGGTGGAATCCTTGGGGTCATAGCCCGCCATGGAGCGCAGCAGCAGGGCCGCATCATTCACCGTGCGGGCGAACGGGCCGGCCTGATCCAGCGAGGAGGCGAAGGCGACGATGCCCCAGCGCGAGCAGCGGCCATAGGTGGGCTTGATGCCCACGGTGCCGGTGAAGGCCGCCGGCTGGCGGATGGAGCCGCCGGTGTCGGTGCCGGTGGCGCCGGCACACAAAAACGCCGCCACCGCCGCCGCCGAGCCGCCCGAGGAACCGCCGGGCACCAGCGGCGCCTCGTCGCCATCGCGCCGCCAGGGCGACACCACCGGCCCGAAGGCGGAGGTCTCGTTGGAGGAGCCCATGGCGAACTCGTCATTGTTGAGCTTGCCCAGCATCACCGCACCATCGCGCCACAGATGGCTGGTGACGGTGGATTCGTACTGAGGCACGAAATCGTCGAGGATCTTGGAGCAGGCGGTGGTGCGCACCCCCTGGGTGCAGAACATGTCCTTCACGCCCACCGGAATGCCTTCCAGCGGCCCGGTATCGCCGGTGGCGAGGCGTTCATCGCTCTCCTTCGCCATCTTCAGCGCGAGCTCGGGCGTCTCCAGCACATAGGCATTGAGGCCGCGCGCCTGCTCCATGGCCTTCAGATAGGCCTCGGTGAGCTCCACGGCGGTGAATTCGCCCTGGGCGAGGCCTTCGCGCGCCTGGGTGAGGGTAAGCTGGGTGAGCTTGGTCATTCCACCACCTTCGGCACGGTGAAGAATCCGCCCTCGGCATCGGGGGCGTTGGCGAGCACCTTGTCCGGGCAGTGGCCATCGCTGACCACGTCCTCGCGCATGGGCAGCTCCATGGGCACCACGCCGGTCAGCGGCTCGACGCCGGAGACGTCGAGATCGGCCAGTTGCTCCACGAAATCGAGGATGGCGTTCAATTCATTCTGGAGGTGGCCGAGCTCCTCCTCACGCACCGCGATGCGCGCGAGATGGGCCACCCGGCGGACGGTCGCCTGATCGACGGACATATTGCGCTCCCAAAAGCTGAGGGCCGCTATAGCAAGGGGGCCGACGCTGGCGCAACGATCAGTCCGATTTTATCGTACAGCGGATGCACGACTTATGACATCATTCGATGCATCAAGAGATGCCTTAGGCCCGATGATCATGCGCACCACCCTGTCGATTGATGACGACCTCCTCGCCAAGGCGCAGGCCTTGACCGGGGTGAAGGAGAAGTCCGCTGTGATACGGGAGGCGCTGAAAGCGCTCATCGCGCGTGAAAGCGCCCTGCGACTGGCTCGACTCGGTGGTTCGGAGCCGGACCTTCGTCCCGTCTCCCGCCGGCGCGCGGGCGGCGCATGATCCTGGTGGATACCTCGATCTGGATCGATCATCTGCGGGTGGGCGATGCCTTGCTGGTCCAGCGACTTGAAGCCGCTGAGGTGCTCTGCCACCCCTTCGTACTGGGCGAGCTGGCGCTCGGCAGCCTGCGGCAGCGGCATATGATCCTCAATGCGATAGCCAGCCTGCCACAAGCGGTTCAGGCGGAGGACGGGGAAGTCCTCGCTCTCATCGAGGCCGAAAAGCTGTTTGGTGAGGGAATTGGCTATGTCGACGCACACCTGCTGGCGGCGACCCGCCTGACCGCCGGAGGCCGGCTGTGGACCCGCGACCGAAGACTCAATGCCATCGGCACCCGCCTCGGCGTGGCCGCCGTCGGCTGATCAGCCCTCCCGCACCACCTCCAGGAACTGGGCGCCGTAGCGGGTGAGCTTGGCTTCGCCGACGCCGGAAATAGCGCCCAGGGCCCGCAGGCTCTGGGGGCGGCTGCGGGCGAGTTCCATCAGCGTAGTGTCGTGGAAGATCACATAGGGCGGCACGCCCTGGGCGCGGGCCAGTTCCAGCCGCAGGCCCTTCAACTTCTGGAACAGGGCCTCGTCGTCCGGATCGGCGAGGGCGGCCCGCGCCGGGCGGGCCCCGGCGGCCGGGCGCTGGGCCTTGGCACGCACCTCCACCTTCAATTCCACCCGCTCGGCACCGCGCAGCACCGGCCGGCATTCGGCGGTGAGGCTGAGGCCACCGTGGCCTTCCACATCCACCTGCAACAGGCCCAGCGCCACCAATTGGCGGACGATGGCGCGCCACTGGTCGCGGGAGAAATCCTTGCCGATGCCGAAGGTGGTGAGCTTGTCGTGGCCGAACTTCACCACCTTCTCGTTGGCCTCCCCCAGCAGCACATCGATGACATGGCCGGCGCCGAACCGCTCGCCGGTGCGATAGACGCAGGACAACAGCTTCTGCGCCGCCTCGGTGCCATCGAAGGTCTGCGGGGGATCGAGGCAGGTGTCGCAATTGCCGCAGGGCTCGGCCAGTTCCTCGTCGAAATAGGAAAGCAGCACCTGGCGCCGGCAGCGGGCGGTCTCGCACAGGCCCAGCAGCGCATCCAGCTTCTGCCGCTCCACGAACTTGCGGGCCTCCGGCGCATCGGAGGAGGAGACGAACTGGATCAGCTTCGCCACATCCTCCACCCCGTAGAGCAGCAGGGTTTCCGAGGGCAGTCCATCGCGGCCGGCGCGGCCGGTCTCCTGGTAATAGGCCTCGATGCTCTTGGGCAGATCGAGATGCAGCACGAACCGCACGTCCGGCTTGTCGATACCCATGCCGAAGGCAACGGTGGCGACCATGATCACCGCTTCCTCCTTGAGGAATCGGTCCTGGTGGCGCGCGCGGGTGTCGGCATCGAGGCCCGCATGATAGGGCAGCGCGGTGAGGCCCTGAGTGGCCAGCATCTCGGCGGTGGCCTCCACCTTCGCCCGGCTCATGCAATAGACGATGCCCGCCTCGCCCTCATGCTCCTTGAGGAAGGTGCGCATCTGGGCGCGCGGATTGTTCTTCGGGGTGATGCGGTAGCGGATGTTCGGCCGGTCGAAGGAGGAGAGGAACACCTGCCCCTCGTCCAGCGCCAGCCGCTCCACGATCTCGCGCCGGGTCGGCCCGTCGGCGGTGGCGGTCAGCGCCAGCCGCGGCACGCCGGGAAAGCGCTCGTGCAGCACCGTGAGCTGGCGATATTCGGGGCGGAAGTCGTGCCCCCACTGGGACACACAATGGGCCTCGTCGATAGCGAACAAGGCAATATGGGTACCCGACAGCAGGTGAAGGAACGAATCGGTCAGCAGTCGCTCCGGCGCCACATAGAGCAGGTCGAGATCGCCATTGGCGAGATCCCGCTCCACCTGGCGCGCCTCCGCCGGCGGCAGAGAGGAGTTGAGCGCCGCGGCCCGCACGCCGAGCTGGCGCAGCGCCTGCACCTGATCGTGCATGAGCGCGATGAGCGGAGAGATGACGATGCCGGTGCCCGGCCGCACCAGCGCCGGCACCTGATAGCACAGGGATTTGCCCCCGCCGGTGGGCATCAGCACCAGGGCATCGCCCCCGGCCACCACATGCTCCACAATCTCCCTTTGCTTGCCGCGAAAGGCCTCGTAGCCGAAGACCTGGCGCAGCACGTGAAGCGGATCGGAGGAGCTGGAAGCGAGCATGGCCGAGTTATAGGCGCGAGAGCGAGTCGCGCAACGCCCGTCCTTCGTCGGCCCCGCGGCCGGGCAGAGCCCCGGCCTCTCCCCATCCTGCAGCAAAGCCCTCTCCCGCCTGCGGGGGAGGGTTGGGAGGGGGAACGGCGCAACGCCTCCCGCGGTCACCGCCGGGCAGGCGGGGCGCAGAACGTCACCTCGCACCGAGACCCGCCAGACCGGAGCCCTGGCCCCTCCCCAGCCCTCCCCCGCAAGCGGGAGAGGGAGTGAAGCCGGCGATTTCGGGGAAGATCTCCGAAGCGAGGCGTCCCGGAAACGGACCACCGCGTGCAGGCCAGCCTCAGAGCTCGAACGAGCCGCCGCTGGCCGGCACCACCACCTTCACCGGGAAGCCCTCCAGGGCTGCCACGAAGGCGGAGGCGTCGGGGACCAGGAGGGGGAAGGTGCCGTAATGGCAGGGCACCACCACCTCGACGCCCGGCAGGAAGCGCTTCACCGCCAGAGCGGCCACTTCGGGGCCCATGGTGAAGCGGTCGCCGATGGGCAGGATCACCACCTTCGGGGCGTGGATCTCGCACATCAGCGCCATGTCGGAATAGATGTCCGTATCGCCCATGTGCCACACCGTGGGCTCGCCCGGCGCCTTGATGATGAGGCCGGTGGGGTTGCCCAGATATTCCGACGGCGCACCCGGCCCGCCCGAGGAATGATCGGCCCGCACCATGGTCACGGTGAAGCCGCCGAGATCCACGGTGCCGCCGGTGTTCATCATCACATTGGTGCCGCCGCAGCCCTTGGAGGCGAGATAGGCGCACACTTCCGGATTGGTCACCACCGGGATCTCGGTGCCGGCGTCCGCCGCATCCTCGACGATGGAGACGGTGTCGCCGATATGGTCCGAATGACCATGGGTGAGCAGGATGTGGGTGGCGCTGCGGGTGGCGTTCTCCACCCCGGCGTTGAAGCTCGGATTGCCGGTGTAGAACGGGTCGATGAGCACGCCCTTGCCGGCGAAATCGAGCCGGAAGGCGGCGTGGCCAAACCAGGTGATCTTCATGGAATTCAGGCCCTTTGGCAGCGCCGCGACATGCGCGCTCCGTTGAAATAAGGCACCGGCCTGCGACCGGCGGACGACAAGTCCGGCCGGAGTATCCGGGAAGCCCGGCCGGTGCGCAACGGGCGGGCGCGGCGGCGATGTGCCTGCGATGTGCCCCCGTTGCGCCTCCCCCGTTGCGCGCCCCATGGCCCCGATCGGGCCGGCGTGCTAGCCAGGGGCATGAGCGATACCCCCGCCCCCACCGCACCCATCGGGCCCCTGGCCGATCTCGCCGATCTGTTGCCCGAACGGGGCAGCCTCATCGGCCTCGATCTCGGCACCAAGACCATCGGTGTCGCCACCTCCGATCCCCAGCGCCGGCTCGCCACCACGGTGGAAACCGTGTGGCGCACCAAGTTCACCGCCGATGCCCAGCGCCTGCTGGCGCTTGCCGCCGAGCGGCAGGCGGTCGCCTTCGTGCTGGGGCTGCCGCTCAACATGGACGGCTCCGAGGGCCCGCGCGCCCAGGCGAGCCGCGCCTTCGCCCGCAACCTCGCCAAGCTCACGCCTCTGCCCATCGCCTTGTGGGACGAGCGGCTCTCCACCGCCGCCGTGGAACGGGTGCTGATCTCCGCCGACGTCAGCCGCGCCCGCCGCGCCCAGGTGGTGGACCAGCATGCCGCCGCCTACATCCTGCAGGGGGCGGTGGATTTCCTGCACCATCGGGCGCGGGTGGCGAACGAAAACGGAATGCGTGACCCGGAGTGATTCGGTCCGCACCTGTTCGCGGCGCGTTCGCCGAGTCGTCCCGTTTTGGGACGCTGTCAAGCAACAAGGCGGTTTCGCGCCGCCCGCGAGGGCCTTAAGCAGGGACGTCTTCCCGCCCCAGGCTGCGCCGTTTCATGCTTCTGATCTTCTCCGCCCTCGTCCCGGTCTTCCTGGTCATCGCCCTCGGCGTGGCGCTGCGGCGCACCCTGCTGCCGGATCCGGTGCACTGGGTGGCGCTGGAACGGCTCACCTATTTCATCCTGTTCCCCGCTCTCTTGGTGGTGTCGGCGGTCAAGGCCGACCTCGCGCGGGTGAACATTGTGGCGGTGGCCGGCGCGCTGGTGGGCGCCATCCTGATCCTGTCCGGGCTGATCATCCTGTTCCAGGGCGGCATCCGCAGCCGGCTGGAAGCCTCGGGGCCCGCCTTCACCTCCCTGTTTCAGGGGGCCGTGCGGTGGAACACCTATATCGTGCTGGCGGTCGCCGGCGGGCTCTACGGGGCCGAAGGCATCACCATCGCCGCTTTGGCCCTGGTGGTGATGATCCCCCTCGTCAACATCATCTGCGTACTGGTGCTCGCCACCTACTCGGGCCAGCGGGCTCCGGGCTTTCGCTATGTGGCGGGGCAGATCATCCGCAATCCCTATATCGCCGCCTGTGTCATCGGCGCGGTGCTGAACGTGGCCCACGTGCCGGTGCCGGCGGTGGTGCTGGAGTTCATCGACATCCTCGGCCGCGCCTCACTGGCGGTGGGGCTGCTGGTGGTGGGCGGCGGGCTGGCGCTGCGGCAGATGACGCGGCTGAAGCCCATCGTCATGGCCACCCTGGGGCTGAAGCTACTGGTGAAGCCGGTCATCGCCATCGCGCTGGCGGTGCTGTTCGGCGTCACCGGGGCCGAGCTGGTGGTGGTGGCGGTGGCCGCCGCCGTGCCCGCCGCCCCCGGCGGCTATGTGCTGGCGCGGCAGATGGGGGGCGACGCGCCGTTGATGGCGGAAATCCTCACCATGCAGATCATCGCCGCGGCGGTGACGCTGCCGGTGGTGGTGGCCATCGCCAGCCATCTGGCGGCCTGAGGCCCGGCGAGCGGCGAAAGGGGCGGCGTTGCGCCACCCACTTCGTCTCGCGCGAGAGATCAGCAGGGCGACCAGTAGCCGGCGCCGCCGGGCCCGGTGTTCACCCAGCAGCTGCGCGGACGCGGCGGCGGGGCTTCCAGATAGACTTCCGGCTCCGGCTCCACATAGATGCGGGGTGGCTGCGCATAATAGACCGGCGGCGGCGGGGCCGAGGCGGCACCGGCGATGGCGGCCGCGCCCAGGATGCCCAAAGCGATGCCGGCGCCCACGGCGGCCCCATTGTTGGAGGGCGGCGGCGCGCAGCCCCAGCAGCCGCCATACCAGCGGCCGCGATACCAATAGCCCACCTCGGTGACCGGCGCGCCATGGGCGGCGCTCAGCGCGGCGCGGCCGCTGCCCATGGCGGCGGCGGCCGGTGCGGCCGTGCCGAAGACGGTGGCCGCGGCCAGCGTCAGGGCCAGCGCCCTGCCCTTCAGGCCGGAGCCGGCCGGTCCCCGCGCTTCAATCGGTGAAGTCATGGCGAACATACTCCATTCACACGCGCTGCCCGGACCGGACCGAGGCGGAGCGATGCCCGTCGCCCCGTCGCCATCCCAGGCACGATCGCAGCCTCAGCGCGCCTCGCAGCCAAAGTGTGGCGCAGCCCCGGCGTTTGCGCGTTCCTTTCTTGGACATCGTGAACGCCTCCTGAATCGGACCCGCGGGGGAGAACAAAGCCGATGCGGCTTGCCCCAGGCCTGCGCTGCGGCTATGCCTGCGGCCTGCCATGTCCCCTGCATCTGCACCCGCCCCCGCCTTCACCCTCTCCGGCCGAGACCTGCTCGGCATCGAAGGCCTCACGGCCGGCGAGATCTCGTCTCTGCTCGACCTTGCGGAGGAGTTCGTTGAACTCAACCGGCAGATTGAGAAGAAGCGCACCACCTTGCGTGGGCGCACGCAGATCAACCTGTTCTTCGAGGCCTCCACCCGCACCCAGTCCTCCTTCGAGATCGCCGGCAAGCGGCTCGGGGCGGACGTCATGAACATGTCCGTCGGCTCCTCTTCGGTGAAGAAGGGGGAAACGCTGGTGGACACGGCCATGACGCTGAACGCCATGCACCCGGATATCCTGGTGGTGCGCCACCACGCCTCCGGCGCCGCCGCGCTGCTGGCCCGCAAGGTGGACTGCTGCGTGGTGAACGCCGGTGACGGCGCCCATGAGCACCCCACCCAGGCCCTGCTCGATGCCCTCACGATCCGCCGCAACAAGGGCCGGATCGAGGGGCTGACCGTGGCCATCTGCGGCGACGTGCTCCATTCGCGGGTGGCGCGCTCCAACATCCTGCTGCTGTCGGCGCTGGGCGCGCGGGTGCGCCTCGTCGCCCCGTCCACTTTGCTGCCCGCCGGCATCGACCAGTTCGGCGTCGAGGTCTACCGCTCCATGGAAGCCGGGCTGGAGGGCGCCGACATCGTGATGATGCTGCGCCTCCAGCGCGAGCGCATGAGCGGCTCCTTCGTGCCCTCAGTGCGGGAATACTTCCACTATTTCGGCCTCGACGAGGCCAAGCTGCGCTACGCCGACAAGGATGTGCTGGTGATGCATCCCGGCCCCATGAACCGGGGCGTGGAGATCGACTCGGCCGTGGCCGACAGCCCGCGCTCGCTGATCCGCGAGCAGGTGGAAATGGGCGTCGCCGTGCGCATGGCGGTGCTCGATACCCTGGCCCGGAAGCTGCCCAATGCGTGATGCCCGCTTTTCCGCGCGTGAGCCGCGGCCTCTCCTGCTCGCCAATGCCCGCGTGGTGGATCCCTCCCGCGGCGCCGATTTCCACGGCGACGTGTTCCTCGCCGATGGCGTGATCAAGGACACCGCCTTCGGCCTCGGCGCCGCCGGCATTCCCGACGGTGCCGAGGTGGTGGACTGCGCCGGCGCGGTGGTGGCGCCGGGACTGGTGGACATGCGCGCCTTCGCCGGGGAGCCCGGCTTCGAGCACCTGGAAACCCTCGCCTCCGCCAGCCATGCGGCGGCCGCCGGCGGCGTCACCACCCTGGTGTGCCAGCCCGACACCGACCCGGTGGTGGACGACCCGGCCCTGGTGGACTTCATCCTGCGCCGCGCCCGCGACACGGCGGTGGTGCGGGTGCACCCCATGGCCGCCATCACCAAGGGCCTGCGTGGCGAGGAGATGACCGAGATGGGCCTGTTGAAGGCGGCCGGCGCGGTCGCCTTCACCGATGCCCACACGTCCATCATGAGCGCCCTGGTGCTGCGCCGGGCGCTCTCCTACGCCCGCGATTTCGACGCCCTCATCGTCCACCACACGGAGGATGCGACCCTCTCCAAGGGTGCCATGAACGAGGGCGAATTCGCCTCCCGGCTCGGCCTGCCGGGCATTCCCAAGGCCGCCGAAACCATTGTCCTGGAGCGTGACCTGCGCCTGGTGGCGGGGGTGCGCGGCGCCTATCACGCCGCCGCCCTCACCTGCGCCGAATCGCTGGAGGTGCTGCAGCGGGCCAAGGAAGCCGGCCTGCCGGTGACCGCCTCGGTCTCGGTGAACCATCTGTCGTTCAACGAGATGGATGTGTCCGGCTACCGCACCTATTTCCGCCTGCAGCCGCCGCTGCGGGCCGAGGAGGACCGGCAGGCGCTGATCGCCGCTCTGTCCTCCGGTCTGCTGGATGTGGTGGTGTCGGATCATGTGCCGCAGGACGTGGAAGGCAAGCGCCTGCCCTTCTCCGAGGCGGAGCCCGGCGCCATCGGCCTGGAAACCCTGCTGCCCGCCAGCCTGCGGCTGGTGCATTCCGATGCGGTGGACTTGGTGAACCTGCTGGCGGCCCTGTCCACCCGGCCGGCGGAAATTCTCGGCCTCAACGCCGGAACCCTGAAGCCGGGCGCCCCGGCCGATGTGGTGGTGTTCGATCCCGACATGCCGTTCGTGCTGGAGCCGGGCCAGCTGAAGTCCCGCTCCCGCAACACGCCGTTCGACGAAGCGCGGCTGAGCGGCCGGGTGCTGCGCACCATCGTTGCCGGCGCCGTGGTCTACGAATACGTTTGACCCTGGTCGATCCCTGACCTTCTGCCCCGCGGCGCCGCGCTCCCCGGACCGGAGCGCCGCGGACCTTCAAGACGCCGCCTGAGCGCCCGCCAGATGTGGTGGGCGAGCGGGTGCCAGATCCAGGCCCGCCATGCTCGCTGCCCTTCCGCCGTCGCTGCTGCATCCCCTGGCCCTGGTGTTCGGCTATCTGCTCGGCTCCATTCCATTCGGCCTGCTGCTCACCCGCTCGGCCGGCACCACCGACATCCGCTCCATCGGCTCCGGCAACATCGGCGCCACCAACGTGCTGCGCACCGGGCGCAAGGACCTCGCCGCCTTGACCCTTTTGGGCGATGCGCTGAAGGGCACCCTGGCAGTGCTTATCGCCGCCCATCTGGCAGGCCCGGCCGGTGCGCTGGCGGCCGGCCTCGGCGCCTTCCTCGGCCATATCTTTCCGGTGTGGCTGAAGTTCCGGGGCGGCAAGGGGGTCGCCACCTTCCTGGGGGTGACCCTGGCCCTGAGCTGGCCGGCGGCGCTGGGCTTCGCCCTCGCCTGGCTCGCCGTGGCCGTCCTCACCCGCTACTCGTCGCTGGCCGCTCTGGTGGCCTCGGTGGTCACCGTGATCGTCGCAGCGCTCACCGCCGGCGCGCCCACGGCGCTGCTGCTGGCCGTGCTCACCGTGCTGCTGTGGGCGAAGCACCATGCCAACATCCGCCGCCTGCTGGCGGGAACGGAAGGCAAGATCGGCGCGAAGGGCTGAGGCGGCAGCCATGGCCGGCAAGGCGCGCTCCATTCCCGGCCCCGGCAAAGGCGAACTGCTAAGCCCCGAGCAGCGGCTGGACTGGCTGCGCCTGATCCGCACCGAGAATGTGGGGCCACGCACCTTCCGCGCCCTCATCAACCAGTTCGGCGGTGCGGCCGCCGCCCTGGAGGCGCTGCCGGGGCTGGCCCGCCGCGGTGGCCGGCTCATGCCACCGAGAACCCCGACCCGCGCCGAGGCGGAAGCGGAGGTGGCGGCGCTGGCCCGCGGCAAGGCGCGGCTCGTCGCCCTCGGCGAAGCCGACTACCCGCTGGCCCTGCGGCACCTCGACGATGCCCCGCCGCTGCTGGCGGTGCGCGGGGTCACGGCGCTGCTGCAGCGGCCCATGGTGGCCATCGTCGGCGCCCGCAATGCCTCCGCCGCCGGCCGCACTTTCGCCCAGAAGCTGGCGCGGGAGCTGGGGGCGGCAGGCTGGGTGGTGGCCTCCGGCCTGGCGCGAGGCATCGACACCGCCGCCCATGAGGCGAGCCTGGCCACCGGAACCGTGGGCGTGTTCGCCGGAGGCCTCGCCCGCCCCTATCCGCCGGAGAATCTCAAGCTGATCGAGGCGGTGGCGGAAACCGGCGTGGTGGCCTCGGAAATGCCGCTGACCTGGGAGCCCCGCGCCCGCGACTTTCCCCGCCGCAACCGGCTGGTATCCGGCATGGCCCTGGGGGTGGTGGTGGTGGAAGCGGCGGAACGCTCCGGCTCGCTCATCACCGCCCGGCTCGCCGCCGAGCAGGGCCGCGAGGTGTTCGCGGTGCCCGGCTCGCCGCTGGACCTGCGGGCCGGCGGCACCAACCGGCTCCTGAAGCAGGGCGCCACCCTCGTCACCACCACCGAGGATATTCTCGAGGTGCTCGGCCCCATTGCCGGCCGCCCGCCGCAAGAGGATGTGGAGGCGCCGCGCCCGCCCGCCGAACCGGCCGCCCCGGCGGACGATGTGCGGGCCCGCATCATCGAGCTGCTGGGGCCCACGCCGGTGCTCATCGACGACCTGGTGCGCCTTGCCGCCTGCAGCGTGGCGGAGGTGCAGGTGGTGCTGCTGGAGCTCGACCTGGCGGGTCGTCTGGACCGCCCCGGCGCCGGCCTGGTGGCCCTGCGGTGAGGCGCCTCAGGGCTCGCGCGTGCCTTGCCGGGAGGCCGACGCCGCCTGGCCCGCCTTGCCCCCCTCCAACGAAAGGCTCCGCGCCTCCAGCCGCGCGATCTCCAGGAGATAAGCCAGGGTCAGAAGGCCGCTCGCCCGCGACAGGCGCGACAGCTCGCCGGTCAGCGAGGCCACGTAGGCCGCGACGGCGGAAGGATCTCCGGTAACCGGAGGAACAGATGTGTCATCCATGGACCCGCCCCTTCAGCGACAATCCGTTCGGTCAGAAGACCCGTCATAGCGGTTGATGCAGTTATTTGAACATACTCTAGGTTGTATTCCGCAAGGGGCGGTGCGACCATCTCGCCCCAGTCTCCGCCTGCGCGGGCACCGCCCGGGGTCGCTGGCCCCAGGCGCTGCCCGCGCCGCAGCATTCATCGGCCCGTCGGCCGCGCCTTGGCATTTGACAGGCGGCGTTCCGCTCCCCATGTTGCAGCCCGCCTTATGGGACCCTTGTGACCCGCTAGCGCCGTTTCGACCGCGAAACCGGTGCAGCCCGTCACAAGGCCCGGCTTCGGGGGAGGCCTGTGGCACGACAGGGCAAGATCGTGCGCGGATCCACGGCACCGGCCGCCCCGCGCGATGGCGTCATGGGTGCCGCATCCCTTCCCGTGAGGACCGCGCAATGGGGCCGCGGTCTAATGAGAGACATGGATCGTCATGCAGGTCGTCATCGTCGAATCGCCGGCTAAAGCGAAGACGATCAACAAATATCTGGGTCCGGGCTACGAGGTCATCGCCTCCTACGGCCATGTGCGCGACCTGCCCTCCAAGGATGGCTCGGTGGATCCCGACGCCGACTTCCGCATGCTCTGGGAGGTGGACCCCAAGGCGCAGAAGCGGCTGAACGAGATCGCCACCGCCGTGAAGGGGGCCGACGGCCTGATCCTCGCCACCGACCCGGATCGCGAAGGCGAGGCCATCTCCTGGCACGTGCTCGAGGTGCTGAAGCAGAAGAAGGCGCTCAAGGGCCAGAAGGTCGAGCGGGTGGTCTTCAACGCCATCACCAAGCAGGCGGTGCTCGACGCCATGAAGGCGCCCCGCGCAATCGACGTCGCTTTGGTGGACGCCTATCTCGCCCGCCGCGCCCTCGACTATCTGGTGGGCTTCACCCTCTCCCCCGTGCTGTGGCGCAAGCTGCCCGGCGCCCGTTCCGCCGGCCGCGTGCAGTCGGTTGCGCTGCGCCTCGTCTGCGACCGCGAGCGGGAGATCGAGACCTTCGTTCCGCGCGAATACTGGTCCATCGTCGCCCGCCTCGCCACGCCCCGCGCCGAGGAATTCGAGGCCCGCCTCTCCGGCGCCGACGGCAAGAAGATCACCCGCCTCACCGTGGGCAATGGGGAGGAGGCCAAGGCCTTCCGCGCCGCCCTGGAGAATGCCGCCTTCCGCGTGCGCTCGGTGGAGGCCAAGCCGGTCAAGCGGCACCCCCAGCCGCCCTTCACCACCTCCACCCTGCAGCAGGAAGCGAGCCGCAAGCTGGGCCTCGCCCCGGCCCGCACCATGCAGATCGCCCAGCGCCTCTATGAAGGCGTGGACGTGGGCGGCGAGACGGTGGGTCTCATCACCTATATGCGAACCGACGGCGTCGACATGGCCCCCGAGGCCATCGCCGCCACCCGGGGCACCATCTCCCAGACGTTCGGCCCCCGCTACCTGCCGGGCGTGCCCCGCAAATATACGGTGAAGGCCAAGAACGCCCAGGAGGCCCACGAGGCCATCCGCCCCACCGATCCCCACCGGCACCCCCGGGAGGTGGCCCGCCATCTCGACCCGGAACAGGCCCGGCTCTATGAGCTGATCTGGACCCGCACCGTGGCGAGCCAGATGGAATCCGCGGAGCTGGAGCGCACCACCGCCGATATCGAGGCCAAGGTGACCTCCTCCGGCGCCTCGCGCATCCTCGACCTCACCGCGACCGGCACCGTCGTCAAGTTCGACGGCTTCCTCACCCTTTATCGGGAGGGCAAGGACGACGAGGATGACGACGAGGAGGGACGCCGTCTGCCCGCCATGCGCGCCGACGAAGGCCTCGACAAGCGAGAGATCGTCACCTCGCAGCACTTCACCGAGCCTCCTCCGCGCTATTCGGAAGCCTCACTGGTGAAGCGGATGGAAGAGCTCGGCATCGGCCGACCCTCCACCTATGCGGCAGTGCTCGCCGTTCTGCGCGACCGCGAATACGTCAAACTTGAAAAGAAGAAGCTCTTCCCGGAAGACAAGGGCCGCCTTGTCACCGCCTTTCTGGAGAGCTTCTTCAAGCGTTATGTGGAGTATGACTTCACCGCCGGCCTGGAAGAGAAGCTTGACGAGATCTCGGCCGCCGAGATCGACTGGAAACAGGTGCTACGTGATTTCTGGCGGGATTTTTATGCCGCCATCGAAGCCACCAAGGACCTGCGCGTCTCCCAGGTACTCGACGCCCTGGACGAGATGCTCACCGCGCACATCTTCCCCCCCAAGGCCGACGGTTCCGACCCCCGCCTGTGCCCCACCTGCGGGGCCGGCCGGCTGTCGCTGAAGATGGGCAAGTTCGGCGCCTTCATCGGCTGCTCGAACTATCCCGAATGCCGGCATACCCAGCCTTTGAGCGGCGACGGCGCCCCTGAGGGGGACGGCAAGCGCATCCTCGGCATCGACCCCGAAAGCGGCGACGAAGTGAGCCTGCGCACCGGCCGCTTCGGCACCTATCTGCAATTGGGCGAGGGTAAGGACGGGGAAAAGCCCAAGCGCTCCTCCCTCCCCAAGGGCCTTGCCGCCGCCGACGTGGATCTCGATACCGCATTGAAATTACTATCTTTGCCCCGCGAGATCGGCAAGCATCCGGAGGATGGCGAGCCGATCCTCGCCGGCATCGGCCGCTACGGCCCCTACGTCCAGCACGGCCGCACCTACGCCAATCTGGAAGGCGGTGACGACGTTCTGAACGTGGGCCTGAACCGCGCCGTAACGCTGATTGCCGAGAAGCAGAGCAAGGGCCGCGGTGGCCGTGGCGCTGCCCCGGCGGGTCGCGAGCTGGGGGAACACCCCACCCTGGGCGGCGCGATAACGGTGCGCGCGGGGCGCTATGGTCCTTATGTGAACCACGGCAAGGTCAACGCCACCCTGCCCAAGACCACCGATCCCGAAGGCCTCACCCTGGCCGACGCCGTGGCGCTGATCGACGCCAAGGCCGCCAGCGCCCCGGCCAAGGCCCCGCGCAAAAGCGCGGCCAAGACGACGTCCAAGACAGCCAGCAAGTCGACCTCCAAAACGGCCGGCAAGTCTTCCGCGAAGGCGGGGGAGGACAGTGCGACGGCGACCAAGAAGCCGGCGGCCAAGAAGGCTACCACCAAGGCTACCGCCAGGAAGCCGAGCGTGAAGAAGGCCGGCGCCGCAAAGGCCGCGGTCGATCCCGAGGCCTGAGCGGACCCCGTCCCGCCCCGCGGGACGGACGTGGCTCAGCCGGGCCGGGGCTCACTCCGGCCCGATGCCGCCCTCCTCGGCGGCCACGCGCACCGAGGTGCGCAAGGGGCGTTCGGCCATGGCCCAAAAGAAGCCCAGGCTCACCAGCATCAGCACCGCGAGGGTGGCGAACAGCAGGTGAAAGCCGGCTTCCATGGCCGCCGCGGGCAGGCGCCCGCCCAGCATTTCCACACTGCCCCCGCCCTGCACGCTCGCCACCGCGAGCAGCAGCGCGCCCAGCACCGCCACCGCGGCCGCGCCGCCCAGCTGACGGAAGAAGGTCATGGCCCCGGTGGCGGTGCCCATGCGATGCGGCTCGACGGCGTTCTGGATCGAAACCGTGCACACTGGCAACACCATGCCGATGCCGATGCCCACCACCGCCAGCAGCGCCATCACCACGTCGAGCCGAAGGCCGGTATGGAGCCAGGCCAGGGCAGCGAGGGCGAGAGTCGCCAGCAGCGCGCCCATCAGCGCCGGTGTCTTGTAATGCTCCAGGTGCCGCATCACCCGGCCCACCAGGTTCGCGCCGCACACCACCCCCGCCACCAGCGGAATGAGCCCCAGGCCGGACTGGCTGGCGGAGAGGCCGCGTCCCAGCTCGAAATAGAGCGGCAGGAAGATGGACAGGCCCACCATGGTGCCCACCGCCGCGGTCGCGGCGGGGATCGCCCGGCTCATCACCGGATTGGTGAGAAGGTCGAGGGGCAGAAACGGCTCCGGCGTGCGCCGCACATGCCAGACGAACAGCACCGCGAGCACAGCGGCGGCGCCGCCCAGCAGCAGGATCGGCGTCGACGCCCATGGATAGACGACCCCGCCCCACGACAGGACCAGGAGCAGGCAGAGGCTGCCGAGCATCATCAATCCCGCGCCAGTGTAATCCATGCGATGCCGACGCTCGTGGCGGGGCAGCTGGCGCAGGATGCGATCGGTGGAGACGAGGGCGGCGATGCCGAGCGGCACGTTGATCCAGAAGATCAGCGACCAGTGCAGATGCTCGGCGAAGAAGCCCCCCAGCACCGGACCCGCCACGCTGGAGGCCGCGAAGACGGTGGCGATCTGGCCCTGGTAGCGTCCCCGCTCCCGGGGCGACACCACATCCGCGATGATGGTCTGCGAGAGGGAGATGAGGCCCCCGCCGCCCAACCCCTGCAGGCCCCGCGCCAGCACCAGAACCAGCAAATTCGGCGCCAGCGCGCAGGCCACCGAGGCGACGGTGAACACCGCCACGGACACCAACAGCATCACCCGCCGGCCATAGATATCGCTCAGCTTGCCATAGAGTGGCGTCGCGACAGTGCCGGTCAGCAGATAGGCGGTGGCCACCCACGGCAGGTTGGCAAAATCCCCGAAGGCGGCGCCGATGCTCGGCAAGGCGGTGGCGACAATGGTCTGGTCGAGGGCGCCGAGCAGCATCGCCAGCATGACGCCGAAGATGATGCGGCGCACCGCCAGATGCCCGAGCCCCGCCTCCCCCGCACCAGGGCTCGGGACGGGTTCGCAGGGGACTGGCGAAGACACGGAGGGGCGATGGCAGGTCATGGCGGCGGGGGGCGCGAGGAGCGGTGGCGGTAGCGTCACGCCTCCGCAACGGGCGGAGACGGGCCTGGCCACACTGGAAACTGGGAGGGGAAGAGCCGGACGGCGTGAGAGCGCAGCCGGATCCATTCGGTTCACGTGGTGCAGGTGCGGACCATGCCTCGCGCGAGACGTGTATACAAGTGTGCAGCACCGCCCGGTGCGCAGACCCTCGCGCGGGCGCGTGCGCAAGGCGCATGACTGGGCCCGGGTGCCGGGGTCAGCCCACCGGCGAAGGCGCACCGTCCACGGGCGTCGCGGCAACGGGCACCTCCGCCACCGCCGCCCGCACCGGATCCGCCGGCGTGGCGCGATGCACGAGATCGTGAATGAAGCCCAGCTTGGCGACCACCCCGGGTCCAAGCACGAACGGATAGGCATCGGCCATGCCCAGGCAGCGGTTCAGGCTGTTGAGCGCGAAGGCAATGGGCAGCCACGCATCCACCAGCTGCGAGATCTCATAGGCACGATAGGGATTGAAGTTCACCTGCGCGCTCAGATCGCCCTTGCGATCCAGCCGCGGCTGCACGCTCATGCCGAAGGCGCCAGCCATCTCCAGCGTATCGACGATGTGCACATAGTGCTTGAAGGTCTCCGCGAAATCCTCCCACGGATGGGCGGTGGCGTAGGCGGAAACATGGTTGGCCCGCCAGTCCGCCGGCGGCCCCGCCTGATAATAGGCCTCGAGCGCCGCACCATAATCCCGGCTCTCATCGCCGAACATCTCGCGGAAGGCGGGGATCCGTCCGCCATCGCGAACCAGGACGTTCCAATAATAATGGCCCACTTCGTGACGGAAGTGGCCGAGCAGGGTGCGATAAAGTTCGCCCAGGTCGTTGCGGCGCTGTTCGCGCTCCGCGTCATCGGCCTCCGCCAGGGCGATGGTGACAAGGCCTTCATCATGCCCCGTCATCACCCGTGGCGCCTGCGGATCGGGCGCGTCGGCCAGGAAATCGAAGCAGAGGCCACCCTCGCGATCCTCATTGCTCTGCAGCGGCAGCCCCAGGCGCAGCAGGGAATAGATGAGCCGGTGCTTGGCCACCTCGATCTTCTGCCAGCGCCGCAGCTGCTGCGGATCGCCCAGGTCCGGCACCGTGCGATTGTGGCGACAGGCCTGGCAATAGGCACCTTCCTGCTCGGCCGGCACCAGCCAGTTGCAAGCATCATAGGCGGTATTGGCGCAGAAGCGGAAGCGCCGCTGATCCACCCCCACCGCACGCCACACGTCGCCATCGGCTTCCAGCTCAACGAGAGTGTTGAGGTCCGGAACGAAGCCCAGGCCATGGCCACACTTCTCGCACCGCCGATTCTCAAAATAGAGCAACTGGCCACAGACATCGCAGCGGAACAGGCGCATGATGCTCCCTCACTCGCAGTATTTCAGGCTAGAGCCCTAGCATATATCGCCGGTGAGGGAGCACCGGTTCCTGCTTCCCGGGAAATATTCGCAACGCAACATGCACCACGAGTGCATTGCGGCAGTGCCCTGCGCCCTTGTCTTGGCGCTCACGCGCCAGCAGAGTGCCCGTCTGTCATCCTGCGGCGCCCACCCTCTCAGGCTCGTGCCTGGCGACCCAGGCCTCCCGCTCCACACCCTGCGACCCATGCCCAGCGACCCACGCCCCACGCCCAGCGACCTATGCCCATGACCGCAACGTCTCTCTTCACCATCGGTTACGAGCAGACCACACCCGGCGCTTTCCAAAGCGCGTTGGCCGAGGCGCAGGTCGACCTGCTGGTGGATGTGCGGGCGGTGGCGGCCTCGCGGCGGCCCGGCTTCTCCAAGACCGCCCTCGCCACGACAGTCAGCGCGCAAGGCATCGGCTATGTGCATCTGCGCGCCCTCGGCACGCCGAAGGAGGGCCGCCTGGCCGCCCGCACGGGCGATCACGCCACCCTGATGCGCATCTATGACGCGCACCTGGCGACCGCGCCGGCGCAAGCCGCATTGGCGGAGCTGGCCAGCCTCGCCCAGGGCCGGCGCGTGTGCCTCATGTGCTATGAGCGCCATGTGGAGGGCTGCCACCGGCTGCGTCTCGCGCAATGGCTCTGCACGCGCTTCGATGCAGCCGCCACCCATCTGGTGGCGGCGCCATTCTAGCCGGGGCCCGGCCCCTCATTCGGCGAGGGCGGCCCGGGCCTCCGCCAGCAGGCGTGGGGTATCCACATCGAGAAAGGCTCCGGCGCCGGTGGCCTCCACCTCCGCCACCGCCTCCTGGTTTTCCGCCAGCAGATGGCGCGCCCCCACATCGCCTTCCAAGGCCATGAGCGCTGGGAAATAGCGTCGCGACCACAGCACCGGATGGCCCCGCACGCCCGCGGCAACCGGCACCACGATCAGCCGCCCGGCGGCGGGGGCATGGGCGGCCATCAGCCGGTCCAGCAACTGCGGCTCCATCAGGGGCATGTCGCCCAGAACCACCAGCGCACCGGCCGCCTCCTCGGGCACCGCGGCCACCCCGGCCCGCAGCGAGGAAGCCATGCCGCTGGTGAAGGCCGCATTGTGCACCAGCTGCACCGGCAGGCCCTTGAGCGCCGCCGCCACGTCCGCCCCCTGATGGCCGGTGACGACGATGACCGGCCGCGCCCGCGACACCAGCGCCGCCTTGGCCACGCGCCGGATGACCGGTTCGCCGGCCACCTCCGCCAAAAGCTTGTTGGTATCGCCGCCCATGCGCGAGCTGCGGCCCGCCGCCAGGATCACCGCCGCAAAGCCCATGCTCTCGTCCTCCGGCTCCAGGCGGGGCGCGGGCCGGCTGGCGATCTCGCTCAGAAGGCCGCCGCAGCCCAAGCGGCCGATGTCGGCGGCGCTCACAGCAATGCCAGCCAGCAGCCGCATCAGGATCCAGTCGAAACCATTCTCCTTGGGGCTGCGCGCGCAGCCGGGCGCGCCCAGAACCGGCACCTCCCCCATCTGCCCCAGCAGCAGCAGATTGCCCGGATCCACCGGCATGCCCAGGCGGATCACCTGCCCGCCGGCCGCCTCCAGCGCCGCCGGCACCACATCGCGTCGATCTGCAATGGCCGAGGCGCCGAACACAATGACCAGTTCCGCCCCCTCCGCCACCACGTCGCGCAGGGCGTCGCGCAGCGGCTCCGGCGCGTGGGCGCAGTGTCGGGTGGTGCAGACGTCCGCCCCGGCCCGCGCCAGCCGCGCCCGCGTCACCGCCACGGTCTTCGCCATCACCTTTTCCGCAAAGCCGGGCAGCACGGTGGAAATGAGCGCCACCCGGCGGAGCTGAAACGGCGCGACGGACATCAGTCCCGGCGCCACCTGCGCCGCCGCGTTCACCAAAGGCCGGGCCACCGCATAGGGAATGACCTTTACCGTGCCCACCAGCTCGCCTGCCGCCACCGCCCGCAGATCCGGCAACGTCGCCAGGGTGATGGCTTCATCCACGCTGTTGAAGGCATCCACCGCCACGCGGTCGGCCCGCAGCACCCCGGCGCAGGTGGCGTAGAGATTGGCGCGGCCGGTGAAGGGCGCGTCCACCCGCACCTGGTCGCCCACAACGGCGTCAGCCAGGATGCGCGCCGCCGTATCCTCCGGCAGGTCGTCCGCCTCCAGGCGGGCCGCCACCACCGTGCGAAACCCCGCCCGCTCCAGCTCCACAAGCTCGCGGGCGCTGAGACGGCTGCCTTTTTTGATCAGCAGCCCGTCGAGCCGCACCGAATGCGCGGCGATGGCCCCTTCGGCCTCGGCGAGCGGAAGCGGTCCGAATTTCACGCCGCCGCCTCCGCCGCCTGCGACGGACGCGGCTTGCGCAGGGCCTGGATGACCTCCGCCAGCACCGCCACGGCAATCTCGGGCGGGCTCGCCGCGCCGATATCGAGGCCGATCGGCGCATGCAGCCGCGCCAGCGTCTGCGCATCGAACCCATGCGCGGCCAGGCGGTCCAGCCGCTTGGCGTGGGTCCGCCGCGAGCCCAGCGCGCCGATATAGAAGCAGCCGGCCTTCAGCGCCTCCACCAGGGCCGGATCGTCGATCTTGGGATCATGGGTCAGGGCCACCATGGCGGTGAAGGGATCAAGCCCATAAGCCGGCAGCGCCACATCCGGCCACTCGGCGATCACCGGCACCTCGGGAAACCGCTCGGCGGTGGCGAAGGCGGTGCGCGGATCGAGAATGGTGGTGTCGAAGCCGGCGATGGCGGCCATCGGCGCCAGCGCCTGCGAAATATGCACGGCGCCGATCACCAGGAGCCGCGGGGCGGGAATCTCCACCGTGAGGAAGGCGCGCTCCGCCCCCTCCCCCACCACGCCGCTGCGCCCGCTCGCCAGCGCCGCGCGCAGGGCCGGTGCCAGCGGATCGTCCGCCACCTCTGCCGCCCGCACCAGCCGCTGATCGCCACTGCCGAGGGCGGTCACCACGACACAGGCGCGACGCACGGCACGCTCGGCATTGAAGGAAGCAAGCAGATCGAGACGCATCACATGGCCCTTTGCGGTCGCTCAGGCGACCAGCTCTGAAGGAAGCGGGATCGCACGGGGATGCTCCACCAGCAACATTCTTCTTCCCGAACGAACATAACGACAGACACGCGGCAACCGGAAGGGCGGGCCGTTCACATCACCGGCTCGACATACACGCAGATCCGCCCGCCGCAGGACAGGCCCACCGTCCAGGCCGCCTCGTCCGCCACGCCGAACTCCAGCGTGCGGGGCTGGCCGGACGCGATGACGTCGATAGCCTCATTCACCACTGCGCCTTCCACGCACCCACCGGACACCGAGCCGAGAAAATTCCCCGTCTCGTCGATCACCAGATGGCTGCCCACCGGCCGCGGCGCCGAACCCCAGGTTTCGAGCACGGTGGCCAGTGCCACCCCGCGCCCGTCCCGCCGCCAGCGCTCGGCTGCGGCCAGCACATCGTCTTCCCGCGCGAACATGCGCTTCTCCTCGCCACCGGTGGCGTCATTCCGGACGCCGCCGGCCTCAATCTGGTGCAAATCACCCTATCCCTCTATAGATGCGCCGATCATCCTGCTGGCGCCAGCCCCTATGCGTGGCGCCGGCGGTGTCGCGCACCGCCGCGCGGCCGCCGAGAGCCCGTCATGTCCCGCACCGCTTTGCCCCCGCCTAACGTCCACGCCCTTCCCGCGCTCGCGGCCCCGACCCTGCGCAGCGCCGACGAGCTGGTGCAGGCGGGCCTTGCCCCCACGGCGGCGCGCACGGAACTGGATGCGGTCGGCGCGCGCTATGCGCTGGCGCTCACCGCGACCCTGGCGGACACCATCGACCGGAGCGATCCAGCCGACCCCATCGCCCGTCAGTTCGTGCCCGACATCCGCGAACTGGAGATCCAGCCCGAGGAACGCGCCGACCCCATCGGCGATGACGCCCATTCCCCGGTTCCCGGCATCGTCCACCGCTACCCCGATCGCGCCCTGCTGAAGGTGATCGGCGTGTGCGCCGTCTACTGCCGCTTCTGCTTTCGCCGGGAGATGGTGGGCCCGGGCGCGCAGAACCTGCTCTCCCCGGCGGCGCTCGAAGGGGCGTTCGCCTATCTGGCGGCGCATCCGGAGATCTGGGAGGTGATCCTGACCGGCGGCGACCCCTTCATGCTGGCGCCGCGCCGCATGGCGGACGTGGTGGAGCGGCTGGCCGCCATTCCCCACGTGAA
This sequence comes from Xanthobacter sp. NM-25, assembly GCF_022138605.1. Lineage (GTDB taxonomy): Bacteria > Pseudomonadota > Alphaproteobacteria > Rhizobiales > Xanthobacteraceae > Xanthobacter. The sequence goes on from NZ_JACBFS010000004.1 coordinate 359,910, forward strand.
GGTCGCGCGCTTCCATACCCGGGTTCCCATCGCGGCACCGGAGCGCGTCACCGCGGAGCTGGTGGCGGCCCTGCGCGCGCCGGGCCTCACGCCTTATGTGGCGATCCACGCCAACCATGCGCGCGAGCTGACCCCGGCCGCGCGGGACGCCATCGCCCGCATGGCCGATGCGGGCATTCCGCTGGTGTCGCAGACAGTGCTGCTGCGCGGCGTGAACGACGACGTGGCCACCCTGGCGGCGCTGTTCCGCGCCTTGGTGGAATGCCGGGTGAAGCCCTATTACCTGCATCATCCCGATCTTGCCCCCGGCACCCGTCATTTCCGGCTGCCGATCGCCGAGGGGCAGGCGCTGATGCGAGCGTTGCGCGGGCGCCTCTCCGGCCTCGCCCTGCCCACCTATGTGCTCGACATCCCCGGTGGCGCCGGCAAGGTGCCGCTGCTGCCGAACCATCTGGAGCCGGAGGGCGAGCGGCTGCGAGTCACCGACAATTGCGGCGGCGTCCACCTCTATCCACCCGAGGCGTGAGCCGGCGCTGCGTTGACGGCGGTCAATGCCTCGGGCCACGCTAGCGGCTAGAAGCGGCTCATAAGACCATAAGGGAGCGTCAAGGCCATGTCCGAGATCCTCGAGCAGACCACCGCCACACCCAAGCGGCCGTCGCCACAAGTCCCCAAGATGAAGGCGGCCATTTTCGTCGAGAACAACCGCATCGTCCTCGACGAAAAGCCAATTCCCGATGTGGGGCCGCTGGATGCGCTGATCCGCATCACCACCACCACCATCTGCGGCACCGACATCCACATCCTCAAGGGTGAGTATCCGGTGGCCAAGGGCCTCACCATCGGTCATGAGCCGGTGGGCATCATCGAGAAGCTGGGCTCGGCGGTGGAAGGCTTCACGGAAGGCCAGCGGGTGATTGCCGGCGCCATCACCCCCTCGGGCTATTCCAACGCCTGCCTGTGTGGCTGCGGCTCCCAGGATGGTCCGCGCATGAAGCACGGCTTCAAGCCCATGGGCGGCTGGCGCTTCGGCAACACCATCGACGGCGCTCAGGCAGAATATCTGCTGGTGCCCGATGCCATGACCAACCTCGCGCCGGTGCCCGAGCTGCTCTCCGACGAGCAGGTGCTCATGTGCCCGGACATTATGAGCACCGGCTTTTCCGGCGCCGAGCACGGCAAGATCCAGATCGGCGACACCGTGGCGGTGTTCGCCCAGGGCCCCATCGGCCTGTGCGCCACCGCTGGCGCGCGCCTCATGGGGGCGAGCCGCATCATCGCCGTCGACCGCGTGCCGGCGCGCCTGGAGGTGGCCCGCGCCATGGGCGCCGACGAGGTGGTGGACTTCTCCCAGGTGGACCCGGTGGAGGAGATCCTGCGCCTCACCGACGGGCGCGGCGTCGACGTGGCCATCGAGGCGCTCGGTCGCCAGGAAACGTTTGAAGCGGCGCTGCGCATCCTGCGGCCCGGCGGCACCCTGTCGTCGCTCGGCGTCTATTCCTCGGATCTGCGGATCCCTCTGGACGCCTATCATGCGGGCCTGGGCGACACGACCATCGTCAATTCCCTGTGCCCCGGCGGCAAGGAGCGGATGCGCCGCCTCATGGACGTGGTGGCATCGGGGCGGGTGGACGCCCGCGCCCTGGTGACGCACCGCTTCAAGCTGGACGACATCGAAGCGGCCTATGACCTGTTTGGCCATCAGCGCGATGGCGTGCTCAAGGTGGCCATCACTCCTTAGGTGGCAGGCGGCGCCGGCCACCCGAGCCGGAGCCGCGCCCCTCATCAACGCGATGCCTCCGGATGGTCACGGAGGTATCTTTCCCCAGGGAGATGGTCCGCCTAGGATCGTCAGGCCCGCCGGCAGCCTGCCGGAGTGAAGAGGATGACGCGGAATGCACCCATTTTTCCTTGGCCGCAGCGGCTTTCTTCTCGGCTTGGCGGTCGGCGCCGGGGCCATCGCCTTCGGCCCCCGGGTGCTGCGCGTCGCGCGCCCTCTCGCCAAGGATGCCGCCGATGCCGGCAAGGCCGGCTATGAGGCGGCCCGCGATGCCGCTGCGAAGACTGGCACCGAAGTCAAGGAGCTGGTGAGCGAGACCGCTGGCGAGATCAAGGCTGCCGCCGGCAAGATGGCGACCGCCGTCGCCGCCGCCACCCGCCGGGCGCCGGGTCAAGCCGCGGAGGCGGCGCATGACGTGGTGACCGAGGTGGTGGATGTGGCGCCCGCCGCGCCCCGCCGCGCCCGCACTGCGCGCCCCAGCCGTTCCCGCTCCAGCGCCCGCAAGGTCGATCTGCCGGCGGTGCCGGTGCCGGCCGGCGAGGCGGAGGCCGTCGTCGCCCGCCCGGTGGCCACCCCGCGCCGGCGCAGCGCCGCCAAGACCGCATCGGCGAAGGCCACCACGGAAGTCGCCACCGACGTGAGCGCTGCCAAGCCGACCGCCGCCTCTGCCAGCAAGGCCGCGCCGCGCAAGGCGGCCCCCCGCAAGCGCGCGGCCAAGCCCGCCACGCCGGCGGTGACCGAAGCACCCAGCGCGGCGGTGACACCGGACGAGAAGGCCTGAACCGCCGATGTCCGAGTTCATCTTGGTGCGTGTCGCCCACCAGACGGTGGGCCGCACGCGGCTGGTGGCACTCTCGCCCCTCGATGGCAGCACGCTGGCGGCCTGTGCCACCCGCGTGAATGCCTCAGGCCTCGCCCGCGCCGAGGCGCGCCCGCGCAGCAACGGGCTCATCCTCACCCACGCCGGCCCCTGGCAGGCGGTGGCCGACAGCCTGCATGCCGCCGGCTTGCGGCTGCCGGCTGGCGCCGAATTGGCGCCTGCGCCGGTGGGGGCAGCCCCCCCCGCCCGCACCCCCCGCCGCCCGGCCGGGCACCCCATCGGCGCCGCCTATGACGCTTTCGCTCGCAGCAATGCGGCGGTGGCCGAGGCCAGTGGCGGACGGCTGGATATCACCAATGCCGCCTTTCTGCTGCTCGTCGCCAGCGGCATGGTGCAGCTGATGCGGGGGCAGATCGCCGGCCCGGCCCTCTCGCTGTTCAGCCAGGCGTTGACCTTGGCGGTGCTGCACGGCAAGGCCGCGCCACGCTAAAGAAAGGCCGCGCCACGCCGAATAGAGGCCGCGCCACGCTGAATGTCGCCTGATCGCGCGGGAGAGCGCCATGGAACCCAATCCGTCCCGCCCCGCCGCTTTGGGCGGCGACCATGTGGTGGCGGACCAAAGCGCGGTGTTCGCGCTTTTGGCCGATCCCGCCACCCACCATCTGCCGCCGGGCACGCCCGTCACCCGCATCGACACCCACGGGGCGGTGGTGTTCCTCGCCGGCGACCATGCCTACAAGGTGAAGCGGGCGGTCTTCTTTCCGTTCATGGACTTCTCAACCCTCGCCAAGCGCCAGGCGGCCTGCCTGGCGGAGGTGGCCATCAGCGGCGCCAATGCGCCCGGCCTTTATCTCGGTGTCACGGCCATTACCCGGGCCGGCCCCGCGCTGCGCCTGGACGGCAGCGGCGAGGTGGTGGAGTACGCGGTCCATATGCGCAGGTTCGACACGCGCCAAACCCTCGATCGAGTGGCCAGCGAAGGCGAACTCTCGCCCCAGCTCGTGACGGATCTGGCGGCGGCTGTCGCCCGTGCCCATGCCGGCGCCGCCGAGGATCGAACCCGCGATGCGGTGTCCCCGCTCGCGGGCTATCTGGCCGACAACCGGGCCGAGTTCACCCATCACCCGGAGCTGTTCGCGCCGGCCGATGCGGCGTCGCTCGCGGAGGCCATGGAAGCCGAGCTGGCGCGCCTCGCGCCCCTTCTGCAGGCCCGCGGCGCCGCGGGCCTCATCCGGCGCTGCCATGGCGATCTGCATCTCGCCAATATCGTCCTGCTGGAGGACCGGCCGGTCCTGTTCGATGCCATCGAGTTCAGCACCGACATCGCCACCTGCGACGTGCTGTACGACCTCGCCTTTCTGCTGATGGACCTGTGGCAGCGCGGCCTCGTCAGCGCCGCGAATGGGGTGCTGAACCATTATCTGTGGGCGCGCCGGGACGATCTCCAGCTCGACGGCCTCGCCGCCCTGCCCTTCTTCATGGCGCTGCGGGCGTGCATCCGGGCCAAAGTGGAGGCGGCGGGGCTCGCCCACCTCTCCGGTGCCGGCCAGGAGGCCGCGCGGCGCCGGATCACCCATCTGTTTACCGTTGCGCGTGCCCTGATCGCCGGTGAGGGGGCGGACACGCTTCCCCCGCGGGCGCTTCCGCCCGGCTTGACGGGTGCGGGGCCGCGACTCATCGCCATCGGCGGGCTCTCGGGCAGCGGCAAGACCACGCGGGCACTAGAGTGGGCCCCCTACACCGGTCGCGCGCCCGGGGCGGTGGTGATCCGCAGCGATGTGGAGCGCAAGCGGATGTTTGGCGGGCCGCTGACCGCCCCCCTGCCCGCTGAGGCCTATGCGGCGGCCGTCACCACGCAGGTTTACGCGGAGCTGTGCGAACAGGCGCGCCGCATCCTGGCGACCGGGCAGAGCGTCATCGTCGACGCCGTCCATGCTCATGCCCAGGAACGGGGCGCCATCGCCGCGGTGGCGCAGGCGCTCCACCTGCCGTTCGTGGGCATCTGGCTGGAGGCACCGCTGGCGGTGCGGGTGGAGCGGGTGACGCAACGCCAGGGCGACGCCTCCGATGCGGATGCCGACGTGGCCCGCCGCCAGCAGGCCTATGATCTGGGGTCCGTGGACTGGCTGCATTGGCAGAACGCCTGATTCAGCGGGCCGGAAACGTGATTTTTGCGCCTCAGGGGAACGATTAGTTCACATCCCCCACGGACAATGCGGTTCACGTCGCTTCGCGCGCGAGTCGCGGGGAGCGCCGCCGCTACCGGTTTCTACGCAGATTGCCGAGTTTGCCACCAAATCGACCCAAAAGCGGGGAACCACCGGAGCCGCAGACCATTCCATTCGCGGGAGAAGCCGCAAGGGAGCCATGACGCGCGCATCACACCGTCCTCACGGACCTCGGCCCGTTCCCGTCCGCAACGCGCCCAGCCGGGCGCAGGCGGGCCTGCGCGGAACCGGATGCGGTTCGCTCGCTCCCCCGGCCGCCCCAGGAGACATCCAATGACCTGGCTCGATCGCCTGACGGGCAAAGCCACCGAGGATGCCGAGATCGCCGAGGACCGTTCTATGTCGACTGCCGCAGCCGAAACCCTGACCCACGACGACACCGTGCCCACGCCGGAACAGGCCGCCCCCGCGAGCCCCGCGCCGGAGGCCGAGACCTCGGCCCCGGAGAGCCCGGAGGCGCAGATGCAGACGGCGCTCGAAGCGGCTCAGCGTGGCGATTACGAAGCGGCCCTGGCCATCTGGGAACCACTCGCCCGCGAAGGCAACGGCCGCGCCCAGAACAATATCGGCGCCTGCTTCATCGATGGTCTGGGGGTCGACCCCAATCTGGAGCTCGCCCGCGAGTGGCTGGAGCTGGCCGCCGAGGCCGGTGATCCGGTTGGCCGGCGCAACCTTGCCACCCTGTGCCTCAAGGGTGAGGGCGGTCCACGTGACCTGGAGCGCGCGCTGGAGCTCTATCGCCTTGCCGCCACCGATGGCGATGCCCCGGCCCAGGATCGGCTGAGCCGCCTGCTGTTTGAAGGCGAGGTGCCGCCGGCCGATCCGCAGGAAGCCCGGCGGTGGGCCCAGGCGGCTGCCGACCAGGGCGTGGCAAGCGCCATGACCCGGCTGGGCCTGATGATTCATCTGGCCATTGTCGACGGCCAGGAAACCGAGCACGACGAGAGTGTCGCCGCCCAGTGGTGGCGCCGCGCCGCCGAGGCCGGTGACGCCGATGGGCAGGCGCTGCTGGGCGCCGCTCACCACCTGGGCGTCGGGGTGCCACGGGATCGGGTGGCCGCCATGGCGTGGCTGCTGCGGGCGCGGACCGGTGGCAGCCCCCTCGCCGACCGCTTCTTCGATGCGGTGCACGCCACCCTGAGTCCCGAAGAGGAAGCGGCCGCCGAGCGCCGCGCCACCAGCAGCAACGAGGCGGCCACCGGCGAAGCCCAGCCCGCCTGATCCGCGGCGACGACAGCACACGCGGCGTCGCGACCGGTGGTGGCCACCCCCACGACGGCGCCGCGATCGGCCGCTCACACGTCCTGACGGGGTACCGGCACCGGATGAGGCCTGTGAGGATGCCCCGGCGCGTGCGAGTGGGCGTGCGGATGCCCCACATCCATGCCGCCGGGCGGAAAAAGCCCGGCCTGGAAGCAGGTGCTCATGTGCTCCACCTTGGCGATGGCGCGGGCAGCGGCCACGGCCGGCAGCACCCGGTGCGCGGTGGCGCTGAACAACGCCACCCAACGGGTGAAGTGCTCCGGCTTCAGATTCAGGCTCACATGGGCAGCGAACGGCATGCCGGAATAGCGCTGCGTGCCCAGCAGCGTGCGCGACCAGAAATTCTGCACCACGCGATAATGCTCATCCCAATCGGGAATGGCGGCAGCGAAGACCGGCCCGAGCACCGGATCGGCGCCGGCGGCACCATAAAACTCCTTCACCAGCCGCTCCAGGTCCGCCTCGCTGACCTGCATCTCATCGGCCGTCGAGGCGCGATCCGGCCAGGGGCCGGCGCGATCGGTGACGAGGCCGGCCAGCGCCGTGGCGGCCGGGCCTGTGCGGTCCACCGTGTTGAGCGGCGGGTTCAGCTCTCCCACCAGTTCCTTCAGCGCCGAAGTGCGCAGGCGCCCATTCGGGCGCTCCATAAAAAAGAAGCGATCGGCCACCGCGGTCTCTGCAGGCAGGATCTCACGCACCGCCTCGGCCGCCACCGCCACGCTCTCACCCTCCCCCACGTAGAGCGGAAAGGCACGACCGCCGATGTCCTTGGCGAGGATGAAGAGGCCGGGCACGTCCGGCGCTTCGTCGAGCGCCTTATGGGGCGCGATGAACTGCACGCCGGCGAACACCGCCACCGCTCCGTCCGCGGAAGGCAGCGCGCCCCGGCCGTGCGCATTCCGCCCCGCGGCCTCACCTTGCGCCGACGCGCCGCGGCGCACCCCTGAGCCTTCGCTGGATCGCCTCATGCCTTTCGCCTCCACCATTGGCCACGGCTCCAAACCGTGGGTAGGCCGCCGCCGCGCCCGGAGGCTAGGCCTTGTCCGGCCCCGTCTCGTCCTTGCCGGGCCCCGGGTTCTGCGCCACCAGCCGCAGGCCACGGCGGGAGCGCTCCACGGCGCGGCCCGTCTTCAGCCAGGGCGCCTGGATGCGCACCGCCGTGCCGGGCACGAAACGGGGCATGATCGGCGTATCGCCAGTGTCACGGGCCACGACCATCCTTCCCGGCCGCGCCCGCAAGGGCCGCAAGCGTTCGGCAAAGAAACTATATGACGAAAGCTAGGAGAGCCGGGGGCGCGCGGCAAGCCGCCCGCGGGGCTCCCGCCGCACAAATTATGCTCAAGCGCAAAATTTCATCACGGCAACCGTGGCGGGTCACGCGGCGGGGGAGGCCCCCGACGGCGGCAAGGCGTCGGGATCCGGCGATGCGGTCTCCATGACGGCCGAGATGAACGCATTGATGCGGTTGAAGGCCCCCACGCACAATTGGTCGGCGGCCACCAGGGATTCCGCGGCGGTCTTGGTGTCCTGATTGATATGCGCGGTCAGCGCCGCCACCAGCTGGTTCTGGCCGATGACGAGGCTGCGCAGCCCCAGCAGCAGATGATCGAACTCGGATTTGGCCAGGGCCACCTTCAGCGGAACGTCGCCCGCCAGATCCTTCCAGCGTTCCAGCGCCTCGGGAGAAATCTGAATCTGCACAAATGTCGGCTCCGCGGCGGCGGCGCCCTCGGTCTCGTCAGTCATGGCCATCTCACGCAATTCAATAATGAAACACTGCCCGCCGACGGCGACACATGCCCCCTTCGGCGACCCATGGGGCGCGCGGGCCGAGGCATCGGCCCTTCACGCGCAAATACAAATCGAGCTTAGCGCGTTCACGTGGCCCGCGCAGCAAGAGTTGGCGCCCCGATCACGTTTGCGCCAGCGCATCTTCTTCCGCACGGGGATGTCTTATAGAGCTACCGCACTGCAATAGAGCGCGTCGCGCAGAGCCAAAGGCCACACCATGACAAAGCACGTGGACCCAGATGCCCTTTCCGAGGCCGGCGCCAGGCGGTGGGTGAGGGTTTGGGATCTGCCCACCCGGGCCTTCCATTGGAGCCTCGTGGCCCTGGTGGCCACCTCCTATGTCACCGCCCGCAATGGCTGGATCGACTGGCATTTCTATGCGGGCTACGCGATCCTGACGCTTGTTCTGTTCCGCATTCTGTGGGGCCTGGTGGGCAGCGATACCGCCCGTTTCGCGCGCTTCGTGCGCGGCCCCAAGGCGGCGCTGGAGCATCTACGGCACCTGATGCGGCGCGCCCCTGACGATGAGGTGGGCCACAATGCTGCCGGCGCGGCCATGGTGGTGGCCCTGCTGGCGCTGCTGCTGTTTCAGGCGGGGTCCGGCTTGTTCGCGTCCGATGGCCTGTTCACCGAGAGGCCCCTGGCCCATCTGGTCGGCGCCGACTGGAGCGACCGCATCACCGGCTGGCACGGTCTCTCGTTCGATCTCATCGCCATTGCGGTGGCGCTGCATGTGGTCGCCGTGCTGGCCTATGGCCTGCTGCTGCGACACGACCTGGTCCGCCCCATGGTGACGGGCTGGAAGCGGTTGCCCGCGGGCATCGCCGCGCCCCACATGGCTCCGGCCTGGCTGGCGCTGGGCATGTTGGTCATCGCCGGCGGTGTGGTCGGCGCGCTCGTGTGGCTGTGAGGCTGCCGGACGTCGAAACGCCCTCCCACAGCGCAACGAAAAAGGGCGGAGCCGGATGGCTCCGCCCTTTGCGCATCAGCGGGACTTGAAGCTCTGGTGGCACGCCCGGCAATTCTCCGCCACGGCGGTGAAGGCGGCCTTGAAGCCATCGGCGGTGGTCGCCTTGCCGGCGTTGTCGGCCACGGCCTTCTCGAACTTGGCGATGGCCGCGTCGAAACCGGCCCGATCGCTCCACACGGCGGCGGTGGCCTTGGTTTCCCCCTTGTCGGAGCCGGGCGGGAACAGCTTGTCGAAGCCGACCATCTTGTCCTTGTAGGTAGCGAAGATGAGCTCGGCCTTCGCGGCATCGAAGGGCACCTGCCCCTTCAGCATGGACGCACCGATATCAGTCTGCTCGCCAATGGCCTTCATCGCCGCGCGGCGCTGCTGGATCACATTGGTCTGAGCGGTAGCGGCGGTGGCGGCGAGGACACCGACCAGCGCAGCGGCAATCAAGGGGACACGCATCTTCAGCTCCAGTGAGGATTCGGAAGCGGTGCCACCTTACAGATATTCCAGCCTGACCATATTGCAGTGCGGTCACGGTTCCGCGAGCGCCTGAGCGGCCATTTGCCGCCCAAGACTTTCGGCGGAGCCGGCCTCAGGCGAACCTTGCGTAAGATGCCACCATTTTGCGCACGGCTGCACCAACTTCCGCCAGCAGTCCGGGATCGCGCGCCCGCACCACCAGATGGGTGTTGAAACGCCCGTCCTCGTCCCGAAACGGATAGGAGCCGATGGTGGCCTCCGGATAATCCGCCGCAATGGCCGCCAGAGGCGCGGCGATGTCGCCTTCGCCGGTGTTGGCCAGCACCGTGTCCGACAACATGGGGCGGCCCTTTTCCAACTCCGGCAGCACCGCCTCGAGCATGGATTGCATGATGCGCGGCACCCCGGCCATGACGATCACATTGCCCATGCGAAAGCCGGGCGCCTTGGACACCGCATTCACCACCAGCGAGGCCCCATCGGGAATGCGGGCCATCCGCAGGCGGGCCTCGTTGAGATCCTTCTCCGCGATATATTCCAACAGCATGGCGCGGGCGCGGGGGTCCACGTCGATGGAGACGCCGAAGGCCTTGGCGATGGCGTCAGCGGTAATATCGTCGTGGGTGGGGCCGATGCCGCCAGTGGTGAAGACATAGGTGAAGCGATGACGCAGCGCGTTCACCGCCGCCACAATGTCCGCCTCCACATCCGGAACGATGCGCACCTCACGCAGATCGATGCCGACTTCGGTCAGCCGCTCGGCGATATGGCCGATGTTCTTATCCTTGGTCCGGCCCGACAGCACCTCGTCGCCAATGACGACCAGTGCAGCGGTGACCAAATGCGCGCCGTCTGCCTCACCCATAACGCACCTCGTGCCGCTTTATGCAGCAATTGACCCCGATCTGCCCACTTCCCGCCCACAAGCAAAACGCGAGCGCCGCAGTCAGGAAGCCTTCCCCCTTTATCACTTCTTTGGCACGATGTTTGTAGCGTTCTGAAAACACACCTGCGGACGTGGAGTGACAGTTCCAATGCGGCAAGCCTTCGACGAAATGTCCAGCATTGATGGGCAAGTGCGGCCGGCCTACGAGACTCTGCAGCATTGGCTCAGCTCCGTCCCACAAGACGTGCTGGCCCACCGCCGCCAGGAGGCGGAATACATCTTTCGTCGGATCGGCATCACCTTTGCCGTCTATGGCGAGCAAAACGCCCAGGAACGGCTCATTCCGTTCGATATCGTGCCCCGCATCATCACCAAGGACGAGTGGAGCCGGCTCTCGAAGGGGCTTGAGCAGCGGGTCAAGGCGCTCAACCACTACATCCGGGACGTGTACACCAAGCGCGAGGTGCTGCGCGCCGGCGTGGTGCCCGAGGATCTCGTCTACAAGAACCCCGCTTTCCGGCCGGAGATGAACGGCCAGCGGGTGCCGCACGATCTTTATGTGCACATCGCCGGCATCGACATCGTCCGCACCGATCCGGACACCTTCTACGTTCTGGAAGACAACGCTCGCACCCCCTCCGGGGTCTCCTACATGCTGGAGAACCGGGAGATCATGCTGCGGCTGTTCCCCGAATTGTTCTCCATGCACAAGGTGGCGCCGGTGGAGAACTATGCCGACGACCTGCTCGCCACCCTGCGCTCGCTCTCGCCCAATGGCGGGCATGAGCCCAACGTGGCCATCCTCACCCCCGGCATCTACAACTCGGCCTATTACGAGCACTCGTTCCTGGCCGACAAGCTGGGCGTGGACCTGGTTGAGGGGCGCGACCTGTTCGTGAAGGATTGCACCGTCTACATGCGCACCACCGAGGGGCCGAAGCGGGTGGACGTGATCTATCGCCGCCTCGACGACGACTTCCTCGATCCTCTGGCCTTCCGCCCCGACAGCGTGCTCGGCGTGCCCGGCCTCATGAGCGCCTACCGCGCCGGCAACGTGACCCTCACCAATGCGGTGGGCACCGGGGTGGCGGACGACAAGGCCGTTTATTCCTACATGCCCGAGATCATCCGCTTCTATCTCGGCGAAGAGCCTCTGCTGCCCAACGTGCCCACCTGGCGCTGCCGCGAGGCCGACCACCTGAAATATGTGCTGGAACACCTGCCCGATCTGGTGGTGAAGGAAGTCCACGGCTCCGGCGGCTACGGCATGCTGGTGGGCCCCGCGGCCGACAAGATGCAGATCGAGAAGTTCCGCGAGAAGCTGATCGCCGATCCCGACAACTTCATCGCCCAGCCCACCCTGGCCCTCTCCACCTGCCCCACCCTGGTGGAAAAGGGCATCGCGCCGCGCCACGTGGATCTGCGCCCCTTCATCCTCTCCGGGTCCGACAAGGTGCGGATCGTGCCCGGCGGGCTGACCCGCGTGGCCATGAAGGAGGGCTCGCTCGTCGTCAATTCCAGCCAGGGAGGCGGCACCAAGGACACCTGGGTTCTCGACGCCTGAGCTTCCCCATGGCGCGGGCCCCCCGGACGCGCTCGCCGTCCGCGGACCTGCGCCGGGAAGCGGTCTCGCGCCGCTCCGCCATCGAGACTTCTTTGAAGGGCCTCGCCACTTCTCCTTCCGGATGGGTTCCCCATGCTTTCCCGTACCGCCGACAATCTCTACTGGCTCAGCCGCTATGTGGAACGCGCCGATTGTCTCGCGCGCATTCTCGATGTGTCCCAGCGCCTTGCCTACACTCCGGTCACCTACGGCGGCTCGACCAATGAATGGGGCTCGGCCGTCCTGACCGCCGGCTGCGCGGACATGTTCACCGAGCGCTACGGACCCCTCGACGACGCCAAGGAGGAGGACGTGGTGTCGTTCCTGGCGTTCGCGCCGGAGAACCCCGCCTCCATCCGCAACTGCTTCGAGGTAGCCCGCACCAATGCCCGTTCGGTGCGCACCGCGCTGACCTCCGAAATGTGGGACGTGATCAACTCGGCCTGGATCGAGCTGCGCAATTTCCCCAACCGGTCGCTGACCCGCGACGAGCTCTCGCGCTTCCTGGCGTTCGTGAAGGAAACGTCGCTGCGCTTCGATGGCGCCACCTTCCGCACCATGCTGCGCAACGACGGCTATTGGTTCGCCCGCTCCGGCGCGCAGCTGGAGCGCTCGGACAACACCGCCCGTATCCTGGACGTGAAGTATCACGTGCTGCTGCCGGAGAAGGAGCACGTGGGCGGCCCCCTCGACTATTTCCAGTGGGCGTCCATTCTGCGTTCCGTCTCTGCCCTCACCGCCTTCCACTGGGTCTATCGCGACAGCGTGAAGCCGTGGCTGGTGGCGGATCTGCTGATCCTGAACCGGCAGATGCCGCGCTCCCTGGCCGCCTGCTACGACAGCCTGGCGCGCAATCTCGACGACATCGCCTCGGCCTATGGCCGCCAGGGTCCCTCGCAAAGGCTCGCCCGATCCATGCTGGCGCGGCTCAGCAACCGCTCCATCGAGGACATCTTCCAGGCGGGGCTGCACGAGTTCATCTCGGAGTTCATCTCGGACAACAACAAGCTGGGCGCGGCGATCACGGAGCAATATCTCACCTGAGAGGGCGCTTCTGTCCGCCACGCCCCCACGCCTTCTTGAGGTTTCCTCATGCGCGTTCGCATTCGTCACGAGATCACGCAGCATTTCGAGCCCGGCAGCCGCAACCTTTCGGTCACGGTGCGCCTCACGCCGCGCTCCCACGAGGGCCAGTTCGTCCAGCGCTGGACCCTCGACCTCGATTCCGATTGCCGCCTGTATCCGCAGGAGGACGCTTTCGGAAACCTCTGCCATGCCTTCACCGTGGAAGGCCCCGCCGAGAAGGTGGCGGTGATGGCCGAGGGCGAGGTGGAGACCACCGACACCACCGGCATCGTGCGCGGCACGGTGGAGCCCTTTCCGGCCGCCCTCTACCTGCGGCAAACCGATCTCACCCATCCCACCGACGACATCATCGCCTTCGCCGACGCGATTGCCCGCTCGAAGGATCCGCTCATTCAGGCCCACACCCTGATGGTGGCGCTGCATGAAGCGGTCAGCGAGGGGGAGGGCTCGGCCCTGGGCGGCCCGCTCGCCGCCGCAGATGCCCTAGCGGCAAAGAAGGCGTGTTCCGGCGGCATCGCCCACGTCTTCACCTCCGCGGCCCGCCATCTCGGCTTCCCCGCCCGCCACATCTCCGGCTATCTGGCCGTCGACGACGTGGGCGCGGCGCGCCACTGGGCGGAACTGCATGTGCCAAAGATCGGCTGGGTCGCCTTCGATTGCGGGCGCAATCTGTGCGCCACCGAGAATTACGTGCGCCTGGCGGTGGGTCTCGATGCCCTGGCCGTCGCACCGCTGCGCAGCACCGGCGCCGATTGCCTGGAAAAGGTGACGGCCTGCGACGGGCGCGCGCCGCCGCGGCTCGCCCAGGCGCAGAGCCAGAGCCAGAACTGACCCCCGCGCGTCCCCGCGCCGCAAAGCACGGGGATGACGCGCCGGAAAATGTCGATCGCCGAAAAAGTGTCATAAGGACATCCGGGACAACCTCCATGATATGGTCGATGACGACCACGCGGAGGAGCGCCGTGATGTCCATGCACACGCCGCCTTTACCCCAGGTCGGAACCTCGAGCCACGCCCCCTTCGGCGCGCGTCCGGTGAAGCTCGAGGCCCGGCATGTGAATTTCTATTATGGCAGTCAGCTCGCCCTGCGCGATGTCTCCATGCCGCTCTTTGCCAATCAGATCACCGCACTGATCGGGCCTTCCGGCTGCGGCAAGTCCACCCTGCTGCGCGTCTTCAACCGCATGTATGAGCTCTATGCCGACCAAAGGGTGGAAGGCGAGGTCCTGATGGACGGGCAGAATATCCTGTCTCCCGCCCTCGACCCGGCCGCCCTCAGGGCGCGCATCGGCATGGTGTTCCAGAAGCCGACGCCGTTTCCCATGTCGATCTATGACAATGTGGCCCTGGGCATCCGCCTCAATCGCGCGCCACCGGAAGCCGAGGTGGCGGTGGAGGTGGAGCACGCCCTGCGTCAGGCGGCGCTCTGGGACGAGGTAAGGGACCACCTCAAGGAGAGCGGCCTTAGCCTCTCCGGCGGCCAGCAGCAACGGCTCTGCATCGCCCGCACCATCGCCGTGCGGCCGGAGGTGATCCTGCTCGACGAGCCGTGCTCGGCCCTCGACCCCATCAGCACCGCCAAGATCGAGGAGACCATGCTGGAGCTCAAGGCGCGCTATACGGTGGCCATCGTCACCCACAACCTGCAGCAGGCGGCTCGGGTCTCCGATTTCACCGGCTTCATGTATCTGGGCGAGATGGTGGAGTTCGATGCCACCGACCGCATCTTCACCCGCCCCCGGCAGAAGCAGACGCAGAATTACATCACCGGCCGCTTCGGCTGACGCCCCGTCCCCACCGGACGCCGCGCCTGCGACGTGGCGGCGCGGCAGCGGGAGGGCGCACCGCGCCCGCGGGGCCTTGACCCCTCCGCCCGCCCCTGCGATGTCCTTTCCGCAATCAGGAGGACGCCAGAATGAGCGATACGCCGGCTTACGATCCCAACAACATCTTCGCCAAGATCCTTCGCGGCGAGCTGCCGGCGCACAAGGTCTATGAGGACGACAAGGCGTTCGCGTTCCTGGACATCATGCCGCGCTGTCCCGGCCACACGCTGGTGATCCCCAAGGCGCCGGCCCGCAATATCCTCGATATCGCCCCCGATGACCTCGCCCATGTGGCCAAGGTGGCGAAGACCATCGCCATCGCCGGCAAGGCCGCGTTCGCTGCCGATGGCGTCACCGTGCAGCAGTTCAACGAGGAAGCCGGTGGCCAGGTGGTGTTCCATCTGCATGTGCACGTGATCCCCCGGCACCTCGGCGTGCCCATGAAGCCGCCGGCCAGCGAGATGGAGAAGCCGGACGTTCTGGCCGAGCACGCGGCCCGGCTGCGCGCCGCGCTCGGGCAATAGCATGGCGCTGCCGGCAGCGGTGCGTGTGCGGGCCCCGGCCCGCCTTCATCTCGGCTTCCTCGACCTCGGCGGCGCCCTGGGGCGGCGGTTCGGAAGCCTCGGCCTGACCCTGGAGCGGCCGCTGACGGATGTCACCGTCGCCCGCGCTCCCGTCGACAGCGCAGAGGGGCCGGACGCCGCCCGCGCCGCACGGGTGCGCGATCGCATGCGCACCGCGCTCGGCCTGGAGGGGGCGTTCGCCGTACGGGTCGAGTCGGCGCTGCTGGCGCACGGCGGGCTGGGCTCCGGCACGCAGCTCGCGTTGGCGGTGGGCGTGGCCCTGACCCGCCTGTGCGGACAGTCCCTCGATGCGCGCGCCGTGGCCACCGTCATCGGCCGCGGCCTGCGCTCGGCCATCGGCGTCGAGGCCTTCACCCAGGGCGGTATCATTCTCGACGGTGGCAAGCCGACCGATGCCGCGTCCCCGGCCGCGGCCCTGCCGCCGCCGTTGCTCTCCCGTTTGCCCATTCCCGCCAACTGGCGGGTGGTGCTGGTGTTCGACACCAGCCGCGAAGGCCTCTCCGGCGATGCCGAGACCCGCGCCATGGCGGAGCTGCCGCCCTTTCCCGAGGCGCTGGCGGCGCATCTCTCTCACCTGATGCTGCTGCGCGCCCTGCCGGCCCTGGCGGAGGGAGACATCGCCACCTTCGGCGCGGCCATCGGCGAGTGGCAGCGCGCCCTTGGCGATCATTATGCGGCGGCCCAGGGGGGTGGGCGATTCTCCAGCCCGATGGTCGCGGACGCGGTCGCCTTCATGGAAGGCCAAGGCTTTGCGGGTGTGGGGCAAAGCTCTTGGGGGCCAACGGGTTTCGCGCTGGTGGGCGATCCATCGCAGGCGCAGCAACTCGTTGAGGTCTTGCGCCATCGCTTTGCATCGTTCACAAACCTGACATTCGATTGCGTGCCGGGAAATAATCACGGTGCCGAAATCCGTGTCATGGACGCGGAGGCCTCCAGGGGCGGCGTGTAGGCCGCACGGCAGGCCTGGGGCGTCATTCATCCGCCCCATCGCCGCACCGTCAGGGCGGATGCGGACATGTGAAACCCCTGGGCCATGGCCCGCGGGGGGTCTTCAGTCCACTGCGTCGTCGTTGCCCCCGCCGACGCCCATGAATGTAATGAACCAGTTTGGGCCGCCCGATCGGTGAGCGTCTGCGCCGGGTCAGGCGGGTGGGTCCAGGGAACAAGGCAGGCCGATCAGCATGGATCTCGCACTCATCGCCCTCTCCGCGCGGCCGCTGGCCGCCAGCGCCGCACGGGCCGGGTTCGCCGCCCTCGCTCTCGACTTGTTCGCCGATCTGGATACCTGCGCTCATGCGGCGCGCTGTGTCCGGGTCCACAAGCGCAATGGCTATGTGTTTGACGGCGACGATCTCATCCAGGCGCTCAAGCACCTGGCCCCGCAGGGCCTGCCGGTGGTGCTCGGCGGCGGCCTTGAAGACGACATCGACCTGATGACGCGCATCGCCGCCCGCAATCCGCTGCTCGGCAATTCGCCGGAAACGGTGCGGGTGCTGAAGGATCCGGAGGCGCTGTCGGCGCTCTGCGGCCACCTGGGTGTGCCGTTCCCGGAGATCAGCACCACGGCGCCGCAGCCCGGCCAGTTCGCCGGCGTCACCATTCTAGAAAAGAAGGTGGGCGGGGCCGGGGGCGCCCACATCCGCCGGCGGTCCCCGGGGGATCTCAGCCCGCCGGAGGCTGGCTATTACCTGCAACGCGAAGTGCGCGGCGAACCCTATTCCCTGCTGATGCTGGCCAACGGACGGGAGACCCGGGTCATCGGCGCCTCGCGGCAGTGGCGCGACAACCATCCCGCGCACCCGTTCCGCTACGGCGGCGCGGTGGGCCCGGTGGCGCTTCCGGAGCGCTTTGCCGAGGCCATGTGCGCCGGCGCCGAGAAAATCGCCCTCGCCTGCGGCCTGGTGGGCCTCATTTCCATGGATTTCGTGGTGGCCGAGGACAGCTGGCACCTGGTGGAGGTCAATCCCCGGCTCGGTGCCACCCTGGACATTTTCGACGTGGATCCGCTGCCGCCACTGCTGGGCCTGCACCTCGCCGCGTGCGGCGGGCGGCTGCCGGAGTCCGTGCCGGCCCCGGCCGAAGCACATGCGGCCTGCGTGCTCTATGCGGAGCGCGACCTGCTGGTGCCGGCCTGCGCCCTGCCCGAGACCGTCTCCGATCGTCCGCCGGCCGGCGCCGCCATCCCCTGCGGCGCGCCGGTGTGCACGGTGCGCACCACCGGGCCAACGCCGGAAATCGCCCGTGCGCGCTTGGAGGAGGCCATGGCCGACGTGCGCGAGCAGCTCGGCCTGCAGCCGGTGGCCGAACCGGCCGCCTGATCCCCTTTCACCGCGCCATCAAGGAAACCCGTCCGTGTCGCCGGATGCCGTCGCCCGCCTGTTCGCGGCCGCCTGCCGGGCCGAGCTTTCGGCCCTGAAGCCCGGCAACGTGCATGTGTTCGCCGCCGGACACGGCATGGACGTGTCCCATTTCGAGCGGGCGGCGGAGGCCGCCGCCGCGGTCATCGCCCGTCCCGGGCTGGCGGTGGGCGAACGGATCCGGCGGGCGGTGGATGCCTCCCTGGCGGTGGCCGGCTGCAACACCAACCTCGGCATCATCCTGTTGACCGCGCCCCTCGTCGCCGCAGCGCTGGAGGCCGGCGCCACACCGTTGCGCGACCGTCTGCGCGCGGTCCTCTCTCACCTCACGCAGGCCGATGCGCAGGAGGCCTTCCACGCCATCGCCTCCGCCAATCCCGGCGGGCTGGGCGCGGCACCGGAAGCCGATGTGCACGCCCCCGCGCGGCTCGATCTGCGCGCGGCCATGGCCATTGCCGCCCACCGCGATCGCATCGCCGCGCAATACACCAACGACTATGCCGACGTTTTCGAGCTGGCGATGCCGCACCTCCTGGCCACGCCGTTCGCGCCGGCGGCCATCGAGGATGCCTATCTGGCGCTGCTCGCCCGATGGCCCGACAGCCATATCGCCCGCAAGTTCGGCGCCGCAACCGCCGAGCAGGTATGCCAGGAGGCGCAGGCGCTTCGGTGCCAGCTGGCCGGCGCGACGACCACTGAGCGTCGCGCGGCGCTGGCCGCCGGTGACGCCAGCCTGAAGGCGCGTGGCCTCAACCCGGGCACCACCGCCGACCTGACCGTGGCGGCCATTCTGGCGGCGGCGCTAAGCGCGCCGGCCTGAGGGGTCTCAGCGCAGGAGGGCGCGACGCATCACCTTGCCCGAACCCGTATGGGGCAGTTCCTTGAGGAACACCCAGGCCCGGGGCCGCTTGTAGTCGGCGAGCCGGCTCGCCACGTGGGCGTCCAGCTCCGCCTCGCTGACCTCCGCCCCCTCCTGCAGCACGAGGAAGGCGGTGATGACCGAGACCTCCCCTGCCCGCGTCTCGCGAACCGCGGCCTCGGACACGGCCGGATGCTCGACGATGGCCCGCTCCACCTCCTCCGGCGCCACACGGTAGCCGAAGGCGTTCATCTGATCATCGGCCCGCCCGTCGTACCAGAGATAGCCGCCGGCATCGAAATGCCCCACGTCGCCGGTGACGAACCAATCGCCCCGCATGGCCGCCGCCGTCTCCTGCGGCAGGCCCCAATAGCCCAGCATCAGCCCCGGGTCGGAGCGATGCACGGCGATCACGCCGGTGGCGTCGAACAGCAGCGGCTGCTCGGCATCGGCGCCATCGGCATCGAGGGGCAGGATGGCGATGCGCCGGCCCGCCTGGGGCTTGCCCGGGCTGCCGGGCTTGGTGGGCACGGTGGGGCTCGACGAGACGTAAGTGGAAATCTCGCTCATGCCCAGCGCCTCATAAAGCGGTCGCCCGCTGGCGCGCAGCCACTCCTGGTGGAGGGTGGGCTTGAGCGCCTCGCCGGCGGTCAGCCCGTGGCGCAGGGTGGGAAAGCGATGGGGCGTCACGTCGGCATATTTCAGGATCCGCCGATAAAGGCCGGGCACCGCCGCCATGAGGGTCGCGCCGGTGGCCTCCAGAAGGTCGGGCCAAGCCTCTGGCGGGCGCTCGCCCAGATGGACGATGCTGGTGGCCCCCAGGGCCCACGGGTCCATGAGGCCCACTCCCAGCGTATAGGTCCAGTTGAAGGCGCCGGCGTGAAACAGCCGGTCACTGGCTGTCATGCCATACCAGCCTTCGCGCATGGGGATGCGCCCCAGCACCACCCGCTGGGCATGGGCCACGCCCTTGGGCCGGCCGCTGGTGCCGGAGGTGTAGACGAGAAAGGCCAGGTCATCCGCCGCGGTATCGGCGAAGTCCACCGCCGGCCCGGCACATAGCCGGGCGATGTCGGCCGCCCGGAGCACCCGCACCGCGCCGCCGGGCAGCGCCGTCGGCATGGAGCAGGATCCGTCGCCGATCACCAGGAGCGCCCCGGAATCGGCCAGGATGAGGTCCACCTCATGGCTGGTGAGCATGGTGGAGGTGGGAATCGGCGCCAGACCGGCGGCGATGGCGCCGAAGAACAGCAGCGGGAAGGTGGAGGTGTTGCCGACCCGCAGCAGCACGCGCTCCCCCTTGCCGAGCCCCAGGCTCGCGAAGCCTCCGGCCACCTGCGCCACCGCCCGGCGCAGCTCGCCATAGCTCCAGCTCTCGATGATCCGCCCCGTGGGGCCTTCCGCCACCAGGAGGGCGGGCTTGCCCGCGTCGGCGCCACTGTCGAGGCAGTAGCGCGCGAGGTTGAACGGCGCATCGGCGGAAAGACGCGGGGTGGTGGGCGAGAGGGATGGCTGGCTCATGGGGCGATCATGGCCCGCCGGACCACTGCGCCGCCACCCCTTTCATGTCCGCGCGCTCAGGATGTGGCCGCCACCGGCAGCACCACCACCTTGGCGCCGTTGGGCACGCGACGATAGAGGTCGATCACATCCTGATTCATCATGCGGATGCAGCCGGATGAGACCGCCTCGCCGATGGACCAGGGCTCGTTGGTGCCATGGATTCGGTAGAGTGTGTCTTTGCCGTTCTTGAACAGGTAGAGCGCCCGGGCACCGAGTGGATTTTCGGCGCCGCCGGCCATGCCGCCCGACCACTTGGCGTATTTCTGCGGCTCACGGGCGATCATGTCGGAGGTGGGCGTCCAGCGCGGCCATTCCTTCTTGTAGGCCACATTGGCCCGACCGCTGAATTCCAGCCCCTCGCGACCGACACCGACCCCATAGCGCAGGGCCATGCCGCCTTCCTGCACGAGATAGAGGTAGCGGCTGTGCGGGTCCACCACCAGCGTGCCCGGCTGTTCGCCGGTGGGGTCCTTCACCAGCCGGCGCATATAGGCCGGCTTCAGTTCGTCCATATCCACCGCCGGCACGGTGAAGGGCTCGCCGCCGACGGCGCCGTAACGGGCCACATCGGAGGGGGAGACACCCGGCGGCAGCCCGGCCCGGGTATCCGGCTGCGGTGTGCCCGTGGTGGTGCAGGCGGCAAGGCCCAGGGGCAGGCTCACCAGGAACAGGCGACGAGACAGGGCCAGGGGTTCGGCCGACATGATCGAAGATACCCGCATGCGGTCTCACTGCTCCTCGGCCTGGCGACGGCGGGCTTCCGCGACGATGCGCTTGAAGCTCGCATAGTCGAGGGTGGAGGCCTTCAGCGGCCCCACCAGATAGGTCGGCGTGCCCCTCAAGCCGAGCGAGTCCGCCTGGGCGAGATTAGCCTTCAGCACTGCGACAATCTCAGGGCCATGGGCCTGCAGATCGGCATCGAGCCGCGCCATGTCGACCCCCGCCCCCTTGATCGCCTCCAGCATCTGCTCTTGCGGGATGCGGCGCCCGGGAATGGCCATCAGCGCGTGATGCACCGCGTCATACTTGCCCTGATACTTGGCGGCGAGGGCCATCTGGGCGCCATAGACGGACGCCTCGGTCAAGATCGGCCAATCCTTGTAGACGACCCGGATCTTGCCATCCTCCTTGACGATGCGCGCCAGATCGGGCGCCGATTTCTTGCAGTAGGGGCAGTTGTAGTCGAGGAAGGCGACGATGGTGACATCGCCCTTGGGGTTACCCCCGGTGGGCACCCGCGGATCGTTGAGGATGCCCTCCACATCGATGGGCTGGGATTGCGGCTCGGGCTGGGACTGGGCCAGGGCTGGCCACGGTGCGGCGCCCATGGCCAGAGCGGCGAGGCCAAAGGCGAGCAAGTCTCTGCGTTTCATCGTCGTCTCCGATGGAAATGGGGATCAGGCGCCGGCGCCGAGCCGGCGGGTGAGGTCCTCCGCCGTCAGCGGACCGGTGATGCGCGAGCCGGGGACTTCCCGTCCCGCCGCGTCGAGCAGCACCACGGTGGGCGGGCCCACAACGGCATAGCGCTCCATCAAGGCCTTGGCGGCGGCGTCATAGGTGGTGATGTCGGCGGCGATGATCGGCACCCCGGCCAGCTGTTGGCGCACCGCCGGCTCGGCCATCACCGCCTCATTGGACTTGCACACCGTGCACCAGGCGGCGGTGAAGGTGACCAGGGCCGGGCGATCGCCGGCATTGGCCTTGAGCGCCTCTTTCAGCCCCTCGAGGCTGGTCACCCGCAGCTCGGTCGTGGGGGCTTCGGGAGCGGCGCCGCTCGACAGGAAGGCCAGTGGCCGCAGCGGGTCCTGCGCGCCGCCGCTGGCGCCCAGAACCAAAGCAACGCCATAGACCGCACTCACCAACCCCGCCGCCTTGCCCAGGCGCGGCCACCAGCCGCTGGCCGCCGTCAGGTGATCGAAGCCGCCGAGGAAAACCGCGAGGCCCAACGCCAGGGCGCCCCACAGCGCCAACGCCTGCGGCCCCGGCAACAGGCGCGTCACCAGCGAGGCGGCCACCACCAGGAACACCACGCCGAACACCTGCTTGACCCGCGCCAGCCACGGCCCCGACTTCGGCAGCACCCGCGCGCCGAACAGACCCACCGCGATCAGCGGCAGGCCCATGCCGAGGCCCAGCATGAACAGGGCCGCCGCCCCGGTGAGAGCCGCGCCGCTGCCAGCCGCATAGAGCAGCGCCGCCGCCAGCGGCGGGGTCACGCACGGCCCCACCACCAGAGCGGAGCCGAAGCCGAGCACCGCCGCGCCCGCCAGCGAGCCACCCGGGCCGGCATGGCCGCCGGCAAGGCGCGCCGCCAGCGCCGGCGGCACCTGCAGCTCGAACAGGCCAAACATGGAGAGGGCCAGCGCCACGAACACCGCGGCAGCAAGGCCAAGGGCCCATGGCGTCTGCAGGGCGGCCTGGAGGTTCGCGCCCGACCAGCCCGCCACCAGCCCCAGCAGGCCATAGGCCAGCGCCATGGCGATCACGTAGGAGGCGGAGAGCGCGACGCCCCGGCGTGCCGACAGCCCTTCACCGGAGCGGGCGAGCAGGCCCGAGAGGATGGGAATCATGGGAAACACGCAGGGCGTCAGCGACAGGAGCACGCCAAAGCCGAGGAAGGCGAGCAGCATGGGCCCCAGCCCGCCGCGCAACAGTGCCGCCGGATCGCTCCAGGTGGAGCCCTCGGAAGCCGGCGCGGCCACCGGCGCAACGGCCGGCCCGGCGGCGGATGCGGCGGAGCTGGCCGCGCCCCCCACCCCCGGCGCGGCAGCCCGGGTGCTCAGCGGATCCGCCGGCACATCGCTCACCGCCAGGGTTTCCAGATCGATAGCGCGGGCGAGCGGGGGATAGCAGATGCCCTCGTCCGCGCAGCCCTGGAACGTCACCACCAGCCGGCCCTTGGCGGGCGCATCCCTGACGGTGCCATCCACATAGCCGTGGTAGACGTCCACGCGGCCGAAATTGGGATCGTCCTTCTCGGTGCCGGGCGGCAGGGTTAGCGGCGCCACATGGCCATCGACGCGCGCGCCGAGGCTGTCGCGATAGAGATAGGTGCCGGGCGCGGCGGTCCAGATCACCGTCAGGTCGCCGCCGGCGCCGCGGGTCGCGGCCACGGAGAAGACCGACCCGGCGGCAGGCGGCTCGGCGCGCGTCTGCGCCATCGCGAGACTGGCCCACGCGCTGCCCGCGACCAGTGCGACAAGCCACGCAAGAACCTGAGCTGAAGGGATGAGTCTGCGCATATTGCCGGCACCTCCTTGCGGAAGTCGCAGTGGGGGCCCCACCTTAAGCCAGCCTTAAGTTGCGGGTGGAGGATGGCCGCCTAGCGCGTTCGTGATCGGCAGCCGCCGTCGCGCGGGATAAGGAGAGGCATGCGCATCCTTGTTGTGGAGGACGATCCGGTCCTCGCCGATGGCCTGAAATCCGGTCTCCGGCTCTCCGGGGCGACGGTGGACTGTGTGGACTGCTGCACCGACGCGCGCACCGCCCTCAAGGCCGGGCGCTTCGACGCGGTGGTGCTCGACCTCATGCTGCCCGACGGCTCCGGCCTCGACGTGCTCGCCCATCTGCGCAGCCAGGGCGATGCGACGCCGGTGCTGCTGCTGACCGCCCTCGACGATACCACCGACCGGGTGCGCGGCCTCGATTCCGGCGCCGACGATTATCTCGGCAAGCCGTTCGATCTGGACGAACTCGCCGCGCGGCTGCGCGCCATCACCCGCCGCGGCGCCGGGCGGGCCGAGGCGGTGCTAAAGGCCGGCGCCCTCACCCTGGATCCCGCCAGCTTCACCGCCACCGTGGGCGACGCCCCCGTGCCGCTCTCGCGCCGCGAATTCGCGGTGCTGGCGGCGCTGATGGAGCGGCCGGGCGTGATCCGCTCCAAGGCCGAGATCGAGGAACGGCTCTACGGCTGGCAGGAAGAAGTGGAGAGCAACGCGGTGGAAGTGCACATCCACAATCTGCGCAACAAGGTGGGCCGCGAAGCCATCGAGACCGTGCGCGGCCTCGGCTATCGCATGCGGGTGGCGGAATGACCTCCCTGCGCCGCCGCCTCTTCCTGCTCCTGCTCGGCGCCACCGGGGCGCTGTGGCTGTGCGCGGTCGCCTGGATCAGCCTCGGCAGCCGCGCCGAGCTGGAGCACGTACTGGACAACCGCCTGCGCGAGGCGGCCACCATGGTCCATTCCCTGGTCTCCAACGGCAATCTCGCCGATGCGCCGAGCCTCAATCTGGAGGCCAGCGGCGGCTATGCCCGCCAGCTCTCCTGCCAGATCTGGTCCATGGACGGGCGCCTGGTGGGGCGCTCCTCCGGCGCGCCATCGAGCGACCTTGCCGCCGATACCGAAGGCTTCGCCGATCGCACGGTGAATGGCGAGACCTGGCGCGTCTACACCATCGTCGATGCCACCAAGGGGGTGCGCGTCACGGTGGGCGATCGCATCGGCCTGCGCGATCGCCTGGTGCGCGATCTGGTGGCGGGGCTCTTGGCACCGGCGGTGCTCATCCTGCCGCTGCTGGGCCTGCTGATCTGGGTGGGTGTCGGCCGCGGCCTGCGGCCGCTGGCGGCCGTGGCCGGCGACATCGCCGGGCGCGATGCCGAGGACATGCGGCCGGTGCCCACCGATGGCGCGCCGGCGGAGGTGCGCCCGCTGCTCACCGCCCTCAACGGCCTGTTCTCGAAGGTGGAGGCGGCCCGCACCCGCGAGCGGGAAGTGACCGCCTTTGCCGCCCACGAGCTGCGCACGCCCCTCGCCGGCCTGAAGACGCAGGCGCAGGTGGCGCTGGCCGCCGACGATGCCCCCACCCGCGAGGGCGCGCTGCGGCAGATCCTGGTTTCGGTGGACCGGGCCACCCGGCTGGTGCGCCAGCTGCTCGCCCTCTCCCGGCTGGAAGCGAGCCCCGCGCCGAGGCTCGACAGCGAAGTGGATGCGGGGCGGGTGCTGCGGGAGGTGATCGAGAGCAGCCACAGGCCGCCGCAGGTGAATGTGGACCTGCACCTGCTGCCCGACGGCCTCAAGCTGAAGGGGGACCAGGAGACGCTGCATCTGGTGCTGCGCAATCTCCATGAGAACGCGGTGGAGCACATGGCCGCTGGGGGCCGCATCACCTGGGCGCCGGTCACCAACGCACAGGGCATGGCCACCGGGCTCATGGTGGAGGACGAAGGCCCCGGCGTCGCCGAGGCTGAGCTGCCGCTCATCACACGCCGCTTCTATCGCGGCCGGCACAAGAGCGCGTCGGGGACCGGTCTCGGCCTCACCATCGCCGAGATGGCGGCGGGCCGGCTCGGCGCTCGCCTCACCTTCGCCAATCGCGCCGACCGGCCCGGCCTGCGCGCCGCGCTGGTGTGGAGCTGACATCCGGCGCCGCGCCGCGGCGGCATCGCGCGCTGGTTCCCTCTTCGTCACCCGTGTGTTAACGACTCCTACCAGGGAGCGAAAATGACGGGGATGTTGGGGCGAATTCGGCGGAAGGCGGGCGTTGCCGCATGGGCGACGGCCTATCTGCTCGTGCTCCAGCTGCTGCTCTCCAGCGTCATCATCGCCAGCCTCGCCGGTGAGGCCATCGCCCAGGGCGTTCCCCTGTGCACCGCCGCCCAGTCGGTGGATCAGGACGGCAGCGCGCCGCAGAAGGCCACCATCCACTGCCCGCTGTGCCTCGCGCGGGTGGATCTCGCCCTGCTGCCCACCCCACCGCAGAGCCCAGTGCCCACCCGCTATGCGGTGGAGCTGCGCTATCGCGTCATCGTGCGCGATCTGGTGGACCAGGGGCAGCCCTACCGGCCCCAGCAGCCCCGCGCGCCGCCAATCCGCGCCTGATCTGCGCCCGCGCCTTCGCGCCGGACTTGTTTCATCCTGATCATCTGAACCCTGCGCCGGTCCACCGACCGCTCGCGCGCAGCTGCATCACGGCTTGAATGCCGGGCGCGGCGCCGCAGCGGCATGCCCGGCTGTCCTCCGGATCCCTCACTCATGTCCCCTCACCCTGAAACCCGCATCCGGGCGCGGCTGCGCGCCGGCGCCTCCCTGCCCGCCCTCGGCCTCTCCCTGCTGGCGCTCGCCCCGGCCGTGCCCGCCCGCGCCCAGGAAGCCCAAGACGCCCAGCCGCTGCCCACCGTCGTGGTGTCCCGGCCCGCCGACACCGACAGCGGACCCGCCACCACTTTCACCCCCGCTGACACGGCGACGATCACCACCGGAGAAGCGGCCGCGGCCACCTTGTTCAGCAGCGACTCGGCCAGCCTCATCACCCGCATTCCCGGCGGTGCCGCCTGGGGCGCCGGTGGCGTCTCCAGCCTGCCGGCGGTGAACGGCATGGGGGCGGACCGGGTGCAGGTGGCCATCAACGGCATGATCTTCAGCCCCGCCTGCCCGAACGAGATGAACCCGCCCATGTCGTTCCTGAACCCCACCATGATCTCCAGCATGCGGGTCTATCAGGGCACCGCGCCGGTGAGCGTCGGCGGTGACTTCACGGGGGCCAAGGCAGACATCACGGTGGCCCCGCCCCGCTTCACGCAGGGCGAAGGGCTGACCACATCGGTGGAGGTCTCGGGCTTCTATCGCAGCAACGGCAATGCGGTGGGCACCGATGCCCGCGCCACCGTCTCCAATGCAGATACCAGCATCACCTATACCGGCGGCTGGGCCCGCTCCGGCGATTACACATCCGGCAACGGCACCACCATCAAATCCACCATGTACGAGACCCAGAACCACGCTTTGAGCATCTCGAAGAAGGTTCAGGACCAGATCTTCACGTCGGAGATCGGTGGGCAGTTCATCCCGTCCGAAGGCTTCGTGAACCAGTATATGGACCTGGTGGAGAACAAGAGCCTCTATGCCAACGGCCGTTACGAGGGCCTGTTCGACTGGGGCAAGCTGGAAGCCAGCGTGTTCGCGAACCGTATTCGCCACACCATGGGCTTCATCGAGCCGGACAAGAGCTCCGACATGCCCATGGACACCCGCTCCACCGACCTCGGCTATACGGTGAAGGGGACGTTCGGCGTCTCGGCGCACGACATCATCCGGGTCGGCAACGAGACCTATTACAACATGCTGGATGACTGGTGGCCGCCGGTGGACGGCTCCATGATGATGGGCCCCGACACCTTCTGGAACATCAACAACGGCCAGCGCCTGCGGGTGGGCACCTTCGCCGAGTGGGAGCGCCACATCGACGACAAATGGACCGCTGTGTTCGGCGTGCGCAACGACATCGTGTGGATGAACACGGGCGACGTGCAGGGCTACAATTCCATGATGTATGGGGCGGACGCCGCCGCCTTCAACGCCCAGGACCACGCCCGCACCGACTTCAACATCGATGCCACGGCGCTGCTGCGCTACCAGCCCGACACCACCAGCCTCTATGAGCTGGGCCTCGCCCGCAAGACGCGATCGCCAAATCTTTATGAGCGCTACAGCTGGTCCACCAGCGCCATGGCCATGAAGATGATCGGCTGGTTCGGCGACGGCAACGGCTATGTGGGCAATCTCGACCTCGACCCCGAGGCCGCCCACACGGTGAGCTTCACCGCAACGTGGAATGACCCGGCCAACAAGGTTTGGCAGCTGAAGGTTTCACCCTATTACAGCTATGTGGTGGACTATATCGACGTGGACCGCTGCACGCTGGCCGGCTGTCTTGCGAACCTGTCGAACAACGCCACCGCGCAGAACACCTTCGTCTATCTACAGTTCGCCAACCACGATGCGTGGCTCTATGGCGTCAATATCGACGGCCGGCTGGCCATCTGGGACAACGACACCTATGGGCAAGGCAGCTTCCGCGGCAGCCTGAACTTTGTTCAGGGCCAACGCACCGACGGCATCAATCTCTACCACATGATGCCGCTCAACGGCACCATCGCCCTCGACCACACCCTCGGCGGCTGGAGCTCCAGCCTGGAACTGCAGATGGTGAGCTCCAAGACGCTGGTGAGCCAGGTGCACAACGAGCTGGAAACAGACGCCTATGCCCTCCTCAACTTCCGCACGGCTTACCAGTGGGAGATGGTGAAGGTGGAATTCGGCATCGAGAACATTCTCGACACGCAGTACGACCTGCCGCTGGGCGGCGCCAACCTGGTGAATTACCGCCAGACCACCATGATGGGCACCTCGCCCATCTGGGGCTATGCGGTGGCCGGCCCCGGCCGCTCCATCAACACCCGGGTGAGCGTGAAGTTCTGAGCCCCCAACGCGCCCCGGTTCCGCCGGGGCGCGCCGTCGTCGTGCCCGGTCCCTTGCGCTATCGCCGCCGCCCGCTCCGGTTTAGTCTGAAGCTTCGCCATCTTGCCGGAAGCGGATCATCGGTGCCGACTGCAGCAACTTCCCCCCTCGCCACGCCGCTTCTCCATTTCCTGCGCGAGACCCATGCCGCGCTGGCGCCGCTGCAGGACGGCGAAGTGCCGAGCTATATCCCCGAGCTCGGCAAGGCGGATCCGGACCAGTTCGGCATCGCCCTCGCCACCACCGACGGCCATGTCTATGAGGCCGGCGACACCGGGGTGCCGTTCACCATCCAATCCATCTCCAAGGCCATCGTCTTCGCCCTCGCCCTCGACACCCTGGGGGCCGAGGCGGTGGAGGCCGCCATCGGCGTCGAGCCGAGCGGCGACGCCTTCAATTCCATTCGTCTGCGGCCGGACAACCGCCCCTTCAATGCCATGGTGAATGCGGGCGCCATCGCCTGTTCCGGCCTGCTGGCCGATGCGCGCGGGGCGGAGGCCTTCGATCTCATCGCCGCCACCCTGGGCCGCTTCGCCGGTCGCACTCTCAGCGTGGACGAGGCCGTTTTCCAGTCGGAGCGCGCCACCGGCGACCGCAACCGCGCCATCGCCTACCTGCTGCACAATTACGGCGGCCTGAAACGCAGCGTCGATGAGGTGCTGGACGTCTATTTCCGGCAATGCTCGCTTCTGGTCACCGCCCGCGATCTCGCCATCATGGGCGCCACTTTCGCCAACCACGGGGTGAACCCGGTCACGGGAGAGACGGTCGCTTCCCCCTATGCGGTGGCGCGCACCCTGGCGGTGATGATCTCGTCCGGCATGTACGACTTCGCCGGGGAATGGATCTATCGGGTCGGCGTGCCGGCCAAGAGCGGGGTGGGCGGCGGCATCCTCGCCGCCCTGCCCTCCCAGCTCGGCCTCGGCACCTTCTCGCCCCGCCTCGATGCCCACGGCAACAGCGTGCGCGGCATCCGCACCTGCGAGCATCTGGCCGAGACCTTCGACCTGCACATGCTCTCCCGCCGCGGCAACGTGCGCGCGGCGGTGCTGGCCGATTACGATTTTCGCATGGTGCCGCCCAAGCCCGGCCGGCAGCCGGACGAGCAGCGCCTGCTGTCGGACCGATCGGGAGCGATCCGGGTGCTGGAGCTGGCTGGCAAGCTTTCCTTCGCCACCATGGATTACGTGACCCGCTGCCTGTCCGAGCCGCGCAGCATCCCCGAATTCCTCATCCTCAACCTCCACCGCGTCACCACCATCACCGATGCCGGCATGGACCTGCTGCTGGGCATGCTGAAGCACCAGCTGCCACCCACCACCACGACGGTTCTGGCGGGAGTGGCCAATGGCGCGCCGGTGGCGCCGAGGGTGTGGGCGCTGAAGGAGGAGGGCGCGCACGTGCGCATCTTCCCCACCTATGAAGGCGCCGTGGAATGGGCCGAGGACCAGATCATCTACCGCAACGGCGGCTTTGCGCCCCTGTCGGTGGATGCCGACCTCGGCAAGCAGGCGCTGCTAGCCGGGCTCACGGCGGAGGACATCGCCGAGCTGTCGCGCCTCGGCACCCGCGCTACCTATGAAGCCGACGTCCAGATCATGGATCTTGGTGATCCGCCCTCGAAGATCTTCTTCCTGCTGCGCGGCATCGTCAGCGCGCGCAGCGCCTCGAACATGCGCATCGATACCCTCATTCCCGGCATGGCCTTCGGCGAGCTGGCGCTCATCGACCAGTCGCGGGCGGTCAACATCTGGAGCGATACGGCAGCCAGCTGCATGGAGCTGAGCATGGATCAGTTCCGGCTGTTCCAGGAGGCGCACCCGCGCGCCTCCGAACGCATCATCCGCAACCTGGCCGGGCTGCTCGCCGGGCGCATCCGCATGGCCACGGCCCGCATCGAGATGCTGTCCGGCTAAGGGCCTCTATTCCACCAGAGCCAGAGCGTGGCGCATGCGCGCCTCGCTCCACGGCCGCGGCGGCTCCGGGCCGATCTCGGCGGGAAACACCTCTGTCCCCTCGCCCGGTTCGAGGGTCACCGTGCCGCCCCCTGCGCTCACGCGGGCCGAGCCCCGCAGCACCAGAACCCCATAAGCGCCATCGATACGCCCGATGAAGAACCGGGTGCCGCGCACAATGACGCTGCCAAAAGGCGCGGTCACCGTCACCTCCGGCTGTGCGCCGCGGACAATCCGCTCGTAGAGCAACGCGCCCTCCACAAGGGTGAACGCACCGCCCTCGCCGGCTTCAAACCGGTCGATCCGCAGCCGCGCATCCGCGCCCAGGCGCAGGCGGGTGGCCGCGCCCAGCAGCAGCACCGCCCGCGCGCCCTTTCCCGTGCGAATGCTGTCGCCGGGAAGAAGTGCCGTACCGGCCGCCGCCGGTGCGCCGGCCGCCGCCCTCTCCAGCAGCACCTCGCCGGTTGCGGCCTCCAGCGTGCCAACACCGGCCTGCCCGGTGGCCACCAGGGTGGCGATGAGATCGGTGGCCGCCCGTGCCGGGCCCGCCGCGAGACCGGCCGCAGTGATGCCCGCCAGCAGAAGCCACCGGCGCGCGATCAGCGGATGCGCGTTCAGCCGATCCGATCCGAGCTGATCCGAGTCGAGCCGATGCGGTGCGCTCGCGCGCTCACCCTGTCGCTGTGTGTCCGACATGACCCCTCGGCAAGACAAGACCCTCACTCAACTCGGCGCGCGCGCGCCACGCAAGACATCCCCCCGCAAGCCTCCGTAGTAACCCGCCACCTTTCGTTGCAGCGCACACATGCTGCACCTCTTTACAAGGTGCCCGCCCCCTCTCAAACTCAGAAGAAAATAAGGAAAGTCCAACGGGAGGCAAACATGACGGACGTCGTCGACAAGACCGCGACCTCAACACCGGCCGCACCACGTATACGTGCCATCTCCTTCGCCGACGTGAAGGCGGCCCTGGAGGACGGCCTGACCGATTTCAACCGGGCCCCGGTCTTCGGTCTGTTCTTCGGCGGCATCTATGCCCTCGGCGGCCTTGTGCTGCTGGCCATCGTTTTCGCCCTGGACCTGAGCTATCTCGCCTATCCGTTGTTCGCCGGGTCGATCCTCATCGGCCCGTTCGTCGCGGCGGGCGTCTATGAGGTGAGCCGCGAGCTGGAAGCCGGCGAGACCCCCACCTGGTCCCGCGTGCTCGGCACCGTGTTCGAGCAGCGCAAGCGGCAGCTGGGCTCCATGGCCTTCGTCTCCATCTTCGCCTTCATCATCTGGATGTACCAGGTGCGGCTGCTGCTGGCGCTGTTTCTGGGCTTCGCCTCGTTCGCCACCCTTGGTGACTTCATCCGGGTGCTGTTCACCACCACCGATGGCCTCACCTTCCTCATGGTGGGCCATGTGGTGGGGGCCGCGCTGGCCCTGGCGGTGTTCTCGATCTCGGTGATCTCCTTCCCCCTGCTGATGGATCGGGATGTGGATGTGGTGACGGCCATCATCACCAGCGTCCAGAGCGTCCTCGCCAGCCCGGGACCGATGATCGCCTGGGGGCTGATCGTGGTGGTGACCCTGGTGATCGCCGCATTGCCCGCCTTCCTGGGGCTGGTGGTGGCCCTGCCGGTGCTGGGCCATGCCACATGGCATCTCTACCGCCGCGCCGTGCTGCCGGCCGACTGAGAGCCGCGCACATGGGCCCCGCACGCGGGGCCCTGATCACGCCCCGCGCTTCGGCGTGGTGGCCGGAGCGTGCGGGGCCTTTCGCCCGCGCTTGCCCCCCCGCTTCACCGGCGTCTTCGACTTGGCGCCGGTGGATGCCCGTGCCGGCTCGTCGCCGACCGCAGGTGGCGCCGGCACGCTGGCAGCCGTCATGCCCGCCTTGACACACACCTTGGCCTTTGCGGCCTTCTTGTCCGTCGCAGCGCCGGTCTCGGCGCGGGCGGCAGAAACGTCGCCACGGGCCGGGGCGGCCTTCGTGCCCCCGGCCTTCACCGTCACTGCGGGCGTCGCCGGCGGGGCAAGTTTCACCCCGGCTTTGGCACCCGACTTGGCCGAGGCCTTCGACGCGACCTTGGCCACGACCTTGACGGCAGACTTGGTGACCCCCGGCTTGACCGTGCTCGTCTTGATCCCGCTGGCGGATGCGAGCGCCCCCCTGCCCCCTATAGCCGTGCCCGCTGCAGCCGCGCCCCCTGCAGCCACGCCCCTTGCAGGCTTGGAACCAGTCACCTTGTTTGCGGCCACCTTGTTTCGCGCCACCTTGGCGCCCGGCGTCTTTCCGCCCACGCCGCTGCCTGTTGCCTTGCTGGTTCCCTTGCCAGGCCCCTTGCCAGACCCCTTGCCTGTCACCTTGACCTTGGCACCGGCGCGGGGTTTCGCCTTGGCAGGCGCACGCACCGGAATGGACGAGAGCTTGCGCCCTGCCCCCGGCTCGGCACCACTGGCCGCGCTCCGGGCCGTTCCCACCTTTGCGCCAGGCACGTTGGCCGCGGCCTGAGCGTTCGCGGCACCGGGGGACAGCTCTGCCACGGCGGCGGCTTTGGCCTTCACACGGGCCTTGCCCTTCGCCGCACCTTTCGCCTTCTCGCCCGGCGGCGGCGCACCCTCGTCTTGCGCGGGCGCGGCGGCCTTCTTGGCGGCCTTCTTCGCCGCCTTGGGCGCCTCCTTGGGCGCCTCCTGCGCGGGTGCCGCCTCGGACACCGGCGCAAGCGGTCCCTTGTCCTTGGCCAGCTTCTTCTTGGCGGATTTCTTCGCCTTGTCCTTGGCCGGCGCCACCGCCGGCCCCTTCAGCACGTCGGCGGCGGGAACCGCGCTCACCTGGGCCACCCGCGACGTCTTGTCCGGCTCGCCCAGAGCTTCCGGCTTGCTGGCGTGCTTGGCGGCCCACCGCGCGGCCATGTGCGCGCCAAATGCCAGGATGAGCAGCTTCAACTCCTCCTCCTGGACCGCGGCGGCCGCACTGTCGATGGAGAACCAGAAGCCCACCCGCTGCGAGCGCTCCGGCCACTTGTGAAGATGGCGCTTCACCTTGAGCGGAAACACCATCACATCGCACAGCACCGAGCGCAGGCCGAGGTTCTTCTCATAGGTATACATGCCGAGTGCTTCGCGCCCGACGATGCCCACCAGGCCGGCTTCCTCATAGGCCTCGCGGGCGGCCGCCTTCGAGGGGGACAGACCCTTCATGGGCCAGCCCTTGGGAATGACCCAACGCCGGGTCTCCCGCGAGGTGATGAGGCGCAGCTGCACCTCCCCGTCGCGCCGCACGCGATAGGGCAACGCCGCATATTGCACCCGCCGCCCCGGGTGCCCGTTGCCTGCAACAGCCATAAAACCACCGGCCTCAGATCCCTCCTCCGGCGTGCGCGGACGCGGACGCCGGAGGAGACCTTCAATACTGCTGCAATAACACAGCCGTCCCTTTAGAAAAGCCCGATGCGGCGCTCACCGCGGTTCCGCGTCATAGACCAGCGTGGCGCGGGCCTGCACTTCCACCTCGCCGGCTTCCACCGGCACCGCCATCCGTGCGGCCTCGGCCTTCATCATCATGGGCGCGCGCAGCATGGGCACGGAGCTGTTGCTTTCCGGCGTCACCGAGACGATTCGCACCAGCTTGAGCCCCGCCGCGGCGGCGACCGCCTCCGCCTGGGCCATGGCGTCCTTGACAGCGGCGGTGCGCGCCTGCTGTTCCAGCTGCGCCCGATCGGACAAGGTGAAGACCAGGCCGGAAGTCTGGTTGGCACCCGCCTGCACCATCTGGTCGAGGAGCTTGCCCAGCTGGTCCAGCTGCGCCACCTTCACCCGCACGCTGTTGGTGACCTCGAAGCCCACCAGCCGGGGCGCCTCGCGGGAATTGGGCTGCGGCATGGCGTATTGCGGCTGCAGCGAGAAATTGGAGGTGGCGAGGTCGCGCGGGGCAACGCCCGCCCCCTTGAGCGCCTCGATCAGCGCTGACACCGCCTTGGAATTGGCCGCCAGCGCATCCGCCGCGGTCTTGCCCTGGGTGACCACGCCGGAACTGACGAGGGCGGAATCGGGTTCCGCCGCCACCCTGGCTTCCCCCACCACCGTGATGGTGGCGGCGACTGCCGCCGGCGCGGACAGGCTGAGCACGGCGAACGCCAGAGCGGCGCGGACGGGAAATGGCATCATGAGCCTCTCGATCAACTGCACCCGCCGCAGCGGCAGGCGCCCCGACACCAGCCGGCGAACGCGGCGCCATTAGGGCGGCGCGGACAATGAATGCGAAGCGCGCCTCGCCGCGGTTTCGTGGGCGGCGACACGTCAGTCGATGACCGCAGCCTCCTCCTGCGCGGCACCCGCCGCCTTGGGCCGGCGCATGAGCAGCAGCAGGAATGCGGTGGGCAGGGTCACCAGCATCATGAACTTGAAATCGTCCACATAGGCGATGACCGAGGCCTGCCGGGTGATCTCTCCGTTCAGCACCGCAAGGGTCGAAGGCGTCACCGTGTTCCAATATTGGTAGGCGCCGCCCGACTGGATCATGTGGTTGAACGGCGTGATGAAGCTCGCCAGTTCCGCATGCATGATCTGGGTGTTCTGCGATAGCAGGAACGAGGTCACGGAAATGCCGATGGCCGAGCCGATGTTGCGCGACAGGCTGAACAGGGCCGTGCCCTCCGCCCGCATCTCCGGCGCCAGGGTGGCGAAGGTGAGCACCGACAGCGGCGTGAACACCAGGCCGAGCCCCGCCCCCTGCACCAGGCTGTTGGTGATGAGCTCGAACCGCGTCACCGCCGGGGTCCAGCCGGTCATGGCATTGAGCGACCAGGCGATGGCCATCAGCCCCACGAACATGATGATGCGTGGATCCATCCGGGAGATGAGACGGCCCGCCACCAGCATGGCCAGCATGGTGCCGAACCCGCGCGGCGCCATCAGCAGGCCCGCGGTCGCCACCGGATAGCCGCCAAGCCGCTGCAGATAGGGTGCCAGCAGCGCCGAGGTGGCCAGCAGCACCGAGCCCACCGCGAACATCACCACGAGGCCCGACACCAGATTGCGATCGCGGAAGATGGCCGGCGTGATGAACGGCTTGCGCGCCGTGAGCATGTGCACCACGAACAGGTAGAAACCGAGCCCCGCCAGCACCGTCTCGGTCAGGATCTCGGTGGAGGAAAACCAATCCTTCTGCTCGCCGCGATCCAGCATCATCTGCAGCGCGCCGATGCCGAGACTGAGCGCGGCAAAGCCGATCCAGTCGAACTTCAGGGTGGAGTCCTTCTTGCTGTCGGACAGCAGGAACAGGAGACCCAAAGTGGCGACCACACCGAACGGCAGGTTCACGAAGAACACCCAGCGCCAGTCATAGGCATCCGTCAGCCAACCGCCGAGGGTGGGGCCGAGGATGGGCCCCAGCATCACGCCCATGCCCCACACCGCCATGGCCTGGCCGCGCTGCTCGGCGGGATAGAGATCCAGCATGGTGGCTTGCGACAGCGGCACCAGGGCGGCCCCGAACACCCCCTGCAGCAGCCGGAACGCGACCATCTGCGTCAGGGATTGCGCAACGCCGCACAGCATGGACGCCACGGTGAAGCCCACCAGGCTCACCACGAACACCGACTTGCGGCCGAACCGGGCGGTCAGCCAGCCCACTGGCGCCGTCATGATGGCGGCCGCGACGATATAGGAGGTAAGCACCCAGGTGATCTGGTCCGACGTGGCGGACAGCGAGCCCTGCATATAGGGCAGCGCCACGTTGGCGATGGTGGAATCGAGCGCCTGCATCAGCGTCGCCAGCATGGCGCACACCGTCACCAGCATCCGGTTCAAGGTGAGGTTGCTCTCGCTGGCCGGTGCGGAGCCGGAAAGCGCACCGATGTGCGGTTGTGACATGGCTCAAGCCTTAGCAAGGCGCACGGCGTCCGATTCAGCCGTGTGGAAACCCGAGAAAAAGCAGGTGGGCGCGGACTTGGAGGTCGGGGCGCCCGCGCCCACCTGGCAGGGTCCATTCCCGCCCGCGCGGGGCCGGAATGGAGGGGACGTCAGAACAGCTCGGCGAGCTTGCGGGCGTGGCCCGTATCGATGTCGACCACAACGCTCATGCCGGCGCGCAGGCGCGGGTCACCGGGCTTGCGCTCGACCTTGATGCGCACGGGAATCCGCTGCACCACCTTGACCCAGTTTCCCGAGGCGTTCTGGGCCGGGAGAATGGAGAATTCCGAGCCGGAGGCGGGCGAAATGCTGTCCACCACTCCGTGCCACACCGCGCCGGGATAGGCGTCCACCGTCACGTTCACCGGATCACCGGCCTTCACATGGGTGAGGTCCGTTTCCTTGATGTTGGCGTCGATCCACACGTCATCGGTGGAGACGAGCCCCACGGCGCCCTGGTTGGTGAGGGCGGCGGTCTGGGCCACCAGATAGAGACCGGGCTGCAGCGTATCCACCGCGGTGGCGATGCCGGAGAAGGGCGCGCGCACGGTGGTGTGGTCCAGCTGGCGCTGCGCCTCGTCCACCACAGCCTTGGCCTGCAGATATTGCGGATGCTGCTCCACCACCACCTCGGCATTGCCGCCGAGCTTGGCGAGCTGCACCTCGGCCTGATGGCGCAGGCCATCGAGCTTGCGCTCGTCGGCGGCCAGGGCGAAGCGCCCCTGATCGAAGGTGGCCTTGGAGATGGCCGTGTTGGCCTTCACCAGCACGTCATAACGGTCGAACGTCGCCTGGTCATTGGCGACGATATTCTCCTGGGCGGCGATGTCGCTCAGCATCCGCTGGTAGTCCGCCTTCATGGCGCGGATGCCGAGGGCGATCTCTTCCAGGTTGGCCTTGGCATTGTCGAGGGCAATCTGGAACGCCCGCGGATCGACGCGGAACAGCACCTCGCCCTTTGTCACCGCCTGCCCCTCGTGCACGTCCACCTCAGTCACGAGACCGGAAACGTCGGTGGAGACCATGAGCTTGGCGGCCCGCACGTAAGCGTCATCCGTAGAGACGTAGCGGCCGCCGGTGAACCAGGCGACGCCAGCGCCCAGCACCACCACGAGAACGCCGCCGGCCATCAGCGGCACCCGCAGGCTACGCCGCCGGGGCGATGGCAGCTGCGGGGCATCGGCCACCGCCGCATGAACCACGTTCGTGTCATCCATGGGCGCGGAAGGGGCCGCGCCCGGTTCGGCTTTCGCACGGTCAAGCATCGGAAGGGTCTTTCTGGGTTTCCGCGGCGGCCTTCGCCACACAGGTGCGAGCCTCGCTGCACAGATTGGCCTTCATCAACCGCAGGGTATCTTCCACCTGTGCCAACGCCTCCGGCGCCACCCGATCGCCCACCAGCACGCCCCACATCTCCCGCCGCGCCGCGTCGATCTCGTCGAGCAGCGGCAGGGCGGCGTCCGTCAGGTGCAGCCGCCACACCCGCCGGTCATCGGGGTCGGGGCGGCGCTGCACGTGGCCACTGGCCTCCAGACGGTCCACCAGGCGCGCCACGGTCATGGGTTCCACTTCCAGCAGAACCGCGAGCTCCTTCTGGGTCAGTCCCGGAGACCGCTGCAGGCGGATCAGGATGACCCACTGAGCCCGCGTCATGTCGTGCTGACGCGCATATTGATCGAAGCGCACCCGCATCAGGTGCGCCACTTCGTGGACCAGGGTGAGGATGTCGCTGTGCGGCGCCTCGGCGGGGTCCGATGTCGGGGATTGGGATGCGGCGGGTTCCGGCCTGCTCATGCTGGCAACTCTTTGCGCGGGCCTTGCGGCTCCGCTGTCGTGGCGCTTTGATAACGTGCGTTATCATTATGCGCAATACCATAAGTGAGCCGATCAGTTACAAGTGCGTGAGCCCGCCGGGCGCCGCGGTGTCTCCCGTCCGCAGTGTTCCGGGGTTTCGCCCCGCCGGTGATGGTGCTTGACTGCGCCCGTGGGGAGCCGGCGCAAAGGGAGCGTGGCACGTGTCGGGATTTCGGATGATCTGGCGAGGCCTCGCCCTCGACCTGGAATGGGGCCAGGTGGCCACCGAAACGCAAGATACCCTGCGCATCCAGCATGCCGATGGGGGCATCTGGGTCATCCGCGACATTCCAGAGCATGGCCTGCGCGTGTCCTATCACGCGCCCGCGCCCGATCCCCTGCTCGACATGCCGCCCGGTGGCGCGCCGGCGCCCTGGCTGCCGCCGTCACGCGGTGGAGCCGACGACGCCGGGTGCTGAGACCCGGCGCGGGATTCCAGATGCGTGTTCCAGACGCGCGCCGCGCGGGGCGGCGCGCGCTATTGCTCATCCCACCATGCTCAGTCCGCCGGACACCGACAGCACCTGGCCGGTGATATAGCCGGCCGCATCCGAGGCGAAGAAGGTGATCGCGCCCGGCAGATCCTCGGGCTCACCGATGCGGCCGAGCGGGATGGAGCGGCGGAACGCCTCCGCCAGCTTGTCTGCATTGCCTGCGCCCTTCTTATAGTCCTCGAACAAAGCGGTCTGCGTCGGCCCCGGGCACACCACGTTGAAGGTGATGCCATCACGGGCGTGCTCGCGGGCCAGGGTCTTGGAGAGCGCCACCAGGCCGGCCTTGCAGGCGGCATAGACCGCCTCGCCGCTGGAGCCGACGCGCGCCGCATCCGACGCGATGTTCACCACGCGGCCGGCCTTGCGGGCCACCATCAGCGGCAACACCACATGGTGCATGTGAAGCGCCCCCACCAGGTTGATGGCGATCAGCCGCTGCCAATCTTCGAGGGAGGTCTGCAGGAAGGGCTTGAATACATCCCAGCCGGCGTTATTGACGAGCACCGCGATGGGACCGAGGTCCGTTTCGACGGCGGCCATGGCCCGCTGGACGCTGGCGCGGTCGGTGATGTCGCACCCATAGACACGCGCAATGCCACCGGCCGCGGTGATCTCCTGCGCCACGCGGGCGGCGGCCTCCGGGTCGCGATCGCACACCGCGACGCGCCCGCCCTGGGCCGCGAAGCGACGCGCGGTGGCGCCGCCGATGCCGCCGCCCCCGCCGGTGATGACGATGGTCTTGTCGGTAAAGTCGTTCACGTCGATCCTCACATGTCTTGAATGTTACTGGGACGGCAGACGCAGCGGACGGCGGGACCCGGCGGTGCCCCCTGGAGCGGCACCCTTGATTATATCAATATATTGATATAATTAGACAGCATGACTGCACCATTCATCCAGGAGCCCTGAACACCATGTCCCCGCCCGCCATTCCGCCCGGCGAGATTCCGCACCACCAGCAGTCCTACGAGGCCGAGCGGTTCGAGGTGGCCAACCGGCTCTTCTTCCGGCTCTATCAGTGCTCCAACCTGCTGCATAAGAACGGCACCCGGTACATGGGTGATTTCGGGGCGACCACCCAGCAGTGGGCGGTGCTGGGCGCGCTGGCCCGCCCCCTCGTCCGCATCAAGGGCATGAGCGTGAAGGAGCTCATCGAGTTCCTGCTGCTCAGCCGGCAGAACCTCACCGCAGTGCTGGATCGCCTGGAGGCGCGCTCCTGGGTCGAGCGCATCAAGGATCCGGAGGACGGCCGCAGCCGCCTGATCCGCCTGACCGACGATGGCAACGATGCCTGGCTGGCCATGCGCGGTCCCATCGAGACCTTCTATGGCCGGGCCCTGGCGCCGCTGACCGAGAACGAGCAGGTGCAGCTGGTTCATCTGCTCGATCGCCTGAAAGGCGGCCTCAACGCGGTGTGAGACTTGAAGGGGCCGGGCAGCACTCTCGTGTGCCGCCCGGCTGGCCGGGGCCGCCGGATCAGCCTTTCGGCTTCACCACGTGACGGCGGAAATCGGGCTTGCGCTTCTCGCGGAAGGCAACGCCGCCTTCCTTGGATTCATCGGTGTCGTAATAGAGGCTGAGCGCCGCCATCCCCAGGGAGGAGATGCCGCGGATGCTCTCCGTATCCGCATTGAACGAGCGCTTGGCGAGGGCGATGGCGGTGGGGCTGCGCTCCAGCAGTTCGGCGCACCAGCGGTCCACCTCCGCATCAAGTTCCTCATGGGGCACCACCGCGTTGACCAGCCCCATGGCGAGGGCCTCCTGGGCGGTGTAGCGCTTGTTCAGATACCAGATCTCCCGCGCCTTTTTCTCTCCCACCACGCGGGCGAGATAAGCGGTGCCGAAGCCCGGATCCACCGAACCCACCTTCGGCCCCACCTGCCCCAGCTGGGCCTTTTCGGACGCGATGGTGAGATCGCAGATGGTGGCGAGCACATTGCCGCCGCCGATGGCGAAGCCGTTCACCCGGGCGATGACGGGCTTGGGCACATCGCGGATCAGGCTCTGCAGTTCGTCGATGGGCAGGCCGATGGTGCCGCGCCCGTCATACTGGCCATCATGGGCGCTCTGGTCGCCCCCGGTGCAGAAGGCCTTGTCCCCGGCGCCGGTGAGGACGATCACGCTGATGGACCGATCCCAGCCGGCGGTCTGGAAGGCGTGGATGAGCTCTTCCACGGTCTGGCCGCGAAAGGCATTGTACTTGTCCGGGCGGTTGATGGTGATGCGGGCGACGCCTTCCGGGCGCACCTCGTACAGAATATCCTCGTAGCTCACGACGTCTCTCCCATAAATCATGGATCGCTTTGACTCTGCGTTTTTCGGCTTCACGCCGACATGGCGTTTCGTGCCATCTCGCGCAGCCGGAATTTCTGGATTTTTCCCGATGGCGTCTGAGGCAGAACATCCACCACCTCCAGCCGCTCGGGGATATATTGCATGGCCATCTTCTGCGCCTTCAGATAGTCCACCATCTCCTCGAAGCTGAGGTTCTGCCCCGCCCGCGGGATCACGAAGGCGCAGGCCCGTTCCCCCAGCCGCGCATCGGGATAGCCGACGATGGCCACCGCCGAGACCGCCGGATGCTTGAACAGGAGGTTCTCCACCTCCACCACCGGGATATTCTCGCCGCCGCGAATGATGATGTCCTTGGAGCGGCCGGCGATGCGGATGTAGCCATCGGCATCCATGCGGGCGATGTCGCCGGTGTCGAACCAGCCGTCCCGATCCACCTGGGCAAGGCCCGGGCGCTTCAGATAGCCAATAAAATTGGAGCAGCCGCGCACCTGCAGCATGCCCTCTTCGCCGGCGGGCACCGGCTGCCCCGACAGGTCCACCACCCGCACGTCCATGCCGGGCAGAGGGCAGCCATCGGTTCCCGTCACCTTCTCCTCGGGATCCTCGATGCGGGCGGTGGTGACCGCGCCATTCTCCGACATGCCCCAAGCCGAGATGATGGCGGCGCCGAGGGCTTCGCGCGCCTTGGCGACCAGCGGCCGCGGGATCGGCGCGCCGGCCGAGACGAACACCTTGAGGGAGGGCGTGCGGGTGCCGGTGGCGAGGCAATAATCGGCCAGATCATTCAGGAACGGCGTCGCCCCCATGGTGAAGGTGGCGCCCTCGCCGGTGATCTGCCGGGCCATGGTCTCGGCGACGAAAATATCCTGCAGCACCGCCGTCGCGCCCAGCATCAGCGGCAGCACCAGGCCATACATGAAGCCCAATTGGTGGGCCATGGGCGAGGGCATGTGCACCACGTCGGCGGCGCCCAGGTGCAGCCGCTCGGCGAACGGCACGAGATTGGAGAGCATGGTATTGGAGGTGTGGGTGACCCCCTTGGGCTCGCCGGTGGTGCCGGAAGTGTAGAGCAGCTCGATGACCGCATCGGGCACGAGCCGGTTCGCCGCCAGCGCGACCCGTTCGGCCGGGGTGATGTCCGCCACCAGCAGGGCATCGAAGGCCTCGGCCCCGGCGCCATCCACCACCGCCACATGGGCGAGTCGTGGCAGGCTGGGCCGCACCGCCGCCGCCAGCGCCGCGTGGTCCACATTGCGGAACTTCGCCGGCACCACGAACACCTTGGTCTCGGCGAGCCCCAGCATGAAGCTGAGCTCCCGCTCGCGGAAGATCACCATCAGCGGGTTGGAGATGGCGCCGAGCTTCAGGCAGGCGAGGTGGAGCGCGGTGAACTGCCACCAGTTGGGCAGCTGGAACGACACCACGTCGCCCTCCCCCACCCCGTGGCGCATGAGGCCCACCGCCAGCCGATCGGACAGCGCATCGAGCTCCGCATAAGTGAGGCGCGTGCTGCCGCCGGCCTCGGTGCGGGTGGCCACCAGCGCCAGCTTGTCGGGGGTGGCGGCACGATGGCGGCGGAAATGGTCGAGCAGGGTCTCGTCCCGCCACCAGCCTGCCACGGTCATGGCGGCTCGGCGGGTCGCCGGCAGCAGATCGAAACTCATGGGGTCGCCCTCTTCGAGCTGTTCAGCATGGGGTGGTTTCCTCCGGTGCGGCTTGGTGCCGTCTTCCGCTCAGGCCGCGACCGCCTTCAGGGCCTCGCGGGCGATGATCATCTTCATGATCTGCGCGGTGCCATCGCCGATCTGCAGGCCCAGCACGTCGCGCAGGCGCTGCTCGAACGGCAGCTCGGTGGAATAGCCAGCGTGGCCGTGCAGCAGCAGGCAGGTCTGCACCACCTCGAAGGCGAGCTTGGGGGCCCACCATTTGCACATGGCGGCCTCCTTGGTGTGGGGCACGCCGGCATCCTTGGCGGCCAGCGTGCGGTAGCACAGGCCCCGCGCCGCCTCGACCATGGTCTCCGCCTCGGCCAGCGGAAAGGTGACGCCCTGGTTGTCCGCCAGCGGCCTGCCGAAGGTCTTGCGCTCCTTCACATAGGCCCAGGTCTCAGCCAACGAGACCCGCGCCACCGCAAGGCACT
This sequence comes from Xanthobacter sp. NM-25, assembly GCF_022138605.1. GTDB lineage: Bacteria > Pseudomonadota > Alphaproteobacteria > Rhizobiales > Xanthobacteraceae > Xanthobacter. The sequence goes on from NZ_JACBFS010000004.1 coordinate 402,866, forward strand.
GCAGGCCAATGAGGGCGCGCGAGAAATCAAAGCCCTGCATCACCTGCACGAAGCCCGAGCCTTCCGCTCCCAGGCGATGGCTGGCCGGCACCCGCACGCGGTCGAAGAAGATGGAGCCGCGGCCGATGGCCTGTTCGCCCAGATCGTTGAACCGGGTGCGACTGATGCCGGGCGCGCCCATGTTCACCAGGAAGGCCGAGACCCCATGGGCCCGCTCCGCCGGCGTTCCGGTGCGGGCGAACACCACCGCCCACTGCGCCTGGTCCGCCATGGAAATGGAGGTCTTCTCGCCATCCAGCACGTAGGCGTCGTCATCGCGGGTCGCCTTGAGCGCCAGAGCGGCAGCGTCGGACCCACCTTGCGGCTCGGTGAGCGCCAGGGCGATCAGCGCCTCGCCGGCCACCACCTGTGGCAGCACTTCGGCGGCGATCTCCGGCGCCGCGTGGCGGGCGACGATGGCGCCGCAGAGCGAGGACAGGAGCTGGATATAGCCGACGTTGAAATCCCCCTCGGCGATGGCTTCCAGCACCACGCCGGCGGTGACGTGATCGGCGCCGAGGCCGCCGAATTCGGCGGGGAACTCCACCCCGATCAGGCCCAGCGCCCCCATCTGCCGGCGCAGCTCCAGCGGCACTTCACCGGCCTTCTCCCGGGCCCGGTAGCCTGGCGCGAGCACCTCGGCGGCGAACCGCCGGGTGGTGTCGCGAAAGCCGACCTGATCGGCCGAAAGCCCCCACCCTTCCGCCTGCGGCATTGCCTGAAACGCCATGACCTCCCTGCCTCCTCCACCTGCGGCGCGCCACCGGAGACACCCCCGCGTCACGCCAATTTATAGCAATCTATTGCTATAAATTGGACGCTATCGCCAGCGCCCATAAATGTCAATACATTGCTATATAAATGCACTGGAGGCCACACCAAAATACCGCGCGACAAAGGCTGCGGCGGACCCAAGCGTGCACCGACACCGCAGCCGGCGGCGCTTGCTCCGGTCGTGGAAATAGGATACCCCCCTATCCCATGGCACATACCCGCGACCCCAAGGACAATGCCGCCCTGCTGATGCGCGTGAAGCGGATCTCCGGGCAGATGGAGGCCATCGCGCGGGCGCTCTCATCGGGCGCCGAATGCGCCGATGTGCTGCACCAGGTGGCCGGGGTGCGCGGCGCGGTGAACGGCCTCATGGACGAGATTTTCGAGGCTCACCTGCGCGAGCACGTGGCCCGCCCCGGCCTTTCCGACACCGAGCGGGCCCAGGGCGCGGACGAGCTGGCGGCGGTGATGCGGCGCTACGCCAAGTGAGGAGCCCAAGCCGGGGCACACCCAGCCGGCGGAGTTCAGGAGGACAACAGATCATGTCACAGTCTCCGTCCCCGGCGCCCGCCGCGGCCTCGGCTCACAGCCACGTTTTTCTCGGTGCGAACCATGCGGAGAACACGCGGCGCACCGTGTGGGTGGTGGCGCTCACCGCGGTGATGATGGTGGGCGAGATCATCGCCGGCGTGCTCACCGGCTCCATGGCGCTGCTGGCCGACGGCTTCCACATGGCCACCCATGCCGGCGCGCTGGGCGTCGCCGCCCTCGCTTATGTCTATGCCCGGCGCCATGCGGAGGATCCGCGCTTCTCGTTCGGCACCGGCAAAATCGGTGATCTCGCCGGCTTCGCTTCCGCTCTGGTGCTGGGGCTGGTGGCGGTCGGCATCGCGGTGGAATCCGTCGGCCGCCTGCTGGCACCGGTGGATGTGGCGTTCGGCGATGCCATCATCGTCGCCGTCATCGGCCTTGGCGTGAACCTCGTCAGCGCCCTGCTCCTCTCCGGCGGGCACCATGGCCACCATCACCACGCCCATCATCACCATGACCACCATCACGAAGGGCACCACACGGCGCACCATCACGAACACGATGCCGCCCATGATGAGGACAACAATCTGCGCTCGGCCTATTTCCATGTGCTGGCCGATGCCCTGACCTCGGTCCTCGCCATCATCGCCTTGGTGGCCGGGCGCTATCTGGGCTGGGTGTGGTGTGATCCCCTGATGGGCATCGTCGGCGGCGTGGTCATCGGCCGCTGGTCCTGGACGCTGATGCGCGACACCGCCGCCGTGCTGCTGGACAGCACCGACGACCACGTGGCGCAGGAGATCCGCGCCGCCGTCGAGGGGCCGGGCGACGCCACCCTGCTCGATCTCCACGTGTGGCGGGTGGGGCCGCAGGCCCGCGCCGCCATCATCAGCGTCGCCGGCGCAGATGCCCCAACCATCCGCCAGCGGCTGGCGCCGGTGGACGAGGTGATGCACCTCACCATCGAGGCCCGGCCGGCCTGATCCGCCACGCAGGACAGTGGACGGCGACCGCCGGGGCATTCCCCCGCGCGGAAAGCCGACCTATTTTGTCAGCATTCGGCTTGACGCGTTCGATAAAAAGAACGATAGTGCCGGCAACTCAGCCCGCGTCCCGCGCCAGAACCCTGGGGCCCACCATGTCGATGTGTCGCTCGTTTCAGTGAAACGCCTGCCCGGCGCACAGCCAAGCTCTCGCTTTGGCTCAATTGCGCTCCGGCAGCCTATTCCCTTGCCCCTTGCGGCCGAGCGCGACGTCCATGACGAGACCTTCCCCTTTCCCCATTCGCTCTGACGAACGCGCCGCGGGCCCCGACCCGGAGTCTTCCGTGAACACCCCTTTATCGCCCGCCGCGCCGGATGCCGCATCCGCCGCGCCGGTCATCCTGTTCGACAAGGTCGAGAAGACTTATGGCGCCCGCCGTGGCGCGACCCCCGTTACCGCCCTTTCCGATATTTCCCTGGCCGTGCCGGAAGGCGCCATTCTCGGCGTCATCGGCCGCTCGGGCGCGGGCAAATCCACCTTGATCCGCCTCGTCAACGGGCTGGAGAAGCCCACCTCGGGCCGGGTGGTGGTGGATGGGGTCGACATCACCGCCCTCGACGAAAAAGCCCTGCGCGGGGCGCGCCGCTCCATCGGCATGATCTTCCAGCACTTCAATTTGCTGGCCCGCCGCACGGCCTATGACAATGTGGCGCTGCCACTGGAGATTGCCGGGGTGCCGGCGCGGGAGATCAAGGCGCGGGTGGAACCGCTTCTCGATCTGGTGGGCCTTGCCGATAAGCGGGATCGCTACCCGGCCGAGCTATCCGGTGGGCAGAAGCAGCGGGTGGGCATCGCCCGCGCCCTCGCCACCCGCCCCCGGGTGCTGCTCTCCGACGAGGCCACCTCCGCCCTCGACCCGGAGACCACCCAGCAGATCCTCGCCCTGCTGCGCAAGGTGAATGCCGAGCTGAAGCTCACCGTGCTTCTCATCACCCACGAGATGGCGGTGATCAAGAACGTGGCCGACCAGGTGGCGGTGATTGACGGCGGACGCATCGTCGAGCGCGGCACCACCTATGAGGTGTTCGCCCACCCCCGGCATTCGACCACCCGCACCTTCCTCGCCGACCTCACCAGCGCCAGCCTGCCACCCTATGTGGCCGACCGGCTGAAGAGCGAGCCGGAGCCGGGCAGCGAAGCCGTCGTCCGCATCGTCTTCACCGGCGACCACGCCACCGATCCCGTGCTCTCGCGGGTGTCCCGGCTGCTCTCCGTGGACATCAACATCATCCAGGCGCAGGTGGACGAGATCGCCGGCGCACCGTTCGGCGTCATTGTCGTGTCGGTGCCGGGCGATGCCGCCACCCTTTCCGCCGTCACCAGCGCCGTGGCGCGCCTGAACCTCTCTTCCGAGGTGCTCGGCTATGTTTGATCTCTCCTTCAGCCTGCTGCCGCCCGCCATCGTCGACCTGCTCATCGAGGCCACCAAGCAGACCCTCTACATGGTCGCCGCCTCCGGCCTCATCGGCACCCTCATCGGCCTGCCGCTGGGGGTGTTCCTGGCCACCAGCCGCTCCGGCGAGCTGTTCGCCGCCCCCTGGCTCAACAGCGTGCTGGGGCTGGTGGTGAACGCCGCCCGCTCCACCCCGTTCATCATCCTGGTGGTGGCCATCATTCCCTTCACCCGGCTCATCGCCGGCACTTCCATCGGCACCAATGCGGCCATCGTGCCGCTGACGGTGGCGGCGGCGCCGTTCATCGCCCGCCTCATCGAGGGGTCCATCCGCGAGGTGGACCAGGGGCTGGTGGAGGCCGCCCGCGCCATGGGGGCGAGCCCGCTGCAGATCGTCCGCAAGGTGCTGCTGCCGGAGGCTATGCCCTCCATCACCTTGGCCCTCACCCTCGCCGTGGTGTCGCTGCTCGGTTACTCGGCCATGGTGGGCGCTGTGGGCGGCGGCGGCCTCGGTGATCTCGGCATCCGCTTCGGCTACCAGCGCTTCATGCCGGACGTGATGGCGGCGGTGGTCATCGTGCTCATCCTGCTGGTGCAGGGGGTGCAGAGCCTGGGCGATGGCATCGCCCGCCGCCTGGACAAGCGCCACCGGGGCTGAGGCCCCCTCCCTTCCCTGCCGGGGCGGCACCCCTGCCCGGCCCCTCTTTCATCTGATTGGAGACCGATCCATGAAGTTCGCCACCCTCGCCCTCGCCGCCGCGCTGGGCCTTGCCGCCACCGGCGCCGCCCGCGCCGAAACCATCAAGGTGGCCGTCACCCCCGGCCCCCACGCCCAGATCCTGGAGGCGGTGAAGAAGGAAGCCGCCAAGAAGGGGCTCGACATCTCCATCGTCGAATTCTCCGACTATGTGGTGCCCAACGCCGCCCTCGCGGCCGGGGAGATCCAGGCCAACTCCTTCCAGCACAAGCCCTATCTCGACAACCAGGTGGCTGATCGTGGCTATAAGCTGACCCCTGTCGCCTATACCGTGAACTTCCCCATCGGCGTCTATTCCAAGAAGTACAAAAGCATCGAGGAATTGCCGGCCGGCGCCACCATCGCCATTCCCAACGATCCTACCAATGGCGGCCGGGTGCTGCTGCTGCTGGCCGACAAGGGGCTCATCAAGCTCACCCCCAATGTGGGTGTGAAGGCCTCGGTGGTGGATGTCATCGACAATCCGAAGAAGTTCAAATTCGTGGAGATCGATGCCGCCCAGCTGCCGCGCTCCCTGCCGGATGTGGATGCCGCCGGCATCAACACCAATTATGCCAAGGAAGCGGGCCTCGACCCGGTGAAGGACCCCATTCTGCGGGAAGATCCCAAGGGCCCCTATGTGAACATCATCGTGGTGCGCACCGAGGACAAGGACAAGCCCTGGGTGAAGACCCTGGTGGAGAGCTACAATTCTCCCGAGGTGAAGGCCTTTATCGAGGAGACCTTCAAGGGCTCGGTGCTGCCCGCCTGGTGAGCCCGCGTTTTGCGATGAGAGTGAGGGCGCGGCCGCCGCACGGCGCCGCGCCCTTTTCGTTCAGCCCGGGCGCTGGGCGACCAGGAACAGCCGCGGGAAGGCCAGCAGCACCTTGCCATCCTGCTGCGGCGGATACGGTTCTTCGAGGCGGGCCTGATAGGCCTCCAGAAACGCCGCCCGCTCGTCGGCCTCCAGCGGGTCGATGAAGGGGCGCAGGCCGGTCGCCTTCACCCATTCGACGATGGCCGCCGCATTCTCCAGCGGGTGGTTGTAGATGGTGTGCCAGATGTCGATGCGGCCGGCGCCCTGAAGCAGCAGGTCATAATAGGCGCGGGGCGTCGGCAGAACGGCGCGGGCGCTCAGCGCCGGCACCAGCTTCTCCGCCCAGGGGCCGCTCATGGCGGTTTCGCGCATGGCCGCGTGGGAGGGCTCTTCCAGATTATCCGGCATCTGCACCGCCAGCACCCCGCCGGGAGCCAAAAGGGAAAGCAGGCGCGGCAGCACGGTCTCGTGGTCCGGCACCCATTGCAGCACGGCATTGGCGAAGATGAGGTCCGCCGGCCGCTCCAGCGTGAAGGTGGAGGCATCGGCGGGCTCAAACTGCGCCTTGGGCAGCCGCTTGCGGGCTGCCACCAGCATGGCGGGGGAGGTATCGAGCCCGAGAAGCTCGGCCTTGGGGAAGCGCTCCGCCAGAAGCTCGGTGGAATTGCCGGGACCGCAGCCGAGATCCACCACGAAAGCGGCGTCCGCCAGCGGCACCTGGGCCAGGAGATCGCGGGCCGGACGGGTGCGCTGGTCCTCGAACTTCAGATACTGGCGGGCATTCCAATCGGCCATGGGTGTCTCCTGCGGTAGCCACGCCAGCATATACCAGCCGTAACCCAAGGGGATGGGGGGGCGCGCAAGCTCCGCTCCAGGTTCGGCGTGCAGGCTCGGGTTCGCCGGCGCGCGGCGTGTCATCCCGGTGGTGCCATTGCCAATCGCCGCGGTCGGAGGTAGAGACGCTTTCGACATCAAGAGTTGGGGCGACGCCCAACGCCAACCTGCCGATCCGGGCAAGGTGGTACTCCCTCGGAGCTTCCGGCGGAGGATGTGGCCGAGCCGGCAACCAAGCGGACCCAGCCACCAAGCGTCAGTCCCGATCCATGAGGACCGACGCCATGCCCATCAAGATCCCCGATCGCCTGCCCGCCCGCACCACGCTGGAAGCGGAAGGCGTGATGGTGATGGGCGAAGGCGACGCCGTCCGCCAGGACATCCGCCCCCTGCGCATCGGCCTGCTCAACCTGATGCCCAACAAGATCGCCACCGAGGTGCAGATCGCCCGGCTTCTGGGCGCCACGCCCCTGCAGGTGGAGCTGACCCTGGTGCGCATCACCGATCACGTCTCCCGCAACACCTCCGAAGACCACATGGCTGCCTTCTACCGGCCGTGGGAGGAGGTGCGCGCGCAGCGGTTCGACGGCCTCGTCATCACCGGCGCGCCGGTGGAGCACCTGCCGTTTGCCGAGGTGACCTATTGGGATGAGCTGAGCCGGGTGTTCGACTGGACCCAGACCCATGTGCACCGCACCTTGAACCTGTGCTGGGCAGCGCTGGCGGCGGTTTCTTATTTCCACGCCATGCCCAAGCACGCCCTGGCGCAGAAGGCGTTCGGCCTCTATCGTCACCGGGTGCTGGCGCCCACCTCCCCCTTCCTGCGCGGCTTTCCCGACACCTTCCGGGTGCCGGTCTCCCGCTGGGCGGAGGCCCGCACGGCGGACATTCCGGCCCATAGCGACCTGACCGTGCTGGCGGAAAGCCCGGAGGTGGGCCTGTGCCTGCTCGATGATCCGCGCCATCGGGCCTTGCACATGTTCAACCACCTGGAATACGACACCCGCACCCTGGCCGACGAATACGCCCGCGATGCCGCCAAGGCCCCGCAGACGCCCCTGCCCGCTTATTATTTCCCCGGCAACGACCCGGCGACCCCGCCGGAAAACCGCTGGCGCGGCCACGCCCACCTCTTGTTCGCCAACTGGATCAACGAGATGTACCAGACGACGCCGTTCGATCTGGAACGGATCGGCAAGGAGACGGCCGCAGCCTGAGGACATAACACAGGCCCGGCGGAAGAACGGCACGCGGGTGCACACGCGCTGTACAAAAGAAAAGAGGGGCTTTCGCCCCTCTCTGCTCCGTCTATCGCGAGAACTTCTTGTACTGGATCCGCTTGGGGATCGTGCTGTCGAGGCCGAGGCGGCGCTTCTTGTCTTCCTCGTAATCGGCGAAGTTGCCCTCGAACCATTCCACGTGGCTGTCGCCCTCGAAGGCCAGCATGTGGGTGGCGATGCGGTCCAGGAAGAAGCGATCATGGGAGATGATCACGGCGCAGCCGGCATAATCTTCCAGCGCCTCTTCCAGGGCCCGCAGGGTGTCCATGTCGAGGTCGTTGGTGGGCTCGTCGAGCAGCAGCACGTTGCCGCCCCGCTGCAGCACCTTGGCCAGATGCACCCGGTTGCGCTCGCCGCCGGAGAGCATGCCCACCTTCTTCTGCTGGTCGCCGCCCTTGAAGTTGAAGGCCGCGCAATAGGCGCGTGAGGGGATCTCCTTCTTGCCGACGTAGATCACCTCGTTGCCGTCGGAAATCTCCTCCCAGACGGTCTTCTTGTCGTCGAGGGCATCGCGGCTCTGGTCCACATAGCCGAGCTTCACCGATTCACCGATCTCGATGGAGCCGCCGTCCGGCTTCTCCTGTCCGGTGATCATGCGGAACAAGGTGGTCTTGCCCGCGCCGTTGGGCCCGATGACGCCGACGATGCCGCCGGGCGGCAGCTTGAACGACAGATCGTCGATCAGCAGCTTGTCGCCGAACGCCTTGTTGAGATGATCGAAGGCGATGACGTTCTGGCCGAGCCGCTCGGCCACCGGAATGACGATCTGGGTCGCCGACGGCTGCCGCGCGGAGGCCTTCTCCACCAGCTCCTCATAGCGCTGGATACGCGCCTTGTTCTTGGCCTGGCGCGCCTTGGGCGAGGCGCCGATCCATTCCTGCTCGCGGGCGAGGGCCCGCTGGCGGGCCTCGTCCTCGCGGCCCTCCTGCTGCAGGCGCTTCTGCTTCTGACCGAGCCAGGAGGAATAATTGCCCTCGTAGGGAATGCCCCGGCCGCGATCGAGCTCCAGGATCCAGCCCGTCACATTATCGAGGAAGTAGCGATCGTGGGTGACGATGAGGATGGCGCCGGGGTAGGTGCGCAGATGCCCTTCCAGCCAGTTCACCGTCTCGGCGTCCAGATGGTTGGTGGGCTCGTCGAGCAGCAGCACCTCGGGCTGCTCCAGCAGCAGGCGGCACAGGGCGATGCGGCGCCGCTCGCCGCCCGAGAGCTTGGTCACCTCCCAGTCGTCCGGCGGGCAGCCGAGCGCGGTCATGGCCTGCTCCACCTTGGACTCGAGATCCCACAGGCCCTGGGCCTCGATCTCGTCCTGCAGCTGGGTCATCTCATCGGCGGTCTCGTCCGAATAATTCATGGCGAGCTCGTTGTAGCGGTCGAGAATGGCCTTCTGTTTGGCCACGCCGTCCATCACGTTCTCGCGCACGGTCTTGGTCGGATCGAGCTGCGGCTCCTGGGGCAGATAGCCCACGCGCACGCCCTCGGCGGGCTTGGCCTCGCCGGAATAGTCGGTATCGATGCCGGCCATGATGCGCAGCAGCGTCGACTTACCGGCGCCGTTGACGCCGAGCACGCCGATCTTGGCATCGGGGTAGAAGGAGAGGTGCACATTATCCAGGACCTTCTTGCCGCCCGGATAGGTCTTGGTGAGACCGTGCATGTGATAGGCATATTGATAGGAGGCCATAAGGCGCCGGCTCCATACGGTGTTCGCGGAAGTTGCCGCCGTTCTAGCGGTGCGCCACCGGCGCGGCAAGCGGCCCGGCAAGCGGCGCGCGGCGGTTCGCGGGACCGCGACACGACCTGAGCGCGTCGCCGATGCCACGGTCGCGCCCTCCCACCGCCACCCGCCGGCCCACACGGCCGGACCGGAGCTCGGCGAGCGATCTATTTTACTATATTTCAAATACTTACCTTACCTCCACCGCCGCCCATCCACAGCCATGAGCGGTTTGCCGGCCAACACTCTTGCATTCAGCGTGCGCACCTGCCATATGAACGCACCGCCGGCGACGAACCACGACGCTGTGCATTGGATGCGGGTGTAGCTCAGGGGTAGAGCACAACCTTGCCAAGGTTGGGGTCGTGGGTTCGAATCCCATCGCCCGCTCCAATATTCTCAAAATAATCAATAACTTATAGCGACACCGCCGAGAGGCGGTTTTGCCGTTTTCGGTATGGTGACCACTTGGTGACCACCGATGCCGAGAGCGTCCGCCATCTCTCCCCTTGTGGAAAACCGCATGCCTTCTCTCGAACGAGGCGGCTCGCCACCGTACGCAGTTGAATTACGTCCAGCACGGCGAACGAGCCTTTCGGACCTTGCCCGCCTTCCATCGCTCGTGCGGAAGAGAGCGCCGCCTGCGCTGAGATCCAATGCAGCAGCCTAGATCGATCGAGCTCGGCGCGGGACGCTACGCGTTCGAGGTGGGTGTCATATTTCCTGATTCGAGCGCCGTCTCGGCGCCGGATTGGATTATTCTGGATGCTCACCAGAGATTCGGTTCCAGCCATGCACCCTGCCTTACAGCGTCTCGTGAACGCCAACACAGCTCTTGAAAACGCACAGCGCGCACTTGAACTTGCACAGGATCAGCGGCGGCAGGCGGCTCTGGCGCTCATTGAGATCGAGGATGAGGATCAGCGCTGGCAGGCAGCGATCTTTGCGTATCGCGAGTTCGGCCACGGCCTTAGTCTTGCTCTGGCGGAGGCTGCGACGGGTCTTCTGGGCAAGAAGGCGCAGTCGAGGTTCCTGGTTCGCGCAGGCCGGAAATCATACCAGCCCAAAGGCCACGGGTCCGACGCTGGCATGCATATACCGGAGCCGATGTCAGAATGGCCGGCTCCGGACCAACTGGAGCGCGATGTGATCAGCTCGCACATCGCCCATGGCGAACCGTACTGGGTCGACCGAGGCCTCGGTTGGGGCAGGCTGAGGGTGGATCTGCAACCAGACCAGGCGCGAACCTATTTGGAAGACGCGACCGGCGCGATGGCCGCTCGGGTCGGCTTGACGCGGGAAGAGTTCGTCGAGTGGCTTTCAACGGAGGGCTTTGTTCGCTGCAGCGGCGTGACCATGAAGGGCGCGCCTTGCAAGGCGGGGGTCAAAGGCCTCAGCGGCCAGATGGCGATCGGACCGTGGAAAGCCGCGAAGGATCGTGGCGGGTACTGCGCCACGCACGGCGGCTAAGACCAGTGTCGCACACAGCCTATTCGCAGCATTTTGCCCAGGAGCTGGACTTCAAGCAATTGCTGAAGCGCCGGGGCGTCACCGCATCCTTGGAGCAGGTAGACTACGGCCTGAGCCAAGCCGAGCGAGACTGGATGCGTAGCGACTTGCTGTGCCCGTCGTGTCGATGCGGCGGGGCGAGCTTGGTCCGGTCCGATGCAAACGGTACTGGGCGTAACACGCGACAGGCGCACTTCCGGTTTATCGACGCCTCGGGCCACACGGCCCACAAGCTGGGCTGTGATTTCTTCGCAATGGATGACGTGCCCGGTGTTCAGAGAGGCGTCGACGTTCAGTTCTCCGCGAACGACAAGGACACCAAGGTTATCCGGGAGTTGGTCTGCAAGGCCATTGCAATCGGTGAGCTGAGCAAGCCGGCGATTTTCGAGATGCGGTCGTGGTTTCTAGCCCAGCGCGACGCTGACGCATTCGAGGTCAAGGGTACCCCGGCCGTGGCCGACTGGCTGTGGTCCATCAACCGACTGCAGATATACGAAGCCCTGGAGTTCCAGCCCTTCCATCTCATCTTCCCGGGCTTCGACACGCGTCGGGCGGCGCTTCGCGACCTCGCCTTTTACTACCGTGACTTCGTAAAGCGGATCCCTCGCATCGGTTTCGACGCGGCGGTGCGCGATCGGACGAAACGCATTCTGATGGCCAATCAAGGGCAGCGGCTTATCGCCATGGAGCCCCTGCGGTCGAGGTACGAGATGACCGCCAGGCTGGCCGGGCTTATGGCGGCCTATGGAAACCTGTCGCTGACCAGGCGACGGTCACTTGGAAGCATCTACGGCGATACGCCGGAGGCTCTATTGGCCTTTACCGCGACGCTGCTCTTTGTTTCCCACTGGGACGAAAACGCGGCGCTCGGCCGCTTCGCCAAGATCATTGCCGCGGCGACGCCAGATGACCTGACCTTGGGCAACGTCATCGGGCTCAATCCCTTCCACGACTTCGCCGCTCTTGAGGTGGCCCGTTTTATCGCTGGCCTAGCGCCACCGTCGGAGCGTGCTTACGACTTTGAGGCGGAGTTGGCCGGCGCCATCGCCAAAATCAACGCGGCGCGCGGGTAGTCAACACGCGACCCCAGGCAGGGCGTGACCGCATCAATGGCGTGCCCGCACGACACACGCTAAAGCTGAGCTATTGGCCGTTTCAGGAGTCGCCAGCCAGATGTACGTGGCCAGCCTCAAGATCGAGAATTTCCGGCAGTTCGGGGAAAACGAGCACGCGGTCGAGTTTGTCTTCTCGCCCGGCTTCAATCTGCTGGTTGGCGAGAATGACGCCGGCAAAACAACGGTCGTGGACGCCCTGCGTCATCTACTTTGGACCACGAGCCAGGACTACCATCGTTTGACGGTCGACGACTTCCACGTGTCGGGCGCCGAGCGCGCCGAAACTCTCTCAATCTCGGCGATCCTACGTGGCCTGACGACGCCCGAGCAGGCAACGTTCCTTGAGTACCTGACCACCAGCCCCGGCGAGACGCCGCACCTGTCGGTCTCCCTGACCGCGAGCAGGTTAGACGGCGGAACGGCCGCGAAGGGGAGAATCGCCGTCAGCTTCCGCGCCGGCGCCCTGGGCTCTGGTCCGCCGATCGAAGGCACCATACGCGAGTTTCTACGTACGACATATCTTCGGCCACTACGAGACGCAGAGGCAGAGCTCACGGCAGGCCGAGGATCACGCCTTTCTCAAATCCTGGCGTCACATCCCGAGTTCGCGGGCCAGCACGTCAGCGACTACCAAGACGGGGGGCCCCCGCCAGCGACGCTCGTCGGTATCATGGCTCAGGCCGAGGCGTTGATTCAGGCTAACCCGGTCGTCACCAGTGTCCGCGACACGATCAATCGCGAGTTCCTCGCTAGCCTCTCCCTGGCTGCGGACCCCTTGGCGGCGGCCATTTCCGTCGCGAGGCGTACGGATCTGCAACAGGTTCTCGAAAAGCTCGAGCTCGCGTTGGGATCGAGGGCCGGGGTGCAATTGCCGACGCGGCGGGGCTTGGGCCTGAACAACGTGTTGTTCATGGCGACGGAGCTCCTATTGCTTGGAGCCGCCGAGGGCATGCCTCTGCTCTTGATCGAAGAGCCGGAGGCTCATCTCCACCCACAAATGCAGTTGCGGTTGATGGAGCTGCTGGAGCTGCGGTCCAAGCCCGGCCCCGGTCGGGTTCAGGTCATTGCGACAACCCACAGCCCTGCCCTGGCGGCCAAGGCCGATATTGAGGCGATCACTTTGCTCGCCGATCACAAGGCCTTCCCCCTCGACCACAAAAGCACGGCGCTTGAGAAGGCAGACTATGCGTTCCTGCGACGTTTTCTCGACGTCACCAAGGCCAACCTGTTCTTCGCCAGGTCTGTCATCATCGTCGAAGGTGATGCTGAGAACATCCTGCTTCCGGCGCTCGCCGAAGGTTTGGGGCGGCCGCTCGCAAAGTACGGCGTATCGATCGTCAACGTCGGACATCGAGGGCTTTTCCGGTACGCGCGCATCTTCCAGCGCACCGACGGAACGACCTCCCCGATCCGGGTCGCCTGCTTGACCGACCGGGATTTCCCGACTGCGGCTAGCGCGGCTTATGTGCCGCCTCCCGCCCCCCCAGGGCCGGGGGAGGCCGCCCGAAGAAAGTTCGAGAACGATTTCACTGTGGAGGAACTGGAAGCCGCGGTCGCTGGCCTTAAGGCGCGTGACGGCGGTTCCGTGCGGACGTTTGTGTCGCCGCGCTGGACACTGGAGCATGACATTGCGGCGGCCGGACTTGGCCAGCTCAGTCACCGTGCGATCCGCATGGCGAGGCGGGCCAAGGACAAGAACGATGTCCTGACTGATCAGGAAATCGCCCACCAGATTCAGACGGCGGATGCGGAGTTTGCGGGCTGGCAGGCGCAGGAGCTAGCCAGTGACGAGATCGCCGCGCGCATCTATCGGTCGCTCTTTGATAAACGGGCGTCGAAAGTTGAGGCGGCACACTACTTGGCCGCCGAGATTCCCAAGCAGGATTGGGAGCCGGAGAATCTAGCACGGAGGCTGCCGAGATACTTGGTGGAGGCGATAGAGTACGTCACCGAGCCCATCGAGCGGATTGAGGACGTCATCTGATGCCCTTACCGTTTCCCATCGAGCGCAGCGACGTGGCTGAGGTCGAAAGCCTTCTCGGTTGCGATTTTGGGTCCGACGCCCAACTCAGAGCCCTGTGCCACGAGGATAGCGTGGACATCCAGGCGGCTCCAGGTAGCGGCAAGACGACCTTGCTCGTGGCCAAGCTCGCGATCCTCGCGCGAAAGTGGACCTCGCGGTCACAAGGTGTGTGTGTTCTATCTCACACCAACGTCGCGCGGCAGGAAGTCGAAGCCCGGCTCGCCAAGGACGCCCATGGTCGTCGTCTGCTAGGTCACCCTCATTTCATCGGCACATTCCAAGCGTTCGCGCATCAGTACCTTGCCCTCCCTTTTCTACGCGGTTCCGGTCGTGAGCCCCGCTTTATCGACGACGGGCACTTCGCAGCAGCGATCCGGGCTCGGCCGAAGGCTTGGCACATCAACAATTACCTCCAGAACCATCCGGCCACAGCCGACACACTGCTGACGACCCTCCGTTTCGAAGGACCTGACCTGACTGTCGGCTGTGAGGCCACTCTTCCGCAGGCCGGCACGCCGACCGGGCGGGCGTTCCGGGCGCTCAAGTCCGCTATGGCCGACGATGGATATTTCCGGTTCCAAGATATGTTCGCCTATGCCAGCCGGGCCATCCGCGATGTGCCCGGACTGATCGACGTCGTGCGAAATCGGTTCCCCTGTGTCTTCATCGACGAGATGCAGGACACGGATACCCTGCAGCATGCATTTGTCACATCGATCTTTGGAGATGAGACGGTCGTCCAGCGCTTCGGTGACCAGAACCAAGCCATCTTCCACGATGTTGTCGATGCCGATGCCGTCACTGGGTTCCCTCGAGCGGGCTATATCGACTTGGTGCAGAGCCGGCGCTTTGGGACGCACATTGCACGAGCGGCTTCGACCATCACCGTGCGCGCACCACAGGAAATCCAGGGAACCGTCCGCGAGCCCGAGAAGCGTCACACCATCTTCGCCTTCGAGCAGGGCGCGATCGGCCAGGTCCTCCCTGCATTTGGCGACCTTCTGTTCGAAGAATACCCCGATGGGTTTCCCCGAGGCTTTGTCGCCAAGGCTGTTGCCGGTCGCAAGACTGGGGCGGGCCAGAACATGCCGCGCCACCTTGGCGACTACTGGCCGCCCTTCGCCGCCGGGCACGCCGGCTCGCAGGCCAGCTTCTCGAACCTCGCGGACTATGCGCGCCGCGCGCAGATGTTGCTCACCGAGGCCTGTGATTGTGCGCCGGCGGCCGATGCGATCTGGGACGGCCTGTTGGCACTCGCTCATCGCGGCAACATTGCCCACGGGACACCAAGACTGACGAAGCGGGGCCTTTTGGCCGCGCTTGACGCCGCCGATCCGGCTGCCGGATTGGCATTACGCTTGGTGGCTCACCGCCTGTGTTTCAGCGTGGATTCGGGCGATGCAGACGCTTGGCCGCAGACCGCCCAGGAGATTGAAAACGCGCTCAGGCTCTTGATGCTTGCCCCGCCTCCTCAAGCGTTCGCCGACTTCCTCGCTTGGGTGCCCGACGGCGCTGCCGCCGCGGTCGTCGGCCGCTCACGGCAGAACATCGTGCGCCACGTCAGTGACGATCGCTCAGTTGAGATAGCCCTTTCGACTATTCACGGTGTGAAGGGCGAGACGCACAGCGCTACGCTCGTTCTATCGACGCCGAGCCGAAGGATGTTCGATTTGAAGGAAGCCATCGGCCCGCTCACAGGCACGGGCGATGCACGGCGGCGCGAGAGACAGACTGTCGCCAGGCAACTGACCCTCGTTTTCGTGGGGATGACTAGGCCTTCCCAACTGCTCTGTCTTGCGATGCCTCTCGACCACCTAGAGGCCAATGAGATCGCGGCGCTCGAAGGTAACGGCTGGCGAGTTCATACGCTCCGGGCTGGCTGACATCATCGGTTTAAATTCGCTCAGCAACGATCAGAGCCGGTCGTAGGCGTCGATCCGACGGAGAACGGCTGAGCTCCTCACCGCCTGCACCGTCCCAAGACCATACCGCGAGCTGCGCTCGCTTTGTCCTGATCGGCTGCGGCTGAAGCCTTGCCGATCCCGAAAGGGGAGAGATGGTCTTAGCCCTCTCTCCCCCGCGACCGCCGCCTGCGCGAGGGCGGGGCCGCGCGCTCGCAAGGCGGCGCATGGCTACCATTGTCCCAACCGTTCCGATCCACCCCGCTCGCGGCGCAGCCCAGCCCTGCTCGCCGGCAGCCGCCCCCCTCTCTGCCGCGCGCTCACGCGCCCCCGGAAGGCATGTCGGAGGACATGCCTTCGGCATTTACGGAGAAAGGATCGGAACAATGGCCAGAACATCGAAGAAGGCACGGGCCGTCACCGAGACGATGGCGGATCAGGTTGCGGATGCGGAAGTCCGTAGCATTGGGGAAACGGCGAAAGAAATCGTCGGCGCGCTGCCCGCACCGGAGGCGGAGGCCGCGAGCGGCGCGGCGGATTTCATTCCGCTCAACAAGTTGAAGAAGTCGCCGCGCAATGCCCGCAAGACCCCGCACAGCGAAGCGACCATCGAGGCGCTGGCCGCCAGCATCGCCGTCAAGGGTATGCTGCAAAACCTTGTGGTGGAGCCCGAGCTTGATGCAGCGGGAGAGCCCACCGACAGCTATTTCGTGACGGTGGGCGAAGGCCGCAGGCTTGCCCAGCTTCTCCGCGTGAAGCGCAAGGAGATCAGGAAGACCGAGCCGGTGCGCTGCGTCATCGACACGGCGAATGACCCGCACGAGATCAGCCTTGACGAGAACGTCACCCGCGAGGCGATGCATCCGGCCGACCAGTTCGAGGCGTTCCGCGAGCTTGCGGAAAATCGCGGGTGGGGAGCGGAGGAGATCGCCGCCCGCTTCGGCGTGACGGCGCATGTGGTGCGCCAGCGCCTGCGGCTCGGCGCTGTCAGCCCCAAGCTGTTGCAGGTGTACCGCGACGGCGGCTTGAACCTCGACCAGTTGATGGCCTTCGCCCTCACCGAGGATCACGGGCGGCAGGAGCAGGTTTTTGCGAACCTCTCCTACAACCGCGAGCCGTGGATCATCCGCCGCGACCTCACCAAGGCACACATTCCGGCAACGGATCGCCGGGCGATCTTCGTCGGCCCGGAGGAATACACCGAGGCGGGCGGCACCATCCTGCGCGACCTATTCACCGAGGATCGCGGCGGCTTCTACGAGGATGCCGCGCTGCTGGACCGGCTCGTCACCGGGAAGCTGGAGCGGATCGGCGCCGAGGTTCAGGCGGAAGGCTGGAAGTGGGTCTCGGTCCACATCGACTATCCCCATGCCCACGGCCAGCGCCGCGCCTATCCGCAGCCGGTGGAGCTTTCCGAGGAAGATGCCGCCGCCTATGCCGCCGCGCAGGAGGAATACAACCGGCTGTCGGAGGAATGGGACGGCGCAGAGGAGCTTCCCCCGGAGGCGGACGAGCGGTTCGGGGTGCTTGAAGCGGACATGGAGCGCATAGACGCGCTCCGGCACATCTATGACCCGGACGACGTCGCGCGCGGAGGCGTGTTGGTCGTGCTGTCGCATGACGGCACTGCCCGCATCGAGCGCGGCTTCATCCGGGCCGGGGACGAGAAGCCCGAGCCGGAAGAAACCGCAGAGAACATGCGCGTCACCGAGGATGGCGAGATCATCGAGGACGGCACGGATGACAAGGATGGAAACCCCGTTTCCGCGCTCGACGCCGAGGACGAGGATACCGAGGATGCGGGCAAGCCGCTCTCTGACCTTCTCGTGCGGGACCTCACCGCTCACCGCACGCTCGGCCTGCGCCTCGCCCTTGGTGAGCAGCCGGACATGGCGCTGGTCGTCGTCACCCATGCCCTCGCCGCGCAGACCTTCTATCGCGGCGCGGAAGCGACGTGCCTCGAAATCCGGCCGACGAGCAGCACCCTCACCGGGCACGCGGACGGCATCGAGGACACGGCGCCGGCGAAGGCACTAGCGGATCGTCATGCCGGATGGGCAGCGGATATGCCGTGCGATGTGGCTGACCTGTGGGGCTTCATCGCCGCGCTGGATCAGGCGAGCGTGCTGGCGCTGTTTGCCCATTGCGCTTCACTCACCGTCAATGCGGTGAGGCTGCCCTGGGACCGCAAGCCCCGCGTCCATGAGACAGCGGATCGGCTAGCGACCGCGCTTGCCCTCGACATGACGGCGCACTGGACGCCCACGGCACGGACCTACCTCAGTCGAGTGACTAAGGCACACATCGCCGCCGCCGTGCGGGAAGCCGTCAGCGATGAGGCCGCCGACCGGATCGCCGGCATGAAAAAGCAGCCCATGGCGGAAGCCGCCGAGCAGCTTGTCGCCGCCACCGGATGGCTCCCCGCACTCCTGCGCACCGAACGGCCCGCATGGCTGGATGCCCCGGAGGCTGAAGCCGGCGCGGTCCTAAATGCGCCGACCGCAGCCAGTCGCGACGATACCGGCACGGTCGAGGACGGCGCAGCCTTCAACCACGCCGCCGAGTGAGCCCAACGGCCGGAGCCGCTTCGGCGGTTCCGGCCAGTCTCTCGACAGCATCGAGAATTTTCCGGCCGCGCCGGTACGGCGCGGCCGGAGACCTCGACTGCGCGAGAGCAGGAACCATAACCATGAGAAGCTATATCGAGCAGCGATCGCAATGATGATCGCTCCGTTTCCTGAAATCCGCTTTTGCGGATTTCAGGCGGCCTTGACGATGCCGACCACAACGCCCGCCACAGCGCCGGCCTCGTCGGCAAACGGCAAATAGAGCCGGACGATGCGGGCAGACCCACCCGGAAGCTGCGCCTGGTCTTCCATCATCAGCGTGCGCCCGGATGCGAGAACGATGGCCGCCTCATTGTCCGCATCCGCGCTCGACGGCGTGAGCCGGCCGACCGGCTCGCCGGCCAAAGCAACTCCATAGAGCCGGTCGACATCCTTGCCGCTGCGCTCGATCCTCAGCGGCTCATCCGATTCGGACGGGCGCCGGATCACGACGATCACATCATCCAGATCGGCCAGACGCTCGGTGATATTTCCAGCCAGCGGCATGGCTGCGCCTTCACCGCGCGCAAGCCAGACGCGATAAAGCTGACCTAGCGCTGGATGTCGGTCCGCCAACAATCGAGAATCCATGCCGGAATCCGTCGTGCCAAGGCTAACCAGATTTTCTGGTTATCTGTATTTCGGTTTAATTGATCTGCCGGTTTCGTCAATGACCGGCAGGGCATATGCAAAAAACGCTTCGCTCGCCAAGGCATATGCGTCTGGTTCAGCTCATCGTCGACAAGCGCCGGGAGGCCGGCATGAGCCAGTCCGATCTGGCCGAAGCGCTCGGCCGATACCAGTCCGTCGTTGCCGCCATCGAATCCGGCGGCCGTCGCATCGATGTCGTCGAGTTCCTTGAGTTGGCCGAAACGATCGGCTTCGATCCCCATGACGTCATCCGCGAGGTATCTGCAATTGCGACGAAGCGTAAAGCGAAGCGAAAGACGTGATGATCGAACATCAGTGCAATTATCCCAACGCTGACAAATTCTCACCCCCTATATTTTTGAGATGCTAGGCATCGCCCTTCGGGTCGGGCTCTACGCCTCCTGCGGTGGCTCCCGAAGCCCCTTCCGGGTTTTCGCCTCCGGTAACAATCCCTTCTATAATCGGACCTCGGACATCAAGGCACGACCGCCTTGTTCAAATCAGTCAATGAAGAGAGGCACCTGGCCCGAACCTTCGCTTGGTTGAACTGGCTATTGCGGGCATAACCATGTCAATCGGCGTGGAAACCTGACCCCCTATCGGCGCCGAATGTTGACCCCTGTCTGGGGCATTGACCCCACTGCCGCGGAGCGTTGATTTGGCGCAGCGGCAGTGGGGTCAATGGTGGCGGAGGTCAGGCGCGGTTCTTGAAGCGCCAGCTCTCGTTTCCGGTCTCGACGATGTCGCAGTGGTGGGTGAGGCGATCGAGGAGCGCCGTGGTCATCTTGGGGTCGTTGAAGACGCTCGGCCACTCGCCGAAGGCAAGGTTGGTGGTGACGATGACCGAGGTCTGTTCGTAGAGCCGGCTGACGAGGTGGAACAGGAGCTGGCCGCCGGACTGGGCGAAGGGCAGGTAGCCGAGCTCGTCGAGGACGATGAAGTCCTTGCGGGAGAGATAGTCGGCCATGCGGCCCTGGCGGCCGGATCGAGCCTCTGCCTCCAGCTTGTTGACGAGGTCGACCACGTTGAAGAAACGCCCCCTTGCGCCGCCTCGGATGGCGGCACGCGCGATGGCGATGGCCAGGTGGGTCTTGCCGGTTCCGGTCCCGCCGATTAGCACGACGTTGCGCTGGTGGGCGAGGAAGTTGCCGCCGGCAAGGTCGCGCACCAGGGTCTCGTTGATGGGGGTGTCGTCGAACACGAAGTCGTCGATGTCCTTGGCGAGGGGCAGCTTGGCGATGGTGATCTGGTACTTGATGGAGCGGGCCTGCTTCTCGGATATCTCCGCCGACAAAAGGTCGCCGACGATGCGCTGCGGCTCATGCTGGCGTTTGACGGCGGTGGCGATGATCTCGTCGTAGGCGGCCTTCATGCCATAGAGCTTGAGCTCGCCCATGGCCTCGAGGATCTGGGAACGCTCCATCATGGGGATCTCCTCAGCAGGTCGTATCGTGAGCAGTCGGCGCTCGGGGCATGGCGTAGGCGCAAGGCATCGGGCGTGATGATGGTGATGGGGGCTGCAGGCTCACGGCGTCGGGCGAGAATGTTGAGGATCACGTCGGCTGAGTGGACGCCCTGGCCGAGAGCTTCGGCGCAGGCCGCATCGACCGCGGGCAAACCGTCGCTCAGCACGCTGGTGAGGATGTCCACCATCTGCCGGTCCCCATCGGTGGCACCGGTGAGCTTGCGCCGGACGCGATCGAGGCTGGTGGGCAGAACCCAGTCCTTGAACGGAGCCCCGTTCCTGAGGGCGCCGGGCTTGCGCGCCAGCACCGGCACATAGTGCCAGGGGTCGAAGATGGTCTGGTCCCGGCCGAAGCAGCGCGGGTGGGACCCGACCTGCCGCCCATCCTGGCGCAGCTCGATCCGCTCCGCATAGGCCCGGACCTCGACCGGGCGTCCCACGGCGCTGGCGGAGACTGAATACCGGTTGTTATCGAAGCGGACCAGACAGGTCTTGGACACGGAGGCGGGCACGGAATGGAAGCCGTCGAACCGGCCGGCATAAGGCACCAGGGCTGGACGCTCCGCTTCGAAGGTCTGCCAGATGGTCTCCTCCCGCCGCTCGGGATGCGGGTGCCCCTTGGCGTAGGCGATGCACTGGTCCAGCAGCCAGGCGTTCAGCTCGTCATAGCTCTTCACCCGAAGCCGGGGGGTGAAGAAGCGCTCCCGCACCAGGCCGACCTGGTTCTCCACCTGCCCCTTCTCCCAGCCTGAGGCCGGCGTGCAGGCCACGGGATCGACGAGAAAGTGGCTGCACATCTGGAGGAAGCGGCGATTATAGGCCCGCTCCTTGCCCACGAAGATCGCATCGACCGCGGTCTTCATGTTGTCGTAGATGCCGCGGGTGCAACAGCCCTTGAAGAAGGCGAAGGCCCGATCGTGGGCGTCGAATACCATCTCCTGCGTCTCGCGCGGATAGGCCCGCACGAACAGCATCCGCGAATGGCACAGCCGCACATGGGCGACGCGCACCGACACCGTGGTGCCGTTGATCAGGACGATCTCGTGGCTCCAGTCGAACTGGTAGGCCTCGCCGGGCGCGAAGCTCAGGGGCACGTAGGCCGCAGCCGTCATCGTCGCCTGCGCCCGCCGCCAGCCCTTGGCATAGCGGCGTAGCGCATCGTAGCTGCCCTCATACCCCTGGTTGCGCAGCTCCTCGAAGATGCGGATCAGCGTCAGCCGCTCCCGCGCCGGCTTCCCTTCGTTGCCGGCGAGCAGCCCATCCAGGGCTTCCCGCCAGGGCCCGATCCGCGGCAGCGGCTGCACCTCCCGCTCGTAGCTGAAGGCCGTCGCTCCGGTCCGCAGCACCTTGCGCACCGTGTTCCGTGAGACGTGCAGCTCCCGCACGATCTCCTTGATGGACTTGCCGCGCACGAAATGCTCGCGCCGGATCCGCGCAATCGTATCCACGCCCTTCATCCCCAGCCCGCCCGTCGCAACAAAACGACGGACAATGAGCTGAGAGGGGGGTCAAAATTACACGCCGATCCCCCTCACAACGGGGTCAATCTTCCATGCCGAAACACAAAAATGACCCTTTCGGAGCCGGACACCAACTCCTTCCGCCGAAAGCTCAATCGTACCAACTTGCCATGGCGAACGACGATGGTGTCGAGCCTATACCGCCGGTGGCGTTGCTGGCCGTGCTGAGGCGGGAAGATCGTAAAGCGCCTGGAAGACCCGCTCCTCCGCCGTGTCGCGCTGCTTGCGGCCGTTTTCGATAGCCTCGGAGACACGGTCAATCGCCTCCCGCTCACGACGCAGATTGCCATCGTCCTCCGGCAGTGGCTGCCGGCGTTTCTCGATCAGGCGCGCGAGTGCAGCGACGCCATGCATCCATGGGCTGAAGGATTCCGACATCAGGTAGCGGCTCGTGCGCATGGGATGGAGCCATTCGAGCGTTGCCGCGGTCCAGGGATTGGAGGCCATACGCACGAATGGGCTGACCATGGTCTTGTAGAACTGCTCGTTCACCTCTGAGCGATGGCGAACCTGCTCGAATGCTGCCCGGGGCGTCTCGAACCGCAGATCCTCGACGGCCCGCTCGTCGAACCGGACCGAGTATTCCGGCTTGCGGCAGTCCGGATCGCCGGTCGGATTGTCGATCTTCATCTCGTAGAGACCGGGAGCGAGGGTCTCGATCTCGCCGAGGCTTTCGAGGATTGCGCGATGTTCGAACCTCGCCACCTTGGCTGACACGAAAATGCCGAGATGGCCGGCATGGGGGTTCGTCAGGTAGATGATGCGCTGACCAGCGGCCTTGAGATCGTCGGTATCTTTGTACACCACCGGGATCCAACCGAGCGCCTGGTGCGGCGGGGTGATGTTGTCGCCATAGGAGGCGAAGATCACCAGCGGATTGCGAATGCGCCGAAGGTCGGCGACGCACCCTTCGCAGATCCGCATCTTTCCCTCCTCGAGGCGATTGCCGATGAAGAGGTTCTCGACGATGGCGACGATCTCTTCCCGGCTGAGCAAATAGAAGCCATTCCACCACCGCTCGAACTCCAGGAAGCGCTCCCGTTCCGTGTCGACATGCGTGAACAGGTTGGCGTATTTTTCCCAGACGGCTTCGGGCTGAAGATTCTCGAAATTGAAGGCGAGCCACGCACCGTCCAGGCGGCCGTCGTTGAGATCGGCGAGAAGATGGGTAGCCCAGACGCCGCCAAGCAGCCCGCCGGCGATCCGCATCGGATTGACGCCTGATTCTCCCGCCCAATAGGAGAGCGGAGAGCCGTTGAGCACGGCCGGGCCGACCAAGCCTTCGCAATCCGCCGAGAGCAAGGTGATCGCCCAGCCGGCCTGACAGTTGCCATAGAGCACCGGAGGCTTGCCGGGGTGGCGTTTGACCACGTCCTCGACGAAGCGCCGGAGCGTGTGCAGCACATCGGCTAGGGTTTGGCCCGCGCAGGGTTCAGGAAAGAAGGAAACGAAATAGACCGGATAGCCCTCGTGCATGGCGATCCCAACCTCGGAGTCGCGCTTGAAGCCGCCGATGCCGGGCCCATGGCCGGCTCGAGGGTCGAGGACAACGACGGGCGGCTTCGCCGGATCGACACAATCCTCAATGCAATCGTCGCCGATCCGGGTAATCCGCAGGAGGGCGTAGTTGACGGGTCGCTCGAAGCGGCGGGCATCGACCAGCGTCTCATAATCGAAGTCGAGAAGCGGCGGCTTGCCGGCCCGCTCATGCGCGATCATGTTGTTGGCGCGCTGGCGCAGCGTATCCCAGAACAGAATCGACCGTTCGAAGAAATCCCGCTGATAGGCGAACGGATCATCGATGTTGATCGGCGGTCCGGCTGGATTCGCCGCGACGGCCGGTTCCGGGCTCTTCAGCGCGGCGGCCGCTGCGATATCCCGCCGAACAGCCAATTGCCGACCCGGCGACGCCTTCGGCTGGTCAATCAGCGCGGAATCCGATCTTGCTTCGGGCATCACCATCTCCATCATCCGATCTTTAGGGCGAGGACGTTGAACAGCGGCCAGAAGTCAGGATGCTGTGTCAGCCATATACCAAGGTCTCGACAAGACCCCGCCGAACGCTCTTCAACCCAGCGTGCGGCTAAGATGCCTTGACGCTGCTTCTGGCGTCAGGGGTTTCAGTTGCTTGCTGACGAATCTCACCTGCGGTCTCCCGTGCCATGTTCGCGCAGTATTGCTGGACCTTCTGCGAGAGCTCGAGCCAGGTCTTCGTCTGCAGCGACGTCTCTTCCAGGATGGCCGCCATGACGCCCGATTCTGCGGCGACCACGTCCTGCGGTCGCCGGCACTGGACGAATTCCAGAAGCGAGCGTCCGATACGCTCGTTGGCGCCGAGGAGAGTGCTCATCTGAGCGCTGTATGTCTCGCCATAGGCCTTCTGCAGATCGGTCGTGAATGCCTGGAACCGTTTGAACTGGCCGTCGAGCTTGCCGGTATTGTCGACGCCCGACAGTCCCCACCATGTGAATACAGCGTTCACGCGATCGAAACCAACGGGCGCTTCACTCTTCGTAGCCATTGTTCTCTCCTTCATTATTTGGTTGCGGCTTCAGGAATTCGACGTTCGGTTTATTGTCACGGGTCGCTTTTTTCGCTCTCGCGGTCAGTGGAGAGCCTCAAGCGCCAACGCGACCCCCTGACCGCCGCCGATGCACAGCGTCACCAATCCGCGCCGGATACCGTCTCGGTGCATCGCGTGAAGGAGGCGGGTCGTCAGCACGGCTCCTGTCGCACCGATCGGATGGCCATGTGCGATGGCGCCGCCCTCGACATTGACGATGTCCTCGGGGAGCCCGAGTTCCCCGATGAGCGCCAAGACGATCGCCGCGAAGGCCTCGTTGATCTCCACGCGCTCGACGTCGCCGAGCGTCCAACCAGCGCGATCCAAGGCCTGCCGCACCGCGGGAACAGGCCCGAGACCGAACAGGCCGGGTTCGACCGCGCCGACCCCGAAGGCCACAAGACGGGCCATCGGCGTCAGGCCATGCTTCTCGGCCCAGCGGGCATCCGCAACGATCATGCCCGCGGCGCCGCTGTTGAGGCCCGGTGCATTGCCGGCGGTAATGGTTCCATCCTTGCGGAAAGCCGGCTTCAGCTTGGCCAGCGACTCCAGCGTTGCGTCCGGGCGGTTGTGCTCATCCTTGTCGAAGATCGTCGGCCCCTTGCGACCGGGGATTTCGATCGGCGCGATCTCGGCATTGAACATGCCGGCCGCCTGCGCCGCGCCAAAGCGCTGCTGCGTCCGCTCCGCCCAGCGGTCCTGCGCCTCGCGCGTCACCTGAAACTTGCTGACGAGGTCCTCGGTCACCAAGCCCGAGTGGTGATCGGAGAAGGCGTCGTTGAGGCCGTCGCGCAGCATGCTGTCGTAGATTTGGGCATCGCCCATGCGGTAGCCCCACCGTCCGCCAGACATCAGGTAGGGCGATTGGTCCATGTTCTCCATGCCGCCGGCGATGGCGCTCTCGGCGAGGCCGAGCATGATCTCCTGCGCGGCGGTCGCGATCGCTTGTGCACCCGAGCCACATACCCGGTTTATGGTCATCGCTGGAACGCCGACCGGAATGCCGGCCGTGATCGCCGCCTGCCGCGCTGGGTTCATCTTGGCGCCGGCCTGGACGACCTGCCCCATCACCACGGTGCCGATCGCGCCGTCTGCGATCTTCGCGCGCGACAATATTTCCCTGATCACCACCGCCCCGAGATCGGGTGCCGCTATGTCCTTCAGCGTTCCGCCATACGTGCCGATGGCTGTCCGCACCGGGGCGCAGAGCACGACGTTCGACTGTGCCATGTGGATGTCCTTTCTATTTCCGGGGGGCGCCATGCCATGAACAGGCCGCCATTGGCGGTGACCTTCGAGCCCGTGACGAACGTTGCCTCCCCGCTCACCAAGAACCGGACGATGCGTGCGACCTCGTCGGCATTGCCCAGCCACCCGACAGGGATTTGCCCCTCGATTTTTGCAAGAGTATCTTCAGACATGGCATCAAGCGTGTCCGTTGCGATGTAGCCGGGCGCGACAACATTCATCTGTGTTCATTGCATTCATCCGTCCTGGGGCGGCGACTTGGTTTCGTCGGCGAGACCGCGAGCTCGTTGGCGAATGCGCTCGGCCTCATCGCACCGGCAATCGAGAAAGCCGTGGACCGGACAGGTCAGGCACATTTCCTCGAGCCTCTTGCGGAGCGCCTGGCGCCCCCTGTGGAGCCTGACCGCGATGTTGTTGAGCGTGGTGCCGAGGCTGGCGGCGATCCGATCACGCGGCTCGCCAAGAATGTCAGAGCGCCAGACGACGTCGGCATATTCGGGCTTGAGCGTCGGTAGCAGCTTATGCAGGCAGTTACAGACGGCCTCGTCGGTTTCTCGATCCGGCTCGATCGGCAGGCTCTCCACATCCGACTGGTCCATGTCGACCTCCTGGCGACGGCGTCTGATGGCGCGTCGCTGGTGATCGACGAGGGTGGTCGCCAGAATGCGCCCGAGCCAACCGCGAACCGTGCGGACGTCCCGCAACTGCCAGGCGCGCTCGAGCGCCCGAAGCGAGAACTGCTGCAACAACTCTTCGGCCTCGTCCCGGCTGCCTACCCGATGATGCAGAAAGACCAGAAATTCTTCGCGTGCCTCGACAAGCGCTCGTCGTACAGCCGCGTCCGCCGGCTTCGCGGCTTCCTGTCCTTCCGCATCACCTTCCGAATGCCGGACATCCTCTTCATGCCTATTGGTCATCGTCCAGCCAAATCTTTCAATGGTTGAGACGTATTCTTAAACTGTCCCTATCAGAACCAGACAGAATTTGACGTTACGACCGCACCCACCCACGTTCTTTAACGCAGATCAAGCTTTCCTCTGCCAACCCTCGTTATGAATTCCTCTTGGATATCTGCCTTTCTGGCTGCGGCGGGCTGCTATCGCGGCGGGTTCGGAACGGAGCGCCCCCCGCCGGTGCTTCGCACGCCGCCGTAGAGCTTTGGCCAGAGGTGGGAGGGCTTACGACCATGCGAGCAAGGAGTGTCGGAGTGGCGCTGAGCTTGCTTCTGCTTTCTGGATTGGCCCACACCACGGCAGCGGCCCCTAGCGGCGACAGCAGGGTCGTCAGCGATGTCCAGATCTATATGGGAATCCTGCTGTCGGAATTGATCCGCGGTCATCCGCAAGGCCACACGGAGAATTCCATGCATAGCGGGCAGCCCGCCACCCGCGGGGAATTCCATATCGTTGGGTCACTGTGCAAAGCCTCCGCTTTTCGCTGGATGGGAAACAGAGTGAGCGGGCACATCGACATCCGCCGCATCAATCTTGTGTAATCGCTCCCAGTTCTGGATGTAATCGCGGGTCAACGGCGCGGCATTGACACGCTTACTCACCTGAATCTGGAAATTGATCAGGCCACCGTGACGAAAGGCTGCTTCGCAACTGGCCAGGTAGAATTCCCACATGAGACAGAACCGCTGGTCATAGATTTCCGCGACGCGCCCACGGTTTGCGATGAAGCGTTGCCGCCACGCCTTCAGCGTTTCTGCATAGTGCAGCCGCAGTATCTCGATGTCGGTGACGTACAGCCCCGCCTGCTCGATGGCGGGCAGAATCTCTGACAGCGCCGGGACGTACCCACCCGGAAAGATGTACTTGTTGATCCAGGCGTTGGCCGCGCCCGGACCATCGGCGCGCCCAATCGTATGGATCATTGCGACCCCGTCGTTCGTCAGGAGGCTCCTGACCTTCTTGAAGTATTCGCGGTAATGTCCCACCCCGACATGCTCGAACATGCCGACCGAGACGATGCGGTCGTACCGGCCTTCTTCTTGGCGATAGTCTTTCAGTAGGAATCTCACCCGGTCCCCCAAGCCGGTCTCGGCAGCGCGGCGTTCGGAGTATGCGTGTTGCTCGGTCGAAAGTGTCAGGCCTGTCACGTCAACAGCGGCGATCTGGGCAAGATAAAGGCTGAGCCCACCCCACCCCGATCCGATGTCGAGAATCCGCTGTCCTGAGCTCAGTAGCAACTTAGCCGCCAGGTGCCGCTTCTTTTGTTCTTGCGCGCGCTCAAGGGTGTCGTCGCTAGAATTGTAGTACGCACAGGAATACTGACGGTCTGCGTCTAGAAATTGCTCATAGAGTGTGTCCGAGAGGTCGTAGTGGTGCGCGACGTTCGCACGTGCGACTGGGATGGGATTGTGCTGAACAAAGCGTCGGACGAGGCGACTCAGGGATGCACGCGCGCGCCTTACCCCTTGGCCAGAACTCGAGCCGATGTTTGAAAAGCAGATATCCAGAAAACCGTAAATATCCCCGTCATCCACCAATAGCGCGCCATCCATGTAGGCCTCGCCGAGGGCAAGATCTGGATTGAGGAGCAGGCGCGGAATCACAGCTGGATCCACAATACGAATCGTAATCGACGGTGTGCCATTGCCGATGTGATGGATGCCTCCGTTCGGAGCGATCACAGTCAATCTACCGTCGTGGATGATCTGCCCGAGCATCTTCCGCAACAGGAGCATTGTCGCATTCGTGCTCACGTTTTTGAGCGACCGAATTGGGCTTGATCGGCTCACTTCGATATCAATCGATTGGTGCCTCTCAGAAACGGCGGAAGCAGACGAAGGATCGGATGGGATGCTCATTCTCGGACCCACGCTGACGACGGTTGGCTGCCAATCAACCCTGCAGGGCGGGCGCGTTCTTTGATTGGAGTTAAACATCGGTATTCGATGATGGCTTCAATCGATCGCCGATGAGAGCGGCCGCGACGACGGCTCGGGTGCCCCGTGAATGCACGATCGACCCAAGGAGATCTTCAATGGCATTGATGAGAGCAGCCGTTTTGTCGAGCCTGGTCGCATTGTCCTTGATGAAAAGGCGATTCCAGAGATTGGTCCGCTCGACGCGCTCATCAGGATTGCGGCCACGACGATCTGTGGAACTGACGTGCATATTTTCAGGGGCGAGTATCCGATGGAAAAAGGCCTGACCATTGGTCACGAGCCGGTCGGAGTGATCGAGAAGCTCGGTTCTGCCGTTTCCGGCTTTCACGAGGGCCAGCGTGTCATCGCCGGCGCGATCACACTAAGCGGTCACAGCAATGCATGTCTTTGCGGCTATCACTCGCAGGACGGCGCGGGCACCAGGCACGGCTGGAAACCGGCGGGCGGCTGGAAATTCGGCAATACGATCGATGGCTGTCAGGCCGAGTTCGTGTGCGTCCCCGACGCCATGGTCAATTTGAGTCCCGTACCGGACGGTTTGACCGACGAACAGGTGCTGATGTGCCGGACATCATGTCGGCAGGCTTCGTCGGTGCAGAGAATGGAGACATCCGCATCGGCGATAGCGTCGTGGTTTTCGCTCAAGGGCCGATCGGGCTTTGTACCACCGCCGGCGCCAAATTGAGAGGCGCCACGATTATCATCGCCGTCGATGCAATCGCCGAACGAATGGCCGTGTCGCACATGCTCGGCGCGGACTTCGTCGTCGATTTCAAGAATGCCGACCCCGTCGAGGAGATCATGAGGATCACGGATGGCCGCGGGGTCGACGTCGCGATCGAAGCGCTGGGGACGCATACAACCTTCGAGGCTGCGTTGGGCGTGCTTCGGCCGGGCGGCACGCTGTCGAGCCTCGGCGTCTACTCGACCAATCTTCGGATTCCGCTCGCGGCGTTCGCCGCAGGGCTGGGGGACCACAAGATCGTCACGGCGCTGTGTCCGGGCGGCAGGGAGCGGATGCGGCGGCTCATGGACGTGATCGCTTCCGGCAGGATCGATCTGACGCCGCTCGTCACTCACCGCTACAAGCTCAACGACATCGAGAGTGCCCATGAGCTTTTCTCCAATCAGCGTGACAGGGTGTTGAAGATTGCCATTACGCCCTAGTCCCTGCAGGGCAGCTTGCGGCTAGTACGTCGAACCCGTCCACGCGTTTTGCTACATTTCTCTATGAGGCGGCGCGACACAGCAGCTACTCCGCGACCAAGCCATTTGTGATCGCCGCTTTGTCGTACAGGAATACGATGTTGGGATCGGGAAGGTCGCGAGCTCGGTCTTTGCCCTCGAAGTCAAAGCGGGTCAGGAGATCTCGGATGACATTGAGCCGCGCGTTCGGCTTGTCATCAGCACGCACAACCGTCCACGGCGCAAATGGCGTGTGCGTGCGCGCCAACATCTCGTTCCGCGCAGCACTGTAATCGTTCCAGTGCTTCGCCGCCGCATCGTCGATGGGGCTGAGCTTCCATTGCTTGAGCGGATCGTCGCGGCGATCCTTCAGCCGGCGCTTCTGTTCGGTTCGTGAAATATCCAGATAGTATTTGAGGATGGTGACACCACAGTGAGCGAGCAATTGCTCGAACAACGGAGCCGTCATGAGGAACTCGTCATATTCCTCGTTGGTGCAGAATCCCATCACCCGCTCGACACCGGCGCGATTGTACCAACTGCGGTTGAACAACACGATTTCCCCGCCTGCCGGTAGGTGCGGCACCCACCGCTGAAAATACCACGACTTCTGATCGCGATCGGATGGTTTACCCAGGGCGACCACGCGGGTCTCCCGTGGGCTGAGATGCTCGATGATTCGCTTGATTGTTCCATCCTTGCCGGAAGTGTCGCGCCCCTCGAAGATCACAAGCACCTTTTTGTCAGAACTGATGAGGTACTTCTGGAGACGCGCCAAGTCTACTTGAAGGTCATGAAGTGCCTCCTTGGCCGCCGCACGCTTCTGTTTTTCGCCCATTTGGAACTCCTGCTGGTATGCGCGCTTTTGATGCTGGTTCCTCGCTGAGGCGATCCAGACTTAGCGAGCGAATTCGATCATGGCGTCGTTTCGAGCAGCCCGCGGCAGCGGCCATGTACCAGAAGCCTCGAAATGCCGATGCTTGCGACGAGACCTCCCACGACGACGACGGCCGCGAGCATGAAGGGTGCGTTCGGCAAGAAGGCGAGGCCGAACAACAGACCTCCGGCGGCCGATCCGCTAGCCTGGCCCAGACTTGCTGCCGCGGTCTGTCTGCCCAACTCGATCCCTTGCCGCTCATCGGCATTGAGCGAAATCCAATAGGTCGCGATGGGGGAAAGGATACCCGCGCTGGCCGCGATCGCCGCCACGACGACGGCGGTGGACATGGTCGCTTCCGCGAATGGCACGGCCGCGACGCTCACCGCCAAGACAGCGAGGGCGGGCGTGAGAAACCAGCGTGTGACCTCTGGCTTCACGAGCGGCGAGAAGACTACCGTTTGGGCGACCAACATGACGAGGCTGCACACGCTGAACATGAGCCCGATCTGGTAAGTGCTCATGTTGAGAATTTGCGTTCCGCGAAGCGCCAGGCTGACTTCGAAGGCTCCCAGAGCCGCGGCGGTTGCGAATGAGATAATAAGCAAGCGTGGCAACGCAGCACCGGCCTCAGGCCCGCTTGCAGTCCCCCCCTCGCCAGGGCTGCGCTGAACAGAGCCGGGCACGAAGATCCATATTGCCAGCGCCACAACGAGCGAAAAGCCCGATATGGCAAAGTAGGGCGAACGAGAGGCCGCAACCTCGCCCGAGCCTGGAACGAGGGCAGCGGTAACAACTACGGTGAAGCTTCCCAGCATCGGTCCGACCAGAAAGCCGATGGCGCCGGCAATGTTGAGCAGAGCAAAGCGGCGCGCGCGCCATTCCCTGGACCGAGCATAGTCGCCGACAAGAGCATAGGCCGCCGGCACAATGGAAGCGGCGAACAGCCCATTCAGGAAGCGGCCGAGATAGAGCAGCGGGAGGCCATCGGCAACCGCAAACAGTGCCAGGGTCAAGGAGAATCCAACCAGTCCCGCGAGCAGCACGGGGCGGCGGCCATGCCGATCCGCAAGGCGGCCCCATAGAGGTGCGAACAGAAACAGCGCGAGGGTGTAGGTGCCAGTCAACATGCCGGTGTGCCGCGACACAACAATGGGATCCGTCGTTCCTGCGAGCCGTTCGATCGCAAGCGGAAGTATCGGCAGAAGGAACCCATAGCCCACGGAAATCGTGAACATTGCGAGCAGCAATGACAATGCCATCCACCATCGCAGTGGCTGGAAGGCGGTTGCCCCAATCACGTCGCCGCCTCGGCCGCGGCTTCCGTTGGTCCGCTTTGGATTCTGCTGCCGCGCGTAATGCCGGCCCGCCACGGGCGGTTGAGCATCAGGACGTTGATCGCCACCAGTACCGAACGGCTGGAGATAGCGAGAGCGGCGATTTCCGGATTGAGCAGCATCGGGCGCTCACGCGGCACCGTCTACCTGGGCCCGGATCGCGGCGTCAGCCACCACCACAGCAACCGGATTTCTTCGGGTGATGACCAGCACTGGAGACCGGTTGGTCCTGATCGCTGGCAGGCACGGCGGTGTCGGGCGCCGCCGCGCTTCCGTGATTCCCGCGGGAGCCAGGGGCATTCGCCTTCTCCGAGGCTTCCGTGCCGGTATGGTCCCCGCCACAGCAGGACGACGCATTCGAAACCGAAGGCTCAGGGGTCGCCTTGGTGTGGTGGACGGAGGTGTTGCTCATTCCGATGGCTCCAGCTTTCGGGGCATGACGATCGAGGGCGGCTTTGCGGGCGCTTTCACCCTATGCCGCCCATGCCCTCCCATTTCGTCATTTTCCAGAGTAGGCGCTGGTCCGGGCAGGCATCTTTAACCTCGATTAAGGTCCGTCGTCATTGGGGCGCCCATTGTTGTCGTACTAGATGCTCCCCCTTGGACTCAACATTCCGGTTGTCTCACTTGGCCGCATTTCGACTTGCATCGCTGCGATACGCGGCGGTTGGAACAGGGAAACCCTCTGGCGCCGGGCTATGTCGCTCGGATCAAGACTCGACCTGGGCTCACGGAACCGGCCACTCAAAATGCGGCAGCGTCGCAAAGGCGGCATAGCCGAGCGCTATTGCCGCCACCGTGGCGCCCGCCAGCGGGAGCCAGAAACGAACCGGTCCCGCGGCGGCAGCGATGGACAGGCGGCCAATGGCATTCGTGGCGAGCGCCAGAAGGACGGCATGTCCGACCGCCTCAACGGTTGCCGACTGCCCGAGCAACCGCAGCGCGCTGAGCACCGCGATGTCGACGTCGAATAGTCCCGAGATGGCAGAGGTCGCCACCATCCCGCCGCTGCTTCCGACCGAAAGGGCGGCGCTCACGGTGGAGACGACTGCGAAGAGCACCGCGAACAGGATCAGCGGCCCCACCTCGAAGGGGTTGCGCGGCGATTGCGCATCTTCACCCGAGACGGTGTGGCGCGACAGCAGGATGAGACTGCCGCAGGCCGCAAAGCCGGCGAATGCGGCCAGGATGGCCAGACCCGCGACGCCCAGCACCGCCGGCGCGATGATGGCGACGATTGCGGTAACCCGGATCGCGGATACGCCCGCCGCAAGGATCGCGGCACCCGCCAACGGCCAGGGATCCCCTCCCGTCCTGGCGGTCCGCGCCAGCGACAGGGTTACCGCGGTGGACGAGATGACGGCCCCGGCAAGACCGCTGACCAGAACACCCCGGGTGGTGCCGAGAACCCGCACCGCGATGTAGCCGAGGAAGGAGATCGCCGCCGTCAGCACGGTGAAGAACCATACCTGCCGGGGATTGAAGCCGCCCCAGGGATCGACCGCTCGATCGGGCAGCAGCGGCAGGATGATCGCCGTCATCACCGCGAGCACCAGAGCCGAACGAAGCTCGATCCAGGAAATTCGCCTGAGAAGCCCGTGCAGAAGCTCGCGACTGGCGAGAACGGCGGCGAGCGCGGCCCCGCCGGCGGCGGCGGCGCGTTGATCCCCGACGACGGCAAGCGCACCCAGGGCGAACACACCCAGCGCGGCGATGGTGCCGGTCACGCTGTAATCCTCGTCGTGGAGGGATTCGCGCGCCTTGTACCAGGCGAAGACCGCGGTGAAGGCGAGGAAGCCGGCGATCAGGATGGAGGGGGCGTCGAGGCGGACGCCGAGAGCTGCCGTCGCGCCGCCGAGCAGTCCGGAAATGCCGTATGTCCGGATGCCCGCCGCGCGCCCGCCCTCCGGTGTGTCGCGCTCACGCCATCCACGCTCCAGGCCGACGAGCAAGCCGATGGCAAGCGACAGGCCGAGTTGCAAGATCAAGACGTCCATGGCTTGGTCCATGATGGATAAGTCACCCGATCTGCATAGCTGATCAGGATTTCTGCCCGTTCATCCGGAGCAGTAGCTTGTCGCACCGATGGAATGAATGCCAAAGCGCTGCCGCGATCCACGTGAGAATCCGTGGCCCTGCACATTGCGTTCAACACGCTAGGGAGCGTAGCAAAGCTGAATTTCAGCTTGGTCGCGGCGGTGCCAATGACTGCGTAGAGGCGATAGGAACCTTGGAGATACACGCCGCAGCGAGCGAAACATCCCGCGCCGCATCCTCATTTGTGCCGCCTGTAGAAACGCAGGAACTGCGCGTTGATGGCGACGATAACGGTGCTGGCGGACATGAAGACAGCGGCGACGGCCGGGGTCATCAGGAAGCCCGTTCCGAAGGTGATGCCAGCCGCCATCGGGATGGCGATTGCATTGTAGCCGGTCGCCCAGATCAGGTTCTGCACCATCTTGCGATAGGTAGCGCGTGACAGGCCGAGGATCGCGGCTACATCGCGCGGGTCGCTCCTGACCAAGACGACATCGGCGGATTCCACCGCGACGTCGGTGCCGGCGCCAATGGCGATCCCGAGATCGGCCACAACCAGCGCTGGCGCGTCATTCACGCCGTCGCCAACCATGGCAACCTGCAGTCCGCGCGCCTGCAACTCCACGATCTTCTCGGATTTCTGATTCGGCAGCACCTCGGCGAAATACTCGGCTATGCCAAGTTCCTCCGACACCGCTTGCGCGACCCCCGTGGCGTCGCCGGTGAGCATCACGGAGTCGATGCCGAGCGACTTCAGTTCGGCGATGGCCGCCTTCGATTCCGGCCGGACGATGTCGGCCAGCGCGAACAGGGCGCGCGGCTCGCCATCGCGGACGAGGATGACCACCGTCTTGCCCTGAGCTTCCAGTTGGTCGAGCCGATCGCGGCCGATCGCCTTGCCCTGCCTTGCGAGATGGCCGGGGCTCACGATACGGATGTCGGCGCCATCGACCTTTGCGACGATGCCCTCGCCGGTGATGTTGCTGACCTCGCTGGCCTTCGGGATGGTCAAGTTGCGAACTCTCGCCTCGGCTACGATGCCGTGGGCGATCGGATGCTCGGACTGGCTCTCGGCCGCTGCGGCGAGGGCGAGTTCCTCGTTCTCGTCACCGCCGGCGAGCAGCACGATGTCGCTGACGCCAAACCGGCCTTCCGTCAACGTGCCGGTCTTGTCGAAGACCACAGCGTTCAGATTGCGCGCGCGTTCGAAGGCCGCGCGGTCACGGATCAGAAGTCCGTTCCCAGCGCTGAGCGAGGTGCTGACGGCGACGACGAGCGGAACGGCAAGCCCGAGCGCATGTGGGCACGCGACCACCATAACCGTCACCATGCGCTCAAGCGCGAACTCGAGCGACTCTCCGAGAACCAGCCACCAGACGAAGAGCGTGCCGAAGCCGACGGCGAGAGCGATATAGGTGAGCCATGAGGCGGCGCGGTTGGCGATGTCCTGCGTTCTGGAGCGCGTCGCCTGCGCCTTCTTCACGAGATCGATGACTTGGGCGAGATAGGTAGCGTCGCCCGTAGCGGTCACCTCGATGGTCACGGCATTGGCGCCGTTGATCGCGCCGCCAATGGCGGTGGCGCCGACCGTCTTGGAAACCGGGCGGGATTCGCCGGTCAACATCGCCTCGTTGAAGCCGGATGACCCCTCAATGATCTTCCCGTCCACGGGCACCTTGGCGCCCGGGCGTACGAGAACCCGATCCCCCGGCTGCAATGCGAAGATGGGAACCTCTTGCATCGAGCCGTCGGCGCCGATCTTCGTAGCGCTATCGGGCAGCAGCCGGACCAGTTCCTCGAGCGCCCGCGAGGCACCCATCACGGAGCGCATCTCGACCCAGTGGCCGAGAAGCATGATCGCGACCAAGGTCACGAGTTCCCAATAGAACGGCTCTCCCGGAAAGCCGAAAGTGGTGGCGGCCGAGAAGAAGTAGGCCGCCGAGATCGCCAGGGCGATCAGGGTCATCATCCCGGGCTGCCCCTTGCGCAGCTCGGACGTGAAACCGGTGAGGAATGGCCACCCGCCATAGACGTAGGCGATGGTCGAGAGCGCGAATAGGACGATGCTGTCGCCCGGAAATGCCATTTTCTCGGCGATGCCAAACCAATGCTGGATCATCGGCGACAGAAGCAAGACCGGAGGCGTGAGAACGAGCGTGACCCAGAAACGGCGCCGAAAGTCGGCGACCATCGCGCCATGATCATGCCCGGCATGCTCGGAATGACTGGAACCGGCTGCCGCCACGATCGTGGGATCGGTGTGACGATCATCCTGCCGCAGGCTGCCAGCATGATCGGCATGACCGTTGTGATCGTGGGCATGTGGCCGGTCGGAGGTCATTCTACGCAATCCTGCTGTTTGTTGCGGCCTTCGGGAGATTGTGGTGCTTACGGAATCGATGAAGTTCGGCCTGCGCACCCCCAACGTGGGCGCACTTTCATGCCGCGCCTGTTTGGTCGCCGGTTGCTCAAGGCATGTCTTTGATCGAGGTTAAGTTCGCCGATGGGCCAAGAGGTCATGGATGAAGCTCAATTTGGCGTCGTGCACCAACGGCCGAGCAGGCACGGCTTGCCGGGCCGAATCGTGAAAGCTCGTGCGGCCAGCGATTTCGGGAAGACAAGCCGGCTCTCGGACAGAGAGTTCGCCCCACGCTTCCATGCGTGCGCTAGGCAAATTCGTCTGGTCACGTTCTTTTCATGCCGACGACCATTCGACGAAGAACCTCGTCGCGCTGGACGAAATGATGCCAGAGGGCAGCGCTCACATGAACGACCGTGACGGCGAGCAGCAGCCATGTGAGAACTCAATGGATTGGGGCGAAGGCCGTGCTGTCCACATACATCGCGACAATGCCACTAATCGGCAGCGCCTTCCGAATGCTCTCCGATCGTTCGTCCATGGCTGTGCGCTCAACTTGGAATCGGGCTGGCGCCGCGGAAGCGCATGAACACGCTCGGCGGTTCGGAACCAAAAGCCATCACGTCGTAGGTCTCGGGTTCCATTCCGGCGACGTCCATGCCGGGTGATCCCACCGGCATGCCGGCAACAGCAACTCCGCGCACGGACGGCCGGGCAGCCAAGAGCCGGGCCAAAGCCGCGGCCGGAACGTGGCCCTCGAGAAGGAAGTTCTCGACCTCGGCCGTGTGGCAGGACCAGAGCGCCGACGGAATCCCAAAGCGAACTTTGATCGCGTTGATCCTCGGCTCCTCGACGATCTTCGTGGGAAAGCCGGCCTTCGCGATGTGGTCGGCCCAAGCGCTGCAGCAGCTGCAGGACGGGTCCTTGTAGACCGTGACCAGAGGTTGGCCAGCGGCCCTGGCAGCCGCCGGCGCGAACAGTGTCGCGCCCGCGAGCAGGAGCATGCGTCTGCGGTCCATGTTCATCGGGCAATCCTCCGGCGGACGGGGAGCGCTGCGGCGCTCCCCGAGACAACGAGATGTTACTTCGACTTGTCGATCTTGGTGACCGTCAGTCGGCCGCTCACCCGATCGGCCTCGAACTTCACCTTGTCGCCCACCTTGACCGCTTTCAGCATGGCCGGGTCGGCGACGGCGAACACCATCGTCATGCCGTCCATGTCGAGGTTCTTGATCGGCCCATGCTTGAGCGTGACCTTGCCTTGGGCCTGGTCGATCTTGGTGATCTGCCCGTCGACCGGCGCGGTTTGCGCCAAGGCGACGGTCGAGAACGCGGAGATCGCTGCTGCTATCATCAGTTTGCGCATGTCTATGCTCCTTTGTTCGGTGCAACTACTTGACGATGATGGTGCCGGACATCCCGGCTTCCCGATGACCGGGGATGAGGCAGGAGAAGTCGAACTCCCCGGCCTTGGTGAATTTCCAGACGATGTCGCCGGTCTTCTTCGGGGCCAGGCGCTTGGCGTTGGGATCGTCATGCTCCATGTCCGGGTTCTTCATCATCTCGGCCATGTGCTTGAGGTTTTCGTCGAGCGTGCCGACGACGATCTCGTGATCGAGCTCACCATTGTTGCGGATGGCGAACTTGACCTGCTCGCCCTTGCGGATGTCGATCTTGTTCGGGATGAACACCATCTTCCCGTCCGCTTCGCGCATGGTGATTTGGATGGTGCGTGCTGGTTTCTTGGGATCTCCGGGTTCGCCATAGGCCCGGTCATCCCCGTGGGAATGACCAGCGTCGGCCAGCGCTGCGGTCGACAGAGTAAGGGCCGCAAGCGCGGCGATCAGGAATCGTGGTTGCACGTAGAAATCCTTCTCAATGATTGCCATGGGGGGATTTTTTGCCG
Source organism: Xanthobacter sp. NM-25 (assembly GCF_022138605.1). Classification (GTDB taxonomy): domain Bacteria; phylum Pseudomonadota; class Alphaproteobacteria; order Rhizobiales; family Xanthobacteraceae; genus Xanthobacter. The sequence goes on from NZ_JACBFS010000004.1 coordinate 441,226, forward strand.
GGTTTCACGACGGTGAACTCGGCAGTTTTCGTCTTGTCGAACGCGGCGGGAGGCTTGCGTTCGGCTTTTTTCGGTTCGCCCTTCCACTCGAAGGCGACCGTCCCTTCCGGGTGCTTGAACCAGCCCGGATCCTTGTAGTCGCCGGATGCGAGCCCCTCGCGCACCTTGACGACCGAGAACATGCCGCCCATCTCGACCGCCCCGAACTGGGCGAAGCCCGTCATCATCGGCAGGGTGTTGTCGGGCAGCGGCATTTCCATCTCGCCCATGTCGGCCATGCCGGCGGTGCCCATCGGCATGTAGTCCGGCACCAGCTTGCGGACCTTCTTGGCAAACTCCTTCTTGTCGACGCCGATGAAGTTGCGCACGTCGTGACCCATGGCGTTCATGGTGTGGTGCGACTTGTGGCAGTGGATCGCCCAATCGCCGGGCTTGTCGGCGACGAAATCGAAAGCGCGCATCTGTCCGACGGCGCAATCGATGGTGACCTCCGGCCAGGCCGCCGCCTCCGGCACCCAGCCGCCGTCCGTGCACGACACCTTGAAGTCGTAGCCGTGCATGTGGATGGGGTGGTTCGTCATGGTGAGATTACCGAACCGGATGCGGACTTTCTCACCTTTGCCGGCGACGATGTGGTCGATGCCGGGGAAAACCCGGCTGTTCCAGGTCCACATGTTGAAGTCGGTCATCTCGGCGACCTTCGGCACATAGGTGCCGGGATCGATGTCGTAGGCCGCCATCAGGAACACGAAGTCGCGGTCGACGCGCCGGAAGGCGGGGTCCTTCGGATGCACCACAAAGAAGCCCATCATGCCCATGGCCATCTGGACCATCTCGTCGGCATGGGGGTGGTACATGAACGTGCCGCTCTTCTGGAGCTGGAATTCGTAGACGAAGGTCTTGCCTGGCCTGATGTGCGGTTGGGTCAGCCCGCCGACCCCGTCCATGCCGCAGGGCAGCAACTGCCCGTGCCAATGGATGGTGGTGTGCTCCGGCAGCTTGTTGGTGACGAAGATGCGGACCTTGTCGCCCTCGACCGCCTCGATGGTCGGTCCTGGCGACTGGCCGTTATAGCCCCACAGGTGGCCGACCATGCCGGGCGAGAACTCGCGCACCACCGGCTCGGCGACGAGATGGAATTCCTTCCAGTCGCCGTTCATGCGCCACGGCAGGGTCCAGCCGTTGAGCGTGACGACGGGCTGATAGTCCGGCCCGCTCGTCGGAACGAGCGGTGGCTGCATGACCGATTCCTTCATGGTTGCGGCTTCGGGGATCGCAGCCGCCTGGGCGCGGCCTGAGACCGCGCTTGCGCTGATCAGCGCCATGCCACCGGAGGCGCCGAGGAAATTTCGACGTGAGATCGTCATGATGGTCTCCCTTTTCCGGTCAGTTCCCGCCTTCGGCGGCCGCGGTTACGACGGAGCCCTCGGCCGAACCGGCTGAGCTGCCTCCGCCGATGATCGCGGTCTCGAAGTCCACGGTGGCGATGAAGAAGTCGCGCTTGGCGGCGATTGCCGCGACGTTGGTGGCGATGCTTTCCCGCGCCGTCGTCAGAAGCTCGAAGACGTCGATCAGCATGCCGTTGTATTCGAGCAGGGCCTGCTCGTTGATCGTCCGGCGCAGCGGCAGAATGCTGTTCTGATACTGGCGGGCAATGTCGTAGCTGCCGCGATAGGTGAGATAGGCCGCGCGCGCTTCCGAGCGCACGTTCACTGCTTTCTCCATCAGGCGGTTGACCGCCTGCATGTAAGTCTCCTGCGATCGGCGCACATTGACTTCGCCGCCGTCGAAGATCGGGATCTGGATTTCAAGTTCGAAGCCGCGCGGGGACGAGCTCTCCCGCACGCCGTCCACGGTTGATCGCTCGTAGTTGCCGCGCCAGCCACCATCGAGCATGGAGATGAACCGCGTCGCCTCGGTCAGCCCAAGGGTCTTGGCCATGGCGTCGAGCTCGAGGCGTGCCGCGATGAGATCGACCCGCTTTCGAATGGCATCGACTTCGACCTGTTGTGCCGTCTGGATGCGGGGCATGCCCGGGAGTTGCCCCGGCAATCTGTAGTCGACGTCGGGCCCCCACAGGCCGAGCATGCGGGTCAGCGCCTCGCGATCCGTGCCGACCCTCAATCGAGCCTGGGCAAGCTCGTTGGACACCTCGGCGTAGAAGGCACTTGCTCGGGCCTGGTCGAGTTTCTTCGCGGCGCCGGTCTCTCCGAGCTTGCGCGTGAGGTCGGCGGCTGCGTCGGCCGAGACCCGCGCCTGTTCGAGGAACGACGCCGTCTGCCGCGAAGCCACGGCGCGGTAGTAGGCACGGCGTGTCTCCGCGGCGGTGCGGAAGGTTGCCTCGATCGCCTTCTGTCGAGCGGCTTCGAACTGCGTCCTGGCGATATCGCTGCGGGCCGGAAGTGTCAGGAGCGCCAGGATATTGGCGATCACGCGACGTTCGATATCCAGCGAGCCGCCGGTGGAGAGTCGCTCGACCCCGATGACCGGATTGGGCGGCAGGCTGGCCTCGACGAAGGCGGCCTCGGAAATGCCGAGCGCATTGTACTCGGCCTGAAGACCCCGGTTGTTGATGAGCGCGAGCTGAACGGCGCCGTCCGCGGTCAGGGGTTTGGTCAAGAGCGCATTGACGCGGCTTTGGACCGCTGACGCCTCGGCCGATGATGCGATCTTCACGGTGTCCTTGCCGATCGCGGCCGAGACCTCCGCCGACACCGGGCTCATGCCACCATCCGGCGTGAATGTTACGCAGCCACCCAGCGTCGCGGCGACGGCGCCGATCGCGACGAGCCGCCTCCAAGGCGGTGCAGGAAGAGGCTTCGCCTGGCTGTCGATTGTGAGCACCATCATTCGCCCCCCGTCTTGGGAGCGACGCGCTCATTGCGTTCAATCCAGGGTTTCGGATCGACCGGACGGTAGTCGACCGTTCCCGCGGTGACGGGCGCGTAGCGCAATGGCTTCACGCTCGAACTCGCGTCGGACGGGCTGGGACCCACCTCAATCAAAGGTGGTCCGGAACATGCGGACAGGACGACGGCGAAGGCCGTCAGGAAGACAGGTTTCATGGAGATCCTCGGAATCGGCCCAGTCGGCCCGAGCGGCATGGCCGCGCGGCATCGAACAGCGATCTTCAGCGGCTGCGGAGACGCAGCAGCAAAAGCCGTCGGCAGAAACCCGAAGACAGAAACGGAGACGGATCTTGTCCGTCAGCGATCAGAGGTCGTGAAGGGAGTCGGCCGACGATCAGACGTCGGCGGATCTCGGCGGGCGTTCAAGGCGCGTCGCGGACGATCCCTTTACACCCGCCTCAAGCGACGGATGATCGATGGTCCGCTCGAAGGCGATAACGACCATGGCGCATGCGCTAGCCGGAATTGCAGTGTGGCAGGCCATAGCGCAGCAGGAACTCGATGTGTCGCTGTGTTGATGCTTAGCAGCGCAGGCTGGGCCGTCCGCTTCCAGACAAGCGGAATTCTGGGCCAAGTCGCTGTCGCCGTGCTCATGCGATCCGCTAGAATGGCTGGCTTCGATCGGCGCGTGGTGCCCTTTCCCACCGCTCGACGCCATCAAGCCGCTCGCAATGCCCCAACCCGTGCTTGCCACCGAAAAGGCGAGCACGGTCAGAAGAATCACGAATGAGCGAAGCGAAGGCATCATATCGCATTGCAAACTACGGGTGACGCCGCGAAATGGCAAGGACCAATTTGGCCTCATATGAAAAAACCCCGAGGCTGGTGTTCGGCAGTCGCACCAATTTTCCCCGCAAGGCTTCCGCTGTGGAACGTCAGCCCGTGAATACGACGTGTTAGACGGCTCAGGATGAAGAAACAACTTTCCACGTGACTTTGACGTGACGACGGCCGTCATTGCTGCCGACTCTGCCAAGAACGTGAACGCGATGCTCTTCCACCGATCAAGATATTGTGAGATTTAGGATATGACGATCCAGTCTTGGCTTTTTCGACTGCTCTCAATCCTGGCGATCGCCGCCCCGTCGCCGCACCTGCCGGTAGCGACATAACAACGGGGGTATGACGGCGGAAACCAGCGGGGTCATGCTGATCTACCTCGACCGCGTTTGGAACGAAGTTGGCACGAAGATCACGGCAACAGGCCGGAGCCTGACGCGCGCCGACCTCCATCACGCCATCATGGAGGGCGCCGTCGAGCGCGTGCGGCCCAAGATGATGACCGTGGTTGCCATCATGGCGGGCCTGATCCCGATCCTGTGGAGCACAGGAGCCGGCTCCGAGATCATGCAGCGGATCGCCGTGCCGATGATCCGCGGCATGGTTTCTCGACCCTGCTGACGCTGATCGTCATTCCGGCGATCTACGGCCTAGTCAAGGGATGGGGGCTGGCGTCGAACGCTGCGGCGGTGAGGTCGGAGTCTGTTGCCGGCCAACTCGCGGCCGAATGAGACATGCGCCGGGACAGAATCGGCGGCCCCAGCCCAAAGGCCTCGCGAAGGGACACGTTCTCGTGACGCGAGAACACCTCACAGAGGCCATTGATGTGGATCAAGGTGGAATTGTGCGGAGGGTGCCTTCTTGAGGAGGCAGGGGTCAGGCATGAGCGTCGGGTTGCAGACGATCGGATGGATGAGAGCGTTGCTGGCCTTTCTGGTCGCGATCGCGCTGCTCGTTGCCCCTGTCGCCAGCGCACAGGCCATGCCGTGTCATGACCTTGTTCGCCACGAGCAAACAACCGTCGTGGAAAGCGGGCAGCTTCGGGCCGTCATCAGCGGCGATGGTCTCCAAGGTCATTTTCACGCCGTCGACCATGCGCTCTGTTGCAGCAGCGTATGCGCATCCTGTGTTGTGGCCCTTGCCGCGCCAGATGCGACTGTCCCGCAGCGCATCGTGCTCACTGCGCGTTACGCACAGCGTGACGAGATCGTCACCGGCGTGGCGTTTCCACCCACCCTCGGTCCTCCCCGAACCCGTGCCTGATCGGACCTGACCTGATGCTCCGTGGGCATCAGGTCGCTCAATGCGCATTCGCATGATCAGTCAGCCGGCCTGCTACCGGCAAGGGAACAAGGACCCACACCATGAATCGTCGTCATTTTCTCAACCGGATGATGGCCGGAGCGGCCGTATTCGGCACCTCAGCTGCCTTTCATCCAATCAACGCCTGGGCGCAGACGGCACCCGACGCCACTCCGCCCGCGTCAAACGCCATACCGCGCCCGCTCGGCGTGGTCAGTCGGACCATCGAGGTCAATGGCAAGGCAGCGCGCGTGTTCGGGCTTGCCCAGACCGACGGCACATTGGGCCTGGCGCTGGATGCCGGGAGCAGCTTCGACGTCGCGCTCTCCAACCGGATTGGTGAGCCGACCCTGATCCATTGGCATGGCCTGACACCGCCCTGGACGATGGACGGCGTGCCGGACAATCCCGCTGCGCTTCTGGGACCCTCCGAAACGCGCCGCTACACCTTCCCGGTCGGCACCGGAGGCACCCACTGGATGCACGCTCATACGCTGCAGGAGCAGAATCTGCTGGCGGCGCCGCTGATCGTGCGGACCGCCGCCGACCGGCAGCGGGACGAGCAGGAGGTGGTGATCCTGCTGCATGATTTCTCGTTCACGCCCGCGGAGGAGCTGCTCGCCAAGCTCAAGGCAAGCTCCGCCGGCGCCATGCCGATGGATCACGGCGCGATGGGCCAAAGCGACGCGATGAAGGGAATGGCGGGCATGATGGCCTCCGGCGCGATGGGCCAGATGCAAAGCATGCCGGGCATGGCGATGGACCTCAACGATATCGACTATGATGCCTACCTCGCCAATGACCGCACGCTGGACGACCCCGAGGTCGTCGCCGTCGACAAGGGCGGCCGGGTGCGCCTGCGGATCATAAATGGCGCGACGGCGACCGCCTTCACCATCAATACCGGAAGTCTGGATGGTGAACTCATCGCGGTCGACGGCCAAGCCGTTCAGCCGGTCGCCGGCCGGTCCTTCCCGATTTCCATGGGCCAGCGCTTGGATATCCGGTTGGCGCTGCCGAAGGCGGGCGGGTCGCATCCGATCCTCGCCCTTCGGGAGGGTGGCGCCGAACGAGCGGGAATCATCCTGGCATCCGCCGGCGCGGTCGTCGGCAAGATTCCGGAGCTCGGAGAGGCCAAGGGACCCGTGCTCGGGCTCGGCCTCGAGCAGAGGCTGCGCGCCATAGAACCGCTCGCGCAGCGTCCCGCCGACCGCCGCTTCGCGCTCACCCTCACCGGCAATATGGCGGACTATAGCTGGGGTATCGGAGGAGGCGACGCGCTACGGATCAAGCGGGGAGAGCGCGTTGAGCTCGCATTGACGAACATGTCGATGATGGCTCACCCGATGCATCTGCACGGCCACGCATTCCAGGTGGTCGGCGTTAACGGCAAGACGCTCGGCGGTGCGCTGCGCGACACTATTCTCCTCCCGCCGATGGCTCGCGTGACCGTTGCCTTCGACGCGGACAATCCCGGACGCTGGCCACTCCACTGCCACCACCTGTACCACATGGCGACCGGCATGATGACGTTCGTCGCTTATGAGGGCGTCGGCTGAAACCGGGAAGCCGTTCACCGGCGCGATCATCACGATCATTAGCCGCCCTCTCCTTCGCGGGGATGATCTCCGCGATCGAACGCGCTCCGCTGCACCCCCATCGGGAGGTGGTGCAGCGAGGGCCGGTACCTGAAGCCGCTATCTTTCGTGAACGACCAGCTCAACGCGTGCATCGGCGTCGGCTGTAGCCAGGACTGCCTGGTATTATGATATTCTCGACGGCCTCCCTCTTTCGGCCATCCCCCGGGTCCAACCACCCAACTAAGACAGTTGCGCGCGATAATTTTTTCCTCCACAAATGAGGCGATGAAAATTATCGTGGGAGTGATTCGATGGCTGCGGTTCGTGTGCTTGCCGATCATCCTGAAGTCGATGCTCGCCTCGCCGAGTTCGGTGTCACGCGCCAGGCGCTGCTTGAGGTCGTGCGCGGCGTGGTCGCTGCGCGTGCCGACGCGATCGCCGATGATCCCGCTTCTGCGGAGGGGCTGCTCGCCTACATCTACGGCACCCGATATGTGCGGCAACTTTTCCGGGCAATCGGCTGGGTCAATTATCGCGAGAACAACGTCGAATCCGTCAAGCATCCGGATAGCCCCCTCAAGGTGGTCTATCAAAGTGTCGACCTTGCCGCCGACAAGTTGCACAAGCCGCAAGCGGTTTCCGGGAAAGGCTCCGGCGCCGACCGTATCATTGCGGTGGGACAGGCCGGGCTGTTCCCCGAGGAAGAGATGTCAGCGGTGCGGGATCAGGGGCTGGCGGAACTCCGGACCGGCGTATGGTTCTTCTGCGTGTCGGTTCAAGGTGATGATGTCCGCGCCGAGCTGTCGCTGCCTTCAGGTATTTCCGGCGGCAATTTCGAGGGCTTTATCGAGCGCATCTTCATCCTCGGTGGTGGTGAATGGCCGGCGGATGCCATCCTTGATAGCGATCGTCCGGATGGCATCGAGTTCGAGCCTGCTGTTCTGCGTCGCTAGGCCATGTTCAACATTGGCAGAATGGAGCTCGCGCGGAAGCGGCAGCGGTTGACCGCCAAGGCCCTCGCCGAGCAAGCCGGCATATCGCCGGTCACCCTGTCGCGTGTCGTCAACGGGCAGCAGGTTCCGGATGAAGACACGGTCGACGGCTTGGTGCGCGCGCTGGGATTCCCGCGGGAGTTCTTCTTCCGGGACGACGCGGCACCGATCAGCGCTGATGCCGCCAGCTTCCGGAGCCTCACGGCGATGTCGGCGCGAGAGCGCGATGCGGCGCTCGCGGCTGGCTCACTGGCCTTCGAGATGTCAGCCTGGGTGCGGGAACGGTTCGTTCTGCCGCAGCCAGACCTGCTCGACCTCAGCCATGAACGCGATCCCGCTGGAGCCGCACGTGCGCTGCGCCAGCATTGGGCGATCGGCGAACGGCCGATCTCGCATATGATCAAGCTGCTTGAGACGAAGGGCGTCCGCGTCTTCTCGCTGGCCGAGAACACGAAGAATGTGGATGCCTTTTCCTGTTGGCACGATGGCGAGCCGTATGTCTTCCTCAACACCTTCAAGACCACGGAGCGCAGTCGGTTCGACGCTGCTCATGAGCTGGCGCACCTTGTCTTGCACAAGCATGGTGGTCCCAATCAAGGGCGCGCTGCCGAACTCGAGGCACATGCGTTTGCATCGTCGTTCCTGATGCCTCACGACGACGTCGTGGCGACGATCCCATTCGTCCGAAGCCTCGATCAATTGGTGCTCGCAAAGAGGCGGTGGGGCGTATCCGTCGCTGCGCTTGCGCATCGCCTCCACCGGATCGGCCGGATCTCCGATTGGAACTACCGGACATTCTGCATCCAGATAAACAAGCGGTTCGGCGTCAACGAGCCTGACGGCCTTCCACCGGAGCGATCTGCAATATGGCAGCGTGTCCTTACCGAACTTTGGCGGGAAGGCGTGACGCGCCGGCACGTTGCGGCCCGCTTGGATATCCCTGAGGCAGAACTCGACAATCTACTGTTTGGGCTTACCGGCGATGTGAATCCGCCATCCGTCGGTGGTTCGTCTCTCCGGCTAGTTCCGTGATTGAGCCCGGTAGCTTCGCCGTTGCGGCGCTTCGCCGAAGAACCTGTTGCGGATTCCGTCGAGCGGCCACGCTCCCAGCTCTCTTCGTATGGCATGGTCTCTTTGCGCTTGCGGCTACCGCTGGTGGGGATCCTGCTTCGCTCCGTGTGACCATCCCCGACATGTGATCCGGCGACGGCGGTTCCGATGCCTTTTCTTCGCCGGCCGCGTGCGTTCGCGATGCACGTCCTCATCCTGAGAATGGCAGTGACGTCCATCTGCCACGAACCTGTGACAACTCCGTACCGCTGCTCGCGTTCCCAAAATGCGTCGCCTATGACATGTTGCGCTGCATGAAGGTCGCCCCTTGGCTACGCAGGTTGCTCCCGATCCTTGCGATCGTGGGGCTCATTGCCGGACCGTTCACCGCGCCGGTGAGCGGCCCCGCGATGGCGGCGGCCTCCGATATGTCCATGTCCGCGATGCCGGACGACATGCCATGCTGCCCAGACAAGCCGGCCGTTCCGGACTGCCAGAAGACCTGCCCATTGATGGCATTGTGCATGGCCAAGTGCTTCTCGGTCGGGCCGATGCTCTCAAGCCTGGCTTTCGTTCTGCGGGCCGAGGGCGATGCCATCCGCCCCGGCAGTGACGCCATGGGCGATGCACTCTCGATAGAGCCTCCGGCTCGACCTCCGCGAACCTAGAACATCGCCGGCGTTTGCGCGCCGGTTCGTGCCGCCCCAGCGAGACTCGGGCGGCCGAGAGCGCGTGGCCGTAGGCCGCGCAACGCCGGGCCATGCGCACGGTGCTCCGATCAATCTGGGATTTTCAGACCATGACAACTTCTTCTATGAAGCGCGCCGCTGTGGCGGCGCTCGCGGCCGCGCTTTCCGTGGCGGCCCTCTCGACGGCGCGTGCCGACATCACGGACTACGAGTTCCGGCTCGTTCAGACGGACATCAAGCAGGGCAACGGCGCCATCGTCGCTGTCCGGCTCGTCGACAAACGATCCGGCAAGGCGGTTCCCGACGCGGTGATCTTCGCGACCCGAATCGACATGGCGCCTGACGGCATGGAGACGATGGTAGCGCCGATCGAGGCTCTCCCGTCGACCGAGCCGGGTGTCTATCGCTTCAAGGCCAATCTGATGATGGCTGGCGGCTGGCGCCTTTCGCTCGGCGCCAAGATCCAGGGTGAGACCGGCACGATCGAGAACAAGCTGGTCCTCAAGGCCACGCCATGAAACGGATCGCCCTTACGGGCCTCGCCCTCGCCGCCATATCGGCGGCGGGGGTCGGAGGCTATTGGGCCGGCGTTCGGGGTCTACCCGCGCCCGGCCTTCGCGAGTTGTTCGATGCCGCAGGCATTCCGGCGGTGGCCGAACCGACCGGCACGGGAACCGTGATCTATTATCAGGATCCCGACGGCAAGCCCGCCTATTCGGCGACCCCGCGCCAGACCGAGGACGGCCGGGCATTCCGCGCCGTTCGCGCCGGCGAGGACGTGAGCTTCGAGGACAAGCCGCCAGTGATGGCCGAGGTGGCGAGCCCGCGGCGCGTCCTCTACTACCGCAATCCAATGGGTCTGCCGGATACCTCGCCGGTGCCGAAGAAGGACTCGATGGGGATGGACTACATCCCCGTCCACGAGGGCGAGGACGACGACGGTACGGTCGTGAAGGTCTCGCTCGGCAAGCTGCAGCGGACGGGCGTGCGTTCGGAGCTGGTCGGGCGGCGTGTCGTCGGCAGGCTGGTGCGGGTGCCGGGAATGGTCCAGCTCGACGAGCGGCGCGTCTCCGTGGTTGCAACGCGGAGCGACGCTTTCATCAACGAGGTGGCGGACGTCACCACGGGCGACCGGGTGACGAAGGGCCAGATGCTGCTCCGGATCTATGCGCCGGATATCGCCACCGCCGGCGCCCAACTCCTCACCGATCTCAATAGCGGCGGCCGCGATAGCGCTCTCGGAGGCGCCCGCCAACGCCTGGAGAATCTCGGCCTCCCGCCCGAGGCGATCGCCGACATTGAGCGCACCCGCAAGGTGCCGCTGTCGATGATCTGGCGGGCGCCGAGCGATGGCATCGTGCTCGAACGCAATGTCGTCGACGGTATGAAAGCGGCGCCGGGCGATGTGCTGTTCCGCCTTGCCGACATCTCGACCATTTGGGTGCTGGCGGATGTGCCGGAGTTCGATCTTGGGGCCGTTCGGCTTGGCGCGCCGGTCACGATAGGGGTGCGGAGCCTACCGGGACGCAGCCTCAGTGGCCGCGTGTCGCTGATCTACCCGCAGGTCGGCGAAGCCACGCGGGCCACAAAAGTGCGGATCGAGATCGCCAATCCCGACGGCGCGCTGCTGCCCAACATGTACGCCGAGGTAGAGATCGGCACCGGCGCTGCCGCTCCAGTCGTCGCCGTGCCGGACGACGCCGTCATCGACACCGGCACAAGGCAAGTGGTGATCCTCGACCGCGGCGAAGGCCGGTTCGAGCCGCGCGCGGTGAAGATCGGCTTGCGCGGCGAAGGCTTCACCGAGATCCGCGACGGCCTCGCCGAGGGCGACCGAGTCGTGGTCGCGGCTAATTTCCTGATCGACGCCGAGAGTAATCTGAAGGCGGCGCTGCGCGGCCTGACACCTGCGAAGGCACAGCCATGATCGCCCGCCTCATCGGCTGGTCCGCCCGCAACCTCGTGCTGGTTTTTGTCGGTACGGCCTTCGCCGTCGCTGCCGGGCTTTATGCACTGAAGACGCTGCCGCTCGACGCCATCCCCGACCTCTCCGACGTGCAGGTGATCGTCTACACCGACTATCCCGGCCAGGCCCCGCAGGTGGTCGAGGACCAGGTCACCTATCCGCTCACCACGTCCATGCTGACAGTGCCGAAATCGAAGGTGGTGCGCGGCTTCTCCTTCTTCGGCGTCTCCTTCGTCTATGTGATCTTCGAGGATGGCACCGATCCTTATTGGGCACGGAGCCGCGTGCTGGAATATCTCAACGCCGCCGCGCAGCGCCTGCCGGCGGGCGTCACCCCGACCCTCGGGCCGGATGCGACCGGTGTCGGCTGGATCTACCAATACGCCGTCGTCGCCAAGGAGATGACGCTTGCCGAGCTGCGCTCGCTGCAGGATTGGGTGATCCGCTTCGGCGCCTCCAAGGCGGAGGGCGTTGCCGAGGTCGCCAGCGTCGGCGGCTTCGTGAAGCAATATTCGATCGTGGTCGATCCGAACCGGCTGCGGGCGCTGGGCATCCCGCTCGACAAGGTGCGCGACGCCGTAAAGGCGAGCAACACCGATGTCGGCGGGCGCACCGTCGAGCTCTCCGAGTTCGAGTTCATGGTGCGCGGCAGGGGCTATCTCCGCAGCGTCGCCGATATCGAGAACGTGGTGCTGAAGACCGACCGCGGCGTGTCGCTGCGGGTGAAGGATGTCGCCCGCGTCGAGATCGGACCGGACGAGCGGCGCGGCATCACCGAGCTCAATGGCGAGGGCGAAGTCGCCAGCGGCATCGTGCTGCAGCGCTTCGGCGCCAATGCGTTGACGGTGATCGAGAACGTCAAGGCACGGCTCGCCGAGATCGCCTCCAGCCTGCCGAAAGGCGCCGAGATCGTCCCGGTCTATGATCGCTCCGGATTGATCGACCGGGCGATCGAGACGCTGAAGGGGACGCTGATCGAGGAGAGCATCATCGTCGCGCTGGTCTGCGTGGTGTTCCTGCTGCATCTGCGCAGCGCGTTGGTCGCGATCCTGATGCTGCCGGTCGGCATATTGATGGCGTTCGCGGCGATGAAGGCGATCGGGCTCGGCTCCAACATCATGAGCCTGGGCGGCATCGCCATCGCGGTGGGCGCCATGATCGACGCCGCCATCGTGATGATCGAGAACGCCCACAAGCATCTGGAGCGCGCGTCACCGGACAAGCCGCGGGTCGAGATCCTGATCGAGGCGGCGAGCCAGGTCGGTCCGGCGCTGTTCTTCAGCCTGCTCGTCATCACCGTCTCCTTCCTGCCGATCTTCACGCTGGAATCGCAGGAAGGCCGGATGTTCGGCCCGCTCGCCTTCACCAAGACCTTCGCCATGGCAGCCTCGGCCCTTCTGTCGGTGACGCTGGTGCCGGCTTTGATGGTCGTCTTCGTGCGCGGCCGGATCATCCCGGAGCACAGGAACCCGATCAACCGCTTCCTGATCTGGGTCTACCGGCCGGTCATAAGCGGCGTGCTCAAGGCGAAGACGCTCACCATCCTCATCGCCCTCATCGTGCTCGGGGTGACGCTCTGGCCGGCGCGCCAGCTCGGTTCGGAGTTCATGCCGAATCTCGACGAAGGCACGTTGATGTATATGCCGACCACCTTGCCGGGTATCTCCATCACCAAGGCCGCCGAGCTACTGCAGGTGCAGGACCGGATCATCAAGAGCTTCCCGGAGGTGGCCTCGGTCTATGGCAAAGCGGGGCGAGCATTGACCGCGACCGATCCGGCCCCGACCGAGATGTTCGAGACCATCATCAATCTGAAGCCGAAGAGCGAATGGCGGCCCGGCGTCACCATCGACAGCCTGAAGGCCGAGATGGACCAGGCGTTGCAGTTCCCAGGTGTCTCCAATGCCTGGACGATGCCGATCCGCGCTCGCATCGACATGCTTGCCACCGGCATTCGTACGCCGGTCGGCGTCAAGGTGTTCGGCACCGATCTCAGCCAGATGGAACAGAGTGCCCGCGAGATCGAGCGGGTGCTGCGGTCCGTGCGGGGCACGTCCAGCGCCTATGCCGAGCGGGTGATCGGCGGCTACTATCTCGACATCGTGCCGGACCGGGAAACGCTCGGCCGCTACGGCCTGGCCGTCGGCGACGTCCAGAGCGTGATCGCGACCGCGCTCGGGGCCGAGACGGTGACGACCACGGTGGAGGGGCGCGAGCGCTATGGCGTGACCATCCGCTATCCGCGCGACTTCCGGAGCGATCCGCAATCGATCGCCCGCGACGTGCAGGTGCCGCTGCCGGGCGGCGGCACGGTGCCGCTCGGCGAAGTCGCCAAGGTCGAGCTGACGCGCGGCGCGACCTCGATCCGCACCGAGAACGGCCAGCTCGCGGTCTATGTCTTCGTCGATATCGCCGGCCGCGACCTTGGCGGCTATGTCGCGGAGGCTCAAGCGGCGGTGGCGAACGAGGTCAAGCTGCCGCCCGGAACCTACGTCTCGTGGAGCGGCCAGTTCGAATATCTGCAGCGCGCCGAAGCGCGGCTGAAGATCGTCGTGCCGGTGACGCTGCTGGTCATTTTCCTGCTGCTTTACCTCAACTTCCGGGCCCTGACGGAAACGCTCATCGTCATGCTATCGCTGCCCTTCGCGCTGGTCGGCGGCATCTGGCTGATGTGGTGGCTCGGCTTCAACATGTCTGTTGCCGTGGCGGTCGGCTTCATCGCGCTTGCCGGCGTCGCCGCCGAGACCGGCGTCATCATGCTGATCTATCTCGAACAGGCGATGGCGGAGCTGAAGGCCGAGCGGGTGGCGGAAGGGCGGCCTTTCACCCGGACCGACCTCTACCAGGCGATCATGCTCGGAGCTGTAGAGCGCGTCCGGCCGAAGATGATGACGGTCATCGCCATTACGGCCGGGCTCGTCCCGATCCTGTGGAGCACCGGCACGGGCTCGGAAGTGATGCAACGCATTGCGGTGCCGATGATAGGCGGCATGGTGTCGTCGACGGTGCTGACGCTGGTCGTGATCCCCGCTGTCTATGGACTGATCAAAGGCTGGCGGTTGCCGCGGACCGTCACCGCCGACGAGAGGGCAATCGAACAGGGGCCAGCCGGCCTCAAGGCTGCCGCCAAATGAGAGGAGGTTCCAATGATGCACGACATGATGGGATCCATGGGATGGGGCATGGGCCTTGCCGGCCTGATCGGCATCCTCGTCTTGGTGCTGGTGATCGCTGCCCTCACGAAATACGTCTTCTTTCGGTGAGGAGCGTCATGCGCAGCTTCGATCGGAAGCTGGACGCGAGGAAACAGCCAGCGAAAGGAGAAGCGCCATGACAACCAGGCTAGGCAACTTCACTTTCTATGGTCTGGTGTTCATATGCACCCGATTGCCCGCTCTGAGCCGGTGTCTCGTTCTTTCCCGCCAGTGCCTCAGCAATCTTTCCCGAAATCCGAGTAGCCGCACGACGCGAAGGATCATGTTGCACATGCGCGTAGATAGCCGTCGAGCGTGCATTAGCATGGCCAAGGATGGCTCCTGTCAGGGGCAAACCCTCGCCATAGGAGACGGCGGTGGACCCCATCGTATGCCTCAGCGTATGGGGGGTAACGCCAGGTAGTTCCGCTTTCGCGACAACCTTAGTCCAAACGCCCTTTGTTCCCTGAAAATGGCCATCTCCCCGTTCCGCCGGGAATACGAAGTCGGAACCCGGCTTCCTTGTCATGCCACGCAGCAGCACGATTGCAGCCGCGCCAAGCGGCCGAATGGACTTTCCAGTCTTGCTGTCGTCCAAAACGAGAAGGCCGTGCTCGAAACTCACCTCATTCCATCGCAGCGCGGCAATCTCGTCGCGACGACAGCCGGTCAATGCCCACAGGCGTGCAATGTTCAATGCTTTGGCGTTGACGCCCTCCTGTTCCAGCGCGTCGAATGCCCTGCCGAGACGGCCGATCTCCTCGAGCGTCAAATACCTATCGCGCCTGTTGTCGGTTTTTTTCACAGCAGCGATGTCGCAAGGATTGGAAGACACGATCTTGCGCCGCACAGCAAAGCTAAAAACGGCGGAGAGATCCTTTACGACCTTCCGTGCGGCTCCCTCGCCGCCGCGAACGATGATGCGTTTGCGGAACCCGATTTTCTCATCCTTGGCGGTCTTGCCGTTGGTCACATCCCGCACGAAGCGTTCGATCTCGCCCGCGCCAACCTCCGACACACGCTTTCGTCCGAGCAGCGGCACAACATGGTGTCGTAGACGCGCGATCGTGTAAGCCTTGGTGCGGGGCTTCATGGGCTCGCCCTGCCGAATGCCGCGCTGAACGAAGCAGCCTTCTTCGTCATAAAGGTCGACCAGCTCGGCCATCAGCATTTCGCGACGCTTTGTCTGAAGCTCGCCGGCAGGATCCTCACCTTTCGCGGCTGCGCCGAGCAGAATCTTCGCCTTCTTGCGTGCCTCGTCGACGGTCAAATTTCCATAGCGGCCGACCGTCTGAAACCGCTTGGGAGCGTTCCGCCCGCCGCCATTGGCGCGGTATCTGATGATGAACGTCTTTGATCCGCTGGGGTCTGCTCGGACACCAAACCCGGATAGCTCACTATCCCAAACGAAACGACGCTCATCGTTCGAGACGATGCCATCGACTACCTTTTTTGTAAGCCTTACGGCATTTTCCTTCGTCATTTCCGTGCCTTTCGATCGGCCGACACCATCGAAATTGGTGACCACCTGGTGACCACCTTGACGGAAAATCTCATACCATGTCAGAAAGGCGAGTATCAATAACTCACTGAATAATATTGACTTTTACAAGTCAGTCCAACTGAGGAAAACCCCAGAAAACCCTGTCCCCAATTTTGCCAAGGTTGGGGTCGAGGGTTCGAATCCCTTCGCCCGCTCCAGTTTCTCTCAAAAAATCAGATCAATAGCAGGCGCCTTCCGGGGCGTTTCGTGCTGACCAGCCGTGGCTTGGTTGCTCCGGTCAGCAGGCGGGACGCGCTCCAAGGACTGCCCTGTCGCAGTCCAGAGGAACGGCAGGTTTCACTCACCACGGTCAACGAGAGTTCGGCCAGGGTGACGAGGCTGCTTGGCGGATTGCAATCCCCCCAACCGCCGCACGCCAAATCGCTCGTTGAGCTGCCGCCGTCGCTGCGGATGCTGCGCCATGCCGACACATAAAAGCATCCATCCTTGGCCCCCGCTCCGCGCCCGAGCCGGGCGCACACGCGGGCCGACTGACATCGGTCGATTTTTTCATCTTATTTTTCAAAAAATCGATTATTATTGACGCACGGGAGCGAGCGTGGTTGGATTCGCGCGTCGGCGATCCTCTCCCCGAGGAAGCCGGCGGCCCAAATAAGAAATTCAAGCTCAGGACAGCGAGGCGCCATGGCATATGTCAGTGTTCACACGGGCGGTGAGGAGGTCGTGCTGCCCGACAGCTTCCGCTGGCCGGGCGGGAAGAGGATCGCCGTCATCTTCCGCTGCGCCTTCGAGGGCTGGTCCGACGGGCACTGGCCGGGTATTGGCCCGATGGGCAACCCGCTGAAGCCCGGCTTTCCCGATCTCAATGCCCTCGGCTTTGCCGAATATGGCCCGCGCCGCGGGATCTTCCGGGCCCTCGACATCCTGGAGCGCTTCAACGTGAAAGCGACCATGATGGTCAACGGGGTGATGGCCGAGCGCCACCCGGAGATCGTTCGCCGCATCGCCGAGGCGGGACACGACATCGTCGCCCACTCCTACGCCATGGACATCATTCCCATCTACCTCTCCGAAGAGGAGGAGCGGGCCAACATTCGGCGCAGCGTCGACGTCATTGCGCAGGTCACCGGGCATAAGCCCACCGGCTGGATCAGCCCACGCGGCACGCCGAGCCCCAACACTGGCCGCCTGCTCGCGGAAGAGGGACTGCTCTGGCACGGTGATACGCTGAACGAGGACCTGCCCTATCTCGTGAAGTTTGAGGCCGGCACCATCGTCGCGTTCGCCAGCAACATGGAATGCAACGACCTGCCCTTCTACATGAAGCACGGCAACCCGCCGCGCGGCATGCTGGACATGTTCACCGATTGGCTGGACTACGTGCGCGAATACGAGACCGGGGCGGTGCGGCTCGACCCCACCATCCATTCGCACGTCTTCGGGCGGCCGCTCGGCATGTCGATCTACGTGAAGATGCTGAAGATCGCGACGGAGGCCAACGACATCTGGGTCGGCACCCGCTCCGCGGCGGTGAAGCACATCCTCGACAGCTACGCATGAGAACGGCGTGCCCGGCGCACGGTGCGCCGGGCACCTCTTCCGGATCGGGAGCGCCACCGGCGTCTCCCGCGTGCAGATCCACCCGCCGCCCGCTCACGCGGGCCGGGCGAGGGGTCGCGTGCATTCGCATCAATGGGAAGGCAGGGCATGGATCTTGGAATTTCGGGGCGCAAGGCCATCGTTTGCGCCTCCTCGCGGGGCCTGGGAAAAGCTTGCGCCACCGCGCTGGCCCAGGCGGGCTGCGCGGTCACCATCAACGGCCGCACGCGGGAGAGCCTGGACGAGGCGCAGGCGGACATCCTCGCGGCCTCGGGCCGCATGGTTCAAATCGTGCAGGCCGACATCAACACGGCGGAGGGACGCGCCAAGCTCCTGGCCGCCTGCCCGGATGCGGACATCCTGGTGAACAACAATGACGGCCCCCCGCCCGGCAAGTTCATGGACTGGGAAGAGGCCGACTTCCTGGCCGCCATTAATGCCAACATGCTGGCGGCCACATTCATGATCAAGGGTGTGTTGCCGGGCATGCGGGCCCGCCGGTTCGGGCGTATCGTCAACATCACCTCTGCCATGGTGAAGTCACCGCGGCTGCGCATGGGGCTGTCCACCGCCTCGCGCACCGCCCTCACGGCCCTGTGCAAGGCGCTATCCGTCGACTGCGCAGCGGACAACGTGACCATCAACAATATGCTGCCGGAACGCTTCGATACCGGCCGACAGGTCTTCATGGCCAAGAAAATCATGGCCGAGGACGGCATCGACTACGAGGCGGCGCGCAAGAAGATCACCGACACCATCGCCGCCCGCCGCTTCGGCCGCCCCGAGGAGTTCGGTGACACCTGCGCCTTCCTGTGCAGCGTGCAGGCCGGCTTCATCTCCGGGCAGAGCCTCCAGCTCGATGGCGGGTCCTATCCGGGCCTGTTCTGAGAGCTGCGACCAGCCCGGCCCCCAACAAAAAAGAAAGGGAGGAAGACATGCGTATTTTTTCAACGGCCATGGCGCTCGCCGCCGGCCTGTTCGCCTCGACCGCGATGGCCGAGGATTTCCCCAGCCGCCCCATCACCCTGGTGGTGCCCTATGCCGCCGGCGGCAATGTGGACGTCAGCACCCGCATTCTGCAGAAGGCCCTCGGCGACACCCTCGGCCAGCCAGTGGTGGTGGAGAACAGGCCCGGCGGCGGCGGCATGATCGCGGGGGCCTACGTGGCCCGCTCCAAGCCAGATGGATACACGCTGCTCGTGGGCTCCAACGGGCCCATCATGTTCGGCCCCATGACCAGCGCCAAGCCACCCTACAAATGGGAAAAGGACCTTGAGCCTGTCTCCATGCTGGCGCAGGCCACCAACCTGATGCTGGTGCGCGCCGACTTCCCGGCCAAGACAGTCAAGGCGTTCATCGACTACGCCAAGGCGCATCCCGGGGACATTCGCGTCGGCATCAGCAGCCTCGTGAGCATCAACCACTTCCTCGGCCTGCTGCTGCGCCAGAGCACTGACAGCAAGTGGACCGAGGTCTACTACAACGGCAACGCGCCCGCGGTGGCCGATCTGGTGGCCGGCCAGATCGATGCCGGCTTCCAGCAGATGGTGGATGCCAAGCAGCACATCGAGGGCGGCCGCCTGCGTGCGCTGGCGGTGGTGGGAGACAAGCGCTCCCCGCTCTTCCCCGACGTGCCCACCATGGCCGAGGCCGGGTTCGCCAGCATCCAGGGCGTCACCTTCAATGGCGTGTTCGCGCCGAAGGGCACGCCCAGTGAGATCATCAACATCCTCAGCACAAAGATCCAGGCCGCGCTGCAAACACCGGACGCGGTGGCCCACCTGAGTGCCCTCGGCTCGGAAGCCCACGGCACGACCCCGGACGAGTTCCGCACCTTCCTCGTGGCCGAAACAGTCAAGTGGGAGGACGTGATCGCCAAGAGCAACGCGGAGAAGGCGAAGAAATAGGCGCGGTAAAGCCAGAAAAAAGCAGCATAGAGGAAAGATGGGCCGGGTGCGCGACGACGTGCCCGGCCCTCCGTCATCGCAAAGGCGCGGGTCCGATTGCAGCCCGCCTTTGGGAAGCGCAAAGTGACACGCTAACCCGGGTTTCATTCCGGCCGCTGCATCAGTGGCCTTCAGAGCGCATCGCATTCATGAAGAGCACCAAGACCAAGGTCGCCAGCACGACCGCCCCTTCAGGCCGGCGGCAGACGAGCCGCGCTGACATACCAGCCGCGCCGAGCGCGCCTGCCCCGCGCGTGGAAAAAGGCGGCGGCGCCACCACCGGCTCCGGGAAGACCACTCTGGCGCTCTCCGCCTATTCGCGGTTGCGCGAAGATATTCTCAACGTCACGCTGCAGCCCAACGCGAAGCTGCGCATTCGCGAATTGTGCGAGCGCTACGAGGTGGGCCTCAGCCCCATGCGCGAGGCGCTCTCGCGGCTGGCAAGCGAAGGGCTTGTCGTGCAGACCGCCCAGCGCGGCTTCACGGTGGCGAGCTTCTCCGTGCAGGAACTGATCGAGCTGGTGCGCACCAAGAAATGGCTCAACGAGATCGGTGTGCGTGAATCCATTATCCATGGGGATGCGGCGTGGGAGGAAGGGGTGCTGCTCGCATTCCACCGCCTCGCCAAGACCCCCCGCTTCCTCGACGGCGAAAGCGATGACGGCAGCGGCCGCAATGCGGACTGGAACACCGCGCACCTGGCCTTTCACACCAGCCTCATCGACGCCTGCCGCTCGGAATGGCTCAAGAGCTTCTGCCGGACCCTGTTCACGGCATCGGAGCGCTACCGCGCGGTGGCGCGGATGAAGAGTGAGCCAACCAAGCGGCTGGATGAGCATCGCCAGATCATGGAAGCCGCGGTGAGCCGCGATGGCGACCTCGCGGTGCGCCTGCTCAACACGCACTTCGACAACACCGTAACTCTGGTGCTCGCCAGCCTGGAGCGTCTGGGGGAGAGCGCAGAACCGGAGGCAAAACGGCGCGGACGCAAGGCCCGTGGCGTCGGGGCATCCGCTCAATAAAATAGATTTTTTTGCACATTTTGAAATTTGATCGATTTTTTAGTTGCGGACTCATGGGGTGCGTGGTTTGGTCCGAATGAAGAATGACATGCAGCGTCGGATCACGAACCGAACGGGGCAGCCGATGATTTCGGCGCGCCTCCGGTTCCGGCAAGCATGCGAAGGAAACCGCGCCCGCCCCACCCCAGCCTGAGATTCCGCAAAGGCCTATTGTGCCTCGCGGCAGTATTGGGGGCGGCGCACCAAGGAAAGCCCCCATGCGCCTTCTAAGCTACATTCACAACGGTTCCGCCTCCTTCGGCCTCGTCACCACCGATGGCATCATCGATCTCAAGGCCCGGCTTGATGCCTGCCCTTCCCTCGATGCGCTGGTGGCGCGGACGGGCGGCAACGTGCGCCCTGCCGTCGAGGCGCTCGCCGGGAGCGTTCCGGACGTGGCGGTGGACGCGGTCGAGTTCCTGCCACCTCTGGCACACCCCAACAAGATCATCTGTGTCGGGCTCAATTATCAAGGGCACATGACCGAGACCGGCCGGGCGCCGGTGGACTATCCGACCCTGTTCTCCCGCTGGCCGGACAGTCATGTCGGCCATGGCGCGCCGATGATCCGCCCCGCCGTGTCGCAGATGTTCGATTTCGAGGGCGAGCTGGCAGTGGTGATCGGCAAGGCCGGATGGCGTGTGCCTGCGGCACAGGCCATGGACCATGTGCTCGGTTACAGCTGCTACAATGACGGCAGTATCCGCGATTTCCAGCGCCATACCACCCAGTTTCTGCCCGGCAAGAACTTCCGCGCCTCCGGTGCCTTCGGGCCCTGGATCGTTCTGGCTGACACCGTGCCTGATTATCGCGCGCTGACCCTTACCACGCGCCTCAACGGCCAGGTGGTGCAGCAGGCCAGCCTCGCCCAGCTCATCTTCGATCTGCCGACGCTCATCAGCTACATCTCCACCTTCACCCCTCTGGAGCCGGGCGATGTGATCGTTTCCGGCACGCCTGACGGGGTCGGCGCGTTCCGCCAGCCGCCGCTGTGGATGCAGGCAGGCGATCGCGTTGAGGTGGAGGTGACCGGCATCGGCACCCTCTCGAACCCCATCGCCGACGAAGCCACCCGCGCCGCCTGAAGCGGGACGAACACCGCACGCGCGAAGACGACCAATCACGGATGCCGGAGACAGGGAGCGAAGGCCGCCATGACACGCTGCGACTTGAAAGACGTGCTGACGGGAGGCGTGCTCGCCGCCTTCGGCCTGTTCGTATTCTTCCACGCCACCTCCACGCTCGAAATCGGCACCACGCGGCAGATGGGGCCGGGCATGTTCCCGGCCGGGGCCGGCGGGCTGCTGGCTGCATTTGGGGTGGTGATTACCGTCCGCGGGCTGTTGACCCGAGCGCCCCTGCCGTCCCTCGATGTGCGCACCGCCGCCATCATCCTCGCCGCGATCGCGGCCTTCGCGCTGCTGCTCGACTGGGTGGGGCTGGTGGCCGCCATGGTCGGCATGACGGTGATCGCCACGCTGGCCAGCGAACGCTCCCGGGTGCGCTCAACGCTGATCCTCGCCGCGTGCCTGACCGGGCTCGCGATCCTGCTGAGCCTGGGGCTCGGCATTCCCATGCCCCTGTTCACGTGGCCCGTGTGATGGAAAATCTGCCCAGCCTCTTCGCCAACATCGGCATCGGCCTCGAGACGGCGCTATCTCCGGCCAATCTTTGGTACTGCTTTGTCGGTGTGTTTCTCGGCACCTTTATCGGGGTCCTGCCGGGCATCGGCCCGCTGGCCGCCATGTCCATGCTCTTTCCCATCACCTTCTACCTGGATCCCACCTCGGCGCTCATCATGCTGGCGGGCATCTGGTACGGCACCGCCTACGGCAGCTCGACGGCGGCCATCCTGATCAACGTGCCGGGCTCGGCCTCCTCGGCGGTGACCTCGCTCGACGGCTATCCGCTGGCGCGGCAGGGCCGGGCAGGCGTCGCCCTGTTCCTCACCGCTGCCGCGTCCTTCGTCGGCGGCAGCATCGGCATCGTACTGATGATGCTGTTCTCGCCGGTCATCGTCGCCTATGCGATGAAGTTCGGCTCGGCGGAGTATTTCGCCCTCATGGTGCTAGGGCTGGTGGCGGCCTCCTCCATCTCCGAAGGCTCGGTGCTGAAGAGCCTCGCCATGACCTTGGCCGGCATCATCTTCGGCACCGTGGGCATGGACATCTATACAGGCTCCGAGCGCTTCACGTTCGGCATGCTCGAACTGGATGAGGGCATCGGGCTCATTCCCGTCGCCATGGGCCTGTTCGGCGTAGCGGAGGTTATCTCCAGCGTGCGGCTGCCCCCGCTCGAAGCCCTGCGCGAAAAAGTGACCCTGCGCTCCATGATGCCGACGCGGGACGACATCCGCCGCTCCATCGCGCCCACCCTGCGCGGCACCGGCATCGGCGCCTTCTTCGGCACGCTGCCGGGAACCGGCCCCACCATCGCCTCCTTCCTTTCTTACGCGGTGGAAAAACGCGTGGCGAAGGACCCCTCCCGGTTCGGCCACGGAGCCATTGAAGGCATCGTTTCTCCGGAAGCGGCCAACAATGCCGCGGACCAGACCGCATTCATTCCTACCATGACCCTCGGCATTCCCGGCAGCGCCACCATGGCACTGATGATCGGAGCGCTGATGATCCAGGGCATCACCCCCGGCCCGGAGATGATGACCAGCCACCCAGACGTGTTCTGGGGCCTGGTGATGAGCTTCTGGATCGGCAACGTGCTGCTGCTGGTGCTCAACGTGCCGCTGATCGGCATCTGGGTGCGCCTGCTCACGCTGCCGTATCACCTGCTCTATCCGGCGATCCTGGCGTTCATCTGCGTCGGCATCTTTGGTGTGTCGAACACCACGTTCGGCGTGTGGGTGGTGATCTTCTTCGGCGCCATGGGCTTCCTGATGCGCTGGGCGCGCCTGCCGGCCGCCTCCCTGCTGCTGGGCTTCGTGCTGGGCCCGCTGATGGAGCAGCATTTCCGCCGCGCCATGGCCATTTCCCAGGGTGACTTCATGACCTTCGTGGACCGGCCCATCAGCCTCGGGATCTTCGTGATCACCGGCTGCATCCTGGCCTACGGCATCTGGCTGCACCTGCGACGGCGCCTCGGCTGAATGGTGCGCGTCTGCAGATCACCACTGTGGCCTCCGTTGAGGCCGCTGTGAGCTGGAATTCTCCGCCGACGATCCCGGCTCATGGACGCGGAGAATTCCCTGACCAGGTCGAAGCCCACGGAGGCACAGCTCGCGTTTGTGTTGAAGCAGGCGGAAGACGAAACACCGGTGGCAGAGGGGAGCCCGAAGGCGGAGATTTTGGACGCGCCCCTCTGCAACTGACACAGGAAATACCCGGGGCCGCTGCCCGCAAAGATGCCGGCGGCGTCAGCTCAAGGATGAGAACGCCAAGCTGACGGACAACGGCTTCATCGAGACGTTCAACGGCCGGTTCCCGGTGGAGGGCCAGGACACGCACAGGCTCATGAGCCTTGGCGACGCGTAGGCGAAGCGGACGGTTCGCAGCGCCGTTCCTTCCGTTGTCCCACGGCGAGCCTCGGGGCGATGATCGCCACGTGGTGAGCGACATCATCTGCATGGCGTTCCGGCCCGCTGGCATAACGGATCGTGCCGTATCGGTCACACGTCCGAGCCGGACGCTGATGACCTCCGGAATCATCGGCGAAGCAGTGGGCCCACGTCACGCGCCCACGTCACGCGCGTTCGGCGCGACATCGGGATCGATTCTTCCGGCACCGAAACGCCCAACGCCGGCCTCACGGAGCTTTTGCAAGCGACACCGGCGCGAAACCCGTCGAGGTGCCTCCGCCCCATCGTCGCGCAACAGAGGACCGGACGCGCACTGGCCGCTCGCCCGGGGCATGCCACCATCGTCCGTATCGATCACGGCGCTCCGTTCCCACGATGCTCTTTCGAGATGCCGCAACCGGACACAGCCAGGCCTTCGTGCCGCGACGCTTTCCGGCGGCACTGGCCGAGCGGCGCAGGCCGCACCTCCGTGGATGCCGAGCGCGACCGCTCGGCCACCCCAGGGTGCGCCCAGCACAGACGAAGCCCTGCACAGACGAACGCCTGCACCACAAGGCGCAGGGATGCTCTCAAATCATTGAGTTTTAATGAGAAAATGGTGCCCAGGGGCGGAATCGAACCACCGACACTGCGATTTTCAGTCGCATGCTCTACCAACTGAGCTACCTGGGCTTCGCGAGGCGCCGCAGCGCCGGTGCGAGGTGGGTGTCTATACTGGCCCCTCGCGGCCCTGTCCAGTGCCATGGGCGCCGTGACGGGCTCATGGGCGCTGCGCCTGTGGACAAGCTTCGCCGCATGCCAGCGCGGCGGCGGCCAGCCGGGCGCGAAAGGCGGGGATTCGAGGTGTTTTCTTCTGCGGAAACTGGCAAGGTGTCCGCCGCATGAAGATGCGGCCGAGATGAGCGTGAAAGGGACAGACGTGGTGGAACGCAAGCCCCGTGGGGGCCAAGACGCAGCCGAAAGCGCGGATTACACCACCGGTTCGGGCGCTCCCGCCGCTGCCGCCGCCACCCTGGAACAGGCGCTCGGGGTCCAGGTGCGGGCGATCCGCCGTGAGCTGGACCTCACCGTTTCCGACCTCGCGGGGGCGGCCGGCATCTCCGTCGGCATGCTCTCGAAGATCGAAAACGGGCAGATTTCCCCCTCCCTCGCCACCCTGCAGGCCATCTCCAAGGCGCTGAACGTGCCCATCACCACGCTGTTCTCGGCCTTCGAGGAACGGCGCGACTGCTCGTTCGTGCGCGCGAATCAAGGGGTGGTCATCGAGCGACGCGGCACCAAGGTGGGCCATCAGTATCAGCTACTCGGCCATGGCCTGGGCGGCGACATCGTGGTCGAGCCCTATCTCATTAGCCTGTCGGAGGAAGCCGCGCCCTACACCGGCTTTCGCCACGCCGGGGTGGAGTTCATCTACATGCTCTCAGGCGAGGTGCTCTACCGCCACGCCGACCGCACCTATCACCTGCGCCCCGGCGATGCGCTGATGTTCGATTCCGGCGCCTCCCACGGCCCCGAGGACCTCATCGTCACCCCCATGAGCTACCTGTCCATCATCGTCTATGGCCGCGACCGCCACTGAGCCTGTGGTCGCCGTATTTTCTTTTTAGGAAACTTTTATTCGTCGACATTGACGCCATGGCGCATCCGGCGTACCACTGAGCTCAAGGCCGCATCGGCGGCCCGGGAATGGAGCCAGTGACAGCGCCATGTGCGGCATCGTCGGTATATTCTTGAAGGATCCCGCTCTCGAGGGAGAGCTCGGAACCATGCTCGCGTCCATGCTCTGCGTGATGACCGGTCGCGGGCCGGACAGCGCCGGGTTCGCCGTCTACGGCAGCGGCGCGCAGGACAAGGTGAAGCTCTCACTGCGCGCCGCCAAGGGCTATGATTTCAATGCCCTGGCCGCCGGCCTGTCGATCCCCGCCGATGGCATGCCGGCGCTCACCCAGCGCGCCACCCACGCCATTGTCGAGGTGCCGGCGGCGCGCGAGGCCGCAGTGCGCGCCTTCCTCGCCGCCCAGCATCCGGAAGTGACCGTGGTGGGCACCGGCGCGCGCATGGAAATCTTCAAGGAGGTGGGCCTGCCGGCCACGGTGGCGGACACCTTCGGCCTCGCCAGGATGTCCGGCACCCACGGCATCGGCCACACCCGCATGGCCACCGAGAGCGCGGTGACCACCGCCGGCGCCCATCCCTTCTCCACCGGCGCCGACCAGTGCCTGGTGCACAACGGCTCGCTCTCCAACCACAACGCTTTGCGCCGCGCGCTGACCCGCGAGGGCATTAGCTTCGAGACCGAGAACGACAGCGAGGTGGCGGCCGGCTATCTCACCTGGCGGCTCAAGCAGGGCGCGAGCCTGGGCGAGGCGCTGGAAGCCGGTCTGAAGGATCTCGATGGCTTCTACACCTTCGTGGTGGGCACCGAGAACGGCTTCGGCGTGCTGCGCGACCCGGTCGCCTGCAAGCCGGCGGTGATGGCCGAGACCGATCGCTATGTGGCGTTCGGCTCCGAATACCGCGCCCTCGTGGACCTGCCCGGCATCGAGACCGCCCGGGTGTTCGAGCCCGAACCCGCCACCGTCTATTTCTGGGAGCGCGCCCAGTGAGCCCCGCAGCCTTGAACGCCACCGCCTTGAACGCCATCGCCCCCGAGGTCACCTTCGATCTCGCCACGTCTTCGGTGCGGGAGCTGAATGCGGCCCTGCATCAGGCCTCCGACGGCAGCAATGCCCGCCTGTGGCGGGTGCTGAACCCGGAAGGGCGGCATGCCATCGCCGCCGGTGTCGATGCGCCGATCAGCATCGAGATCGAGGGCAACGTGGGCTATTACTGCGCCGGCATGAACCAGGCCGCCTCGGTGATCATCCGCGGCAATGCCGGCCAGGGCGTCGCCGAGAACATGATGAGCGGCTTCGTCCATGTGTGCGGCGATGCCAGCCAGTCCGCCGGCGCCACCGCCCATGGCGGCCTGCTGGTGATCGACGGCAACGCCTCCGCCCGCTGCGGCATCTCCATGAAGGGGGTGGATATCGTGGTGAAGGGCTCGGTGGGCCACATGAGCGCCTTCATGGGCCAATCCGGCGCGCTCATCGTGTTCGGCGAGGCCGGCGAGGCGCTCGGCGACAGCCTCTATGAGGCCAAGCTGTTCGTGCGCGGCGGCGTGAAATCGCTGGGTGCCGACTGCATCGAGAAGGAACTGCGGGACGAGCACAAGGCGCTCATCGCCGCCAAGCTGGAGGCGGCCGGCATTGCCCCCGGCAGCGTCGATCTCTCCGAGTTCAAGCGCTACGGCTCCGCCCGCAAGCTCTACAATTTCCACGTCGACAACGCTGATGCGTACTGAGGGTGCCACGATGACCGCCCACAACACCACGCCACGCACCCTGCCCCGCTTTTCCGCCACCTTCGATCCGCACACCCTGTCGGAGATCCGGCGGGCGGCCGCCACCGGCATCTATGACATCCGCGGCGGCGGCACCAAGCGCAAGGTGCCCCATTTCGACGATCTCCTGTTCCTCGGCGCCTCCATGTCGCGCTATCCGCTGGAAGGCTACCGGGAGAAGTGCGGCACCGAGGTGGTGCTCGGCACCCGCTTCGCCAAGAAGCCCATTCACCTCAAGATCCCGGTCACCATCGCCGGCATGAGCTTCGGGGCGCTCTCCGCCCAGGCCAAGGAAGCGCTGGGGCGCGGCGCCTCCATCGTCGGCACCTCCACCACCACCGGTGACGGCGGCATGACGCCGGAGGAGCGCGGACAGTCGGAGATCCTGGTCTATCAGTATCTGCCCTCGCGCTATGGCATGAACCCGGTGGATCTGCGCAAGGCGGACGCCATCGAGGTGGTGATCGGCCAGGGCGCCAAGCCCGGCGGCGGCGGCATGCTGCTGGGCCAGAAGATCTCCGATCGCGTCGCCGCCATGCGCACCCTGCCCAAGGGCATCGACCAGCGCTCGGCCTGCCGCCATCCCGACTGGACCGGCCCCGACGATCTTGAGATCAAGATCGAGGAGCTGCGCGAGATCACCGATTGGGAAAAGCCCATCTATGTGAAGGTCGGCGCCTCCCGCCCCTATTACGACACCGCGCTGGCGGTGAAGTCGGGTGCCGACGTGGTGGTGCTGGACGGCATGCAGGGCGGCACCGCCGCCACCCAGGATGTGTTCATCGAGCACGTGGGCATTCCGATCCTCGCCGCCATCCGCCCGGCGGTGCAGGCGCTGCAGGATTTGGGCATGCATCGCAAGGTGCAGCTCATCGTTTCCGGCGGCATCCGCACCGGCGCCGATGTGGCCAAAGCCCTGGCGCTGGGCGCCGATGCGGTCTCCATCGGCACCGCCGCCCTGGTGGCGCTGGGCGACAACGACCCCCATTATGAAGCCGAATACGAGGCCCTCGGCACCACCGCCGGCGCCTATGACGACTGGCACGAGGGCAAGGATCCCGCCGGCATCACCACCCAGGATCCCGATCTTGCCGCCCGGCTCGATCCGGTGAAGGCCGGCCGGCGGCTCGCCAATTATCTCTCGGTGCTCACCCTGGAGGCGCAGACCATCGCCCGCGCCTGCGGCAAGAGCCACGTGCACAATCTGGAGCCGGAGGACCTCGTCGCCCTCACGGTGGAGGCGGCGGCCATGGCGGGTGTTCCGCTGGCCGGCACCAGCTGGATCCCCGGCCGCAACGGCGGCTACTGATCGCCTCTCGCCCCGGGCCCTCGTGTCCGGGGCGCGTCGTTTGGCTCTCCACCGGGAGCCGCGGCGCCGCGCCACTGGCGCCGCCGCCGAAGACAACAGGGCGCAAGACCCTCTGCCCCGCGGCCACCGCCGGGCCCTTCTTCAAGAAGCCTTCTGAACAACACGTTCGTGAATACGACGACCTTCCGAGGACTGAACATGAGACGCATCGCCGACATCGCCCGCGAGGCGGAAGGCCACAGCTCGGTTGCCGTTGAAGCGGCCGCCGATCTCACCCGGGCCGCCAAGGATCGCGGCATCAAATACTTCCTGATCTCCTATGTGGATCTGTTCGGCGGCCTGCGGGCGAAGCTGGTGCCGGCCGCCGCCATCGCCGAGATGCAGCGCAATGGCGCCGGCTTCGCCGGTTTCGCCACCTGGCTCGACATGTCGCCCGCCGACCCCGACCTGTTCGCGGTGCCCGATCCGGCGAGCCTGATCCAGCTGCCGTGGAAAGAGGAAATCGGCTGGCTCGCCTCCGACCTCGTGATGGGGGGCCAGGAGGTGGCGCAGGCGCCGCGCACCCTGCTGAAGAAGCAGCTCGCCGACGCCGCCGACCTCGGCTACGCCATGAAGACCGGCGTGGAATGCGAGTATTTCCTCATCTCCCCCGATGGCACCACCATCTCCGACGCCGCCGATACCGCCCATAAGCCCTGCTATGACCAGTCTGCCTTGATGCGCCGCTATGACGTGATCAAGGAAATCTGCGATTGTATGCTGAAGCTCGGCTGGGGCGCCTATCAGAACGACCACGAGGACGCCAACGGCCAGTTCGAGATGAACTGGAACTACGACCACGCCCTGCTCACCGCCGACCGCCATGTGTTCTTCAAATACATGGTGAAGTCCATTGCCGAGAAGCACGGCCTGCGCGCCACCTTCATGCCCAAGCCGTTCATCGACCTCACCGGCTCGGGCTGCCATGCGCACGTGTCGCTGTGGAACAAGGGCAAGAACGCCTTTGCCGATGCCAAGGGCGAGCTGGGCATGTCGAAGCTCGCCTACCAGTTCATCGGCGGCCTCATCCACAATGCCGACGCGCTGTGCGCCATCACCAATCCCACGGTGAATTCCTACAAGCGCATCAACGCCCCGCGCACCCTGTCGGGGGCCACCTGGGCCCCCAATACGGTGACCTACACCGGCAACAACCGCACCCACATGATCCGCATTCCCGATGCCGGGCGGCTGGAATTCCGCCTCGCCGACGGGGCGGCCAACCCCTATCTGATGCAGGCGGGCATGCTGGCGGCCGGGCTCGACGGCATCATCAACGAGCGCGATCCGGGCAAGCGCCTCGACATCAACATGTATACCGACGGCCATAAGGTGAAGGGCGCCAAGAAGCTGCCCCTGAACCTGCTCGATGCCCTGCGGGCGCTGGAGAAATCCAAGGTCCTGGGCGAGCGCCTCGGCCCGCAGTTCATCTCCGCCTATCTCAAGCTGAAGACCCATGAGTGGAACGATTTCTCCCGCCATCTTACCCAATGGGAGAAGGACCGCACTCTCGACATTTGAGCGGATACGCGCATAGATTGTTCTTCCGCCGTCTCTAGGCGATCTCCAGGGGGCTTGGCCATGTGCCAGCCCCCTTTTTCTTTGCTCCGGCCACGGTGCCGGAGGGAGCATGAGGGGCCGCTGCCGTCGGTTTACTCCGAGGAAGATTGGTTTTGGCGCAGGCTTAGGCAGATCGGCGCAAATCATACCTCTGGAATGGGGATCTCACCCCCTATTCGCCTGTTCTTGATGCAGATCAAGCCCACATCCCGCCGGCGAAAGCTGCTTTGGAGTGGCTCCAGAGCATGTCTCCAGGGCGCAAGACCGCAACATCAGCCTCTCCGCGCGCACCCATGCTTGGCGTCTTGGTTCTTTTGCCATTGAAAACAAATGATTTATTTCGCAGTCGCAGCAGCAGCCGGCAATCCCGGCCCGCGCCCGGCCCCGGCGGCCGTCGATTTATGACTCTGTGGCATAATTGTTGCTCCAGAGTAAAAGTCCATGACACAGCGGAAGGGGGCTCCGGGGGAGCGCTTTCAATCGGCGTCATGGCGATCCGACAACTGCGTTCGGGGACCAGCATGACTGAGCAATTGGCCGCCCTGACGACCATCTTCACGGAATTCTATTACTTCCTGACGGTCGTCCTGATGTTCTTCATCCATGTAGGGTTTTGCATGTACGAGGTGGGGGCCGCACGGGTGAAGAACGTGCAGCACACCCTGCTTAAGAACACCATGGCGATTCCGCTGGTGGGTCTCGCCTTCTTCCTGTTCGGCATGTGGCTTTACATCGCCTTCCAGGGCTGGCCGGTTTCGGCCACCTCACTCAGCTTCACCACCGGTTTCGAGCCGTGGTCCACAAAGATCGCCCCCAACCTGTCGGATCGCATCTCCGGCGTGTTCTGGGCCGCCTTCGCCCTGTTCGGCATGACCGCCGCCTCCATCGTCTCCGGCGCACTCATCGAGCGGACCAAGACCTCGGGCTTCTTCCTCATCGCCATCTATGTGGGCGCCATCGCCTGGGTCATCCCGGCGGCCTGGGCCTGGGCCGGCAACGGCTGGATGGCACAGTATCTGGGCTTCCACGACCAGTATTGCTCGGCCATCCTGCATTCGGTGGCGGGCTTTGCCACCCTGGGCGTGCTGATGAACGTGGGCCCGCGCATCGGCAAGTTCGCGGCCGATGGCACTCCGCGTGAGATCCCGGCGCACAATCCCTGGCTCGTCACCATCGGCCTGTTCATGATCTATGTGGGCTTCTGGGGCTTCTACGCCGCCTGCCACATCCCGATCGTCAATGTCGGTACCGAGGCCGCGCCCTACTTCACCGCCACCAACATCTATGGCGTTCCGATCACCCTGTCGGGTGTCACCATGAACTTCATGCTCGCCCTGTTCGGCGGCATGGTGGCGGCCTACATGATCTCCAACGGCAATGCCTACTGGACCTATTCGGGCGGCCTCACCGGCCTCATCTCGGCCAGCGCCGGCAACGATCTGTACCACCCCATCATCGCCCTGGTGATCGCGGTGGCCGGCACCATCATGGCCTACAAGCTGCACTATTGGGTGGAGCGCCGGTTCAAGATCGACGATGCGGTGGGCGCGGTGGCCGTGCACGGCTATTGTGGCCTGTTCGGTGGCATCATCGCCGGCTTCGCCCTGTGGGGGTATCCCGCGGTGCTGCCCTCCTCCGGCGCGGCCATCGCCCTCGGCGAGGGCGTGGGCTGGTTCGGCGTCAATGCCGAGGGCCTGCCGGTGATCACCCCCATGGGCAACATCATCGGCTCGCTGGTGTTCGCCATCGGCTTCGGCTTCATCCCCGGCTACGTCATCTCCAAGCTGCTGGCGCTGTTCGGCATGCTGCGGGTGCCGGCGGCGGTGGAGGTGCTCGGCCTCGACGGCAAGCACGTGCCCGCCACCTACCCGCACCACTCGGGCATGGAACAGGCGTTCGAGAGCATCCAGCGCAAGGAAGCCAAGCTGTGAGCCCCTGCCGGCGCCCGCGCGGCGCCGGCCCCTTCACCCATCATCGGGCCCCGCGGGCCCTCTTTCCCGCAGAGGAGCGTGTCCATGCACACCGGTATCACGTCGCTCACCCAGCTCCCCAACATGGCGGAGCTCTACCCCTTCGCCGGTTTCGAGCCGCTGTTCGCGGTGATCGGGCTGGTGTTCTTCGTCGCCTTCATCGCCAAGCAGATCTCCATGGACAAGGCGTCCCATGAAGTGATGCTCGACCACAGCGCCGAGGCGGTGGCGACCCCGGCTGAGTGAGCCGCGCGCGCGAAGTGCACCATGTCGTGACAGTGC
This sequence comes from Xanthobacter sp. NM-25, assembly GCF_022138605.1. Taxonomy (GTDB): domain Bacteria; phylum Pseudomonadota; class Alphaproteobacteria; order Rhizobiales; family Xanthobacteraceae; genus Xanthobacter. The sequence goes on from NZ_JACBFS010000004.1 coordinate 473,869, forward strand.
ACCATGTCGTGACGGGGCGCGCCGGCAGGCGGGCCCCGTTTTCGCATTGCGCCCGTCACGCGGCGCTCTCGTCGCCCTCCACCCGCAGCGCCGTGCCGAGCCAGGGCATGGCGGCATGCAGCACCGCGCACACGTGATGCTCCAGCCGGGCGCGGCAGAAAGCGGCCACCTCCCGCGGCAGGCGGCCCAGCTCCGCCCGCCGGGCGATGAGGGTGAGGCTGCGGCCGAAGGCGGGCCCCGGCAGTGCCCCGCAGGTGAGCGCGCCCATCTCCACCCCCGCCTCGAACACGCACAGGGGGGTCGTCACCGCGAAGCCCTCCCCGGCCGCCACCGTGGCCGTCACCCCGTGGGGCGTATCGAACTCCAGGCGGCGCGGCAGTTCCAGCTTCAGGCGGCGCAGATGCCGGTCCACCTCGATGCCGGTTTTTGAGCGGGCGGAAAAGCGCACCAAAGGCAGTTCCGCCGCCAGCCGCCGCAGATCCTCCGGCCGCGCCGGCACCGGCACGCCCACAGGCAGCAGCAGGATGTAGGGCTCGCTGATCAGCGGAAAGCGCACCAGCCCTTCCACATCCTCCATGGCGTCGAGCCCCACCAGCAGATCCATCTGCCGTGACACCAGCGCGCTCACATGGGCGGCGGTGAGGCCGGAAAGCACCGAGACTTCTTCCGCCAGTGCCACCAGATGGCCGCCCAACGGCGCCGCCAGCGCCCGCGAGAGGGAATCCACCAGCCCCGCCCGCAGCAGCGGGAAGCGGCCATGCTCGGTCTCGCGCAGCGCCGGGGCGATCTGGCGCGCCTCGGAAAGCAACGCGCTGGCCTTCTGCCGCAGCACGCCCCCCGCCGCGGTGAGGCCCAGCGGCCGCACCGAGCGATCAAACAGCGCGACGCCGGTGCGCCCCTCCAGATCAGCCACCGCCTGCGACACCGCCGGCTGCGTCAGCCCCAGGCGCCGGGCCGCCCCGGCCATGGCCCCCTGCTCGCAAACCGCCAGGAAAATCTCCAGCGCCCGCAGATCGAACGGCAGCGCTTCGCGCGTCGCCATCGGCCCCTCCCTACTATAAGTATCTTTTATATGATCCCTTCATTTCTGACGAGCTATACAATTCACGAACGGGTGCTCCGGCCCGTCCGGCCGCCCTGGCCGAGGCAGCCATGTCCCGCGAAGGTTCGCATTCATGTCCGCGCGCTATTCGTTTCTCTCCCTCATCACCAACGCGCTGAACGGCCAGTCCGGCTGGACGCCCGCCTGGCGCGATGCGGCGCCCAAGCCCGCCTATGACGTGATCATCGTCGGCGGTGGCGGCCATGGCCTCGCCACCGCGTATTATCTCGCCAAGGAGCACGGCATCCACAATGTGGCGGTGCTGGAAAAGGGGCATATCGGCTCCGGCAATTCCGGGCGCAACACCACCATCATCCGCTCCAATTACCTGCTGCCGGGCAACGAACCTTTCTATGAATGGTCCATGAAGCTGTGGGAGGGCCTGGAACAGGACCTGAACTACAATGCCATGGTGTCCCAGCGCGGCATCATCAACCTGATCCATTCGGACGCCCAGCGTGATGCCTATGCCCGGCGCGGCAACGCCATGCGGCTGGCCGGCGCCGATGCCGAGCTGCTGGATGCGCCGCAGGTACGCCAACTCTGCCCGTTCCTCAATTTCGACAACGCCCGCTTTCCCATCAAGGGCGGGCTGATGCAGAAGCGCGCCGGCACCGCCCGCCACGATGCGGTGGTGTGGGGCTATGCCCGCGGCGCCGACCGGTTGGGGGTGGACATCATCCAGAACTGCGAGGTCACCGGCTTCCTGCGCCAGGGCGATGCGGTGGTGGGGGTGGAGACCACCCGCGGCGTCATCCGCGCCGGCAAGGTGGGGCTGGCGGTGGCCGGCTCCTCCTCCCGCGTCACCCGCTCCCTGGGCCTCAGGCTGCCTATCGAGAGCCATGCCCTGCAGGCATTCGTCTCAGAGGGGCTGAAGCCGCTCATTCCCGGGGTCATCACCTTCGGCATGGGGCATTTCTACGTCAGCCAGTCGGACAAGGGCGGCCTCGTCTTCGGCGGCGATATCGATGGTTACAATTCCTATGCCCAGCGCGGCAACATGCCGGTGGTGGAAGACGTGCTGGAAGGCGGCATGGCGCTGATGCCCATGATCGGCCGCCTGCGCCTGCTGCGCGCGTGGGGCGGGCTCGTGGACATGTCCATGGATGGCTCGCCCATCATCGATGTGGGCCCGCTGCCCGGCCTCTATCTCAACGCCGCCTGGAACTATGGGGGCTTCAAGGCGACGCCGGCCTCGGGCTGGTGCTTCGCCCACACCATCGCCCAGGACAGCGCCCACGCCCTCAATGCGGCGTTCCGCCTCGACCGTTTCCGTTCCGGCCATGTCATTGATGAGAAGGGGGTCGGCGCGCAGCCGAACCTGCACTGAGCCATGCGCATTCCCTGCCCCTATTGCGGCGCCCGTGACGCCCACGAATTCGCCTATCTGGGCGATGCCACCGTCAGCCGGCCCGACCCCGCCGCGCCGGATGCCGAAGACGCCTTCTTCACCTACGCCTATCTGCGCGACAATCCCGACGGCGAGCACCGGGAATACTGGTACCACGCCAACGGCTGCCGGCAGTGGCTGGTGGTGACCCGCAACACCCGCACCCATGAGATTCTCGGGGCGAGCCTCGCCCGCGCCAGCGAGGTGACGGCATGACCCGGCTCGCCCATGGCGGTCTTATCAACCGCGCCCGCACCCTGTCGTTCCGCTTCGACGGCAAGAGCTACACCGGCCATCCCGGCGACACCCTGGCCTCGGCCCTGCTCGCCAATGGCGTGCGGCTCATGGGGCGCTCGTTCAAATATCACCGCCCGCGCGGCGTCTTCACCGCCGGCTCGGAAGAGCCCAATGCGCTGGTGGAACTGCGCGCCGGCGCCCGCCGGGAGCCCAACACCCGGGCCACCACCATCGAGCTGTTCGAGGGGCTGGAGGCGCAGAGCCAGAACCGCTGGCCCTCCCTCGACCACGACCTGTTGAGCGTCAACCGCTACCTCTCGCCCTTTCTTGGCGCCGGCTTCTACTACAAGACCTTCATGTGGCCGGCCGCGTTCTGGGAGAAGCTCTACGAGCCGGCCATCCGCCGCGCCGCCGGTCTCGGCGCCGCCGCCGCCCTGCCCGATCCCGACACCTATGAGAAGGCCTTCGCCTTCTGCGACGTGCTGGTCATCGGCTCCGGTCCCGCGGGCCTTGCCGCGGCGCTGGCGGCGGGCCGGGCCGGCGCCCGGGTGATCCTGGCGGAGGAGGATTTCCGCCTCGGCGGCCGCCTCCTCACCGAGCAGGCGGCCATCGACGGCGCTCCGGCCCGGGATTTCGTTTCCCGCGCCGAGGCCGAGCTGGCGAGCCTCGCCCATGTGCGCATCATGCCCCGCACCACCGTGTTCGGGGTCTATGACGGCGGCGAATATGCCGCCGTGGAGCGGGTGAGCGACCATCTCGCCGTGCCGGCCCCGTTCCAGCCGCGCCAGCGGCTGTGGCGCATCATCGCCAAGCGGGCGGTGCTGGCCGCCGGGGCGTTCGACCGGCCCATCGTCTTCCCCGGCAATGATCGCCCCGGGGTGATGACCGCCCAGGCGCTCGCCACCTATGCCTGCCGCTATGGGGTGGGCGCCGGCGCCACCGCCGCCGTCTTCACCAACAATGATGCCGGCGTCGCCGCCGCCCTCGCCACTGCCGGCGCCGGCGTGAAGCTCGAAGCCCTCATCGACGTGCGACCGGCCCTGCCGGCGCCGCTGGCGGCCAAGGCCAAGGCCTTGGGGGTGCGCGTCATCACCAGCGGCGAGGTCATCGCCACCAGCGGCAAGCTGCTCACCGGCCTCACCGTGCGCAGCCCGGCGGGTACCGAGACCCTGGCGGTGGAAGCGCTCGGCATTTCCGGCGGCGCCACGCCGAACCTCAACCTCACCTGCCATCTGGGCGGCAAGCCGGTGTATCGGGAGGATCTGGCCGCCTTCGTGCCCGCCACCCTGCCGCCGGGCCTGGCGGTGGCCGGCGCGGTGGCCGGCCAGTTCTCTTTGGCCGATTGCCTCGCTTATGGCACGGCAGAGGGCGTGCGCGCCGCTGCCGATGCGGGCTTTACGGCGCCGACCCTGCCGGCGCCGCAGGCGGAGGAGACCGCCACCGGCATCCAGCCCTTCTGGCAGGTCAAGGCAAAGGGCGACCTCGCCTTCGTGGACCTGCAGAACGACGTCAGCGCCAAGGATGTGGGCATTGCCCACAAGGAAGGGTTCCGGGCGGTGGAGCTGTTGAAGCGCTACACCACTTTGGGCATGGCCACCGACCAGGGCAAGACCTCCAACATGGCCGGGCTGGCGCTGATGGCCGAATTGACCGGCCAGGGCATCGCCGCCACCGGCACCACTTTGTTCCGGCCGCCCTATACGCCGGTGGCGCTGGGCGTGCTCGCCGGTCACCACCGCGACAAGGATTTCCGGCCGACCCGACCGACGCCGACCCATGACTGGGCGCAGCGGCAGGGAGCGGTGTTCGTGGAAACCGGCTTCTGGCTGCGCGCCGCCTATTTCCCCAAGCCCGGGGAAAAAGACTGGCTGGAGAGCGTCAACCGCGAGGTCAACGCCACCCGTTCCGCCTGCGGCGTCATCGACGTGTCGACCTTCGGCAAGATCGACCTGCAGGGGCCGGATGTGGGCATCTTCCTCGACCGGGTCTACATCAACATGTTCTCCACCCTGGCGGTGGGCAAGGCACGCTATGGGGTGATGCTGCGCGAGGACGGGCTCGTCATGGATGACGGCACCACCGCCCGCCTCGGCGAACAGCATTATGTGATGACCACGACCACCGCCAATGCCGGCAAGATGTTCCAGCACCTGGAGTTCTGCCTGCAGGTGCTGTGGCCGGATCTCGACGTGCAGATCGCCTCCGTCTCCGAGCAATGGGCGCAGATCGCCGTGTCGGGCCCCCGCTCCCGCGCCGTGCTGGCCCAGGTGGTGGACGGCGCCGATGTCTCCAACGCCGCCCTGCCGTTCATGGGCGTGCTTCAAACCACGGTGATGGGCGGGGTGGAGGCGCGCGTCTTCCGCCTCTCCTTCTCCGGCGAACTGGGGTACGAGATCGCCGTTCCCGCCCGCCATGGCGCGGCGCTGATGGAGGCGCTGATGGCGGCGGGCGCGCCATTCGGCATCACCCCCTATGGCACCGAGGCGCTGGGCGTGCTGCGCATCGAGAAGGGGCACGTCTCCGGCAGCGAGCTCAACGGGCAGACCTCCGCCCGCGATCTCGGCCTCGGGCGCATGGCCTCCACCAAGAAGGACTATATCGGCCGCGTGCTGTCGCAGCGGCCCGCCTTCCTCGATCCCGACCGGCCCATGTTCGTGGGCTTCAAGCCGGTGGACCGCAGCGCGCGGCTCAAGGCCGGCGCCCACCTGCTGCCGCCGGGGGCCGAGGCCACCACCGCACATGACGAGGGCTATATGACGTCCGTCGCCTATTCGCCGACCCTGGGCCATTCCATCGGCCTCGGCTTCCTGAAGCGGGGCGCCGCGCGCATCGGCGAGCAGGTGCGCGCCTTTGACCCGGTGCGGGGCGGTGACATCCTCGTCGAGGTGTGCTCTCCCGCATTCGTCGATCCAGAAGGGGAGAAGCAGCGTGTCTGACCTTCTCGCACAGGTGCCCGTGACCCGCCTGCCGCCCGAGGGCCATTATGGCCCGGCGGGCACGGAAGGGGTGCGCGCCCGCGCCCTCGAGGGCCTCGCCGCCGCCACCCTCGCCGCCCGCAAGGGGGGCACGGGCGCCCTGATCGCCCGCCTCACCGCCGCCGGCCTGCCGCTGGTGGATGGGCCCAAGGTGCTGTTTCATGAGGGGCTGACGGTGCTGGGCACCGGCCCCGGCCGCTGGCTGGTGTTCGCCGAGAACACCACCGGCCCCGCTCTGCTGGCCCAGCTGCGGGCGCTGGCCGGTGACGACGTGGCCCTGACCGACCAGAGCGATGCCAATCTGGTGTTCGAGCTGACCGGCCCGGCGGTACGGGACGCCCTGGCCAAGGGCGTGGCGCTGGATCTCGATCCGCGCGCCTTCGCGCCGGGGGATGTCGCCACCACCGTAGTGGCCCATGTGGGCGTCACCCTGTGGGCGTGCGAGGGCGCGCCCACCTATCGCCTCGCCGTCGCCCGCTCATTCGCACCGGCGCTGCTGCGCTGGCTGACGCCGGGGGCGGCCCCCTTCGGCTTCGCCCTGTCCGGCACCGGCCGAGGTTGACCGCGGCGCGGCGCGCGCACCGGCCCCGTTTCCACCCCATCCGTTCCATCGCGCCTCACCGTGACCCGCCCTGCGGCGCGGCCGATGCGCCTTCCCTCGCACAAGGTTCGTCATGGCTGACCCCACCGAGCATCTCATTCTCACCCTCTCCTGCCCCAACCGGCCCGGCATCGTCGCCGGCGTCTCCACCTTCCTCTATGAGAAGGGCTGCAACATCCTGGAGGCGCAGCAGTTCGACGATCAGGAGAGCGGCCGCTTCTTCATGCGCGTGGTGTTCAACGTGGTGGCGGGCGAGGCCAGCGCCAGCGAGATCCGCACCGCCTTCGGCGCCGTGGCCGAGGGCTTCGGGCTGAACTGGACCCTGCGCTCCAAGGCCGAGAAGCGCCGGGTGCTGCTGCTGGTCTCCAAGTTCGACCACTGCCTCGCGGACCTGCTCTATCGCTGGCGCATCGGCGAGATCCCCATGGAGATCACCGGCATCATCTCCAACCATCCGCGCGAGACCTATGCCCATCTCGATTTCGACGGCGTGCCGTTCCACCATTTGCCGGTGACCAAGGCCACCAAGCTGGAGCAGGAAACGCAGATCTGGGAGATTTTCCAGCAGAGCCGCTCAGAACTGGCGGTGCTCGCCCGCTACATGCAGGTGCTGTCAGATGGCCTTTCGGCGAAGCTCTCGGGCAAGTGCATCAACATCCACCACTCCTTCCTGCCCGGCTTCAAGGGCGCCAAGCCCTACCACCAGGCCCATGCGCGCGGCGTGAAGCTGATGGGCGCCACCGCCCATTACGTGACCTCGGACCTCGATGAAGGGCCGATCATCGAGCAGGACGTGGAGCGCATCTCCCACCAGGATTCGGCGGAAGACATGGTGCGCAAGGGCCGCGACATCGAACGCCGGGTGCTGGCCCGCGCCCTCGCCTGGCACGTGCAGGACCGGGTGCTGCTGAACGGCAGCCGCACCGTGGTGTTCCGCGACTGAGGGCTTCGGCCCCGGCCTGAGCGGAGAGCCATCGGCGCCGCACACACTCCAGTCACCACCCCGGGGCCGGCGCCGCAAAGCGCTGGCCCCGTTGACTTTAGGGCACCAGAAGAGGCTGGACAGCGCTTCTGATACACTATATCACTCTCGTCAGATCGAGGTGCCCATGTCTGTCGAGACGTTCTCCCCCCTGGTGGCCACGCCGCCCACAGCCGAGGCGCGGCCGGGCGCGACGGGTGCGCATGGCCATGATGACGTGGCGGAGCACGGCCCGACGTCCGGGCATGCCCGTGGCGCGGCAGGCCACCACCGCCCGCAGCTGCACGGGCACGCCGCGCACGCGGCGCAGGTGGGTCCCTCCATGCTGCGCCTGTCGCTGGCGGCGCGGCTCGCGGTGGCCGCGCTGCTGCTGCTGCCCCTCTGGGTGGCCGTGATGCTGGTGACGGAGTGAAGGGCATGAGCGCGCAAATCTCCTTCCGCAATCTCACCCTCGGCTATGAGCGACATCCGGCCATCCACCATCTCTCGGGAGAGGTGGAGACCGGCGCCCTGCTCGCCGTGTGCGGTCCCAATGGCGCCGGCAAGTCGACCCTGCTGAAGGGCATCTGCGGCGCGCTGCGGCCGCTGGGCGGCAGCATCGACCTCAACGGCATCGCCCCGCGGGACATCGCCTATCTGCCCCAGGGCGCCGAGCTCGACCGCTCCTTCCCCATCCACGTGTTCGACCTCGTGGCCATGGGCCTGTGGCGCAAGGCGGGCCTGTTCGGCGGCATCGGCCGGCGCGATCGCGACCGCATCGAGGAAGCGATCGCCACCGTCGGCCTGCAGGGGTTCGAGGACCGGCCCATCGGCACCCTCTCCGGCGGCCAGATGCAGCGCACCCTGTTCGCACGCCTGCTGCTGCAGGATGCCCGACTGATCCTGCTCGACGAGCCCTTCACCGCCCTCGATGCCGCCACCACCGCCGATCTGCTCGATCTGGTGCGCCGCTGGCATGGGGAGGAACGCACGGTGCTGGCGGTGCTGCACGATTTCGACATGGTGCGGGAGGCCTTTCCGCAAACCCTTCTGCTTGCCCGGCGCGCCATCGCCTGGGGCCCCACCTGCGACGCCCTGGCGCCGGAGCGGCTCCTGGAGGCGCGGCGCATGGGCGAAGCCTGGCGCGAGGACGCCCCCTCCTGCGAGGCCGCCGCCTAGGCGCTCCCCGCACCTGATCCCGATTGTCGCTTGATCCCGGCGCCGCGCGCGCCGGCCGAAGGATGCTGCCTGTGATGTTCCCCCTGTTCCAGCCCCGAGGTGCGGCATGAGCCCTTACGAGCTGATCGTCGCGCCATTCACCGAGTTCGAGTTCATGCGCCGCGCGGTGGTGGGCGTGTTCGCCCTGGCGCTGGGCGCCGGGCCGCTCGGCACCTTCCTCATGCTGCGCCGCATGTCGCTCACCGGCGACGCCATGGCCCACGCCATCCTGCCCGGCGCCGCCATCGGCTTCCTGCTGGCCGGCCTCAACCTCTATGCCATGAGCATCGGCGGGCTGGCGGCGGGGCTGCTGGTGGCGGTGGGGGCCGGCGTGGTGGCCCGCGCCACCGAGCTGAAGGAAGACGCCTCGCTGGCCGCTTTCTATCTGATCTCTCTGGCGCTGGGCGTGCTCATCGTCTCCCTGCGCGGCTCCAATGTGGACCTGCTGCACGTGCTGTTCGGCACCGTGCTGGGCATCGATGATCCCACCCTGCTGCTCATCTCCGGCATCACCACCGTCACCCTCATCACCCTGGCGGTGATCTGGCGGCCCCTGGTGATGGATTGCGTGGACCCCACCTTCCTCGCCTCGGTCAGCCGGTCCGGCGGCATCAGCCACATCGCCTTCCTGGCGCTGGTGGTGCTGAACCTGGTGGGTGGCTTCCATGCCCTGGGCACCCTTCTGGCAGTGGGGCTGATGATGCTGCCCGCCGCCACCAGCCGCTTCTTCGTGCGCGATCTCAGCGCGCTGGTGGGCCTGTCCACCCTGGTCGCCTTCCTCAGCGGCGTGGTGGGTCTGCTGGTCTCCTACCACCTCGGCACGCCATCCGGCCCCTCCATCATCCTGGTGGCGGGCATCGCCTACGGCTTTGCCGTCATCTTCGGCCCGGCGGGCGGGGTGCTCTCGCGCCTTGCGCCCGGCCGCCATCTCGAAGCCTGAAAGGACGCCTTGATGCTTTCCCGACGCCTCGTGCTCGCCGCCGGACTGGCGGCAACCCTCGCCGGCCCGCTGCCCGCTTTGGCCCAGAGCGAAGCCAAGCTGCCGGTGGTGGCCTCCTTCTCCATCCTCGGTGATTTCGTGCAGAATGTGGGCGGCGACCGCATCGCGCTCACCACCATCGTCGGCCCCAATGGGGACAGCCACGTCTACCAGCCCACCCCGGCCGATGCCAAAGCCCTGGCCGATGCCAAGGTGGTGGTGGTGAACGGCCTCGGCTTCGAGGGCTGGATGGATCGGCTGGTGAAGGCCTCCGGCACCAAGGCCGAGGTGGTGGTGGCCACCAAGGGCATCACCCCGCGCACGCGCACCGCCGCCGAGCCTCAGGAAGACGAGGACGCGCACGCGGGCCATGATGACCATAAGGACCATGATGACCACAAGGGTGAGGCCCACGGCCACCATCACGGCGCCACCGATCCCCACGCCTGGCAGTCCATCGCCAATGCCAAGGTCTATGTGGCCAACATCCGCGACGGCCTGATCGCCGCCGACCCGGCCGGCAAGGACGCCTACACCGCCAATGCGGCGGCCTATATCGCCAAGCTCAATGCCCTGGAGCAGGAGGTGAAGAGCGCCATGGCGGCCATTCCCGCCAAGCAGCGCCGCATCATCACCTCCCACGACGCCTTCGGCTATTTCGGCGAGGCCTATGGGGTGAAGCTGGTGGCGCCGGAAGGCGTCTCCACCGAAAGCGAGGCCTCGGCCAAGGACGTGGCCCGCATCATCCGCCAGATCAAGGCGGAGAAGATCCCGGCGGTGTTCCTGGAGAACATCTCCGACCCGCGGCTGATGGAGCAGATCGCCAAGGAAAGCCGGGCTCGTATCGGCGGCGAGCTTTATTCCGATGCCCTGTCCGATGACAAAGGCCCCGCGACCACCTACATCCTCATGATGCAGTCGAACGTGCGCGCCCTCAACTCGGCCCTGGGCAGCTGAGGACGGCACGGGACAACGGAATTCCTCGCGGAGCCCGCTCCGCGCACCCCTCGGGGACGCCCGGCCACCCGGCCCGGGCGTTCCGCTCATTCAGGTGTGACCCATGGCTGAAGCGCAGTCCCAGAAAATCCCCGTCACCGTGCTCACCGGCTATCTCGGCGCCGGCAAGACCACCTTGCTCAACCGCATCCTGTCGCAGCCCCACGGCAAGAAATTCGCTGTGATCGTCAACGAGTTCGGCGAAATCGGCATCGACAACGACCTGGTGGTGGGCGCCGACGAGGAAGTGTTCGAGATGAACAACGGGTGCATCTGCTGCACCGTGCGCGGCGACCTCATCCGCGTCATCGACGGCCTGCTGCGCCGCAAGGGCGCCTTCGACGGCATCATCATCGAGACCACCGGCCTCGCCGACCCCGCGCCCGTGGCCCAGACCTTCTTCGTGGACGAGGAAGTGCAGGCCAAGACCAAGCTCGACGCGGTGGTGACGGTGGCCGACGCCAAATGGCTCTCCGACCGGCTGAAGGATGCCCCCGAGGCCAAGAACCAGGTGGCCTTCGCCGATGTCATCCTGCTCAACAAGACCGATCTCGTCAGCGCCGACGAGCTCGGCGAGGTGGAAGCCCGCATCCGCGGCATCAACCCCTATGCCAAGCTCTACCGCACCCAGAAATCCGAGATCGACATCGCCAAGGTGCTGAACCAGGGCGCGTTCGATCTCGACCGCATCCTGGAGATCGAGCCCGCCTTCCTGGAGGAGGACGAGCACGACCACCATCATCACGACCATGGGCATGATCACGAGCACGGGCCCGATTGCGGCTGTGGCCATGATCACGCGCATGATCATGAGCATGACCACCATCACGGCCTGCACGCGGTGCATGACAGCGAGATGCAGTCGGTGGCGTTTTCCACCGAGGCCCCGCTGGACCCGGAAAAATTCTTCCCCTGGGTGCAGAATCTGGTGGCCACCGAAGGCCCCAACATCCTGCGCTCCAAGGGCATCCTCTCGTTCAAGGACGACCCGGACCGGTTCGTGTTCCAGGGCGTGCACATGATCCTGGACGGCGACCACCAGCGGCCCTGGAAGCCCGACGAGGCGCGGGTGAGCCGCATCGTCTTCATCGGCCGCAAGCTGGATGAGCCGGCGCTGAAGGCCGGCTTCCTCTCCTGCGTCGCCTGACCGGCACGCCTCCGCCCCACCCGGCCGCGCCGAGCCCTGCTCCGCGCGGCCTTTCTTTTGGCAGCGGCACCAAGCTGGTCGCATTGCCGACAGGCGGCCCGCAGCCCAGGATGCCCGTAAACAGCCCTTCGCCCGTTCTTGCCGCGGGTTAGGCGTCGGCGGCAGGCCGAGGCACCGCTCTTGCTTGCCGGTTCGTGACCGCTCTGCCACGGCCCGGGAGCCGCGCTCATGTCCGAAACCGTCGCGTCCGACAGCGCCGCGCTGGCCCCAGCCGCTGAACCGCAAGACGCCGCGCCGCTCTGCCTCGACTTCTCGGGCCGCCTGCGCTTTGCCCGGCCGGCCGCCGGCGAGGGTGAGGATCCGGCGCCGGCCTCGGCCGCAGACGTTCTGGCGCGGCTGACCACCGCATCCTTCGCCGATCGCGGCGCGCTGCTGCCCGATGCGGCGGCCGCCGGCCGCTTCGCCCTCGACATGGTGCGCAACGCCCATCGGCTGGCGGGCCGGCCGAAGCGCACGGAGCTGGTGTTCTGCGCCGGCCCTGGCCCTGCGGCGCTGCCGCCAGGGCTTAACGACATGGTGGGGCTCGACATTCAGCGCACCGACGAGCCCGGCGCGCTGGTGGCGGCGCTCACGCCCAAGACGGCCGCCGTGCTCATCAACCCGGTGCGGCTCAACGGCACGCTGGAGGTGTTGCCCGGCAGCCTCCTGGCGGAGCTGCGGCAGGCCTGCGACGACTATGGCGTCGCCCTGATGTTCGATGAAAGCGAGAGCGGGCTCGGCCGGACCGGCATGATGTGGGCCCATGAATGGACCGGCGTGACCCCCGACGTGCTGCTGGTGAGCGGGGGCCTTGCCGCATCGCCCCTCGCCGCCGTGCTCGCCACCGCCAAATTCGCCCGCGGCGCGCCGCCGGCTCCCACCATTGCGCCGGAGGCCGTGGCAGAGGCGGCCGACACCCTCGACCGGCTGCTGGCGCCGGGCGCCGAAGGCGAGATCCAGGCGCGGGGCTGGGCGCTGGAGGATCGGCTGGCGACCCTCTCCTGGCGCCATCGCGACCTGTTCCCCGCCACCTGCGGCCTGGGGCTGGTGCAGGGCCTCGTGTGCGCCGGGGACGCGGCGGAGCTGGCCACGCGCGCCGCCGCCGAGGGGCTCGCCTTGCGCCCCCTCGGCCCGGTGCTGGGCCTGTTTCCGCCCCTGGATGTCTCCGAGGCGGAGCTGGAGGCGGCGGCCGAGATCCTCGGCCGACTGTTGGCCTGAAGCCACCCGCTCCAATCAGCGCAACGCGAAGCCCAGGGCCCGCACCGCCGCCATCATGCGATCGCGGCCGCTGAGGGATTCGGGGCCCTTCACCCGCTGCAAAGCAGTGCCCTGCCAGCCGACCACGCCCATGCTCTGCTTGGCCTGGAACGCCTTCATGGCCTCCTCATAGGCGGCCAGCGGCGCTTCAGGCAGGCTCGGGTCGTAGCGCTCGCGGTGGAGCACCACGCTCTGCGGCAGGCGCGGCTTCACATCCGCCGGGCGGGCGGGATCGGGATAGCCGATGCACATGCCGAACACCGCCATGGCCTCCGGCGGCAGGCCCAGGAGCTCGGCCACCTCTTCCGGCTTGTTGCGCAGCGCGCCGATATAGACGCCGCCAAGGCCGAGGGATTCCGCCGCCGCCAGGGCGTTCTGCGCCGCCAGCGCCGCGTCGATGACGCCCACCAGGAAGGTCTCGAAATAATCGAGCCCGTCGGTGGGCACGCCGGCGGCACGCCCCAGCGCCCGCAGGCGCGACAGGTCCGCCAGCCACACCAGCATCAGCGGCGCCTCGGCCACATGCTTCTGGCCGCCGGCGATGGCGGCAAGGCGCGCCTTGGTCTCCGGCTTCTCCACCGCCACCACGCTCCACACCTGGAGGTTGGAGGAGGAGGCCGCCGACTGGGCGGCCGCCACCAGGGTCTCCACCAGCCCCTCCGGCACCGGCCGATCGGCGAAGGCGCGGATGGATTTGTGGGTGAGGAGCTGGGCGATGGCGGCATTCACCAGCCCGGCGGCGGGCACCTCGTCACCATAGCGCTCCTGGAGCAAAGCGGCGGCAACATCGGCGGGGACAGGCGTGGCGTTCGGGTTGGGCAACGACGACATCAGGCGAACCTCGCGAGGGATCAGGCCCCGCATTTGGGCACCTCCCCCTGAGGATGCAAGACTGACCTTCCCGACCCCAGCCACTGCCGTTAGGGCAGGTTACGACCCACAGGCGGCCAAAGGCGCCGGCTGCACGTCGGCGGCGGTGCGGGCGGCGGCGAACACCTTGCCGATGCCGATCAGCACCGGATCATCGTGGCCGATGCCCGCCATGCCCTCGGCGAGGGCGCAGAGCGGGCCGCTCCAGCGGCGCTCGTTCCGCCGGCTGACATTGGCGGCGATCACCACCGGTGTGGTCGGCGCCAGGCCTTCCGCCAGCAGCCGCTCGGCGATCTCCGGGGCGGTGCGCCCGCCCATGTAGAACATGGTCGTCGTGGTCGGATCGGCCACCGCCCGCCAATCGAGGTTTTCCGGCAGGGTGCCCTTGCGCGAGTGGCCGGTGACGAAGCGCACCGATTGCGCCACATCGCGATGGGTGAGCGAGGTGTTGAGGCCCGCCGCCAAGGCGCTGGCGGCGGTGATGCCCGGCACCACGCTGACGCGGATACCCGCCGCCTCCAGCGCCGCGATCTCCTCGCCCGAGCGGCCAAACACCGAAGGATCGCCCGCCTTCAGCCGCACCACCCTCTTGCCCTGGCGGGCAAAGCGCAGCATCAGCGCGTTGATCTCCTCCTGCCGGCAGCTCTCGCGCCCGCCGCGCTTGCCCACCAGCATGCGCTTGGCCTCGCGCCGGGCCAGCTCCAGCACCTCCGGCGACACCAGATCGTCGAACAGGATCACATCCGCCGCCTGCAGGGCGCGCATGCCCTTCAAGGTGAGATAGTCCGCATCCCCCGGTCCCGCCCCCACCAGGGTCACGGACCCCACCGCCGCGCGCGGCGACGGCGCCAGGGGCGCCAGATCCTCGCCCGCCGGCGCATCGGTGGCGGTGAAGGCGCGTTCGGCGAAGTCGGACCAGAAGCGGCGACGCTCGGCGGCCGCCGGCCAGCGGGCCGCCACCGCGCCGCGGATGCGGGCGGCCAGCGCGCCCCAGGCGGCGAGATGGCGCGGCAGCAGGGTCTCGATGCGCCGGCGCACCGCCTGCCCCAGCACCGGGGCGGCACCATCGGTGGAGATGCCCACCACCACCGGCGAGCGATTGACGATGGCGCCGAACTGGAAGCTGCACAACGCCGGCTGGTCGATGACATTCACCGGCACCCCGGCCCGCCGCACCGCCGCCGCGAACGCCTCGGCTTCCGCCCCATCGAGGTCGGCCACCGCCACGGCAAGGCCGGCCAGATCCGCGGCGGGCCAGCCTTCCGCCGCATAAGCGACGCGGCCGGCGCTCACCAGGGCCAGCATGGCCTCACCCGGCGCCTCGGCATAAACCGTCACGTTTGCGCCGGCGGCGGCGAGCAGTTCGGCTTTCCAGGCGGCGGCATCGGAGCCGCCCGCCACCAGCGCGGTGCGGCCCTTCAGCGGCAGGAACACCGGCAACACCGCCAGCGGCGCGACACGGGCGCCCGTGGTTCGGGGATCGATCTCGGCGAGCGCCATGGCCCCCTCCTATTCCGCGCGGGCGGTCAGGGTGTCGAGGGAGAGGAACAGCGCCCCGCCCTCATTGCGCACCAGCAGGGTCTTCACCTGCCCCTCGTCGGCGCCCAGCGCGCCGCCGGTCTCCAGGGAGATCACCCAATTGTGCAGCGGGCACGTCACCGCATGGCCGTGCACGATGCCCTGGGCCAGGGGGCCGCCCTTGTGGGGGCAGCGGTCCTCCAGGGCGAACACCGCGTCATCGGCGGTGCGGAACACGGCAACGCGGCCCTTGGGCGTCTCCACGCAGCGGGCGCCGCGGCGGGGGATGTCGTCCAGATGGCCGATGGGGGTCCAGGTAATATCGATGGTGACGGCGATGGGCTCAAGATCAACGATCTGCATGGCGCGCGCTCCTCACTCGGCAGCTTCGGCGATGATCGCCATGGGCTTGAACTCGTGCTTGTCCTTACCGGAGACGCGCTCCGACCACGGGTCCACCTGGGCGAATTTCTGGGAGAAGACGAAGCGCTCGAAATAGCCCCGGCGCCTGTCGGCATCGTCCATGATCTGGGCGCGCACCGCGTCATAGCCGATGCGCTTGGCCCATTTGTAGATGCGCTCCAGATAGCGGGCCCCTTCGCGATACATCTGGGCGAGGGCCACCACATGCTCCAGTGCCTCGTCCTCGGTCTTCACCGTGCCGAGGATCTCGGTGCCCTTGATGTCGAGACCCGCCGCGCCGGCGAAGTGGATCTCATAGCCGCTGTCCACGCAGATGATGCCAATGTCCTTGCAGGTGGCCTCGGCGCAGTTGCGCGGGCAGCCGGAGACGGCGAGCTTCACCTTGGCCGGGGTCCACGAGCCCCACATGAATTTCTCGATGCGGATGCCGAGACCGGTGGAATCCTGGGTGCCGAAGCGGCACCATTGCGACCCCACGCAGGTCTTCACCGTGCGCAGCCCCTTGGCATAGGCTTGGCCGGAGACGAAGCCGGCCTGGCCGAGATCCGCCCACACCGCCGGCAGGTCCTCCTTGTGGACGCCGAGGAGGTCGATGCGCTGGCCGCCGGTGACCTTCACCATGGGGATGGCGAACTTGTCCACCACGTCGGCGATGGCGCGCAGCTCGGTGGAGGAGGTCACCCCGCCCCACATGCGCGGCACCACCGAATAGGTGCCGTCCTTCTGGATATTGGCGTGCACCCGCTCGTTGATGAAACGGGACTGGTAGTCGTCGGCATAGGCGTCGGGATAGTCGCAGACGAGGTAGTAATTGAGCGCCGGGCGGCACTTGGCACAGCCGCAGGAGGTCTTCCACTCCAGTTCCTGCATCACTGCCGGAATGGTCTTCAGCCCCTTGGCGCGGATCAGCCGGCGCACCTCGTCATGGCCGAGGTCGGTGCAGCCGCACACCGGCTCCACCGCGTTGGGTTGGTAAGCGTCGCCCAGGGTCAGCGCCATCACCTGCTCGACGAGGCCGGTGCAGGAGCCGCAGGAGGCGGACGCCTTGGTGTGGGCGCGCACATCGGCCAGGGTGGTGAGGCCCTTCGCGGTGATGGCGGCAACGATCTTGCCCTTGGAAATGCCGTTGCAGCCGCAGATCTCCGCATCATCCCCCAGCGCCGCCACCGCCGCCCGCGGGTCGTGCGTGCCCCCGCCCTGGTAGGACTGGCCATAGATGAGGGTCTCGCGCAGCGCACCGATGTCGGCGCCCCGCCGCAGCATGTCGAAATACCAGGGGCCGTCCGCCACATCGCCATAGAGCACGGCGCCGACGATCCTGTCGTCCTTCAGCACCAGGCGCTTGTAGACGCCGGCGGCGGCATCGCGCAGCACGATCTCCTGGCGGTCCGGCGCATCGGCGAAATCGCCGGCGGAGAACAGGTTGACGCCGGTGACCTTAAGCTTGGTGGCGGTCACCGAGCCCTGATATTCCCCCTGCCCGCCGGAGAGCCGGTCGGCCAGCACCTTGGCGCTTTCATAGAGCGGCGCGACGAGGCCATAGCACTGGCCGCGATGCTCGGCACATTCGCCCAGGGCATAGATGGCGGGATCGGACGTGCGCATGCCGTCATCCACCACGATGCCGCGATGGACCTCGAGCCCCACCGCCTTGGCGAGCTGGGCGGCCGGGCGGATGCCCACCGCCATCACCACCAGATCCGCCGGCAGCACCCGGCCATCCTTCAGCGCCACGCCCTCCACCTTGCCGTCGCCGACGATGGCCTGGGTGTCGGCCTTGGTGAGAATGGTGATGTCGCGGGCGGCGAGCGCCTTTTCCAGGAGATAGGCGGCGGCCGGGTCCAGCTGCCGCTCCATGAGGGTGGGCATGAGGTGCAGCACGGTGACATCCATGCCCTGGCGCTTCAGCCCATAGGCCGCCTCCAGGCCCAGAAGGCCGCCGCCGATCACCACCGCGCGGCCGCCGCCCTTGGCCGCATCCAGCATCCGCGCCACGTCGTCGAGATCGCGATAGGCGACGACGCCGGGCAGGTCCGAGCCCGGCACCGGAATGATGATGGGGCTGGAGCCGGTGGCGATCACCAGCTTGTCGTAGCTGGCGGTGATGCCGTTCTCGGCGGTCACCGTGCGGGCGGCGCGGTCGATGGTGGCGACCCTGGCGCCCTTGTGCAGGGTCACGCCGTGATAGGCGTACCAGGCCTCATCATGAATGATGATGTCCTCGTAGGCCTTCTCTCCGGAGAGCACCGGCGAGAGCATGATGCGGTCGTAATTGACGCGCGGCTCGGCGTTGAAAATGGTGATGTCGTAAAGGCCCGGGGCCTTCTCGAACAAGTCTTCCAGCATGCGCCCCGGGGCCATGCCATTGCCGATGATGACGAGCTTCTGGGTCATGGATCACACTCCGGATCACTGCGCCGCGCGCACGGTGTCGCGCTGGCGGGCCATGCGGGCGGCACGCTTGTTCTGGATGGCTTCGAGCTGCGCGGGGGCGGGATTGGCGCCGCCCTCATAGGCTTCGAGGAAGTCGAGCAGCTCCTCGCGATAGGCGTAGTAATCCGGGTGGGCGAGCAGCGCCTTGCGGGTGCGCGGGCGCGGCAGATCCACCTCCATGATGTTGCCGATGCGGGCGTTGGGCCCGTTGGACATCATCACCACCCGGTCGGCCAGCAGAATGGCCTCGTCCACATCGTGGGTGACGCAGATGGCGGTGACCTTGGTGCGGGCCCACACCTCCATCAGCACGTCCTGCAGCTCCCAGCGGGTGAGGCTGTCGAGCATGCCGAACGGCTCGTCCAGCAGCAGCAGCTTGGGAGAGAGGGCGAAGGCGCGGGCGATGCCCACCCGCTGCTTCATGCCATTGGAGAGATCGGCGGCGAGCCGGTGCATGGCATCGCCCAGGCCGACGCGCTGGAGATAATATTCGACGATGTCGCGCCGCTCGGCGCTGGACGCATCCGGATAGACCTTGTCCACGCCGAGCGCCACGTTCTCCCGGGCCGTCAGCCAGGGCATCAGTGAAGGCGCCTGGAACACCACCGCCCGGTCGGGCCCGGCGCCGGAGACCTCGCGGCCATCGAGGATGATGCCGCCGGAGGAGATGGCGTTCAGCCCCGCTGCCATGGAGAGCACCGTGGACTTGCCGCAGCCCGAATGGCCGATGATGGAGATGAACTCGCCCTTGTTGATCTTCAGGTCGAAGCCATCCACCACCGTCAGCGGTCCCTTGGGGGTGGGATAGACCTTGCGGACGTCGGAAAACTCCACATAGCGCCGGGCGATGGGCGACTGGGCCCGCTTCTCATAGGCGGCGGGCAGCTTGGCCGGCTTCTGGGTGATGGGCACCACATTGGGCAGCACGATCGCGCTGGCGGCATCCACCCCGCGCTTGGCGCCGAGATCGAGCAGATATTCGGTGACCTCGCCGCGAATGCGGATGAAGTCCGGATCGGAATTCATCGCCGCCCGCTCGCGGGGGCGCGGCAGGTTCACGGCGAAGGAGCGGCCCAGCGTCGCCTCCGGCCTCGGGGTGAGGGGCAGGATGCGGTCGGCCAGAAGAATGGCCTCGTCCACATCATTGGTGATGAGGACAATGGTCTTCTTTTCCCGCTCGCAGATGGTGGCGAACTCGTCCTGCAGCTTGGCGCGGGTCAAAGCGTCGAGGGCGGAGAGGGGCTCGTCCAGCAGCAGCACGTCGGGCCGCATGGCCAGCGCCCGGGCCACCGACACCCTTTGGCGCATGCCGCCGGACAGCTCTGCCGGCTTGCGATCCTTGGCGTGGGAGAGACCCACCATGTCGATATAGGTGGCGACGAGGTCGCGCCGCTCGGCCTTCGGCAGGGCCTTGTGCACCGCCTCCACCGCCAGCGCCACATTGGCCTCCACCGAGAGCCACGGCATCAGCGCGTAATTCTGGAACACCACGCCGCGCTCCGGGGCCGGGCCGGTGACCGGCGCGCCCTTGAACAGCACCGTTCCGGAATCGGGCTGGGCGAGCCCCGAGAGCAGGGAGATGAGGGTGGACTTGCCGGAGCCGGAAAAGCCCACCACCGCGATGAACTCGCCGTCTTCCACCTTGAGATTGATGTCGGCCAGCACCGGGTTGCGGGCCGGCCCGACGCCGAACCCCTTCGCGACCCCGCGCGCTTCCAGAATGGTGACGCTCTCGCTCATGGCGCCCCTCAGCGGTTCGAGGAGAAGGTGAAGGCGGACTGGAGCGCGAACATCAGCCGATCGAGGATGAAGCCGATGATGCCGATGGTGAACACCGCCACCATGATGCGCGCCAGGGAGGTGGAGGAGCCGTTCTGAAACTCGTCCCACACGAACTTTCCAAGGCCCGGGTTCTGCGCCAGCATCTCGGCGGCGATCAGCACCATCCAGCCCACGCCCAGCGACAGCCGGAGCCCGGTGAAGATCAGCGGCAAAGCGGAGGGCAGCACCAGCTTGCGGATGGTGGTGAAGGTGGAAAGCTGCAGCACCTTGCCGACATTCACCAGATCCTTGTCGATGGAAGCGACGCCCAGCGCGGTGTTGATCATGGTGGGCCACAGCGAGCACAGGGTCACCGTCACCGCCGAGATCACCATGGACTTGGGCAGCCAGTCCGCCGGATCGAGATAGACCGCCGACACCACCATGGTGACGATGGGCAGCCAGGCCAGCGGCGACACCGGCTTGAAGATCTGGATCAAGGGATTGATGGCACCGTTGAAGGTCTTCGACAGGCCCGAGGCGATGCCCACCGGAATGGCGATGAGCGTGCCGATGAAAAAGCCCAGGCCCACCGTGAGCAGCGAGGTGAAGATCTGGTCCACATAGGTGGGCTTGCCGGTATAGGCGCGCACCTTCACCCGGTCCGCATGGCCCTCGGCGATGAGGGCCTGGTTGCGGGTCTCCTGGCGGGCATAGAAATCCGCCGCCTTCTGCCGCTCGGCGGCGTGGTCGGCGAACAAGGCGCCGGCCTGCTGCACCACCTCCAGCGGGCCGGGAATGGCGCCGAGCGAGGTCTGCACCTTCGGCGCCAGGAACGCCCAGGCGGCGAGGAACACCAGGATGCCGGCCAGCGGCACCAGCAGCACCCGCTTCAATTCGCCCAGTTGCTCGCCCACATTGTCGCCGGCGGCGATCTTGGCGAGGGGCACCACGAAGCCGAGGCCCAGCACATTGAGCCAGCCGGAGGCGCGGTTGATGGCCTGGAAGACCTTCTCCCGGCGCGCCGCCTTGGCGGCGGCGCCATCGAAGGTGTCGGACACGTTGGACATGGCTTGAATCCTGTCTGGCTGATGTCTGCCGTGGTGCCGGGAGCGGGGCTCAGCCGCCGGTGATCTCGCTGCCCTGAACCTTCTGTCCGCCCTTGAGGCCGATGGGCAGGGAGTCGATATAGGCGTTGGGGGTGCGGCCGTCGTAGCTGACGCCATCGATGAAATCGGCGGTGGCGGGCTTGTAGCCGTCGGAGCCGAACGGGAAGTCGCTCGCCTTGGCCTTGCCCTCGTCCACCAGCGCCTGCGCCGCCTTCAGATAGAGGTCGGGCTTGTAGACGGACTTCGCGGTCTGCGCATACCAGGCGTCGGGCTTCTGCTCGGGGATCTGGCCCCAGCGGCGCATCTGGGTGAGATACCAGATGGCATCAGAGTAATAGGGGAAGGTGGCGTTGTGCCGGAAGAAGACGTTGAAGTCCGGCACCTCGCGCTTGTCGCCCTTCTCGTATTCGAAGGTGCCCGTCATGGAATTGGCGATGACCTTGGCGTCAGCGCCCACATATTCCGATTTGGCCAGGATCTTCACCGCCTCGGGGCGATTGGCGTTGTTGTTCTCATCAAGCCACATGGCGGCGCGGATCAGCGCCTTGGTCAGCGCCAAGGTGGTGTTGGGGTATTTCTCGGTGAATTCCTTGGTGAGGCCGAAGACTTTTTCAGGATTGTTCTTCCAGATCTCGTAATCGGTCACCACCGGCACGCCGATGCCCTTGAACACCGCCGCCTGGTTCCACGGCTCGCCGACGCAATAGCCGACGATGGTGCCCGCCTCCATGGTGGCCGGCATCTGCGGCGGCGGCGTCACCGAGAGCAGCGCATCGGCCTTGATCTGGCCGGAGACATCGGTGGGCGAGTAATAGCCGGGGTTGATGCCGCCCGCCGCCAGCCAGTAGCGCAGCTCGTAATTGTGGGTGGAAACCGGGAACACCATGCCGAGGTTGAACGGCTTGCCCTCGGCCTTGAACTTCTCCACCACCGGCTTCAGCGCATCGGCCTTGATGGGGTGCACCGGCTTGCCATCGGCGCCCATGGGAATCTTCGGCTTCATCATCTCCCACACCGCATTGGAGACGGTGATGGCATTGCCGTTGAGATCCATGGAGAAGGGCGTGACGATGTCCGCCTTGGTGCCGAAGCCGATGGTGGCGGCGATGGGCTGGCCCGCCAGCATATGGGCGCCATCGAGCTCACCGGTGATGACGCGATCGAGCAGCACCTTCCAATTGGCCTGCGGCTCCAGCGTCACATAGAGCCCTTCATCCTCGAAGAAGCCCTTCTCCTTGGCGATGGCGAGGGGCGCCATGTCGGTGAGCTTGATGAAGCCCAGCTTCAGTTCGTCCTTCTCCACCGGCAGCGGCCCGGCGAGAACCGGGGCGCTGAGAGCGAACGGGAGCGCGGCGCTCGCCAGCGCGGCCAGCGAGGACAGGAGGAAGAGGCGCTTCGACAGAACCTGGGTCATGGTGCCGATCTCGGTTGGGCGATGCCCGGTGGGGTCCGTCCCGCCTCGGCGGGGGTGAAAAACGCAAAAAGCCGCGAAACCAGCGCAAACGCCCCGAATGGGGTGCGCGCGGTTTGGCGGCTTTGCCAGGGTGCCCTTCGTTGGGCACCGAATATTGGGATGAGTTACGAAACCATGCCCGCCCTCAGCGTGCAAGTGCTTTTATGCTGCGATGCGCCATCTGCTGTTTATTTGATGCATCTGCACAAAACTTGAACACGCCCATCTCAACTCTTGATCACAGGAAGATCCATCTGCGCGCGGATATAGGCGTCGATCTGGTCGGGATCGAAGATATGGCCGTCGAAGAAGCCGTCCGGGCCCAGAACCAGGCTCTTGTTGGCGGCGCCCACCACGGTGGGGGTCAGCAGCGCCCCCTCCACTTTCAGGTTCGCCCCCGGCAGCGGCGCGCCGAGGCCCTTCAGCGCCCGCCGGTAGAGGTCCGGCCGGTAGGAATCGCGGGCGATCAGGGCATTGCGGGGCGCGTGGGCGCAGAAGCCCCAGCGCACCATCTGGCTGTAGAACCACAAGGCGTGGCTCTGCCAGGGGAAGGTGGCGGCCTTGGCGGCGGTGAGGAAGAAGTCGTCCACCCCGATCACCCGACCCGGCGCCACCTCCATGGCTCCGGTGAGGCCGGGCAGCAGCAGGCTGGGATCAAGGTCGAGGAAGCGCGGCGCGCCGAGGATGCGGGCCAGTTCCTGATGGTTGGCGGGCTCGGCGCACCACAGAGCGGCGCGGTAGAGCGCCCGCAGGAAGGCGTCGAGGGCGGCCGGGTTCGCCTCGGCCCAGGGCCGCGCCACCCCCAGCACCTTCTCCGGGCTGGAGCGCCAGATCTTGGCCTTCACGGTGGCGATCTGCCCGGCCCCAAGCCGCACGGCGGCGGTGTTCCAGGGCTCGCCCGCGCAGAAACCGTCGATGCGCCCTTCCGCCAGGGCCGCCGGCATCTGCGGCGGCGGCAGCACCACGATTTCCACATCGCGATCAGGATCGATGCCGCAGGCGGCGAGCCAGAAGCGCAGCTCGAAATTGTGGCCCGAGAAGGAATAGACCACGCCGAAGCGCAGCGGCGGCAGCCCCTGCCCCCGGCGCAGCGCCACCGCGCTCTTCAGCGCGCTGCCGACGATGCCGGCATCCAGCGTGCCCTCGGCGCCGAGATCCTCCAGCTGCCGCGCCAGCGCGGTGGAGACGGTGACGGCATTGCCACCGAGCCCCATGGCGAACGGCGCGATGAGCGAGGGCGAGAGCGGAAACAGGCCCAGGTTGGCGGCAATGGGCATGGGCGCCAGCATATGGGCGGCATCGAGCTGCCCCACCGCCAGCCGGTCGCGCACCCCGGCCCATGACGGCTCGCGATTGAGCTGCACCAGGAGCCCCTCTTCCAGCGTGAACCCCTTGGCCACGGCACTGATGAGGACGGCGGCATCGAGCAGCGGCACGAAGCCCACGCGGATATCGGCCTCTTCGGTCACGGCTAGCCCTCCAGCAATCCAGCGGCCATGACGAGGCTCTGGGCGATATCGGCAATCTTGCGGTTCTGGTTCATGGCGGTGGTGCGCAGGAGCTTGTAGGCCGCCTCCTCCGAGAGCCCGCGCGACTTCATGAGGATGGCCTTGGCGCGGTCGACCGTCTTGCGGTTTTCCAGCTCGCTGCGCGCCTCCTCCAGCTCCCGCGCCATGCGCGAATAAGCGTTGAAGCGGCTCACCGCCATGTCGAGAATGGGCTTCACCCGCTCCTGCTTCAGCCCGTCCACCACATAAGCGGAAACGCCGGCCTCAATGGCCGCCTCGATGGCTGCCTTGTCGGAGCGGTCCACGAACATGGCGATGGGCCGCTGCACCGAGCGCGACAGCAGGAACATGCTCTCCAGCATGTCGCGATTGGGGTTTTCGAGATCGATGACGATCACGTCCGGCGAGACCCGCTCGACGATGCGCGCCACCCCCTGGATCTCGCGCACCACCGTCACCCGCGTATGGCCGGCGGCGCGCAGGCCCTCCTCGATGATCTGCGCGCGGATGGCGTCCTCGTCGATGACCAGAATGGAAAGGTCCGCGTCCCGCATCACGCCACGTTACCCAGAACGATCATTGGAAGGGGAGGAAGCACGCTTCGCCGCACCGGTTCAATAGACATCGCGCACATAACGCCTCTGCGCCGCCAGCTCCGCCACCTTTTCCCGCGCCTTTTCCGCGCTCAGCCCCCCATGGGTGGCGATGAGCGCGCCGAGGGCGGTATCCACATCCTTGGCCATGCGAGCGGCGTCGCCGCAGACATAGAGATGGGCCCCCTCCTCCAGCCACGCCCACAGCGCGGCGCCGGCCTCGCGCATGCGGTCCTGCACATAGACCTTGGCTGCCTGGTCGCGGGAGAAGGCGGTGTCGAGCCGGGTCAGATGGCCCTGCGCGCGCCAGACCTCCAGCTCGTCGCGATAGTAGAAATCGCAGGCCGCCTGCTGCTCGCCGAAGAACAGCCAGTTGCGCCCCTTGGCGCCGGTGAGCGCGCGCTCTTGCAGGAAGGCGCGGAACGGCGCGATGCCGGTGCCGGGGCCGATCATGATCATGGGCGTCTCGGCATCCGCCGGCACCCGGAAGTGCGGCGAGGCCTGCACGAACACCGGAACGTCGCCATCGGCCTGATCCGCCAGGAAGGTGGAGGCGACACCGCCGCGCAGGCGCCCCGCGCCGCCGTAGCGCACGGTGGAAATGGTCAGCTCCACCTCGCCGGGCACCATCAGCGGGCTGGAGGCGATGGAATAAAGGCGCGGCTGCAGGCGCTTGAGCTGCGCCACGAACTCCGCCGCCGGCACCGCTCGGGGCGCCCGCGCCAGCAGGTCCGCCAGTTGCTTGCCCCACAGCCAGCGCTCCAGCTCCGGCCGCGGGCCGGCCAGCAACCCGGCCAATGTCTCGTCACCGGAAACGATGCTCCACCAGCGCAGAACATCCGGGTTCGGCCGGGCGATCTCATAGTGGCTGGAGAGGGCCTCGCGCAGCGACACGCCGAAGTCGCCCGGCGCTTCCGCCTCCCCGTCGAGGCTGAGCAGGCCGAGCACCTCCGCCACCAGTTCCGGCGCGTTGCGGGGCATCACCCCCAAGGCATCGCCGGCGCAATAGGGCAGATCGCCGATGGCAAGACCGATGCGGCGCACCTCCTTGCCGCTGCCCGGCCCGTTCAGCACCTCATTGCGCACCCGGCGCGCCAGCAGCGGGTGGCGGCGATCCGTCCCCGGCCTTTTGGCCGGCTCAGCCGCCAACACCGGCGCCGGCCCCGCCGTGAGGGCGGCGAGCGCCCGGCCCTGCCAGGCGGCGACCGCCTCGTCCCCATCGGGCTCGCAATCGGCCCGCTCCAAAAGCCGCGTCGCTCCGAGCGCGGCGAGGCGCGCATCGAGCTTGCGGCCGAAGCCGCAGAACTGGGCATAAGTACTGTCGCCGAAGGCCAGAACGCCGAATTGCAGGCCCTCCAGGCGCGGCGCCTCCTCACCGCAAAGTCGCGCCCAGAAGGCGCCCGCATTGTCCGGCGGATCACCATCGCCGAAGGTGGAGGCGACGAACAGGGCTGGGCCTTCGCCCAAGGTGGTGGGGTCGAGCCCGTCCAGTTCCGTCAGCCGCACCGTGCGGCCCGCGCCGCGCAAGGCCTCGGCCAGGGCGCCGGCCGCCTCCTCCGCCCGCCCGGTCTGGGAGGCGAAGGCCACGGTGACCGCCGGCCCTTCAGGTGCCGCTTCCGGCTGCGGCGAGCGGGAGAACAGGCCCGCCAGCAGCCCATCCACCAGAAGGCGGGTGGCCTTCCCCAGCGGCGCCTGCGGCGGCAGCACCGGCACCCCGGCCACCGGCTGCGCGCCGAGACCGCTCAAAAAGCCCTGCAGATAGAGCTTTTCCTCTTCCTTCAGCTGCACCTCGATGCGGGTGGGCAGGCCGAGTTGCTGCGCCACGGTGGCGAGTGCCCCGGCGGCGGGGAGCGCCGGCACCAATGCGCCAACGGGGGCCAGTTGCGGCACGCGGCCCGATGACTGCGCCATGGCGTGCCTCTCCCTCGGCGCCTCGACCCGGCTCAGCGCCACGGCGGCAATCTTCAGCTCCGGCTGATGGGACACGGGATCCACCGCATCGCTGGTGACCTGGTTGATAGCGATGCCGTCGCCGAACACGTCGTTCCAGTGGAAGGGCGCGAAGCAGGCATTCTCCTGCACCCGCTCGCTCAGCACCGCCGGCAGCACCGCCCGCCCCCGCCGGGAGCGCACCTCCACAAAGTCCCCGGCACCGATGCCCATCTCCGCCGCCCGGCGCGGGTGAATTTCCAGGAACGGGCCGGGGTTCAGCTTGTTCAGGGTCGGCACCTTTCCGGTCTTGGTCAGGGTGTGCCACTGGTGCTGAAGGCGCCCGGTGTTGAGCACCATGGGGAAGGCCTCGTCCGCCGCCTCGGCCGGCTCCACATGGAGCGAGGGCACGAAACGCGCCTTGCCATCAGCAGTCGCGAACACCAGCTCCGGCGCCGTGCCATCCGGCTGCACGCGCCGGGGCATGTGCTGCCCGTCATTGCGATAGCGAATGGGGTTGCGGGCGGCGCCATCGGCGGCGATGGGCCATTGCAGCGGGCCCGCCTTGAGCCGCGCATGGCTGGCGCCGGAAAGGTCATAGCCGGTCTGCGGATTGGAAAAGCCGGAGATCTCCGCGAACACCGCCGCCGCATCGGTGTAAGTGAAAGCGGCGCCGAACCCCATGGCGGTCGCCACATCGGCGATCAGCCGCCAATCGGCCCGCGCCTCGCCCGGAGGCGGCACGGCGCCGGCGGCCAGCGTCAAGGTGCGCTCGGAATTGATCAGCACCCCGTCCGCCTCCGCCCACAGGGCGCCGGGCAGCAGCACATCGGCATAAACGGTGGTTTCGGTGTCGAGGAAGGCATCCTGCACGATCACCAGTTCGGCCGCCTTGAGCGCATCAATGACGATCTGCCGGTTGGCGACGGAGGCCACCGGATTGGTGCAGATGATCCAGCAGGCCTTGATGCGCCCGGCCCTCATGGCCTCGAACATGGACAGGGTGCCGGAGGCCGCCTCGGCCTTCAGCGTGCCCGCCGGCAGGCCCCAGCGCTGTTCGGTGAAGGCGCGGTCTTCCGCAGAGGCGAGGCTGCGCTGGCCGGGCAGGCCCGGGCCCATATAGCCCATCTCTCGCCCGCCCATGGCATTGGGCTGGCCGGTGAGGGAGAAGGGGCCGGAGCCGGGCCGGCAGATCTTGCCGGTGGCGAGGTGCAGGTTGCACAGCGCGGTGGTGTTGGCGGTGCCGTGGCTGCTCTGGTTGAGGCCCATGGTCCAGCAGCTGGTCCATTCCCCCGCCTCCGCGATCATGTCGGCCGCTCGCCGCAGATCGGCTGCCGCGAGGCCGGTCAAGGCCGCGACCGCCTCGGGCGCATAGTCGGCGAGCCCTTCGGCCACGCTCTCCCAGCCGGTGGTGTGGCGGGCGATGAAGTCTGCATCGGTGGCGCCGTCCTGGTGCAGCAGGTGCAGCAGGCCGTTGAGCAGGGCAAGGTCGCTGCCGGGGCGGATCTGCAGGAACAGATCCGCCTTTTCGGCGGTGGCGGTGCGGCGCGGATCCACCACGATGAGCTTGGCGCCCGCCTTCACCCGATCCATCAGCCGCAGGAACAGGATGGGGTGGCAATCGGCCATGTTGGCGCCGATCACCAGGAACAGGTCGGCGGCGTCGAAATCATCATAGGAGCCGGGCGGCGCATCGGCCCCGAAGGCCAGCTTGTAGCCGGCGCCGGCGCTGGCCATGCACAGGCGCGAGTTGGATTCCATGTAGGGCGTGCGGATGAAGCCCTTGGCCAGCTTGTTGGCGAGATATTGCGCCTCCAGCGTCATCTGGCCGGACACGTAGAAGGCCACCGCCTCCGGCCCGTGATCCGCGATGATGGCGTTGAGCCGCTCCGCCGTCTGCGCCACCGCCGCCTCCAGCGGCACCGGCAGCTGATCCTCCTTGCGGGTGGCGCGCACGAAGGCGCCGGTGAGCCGGCCGTGCGCCAGCGGCTCGGCGCAGGTGGCGCCCTTGGTGCACAGGCGGCCAGCGTTCACCGGGTGGGCCTTGTCGCCCGCCACCTTCACCACCTGTCCGTCGCGGACATCGAGCACGATGCCGCAGCCCACCCCGCAATAGGGGCAGACGCTCCTGACCTTGCCTGTGGCCGCGTGCGTGCCGCTCATGTTCGCCCCAAAACGAAAAAAGCCGCCACCGACGCCTCCCAAGGGGAAGCGCAGGTGGCGGCTCTGCCACGAGGGATCAGGCCCGAGGGCTCATCCCTGCCGCAACGCCCCATCCATGGGGCCTCGCGGCTATGAAACTGATGAATGCACTGCAGTAAAACGCAAGCCGAGACGGAAGGCAAGGGGCGTGCGCGCGCCCCTCACCGCCCCACCGGCGAGCCGGAGACGTAGCGGATGGCGCGGTGGATCAGTTCGGCGAGGTTGCCGGCGCCGAGCTTGGTTTTCAGCTGCGAGCAGGTGTTGGCCACCGTCTTGTAGCTCACCCCCAATTCGTCGGCGATCTGGCCATAGGCCTTGCCTTCCGCCAGCAGCGAGAGCGCCTGCAGTTCGCGCGGGGTGAGATCGCCCATGGTGCCCGGCCGGCTGCGGCTGGAGAGCAGCGCCACCTCCAGCGCCAGGTCGGGACTGATATAGGGCTGGCCGCGCTTCACCTTGTCGAAGGCTTCCAGGAGATCGGCGGTGGACGTGTCCTTCAACAGGTAGCCGGTGGCCCCCGCCTCCAGCGCCCGGCTGGCGATGACCGGATCGGCATGCATGGAAAATACCAGGATCGGCATACGCGCCGCCTGGGCCCGCAGGCGGCGCACCAAGGACAGGCCGGCAAGGCCGCTGCCTCCCAGCGCCAGATCGACGATGGCCACGTCGGGCCGCCTGCGGCGGAACAGGCGATAGCCGGACAGGGCGGTGCTCGCCGCCATCAGCTCGCACACCCCCGCATCCTCCAGGATCTGCCGGCAGCCCTGCAGCACGATGGGATGATCGTCGATGACCAGCACGCAAGTCATGGTTTCACCTTCATGGTTCCACCTTCATGGTTCCACCGTCATGGTTCAGCTCGCCTCATCGCGGAGATCGTCCGCCGGAACGGGAAGGTCCAGCCAGAGACGGGCGCCGCCGGCGGCGCCGGGCTCCAGCCGGCAGGTGCCGCCCAGCGCCCGCACCCGCTCGCGCATGCCGGCAAGGCCCAGCCCCTCGCGCACCACCGCCGGCGGGCCGCGCCCATCGTCGGTGATGACGAGGCGCAGCCGCCCCTCGCCCTCGGCCAGCGCCACCTCCACCCGGTGGGCATCCCCATGGCGCAAAGCGTTGGTGACCCCCTCCTGCACGCAGCGATAGAGGGTGGCGTCCAGCGCCGGGCCGTAATGGCCGGCCAGCCGGCCCAGCTCCAGGGCCACGGCCCGGCCGGCGTCATGCTGGTTGAGATCCTGCACCAGGCTCGCCAAGGCATCGGCCAAAGGCACGTGATCGAGGGCGGCGGGCCGGATGCGCCGCAATAGCCGCCGGTTCGCGACCTGCATGCGCGCGACGATGGCCACCAGCCCCTCGGCCCGCTCCCGCAGCCGGCCAGCCAGCGGCTCCGGCAGCGGCGCGGGCTGCGTCATCTGCCCGGCGAGCCGGGCGATGGATTCGGCCCCGGCCTTGAGGCCGAACATCAGCGGGCCCAGCTCGTCATGCAGCTCGCCGGCGATCTGCCGGCGCTCATCCTCCTGCAGGCGCACCAGCCGCGCATTGAGGCGCACGTTCTCGGCGCGGGCGGCGGAGAGCGCCGCCGCCAAAGCGTTGACGCCGTGGGCCAGCTCCGCCAGCTCGCGGATGCGCGGCGGCGCCAGGGGCTCCACCGCCCGCTGGTGCTCCAGCGCATCGAGGGTGACGCGGAACCGGCCGAGATCGGCCCGCACCCGCCCCAGGGCCAGGAACAGCGCCAGGAGAATCGCCCCGTTGACCGCCACCGCCACCATCGCGAAATCGGTCACGTCGCCCCACACCTCGGCGATCTCGTCGTCGGGCACCCCCGCCACCTCCACCTGAAACAGCGGCCGGCCCGCGCGGGTGACGTCGATGGTGCGCACCAGCGCCGGCACGTCTGCGAGGCGGGCGAACCAGGCGGGGGCCCGCGCGTCGTCGTCCGCCTCGTGGTGGGCGCCGGCGGGGGCATCCCCCAGGGACAGGGGGACGCCGGCGGCATCGCGGACGGTGAGCCGCACATGGCGCAAATGGCGCAGGTGAGTCGGCAGGGGGCTGTCGCCGCTCCCCTCGGCGGCGATGCGCTCCGCCGCCTCGCGCACCATCAGTTCCGCCATCTCAACCGAGGCGCCCATCTCGTTGCGCGCGGCGGCGCGGGCGTTCAGCACCACCACCGCGCCCGCCACCAGCGCCGCCACCGCATTGATGGCCAGCACCGTGCCGAGCACCTGCTGGCGCAGCGACACCGCCCGACGCCCCCGTGCCGACGCCGCGCTCATCGCGCCCTGCCCTGCGGCCCGGCGCCCGAACCGCCCGACATCCTGCCCAAACCCACGGCTCCCATCCCAATAATTCTCAGTTTTCTCTTATGATTTTCCGCTTAGAGCGGCGCAGTGCTGTAAAACATCATGACTATACGGGAGCCGGCAGGAAGTACCAGAGGGCGCCACCTGCGCCGCCGCCGGCACCGGCGAAAACCGCCCCCGCCCGCTTAGGCGATTGTTTTATCGAAGGTTATCCCGTTTTCCCGAAACGGATTGCCAAAAGTTCCCGCCTCAAATTGCCAAAAGACCGCGAGACAAGAGCATCAGAAGGCTTTCAACTCGCGTCATAGAAAAAATCTTCCATAAGAATAACATAAGAACACAAAAGCTCAAGTCGCAATCGGAGGGCGACGGACACAGAGCAACATCCAGCACCCCTTTGCGTGTCCCATCGCGTGTCCACGTCCCCACCGCCGGGCCAGCCGCCCCCGCGCGCCGAAGTCTCACGACCACGCGCACACCGGACGGCCCGGCCAAGAACCGCCCGACCAGGACCCGTCCGCCGGGGCCCCTGTGGCCCCGGCCGCGCGGCGAAAAGAACGTCGCCCAAGAAGAACACTGCCTGCTGAGGAAACTCCGAGGAAACGCCACATGAACAGATTGTTGTCTTCCGCATCCCTGTTCGCCGTCACGCTCGCCCTTGCGACGGGCGGCGCCGCTCTCTCCGGTCCGGCCACGGCCAACGACAAGCTCGTCGAGCTCGCCAAGAGCGACGAGAACTGGCCGATGACCGGCAAGAATTACGACGCCAACAACTATTCGCCGCAGAAGCAGATCAACAAGGAGAACGTCAAGGACCTGCGTCCGGCGTGGTCGTTCTCCACCGGCGTGCTGAGCGGCCATGAGGGCACGCCACTGGTGGTGGACGGGGTGATGTATGTGCACGCCCCCTTCCCCAACACCACCTTCGCCCTGGGCCTCGACGACCCCGGCCACATCCTGTGGCAGCACAAGCCCAAGCAGAACCCCACCGCCCGCGCGGTGGCCTGCTGCGACGTGGTGAACCGCGGCCTTGCCTATTGGCCCGGCGACGGCACCACCGGCCCGCTCATCATCAAGACCCTGCTCGACGGGCACGTGGTGGCACTGAAGGCCGACACCGGCGAGGAATATTGGAAGCTCGAGAATTCCGACATCAAGGTGGGCTCCACCCTCACCATCGCGCCCTATGTGATCAAGGACACGGTGCTGGTGGGCTCGTCCGGCGCGGAACTGGGCGTGCGCGGCTACGTCACCGCCTATGACGTGAAGACCGGCGCCCAGAAATGGCGCGCCTATGCCACCGGCCCTGACGAGCAGGTGATGCTCGCCGACGACTTCAACAAGGCCAACCCGCACTATGGCCAGAAGGGCCTCGGCACCCAGACCTGGGAGGGCGACGCCTGGAAGATCGGCGGCGGCACCAACTGGGGCTGGTACGCGTTCGATCCGTCCACCAACATGGTCTATTACGGCTCCGGCAATCCGGCGCCGTGGAACGAGACCATGCGCCCCGGCGACAACAAGTGGACCATGACCATCTGGGGCCGGGACATCGACACCGGCGAGGCCAAGTTCGGCTACCAGAAGACGCCCCATGACGAATGGGATTACGCCGGCGTCAACGTGATGATGCTGTCCGAGCAGAAGGACAAGACCGGCAAGGTCCGCAAGCTGCTGACCCATCCGGACCGCAACGGCATCGTCTACACGCTGGACCGCACCGACGGCACCCTCGTTTCGGCCGACAAGATCGACGACACGGTGAACTGGGTGAAGCAGGTGGACATCAAGACCGGCCTGCCCCAGCGCGATCCGGAATACGCCACCCGCATGGACCACATGGCGCGCGACATCTGTCCCTCCGCCATGGGCTATCACAACCAGGGCCACGACAGCTACGACCCCGAGCGGCAGTCGTTCTTCATGGGCATCAACCATATCTGCATGGATTGGGAGCCCTTCATGCTGCCCTATCGGGCCGGCCAGTTCTTCGTCGGCGCGACGCTGAACATGTATCCGGGCCCGAAGGGTGACCGGCAGAACTATGTCGGCCTCGGCCAGGTGAAGGCGTATGACGCCATCAACAACAAGTATAAGTGGGAAGTGATGGAGCGCTTCGCCGCGTGGGGTGGCACGCTCGCCACCGCCGGTGGCGTGATGTTCTATGGCACCCTCGATGGCTTCATCAAGGCGCGCGACAGCGACACCGGCAAGCTGCTGTGGAAGTTCAAGCTGCCCTCCGGCGTCATCGGCCATCCCATGACCTATACGCACAATGGCGTGCAGTATGTGGCCATCTACTATGGCGTGGGCGGCTGGCCGGGCGTGGGCCTGGTGTTCGACCTCAACGACCCGACCGCCGGCCTCGGCTCGGTGGGCGCCTTCAAGAACCTCCAGCACTACACCCAGATGGGTGGCGGCGTGATGGTGTTCTCGCTCGACGGCAAGGGCCCCTATGACGATCCGAACGTGGGCGAATACGCCTCCGGCGGCTGATGCGCCAACGCGCGCCGGGGCTTTGCCCCCGGCGCTGGCGTGAGGTTGGCCGCCGTCTTCCCTCGACGGCGGCGAACCACCTGAAAGCATGCGACCTGAAAGCATGCCACCTGAAAGCATGCCACCTGAAAGCATGCCACCTGAAAGCGTGCCATCCGGAACCAACCGGCATCAGACATGTCATGACGCGCCCGCACCCGGCAGGCCCCATCCCGGGCCCGGCGCCGGCGCGCACCGAACCCCACGAGGAGGCGTCCATGCCCCGTATCGCATCTTCCGCCGGCGCGACGCTCGCAGCCTTCGTGTTCGGCGCCACCCTTGTTTCCAGCGGGGCCCTCGCCGCCCAGTTCGCGCCCGCCCAGAATGGCGCGGCCGCGCAGAACAAGGACACGCCCACCAAGGACGCTCCAGCCGTGGCCGCCGCCCCGGGCACGCTGCGGGTCTGCGCCTCGGAGGTGGAGGCGCCCTTCTCCCAGAAGGAGGGCAAGGGCTTCGAAAACCGCATCGCCCAGGTTCTGGCGCGCGCCATGGGCCGCGAGGCGGTGTTCGTCTGGTCGGGCAAGCCGGCCATCTATCAGGTGCGCGACGGCCTCGACAAGAAGCTGTGCGACGTGGTGATCGGCGTCGATACCGGTGATGCTCGGGTGCTCACCTCCAAGCCCTATTACCGCACCAGCTATGTGTTCGTGACCAAGGCCGACCGCAACATCACCACCGGTGACTGGCAGGATCCGCAGATCAAGGATCTCGGCCGCTTCGTGGTGCGCTTCTATTCGCCGGGCGAGACCATGCTGAAGCGGCTCGGCAAGTATGAGGACAATGCCGCCTATCTCTACGGCCTCGTCAATTTCAAGTCGCCCCGCAACCAGTATGTGGAGGTGCCGGCCGAGCGCATGGTGAGCGAGGTGGCGAAGGGTGAGGCCGATGTTGCCTTCGCCTTTGCCCCGGAAGTGGCCCGCTATGTGAAGGCCTCCGACGTGCCGCTGCGCATGACCGTCGCCACCACCGATCTCGCCCGCTTCGACGGCACCCCCATTCCGCTGCACTACGACCAGTCGGTGGCGGTGCGCAAGGACGACGCCGCCCTGCTGCGAGAGGTGGATGCCGCCTTGGTGAAGGCGCGCCCCGAGATCGAAGCGATCCTCACCGAGGAAGGCATTCCCCTGCTCAAGCCCAACAGCTGAGCCCCATTTCTCTCATCGACGGTATTGCCACATGTGGACTTCTTGCTGGATCAAGCACGCGACGCGGGGGCTCATCGCGCTCGTGGCCGTGCTGGCCTGCGCGCTCACCGCCCAGGCCACGCTCAATCTCACCCATACCATCACCGGCCAGCCCCTCGACCTTTCCGAGGCGCCGGAAGAGGGCCGCGACACGGAAGCGGTGAAGGTGTTCCTCGCCACCGGCAAGAACATCTATCTGGAAAACGCCACCTGCCTGCCCAAGGGCAAGGATCTGTTCCTGTCCATGTGCTCCGGCTGCCATGGACACTATGGCGAAGGCAAGATCGGGCCCGGCCTGAACGATGCCTATTGGACCTATCCCAAGAACATGACCGACCAGGGTCTGTTCGAGACCATCTTCGGTGGCGCCAACGGCCAGATGGGCCCCATGTATGGCGCCCTCACCATGGACGACATGCTGCTGGTGATGGCCTGGGTGCGGCACTTCTACAAGGACGATCCGGCGGAAGCCAGCTGGCTGACCCCGGCCCAGAAGGCCGCCTTCAAGCCCTATGACGAGCACAACGACCCCACCCCGCCCCTGGATGAGGCGCCGGTGTGCAAGACGGCCGCCGACAATGCGGCGAGCCTGAATTCGGAAAAGGGAGGAAGCAAGCAATGACCTTGAAGGATCGCGTCCGCCGCCCGTTCGTCCACGCCCTCGCCTGCGCCGGGCTCATCGCCGGCGCGGCGCTGGCCACCAGCGGTGCCGCCCTTGCCTATGACGGCACCAACTGTCGCGCGCCCGGCAATTGCTGGGAGCCCAAGCCCGGCTATCCGGACAAGGTGGCCGGCTCCAAATACGACCCCAAGCACAATCCGAAAGAGCTCAACAAGCAGTCGGAATCCATCACCGCCATGGAAGCGCGCAACCAGCAGCGGGTCGAGCATTTCAAGAAGACCGGGCAGTTCGTCTATGACGTGAAGAAGATCCCGGCCAACTGACACAGCTTTTCGAGATCCCACCAGCATGGCAACGAACTACTCCGTTCTGCCGGGCAAATCCTCCGATGGATGGTGGGCCAACTGGCGCGGCCCGCCGGGCCATGGGTTCGACCTCCCCGGACCCGGTTGGCTGCGCCTTTCTTCACCGACAGCTGCACTGAGGACACGGACACCATGGCCGAGCTCTCGCACGCCCCCTCCCCCGGCGTGACCGGCGCCGAGACGCGCCTCGCCGACTGGCGCGCGCACGCGCTCGACTTCGAGCGCGAGGTGGGCCAGGTGGTGCTGGGGCAGGAGCGGGTGATCCGCCTGCTCACCATCGCCGTCTTCGCCCGCGGCCACGTGCTGCTGGAAGGCGACGTGGGCGTGGGCAAGACCACGCTGCTGCGGGCCATGGCCCGGGCCATCGGCGGCGCCTATGCCCGGGTCGAAGGCACCATCGACCTGATGCCCACCGACCTCGTCTATGATGCCCGCATCGGCGACGATGGGCGCCCGCGCATCGACCCCGGCCCGCTGCTGCGCCGGGGCGGCGACCTCTCCATCTTCTTCTTCAACGAGATCAACCGCGCCCGGCCGCAGGTGCATGCGCTGCTGCTGCGGCTGATGGCCGAGCACTCCATCTCCGCTTTCGGCACCGAGCATGATTTTCCCCATCTGCAGGTCTTTGCCGATCGCAATCGGGTGGAGCGGGAAGAAACTTTCGAGCTGCCGGCCGCCGCCCGCGACCGCTTCTTCATGGAAGTGGAGGTGAAGGCGCCGGAGGATCGCGACGCCCGCCGGGCCTTGGTGTTCGAGCCGCGCTTCCACGACACCGACACCCTGCTGCGCGCGGTGCGCGAAGGGGTGGTGGATCACCGCGCCCTGGGCGCCCTCGCCCGCGACATCCAGGCCGCCATCCACGCCAGCCCGGCCATCCGCGACTATACCCTGGGCCTGTGGGACGCCGTGCGCGCCCCCGCCCAGGCCGGCATCCGCCTGCCCGATGTCCGCATGGACCGGCTGGTCCAGGGCGGCGCCAGCCCGCGCGGCCTGTCCTTCCTCATCCGCGCGGCCCGCGTGCGCGCCTGGCTGGAGGGGCGCGACATGATCGTGCCCGAGGACCTGCGCGCGGTGTTCCCGGAGGTGATGGCCCACCGGATCTTCTTCGACCCGGTTTATGAGCTGCGCCGCGACACCATCGCCCGCGCCCTCTGCCAGGCCGCGTTCGACACGGTGCCGGCGCCATGACCACGCCCCACCCGCCGACCGAAGACCCGGACGACCACGCCCCGCTGCTGCGCTATCCCCTGCGCTGGCGGCCGGCGGTCGGACGGCCCGGTGCCCACCCGGGAGCCGGTCGCGGCGGACAGGATCTGTTCCGCGGCCTGGTGCCCCTGATGGCCGATGCCGACCCCCGACGCATCGACATCCGCGCCAGCCTCAAGGACCCCTTCGAGGGGATTCACGTGCGCGCCTTCGCGCCGCGCCGCGCGCTCACGGTGACGGCGATGGTGGATCTGTCCGCCTCCATGGGCTTCGGCACCCTCCTGGACGAGGCGGCCCGCCTCGTGGCCGCCCTCGCCGCCTCCTCGGTCGCCTCGGGGGACGCCTTCGGCCTGATCGCCGCCGACACTGCCTTCCGTGCCGATCTGTTCATTCCCCCGACGCGGCGGCGCGGCATTCCCGACGAGGTGCGCACCCTCCTCGCCGAGGCGGGCGCCCACGGCGCCGGTACTGGCGGGCTGCTGGAGGCCACCGCCCATCTGCCGCGCAGCCGCAGCCTCGTGGTGTTGGTCTCCGATTTCCTCATGCCCGATGACGGGATCGTGGCCTTGCTCGATGCCCTCGCGCGCCACGACGTGCTTCCGGTGGTGCTCCACGACAGCCGCGCCGAGGGCGACCTGCCCCGCTTCGGCCTGATGGAGCTGCACGATGCGGAAACCGGTGGGCGCCGCCTGGTGGTGCTGCGCCCCGCCCTGCGCGCCCGCTGGCAGGCCGCCGCCCGCGCCCGCCGGCAGGCCCTCGACCAGATCTTCCTGTCCCGCGGGCTCAGCGCCTTTCACCTCACCGACCGGTTCGACGCCCATGCGCTGCTCGATTTTCTCCTGCATCGCTAGCCGCTTAGGCCGTTCGATCGCGGCCGGAGCCCGTCGCGGCCTGCCGCGCCTGGCCGGCGCAGGCATCGCTCTGCTGGCGCTCACCGCCGGCCCGGTGCAGGCGGACAGCGTGACGCTGCTGCCGGCCCGCGCCTTCGGCTATTTCCTCGGCGATCTTGTGCGCGTCGAGGCCGACATCCGCCTCGATCCGGGCTTCGCTCTGGTGCCGGCGGCCCTGCCGCAGCCGCACAAGGTGAATGGCTATCTGGACCTCATCCGCGTCGATCTGAGCCCCGGCCCCCTGACCGCGGATGGATCCAGTTACCGCCTCACCATGGTCTATCAGAACTTCTACGGGGCGCTCGAACCGCGCGCCATGGAGATCCCGGCGGTGCCTTTGCGCGCCACCAACGGCGAGGCGCCTCGCGACCTCCTCGTGCCCGCCTTCGTCTTTACCGCTGCCCCGTTCCGCGAGCTGGTGCCCAGCCGCGGCGGCAATCCCATGGCGCTGCGCCCGGACATTCTCCCCCGCCCCTACCCGCTGCGGCCTGAGATCGAAGCCATAACCGTCGCCGCCCTCGTCGGCACCCTCGCCCTCCTCGCGCTGGCGCTGCTGCAGGGCTGGCGGCCCTTCACCCGCAGCCAACGACCGTTCGCCACCGCCCTGCGCGCCCTCGCCCCACTGGCCGCTGCCCCCACCGACGTTCCCGCCTATCGCGCCGGCCTCATCACCCTGCACCGCGCTTTCGACGCCGCCGCCGGCCACCGCCTGCTCGCCGACGACGTTGCCGCCTGGTGCCGGCACGATCCGCGCTACAGCGACCTTAGCTCTGAAATCGCAGGATTTTTCACCACCTCGCGACGCGCGTTCTTCGGCGCGGAACCGGCCGCCGCCATGGAGGCGTTGCCAACCGCGGACCTCCTGGCGCTGGCCCGCCGGCTCGCCCACGCCGAGCGGCGCGATCCCCGGCCACGGCCCCCGGCCGCAGCGCTCGCCGCGGAGGGGGCGCCATGATGAGCCGCCTGCAGCTGGGCATCGACTTCCCCTGGCTTCTCCCCCTCCTCGCCTTGGTTCTGCTGCCGCTTCTGGCCGGTCCCTTTCGCGGCACGCGGGTGCCGGCGCTGGGCCTCGCCCCTGCCGACGCCCTCTCCACCCTCGTCTCCGCCACCCTGCGCGGCGCCGCTCTGCTAGCCATCGTCCTGCTGGTGCTCGGCCTCAGCGGCCTGCACCGCCGCGCCCAAACCATCACCCGCACCGGCCAGGGC
Organism: Xanthobacter sp. NM-25; assembly: GCF_022138605.1. Lineage (GTDB taxonomy): Bacteria > Pseudomonadota > Alphaproteobacteria > Rhizobiales > Xanthobacteraceae > Xanthobacter. The sequence continues at coordinate 512,869 of NZ_JACBFS010000004.1, forward strand.
GCGCACCTGATGCTGCTGCTCGACCGTTCCGCCAGCATGGACAACACCTTCGCCAACCGCCAACCCGGACAGGGCGAAGACTCCAAATCCGCTGCCGCCAAAAGGCTTTTGACCGACTTCATCCAACGCCGCCCCCACGACCGCATGGGGGTCGCCGGCTTCTCCACCTCCCCCATGCCGATCCTGCCGCTCACCGACCATCTGGATGCAGTGGCCGCCGCCGTCGCCGCCACCGACCGCCCCGGCCTCGCCCTCACCGACGTGGGCCGGGGCCTTGCCCTTGCCCTCTCCGCCTTCGCCGATGATCCGGCAGCGGATGCCGGCGCGGTGGTCCTGGTTTCCGACGGCGCCGCAGTGATCGACCCCCGGGTTCAGGCCGCCCTGCGCGATGCCGTGAAACGCCGCCCGGTGCGGATTTACTGGCTGTTCCTGCGCACCGCCGGCGCCCGCGGCCCCTTCGACAAGCCGCAGGCGCCCGGCGAGGATACCCCGCAGGTGATGCCCGAGCGCCACCTCAACATCTTCCTCGCCAGCCTGGGCGTGCCCTATCGCGCATTTGAGGCGGGCAGCCCGCAGGCGGTGGCGGAGGCGATCGCCGAGATCGACCGCCAGGAAGCCGCCCCCGTCACCTTCCTCGAACGCCGCGCCCGCCTCGATCTCTCGCCCTTCTGCTACGCCATCGCGGCGGCCGCCCTCGCCCTTCTCGCCGCCGCCAAGCTCGCCGAGCGCCCGCTCCACAGGCCCCACCGGCTGCCGCAGCGCTCCCCCATCGGCGCCAGCGAAGGCGCCACTGAACGGGAGGCGGCATGATGACGGCTCTCACGAGATGGCGGACGCGCCGGTGGCTGCGCATGCTCGCCCTCGTCATCCTCGCGGGCGCGGCCGCCGTGGTGACCCACCAGGCCATCCGGCTCATCACCCACATGCGCGACAACCGGACCATCCTCGGCCTTGCCGCCGGCCGCGACCTGGCCGTGGCGGACGATGCCGCCCCCCGGCTGCTGTTCGCCCGCGCGCATTTCCTCATGACCCACGACCAGCTGAACGACGCGCAGCACGTGGTGGATGTGATCACCCGCAGTGACGACACCGCCATGGCCGCCGCCGCCCTCTATGACCTCGGCAACACCCGCCTCGCGCGCGCCATCGACCTTCTCGAGCGCATGGCGGTTGATGCGGCCATTCCCGAAATCCGCCTCGCCAAAGAAAACTACCGCGCCACCCTGCGCCATGCACCAAGTCTCTGGGACGCCAAATATAATCTCGACATCGCCCTGCGCCTGATCCGCGACTTTCCAGAGATCGAGCGCGAACTGGAGGAGGAGCCACGGCAGACCCCCAAGCGCCTGTGGACCGATCTTCCGGGCTTGCCCAAGGGCCTGCCATGACCCAACGGTTTGCTCCGCGTCCGAGACGGATCGACCTGCGCGCCACGGCTCTTCTGGCGGCGTGCGGCCTCGCGCTGCTCGCGCTTGTCGCCCCCAGCGTGCCCGCGACCGGCCCCTCCTACCATCTCCTCGCCGTGGTGGACGTGACCGGCTCCATGACCGTGCGCGACATGACCGTGCGCGACGTGGACGGCCGCCGCATGGGCTCGGACCAGCGTCCCACTTCCCGCCTCGACGCTGTGAAGCAGCGCCTTCGCAACCTGCTCGCGCAACTCCCCTGCGGCTCTCGCCTGGGCCTTGGGATATTCACCGAACGTCGGAGCTTCCTCCTCTTCGAGCCGGTGGAAACCTGCGCCAATTTTGCCCCTCTTGATGGAGCAATCGCCGCCCTGGACTGGCGCATGGCGTGGGAAGGGGACAGCTATGTGGCCCGCGGCCTCTATTCGGCGCTCTCCCTCGCCGCGCCGCTGGACGCCGACCTCCTGTTCCTCAGCGACGGCCAGGAGGCACCGCCCCTGCCCCCCAGTGGCCTCCCCCCGTTCGAGGGAAAGACCGGCGCCACTGCCGGCGCCATTATCGGTGTCGGCGGCGCGGTACCGGTACCCATCCCGAAATTCGATGGCTTCGGACACGAGATCGGTTTCCTGCAGGCCACTGACGTTCCGCAAGAAAACCGACACGGCCCGCCACCCGAAGATGCATCACAGCGGCCCGGATGGCATCCCCGCAATGCGCCATGGGGCGGCGATGCCGCGGCAGGCGAGGAGCATCTCAGTGCCCTGCGCACGGCCCATCTCCAGGCCCTCGCCACCACAACCAGCCTTGGCTACGCGACCCTCGCCGAGACGGAGGATCTGCTCCCCACCGTCGCCGCCCGGGCGCGCCCCCGCCCGGTGCCGCAGCCCTTTCGCACCGCGCCGCTCTTCGCCGCTCTCGCCCTCACCGCGCTGACCGCGGCGCTTGGGGCATCCTTCGCCCCGCGCCTGTTGTCTGCAAAACACACAAGGACTTTGCCCAATGCGCCTCAGCCTTCTGAAACCTGAGCGTTCTCTCCTCGTCGCAGCCGCCGCCCTCCTTCTCAGCCTGGCGAGCCCCGCGGTGCATGCCCATGGCCCCACCCCTCAGAAGGCCCAGGCCAGCATCACCATCGCCGCGCCTCCCGACGTCATCTGGAAACTCGTGAGTGACTTCGGCGCCATCGGCATCTGGCATCCCGACATCAAGGCCGTTCGCAGCACCGGATCTGGAGACGAAACCGAGCGGGTGCTGGTCCTGGAGAAAGGCGAAATCACCGACAGCCTCGACGAGCGCGACGACAAAGCCCGCCACCTTTCCTACCGCCTCGGCCAGGAGAATGTCGAAGCCTTCCCCGTCAGCTTCTACACTGCCACCATGACCGTGACCGACGCCGGAAACGGCTCCAGCACCGTGGACTGGGCCGCCCGCCTCTATCGCGGCGACACCAGCAACTTCCCGCCCGACGAACTCAACGATGAAGCCGCAACCACGGCCATGACCCAATTTTTCACCGATGGCCTGAGCGGACTCAAAACCAAGGTCGAAGCCGCCAGCGCACCGGCGAGCCACTGATGCAGCGCCTCCTGCGGCGCTGCGGGAGCCTCGCGCTCGCCTCCCTCCTCCCCCTCATCGCGTCGCCGCTTCATGCGGCGACGCTGCTGGTAGTTTGCCAGGCTGGCGCCGCCGTGAGCGTCGTCGACACGGCGACGTTAAGCGAAACGCACCGCATTCCCCTCGCCGCGGGGCCGGCCAGCCTCATTCACGTTCCGCAAACTCACTCCGTCTACGTCACTCACCCGGACGCCGGCCTTCTCTCCCGCATCGATGCCCAAAACCTGACGAACGTCACCACCGTCCCCATCGGTGGGCAACCCTTCGGCATCACCGCCGATGACCAACAGCTTTATGTGGGTGACTGGAGCGCGAACACGGTTCGCCGCTTCCACCTGCCCGACCTCCAACTCACCGGCACCGTCGCGGTCGGTCCCGGTCCCGCTGGCCTTGCCCTCGATCCCGAACGCCAAGAACTCTACTCCGCCGATCGCGAGGGCGGCACTGTCAGCGTGGTTGACCTGGTGACGCTCCAAACACGCGCCACCATTCCCGTCGGGACCGCCCCTTACGCCTTCGATACCAGCAAGCCACAAGCCATCCTGAACGTGGCAGACGTGCGCAAAGGACGCATCGCCCGCGTCGACAAGGCCCGCCACACCGTCACCTACCTCCCAACGGGCAAGATGCCCTACGGTCTCGCCACCGATACGCAAACCGGCCGCATCCTGGTTGCCAATCAGCAGTCGGCAACCCTCGCTCTCGTGGATCCCGCACGGCCTCACCGGACGCTCCAGCTTCCCGCTGGCACCGCCCCGGAGAGCGTGATCGTCGATTCACCGCACCGCCGCGCCTACGTCACCGACTGGTTTGCCGACCAGGTCCTGGTTGTCGACCTCGAAAAAGGCGCTGTCACCGCGGCAATTCCCGTCGCTGCCGGTCCCCGCAACCTCATCTTCCTTCCCGGTTCGTGAGTGCCTGAAAAGAACATATTGCGAACACGGAACAAAGCAAGTACATTTTGACCAGTCTCATTTCCCCTTGCGCCAGCACCGGAGCGCGGCGATGACTCAAGCGACACTCCGACTCGTCGAAGGTTCTTCCATGGATAAGACCAAGGCTCTGGACGCCGCGCTGTCCCAGATCGAGCGCCATTTCGGCAAGGGCTCGATTATGCGTCTCGGCAAGGGCGGCAGGGCGCTGGAGATCGAGGCCATCCCCTCGGGCTCCCTCGGCCTCGATATCGCCCTCGGCATCGGTGGCCTACCCAAAGGCCGCGTGGTCGAGATTTTCGGCCCGGAATCATCCGGAAAAACGACGCTTTCCCTCCATGTGATTGCGGAAGCGCAGAAACGTGGCGGAACATGCGCCTTCATCGATGCCGAGCATGCACTCGATCCGGTTTATGCGCGCAAGCTCGGCGTCAATCTTGATGACCTCCTGATCTCCCAGCCGGACGCGGGCGAGCAGGCTCTCGAGATCGCCGACACGCTCGTTCGCTCAGGCGCCATTGATGTGTTGGTTGTCGATTCGGTCGCCGCCCTCACCCCCCGCGCCGAGCTCGAGGGCGAGATGGGGGACAATCAGCCGGGCATGCAGGCCCGGCTGATGAGTCAGGCGCTGCGCAAGCTCACCGCCTCCATCTCCAAGTCCAACACCATGGTGGTCTTCATCAATCAGATCCGCATGAAGATCGGCGTGATGTATGGCTCCCCCGAGACCACTACCGGTGGCAACGCGCTCAAATTCTACGCTTCAGTGCGCCTGGACATCCGTCGCATCGGCGCCATCAAGGAGCGGGATGAGGTGGTCGGCAACCAGACCCGCGTGAAGGTGGTGAAGAACAAGCTCGCGCCACCCTTCAAGCAGGTGGAGTTCGACATCATGTATGGCGAGGGCGTCTCCAAGATGGGCGAGTTGCTCGATCTCGGTGTGCGTGCCGGCGTGGTGGAGAAGTCCGGCGCATGGTTCTCCTACGACAGCCAGCGTCTGGGCCAGGGGCGCGAGAACGCCAAGAGCTTCCTGCGCCAGAACACCGAGGTGGCGGGGCGCATCGAGGCCGCCATCCGCCAGAACGCGGGCCTGATCGCCGAGCAGATCCTCGCCGGTACGCCGGAAGAGGATGCCGACGGCAAGGAGCCCCCGGAAGAGTGAGGCAAAGCGCCGATGCGAGGCGTTTCTGGACAAGTGCCAGCCCCATCGGTAAACGAACCCGGTTCCAATCTGCCGGCCAGGGGTCGCGCGGGTTGGAGCTGAGCGGCGGCGCCAGCGTGCCGCTCGAGGTGATCATCGCCGGCCGCGTTCAGAGCGTCCGGCCATCAAGGGCAGTGGCCGGCACATGAGCGGCGTCAACGAGATCCGGTCGACCTTCATCGACTACTTCGTCAAGCACGGGCACGAGGCGGTCTCCTCCTCCCCGTTGGTGCCGCGTAACGACCCCACCTTGATGTTCACCAATGCGGGGATGGTGCAGTTCAAGAACGTCTTCACCGGGATGGAGAAGCGTCCCTATGCGCGGGCGGTGACCGCGCAGAAGTGTGTGCGTGCCGGTGGCAAGCACAATGACCTGGACAATGTGGGCTACACGGCACGGCACCACACCTTCTTCGAAATGCTGGGTAATTTCTCGTTCGGTGACTATTTCAAGGACCGCGCTATCGAGCTGGCCTGGAATCTGGTGACGGGCACCTTCGATCTGCCTAAGGATCGCCTGATCGTCACCGTCTATAGCGAGGACGAGGAAGCCTACGCGCTGTGGAAGAAGATCGCCGGCTTGCCCGACGAGAAAATCATTAAGATCGCTACCAGCGATAATTTCTGGTCCATGGGTGAAACAGGGCCGTGCGGGCCCTGCTCCGAGATCTTCTTTGACCATGGCGATCACATCCCGGGCGGTCCTCCCGGCTCGCCGGATGAGGACGGCGACCGCTTCATCGAGATCTGGAACCTCGTGTTCATGCAATACGAGCAGGTTCCGAGCGGAGAGCGGGTGAACCTGCCGCGTCCCTCCATCGATACGGGCATGGGGTTGGAGCGCATCTCCGCGGTGCTTCAGGGCACGCACGACAATTATGAGACCGATCTGATGCGGGCGCTCATTGCCGAGGTGGCAGAGCTGACCGGCGTCGATCCTGACGGTGCGCAGAAGGCCAGCCATCGCGTGATCGCGGACCACCTGCGCTCTTCCGTCTTCCTCACCGCGGACGGTGTGCTGCCCTCCAATGAGGGGCGCGGCTATGTGCTGCGTCGCATCATGCGCCGGGCCATGCGGCACGCCCAGCTCCTGGGGGCGAAAGATCCGCTGATGCATCGCCTGGTGCCGGTGCTCGTGCGCGAGATGGGACGGGCGTATCCCGAACTCGTCCGCGCCGAAGCGCTGGCGTCGGAAACGCTATTGTTGGAGGAGACACGCTTCCGTCGCACCCTGGAGCGTGGCCTGTCGATTCTCGAGGAAGAGAGCGCCGGCCTCGTCACGGGCGCCCGGTTCGATGGCGATGTGGCCTTCAAACTCTACGACACCTATGGCTTCCCGCTTGATTTGACCCAGGATGCGCTGCGCATGCGCGGCATCTCGGTGGACGTGGAAGCCTTCACTGCCGCCATGGAGCGGCAGAAGGCGGAGGCACGTGCCAATTGGTCGGGATCGGGCGAGGCGGCGACAGATGGGGTGTGGTTCGCAATCCGTGATCGGGTCGGAGCCACCGATTTCCTGGGCTACGATACGGAACAGGCCGAGGGCGCCATCGTCGCGCTGTTGAAGGATGGCACAGAGGTGAACGCCCTTGCCGCCGGCGAACGCGGCCTCGCGGTGCTGAACCAGACGCCGTTTTATGCCGAGTCCGGTGGCCAGATGGGCGATACCGGCATGTGGTCGGGTGAGGGCGGGGTCAGTGCGCGCGTGCTTGGCACGCAGAAGAAGCTGGGCGATCTGTTCGTGCATGACGTTGAGGTCCTCGCCGGCTCACTCAAGGTCGGCAGTGCGCTGGTTCTCGATGTGGATCATGCGCGGCGTGGCGCACTGCGCGCCAATCATTCCGCAACCCATCTGCTGCACGAGGCGCTGCGCCGGGTGCTGGGAGACCACGTGGCGCAGAAGGGGTCGCTGGTGGCCCCCGATCGGCTGCGTTTCGACTTTTCCCATCCCAAGCCCCTGAGCCAGGACGAACTGGCACGGGTGGAAGATATCGCCAACCATTTCGTGCTGCGCAACGAGCCGGTCGAGACCCGCATCATGGCGGTCGATGAGGCGATCGAATCCGGTGCCCGTGCGCTGTTCGGCGAGAAGTATGGCGACGAGGTGCGTGTCGTCTCCATGGGCACTGACGATGGCAATGGCGCGCCCTATTCGGTCGAGCTCTGCGGCGGCACCCATGTGCGCCGGACCGGTGATATCGGCCTGATTTCGGTCGTGTCTGAAAGTGCGGTGGCGGCGGGGGTGCGGCGCCTGGAAGCGCTCACGGCCGATGCCGCGCGCCGCCATCTCAATGCCGCCAATACCGCCCTGCTGGCGGCCGCGGCGGCGCTCAAGGCGCCAGTGGTGGAGGTGGAGACGCGGCTTGAGGCCCTCATCGAGGACCGCCGGAAGCTGGAGCGTGAGCTGGCGGAAGCGCGCAAGAAGCTCGCCATGGCCGGCGGCGGCGATGAGAATGGCCCGCGGGTGATCGACATCAAGGGCACCAAGTACCTGCCAATCGTCATTTCCGGCGCCGACCCGAAGGATCTCAAGGCCATCGCCGACGAGGGCAAGGCGAAGCTCGGCTCGGGCGTCGTTGCGGTGGTCAACAGCGCCGCCGATGGCAAGGCCTCGCTGGTGGTGGGCGTGACCGCAGACCTCACAACCCGCTTTGACGCGGTGGCACTGGTGCGCCAGGGCGCGGCGGCCATCGGAGGCAAAGGCGGCGGTGGACGACCGGATATGGCCCAGGCGGGTGGACCGGACGGCTCCAAGGCCAAGGACGCCATCGCGGCGATCGAGGCCGCGCTCGGTGCCTGACGCCGCGCGCGGTCGGCGGGGTCAGGCCTGCGGGGCCGGCGGAGGTGGGAGATCAGGAGCGGGGATGGTACAACTCTGCCTGCGAGCGCGCGCAGCGTTGACCTGGAGGCAAGGTCGCGCCGTCAATTTGGCTGCGGCTCTCGCAGCGGGAGGCGGACATTGACCCTGCCGGAAGGGATGAGATCGGGTGCACCAAGCCCGCTCGATCCTCAGCCCCGCTGCAGCCGGAAGGAGCACCGGCCGGTAGACGCCCCAGGCGCGGCCTGGAACTGAATGTGGATCGGCCGGCTGGGGAGATGCGGCTGTGGGTGATGCCGTTCTCAAGGACGCTTTCGTTTACCTGCTGGCCGCCGGTATCCTCGTGCCGCTCTTCCATCGGGCGCGGATTGGCGCCGTGGTCGGCTTCATCGTGGTGGGCGCGGTGCTCGGGCCGCATGGCCTGGGCCGCTGGGCGCACGACTTCAGCTGGATCCAGTTCATCACCATCTCCAGCACCGAACGGGTCGCGCCCTTCGGAGAGCTGGGCGTGGTGTTTTTGCTGTTTCTCCTGGGCCTCGAGTTCTCCGCGGGCCGCTTGTGGGCGCTGCGGCGGGAGGTGTTCGGCATCGGCGGCATCCAGGTGCTGTTTTGCGGCATCGCCTTGACCCTGGCCGCCCTGGGCGCGGGGGTCGACGACCCCGGGCTCGCCATGGTGCTCGGCTTCGCCCTGGCCCTGTCGTCCACCGCCGTGGTCACGCAAATCCTGGTGGAAGAGCACCGTTCTCTGGCCCCACTGGGCCAGCTCGTCATCGCCGTGCTGCTGTTTCAGGACCTGATGGTGGTGCCGATCCTGCTCGCCACCGAGCTGATCGCGGGTGGTGGCGGCAATGTGCTGATGCTGGCGGCGTCAGCATTGGCCAAAGCGGTGGCGGCCGTCGCCGCGATCCTCATCGCCGGCCGTTATGTGATGGCGCCGCTGGTGGGCATGGCCGGGTCCACCCGCTCGCGCGCGCTGATCATGGCCATCACCCTGGTGGTAGTGGTGGGCACTGCCGGCATCACCCGCGCCGCCGGCCTTTCTGGGGCGCTTGGCGCGTTTCTGGCCGGCATGCTGCTGTCGGAAACCGCCTATCGACACCAGATCGAGGTGGACCTGGAGCCGTTCAAGGGGCTGCTCATCGGCGTGTTCTTCGTCACCGTCGGCATGGAGGTGGATTTCGCCGCCGTGCTGCCGCGCCTGCCGCTGATTTTGGCCGCGACGGTGGGCCTGCTGGTGGTGAAGTCCGCCGTCAATTTCGGCGCCCTCAGGGTCATGCGGGTTCAGAAGGCGGATGCGGCGGAAGCCTCCATCCTGCTGGCGCAGACCGGAGAATTCGCGCTGGTGGTGCTGGGGCTTCTCGTGGCCAAGGGGGCGGTGACCAGCGCCGAGGCCGGCCTGCTCGTCGCCATGGTCGGCCTGAGCCTCGCCGCCACTCCATTTTTGGGCCGCATCGGTCGCCGCCTCGGCCGGCAGCTGGAGGCGCAGGCCCACGACCATCTTCTGGCCGCCGGCGAGGCGCACAGCCGCGATCATGTCATCATTGCCGGTTTCGGTCGCGTCGGCCGCATGGTGGCGGAAGCGTTGGAACGCGAAGAGATCGCCTTCATCGCGGTGGACAGCGATCCCCGTCGGGTGGCGCTGGAGCGCTCCAGCGGCCGCGCGGTCTATTTCGGCGATGCCAGCCGCGAGGAGATTCTCGACCGGCTCGGTATCGACGCCGCCCGTGCGGTCATGGTGACCCTCGATAATCCGGCGGCGGCCGAACGCCTGGTGGCGGGGGTGCGTCGGCGCTGGCCCACTGTGCCCGTGGTAACCCGTGCGAAGGACCTGGACCATGCGCGCCGGCTGGCGAACCTCGGCGTGTCCGGCGTCATTCCCGAGACGGTGGAGGCCAGCCTGCAGCTTCTGACGCGCCTGCTCACCGCAATCGGCCTGCCGGAGACGGTGGTGGCGGAGCGCATCGCAGACGCGCGCGCCCGGGAGGAAGCAGGCATCCAGCAGCCGCCCGCCTGAGGCCGCCGGCGGGGCTGGCGCGCGCCCTCCGCAACATCAGGCTTCCCCCGGCCGGAATACTGCCCCATGAAGGCGGCAGGAGGATTGCCCGCCCGCCGCGCGGCGCCCGGGCAACAGCTGAGGTCGAGGTTTATGGGGACTCGCTCCGCGCGCCAGCGCATCTTTGATATTCTCGAGCGCGACCTGCCCGGCGATCTGGCTGCCGATGTGGTCCATTACCTGCTGATCACGCTGGTTCTGCTGAGCGTCGGTGGCGCCGTTCTCAGCACCGTACCAAGCCTGGAGCTGGGTGATCTCGTCTGGTTCACCATCGGCGAGCACATCGCGCTCGCCCTTTTCAGCATCGAGTATCTGGTGCGCATCTGGGTCGCGCCGGAGCATCCCCTGCGCCGGACCATGCCGGCCTGGCGCGCGCGACTGAGCTACGTGGCGACACCGGCCGCCATCATCGACCTGATCGCCATCCTGCCGTTCTTCGTCGGGCTGGTGCTGCCACTGGACATGCGGGCCCTGCTGGTGCTGAGGCTGCTGCGCTTTCTCAAGCTGGCCCGCTACTCCTCCGGCTTCAACGCCCTGTTCCTGGCGATTAAGCGCGAGCGCTATGCCCTGCTGGCCTGCCTGGTCATCCTGTGCACCGGCGTACTGATGGCCGCCACGGCACTCTACCTCACCGAACGCAATGTGCAGCCCGACAAGCTCGGCTCCATTCCAGAAGCCATGTGGTGGGCCATCACCACTCTCACCACGGTGGGCTACGGCGATGTGGTGCCGGTCACGGTGGTGGGGCGGGTGATCGGAGGCATCACCATGGTGGCGGGGTTGATCATGCTGGCCCTGCCCATCGCCATCATCTCCAGCTCATTCTCCGAGGTGATCTCCAAGCACAATTTCGTCGTCACCTTCTCCATGCTGTCCCGGCTGCCACCCTTCTCCGACCTCGCACCGCCGGTCCTGGGAGACCTCCTGCCCCTGCTGAACTCGCGCAGCTTCGATCGCGGCCGCCAGGTGGTTCGCCCGGGCGACACCAGCCGCCGGGTGTTCGTGGTGCTGGAGGGGGAACTGGAGGCCGCGGCGGCCGATGGGCCGATCCGCCTCGGGCCCGGCGATGTCTTCAGCGGCGCGCCGGACGTGACGGTTCCGGTGCGGGCGCTGAGCAAGAGCAAGCTCCTGGCCATCGAAGAAGACGAGATGCAGATCCTGATGCTGCGCTATCCCGATGTCATCCAGCGCCTGGTGGAGATGGCGCAGAAGCCGACCGGCGGCGCGGCCTTCCGCCGCCCCCCGCGCCATCGCAAGCCGCGATTGTAAAAGCCCGTGGCTGGTCCCTGGCCGCCCCACAGCCGCACAGCGCCAGACAAAAGAAAACCGCCGGCGCCCTCGGGCGCCGGCGGCGGAACTCAACAGCAAACGCGCATGGCGCCTCAGGCCGCCATGGCCTTGTTGAGGTTTTCGGCGATCTTGTCGAGGAAGCCGGTGGTGGAGAGCCACTTCTGATCGGCGCCCACCAGCAGGGCCAGATCCTTGGTCATGTAGCCGCTCTCGACGGTGTCCACGCAGACCTTTTCGAGGGTCTTGGAGAAGCTGGCCAGCTCTTCGTTGCCATCGAGCTTGGCGCGGTGGGCAAGGCCACGGGTCCAGGCGAAGATGGAGGCGATGGAGTTGGTGGAGGTCTCCTTGCCCTTCTGGTGCTCGCGATAGTGGCGGGTCACGGTGCCGTGGGCGGCTTCCGCTTCCACCGTCTTGCCATCGGGGGTCATGAGCACGGAGGTCATCAGGCCCAGCGAGCCGAAGCCCTGCGCCACGATGTCGGACTGCACGTCGCCATCATAGTTCTTGCAGGCCCAGACATAGCCGCCGGACCACTTCAGGGCCGAGGCCACCATGTCGTCGATCAGGCGGTGTTCATAGGTCAGGCCGCGCTTCTCGAACTCAGCCTTGAACTCTGCGTCGTAGATCTCCTGGAAGATGTCCTTGAAGCGCCCGTCATAGGCCTTCAGGATGGTGTTCTTCGTGGAGAGATAGACCGGATAGTTACGCATCAGGCCGTAGTTCAGCGACGCGCGGGCGAAATCGCGGATGGAGTCATCCAGATTGTACATGGCCATGGCCACGCCCGAACCCGGGAACTTGTAGACTTCCTTCTCGATCTTGGTGCCGTCCTCACCCACGAAGGAGATGGTCAGCGTGCCCTTGCCCGGCACCTTGAAATCGGTGGCGCGGTACTGATCGCCGAAGGCGTGGCGGCCCACCACGATGGGCTGGGTCCAGCCCGGCACCAGGCGCGGCACGTTCTTGCAGATGATGGGTTCGCGGAAGATCACGCCGCCGAGAATGTTGCGGATGGTGCCGTTGGGCGACTTCCACATCTCGTGCAGGTTGAACTCCTTCACCCGCGCTTCGTCCGGGGTGATGGTGGCGCATTTCACGCCGACGCCATACTGCTTGATCGCCTCGGCGGCCTCGACGGTCACCTTGTCCTGGGTGGCGTCGCGGTTCTCGACCGACAGATCGTAATACTTGAGGTCGATGTCGAGATAGGGGTGGATCAGCTTGTCCTTGATGTACTGCCAGATGATCCGGGTCATCTCGTCGCCGTCGAGCTCGACGACCGGATTAGCCACCTTGATCTTCGCCATGTGGACGACCTTTCGGGGTGCGCAGCGCGCGGAATGAATGTCCGGCAGAAGTTGCCGCAGGTCCACCAGCAGCGCGGCTCCCTGGAGTACGGCCCCCCGGGGTACGGCAGCCCACCGGGGATGCCGTTCCGCGTCTGGGAAGCCCTTGCGGCAATCCTCCCACGGCGCCGCTATACACCTGCACACCGAGCTAAGAAAGCGCCAATCCCATCACCTTTGGCATGAGAGGCGCGCGGCAGAGGCGCGCGGTCACGCGCTCGACGTGGCGGCGACGGTGTGCGACAGAGCGGCCGGAGAGGAACGTGATGCCAGGATCTGGAACCGACAGTACCAAGCCATGGGTCACCGGCGGGCCGGTGGTGATCCTCGTGGAACCCCAGCTGGGGCAGAATGTGGGCTCGGCCGCGCGGGCCATGGGCAATTTCGGCCTGTCGCGCCTGCGCCTCGTCAACCCGCGCGAAGGCTGGCCCAATGAGCAGGCTCGCATCTTCAGCGCCGGCGCGGACCGAATCCTCCAGGGGGTGGAGGTCTATCCCGATCTGCGCGCCGCCCTGGCCGATGTGAATTATGCCATCGCCGCCACCGCCCGCGAGCGCGGCATGGCCAAGCCCGTGCTGGGGGCGGACGGCGCCGTCGCCGATGCCGCCCGCCGCCTGGTTCAGGGCGCCGAGGTGGCGCTGGTGTTCGGCCGCGAGCGGACGGGGCTTTATACCGAGGAGGTGTCGCTGTGCGATGCCATCCTCACTTTGCCGGTCAACCCCGCCTTCGCCTCGCTCAATCTCGCCACCTGCGTGGCGGTGACGGGCTATGAATGGTCGAAACTGGCCAGCGCCGGTGCCCTGCCCTTCGCCCCGCCGGAAAAATCACCTCTGGCCGACAAGGGCGACCTGTTCGCCTTTTTCGATCATCTGGAAGGGGCGTTGGAGGAGGCCGGCTTCTTCCGCTCGCCGGAAAAGCGCCCCTCCACCACCCGCAATATCCGCAACATTTTCCACCGGCTCGGCCTCACCCGGCAGGATCTCGCCACCCTGCATGGCGCCATCACCGCGCTGGTGGAAGGCCGGGAAGGCCGCGAGGCGCGCAAGGCCCGCCACAATGCGGAAGCCGCCGCGCGGCGGGCCGAGAAGACCGCCACCGGCATCCCCGCCAAGCCCCCGCACGACGCCCCCTGACGGCCGGCGCCCGGCACCGGGCGCGCCCGCCATCGGTTCACAGCCGCCTGAGCCGGGTCACCTGGCCGGGGCTGTCTGGCCGGGGTTGTCTGGCACCCCTGCCTGGCAGGGCGACTTGGCAGGGCGACTTGGCAGCACGACATGGCCCCGATCACTTCCCCCCGTCCCTCGCCGCCGGCCCCTCGGCCGCCGGCCAGCGTCATCCACAGCCTTGATGCCGATGGTCGGCGTGCCTTCTTTGCAAGCGCGCCAGCTCTGCAAAACCATAAGCCACAACGCTTTGCACACTCGCATGCGAATGGCGGCGGCCCCTCATCCACAGGCGGGTGGGGTGAGACATGGCTGCCATGACATTTTTTTGGCAGCGAGCCCTTTCCTTCCACGAGGGGCATTGCTACATACGCCTCACCGATCGACGGCGCAGCCACTTCAACCGATCGGCCTTGACGCGGGGTGGAGCAGCCCGGTAGCTCGTCAGGCTCATAACCTGAAGGTCGCAGGTTCAAATCCTGCCCCCGCAACCATCGATTCCTGCGATTTGGAAGGCGACCCGGAAGGGTCGCCTTTCGCGTTCTCGGCGCCATTTCGCAGTGGTCGGATGTTGCGCGTCCCCGCAACCACCGATCCCTGCGAAAGCAGGTCGTCGAGAACCCCGGCTTCCGCAAGGACGTCGGGGTTTTTCTTGCCCGCCGCAAAGCGCAGGATCGCCGCCAGATCGCCGCGCAGTACGATCTGCAACTCGGCCCCTGCGGGGACCAACACGATCCGCTCGACGAGCGAGCGGAACGTCTGCGCCGCCTGGGTCGTGGTTTCTTCGTTCAAAAGATCCCCGTACAGCGCCAGGATCCGCTGATGGTAGACCTCCGCCATGTTCGGATGCAGCAGCGGCGGCGGCTCCTCCGCGTTCGCCAGCATCTCGGTCAGCTCCGCCTTGCGGGCTTCGAGCTTCTCAATCTTGTCCTTGAGCTTCAGGGGCGGAATGCCCTGCAAGATGGCATCGATCGCCTTGTCGAGATCGCGGTCGGTCCTTTCCAGCTCGCGCCGCCACCCTTCCGCATCCGAGCTGCGCTCGATGCGGCGGCGGTTCACCTCCCGGGTGAACTCGGCGCAGAACTCCTTGAACAGGCCTGGCTCCATCAGATGAGTGTGCAGACCCTGCAACACCGACTTCTCAAGCGCATCGCGCCGGATGTTCAGCCGGTTCTCGCAGATGCCTTTGTTGCGGGCACCGAAGCAGCCGAGCAAGTCCTTTGAGATCATGGTGTAGCCGCTGCCGCAGCAGCCGCATTTGACCAGTCCCGTGAACAGGTATCTCGGCCGACGATGGGTATTGAGCGTATTCTCACCCGGCTCGGACGCCGGCTCGTAGGCGAGCGTCTGTTGACGGGCCTTCACCGCATCCCACGTCTCCTGGTCGACGATCCGCAGCTCTGGCACCTCCTGAATGACCCACTCGCTCTCAGGATTGAGGCGCGAAACCCGCTTTCCGGTGTCAGGGTCCTTCAGATAGCGCAGCCGGTTCCAGACCAGCTTGCCGATGTAAAGCTCATTGTTAAGAATGCCGACACCACGCTTCGGATTGCCGTGGATCGTCGTCGGCCCCCATTCCTTGCCTTGCGGGCCGGGAACGCCTTCCCGATTGAGCTTCATGGCGATCGTGCGCGAGGACTGGCCGGCGAGGTAGTCGGCGAAAATGCGCCGGACGGTTGCCTCCTCCGTCTCATTGATCGTGCGGTCGCCGCGAATCGCTTCGCCGCTGGCATCAAACTGCCTGACCACATCGTAGCCGTAGCACAGGCCGCCGCCCGACTTGCCCTCCTCGACACGCCCGCGCAGTCCGCGCCGTGTCTTGTCGGCCAAGTCCTTGAGGTAGAGCGCACCCATCGTCCCTTTCAGTCCGATGTGCAGTTCGCTGACCTCGCCTTCCGACAAGGTGATGATCGTGACGCCGACGAAACGCATACGCTTGTAGAAGCCGGCGATGTCCTCCTGGTCGCGGGAAAGGCGGTCGAGCGATTCCGTGAGGATCACGTCGTACCGCCGCTTGAGCCCGTCTGAGATCAATTGCTGGATGCCGGGCCTGAGAAGCGAGGCGCCGGAGATCGCACGGTCCGAATAGCTGTCAACGACATGCCAGCCCTCGCGCTCGGCGCGCGCGCGGCAAAGGCGAAGCTGGTCCTCGATCGAGGCTTCCCGTTGATTGTCGGACGAGTAGCGGGCGTAGAGAGCGACCTTCATGAACCAGCCCCTCATTCCGGGAGGCGATCGTCGGTTTCTCGCTTCCCACTCCCTTCAATGAAGTCCTTCGCGGCCTGTCGCGCAAGCAGACGGACCAGCTCGACAAGCCGCGGATCCGGCCTCGCAGGATCAAAAGCGGTCGGACGCTGAGCCGGTTCGAGAACCAGCCGTGTCCTCTCCGCTGTCGTTGCTCTTCGCTTTCCTGCCACGGCATCCCCGCCATCGGGCGGACCCAGTCGCCCCACGCGAAGAGTGGGACGAGAACCAGTGGCTGAGAATGCGAAATCGCGGCCATTTCAACGACCTCAGACGTAGTGTGCCGCTCGTCGTCGTAACCCGTCGTAGACGATCGCACTATGTGCGGCGGAACAAGCGAACCTCAGCGTAATAATACTTGAAAATCGCGGACTGCGAATCCCCAAAACTCGCCGATTTCCAAAGAAAATCAACGCCCCTTCAATCTCGGTGTCCGCCGTCGCGCGCTAGCTTGAACTTGGCTGTATCCGATGTGGGGAGAGATGGTCTCGGCCATCTCTCCCCCGCGACTGCCGCCTGCGCCATGGCAGAGCCGCGCGCTCTCAGGGCGGCACAGAACCACAACAGCCAACACTATTTCGATCCACCCCGCTCGCCGCGCAGCCCGACCATGCTCGCCGGCAGCCGCCCCTCTCTCTGCCGAGCGCTCACGCGCCCCCGGGAGGCATGTCGGGGACATGCCTCCGGCATTGACGGAGAAAGGATCGGACCCATGGCTAGGACTGCAAGGAAGACCAAGGTTGCCGCTGGTGCGGCGGAAGCGGTTGCGGAAGCGGAAGCCCACGCCGTCCCGGAAGTGGTCGCCGTGCCGGCGACCACCGAGGCCGGCGCGGCTTCGCAGGCCGGAAGAGGCGCAGAGACGACCACCCCCGCCGCCAGCGGCGAGACGGCTTTCATTCCGCTCAACAAGCTCAAGAAGTCCCCGCGCAATGCGCGGAGGACCCCGCATAGTCCGGCGACCATCGAGGCACTGGCGGCCAGCATCGCCGCCAAGGGCATGCTGCACAATCTCGTGGTGGAGCCCGAGCTTGACGCGGCGGGCGAGCCCACCGGCTCCTATTTCGTCACGGTCGGGGAAGGCCGCAGGCTGGCCCTGCTTCTGCGCGCCAAGCGCAAGGAGATCAGGAAGACGGAGCCGGTGCGCTGCGTCATCGACACGGCGAACGACCCGCACGAGATCAGCTTGGACGAGAACGTCACCCGCGAGGCGATGCACCCGGCCGACCAGTTCGAGGCGTTCCGCGAGCTTGCGGAACATCGCGGATGGGGCGCGGAGGACATCGCCGCCCGCTTCGGCGTCACCGCGCAGGTGGTGCGCCAGCGCCTGCGGCTCGGCGCGGTCAGCGCCAAGTTGTTGCAGGTGTACCGCGACGGTGGCTTGAACCTCGACCAGTTGATGGCCTTCGCCATCACCGAGGACCATGCCCGGCAGGAGCAGGTTTTTGAAAACCTTCTCCACAACCGCGAGCCGTGGATCATCCGCCGCGACCTGACGAAGACCAATGTGGCGGCGACGGATCGGCGCGCGATCTTTATCGGCCCGGAAGCCTACGCCGAGGCGGGCGGCACCATCCTGCGCGACCTGTTCACGGAGGATCGCGGCGGCTATTTCGAGGGTGCCGCGCTACTGGACCGGCTCGTCATCGAGAAGCTGGAAGCCATCGCCGCCGAGGTTCAGGCGGCGGAGGGCTGGAGTTGGGTCTCGGTCCATATCGACTACCCGCACGGCAACGGCATGCGCCGCGCCTATCCGCAGCCGGTGGACCTGCCCGAGGACGAGGAAGCCGCCTACGCCGCCGCGCAAGAGGAATACAACCGCCTGTCGGAGGAATGGGACGGCGCGGACGAACTCCCCCCGGAGGCGGACGAGCGGTTCGGGGAGCTTGAGGCGGAAATGGAGCGCGTCGACGCTCTGAGGCGTGCCTATGATCCCGACGACATCGCGCGCGGCGGCGTCTTCGTCGTGCTCGCTCATGACGGAAGCACCCGCATCGAGCGCGGTTTCGTCCGTCCCGAGGACGAGAAGCCCGAGACGGAAGCCGAGGACGGCGACGCCGTGAGCGATGGCGTTCGCGTCACCGAGGATGGCGAGATCATCGAGGACGGCGAACTTGACGAGGAAGGGAACCACGTTTCCGCCCTCGAACCGGAGGACGAGGACGCCGGGGATGCGGGCAAGCCGCTCTCCGACCTTCTCGTGCGCGACCTCACGGCCCACCGCACGCTCGGCGTGCGTCTCGCCCTTGGCGAACAGCCGGACATGGCGTTTATCGCCGTCACCCATGCCCTTGCCGCGCAGACCTTCTATCGCGGCTCGGATGCCACCTGCCTCGACATCCGTCCGAGCAGTCCGCACCTTGGCGGGCATGCGGACGGCATCGAGGACACCGCCCCGGCGAAGGCGCTGGCGGATCGTCATGCCGGCTGGCAGGCGGATATGCCGCGCGACGTGGCCGACCTGTGGGGCTTCATCGCCGCGCTGGATCAGGCGAGCGTGCTGGCGCTGTTCGCACATTGCGCCTCACTCACCGTCAATGCGGTGAAGCAGCCTTGGGAGCGCAAGCCGCGCGCCCATGAGACCGCCGACCGGCTGGCGACGGGTCTCGCCCTCGACATGGCGGCGCACTGGACGCCCACGGCGCGGAGCTATTTCAGCCGCGTGACCAAGGCGCACATTGTCGCCGCCGTGCGGGAAGCCGTCAGCGACGAGGCAGCGGAGCGGATCGCCGGCATGAAGAAGCAGCCCATGGCGGAAGCCGCCGAGCAGCTTGTCGCTGCCACCGGCTGGCTCCCGCCGCTCCTGCGAACCGAGCGGCCGGCTTGGCTGGACGAACCGGAAGCCGAGGCCGAAGCGGTCATGGAGGCCCCGACCGCCGCTGCCGACGATGCCGGCACGGCCGAGGACGCCAGAGCCGTCAACCACGTCGCCGAGTGAGCCCACGGCCGGAGCCGCCGCCTGCGGCTCCGGCCAGCCTCCCGGCAGCCCCGAGAATTTTCCGGCCGCGCCGTCACGGCGCGGCCGGAAACCTCGATAGCCCCACTACCTGGAACCGGACCCATGAAAACCGAGAGCGAGCAGCGGGCCACGCTGGCCCGCATGGAAAGGGCGCGCGCCGAAACCGAGCGCCACCTTGCCATCATCGAACGGCAGATCGCCGGCCGCGCCGAGCGCATCGCCATGAGCACCCATGTCCAGACCCGGCGCTTCGGACGCGCGACCTCCCGATGGAACCCCGCCGACGAGCGTCGTTGTCAGGAGACGCTTGCCACGCTGCGCTTCGAGCGGCGCGCCGAGATCGAGGCGCTCGCGCGCAAGCTGGCGCGGCAGGCCGGCGCCATTGCCGCCTTCCGCCTGCGCCACGGGCTCGACGCGGCAACGGGGGAGTTGGCGTCATGACCCCGCGTGTCCCCCGCACCGAGCCGCTGATCCCCGATGACCTGCGCGATCGGCTCATCGAGAACGGCTGCGTCAGCGAGGAACGCGACGGCTTCGACCCGTTCCCGGTGGTCAAGCTGTTCACCCCCGACGCCGGAGCCACATGGCTCATCGCCGAAGCCTATGCCGAGGATGGGGACCTCCGGCTGTTCGGCCTGATGGACCTCGGCCTCGGCAGTCCCGAACTCGGCTACGCTATGTTGTCCGAGATCGAGGATGCGCGCGGCAAGCTCGGCCTGCCAGTCGAGCGCGACCTGTATTTCAAGGCCGAGCATCGCCTCAGCACCTATGCCAAGATCGCCCACCGTGCCGGCATGATCGTCACCTGAACCGGCGTTCCGGAGGCGATGGACCCGCCGTCGCCTCCGGACTGCCCGCAACCAAAGGGGGCCGTACGTGTTCCTCGTCATCGTCATGGCCGTGGCGTTCACCGTCATGCTGTGCGGGCTCGCCTATTCGCTGGCGACCTACGCGCTGCCCTTCATGGTCACGCTCGCCGCCGCGCGCTTCGCCTACGCCACCGGGGCCGGGCTGGTCGGCGCGGTCGTGGTCGGCCTCGCCACCGGAGCCGCAGCCTTCGGCATTCTCGCGACCCTGTTCGCCACCGTTCGAGCGCCGATCCTGCGGATAGCCCTCGCCACGATCTTCGCCGTTCCCGCCGCCGCGGCGGGTTACGCGCTCGTGCATGGCGTGACCCATGACGCCATCCCTTCGGACATCTGGCGGCAAGTCTTCCGCATCGCCGGTGGCGCGTGTGTCGGCCTGTCGGCGCTCGCACGGCTGGGCACGCCGCCGTAGCAGGCCGCACAACCCGGTGGGCTCCATTCTGTGTGACGATCCCTTCTATGGCCGGAGCCCGGACGTCGAGGCTCTTGTGCTGCAACAAGCCGACCCCCAAAACTGCCGCAGGTTGTGGGAGTTTTGCGATACCTCTGCCGAGCCACGGGAAATGCGGGCTTTGATGAATAGGCGCATATTGATTTCAGGATGCTCAGGTGGTGGAAAATCAACACTTCTCGCTGAACTCGCCTCGCGAGGCTTTTCAGTCGTAGAGGAACCCGGACGCCGAATCGTCAAGCAAGAGCTTGAGCGCAACGGCAATGCCTTGCCTTGGATTGACATGGTGGCATTTGCACGCCGAGCGATCGAGGTCGCGATAGAGGATCATGTTGCAGCTTCGTCGCAGCCCGGCTGGACGTTCTTCGATCGAGGGCTTGTTGATGCTGCTGCCGCGCTTCAACATGCGACTGGCGGGCCGCTCCAAGAGGAACTGATCGCCGCCAACCGCTATCACGAGCGGGTATTCCTTGCTTCTCCTTGGCCAGAAATCTACTGCGCCGATCCAGAGCGCCGACATGGCTTTGACGACGCGGTTGCCGAATACGATCGGCTTGCGACACTTCTACCGATGCTCGGCTATGAAATCCTGATACTGCCGAATGTGCCGGTCCGCGAGCGGGCGAATTTCATTCTCGAGCACCTGCCCGTACCCGGATCGAACTCGTTGGCGTCCCGCAAACCCTAAGTATTGCGGTGATATTCCCGGCGTTGATCTTTTCAGGGCAAATCTGTCGCAACCATTCAGGTGCAGAAAGAGAGGGCTGAGAGATTGGGCGCGCCGGCCTGCGGCCGGCCGGGCTCTACTCGCGGCAGGCCGCTCCCCGAGCCGGCAACGCCGTCTCGGCCTTCGGTCACGATCTCTCGCGCAAGAGGGCGGCGGCGGGCATTCCCACCGACGACGCCCCACCGGACGACCGGGCTCCCCCGAGGGGTGGGATCAGTCGGCCACACGGCAGGAGGCCATGAGGACAATCGCCTCCGGTGCCTGTCTCGACGAGGCGCGCATCGGTCGACACGGGAGCAGCGAACGAAGAACCGAGACGAGCCCGGAGCCGGCGATGCCGTCGCGGCCCTCGCGGGAGGTCTTCTTCCACGCGATGATGCTGGAACCCGATGGCAGCGAAGACGAGGGTCAGCCGGCCGCCCCCTTGTCGTTGTCGCCCTCAGTGCGGAGCCTGGGCGTTCCACCTTGACGCCGAGGCCGAGGGCCGTGCCGGGCGCCCTTTTGGCGAAATCCTTGACGCTGGCGATGTGAAAGCGCGGTCCCGATGGCGGCCAGTGCGGTGGTTCCTCCCATCCGCCGATGTCAGGCCACGTCCATCACGCCCTCGATTGGTGTGGGTCTGACCGAAGACCGGCGACGCTGAAGCATCGCCTCGATCTTGAACCCGCAACGTCCGCCACCAGCTTTTTTCCGCCGCCGGCCAGGGCCGGCTTTGCATCGCCAAGCAAAAAAGCCGTCGCCGCCGGCCGCCCTCCACTTCGTTCCGGCCCGAAGGGTGCGGGCCGATCGTCCACGGTCGGGCGACCCCCATCGAGGACGCGATGGTCGCGGCCCGATCACCAGAAGGAACCACCGCAATGGCCACCATCGGCTCTTTCACCACCACCGCCAAGGGTTTCAAGGGCGCCGTCAAGACCCTCAGCCTCGACGTCAAGACGGTGGAGTTCCTCCCCGCCGAAGGCGACAACGACAAGGGGCCGGACTTCCGCATCTTCTCCCGTGCCACCGAGTTCGGAGCCGCGTGGAAGAAGACCTCCCGCGAGGGCCGCAACTACCTCTCCGTCAAGCTCGACGATCCTTCGTTCGCCGCTCCCATCTATGCGAGCCTCGTCGAGACCGACACCGAAGGCGAGTTCGCTCTCATCTGGTCGCGCCGCGCGGCCGACTGACCCCACCCCTCGGGGGAGCCCCGCCATCCGGCGGGGCTTCGCCATGTTCATGCCCGCCACCGCCCGAAGTCCATACGGCGAGCTCCGCTCCGGTTGTCGTGATCGGCTGCGGCCGCGGGCCTTGCCGATCGCGAGGGGAAGCCAAGGGGGACTTTCCCCCTTTCTCCCCTCAAGTGCCGCCTGCGCCATGGCAGGGCCGCCGGCTCGCAGGACGGCCGAAGACCGTCATCCTTCCGATCGTCGCCACACCGTCCCGCTCGGCCCGGCAGCCCGGCCATGCTCGCCGGCACTTGTCCCCTCCCATCCCTGCGCGCTCACGCGCCCCCGGAAGGCATGTCGGGGGACATGCCTTCGGCATTTACGGGAAAGGATCAGGACAATGAACATCATCACCAGCAGCCAGCACAGCCAGCCGGTTTCCGGCGGCTTCCGCGTGGACGTCTCGCGCGGCGAGCGGATCGGGCGGGTTTCCTCGGAATGGTTCTCGCGCCCCGACGACGAGCGTTATCTGTCGCTCACCGAGCTTTACGACGCCGTGAAGGCGCGCGCGGACCTCGCCAGCGTCAGGACATTGGAGAGCCGCCTTTTGCGCGTGGAGGCCAGCCGCGACAATGCGGACAAGCTCGCCCTTGTGGTGCCCGGACAGGATGAACCCATCGCCCCGACGCATTGGAGCTTCGGGCAGTTGTGCAGCCTTGTCGGCGCGCCTTCGACCTATATGCGCCAGCTTCCAGCATCGCTCGCCGGCATCAACCTGCAGCACGGCTTGCTGTCGCATCGCGCCGAACTTGTGAAGACCCTGGAGGCGGATGACGGCCGGATCGAGCTTCGCGCCGTGACCGGCCCGGACTATGGCCGCATCTGGGACCACGAGCTTGTCGCCGCCGTCGTGAAGATCGCCGGCAACGGCATCGGCGACACCATGTGGAAGGTGCCGGGTGTGCTGGATTGGGCGACCATGACGCACAATCCCTTCGTGGACGTGACGAAGGACACCACCACGCTTTATGCCAGCGACCGCGACGTGTTCCTCTTCCTCGTCGACGATACCCACCCGATCGAGGCGGGGCGCCTCCCGAACGGCGAGCCGGACCTTTATTTCCGGGGCTTCTATTGCTGGAACAGCGAAGTCGGATCGAAGACGCTGGGCATCGCCTCTTTCTATCTCCGGGCGGTGTGCATGAACCGCAACCTGTGGGGTGTGGAGGGCTTCGAGGAAATCAGCATCCGGCACAGCAAGTTTGCCGCGCAGCGTTTCGTCCATGAGGCCGCGCCCGCGCTGACCAGCTTCGCCCATTCCTCGCCCGCGCCTTTCGTCGCCGGCATCCGGGCGGCGCGCGAGCGGATCGTCGCGCGCACCGACGAGGACCGCGAGACCTTCCTGCGCAGGCGCGGTTTCTCCAAGTCCGAGACTGGCAAGATCATAGAGACCGTGTTGCAGGAGGAAGGCCGCCCACCGGAAAGCATCTTCGACTTCGTGCAGGGCATGACGGCGCATGCCCGCGCCAAGGTGCATCAGGACAGCCGCCTTGAACTGGAGGGGAAGGCAAAGACCTTGCTGGAGAAGGCAGCCTGATCCCTGCCGCCGCGCGGTCGGTACGCTGGCCGCGCGGTTTCCCGTGTCCGGCATCATGCGCCGATCCGGACCCCGGCGGCGCGGCCGCGCCCAAACAGCACGGCCGCGGCTCGCCGGGCTGCGCCCGGCTCGCGAAACCACGCACAGACAGGCGGATCGGGGCATGGCGCCCGTCTGAATCCCTAGTATATTGGGTGGCAGTATATTAGGCAGACGGCGACTCCTCCCGCATGATGCTGCGGGAGAGAGTCGCACGAAACTTGCGTCGCCTGAGACAGGAGAAGTCCGTCTCTCAGGAGGAGCTTGCCCATCGTGCCCAGGTCAACCGCAACTATGTCGGCATGCTCGAGCGTGAGGAATACGCCGCCACTGTGGACATGCTGGAGAAGCTGGCGGATGCGCTCGATGTCGATCCGAACGAGTTTCTCCGGACCGATACCTGATGGCGCGTGGCCATGAGACGCGCCCGTTGCCTGTCACCGAGCGGGCTATATTCAGGTGACGCCAACTCATCACGCGTCCCGCAAAGCGTTCCGAATAGTTCAAAATAGTTGTTGTCTTCGCAGCAAGCCGCCATTCCGATATGGCCGGAAGCCAGTGGCGGTGCTTCTCTTGAGCAAACGACCGATTGGCGACCCACGCGCCACAACCCCGCACGTCCGTCAAGAACACCCATGACCAAGACCATTTTCCGGGACAGCCCGCCGATGACCGATCGGGTGAACGCCTACGACGAGGCGCACCTCGGGACCTATCTTCGCCTGCTGGACGCGGCCGAGGAAGGCGCCGACTGGCGCGAGGTGGTGGCCATCGTCTTCGGGCTGGACGCGGCGGCGGAGCCGGAACGCGCCAGGCGCATCCACGACAGCCACCTGGCCCGCGCCCGCTGGATGACCAAGACCGGCTATCGCCATCTGCTCGACCCGCGCTTGCAGTAAGGCACCCTCCGAGCCCGGAACCGGCCCAGATGTGCTCAGCCGGCACAGCATCACCATTCCGATTTTCTGGCTTCCGCTGCGTTCGCACGCCTCCGAATCATCCCCGAAGGCTGAAACCGGCGGAAAGGCAACGTCATGGAGCCACTGCAGGATTGGCGATCGCCGCACTTCGAGGACGATCTGAGCCGCCTCGATCGCGGCGGCGTCAGCTTCGAGTTTCTTCGACGCAATCGGAAATACCGGCAGGACTACGCCGACGCCATGACCCGTCCGGCGGCCGACGGCATCGCCAGCGCCGAGGCGACCCGGAGGTTCGTCCGACGCTGGGGATTGGCCTTTCCCTGTCGACCCCGCTGCCCCCGCTGAAACCGCACGACCCATCTGGCACCCCCGGCAATATCCGGCGGTGCTGATCGTCACCCCCGCGCCTGACGGCTTCGACGCCGCGGCGCTCGCCGGGCTCGGGCTTGCGACCGCCCGCACCGGGACCGCGGAGGACGGGCTCCATGCCGTCCTCGCGGATGACATGCACCGTCTCTGGTTCCCGCACGGCGCGGAGATCGGCAACGCGGCCGTTCTCGTCCCGCTCGACGGGCATCTTCTCTGGCGCGTGAAGAACCTGCTGCGGTTGACGCGGCACCTGCTCGGCCAGCCCGCCGGCCCGTGGCCGCGCGAGCAGAGCCTCTCCCGTTTCCAACTCCATCGCGCCGCGCTGATGCTGCGCGCATGGGACGGCGTGGCATCCGGCGCCTCACGGCGCCAGATCGCCAGCGTCCTTCTCAACCGCGATGTCGAGACGCTGCGCGCCCTCGACTGGAAGAACGCGCCGGAACGGCGACGGCTCGCCCGCATCCTGAAGACCGCTCATGAGACCATCGAGGGCGGCTATTTGCGCCTCCTGGCGCGCCCCACACGCCACCGATGACGCCCCAGTGCGTCTGGCCGCAGGGGGGACATTTCCCATAGGGGCGCGATTTTCGACACTCCTTCGGGCCCGCCGTTTTTCGCCAACGTCGCCATAGACCCGCCGTTCCGGCGGCGGCTGCGACGGAGGCCTCCAATGCAGGACAAGACCGACAGCAACTGGCCGCGCTTCGTGCGCACGCCCGAGGCCGCGCGCCTGCTCGATCTCTCCCCCCGCACGCTTGAGAAATTTCGCTGCGACGGGACTGGGCCGATCTACCACAAGCTAGGCGGGCGGGTCGTCTACGCCTTAGCCGACCTACATGCCTGGGTCGAAGCCTGCGCCCGCCAGTCCACGTCCGGATCCGCGAGCAGCAAGCCCGCGCCGCGTTCCCCCGCTAGCGGCCATACGGCCGCAGCGGCCCGTTGATCGCGGCGGTCCGCACGCCATGCCCGCCCGCCGCATCGTCGACAACCGCCAGCTCGAACTCTTCCGGGCCCGCTCGGGCGACATCGCGCCCCGCGACGCGCAGGACCTGATGTCCTGGCCCTTCTTCGCCCTCGGCAAGTCCCGACGCATCGCGCCCATCGACTTCCGCATGGGCGCGGTCTCGATCCGCGTGGAGGCCACGGTGGAGCACGGCATGGCCACCATCTGGGATGCCGACGTGCTGATCTGGGCCGCGAGCCAGATCGTCGACGCACGCGACCGGGGCCTCGTCACCTCGCGGCTGATGTCCGCGACGCCCTATGAGATCCTCGCCTTCATCGGCCGCGACGACTCCATCCGCAGCTATGCCCGGCTGAAGGCCGCGCTCGACCGCTTGCAGTCGACCAGCGTCGCCACCTCCATCCGCCAACCTTCCGAACGCCGGCGGCACCGCTTCTCCTGGATCAACGAATGGCGGGAACGGCTCGATGCGGCCGGGCGGCCGCTCGGCCTCGAGCTGGTGCTGCCCGACTGGTTCTATGCCGGCGTCCTCGACGACGCGCTCGTGCTCACCATCGACCGGGACTATTTCGGGCTGACGGGCGGCCTGGAGCGTTGGCTCTACCGGCTCGTACGCAAGCATGGCGGCCGCCAGCAATGGGGCTGGAGCTTCGACGTTCCTCACCTTCATCTCAAGTCCGGCAGCCTCTCGCCGCTCAAGCACTTCACCTACGACCTGCGCGCCATCGTCCGCCGCCAGCCGCTGCCCGGCTATCACCTGGCGCTGGTCTGCGATCCCGATGGCCGGGTCCGGCTGACCTTCCATCCCCTCGTGACCGATCCGCTGTCGGCGTCCGCGCTCCGCGCGCTGCGCCGGTGGACGGTCGGACTGTGAGCATCCTGTGGACGCACCCGTGCTATCAGGGACCGTAAAGCCCGTGCCATCAGGGACCGGATTCCCGTGCTATCGGGGACCGCGGCACCCGCCAAGCCACGGATGCCGCAGGCGGAATCCGCCCCCCTCTAACGGTGCTAACAAGGAATCCTTCGGATTCCTGCTAACGCGACCGGCCAGTCTCCGAAATCGGGGACAAGGGCGCCGGGCGATCCATCCGACCGAAAAACCCTCCGGCCTGATCGAAATCCTGATCCGCACGAGCTGCCCGCCGGGCGGCCTCGTCGGCGACTGGTTCGCCGGCTCCGGCGCCGCCGGCTCTCCGGCCGCCGCTACCTCGGCTGCGAGATCGACCCCGCGATGGCCGAGCGCGCGCGGGCGCGCATCGCCGCCGCGCTCCCCTTCACCGATGGAGCATCGCAATGACGGCACAGTTGCAATCCGACGGCGTCCGGTCCGGCCAGACGCTGGTCGAGCTGACCTGGCGCGAGAAGCAGGTGGAGCGCTGGATCCGCTTCGGCAAGATCGCGGACGAGCACCGCCTCGATCGCTTCCGGCGTCTCGTCTATTTCTCCCCGAACCGCATCTTCGGTCTCGTCCGGTGGGCGGGAAACGATCACGGCACGGTCGTCGCGCGCATCGACATCGTGCGCGCGGTCTTCCCCGGCGAGCCCTGCCAGACGGTGCCGCATATCCGTCCCGGCGCCGACATCCTGCTGCGCCTCAACGGCTGGCCAAAGGTCAGGGCGGCGCTGAAGGCGATCGACGGGATCGAGGCCCGTGGCATCGATCCGGCGGAGGTGTCGCCGGACCATTGGCGGCACCTCCACAACCGCATCGCCGTCAACGAACCGTTCCGCGCCTACACGCCCGAGCAGCACCGCGCCTGGCTGCGCCGCCGCGAGCTGCTTCCATGACCGCCCGCTGCGCAACGCTCGCCGCGATGCTCGCCGGCGTCGCCCTCGTCGTCGCCCCGGCATCGAGCCGGCCCGACATCCGCTTTCTCTGGAACGCCTCGGGGAGCGTCCCGGTCGGCCTCTACCGCATCGTCCCCGGCGGGCCCGTTCACGTCACCGATCTCGCGGTCGTCCGGCCGCCCGAAAGGCTTGCCGTCTTCCTCGACACGCGCGGCTACCTGCCGCGCGGCCTGCCGCTCATCAAGCGCGTGCTGGCCCTCGCTGGCACCGAGGTCTGTCGCTCCGGGGCGGACATCATCGCCTACGGCTCGATCTACGGGCAGGCCCGTGCGCGCGACACGCGCGGCCGCCCGCTGCCGGTCTGGCAGGGCTGCCGGACGCTCGTCGGCGCCGAGGCCTTCTTCATGAACTGGAACAGCCCCGACAGCTTCGACAGTCGCTACTTCGGGCCGCTCCCGCTCTCCACCGTCGTCGGCCGGGCGATCCCGCTCTGGACCACCGACGATCCCGATCCGGCCACGGACGCGTTCCGCGAGCCGGTCTCCGACGAGCCGTGACGGCTCGCGCCTCCAACCCGCGAAAGGCTCCCCACCATGCCCCAGATCGGCACCTTCACTCGCACCGCGGACGGCTTCTTCGGCCGCGTCCGCACACTCACCCTCGACGTGGAAGTCGCCATCCTGCCCGCTGATGGATCGGACGCGGAGAACGCGCCGGACCACCGCGTCTTCTTCGACGGGCAGGAGGTTGGCGCGGCCTGGCACCGCACCGGCGAGAAGGCCGGAACCTACCTCTCCCTGTCCATCGACGATCCGTCCTTCGCCGAGCCGCTGCGCGCCCGGCTGTTCGAGTCCGATACCCGAAAGGACGTCTGGAACCTGCACTGGACGCGCCGGATCAGGCGCGACGGCGAGGCGTGAGCGTTATGCGCGGCCCTCGCTCCTGTGGACCGTCAGGCCCAATCCCCTTGATCGATCGAACGGCGATCAATCCCCTCGACCCGATCGCCCATGGCGCGGCCGTCGCGCGCAGTGGAGGTCAAGGGCGGCGGCCTGTTTTCCGGAAGACGGACACATCGTCCGACGCGGCCCGTCCGGAAAACTTGGAACGCCGGCGCAGCCTTGCCCTTGGCCGGAGCGAGCACGATGGCAGGCTCACGGCACATCGGGATGGCGGTGCCTGCGCGGCCGTCCCGGCGATCCTCGCGCTGCTCGTCGCCGGCGTCATGACCGCGGGCATGCCGTCCAGTGCGGCGGCCGAACCGCCGCCGGCCCGCCCTCCGGCGAGCGCGCCATCGTCCGATCCATGGGCGGCCCATGTTACCGAGGCGGCCGAGCGCTTCGAGATCCCCACGCGCTGGATCCGCGCCGTGATGGCGGCCGAGAGTGACGGCGATGCGCGCACGCGCTCGCCCAAAGGCGCCATCGGCCTGATGCAGATCATGCCGGGCACATGGGACGAACTGCGCACCCAATACGACCTCGGCAGCGACCCATGGGAGCCGCGGGCCAACATCCTCGCCGGCGCCGCCTATCTTCGGCAGATGCACGATCGCTACGGCAGCATCGACGCGATGCTGGCGGCCTACAATGCCGGCCCGCAACGGTACGACGCGTATCGCACGAGCGGCCGGCCACTGCCCGCAGAGACCGTCGCCTATGTCACGAAGGTCGCGTCCATGATCGGCGGCACGGCGCCCGTCACTGCGTCCGGCGGAAGCGGCACGGCCCCGACATGGCGTCTCGCGCCACTCTTCGTCGGACGCACGCTGGTCACGCCCCGCGACGATCCGCCGGCGGCCGATGCGCCCGCCGCGCACCCGCCGAACGGCCCAGCGATCGTCGACCTGTCGGCGCTCACGCCGCTCTCCGACGGCCTGTTCGTGCGCAAGCCCGACGCACAGGGGGAGCGGCGATGATCCTCGTGGTTTTTCGGCTCCCCTGCGCAGAGATCGTAGGAATTACGGGGGGCTGTGGGGTGGGCCGGGCAGCGACCGAGGGAAGGCAAGATAAAAAGCCGCACATCGCGGCTTGGACGGTCGGTTGGTTTGTCTGGGTTTTTCAGGATTTCCCGCACATCGCGGATCGTCGTCGCGAGGTACGCGCCTGCGATTTATCGAACGATTTCAGGGCGAAGTGCACATCGCAGCGGGAATGGCCATGAGCCGCGACGACGATTTCCGCGTCCGTCCCGGCCGCATCCGCTCCTCGAAGGCCCAGCGCACCAAGCCCTTCGTCGCCCAGGCGCTCGCTGCCGCGCAGAAGGCCGGTGGCCGCATCTCTCGCTCCGGCAAGATCACCTCCGGCCGCGGCCCGCATTTCGCGCGCGGCCGCGGTGCCAGCATCCGCGCCAACCGCCTCATCACCAGCCGCACCCGCCTGTGCACGGTGAAGGCCCTGGTGGTGCGCAACAGGGGCCAGCGCGCCCCGCTCGCCCGGCACCTCAACTATCTGCGCCGCGACGGCGTCACCCGCGACGGCGAGAAGGCGCGCATGTTCGGCCCCGGGACCGACGATGCCGACGTCAAGGATTTCTCCGAGCGCTGCAAGGACGACCGGCACCATTTCAGGTTCATCGTCTCGCCGGAAGACGCGACCGATATGGAAGACCTGCAGCGCTTCACCCGCGAGCTGATGGCGCAGGCCGAGAAGGATCTCGGGACCAAGCTCGACTGGATCGGCGTCGACCATTGGAACACCGACAATCCCCATGTCCATGTCATCGTCCGCGGTCGCACCGACGACGGCCAGGACCTCGTGATCGACCGAGACTACATCAAGAGCGGCCTGCGCGACCGCGCGCAGGGCCTCATCACGCAGGAACTCGGCCCGCGCACCGATCTCGACGTCAGCCGCTCGCTCGCGCGCCAGATCGAGGCCGAGCGCTGGACCCAGCTCGACCGCCAGCTTGTCCAGGACGCTGGCGAGCGCGGCGTCATCGACGTCGCCCCGTCGCCCGACCGGCAGCCCGACGCCTACCTGACCCAGAAGGTCGGCCGCCTGCGCCATCTCGAACGCCTCGGCCTCGCCGAATCCATCGGCGCCGGCCAATGGGTGATGGCCGGCGATGCCGAGGCGACCCTGCGCGAACTCGGCCAGCGCAACGACATCATCAAGCGCATGCACCAGGCTCTCTCCGGCGAGGGCATCGAGCGCGGCGCCGCCGACTATGTCCTCTCCGGCGAGACGCGCGGCGAGCCGGTCATCGGCCGCCTGGTCGCCCGCGGCCTCGACGACGAGCTGCGCGCCACGGCCTATGCCGTGGTCGACGGCGTCGACGGCCGCACCCACCACATCAAGCTGGCCGATCTCGACGCGGCCGGCGACAGCGCGCCGGGCTCCATCGTCGAGCTGCGCAGCTTCGAGGATGCGAAAGGCGAACGCCGCGTGGCGCTGGCGGTCCGTGCCGACCTGCCCATCGAGGGGCAAGTCACGGCCAGCGGGGCGACCTGGCTCGACCGACAGCTCATCGCCCGCGATCCGGTTGATCTCGGCGGCGGCTTCGGCCTCGAGGTGAAGCGGGCGCTGGAAGCCCGCGCCGAGCATCTCGTCTCCGAAGGGCTGGCGAAGCGTGAGGGCCAGCGCCTCGTCTTCGCCCGCAACCTGCTCGCCACCTTGCGGGAGCGCGAGCTGGACACCCTCGGCCATCGTCTCGCCGCCGAGACCGCCGTGCCGTTCCAGAAAGCGGCCGACGGGGAATATGTGACCGGCACCTACCGGCAGCGCTTCACGCTCGCCTCCGGCCGCTTCGCCATGATCGACGACGGGCTCGGCTTCAAGCTCGTGCCCTGGTCGCCTTCGATCGAGAAGCACATCGGCCAGCACGTCTCCGGCGTCGCTCGCGCGGACGGCGGCGTCGACTGGAACTTCGGACGCAAGCGTGGGCTGGGACTATAGGGAGCGTGGCCATCGGTCCATCCGCCCGTCCCTTGCCTTTCACCCGGGAGAGCACTACATGACCATCGGTAGTCATATCGGAGATGGCGCGATGAAGGAACTCCAGCTCAAGGACGCGAAGGCGACGCTGTCCGCCGTGGTCGATCGCGCCGTCGCTGGCGAGCCGACCGTGATCACCCGCCACGGCCGAAAGGAGGCCGTGCTCGTCTCCTTCGACGAGTGGCAGCGCGTCTCCCAGGTGCCGAGCTTCGCCGATCTCCTGCTCGCCTTCCCCGGCGAGCCGGAGGACATCCCGGAGCGCCGCCGCAAGCAAGCCCGCGCCCTCGGCGATGAGGGCCTCTGAGCCCGTGTATCTACTGGATACCAATATCGTCTCGGCCGACGCGCCCTCCAAGCGTCAAGCCCAGTCCGAGGACTTCGAGGCGTGGCTCCGCCGACATGACGGCGAACTCTACATTTCGGCCGTGACTGTCGCCGAGATCGAGGCCGGCATTGCCCGTGCCATCCGGATCGGCGCGACGACGAAGGCCAGGCAACTTCGCCAGTGGCTTGGCGCCGTCGAGCACTTCTATGCGGGCCGCATCCTGGTTTTTGGCGTCGAGGAAGCCCGCGAAGCCGGCGTCATCCTCGACCGGGCGCGGGCGCACGACCCAGGCTTTGAGGACATCGCCATCGCCGCCACGGCGGCAGCTCACGGCCTGACGGTCCTCACCGCCAACGAGCGCCACTTCGCGCCTCTCGGTGTGCCGATGCTCAACCCGCTGCGCCAACTCCCCGCCGACTGACCTGCGCTCCGAATCCGCGAACGTCGCGCCGCGCCCTACAAGTATTTTCCGAGACCTCTACGCTCCGGTGCGAGCCCCAGGGGTCGGGCCATTGCAAGGTGCGACGCGTCGACCCTTCTTCCCCTCATCGGCATGAACGGGAAGGAGCACCGGCACATTGTCCGCGACCCGAGTCCTCTGGGGTCAGATCATCGTCGTCTTCACGATCGTGCTCCTCGCGGTCTGGGGCGCGACGCAATGGACCGCCTGGCGGCTCGGCTTTCAGGCGCAGCTCGGCGCGCCCTGGTTCGAGATCGCCGGCCTGCCGGTCTATCCGCCGCCGGCCCTCTTCTGGTGGTGGTACTTCTACGATGCCTATGCGCCGGCGATCTTCGTCGAGGGCGGCGCCATCGCGGCTTCCGGCGGGCTCCTCGCCGGAGCCGTCGCCATCTTCATGTCGATCATCCGGGCGCGCGAGGCGACCGACGTGCGCACCTTCGGCTCCGCCCGCTGGGCCGAGCGGGAGGAGGTCGCGGCCGCGGGCCTGCTTGGCGATGACGGCGTGGTGCTCGGCCGCTATGAGCGCGACTACCTTCGCCACGATGGCGCCGAGCATGTGCTGTGCTTCGCCCCCACCAGATCGGGCAAGGGGACGGGCCTCGTGGTGCCGACGCTGCTCACCTGGCCGGGTTCCGCCATCGTCCACGACATCAAGGGCGAGAACTGGGAACTCACCGCGGGTCTGCGCGCCCGCTTCGGCCAGGTGCTCCTGTTCGATCCGACCAATGCGAACTCCGCCGCCTACAACCCGCTGCTCGAAGTTCGCCGTGGCGAGTGGGAGGTGCGCGACGTCCAGAACGTCGCCGATGTGCTGGTCGACCCCGAGGGGTCGCTCGAAAAAAGGAACCATTGGGAGAAGACCTCCCATTCGCTCCTCGTCGGCGCGATCCTCCACGTCCTCTATGCCGAGCAGGATAAGACCCTCGCCGGCGTCGCCGCCTTCCTCTCCGATCCGCGCCGGCCGATTGAATCGACCCTGTCCGCCATGATGACCACGCCGCATCTCGGCGACAAAGGCCCCCATCCCGTCATCGCCAGCGCCGCCCGCGAGCTGCTCAACAAGTCCGACAATGAAAGGTCGGGCGTCCTGAGCACCGCCATGTCGTTCCTCGGCCTCTATCGTGATCCGATCGTCGCCGCCGTCACCGCCCGCTGCGACTGGCGCATCGCCGACCTCGTGTCCGGCGAGCGGCCGACCACGCTCTATCTCGTCGTGCCGCCGTCCGACATCTCCCGCACCAAGCCGCTCGTGCGCCTCGTGCTCAACCAGATCGGCAGGCGATTGACCGAGGACCTCCATGCGAAGGATCGCCGCCACCGTTTGCTGCTGATGCTCGACGAGTTTCCCGCCTTGGGACGTTTGGACTTCTTCGAGAGCGCCCTGGCCTTCATGGCCGGCTACCAGATCAAGGCCTTCCTCATCGCGCAGTCGCTGAACCAAATTGAGCGCTCCTACGGCGCCAACAATTCCGTCCTCGACAATTGCCACGTCAGGATCAGCTTCGCCACCAATGACGAGCGGACGGCGCGCAGGGTCAGCGATGCGCTCGGCACCGCCACCGAGATGCGCGCCATGCAGAACTACGCCGGCCACCGCTTGGCGCCGTGGCTGGGCCACCTGATGGTGTCGCGCTCCGAAACCGCTCGGCCGTTGCTCACCCCCGGCGAGGTGATGCAGCTCCCGGCCAGCGACGAGATCGTGATGGTTGCGGGCGTTCCGCCGATCCGGGCCAAGAAGGCGCGCTACTACGAGGACGCGCGGTTTCAGGAACGGCTGCTGCCCGTGCTACGCAATCCGAAGGCCGGCCTGGAGCCGAAGCCCGACGACTGGTCGGGGCTGAAGGTGGCGGCCGCTCCGGTTTCCGTTCCCGCCGCGCCGGCGCCGGCCGCCGGCGCCAAGCTGGACGACGATCCGGCCAATTCAGGCCTGCGCCGCGAGCCCGGCCTCGAGGCACACAAGGACATCGCCCCGGAGCCGCAGAAAACGCCGGTCAACGAGTTCGATCCCGACACCGATGAACCGGAGCGGGACGCCGCCGCCGGACGTGCCGTCATCCGCAGTATGCGCATAGTCGCACGGCAGGCCGCAATGGATCCCGGCGACGGAATGGAGCTGTGAATCGTGCCCCAACGTCTGGACAAGAAGAAGCGCCTGTCGGTCTATCTTGAGCCGGAGCTGATGCGCCTGCTGGCGGATTTCTCCGACCGGCGCGACCAGTCCCGTTCCATCGTCGCCGAGGCGGCCATCGCCTCCTTCCTCTCGCCCGACGCAGACGAACGGCAGGAGGCCGCCATTGCAAAGCGCCTTGACCGGCTCGATCGCAGCATTCAGCGGTTGGAACGTGATGTGGGCATCACCAACGAGGCCTTTGCGATCTTCATCCGATCTTGGCTCACGTCCACCCCTTCGCTACCGGAAGCTGCCCAGGCGGCGGCCCGTGCAAGGGGGGGCGAGCGTTATGACAACTTCCTGGAAGTGCTTGGAAGACGCTTGGCTCGAGGACCGAGGTTTAAAGAAGAGATGTCGGAGGGAATTTCGTCACCTCGTGATGGCGTTCCTTCAGCCTAATTGCCTCGGCTGATGGTGTAGCCCTCGCTTCCTTACCCAGAGATGCGTTGCGCGTCATCGACTCCACAATTCATCGCAAGATTGATCGTGGTGTCGCTGCCTCAATGGAGCTTTGCGCCTCTCGCGGGCCGAAGTCGAGGCGCCAACCGTGATAGGTGACGGTGAGTGTGGAGTTCTCCTCACCTCCATTGGAAGGCAGCGAGACGGCGATCTTGTCATGGAAGACCTCTGTCACTCCTAAGGTGGGATCGTCCTTCGACAGGCCAACGCCTTTGATATCCAACGCGTCGAGATCGCGTGGGCCTGCCCGGAAGCCGAGCCGGTCGCGATAGAGGTAGTAAGCCGCCCAGCGTACCATCTTAGCCACGTTGTCTTCGTGCTTGAACGAGTGCGCCGCATACGGCGGATTGCCCGCAAAGCAGGCTGATTGCGGCATTCTTGGCCGTTTTTTTGGGATCATGAACGCCTTGACAGTCGATTTCAAAATTGCAGAATATCTGCAAAGTTTATATCGTCGTCGGTAACGGGGCAGCCCGACGATCCCAAGCGCAATGCCCCGACATTCAGAGAGGTGGAACATGGCTCGGAGAGCTCCTTCGTTGTTTGGTGCGTGTTTCCTGAGTGCAGCAATGCTGTTCTCCGGCATTGTAAACGCGGCGGAGCCGATAAAGCTCGGACTCGTCGGGCCGCTGACCGGCCCCGCTGCCAACACCGGGCTTACGGTTCGCGCTACGTGGGATCTCGTCGCGAAGCGTATCAACGCGGAAGGTGGGCTCGAGATCGACGGGGTCAAGCGTCCCGTGGAACTGATCGTTGCGGACTCTCAATCCAAGCCGAATATCGGCGTGGGAGCTGCCCAGAAACTGCTCACCCGTGACCGCGTCGACGTTCTCGTTGGTGATCTGCTGCATAGCGATGTGGCGTTGGCTCTGATGGAGCTGGCCCCCGCCTATCCGGACAAGGTGCTCTATATTCCTCTGCCAGTGAGCAGCACCATTTCCGAGCGCATTGCTTCCTCTCATGAGAAGTATGGCAACGTATGGAAGTGGGACGGCGACTCTGAGGCCTACGGCGTTAGCCTTGCTGACCACCTGACCAAACTCGGGGAGAGCGGGAAACGCAACTATCCCAACAAGACCTATGCCATCGTCTCGGAGTTGACTGACTTCTCTGACGCCATTCAGAAATCTGTTCAAGGTGAGTTGAAGGCATCGGGTTGGAAGCAGGTCGCGCACGAGAGTGTGCCCATCGGAAATACCGATTTCTACTCTCAGCTGTCGAAGCTCAAGGCATTGAACCCCGACGTCATCATCTCGATTTTCACGGCGGCAAGCTCTGGTCTGTCGTTTGTGAAGCAGTTCAACGAGCAGGGAACGAAGTCGGAGAACATCGCCGTTTACTATGCTGGGCTTCCCGCATTCCGGAATGGCATCGGTAAGGACGGCAATGGTCTGGTTTTCTTCGGTGGTGCGTTTGATCCCCGCAGGTCCGACCGTGGCAAGCCTTTCGCCAAGCTTCTGTCCGAAAACAACATCAATGTGTCGGGCGATGCGGCCTTGGGCTATTGCAGCGCGAATGTCCTCTTCGGCGCGATCCAGCGAGCCAAGTCTCTGAAGGTGCAGGATCTCAACCGCGAGCTTCTGGCGACCGATGACGACACTTGTCCGGACTACCGCCGTATCGTCTTCGACCCCAAGCGACACTCGCCGAAGCTCGGTCCGGACTACTTCTTCATGACGGCTGGGCAGATGTTCGATGACGGCAAGGACTTCTACGTCTTCTATCCGCCGAAGGCTGCAACCGGAAAGCTCGACGAGCTGGCGGCGCCCGGTTCCAAGTGACGCGTGTCATCCAGGATAAGAAGAGTAGGGGACAGATTTGATGGATGGCGCAATTCTTGAGTTGGCGTCACTCAGTGTGCGCTTTGGTGGCCTTCAGGCGGTGAACAACATCAGCCTGACCGTTCGTCCCCGGGAAGTCTTTGGCCTCCTGGGGCCGAACGGGGCTGGAAAGACCACACTGTTCAACATGATCGCTGGGGTCGTGACCCCGACGAGTGGCGTTGTGAAATACAAGTCTGAGGAGATCGGATGGCGCTCTGTTTGCTGGCGTGCCAGAGCCGGCATAGCGCGAACCTTTCAGATCACGCAGCCCTTCGGTGCAATCACGGTCCTGGAGAACGTGATCGTAGGTGCCATGCTGAAGGAAAGCCGAATGTCGGTGATCCGCCGCGAGGCGGAGGAGCTCCTGGACTATGTTGGTCTCAGTGCGAAACGAGACCATCTGGCTGACGCACTCAGCACTGGGCAGCGCAAGCGGCTTGAGCTCGCCCGCGCCCTGGCCATCAAGCCCGATCTGCTCCTGATGGATGAGGTCACGGGCGGTGTGGATCAGCCTAGTATTCCCGGCCTGATTGATCTCGTGGCCTCCTTGAAAGAACGCGGCGTCACGATCGTTCTGGTCGAACATAATATGAAGGTGATGGCCAAGCTCTGCGACCGCATGCTCTTCATGAACCGGGGCGAGATGATGGTCGAGGGTACGCCAGATCACGTGCTGAACCACCCGAACGTTGCACGTCTCTATCTGGGCGAGGATGAACAATGCTGAGCCTCGAGAACGTATGCGTCTGGTACGGAAAGACGCAGGTCCTCTGGGACGTGTCGATGACGGTGCAGTCGGGTGAGATGGTTGCTCTGATGGGGCCAAACGGCTCGGGGAAGAGTACCGTGTTCAAGGCGGTGACAGGGCTCCTTCCTGTGAGATCCGGGAAAATCACCTGGAACGGTCGAGATATCACGAACCTTCCGACGCACGCCATGACCTCGATCGGCATCAGTTTGGTCCTGGAGCGGCGTCGGCTGTTTCCGCGTATGACCGTTCGAGAGAACGTCCTTCTCGGCGCTTACAGTGAGCGGGATGCTTCCGTGATCAAGTCGAGACTTGATGAGGTGGAGGATCTTTTTCCGCTTGTGAAAGAGCGAGCGGATGCAGTGGCCGGATCATTGAGCGGCGGGCAGCAGCAGATGGTCGCGATTGCCCGCGGGCTAATGAGCGATCCCAAGATGCTGATCATGGACGAGCCCTTCCTCGGCCTTTCCCCGATTATGGTCAAGCAGATCACCGCAGTCATGGTCGCAGTGAACAAGAGGGGGAAGAGCGTCCTGTTCAATGAGCAGAACGCTCGGGTCTCCTTCGGAAATTCCGATCGTGGGTACCTTCTCCAGAGTGGACAGGTCGTCCTGTCGGGCAGCGGTCTCGCGATGCTCGACCATGAAGAAGTCAAAAGCGTCTACCTCGGCCACTGAGAGAAACAGACATGACTGTCTCCCTTCTCGTTGAGCAACTAGTCAACGGAATCATTACGGGGTCGATGTACGCTCTCATGGGCGCTGGCCTTGCCCTGGTCTACGGAACCATGCGCGTCATGAATTTCTCGCACGGCGAGTTCTTCATGGTAGCTGCCTACATTCTCTTCCTTGCCCTTGGTGCGTTGATGCTGCCGACTATCCCGGCTGCGCTGCTCGCCATCCTCGGGGCGGCATGCCTTGGTGGTCTGATCGAAAAAGGCCTCATCGAGCCTCTTATGAAGAGAGAGGGCTGGGAGCTGGGCACGATCGTCACCACGCTCGGCCTTTCCTTCATCCTGCAAAATGGGGTACTCCAGGTGATTGGCGAGGAGTACTACACGCTCCAGTATTTCGTCGATGGCTCGATCACGCTGTTTGGCGTGACGCTGCCCTATCAGCGTCTCCTGATCCTCGCTGTGGCCATCGGAACGATCGCCCTCATGGAGCTTTTCCTCCGCCGTTCGCGAGCGGGCTGGGCATTGCGTGCGGTGTCCCAAGACGCCCAGGCGGCATCGGTTGTCGGCATCAACGTAGGCCGGGTATTCCTGATGGCCTTCGCGTTGAGCGGTGCACTCTCCGGGGTTGCCGCCGTCATGATGGCGCCCATCCAGTCGGTGAATCCCTGGATGGGCGTTCCCATGGGCCTGAAAGCGTTCGTCGTTGTCGTTCTCGGCGGCATGGGTAGCTTCCGCGGGACCATTATCGCCGGCTTCATCGTCGGCATCGTCGAGGCCCTTGGCACCACCGTCACCTCTTCGGAGTGGCGGGAGCTATTTTCCTTCGGCCTGCTGATCCTGATCATCTGGTTCAAGCCGGAAGGCCTGTTCGGCAACGTCGGCAGGAGGGCCTGAGATGTCGCAGCACAAGAGCGCAAATTCAGGCGCTGAGGTTCGCTCCATGGAAGGGCCTTCCAACACGAGAATGCTTAGCTCTTCCGTCACCTTGCGGGTGATCGCTTCCGTCCTGGCGGTAGGCGTGGTCGGTGCGGTCGTGCTCAAGATGAAGCCCGACGCCTACACACTGCATCTCATGGTAATGTCCATGATCTGGGGAGTGTTCGCCGTAGGATGGAATCTTGCCTCAGGCTATGGCGGCCTGAAGACCTTCG
Source organism: Xanthobacter sp. NM-25 (assembly GCF_022138605.1). Classification (GTDB taxonomy): domain Bacteria; phylum Pseudomonadota; class Alphaproteobacteria; order Rhizobiales; family Xanthobacteraceae; genus Xanthobacter. The sequence goes on from NZ_JACBFS010000004.1 coordinate 552,508, forward strand.
GCCACCAGGGCTTCTTCGGTATCGCGGCGTACGCCTCGGCCTTGCTCTCCATGCATTTCGCTTTGTCTCCGTGGCTGACGATCTGGATCGGGGCGCTCATTGCTGCCGCAGTAAGCGTCGTCGTTGTCGCTCCGGTATTGCGTCTGCGCTCGACCCCGCAGATTGCGATCGTCACCCTGGCGTTTGGTGAAATCGCACGCATCATCATCGAGAACGTGAAGTCGGTGACGCGAGGTGAATCCGGATTGATTGGCATTCCCGGGCTTCCCAATGTCCGCGTGCCCTTCGTCGGGGAGCTCACCTTCTCCGCCGCGGATAAGACTGGCTACTTCATCGTCAGCCTGATCCTCCTCACCACCGCGTCCGTCGGCGTCTATCTTCTAATGCGCTCGCGCTACGGACTCGGTGTCCATGCGGTGCGGGATGCTCAGGACGCGGCTGAGAGTCTTGGTCTCAATGCCACCGTCTATCGTGTCGGCGTGTTCGCGCTGAGCGCATTCATCGTCGGTGCCGCCGGGGGCTTGTTCGCCCACTACCTGCTTCTCCTAACGCCCAGTGACGCGGTTGGCGTTCCGCTGATGGTGATGATCGTCTCGATGGTGATCGTTGGGGGGCATCGGACCATCGTGGGCCCCGTCCTCGGAGCATTCATCCTGACGTTCGGCGCTGAGGCCTTCCGAGACATCGAGGAGTACCGCCTCATGATCTATGGCCTCCTGGTCATCCTGGTGATGCGCCTGATGCCGGGCGGGATTGCCCGAGTGGGAACCCTGTTCCACTGGCGCCGCTCCTGAAATCGACATCGCTCCCAAAACACTGACGGCCGGGGAGGCATCCAGCTCAATCCGGCCGACCTCCATGAATGAAGACGGGCTAGACAATAGCGCCCGGCACACCCACGAGAGGAAGTTCAGATGCTCGATATGATCTTCAAGGGCGGCCCCATCGTCACGATGGTGGAAGGTGCGATGAGCGTCGAAGCCGTTGGGGTACTCGACGGCAAGATCGTCAAGGTGGGAAGCGTCGAGGAGGTCGAGGCTTTTGTCGGTCCGCGGACGGAGATCATTGATCTCGATGGGGCCACACTGCTTCCGGGCTTCGTGGAAGCGCACGGGCATCCGCTTTTCAGCGCCCTGATCTGGGGAGAGCCTGTTGTCGATATTCGCGCGGTGCACACGCCCACGTATGAGGCGGCAATCGCCAAGATCTCTCGCCGGGTCGCCAAAGCAGCTCCGGGTGAGTTCGTCATGGCTGTAGGCCTCGATCCCACGCTCCACCAGGGGATGGTCGAGCCCACCCGTGATTTCCTCGATACCCTGGCGCCGAACAATCCGTTGGCCGTAACCCTCTTCAACTTCCACGGCATCTACCTGAATTCGGCGGCTGTCGCTGCCTGCGGATATGAAAACGGCGCGCCCGGGCATCTCGACACCGAGATCATCCGTGACAGCAATGGGCGTCCATGGAAATTCCGCGAGGAGATGGCCAAGCGCGTGCGCAACGCCTTCTACGAGAGCTGCGGCAAGGAACGGGCCGTACGCGAACTCAAGGAATGGCTGGGGAAGTTCGCGAGTGCTGGCTACACCACATCGGCCGAGATAGGCATGTTCCCGCAGTGGAGCGGCTATTTCGACGCGCTGCGCAAGGAATATCAGTTTCCGATCCGTATGCGCCTCTATGAGCAGGTCTTTGCTGATACACCGATCATTGCGCAGGTCGGCGAAGGTGACGAGTTCTTCAAGGCGATCGGCACGAAGCTCTGGGCCGATGGCTCCCTGTTTGTGGGCAATGTCGCGATGACGCGGCCATATCTTACCACTGACATGACTATCACGCGTATGGGCATGCCCGAAGCCAACCGCGGTAACCTCAATTACTCGCGTGAACGCCTGAAAATGCTGATGGTAAAGGCTATCTCAGCAGGCTGGCAGCTTTCGGTTCATACGCAGGGTGACGAGACCGTTGATACGGTTCTGGACGTCTACGAGGAAATCTTCACCGAATACTCCAAGGTTAATGGTCCCTATCGGCTTGAGCATTGTTCCATGATGCGCCCGGATCAGGCGGAGCGTGCTCACAAGCTCGGCCTCGTGTGCAGCTTCTTCAACACGATCGCCTACTACTGGGGTGACGCCCTCCGGGACGACATGTTTGGGCCGGAGCGTGCGGATGCGGTGCTGCCTTTTGGCACTGCCGTCAGAGCAGGCATGCGCGTCTCGTTCCACAACGACGCACCGATGACGTGGCCCAATCCTCTTCTCTCGGTCCAGTTCGGCGTCACCCGCACAACCCAGAAGGGTACGGTGTTGGGCGAGGAAGAGTGCCTCACCGTCGAGCAGGCTCTTCGAGCCGTGACCATCAATGCTGCCTACCACTTGCAGATGGAGGATCTGGTCGGGAGCATTGCCGTTGGCAAGGCAGCTGACTTCGTCGTCCTCGCCGGCAATCCTCTGACCCACCCGGCGGGGAAGATCAGTGAGATCGGCGTTCTGCGTACCTACGTCGCGGGTGCTGAGAAATGGAACGCGGAGAAGGTTGTGGTGACCGCTGATGCGTGAGTGACCGAGCAAACTGCCCGGTCCATCCAAGATGCTGAGTTCGTCTCATTGTGCCTGTTCCGGCGGGCGCACATGCGTTCGTGCGCCCGCCGGAATGACGAGAGCCGCCGTGTGATCGGCAGGATTGATGTGTGTGGAGAGCCGAATGGCTGGGAATATGTGTCGTCAGGTCGTGACTCTGTCCTGCGCCGATCAGGTCGGGATCGTGCACGAGATTTCCGGAACCTTGGCCGGGAATGAGGCCAACATCGTCGAAAGCGCCCAGTTCACGGCGCCGCATGGCATGTTCTTCATGCGCGTCGTGTTCGACTGCCAAGCTGAACGTCCGGAGGGCATCAAGGCATCGCTCGCTGAGGTCGCTGAACGCATTGGCATGCAATGGGAGGTGCGCAATGCAGCCGAGCCCATGCGTACGCTGTTAATGGTCTCGAAGTTCGGTCATTGCCTCAACGACCTGCTGTTTCGTCTGCGTGTGGGCACGCTGCCCATCAAGGTGCCGGCGATCGTCTCCAATCACGAGGATTTCAGGGATCTGGCCGAGTTCCACGGCATCCCTTTTCACTATCTGCCGATCAACCGTGAGACGAAGGCCCAGCAGGAAGCTCAGATCAAGCAGATCGTCTCGGACTACGACATCGAGCTCACGGTTCTTGCTCGTTATATGCAGGTGCTGTCTGACGACATGTGCGGCTTCCTTCATGGACGTGCGATCAACATCCACCACTCGTTCCTGCCGAGTTTTAAGGGCGCCAAGCCTTATCATCAAGCTTACGAACGCGGCGTGAAGCTGATCGGGGCCACGGCGCATTACGTCACCGCGGATCTGGATGAAGGCCCAATCATTGAGCAGGACGTCGCACGCGCCGAGCACTCGCTTGGCCCCGAGGAACTGGTCGATACCGGCAGAGATGTCGAATGCGTGGTGCTCGCTCGTGCCGTGCGACTGCACGCTGAGCGGCGCGTGTTCTTGTCCGGGCGGCGTACGGTGGTCTTTCGATGAGCGCGAAACTTCTGTCCGGTCGAGATCTTTCATCTCAACTGCGGGATCGCGTCCGGACCGCTGCGGCAGAGCTCGCTAACGACGGCATTCGCGTCGCGTTGAGTGTGGTGATCGTCGGTGAGGACCCGGCCAGCGTGGTCTATGTCCGCAACAAGGTCGAGCAGGCTACCAGCGTTGGTATCGAGCCGCAGTATTTCCGCCTGCCTGTCGAAACCTCGCAGGCTGAGGTGCTGGCGCTGGTTGAAATGTTGAATGGGGACGACAGTGTGGACGGGATCCTCGTCCAGCTGCCGCTGCCTCCCCATATCGACGCTTTCCTGGTTATGTCGTCCATCGCGCCACCCAAAGACGTGGATGGCTTCCACCCGACGAATGCAGGCAATCTGGCTATCGGCAAGCCGAGTATCGTTCCCTGCACGCCGCTCGGATGCTTGATGTTGATCCAGGAGGCACGAAAGTCTCTGGTCGGTTTGAACGCAGTGGTGGTCGGGCATTCCAATATCGTCGGAAAGCCGATGGCTCGGTTGCTCCTCGCAGAGGGATGCACAGTGACTGTGGCCCATAAAGCGACCGTCGACGTCCCCTCCGTCTGCCGGACAGCGGATATCCTGGTGGTGGCGGTGGGCCAGCCCGAGCTCATTCGAGGCAGTTGGATTCGCGGCGGGGCGATCGTCATCGACGTTGGTATCAACCAGATCGACCGGAATGGCCGCAGGATTCTTGTCGGCGATGTGGCGTTCGACGAGGCCGTTGAGGTCGCAGCCGCCATCACGCCAGTGCCGGGCGGGGTTGGACCGATGACCATTGCCTGTCTGCTCAGCAACACCATCGAAGCCGCATGCCAACGCAGGGGAGTGCTCTCTCCAATGGTCGCGCAGGCGGCTGAAGAGAACGCACATTTGGAGGTCGCAGGATGAAAATTCTGGTGCCCGTGAAGCGGGTGGTGGACTTCAACGTGAAGGTGAGGGTGAAGCCGGACGGATCCGGTGTCGACCTGGCCAACGTCAAGATGTCGATGAACCCCTTCGATGAGATCGCTGTCGAGGCAGCGCTTCGTCTGAAGGAGGCCGGCAAGGCTGAGGAGGTCATCGTCGTCTCGATCGGCCCGGCCCAGGCCTCGGAGATCGTTCGTACGGGGCTCGCAATGGGGGCGGATCGTGGAATCCTCGTGAAAACGGAAACTACCGTCGAACCGCTTGCCGTCGCTAAGATCCTCAAGGGAGTTGCGGAGCGGGAAGCGGTAAATCTCGTCATTCTTGGCAAGCAGGCGATCGACGACGACTGCAACCAGACCGGCCAGATGCTCGCTGCGCTTCTGGGATGGCCGCAGGGAACGTTCGCTTCCAAGCTCGAGGTCGCGGGTGAGAACCTGGAGGTGCAGCGAGAGATCGATGGTGGGCTGCAAAAGCTCATGCTCAAGCTGCCCGCGATCGTGACCACCGACCTCCGGCTGAATGAACCCCGGTACGCTTCGCTGCCGAACATTATGAAGGCGAAGAAGAAGCCGCTGGAGGAGATCGCGGCCGATACGCTCGGCGTGGATGTCTTGCCGCGCCTGAAGGTGATCACCACCACCGAGCCTGCCGGACGTGTCGCCGGTCAGAAGGTCGCTTCGGTGACCGAACTCGTTTCGAAACTCAAGACTGAGGCGGGAGTGCTGTGATGGCGACTCTCCTGATTGCAGATCACGACAACACGTTGATCAACGATGCGACCCGGAAGGCATTGAGCGCCGCGCAGCAGATGGGTGGCTCTGTCCAGGTTCTGGTGGCAGGCCATGAAGCGCAGCGCGCGGCCGAGGCGGCATCCCGGCTCGATGGCGTTGAAAAGATCCTGCTGGCCGACGCGGTCTTCTACGGGCATGGCCTCGCGGAGCCTGTTGCGGATCTCATCGTCGCGCTTGCTCCCAGCTTCGATGCCATCGTCGCGCCGTCCACCGCGTTCGGAAAGAACATTCTGCCCCGCGTTGCCGCGCTGCTGGATGTGATGCAGGTGTCCGACGTGATCCGTGTTCTGGCGCCGGATACGTTTGAGCGTCCGATCTACGCCGGTAACGCCCTTCAGACAGTACAGGTCATTGACGCAAAGAAGGTGCTCACGATCCGCACTGCCTCCTTCGATGCTGCCGCCGACGGCAGCGCGGCGCCGATTGAGCTTTTGTCGGATCGTGGCGATACTGGGATCTCGACGTTTGTCGAGGAAACGGTCGTCAAGAGCACCAGGCCTGAGCTCTCGTCCGCGAAGACCATCGTGTCTGGTGGACGGGCGCTGGGATCGCCCGAGCATTTCACGCAGTTCATCGAACCGGTGGCGGACGCCCTTGGGGCCGCGATGGGCGCCTCGCGTGCCGCGGTGGACGCTGGTTATGCCCCGAACGACTGGCAGGTCGGTCAGACCGGCAAGGTGGTCGCGCCGGATTTGTACGTCGCTGTGGGCATCTCGGGTGCCATCCAGCACCTCGCTGGAATGAAGGACTCCAAGGTGATCGTCGCGATCAACAAGGACCCGGATGCGCCCATCTTCCAGATCGCGGATTACGGCTTGGTGGGGGATCTCTTCGAGATCATGCCGGAGCTTCAGAAGGCGCTGAACGCATCTGCGTCCTGAGGCCGGAAGCTCGCGCCCCGGGCGGACGAACATTGCAGAATGTATGCAAATTGTTTAGTCCATCATCCAAGAAATCAGACGTGGCAGGGTTATGCCGCGTCTGATTTGACCGACCACGCGCCAGCATTTTTCGATCAATCAACGTAGAGTGTTAGAGGCACACATGTCGTTTCCTTCTCAGGCGAGAGTGGTAATTGTCGGTGGTGGCGCTATCGGGAGTTCGATTGCCTATCATCTCACGAAGCGCGGCTGGAGCGATGTTGTGTTGCTCGAGCGCGGACAGGTCACGTCGGGTACCACCTGGCATGCCGCTGGCCTCTTCATGCAGCTCCGCACGACGCACACGATGACCGAGCTTTGCCGTTACGGCGCGGAGCTGTTTCCGAAGCTCACCGCGGAGACCGGTCTGGACACGGGGTTCAAGCGCAGCGGCTCCCTGCCGATCGCCCGTACCCAGGAGCGCCTGCATGAGATTGCCCGCCTCGTTTCTCTAGGCAAGGTGTTCGGCGTCGAGGCGCATATGCTGAGCCCCACCGAGGTGCGGAATCATTATCCGCTGCTCGATCCCAGCGCGATTGTGGGCGGCGCCTTCATTCCCGGTGACGGACAGATCAATCCCGTCGATCTGACCGCCTGCTTTGTCCGTGGCGCCCGCATGGGCGGCGCCAAGATCCTCGAAGGGATCGAAGTTACAGACTTCGCCATCGAGCGCGGACGTGTTGTCGGCGTGAAGACCAAGCAGGGCGATATCGCCTGCGAGAAGGTCATCCTGGCCTGCGGGCTGTGGACCCGGACGCTTGCCGCGCGTGCGGGTGTTCACGTTCCGCTGTATGCTTCCGAGCACATGTACGTCACGACCGAGGAGCATGTGTCGATCCCGAAGGTGCTGCCGGTGCTGCGGGACACAGACGGCTACAATTACATCAAGGAAGATGCGGGCAAGTTGCTCGTGGGAGCGTTCGAGCCCAATGCCAAGGCGCTCCCCCTGTCGCGCCTCCCCGAGATCCAGCAGTTCATCGAACTCCCGGAGGACTGGGATCAGTTTGAGCTTCCCATGACCAAGGCCATGGAGACTGTCCCGCTCCTGAAGGAGCTCGGCATACGTCACTTCATGAATGGCCCCGAGAGCTTCACGCCGGATAACCGGTTTATCGTCGGTGAAGCCCCGAACGTCGACAATCTATTCGTCGCGGCAGGCTTCAACTCGCAGGGCATTCTTGCCTCGCCGGGCGTGGGACGTGCCATGGCTGACTGGGTGGTGGAGGGCCATGCCACTATGGACCTGTCCGAAATGGACATCGCCCGCTTCCATGGTTTCGAGACCAACGAGAAATTCCTGCGGACGCGCATCGGAGAGAGTCTCGGCCTGCTTTACGAGATGCACTGGCCGCATAGGCAGTTTGAAACGGCCCGTCCCGTGCGGCAGACGCCCCTGTATGCGCGCCTCAAAGAGCACAATGCCTGCTTTGGTACGGCTGCCGGCATTGAACGCGCCAATTGGTACGCGCCCGCCGGTGTCGAGCCCAAGTATGAATACTCCTATGGTCGGCAGAACTGGTTCGAGGCCGTTGGCGAAGAGCACAAGGCTGCTCGCGAGACGGTCGCTCTCTTCGATCTCTCATCCTTCGGCAAGACGCTCATCCAGGGTCGTGATGCGTGTCGTGAACTTCAGCACATCGTCGCCTCGGATATGGACCGCCCGGTCGGGTCGGTGATTTATTCGCAGATGCTCAACGATAGAGGCGGCATCGAGTCGGATCTGACGTTCACGCGTCTCGCGGAGGACAAATATCTGATGGTGACAGCCGCGGCCCAGCAGGCGCGCGATGTGAACTGGATTCGTCGTCATCTTGATCCTCAGGCATTCGTGACCCTCACCGACGTCAGTGCAGGTTTCGGGACGCTCGCCCTGAATGGCCCGAAATCGCGCGAACTGCTTGAGAGCGTTTCTCCCAACGATTTCTCCAATGAAGCCTTCCCGTTTGGCACGGCCCAGGAGATTGATATCGGATATGGGAAGGCGCTGGCATTGCGCATTTCGTTCGTCGGAGAACTCGGCTGGGAGCTCTATCCCACGACCGACTTCCTGGTGCCGATCTTCGATGCGCTGATGCAGGAAGGTCAGGATCTGGGTCTGCGCCTCGCGGGCTATCACGCGCTGGATACCCTGCGGAGCGAGAAGGGGTTTGTGCACTGGGGCCATGACGTCTCGCCGGCGGACACGCCGATCGAGGCAGGCTTGGGCTTTGCGGTTTCGCGTAAGAAGAGCACCTTCATCGGCGCAGAGGCGATCACCCGTCAGCGCGCCGAAGGCGTGAAGCGTCGTCTGGTCCACATCAAGCTCGATGATCCGGAAGCCATGCTTCACCATGATGAGCCGATCTACCGGAACGGCCAGATCGTCGGGCGGGTCACGTCTGGTTCGTTTGGTTACACCATCGGGGCTTCGCTTGGATCCGGCTATGTCGACGTGCCTTTGACCGGATGGCAGGCGTTCCTCGCCGAGGGTCTATACGAGGTCGAGATTGCCGGCGTGCGATATGGCGCAAGTCTGTCATTGCCGCCCTTCTACGACCCTAAGGCGTTGCGTCCCAAAGCGTGAGCTGAGGCGCCCCGGAGCCATATAATAGTGCTCCGGGGCGCTGGTTCCTGGTTGCAGCGGAATTCTCACAGTTCGTCGTGCCGCCTGGGAACCAACGCTCGCGAGCTGTTAAAAAGGCTGGTGGCCCCGGCCTCGGTACGCGAGTATGCTCAGCCAGTTCTGCCTTCTTGCTGGCTTGCCGCGCAGCAAGGGAGCCTGCTAAAATTCCGCGCAATGGCCCGCTATGTTCGGGGGGTGCGCGGCGGCACTGGATGACTGAGACAGTCTATAAGATTTCTGACGTTTCCTCGACCGTAGGTGTTCCTCCAGCCACTCTTCGGCTTTGGGAGCAGCATGGTCTGGTTCACCCGATCCGGACGGACAGCGGATACAGACTCTTCCGCGAGGAGGACGTTGCACGCGTCCGGGAAATTCTGCGGCTGCGGTCGGTCCACGGTCTGAATCTGGCGGCGATAAGATCCGCTCTGCAAGACGCTGAACAAGTTCCGGAAGCCGATCACGCCTCTGCGCCAGGTCTGGGGCCCCTGCTTCGTAAGTTGCGTCGGAAGAGAGGGATGACGATCAAGCAGGTGGCCGATGCCGTCGGCGTATCGTCTTCTGTGATATCGACCCTGGAGCGGACCTCAAGCGGTGTTGGCATCCGTTTGATGAAGATCCTGGCGGAGACGCTCGGAACAACGGTGACCGACCTTGCCGCCGGCGAACCCCCATCTGCCCATGGTGTCGTGAAGTCGGGGAAGGGGCGTGTACTGCCTATGCTCGGCACGGGGATCAAGATCCTTGAGCTCGCCTCAGGACCGAGAATGCTCGATTGCCAAGAATGGACGCTTCAACCCGGAGCGGGCAGCGAAGGCTTCTATTCGCATGAGGGCGAGGAGTTCATCAGGGTCTTGGAGGGCACGTTCGAGATCGAAGTCGATGGCATTGGCGCGGTTGATCTCGAGCCAGGCGATTCCCTCTACTTCGAAAGCAAACGGGCTCACGCTTGGCGTTGCAAGGGACGTAAGCCCTGTCGCCTGATCTGGGTGAACACGCCGCCAACGTTCTGAGGCCGAGAAGGCATTCCCAGCGTCGGGTTGGGGCGGAGAGATGCTGGGAAGGGCACTAGCATGGTGGAATCTTTGCAGAAATTATGTAAATATTTCTGTGCAAATCTCCTGCGAACTTCCGTATGTGAAGTCGCACCTTGGGGGAAGCGAGCGCGGTTGTAGTCGGGTCCAATCTCAGCCGCGCGATCGGGTGGGGATGGGGTCTCGAAGCGGGTGGAAGGCCGAGAAGAATGAGAATGCTACCGAAGGCCGCCCCGGTCGAACGGGCTTCCACGGATGCTCCCACGATGAAAATCCCAGTGACAATCGTGAGCGGCTTTTTGGGTGCTGGAAAGACCACGCTCCTGCGGCGTTTGCTGGCTCAGCCAATGGGGTACAGGCTAGGGATCCTAATCAACGACTTCGGAGCGATCAATGTCGACGCGGACATGCTGAGCGAGGTGCAGCCCGATATCATTTCGCTTAAGAATGGCTGCGTGTGCTGCAACATCAATGACGATCTCGCGGGTGGTTTGCGGCGACTAATGGAGGCGGAATCCACTCCGGATCATATCGTCATCGAAACCAGTGGTGTTTCGGAGCCCAGACGTGTTGCGGAGATGTTCTTCTCCGGTGCGCTGAGTCGCCAGTTTCAAGTCGACGGCATATTCTGCTTGGTGGATGCGCTCAACTATTTCGATCTCGACTATGGAATGACAGAGTTAGCGATCGAGCAGGCCGCAGTCTCGGACGTGGTCATCCTTAACAAGATCGATCTCGTATCGGGTGACGTGGTTGCGGGCGTGCATAGGGTGTTGAAGGCTGCCCTCCCGTCGATGCGCATTATCGAGAGTGTCCAAGCGGAAGTGCCGCTCGAAGTGATCCTGGACTCAACGCGCGAGTCGCCGCGGCTGTCCGTCTTCCCGCGTGCTACGGGCTTCGTGTCAGGGCAATCTGGTGCGCACGATCAAGCCTTCGCCACCCAGACGTGGTCGTCGGATGGCCTATTGAGGCGCGATGCCTTTGAGGCTGCCGTAAAGGAATTTCCAGCGAGCATTTATCGCGCCAAGGGATATCTGACGTTCACCGACGAGCCTGAGCGCAGCTCGCTGTTCCAGATCGTTGGAAAGCGGTCATCACTCGACCTGAGCGTGCGAGAGCGAGGGGACACTGCCAACGTTCTTGTGGTGATCGGCTCCAAGGCTGATGTGGATTTCGGCCAATTCGAACGCCTCATGATGACGTGCGTCGATCCTCTGTGAGAAGCACTTTGCCGGACGCACGAGCGAAGCGCGTAGGGCAGCAGTCACCGGGTGCTGCGGGCATGTTGAAACATTACAGAATTTATGTAGAGATTTGATAGGCCCGGGGGGAGAGCGATGCATGCTCGACCAAGGGCTTGGGCTAATCGTCACGCATTGGGAACCTTCAGATGTTGAACACCGAACTCGCCGCCCGCCGCAATGACGCACTCTCAGGAGGAGTGGGCGTTACCACCCAGATTTATGCCGAGCGCGCCGCGAATGCGGAGATCTGGGATGTGGAGGGAAAGCGCTACATCGACTTCGCAGCCGGTATCGCCGTGGTCAACACCGGCCACCGTCATCCGAAGGTGATCGATGCCGTAAAGAAGCAACTGGATCACTTCACCCACACCTGCCACCAGGTGGTACCCTACGCGAATTATGTCCAGCTTGCTGAGCGTCTGAACGCTCTTGTGCCCGGTGAGTTCAAGAAGAAGACGGTCTTTGTCACGACCGGGGCGGAAGCTGTGGAGAATGCGGTCAAGATCGCACGCGCTGCGACCAAGCGCTCCGCGGTCATCGCCTTCACGGGTGGATTTCATGGTCGGACATTCATGGGCATGGCCCTCACGGGCAAGGTGGCGCCGTACAAGGCTGGTTTCGGCGCTATGATGCCGGACGTTTTCCATGTGCCGTTTCCCGCGGAACTTCACGGGACGACGGTCGAGGCCTCGCTCTCCTCACTGGACAAGCTGTTCAAGGCGGATGTGGATCCGAACCGGGTCGCCGCCTTCATCATCGAGCCCGTTCAGGGCGAAGGCGGCTTCTACGAGGTGCCGAAGGCTTTCATGCAGGCACTTCGGGAACTTGCCGACAAGCACGGGATCCTGCTGATTGCGGATGAGGTCCAGACCGGCTTCGCGCGTACGGGGAAAATGTTTGCCATGGAGCACTTTGGTGTGGTGGCGGACCTGACCACCATGGCCAAGGGCCTTGGCGGTGGCTTTCCGATCGCGGCGGTGACCGGACGCGCGGACCTGATGGATTCGCCTGCGGTGGGCGGTCTTGGTGGCACCTACGGTGGGAGCCCAATCGGTATCGCTGCCGGCAATGCGGTTCTTGATGTCATCGAGGAGGAGGGCCTCAACGAGCGAGCCACGTTGCTCGGCAATCGGCTGAAGCAGAAGTTGCAGTCTCTGCGGGATGACGTCCCTCAGATCGTGGACGTGCGTGGGCCCGGTTTCATGAACGCCGTTGAGTTCAACCTGCCGGGCACCAGCACGCCGAATCCCGAGTTTACGAACAAGGTCCGGCTCAACGCCCTGGAGCGCGGCCTGATCCTTCTGACCTGCGGTGTCCATGGCAACGTCGTGCGCTTCCTGGCTCCGTTGACCATTCAGGATGAGCTGTTTGTCGAGGCGCTCGACATTCTTGAGGCGACCTTGCGCGAGTGTGCTGCTGAGAGCTGAGACGCCGACGCATTGTACGGTCAGCGCATTACTAGAGAATTCTGGCTTTTCGTGGGGGCGGCCCGTCCAGCGGGTACATAGATGTGGAGGATGCTTGGTGGATCTACGCCACCTTCGCTACATCGTCGCTTGCGCGCGCAACGGCAGTTTCAGCGCTGCCGCATATGAGCTCAACGTTCGCCAACCAATCGTCAGCAGACGCATTCGGGAGGCGGAAGATGAGCTCGGTGTGTTGCTGTTCGACCGGTCCACAGCCGGAGCGCGCCTAACATCGATAGGCGAGGAGTTTGTTATAGGGGCGCGCCGTATCGTCGAAGACATCGAGCGCCTGGCCGAACATGCGAAAGCCAGCGGCACCGGACGCCGTGGCCGTATTGTCGTTGGGTTCTACAACTCGCTTTCGAACGGTGCATTCCGCGCGGCATTGCGAGATTTCCGTGAGCGGTATCGCGATGTCGAAGTGGTCCCTTTCGAAATTCCTTTCGTCGATCTGACTGCCGGGCTGCTTTCCGGAACAATCGACGTGGCTATCGTGCTCTGTGAAGCCAGTGCATGCGAAGTGTTTCGCACGATCATGCTCTGGTCAGAATATCTCGTCGTAGCCCTACCGATCGAACATCCGCTTGCGGACAAGCCCGTCATCTATTGGCCAGAATTGAAGGGGGAGCGCTTCCTTATTAGCCATCATGATCCAGGCCCCGACATCCAGAACATCCTGCTGCGCAATCTCGCAGCACCTTCTGATCACCCTCACATCGCAACGCGCCTTCTTAGCCGCGAGAGCATCCTGAGTGAAGTCGCCGCCGGCCAGGGCATTGCCCTGCAATGCGAGTCTGCAACTGGCCTGAGCGGTTTGGGAGTCGTGTTCCGGCCGGTCCACAATGGCAACGGCGCAACCCGTCTTGGATACTCAGCCTGCTGGAAGCCGGACAATTCGAACCCGGTGCTGAGCCAATTTCTGGATGTCCTGAAACCACGATTCTGATCCAGTCGACAGACGACCAGCGAGACGGCCGGAGCCATCGGCCGACTTAGGGACGCCGAGAACTTCCAGTATTTTTTCTCCCTTCTACGACCGGCTACGAAACGCGGGAGAATAGCGTTGCCGGCACGCAATTCATGCCTTTCTTGATTGTCCCCGTCGCCATCCACGCATCCCGCGGATGGCCGCGAACGGGGGCAGGATGCCGGCACATCACCACATCACCGAAGGGCTCTCGCGAAGCGCGCGCATGCTGCGCACGGCGCTCGGCCCCGCCATCGCCCGTTATCTCGAAGATCCCGAGATCGTGGAGGTGATGCTCAATCCCGACGGCAAGCTCTGGGTCGATCGCCTCAAGGGCGGCCTCGGTGATACGGGCGAGGAACTTCTGCCGGCCGCCGGCGAGCGGATCGTGCGCCTCGTCGCACACCATGTCGGCGCCGAGGTGCATGCCGGCAATCCGCGCGTGTCGGCCGAACTGCCGGAGTCGGGCGAGCGGTTCGAGGGTTTGGTCCCCCCCGTCGTCTCAGCCGCGACCTTCGCCATTCGCAAGCCGGCGGTCGCCATCTTCGAGCTGACCGACTACGTCGCCGCCGGCATTATGACGGAAGCTCAGGCCGAAATCTTGCGGCTCGCCGTCGTGACGCGGAAGAACGTGCTGGTCGCTGGAGGTACCTCCACCGGCAAGACCACGTTGGTCAACGCGCTGTTGGCCGAAGTGGCAAAAACACCCGACCGTGTCGTCCTGATCGAAGATACGCGCGAACTTCAATGCGCAGCTCGAAACCTCGTGGCGTTGCGCACCAAGGATGGCGTCGTCTCACTGTCTGATCTGGTGAAGTCCTCCCTCCGCCTGCGTCCCGACCGCATCCCGGTCGGCGAAGTGCGCGGCGCCGAAGCGCTGGACCTGTTGAAGGCATGGTCGACGGGGCATCCCGGCGGCATCGGCACCATCCACGCCAATACCGCCCATGGCACGCTGCACCGGCTCGAGCAACTGGTCCAGGAGGCCGTCGTCACGGTCCCGCGCGCGCTGATCGGGGACACCATCGACATCATCGCCGTTCTCACCGGCCGCGGCGCCGGCCGCCGGCTTGCGGAGATCGCCCTCGTGGAGGGGTTCGACCCCGTGACCGGCACCTACCGCACCCTCAACGCGCTGCTGCCTTCCGATTTCCGCACCACCCCTGGACAAGGAGACCACCAATGATCCCGTATGCCCTTCGCCGTGTTCGCTCTCGCCTTGCCGAGGCGACCGTCCTTGCCGCGGTCACGCTGCTGATGGGGGCGCCCGCCCATGCCTCCGGCTCGTCCATGCCGTGGGAAGAGCCACTTCAGAAGATCCTCGAATCCATCGAGGGACCGGTGGCAAAAGTGGTGTCCGTGATCATCATCATTTTCACTGGCCTGATGCTCGCCTTCGGCGACACCAGCGGGGGCTTCCGTCGCCTCGTGCAGATCGTGTTCGGGCTCAGCATCGCGTTCGCCGCATCGAGCTTCTTCCTGTCCTTCTTTTCATTCGGCGGTGGGGCGGTGGTGTAGCCATGGAAGAGGATGTCCGCGGCTTCTTCGCCCCGGTGCATCGGGCGTTGACCGAGCCGATCCTGCTCGGCGGCGCCCCACGCACCGTCGCCATCGTCAACGGGACGCTCGCCGGAGCGGTCGGCCTCGGTCTTCGGCTGTGGATCGCCGGTCTCGCCATCTGGGTGATCGGGCACTTCGCGGCCGTGTGGGCCGCGAAGCGCGACGCTCAGTTCGTCGACGTGGGCCGCCGCCACGTGCGCTATCCCGCACATCTTGGCACGTGAGGTGCGGCCATGATGAACCTCGCCGAATACCGCAAGAACAGCGCGCTCCTAGCCGACTTCCTGCCGTGGGCAGCGCTGGTGGCGCCGGGCGTCGTGCTCAACAAGGACGGCAGCTTCCAGCGCACCGCGCGCTTCCGCGGCCCCGACCTCGACAGCGCGACGGCGGCCGAGCTGGTCGGCACCACCGGCCGCCTCAACAACGCGCTGCGCAGGCTAGGGTCCGGCTGGGCTATCTTCTTCGAGGCGCAACGCAATCGCGCGACCGACTATCCGGACAGTCTTTTCCCCGATGCCGCGTCGGCGCTGCTGGACATCGAGCGGCGCGAGCAATTCGAAGATAGCGGCATCCTCTTCGAGAGCAGCTATTTCGTCTCCTTCGTCTGGCTACCGCCCGCCCAGGAGGCTTCCCGTCTGGAAGGCTGGCTCTATGAGGGGCGCGAGCGGGGCGGCGTCGACCCGTGGGAGCTGCTGAAAGGGTTCGTCGACCGCACCGACCGCGTCCTCAACCTGCTTGAAGGTTTCGTGCCGGAGGCCGAATGGCTCGATGACGTGGAGACCCTGACCTACCTCCACTCCACCATTTCGACGCGGCGTCATCGCGTGCGGGTGCCCGAGACCCCGATGCATCTCGACGCGCTGCTGGCCGACCAGCCGCTCGCCGGCGGGCTGGAACCTCGCCTCGGCGGCTTCCATCTGCGCACCCTCACGGTCATCGGGTTCCCGACCATGACGTTTCCGGGAATCCTCGACGAGCTGAACCGGCTGGCGTTCCTCTATCGCTGGTCGACGCGCGCCATCATGCTGGACAAGACCGACGCCACCCGCCTCGTCACGCGGATCAGGCGGCAGTGGTTCGCGAAGAGGAAATCGGTCGTCGCCATCCTCAAGGAAGTGTTGACCAACGAGCAGTCCGTGCTTCTCGACACCGACGCGGCCAACAAGGCGGCTGATGCCGACGCCGCCCTGCAGGACCTCGGTTCCGATCAGGTCGGCCAAGCCTACGTCACCGCCACGGTGACGGTCTGGGACGCCGATCCGGCTGTTGCCGACGAGAAGATGCGCCTTGTCGAGAAGGTGATCCAGTCGCGCGATTTCACCTGCATCACCGAAGGCGTCAACGCCATCGAGGCCTGGCTCGGCGGTATTCCCGGGCAGACCTATGCCAACGTCCGCCAGCCGCCGATCAGCACTGTCAATTTGGCGCACATGATGCCGCTCTCGGCCGTCTGGGCCGGCCCGGCCAAGGACGAATATTTCGGCGCGCCGCCGCTGTTCTACGCCAGGACGGAAGGCGCGACGCCGTTCCGCTTCGGGTTGCACATCGGCGATGTCGGGCATGCCATGATCGTCGGACCGACGGGCGCCGGCAAATCCGTCCTCCTGGCCTTCATGGCCCTCCAGTTCCGGCGCTATCGCGACGCGCAGGTGTACGTGTTCGACTTCGGTGGCTCCATCCGTGCCGCCACCCTCGCCATGGGCGGCGACTGGCAGGACCTCGGCGGCGCGCTGTCGGACGACACCGTCGCGCTGCAACCGCTCGCCGGAATCCACCACACGCCCGAGCGCGCCTGGGCCGCGGACTGGCTGGTCGACATCCTCATGCGGGAAGGCGTGACCGTCACGCCGGACGTGAAAGAACACATCTGGACCGCGCTGACCTCGCTCGCCTCGGCTCCGGTCGAGGAACGCACCATCACCGGCCTCGCCGTGCTGCTGCAATCCTCGGCGCTGAAGCAGGCGCTCCGACCCTATTGCATCGCCGGTGCCTATGGCCGGCTCCTCGACGCGGAACATGAGCGGCTCGGCGAGACGTCCGTCCAGGCGTTCGAGACCGAAGGGCTGATCGGGACGAAGTCGGCGCCGGCGGTCCTCGCCTATCTGTTCCACCGTCTCGAAGCGCGCTTCGACGGGCGTCCGACCCTGCTCGTCATCGACGAGGGCTGGCGCGCGCTCGATGACGGCGACTTCGCCTTCAAGATCAAGGAGTGGCTGAAGACGCTGCGGAAAAAGAACGTCTCCGTCGTGTTCTCCTCCCAGTCGCTCGCCGACATCGACGCATCGCCGATCGCGCCCGCGCTCATCGAATGCTGCCTGACGCGCGTCTTCCTGGCGAATGACAGAGCCATCGAGCCGAAAATCTCGGCCATCTACCGCCAGTTCGGATTGAACGATCGGCAGATCGAGATCGTCGCCAGAGCCACCCCGAAAAGGGACTATTACTATCAGTCGCAGCGCGGCAACCGGCTGTTCGAACTCGGCCTCGGCCAGATCGCGCTCGCGCTCTGCGCGTCCTCCGACAAACCGTCCCACACCCTGATCGACGAGCTGCTGCACGCCGGCGCCCGGCCGCATTTCCTCGACGCCTGGCTGCGCGCCAAGGGCCTCGGCTGGGCGGCCGACCTCCTTCCCGACCTCACCAACATCGTCGATCGGCCGGCCCCGGATCCCGCCAGGCCGGTCCCAGCTTCCCTTCAGCCCGAAAAGGACATCGCCCGATGACGAACACCCGTTTCCACGCCATCCGCAGCGGTCGCGGCGTTCGCCGCCATGCGCTTGCCTGCGCCGTCGGCGTCTCCCTCGTCCTGCCTCCCGCAGCCTTGTCGCTCATCGCAATCCCGCTCGCGCCGATGCCGGCGCTGGCATGGGACATCGTCTACGACCCGACCAACTACAGCCAGAACCTGCTCACGGCCGCCCGGTCGCTGGAGCAGATCAATCACCAGATCACTTCGCTCGCCAACGAGGCCCAGATGCTGATGAACCAGGCAAAGCAACTGGCCAGCCTGCCGACCTCTGTCCTCTCGCAGATCGAGAACAACTTTTCCGAGATGAAGCGGCTGATGGGCGAAGCCGAGAAGCTCGCCTACAACGTCCAGAACATCGACCAGCAATTCGACACGACGTTCAAGGACTTCACCGCGGGAAAGACCGGGCAGCAACTGGTCGATGGCGCCCGGCAGCGCTGGCAGCAATCGCTTTCCGCCTACGAGCATTCGCTGAAGGCCGGAGCCACAGCCGTCGAGAACATCGGCGGCACAAGCTCCCAGACGAGTTCGCTGGTGGGCGCCAGCCAGTCCGCCGTCGGCGTGCTGCAGGCGACGCAGGCCGGCAACCAACTCCTCGCCGTGCAGGCGAAGCAGATCTCCGACCTCACCGCCATGCTGGCCGCACAGGGCCGTGCCGAGGCGCTGGAGAAGTCGCGCCAGGCCGCCGCGCAGGAGCAGGCCCGCGAGCAGTTCAAGCGCTTCATGACGGGCACGGGCTACAGCGCCTCGACCGTGCGCATGTTCCACGATTGAGGCCGGCATGGACTTCAGGATCGCCGCCCGGATGATTGCCGTCCTCGCCCTCGGGGCCGCCATGACGATCGCCGTCGTGGCGCTGCGCGAGGCCGGCGTGGAGCACACCCCCGCCACCCCGCTCCACACTCCGGGCGGCGAGCCCCAACCTCCCGCACGTGATGGGGGCGAACTCGCCCGCTGCCGCGACATGGGCGTGGCCGCCCTCGACGATCCCTCCTGCAAGAAGGCGTGGGCCGAGAGCCGCCGCCACTTCCTCGGAATCCGTGAGGAGCGGCCGCGCCCATGAACAACACCGGCGTCATCGACCGCTTCCTGGAGACCTTCACCTCCTACATCGACTCCGGCTTCGGCCTGCTCGGCGGAGAGGTCGCGTTCCTCACCTCCACCCTCATCGCCATCGACATCACGTTGGCCGGCCTGTTCTGGGCCTGGGGCGCCGACGAGGACGTGCTCCAGCGTCTTATCAAGAAGACCCTCTATATCGGCTTCTTCGCCTTCATCATCGGCAACTTCAACCGGCTCGCGAGCATCGTCTTCCAGTCCTTCAGCGGTCTCGGCCTGAAGGCCGGTGGATCCTCGCTCTCGGCCTCCGAGCTTCTCCAGCCCGGCCGCGTCGCGCAGGTCGGCATCGATGCCGGCAATCCCATCCTCGAGGCGGCCGGCCAGTTGATGGGATACATCAGCTTCTTCGAGAACTTCGTGCAGATCGTGGTGCTCATGACCGCCTGGGCGATCGTGCTGATCGCCTTCTTCGTCCTCGCGGTCCAGATCTTCATCAGCCTGATCGAGTTCAAATTGACCGCGCTCGCGGGGTTCGTGCTCCTGCCGTTCGCCTTGTTCAACAAGACCGCCTTCCTCGCCGAAAAGGTGCTCGGCAACATCGTCGCCTCCGGCGTCAAGATATTGGTCCTCGCGGTCATCGTCGGCATCGGCTCCGGCCTGTTCAACGAGTTCAAGGCCGGCTTCTCCGAGACCCCGACCATCACCGATGCACTTGCGCTCATGCTCGGCGCCTTGTCGCTCATGGGCCTTTCGATCTTCGGGCCGGGCATCGCCACGGGCCTTGTCTCCGGCGCTCCGCAGCTCGGCGCCGGCGCCGCGGTCGGCACCGGCCTTGCCGTCGCCGGCATGGGTGCGGGCGCCGCCATGGGCGCGCGTGCGGGTCTGAGCGGCGCCGCCAGCGCGATCGGCGGAGCCGCGCGCGGCGGCGCCGCGCTCGCGGGCGGCGTCCGCACCGCCTACGGGCTGGGCGACGCTTCCGTGGGCTCGACCGGAACCGGGGGCGGCGCGGCCGCTTTCGCCGCGGTGGCCAAGGCCGGAGCCGGACTTGCCGTCAACAAGGGCAAGGACATGGCGTCCCGCGCCGGTGAATCCCTGCGCAGCAGCTACGCCGCCGGCCAGGCCGGGGCATGGAAGGCGACCGGCGGCCGGAACGAGGTCAACCCCCGCGGTGGCGATGCCGCCGGCGGTGCCGGCGCCGCCAGCTCTCCGTCCGCCGCCTCCGGTTCCGACGCGGCGTCCTCGCAGCCGCCGGCCTGGGCCGAACGGATGAAGCGTGGCCAGGCCGTCCAGCACGGCGTCAGCACCGCGGCCCATGCCATCCGCTCCGGCGACCACGGCGGCGGGTCCGTGTCCGTTTCCCTCGATCAGGATGACCGCCGATGAACCTCTTCAAGCGTCCGTCCGTGCGCTATGCGCGCACGCCCGAACCAGAAACCCCGTACCGGAAGGCCGCACAGGTCTGGGACGAGCGCATCGGCTCCGCCCGCCAGCAAGCCGCGAACTGGAGGCTGATGGCCTTCGGGTCGCTCGTGCTCGCCGGTGGCTTCGCCACCGCGCTCGTCTGGCAGTCGACGCAGGGAACCGTCGTCCCCTGGGTGGTGCAGGTCGACCGCTTCGGCGAGGCGCAGGCCGTGGCCTCGGCGATCACCGACTACCAGCCGACCGACTCGCAGATCGTCTGGCATCTCGCCCGCTTCATCGAGCAGGTCCGCTCCATCCCGGCCGATCCGGTCGTCGTCCGGCAGAACTGGCTGCGCGCCTACGAGTTCACCACCGACCGCGGCGCCATCGCCCTGAACGACTACGCGCGGGCGAACGACCCCTTCGCCAAGGTCGGCCGCCAGCAGATCTCGGTCGACATCTCGTCCGTCATCCGGGCCTCGCCGGATTCCTTCCGGATCGCCTGGGGTGAGCGCCGCTACGAGAACGGCCAACTCGCCGCGACCGAGCGCTGGACCGCCATCGTGACGGTCGTGATCCAGCCGCCGCGCACCGCCGACAGGCTCAGGGCCAATCCCCTGGGCGTCTTCATCAATGCCATCAACTGGTCGAAGGAGCTGGGTTCATGAAGGGGGCAAGGAAGAAGCGGGCGGGCACGCGCCATCGCGCGATGGCGCTCGTGACCGCGTTGATGTCGGCGACGGCGCTTGCCGGCTGCGCCAACAAATTCATCCCGCCGGACATCGACTACGACGACGCGGCGCCGGCCGTGCAGCTCACCGATCCCGTCGGGCCGGTGAAGGTGGTGGAACTGCCAAAGCCGCTGCCGCTGCCGGGCCAGTTGAAGCCGGTCGCCAGCAGCACGCGGAAGCCCGAGCCGGCCGATCCCAAGGCACGGATCACCCAGGCGAACGAAGCCGCCCGCATCCAGCCGGTGCGCAACGGCTTCATCAACGCCGTGCAGGTCTATCCGTTCGCCACCGGCGCGCTCTATCAGGTCTATGCCGCGCCCGGCCAGGTGACGGACGTCGCCTTGCAGCCCGGCGAGCAGCTCGTCGGCTCTGGCCCGGTCGCCGCCGGTGACACGGTGCGCTGGATCATCGGCGACACGGAAAGCGGCGTCGGCGAGACCAGACAGGTCCACATCCTCGTCAAGCCGACGCGGCCCGATCTTCAGACCAACCTCGTCATCAACACCAACCTGCGCACCTATCACATGGAGCTGCGCTCGACCGAGAAGACCTACATGGCCTCGGTCTCCTGGCAGTATCCGCAGGACCAGTTGATCGCGCTGCGCCGCCAGAACGCCCGTGCTGCCGAAATGCAGCCGGTCGCCACCGGTGTCGACATCTCCAAGCTCAATTTCCGCTACACGATCGAGGGCGACAGCGCGCCCTGGCGGCCGCTGCGCGCCTTCGACGACGGTGCCAAGGTCTATATCGAGTTCCCGTCCGGCATCGCCCAGGGCGATCTGCCGCCGCTGTTCGTCATCGGCGCCTCCGGCGACTCCGAGCTGGTCAACTACCGCGCCCGCCAGAACTACTTCGTCGTCGACCGGCTGTTCGCCGCCGCCGAGCTGCGCTTCGGTGACAAGGCGAGCGAGAAGCGCGTGCGCATCGTGCGCACCGATGGCCGGCCGGTGCGCAGCGCGGGATTGTTCCGATGACGGATGCCCCGACCCCGGGCGGCGGGGACATACGCGCCAGGCTGCGCCTGCGGCCGGACGCGCCGCGCGTGACGCGGCTCTCCCGCCGCGTCCTGATCGGCCTCGGCGGCGTCAGCTCCATCGCCATCCTCGGTGCGCTCGTCTGGGCGCTCGAATCCAGCCGGCGCGGTGGCCAGCCCCCGACCGAACTCTATAGTACAGAGAACCGCCAGCCCGCCGACGGGCTCGCCGGCCTGCCACGAGACTATGCCGGCATTCCGAAGCTCGGCCCGCCGCTGCCGGGGGATCTCGGCCGCCCGATCCTGCGGGCGCAGGAAGAAGGCAAGCCCGTCGTGCCGCCGAACGTCCAGGCCCCGCGTGCCGATCCAGAGGAGCAACGCCGCCTCGCCGAGATCGAATCCGCGCGCGTCGCCCGACTCTTCACCGAGAGCCGCGGCGTGCGGCCCACCGACACGCCGGCCGCGACCAGGGCCGGGACCATCGATCCGGCCACCGGATTGACGGCGCCGACCGAGCCGCCACCGCCGCTCGACGCCGGCTCCGCGCAGAACATGCAGGACCGCAAGCTCGCCTTCGTGAACGCCGCCACCGACCGCCGCACGGTCAGCCCCGACCGGGTGCAGGAGAAGGCCTCCCCCTATGTGGTGCAGGCCGGAACCGTCATCCCGGCCGCCCTCATCACCGGCATCAAGTCCGATCTGCCCGGCCAGATCACCGCGCAGGTGACGAGCCATGTCTATGACAGCCCGACCGGCACCCATCTCCTCATCCCGCAGGGCGCCCGGCTGATCGGCCAATACGACAGCCAGGTCGCCTTCGGGCAATCGCGGGTCCTCCTGGTCTGGAACCGCATCGTCATGCCGGACGGCACGTCGATCGTGCTGGAGCGGCTTCAGGGGGCCGACACCCAGGGCTATTCTGGGCTCGAGGACGAGGTCGACTATCACTGGGGTCAGCTCTTTCGCGCCGCGCTGCTCTCGACGCTGCTCGGCATTGGCACCGAGCTCGGCTCCAGCGACGGCGAGGACGAGATCGCCAAGGCGATCCGCGAAAGCGGGCAGGACACGGCATCCGACGTCGGTCGGCAGATCGTCCGTCGCCAGCTCAACATCCAGCCCACCCTGACGATCCGCCCGGGCTTCCCCGTCCGCGTCATCGTGCGCCGCGACCTGGTGATGAAGCCCTACGAACAGAAGGAGCCGTCATGACCAAGCTCAGGCTCTCCGCCATCCCGGACGACAAGCCCGTCAAGATCACCGTGGAGTTGCCGGCCGCCGTTCATCGGGATCTCGTCGCCTATGCCGAGATCCTGACTCGCGCCAGCGGCGAGGCCGCGCCGCTCGACCCGGCCAAGCTGATCGCACCCATGCTCCAGCGATTCATGACGGGCGACAAGGGCTTCCGGAAGGCGAAGCAAACCCGATTGGATCGCTAGCTCGGCTTTACGGCCGGTCGACAAAGCCCGGCACGGGCCTATTTTGGGTACCATTTGCAGCCGTCTAACGTTTGTCCAGATTCCCTTACGGGGCTTAATCATTGCATAGGCCAGAAGGTGCGGATCGATTGGCCGATCCCCATGCTAAAAAGCTCATATGCCCATCACCTCGTCGTGTATCGCTGCCTGACGAGCCGGGTGGCGGTGGACCGGTGTGGGCCAAGCCTTACTTAAGGTGAAAGTCGCGATGGTAGCAGCGCGAAAGCGTTGCCGATGGCGGCTGGCTGGCCATCCATCAAAAACGCGAGTCGCGGCGACCCCGAGGGATGTCTCCCGTGGAGATCAATGACCCACGTGAGGCAAGGTTGTGCCGTTTCGTCCGGAGGCCGAGGGACGGGTTCAGCTGGTACGCGGCTGCATCGCCGTAAGATTGTGGAATTCACGGAACGGACCACTGCACCGACTAAAACTCGGAGACAAATACGGACCGCGCGCCTACTTCTAGGTGAACAATGTAGCCTTCCCGCCCGCGGGTGGGCGGAGAGAAGCGATGCAGGTCACAAACTGTGGACGCGGTGTCCACGTCCGGGAGGTTAAGGGAGTCGACCGCTTAAGAGCGCTGCCACGGAGCTGGTACGCCTTTACGAATCTCGAACTTGCCACGGGAATCGGGCGGTCACGCGAGATCGACGTGATCATGGTGACGGATCACGTCGTGTTCCTGATCGATCTCAAGGATTGGTCCGGGAAAATCGAAAGCGATTCGGGGAATTGGCTGCACAACGGGCGCGATACCGGGCCGTCGCCGGTCGCGAAGATTAACGCCAACGAGAAGGATGTTCTGCGCCTGCTCACGTCGGAACTGCGGAGGCGCCCGGAGAGCGCGAGCGCTCCTGTTCCCAAGATCGTTGGGGTCGTGGTCATTACCGGCAAGGCAGACGTGTCGGGGATTGCCGCAACGGAAAGAGGCAAGGTCTTTGCCATCGACGATTTTCTGAGAATCGCGGGCTCGGAACAGGCGCGGCGCGCGACCTTTGGCAATGTGGCGCCGCAAATCGTGGCGACCCCACTGACGGATGCGGTCTGGAAAGCCCGTTTTGCCAGCTTTCTCAACGTGAAAGCAGGACCGTTCAAGCCCGGGCGGCTGCGCTACGACCGCTATGTGGCCACGTCGGACCAGGCCACCTTCCAGCATCCGGCGGATATTTACCGGGAGTACGAGGCGGAAGAAGAGAACACGCCGCAAAACCTGGGAACCTTGCGGCTGTGGAACTTCGCCAATTGCACGGATGGGCGCTTCCAGACCGAGGAAGGCCGTGCGGAGATTGCCGGGCGCGAAGGCAAGGTCTTCTACTATCTCCGTGACCGGAGCGAGGATTGCGAGAACTGGATTCTGGTTCCGAAGGCGGCCGACCCCAATCAGAGCGTCAACTATTGGGAGGTCTATGACCGCCGGCGACGCCTGAAGCGGCTGCGCGACTTCGTCTCCAGCGAAGCGGCCAATCTCTCCCCGCAGGATCGGGTCGAACTGGCGCGCCAGCTGCTCGCGCGTGTCAAAGCCCTGCATATGTCGGAGGCGGCGCATCTGGACTTGGGCAGCCACAGCGTGTGGCTTGAGGCGCCATCGACAGTCCGGATTTCCCATCTGCTCGCGGCGAAGTTTCCTGAAGTCGCCTCGCTCGGCAAGGCGCGCTACCAGTTCCTCTCGACCGTGACCGCGCCCGAGGATGTGCTTGGCGACGATTTCAGTGCCAAGACGAAGGACGTGTTCCTGGCCGCGGTTGCGGTTCACGAGATTCTGTTCGGGCGCCCCCCGGCAAGCCCGTCCCCCGGCAATCCGCCGGACTGGAACGCCGCGATCGACGGCGACCTGACGTTTGAGCCGCTGCACCGCTGGTTCGCGAACGCCCTGGAGATCGACCCGGCATCCCGCTTTCCCGATGCCGGCGCCGCACTCGAAGCATTCAATGCGGCGACGGCATCGCGACCGACGCCCAAGGAGGTGATCGAGGGCCTTGACCGTTTTCGCGGGAGCATCCGGTCGCAGCGGCAGCTGTTCGGCTCCTATCCCGCCGTCGCGGACATCGCTTCGAGCGATATCGTTGAAATGTGGCGGAGCGCGCGGGACGGCTCTCCCGTCAAAGTGAAAATGTGGAAGCGTCAGGCCTGGGGCGACCAGGCCCGCGAGAGCGCTCGCATTCTCGACTTTCTCAACCGTGCCCTGGACCTGAAGCTCTCGCCGCCGCCCGGCTGCACGCCGGTCAGGGATGTGTTGTGGCTCGGCGACGCGATCGTGCTGGTGCAGGACTGGATCGAGGGCGAGACGCTGACGGGTAGTCTCGCGTCGACGCCGGGCACCTGGCACGACCCGCATGCCGCGCTGACGTTTCTGGCGCGTCTCGCCACCATCGTGATGGACCTTCATGCGCGGGGCGCGGCGCACGGCGACCTGAAGCCGGATAACATCATCGTCCGGGAGGGAGAATCTCCCGAACCGGTCCTGGTCGACACGATTGATTTCGCGCCGGCGCGGGATGGCGATATTGTCTCGAACGCCTATGCGCCCGACAGCGGTAGCCGGCAGGAACGGGACAATTTTGCCGTCACGAAGATTGTCGAAGAGGTTCTTGCCCGGAGCGCTATGGAGGCAGCGGCCGCGGCGTCCATCGCGACCGCCATTGCGACCTGCCGGGACAGGGTGCCGCGGAACGCCACCCTGTCACCGCTGGCGGAAGCGTTGGATGCCGCGCTGACGCCGTGCGCCGAGGCGCCGCGCCTGTCCATCGCGCTATCGATCCGGGGCGCCGAGACCGGTCCCCTCTTTCCGGACGAAGGGCGCGTCTATCTGCGTGCCGGCCAGGGCATCGCGGCGCTCTTCATCCGTGGCAGCGGGGAGGAAATCGAGATCCGCCTCGACGTCAACGGCGTCCCGCGCTCGGGACGCCGGCGACCGGTCAATCAAGGATGGATCGCGCGCATCGCCAAATATGAATTCAAGTCGATCCCGGCCGACATCACGGTCGAACGCTCCGATCTTAATGACTTCGAGGCGCTCGCCGGGCTCCTCGAGGATGCGGATGTTCGGGAGGCGCTTGGCCGCGCGCGCACGCCGGGGCGCGCCGGGGCGCCCGACGACGACGCGCCCGCCGACCAGGAAGAACTCGGGGACGTTGCCGAAGACACGCTTGTGGAAGAAATCGCGGCGGCGTCACCCGCGGTCCGGACGGCGGATACCGACGTGCCGGCGCTGTGGCGCAGTCTTATGGACGCGGAGGCCGAGCTTACGACAGAAGGGGTGGCGCTTTCCGATGCCTTCTTTGACCGCAATCTGAGGCGCCATGTGGTGCCGTTCGAGCTGTCCAGCGGAACGTTCGACTTCGACCGGGCCGACAAGGTGGGGGTGGAAAAGCTCGATACCAAGGGCATCTGGCGCCGCGTTGGCGAATTGGATACCGCCCGGTCCAAGCTCGGGGTGGTCGTGATTGATCCAACCGAATATGCAAACCCCCACCAAGCCCGGATCATTGAGGAAAACCAGCGGCTGCGCTTCACCAGCCACTTCGAGCTGCAAAGCCTTCGCCGGCGCGAAGGGGCGATTGAGAAGATGCTGTCGCGCACGTCGCGCGTTCCGGGCCTCATTGACGTCTTCGACCCACGCAAGCGTGTGCTTCCCGTTACGACGACGACCGTCCTGGATGCGGCGCTGGTGGATGGCTATGGGCTTAATCCGAGTCAGAAAGAGGCGCTGGGCGTTCTTCTCGGTGCGCGGCCCCTTGGATTGCTGCAGGGGCCGCCGGGCACCGGCAAGACGAAGTTCATTGCGGCGCTGACGCACTACGCCCTGGCGAAGGGACTGGCGCGCAACGTGTTGCTTGCGAGCCAGTCGCACGAAGCCGTCAACAACGCGGCGGAAGCCGTGCTGGCGCTCTTTCGGCGATCCGGCGGCGAGCCAAGCATTCTGCGTGTCGGTGCGGAGGGCGTCGTGTCCGATCGGCTGCTCCCCTATCATACCGGACGGGCCGAGCTTTCGTTCAAGGACCGCTTTCGCGCCCAGCACAGCGAGCGCCTTCACATCGCCGGCGCCGCACTCGGCCTCCCGGAAGGCCTCGTTGAGGACCTCCTGTTCGTGGAATCGGCGGTGCGGCCAGTCTGCGCGCGGATGGCAGCCCTGGCCAGCGATGCCGAGGCGGATCCAAGTCGGGTTGACGGCCTTCGTCAGACCCTGCGGGCCCACCTGTCCTATCTCGGCTTGCCCGAGGAGTTGCCGGGGCCGGACAGCGACGTGATGGCGCTCGTGGACAGCACCGCCGACGCCCTTGTCGCGCGGCGCAAGGGAGAGCCGGGCGTTAGCGCAGCCAGCGCAGCAAGGCTGCGCACCGTGAGCAGGATTGCCCGCGACTTTGTAACAAGCGCCTCAACGGCTCAACGGAGCTTCGAGCCGTTCCTCGCCGGTACGCGCCAGATTGTGGCCGGGACGTGCGTCGGACTTGGCCGGCCCTCGCTGGGGCTCACGAGCACGCCATTCGATCTCGTGATCGTGGATGAAGCGGCGCGCTGCACGGCAAGCGAGTTGTCCGTGCCGCTTCAGGCCGGCCGGTGGATTATCCTGGTCGGCGACCAGGCGCAGCTGGAGCCGCTGCACAAGCCGGAAGTCGTGCAGCAAGTGGGCGCACGGGCCGGCTTCCCGAAAGGCGAAATTGTGCGCAGCGATTTCGCCCGCGTCTTTGAGACCGCCTATGGGGCTGCCGCCGGCAAGAAGCTGAAAACGCAGTACCGGATGCTGCCGCCCATCGGACGGCTTGTGTCCGATACCTTCTATCCGGAGATTGACCTCGAGCATGGGCGGGACACGCCGGAGGTTCCCCCCGGCGTGCTCCCGGACGATCTCGGCGTTCCTCTGACCTGGATCGCGACGGACAGCCTGGGGGAACAGGGCTTCGAAAGCCCCGAGGCAGGAGGAACGAGCCGTAGCAACCGGGTCGAAGCGGATTGCATCCTGACCCTCCTCACCGGATGGTACGAGCATGAGCCGTTTCGCAACTGGCTCACGACACAGGCCCAATATCCCCACGGTATCGGCGTCATCTGCATGTACGCCGCGCAGCGGGATCATCTGAGGAGCCGGATTCTGAAGACGCCGCACGGTGACACGCTGTTGCGGCACGTCAAGATCGACACCGTCGACAGCTATCAGGGGAAAGAAAATCCGATCGTCATTCTTTCGCTGGTGCGCAACAACGCAGACGGCATTCAGCAGGCGGGCGTAGCGACGGTACGCGAGGGATTTCTGTCACGCAGCAACCGCATCAATGTCGCCGTGAGCCGGGCGATGGATCGGCTGGTGATCGTCGGGGGCAACACGCGGTGGCGGCAGGGAGGGCCGATGCGGCGTCTCGCGGATAATTTCGCCAAGGCGCTCACCAATGGCGAGGCCGTCATGCGCAGCGCTTCCGACGTTGTGAGCGCCGCGACGGGCACGCCGCGCGGCAAGAAGACGAGCACGGGAGGCTGAGGATGGCGATCCAAAAGCGTTCGCTGCTTCATTTGAAGAGCCAGGGGTTGGTGGATCCGGAGGAGGACCGTCCGATCGAACTTGCGACCTATGACGTGCTCCTGCCGTGCCGCAACTTCTTCGTCGATCACAAAGTCGCCGTCCTGGGACGCACGTCGTTGACGACCGAGTTCCTGCTGCGGCTCGTAAAGGCCGTTCCGGGAATGTCGGAGGCGGACGCCGCGGCTTTCTTTGGCTTCAATGTACGCGAGATGTCCTTTGTGCTCGCCGAGGCCGAGACGCCAGGCTACGTCGAGCGGCGTGACGGACGGCTTTGGCTAACGGCCGTCGGGGACGGGTTGTTTCGGGACGGCAGCGCGGAGCCGGAAATCTTCGCGGTGGAGTCGCGGCGCAGCAAGGTCGGGTTCGATCTCTTATCGCTTGCGCCCGAGCGCGCCCGCTTTCTCACGGAGTTCGAGCTCGGGCTTGGCGAGCTGACGATCCTCGACGAGGAGGCCGCGGGGTCGGCAGCGGCGCGCGTTCCTCAGGCGTTCCGAAAGTTTTTTTTGGAAATCGCCGACCGGCGGGAGCGCGACAAGGGTGAGAAGAAGGACCTCTATTCGGTCGATCCGGTGACGCCGGGCAGCCGCTTCCTGAGCACGGTGCGCACCGTCGTGCGGGCCCGTGCCGCATATCCGAGCTCGGAAGAGAACGACCTGAACGATTGGCGGCCGGAGCATGAACAGGCGGACCGGCCGGAAATCGTGAGCGCGGTGGCGTCGTTTGTCGACGGGCTGAAGCTGTCGCGCAGCGAGGGCGACGCGGACGCCTATGACGTCCTTCTCCGCCTCGCGCCAGAGTTCCTGAATGATTTTGCGAGGCGGGATGGACTTGCCATCACCCGCTACTACCGGGAAGCCATTGCGCGCGCCGGCGATGTCCGGGCAGACCGCAAGACAGCACCGGTCGTCGGCTCGCTCTTGCTGCCGGAGAACCGGACGCGTCTCTTCGATGTGTTAGACTACGGATCGCGCCAGCACCCGGCCGCGCCGTCCTTCTCTCTGTGGCTCACGCCGCAGGTACCGTGGTGGAATGCAACAACGTTGCTCGATGACGCGGTCGCCGGCATGCGGACACGCTGGAACGCACAGCGCGCCGACGGCCAGACGGATACCATGGAAGCGGTATGTCTCACGGCGCCGCGCCCACCGCGTTACATCGAAAAGGCGTTTGACGTCATCGGGACGAGCGACGTTCGTGGCTTTCCCGGCCCGCTCGAAATCCTGCTCGTACCCGAGGTGGCGGTGGCCGCGCTTGTGCATGCTCCCATCGAGTCCCCCCGTGGCTTTGCGGTTCCTCTGGGATTCGTCAGCTTTGATGCGGCGGTCGTGCAGCGGGCGGAGCACTATGTGCTGGATCACCTCGGCGCATACATCCCAGATGACGGCCTTTACCGGGCGTTGGCGGCGGCACTATCCCAACATCAGGATTGAGCACGACGCGATCGTTGGAGCGGCGCGACGGACGGTGTAACGCGTTGCGCGGACCGAGTGGGTCGTTCGCCTGCCCCGAAAATGGTTCTATCGATTGATCAGGGAGCCTAGAGAGACCGAATAAAGGTCGACGCTATATCCCAAAGCCGAATCATCTGCGTCGAGGTCCATCTGATGATCAACGAAACGTCGAGCACACCTGCCTCAACGAGCGTCGCGAGCACGAGCAGCAGGGCTACGGTTACGACTACGCGACGTGTCCGGCGCTCGGTCAGCCGGTAGTCTTCGATCGCCTCAGAAAGCGGCGTCTCGGCAAGCTCGCGATAGTCGTCATCATCCAGGAATGCGTAGAGCTTGGTTCGCCATGCGGCCCGGCTCTGTTCGAGCGATGTAAGAAAGCGTCGGTTGATCGACGTCGTCAGCCAGAACGACGTGATGAAATAACCGGCGACCAACAGGTAGATCGTCGAGAAAGCGAAGGATGACGGCACCGTCTTCGCAGCGTCGAGGCCGAAGCGAACAGCCATGACGCCGATCGCAACAGCGACGTCGCGCCATACTGCGCTCGACAGATCGCGGGCCTGCTGGACGAGCTTCTGGACGTCGTCAGCCAATGTCTTCCGCAGATCCGCCAAGGCCTTCAAGGTGTCCTTGCTGCCGGCCCGGAGATGAGCCTTGTAGAGCAGTCGAGCGGAATCGAGCGACGATTCCAATTTTCCTTTCAAGCCGTCCGCGAACGATTTTCCCGAGGGCCATTCCCGAGCCAATTCGGCTGAAAGAAAGGTGTGGCGAACCTCGACGTCCGTCCCCTCCAGATAGACCCATGCAGCCGCCTGTTGAAGAGCCGCGAACGGGGCGTCGGCGACGCCGAACTGACCGAGTTCAAGGCGCCGCGGCGGTTGTCCGGCCAAGCTGACGCGCTCTTCATCGCCCTCGATATAGAGCTCGTTGGGGAGCGACCGGGCGATCATCGAGGTGGAAATCGCCGCCCACGCTTGCCAGGCCGGTCCGCGACCATGGTCTCCCTCAGCGACCCATGGCTCGATCCTGGATGGCGCCATCAGGGCCGACGATTGGGATCGGACCTGACGCCTCGGGCTCCCATCGCGCGGCGCAGGCGCGTCGGGGCCGGCGGCGGGCGCGCTCTCCCATGGCGCGACGTCGAAAGCTCGGCTCCTGAAGCGCCCCTCGTCGAAGGCGAGCCGAACCGCCGTGCTCGAAGACACCTGGGCGTCGTTGAGCAGTAAGGATCGCCAACCTTCCGGCGTGAACAGGTGAGGCGCGTTCGCGCTCGACGCGAACGTCACGGTGATGCGGACCCCATCGCCTTCGACCGCGTCTCGGGGCTGGATGGGGTCGTCCGAGGAATCGATGCAGGAGAGCGACAGCCAGTCCGGAGCGGCATCGGAAGCGATCTGCCAAGCATCGAGCGCGGCGCGCGTCAGCGATCCGGACAGGCTCAGCCTACCGGGGTCTTCGCCGATACGCAAATCGGCGGCTGCGCGGCTCGCCTCAACGGCGGCGTGTACCTGTGTCGATATCGACATCGTCAACCTTTAGACCCGTGGTGACGATCAAGATTTCCTTACGGCCGTCCTCACGGTCGCGGACCATGGGTTGGTGATCCTCGTCGTAAAGAATCTGCGTGCCTTCGTCCGTCTCCAGTCGGTGTTTGCGTGGTTTCTGCACTCTCTCAGGGTTGATGTCGAAGGTTTCTTCGGACACCCCGTGCTGCCTGAGGTTGCGCGTGAGGGTCCGCCGAAGCGGCGCGTCCTCGGGAACTTGGCCGAAGATCGCGGTGAGAATCGGCTCGAAGGCCTCCGGATCGAAACGATGCCCCTGACGCAGGACCTCATAAATGCGGTTCACGCCGCTGCGCCTGATCTCCTCGGGCAGCGAGGTCCGGTGCTCCTTGAAGGTGGCCTTGAACGCCTCGACCAGCTTTCCACTCATCTCGTCCGGCGAATTCACTCGACGCACCTGGAGGAAGCGCTCGAAATAGTCAGAAATGTGGGCCGTGTTGGAGCGATCCCGCACCATCAGGCGCCCGCCCGTGCTGGCGCCGAGGCGAACCAACGCGATCTTCTGCATCGCCTCGGGCTTACGGACGAACGTTTCCTGGAACCGTTCGAGCCGCGGCACCTGAGGTTCGTCGCCGTTCCTAAGGATGTACCGAACTACGTCCTCATTGTCGTATTTGATCAGGGCGTAAACCGGGCTTGCCGCTCCGACCCCAAGCTCGAAGACGAAGAACACCCCTACGCTCGTCGGCGCGGAATGTTGCTTCTGGAACTCCAACGCCAAGGCCTGGCTTTGCCCCGTGAACGTGTCGGAGTTGTCGCTGATCTCTCGCAACATGCGCTCGGCGTCGGATCGGGGCCGGAACTCGAACAGGTTGCCCCTCAGCGCCGACTTGACGCGGTCGATGAAGAAATCCGTGTGTTGGGGCGGCGCAATCTCCTCCAGCAGGATCGGCTCCTCCAACGTTTTGCCGACGACATGGAAGATCATGCGCCGAATCTGGAGCGAGGCCTTCTCTTCGTCCGATAGAAACCCCATGCCATCCCCCATGCCCTACCCACCGCGTTCAGACCGATAGCGCGGCTTTTCCCGCAGCTTCGGGCAAGGATTGACCGTGCGCAACGCCAGGTTGGCCTATGCTGAAACGAAGCTGTTGACCACGGCACCATATGTTCTCTATATGTTCTATTCAAGCGAACCGAATGCCCCTGCTGCCTTGATTCAAGTTAGCGAAGAGCCATCTTTTCGCCCGAGCGGCGTTCGGTCGCCAACAGGTGGAGACCGATGTCGATAACCTCTCTGTCCTCTGAGATCTCGCGTCTGACGCGCGACATCGCCGAGCTCCAAAAGAAGCGCGGCGATATCGCGCGAAAGCGCAGTGACGTCATGGCGAAAGTCGACAGGGCCCAGCGTGCGATGGCGTCCGCTAAAGATCTCCGCAAAGCCGCCGATCAAGCAAAGGTCCTGTCGGGCCTCCAGAATGAGCTATCACGTATCGACAGTACGGACGCCGACCTGATGCGTAAGCTAGCCGACAAGGAGAAATCCCTCAGCGAGAGGCGTGCCCGGCTGGCCAAAGAAGAGGCCGACCAAGCCAAACGCCTGCGCGAGGAGAACAAGCGAGAGCTCGATCGGCAGCGCCGTGCCGCAGATGACCTCCAGCGCTCCATCGCGTCCACATCGCGCTCGATCACCCAGGTTGGCTCAACCACGTTCGCGAAGGAGCCCACGGAGGAGCCGGATTACGACTTCTTCATCTCGCATGCATCGGAAGACAAGGATGAGGTGGCACGACCACTCGCGGAGGCGCTCAGCGTGTTGGGCTGCAAAGTCTGGTACGACGAATTGACGCTGAAGGTCGGGGACAGCTTGCGACGTTCCATTGACAAGGGCATCGCCCGCTCCCGTTTCGGCGTGGTGGTGCTATCGGAGACCTTCTTCAAGAAAGATTGGACACAACGAGAGCTGGACGGGCTGACGCAACAGGAAATTGCCGGCGAGAGCCGCATCTTGCCACTCTGGCATAGGGTGACCGCCGCCGAGGTCAGGAAGTTCAGCCCTTCGCTTGCCGATAAGGTGGCTCTGAGCACCGCCACGAAAACCATCGACGAGATCGCTAGCCTGCTGGGGAGCATGATCGGAGCCTCGGCCTCGCAAGCGACCCTCGAAAACACTACGCTAGAGTCATAGAGTTTATGCGGTGACATCCAGCGTCGGATGGCGCTCAAAAGACTATGTTACCGA
Source organism: Xanthobacter sp. NM-25 (assembly GCF_022138605.1). GTDB lineage: Bacteria > Pseudomonadota > Alphaproteobacteria > Rhizobiales > Xanthobacteraceae > Xanthobacter. The sequence goes on from NZ_JACBFS010000004.1 coordinate 586,680, forward strand.
TCTTGGAATAGGTCTCTCAACCAGTTTTGGGAATGCTAGTTACAAGGCCCATCGGTCACCGCTTCCCGAGAAACCCACAAGGCATTCGCTGTGGAGGCATTTATTCTCCGCAAGAATCGGACGCTGTGAACTCCCTTCATTCGCGATCATGCTCGCCCCTTGATGGTGTGTGAAACTGGGATCGCCAATGACTCAGCCACCTGTCCACCTCGACTTGGCACCTTGCAGCTGGCTTCTAAGCTGTTCCCGGCAGATTCAGCTGGTAGCGCGTATAGCGGCGCTCACCGGTTCGCGTCAGGGCACCTTTCTCAACCAGATCATGCAAATCGCGCGTGGCGGTCGGGCGTGAAGTGCCGGTGATCGTGATGTAGTTCTCTGCGCTCAGGCCGCCTGTGAAGCCACCGGGACCCTCGCGGAATAGACGGGCGATCACCTTCTCCTGCCGGTCGTTTATCTTGTCGTGGAAGCGATCGTAGAAGTGCGCCTTGGCGATGTGGAAGGCGACGCGGCCGAGCGTCATCCGCTGGGCCGCGATGATCGTCTCGGCAAAGTAAACCAGCCACTCCGTGATATCGAGCGTCCGCTGATAGACCTCCAGCTGCTCATAATAGGTCTTGCGGTGCTGCTCGATGGTATGGGCGAGTGCGATCAGCGTCGGTTGTCCGATATTCTGCGCGAGGGACTTTTCCGCGGCGGCGCGACCGATCCGACCGTTGCCATCCTCGAAGGGGTGG
>NZ_JACBFS010000005.1 GCF_022138605.1 Xanthobacter sp. NM-25
AAGATCCAGTCCTACAATTACGAGGCCACCAAGCAGGCCCTCGCCCGCGCCGTCAAGGGCGAGCCCTCCGCAAAGGTCGCCACCGAGCAGCGCGACGCCGTCAAGCATCCCTTCCAGGCCTAGGAACGAGACCACCCTGGGCAGAGCGCGCCCGCGCCGATGCCGACGGGACTGCTCCAGCGGTTGGCCGCCATCTTTCTGGGTCGCTGATTTCTGGGTCGCTGATTTCTGGGTCGCTGACCTTGCATCATATGTCCGCCGGCCGTGCGCCGGCGGATTTTCTCGCATCCCCGCGTCCGCACAGCCCCTAGGGGTCGCGGCGGATGAAGGCGCCGAAAGCCCGCGGTCCGTCGGCCACCGACACCGCGCCGGTCACGGTCAACGTCTTGACGTCGATGACCGAGAGCGTGTTGTCGAACCAATTGGCCACATAGACCTTGGTGCCATCGCCGCTGGCGGCGATGCCTTCCGGATACTCGCCCACCGCGATGATGCCGCGAGGCGCCAGTGTCGCGACGTCGAAGACGCTCACCGAGCCCGCATATTGATTGGTGACGAAGGCGAGGTCCTGGGCGAGAGCCACCCCATAAGGCCGCTCCCCCACTTTCACCGTGCCCACCACCGCCCGCTTATGCACGTCGATGACCGAGACATCGTTGGAGCCCACGTTGGCGGTGTAGGCCCGCCGGCCCTCGGCATCGAGGGTGATGCCGAACGGCCGCTGCCCCACCGCAATGACGGCGAGACGCTTCAGGCTGCGGGCGTCGATCACCGACACCGCATCGTCGTCGCGGTCGGCGGTGAGAACCAGCGCCCCATCGGGCGTCACCGCCACCCCGGAGGGCGAGCGGCCGGTTTCCGCCTGCCGGCGCAGCTCCGGCCGGTCCGGATCAATCACCAGCAGATGATGATCATACCAGTCCGCCACGAACACCGGCGTGCCCGACGGGGCAACGGCGATGCCGAGCGGACCGCCGCCCACCGGCCACCGGGCCACCACCGTGCGGCTGGCCGTGTCGATGGCCGACAGCATCTTGTCGTCGGGACTGGTGACATAGGCCCGGCGGCCGTCTCGGGTCACCGCGATGCCGGCTGGGGCGCCCGGCACCGGGATCTGCGCCACCACCGCGCCCGCCCCGCCGGCGGCGAGGTCGATGACCGCCACCGCATTGGCCGGCTGCTCGGTGATGAACGCTTCCTCCGCCCCGGCCCCGCCCGCAGCGAGAAGCAGCGCGACCGCCGCCAGGGTGGCCCGGCACGCGGTCCGGCTCACTTCTCGAACTTCGCTTTCAGGGCATCGAGCCCGGCACGGTAGACGCCGCTCACCGCCGCCACCGCGGCCTCGTCGCTCAGCTCCGGCGGCGGATCATTGTTGGGAAAGCCGCGATAGAAGGCGCCGCGCCACTCCACCTTGCTGTGGGTCGTATCCACCGGCGTGACGGTGATGGTCGAGGAATAGTTGGTGACCGGCAGAACCTTCACGTCCACTTCGGCGATCCGGTAGGAATAGCTCATCTTCTCGGGCTCGAACTTGTAGAGCACCTCGTCGATGGTGCCGCCGCCCTTCAGGGTGAGATGGCGGGTGGCATCCACCGCATTGCCGCCCTGGCCGGTGGTGGCGCCGATCACCGGATGCCAGCCCATGTCCTGGAAATTACCGATGGCGGCCCACACCTTGTCCGCGGGCGCGGCGACCTCGACGGTCTCCGTCACCTTCTTGCGGGTGGGCCCATGCGCCTCGGCCGCCAGCGGCGCGAGCACCACGGACGCCACCGCGGCGACGGTGAGAAGATGTTTCATGCGGCGTTTCCTTCCTGTCTTCCATGACGTGTTTTAGCGGTTGGGCGTGGGGTTCAGGGCGCCAGCGGCGCCTGTCCCGGTGCCAGAATGCGGTTCTTCATGAGGTAGCGCACCCCGCGCAGCCACGACTCCTCGGTATTGCCGCGGATCTCCACCTGCCCGGCGCGCAGCACCCGAGCGGGCGTGGCCACCTCTCGCACCTGAAGCGAGAAGGAGAGAATGAGGTTCGAGACCTTGCGCACCACGCCCAACACCTCCAGCTGCGCCCCCGCCGCGCGGGCGAGGTCCTCCTCGCAGCCATTGCATTTGTAGAACGGGGCGAGCTCGGTGATGCGGCTCGCCAGGGGCGCGAGATCCACCGGCGTCATCTCGCCCGAGGCGACCACCATGGCCAGCAATTCCGCATTGGCGTGGGCGAGCCAGATCTTTTGCGCCGCAACAATATCCGGCCGGGCATCCATGGTGTCATCGAAGAATTCAAAGCCAAACACGGCCGTCTTCACCGGCTCAGCCAGGGCGGTGACCGGACAGGACAACAACAGGAGCAGGATCGCAAGAAAACCGCGGCAGATCATGGTGTACACTCGAGCGCGACAGAGGGTGTCACAGCCCGCCCCATTCCGGCAAGGTGAGATTATCTTATTGTTTCCTTAGATATATCCGGTTGCACGCGCGACCTGATGATGCCTAGATCTCGGCACTGGACGCACCAGATCCAGGAACAACGACGACGATGGGGAGATGCCATGAGGAGCCTGCCTGCGCTGGCGTGCGCCGTGGCGGTAGCCGTGGCCGGCCTCTCTTCGCCGCTTGCAGCGCAGACGCCCCCCGCCCCGAACACCGCAGCGACAAGCGCCCCGGCGGCAAGCACCCGGGCAGACAGCACCCCGGTGGAGATCGGCATCGGCCTCATCACCCGCGAGGTGCCGCCGCCGCCCCTTTATGATCTGCTGGCCGTGCCCGAGGACGATGCGGTGGCTGGCGCCACCCTGGCCATCAAGGACAACAATTCCACCGGCACCTTCACCGGGCAGCATTTCACCCTCGACGCCCAGACCCTGGCTGAGGATGAGGATGCCGTGGCCGCCGCCACCGCCCTGGTGGCGCGCGGCACCCGCCTCATCGCGGTGAACCTGCCGGCCGACGAGCTCATCGCCGTGGCCGACGCGGTCCGTCCGCAGGGCGCCATCGTGTTCAACATCGGCGCCGGCGACGATGCCCTGCGCGGCGCGGACTGCCGGGCCAATGTGTTCCATGTGGCGCCGAGCCGCGCCATGCTGGCCGATGGGCTGGCCCAGTTTCTCGCGGCGCGGCGCTGGAACCGGCTGTTCCTGGTGGTGGGGCCACAGCCGGCCGACGTCGCCTATGCGGCGGCGGTGAAGCGGGCGGCCCGCAAGTTCGGCCTCACGATCGTCGCCGAGAAGCCCTGGACGCTCGGTCCCCTGGGCCGCGAGCGGGCCGACAGCATCACCCGGTCCGATGCCTTGGTGCTGACCCGTGGGGTGGATGCGGATGTGCTGGTGGTGGCCGACGAGGCCAACGATTTCGGCAATTACATTCCCTTCCGCACCGCCGCGCCACAGCTGGTGGTGGGCACCCAGGGCCTGACGGTCGGCACCTGGCACCCGGCGCAGGATGCGTGGGGCTCGGCCCAGCTGCAGAGCCGCTTCCTGCGCAGTGCCGGGCGCACCATGCGGCCCACCGATTATCAGGCGTGGCTCGCGGTGCGCATGGTGGGCGAAGCGGCCACCCGCACCCAGGGCGGCGATGCCGCGGCGATCGCCGATTTCATGCGCAGCCCGGCCTTCACCATCGCCGCTTTCAAGGGTGTGCCGCTGAGCGTGCGGCCCTGGGACCAGCAGGTGCGCCAGCCGCTGCTGGTGGCCCAGCCCCTCGGCATCGTGGCGGTGGCGCCGGAAGAAGGCTTCCTGCACCAACGCACCCCCCTCGACACCCTGGGCACCGACGCGCCCGAGACCACGTGCAAGCTGAAATAGGCCAAGCCGAAGGCCAACCGACAGGCCGCCACCGGAACGGCGGCGAAACGACAGAGCGCCCGCGCGCCACAGATTGGGAGGACACCGCCAATGACCGCCTTTCACCCCCCTGCCCCGTCGCGCCGCGGCGCCCCCCTGCGGGCGCTCGGCGTCGCGCTGATCGGCGCCGGCGCCCTTCTCGCCGCCGATGCGGCTGAGGCCTACACCGTGTTCGTCTCCAACGAGCGGGGCAATTCCATCTCGGTCATCGATTCCGAAACGCTGACCGTCACCAAGACCGCCAAGGTGGGCCGCCGCCCGCGCGGCATCACCACCAGCCCCGACGGCAAGGTGATCTATCTGTGCGCCAGCGACGAGCATGCGGTGCAGGTCATCGATCCCAGCTCCCTCAAGGTGCTGCGCAAGCTGAAGTCGGGGCCGGACCCGGAGCTGTTCGCGCTCCAGCCCTCGGGCAATCCGCTCTACATCGCCAATGAGGACGATAACCAGGTCACCGTGCTCGATGTGGAGAAGAACAAGGTCATCGCCCAGGTGCCGGTGGGCACCGAGCCCGAGGGCATGGCGGTGAGCCCCGATGGCAAGACCTTGGTGGCCACCTCCGAGACCACCAACATGGCCCATTTCATCGACACGGGCACCTTCAAGATCGTCGGCAACGTGCTGGTGGATGCGCGCCCGCGCTTTGCCGAATTCACCAGCGACGGCAAGAAGCTGTTCGTCTCCGCTGAGGTTGGTGGCACGGTGTCCGTGGTGGATCCGGAAACCCGCAAGATCATCCATAAGATCACCTTCAAGATCCCCGGCGTCTCCCAGGAGACCATCCAACCGGTGGGTGTGCGCCTGACCAAGGACGGCAAGACCGCCTTCGTGGCGCTCGGACCGGCCAACCGGGTAGCCGTGGTCAATGCCGAGACCTACGAGGTGGAGCAGTATCTGCTGGTGGGTCAGCGGGTGTGGCAGCTGGCCTTCACGCCGGACGAGAAGCTGCTGTTCACCACCAACGGCAATTCCAACGACGTCTCCGTCATCGACGTGCCGAACCGCAAGGTCATCAAGTCCATCAAGGTGGGCAATGCACCGTGGGGCGTGGTGGTCTCTCCCCAATAGGCGCGCAAAGGACCCCGCGTGATGACGGACACGCCCGACATGCCGGCGCTGGCCGTGGAGCAGGTGAGCCATAGCTTCGGCCGCCGGCTGGCGCTCGATCATGTCTCGCTGACCGTGCCGCAGGGCCGGTTCGTGGCCCTGCTCGGCCCCAATGGGGCCGGCAAGACGACCCTGTTTTCGCTGGTGACGCGGCTCTACGCCACCCGCGCCGGCGCCGTGCGCATCTTCGGCCACGATGTCGCCCGCAGCCCCTCCGCGGCGCTCAGCGAACTCGGCGTGGTGTTCCAGAGCCGCACCCTCGACCTCGATCTCTCGGTGCGGCAGAACCTCGCCTACCACGCCGCTCTGCACGGCCTCGCGGGCCGCGCCGTGAGGGCGCGGATCGACGAACTGCTGACCCTGGTGGGGCTGCAGGAGCGGGGCGCCGACAAGGTCCGCACCCTGTCCGGTGGCCAGTCGCGACGGGTGGAGATCGCCCGCGCCTTGCTGCATCGCCCGCGGCTGTTGCTGCTGGACGAGGCCACGGTGGGGCTCGATCTTGCGTCCCGCCGGACCATCGTCGCTCTGGTGCGGATGCTGGTGCGCGAGACCGGCCTCGCGGTGCTGTGGGCCACCCACATCTTCGATGAGATCGAGCCCGACGACGCGGTCTCTGTGCTCCATCGCGGCCGCATCGTCGCCTCGGGAGACGCGAAGGCCCTGGCCGCCGACGCGCCCTCGCTGGAGGCCGCATTCCGCGCCCTCACCGAGGACGCGGCGGGGGAGGCGGCATGAGCGGGGCCCCGGCGGCGTCTCCCTCCCCGACGCGGATCCTCGGCCCGCGCGGCTATGCGATCTGCCTCGGCGGCATCGTCTGGCGCGAGCTGCTGCGGTTCGTGCAGCAGAAGGAGCGCTTCCTGTCGGCGCTGGTGCGGCCGCTGGTCTGGCTGTTCATCTTCGCCGCCGGCTTCCGCTCGGTGCTCGGCGTCTCCATCATGCCACCCTATGAAACCTATGTGCTCTACGAGGTTTACGTGACGCCGGGCCTGGCGGTGATGATCCAGCTGTTCAACGGCATGCAATCCTCCCTCTCCATGGTTTACGACCGCGAGGTGGGCTCCATGCGGGTGCTGCTGACGAGTCCGTTTCCGCGCTGGTGGCTGTTGTTCTCCAAGCTCATCGCCGGGGTCGCCGTGTCGCTGGCGCAGGTCTACGTGTTCCTGGCCATCGCCCGGCTCTGGGGCGTGGACATTCCACCGCTGGGGTACCTGACCGCACTGCCGGCCTTCATCCTCACCGGCCTCATGCTGGGGGCCATCGGCCTCGTCATCTCCTCGCTGGTGCGGCAGCTGGAGAATTTCGCCAGCGTGATGAACTTCGTCATCTTCCCCATGTTCTTCGCGTCATCCGCCCTCTACCCCCTGTGGCGGGTGCGCGATGCCAGCGAGGCGCTCTATCTCGTGTGCCTCGCCAATCCCTTCACCCATGCGGTGGAGTTCGTGCGCTTCGCGCTCTATGGCGCGTTCGATCCGCTGTCGGGCGCGGTGGTGCTCGGCACCACCATCGTGTTCTTCGCCCTCGCCGTAATCGCCTACGACCCCGGGCGGGGTGTGATGGGCCGGCGCGGCGGACCGAAGGGAGAGGCCCCATGATCCGCCGCCCGCCCCTGTCCCGCAATCCTGATCCCCGAGGCTCGTCCGCCATGATCCAGCGCCCCCGTCGCGGTGCCCGCGGCCCGCTCGCTCTCCTGATCGCCAGCGCGCTGGTGCTGCTTGCGGGACCGGCGGCGGCGCAGCCACAAACCGATCCCGACTGGCCGTGCGCCCAGCGCAAGCGGCCGGACATCAGCCTCGCCACGGTGTGGACCGGTCCGGACATTGCCGCCGCCGGCCCGTGGGCCGCCGACCAGGACGCGGCCACCCTGGCCTACAAGCTCGCCTCGCGGCGCACCCCCATGGAGGAGGTGGACGGCCTGCTCGATGGCTTCGTGGCGGTGGCGGGCCCCGACGCCAAGACCCGCCTGGTGCGGGTGTTCGCCGGGGTCTACGAGATCACCAGCAGCGAGCGGGCGCAGCTCATGCACGGCATCGAACGCTATGCCCGCGGCCAGGAACGGCTCGCCGCGCGCCTGCGCGAGGAGGGCGATGCCTTAAGCCGGATCAAGGGCGCGCTGGACACGCCCGACACCCCCGAGAGCCTGGCCCTGGAAGAGAAGCTGAAGTGGGACACCCGCATCTTCGATGAGCGGGCGCGCTCCCTCACCTATGTGTGCGAGACGCCGGTGATCCTGGAACAGCGGGTGTTCGAGATCGGCCGGCGCATCACCGATCGGCTGTGATCCCGGCGCGGCTCAGCTGCCACCGCCGGGAAAGGTGTGGGTGAACACCTTGCCCTCGGTGTCCTCCGCCCGCACCGCCACCGGTTCGGCGGAGGGCCGATAGCTGAAGCGGAAGGTGGGATCCTCGCTGATGGAGATGCCACCCTCCATGCTCATCAGCAGCCGGCCGCCCTGGGTGATTTGCACCTCGCGCACGAACCAGGCCGGCGTGTAGCCCCGGGTCGCCTCGTCCATCTGCAGGCCGGAGAAGTTGGGGTGGCGGATCTGCACCTGCGCTTCGTCGCGCCCCGACGCCGCGAAGGAGCGGAACCGCATCTCGCCCAGATGGCTGATGGAGTCCGCCGTATCCTTGGTGGCCGGTGCCGAACAGCCACCCGCCGCCTTCACATAGGCCTTGGTCATGTGCAGGGCCCCGTCGCTGGTTTCGGCCACCGCGCGCACGTAGGAATAGGAGTTCACCCGCGCCCGCAGGGTGAGGGCGAAGTCTTTCTGGTCAGGGCCGAAGGCGAAGCGGGCGGCCACCGGCGACGGATTCTCGTCCACCACCACGGTCACCGCCTTGAAGCGGCGCGGATCCCCCGGCGGCAGGGTGAGCGCCACCGTGAGCGGCACCAGCGCCGCGTCTTCGGCGCGCGCCGGCGCGGTCAGGGTCACGAGCCCATCGGCCGCGCCGATGGGCTGGCCCGGAAAGATATCCGGCGCGATGCTCCGCCAGGTGGTCTCGGTGCGCTCCAGCGGGCTCTGTGCGGCGGTCTCGGCCGGGGACGCATCCGCCGGCTCCGCCGCCCGGCTCAGGGCCGGCGCAAGCAGCAGGGGAAGGCCCAGCGGCAAGGCCAGAAGCATCCGCGTCCGGGTAGCCCCGGTGCCACGCGAAGCGGTGCGCGCGCAGTGTCCTGTCATCCCCTTCCTCCCTCGCATGGGCGGACCTTGTGTGCGGCCCGTCTCAATTTGCCTCCGGCGATGCCGGATGCCAGGGTTCCACCGCAACCAGCGGCAGCCCGGCCTCCTTCCAGCCATCGACGCCGGCCGGATACCAGCCAACGGCGGTGTAGCCGGCGGCGCGGGCACGCTTGACGGCGTTCCACGACATCCAGCAGTCGCGCAGACAGTAAATCACCACGGGCGCCGCCCGGTTCCCGGCGGTCAGCGCCGCGAGGCCCTCCAGGAAATAGCGCGTGGTGGCGGCATCCAGCGCCCCGAACCCCACATTCGGCAGCCAGTGGGCGCCGGGAATGCTGTCATGGGGTGGATCGCGCCACACCGTATCGGCGGGCAGCGCCGCCGGGCGCGGCGGGCGCGGCAGCACATCCAGCAGAATGACCGCGCCGGCGCGCCACAGCCGCTCCACCTCGCCGGTGCTCACTCCCGCGACCCCATCCACCGTCAGCGGTGTCGGCGCACGATAGGGCTCCAGCCGATAGCCCGGCGGCTCCGCCGGCGGTTCAGCCCGGGCCGGCGCAGACAGGCCGGCGGCCAGCACCGCGACCGCGGCCAGCGTGCGCAGGCACGTCCGCACGGTGGCGGGGGCTGGCATAGGGCCTTGCGTCGTGGGGCATTGCGTCATGGGGTTTTGCCGCCGGTGGCGGGCAGCGCCGCGGTGATCAGTTGGTCGTCGTCGTCCAACAGCGGCACGCCATAGCTGAGCAGCACCGCATTGATCTCGCCGGCGCGCTCGGTGAGCACCCGGTTGAGCACCTGCTTCCACTGATGATCGGTGGGCCGCACCCCCATGGTGATGCGGTAGGCGAGCGGCGGGCGTTCCGCCTCGTGCAGCAGCGGCACCATCTTCAAGGGCACCTTGGAGGCCTGCACCACCGCCCCCGCGCTCGGCCCCCACAGCAGGGCGCCATCCAGGGTGCCGGAGGCCACGTCGGCCACCATCTGCTCCACCGGTGATTCATAGCGCCGATCCACCAGCAGCGAATAGGTCTTGGCACTGCCCAGCAGGTTCAGATCGAGCAGATGGTCAGCCGGCGGCGTGCCGGCGGCAAGCCCGAGCTTTGCTCCCTTCAGCCGCGGGTCGGCCAGCCGCTCCACCCCATCCAGCGGCCCGCCCGCTTTCACCACCAGCGTATAGACCGACTGGTAATAGGGATTGGTGTGCAGCACCGGATCGGCGCCGGCGGCATAGCCGATCACCACGTCGCACAGCCGCTTGCCGAGGCTGTTGCGGACGAAGCCGGGCCCCTGCGGCATGAAATAATAGCGCACGGGCACCTGCAGCGCGCCGGCGACGATCTCGGCGATCTTGTTCTCGAACCCTTCGCCGCGGGCGTTGCTGAACGGCATGTTGCTGGGATCAGCGCACACCCGCAGGGCATCCGCCGAAACCGAGCTTGGAATCTGCTGGCCATGGGCATCCGAGGGCGCCAGCAGGAGGATGGCGGCGAGCGCCGCCGTCGCCACCGAGGCGACCAGCGGCACGAAGCGCTCGCTGGCCATGCACTCGCGCCCGCCCGGCTCACTCCCCGAGACAGGCTTTTTCCGTGGCGGTGATGACCGGGGTCTTGTCTTCGCGCTTGGCAGGCCGCGCCCGGCCCAGGGCATCGTCCGATCGGGCGCGGAGATAGACATAGATGTCGTCGAGGTAGCACATGACATTCTTGTTGAGTCCAAAGGACGGCATGACCTTTTCATTGCCACCTCCCACATTCTGCCGCCCGCCGACGACCACCTCCTGGAAGTGGTCGTAATCCATGGTCTTCAGCGAATCGATCAGCGCCGGCGCATAAGTCGAGCCCATGCCGTCGGGCCCGTGACAGACGTGGCACTCGGCGTGATAGCGGCGGTAACCGGAATATGTGGCCCAATCCACGGTGCCATCCGGCTTGATATTGTATGTCGGTGCACCACTCTTATCGAAATACTTTCCGTCTTCATCCTTCACCGGGGTCGGATCCCCCTGCTTGCTGAGGGTCTGCGCCGAGACGGATAGGGGCGCCAGCGCCATGCAAAGGGCCACGGCCCCTGTGCGCATCAATGAGAGCTTTGAAAACACACGCCTTCTCCAAACACGAATCCGGGGACAAGGTGCAGGCTCCCGTTCACGGCGCCGCGCGCCATGTGGAACGTCATGCCATCGGCACCATCTGCGATCTCGCGGGCGCCGGCGTGGGAGGGAACCACGCCGGCGCCCCAGTCAAGGCTCCGGGGTCCGCCGCATCACTGCGGCAGGGTGAACACCGAGAGCTGACCACCCAGGGCGGTGTAGCTGCTGAGCGCGGAATATCCGCCCACCGCACCCAGACCGGCGTTGGGATCCGTGAGGCCCGCGGCGAGGCCGATGCCGGCCCATCCGCCCACGCCCGAGAGCACCGCAACATATTGCTTGCCCTTATGGGTGTAGGTCATGACGTTGCCGATGATGCCGGACGGCGTCTTGAAGCGGTACAGCTCCTTGCCGGTCTTGGCGTCCACGGCCTTCAGATAGCCTTCCAGCGTGCCGTAGAAGACCACGCCGCCGTCGGTGGAGAGCGCGCCGGACCACACCGAGAACTGCTCGGGCTTGGTCCAGACGATCTTGCCCTTGCGGGCATCCCAGGCGATGAAATTGCCCATGCCGCCATGGCTGTTGGGGGCCGGGAACATGGACAGGGTCGCGCCCACGTAAGGCTGGCCCGGCGTGTAGCTCACGTGGAACGGCTCATAGTCCATGCACACGTGGTTGGTGGGCACGTAGAACAAGCCGGTCTGCGGCGAGAAGGACGCCGGCTGCTGGTCCTTGGTGCCGAGGGCGGCCGGGCAGATGCCGGTGGTGTTCACGTCCTCGCCATTGTGCTCGGTGGAATACTTTTCCACCACCAGCGGCCGCCCGAAGGTGGGGCTGTTCTTGTCCATGTCCACCTTGGTGGCCCAGTTCACCGCCGGATCATACTTTTCCGCCAGCAGCAGCTCGCCGGTCTTGCGGTCGAGGGTGTAGGCGAAGCCGTTGCGGTCGAAATGCACCAGCATCGGCCGCATCTTGCCGTCGAACTCCTGGTCCACCAGGATCATCTCGTTGATGCCGTCATAGTCCCACTGGTCGTGGGGGGTCATCTGATAGACCCACTTGGCCATGCCGGAATCGGGATCGCGGGCGAAGATGGTCATGGACCACTTGTTGTCGCCGGGACGCTGGGCGGGGTTCCAGGTGGAGGGGTTGCCCGAGCCGTAATAGACCGTGTTGGTCTTCGGATCGTAGGAATACCAGCCCCAGGTGCAGCCGCCGCCGATTTTCCATTGATCGCCCTGCCAGGTCTTCAAGGACGAATCCTTGCCCACCGGCTTGCCAAGCGACATGGTCTTTTCCGGATCGAACAGGATCTCGTCGTCCGGGCCCATGGAATAGGCGCGCCAGATCTGCTTGCCGGTGTTCATGTCATAGGCGGTGAGGTGGCAGCGCACGCCGTATTCGCCGCCCGAGATGCCCACCAGGAGCTTGTCCTTCACCGGCATCACGGTGGCGGTATTGGTCTCGCCCTTCTTCGGGTCGCCGTTCACCGCAGACCACAGCACCTTGCCGGTCTTGGCATCCAGCGCCACCACCTTGGTGTCGGCCTGGTGCAGGAACACCTTGCCATCCGCATAGGCGAGGCCGCGATTGACCGTGTCGCAGCACATCACCGGAATGACGTTCGGATCCTGCTTGGGCTCATACTTCCAGATGATCCTGCCTTCGTCGTTCAGATCGAGGGCATAGACAATATTGGGGAAGGGCGTGTGCACATACATCACGTCGCCCACCACCAGCGGCGAACCTTCATGGCCGCGCAGCACGCCGGTGGAGAAGGTCCAGGCCACCTGGAGCTTGCCCACGTTCTCCGTATCGATCTGTTTCAGCTTGGAATGGCGGGTGTTCGCATAGTCGCCGGTCTGCAGAACCCACTGGCTCGGGTCCTCGGTGAGCTTCTGCACACCGTCGTTGGCCATGACCGGCGCGCTGAAAAAAGCGCTGCACGCCGCCACGGCGGTCACCGTCAAAAGTCGTCTCATCAGGGCTTCCTCCGATGGATGCGCGCCCGCGCCACCGCATGTGGAGCAGGAAACGCACTGAGCGTTGTTTTCGCCTTTGGGGGACTCCATCTACTTCGGCAGCGTGTCACGACCGGCGTGATGCCCTAGAAGCCATGCGGTGACAGGGTGTCCCGCAGGCCTGCGAACCAGCACCGCGTTCCCCGCGCGGTGCCGTTGAAGCCGAAGCTGAGAGGAACGTAAGCAAAGTTTCTCCGAGACGCAATACGCCAATAGAGCCGTTCTATATTGCAGGTGCGAAGTCGAATCGGCAGCTTAGATTTTGCAGTGCAGCGGCATGACGGGGGAGAGCGTGGATATTCCCGCAACGGCAGGTGCACCCGTTATTCCCACTCCAACTCATGAAACGTCGCGGTGGCGTTGCGCGCATTGAAGTCATCGAACAGCGCCCAGTCGGCGGCCTCCGCGCGGCCGGCCTGCCGCGCCGCCTCGTCCATGGAGCGGCCGTCGCGGACCATGCCGCGCACATCGGCCACCAGCCGTCTGAGATAGCGTTCGGTGGGCGCCGCGGCCGCCGGCCAGGGCTGCTGGGCGGGGCCATGGCCAGGCACCACCCGCGCGGCGGGACGGGCCTTCAACTGCTCCAGCAGGCTGATCCAGCCCAAGGCCTTGCCATCGATGGCCGGCACATGGCCGAGGAACAGCAGATCACCCAGGAACCAGGTGTCGGTGGCCCCATCGAACACGGTGAGGTCGGTGGCGGTGTGGGCGGTGGGCCACGCCTCCAGCAGCAGCGGCCGGTGGCCGAGATCCACGGTCAGGCTGTCGCTCACCGTCTGGTCGGGCAGCACCACCCGCGTGCCCTCGGCTCCGTCCGGCCCCACCAGGCGGCGGGTCGCCTCCAGATAGCTCTCCGCCCGCGCACGCAGCGCCTGCGGGAGATTGTGGTGGCCGATGAAGGTCACCCCGGGGCCGGCGAAGGCCGCATTGCCCAGCACGTGGTCGGGATGCATGTGGGTGTTGATGACATAGCGGACAGGCAAGGACGTGTGCGCCGCGATGGCCGCCTTGAGCCGCTCGCCGGCCTTCAGGGAACCGCCCGTGTCCACCACCGCCACCGCATCGTCGCCGATGATGAAGCCGGCGTTGCCGACAAAGCCGAGATTGCGCGGAAGCGCCAGGGCATAGGGCGCCTGGTGCACGAAGACCCCCGGCGCCACCTCCACCACCGGCAGGGGCTCGACAGCTTCAGGTTGCGCTGCAGCATGGGCGGGCAGCAGCAGGAGCGGGATAAAGATACCTGCGACCAGCCGCCGCACCCAGCCCCCTCGGTCGGCCCTCGCCCGTGTCTGCGCCATGCTGCCCTCCTCTTGTTCACCGGCGGGCGACCCCTTGCGAGCCTGGCCCCGCCTGCCGTCAGACCGGTGCCGGCGGCCTCTCCCCCGAAGCCGCGCCCGGCCGGGCCTCAGCCGCCGGTGGGGTCGCATCGAAGCACCGGGCAAGGCGCGCCGACTGGGCCTCGACCCAGGATGCGGTGCGCTCCGCCCGCGGCGTTTCCAGCACCATCTCGCCGACCACCCCCGCCGGCCGGCCGGCCAGCAGCACCAGCCGGTCCGCCAGCGTCAGCGCCTCGCGCACGTCGTGGGTCACCATGAGCACGGCGGCGCCGCGGCGGTCGGCGAAACGCTGCAGCTCGGCGCGCAGCCGCGCGGCCGCTGCCGCATCCAGCGACACGAAGGGCTCGTCCAGGACCAGCCAGTCGGGCTCCACCGCCAGCGCCCGGGCCAGGGCCACCCGGCGGGCGAGCCCCAGCGACAGCGCATGGGGAAACAGGCCGGCGTGATCGGCAAGCCCCAACTCCGCCAGCAGCGGGTGCAGATCGCGCGACCGGTCGGCGCGGGGCAGCACCAGGCGGATATTCTCCTCGACGGTGCGCCACGGCAGCAGCCGGGGCTCCTGAAACACGATGCCCATCGGCCCCTCTGCCCGCGTCACCCGCCCCTCGAAATCCGCGTCGAGCCCGGCGAGAATGCGCAAGGTGGTGGTCTTGCCGCAGCCGGAGGGGCCGAGCAGGCACACGAACTCCCCCCGGTTCAGCACCAGATGGACATCGCGCAGCACCGCCACCGTCGCACCATCCGCGCGGCGGTGGTGCTTGCGGCTGATGCGCGCCTCAAGACACTGCGGGGCGCCAGCGGCGGGCATGAGCTTCAAAGGGTTGCAGGATGAGATATTCAACGGCCAGCATCACCGCCATGAACGACAAGGCGTAGCCCAGCACAGCCCGCACATCGAACAGCTGAAAATACACCGAGATGGCATAGCCCACCCCATCGGGCCGGCCGAGCAGCTCTACCACCAGCACGATCTTCCAGACCAGCGCGAGCCCGGAGCGCGCCGCCCCGGCCACATAAGGCTCCAGCTGCGGCAGCATCACGTGCCGCAGCCGGTCGAGGGGAGCGAGGCGATAGGCGCGCGCCATCTCGTCCAGCTCCGGCGACAGCGCCCGGGTGCCCTCGCGCAGCAGCACCGTCACATTGGGCATCTTGTTCAGCGCCACCGCCACCACCGCGGCGGTCTCGGTGAGGCCGAGCCAGATGTAGCAGAGCACGGTGATGACCAGCGCCGGCGTGTTGAGCAGCAGCACCAGCCAGGGATCGAGGGCGCGATCGAGACCCGGCCGCCGGCCGAAGGCGATGCCCACCACAACGCCCACACCCATCGCCAGCAGGAAGGCCGCCACCACCCGCGCCAGGGTGATGGCGAGATTGGCCAGCAGGTCGCCGCCCACCGCCTCCCGCAGCATGAAGTCGAACACTGCCGCCGGGGGCGGCAGTGCCGGGCTGTGGGCGGCGCTGGCAGCCAGCTGCCAGCAACCGAGCAGGGCCGCCAGCGACAGCGCCTTGACGCCGACCCGGGCCATCAGCCGGCCGCTCACGGCACCGCCCCGCCGGCGGCCCAATAGAGGTTCGCCGGCAGCGCCTCCACCGGCCCCAGCAGCTTCGCCCCGCCCTGGGCCACCAGCACCGCCAGCAGCCGTCCGGCCGCCGCCGCCTCCTCCCGCGCCGAGCGTCGCGGCACACCGGCCACGAAGCCGGCCCGCAAAGCGGCGAAGGTCGCGTCATCCGGCGCCTGCATCAGCGGGCGGGCCGCCGCCCAGGCCGCGTCCGTCTGCGGCCCGGTGCCGATCAGCACCGCCTTGGTGGCGGCGACGGCGGCGGCGAACGCGGCCATGTCCGGGTCGTGGGGCCGCGCGAAATCCCCCTGAAACACATAGCCGACCAGCGCCGGCGGCGGAGCGATGCCGAAGCCCGCCACCACCGCGTCGAGGGTGATCAGCGGTGTGAAGCCCTTGGCTTGAAGGCGCGCGCCATAGGTCCAGTAGAGCAGCGCGGCGTCGAGCTCTCCCTGCTCCAGCTTGGCCGCCAGCAACGGCGGCGCCCCGAATGACAGCTGCGCCGCCGTCAGCTCCATGCCGGCCCGCGCCCGCGCATAGGCCCGCAGCAGCAGCCAGCTCTTGTCGAGAGGACCGCCGGCCACCCCCAGCCGCGCGCCGCGCAGATCAGCGAGACTGCGCAATGGCGATCCGGACGCTACCATGATGGCGCCTTCCGCCGTCGAGAACGGCAGATAGACCAGCGGGCGCCCCTCCACCCGCATGCGCGCCGCCCACAGCAGATCACTGACCACCCCATCCACCGCGCCGGTGAGAAAGGCGAGGCGGCCGGCGTCGTTGTTGGCGGCCCGGCGCAGCTCAAGGGTCAGGCCATGGGCCACATCGAGCCCGAGCGCCGTCATCGCGGCGAGCTCCCAGGCGGCGGTGCCGAACTGCAGCACACTGAGGCGAACGACACGCGGCACCGGCGTCCCCGCGGGACCAGATGCCGGCCCAGATGCCGGCCCAGATACCGGCCCTCCAGGCGCGGCGGCCGCGAGCACCCCCATCGGTGGAGCGACGGCCGCGCCAGCCACCAGCTGCAACACCCGACGGCGCGTGTGCATCGCCCGCCTCCTCCCACCTGGGCCGCGTCCGCCGGGACACACCCGTGGCGCCGCCTCTTCTCAGGTCCGATCCTGCGTGTTGCGCCGATCTTGCGGGGCCGCGCCAGGCTTGTGCAAATCCTAAGAGCCGAGATGCACGCCCACTAGAATTGCACGCCCACTTGCAGTCGCGCCTGCTGGCGCTCGAAATCGGCGAGGTCGAGCGCGGAATTCCAGCTGTCCGGCGAATCACCCGTCAGCTGGATCGACCAGGCGGCCTTGACGTACCAGGCCTCGGTGAGCTGGGCATAGAGCGTCGGCCCCATGAACAGGCCCCAGCCCTCGCGGCTGTTGAGGAAGTTGCCGTCATAGCTGGCCAGATAGCGGATCTCGCCGCCAAGAAAGACATCCTTCACCACCTGGGCGGTGAGCGCTGCGGACACTTCCAGACCGGAGCCGGAGGCCCAGATGCGCTGATCGAGATCGTTCTCGTCCCGCTCCCACTCGGGCTCGTAGACGATGTTCACGGCGCCGAACAGCACGTCCTTGATCAGCTCCTTGTCCGCCGCCAGACGGAATTCGATGCCATAGGCGGTGCCGCTCTCGCCCGACACCTCGTCATAGCGCGCCCATTCCGGCTCGATGGACAGAGACAGGCCGAACGGTGCCGTGCGGTAATCGAGGAAGCGATACTTCACCTCGAAAAAGGCGCCGCCGATGCCACCGCCATTGGTGTCATCGAGCCCCGGCACGCGGGAGATGTCGAAGCTGTTCAGCGCGGCGCCCAGGGAGACCTTCAGGTCGTCGGTCACGGCATATTCAAACTCCGCTTCCCCGGCCAGAGCGTTGTAGCGCTGCCCCCCTTTGCCCAGTCGCCCGTCCAGGGTGAAGGTCAGTTCCTTGTCCCCCTTCTCACCGGTGTCGGTGCCCAGGGTGTAGCCGAAGATGTTCTCGGTCTCGATGCCCTCCACCTCCGCAGCGCCGGCGGCGCCGGGCTTGTCGTCATCGTCATCATCCGCCCAGGCGCCGGTGGTGGCGAGGATGGTCGTTCCGGCCAGAAAAAGAGCCAGCCATTTCTTGGTGAGCGCCTGCATGTTTGCCCCGCAGCAGCGTTTCTTCCCTTGGGTTGAGTGCTAACGGTGGTAAAAGGCGCGGTCAATGCGAAGAACTCTTAGGAATCATTTATCTGCTGCGGTCGTTGCAGACGCATCACGGCCCTGCCCGTCTTCGCAGTGCAGCACCAAAACCCTGGCGTCCTGCCCGCCCGGGGGGTTGCGCACAGCGCCGGAGTGATTAAACAATTCGTCGCATTCGACTGCGTGCGGGGAAACAACCGCGGCGCCGCGACTGACGGACCGCCCCCACGGGCGCCGGTCCGGCGGTCAAAGGCGCGGCCACCCGCTAATGTTTCCCTCTGCACGGAGCTGCGCCCATGGCGGATTCCGCCCCCATCCTGCACATCATCACCCCCCTCGCCCATGTGAGCCCGTTCGACGTGAACATGGCGGTGGACGCGGGCTACACCACCATCGTCCCTTATCCGCGGGTCGCGCTGAACGAGGTGCGTGATCTCACCCAGGACATGATGTTCTCGCGGCCGCCGAGCGCGGCGCCGCGCACCGGCCTGTTCATCGGCGGCAAGGATGCGGCCCTCGCCCTCGACATGGCGGCGGAGGCGCAGGCCTCCATCTTCCCGCCGTTCGAGATCTCCATCTTTCCCGATCCCGCCGGTTCCTTCACCACCGCCGCCGCCATGATCGCCAAGGTGGAGCAGGCGCTGCTGGCGGTGCGGCCCGCGGGCCTTTCCGGCGCCAAGGTGCAGATTTACGGCGCCACCGGCGTGGTCGGCTCCATCGCCGCCGTCATCGCCGCCCAGGCGGGCGCCGCCGTCACTCTAGTGAGCCACCGCGAGATCGCTGCGGTGGAGGAGAAGGCGGCCGACTTCAAGAGCCGCTTCGGCGTCGATCTCGCCTGCGCCGCCGCCGTCACCGATGCGGAGAAGGCGCAGCTGGTGCCGGAGGCGGAGGTCATCCTGGCCACCGGCAAGGCCGGCGTGGAAATCCTGAACCCCGCCCATCTGGAAGCCGCCCGCCAGCTCATCGTCGCCGCCGACGTGAACGCGGTGCCTCCGGCGGGCATCGCCGGCATCGGCGCGCATGATGCGGCCGCCCCCCTGCCCCACGGCATCGGCATCGGCGCGCTCGCCATCGGCAACCTGAAATATGCGGTGCAGCACGAAATCCTGAAGCAGATGCGCGACACCACGACCCCCATGTTCGTGGACCTGCCGGCGGTGTTCGCTTTGGCCCGCACGCTGAAAGCCTGAGCGTCTCAGGCTCCGCCTTCGCCCGCCGCCGGCGCCCAACCCCGGCGGGCCATATTTGTCGGTCTCGAACGGACACGGCCATGACCCTGCAAGACCCCGCGGCCTCTGCCGCCCCTCGGCGGCGCCCCAGCCTCGCCGCCAGCGTCCGCCCCCTGGTGGATGCCCTCGTAAACGACGCGGACGCGCTGCGCCTCGCCCTCTCCACTGGCCCTTTGGGAGCACGCATCATCGATGCCGGCATCGCCGTTCCCGGCGGGCTGGAAGCCGGCCGGCGCATCGCCGAGATCTGCCTCGGCGGCCTCGGCCGCGTGACCTTCGAGGCGAGCACGCGCTTTTCCCCCTGGGCGACCCTGGTGAACGTCTCCACCACCGATCCGGTGCTCGCCTGCCTCGGCAGCCAATATGCCGGCTGGAGCCTCGCCGGCGGCGACTTCTTCGCCCTCGGCTCCGGCCCCGGCCGGGCGGTGGCGGCGGTGGAGGAGCTCTATGACGAGCTCGGCTTCCGCGAGGAGAGCGAGGACACCACCCTGGTGCTGGAAACCGGCGTGGTGCCCCCCGAGGCGGTGGTGGCGGAGATCGCCGCGCGCTCGCGCGTCGCGCCGGAGCGGATCACCCTCATCCTCACCCCCACATCGGCGCTGGCCGGCACGGTGCAGATCGTGGCGCGGGTGCTGGAGGTGGCGCTGCACAAGGCCCATGCCCTGCACTTCCCGCTGGAGCACATCGTGGATGGCATCGGCAGCGCGCCGGTGGCGCCGCCCTCGCCGGATTTCCTCACCGCCATGGGCCGCACCAATGATGCGGTGCTCTATGGCGGCGACGTGCAGCTGTTCGTGCGTGGCGAGGCGGCCGCCGCCCAGGAGCTGGCGCGGCACCTGCCCTCTTCCGCCTCACGCGACTATGGCCGGCCGTTCGCCGAGGTGTTCAAGGGCTATGACTGCGACTTCTACAAGGTGGATCCACTGCTGTTCTCGCCCGCGCGCGTCACGGTGACCGCCATCGACCATGGCGAGAGCTTCACCGCCGGCGGCTTCGATCCGGTGCTGATCGCCCGCTCGTTCGGGGCTTGAGGAGCCAAGACTCTGTGACCGACCTCGTGATCTTCGCCGAGCGGCTGGACTGGCACACCCGCTCGCTGCTCGCCGCCATCACGGCTCAGGACCGGCGGGCACGGATGGTCTCGCTCAAGGCGTGCGGTTTCGCCGTGGGGGAGACCGCCCATGGCCTGCTGCTGCCGGGCTTCGGCGATGAGCTGCCTGCCGCCTGCTTCGTGCGCTCGGTGCCCAACGGCACCCTGGAGCAGGTCACCCTGCGGCTCGGCGTGCTGCACGCCCTCGGCGCCCTCGGCGTGCCGGTGATGAACTCGGCCCGCGCCATCGAGCGCTGCGTGGACAAGAGCGCCACCACCTTCCTGATGGCGCATGCCGGCCTGCCCACCCCGCGCACCCTGGTGCAGGAGAGGCGCGCGGCGGCGCAGATGCTGGTGGACGCCGCCCCCGGCGACAGCGTGCTGAAGCCCATGTTCGGGGCCCAGGGCCGCGGCCTGCAGCGGCTGGAGCGCGGCGCCGCTCTGCCCGCCGAGGCGGAGGTGGGCGGCGTCTATTACCTGCAGGATTTCGTCGCCGCCCCCCATGGCCGGACCGGCCCGGATGATCCAAACGAAGAGATGCACGAGGATTTCCGCGTGTTCGTGGTGGGCGGCGTGGCGGTGGCCGCCATGGCGCGCCGCGCGCCGTCCTGGATCACCAACATCCACCAGGGCGCCGTGGGCGTGGAAGTGGCGCCGGAAGGGGTGCTGGCCGATTATGCGGTGCGCGCCGCCGCCGCGGTGGGCGCCGATTATGCCGGCGTCGACATCATCTCCGGCAGCGACGGGCGCCTGATGGTGCTGGAGGTGAACTCCATGCCCGCCTGGCGTGGCTTGTACGACGCCACGGGGAAGAATATGGCAGATTCCCTGGCCGCTCACCTGTGCGCCGCGCGCGCAGTCGTGGCCTGATAAGGCCCGTTGATCGGCCAGTGCGGGGGTTAAATGCGCGTCTTCATCTGCGAATTCGTCACCGCCGGCGGCCTCAGGGGCCAGGAGCTGCCCGAAACCCTGGTGCCCGAAGGCACCCGCATGCGCGATGCGCTGATGCGGGACATCCTGGCGCTGCCGGGGGTGGGCAGCGTGCTGCTGGCCCATGACGATCGCCTGCCGGCGCCGCAGGACTCCTCCATTCCCGTGGCCGCCGGAGACGACCCCTGGGCGGTGTGGGCGGAGCTCGCGACCGGCGCCGACGTGGTGTGGCCGGTGGCGCCGGAAACCCACGGTCTGCTGGCCCGGCTCATCGCCTTGATGCAGGAGAAGTGCAGCCACGTGGTGGCGTGCGACCTTCCCGCGGTGGAGCTGTGCTCCAGCAAGCTGCTCACCGCCCGCCAGCTGGCCATGGCCGGCCTGCCCCACGTGCCCACCTTCCGCGCTGAGGCGCCGCCGCCGGAGCTGGCCGGGCCGGTGGTGACCAAGCCGGACGACGGCGCCGGCTGCGAGAACACCCGCCGCTGGGCCTCGGCGGCCGATGCGCCGCGCGATCCCGATCTGATCATCCAGCCGTTCGTCGCCGGCACCCCGGCCAGCCTGTCGGTGCTGGTGCGACCGGAGGGCACGACCCTGCTCACTGTCAACCGCCAGCACCTGACCGAAACCGACGGCGTGCTCAGTCTCTCCGGCCTCACCGTGGGTGCCGCCGCCCGCGACGAGCGGCTGGCGCGGCTGGCGGTGGCGGTGGCGGCGACCTTCCCGGGCCTTGCCGGCATCATCGGCATCGATGTGATTCTGACCGATGCGGCGCCGGTGGTGGTGGAGGTGAACCCGCGCATCACCACCTCCTATGCCGGCCTGCACCAGGCGCTGGCGGTGAACCCGGCGGCCTTCCTGCCGCAGTTCATCCGCGACGGCCGCCTGCCCGCCATGCCCCACCTGCCGCCGGCGGCGCCGGTGGAGGTGGGCCTGCGATGAAGCCGGCGCCGGTGCTGTTCGGCTGGGACGTGGGCGGGGCCCACCTCAAGCGCGCCGCGCTCGATGCGGCGGGCCGCCTGCTGCGGGTGGACATGGCACCCTGCCCGCTGTGGCGGGGCCTTGCAGAGCTCGATGCCGCCATCGCCGCCTTGCCACAGCTGCCGGCCGCGCCCTCGGTGGTGACCATGACCGGCGAGCTGACCGACCTGTGGCCGGACCGCGCCTCCGGGGTCGTCGCCCTCGCCGCAGCCCTGGCCGCCCGCCTCGGCGCCGAAACGCGGATCTATGCCGGGCCCGATGGCCTGGTGGCGGCGGGTGCTGCGGCCGGGCATATCGACACCATCGCCTCCGCCAATTGGCATGCCACCGCCGCCGCGCTGGCGCTGCGGCTGCCCGCCGGAATCCTGGTGGACATGGGCTCCACCACCACCGACATCATCCCCTTCGCGGACCGGCGCCTCACCAGCCGTGGTTATTCCGATGCGGAGCGCATAGCGGCGGGCGAGCTCATCTATTGCGGCGCGGCCCGCACTCCGGTGATGGCCTTTGGCCCCACCCTGCCCTTCCGGGGTGCGCCGGTGCCGCTGATGATGGAATTCTTCGCCACCACGGCGGACGTGCACCGCCTCACCGGCGCCCTGCCCGAGGGGGCCGACCTCTATCCCGCGGCTGATGGCGGCGCCAAGACCCTGGAGGCGAGCGCCCGGCGGCTGCTGCGCATGGTGGGGCGCGATCTCGGCCCACCGACCCTCGACCCCGCCGCCCCCGGGCTCTGCACCCTCGACGAGGCCAAGGCCCTGGCGATGCGGGCGGCGGAAGCGCAGCTGCGGCGGCTCGACGATGCCCTGGCCCAGGTGGTGAGCGCGCCGCCGGGCGGCATCGCCCCTGATGTTCCCATCGTCGGGGCGGGCGTCGGCCGGTTCCTGGCGGCGCGGTTGGCAGAGCGCGCCGGCCGCCCCTATCTCGATGCCGGCGCCCTGCTGGCCGGCGGCGCACCCTGGGCGGAGGCGGCAGCCGATTGCGCGCCGGCGGTGGCGGTGGCCGTGCTCGCCTTCCAAGGCTGAAGGCGGCCGCCCACGAAAAAGCCCGCCGAAGACGTCTCCGGCGGGCTTTTCAGTCACTGTGCCGACGATCAGCGGGTAATGGCGAGGCCGATCAGCCCGGCGATCCCCACCGCGATGCGCCACCAGCCGAACGGCGCGTAGCCGTGGCGGGACACGAAATCCAGCAGCGAGCGGATCACCATCACCGCCGCGCAGAAGGCGGCGACGAAGCCGATGGCGATCAGCAGTCCGTCATCCAGCGAGAGCGCATTGCGGTTCTTGTAGAGGTCGTAGGTGAAGGCGCCCAGCATGGTGGGCAAGGCGAGGAAGAAGGAAAATTCCGCCGCCGCCCTCTTGTCGACCCCCATCAGCATGGCGCCGACGATGGTGGAGCCGGAACGGGACATGCCGGGGATCATGGCGAGGCACTGCCAGAAGCCGATCTTCAGCGCCAGCAGCAGCGGAAAGCCCATGGCGTTGTTGTAGCGCGGCGCCGGCACCACCTTGTCGATGAACAACAGCACGATGCCGCCGAAGATCAGGGTGCAGCAGATGAGCGCCGGCGACTCGAACAGCACGGACTTGATGAAGCCATGGGCCGCCGCGCCGATCACCGCCGCCGGCAGGAAGGCGACGATGACGCCGAGCACGAAGCGGCGGGCGCCCGGATTGGTGGGCAATTGGGTCGCCACCCGAACGAAGCGCTCGAAATAGACGGTGAGGATGGCCAGCACCGCGCCCAGCTGGATCAGCACCTCGAAGGTGCGCCCGGTGCTCTGGAAGCCCAGGAAGTGCCCGAGCAGCAAGAGGTGCGCGGTGGAGGACACGGGGATGAACTCGGTCAGCCCTTCCACGAGGCCGAGCACGAGGGCTTCAAACATATCGCCGAGAGTCATGGGCGGAGAGATCCAAGGGAGATGGCACGAGACCGGGTGGCATGAAGACGGTGACGCAGAGGAAGCGCGCGCCCAGAGGCGCCCGGCCCGCAAATCAGGCGCACCATCCTGAGAGCACAGCCATTAAGGTGCAATTACGGCGCCCGGCTCGGGCCCCGCCCCTAAAGGGACATGCCGCTGCGTCAGACCCTACGGCTCCGCTTGCGGCGCGCCCCGCATCGTTCTAGATGCGCATGAAAGGCAGCGGACAAAGGTCCCTGTTCACCATCCGCGCACATTCTCGCCGTCCGGTCCCGCATTGCAGCGCAAGTGCTCCAGGCGGGAACCAAACGGAAAGAATCCGTGGCTAAACATGAACGGGCCGGGAGAGCGCGCCGCGCTTGAACGCCCCGGCGAAACAAGCCTCATGTATCTGCATCACCATCCTTTCTGCCCCCATTCCCGGTTTGTCCGCCTGCTGCTCGCCGAATACGGGCTGGAGCCGGAGCTCGTGGAAGAACGGGTGTGGGAACGCCGGCCCGGCTTCCTCGCCCTCAACCCGGCCGGCGAAACACCGGTGATCGTGGAGGAGCAGGCCGCCTCGGTGCCCGGCCCCACCATCATTGCCGAATATCTCGACGAAACCCGCGGTCTCGCTCTGGGTGACCACCGACTGCTGCCGGACAGCCCGGCCGAGCGGGTGGAGGTGCGCCGGCTGACCAGCTGGTTCCACGAGAAGATGTATGTGGAGGCCACCGAGCCCCTGGTGCGTGAGCGCATCCACAAGCGCTACATGAACCGCCAGCAGGGTGGCGGCCCGCCCGATGCCACCGCATTGCGCATGGCCCGCGCCAATCTGCGCTATCATCTGAAATACATCGGCTGGCTGGCCAAGGCCCGCAAATGGCTGGCGGGCGAAAAGCTCACCCAGGCCGATCTGGCGGCGGCGGCCCACCTTTCGGTGGCCGATTATCTCGGTGATGTGCCGTGGGACGAGGACGAGCACGCGAGGGATTGGTATGCGCGCATCAAGTCGCGCCCGACCTTCCGCGCCCTCCTGAACGAGAGCATTCCCGGCATGCCCCCCTCCAAGACCTACGCGGATCTCGACTTCTGACGCCTGCGCGGACACCGGAGCATTTGCGGGCGCAGATCACCGATCTCGCCCGCGCCGAGGGTTTCGAGGCCATCGGCATCGCCGATCCGCGCCGGGTGCGCCCGGCCGGCGACCGCCTCGGCCAATGGGTGGCCAGCGGCGCCCATGGCGAAATGGGCTGGATGGCCGAGACATTGGAACGCCGCGCCGATCCCCTCACGTTGTGGGCGGACATGCGGTCCGTGGTGATGCTGGGGCTCAATTACGGCCCCGCCACCGATCCCCGCGCCGCCCTCGCCGATGCCGCCACCGGCGCCATCTCGGTCTATGCGCGGGGCGAGGATTATCACGAGGTCATCAAGCCGAAACTGAAACGCATCGCCCGCGCTTTGCTGGCGGCGGCGGGGGGCGGCGACGTGAAGGTGTTCGTGGACACCGCCCCGCTCATGGAAAAGCCCCTGGCCATGGATGCCGGGCTCGGCTGGCAGGGCAAGCACACCAATCTGGTGTCGCGGGACTTCGGCTCCTGGCTGTTCCTGGGCGCCATCGCCACCACGCTGGAGCTGCCGTTCAATCGGCCGGACGCGGACCATTGCGGCTCCTGCCGCGCCTGCCTCGAGGCCTGCCCCACCAACGCCTTCCCGGCGCCCTACCAGATCGACGCGCGGCGCTGCGTCTCCTACCTCACCATCGAGCTCAAGGGACCCATCCCGCGGCCGATGCGGCCGCTGATCGGCAACCGCATCTATGGCTGTGACGATTGTCTGGCCGCCTGCCCCTGGAACAAATTTGCGGCGGAGGGGGCCGAGATGAAGCTCGCCGCCCGCGCGGAAAACGCCGCCCCGCTCCTAGCCGAATTGGCCGAGCTGGATGATGCCGCCTTCCGCGCCCGCTTCCCAAAGAGCCCCATCAAGCGCATCGGCCGCGACCGCTTCATCCGCAACGTGCTGATCGCCATGGGCAATTCCAGAGACGCCGGGTTCGTGCCGGCGCTGGAGCAGAAACTCGCCGATCCGGCGCCCCTGGTGCGCGGCGCGGCGGTGTGGGCGCTCGCCCGGCTGCTGTCGGCCGCTGCCTTCCAGGTCCTCGCGCACCGCCATGCCGCTACGGAAGAAGATCCCGCCGTCGCCGACGAGTGGTCTGCCGGCTCAATGACTTGAGCGGCGGGGGTCTGATCCGCCGCCGTGTGGGTGTCGCGCCAGTTTTCAAACCCACGCTTTGTCGGTAGGATTGTGGCTTATTGAGCGAAAAGAGGGGGCGAGCAGATCTGGCGTCACGATCACGTCGCGCCCGGGCGCGAGAGTGAGAGCCGACAGACACGCGACTATGCAGAAGCCCCGCAAGCTTTATGTGAAATCCTTCGGGTGCCAGATGAACGTCTACGATTCCCATCGTATGGCGGACACCCTGGCGCGGGAGGGGTTCACCGAGACCCAGGACCCGGCTGAGGCCGATCTCGTCATCCTCAACACCTGCCACATCCGCGAGAAGGCCGCC
Organism: Xanthobacter sp. NM-25; assembly: GCF_022138605.1. GTDB lineage: Bacteria > Pseudomonadota > Alphaproteobacteria > Rhizobiales > Xanthobacteraceae > Xanthobacter. Next base: position 25,988 of record NZ_JACBFS010000005.1, read on the forward strand.
GACAAGGTCTATTCGGAACTGGGCCGCCTGCGCAAAGCCAAGCAGGAAGCCGGTTCCGACACCATGATCGCGGTGGCCGGCTGCGTCGCCCAGGCCGAGGGCGCCGAGATCATGCGCCGCGCCCCGGTGGTGGATCTGGTGGTGGGCCCCCAGAGCTACCACCGCCTGCCCGACCTGCTGCGCGCGGCCGAGACCGGCCGCAAGATGGTGGATACCGACTTTCCGGTGGAGGATAAGTTCGACCACCTGCCGGCGCCCACCCGCGCCGCCACCCGCTCGCGCGGGCCGGCCGCGTTCGTGACAGTGCAGGAAGGCTGCGACAAATTCTGCACCTTCTGCGTGGTGCCCTATACCCGCGGCGCCGAGGTCTCCCGCCCGGCGGCAAAGATCCTCGACGAGGCCCGGCGGCTGGCCGACCAGGGGGTGCGCGAGATCACCCTTATCGGGCAGAACGTCAATGCCTTCCACGGCGAAGGGCCCGACGGGCGGACCTGGAGCCTCGCCCGGCTGCTGGAAGAGATGGCCGGAATCTCCAGGGTGGAGCGGCTGCGCTACACCACCTCGCACCCACGGGACATGGACGACGACCTCATCGCCGCCCACCGCGACCTGCCGCAGCTGATGCCCTATCTGCACCTGCCGGTGCAGTCCGGCTCCGACCGCATCCTCGCCGCCATGAACCGCAAGCACGGCCGCGACGCCTATTTCGCCATCATCGACAAGATGCGGGCCGCGCGGCCGGATCTCGCCCTCTCGTCGGATTTCATCGTCGGCTTCCCCGGCGAGACCGATGCGGAGTTCGAGGACACCATGGACATGGTGCGGCGGATCGGCTTCGCCAGCGCCTATTCCTTCAAGTACAGCCCGCGCCCGGGCACCCCGGCGGCGGACCATGCCGGCCAGGTGCCGGAAGAGGTGAAGAGCGCGCGGCTCGCCACCCTGCAGAAGGCCCTGGAGGCCTCCAAGGCCGCCTTCGATGCCTCCTGCCTGGGGCGCACCTTCGACATCCTGCTGGAGAAGCCGGGACGCCAGGACGGCCAGCTCATCGGCCGCTCGCCCTATCTCCAGAGCGTGGTGGTGAACGACCCGCCGGCGACCATCGGCGACATCATCACCGTCACCATCACCGAGGTGGGGCCCAACAGCCTCGCCGGGCGTTGCGAGGCCATCGCCACGCCCCAGCGCGCGCCGCGCCCCCGGTCCGAGCCTTCTTCATCCCCGGCGGCCATGGAGGCCTGAGCTTGCGCAGACCCGGCAGTGATCGCGATCGCCCCCCCGCCGCAGGCCCGGCCCGTGCGGCGGTGACGGCGCCTTGGGCCACCACCGAAAGCGACGCCACCGCCCAGGTGGTGCTGGCCTTCGATGACAATCGGCTGGCCACCCAGCTGTTCGGCCACTACGGCCGCAACCTCGCGCTCATCGAGCGCAAGCTGGGGGTGAAGGCGGATTCCCGCGGCAATCACGTCACCCTGGAAGGGGATCGGGAGAATTGCGAGCAGGCCCGCGCGGTGCTGGAGCACCTTTATGAGGCCTTGAAGAAGGGCCGCGACATCGCCCAGGGGGATGTGGACGGTGCCATCCGGGAAGTGACCTCCCAGGGCTCGCTGTTCGATTTCGATCCCGCCGCCCAGCGCCAGTCGTTCGATGAGATCCAGCTCCGGCGACGGCCCATCCGTGCCCGCACCGCCGCGCAGGATGCCTATATCCGCGCCCTCAAGCGGCATACCCTGGTGTTCGGCGTGGGGCCGGCCGGCACCGGCAAGACCTGGCTGGCGGTGGCCTATGCGGTGCACCTGCTGGAACGGCGGATGGTGGATCGCATTATCCTCTCCCGTCCGGCGGTGGAGGCCGGCGAGCGGCTCGGCTTCCTACCCGGCGACATGAAGGACAAGGTGGATCCCTACCTCCGTCCCATCTACGATGCCCTGTACGACCTGATGGATCGAGCCTTCGTGGAGCGGGCGCTGCAGGCCGGCGAGATCGAGATCGCCCCGCTCGCCTTCATGCGTGGGCGCACCCTCTCCAATGCGGCTGTCATCCTGGACGAGGCGCAGAACGCCACCTCCATGCAGATGAAGATGTTCCTGACCCGCCTGGGCGAGAATTCCCACATGATCGTCACCGGTGATCCCAGCCAGACCGACCTGCCCGGCGCCCAGACCTCCGGCCTGGCGGAGGCCGTGCGCCTGCTGGGCGAGGTGGAGGGCGTGGGCGTGTGCACCTTCAAGGCCGAGGACGTGGTGCGTCACGAGCTGGTGGCCCGCATCGTCGCCGCCTATGAGCGGGTCGGCACCACCCGGCCGCTGCGGCCGGAGGAGACCTGATCATGGCAGAAGCCGCAATCGCCGGCGTGCCCCCCGACGGCATCGAGATCGACGTTCTGGCGGAATCCCCCCTGTGGACCGGCCTGCCGGAGGCGGAGGCGCTGGCGGTGCGCGCCGCCCTCGCTGCCCTTGGCGCGGTGCCGGAGGAGGTGCCGACCCCGGCGGAAATGAGCATCACCCTGACCGATGATGCCCACATCCAGGTGCTTAATCGCGAATGGCGCGACATGGACAAGCCCACCAACGTGCTGTCCTTTCCCGCGCCGGAGCTGCCGGAGGACGTGGACGGCGCGCCTCAGCCCATGGGCGACGTGATCGTTGCTTATGAAACGCTTGCCCGCGAGGCCGACCTGGACGGCAAGCGCATGGAACACCATCTGATCCATCTGGTTGTGCACGGCACGCTGCACCTCCTGGGTTATGATCACATCGAAGACGACGAAGCTGAAGAAATGGAGGGCTTGGAGCGCCAGATCCTCGCCGGGCTGGGGATCGACGATCCCTACCGCCTGCCGCAGGACGGTGGCTGAAGCTGAAGAAAGACCATGTCGAACACCGACCAACCGACCGAGACCAGCTCCGCGGAGCCGCAAAGTTTTCTCGATCGATTGCGTGCCCTCCTCGGCACGTTCCGGCCCCACGGCTCGCTGCGCACCGACCTGACGGAGGTGCTGGACGCCGCGTCGAGCGCGCCTGAGGAGGAGAGCGAATTCACCCCCTCCGAACGCAAGATGTTGCGCAACATCCTGCACTTAAAGGAGGTAGGCATCGGCGACATCATGGTCCCCCGGGCCGAGATCGTCGCGGTGCGCAAGGACATCTCGCTGGGCGAGCTGCTCAAGGTGTTCGTCTCCGTCGCCCACTCGCGGCTGGTGGTTTATGACGACACGCTGGATGATCCGGTGGGCATGGTGCACATCCGCGATCTGGTGGCTCACCTGGCCAGCGGCATCACCAATTCGCCGCCCGGCAAGAAGCTGGAGCTGTCGGCGGTGGACCTCGACGGCAGCCTGGAAGATGCCGCCCTGATCCGCCGCATCCTTTATGTTCCGCCCTCCATGCCGGCCGTCGACCTCTTGGTCTCCATGCAGGCGGCGCGCACCCATCTCGCCCTGGTGATCGACGAATACGGCGGCACCGACGGCCTCGTCTCCATCGAGGACGCGGTGGAGGAAATCGTCGGCGAGATCGAGGACGAGCACGACGACGCGCCCGAGAACCTGCTCGAGGCCCAGCCCGACGGCAGTTATCTCGTCGACGCCCGCGCCCCGCTCGAATCGATCGTGGAGATCCTCGGGCCCGGCTTCGCTTCCGAAGAGGCGATGGAAGAGGTGGACAGCCTCGGCGGCCTCGTCGTGCTCATCGCCGCGCGGGTGCCGCAGCCCGGCGAGATCATTACTTTGCCGGGTCAATATCAGGTGGAGGTGCTCGACGGCGACCCCCGCCGCGTCAAGAAGCTGCGGATCATCCCCCCGGCCCGGCCGGGCCAGGCGGCCGAGAGCATCGCCTCCGGGGAGGTCTGACGACGCGGCGGCACCGGACGGGGCACCGGACGCGTTCTTTTTTTCCTCACACCTGCCCCCTAAAGCTGGCCGCCTGAAGCTGCGCCTGGAGCATCCGGCGACCACCGGATGCTGCGCCGCAGTGCGGGAGCCGCCATGACCACCAGCCACACCGCCCCTCCCCCGCCCCCCTCTGGCGCCCCGACCGTTCCCGCCGGCGGGCGCGGTGTCCGCTGGGCGGCGGCCATCGGCGGCCTGCGTGGCGGACGGCGGGCGCTCCTGGCGCTGGTGGCCGGCGCGCTCGGCGCGCTCGCCATGCCGCCCTTCGGCCTGTGGCCAGTGCTGGCGGTGTCGTTCTCGCTGCTGGTGCTGCTGCTGGACGGCAGCACCGGACCCCTGCGGGCGCGGCTGAAGGCGGCGGCCGCGGTGGGCTGGTGCTTCGGCTTCGGCTATTTCCTCGCCTCCCTATGGTGGATCGGCGCGGCGTTTCTGGTGGAGGCCGACGTCTTCGGCTGGCTCTTGCCCCTGGCGGTCATCGCCATGCCGGCGGGCCTCGCCCTGTTCACGGCGCTCGGCACCACCCTCGCCCGGCTGTTGTGGTCCAACGGGCCGTGGCGGCTGTTCGCTTTCAGCTTCGGCCTCTCCCTCGCCGAATGGCTGCGCGGCCATGTGCTGACGGGCTTTCCCTGGAACACCTACGGCTATGCCTTCGCCCAGGACCTGCGGCTGATGCAGGCCGCCGCCCTGATGGGCGTGTGGGGTCTCACCTTCTTCGCTCTGCTGCTGCTGTCGACCCCGGCGCTGGCGCTGAGCGGACGGCGCCGGGCGGCCTGGCCCATGGGCTTCGCGGCGGCGCTGATCGCGCTCGCCGCCGGCGCCGGCGCCGTGCGGCTCGCCACGACCCCGGTGGGTGACGTGCCGGGTGTGGCCTTGCGGATCATGCAGCCGAACCTCGCCCAGGACCAGAAGTTCAACTATGGCCGCGGGCGGGAAATTCTCGACGATTACCTGGCCCTGAGCGCCGGTCGGTCGCTGCGATACCCGGAAGGCTTGCGCGACGTCACCGCCCTCATCTGGCCGGAAAGCGCGCTGCCCTTCATCTACGAGCGCGAACCCTGGGCCGCCGAGGCCGTCGCGAATACTTTGCCGGATAACGTGACGCTCCTGACGGGCGCGGTGCGGCATGGCGCGCCGCCGCCGGACCAATACTCGCCCTTCTTCAATTCCATCCGCGTGATCGACCACAACGGGGCCGTGCTGCGCAGCACGGATAAAGTGCATTTGGTCCCATTTGGCGAGTATTTGCCGTTCCAGAATACCTTGGAGCGTCTCGGCCTTGAGCAACTCACACGTGTACGGGGCGGGTTCTCCGCGGCACCCGCACTCCGCGCCCTTGAGGCCCCAGGACTACCTTTGATTGCACCCCTGGTATGTTACGAAATTATCTTTCCCGGCAATGTGATTCCCCCCGGCGAGCGGCCGAGGCTGCTGCTGAACGTCACGAATGACGCCTGGTTTGGACAAACCCCAGGGCCTTATCAGCACTTCACTCAGGCCCGTCTACGTGCCGTTGAGGAAGGGCTTCCGCTGGTGCGCGCCGCCAATACGGGCATCTCCGCCATCGTCGACCCACTGGGGCGTATTGTCGCATATGGTCCGCTGGGCGAGCGCGCAGTCGTCGATGGTCCGTTACCTCAATCTCTGAAAACGGTTCCGCCGGCTGCACGGCTAGGCAGCAAGGTCGAATTCTCACTCCTTTTTGGCGCCCTTCTCCTTGCGCTTGTACCTCTTTATGGATGCATTGCACGCAAAAGTTGATCGACGCCTAGTGATTGTATGCCTATGTTCGCGGTCAATCAGGGCAGCCTTCGCATTGCGAAGTAACAATACTCTTTTCCGACATAGCCGGAGAGACCATGGCCAAGAAGGCGCCGAACCCTATTGATAAGCATGTTGGAGCACGCGTGCGGATGCGCCGCATGATGGTCAGCATGAGCCAAGAGAAACTGGGCGAGCACCTCGGCATCACGTTTCAGCAGATCCAGAAGTACGAAAAGGGGACCAACCGCATCGGGGCGAGCCGATTGCAGCAGATCTCCGTTGTGCTGGGCGTGCCCGTGGCGTTCTTTTTCGAAGGGGCCCCTTCCGTGGGGCCCGAGACTGACGGTTTCGCGGAAGCGCAATCGCCGGCCTACGTCTCCGACTTCCTTGCGACTTCGGATGGCTTGACCCTGACGCGCAATTTCATGCGCATTTCCGACGCCCGCGTGCGCCGGCGTATCGTGGACCTCGTCATCGCCATCGCCGGCGAGGCGGAGACCTGACCTTCGATTTGACGAACGTTTTCGCTTCGGCGATCTTGACCGCTCCCCGCCGCGTTGCGAGAAGAACCCTCCGCAACGCGGCGCGGGCGCAAGAAAGGCCGAAACATGGCGCGTCAATCCTACCTGTTCACCAGCGAATCCGTTTCCGAGGGTCACCCCGACAAGGTCTGCGATCGCATCTCCGACGAAGTGGTGGATCTGTTCTTCCGGACCGCTGAAACCGAGGGCTGGGATCCAAGCCAGGTGCGGGTCGCCTGCGAGACCCTCGCGACGACGAATCAGGTGGTGATTGCCGGTGAGACCCGTGGCCCGTCCACCATCACCCATGATCTGATCGCCCACACCGCGCGTCTGGCCATCAAGGACATCGGCTACGAGCAGGACGGCTTCCACTGGGAGCACGCCGACGTCGACGTTCTGCTGCATTCCCAGTCCGCCGACATCGCGCAGGGCGTGGATATCGCCGGCAACAAGGATGAAGGTGCCGGCGACCAGGGCATCATGTTCGGCTATGCGGTCCGCGAGACCCCCGAATTGATGCCGGCGCCGATCTTCTACGCCCACAAGATTCTCAAGACCCTGGCCGAGGCCCGCCACAGCGGCACCACCACCGCTCTCGGCCCCGACGCCAAGAGCCAGGTCACTGTCCGGTATGAGGACGGCAAGCCGGTGGGCGTCACCCAGATCGTGCTGTCGACCCAGCACCTGGATGAGCGGCTCTCGTCCCAGGATGTGCAGGCCATCGTCGAGCCCCATATCCGCGACACCCTGCCCGCCGGCTGGATCAGCAAGGACACCATCTGGCACGTCAATCCCACCGGCAAGTTCGTGATCGGTGGTCCCGATGGCGACTGCGGCCTCACCGGTCGCAAGATCATCGTCGACACCTACGGCGGCGCCGCGCCCCACGGCGGTGGTGCCTTCTCCGGCAAGGACCCCACCAAGGTGGACCGCTCGGCGGCCTATGCCGCCCGCTATCTGGCCAAGAACGTGGTCGCCGCGGGCCTCGCCGATCGCGCCACCATCCAGCTCGCCTACGCCATCGGCGTGTCCGACCCGCTGGCGGTCTATGTGGATCTGCACGGCACCGGCCAGGTGGAAGAGGCGAAGCTGGAGAAGGTGCTTCGCGAGGTCATGAACCTGCGCCCCCGCGGCATCCGCGAGCATCTCGGCCTCACCAAGCCGATCTATGCCCGCACCTCTGCCTATGGCCATTTCGGCCGCGCCCCCGAGGCCGATGGCGGCTTCTCCTGGGAGCGCACCGACCTGGTGGACGAGCTCAAGTCGGCGCTGGCCTGAGCCGCCCCACCCGTTGTCGTCAACCACGGCCGGGCTTGCCCGGCCGTGGGCATTTTTGACAACTCCCGTTTCTTAGACGTGCCCGTTTCCGATGCTGCCTGTCTGCGAGGGCCGCCCTCAGGTACCCTCCTGGGTCGGGCTCCTCTGCAACGCCCGGCAGGGGCATTGTGCGACCGCTACGGTAGCGTTCACTCGGGTAGCGCTCACTCAGGCCGCGTTCACTCGCGCGGCGCTTTCGGGCGTGGACATGACCGCCGGCGGTGCGCTGGCGCAAGACGAGAACCCTGAACTTGGCAAATCCCGCGAACCGGGCCTCGCCCACCGATGCCCTGAGCCCCGGCGCCTTCTATGGCCGCCGGGTCGGCAAGGCACTGCGCACCACCCAGCTGGACGCCATGAGCCGGCTGCTGCCGCGCTACCGTTTCGAGCTTGCTGCGGCGCACGATCCGCTGGCCCTATTCCCGCGCCGACCGCAGGCGCTCTGGCTGGAAATCGGCTTCGGCGGCGGCGAGCACCTGATCGACCACGCCCGGCGCCGGCCGGATGTCGGATTTCTCGGCGTGGAGCCCTTCGTCAACGGCATGGCCCGGATGCTGGTGGATCTGGAGCCGGCGAACCTCGACAACATCCGCCTGTTCGACGCCGATGCGGCGCTGCTGCTGGACCAGCTGCCCCCCGCCAGCCTGGCCGGCGTCGACCTGTTCTATCCCGATCCCTGGCCCAAGAAGCGGCATTGGAAGCGCCGCTTCGTGCGGCCCGACAATCTGGATCGCCTGGCCCGCGTCATCCGCCCCGGCGGCGTGCTGCGGGTCGCCTCCGACGTGCCGGACTATGTGGGCTGGACCCTCGCCACCGTCCGTGCCCATCGCCTGTTCCGCTGGACCGCGCGGATCGCCAGCGACTGGACCACGCCTTATCCCGAGTGGCCGGGCACCCGCTATGAAGCCAAGGCCCTGCAGGAAGGGCGCATTCCAACCTATCTCACCTTCGCGCGGCCCTGAGGGGCTCAGGCCCCCTCGCCGGCCGCCGCCAGGGCATCGAGCCCGTTGTGGTAGGTGGGATAGGCCAGCGCCACCCCCAGCTCCGTCTTCAGGCGACGGTTCGACACCCGCTTGCTGGCTCCCCAGAAGCTCAGGGCCATGGGGCTCATGGTGGCGGCCGCCACGGCGAACGGCACCGGCTCCGGTGCCGGCAGCGCCAGCAGCTGCGCCGCGTAGGCGATCGGGTCGCCCGGCGCGGTCGGCAGGTCGTCGGCCACGTTCAGCACGCCGTCGAACCGCCGGGCGATCACCGCCATCACCGCACGGCTGATGTCCTCCACATGGATGCGATTGAACACCTGGCCGGGCTTGTCGATCACCCGGGCGGTGCCGGCGCGCATCTGCGCCAGCGCATTCCGGCCCGGGCCGTAGATGCCGGCAAGGCGCAGTGCCGCCACCGGCACCTGGTTCCGGGCCCCGAAATCGAACCACGCCGCCTCTGCATCCAGCCGCCGCTGCAGCCGCGCGCTGCCGGGCCGGGGCGGCGTCGTCTCATCCACCCACGCGCCCTGATGGTCGCCGTAGACCCCAAGGGTGGTGAGATAGACCACCTGCCGCAGCCGCCCCTCGGCGGCTGAGCGGGTGAGCGCCGGCAGCGCCAGCCGCAGCAGCGGATCCCCCGCCGCATCGGGGGGTGCTGAAAGCAGCAGCACATCGCTGGCCGCGAGCCGCTGTGCCAATGCCGGGTCCAGGCGGGTGCCGTCGAACACCGCGCCCTCCACCCCCGCCGGCAGCCCGCTCAAGCTCTGTTCCTGCCGCGCCGTACCGAGCACCGGTGCGAACGCCTGCGTCCGGCTGGCCAGCAGATGCCGAGCGCAATAGCCGAAGCCCACGGCGGCAAGGGACAGGGTCATGGGCGCGCTCCCGGCTGATCTGGTGAATGGATGTCGCTCGGCTCTCTTCAAGCGCAGGGGACACCGCTTCGCGTGAAGAAAACGTCATCATGCGAAGGCTTAGGCCGTTTCGCCAGGTCCATGAACGGCAGAAACCGGCGCGCTCGCGCGGCCGGCGAGCTGCGCCGTGACCTGCTGACGGACCGCCCGCTCGGCGGCGCGGGTCACGCTCTTGCGGTCGTGTCCCGCATCGAGCTGCATGGGTGGCAGAAAGGTGACGTCCACATCGAAAGCGCCCTGGCGCAGAACATCCAGAAGATGAGGCGCCAGGTCCATGTCGCCATACCAGGCCGCGAGGGGACGATGGGTGCGGCCCATGGGCAGGCCCTGCACGCGGGTGTAGGCCACCGCCAGGGGCTGCACCGTCACCGCGTCATGGCTGGCGAAGGCCTGGCTGGCGAAGGCCTCGCCTACCGCGCCCACCAGCGCGGTGCGGAACGGCAGCACCCGATTGCCGTCGCTGGAGGTGCCCTCGGCGAACAGCACCACCGGATCGCCCCCCTGCAGCCGCGCGGCGATCTCCCGGTTGACGGCCCCGGTGGCGTGGCGGCGCTGGCGGTCGACGAACACCGTGCGCTGGAACTTGGCCAGCAGGCCGATCAGCGGCCAGCCCGCCACCTCGCTCTTGGCCACGAAGCACAGGGGCATCAATGCGCCCACCACCGGAATATCGAGCCACGAGCTGTGATTGGAGAGCAGCAGCAGCGGCCGGGCAGTAGCCGGCGCGCCATGCACATGCACCCGCACGCCCAGGGCCCACAGCAGGATGCGGTGATACAAGCGGGGGATCCGGCGCCGCAGCGGCAGGTTCAGGGCCAAGGCCAGCCATTGCAGCGGCAGGCCCACCAGGGTGGCGGCACCGATGACCAGCAGCACCGTGCCCATGCGCAGCCCGTTGAGGATGCGGGTGCCCCGCGGGCACTCCCGCCCCAGCGGGGGAATGCCAGCGTCGGCATCAGCCGGATCGGGCTTCATGGCGGTGGCGCCTATTTCGGCCCCTCGTCGTCGATGGGCACCGCATAGAGCTCGAGCCGGTGGCCGCACAGCTTGAAGCCGAGGCGGCGGGCGATCTCGTCCTGCAGCTTCTCGATCTCTTCGGAGCGGAACTCGATGACCCGGCCGGAGCGCATGTCGATCAGGTGGTCATGGTGCTCGTCGGGCATCTGCTCGTAGCGGGCGCGACCGTCGCCGAAGTCATGGCGCTCGATGATGCCGGCATCCTCCAGCATCTTGACCGTACGGTAGACCGTGGAGATGGAGATGTTGTCGTCGATGGCGGCGGCCCGGCGGTGCAGCTCCTCCACGTCGGGGTGGTCGTCGGCGCTCGACAGCACGCGCGCGATCACCCGGCGCTGCTCGGTCATCCGCATGCCCTTTGCCAGGCACGCCTCTTCGATGACACTCACTTTTCCGCTCACGCGGCACCTCCGCAAAACCGGCGCGACATGTTCGCCTTATCGCCTTGACGACGCCCTGCTGCAAGGGCTTCTCGAACAGCGGGCGGCGCCGCGACCCGCCATCGCTCAGAAATCGCGGCGCAGCAACAGGGCATCGACGCCCGCATAATAGCCCCGGCGGCGGCCGATCTCGCCATAGCCGAACGCACCATAAAGCTGCAACGCGGCCGTATTGCCCGCCTCGACCTCCAGAAAGGAGGTGGTCACGCCCTCCGCCGCCAGCCGCCCCAGATGATGCTGGAGAAGCCCGCGGCCGATGCCGCGGCGCCGGGCAGCCTGGGCCACGGCGATGGACAGGATCTCCGCTTCCGGCGCCACCACGTGGGACAGCACGAACCCCACCAGCTTGCCGCCGGCCACCGCCACATGGGCGCGGGCGGCGCGTTCCGACAACAGCCGCTCGAACTCCTCCATCTCCCAGCCGCGGGCGAAGGCCGTGGCATGGAGCGCGGCCAATGCCGCCGCATCCGCCGGCCCGCCGTCGCGATAGCGCAGCGGCGCAGGAGGGAAGAAATGGTCGATGAGGGCCATCATCGGCGGGCGATACGGGCCTTGTCCTGAGGCTTGGCATCCGGCGGCCGCAAATAGAGCGGCTTGGCCTCCGCCACCTCGGGATCGGCCGCCGCGCCCAGCCGGGCCACCCAGGCCACGTCGGGTGCCGGCACCACATCCACCGACACCGGCGGCTGCTCGCCAGCCGGCCAGAGCTCGGCCACCAGCTGAGCGCCGGAGCCCACCAGGCGGGCCGGGCCGATGGCCACCGCCCGCGCCGCCTCCCGCACCGAGGTCACCCGCGGGGCGATCAGGGTGCGGCCGCCGACACCGAACATCTGCAGGAAGACGTGGCCGTGGCGGGCATCGACAGCGCTCACCACGGGAATGGCGTCATCCAGCGCCAGGAACGGCGCCGCGAGCGCCGCCAGGGTGGTGACGCCCACCACCGGACGGTTGGCGGCCAGCGCGAAGCCCCGGGCCGCTGACAGGCCGACCCGAAGGCCGGTGAAGCTGCCGGGGCCCACGGTGACGGCGATGCGGCTGAGGTGCTCGAAATCGAGCCCCGCATGGCCCATCACCTGTTCCACCAGCGGAATGAGGCTCTCCGCGTGGCCGCGTTCCATCAGCAGCGAATCACCGGCGATGACACCGTCGTTTTCGGCGTCGAGCACGGCGGCGGAACACGCCGAAAGCGCGGTGTCTATGGCCAGAATGAACATGAACGCGGAGCCCCTCTCCGTCCCACGATTGCCTGAAATGCGCGCAAACGGAAGGGGAAGAGCGCCATCCCTCGGTTCAAACGGTTAATGGCGGATCCCGTTCAGGCCGCCTGAACCTCGCGGATCTCCGGAACGAAGTGCTTCAGCAGGTTTTCTACGCCGTTCTTGAGGGTGGCGGTAGAGGACGGGCAGCCCGAGCAGGAGCCCTTCATGTTGAGGTAGACCACCCCGTCCTTGAAGCCGCGGAAGGTGATGTCGCCGCCGTCATTGGCCACCGCCGGGCGCACCCGAGTGTCGAGCAGCTCCTTGATGGTGGCGACGATCTCCTCGTCGGCCCGATCGAAGAATTCCTCGCCCTCGGCCGCTTCCAGCGCCATGCCCTCGGTGACGATGGGCGCGCCGGACATGAAGTGTTCCATGATGGCGCCGAGAATGGCGGGCTTCAGCTGCCGCCAATCGCCCTGGCCCTTGGTGACGGTCACGAAATCCGGACCCAGCATCACCCCGTCGACGCCCCGCACCTCGAACAGGCGCTGCGCCAGCGGCGAAACGCCGGCGTCGTCGGCGGTGCGCACATCGAGCACGCCCTCGCCGAGAACATCGCGGCCGGGCAGGAACTTCAGCGTCGCCGGATTGGGCGTGGCTTCAGTCTGAATGAACATGGCCAAATCCTCAAAAAATCGGAGGGGCACGGGCCGGCGACCGCCGGGCACCTCAGCGCCCTGTCATGACCTTCAAGATAAGTCGCCCCACGGCCGAGCGGAAGGGTCGGCTTCCGGAATGTCCCGAATTGACACGGCGGCCTGCCGCTGAAGCACGCCCCACGAACAGAGCGCGTCCGAATCGCGGACCGGCGGGCGATGCCAGTTCGTTCCCAAAAAGAACCGCCCGCGGCGTCGGGGCCGCGGGCGGTTGTCGGTCGATGGCCAATGCCACCAAGGTCGGCCCGGGCAGCCCGGGCCTTGCCTCAGGTGTTCATGGAATCGAAGAAGTCCTGGTTGGTCTTGGTCTGCCGCAGCTTGTCCTGCAGGAACTCGATGGCGTCCACGGTGCCCATGGGATTGAGGATGCGCCGAAGCACATACATCTTCTTGAGGGTGTCGGCGGGAACCAGCAACTCCTCCTTGCGGGTGCCGGAGCGGGTGATGTCGATGGCCGGGAACACGCGCTTGTCGGCCACCTTGCGGTCGAGGATGACCTCGGAATTGCCGGTGCCCTTGAACTCCTCGAAGATCACCTCATCCATGCGCGAGCCGGTGTCGATGAGCGCCGTAGCGATGATGGTGAGCGAGCCGCCTTCCTCGATATTGCGGGCGGCGCCGAAGAAGCGCTTGGGGCGCTGCAGCGCGTTGGCGTCCACGCCACCGGTGAGCACCTTGCCGGAGGACGGCACCACCGTATTGTAGGCACGGCCGAGGCGGGTGATGGAATCCAAAAGGATCACCACGTCGCGACCATGCTCCACCAGGCGCTTGGCCTTCTCGATGACCATTTCGGCCACCTGCACGTGGCGGGCGGCGGGCTCATCGAAGGTGGAGGAGATCACCTCGCCCTTCACCGAGCGCTGCATGTCGGTGACTTCCTCCGGCCGCTCGTCGATGAGCAGCACGATGAGGTAGCATTCCGGGTGATTGGCGGTGATGGACTTGGCGATGTTCTGCAACAGCACCGTCTTACCGGTGCGCGGCGGCGCCACGATGAGGCCGCGCTGGCCCTTGCCGATGGGCGCCACGATGTCGATGACGCGGGCGGAGAAGTCCTTCTTGCCGGCGTTTTCCTCATGCTCGAGCTTGAGGCGTTCATCGGGATAAAGCGGCGTCAGATTGTCGAAATTGATCTTGTGCCGGGTCTTGTCCGGGTCTTCAAAATTGATGGTGTTGACCTTGAGCAGGGCGAAATAGCGCTCACCTTCCTTGGGTGAGCGGATCTGCCCTTCCACCGTATCGCCGGTGCGCAGGCCGAAGCGGCGGATCTGCGAGGGGGAGACATAAATGTCATCCGGACCGGGCAGATAATTGGCCTCCGGCGAGCGCAGGAAGCCAAATCCATCCTGCAATACCTCGACCACGCCTTCACCGATGATCTCGGTTTCGGTGGCCGCCAGCTGCTTGAGGATGGCGAACAGCAGTTCCTGCTTGCGCAGCGTGCTCGCATTCTCCACCTCGTTCTCTTCGGCGAAGGCGAGCAGCTCGACAGGCGTTTTGGATTTAAGGTCTTGAAGTTTCACTTCCCGCATATGGGAAAGCCTCGATTAAGTCTTGGGGCGTACCTGCTCGGTGGGGGACACGGAGCGGGCATCTGAGGAGGGACGGGGATCGCAGGTCTTCAGGGGCAGCCGGAGCGACAGCTTGAACCTGACGCGCGGGCCGATCCACAGCGGAACCGGACAGCCAAAAGCGCGTTCGCCTGCGTTGAGGAAAGCAGCGCGAACATATTCACGCTTGCGCCCCAGCGCAAGTGCTTCCTTCTGCTTCCTTCGTCGCGGTCTGGCTTCAGAACGGCTTCACCACCACGCAGATGACGATGCCGATCATCAGCAGGGTCGGAACCTCGTTCATGACGCGGTAGAATTTTGCCGAATGGGTGTTGGCATCCGCTGCGAACTGACGCACCCAGCGCGCCTCCAGCCCATGCACGGCGGACAGCAGCACCACCAGCAGCAGCTTCACATGCAGCCAGCCCTGGGTGATCCAGCCGCCCTCCACCACGAGATAGAGGCCGGCCAGCCAGGCGACGATCATCGCCGGGGTGCCGATGGCCTTCAGAAGACGCCGCTCCATCACCTTGAAGGTTTCCGACTGGGCTGAGCCCGCCGGCGCATCGCAGTGATAGACCAAAAGCCGCGGCAGGTAGAGCAGCGCCGCCATCCAGGCGATCACCGCAATCACGTGCAAGGCCTTGATCCAGAAATAAAGCATCGTGTCCTCCCGGCGGCCCTCAGCGGGCGGCGCGCACCCGCGCCACCATGGTTTCCACATGGGAAATGGGTGTTTCCGGCTTGATGCCGTGACCGAGGTTGAAGATGTGCCGGGTGCCCGCAAAATCCGTGCGGATCCGGTCAATCTCCTCCTCCAGGGCCGCGCCACCGGCAATCAGTCGCAACGGATCGAGATTGCCCTGCAGCGCCAGTTTTTCACCAAGACGCGCCCGCGCCGCCGGCCGGTCCGCGGTCCAGTCGAGGCCCACCGCCTGAATGCCGGTGGCCGCCAGACGCTCCAGCGCCTCCAGGCTCGCACCCTTGGGAAAGGCGATGACCCGCGCCTGCGGGTGCGCCACCTTCAGGCCACTGACGATGCGGCGCAGCGGCTCGGCGCACCAGCGCTCGAACGACAGCGGATCCAGCACGCCGGACCAGGTGTCGAAGATCTGCACGGCATCGGCGCCGGCCTCGATCTGCGCCGAAAGGTGGGCGATGGAGGCCTCCACCAGATGGTCAATGAGGCGCTGGAACAGGGCGGGATCCCGCAAGGCGAGAAGACGCGCCGGGGCCTGATCATCGGTGCCCTGCCCCGCCACCATGTAGGTGGCCACGGTCCAGGGGGCGCCGCAAAAGCCGATCAGCGCCACCTCGGGCGGCAAGGCGGCCCGCACCCGGGCGATGGCGTCATAGACCGGGCCCACCCGAGCCGGATCGAGGGTACTCGGCAGGCGGGCAAGGCGCGCGCCATCGTCCACCTTCTCCAGCCGCGGCCCCTCGCCCACCGCGAAGCTCAGGCCTACGCCCAGGGCATGGGGCACCACCAGGATATCGGAAAAGATGATGGCGGCATCGAAGGCGAATCGTCGGATCGGCTGCAGCGTCACCTCGGCGGCCAGCTCCGGCGTGTAGCACAAGGTGAGGAAATCCCCCGCCTTCGCCCGCACCTCGCGAT
Organism: Xanthobacter sp. NM-25; assembly: GCF_022138605.1. GTDB lineage: Bacteria > Pseudomonadota > Alphaproteobacteria > Rhizobiales > Xanthobacteraceae > Xanthobacter. The sequence continues at coordinate 41,913 of NZ_JACBFS010000005.1, forward strand.
ATTCCGGCAGATAGCGGCCGGCCTGGCGCATCATCCAGAGAGGCGGCGGATTAAGGGGGGTTCCGTCCAGGACGGCGAGGAAGGGTGATCGTGTCACCGGAGAGCGGCTCATCCCGTGCCTTCAATCTAAGAGATATATTTTAAAGAGAGAGTCTTTGGAGTCTTTACGGTTGATTAACCAGTCGCAGGGCCATCGACAACCGATCCACATGTGATCCCGATTCAAGTGGGCCATTTATGCCCGTGCCCCAGGGGCGCCGAGGCCCGGTTAACAAAGGATTAACGTGCCGCCCTGGCGTGCTATTCACAATGACGCACAGGGGGGGCATGGAATCTGTCCCGCCGAGTCAAAATGTGGACAGACTTCCCCCCTTTCCCCAGGACCGGCTTGCGCCCCGCCAGGGGGCATGCCTTCCTCAACAGCCTTCCACAGCAGCGGTGGACAACGTGCCCGATCCCAGATCGCCCAATCCCAGTTACTTCCACCTGCACCTCGTATCCGACGCCACCGGCGAAACCCTGATCAACGTCGGCCGGGCCGCCTGCGCGCAATATGCGAACGTGCAACCCATCGAGCATGTCTATCCGCTGGTGCGCTCCATGAAGCAGCTCGAGCGGGTGCTGAGCGAGATTGAGAACAACCCCGGCATCGTGCTGTACACCCTGGTGGATCGCGAGCTGCGCGAGCGTCTCAAGGCGCGCTGCCAGGATGTGGGCGTGCCTTACATGTCGGTGCTGGCACCGGTGGTGCGGCTGTTCCAATCCTATCTCGGGGGTGAGCCGACCCCGCGGGTAGGCGGCCAGCATTCCCTCGACGCCGGCTATTTCAAGCGGATCGACGCGTTGAACTATACCGTCATGCATGACGACGGGCAGATGACGCACGATCTGGAAACCGCCGATGTGGTGCTGCTGGGGGTGTCGCGCAGCTCCAAGACCCCCACCTCCATCTATCTCGCCAATCGGGGCATCAAGAGCGCCAACATTCCGCTGGTGGCCAACATGCCGCTGCCGCCCGGGCTGGAGAGTCTCAAGAAGCCGTTGGTGGTGGGGCTGGTGGCGACCCCGGAGCGGATCGTGGAGATCCGCCAGAACCGGCTTCTGGGCCTCAATGCCGCCGATGCGGCGTCCTCCTATACGGACCGGCAGGCCGTTTCCGAGGAAATAGCCTTTTCACGCCGGCTATGTGCCCGTAATGGTTGGCCCCTTATCGATGTGACCCGCCGGTCCATCGAGGAGACCGCCGCCACCATCATGGCGCTCTATAACGAGCGCCGTCGTCGCGCCATCGCCGAGACCTGAACATATGGACAGCAAATCCCTCTGGCGCAGCGAGCAGCCTCTGGTTCTGGCCTCCAAGAGCGCGACCCGGCTCAGCCTGCTGGTGCATGCGGGCCTGCCGGTGGAAACAATCGCCACCGATGTGGATGAACGCAGCCTGCAGATCGCCGCCGGCGACGTCTCGCCGGAAAGCGTCGCCCTGATGCTGGCGCGGGCCAAGGCGATGGCGGGCGCGGCGGCGATGCCCGGGCGGATCGTGCTGGGGGCGGACCAGACCCTGGCCCTCGGCAGTGAGATCTACCACAAGCCCCACAGCGTGGAGGCGGCGCGCAGCCAGCTGCAGAGCTTGTCAGGGGCGACCCACGCCCTGCATTCGGCGGCGGCAGTGGTGATGGATGGCGCGGTGGTGTTCGAGGTGGTCACCTCCGCCTATCTCAGCATGCGGCCGCTGACGGAAGATATGCTCGACACCTATCTGGGCGCCGCCGGCCAGCGGGTTCTCACCTCGGTGGGGGCCTATCAGCTGGAATCCGTGGGCGTGCATCTGTTCACCCGCGTGCAGGGTGATCATTTCACCATTCTCGGCCTGCCGCTGTTGCAGCTGCTGCCTTTCTTCCGCGAGCAGGGGCTGCTGCCGTGACCCGTCGGGCCTGCATTACCGGCCATCCGGTCAGCTATTCCCGCTCGCCGCTGCTGCATGGCTATTGGCTGGAGCGCTATGGCATCGCCGGTGCCTATGAGCGGGAGGACGTGCCGCCGGAAGGCGCGGCCGCGTGGTATCGCGGGCTCGGCGCACGGCGGTATGTGGGCTGCAATGTGACGGCGCCCAACAAGGAAATCGCCTTCTCCATGCTCGACGAGGCGGATGCTTCGGCGGTGGCGCTGGGGGCGGCCAACACGCTGTGGCTGGAAGATGGGCGCCTGTGCGGCGCCAATACCGATGGCTACGGCTTTCTCGCCAATCTCGACGCGACCGTTCCGGGCTGGGATGGCTCGCGCAATACGGCCGTTGTGCTGGGCGCGGGCGGCGCCTCGCGGGCGGTGGTTCACGCTCTGGTGGGGCGTGGGTTTGAGCGCGTGATCCTGGCCAACCGCACCCTGGCGCGGGCGGAAGCGGTGGCGGCGCCCTATGGCGCAACTGTCAAGCCGATGGAATTGCGGCGGGTGGGCCAGGTGCTTGGCGCAGCGGACGTGCTGGTCAATTGCACCTCGTTGGGCATGAAGGGCAAGGCGCCCCTGGAGCTCGACCTTGCCCCGCTGCGGGCAGAAGCAGTGGTGACGGACATCGTCTATGTGCCGCTGCGCACGCCGTTCCTGAAGGCGGCGGAAGCCCGCGGGCTGCGCACGGTGGATGGCCTGGGCATGCTGCTGCACCAGGGGGTACCGGGCTTCGAGCGCTGGTTCGGCGTGCGCCCGGACGTGACGCCGGAGCTGCGCGCGCTGCTGGTGGAGGATTTGAGGGCCAAGGGCCAGCTGGAGGCGTAAGCCATGTGGATCCTCGGTCTCACCGGTTCCATCGGTATGGGCAAATCGGCCACTGCCGCTATGTTTCGCAGCTTCGGCGTGCCGGTGCATGATGCGGATGCCGCCGTGCACATGCTCTATCGTGGCGCGGCGGTGGAGCCGGTGGAAGCCGCATTCCCCGGCGTGGTGCGCGATGGCGTGGTGGATCGCACGGCGCTTGGCGCGCGGGTGCTGGGCGATGCTGCCGCCATGGCGCGGCTGGAAGCCATCGTTCATCCGCTGGTGGGCGCGCAGGAGCTCGCGTTTCTGGCGCGGGCGCGCGGCCGTGGCGCGCGGGCGGTGGTGCTGGACATCCCCTTGCTGTTCGAGACCGGCGGCAGCCGGCGCACCCATGCGGTGGTGGTGGTGAGTGCGCCGGCGGAGGTGCAGCGCGGGCGGGTGCTGGACCGGCCGGGCATGACGCAGGATAAGTTCCACGCCATTCTGGCCAAGCAGATGCCCGATGCGGAAAAGCGGCGGCGGGCGCATTTCATCGTCGATACCGGGCGCGGCTTCGAGGCCGCGCGCCACCAGGTGGCCGGCGTGCTGCGCGCCCTTTGCGGGCCCGGTCGCCGCCTGCCGGTGGAGGGATCGCCGACCTCATCTTGAACCCCGGCTTCCCGGGGTGCATCACGGGTGAGAGATCACATGGGCATCCGGCGCGGAGAGGCGAGACATGCGGGAGATCGTGCTCGACACGGAAACCACGGGCCTGGAAGCGCGCGGCGGTGACCGGCTGGTGGAAATCGGTTGCGTGGAGATGGTCAACCGCATCCTCACCGGCACGGTCTATCACGTCTATATCAATCCCGAGCGGGACATGCCGGTGGAAGCCTTCAACGTGCATGGCCTGTCCAGCGAGTTCCTCGCCGACAAGCCGGTGTTCGCCACCGTGGCCGACGCGTTCCTCGACTTCATCGCCGATGACACGCTGGTGATTCACAATGCCGCGTTCGACATCGGCTTTCTCAATGCGGAGCTGGAGCGCATCGGCCGGCCGCTGATCGCCCGCGACCGGGTGGTGGATACGCTGGCGCTGGCGCGGCGCAAGCACCCCGGAACCAGCAATCGTCTTGACGACCTCATGAACCGCTACGGCATCGACAGCTCGCGCCGCGTGAAGCACGGCGCGCTGCTCGATGCCGAATTGCTGGCCGAGGTCTACAGCGAGTTGCTCGGCGGCCGGCAGGCCAGCCTGATGGGGCTGGTGGAAGATTCAAGCGAAGCGCCGCGGCTGGTGGTGGAGGCGAAGGCGGTGCGGCCGCGTCCGACACCGCTGCCGCCGCGCATCCATGCCGAGGAGGCCACCGCTCACGCGGCCTTCGTCGCCTCCATGGGCGAGAAGGCGCTGTGGCTGAAATATGAGCCCCCGGCGGAGGATCAGCCGGGGTGAGCGGGCGGTATTGATGAGGCTGTCGCCTGATAAGAAAAATAGATAACTTCAGCCACGAACATCGAAAAAATTGATCGAATGAGAGCTCTCAGGACGGCAATCTGATCCCTTATCCGATCCATTCTTCATAAAACCCGTCTTTCCCCTCCATGGGCCTTAGAATCGATTCTAAGGCCCATGGTCGTTTTGGGCTCAGTTCATCGCCCCCTGCGTGAGCAGGTCCAGCACCGTCTCCCGCACTGCCGCTGGATCTGTGATCGGTGGCGTGCAGCGTTCGCCAATACAGACGAAGGCCGCGCCGCCCTCGGGTGCCGCCGCCAGACGGGCGGCCATCAAGCTGTCCGATCCGTTCGCGTCGGCCTGCGTGGCGGTGCGCAGGGCACGCAGGGGAAACGGCAGCGCCAGGGCAGCGGCTTTCAGCTCGGGCGCACGGGGTCCCACCACGGTGACTTCGGCGAGGCCGAGCCGGGTGTCGAAGGCATTGAGCAGCGCGCCATGGGCGAGAATATTGCCCGCGACCGCCCCGGCAAGGCCGGCGAGTATGCGATCGGCGCGGGTGCGCCACAGCTCCTTTCCCGTCACCGCGGCGAGGCGCATCAGCGCATCGACCGCCACCCCATTGGGGTTTGGCACCGCTTCGTCGTGGCTGGTGAGCGGGCGCAGAATGAGGTCTTCCGCATCGTCGGCGGTGAGGAAATAGGCGCCGCTGGCCGCATCGCGGTGGTGCTCTTCAAGGGTGTCGAGGAAGCGTGCGGCGTGCGCCAGATAGGCGGGCGCGTCGGTGGCCTCGTGCAGGGCGAGGGCCGCTTTTGCCATGGCGGCGAGGTCGGAGGAGAGCGCGGGGCCGACCCGCTTGCCCGCGCAGAGGCTGTGCACCAGCCGCCCGCCCGGCGTCATCTGCCGCAGCACGGTTTCGAACACCTGGGCACCAAGAGCGATCCAGGCCGGTTGGTTCAGGGCGCCGCCGGCGCACGCCAGGGCGGCGATGGTGAGGCCGTTCCAGTCCGCCAGGATCTTGTGATCGCGACCCGGCGGCGGCCGGCGGGCGCGCGCCGCGGCCAGTTTTGCCCGCATTGGGGCGAGCCGCCCCTCGTCCTCGGGGCTGATGGCGCCGGCATCGGTGCGGTTGAGGATATTGCCGCTCTCCCAGTTGCCGGCGGGTGTCACATCATAAAAGCGGTTGAAGATGGCGGCGTCCTCCGCTCCCAGCAGAGCGGTGATCTCCTTCGCGCTCCAGACATAGAAGCGGCCTTCGTGGCCCTCGCTGTCGGCATCGAGGCTCGCGGCGAAGGCGCCTTCCTCGGTGAGCATGTCGCGCTGCAGCCAGTCCACCGTTTCCGCCGCGCGCCGGGCAAACAGGGCTGCGCCGGTGTCGAGATGGGCGAGCGCCAGCAGCTCCAGCAGCTGCGCATTGTCGGAGAGCATCTTTTCGAAATGCGGGACGAACCAGATCTGGTCCACGGAATAGCGGGCGAAGCCACCGCCGATGTGATCATAGATGCCGCCCTCGCACATGCGGTCGAGGGTATGGGTCATGTGCGCGCGCAGCTCCGGCCGCCCCTCGCGCAGGCCGCGCCGCCAGAGGAATTCCAATAGGCCGCATTGGGGAAACTTGGGGGCGCCCTTGAGCCCGCCGTGGACGGGATCGAATCGCGCGGCGATGCGCGCCGCCGCTGTCGCCAGCTCCTGTGGCCCGAGGCTTTCGCCGGCGGCGGGGGCGCTGGCCGCCCTGAGGCTGTCCAGGATGGCATCGGTGTTCTTGGCGATCTTGTCCGGTTCATCCCGGTAGGCGGCGGAGATCTGGCGCAGCACATCCGTGAAGGCCGGCCGTCCATAGCGGGCGGTGGGCGGAAAATAGGTGCCGCCCCAGAAGGGCCGGCCCTCGGCATCGAGGAACATGGTCAGTGGCCAGCCGCCATGGTCGCCCAGCTGCTGCAGGGCCGACATGTAGATCTGGTCCACATCGGGATGTTCTTCCCGATCCACCTTGATGTTGACGAACAGCGCATTCATCAGCGCCGCCGTTTCCGCATTCTCGAAGCTCTCATGGGCCATCACGTGGCACCAGTGACAGGCGGCGTAGCCCACCGACAGCAGCACGGGCTTGCCCGTGGCCCGAGCCTCGGCGAACGCCTGCGGCCCCCAGGGCCACCAATGGACCGGGTTGTCCTTGTGCTGCAGCAGGTAGGGGCTGGTTTCTCCCGCCAGGCGGTTGGCGGAGGGCGGCGGCGAAGGGGGCGCGGAAGGCTGGGTCATGGGCAGATCCTGGAGGCGTGAGCGGTCTCTAGCGGGCGTGCGATTGTCCGGCTCCACACATGGCGTGACGGCAGCCGGCGGGTGGCCCCTCCTCTCGCAAGACTAATGCCGGCCGGCGGAAGAGCCGAGGGGCCGTGGCGCAGACAGCCGGTCTCGCGCCGCGCGCTTGGCGATGGCGGTGGCTTGGTTCATAGCTCGCACCGGTCAGCGGGTGAGCCACCCGCGCAGCGTGGTGAGGAATGGATGGCGCCCGCCGATACGATCTTCGCTCTGTCCTCGGGCCAGCCGCCCAGCGGCGTGGCCGTGGTGCGGATCTCCGGGCCCGGCGCGCCGGAGGCGTTGCGTGCGCTGGCGGGAACGCTGCCGGTGCCGCGCCGGGCGCGCTTCGGCCCCCTGCGCGGACCCGAGGGGGACATTCTCGACCAGGCGCTGCAGCTGTTCTTCCCTTGCCCCGCCAGCGCCACCGGGGAGGATGTGGTGGAGCTGCATTTGCACGGCGGCCGGGCGGTGGTAGCCGCGGTGCTGAGCGCGCTTGGTGACCGGCCCGGCCTGCGGCTGGCGCAGCCGGGCGAGTTCACTCGCCGCGCCCACGCCAACGGCAAGCTGGATCTCGCCGAGGTGGAGGGGCTGGCCGATCTGATTGCCGCCGAGAGCGAGGCGCAGCGGCGGCAGGCCCTGGCCCTCGCCTCGGGCGCCCTCTCCCGCCAGGTGGAGGGCTGGCGCGACGGGCTGGTGCGGGCCCTCGCCCTGCGGGAAGCGAGCCTCGATTTTGCTGATGAAGGTGACGTGCCGCAGGGCTTGGATGAAGAGATCCTCGCCGCCTTGGCGCCGGTGCGCGCCGGGCTCACCCAGGCGCTGCGGGACGCCGGGCGCGGCGAGCGGGTGCGTGGCGGGCTGGTGGTGGCGCTGGCCGGGCCGCCCAATGCGGGCAAGTCCAGCCTGCTCAATCGCCTTGCGGGCCGGGAGGCGGCCATCGTCTCGCCGGTGGCCGGCACCACGCGCGATGTGCTGGAGGTCCATTTCGAGATTGCCGGACAGGCGGTGACGGTGCTGGACACCGCCGGCCTGCGGGAGACGTCGGACCTGGTGGAGAGCGAGGGCGTGCGCCGGGCCCTGGCGCGGGCGGAAGCGGCGGATGTGGTGCTGTGGCTGAGCGAGGATGCGGAGCCGCCGCCCCCTGCCCTTTCCACGGCCCTGCGCCTTCGCACCAAGGTCGATCAAGGCGGGCCGGTGCCGGCCGGGTGGCAGGGCGTGTCGGTGCGCGATAGCACCGGGCTGGAGGCAGTGCTGGCGCAGATCGAAGCCCGCGCCGGCGCCTTGGCCGGGGGTGAGCCGGCGCTGGTGTCGCGGGCCCGGCAACGCCGGGAGGTGGAGGCAGCGGTCGGCCATGTGGAGCAGGCGCTGCGGCTTTCGGGGGAGGCCGGGGAACTGCAGGCCGAAGAGATGCGGCTGGCCGCCCGCGCCCTCGATCGGCTCATCGGACGGATCGACGTGGAGGATGTGCTTGACGCTCTGTTCGGCAGCTTCTGCATCGGCAAATAGGGGTTTCACGTGAAACATGGACGCCGGGGCAGCGGGGGCGGAGCGAAGCTGTTTCACGTGAAACAGGCATCGAACCCGGCCGTCTTTAGCCCGCCATCTTGACGCGCCGCGCGCAAGGGCGTTTCCAGAAGGCATGAGCACGCCCTGCCCCCTGCAGCCCCATGCCCTGCCCGTTGATGGCGGAACGTTCGATGTCGTCGTTGTCGGCGGCGGCCACGCCGGCTGCGAGGCTGCCGCCGCAGCCGCCCGCGCCGGTGCCCGCACGGCCCTCGTTACCCACCAGGTGGCGACGGTGGGCGCCATGTCGTGCAATCCGGCCATTGGTGGGCTGGGCAAGGGGCATCTGGTGCGGGAGATCGATGCACTCGACGGGCTCATGGGCCGGGTGGCCGATGCCGGGGGCATCCAGTTCCGGGTGTTGAACCGGCGCAAGGGCCCGGCGGTGCGGGGGCCGCGGGCCCAGGCGGACCGTCGTCTCTATGCCCGCGCCATGCAGCAGGCCCTCGCGCAGCAGCCGGGGCTGGTGGTGATCGAGGGCGAGGCGGCGGATCTCGACACGGCCGCCGGCCGCATCACCGGCCTGCGGCTTGCCGATGGGCGCCGGTTGCGGGCGGGCGCCGTGGTGCTGACCACCGGCACCTTTCTCAATGGGCTCATTCACATGGGCGAGGTGAGCTTTCCCGCCGGGCGGATCGGTGAGCAGCCGGCCCTCGGCCTCTCCCCTGCCCTGGCGCGGTTGGGGCTCGCCCTCGGCCGGCTGAAGACCGGCACGCCGGCACGGCTCGACGGGCGCACCATCCAATGGTCGGCTCTGGAGATGCAGGCCGGCGATGATCCGCCCGGGCCGTTCTCCGCGCTCACCACGCGCCTGCCCAACCCGCAGGTAAAATGCGGCATCACCCGCACGGTGGCGGCCACCCACGAGATCATCCGCGCGAACCTGTCGCGCTCGGCCATGTATTCCGGCCGCATCGAGAGCAGCGGGCCGCGCTATTGTCCGTCCATCGAGGACAAGATCGTCCGCTTCGGCGATCGCGACGGCCACCAGATCTTCCTGGAGCCGGAGGGGTTGGATGACGCCACCGTCTATCCCAACGGCCTGTCCACCTCGTTGCCGGAGGAGGTGCAGGTGGCCTTCCTGCGCACCATTCCCGGGTTGGAGCGGGTGGCGGTGCTGCGACCGGGCTATGCCATCGAATATGACCATGTGGACCCGCGCGAGCTGGCCCCCACTCTGGAGGCGCGCCGGGTGCCCGGCCTGTTCCTGGCCGGCCAGATCAACGGCACCACGGGCTATGAGGAGGCCGCCGCCCAGGGCCTGCTCGCTGGCCTCAACGCGGCCCGCTGTGCCGGCGGTGCCGAGGGGGTGGTGATCGACCGCGCCACCGCCTATCTCGGCGTGATGGTGGATGATCTGGTGACGCGGGGGGTGAGCGAGCCCTACCGCATGTTCACCTCGCGGGCTGAATACCGCCTCACCCTGCGCACGGACAATGCGGACCAGCGGCTCACCCCCCTGGGGCTCGACCTCGGCCTGGTTGGCGCGGAGCGCGCGGCGGTGTTCGAGGCGCGCATGGCGGCGCTGGAGGCGGCACGACGGCTGGCGGAAGACCTCAGCCTCACGCCCACCGAGGCGCAGCGCCATGGGCTGCAGGTGAACCGCGATGGCCAGCGGCGCTCAGCCTTCGATCTCCTCGCCTATCCGGAGATGGATGTGGCGCGGCTCGCCCAGGTGTGGCCGGAGCTGGGCGGGCTCGATCCGCGCATTGCCGAGCAGCTGGAGACGGACGCCAAATATGCCGTTTATCTGCAGCGGCAGGCGGCGGATATTGCGGTGCTGCGGCGGGATGAGGCGCTGCTGCTGCCGGAGCACCTTGTGTATGACGCTCTGCCCGGCCTATCCAACGAGCTCAAGCAGCGGCTCGCCCGGGTGCGGCCGCGCACGGTGGGTCAGGCCGGGCGGATGGAGGGCATGACCCCCGCCGCGCTGGCCCTGCTGGCGACTTATGCGCGGCGTGAGGGCGGCGCGCGGCGGGCGGCGGATGACCGCGCCGCATCATGACGGTGGATAACGGGGATAGCGGCGTGAGCGCAGGCAGGGTGCGGACCGACGGGGGCGACGGCGCGGCGATGGCGGCGGTGGAGGCCGCTGTTTCACGTGAAACGTTCCAGCGTCTGTCCGGCATTGTGGATCTGCTGCTGCGCTGGCAGCCCACCATCAATCTGGTGGCCCCGGCCTCCCTTCCCGCTGTGTGGCAGCGGCATGTGGCCGATTCGCTGCAGCTGGTGCAGCTCGCCCCGCCGGGCGCTCGGCGCTGGGTGGACCTCGGCTCCGGCGGCGGCTTTCCCGGGCTGGTGGTGGCGGCAGTGCTGGCCGAGCGCCCGGATGCCCGGGTGATTCTGGTGGAAAGCGACAGCCGCAAGGCGGCGTTTCTGCGCGAATCAGCGCGGGTCATCGGTCTGCCGGTGGAGGTGCATGCGGCGCGCATCGAGAAGGTGGCGGGCGCTCTGGCGCCGGGCACCCATGTGGTTTCCGCACGGGCGCTGGCGCCGCTCGTCAAACTTCTTGATCTGGCCGCACCTTTTCTCGCGGCCGGTGCATTGGCCCTGTTTCCCAAGGGGCGGGATACGGAACGCGAATTGACCGAGGCGCGCAAAGGCTGGACACTGGCGGTCGACCTTGCCCCCAGCCACACCGATCCGGAAGCGCGGATCGTGGTGGTGAAGAGCGCGCAGCGCAATTCTGGGTGAAGCGGCCCGCCGCTTTCGCCGCCCCATGACGTCATCGAAGGCTCGGAGCGTCTGTCGACGCGACCGCCCGGCTCGAACAGATCAGATGTGATCGAGGATCGTGAACCCATGACCGATCTCATTCCCACCGCGTCGGTGCCGAAGCCCGCCGCCCCTTCCGCGCGGCCGCGGGTGCTGGCCCTGGCCAACCAGAAGGGCGGGGTCGGCAAGACCACCACCGCCATCAATCTGGGCACCGCCCTTGCCGCCATCGGCGAGACCGTGCTGGTGGTGGACCTGGACCCCCAGGGCAATGCCTCCACCGGCCTCGGCATCGACCGGCGCGCCCGCCAGCGCTCCACCTATGATGTGCTGGTGGGCGAGGCGAGCCTGCGCGATACCTTGATGGAGACCGGGGTTCCCGCCCTCTATGTGGCGCCGTCCACCCTCGATCTTTCCGGACTGGAGCTGGAGATCGCCTCGGCGCGGGATCGCGCGTTCCGGCTGCGGCAGGCCATCGAGGCGCTGGCGGCGGACGTGCGGGCGCCGCGCTTCACCTATGTGCTGATTGATTGCCCGCCGTCCCTGTCGCTGCTGACGGTCAATGCCATGGCTGCGGCCGATGCCATCGTGGTGCCGCTACAATGCGAGTTCTTCGCCCTGGAGGGCCTCTCGCAGCTGATGAAGACGGTGGACCAGGTGCGGGTGGGGCTGAACCCCAACCTGGTGATTCACGGCATCGTGCTGACCATGTATGACGGCCGCAACAACCTGTCGGAGCAGGTGGTGCAGGACGTGCGCGCCTTCATGGGCGAGAAGGTCTATGAAACGGTCATCCCGCGCAATGTGCGCATCTCGGAGGCGCCGTCCTACGGCAAGCCCGCTTTGCTCTATGACCTGAAATGCGCGGGCTCGCAGGCCTATCTCAAGCTCGCCTCGGAAGTGATCCAGCGCGAGCGCGCGGCACGGGCGGCGGCCTGACTTCTCAATGGATGGACGTGTGAGGAAGACGATTCATGGCGGATGAACCGCGCTCCCGGCTCGGGCGGGGCCTTGCTGCTTTGATGGGCGAGATGAGCGACCCGGAGACCCCCGCCGCCGCAGGCGTGCCGCCGCGGGCCGGAGTGCGGCGGCTGCCCATCGAGCACGTCCGGCCGAGCCCGCGCAATCCGCGCCGCGCCTTCATCGAAGACGGGCTGGAGGATCTGGCGGCTTCCATCCGCGAGAAGGGCATCATCCAGCCCATCGTGGTGCGTCCCCTGCCCGCGCCGGACACGTTCGAGATCGTCGCCGGCGAGCGGCGCTGGCGGGCCGCGCAGCGGGCGGCTCTGCACGACGTGCCGGTGGTGGTGCTGGAACTGAACGATCGTGAAGCACTGGAAATCGCCATCATCGAGAATGTCCAGCGGGCCGATCTCAACCCCGTGGAAGAGGCCCAGGGCTACGAGGCCCTGATGGCGGAATTTGCTTATTCACAAAACGATCTGGCAAAGGTGATTGGCAAGAGTCGCAGCCATATCGCCAACACCCTGCGGCTGCTGAAGCTGCCGGAAGGGGTGAAGGTCTTCCTCGCCGATGGGCGGCTGACGGCGGGCCATGCGCGGGCCATGCTCGGCCACGATGATCCCGAGCAGCTGGCGCGGCACGTGGTGGAAAAGGGCCTCAACGTGCGCGATGTGGAAGCGCTGATGAAGACGCGCAGCGCCCTCACTTCCGGCCGGGTGCCGGCCACGCGGCCGGAGGTCGACGCGGCCTCGGCCGACAGCCGGGCGCTGGAGAAGCGGCTGGGGGATGCGCTGGGGCTGCAGGTGGCGCTGTCGAATCGCGGCGAGGCCGGTGAGCTGCGCATCCGCTTTAAGAGCTTCGATCAGCTCGATGCTCTGTGCCGGCGGCTGGGCCTGGACTGAGCCGGCCGGCGTCGCGCGCTGAACGCGCCATCAACACAGCCTAAAACGCAATCGGGGCGTCGCGCGCGGCCTATGGCCGGCGGGACGCCCCGAATTCTTTCAGACCCATTGAACCGGGCCCGCGGCACTCAGCTGGCCGGGGCGGCCTTGCGACGGGTGGGCTTCTTGGCCGGGGGAGCGGCAACCTTCTTGCGGCTCTGGCCGAGGCCCATGTTCTTCGCCAGCTCGGAGCGGGCGGCGGCATAGGCCGGGGCCACCATGGGATAGTCCTTCGGCAGGCCCCACTTCTCGCGATAAGCGTCGGGGGTCATGCCGTAGCTGGTGCGCAGGTGGCGCTTCAGCGACTTGAACTTCTTCCCGTCCTCGAGGCAGACGATGTATTCCGGAGTCACAGACTTCTTCACCGGGACGGCGGGCTTCTGCTCTTCCACCGGAGCCGCGACAGGCGCGTCGAGCTGGCCGAGGGCGCGATGCACCGCCTCGATGAGCGCGGGGAGGTCCGCGGCGGCCACGCTGTTGTTACTGACATAAGCGGCCACGATGTCCGCGGTGAAGTCGATGTGGTTCGGCGACTGCGGATTGGAGGTGGAGTCGCTCACGGGGGCATCCCTTTCTGCTTGCACGCTACGGCTGTTCGCACGGCAGCATTGTTTATCGGCTATAACTGGGAAAGTTGAACTTTCTCGAATATTTTATAGCAGAGAACTAACAGGTTACAATCAGGCCTTCCAAAAAACTTGAAAACCGAGTGATGGTGCCATTTTGATGGATATTTCGGTGCTGGTCCCGGGCGCCGGTGGCAGCATCGAAATGGCGAAAAAAAGGCCATGATTCGATTGGCGTGGAGCCTGCAACACCGCGCAATGGCGCGCCGGGCAAGGTCAATTGACAACCAAGAGATGCAATTGTGCTTCCCGCTGGGTGAGGTGTGATGTCAACGGGCGATTTCTGCTTCGGCATGACCATGGCGGCCGGGCGGAGGAAGTTGTTGGCATGGCGAGCGGGAGTGAAATCGGCCCGGAGCGCGCCGCGCCGCCCGAAATGCGGCGGCTGCTCGCCCGGCTATTCAGAATGCCCGGGGGCGTAAAAGGATTCCATTTTGTCGGCAATGGGCGCCAGGAAGGAAAAACGGCGTGTGGTGCGCGGAACCATTGCGCGCGCGCCCGTCCAAAGACCTTCCGCGCGAAGGTGATGGATCATCGGGCCGCGGTGCAGGAGACGGGGCGGACATGTCGGAAAAGCATAACTGCCGTGCGTGATCATCTGTTCTGGGCCATCAAGGTGGAACCAGCATTTGCTGTGCTGGAACGAGCGACTGTTGTTGCATGGGGCGGCCTTTGCCATTCATCCCGGTGCCGGCATCCGGTCGGGCCGGTGGGTGAAGGATGATTGGCGGCATCGGACGCAGCCGTTATAGACAGACGCAAGCGTCCGGCTCGGCGCGAGGGGCGGTGCGGCGGCGTGGTCCGTGAGGCGGCCCGGTCGGGCGTGGCCCAAGACCTTGAGAACGGTGGAACCATGCCGCGCGCCGTCGCCGGACCGGAGATCGAACGTTTGATTCAGCTGCTGGCGCGGTTGCCCGGGCTCGGACCGCGCTCCGCGCGACGGGCGGTGCTGCAGCTGATCAAGCGCCGGGAAGCGCTGATGGCGCCGCTGGCGCGGGCGCTCACCGATGTCCACGACAAGGTGGTGGAGTGCCAGATCTGCGGCAACGTGGATGTGTGCGATCCCTGCACGGTCTGCACCGATGTCAGCCGCGATCCGCGGCTGCTGGTGGTGGTGGCCGAGGTGGGCGACCTGTGGGCGCTGGAACGCGCCGGGGTGCTCAACGCCCGCTACCATGTGCTGGGCGGCGTGCTCTCTCCCCTCGACGGGGTCGGCCCCGACGATCTCAACCTCGCCAAGCTGGTGGAGCGGGTGCACGACGGCGCGGTGGCCGAGGTAGTGCTGGCGCTCGGCGCCACCGTGGATGGACAGACCACCGCCCATTACATCACCGATCTGCTGCGGGATCTGCCGGTGCGGGTCACGCGGCTGGCGCAGGGCGTGCCGGTGGGCGGTGAGCTCGATTATCTCGATGAAGGCACGCTGTCGGCCGCCATTCGCGCCCGCACCCAGATGTGAGCGCCTCAGGCGCCGCTGGGGGCCGGACGCGGCGGCGCGACCAGGGGCCGCGTGGCGGCGGTGGTGAAGAAGTCCGGCAGGGCCCGCAGCGCGGCGGCGGCCCGGCGCAGGGCATCCACCGCCTCGCCCGGCACGTTGCTGGGGCGATGCGCGAGCCGGGTGGCGGCGCGATCAAGGGCATTGGCCACCCGCAGCGGCTGGGTGGTGAGCACACTCATGGCGGTGAGCGCGGCGACGAGGCTGCGATCGAGGCTGTCGGAGCGATCCGGCGCGGCCCGGCAGGTGTGAAGGGCGCGGATGGCGGTGCCCACGGCGAGAGCCGCCAGGCCGCCGTCGATGGCCGCGAAATCGCGATCGCCGGATTTCTCGGTCCATCGCACCAGCCGCAGCAGGCGATGATAGAGCCGGGCCCGCCAGCGGCGCGCGTGGTCCGGGCCATAGGGTGCGCGCGCCATGTCGCTCAGCTCGCGCACCATCATCTGCACCAGCATGGTCCGCCTTCGGCGGGCGTCCACGGGAAAGGCCACGCGGTAGGCCACCAGGGCCACCACCGGTCCGGCCAGCATGGCGAGCACCATCTGGACCATGATGGCCGGGGTGCCGTGCAGCGGAAAGGCGGGCTGCAGAAGCAGCAGCAGCGCCATGTTGTAGTCCATGCCCGCCAGCATGGTGGTGCGGTGGGCCATGATGAAGGCGCCGATGAACAGGAACGGCACCGTGAGGGCGATGACCCCGGCGAGGCTGTCCGCATAGGGCAGCACCAGCCAGCGCGCCGCCAGCGCCGCCAAGGCCCCCGCCACCGAGCCGCCCAGCACGAACCGCATGGTCAGGGCGGGGTTGTCGAAGGTGGAGAAGAGCGAGGTCATGATGGCCGCGCCCATGAGCATGAAGGGGCCATAGGTCCAGCCGGTGGCCAGCCACAGGGCCCCCACCACCAGCACCGCGCCGGCGGCGCGCAGGGTGGCGGCGCGGGCGCCGATGAAATCGCGGTGCCGCAGCAGCTGCGGGCCCTCGGCGTCCGGATCGGCGGTGTGGCTCCCTTCCGTGTCGAGGGCGACATAGGCCGACACCACGGTTTCCACCGTTGCGGCGAGGGCGGGGTCGTCGGCGGTGGCGAGGGCCCGGGCGCTGCGGCTGACGGCGTCGAGGTCCGGGCGCGCGAGGTCGAGGGCGGCGACGATGTCGCGCAGCCGGGCCTGATCCTCCTGCCGGTGGGGGGCGGCGCCGCCGGCGCGGCCGCGGGCGAACACCAGGGCGCTGAGCAGCGCCGCCAGCAGGGTGCGGCTGCGATGGGCGGCATTGCGGCTGCGGCTGGAACCGGCGCCATGGGCGTCGAGCACCTCGTCGATGGCGGCCATCTCGGAGATGATGGCATGCTCCTCGGCGCGGAACCGGGGCAGGTCGGCGCTGTCGAGGGCCTGGGCGAGATGGCGCAGCACCCGGGTGGTGAGCCGCCGCACCCGGCCGAACAGCGCGCTTTCCTCGCTGGCCGGGGTGAACAGCCAGCCCACCGCCAGCGACACCACCACGCCGACGCAGATGGTGAGCACCCGGTCGAGCGCCAGGGCGTAGATGTGGTCCGGATGGTGGAAATCGATGAGCGCGACCATGGCGGCGGAATAGCCGGCGAGAATGGTGCCATAGCCGGTGAAGCCGCCGAACACGTTGCCGGCCCCGGCGCACAGGCCGATCCAGGCGGCGAGCCCGATCACCATCAGCGCCGGCGTGTCGGCGCAGGTGAGCACCAGCACGATGCCCACCAGGGCGCCGGCGAAGGTGCCGATGATGCGGAACACGCCCTTCTCGAGCAACTGCCCGCGGGTGGGCTGCGCCACCGCCCAGACGGTCATGGCGGCCCACTGCGGATTGTCGATGTGCAGCGCCGAGGCGAGGATCAGGGCCACCGCGGCGGCCACCGCCGTGCGCAGGGTGAAGGCGAGGCGCGGCGTGTCGAAGCCCAGCCGGGTCAAAAGAGCGAGGGCGGGCATCAGCGTTCGGAACCCTTGCTGGCCGGTGGCGGAGCGGCCTGGATGCGGGCGTCGATGCGGTCGAACGCGGCGGTCATCTGGGCGATCTCCGGATCGGAGAGGTCCTCCAGCAGCTGATCCTCGATCCGCGCCAGCTTGGCGCGGATGTCGTGCACCGCGGTGTGCCCGGCGGGGGTGAGCTGCACCAGCTTGAGCCGGCGGTCCCGTGGGCTCGGCTGGCGTTCCACCAGGCCCCGCTCGGCCAGCAGATCCAGCAGCCGCACCAGGGTGGATTCGTCGATGCCCACCGCCGCCGCAAGCTCCTTCTGGCAGCGGCCGTCGCCCAGCTCCGCCAGATGCACCAGGGGCGCCCAGGTGGCGTCGCTGAGGCCGATGACGGCGAGCCGCTGATCCAGCGCCCGGCGCCAGCGCCGGGCCAGGCCCACGAGGTGAATCCCGAACCGACGTCGGGCCGACATATCCGTTTGCATCCAAGTCGTTTTAATTCAAACTATATGGATCGCAAGCGGTGGCCCCTGCCCCGCACGCGGGCCAGCCGCGCTATTTCAGCAGGGGTTCATAGCGCTTGTCGGTCAGTGTCTTGAGAAAGGCCACCAGGGCGTCGACCCGCCGGTCGTCGAGGGCGGGGCCGCTTTCCAACTCCTTCAGGGAGATGTTCTGTGCCACCTCCGGCGGCGTGAACGGGGCCCCGGTCTCGGGGTTGATGTGGCGGGCCGGATTCTTGGTGTTGTAGGTGTTGTAGAAGAGAATGACGGTGCGCAGGTCCTTGAACACGCCGTTGTGCATATAGGGGCCGGTTACGGCCACGTTGCGCAGGGTGGGCGTGCGGAAGAGACCGGCCTGTGCCGCCTTCTGTTTGCCCTTCACATGGGGATTTTGCGCCAGGCCGAGGTCGCGGCTGTCGGGCTTCAGCCCGGCGGCGGCGCGGGCGGCGATGTTCTTCGGCACGCCGATATTGTGGAATTCGTAATTGGTGAAGGTCTCCTCCGGCGCGCCCACCTGGGCATTCAGCCGGTGGCACTGGCTGCAATTGGTGAATTGCTGGGAGAAGAACAGCAGCCGCCCAAGCTCTTCCTGGTCGGTCAGCTTCACCTCGCCGCGCAGATAGCGGTCGTATTTCGAATCGAAGGGGGCGAATTCCGGTGTCCGCTCATAGGCGGCGATGGCGCCGGTCATGGCGGCGTAGCCGCTGGCGGCCTTGTCGAGCACCTTGGGGCCGTAGAGCGCCTCGAACGCCGCCACATAGGCCGGGTTCTCCTTCAGCCGCGCCACCACGCTGGCCTGATCGGGCATGCCCATTTCCACCGGGTTGAGCGGTGGCCCGCCGGCCTGCTCGGCGAGGTCCTTGGCGCGGCCGTCCAGGAACTGCCCGCCGTGGTAGCGGCCGGTGGTCTTGGATTTGCCGAACGGCGGGCTGAACCGGGCATAGGCCGCGGTGGGCGCGTTGCGGTCGCCCAGGGAGGTGCCGTCATCGCCCAGCGACACCGCCGCGCCAGCCTCGGGGGTCTCGCGCGGATCGGTGAAGGCATGGTCCGGGGAATGGCAGGAGGCGCAGGCCTGGGTGCGGTTTTTCGACAGGTTGGTGTCGAAGAACAGCGCCTCGCCCAGTTTTTCCCGGGTCGACAGATCCACCGCATTGGCCGCGCGGGCGTCGCCCGGAACCGTCGTGAGCAGCATGCCGGCGAGGGTGACGCCGGTGGCGAGTGCCGCCCATGCCCGCGCCCGGACAACGCGAGAAGCCGGCGTGCGAAAGGGCGTGCCAACAGCTGATCGGCCAGGCTTGACGGGAGCAGACCCGAAACCGTCGCGGCCGGGCCGGACGGACGGTAGAACCATCACCATCACTCTCCTCAGGGCGGCGGCCGGGGCAGCGCCGGCCCGCGCCCGGTTGCGACGCATTCGACAGCCATGAAGCGCGCCTCGCCCGCCAAGGACAATCCGGAAATCTACCAAAGCGCGTCAAATCAATGATTTAGAGAAATTCTAAACGCCGCGCATTGCGTTGCGAAGTCGCGCTGCAGCAACAGATTTGCTTCGCATCTGCGCTGTAATCTCCTAGCGTATCGTGTCACTTTGATACCAACCCTCGCGCGCCCGGAGCGCGTGCCGGAGGAGCGATGTCGGCCCTCGTCTCTTCATCCGCCGCCGCTGATGACCTTGCGCGGGTCGTCGCCCAAACCTGCCTGTGCCTCGCCATCCAACGGGCGAGCCGCGCGGTGGGCCGCTGCTTCGACGAGGCCTTCCGGCCGCTGGGCCTGACCAACTGGCAGTTTTCCCTGCTCGCCATGCTGAGCCGTCCGGAGCCGTTCACGGTGACCCGCTTGGCGGAGGCCATGGGCATGGACCGCACCACCATCACCTCCAATCTCAAGCCGCTGGAGCGCAAGCGGTTGGTGACGGTCGCCACCGATGCGCAGGATCGCCGGGTGCGTCGCATTGTGCTGAGCGCCCGTGGCCAGGAGGTGCTGGAGCAGGCGGCGCGCCACTGGCAGCAGGCCAATGCCGCGGTGGAAGCGCGACTGGGCGAGGTGGACCCCATCACTCTGCGCATGGCTCTCGACGAGCTCGCCGGCGCCTGAGCGATCAGGACGGGGTCAGGACCGCGGGCGATGTCGGCGCGGGGAGCGGCCTTGGAGATGGGGACAGGGCGCGTCGCACCAGCGGGTGGGCGCGCACCTCGGCCCAGGTGAGCCGGCTGCGGGTGCCGGGGCCGCTGGCGGTCGCCTCCGCCGGGTGGTCGGCCCGCCAGTGGGCGCCCCGGCTCTCCGTGCGCTGGTGCGCGGCCACCGCCATCATCAACGCCACGAGGGCCGGTTCGGCGGCGGGTGTGGCCGAATGGGCGAGAGGTGCCAGCGTGGTGATGGCGTCTCGCAGCCCGTCCTCCCGCCGCACCACGCCGAGATGCGCGCTGGTGATGGGCTGCACTGCGGCCGGGTCCGGCGCCGGCGGCAACGCCTGCGGGGGCAAGCTCTCTCGCGTGGTCCCCTGTCCCGTAGTCCCCTGTCCCGTGGCCCCCTGCCCTGTCGTCTTCCGCGCGGCACCGCCGGCGAGGCTGTCGGCCACCCAGCGGGCGCACACCACCGCTTCCACCAGGGAGTTGCTGGCAAGGCGGTTGGCGCCGTGCAGGCCGGTGGCCGCCACTTCCCCGCAGGCCCAGAGCCCTGGCACGGAGCTGCGCCCCTCTAGGTCCACGGCGATGCCGCCCATGTGATAGTGGGCCGCCGGCCGCACCGGCAGCAGCTGGCGTGCCGGATCGCGACCGGCGGCGGCGCACAGGGCGGCGACGGCCGGGAAGCGGCTGGCGAAGCGTGGGCCCAGCGCCGCGCGTGCGTCGAGATAGACCGCGCGGCCTTCGGCCAGCTGGCCGGCCACCGCGCGCGCCACCACGTCGCGGGGGGCGAGCTCGCCGCCGGGGACCGCATCGAGGAAGAAGGTGCCGTCGGCGGTCATCAGCCGGGCCCCCTCCCCCCGCACCGCCTCGCTGATGAGGGCAAGCGGCCGGCCGGCGCCCACCAGCGCGGTGGGGTGAAACTGCACGAACTCGAGGTCGGCCAGCACCGCGCCGGCCCGGGCCGCCAGCGCCAGGCCGAGACCGAACGAACTGAGCGGATTGGTGGTGTCGGCGAACAGGGCGCCGAGGCCGCCGGTGGCGAGCACCACCTGGCGCGTGTGGAGGGTGACGGGCGTGTCGCCCCGGGCCAGGAGCAGGCCGCGAATGCCGGCCTCGTCGCGCAGCAGGCGGCGGGCCTCCAGCCCTTCCAGCACCGTCACCGAAGCCGTGGCCCGCACGGCCGCCGCCAGGGCCCGCACCAGCTCGCGGCCGGTGCCATCTCCGTCGGCGTGAACGATACGGCGGCGGCTGTGGGCCGCCTCCAGCCCCAGCGCCAGCCGGCCCCCCTGCTCCCGGTCGAGGCGGGCGCCGATGCGCTCCAGGGCGCCGATGGCCGCCGGTACCGCGGCGAGGATGCGCCGCGCCATGGCGGCATCGCACAGGCCGGCGCCGGCGCTGAGGGTGTCGGCGAGGTGGAGATCGACGCTGTCGTCGTCGGCCAGGGCGGCGGCCATGCCCCCCTGGGCCAGGGGGCTGGAGCCGTCCTGTTCGAGGGGTGCGCGGGTGACCAGCACGCAGGGACGGGGCGCCAGGAACAGGGCGGTGGCAAGCCCCGCCACCCCCGCGCCGACGACGACCGGAGGCTGATCCGGCAGGGCGCCGCTCACAGCGCCAGCATCCGGTCGACGGCGGCGCGGGCACGGCCGGCCACGTCGGGCGCGATGTCCACCACGTGGCGGTTCTGCTCCAGGGCCTGGCGGATGTTGGCAAGGGTGATGCGCTTCATGTGCGGGCACAGGTTGCATGGGCGCACGAAGTCGATGTCGGGATGGAGCACCGCCACATTGTCGCTCATGGAGCATTCGGTGAGCAGCACCACCTGCTCCGGCCGCTCACGGCTGACATAATCCGCCAGGGCGGCGGTGGAGCCGGCGAAGTCGGCCTGCGCCACCACCTCCGGCGGGCATTCGGGATGCACCAGCACGCTCACCCCCGGGTGCGCCTCGCGCAGCTCGCGGATGTCGTCGGCGGTGAAGCGTTCATGGACCTCGCAGGCGCCGGGCCAGGAGATGATTTCGACACCGGTCTCGGCGGCCACGTTGGCGGCGAGATACTGGTCGGGCAGCATGATGACCCTCGGGGCCCCCAGCGCTTCCACCACCCGGCGCGCATTGCCGGAGGTGCAGCAGATGTCCACTTCCGCCTTCACCGCCGCCGAGGTGTTCACATAGGCGATGATCGGCACCCCGGGATAGGCTGCCCGCATGGCGCGCACGTCGGCGGGGGTGATGGATTCGGCCAGCGAGCAGCCGGCGGCGAGGTCCGGCATCAGCACCGTCTTGTCCGGGTTCAGCAGCTTGGCGGTCTCGGCCATGAAGTGCACGCCGGCCAGCACGATCACATCGGCATCCGCCGTGGCGGCTGCCCGCGCCAGGGCCAGGCTGTCGCCGACGATGTCGGCCACGCCGTGGAAGATCTCCGGGGTCTGGTAGTTGTGGCCGAGGATGATGGCGTTGCGGCTGCGCTTCAGCGCCAGGATGGCTTCCACGTCGTCGACGAACAGGGCCCAATCGGCGGGCGGCACCACCCGCTTCACCCGGTCATAGAGCGCCGCGGTGCGGGCCAGAGCGGCATTGAGGGCGGGGGTCGCGGCGGCGGGGGCTGAGGAAACCGGGGTCATGGCGCATCTCCCTATGCTCATACTGAGCATATTTATGGGATATGCTTATCTTGAGTATAAGCCATGTCAAGAGCGCGCCAGCGGCAGCTTGGTGCCCGCCACTGCCCGCTCGGCGAGGACGGCGGCGCGGAAGCGGAACAGCTTGGCGGGCCGGCCGATGCCTTCGGCGGTGGTGGCGCCGGTTTCCTCCACCAGCTCCTGCTGCTCCATCAGCCGGCGGAAATTCTGTTTGTGCAGGGTGCGGCCGGCCAGGCCCTCCACGCAGCGCTGCAGTTGCAGCAGGGTGAAGGTGGGGGGCAGCAGCTCGAACACCACCGGCCGGTATTTGATCTTGGCGCGAAGCCGGGCGATGGCGGTGGCAAGGATCCGGCGATGATCGCCGATCATGGGCCGGCCCAGGTCGGCAAGGTCGGCAAGGCCGGCAAGGCCGGCAAAGGCGGGTGCCGTATCGACGTGCCGGCGCTCGGGCACCAGGGCGGCTTCATAGAGCAGCTCATAGCGCTGCAGGGCCAGCTCCTCGTTCCAGGGCTGCCCGTCCAGGCCGAAGGCAATGGCCACCCGCTGGCGGCGGGCGGCCTGCTCGGCCGGGTCTGGCGCGCTCTGCGCCCAGCCGGAGAGGGCCGGGGCGATCTGCGCGGCGATGAGCGGCGGCGGCCCGGCGCGGTGGTCCTCCCAGGGGAAATAGGCATACCAGCTGCACCAGCCGCTTTCCGCGTCCGACAGCGCCCGGGTGAGGCCGAGATAGCTGATGGAGATGGTGCGGGCTCCGCCCTCGCCGGCCCGATCCTTGTCGGCGAAGGTGTAGAGCTGCTCCACATAGCCGAGGGGATGGTGCGTCTGCTGCTCCACCCAGGCCCGCAGGCCCGATTGCAGGGAGCGGTGGCCGAGCGCGAAGGGACCCGACGGCAAGGCGCGCTCCCGGTCGAGGGTCATCACCAAAGGCGTGCCGGCCTGCACCGCCACCAGCACCGCGATGAGGTCCACCGTCACCGCTGGAGCTTCGCGCGGCGCGGGCGGGGGCGAAGCGGGCACCTGCGTCACGGGCCGGCGCCGTTCAGGCTTCGACCCGGAGGTCGGTGTCGATCGTTTGGGCCTTGGGGCGGGCGCCGTCGGTAATCCTGACGCCGCCCTTGCCGTTCTTCTTGACCTCGTACATGGCGGCATCGGCGAGCCGCATCAATTCGCCGTCGTCGGTGGAATGGCGCGGGCAGAGCGCGATGCCGATGCTGGCGCCGATGGACACCGAGACGGCCGGCCGCGCCTGGCGCAGGCCATAGGGCTCCTTGAGCGCCTCGCACAGGCGATGTCCCTGGTCCAGGGACACCGTCTCGTCCTGCAGGTCCAGCATGATCACGGCGAACTCGTCGCCGGAGAGGCGCACCGCGAAATCACCGTGGCGCAGGTTGGCGCGCAGACGCTGGGCGATGGCGCACAAAAGCTCGTCGCCGGCGGCGTGGCCGTGGCGGTCGTTCACCTGCTTGAAGCCGTCGATGTCGATATAGAGCAGGGCGAAGGCGGAGCTGTTCTGCTGGGCCTGGGCAAAGGCTCGGCTGAGATGCTCCACGAACAGGATGCGGTTGCCGAGGCCGGTCAGGGCATCGTGGGTGGCCATGTGGCGCACCTGCTTTTCCACCCGGCGCCGCTCCTCGATCTCCACCTCCAGCTGCCGATTGCGCTTCTCCAGCTCCTCCAGGGCGCTTCGCAGCCGCATCTTGGAGATGTGCAGCTCCAGGAACACCGTGACCTTCGACAGCAGCACCGCGTCGTTGATGGGCTTGGCGATGTAGTCGACGGCGCCGAAGGTGTAGCCCTTGAGACGGTTGACGTCGTCCAGATAGGCGGCGGTCACGAAGACGATGGGGATGTCGCAGGTGGCGGGATCGTTGTTGAGCAGCGAGGCCACCTCGAAACCGTCCATGTCGGGCATCTGCACGTCCAGCAGGATCAGCGCGAAGCGGTGGTCGAGGCACAGGGCCAGCGCCTCGTTGCCGGAGCGGGCCTCATAGATCTCGGCGTCGACCGGGGCCAGCAGCCGGCGCATGCCCGCCAGATTGGCGGAAACGTCGTCCACCACCAGGATCTTGGGGCGGGGCTCGCCCTGGACGGTCTCGCTCATGTCCGGCACGTTTCGTTGATCCGCGTGGCGAGCGCCGCCAGCGGGGCGCACAGGTCGGCGCCCGCGCGCTCCAGGGCTGCCTGCGGCATGGTGGCGACCTGCGCCTCGTCCGGAGCCTGCACCAACGCCATCCCTCCCAGCGCGCGGATGCAGGCCAGTCCTGCCGCACCGTCGCTGCTCGCCCCGGTGAGAACGACACCAATGAGGCTTTTCTGGTACGCCCGCGCCGCGCTTTCAAACAGCACGTCGATGGCCGGTCGGGAGAAGCACACTTTGGCATCCACCGAAAGTGTAAAGTGATGATCGGGCGCGATGAGCAGGTGGTAGCCGCTCGGCGCCACGAACACCTGGCCCGGCGTCACCGGCAGGCGCTCGCGGGCGGTCGAGACCGGCAGCGGGCAGGCGGGGGCCAGCACGTCCGCCAGCAGGTCGGGGCCCCGTGCCCCCACGTGGTTGACGATCACCACCGCCGCCGGCAGCGCCGGCTCGAGGCCGCCGAGCAGCCGCCGCAGGGCGGCCGGACCGCCGGCCGAGGCGCCGATGACCACGGTTGGCGCCATGCCTCAGCCTCCGCTGCGCAGGCGATAGATCTGCGTGTCCGCATCCAGGCACTGGAATCGCTCCCGCGCCCGGGAGAACTGCAGATTCTCGCGGGTGCCGAGACACAGGAAGCCACCCCGCACCAAGCTGTCGGCGAACATGCCCAGCACCCGGTCCTGCAGGGCGTTGTCGAAATAGATGAGCACGTTGCGGCACAAGATCAGGTGCGCTTCGCAGAACACCGTGTCGGTCACCAGATTGTGTTCGGCGAAGGTGACATTGGCGATGAGCCGCTCGTCCAGCTTCAGCAGGTCGTAACGGGCGTGATAATAATCGGAAAAGCTGCGGGTCCCGCCACTGTCGAGGTAGCGGCGGGCGGCATCGGGGGCGTCCTGCAGGGGAAAGATGCCTTCGCGCGCCCGCGCCAGCGCCTGGGTGGAAATGTCCGTCGCATAGATGTGGGCGCGCGAAGAGAGCCCGGCCTCGGCGAGCAGGATGGCGAGCGAATAGACCTCCTCCCCATGGGCGCATCCGGCCTGCCAGATGTTGATGCGCGGGTAGGAGGCGAGCAGCGGGAGCACGCTCTGCCGCAGGGCCTGGAACACGGGCGGATCGCGGAAGAATTCCGACACCGGCACGGAAAGGCCCGAGATGGCGGATTTCAGCTGCTCCGGCGCGTGCAGCAGCCGATCGGTGAGGGCGGTGACGGTCCCGGTGCCGAACTGGGTCACCAGGGCGCGCACCCGGCGCGTCAGCGAGGCCCGGCTGTAGCCACTGAAGTCATAGCCGTAGCGGCGCTTCATCGCCTCGACGAACAGGTCGATCTCGAGGGTTTCCAGGGCCACGGGGTCGTCGATGTGGGTCATTTGGGCGGCAGCCAGGCGCGGATCATGGACAGGAGCTTGGGCACGTCGATGGGCTTGGCGAGATAGTCGCTGGCGCCCGCCGCCAGGCATTTCTCCCGGTCATCCTTCATCGCCTTGGCGGTCAGGGCGATGATGGGCAGCTTGGCGAACTGCGGCCGCTTGCGGATCTCCGCGGTGGCTTCATAGCCGTCCATCACCGGCATCATGATGTCCATGAGCACGATTTCAAGCTCGGGATGCGACTCCAGCTGGGCCACCGCCTTGGCGCCGTCCTGCGCCAGGGTGACCTCGATGCCCTTGCCGCGCAGCACCTTGGCGAGGGCGTAGATGTTGCGCATGTCATCATCCACCAGCAGCAGCCGGCGACCCTTCAGATCGCCATCGGGATCGGCCGGCAGGGCCGGGGAGTCGTGGCGGACCGAGTGCAGGAACAGGCTCACCTCGTCCAGCAGCCGTTCCGGCGAGCGGGCCCCCTTCACGACGATGGAATCGGTGAAGGCGCGCAGCTTCATGCTTTCTTCCGGGGTGAGATCGCGGCCGGAATAGACCACCACCGGCACCTGGCGGTTGCTGGCCGCCAGGTGCTCCAGCAGCTCGAAGCCGGACATGCCCGGCAGGCCAAGGTCGAGCACCATGCAATCCACATCGGAGCTGTTGATGGCGTCGAGGGCGGCCTCGCCGCTGTCCGCCTCCACCACCTCCACATGCTCGCCGGTGATCAGCTTGCGCACCGCCAGCCGGGCGCCGGCGTCATCGTCCACCACCAGCACGCGGCGGGGCTGGTCGGGCGAGAAATGGGCGAGGAGGGCGAGGGCGCCGCTGAGCTCGTCGGCGCTGACCGGCTTGGTGAGGAAGCCCACCGCGCCGAGATCGCGGCCGCGCTTGGCCTCATCGAGGGCCGAGACGAAATGCACCGGGATGTGGCGAGTGGCCGGGTCGCTCTTCAGCCGCTCGATCACCGTCCAGCCATCCATGCCCGGCAGCATCACATCGAGCAGGATGCCGGTGGGACGATGGGCGCGGGCCAGTTCCAGGCCGCTTTCGCCATCGCCGGCGGCCAGCACCTGGAAGCCCTTGCGCCGCACCAGGCTCACCAGGGTCCGGGCGAACGCCGGGTCGTCTTCCACCACCAGGATGGTGGTCACCCCGGCCCGCAGCCGCGCGCGGTCGTCCTCGACCACGATGGCCGGCCGTGGCGCGGGCGCGGCGGTGGCGAGGCTGGTGGCGAGGCTGGGGGGCTCCGGGCGGGCCACGGGGGCGGCGGTCTCCGCGCCATCGCCGATGGGCAGCACCAGCTGGAAGGTGGAGCCGGCCCCGAGGCTGCTGTCCACGGTGACGTCGCCACCCAGCAGCTGGGCGAGCTTGCGGGTGATGGCAAGGCCCAGCCCGGTGCCGCCGAACTGGCGGCGGGTGGAGGCGTCCACCTGCTCGAACGCCTCGAAGATGGTCTGCCTCTTGTCCTCGGGAATGCCGATGCCGGTGTCGCGCACGCGCACCGCGAGGGTCTCGCCCGGCCCGCGCGCGAAGGTGACGGTGACGCTGCCTTCAGCGGTGAACTTGAAGGCGTTGGACAACAGGTTGTTGGTGATCTGCTCCAGCTTGCCGTCGTCGGTGACGATCTGCGGCGGGGCGTCGGGGGCGATGGTGACGGTGAAGTCGACGCCCTTCTCCTGCGCCACGTGGCGGAAGTTGCGCTCCATGCGGGTGGCGATGGCGGGGATGCTCACCGGCTCGTGCACCACGTCCATCTTGCCGGCCTCCACCTTGGACAGGTCGAGGATGTCGTTGATGAGCCGCAGCAGGTTGGTGCCCGAGGAATGAATGATGTTGGCGGCCTCGATCTCCTCGCCGTCGAGGTGGCCGGTGTGGTTCTGGGCCAGATCGTGGGCGAGGATCAGCAGGCTGTTGAGCGGTGTGCGCAGCTCGTGGGACATGTTGGCGAGGAATTGCGACTTGTACTGGTTGGCGCGCGCCAGCTCGTCGGCGCGCGCCTCCGCCTCCCGGTTCATCTCCTCCAGCTGGGCCTTCTGGGCGGTGAGCTCTTCGGAATTGTGGCGCAGCACCGCATTGGACCGCTGCAGCTCGTCCGCCTGGACCCGCAGCTCTTCCTCGGAGGCGGCGAGCTTCTGGGATTGGCTCTGCAGCTGCTCGTTGGTGGCGCGCAGCTCCTCCTGCTGGGTGCGCAGCTCCTCTTCCGCAGCCCTGAGCTCGGTGGTCTGGCGCTGGGTCTGCTCCAGCAGGTCCCGGGTGCGCAGGGCCCGCACGAGATTGTCGAGGGAGAGCGCCGCGATCGGCGCCACATCGGCCAGCAGGCGTGCGCGCGCACCCTCCAGGGGTTCAAGGCAGGCGAATTCCATCACGCCGAGCAGGCGGTCCTTGCTGATGACCGGCACCGCGACCACCAGGTGCGGGACCGCTTCGCCGGTTCCCGAGTGGATGCGCACATAGTCGGCCGGCACCGGGCTGAGGGTGATGGGCTTGCGCTCGCGGGCGCTCTGGCCGATCAGCCCCTCGCCGAGGGCATAGCGCAGCGACAGGTGACGCCGCTCCTGGAAGGCGTAGGTGCCGGCGAGGCTGAGCGCCTCGCTGCCGGGATCGAAGGCGTAGAACACGCCAACGCCGGCCTTGAGCCGGGGCGCCAGCTCTGCCAGCAGGTCGTTGGCGAAGGTCGCCAGATCCTCGGCCGGCTGCACCTTGGCGGAGACCGCGGCCACGCCGGTCTTCACCCAGTCGTTGTCATAGGTCTGCACCGCCATGGTTTTGAACACCGCGAGGGCGCGGGCGATGGTGCCCACCTCGTCGCGGCGGTCGGTGAAGGGCACCACGATGTCGTGGTCGTGGTCCGCCAGCTGCTCCATCCGCTCCGCCAGGGTCCGCAGCGGGCGGGTGATGGAATGCGCGGTAAGCACCAGGGCGCCGATGCCGGCCACCAGGGTGGCGACAAGGGCGGCGAGATCGACCATCCGCAGCAGGGATTCGGTGTGCGCGAGGCTGGTGCGCGCCCGTTGCAGCGCCTCGTCCGCAGTGGCATTGACCTGGTCGATGGCGGAGATGATGGCACGGCTGCCGCCTTCGGCGCGCTCGGCGGTGAGGAAGGCCAGCAAGGCCTGGTTGAGGTCGCCGGGGGTGGCCTCCCCCCGCTCCGCGCGCGCCGCTGCCGCCACCAGCGGCGTGGCGGCCGATTGCGACCAGCGCTGATCGAGGCGGGCCACCACATCCACCGCCGCGCGCAGGGCGCTGTCGCCGTCGGTGGCGGCGCGCAGCTCCTTGATCAGGCCGGCCACCTCCGCATCGGCTTCGGTCAGTCGCGCGCGTACGGTTGTCGGCGCGATGAAGGTATTCTGGATGAGCCGGCCCTGGCGCTCGATGATGGCGCGGGTGACGCCGCTGCCGATCTCCATGAAATGCACCAGGCGATTGGCCTGCTGCTGCAGGTGGTTGAAGGCCTGGAGGGCGAGGCTGTTGGCTCCCAGGAGCAGGATGAACAATGCCACCAGCAGCACGATGACCGCGCCGAACTTGCGCTGCATCGGCATGTTGGCGAGCCAGGAGCTGCGCGACGAGGCTTGCGACATCCTTATCCCCACGAGGCGTCTTGTGACGAACCGACCGGGGCGGAATGAAGCACGTGAGCTGATAAGAAGTTCTGAAGCGCCTGCGGTGCAGGGGGCTAGGGCAGGATCTCGCGCACCCGTTCCATCGGCCGGCACAGACGCACCCCCTTGGGGGTGAAGACGAAAGGGCGCTCGATCAACGCCGGATGGGCGATCATGGCATCGAGCAGCGCATCATCGCTGAGCGCGGGATCGTCGAGGCCGAGGTCCTTGTAGAGATCGCCCTTGCGCCGCAGGGCATCGCGCACGCTGATGCCGGCCGCCTGGACGGCCTGGGCGAGGGCCGGTCGGCTCGGCGGGGTCTTCAGATACTGGACGATGTCCGGGGTGAGCCCTTCGGCCTCCAGCAGCGCCAGGGTCTTGCGCGAGGTGCCGCAGGCGGGATTGTGCCAGATGGTGACGCGCGACGAACCGCTCATGACGCTGGACTCCGGAGGGGACAGGATCGGGGCGGCGACGGCGGATGGCCGGTCGGCGCGCCCCCGCCATCAAGCCGGCGGGCGCGGCGGGATGTCAACGCGGCGCCGCGCCGCCGCGACTCATGTAGTTCGATTGGATTAATGTTATTTGTTGAGTCGTGACGCGAGGTGGGATGCCAGATGGGACCGGAGAGCGAACGCGAAAAGGGCCCGCGCGGCACGCTGATCATCGTTGGGGGCGGCTTCAGCGGCACCCTGGCGGCGCTGCTGGCCCATCGGCGCGGTGCGTTCGACGTGGTGCTGGTGGAGCGCGAGGCGCAGGCCGGCCTCGGCCTCGCCTATGGGGCCTGCGACGCCCACCATGTGCTCAATGTGCCGGTGGTCCGCATGGAGCTGGGGCTGGAACCCTCCTTCGCCACGTGGCTTCAGGCTTCGGGTGTCGATCTCGAGGCCGCCCTGGCGGAAGCGGGGGGCGATCTCTCCCAGGCGTTTGTGCCGCGTGCCCTGTTCGGGGCCTATGTGGCGACGCAATGGGAGGCGGCCCTGGCAGAGGCGCAGAATGCCGGCGCGCCCCGCCTGCGCCGGGTGCGCGGCGCGGTGGTGGAGGTGCGCGCGCAGCCGATGCCCGGCGTGGTGCTGGCGGATGGGCGCCGGCTCACCGGGACCCATGTGCTGCTGGCCACCGGCAACCTGCCGCCCAAGCCGCCCCGCTGCGCCGATGCGGCGTTCTACGACACGCCGCGGTTCATCCCCGACCCCTGGGCGCGCGGCGCGCTGACGGCGCTGCCGCCGGATGCGACGGTGCTGCTGATCGGCTCCGGCCTCACCCTCGTGGACGTGGCCCTGAAGCTGGCGGCGGCGGGGCATCGTGGGCCGCTGGTGGCGGTGTCCCGGCACGGGTTGCTGCCGCAGGTGCATGCTGCGGGCGGGCGCTTCGCGGCGTTCCTGTCACCGGCCCTGGCGCCGACGCCGCGGGCGGGGCTGCGGGCGATCCGGCAGGCGGTGGCGCGCGCGGCGGCGGAGGGCATCCCCTGGCAGCGGGTGATGGATGCGGTGCGCCCGGCCATCGCCACCATCTGGAGCCACTGGACGCAGCCGGAGAAGGCGCGGTTCCTGCGTCACGCGCGTACCTATTGGGATGTGCACCGCCATCGCATGGCGCCGCGGGTGGCGGATCGGCTGCAGGCCCTCATCGGCTCCGGCCAATTGCGGGTGGTGGCCGGTCGCATCACCGGCTACCGGGCGGGGACCGACGGGGTGAGCATCACCCTGCGCCACCGGGGCGGCGGCCACGACAGGAGCCATGACAGGGGCCATGAAGAGGTACGGGCGGCGGCGGTGATCAATTGCACCGGGCCGCGCTCGGATTTCGCCACCCTGGGCCTGCCGCCGTTCGCCGCCCTGCGGGATGCCGGCCACATCGTGCCGGATGCCCTGGGGCTGGGGCTTGAAACCCGCGGCTGCGCCCTGGTGGACCGCTATGGCGCCGCCAGCTCCTGGCTCCACGCGGTGGGGCCGCTGACCCGGCCGGCCTGGTGGGAGATCACCGCCGTGCCGGAAATCGCCGCGCAGATCCATCGGCTGGTGGAGGATCTCGCCGATGGCACCCTGTCCGCCCCCGGCGTGCCGGCGGATCTGCTGGTGGATTTCGTCAATCTGGGCGCGGGCATCTGAGGCCCCGCGCCATTGGGTCGCTGCCGGGGCCGCAAATAGGCGCAAATACGCCTAATCGAACGGCTGAAGGCGTCCCCGCCGACCCCATCCCCTGGCAGGTGCCCCAGCGGCAGGGGGCCGGTGATGGTAGCGCGGGCCGCGTGCCTCTGGCATGTTTCCGCTGAAACGTGTTCCCCCACTCCATCCGAGCGGGCGGCGGAACCGGTGCACGGAGGTCGGCGCATGGCGGGGCGTGCGAACGAAACCGCGGACGGAGACGGCCGCATCGTCGCCCTGCGCGGCGCCGTGATCGACGTGCGCTTCGCCGCGGGGAACCTGCCGGCGGTGGAGCACGCCCTGTGGGTGGAAGACCCCGCGCGCGGCCGCATCCTGGCCGAGGTGCAGAGCCATATGGACATCGAGACGGTGCGCGCCATCGCCCTGCAGCCCACCTCCGGCCTCAAGCGCGGCGATGTGGTGAAGCGGGTGGGCGGACCGGTGGAGGTGCCGGTGGGCGACGCGGTGCTGGGCCGCTTGCTCGACGTGGCCGGCAATGTGGGCGACAAGGGCGCCCCGCTGCCCGCCGATGTGCCGCGCCGGCCGATCCATGCGCCACCCCCCGCCTTCGCCGACCAGAGCGGCACCGCCGACATTTTCGGCACCGGCATCAAGGTCATCGACCTGTTGGCGCCGCTGGCCCAGGGCGGCAAGGCGGCGATGTTTGGCGGCGCCGGCGTGGGCAAGACCGTGCTGGTGATGGAGCTGATCCACGCCATGGTGGCGAGCTACCAGGGCATCTCGGTGTTCGCCGGGGTGGGGGAGCGCTCCCGCGAGGGGCATGAGATGCTGCTCGACATGACTCATTCCGGGGTGCTGGACCGCACCGTGCTGGTCTATGGGCAGATGAACGAGCCCCCCGGCGCCCGCTGGCGGGTGCCCATGACGGCGCTGACCATCGCCGAATACTTCCGTGACGAGAAGCACCAGAACGTGCTGCTGCTCATGGACAACGTGTTCCGCTTCGTGCAGGCGGGCTCGGAAGTGTCGGGCCTGCTCGGCCGGCTGCCCTCGCGGGTGGGCTACCAGCCGACCCTGGCGAGCGAGGTGGCGGCGCTGGAAGAGCGCATCGCCTCGGTGGGTGGCGCCGCCGTCACCGCCATCGAGGCCGTGTATGTGCCGGCGGACGATTTCACCGATCCGGCGGTGACCACCATCGCCGCCCATGTGGATTCCACCGTGGTGCTCTCCCGCGCCATGGCGGCGGAGGGCATGTATCCCGCCGTCGATCCCATCGCCTCCTCTTCCATCCTGCTCGATCCGCTGATCGTCGGGGAGGAGCACGCGCAGGTGGCCACCGAGGTGCGCCGCACCATCGAGCATTATCGCGAGCTGCAGGATGTCATCTCGCTGCTGGGCATGGAGGAATTGGGGGCGGAGGATCGCCGCATCGTCGAGCGCGCGCGCAAGCTGCAGCGCTTCCTCACCCAGCCTTTCACCGTCACCGAGGCCTTCACCGGCGTGCCCGGCCGCTCGGTGCCCATCGCCGACACCGTGGCTGGCTGCAAGGCCATTCTCGCCGGAGCCTGCGACGACTGGCAGGAAAGCTCGCTTTACATGGTGGGCGGGCTCGATGAGGCTCGCGCCAAGGAGGAGGCCGCCCGCAAGCCCAGCGGCGCGAAAGCCGGCGCGACCGCAGGGGCGGCGACATGAGCGGAACCCTGCGGCTCTCCATCTCCACGCCCACCGCCGTGCTGGTGCGTGATGCGGAGGTGCGCGCGGTGCGTGCCGAGGATGAGAGCGGCGGCTTCGGCATCCTGCCGGGCCACACGGATTTTCTCACCGTGCTGCCGGCCTCGGTGGTGCGCTGGCGCACCGGCGACGACGTGGTGCATTACTGCGCCCAGGCCGGCGGGCTGCTGACGGTGGAGGGCGGCACGAAGGTGGCCATCGCCTGCCGCCAGGGCACGCTGGGGGATGATCTGCCCCGGCTCGAGGCGGAAGTCGCCCGCCTGCGCGCCGCCGAGACCGATGCCGAGCGCAAGGCGCGGGTGGAGCAGATGCGCCTCCATGCCCGCGCGGTCCGCCAGCTCATGCGCTATCTGCGGCCGGGGCAGGGGGAGGCCTTCGGCGCCTTCGGCACCGACACGCATACGCCGCCAGCGGATGGAGGGGCGTGATGGCGGCAGATCCCCGTTCCGGCCCGCCGATCGACCGTCTTGCCGAAGCCGCCCGGCGTGCGGCTGAGCGGCAGAAGCGCGGCCTGGAGAATCCGGAACCCTCCCTCGGCGCCCGGCTGGGGCAGATGGGCATTCTCGGCTGGACCATCGTCGTGCCCACCCTGCTGGGGCTGGTGGTGGGCCGTTGGCTCGACACGCAGTTTTCCACCGGCATCATGTTCGCCGCGGCGCTGCTGATGCTGGGGGCCGCCTTCGGCCTGTGGTCTGCCTGGCGCTGGATGCACCGGGCGGGGGGAGCGGACCAATGAGCGCACCGTTCGCCGCCATGGCGGCCCTCTCCGCCGCTCTGCCGAGCTTCAGCCCCTTCGCCGGCGCCGCCGTCGGCCTGGGGGTGGGGCTTGCTGCCGGTTTCGCCTATTTCGCCTCGCTCTGGTGGAACACGAAGCTCTATCTGGCCGGCGGCCGGGTGGCCCTGGCGGTGGTGCTGCAAATGGGCCGGTTCGCCATCCTGCTGGTGGCCATGGCGGTGCTGGCGGCGCTGGGCGCGCTGCCGCTGCTGATGGGCGCGGTGGGGCTGCTGGGCGCCCGCACCCTCGTCGTGCGGCGGCTGGGGAAGGTGGCATGATCTCTTCGCCCCTGGTCATCGAACCTTTGTTCCACGTGGGCCCGGTGCCCATCACCGCGCCGGTGGTGGTCACCTGGGGCATCATGGTGGCGCTGGGCGGCGGCTGCTGGCTCGCCACCCGCCACCTGAAGCTGGTGCCCGGGCGCGGCCAGGCGCTGCTGGAGACGGTGGTCTCCGCCATCGACAGCCAGATCGCTGACACCATGCAGGTGAACCCGGCGCCGTATCGGGCGTTGATCGGCACCATCTTCCTCTATGTGCTGTGCGCCAACTGGATCTCGCTGATCCCGGGCCTGGAGCCGCCCACCGCCCATCTGGAAACCGATGCCGCCCTCGCCCTCATCGTGTTCGTGGCGACCCTCGCCTATGGGGTGCGGGCGCGCGGGCTCGGCGGCTATCTGAAGACCTTCGCCGAACCCACCTGGGTGATGATCCCGCTCAATGTGGTGGAGCAGATCACCCGCACCTTCTCTTTGGTGGTGCGCCTGTTCGGCAACATCATGAGCGGCGTGTTTGTCATCGGCATCATCCTGTCCCTGGCGGGGCTGCTGGTGCCGATCCCGCTGATGGCGCTCGATCTGCTCACCGGCGCCGTCCAGGCCTACATTTTCGCGGTGCTCGCCACCGTCTTCATCGGCGCGGCGGTCAGCGAGGGCGAGGCCCCCGCGCCCGCCGTCCCGCCCGATCCTTCCGCCCAGCAGGAGCGCTAGACCCCATGGACAATCTCATTCAAGTGGTCTCCATCGCCGCCGCCGCCATGGCGGTGTCGTTCGGCGCCATCGGCCCGGCGCTGGGCGAGGGGCGGGCGGTCGCCGCCGCCATGGACGCCATCGCCCGCCAGCCGGAAGCCGCCGGTACCCTCTCGCGCACCCTGTTCGTCGGCCTCGCCATGATCGAGACCATGGCGATCTACTGTCTGGTGATCGCGCTTTTGGTGCTGTTCGCCAATCCGTTCGTGAAATAGCGGCCCGCGCCCATGCAGATCGATTGGTGGACGCTCGGATTGCAGGCCATCAACGTCCTGGTGCTGGTCTTCATCCTGGCCCGTTTCCTGTTCCGGCCGGTGGTGGCGCTGATGGCCGAGCGGCAGGCGGCGGCGACCCGCGACCTGGAGGCCGCGCGCGCCGCGCGCGCCGCCGCCGAGGCGGAGCGCACCAAGGCCGCGGCCGAGACCGCCGCCATCGCCGCCGCCCGCACCGAGAAGGTGGATGCCGCTCTGGCCGAGGGGGAGGCGCGCAAGGCGGCGCTGCTGGCGGCCGCCCGCAGCGAGGCCGATGGCCTGCGGGCCGCCGCCGAGGCGGACATCGCCCACGTCCGCGCCCGTGCCGAGGCGGCGGTGGATGACCGGGCCAGCCGGCTCGCCGTGGACATCGCCGCCCGCCTGCTGGCGCAGCTGCCCGACGACACCCGCGTCGCCGCCTTCATCGATGGCCTGTGCGCGGGTCTCGCCGCTCTGCCGGAGGAGGCGCGCGCCAGTCTTGCCGTCGCCGAGGAGCCGCTGCAGCTGAAAGCGGCGCGCGCCCTGTCCACGGAAGAGGAGGCGATTTGCCGGCAAAAGATCGCCGCTGCGCTGGGGCATGACGTGACCCTGGCGCTGAGCGTCGACCCGAACCTGATCGCCGGCCTGGAGCTCACCGCCCCCCATGCCATCGTGCGCAACAGCTGGCGGGCCGCCCTCGACCGCATTCTGACGGAGCTCACCCACGATGGGCGCTGATGCCGATTGGCTCGAAGCAAGCCGTGCGAAGGTAGCCCGCGCCGATCTGTCGGTGCAGGCGGAGGCCATCGGCCGGGTGGAGGAGGTGGCGGACGGCATCGCCCGCGTCTCTGGCCTGCCCGACGTGCGGCTCGACGAGATCCTGAAATTCGAGGGCGGCCGCCTCGGCTTCGCCTTGACCCTCGACGCCGACACCATCGGCGCCGTGCTGCTGGACGATGCCGCCGGCGTCGAGGCCGGCTCCAAGGTCACGGGCTCCGGAGAGGTGGTGCGGGTGCCGGTGGGGGAGGGGCTGCTGGGCCGGGTGGTCGATCCCCTCGGCCGCCCCCTCGACGGGGGCGCGCCCATCACCGCCACCGACCATCTGCCCATTGAGCGGCCGGCCCCCGCCATCATCGACCGCGACCTCGTCAGCGAGCCGGTGGAAACCGGCATCCTGGTGCTCGACGCTTTGTTCGCTCTGGGTCGCGGCCAGCGTGAGCTGATCATCGGCGATCGCGCCACCGGCAAGACCGCGGTGGCGGTGGACGCCATCGTCAACCAGAAGCATTCGGATGTGATCTGCGTCTATGTGGCGGTGGGCCAGCGCGCCACCGCCGTGGAGCGGGTGATCGAGGCGGTGAAGGCCCATGGCGCCCCGGAGCGCTGCATCTTCGTGGTGGCCGCCGCCTCGGCAGCGCCGGGCCTGCAGTGGATCGCGCCCTTTGCCGGCTTCAGCATGGCGGAATATTTCCGCGACAAGGGCGGCCATGCCCTGATCGTGGTGGACGATCTCACCCACCATGCCGCCACCCATCGCGAGCTCGCCTTGCTCACCCGCGAGCCGCCGGGCCGCGAGGCCTATCCCGGTGACATCTTCTATCTGCATGCCCGCCTGCTGGAACGCGCCGCCAAGCTCTCACCGGAGCTGGGCAGCGGTTCCCTCACCGCTCTGCCGGTGGCCGAGACCGATGCCGGCAACCTCTCCGCTTACATTCCCACCAACCTCATCTCCATCACCGATGGCCAGATCGTGCTCGATTCCCGCCTGTTCGCCGCCAATCAGCGGCCGGCGGTGGATGTGGGCCTGTCGGTGTCGCGGGTGGGCGGCAAGGCCCAGAAGCCGGCCCTGCGCGAGGTGTCCGGCCGGTTGCGGCTCGATTATTCCCAGTTCCTGGAGCTGGAGATGTTCACCCGCTTCGGCGGCATCTCCGATACCCGGGTGAAGGCGCAGATCACCCGTGGCGAGCGGATCCGCGCGCTGCTCACCCAGCCGCGCTTCGCCAATCTGCGCCTCGCCGACCAGGTGGCGCTGCTGGCGGCGCTGGCCGAGGGGGTGTTCGATGCCCTGCCGGTGGCCGTCATTCCCCCGCTGCGGGCGCGGCTGCCGGCCTATCTCGATGCCAATGCGGGCGCTGAGGTGGCGGCCCTTGCCGCCAGCGGCACCCTCGAGGCGCCGGTGCGGGAGAAACTGGTGGCGGCGGTTCAGGCGCTGGCGCAGGAGTTGGCGCAGGAGCTGACGGCCGCCGGCTGAGGCGGCAGGGAGCCGGGATAAGGAGAGGGCCATGGCGGAACGCCTGTCCGATGTCACCGCGCGCATCCGCACCGTGCATCAATTGTCGGCGGTCATCACCGCCATGCGCGGTATCGCCGCCGCCCGCTCGCGGGAGGCACGGGCCCATCTCGACGGCATCCGCGCCTATGCCGACACCATCGCCGCCGGCATCGGCCATGCCCTGGCCTTTCTACCGGTGGACGAGCGGGGCACGGCGCTCCCGTCGGGTCCGGGCCTGCGGCTGGTGATCGCCCTGTGCGCGGAGCAGGGCTTTGCCGGCGCCTTTAGCGAGCATGTGCTGGAGGCTGCCGTCGCCGCGCGCGGGCCCGACGCGGGCGGGGGGCTGTTCATCGTCGGCGATCGCGGGCTGCTGGTGGCGGAAGAGCGGGGCCTGGCCTGGGACTGGTCGGCGGCCATGGTGGGGCATCCGGATCAGGCGGCGCGGCTCGCCAGCGAGATCGCCGATGCGCTGTTCGCGCGGCTTGAGCGCGTGCCGGTGGCGCAGGTGTGCCTGCTGCACGCCGTGCCGGGCGGCGGGGAGGCCATGGAGGTGGCGACGAAACAGCTGGTGCCGTTCGATTTTCACCGCTTTCCGCTGGCCCGCCGGGCGGTGCCGCCGCTGATCACGCTGGCGCCCGATGTGCTGCTGGCGCGGCTGGTGGCCGAATATGTGTTCGCCGAGATCACCGAGGCGGTGATGCTCTCGTTCGCGGCGGAGAACGAGGCCCGCATGCGGGCCATGATCGCCGCCCACACCAATGTGGAGAACACCCTCAACACGCTGGTGGCCCGCTCCCGCCAGTTGCGGCAGGAGGAGATCACCAACGAAATCGTCGAGCTGGCGGGCGGCGCCGCCGCCCACGGCGGCTAGGCGCCGTCACGCGAAGGGGAACCGGCTTCGCGGGGCGACAGCGCGCCGGGCGGCCTACAGGGCGGGCGTCAGCGGCCCGTCGTCATGGGGGCCGACGCCGACCACCGCCACCGGGATGTCGTGGGCGGCATGGTCGAGCCGGTGGGCCACCACAGCCAGCAGCATGGCGAGGCAGGCCAGCCCGGCACCCATCCACGGCAGGTCCATGTAGGAGAGGCCGGCGGAGAGGCCGACGCCGCCGACGGCCGCGCCCAGGGCGTTGCCCAGGTTGAAGGCGCCCTGGTTGAGGGTGGAGGCGAGGTTGGGGGCTTCCGCCGCTTCCTTCACCACCCGCATCTGCAGCGGAGCCACCAGCGCGAAGGCCAGCACGCCCCAGATGAACAGGGTGATGGCCGCCGGCAGCGGATAGGCGCTGGTGAGCGGGAACAGGGCCAGCAGTACCGCCAGCACCGCGGTGATGCCGATCACCGTCGGCAGCAGGCTGCGGTCGGCCATCCAGCCACCGCCGAAATTGCCGATGGTGAGGCCGACGCCGAAGATCAGCAGCATCAGCGTCACCCCATGGGCCGACACGCCGGTGTGCTCGGTGAGGATCGGGGCGATATAGGTGAACACGCTGAACAGGCTGGCGGAGGCGACGATGGAGATGACCATGGCCAGCACCACCTGCACGTTGGCGATGGCCTTGGCCTCCCGCTTCAGCGCCAGGGGCGGGGTGGGCAGGTCCTTGGGCAGCCACAGGGCGAGCGCCGCCGCGGCGGCGACGCCGATGACCACCACCGCGAGGAAGGTGTCGCGCCAGGTCAAGGCCTCGCCCAAGGCGGTGCCGAGGGGCACGCCCAGCACGTTGGCGATGGTGAGGCCGGCGAACATCATGGCGATGGCCTGCGCCTTGCGGCTCGGCACCGAAAGTTCCGCCGCCACCACCGCGCCGAGCCCGAAGAAGGCGCCGTGGCACAAAGCGGTGACGATGCGGGCGGCCATCAGCAGGGTGAAGCTGGGCGCCACCGCGCACAGCGCATTGCCGGCGATGAACACCCCCATGAGGGTCATCAGCGCATGGCGCCGGTTCATGCGGGCGGTGGCAATGGCGAGGAAGGGCGAGCCGAACGTCACGCTCAGCGCATAGCCGGTGACCAGGAAGCCGGCCTGCGGAATGGTCACCGACAGGTCGGTGGCCACGCGCGGCAGCAGCCCGACGATGACATATTCGGTGGTGCCGATGCCGAACGAGGCAAGAGCCAAAGCGAGCAGGGCGAAGCGCACGGCGCGGGGATCCGCGCCGGCGGCGATGGAAGAAGGGAGACCCATGGGCTTCACCAGGGAATGGGGCAGATCGAAACGGGGGGGTGAGCCCTGCCGATCACGGTCCGTCGCTGCCGCGGTGCCGTCAGCGCAGCGGGTGGGCGCTGCCTCGATCGTCAGAAATCGGCGGAAATCTATGTCCGCTTGCTGCGGCGCGAAAATGAATTCTTCGACTAGTGTCCAGGCGGCAATCGAATGATGGCGCAGGTGTGGAGGCCGTCTGTCCAAAAGCCGCTGGCTCAGGGCCGGTTCGCCCGGAAACGGGGCCGGTGCGGGCGTGGCCCGGTGGACACGGCGGGGCGGCGCCGTGGGCGGCAAGGGGCTGGTGCGCCGCACAGGGGCTCGCCTTTGGCGGCGCGCAGGCTATAGTGGCCGCGAATTGACCCGGATGGCCCGCATTTCCATGTCCCGTCTCTCCCTTCCTCTGGCGCTGGTCGCCGCCCTCGCACTCGCCGGATGCGGCGTGAAGGGGCCGCTTGAGCCGCCGCCGGGGGCCCCCAAGGCCGAAGCGCCGAAGACGCCGCCGGCGGTTCCGCCACCCACGGCCGCCGGGGAAACCGGCTTTCACTCCGCCACCTCGGCTTCCGACATGGCCAATTCGGTCACGCCCCATGCCGATTGGGAAAAGAGCAAGCAGAAACAGAGCGGCAAGACGGATCAGCTGGAGGGCGTGGCCCGTCCGGACCGGCCGTTCTTCCTCGACGGCCTGCTGTGATCGCGCCTACTGGCGCAGCGCGCTGCCGCCACCGGGCCTGACGCGGCATCGCGATCGGCGCGCCGGGGCCATGATCTGAGGGCGATCCGCGCCACGGGTCCCGTGGCGGCGCCCGATCCTCCGCGGGTGGGCTCGCCCCTTTCGCCGCCTGTCCCGCGGCTTCCTGCACATTCGGCCTTACCATCATGCATCACTTCAGCTACCGCGACGCGCGCCTTCATGCCGAGGACGTGGACCTCACCGCTCTCGCCTCCGAGGTGCGCACCCCCTTCTATTGCTATTCATCGGCCACGCTGGAACGCCACTACAAGGTGTTCATGGAGGCGTTCGCCGATCGGCAGGCGCTGCTGTGCTATGCCTTGAAGGCCAATTCCAACCAGTCGGTGATCGCCACCCTGGCGCGGCTCGGCGCGGGGGCGGACATCGTCTCGGTGGGCGAATTGCGGCGGGCGCTGGCGGCCGGCATTCCCGGCTCGCGCATCGTCTTCTCGGGAGTCGGCAAGACCCGGGAGGAGATGGCGGAGGCGCTGGCGGCCGGCATCTTGTGCTTCAATGTGGAGAGCGAGCCCGAGCTGCACGTGCTCTCCGAGGTGGCGACGGCGCTGGGCCGGGTGGCGCCGGTGTCCATTCGCGTCAATCCGGACGTGGACGCCCGCACCCACAAGAAGATCTCCACTGGCCGGTCCGCCACCAAGTTCGGCATTCCCATCTCGCGGGCGCGGGAGGTCTATGACGAGGTGGCGCGGCTGCCCGGCCTCGCAGTGACCGGCGTCGACATGCACATCGGCAGTCAGATCACCGATATGGCGCCGGTGGAGAATGCGGTGGAGCTGCTGGCCCAGATGGCCCGCGACCTGCTCGCCGCCGGCCATCGCCTGCATCACCTCGATCTGGGTGGCGGGCTCGGTGTGCCCTATGCGGTGAGCGACCCTGTGCCGCCGCCGCCCCACGTTTATGCGGAGGTGGTCCGCCGCGGCCTCGGCGGCCTCGATCTGCCACTGGTGTTCGAGATGGGGCGCATGATCGTCGCCAACGCGGGCATCCTCGTCACCCGTGTGATCTATGTGAAGCACGGGGAGGGCAAGACCTTCGTGATCGTCGACGCGGCCATGAACGACCTCATCCGCCCCACCCTGTACGAGGCGCACCACGACATCTTCGCGGTGGCGCAG
Organism: Xanthobacter sp. NM-25; assembly: GCF_022138605.1. GTDB lineage: Bacteria > Pseudomonadota > Alphaproteobacteria > Rhizobiales > Xanthobacteraceae > Xanthobacter. Next base: position 83,192 of record NZ_JACBFS010000005.1, read on the forward strand.
CCCGCGCCCGGCACCCCCACCATGGTGGCGGACGTGGTCGGGCCGGTGTGCGAGACCGGGGATTTCCTCGCCCTCGATCGGGCCATGCCGGAGGTGAAGGCCGGGGATCTCCTGGCCGTGATGACCGCCGGGGCCTATGGGGCGGTGCAGGCCTCCACCTACAACACCCGGGGCCTGGTGCCGGAGGTGCTGGTGAATGGCGCGGTGGCGGCGGTGGTCCGGCCGCGGGTGGATGCGGACGCTCTCATCGCCCTCGATCAGATGGCGCCCTGGCTGGGGTGAGGGGCCGGCGCGGCGCCGGTGCCGTTTTCACGTGAAACAGGGGGTGAGCCCGCTGTCACAGCGCGCGGCAGCGCTCACACCGTGGCGAGACCGCGCTCGGCGATGAACTGCAGCAGGGCCTCCTCGGTCATGGGGCGGCCGAGATAGAAGCCCTGAACCTCGTCGCAGCGGTCGGCCTTGAGGCAGGCGAGCTGGCTTTCGGTCTCCACCCCTTCGGCCACCACCTGCATGCCCAGGGCCCGGCCGAGGCCGAGGATGGCCTGGACGATGGCCAGCGCCCCCTTGCTCTGGTCGAGATCGCCGACGAAGCGGCGGTCGATCTTGAGCGCGTCGAACGGGAACGAGCGCAGATAGCCCAGCGATGAATAGCCGGTGCCGAAGTCATCCATGGACAGGCGCACCCCGAGATCCTTCAGCTTCATCAGGATGTCGAGGGCGTTGTCGGTATTCTCGATCAGCACGCTTTCGGTGATCTCGAGCTCCAGGCGGTGGGCCGGCAGCTCGGCGGCCCTGAGCACGGATTCCACCGTGGTCACCAGCTCCGGGCCGCGGAACTGCACCACCGAGACGTTCACCGAGACATTGAGGTCCGGCAGCCGGGCAATGGTGTCGCACGCCTTGCGCAGCACCCATTCGCCGATGGGAATGACAAGGCCGCTCTGTTCGGCCAGGGGCACGAACTCGTCCGGCACCAGCCGCCCGAGCTGCGGGTGATCCCAGCGGATCAGCGCCTCGACGCCGAGGATGCGCAGGGTGTCGGTGCTCCAGCGCGGCTGGTAGAGCAGAACGAACTGGTCGGACACGATGGCGCGGCGCAGGTCGCCTTCCAGCGACCGCTTGCCCTGGGCCGCCTCGTTCATCTCGGCGGTGAAGAAGCAGAAGACGCCGGGGCCGATGCTCTTGGCGCGCTCCAGGGCGAGGTCGGCCCGATGCAGCAGGGCATCCGCCTCGTCGCCATCCAGCGGCGCGAGGGCGATGCCGAGGGTCGCCTGGGGGTAGACCGTGGTGGCGGCCAGCGCCATGGGGGTGCTCACCGCCGCCTGCAGCCGGCGGCACAGGCGCTCGGCGGTCTGCGCGTCATTGAGGCCGGTGGCGATGAGAATGAACTCGTCGGCGCCCACCCGCGCCACCAGGTCATTGTCGCGCACGCAGCGGCGCAGGCGCCGGGCCATCTCCACCAGCACCTGATCGCCGCAGGAGAAGCCATACTGGTCGTTGAGCTGGCGGAAATTATCGAGATCGACCGACAGCACGGCCACGGTCCGCGCGCCATCCCGGGCCGCGCCCAGGGCGCCGGCCAGAAATTCGAGCATGAGCAGCCGGTTCGGCAGATTGGTCAGCGGGTCGTGCAGAGCCAGATACTCCGACCGCCACGGACCTCCCGTCTCCCCTGTGTCGTTCGTCGCCATCTTGCGCAAACCGATGAAATGCCTGGCGGTGCCCACCCCGGAACCGCACAGCGCGTGTGCACATCTAGAACGACAGATCCACCGTCACATTGCGACGGCACAAATCCGCCCCGTGTGCTGAAGTCGATAACGCACGTGACCTGATATTGCGCCTCGCCGTCTCACCGTCAAGCGTGCTGCGTCGGCGGCCGGGGACACGCGCCGGTTCAAGCGCCGGTGCGCGCGTCATTTCAGGGGCGTTGGGGCCGGTGCGCCGGACTCCTCACAGGGTGATCACCACCCGCATGATCGAGGGATCCTCGGCGCTGGGCGCCACCTTGAAACCGAGGTCCTCGGCCATGTGCAGCATGGGCCCGTTCTCCCGCATCACGTCGCCGAACACCTTCTTCAGGCCGCGGGCGCGGGCGTGGTCGAGGATTTCGGTCATCAGGCGGTAGCCGAGGCCTTTGCCCTTCATGTCCGAGCGCACCATGATGGCGTATTCGGCCTCCTCATTGTCCGGATCGGCGATGATGCGCACCACGCCGCAGATGTCGCCGGAGGGCTCCACCGCCACGAACGCCATCTCGCGATCATAATCGATCTGCGACAGGCGGGCGGCCATCAGGTGCGGGAAGTCCTTCACCGAGCCGAGGAAGCGCATGCGCACATCCTGGGGATCGGACCGGCGCACCACGTCGACGAGGCCCGGCTCGTCCTCGGGCCGGATCGGCCGCAGGGTGACGGTGTGATCGTCGGTGAGGGGAATGTCCTTCACGTGCTCCGGCGGATAGGGCTTGATGGCGAACCGTGCGGTGCCGTCCTGCCGTGCCTCGTGCACGACGATGCGGGCGTCGAGCGCCAGAACGCCATTCTCGTCGGCAATCAGCGGGTTGATGTCGAGCTCGGCGATCTGTGGCAGGTCGGCCAGAAGCTCGCTGATCTTGATGAGGGTGGAGGCGATGGCCTCCATGTCGGCGGGCGGGTGGTCGCGATAGCCGGCGAGGCGCTTGGCCACCCTTGTGCGGGAGATCATCTCCCGGGCCAGCACACCGTTGAGCGGCGGCAGCGCCACCGCCCGGTCGCCGATCACCTCCACCGCCGTGCCGCCACGGCCGAACAGCACGATGGGGCCGAAGGTGGGATCGTTGGCGATGCCGGCGATCAGCTCGATGGCGTGGGGCCGGCGCACCATTTCCTGCACGGTGAAGCCCTCCACCTTGGCGCGCGGCATCTTCTCCGCCACCGTGGCGATGATGGCGCGGCAGGCGTCCTCCACCGCCGCCGGCGTGCGCAGATCGAGCCGCACCCCGCCCACGTCGGATTTGTGGGTGATGTCGTGGGAAAGCACCTTCACCACCACCGGCCCGCCCATCTCGCTGGCGATGCGGCCGGCATCCTCCGGGTTCTGGGCGATGCGCGTTTCCACCACCGGAATGTCATAGGCGGCGAGCACCGCCTTCGCCTCGAACTCGCCCAGGGTGCTGCGGCCGGCGGCCAGCACGTGCTCGACGATCTGCCGCGCCCGCTCGCGGTCGGGCTCCTCGAAAGTCCGCGCCGGCGGCGTCTCCATCAGCAGGGTTTGGTTGCGCTGGTAGGACACCAGGTGTCCGAAGGCGCGCACCGCCTCGTCGGGGGTTTCATAGGTGGGAATCCGGCGGGCGGCGAACTTGCGGCGCACGTCGGCCACCGCGCTCTCGCCCAGCCAGCAGGTGAGCACCGGGGCGCGCGGTCGCGTCTCCAGCACTTCCATGACCGCCGCCGCCGCGCCCGGCGCATCACCCACCGCGGTGGGGCAGTCCAGCACCAGGATGCCGTCGGAGCCCTTATTGGCCAGCAGCGCCTTGAGCGCCTCGCCATAGCGCTTGGCCGGGGCGTTGGCGTGGATATTGACCGGATTGGCGTGGGACCAGGTGGGCGGCAGCGCCGCCTCCAGCTTGGCGAGGGTATCGGGATCGAGGGTGGCGAGCGTGCCCTCCACATCTTCCAAAGCGTCCACCGCCAGCACCCCGGCGCCGCCGGAATTGGTGAGGATGGCGAGCCGGTCGCCATGGAGGCGGATGCCCGACGACAGCGTGGTGACGGCCTCGAACACCTCGCGCAGCTCCAGCACCCGCAGCATGCCGGCGCGGCGGAAGGCGGCGTCATAGACGAGATCGGCGCCGGCCAGCGCGCCGGTGTGGGAGAGGGCGGCCCGGGCGCCGGCGGCGCTGCGGCCCGCCTTGATGACGATCACCGGCTTGGCCCGGGCGGCGATGCGGCCGGCGGACATGAATTTCCGCGCGTCGGTGATGTTCTCCACATAGAGCAGGATGGCGCGGGTGGTGTTGTCGAGGGCGAGATAATCGAGCAGGTCGCCGAAATCGATGTCGCCCTTGTCGCCCAGGGAAATCACGTGGGAGAAGCCGAAGCCGCGGGCGTTGGCCCAGTCCAGCACGGTGTTGGCCATGGTGCGCGACTGGGTGATGAAGGCCACGTCGCCCTTGGTCGGCATCAGGTGCGCCACTGAGGCGTTGATGCGGGCGGCAGGGGAAATGAAGCCGATGCAATTGGGCCCGAGAATGCGCAGGAGATGCGGCTTGGCCGCGTCCAGCATGCGCTGCAGCAGGTCGGTGCCTTCGAGCTTGGCGCCCTCGCCGAAGGCCGAGGCGGTGACCACCGCGGCGCGGCACCCCTTGGCGCCGAGATCGGCGATGATCTGCGGCACCGTCTCTGGCGGTGCAGTCACCACCGCCAGGTCCACCGGGATCGGCAGGTCGTTCACATGGGCATAATTGAGCGAGGAGCGGGTGACGCGCTCCTTGGCATTGACGGTGAGGATGGGACCCGCAAACCCGGCCTCGAACAGGTTGCGGGCGATGATCGAACCGATGGAGCCCGGTGCGTTGCTGGCGCCCACCAGCGCGATGGCGCTCGGGTGGAACAATGCATCGAGATTGCGGGTGGTCATGGCTGGCCTTCCGGTCTGCGGCGCCCAGGGGCGGTCCCGGCGTCCGTCGTCGCGACTTGGATCATGCCTCGGCGATGCGACAGCACGTCGACCCGGTCAGGGTGCCGGGTGCGAAGCTGCGGTGCAATAGCCAAGGCGTGTCGCACGGGTTGTAGGCGGGGACGCTTGCGCCGGACTGGCGCCGGCGCGGCGCGGGTTGCTCAGCAGGGCATGGCCCGGGAGAAGCTCGCCCGCACCGCCTCGCTGAGCTGATTGCCCAGCAGCGGTTTCTCGATGATGGCGACGCCCTGCGCGCTGGCCCGGCGCCGCACGTTGGTGGTGGGGTTGCTGGTGATGAGGAAGGACGGCAGGTGCACATCGCGCCGGTCCAGTTCGCCCAGCAGCTCCAGACCGTTGAGGCCGGGCAGATTGTAGTCGACGATCAGGCAGCCGGCGCGCGGCAGGTCCGACGCCAGCAGCTCGCCATAGCCGGGATAGGTGCGCACCTCGAAGCCGTCGAGCTCCAAAGCGAACTTGAGGGAGCTGCACACCGCCGCGTCGTCATCCACCACATGCACGATCCACGGCAGGTCCGGATCCGGCTCGGGCTGAACCTGATGGGCCATCAGCGGTGCCGCGGCATTGGGGATGGGGGCGTGGGGAGCCGGTGCGTGGGACATTGATGGGTGGGGCATGGCGGAGCGAGGCACCACCGGTGCGGGCAGCCCCGCGTGCGGCGCCAGGCCGAAGCGCGCCGTCGCCGGTGGCGACAGGTCGACACCCGCCGGCGGCGCGTCGCGGTCGCGGGTCATGTTGGCCTTGCAGTGCGCATCCATCGGCCGCCTCCCGCGACCCGCAAGAGGGCCCACATTGGGCCCAGTTGGTCGATGACACAGGCTAACCGATGTGGAGGGAAAGTGGCCTTGAGTTAAATCAAGCGCTTCACCCGGCGCTGGGGGCGATGCCGGCGAGCAGCGCCATGCGCACCAGTTCCGACAGGCTCTGGGCCTTCATCTTGGTCATCACATTGGCGCGGTAGACCTCCACCGTGCGCGGGCTGATGCCGAGATCATAGGCGATCATCTTGTTGGCTTGGCCGGCCACCAGGCATTCCAGTACCTGCCGTTCGCGCTGGGAGAGGGCGGAAATGCGCTCGTTGACCTCCTCGCGCAGGGCGTCGCGCTGGTGGTGCTTCTGCCGCCGCGCCAGCGCCGCCTTCACCGCGTCGAGGATGGCCACGTCGTCGAACGGTTTTTCCAGGAAATCGGTGGCGCCGAGCTTCATGGCCTCCACCGCCAGCGGCACGTCACCATGGCCGGTGACCACGATCACCGGCACGCTGGAGCCTTTGTCCTTGAGCTGGTGGAGCAGGTCGATGCCAGTCATGTCGGGCATCCGCACATCGGTGATGATGCAGCCGGCCAGGCCGTCGCCCGCCGGCAGGCCGGCCTGGATGAAGGCGCGGGCGGAGGGGTGCTCCTGCACCTCATAGCCGGCGGTGGCCAGCAGGAAGGCCAGGGATTGGCGGACCGCCTCGTCGTCGTCGATGACGTGGATCAGCGTCGGTTCAGTCATCGACCGCCGCCTCGTCGCCCACGGCGCGCAGGGTGAAACGGAAGGTGGCGCCGCCCGCCGGGTTGGATTCCACCCAGATGCGGCCGCCATGGGCTTCGATGATGGTGCGCGAGATGGACAGGCCGACGCCCATGCCCTGTCGCTTGGTGGTCACGAACGGGGTGAACAATTGAGCCTTGATCTCCGGCGAGATGCCGGACCCGGTGTCCGAGACGCTGATCATCACCATGTCATCCTCCGCCGGCTCGGTCTGCACGAGGAGCTGCCGCCGGGGTGCCTCCATCATTGCCTCCAGGGCGTTGCGCATCAAGTTCAGCAATACCTGCTGGACCTGCACCTTGTCGGCGAGCACGAGGTCGCACCCGGGATCATAATGGAACCGCACCTGGATGCCGTGCTCCTTGGCGCCCACCAGCGCCAAAGCGCTCGCCTCCTCCACCAGCTTGGCGAGGCTCTCCACCCGCCGCTCGCTTTCACCACGGGAGACGAAGTCGCGCAGGCGGCGGATGATCTGGCCGGCCCGCAGGGCCTGTTCGCCGGCCTTTTCCAGCGCCCCCTGGAGCATCTCGGTGCGCACCACCCCGCCTTCCAGCAGCCGCCGGGAGCCCTTGATGTAATTGGCGATGGCCGATAGCGGCTGGTTCAGCTCATGGGCCAGGGTGGAGGCCATCTCGCCCATGGCGGTCAGTCGCGAGATGTGGACGAGCTCGGCCTGCAGCTCCTGCAGGCGGGCCTCGGTTTCTTGACGCTCCGTCAGGTCGCGGATGAAGCCGGTGAAGAAGCGTTCCGTGGCCGAGCGCATTTCGCCCACCGATAGTTCCATGGGGAACGTGGAGCCGTCCTTGCGCTCGCCCACCACCACCCGGCCGATGCCGATGATGCGCCGCTCGCCGGTGTGAAGATAGCGGCCGATATAGGCGTCATGGGCCTCCCGATGGGGCGAGGGCATGAGCACGGAGACGTTCTGGCCCACCGCCTCGGCGGCGGTGTAGCCGAACAGGCGCTCCGCGGTGGCGGAAAACGAGCGCATGATGCCGTGCTCGTCGATCACCACCATGGCATCGGGCACTGTGCTGAGGATGGAGGAGAGGTGGGCCTCGCGAGCCAGCAGGTCGCGGGTGCGTGCGGCGGCGGCTTGTCGGGTCTGCCGCAGGCGTTCCCCCAGCACCGCCACGCCGAGGCCCGCGCCAGCCAGCAGCAGCGCCGCGATCGGATCGAGCGGCGAAAAATCGGGGCGGGAAAGGGTGAGCAGCACCCCGCCGGCCAGGCCGACGCACAGCAGGGCAAGGCTCGCCGCCAGCCCGAGCGCGCTCACCAGGACGGTGGCGATCACCAGCAGCAGGGCGCCGCGCGCGTCAAAGGGCGGCAGCGGAAGCATGGCGCACAGCGCCAGCACGAAGGCGCCGGTGCCCGCCCCGCGCGCGAGGTTCAGCGCCTGCTGGCGCCAGGGGCGCTGAACCTCGCGCGCGGCGCCGCTCTGTTCGGTCGCCGCCGGTTTCATCTCGCCCACTGCCTCGTCCTCGCGCCTGTTCCCCGGTGGAGCTTCCGTCCCTGTTAGCGCCGGCCGTCACCTCCGTAAATATACCTAAGGGTCACGACTTAAGTGTTCGTTCCGAATTTCTCTCAAGGTCTCCGAGAGTTATCGCTGATAACATTCTGTGGAGGAGAGTTCCCATGTCGACCATTGCCGCCGCCCTCACCCAGAAGGCCTATGTTCAGCCGCCGCTGTCGGGCGCGGTCGCGGGCCGGGTGTCGCGCGCATGGCAGGACGAGACGGGAACCCGCCAGCCCACCGACATTCTCGCCGGCCTCGGCGTGGTGACCACCTTTTCGCGCAATTCCGAGATCTTCGCCGAGGATGCGCCGGCCGATCACATCTTCCTGGTGCTGTCCGGCGCGGTGCGGGTCTGCAAGCTGCTGGGCGATGGGCGCCGCCAGATCGAGACCTTCTGCCTGCCGGGCGACGTGTTCGGCTGGGAGACGGCGCCGCGGCATCGCTTCTCCGCCGAGGCGGTGAACGAATGCCGGGTGGTGCGCGTCAAGCGTTCGATCCTGTTCGCCCGCGCCGCCGACGATGCCGAGCTCGCCCATGCCCTGTGGGCGCTGACCGCCGGCGAGCTGAGCCGCACGCAGAACCATCTGCTGGTGCTAGGCCGCAAGACGGCGCAGGAGCGGGTGGCCACCTTCCTCCTCGACATGGCCGCGCGCTCGGCCGGCACCGCCGGGGAAGTCACCCTGCCCATGTCGCGCCAGGATATCGCCGACTATCTCGGCCTCACCATTGAGACGGTCTCGCGCACCCTCACCCATCTGGAAGATGCCGCCGTCATCGCCCTGCCGTCGTCGCGCCGCGTGGTGCTGAAGGACGGTGGCGCGCTGCGCGGCCTGAATTCCTGAGGTTTCATCCCATCGGGCATGTGACCACCCGAGCTGGCGGCTGAGACCCAGCCGCCCACCTGCTGCAGGCACGTCCCGCCTTACACGGCGGCGGCGTGCCTCTTCTTTTCCGGCTCCGCCTGGCGGGCCGCCGTGAGGCGGGGATCGAACACCGCGCACACCACCCGCGCGAAGCTGCGAGCGGCTTCCGGCACCCTCACCACCAGCCCGTCACGCACCGCCAGCCCGTCGGCGATCAGCGGCGCGAGGGCCTCCAGCTCCGGCTCGAACAGGTGGGGCGAGGCGCCATGGGCGGTGGCCATGGCCGCCAGATCCACCTCGAGGTCGCACATCAGCCGCTCGATGATGGCCCGGCGCAGCCGGTCCTCGCCGGTGAGCGCGATGCCGCGGGCGATGGGCAGGTGGCCCAGCTCCAGGGCCTTGTGCCACAGCGGGGTGGCGGCGATGTTCTGCACATAGCCTTGCGGCAGGGCGCCGATGGCCGAGGCGCCGAAGCCCAGCAGCACCGGCGCATCATCGGTGGTGTAGCCCTGGAAATTGCGCTTGAGGGTGCCGGCCCGGGCGCGCTGGGCCATGGGGTCTTCAGCCCGCGCGAAATGGTCGAGGCCGATGGCGTGATAGCCGTGATCCGCCAGCAGGCCGGCCACCAGCTCGGCCTGCTCCAGCCGCTCCAGCGGGCCCGGCAGATCGGCATCGCGGATCAGCGCCTGATGCTTCTTCATCCACGGCACGTGGGCATAGCCGAAGACGGCGATACGGTCGGCCTCGAGTTCGAGGGCCTGCTCCACCGTCCGCTGCACCGATTGCGCAGTTTGGTGCGGCAGGCCGTACATGAGATCGAGGTTGATGGCGGTGATGCCGGCCGCCCGCAACGCGTCGGCGATGGCCTTGGTGGTGGCGTAGGACTGCTGCCGGCCGATGGCCTTCTGGACGGCGGGCTCGAAATCCTGCACGCCGAGGCTGGCCCGGTTGAAGCCCTCGCGGGCGAGGGCGGCCACCTTGCCGTCATCCATCACCCGCGGGTCGATCTCGATGGCGATCTCGGCGTCGTCGGCAAAGGCGAAGGCGCGCCGCAGGGCGGCCATCACTTGCGCCAGATCCCGGTCGCCGAGCATGGTGGGGGTGCCGCCGCCGAAATGCAGGTGGGTCAGGCGCAGGCGCCCGGGCAGGCGGGCGCGGACCTGCTCGATCTCCGCCACCAGGCGCTCCGCATAAGCGGTCACCGGCGTGCCGGAGCGCACCACCGCGGTCTGGCAGCCGCAATAGAGGCAGAGCTCGGCGCAGAACGGAATATGCACATAGACCGACACGGCGCTGTCTTCCGGCACGGCCGACAGCCACCGGGCATAGGTTTCGGCGGTGATGTCGGGCGTGAAGTGCGGCGCGGTCGGATAGCTGGTGTAGCGGGGGACCGGGTGCCCATAACGGGCGAGCAGGGCGGCATTCACCGGGGTGTTTTCGCGGGCGTTCATGGCGGAACTCTGGGCAAAGGCTGTGTGCCCTATCCATGTCGCCAGCGGGTCGAGACCGCTTTGACCTGCCGCAATTCTAAGCGCTGCGGCAGGTCCTTCGCGTCATTGCATGCCGCCGCCACCGGCGGCGGAGGGCCTCAGTAGGAGAGGAAGGCGCCGGCGAACAGGCCCTCGGCGCGGTCGTCGCCGGCGAGCTTGAAGCGATACTGGGCCATCAGGTCCACATAAGAGTGGGGCGCCTGGTATTCGTCCTCGTTGAACCAGTAGCGCAGGGTCGCGCCGGGGCCGATGCCGAGGGCGAACGGGGTGTCGTAGCCGTTGTCGTAGGCGCCGCCGAGGGCGAGGAACGGCCACAGCACCAGATGATCATTGATGGGATCCAGCCGGAAGGCGTGGCCGTAGCGCACCTCGAAGGTGGCGATCGTCTCCGGCAGCATGGTGTAATAATTGTAGTCGGCATAGATCTGCCAGGCGCGCCAGTTGTCGGGCTGGCCCACCCGCAGTTCGGTGCCCTCACCCTTGGAATAGGCCGCGCGCAGCAGCACGTCCTCTCGCGAGGTGCCCCCGGTGGGGAACAGATAGGACGCCTCCAGCACCAGGTTTTCCGTCTTGAACGGCTTCCAGCGCGCGCCGACGCTGCCCTGGAAGGTGTCGAGCCCGGTGTTGCCGCCATTTTCGGCGTAGAGCGTGGTGAAGCCGCGCACGAACAGCTCGAACAGGGCGCCGTCGCGATAGCCGATGCCCGGCGGGCGCCAGTAGATTTCACCGCCGGCACCAATGGTGTGATAGGCGCTGCCGGTGGGCGGGGCGAGATAGGAGCCGGGGGCGACGCCCACCGCGCCATAGCTCACCGAGGCATAGGCGCCCCAGGTGCGGCTCAGCTCGGCCACCTCCCGCCGCAGGCCGAAGACCTGCTGGGGATCGAGCGGCAGCTTGCCGGACCGGTGCTCGTCGATGGCCGCCTTGAAATAGTCCACCGCGGTGTCGTTGTGATAGGTGCGGCGGGCGTTGTAGGCGGCGTTGATGAGGTTGGTGCCGCGCAGCTGCCACTTGTCGTTGGCCTGCTGGAAGTATTGGAAGGCGATGTCGTCCTCGCCCGCCTGGCTCGCCAGCACCGCCAGATCCACCGTGCGCATGCCACGCAGGTCGCCGCGCTCGTAGGCGGCGAGGAACAGGGCCTTCGCCTCTTCCTTGCGGCCGAGCTGGTTGAGCACGCCGACGCGCGCGGTGAGCATGGCGTTGCGCTGCTGCTGGCCCTGGGCCCGCCGCGCCGCGGTGTCGAAAGCGGCGAGCGCGGCTTCCTTGTCGTCGAGGGCGAGATAGGCGTAGCCGAGGCGCGCCTGCACGTCATAGCTCTGCTCGCCGGCCATGGGCGCCAGGGTGGAGAGGGCGAGCTCGGGATCCTTCACCTGCAGCGCCGCGTCGGCCAGGGCCAGGCGAACGGTGCGGGCTTCGCCCGGCGGCAGCCGGCCGGTGGCGAGCGCGGCGCGATAGTCGCGGATGGCGCCGCCGAACTGGTGCGCCTGCATGCGCAGGTTGCCACGCTGCACCAGCAGGGTGACATCCCGCGGGCGGGCCGCCAGCAACTGGTCGAGCAGGCGCTCGGCCTCGGCGTAACGGCCCTGTGCCATGAGCGCGTTCATGAGCAGCATGCGGTAGCTGCTGTTGTCCGGCTCCGCGTCGATGGCCTTGCGGATCTCGCGCACGGCGGTGGCATAATCGCGCCGGCCGAAGGCAGTGTAGGCGGCGCTGGCGGCGGCATAGCCCGGGCTGGCCGGGTTGAGGCCCGCCCCGCCGGGACCGCCGGGGGCGCCGAAGAACACCGAGCAGATCACCCCGTATTTGGTGGGCTGGCACAGCACGGTAGGCGGAATGAGGCCCGGGCGCTTGCCCGACGGCGTCTTCACCAGCGCCTCCGCGGTGCGCCGGTAGGCCGCCACGTCCTTGTTCTTGGGATCGTCGATGGGCTGCAGGATCTTGAGCGCCGCTTCCGCCGCGCCCTGCGCCAGGGCGGCATTGGCGGCGATGAGGCGATAGTTCACCTCTTCCACATCGGTGAGGATGGTGGAGGCGAGCACCTTGTCGAAATCGGCGGTGGCCTCCTCGCGCTTGCCGAGCTTCTCCAGGAGCCAGGCGTTGAGGATGCGCGGCAGCGGATCGTTCTCGTCCTCCTTGGCGGCGGCGGCGGCCTCGGTCTGGGCATCTTGGAACTGGCCCGAGGACATGAGCGCGCTGACGAGGATGAGGCGGAACTGCATCACCGCCGGGGCCCGCGCCACCGCCTTGCGGGCGAGGGTGACGGCGGTCTTGGGGCGGCCCTGGCTCAGCTCCTTGATGGCCTGGGTGGCATCGGGCTCGGCGAGGCGCTTGTCGGTAACGGCGCGCAGGGCTTCCAGGGAATTGTCATCGCCGGCCTTGGCGACCGCATCGTTGATGGCGGCCTCCAGCTCCTTGAGCTTGCCGGCGCGCTCCAGGGTGTCGATGAGCAGGCGATGCCAGGCGCCGTTCTTGGGATTGAGCTGCAGCGCCTCGCGGATGCGCTTTTCCGCCAGGGCGTCATCGCCCTTGCGATAGGCGGCGAATGCCTCCTGGGCGGCATAGAAGCCGGGGGTGTCGCTGACCCCGCTGCCGGGCGGGGCATCGGCGGGCACCAGCGAGCAGGACGGCCCATAGGGCGTATCCACGCACTTCTGATAGGGCACCGGCAGGGTCTGGTGCGCCTTGGCGGGAATGATCTGCGGATTCTTCTCGGCGGCGCGCGCCACCTGCAGCCGCGCGGTCACCGCCGGATTGTTGCTGTCGGCCAGGGGCTCCAGAATCTTCAGCGCGCGATCCACATGGCCCGCGGCCAGCGCCGCATCGGCAATGACGATGCGGGTGTCGCGCTCGGTGTCGCCAGTGAGGACCTCGTCCTTGAGGGCGTCGTCGAAATCGCGTTCGCCGTCGGCGATCTGGCCGAGCCGCACTCGCAGGAAGCCGCGCAGGGTGCGCGGCAGGAAGGAATTGGGATCGACCGCGATGGCGTCGCTGGCCGCCTTTTCCGCCGCCTCGAGCTGCTTCTGCGCGATCAGCGCATAGACCAGTAGCATGCGATAGCTGAGATCATCGGGAACCAGCAGGATGGCCTTGCGCGCCGCCTCGGCGGCGGCGGCCGGGTCGTTGGCTTCCAGCGCCTTGTTGGCGGCGAGGGAGGGCGCCTGGGCGAGCACCTTGCTCTGGGCCCGCAGCCGGGCGCGCAGCGAGGCATCCTTCACGCCGGCGGCGAGCGCCTCGTTGCCGGCGCCCACCGATTCGGCGAGCTTGCCCTCGGCGTCCAGCGCATCCATCAGCAGGATCCACATCTGCGCCGCGTCGGGCCGCAGCCGCAGCACCTCGCGGGCGAGGTAGGCGGCGCGGGCATAATTCTTCTGCTGATAGGCCTGGTAGGCCTGATTGGCGGTGTTCCACGCGGCGCCGGTGAGGGCCGGCGGCACCGGCTCATCGGCCGGCGTGCTGGCGGCGGATGAGGAGCCGGGTGATGGAGGATGTGCCGCGGGTGCCGCCGGCGAAGGCTGGGCGCCCGCCTGCTCGACCGCGCTCAGCGTCAGCGCGCTGACCGTTGCGGCCAACATCAGTCCGAAGGCGAGACGCCTGAGGAGTGTCGTACCCTCCCGGGAGTCCGCGGGAGCGCTAACAGTGTGGAGATGGATCGCGGTCGTCATAGCGCCACTGTGGGCGCGAGTACTTAAATTGCAGTTAACCTTAACAAGTATCCAACTCTTAATTATAAGTAAAAATTCTATGAATACATTTACGCGCTGTTAACGCTTGGCGGCCGGTGAGGCCAGGGCGGCCGGTCATTGTCGCTTCGGTGCAGCCGCTTGCGGCATCCTCGCGGGGGGGGCGGCGGCGGCACCTGCCGCAAGACAGAGGGGCGCCCCGCGGGGACGCCCCCTCGTCACGTTCGTGCGTCCGTGTGGCGCCGCGGCCACAGCCACCTATTTACGCACGGCGGCCTGCATGCGGTCGCGCCACTGCTGCGCCGACATGATGGAGGAGGCATCCCACTGGTCGGTGGCCTCGGGGGCGGAATGGAACGGGCCTTCGTTGAACTGCCACACCACCACCTGCGGCGGGTTGCGGGCGAAGTCGGGGGCACTGGCGAACTGCAGGAAGGTGACCCAGGGGCCCACGTTGCCGGGGTTCCAGGTCAGCGCCACCGGCCGGTCGAGGGCGTTGGAGAGCTTCTGCGGAAAGCCGAGATACGGCTGCACGAAGCTGTTGCCCACCACGTGCACCGGCGCGGGGGCGGTGTCCACCAGGCTTCCCTTGGCCTCGCTCTGCACCCGGACGGTATAAAGGTCGGGGCCCACCTGCTTCTGTTGGTCGGGGGTGAGGAAGCGTTCGGCCAGATCGCCCAGATGGCGCTGGGTGACCCATTGGCCGAGCTTGTCGCCGGAGCCGGGCGCCCCGGCCAGCTTGACGCCGCTGGCCTTGATGGCGGCGGCCACCGCATCGGCCGAGGCCTCCGCCGCCCAGGCGCTCCAATGGTAATCGGCCCGGTAGAAGCTGACCTGCTTGCCCTTCTCCACGGACTTGATGGCCGGTCGCAGGTCCACCGTGTCGAGACCGTTCTGCTTGAGCTGGGCGAGGATGTAATCGTACTGGCCGCTCACATCCGCCGAGAGCCTCACGCCATCGGGCAGCTTGTCCGCATAGAAGGCGGCCTTCAGCGGCACCACGATGGGAATGAGCGTGATGTTGCGGGCGGCCAGCGCCGTCTGGGCATCCTTGATGAGGCCGATGGTGCGGGCGATGCCGGCCTTGTCGAGCACCGAGAGGCTTTCCCAGCCGGGAAACAGCCAGCCGCCCTTGCCCGAGATGATCGGCTGCGACTGGGCGGCGGCCGGTCCGCTGGCCGCCGTGAGCCCGGTGGTGGCCATGAGCCCGGCGCACAGGCCGAGGGCCGCGCCGCGGATGAGGTCGCGCCGGGACGGTGCGGAACGAAAGATCATTTGTCGTCTCCCAGAAAGGTGCGTTCAGCCGGTGTCAGAGGCTGGGTGAGGACACGCATGGGAAATTCCCAGACCACCAGACGGGTCTGATCAAGAAGGGTCGGTTCACGGGTGAGGATGTCGAGCAGCGCCCCCGCGAAACCCGCCCCGTCCTGGCTGCGCTGGGCCACCTCGCGGTTGAGCGCGCCCTGAAGATAGTCCAGGAACCCCGAATTGCGGGAATAGGACGAGCCCGCCAGCACCACGCTTGGTGCCTCCACATCATCAAGCAGGCCGCCGGAGCGGGTGAAGCGGGTGCTCACCTCGCCTTCCCGATCGGGCTGCGGCCCGGACCATGGCCAGGAGCGGGCGAGGCCCGCGAGGCGCATGAGGTCGCCCACATGGTCCTGGGGCGGGGAGACCACCACCTGCGCCGGCAGGGTTCCGGCGCCGAGCCGGGCCGTCACCGTTTCGGCCACCAGCCGGGCGGCGAAGGCGGCGCCGGTCTGGTTCCAATGGGTGTCGGTGCGCAGGAAGCCGCCGGGGGGCCAGTCGGGGCGGATATCCACCTGCGTGAGGCCGAGACCGGCGCTGTTGCGTGCCCATAGTCCCGGCCGCTGCCGCGCCTGATCGGCAACCCCGAGCCCGCACAGGGTATCGCGGGAGAGATCGGCCTTGTCGGGCACCGGCAGCACCACCAGCGCCACGCCCTTCGCCGCCAGCGCCGCCTGGAGCTTGGCGGCGAGGCGGATGCGATCGGCCAGATGGCGGGGGCCACCGGGAGCCTCCACCAGCTCCTCGGCCAGAAACAGCCAGCCGGCGCAGCCGGCGCGCACCTGCGGCCCGGCATCGCCGAACAGGCGGTAGGAGAGGCCCGACACCAGGGAATCGAGGGCGGGCGTCGTCGGCAGGGCCGCCACCACGGCCTTGTCCACGCGGGCGGTGAGCGAACCGTTCAGCACCCCTTCGAGGCTGGCATCGGCGGCGATGCGCCCGCCCGCCGGTCCGGCCAGGTGGACGGCGACGAAGCCGAGGCCGACCAGCATGAGAGCCAGGAAGACCAGGGTGGCGAGGGTGCGGGCGAGGCCGGGCATGATGGACTCCCCCTCTAGAACTGGAAATACAGGAACGGCACCACCGTGCGCCCCTGCAGGATCAGCAGCGCGAACAGGAACAGCGGCAGGGCGGTCCAGGCGCGCAGACTATGGCCAGGCTCCGGCGCCGCCGGGTCGATGCGCAGCAGCTTGGGCAGATAGACGAAGCCGATGCCCACCATCAGCGCCAGCAGTTCCACCGGCCGCACCGCCGCCGCCATGGCCGGCGACAGGCCGAGGCCGTGGACGCCGGCGAGCCCGGTGAAGATGGTGGCGGCCTCGCTCCAGCTCTGGGCGCGGAACAGCGCCCAGCCCACCATGACGAACGCCAGGGTGAGGATGTGGCCCAGGAGCGGTCCCAGCCGCGGCAGGGTATGGTTGCTCCACACCCGCCCCACCATCAGGCCGAAGCCGTGCCACAGGCCCCAGGCGAGGAAGGTCCAGCTGGCCCCATGCCACAGACCGCCGAGCCCCATGGTGATGATGAGATTGGCGGAGGTGCGGGCGGTGGAGCCCCGATTGCCGCCCAGGGGAATGTAGAGATAGTCCCGGAGCCAGCTCGATAAGGAGATGTGCCAGCGCCGCCAGAATTCCGCGAGGGAGGTGGATAGGTACGGGTTGTCGAAGTTCTCGGGAAACTTCAACCCCACCATCAGGCCGAGGCCGATGGCCATGGCGCTGTAGCCGCAGAAATCGAAATAGAGCTGCAGCGTGTAGCCGGAGACCGCCAGCACCACGTCGGTGGTGGTGGGATTGGCCAGCGCATAGCCGGCGTCCACCAGCGGCGCGAGGGTATCGGCGATCAGGACCTTCTGGGCGAAGCCGAACATGAAGCGCTCGACCCCGAACATGAATTCGGCGCGCTGGAAGGTGCGTTCCTTCAGCCGCTCGGCCACCCATTTGTAGCGCACCACCGGGCCGGCCACGAGGTGGCCGAACATGGATTGGTAGGTGGCGTAGTTCACGAACGAGGGCTCGGCCGGCACGGTGCGGCGGAACACGTCCATGGAATAGGAGATGGCGCCGAACACGAAGAAGCTGAGGCCGATGGGCAGCAGCACGTCTTCCCAGCCCCAGACGGAGGCGGTGACCGCCTGGCCGGTGGCCACCAGCATGTTGGCGTATTTGAACCAGACGAGGGAGATGAGCGGCCAGGCGATGCCCGCCAGCAGCGCATTGCGGCGGGCGGGTCCCTCGGCGCGGGCGATCCACAGGCCGGTCAGCCACGACCACACGGCGATGGAGACGATGAGCGGCAGGAAATCGGCCCGCCACCAGGCATAGAACAGCCAGGAAAAGGCCAGGATAGTGAGATTGCGCGCCGCCCCGGGCGTCAGCCCATAGACGATGAGGAAGACCGGCAGGAACAGGAACAGGAAGCTGTCGGAAGCGAAGACCATGGTGAGGTCAGTTGGCCGGGGCGCGGTAGGGTTCGGTCTCGTCGCGCTGGCCAGCCAGCACCGGTGCGCCGCCGGTGGGCACCAGGAACAGGCTGTAATGATCGCCCGCCTTGAGGGGCGGCAGCTTCAGGGTCTCGGTCTTGGTGGCGCCGCAGCTGGCTTCCAGGGTCGCTTCGATGGGATTGATGGAGCGCTGGCGGGTGTCGTGGGTGGCCACCCCCTCGAACACCTTGGGGCCATCCACCACCGTCACCGCCCCGATGCAATCGGGCACCAGATTGTAGAAGCGCAGCTGCGCCTTGAGATCGTTGCGTCCCTCGGTGGAGTCGGGGATCAGGATCAAGCTCTCGTCGGGGGTGATCACCAGGGTCGAGAAGGCGTCGGCCGGCGGTGTCACCGGGCCGTTCACGGGCTTGCCGGCGAGATTGAGGGTGAGCGGAGCCCCGCCCTTGACAATGCGGTAGATGCTGGCGGCCTCGCCGCTGCCGGGCTGCACCGCGCGGGCGTCCGAGCTGAACGAGATGGGAGAGCCCGAGCGGGTGAGGTCCACCACCCGCACGTAAGCGGAGCCGGCCGGCGGCTTCGGCGCATAAAGGCGGGTCAGCTCCTGGGCGCTGGTGGCGTTCGGCCCGGCGACGGCAGCGGTTGTGAGGGCCGCGAGCACGAGGGCGCGGACCCGGCGGGCGCGGCGCTTCAGCCGGTGCCCAGTGCCATCCGCTCGCGCCGTCTGCGATCCCCTGATCTTCATGGCCACGCCCTGCTCCGATGTCCCAGCGGATATGGATACCATGAGTGTTAGGGGGGCGGCGGACTCAATGCAACCGATGCCGGCCCCCTTTCATCCGTATGGTTACGGGCGGCGCCGTCAAATCACCAATCGGGGAGCGGTGTTCAGGCGGCTTTCGCCGCCAGCGCCTGGGCCACGCGGGAGGTGGGCGCGCGGCCGAGCGCCGCAGTGATGGCCCGGCCGGCGGCGGCCAAAAGGTCGAGATCCACACCGGTCTCGATGTTAAGGCCGTTCAGCATATAGACCAGGTCCTCGGTGGCGAGATTGCCCGACGCCCCCTTGGCATAGGGGCAGCCGCCGAGGCCCGCCACCGACGCATCCACCGTGGCGATACCGAGATCGAGGCAGGCCAGCACATTGGCCAGGGCCTGCCCGTAGGTGTCGTGGAAGTGCAACGCGGTGCGGGCGACGCCGATGCGGTCGGCCACCGCGCGGGCCATGGCCTTGGCCTTGTCCGGGGTGCCGACGCCGATGGTGTCGCCGAGGGAGACCTCATAGCAGCCCATGGCGATGAGCGCTTCGGCCACCTCCACCACCTTGGCCACCGGCACCTCGCCCTGGTACGGGCAGCCGAGCACGCAGCTCACATAGCCGCGCACCGCCACCCCATGGGCCCGGGCGAGGTCCAGCACCGGGGCGAAGCGCTCCAGGCTCTCGGCGATGGAGCAATTGATGTTCTTTTGGCTGAACGCCTCGGAGGCGGCGGCGAACACCGCCACCTCGGTGACGCCGGCGGCCAGCGCCAGCTCCAGGCCCTTGAGATTGGGGGTGAGCACCGGATAGCGCACCCCCTCGCGGCGCTGGATGGTGGCGAGCACCTCCGCCGTGTCCGCCATCTGCGGCACCCATTTGGGGGAGACGAACGAGCCGCTTTCGATGGCGGTGAGCCCGGCATCGGCCAGGGCCTCGATCAGCGCCACCTTGGCGGCCAGCGGCACGACGCCCGGCTCATTCTGTAGCCCGTCGCGGGGGCCCATCTCGACGATGCGGACCGAAGTGGGGCGGGCCATTATGCGTCCTCCAGAACCAACAGTTCGGCGCCCTCGTCCACCAGGTCGCCCACGGCGAAATTGAGGGCCTTGATGCGGCCGTCGCGGGGGGCGGCCACCGTGTGTTCCATCTTCATGGCCTCCACCACCACCAGCGGCGCCCCCTTGGCGACGTTCTGGCCGGCCTCCACCGCGATGCGGATGATGGTGCCCGGCATGGGCGCCACCAGCCGGCCGGCGGTGCCCGTGGCGGCCAGGGAGGCGAGGCGCGGATCGATGAATTCCAGCGCGAACTCGCCGCCGCGCACGAACACCGTGAGATGGTTGCCGGTGCGCACCACCCGGGCGCTGAGCTTCACCCCATCGAGCCGGGCGAACAGGGTGCCGCTCTCATCGGCCTCGCCCTCCACCGTCATCGAGCCGCCGGGCAGGTCCAAAGTGAAGCCGTTGGGCTTGAAATGGGCGCGCACCACGGTGCGCCCTTCCAGGTACGGATCCTGGAAGGTGAGGTCCACATGGGCGTCGCGGTTGAGCCGCCAGCCGGGGGCGCGGCCCCAGGGGGAGAACGGATCGGCCGCATCCACCGCCTCTGCCGACTGGCGGGCCTCGTCCTTCAGGATGGCGAGGGTGGCGAGGGCCAGCACCGCATCGCCCACCGGCTGGGGCGGGGGCAGCAGATCGGCGGCGTGACGGGCGATGAAATTGGTATCCAGCTCCGCCGCCGCGAACGCGGGATGGGCGGCGATGGCTTTCAGGAACACCCGGTTGGTGGCAAGGCCCACCACCTCGGTGGCGGCCAGCGCCGCCTCGAGCCGGCCCACCGCTTCCGCCCGGTCGGCGCCGGCGACGATGATCTTGGCGATCATCGGATCGTAATGGATGGAGACCGTGTCGCCGGCCCGCACGCCGGTATCGACGCGGGTGCCGGGCACATGGGCGGGCAGCACCAGATGGTCGAGGGTGCCCACCTGGGGCAGGAAGTCCCGCGCCGGGTCCTCCGCATAGAGCCGCACTTCGATGGCGTGGCCGTTGAGCGGAATCTGCTCCTGGGTGAGGGGCAGGGGCGCACCGGCGGCCACCCGCAACTGCCACTCCACCAGATCCTGGCCGGTGATGGCCTCGGTGACCGGATGCTCCACCTGCAGGCGGGTGTTCATCTCCATGAAATAAAAGCCGTCGCCCTCGGCGATGAATTCCACCGTGCCGGCGCCCACATAGCCCACCGCCTTGGCGGCATCCACCGCCGCCTGCCCCATGGCGGCGCGGCGCGCGGCCGTCATGCCGGGGGCGGGGGCTTCTTCCACCACCTTCTGGTGGCGGCGCTGGATGGAACAGTCGCGCTCATGGAGATAGACGGCGTTGCCGTGGGTATCGGCGAACACCTGCACCTCGATATGGCGCGGGGTGGTGAGATATTTCTCCACCAGCACCCGGTCGTCGCCGAACGCGCTCTTGGCCTCTCGCTGGGCGGAGGCGAGCGCCTCCGGAAACCCCTCGGCTGAGCGCACCACCTTCATGCCCTTGCCGCCACCGCCGGCGGAAGCCTTGATGAGCACCGGAAAGCCGATGCGCGCGGCCTCCCGCGCCAGGAGCGCGGGATCCTGGTCTTCCCCATGATAGCCGGGCACCAGGGGCACGCCGGCCTTTTCCATCAGCGCCTTGGCGGCGCTCTTGGAGCCCATGGCGCGGATGGCGCTGGCCGGTGGGCCGATGAAGACGAGGCCGGCCATCGCGCAGGCGTCGGCGAAATCCGCATTTTCGGAGAGGAAGCCGTAGCCGGGATGGATGGCGTCCGCCCCGCTCTTCTTCGCCGCATCGAGAATGGCGTCGATCTTCAGATAGCTCTCGCGGGCCGGGGCGGGGCCGATGGGATAGGCCTCGTCCGCCACCGCCACGTGCAGGGCATGGGCATCCGCCTGCGAATAGACGGCGACGGTATTGAGGCCCAGGGCCTTAGCGGTGCGCATGACGCGGACCGCAATCTCACCCCGGTTGGCGACGAGAACGGTGCGGATCGGCCGGCTCATGCGCTTTCCCCTTTTCCCCATTGGGCTTTTCTTTTCTCAAGGAAGGCGGTGACGCCCTCCTTGCCGTCGGCGCTGGCGCGGATGTCGGCGATGCGGCGGGCGGTGTCGTCCACCACCGCGTCATCCAGCGGCCGGTCCACGGCGCGGATCAGATCCTTGGTGGCGCTGAGCGCCGCCGGGCTCGCCGCCTTCAGCGCCTTGAGATGGCGGGCGATGGCGGCATCGAGCGCATCCGGCGGCACCACCTCGTGCACCAGGCCCAGCTCCAGGGCGGTGGCGGCGGAGAAGCGCTCGGCGGTGAGGAAATAGCGCCGCGCCTGCCGGGCGCCCATGGCCCGCACCAGATAGGGGCTGATGACCGCCGGGATGAGGCCGATCTTCACCTCGGTCACCGCGAATTCCGCTTCCGGCACCGCCACCACGATATCGGAAGCGGCGATGAGCCCGGTGGCGCCGGCGAAGGCCGAGGCGTGCACCCGCACCAGGGTCGGCTTGGGGCACAGGTCGATGGTGCGCATGAGGGCGGCGAGCTTGCCGGCATCCTCCAGGTTCTCGGCATGGGAATAGCCGGCCATGCGGCGCATCCAGTTGAGATCGCCACCGGCGCAGAAGCTCTTGCCCTCCGCCTTCAGCAGGATGGCCCACACGGCGGGATCGGCGCTGGCCTCGGCATAGGCGGTGGTGAGGGCGGCGATGACCGTGTCGTCGAAGGCGTTGTGCACCTCCGGCCGGTTGAGGGTGAGGATGCGAACGCCGTCCTCGGTGGTGGTGAGAAGGCTCATGCGGTCCTCGGTCGAGGTGAGGAGGCTCATGGGATCCTCATTGAAATGGAGGCCGCTGTCCGCGGGCGCCGGTCCATTCCCTCTCCCGCTTGCGGGGGAGGGCCAGGGAGGGGGCGGACGGCGGCGGCCGGTGAGCGGCGGTGGGGCCTGTGGGCGAAGCCGGACGTGCAGGCGACGGATGCCGCGCGGGTGGCGGTCGCCCGTTCCCCCTCCCCAACCCTCCCCCGCAAGCGGGAGAGGGGGCGCGTCGCATGAGCGTTGAGGGCCATCACATGCGGAACACGCCGAAGCGCGTCTCCTGCTCGGGGGCGTTCAAGGCGGCGGAAAGGGCCAGCGCCAGCACCATGCGGGTGTCGGCGGGGTCGATCACCCCGTCATCCCACAGCCGGGCGGAGGAATAATAGGGATGGCCCTGGCGCTCATACTGGGCGCGGATGGGGGCCTTGAAGCCCTCTTCCTCCTCACCGGTCCATTTGCCGCCGCGGGCCTCGATGCCGTCGCGCTTCACCTGGGCCAGCACATTGGCCGCCTGCTCGCCGCCCATCACCGAAATGCGGGCATTGGGCCACATCCACAAAAAGCGCGGATCGAAGGCGCGCCCGCACATGCCGTAATTGCCGGCGCCGAAGGAATTGCCGATCACCACGGTGAATTTCGGCACATTGGCGCACGACACGGCGGTGACGAACTTGGCGCCATCCTTGGCGATGCCGCCGCTCTCATATTTGCGGCCCACCATGAAGCCGGTGATGTTCTGCAGGAACACCAGGGGAATGTTGCGCTGCGCACACAATTCCACGAAGTGCGCGCCCTTGAGCGCGCTTTCCGAGAACAGGATGCCGTTGTTGGCGACGATGCCCACCGGATAGCCGAAGATGCGGGCAAAGCCGGTCACCAGCGTTTGGCCATAGAGCGGCTTGAACTCGTCGAACTCGGAGCCGTCCACCATGCGGGCGATGATCTGGCGCACATCGAACGGCTGCTTGGGATCAGCCGAGACGATGCCGTAGATCTCCTTCGCGTCATAGAGCGGGGCGCGCGGCTCGGCGATATCGAGGCTGTGGGCCTTGGTGCGGTTGAGATCGGCGACGATGGACCGGGCGATGCCCAGCGCATGGGCGTCGTTCTCCGCCATGTGGTCGGCGACACCGGAGGTGCGGGTGTGCACGTCCGCACCGCCCAATTCCTCGGCGGTGACCACCTCGCCGGTGGCGGCCTTCACCAGCGGCGGGCCGCCGAGGAAGATGGTGGCCTGGTTCTTCACCATGATGGACTGGTCGGCCATGGCCGGCACATAGGCGCCGCCGGCGGTGCACGAGCCCATCACCACCGCGATCTGCGGGATACCTTCGGCCGACATGTTGGCCTGGTTGAAGAAGATGCGTCCGAAATGCTCGCGGTCGGGAAAGACCTCGTCCTGGTTGGGCAGGTTGGCGCCGCCGGAATCCACCAGATAGATGCAGGGCAGGTGGTTTTCCCGGGCGATGGTCTGGGCCCTGAGGTGCTTCTTCACGGTGACCGGGTAATAGGTGCCGCCCTTCACCGTGGCATCATTGGCGACGATGACGCATTCGCGGCCCGACACGCGGCCGATGCCGGTGATAATGCCGGCCGCCGGCACCTCGTTCTCATACATGCCGAAGGCGGCGAGCTGGGAGAGCTCCAGGAACGGCGAGCCGGTGTCGAGCAGGGTGCGGATGCGGTCGCGCGGGAGCAGCTTGCCGCGCTTCAGGTGCCGCTCGCGGGCGACCTCGCCGCCACCTTCGGAGACGGTCTCGACCTTGGCGCGCAGATCGGCGACCGACTGCTCCAAAGCCTCCTTGTTGCGGCGGAAGGTGTCGGAGCGGCGGTCCACCGCATCCTCGATGATCGCCATGAGCGGCCTCACGTCCGGGCAGATGCCCTTGTCAGGGGTGCCCTTGCCAGGTGGGAGAGGACGACGCGCGGCGTCACCGGTGCCGATGGCACCGGGCACCCCCGGACAGGCCGGTGGGCGGGTGGCGTACGAGCGTGTCCTCCGTGCCGATCACGGTCGGCTTGGAAACGATCGTACGTTTTTTTCCGGCAGGTGCAAGAGGTTTTCGGCGCGGGATGAAGGGCGCGCGACGGCGGGCCCTGTCAGGCCATCAGGCGCCGGCGGCGGTCCTCTTCGCCGTGGCCTTGCCGGTCGTTTTGGTCTTGGCCTTGGGGGTGCGGGCCGCCGGGCTGGTGGCCATCGACGCCTTGGCCTCCAGCGGCAGCGGCGCGGCGACGGCCTCTTCCGCCCCCGTGACACCGCCCACCACCAGGCCGGTATAGATGCCGATAAGATCCTCCTGGCTCAGCCGGCCGCCGGGGCGGTACCACATGCAGATGCCGGTGAGCATGGAGATGATGGCGTAGGTGGCGACCTTCGGCTCGCGCACCTCGAACACGCCCGCCTCCGCGCCGCGGCGCAGGGTGTCTTCCAGCAGGCCTTCATAGCGGCGGCGCTGGGCGATGATGGTGGCGCGATGCTCGTCCTCCAGGGAGCGGATCTCCATGTTGGCGATGAACACATGGGCCATGCGCGTCATGTGGTAGCGCAAATGGAAGGCGGCGAAGGCCTTCAGCCGCGCCAGCGGATCGGCCACCCCGGCGAGGTCCGCCTCGGCCTTGGAGATCAGATCCTCCATATGCTCGCGGACAATGTCGAACAGGAGGTTCTGCTTGTTCTCGAAATATTTGTAGAGCGAGCCGGATTGCAGGCCCACCTCCGCTGCCAGCTGCCGCAGGCTCATGGCCTCGTAGCCGTGCTTGTAGATGAGCTTCACCCCCGCCTGGCGGATCGCCTCGGCGGTGCGGGTGCCGTTGGAACCGATGGTGCGCGCCATGGCCTTCTGAACTGTTGGGGCCCGGCAACCGGGCCGGCCGCGCGACTCACGCGAATGCGCGCGCCGCGCTGGATGGAGAGGTGCTAAACTGTGCGGCCCGCCGCCGGGATGCAAGGTGATCCTCGCAAGATCATCCTTGCAAGATCATCCTGGCAGCGCCGCCAACATCATCCTGCGACATGAAATGCCGCTTGACCAGAATAAAAAAGAACGCTTGATTGTTTCCTGAGACCTGACGTTACGATCGGGCAAGGGCGCCACGCCAACCGCCGGGCAAAGCACCGCGTGGGGGCGCCGACAAAACGGGGGAGGGGGCAGCGCCTCATTCTCCCGGCACATGAGGGAGGATGGGCTTGAGCACCACATCCGTGGTTCCGCAGGCAGCTGCGGACGTGCGCGCGCTGTTGAGCGTGGAAAACATCTCCTTGCGCTTCGGCGGCCTCAAGGCCCTGACCGACGTGAGCTTCCACGTGAAGCCCGGAGAATTATTCTCCATCATCGGCCCCAACGGCGCCGGCAAGACCTCCATGCTGAACTGCATTTCCGGGCGCTATACGCCCAGCGAAGGCATCGTGCGGTTCGAGGGGGAGAATATCACCAAGGTGAAGCCGAATCGGCGCGCCGCCATCGGCATCGGCCGTACCTTCCAGAATCTGGCGCTGTTCAGCCACATGAGCGTGCTCGACAACATCATGGTCGGCCGCCATCACCTCCTGAAGAACAACTTGTTCAATGGCGCCCTCTATTGGATCGGTGGCGCCCAGAAGGAAGAGCTGGAACATCGCCGCAAGGTGGAGGAGGTGATCGACTTCCTCGACATCCAGCATGTGCGCAAGGCCACCGCCGGCACCCTCTCCTATGGCCTGCGCAAGCGGGTGGAGCTCGCCCGCGCGGTCGCCCTCGAACCCAAATTGATCCTGCTCGACGAGCCCATGGCCGGCATGAACCTCGAAGAGAAGGAGGACATGGCCCGCTACATCGTCGATCTCAACGAGGAATGGGGCATGACCATCATCATGATCGAGCACGACATGGGGGTGGTGATGGACATTTCCCACCGGGTGATGGTGCTGGATTTCGGCAAGAAGCTGGTGGAGGGCGAGCCGGCCGCCGTGCTGGCCGATCCCCATGTGCGCAAGGCCTATCTCGGCGAGGAAGACCCGCTGCTCGAAGACGAGCAGGCCCTGACTGCTCTGTCCGCGTGAGGCCCGCCATGAGCGCTGCTGTTTCCGCCGCCCACGATTGGCCGGACGTGACCGTTCACGACACCTTCCCCAAGCTGCTGCGCCTGCACGCGGCCCAGCATCCCGACGACATCTGGCTGCGGGAAAAGGATCTCGGCATCTGGATTTCCCATACCTGGCGGCAGGTGGCCGGCCGGGTAGCGGCCATCACGCTCGGCCTCGAAAGCCTCGGCGTCGCCCGCGGCGACGTGGTGGCCCTTCTGGGCGACAACCGCCCCGAATGGCTGATGGGGGAGATCTCCGCCCATGCGCTGGGTGGCATGAGCCTTGGCATCTATCGCGATGCGCTGGCCGATGAGGTGGCTTATCTCATCACCTATGCCGACGTGGCGGTGGTGTTCGCCGAGGACGAGGAGCAGGTGGACAAGCTGCTCGCCCTGGAGGACCGGATCCCCACGGTGCGCCACATCGTCTATGCGGACCCGCGCGGCATCCGCAAATATGACGATCCACGCCTGATCTCCCTGAAGGATCTGGAGGCGCGGGGCACCGCGGTGGCGGCCGGGGAGCCGGCCCGCTTCGATGCGCTGGTGGATGCCGGCTCCGGCGCCGACGTGGCGATCTTGTGCACCACCTCCGGCACCACTTCTCATCCCAAGCTCGCCATGCTCTCCGCCGGCTCGCTCTTGAAGCATTGCCGGGCCTATCTCGACATGGATCCGCGCGGCCCCGCCGACGAATACGTCAGCGTGCTGCAGATGCCGTGGATCATGGAGCAGATCTACGCGTTCGGTCAGGCGCTCATCTCCCGCATGAAGGTGAACTTCGTGGAGGAGCAGGAGACGATGATGGCCGACATGCGGGAAATCGGCCCCTCCTTCGTGCTGTTCGCGCCCCGGGTGTGGGAGCAGATCGCCGCCGACGTGCGCTCGCGCATGATGGATTCCTCGCCCTTCAAGCAGGCGATGTTCCGGCTCGGCATGACCCTGGGCCTCAAGGCCTTGAACGAGGGCAAGCATTCGGCGCTGGCCGACTTCATCCTGTTTCGCGCGCTGCGCGACCGGCTGGGCTTTTCGCATCTGAAGTCGGCGGCCACCGGCGGGGCGGCGCTGGGGCCGGACACCTTCCGCTTCTTCCTGGCGCTCGGCGTGCCCATGCGCCAGCTCTATGGCCAGACCGAGACCCTCGGCGCCTATACCCTGCACCGTGCCGACGACGTGGATTTCGACACGGTGGGCGTGCCGTTCGAGGGGGTGGAGATCCGCATCGACGACCCCGATCCCAATGGTTTGGGCGAGGTGGTGACGCGCCATTCCAACATGTTCACCGGCTATTTCCGCAACGAGGACGAAACCGAGAAGTCGTTCTCCGAGGGCGGCTGGATGCGCACGGGCGATGCCGGCTTCTTCAACAAGAAGGGCCACCTCGTGGTCATCGACCGCGTGCGCGACATGGCGAAGACCGCCCATGGCGACCGCTTCTCTCCCCAATATATCGAGAACAAATTGAAGTTCTCGCCTTATGTGGCCGAGGCGGTCGTTCTGGGCGATGGCCGCGACAGTCTTGCGGCGCTCATCTGCATTCGCTTCTCCATCGTCTCCAAATGGGCGGAGAAGAACCGCATCGCCTTCACCACCTATACGGATCTTTCCGCCAAGCCTGAAGTCATCGCGCTGCTGCGAAAAGAGGTGGAGGAGGTGAACAAGACGCTGGCGGAAAAGCAGCGCATCGGCCGCTTCCTGCTGCTCTACAAGGAGCTGGACGCCGACGATGGCGAGTTGACCCGCACCCGCAAGGTGCGCCGCGGCGTCATCAACGAGCGCTACGGCTCCATCATCGATGCCATGTATGCGGGCGAACAGGTGATCGACGTGGACACCACCATCACCTTCCAGGACGGCACCAAGCAGCGGGTGAAGACCACCCTCGACGTCATCGACCTCGGCGGCCCCGCCGCCGGCGGCGCGCGGAGGGCGGCGTGATGACTGCGCTCCTTCACCTGAGCCGCGCCGCTCCCTCTCCCGCCTGCGGGGGAGGGCTGGGGAGGGGGAAGGCGCCCTTCCGTCACGTCTCCACCGTCGGCGCCTGCCGCCGCCATCCGTTCCCCCTCCCAACCCTTCCCCGCAGGCGGGAGAGGGCTCTGGCGGAGTGTGTGTGATGCAATCCCAGCTTCTGCTTCAGCTCATCATCAACGGGCTCATCATCGGCACGCTCTATGGCGTGGTGGGCATGTGTTTCGTGCTCATCTACAAGGCCAGCCAGGTGGTGAACTTCGCCCAGGGCGAATTTCTGCTGATCGGCGCCTGGACCTGCTGGTGGCTGCTCACCGCCTGGGACATCCCTTTCTTCTGGGGCTTCCTCATCGCCGTGTGCTTCATGATGGTGTTCGGCATCGCCGTGCAGATGATCATTCTGCGCCCGCTCATCGGCGAGCCGATCATCTCGGTGATCATGGTCACCATCGGCATGTCCATCTTCTTCCAGGCGCTGATGAAGTGGATGTTCGGCACCTTCGCCCAGCCGTTCCCGCCCATCTTCCCGGTGGAGAAGGTGGATGTGCTGGGGCTGCAGGTGCAGACCGCCTATCTCATGTCCACCGGCGTCAGCCTCGCGATTATGGCCGGCTTCGCCTGGTTCTTTAAGTATTCGAAGATGGGCCTCGCCATGCGGGCCACCGCCTTTTCCCAACAGGTGGCGCAGTCGCTCGGCATCTCGGTGCGCCAGGTCTTCGCCTTGTCCTGGGGCATTTCGGCGGCGGTGTCGGCGGTGGCCGGCGTGGTGGTGGGCATCGTCAACGGCGTGTCCTCGGCGCTCTCCTACTTCGGCATCAAGGTGTTTCCGGCGGTCATCCTCGGCGGCCTCGACAGCATCTTCGGCGCGGTGGTGGGCGGGCTCATCGTCGGCCTTCTGGAAAACCTCGGCCAATACGTGGACAGCCAGTATCTGAAGTGGGGAAATCTTTACGAGGTCATCCCCTTCTACGCCCTCATCATCATTCTCATGATCAAGCCTTACGGCCTGTTCGGCACCCGCGACATCGAGAGGGTTTGATCCCATGGCCATCGACACCATGCGTCCGTGCGGCGATTACCGCACCAGCTACAAGGCCGACCAGACCATCTTCGCCACGCGGCTCACCTTGCTGTTCTGCATCGGTGCCGTGGTGCTGCTGTGCTTCGCGCCCTTCTTCATGTCGCGCTATGCGCTGAGCCTCCTGATCCAGATCGGCTATCTCGGCATCGCCGCTTTGGGGCTCAACATCCTGGTGGGGTTCTCGGGGCAGATCTCCATCGGCCATGCGGTGTTCTTCGGCTTCGGCGGCTTCGCCTCGGCCTATCTCGCCGACAAGGGGGTGCCGGTGCCCCTCGCCATCGTGCTGGCGGGGCTGTGGACCACGGTGGTGGGCCTCATCTTCGGTCTGCCGGCGGCACGGGTGAAGGGGCTTTACCTCGCCATCGCGACGCTGGCCGCCCAGTTCATCCTGCAGGATTTCTTCGTGCGGGCGGAATGGTTCACCGGCGGCACCCACGGCGCCATCGCCGCGCCCTTCACCTTGTTCGGCTATGACCTCTCGGGAGACGACAAATACTTCTACGTGGTGCTGTTCTTCGTGGTCATCATGTATCT
This sequence comes from Xanthobacter sp. NM-25, assembly GCF_022138605.1. Lineage (GTDB taxonomy): Bacteria > Pseudomonadota > Alphaproteobacteria > Rhizobiales > Xanthobacteraceae > Xanthobacter. Next base: position 112,950 of record NZ_JACBFS010000005.1, read on the forward strand.
CGGCGCCACCAACCTCATGCGCACCCGGGACGGGCGGGCGCTGATCGCGGTGCGTGATCACTATCTCTCCGCCGAGATGATGGGGGTGAACCTGGCCAAGTATCGCACCATGGCGTTCGGCATCTCTTCTTTCTATGCCGGCATCGGCGGCGCGCTTTATGCCCATTATGTGGGGTTCATGTCGGTGGAGGGATTGGACATCCTGTTCTCCATCCAGTTCCTCGGCATGATCATCATCGGCGGCCTCGGCTCCATCATGGGCACGCTCATGGGCACCATCTTCATGGTGCTGCTGCCGGAGGCCACCGGCTGGGTGGCGGGGGCGCTGTCGGGCAGCGTCATCGATCAGGTGCTGCACCTGAAGGATGGCATCAGCTACCTGCGCGAGATGCTGATCGGCGCCGCCATCATCCTGTTCCTGATGTTCGAGCCGGACGGCCTCGCCCACCGCTGGCGCCAGATCAAGGCTTATTGGAAACTCTATCCGTTCTCGTTCTGAGTGTGACATCCCAAGCAAAAGACGGCGAACCGCCGCTTCGAGGAAACGCCAAGGAGACGATGATGCAGAAAAAGACCGCCGCCGCCCTCACCCTGGTGTCGACGCTGGCGCTGGCCAGCGCGGCGCCCGCCCTGGCCCAGCAGATCAACATCGGCCATCTGGCCGACTATTCCGGCGGCACCTCGGACGTGGGCCAGCCCTACGGCCAGGCGATCCAGGACACCATCGCCTGGATCAACGCCAATGGCGGGGTGAACGGCAAGACCATCAATTCCGACTTCAACGAATACGGCTACCAGGTGCCCCGGGCGCTCGCCGCTTTCAAGAAGTGGGTGGGCTCCGACAAGGTGGTGGCGATCCAGGGCTGGGGCACCGCCGATACAGAGGCCCTGGTGGGCATGGTGACCAAGGAGCAGATTCCCTATTATTCGGGCTCCTATTCCGCCTCCCTCACCGATCCGTCGGGCAAGGCGAACGAGCATTCCACCCGCTCCGCGCCGTTCAATTTCTTCTATGGCCCGTCCTATTCGGACGCCGCCCGCGCCATGGTGAAGTGGGCCGCCGACGACTGGAAGGCCAAGGGCAAGCCCGGCAAGCCCAAGTGGGTGCACATGGGCGCCAACCACCCCTATCCCAACTCGCCCAAGGCGGCGGCGGAAGCCTATGCCAAGGAACTGGGTTTCGAGGTGCTCGACCCCATCACCTTCGCCCTCACCCCCGGCGATTACACGCCCCAGTGCCTGACGCTGAAGCAGTCGGGCGCCAATTACGCCTATCTCGGCAACACCGCCGGCTCCAACATCTCGGTGCTCAAGGCCTGCAAGACCGCCGGCGTGGACGTGCAGTTCCTGGGCAATGTGTGGGGCATGGACGAGAACGCCATGAAGGCCGCCGGCGAGGCCGCCAACGGCGTGGTGTTCCCGGTGCGCACGGCGGTCACCTGGTCCGGCGATGCGCCGGGGCTCGCCACCGCCCGCGAGATCTCCAAGATCTCCGATCCCTCCGGCAACACCTATCGCCCGGTGCACTATCTCACCGCCATCTGCACCGCCCTCTACATGAAGGAAGCCATGGAGTGGGCGGACAAGAATGGCGGCGTCACGGGCGTGAAGATCCGCGACGGCATGTATCAGAAGAAGGACTGGGTGCCGAAGGGCATGGAAGGCGTGTGCGTGCCCTCCACCTGGACCGCCACGGATCATCGTCCCACCACCACCGTGGAGCTCTATCGCGCCGTGGTGAATGGCCCGACCGATGCCTCGGTGACCGAGCTCATCAAGAACGGCACCATCAAGCTCGAGAAGGTCACCACCGTCGATCTGCCGCGCAAGACCGAGCTGCAGGGCTGGTGAGTCCCCCCTGAACGTCCGCGTCCTCGCCCCCTCTCTTCTCGCGGGAGAGGGGGCGGGCGCGGAGAATTCCGGACCGCCGGGGGAGGTGGAAGACCCCTTCCCCCGGCGCTCTCCCACGCGGCACGCGGGCGTTCTGCCTGCCGCGCGGGTCCGCGTTAGACCGAAATCGGAGACCGCCATGGCCGAGGCCGCATTGAAGCTCGATCCCGTCGCCGAAACCGGGCCGGCCCCGCTGTTGGCGGTGGACAATATTGAGGTGGTCTATAACGACGTCATCCTGGTGCTGCGCGGCCTGTCGCTGAAGGTGCCGCAGGGCCAGATTGTCGCCCTCTTGGGCTCCAACGGCGCCGGCAAATCCACCACGCTGAAAGCCATCTCGGGCCTCCTGAAAACCGAGGATGGGGAGATCACCCGCGGCGAGGTGAACTTCCTGGGCGAGAAGATCAACGGCATCGAGCCGGACAAGATCGTGCGCCGGGGCATCTTCCAGGTGATGGAGGGGCGCCGCATCATCGCCGACATGACGGTGCTGGAAAACCTGCGCCTCGGCGCCTTCACCCGGCGCGACAATGAGGTGAAGAGCGACATCGAGCGGGTCTATGAATTCTTCCCGCGCCTGCGCGAGCGCACCGGCCTTGCCGGTTATCTCTCCGGCGGCGAGCAGCAGATGCTGGCCATCGGCCGCGCCATGATGGCCCGCCCCAAGCTCATTTTGATGGACGAGCCGTCCATGGGTCTCTCGCCTTTGATGGTGAAGGAGGTGTTCGCCATCATCAAGAAGCTCAATGTGGAGCTGGGCGTCACCATTCTGCTGGTGGAGCAGAATGCGCGGGTGGCGCTTTCGGTGGCGGACTACGGCTACATCATGGAGCAGGGCAAGATCGTGCTCGATGGCTCGGCGCAGATGCTGGCCACCAATGAAGACGTGAAGGAATTCTACCTCGGCCAGGGCGGCGGCGAGGAGCGCAAGAGCTTCAAGAACCTGAAAAGCTTCAAGCGCCGCAAGCGCTGGCTGTGAGCGGGCAGGGGAGGGGAAAAGCCCCTCGGATGATGGATCTCAGATGTTCAAGCAGGCCGCGCAATGACTGATCCGAACCGCTATTACGATGCCAGCGAGACCCGGGACCCGCAGGCGCGGGAGGCGGCGCTGTTCGCCGCGGTGCCGGCCCAGGTGGCCCATGCCAAGGCGAAGTCGACCTATTTCGCGGCGCTGCTGAAGGATGTGGAGCCGGAGGCCATCACCAGCCGGCAGGCGCTGGCGCAGTTGCCCGTCACCCGCAAATCGGAGCTGTTGGAGATCCAGCCGAAAAGCCTGCCGTTCGGCGGCCTCAATGCGGTGCCGCCGGGCAAGCTCTCGCGCATCTTCATGTCGCCGGGGCCGATCTATGATCCCGAAGGTCATGGCCCGGATTTCTGGCGCTTCGCCCGCGCCCTGTTCGCCGCCGGCTTCCGCGCCGGCGACATCGTGCACAATGCCTTCTCCTATCATTTGACTCCGGCGGGCTCGATGATCGAGGGCGGCGCCCATGCCCTGGGCTGCGCGGTGGTGCCGGCGGGCGTGGGGCAGACCGATCTGCAATTGCGCGCCATCGCCGACATCCGCCCCGCCGGCTATGGCGGCACACCGTCCTTCCTGAAGATCCTCCTCGACAAGGCGCGGGAGAGCGGCACCGACATCTCCTCGCTGAAGAAGGCGCTGGTGACCGGCGAGGCCTTCCTGCCGCCCCACCGGGCGGAGCTGAAGGCGGCGGGCATCACCGCCCGCCAGTGCTATGGCACCGCCGACCTCGGCCTCGTCGCCTATGAGAGCGAAGCGGAAGAGGGGATGATCGTCGACGAGGGCTGCCTGGTGGAGATCCTGCGCCCCGGCACCGGTGATCCGGTGGAAGCCGAGGGCGAGGTGGGCGAGGTGGTGGTGACCCTGTTCGATACGGATTACCCGCTGATCCGCTTCGCCACCGGTGATCTTTCCGCGGTCCTGCCGGGCATGAGTCCCTGCGGGCGCACCAACATGCGCCTGAAGGGCTGGATGGGCCGGGCCGACCAGGTCACTAAGATCCGCGGCATGTTCGTGCACCCGGTGCAGGTGAGCGCGGCGGTGAAGAAGCACCCGGGCGTCGCCAAAGCGCGCCTCGTGGTGGACCGCATCGGCGATGCCGATGACATGCTGCTGGAGGTGGAGGTGGCGGACGCCGCCGCCCTCTCCCAGGAGGCGCTGCTGGACGATCTGCGCGCCACCACCAAATTGCGCGGGCGCCTGGCCCTTCTCGCACCCGGCACCCTGCCGGCCGATGCCAAGACCATCGAGGATCGCCGGCCGGTGTGAAGCCAAAGGGCCTTGAGCTTGCCTCAGGGCCCTTTGGTATTTATGGCGCTTTGGTAGTCATGGACCTTTGGTCAAGCCCGCGCGGCGCTTGAGCGAACCCATTGGGGAGCGGTCGAAGACCGGGCCCGAAGGTCCCCGGATCAGGCCCTGATCCAGCCGCCGAGCTCGCGGCGCACCACATGGGCGAGTACGCGCATGCCGGCGTCATCATCATTGAGGCAGGGAATGGCGGCGAACTGTTCCCCGCCATGCTTCAGGAAGATGTCGCGGTTTTCGACGCCGATCTCTTCCAGGGTCTCCAGGCAGTCCGCCACAAAGCCCGGGTTGAACACCGCGATGCGCTTCACGCCGCTCTCGGCCAGCGCCTGCACGGTGGCGTCGGTGTAGGGCTGCAGCCATTCCTCCCGCCCGAAGCGGGATTGGAAGGTGAGGCGCAGCCGCTCCTCCCCCCAGCCGAGCCGCGCCCGCAGGAGCCGCGCCGTCTTGGCGCACTGGCAGGCATAGGGATCGCCCTTGAGGTGGTAGGATTTCGGAATGCCGTGGAAGGAGGCGAGAATCACCTCCGGCTCGAAGTCGAGCGCCGCCACATGGCGCTCCAGGTCCTCGGCCACCGCATCGATATAGACGGCGTCGTCATGCCAGGGCGGGGCGATGCGGACGGCGGGCTGCCAGCGCAGCTTTTTCAGCGCATCGAAGGCGGCGTCGGCCACGGTGGCGGTGGTGGCGGCGGCATATTGGGGATAGAGCGGCACCACCAGGATGCGCTCGCAGCCCTTGGCCTGCAGGGCACCGATCTTCTCGACGATGGCCGGGCGGCCGTAGCGCATGGCGAAATCCACCACCAGGCGGTCGTCGGTGCCGGCGAGGCGCGCGGCGAGCTTTTCCGCCTGGCTGCGGGTGATGGTGAGCAGCGGCCCCTCGTTGCGCTCGAGGTTCCAGATGGTCGCGTAATCGCGGCCCTTCCGGCCCGGGCGGGTGGTGAGGATGATGCCGTTGAGCACCAGCCACCACAGGGCGCGGTTCACCTCGATGACCCGGCGATCGGAGAGGAATTCCTTGAGATAGCGCCGCATGGACCAATAATCGGTGCCATCGGGTGTGCCGAGATTGACGAGGAGCACGCCGATTCGGCCAAAAGCGACGGCCGGATGATCACCCGCGGGCGATGACCCCGCATCGGCGGACGGGATCGGGGACGGTGGCAGGGGGGATTGGCTCATCAGGTCACCTCTGTGGCGCAGATGGAGCCTCGGAGCGGCGCCGTCAATCGGTCCGGCTGCCGCGGCGCGCAGGGCGTGCCCCGGAGGGGACGATCTGCTGTCGGTGAAGGTGAGGAGGGATGGTGGGCGCGACAGGGATCGAACCTGTGACCCCTACGATGTCAACGTAGTGCTCTCCCGCTGAGCTACGCGCCCCTCCACGGGAAGCGCCTCTATATCCACTCCGCCGGCGGGTGGCAAGGCGCCAAACGCAGGTTCATGCGGCGGCGAGCATCTTTCCCACTTCGGAAACGAGATCCCGCAGATGGAAGGGCTTGGACAGCACCTTGGCCTCGGTCGGGGTCTCGCCATCGGCATTGAGGGCGACCGCGGCAAAGCCGGTGATGAACATCACCTTGAGGTCGGGATCGAGCTCGGTGGCGCGGCGCGCCAGCTCGATGCCGTCCATCTCCGGCATGACGATATCGGTGAGCAGGAGCTCGAACGGCTCTTCGCGCATGCGTTCATACGCGGATTTGCCATTGTCATAGGAAGCCACCGAATAGCCGGCATTCTGCAGCGCCTTCACCAGGAAGCGCCGCATGTCATTGTCGTCTTCGGCGAGCAGGATCTTGGACACGCCGTTTCCCCTGATCATTCGTGAATCCGGCCCGGCCACGCCGGGCGCCCATGTGCTTTGTGTCGCCCAATCGGGTAAATTCGAGGTGAAAGCCCGGTTCCCCCTTCACAAGCCCCCCTTCGGGCGGGCATCATGTGGGGAAGCCAAGCCTTTAGAATCCCTCCAGAGTTTTTGCGGCGCACGATGACGGCCTGCCTCGCTGACACCATAGATCCCGCATTCGAGATCCTGGGCCTTGAGGCTGCCACCGGGCCGTTCCTCTTCAACTCCCCCCATTCGGGCCGCATCTACCCCCGAAGCTTCGTGACGCAGACGCGCCTGGACTTTGCCACGTTGCGCCGGTCCGAGGACAGCTTTGTGGACGAATTATTCGAGGACGTGGTGAACGCCGGCGCACCCTTCATGCGGGCGCTGTTCCCGCGCGCCTTCCTCGATCTCAACCGCGAGCCTTACGAGCTCGACCCGCGCATGTTCGAGGGTCGCCTGCCGCCGTTCGCCAACACCCGCTCGGTGCGGGTGTCCGGCGGGCTTGGCACCATCGCCCGGGTGGTGGGCGAAGCCCAGGAGATCTACCCGGCCCGCCTGTCGGTCGCCGAGGGGCTGGAGCGCATCGAGACCTTCTACAAGCCCTATCACCAGGCTCTGCGCCGCATGATCGCCGCCACCCAGCGGCGCTGGGGCGTGGCGGTGCTGGTGGACTGCCACTCCATGCCCTCCGGCTCGGCCCGGGACGACAGCACCCGCGCGGATTTCGTCATCGGCGACCGCTACGGCACCAGCTGCAGCGAGCGGGTAACGGAGGCGCTGGAGGCGGAGCTGAGCGCGGCGGGCTACCGGGTGCTGCGCAACAAGCCCTATGCCGGTGGCTATATCACCGAGCATTATGGCAACCCCGCCGCCGGCCTGCACGCGGTGCAGATCGAGGTCAATCGGGCGCTCTATATGGAAGAGGCCCTGTATCTGCGCGCGCCGGGCTTCGATCGCCTGCGGGCGGAGATCGGCGCGGCCATGCCGCGGGTGTTCGCGCGGCTGACCGGCGTGCTGGCGCCGCCGCGGGCCGCAGCCGAGTAAGGTCATCCACAACCTGAGCGGGCATGAAAGACTGGCGGCTCAAGGCCTTAAGGATCTGCCCTGCAGATCTGCAAAAGCTGCCTTGCGTTTTTTGAATGGCAGTTATACGAATTTGCTCGTCTGGGCTCCACCGTGTCCCTCGGGATACACGAGTGCGCGGTGGGGGCAGCGGTCTGAAGCGCCGAAGAGCGCGGACGGAATGCGCCAAGGGGCGCGACGTGCGGAGCGCTGACGGATGGTGGGGAATGGATCGGCCTTCGGGCGGCCGGAACCCTTCGATCCACCCCAGAAAAGAAAGGGGCCGTCCGTGTAAACGAACGGCCCAAGTCTAGGGAGGAAACGCCCAAGGAGGGCAGCGACACAGCGACGCCAATCGCCATGTCGCACTGCACAAATAGCCGAGTGCGCTGCCAGAAATCAAGTGCCCGTTTGTCGCATCGCACGGTAGAGAATTAATCCATTGTTTTTCTTTGATTTTTTGAGAGCCCGCTCAAGCGGCTAAGACCCCCTCCGGTCCCTGGTGCCATCTTTTCGTCACGAATCGACCGGTTCGCACACGACTGAACGTGCTGAAATGGCGTCGCCCGTCCGCCGGGTGGTGGGCCAGATGCTCCGCTTGGAGGCCGGGCCGCGGTCGCGATGCATCTTATTCGTGTGTTGAATGGATGCGGCGACTTTTCATTGTAGAATGCGGGTTGTGCGCGCAGGTCGTCCCGGCCCGGCGCAGTCGCAGCGAAGCCGTATAGCCAATGTCCGCGCCAGATGTGCTGGGGACATCAAAGACCTGCGGGCTGCAAAGAGGTGTGGAGACGCCCAAAAGACCGGTGGAGACGCAGCGGTGGAGGCGCCAAGACCTGTGGGCTTGCCAAAAGAAAGGGGCCGCTCGCCAAATGGGAGCGGCCCAAGTCTAGGGAGGAAACGCCCAAGGAGGGCAGCGGCACTGCAATAGGCAATGCCGCGCTGCATCAATATGCGGGGATCACCCTATTTCTTCAAGCTGCGCCGCCGCGGATTGTTTAGGCAGCTTTGGGGGTGAAAAAGCCCGCCGGCACACACTCTTGCACACATCTGCTCATTCCTTGATCCGCCCCTGCCCGAATCCTCGCCGCCCCACCGATGGGCGACGCGGCCTGCGGTTCGCACTTGATTGCCCGCGTGTTCCGCTGCATTCCGGGATCACGCCAGGGCCGGTGCCGCCTGTCCGCTGCACGGAAGGCGGGCGAAGTCCTTGCCACCGAAGCCGTTCGCGGGCTGCCGCAGGGGGCGGCAGATCTGGAGCGCATTCATGACCGCCGTCGCCATCGACGACTTCGTGCATCACCTCGCGACCGTGTCGGGCGAAGCGATTCTGCCCTTCTTCCGCACCGCTCTGGGGGTGGAGGACAAGAGCCACGGCACCGCCTTCGATCCGGTCACGGAGGCCGATCGCGCCGCAGAGCAGGTGATGCGGCGGATGATTCGCGAGGCGTTCCCCAGCCACGGCATCATCGGCGAGGAGTTCGCCAACGAGGACACTGACGCCCCCTATGTGTGGGCGCTGGATCCCATCGACGGCACCAAATCGTTCATCGCCGGCCTGCCGGCCTGGGGCACGCTGATCGGCCTCATGAAGGACGGCGACCCGGTCTACGGCATGATGCACCAGCCGTTCATCAAGGAGCGCTTCTTCGGCAATGGCGCGGTGGCGCGCTATCGCGGGCCGGCGGGAGAGCGGGTGCTGCGGGTGCGCGACTGCGCGCGGCTGGAGGACGCCATGCTCTACACCACCAGCCCGCGGCTGATGCATGGCGCCGACCGCACCGCCTTCGAGCGGGTGGAAGAGCAGGTGCGGCTGTCCCGCTATGGCGGGGATTGCTACGCTTACTGCATGCTCGCCGCCGGCCTGGTGGACCTGGTGATCGAGACCGAGCTGAAGAATCACGACATCGTCGCGCTCATCCCCATCATCGAGGGGGCGGGCGGCATCGTCACCAGCTGGGAGGGCGGCTCACCGGCGGAAGGTGGCCGGGTGGTGGCGGCCGGCAGCCGGGCGGTGCACGAACAGGCACTGCGCGTGCTGACCGCCTGAGGGCTCACAGCACCGGCGTGCCGGGGATGAAGGCGTCGAAGGCGGCCCAGAACTGGGCGCGGAAGATGTCCCGCTCCTGCAGGATTTCGTGACGGGCCGCCGGCACCACCACATGGGCGCCGGCGATGAGGCGCGCCGACAGATGCTCGATGGCGGCATTGGAGACGATGCGCTCGGCGCCCGCGGCGATCATCAGCAGCGGTTGGCGGATCTGCCGGATCACCTCCGGATCGGCCAGGGTGGCCATGGCGCCGTAGGCGGCATGCAGCCAGCCATTGGTGGGGGCGCCGAGGCCGAGTTCCGGGTGGGCCTCCACCAGGCTGGCGGCGCGGGCGTAGCGCACCGGGTCCGAGGTCACCAGGTTGCGGGCAAAGGGGATGGCGGTGATCGGCCGGCCGCGGGCACCGGGCACGAAGGCCCGCGCCAGCCCCGCATAGGCGAGGGTGGTGACCAGCGGACGCACCAGGCCCGGCAGCGGCACCACATCGACACCCAGCATGGGCGCCACCAGCACCATACGATCGAACCAGCGGTGGCCGGCCAGGGTGCCGTGGAGCAGGATGGCGCCAGCCATGGAATGGGCCAGCGCGAAGTGCGGCGCGGGGCAATCGGGCAGCAGCACCTCGCGGGCGAAGGCTTCCAGATCGGTCACATAGTCGCGGAAATGCCGCACATGGCCCTTGAGCGGAGACCGCAGGAGGCGCTGCGAGCCTCCCTGGCCGCGCCAGTCAAGGGTGGCGACGGCGAAGCCGCGGCTGCGCAGCTCCCGCACCACCTCGTAATATTTCTCGATGAACTCGGCGCGTCCCTGAAACAGCGCCACCGTGCCGCGCAGCGTGCCCTGGGGCATCCAGCGCGCATAGCGCAGGCGCACGCCGTCGGCGGTGGTGATCTCTCCGGTGATGGCGCCCTCGGGCGCCGGATCATCGGGACGGCTGAACAGGGTCATGGAATTTCGGCCCGGATGCCTGGAGGCGCAGAGGATCGGCTTGGGACGAGGGTTACACGCTCGCCGCCGCCACCACAACGATCCGCCTGATCGCCCCGCGCCGGCAGGGGTGAAACGGGATGACCGCGCGCGAACGCGGCGGGTCTTGACGGCTCTTGGGGGCCTTCCCACATCGAGAATGGCGCCGGTCATCGTGACGGCGCCAGGATCGGGCCCGGCTTCGGCGGGCCCTGCATGTCGCTTCAAGGAGGATATGCCATGCGTACGTTTGATCTGTCCCCGCTGTATCGCAACACCGTTGGCTTCGACCGGCTGTTTTCGCTGCTCGATTCCGTTGGCGGCGTCGATGCGGCACCCACCTATCCGCCCTACAATATCGAGCGGACGGGGGAGAATACCTATCGCATCACCGTCGCGGTGGCGGGCTTCACCGATGCCGAGCTGAGCATCGAGGTGAAGGAGAATGCGCTCACCCTCAAGGGTGAGAAGAAGGCGGCCGAGGAGCAGCAGAGCGCGCAGGTGCTCTATCGCGGCATCGCCGCCCGCGCCTTCGAGCGCCGCTTCCAGCTGGCCGATCATATGGAAGTGCGAGGCGCGGTGCTGGAGAACGGGCTGCTGCACGTGGATCTGGTGCGCAACATTCCCGAGGCCAAGAAGCCGCGCATCATTCCCATCGCCACCACCGGGGAGGCGCCGAAGGCGATCGAAGGCGGCACCACCGTCGAGGGGAATGCCGTGGCGGTACCCCAGCCGGCGCCCCAGGCGGCCTGACGTCGGGGTGACCTGACCCAAGGACCGGAGGTGCCGGGGTCCTGGCGCCTCCGGGACCTGTTCGGCGGCGACGCGGTGGGCGTCGCCGCTTTTCTTTTGTCGGCCTCTTGATCCGGCGCGATCCCGGCGCGAGGAGAGGGCAGACGTCGATTCCGTCGATCAGGATAGGCTGCCCGTGTCCGCAACGCCCCTCAAGGTTCTCGTCACCACCCGGCTGTTCGATGCCGCCGCCACCCGCTTCCTGGAGGATCGCGGCTTCGAGGTGGTGGGCTCCGGCCTGCCCGCCGACGCCATCGATACCGACATTTCCGATGCCGATCTCGACCGCCTCCTCGAGGGGGTCGGCGGCTGGATCGTCGGCCTGCGGGCGGTGACGCGGCCGGTGCTGGCGCGGCATCCGCAGCTCAAGGTCATCGCCCGCCGCGGTGTCGGCTATGACCGGGTCGACGTGGCGGCGGCGCGCGATCTGGGCCGCGTGGTGGCCATCGCCGCCGGCGCCAACGACCCCTCGGTGGCCGACCACACCCTGGCGCTGATGCTGGCGGTGATGCGGCGGCTGCGGGAAGGGCAGGCCCGCATGGGCCATGGCGACTGGCGGCCCCTGAGCGGCACGGATCTGTTCGGCAAGACCGTGGGCCTCATCGGCTTTGGCCGCATCGCGCGCGGCGTGGCGCGCCGGCTCAAGGGGTTCGATGCGCGGGTGCTGGTCACCACGCCGCGTCCAGACCTTGCCTGTGACGGCGTGACCTTCGTGCCCCTCGCCGAGCTGCTGACCCATAGCGATGTCGTGAGCCTGCATGCGCCGCTGACGTCGCAGACCCGGCATCTGATCGACAGCGCCGCTCTGGCCGCCATGAAGCCGGGTGCGGTGCTGGTCAACACCTCGCGCGGCGGGCTGGTGGACGAGGGCGCCCTGCTGGGGGCGCTGGAGCGCGGCCATCTCGCCGGCGCCGGTCTCGACGTGTTCGAGGCGGAGACCGATCCGGCCAAGCAGGCGCTCGCCCGCGCGCTGGTGGCGCGGGAGGACGTGGTGGCGAGCCCCCACACCGCCGGCGGCAGCCGTGAGGCGCTGGCGCGGGGCAACCTCATCTCCGCCCATTGCGTCGCCGCCGCCCTGTCGGACGAGGAGCTGCCGCCTGGTTGCGTGGTGGCCGACGGGCGGTAAAGCCGCCCTGCGCCTCTTGCGTCTTGATCGCTGACGATTTATGACAATCGTCAGTTCATTGGAGGCGCGTGTGACCGTCAGGGTGAAAGAGGCCGGCCGGCACAGGGAAACCGCGGAGGAGACGCGCGCGCGGATCACCCTGGTGGCCGAGGACCTGTTTCGCCGTATGGGCTTCGCCAAGACCGCGGTGGCCGATATCGCCGCCGAGCTGGGTATGTCGCCCGCCAATGTCTACCGCTTCTTTCCCTCCAAGACCGCCATCGTCGCCACCATCTGCCAGCGCTGCCTGGGGGAGATCGAGCGGCAGGCGGAAGTGATCGGCGCCGGCCCCGGCACGCCGCAGCAGCGCATCATCGACATCTATCTCGCCATCCTGCGCTACCACCGGGACAATTTCCTGGCCGAGCGGCGGGTGCACGACATGGTGCTGGTGGCCATCGAGAACAATTGGGACAATATCGAAAGCCACAAGGCACGCATGGGCGCGGTGGTGGCCAAGGTGCTCCAGGAGGGGATCGAGACGGGGGTGTTCGTGCCCCACGATCCCGCCCAGGTGAGCGGCATCATCCTCGGCACCTGCGTGCGGTTCTGCCATCCGGTGCTGGTGGCCCAGAATATCGATGAGGACCTGGAAGCGAGCCTGACCGCGACCATGCGCTTCATTCTGCGCAGCATTGAGGTGAACCGGTCCGATCTGGCCTGACTAGCGGTGCCTCGGCACCGCGTTTCGTCATGGGCGTTTTGTGACGATTACGAAAAAATATCAGCGTTGAACCATAACCGTTCAGCCGACAGGAACCGAACCATGGCCTTTCGTTCTTCGATCCTTCGGGATGGACTGCCCTCGCGCCGGGGGGGCCGGGCGGCGCTGCTGCCGGCGGCCGCCCTCACCTTGTCGCTGGCGCTGGCCGGATGTGGCGAGAGTGCCCCGGCGCAGACCGAGGCGGAACCGTCCCGTCCCGTCCAGGTGACCACGGTCGAGCTGCGCCCGCGGGAGGCGGAGAAGACCTTCGTCGGCGTGGTGCGGGCCCGTCGCGAGATCGATCTCGCCTTCCGGGTGGGGGGCAAGGTGGTGCAGCGCAAGGTGGAAGTGGGGGACCGGGTGCAGAAGGGCGATCTGATCGCCCGCATCGATCCGGAAGACCTGAAGCTCGAGCTGGAAAGCGCGCGAGCGGAGATGGCCGCCGCCACCGCCAATCTGGCGCAGACCACCGCCGAGGATGGCCGCTATCGCTCGCTGACGGCCAAGGGCGTCGCCTCCAATGCCGAGCTGGATCGTAAGGCGCTGGCCAAGGAGGAGGCGGTCGGCCGCCTCGAGCGGGCCAAGAGATCCCTGGAGCTGGCGGAGAACCGGCTCTCTTATGCCGATCTCGTCTCCGACACCGCCGGCGTGGTGGTCTCCACCGCTGCCGAGCCGGGGCAGGTGGTGTCCTCGGGGCAGACCATCGTGCGGGTGGCGCGGCTCGATGAGAAGGAGGCGGCGGTGGCGCTGCCCGAAACGGCGCTCGCGGCGGCCCGCAGTTCCGATGCCTCGGTCTCTTTGTGGGCCGATCCCAACCGGCGCATTGCCGCCCATCTGCGCGAGCTGTCGCCCCAGGCCGATCCCGCCTCGCGCACCTATGCCGCCCGCTTCACCCTGGAGAGCAACGACGATGCGGTGGCCCTGGGCATGACCGCCACCGTGACGCTGACCCCCAAGGCCGGGGTGATGGTGGCGCGGCTGCCGCTGTCCTCGGTGTTCGACAAGGGGCACGGCCCCCACGTGTTCGTGGTGGACGAGGCCACCCACACCTTGGTGGCGCGGCCGGTGGAGCTGGCCGGCTACACCGACGATTCGGCGCTGATCAGCAAGGGAGTGAGCCAGGGCGAGCAGGTGGTCACCCTCGGTGTCCACACGCTGGAGCCGGGCCGCAGCGTGCGCACCGTGCCGGCCAAGGATGCGGTGAGCACGACCGCCCGCGCCGAGGTGCGCCCATGAGCGCCGGCCCCACTCCCGAGGAGGCGGCGGCGCTCAAGAGCCCGTTCAACCTCTCGCGCTTCGCCATCACCCATCGGGCGCTGACCCTGTTCGCCATCATCCTTCTGGGGGCGGCGGGCTTCTATTCCTACCTCAACCTCGGCCGCGCCGAGGACCCCTCCTTCACCATCAAGGTCATGGTGATTTCCGCCGCCTGGCCCGGTGCCACCGCCTCGGAAATGCAGGCCCAGGTGGCCGATCCCATCGAGAAGAAGCTGCAGACCATGCCGCATCTCGACCGGGTGGAAAGTTATTCGCGCCCCGGCATCAGCTTCGTGCAGGTCTATCTCGCCGACACCACGCCGCCTTCTGCGGTGAAGGACCTGTGGTATCAGGTGCGCAAGAAGGTGGGGGACATCAAGGGCGACCTGCCCCAGGGGGTGATCGGCCCGAGCTTCGACGATGAATATGGCGACGTCTATTCCGCCCTCTACATGCTGAGCGGCGACGGGGCGTCGCCCGCCGAGCTCAAGCGCCAGGCGGAGATGATCCGCCAGCGGCTGCTGCGGGTGCCCAATGTGGAGAAGGTGGACCTCATCGGCGAGCGGCCGGAGCGGATCTATATCGAATTCTCCCACGCCCGCTTGGCCACCCTCGGCATCACCCCCGCGCAGATCTTCGACAGCGTGGCGCGGCAGAATGCGGTGGTGGCCGGCGGCGCGGTGGACACCAAGGCCGACCGCATCAATTTGCGGCTCAGCGGGGCCTTCACCGGCGCCGAGGCCATCGCCGAGGTGCCCATCAGCGCCGGCGGCGCGCTGGTGCGGCTCGGCGACATCGCCACGGTCAAGCGGGCCTATGAGGACCCGCCCAGCTACGTCATCCGCCAGCATGGCCGGCCGGCCCTGGGCCTCGGCGTCTCCATGGCCCAGGGCGCCAACATCCTCACCCTCGGCCAGGACATTCAGCGCGCCATGGCTGATGCCATGACGGAGGTTCCGGTGGGCATCGACGTGGTGCAGGTGGCGGACCAGCCGCACATCGTCGGCGAATCCGTGGGCGAGTTCCTGAAGACCTTCGCCGAGGCGCTGGTGATCGTGCTGGTGGTGAGCTTCCTGTCGCTGGGCTTCCGCTCCGGCATCGTGGTGGCCCTGTCGGTGCCGCTGGTGCTCGCCATCGTGTTCCTGGTGATGTTCGCATCGGGCATGGACCTGCACCGCATCACCCTCGGCGCCCTCATCATCGCTTTGGGCCTGCTGGTGGATGACGCCATCATCGCCATCGAGATGATGGTGGTGAAGATGGAGGAGGGCTGGGACCGCATCTCCGCCGCCAGCTTCGCCTGGACCTCCACCGCCTTTCCCATGCTCACCGGCACGCTGGTGACGGCGGCGGGCTTCCTGCCGGTGGGCTTCGCCCGCTCCTCGTCCGGCGAATATGCCGGCGGCATCTTCTGGGTGGTGGGCATCGCCCTCATTGCCTCCTGGTTCGTGGCGGTGCTGTTCACCCCCTATCTCGGAACGGTGCTGCTGCCGGATATGAAGGGCAAGCACGCCGCCGAAGACCTGCGCAGCGGCCGCCTCTATCGCCTGCTGCGGGGCATGCTGGAGGCCTGCCTGCGCCATCGCTTCCTGGTGATCGGCACCACCGTGGGCCTGTTCGCCCTGGCGGTGGTGGGCTTCGGCTTCGTGCAGCAGCAGTTCTTCCCCACCTCCACCCGCACCGAGCTGTTCCTGGAGATGCGGCTGCCGGAGGGCTCCTCCATCGAGGCCACCACCACCACCGCCAAGAAGGCCGAAGCGCTGGTGGGCGAGGATGCGGACATCCTCTCCGCCACCACCTATATCGGCCAGGGCGCGCCGCGCTTCTGGCTGGGTCTCAACCCGGTGCTGCCCAACCCCAATTTCGCGCAGATCGTCATCGTCACCAAGGATGTGGCGGCCCGCGAGCGGGTCAAGGCGCGGCTCGACAAGGTGGTGGCCGAGGGCGCCCTGTCGGAGGCGCGGGTGCGCGTCGACCGCTTCGTGTTCGGTCCGCCGGTGGGTTTCCCGGTGCAGTTCCGGGTGGTGGGGCCCGATCCCCTGAAGGTGCGCGACATCGCCGAGGAGGTGCGCCAAGTGATGGGCGCCGATCCGGCGGTCATCGATCCGCACCTCAATTGGGGCGAGCAGGTGAAGTCCATCACGTTGTCGGTGGACCAGGACCGGGCCCGGGCTTTGGGCTCCACCCCGCGCGACCTCGCCGAAACCCTGCAGACCCTGCTGTCCGGCTACACCGTCACCCAGTATCGGGAGGGCAACCTCCTGATCGGCGTGGTGGCCCGCGCCGTGCCGGAGGAACGGGTGGATCTGGAGCGGCTCGGGGCCCTCACCGTCACCAACCACAATGGGGTGGCGGTGCCCCTCGGCCAGGTGGCGCGCATCGCTTACTCCAGCGAGGAGCCGATCCTGTGGCGGCGTGACCGCGACCTGGTGCTGACCGTACGCGGCGACGTGCGCGACGGGGTGCAGCCGCCGGATGTGACTGCGCGTCTCCTGCCCAAGCTCGCCGCGGTGAAGGCGGCATTGCCCGCCGGCTATCGCATCGAGACCGGCGGCTCGGTGGAGGAGAGCGCCAAGGCCAACAAGTCGCTGGCGGCGGTGTTCCCCATCATGATCATCGTCATGCTCACCATCCTGATGATCCAGCTGCAGAGCTTCTCCCGGCTGGCCCTGGTGATGGCGACGGCGCCGCTGGGGCTTATCGGCGCCTCGGCGGCGCTGCTCGTGACCCACCAGCCCTTCGGCTTCGTGGCGCTGCTGGGCCTGATCGCGCTCGCCGGCATGATCATGCGCAACACGGTGATCCTGGTGGACCAGATCGACCATGACATCGCCGCCGGCGCCACCCCGCACCAGGCCATCGTCGAGGCGACGCTGCGCCGGGCGCGGCCGGTGGTGCTCACCGCGATGGCGGCGGTGCTGGGCATGATCCCGCTGGCGGAAAGCGTGTTCTGGGGGCCCATGGCCATCACCATCATGGGCGGCCTTTTGGTGGCGACGGCGCTGACCCTGCTGGTGGTGCCGGCCCTCTATGCCACCTGGTTCCGGGTGAAGGTGACCGCCGACGCTCCAGCGTCCGGCGCGCTCCACCCGGCGGAATGAGAGGGCACGGAACGGACATCGCCCCCGTCTCGTTCCGGCCTCTCTTCATGCGCGCGGCCCCGTCCGAAAGGACGGGGCCGCGTTGCGTTTCAGGCGGATGAGCGGACGGCTCAGGCGGTCTTCTGGCGCAGGGCAAGGCCGAAGAAGAAGGTGCCCACGCCGTTGACGATCAGGTCGATGCCCAGGAACAGGCCGAGGATATAGACCGAGTTCACCGGCCACTGAGCGATGATGATGGCGCCCAGCAGCAGGGTGATGAGGCCGGAGAACACGATCCAGCCCCAGCCGCCGGTGCCGCGTGAGCCGATGCCCGCGGCGATGCGGAAGATGCCTTCCACCGCCAGCGCCACGCCGATGAGCAGGGTGATGACGCCGGCGCCCAGCAGCGGATTGTACATGATGAGGCCGCCCGCCACCACGTAGAGCAGGCCGGCCAGCAGCCAGTAGAAGAAGCGGCCCCAGCCCTGCACGCGGAAGGCGTGGATGACCTGGATCACGCCACCCACCAGGATCAGCGCGCCCACATAAAGGGCGGTGGCGATGGTGGACACCAGCACATGGGCGAGGGCGATGAAGCCCAGGATGACGAAAGCGATGCCGAGCGCGACGAACCAGCCCCAATTGGCGCGGATGGCATGCAGCGTGTCGGTCAGCGCGGTAGAGGACGCGGGTGAAGGCATGGACATGAGCCGTCTCCAAAGATGCGTGTCGGCGCGAACAATCGGTGATGCGGGGAGCCCCCCGGGGCCACCATATAAGCACAACCCCATGAAGATCACGCAGATGTGTAAGATACTTAAGGCGTGAGCGTCGCGATGGTGGAGACCGGGGCATGAAAGAGAGGGAGGGGGCCGCGGCGCGGCCGCCGCTGCTGGCGCGGCTGCTGCGGGCACATCTGCGGCTGACGCTGGCGGTGGCCACCGCCGCGCTGGTGTTTGTGCTGCTGCCGCCGGCGCTGGGGCATGACGTGCGCTTCCTCGCCAGCTTCGATGTGGCGGCGGTGCTGTGGCTGGCGCTGGCGCTGCATCTGGTGGTCTCCTCCGATGCGGCGGTGGTGCGCCGGCATGCGGAAGCCGCCGATGAAGGGGCCTGGGCGGCGTTTCTCATCGGCCTGGTGGCGAGTTTCGCCGGGGTGGTGGCGGTGGCGCTGGAAGCCCATGCCTCAGGGGAGGGGACGGCGCACCGCCTCGCGCACATTCCCCTGGTGGTCAGCACGCTGGTGCTGGCCTGGCTGTTCTTCCACGGCGTCTTCGCCTTTCATTATGCGCGGGAATTCTATCGGCCCGAGGTGGCGGACGCCCACCCCATGCTGAAATTCCCCGGCACCGGCGAGCCGGATTATTGGGACTTTCTCTATTTCGCCTTCAACATCGGCACCGCGTCACAGACCGCCGATGTCTCCATCACCTCGCCGCGGCTGCGCCGGCTGGCCCTGGGGCACCAGATCGCGTCCTATCTCTTCAATGCCACCATCATCGCCCTGGGCGTGAACGTGGCGGCCGCTCTGGTGTGAGGCACAAAATCAATGTGACGGGCAAAGAAAAAGCGCGCTCGCAGGAGCGCGCCTTGTTTTTCGGGAGACAGCTCTTGCCGCCTGTCGATCGGGCGGCGAGCGCCGGATCGATGGTCAGCGCTGCGCTGCGGCCACCGGCACCGCCGCCGGGGCCATGCTCGCCTGAGCCGGGCTCGACACCGGCTTCGGCAGGATCACCACCTTGGTGCCCACCTTCACCCGGTCATAGAGGTCTTCCACATCGTTGTTCAGCATGCGGAAGCAGCCCGAGGACACGAACTTGCCGATGGTCTGCGGCTCGTTGGTGCCGTGGATGCGGTAGACGGTGCCGCCGAGATACATGGTGCGGGCGCCGAGCGGGTTGCCCGGGCCGCCGGCCATGAAGCGCGGCAGGTAGGGCTGGCGCTGGATCATCTCCGCCGGGGGCCGCCAGTCCGCCCATTCCTTCTTGGCGCTCACCCGCTCGGTGCCGGCCCAGGTGAAGCCTTCGCGGCCCACGCCGATGCCGTAGCGGATCGCCTTGCCGTTGCCCATCACGTAATAGAGGTACGTATTGGGGGTATCGATGACGATGGTGCCAGCCGGCTGGGTGGTCACATAGTCCACCGTCTGGCGGCGGAAGCGATCCGGCACCGGCTCGGCGGGATCCACGTCCTCGATGCGCGGGCCGGACGGCGCCTCCTGGGTGCCGGGCACGACGGCGGCGTTGGATTCATAGACACCGGCCGGTGGGGCGGCATTGGTGGGATACTGGCTCTGGCCATAGGTCTGCTGGCCGGCGTTGCCCTGCTGATAGGCAGGCTGGCCGTAAGGCGGCTGCGGATAGGCAGTGGCTGCCGGCTGCTGTTCGTAGCCCTGCTGCGGATAGGCCGACTGCGGATAGGTGCCCTGCTGCTGCGGATAGGCGGGCTGCGCCGGCTGCGGATAGCCGGTGGAAGCCTGCTGCTCCTGGCCGCCGTAGGACGGCGCCTGCTGATAGCCGGGGGGCGGCGCCAGATTGGTGCGCTCCACGCCATCGGCGGCCGCATTGGAGCCGCCGCGCGCATAGGGATCGCTGTAGCCGGGAGGTGCCGCGCCATAGGTGCCGCTGACGCTTCCGGGCGGCACATCCGCAGGAAGTGCCCCGGTCTCGTCGCGAGAGGGGTAGCCCGGATACGCGCTCTGGGCAAAAGCCGGTGCCGACAGCACGGTGGCCCCAAGGGCAGCGAGAAGGAGTGAGTGGCGCAAGGTCATGACAGAGGTGTTAACCCTGAAACGTGACGAAATTGGAAACGGCGCAAAGGAAATTTCGACACGCTGAGGTGGTAGCTGTACGCCCGATGCTGCCCCGCGCAACGTCAAGCACATGCCCCGTTCACAGCCGTTTAGCGCCGCCTCGTCGGGGAGGCAACGCACGTGGATGCAACGCCGCATATCGTGATCGGAATGGGTCGGTTCTGGGGCGGGGCACGGTGCCGCATCGGTGCTTGAAATTCTCCTCGCTCAAGATATAAGCATATCCTTATGTCTGACTCTGAGCCGCCGCGCCTGTTGTTCGCCTCCCTGCTCGATGCCCTGAAGGCGGCGGGGGAGGAAACGCGCCTGCGTCTTCTGGCGGTGCTGGGCGAGGCCGAGCTCACGGTCTCCGATCTCACCGAGATCCTCGGCCAGTCCCAGCCGCGCATCTCGCGTCACCTGAAGCTGCTGGCGGAGGCCGGGCTGGTGGAGCGGCATCGGGAGGCCAGCTGGATCTTCTATCGCCGCACCGCCGACGGGCCGCTCGCCGAGGTGGCCGGCCGCCTCTTCGATCTGCTGGATCCGCGCGACGGCGTGCTGGCGCGCGATCGCGAGCGGCTGGAGGCGGTGCGGGCGACCCGCGCCGCCGCCGCCCAGGCCTATTTCGCCGCCCATGCCCGCGAATGGGACGAGATCCGCAGGCTGCACGTGCCGGAAGCGGCGGTGGAAGCGGCGGTGCGGGCGAGCTTCGCCGATGCGCCCATCCAGTCGCTGCTCGATCTCGGCACCGGCACCGGGCGCATGCTGGAATTGTTCGCCGGCGGCATCGATCGGGGCATGGGTCTCGACCTGTCGCCGGAAATGCTGGCGGTGGCGCGCACCCATCTGGAGAAAGCCGGCATCCGCAACTGCCTGCTGCGGCAGAGCGACATCTATGCCGTGCCGGCACCGCGCGATTCCTTCGATGCGGTGATCGTGCACCAGGTGCTGCATTATCTCGATGACGGCGGGCGGGCGCTCACCGAGGCGGCGCGGGTGCTGAAGCCCGGCGGCCGGCTGCTGGTGGTGGATTTCGCCCCCCACGATCTCGAATTCCTGCGCGAGGCCCATGCCCACCGGCGGCTCGGCTTCGCGCGCGAAACGGTGGAGGCCTGGCTGATCCAGGCCGGCCTCGTGCCGGAACGGTTTCAAACCCTGGCGCCCGAACATGCGGGCGAGCAGGGGCTGACGGTATCGCTGTGGCTGGCGCGTGATCCGCGCGCCGGCGCGGCCGGGCAGGCGCCGGTTTCCGAGGGCGCCGCCGACAGGGAGGTGGCGTGATGGCGGGCGAAGTGCGGGCGAGCCGGGAAACCGGGCGGGCGCCGGTGACGGTGTCCTTCGAGTTCTTTCCCCCCAAGACCGAAGAGATGGAGAAGACCCTGTGGGCCTCCATCGGCCGGCTGGCGCCGCTTCAGCCGGAATTCGTCTCGGTGACCTATGGCGCCGGCGGCTCCACCCGCGAGCGCACCCACGCCACCGTGGCGCGCATCGTCAAGGAAACCACCCTCGCCCCCGCCGCCCATCTCACCTGCGTCAACGCCACGCGGGACGAGGTGGATGCGGTGATCCGCGCCTATGGCGAGGCGGGGGTGAAGCATATCGTGGCGCTGCGTGGCGATCCGCCCGCCGGGGTGGGCACCCGCTATGAGCCGACGCCGGGTGGCTATGCCTATGCGGCGGACCTGGTGGCCGGCATCAAGCGCATCGGCGATTTCGAGGTGTCGGTCTCGGCCTATCCGGAAATGCACCCCGAAAGCCCCTCCATCGATGCCGACATCGAGGTGCTGAAGGCCAAGGTGGATGCCGGCGCGACCCGCGCCATCACCCAGTTCTTCTTCGAGAACGACGTCTATTTCCGCTATCTGGACAAGGTGCGGGCGAAGGGCATCGACATTCCCATCGTGCCCGGCCTGCTGCCGGTGACCAATTTCAAGCAGGCCTCGAACTTCGCCACCCGCACCGGCGCCACGGTGCCGGCCTGGCTGCTCAAACGGTTCGAGGGGCTCGACGACGATCCGGAGACGCGCAAGCTGATCGCCGCCGCGGTGGCGGCCGAGCAGGTGACGGACCTCGTTGATCGCGGTGTCACCGATATCCATTTCTATACGCTGAACCGCGCCGACCTCGTCTATGCCATCTGCCACCTGCTGGGCCTGAGGCCGAAGGTGCCGGGCGTGGCGGCGGCGGAGACGCGCGCGGGGTAGCTGGTCCCGCGCCCCGTTGTTCGACATTTCATCTCACGGCGGCCGCTGATGCCGCCCGTAGCCCGAGATCGATCATGAGCTCTTCCGACGTCTTTTCCGCCCTCACCGCCGCCGCGCGCGAGCGCATTCTGGTGCTGGACGGCGCCATGGGCACCATGATCCAGGCGTTGAAGCTCGACGAGGCGGGCTATCGCGGCACCAGGTTCAAGGACTGGCCGCGCGACGTGAAGGGCAACAACGACCTTCTGAGCCTCACCCAGCCCGACGCGGTGCGCGAGATCCATCTCAAGTATTTCCGCGCCGGCGCCGACATCGTCGAGACCAACACCTTCTCCGGCACGACCATCGCCCAGGCCGATTACGGCATGGAAGAGATCGTCTACGAGCTGAATTTCGAGAGCGCCCGCCTCGCCAAGGAAGCGGCGATCGCGGCGGAGCAGGAAGACGGCCGCCGCCGCTTCGTCGCCGGCGCCTTCGGCCCCACCAATCGCACCGCCTCCATCTCGCCGGACGTGAACGACCCCGGCTTCCGGGCGGTGACCTTCGATGATCTCGCGAAAGCCTATGGCGAGCAGGCCCGCGGCCTCATCGCCGGTGGCGCCGACATCCTCCTGGTGGAGACCATCTTCGACACGCTGAACGCCAAGGCGGCGATCTTCGCCATTGAGGGGCTGTTCGACGAATTGGGCCTGCGCCTGCCGGTGATGATCTCCGGCACCATCACCGATCTGTCGGGCCGCACCCTCTCCGGCCAGACGCCTTCGGCCTTCTGGTATTCCCTGCGCCACGCGCAGCCCTTCTCCATCGGCCTCAATTGCGCGCTCGGCGCCAAGGAGATGCGCGCCCACATCGCCGAGATCGGCCGGGTGGCCGATACGTTGGTGTGCGCCTATCCCAATGCCGGCCTGCCCAACGAGTTCGGCCTCTATGACGAGAGCCCGGAAGCCATGGCGGCGCTGGTGGGCGAGTTCGCCACTTCCGGTCTCGTCAATATCGTCGGTGGCTGCTGCGGCACCACGCCGGACCACATCGCCGCCATCGCCGGGGCGGTGAAGGGCGTTCGCCCCCGCGCCATTCCGGAGCTGGAACCGCGCCTGCGCCTCTCCGGCCTGGAGCCGTTCGAGCTGACCCGCGAGATCCCGTTCGTGAACGTGGGCGAGCGCACCAATGTCACCGGCTCGGCGCGGTTCAGGAAGCTCATCACCAATGGCGATTTCCCCGCCGCGCTGGCAGTGGCCCGCGACCAGGTGGAAAACGGCGCCCAGGTGATCGACATCAACATGGACGAAGGCCTGCTGGACAGCGAGGCCGCCATGATCACCTTCCTCAACCTCGTCGCCTCCGAGCCGGACATCGCCAAGGTGCCGGTGATGGTGGACAGCTCCAAGTGGGACATCATCGAGCAGGGGCTGAAGCGCCTGCAGGGCAAGGGCATCGTCAATTCCATCTCGCTGAAAGAAGGCGAGGCGGCATTCCGCGAAAAGGCCCGCCTGGTGCGCCGCTACGGCGCCGCGGTGGTGGTGATGGCGTTCGATGAAGAGGGCCAGGCCGACAGCTACGCGCGCAAGACCTCCATCTGCAAGCGTGGCTATGACATCCTCACCGGGATGGGCTTCCCGCCCGAGGACATCATCTTCGATCCCAACGTGTTCGCGGTGGCCACCGGCATCGAGGAGCATGCGGGCTATGGCGTCGCCTTCATCGAGGCCACCCGCTGGATCCGCCAGGGACTGCCTTATGCCCATGTGTCGGGCGGTGTCTCCAACCTCTCCTTCTCCTTCCGCGGCAACGAGCCCGTGCGCGAGGCCATGCACGCGGTGTTCCTCTACCATGCCATCCAGGCGGGCATGGATATGGGCATCGTCAATGCCGGCCAGCTCGCGGTTTATGACGAGATCGAGCCGGAGCTGCGCGAGGCCTGCGAGGACGTGGTGCTGAACCGCCGCGCCGATGCCACCGAGCGGCTGCTGGCGCTGGCCGAGAACTTCAAGGGCCAGGGCCGGGAGAAGAAGGAGCAGGACCTCACCTGGCGCACCTGGCCGGTGGAGAAGCGGCTGGAGCACGCTCTGGTCAACGGCATCACCGACTATGTGGAGGCCGATACCGAGGAAGCCCGCGCGCGGGCCGAACGGCCGCTGCACGTGATCGAAGGGCCGCTGATGGCCGGCATGAACGTGGTGGGCGACCTGTTCGGCGCCGGCAAGATGTTCCTGCCCCAGGTGGTGAAATCGGCCCGCGTCATGAAGCAGGCGGTGGCCTATCTCATGCCCTTCATGGAGAAGGAAAAGGCCGAGCAGGGCCTCACCGCCGCCTCGGCCGCCGGCAAGATCCTCATGGCCACGGTGAAGGGCGATGTCCACGACATCGGCAAGAACATCGTCGGCGTGGTGCTGCAGTGCAACAATTACGAGGTCATCGACCTCGGCGTCATGGTGCCCACGGCCAAGATCCTGGAAACCGCCAAGGCTGAGAAGGTGGATGTCATCGGCCTCTCGGGCCTCATCACCCCGTCCCTGGACGAGATGGTGAACGTGGCCGCCGAGATGGAGCGCGAAGGCTTCTCGCTGCCCCTTCTCATCGGCGGCGCCACCACCTCGCGGGTGCATACGGCGGTGAAGATCTCGCCCCAATATGAGCGCGGCCAGGCGGTCTATGTCACCGACGCCAGCCGCGCCGTGGGCGTGGTCTCGAGCCTGCTCAATGCCGAGACCCGCGGCCCCTATGTGGCGGACATCCGCGCCGAATATGTGAAGCTGGCCGAGGCCCACGCCCGCGCTGACGCGAACAAGCAGCGGGTGCCGCTGGCCAAGGCGCGGGAAAACGGGCTGAAGCTCGATTTTTCCGGCTATGTCCCGCCCCGGCCGCAGCTGCTGGGCACCGAGGTGTTCGAGGATTACGACCTCGCCGACCTCGTGCCCTTCATTGATTGGACGCCTTTCTTCCAGTCGTGGGAGCTCACCGGGCGTTACCCCGCCATTCTGGACGACAAGGTGGTGGGTGAGCCCGCCCGCGCCCTGTTCAAGGATGCCCAGGCCATGCTGGCCAGGATGGTGGAGGAGAAGTGGGTGACCGCCCGCGCGGTGATCGGTTTCTGGCCGGCCAATGCGGTGGGCGACGACATTGTGCTGTTCCGCGACGAGAGCCGCGCCAACCCGCTCACCACCCTGCACACCCTGCGCCAGCAGCTGGCCAAGCGGGAGGGCCGCTTCAACCTGGCGCTCGCGGATTATGTGGCGCCCATGGAAAGCGGCGTCGCCGATTATGTGGGCGGCTTCGCGGTGACGACGGGCATCGGCGAGGAGGAGCGGGTGGCCGCCTTCAAGGCCGCCAATGACGATTATTCCGCCATCCTGCTGAAAGCCCTGTGCGACCGCCTCGCCGAGGCGTTCGCCGAGCGCATGCACCAGCTGGTGCGCACCAAATACTGGGGCTATGCGCCGGAGGAAGCGCTGTCGAACGAGGCGCTGATCGCCGAGACCTATCGCGGCATCCGCCCGGCGCCCGGCTATCCGGCCCAGCCCGACCATACGGAGAAGGGCACGCTGTTCGCGCTGCTGCACGCCACGGAAGAGGTGGGCATCCGCCTCACCGAGAGCTACGCCATGTGGCCGGGGGCGGCGGTGTCCGGCTTCTATTTCGCCCACCCGGAAGCCGCCTATTTCGGCGTCGGCCGCATCGAGCGTGACCAGGTGGAGGATTACGCCGCCCGCAAGGAATGGACGGTGGCGGAAGCCGAAAAGTGGCTCGCCCCCATCCTCAACTACGATCCCACCCGCCAGGCGGCTGCGGAATAGGGCGGGGGCGCCCGATCCAGCGCGGCACCCGCGCCGCATAAGAGGTGAAGGCGGGGCCGAACTTGGCCGCGAGGTGCCATTCCTCGCGGCGGGCGGCGAGACGGTCGGTGGCGAAGGCCGCCACCAGCGCGGCGCCCATCAGCCAAGCATTGCTCAGGACCAGACCGATCCCCAGCACCAGCAGCGTATTGCCCAGATAAATGGGGTTGCGCGTGAGCGCGAAGGGCCCGTGGGTGACCAAGTGGTCGGCTGCGCGGTGGGGCAGGATGTTGGTGTGCGCGCGGCGCAAGGTGTGCAACGCCCAGAAATCGAAGCCCAGCCCCGCCGCCGCAACCAGCACGCCGGTGCCGCGCAGGGGCCAGCCGATCACGGCGGCTGGCCACCCCACCGGCACGAAGGCCTGAAGACCGAGCCCGGCGACGAGGGCGGCGCCATAGATCAGCGGCGGCCAGGGAAGGCGGTTGGGCCGCGTTGCGGCATGATCGGGCATGGATGTCATGATGACTTCCCTCTGGCACCGGTGCGGGCGCTCGGCGTCGGCGGCATTCGAGCAGCCCATCCCATTAGCGCTGTTCATTGAAGCATAACCTGCGGGGGACGATCCGCGTGCGGCGCGTTCGACCGGGTGCCGCCGTGGGGCGACGGCCTCTTGCCAAAACATTCAAATCATATAATTTCATTTTCTTGAATATATAGGCCTGTGCCCCGGTGGCCGGTCCTGCCTCTCGCGGAGAGCTTCCCATGCGCATGTGTTCCCTGCGCCAGAAGGCGTGGTCGCCTTATGTGGCGGGCATCATCATCGGTCTGCTGCAGGTGCCGGCCTTCCTTCTCATCTCCACCGCCCTCGGCGCCTCCTCGTCTTATGTGACGGTGGGCGGCTACATCGCTGCCCTGTTCGATCCGGCGGTGGTGGGCATTGATTATGTGGCCAAGCACATGGCCGCTACCGGCAAGAACTGGTGGCAGGTGGCCCTGGTGGTGGGGGTGGCGCTGGGCGCCTTCCTGTCCATGAAGCTGTCGGGCGCCAAGCGTCAGGCCATCTCCCCCATCTGGGGCCGGGCACTCGGCACCCACAGCCCCGTGGCGCGTTATGCGATGGCCTTCGGCGCCGGCTTCCTGATGCTGTTCGGCGCCCGGGTGGCCGATGGCTGCACCTCTGGCCACGGCCTATCGGGCATGGCGCAGATGGCGGTCTCCTCCACCATCGCCGTCGCCTTCATGTTCGTGGGCGGCATCGCCACCGCCGTCCTCGTGCTGCGCCGCATCTGACCCGCGCCTTTCGGGAGAACCTCCATGTCCGTCTTTCCGGCCATTCTCATCGGTCTCGCCATGGGCGTCGTGTTCGGCTTCGCCTTCGAGAAGGCCCGGGTGTTCGAGCCCGGCATGATCGTGGGGCAGATGCAGCTGCGCAACTTCACCATGCTCAAGGTGTTCCTCACCGCGGTGGCCACCGGCGCCGTGGTGCTCGCCGCGCTGCAGGGTTTCGGCCTCATCAAGCTCGCCCCCAAGGCCACCTTTTACGCTGCCGATATGCTGGGCGGCCTGGTGCTGGGCGCCGGCATCACCCTGGCGGGGGCGTGCCCCGGCACCATTCTGGCGCAGATCGGCGCCGGCTATCGCGATGCCTGGTTCACCCTGGCCGGCGGCCTCGCCGGCGCCATCGCCTTCAGCTATGCGGAGCCCGCCTTAACGCCGCTGCTGTTCACCGGCGGCCCCGGCAGGCTCACCTTCATGGACCTGACCGGCCTGCCCTATCCGCTGCTGGCCGCGGGCTTCGCCGTAGTGCTGGTGGGTGCGCTGGTGGCTCTGGAGAAGTGGCGGCCCTGGCGGGACGATCTCGGTGCTGACGTGGATGGCGACTTCGCCGCCGCCCCCGAGGCGCCCG
This sequence comes from Xanthobacter sp. NM-25, assembly GCF_022138605.1. Taxonomy (GTDB): domain Bacteria; phylum Pseudomonadota; class Alphaproteobacteria; order Rhizobiales; family Xanthobacteraceae; genus Xanthobacter. The sequence continues at coordinate 140,740 of NZ_JACBFS010000005.1, forward strand.
TGTCCGCCCGCCTGAAGGCAGCGGAGTGAGCGCCATGGCCGCCGCGCAGGCCGCGCCCGGCGCCGGCGAACGGCGCATCGTCATCCTCGGGGCGGGTTTCGCCGCTTTGACCGCGGTGCGGGCGCTCCGACGCGCCGGGGTGCGGGCGCCCATCACCCTGGTCTCGCCCTCGGCGACGCTGACCTATCTGCCCAGCCTCATCTGGATTCCCGCCGGGCTGCGCCAGGGGGCGGATCTGCAGGTGCCGCTGGCGGACTTCTTCGCCCGGCACGGCGTCACCCACCTTGCCGGGCAGGTGGAGGCGGTGAGCGATGGCGGCCGCATCGTCGAGACCTCGGCCGGCCCGGTGGCCAACGACATGCTGCTGATCGCCACCGGCGGCCGCTATATCCGCAAGCTGCCCGGCATCGAGCACGCCATCATCCCCTGTTCCGGCATCGCCGCTGCCGAGGCGGTGCGCGATCGCCTGGCGAACATGGCGGGCGGCACCATCGCCGTGGGATTCGGAGCCAATCCCAATGAGCCCTCGGCAGTGCGCGGCGGGCCCATGTTCGAATTCCTGTTCGGCATCGACACCCTGCTGCGCCGCCAGGGCCGGCGGGAACGGTTCGAGCTGGTGTTCTTCAACCCCTCCACCCAGCCGGGCCAGCGGCTGGGGCCGAAGGCCGTGGGCGGGCTTCTGGGCCAGATGGCGCGGCGCGGCATCACCACCCGGCTCGGGCACAAGATGGTGCGCTTCGACGCCCATGAGGTGGTCACCGAGGGCGGTGCCTTCGCCGCCGACCTCATCTTGTTCATGCCCGGTCTGACCGGGCCGGCGTGGCTGGAGGCGAGCGGCCTGCCCAGATCCCCCGGCGGCTTCATCGTCGCGACGGAGACCTGCGCCGTGCCGGGCCTCGAACGGGTCTATGTGGCGGGGGATGCCGGCTCCTTCCCGGGGCCGGACTGGATGCCCAAGCAGGCCCATCAGGCCGATCTTCAGGCCGAGGCGGCCGCCCGCAACATGGCGGCGGAGTTGGCCGGCCGCCCGGCCACCGCCACCTTCAAGCCCGAGCTGGTCTGCATCGTCGACACCCTCGACGCGGGCATGCTGGTGTTCCGCAACACGAGGCGCAATTTCGCTCTGCCGCGCCTTGGCCCCTTCCACCACCTCAAGCGCCGTTTTGAAACGCACTATCTCAAGGCCTATCGCCGGGGCTGAGGGGGCTCAGGGCGCCGCCTTGCGGCCGCAGAAGATGTCGTAGATCACCGTCAGCACCCGCTGCACATCCTCGCTGGCGAGGCGATAGAAGACCGCCTTGCCGTCGCGGCGGGTGGTCACCAGCCCGTCGAGCCGCAGCCGCGCCAGCTGCTGGGAGACCGCCGGCTGGCGCAGTGAAAGGATGGTTTCCAGTTCGGTCACCGAGCGCTCGCGCTCTGACAGAAGGCAGAGCAGCAGCAGTCGGTGCTCGTTGGCCAGGGCCTTCAGGAAGGCGCTGGCATCGCGGGCATTGCCCATCATGGTTTCGATCGTCGGCGAAACCGCGCCGGCGCGGCACAGCTCGCCGGCATCTGGTGGCGATCCAGTGGGGACCATGTGTGTCTACCTTGATCGAGACCGCCGCCCGCGTTGCGGGCCGCACTCCATTCAGCCGGTGGGCCGGTGATCACGCGGCGCGGGACCTCCCTGGCCGTGACGACCCTTCACCGCCGGCTAGCAAAACCTGCGCCAATCATGTGGTGGCGGCATGGCGCGCCGCGAAGGCGTTGGCCAGCGCCACGAACCCGTCGACGTCGATCTCCTCCGCCCGCGCCGTCTCCGCGACGCCCGCCGCCGCCAGCAGCGGCAGCGGATCGCCGCCCAGCGACTTGAGGCTCTGCCGCAGCATCTTGCGGCGCTGGCCGAAGGCGGCTTCGGTGACCCGCTCCAAGGTCGCCAGCGCACAGGGCGCGGGGCTAGCGCGCGGCACCAGGTGCACCACCGACGAGGTGACCTTGGGCGGCGGCACGAAGGCGGAGGGGGCGACGTCGAAGGCGATCCGCGCGGTGGTGCGCCAGCCGGCCAGCACCGCCAGCCGGCCATAGGCCTTGCTGCCCGGCGCGGCGACGATGCGCTCCGCCACTTCCTTCTGGAACATGAGGGTCAGTGAGGTGAACCACGGCGGCCAGGGGTCGCTCGACAGCCAGCCCACCAGCAGCAGGGTCGCGACATTGTAGGGCAGGTTGGCCACCACCCGCGCCGGCTGGCCCTCCAGCAGCGGCAGCACGTCCACCTTCAGGGCATCGCCCTCGATCACCTGTAGCCGGCCCGGATAATGGTCGGCTACTTCCGCCAGGGCATCGAGGCAGCGGCGGTCGCGCTCGATGGCGATCACCCGGCGGGCGCCGAGCGCCAGCAGCGCCCGGGTGAGGCCGCCGGGACCGGGGCCCACCTCCACCACCGTGGCGTCCTCCAGCGGGCCCGAGGCCCGGGCGATGCGCCCGGTGAGGTTGAGGTCCAACAGAAAATTCTGGCCCAGGGACTTCTGGGCGGACAGCCCATGGCGACGGATGACGTCGCGCAGGGGAGGCAGGTCGTCGAGGGCGCTCACGGCGTGGGAACCTGATGGCGGGATGGGGCAGGCTGCGCCCGGGTGTCGGCCCGTTCCGCCTGGGTATCGGCCAGCCGCCGCGCCAGCCGCAGGGCGGCCATGAGGCTGGTGGGTCGGGCACGTCCGGTACCGGCGAGATCGAAGGCGGTGCCGTGGTCGGGCGAGGTGCGGATGAAGGGCAGGCCCAGGGTGACGTTGACGCCGTCGTGGAAGGCCAGCGTCTTGGCGGGGATCAGCACCTGGTCGTGATACATGCCCACCGCCACGTCATAGGTGGCGCGGGCCTCGGGATGGAACAGGGTGTCCGCCGGCAGCGGGCCGCGCGCGTCGATACCGGCGGCGCGCAGCTGTGCCACCGCCGGGCGGACCACGTCCTCATCCTCGCGGCCGAGGGTGCCGTTCTCGCCGGCGTGCGGGTTGAGCCCGGCGAAGGCGAGCCGGGGCGCCGCCAGCCCGAAGCGCCGCTGCATGTCGCGGGCGATGATGTGGCCGGTCTCTACCAGGAGCGCCGGGGTCACGAGATCGGGCACCTGGCGCAGCGGCACATGGATGGTGGCGGGCACCACCGCCAGCGCCGGCGACCAGATCATCATCACCGGTCGCGGTGCGGCGCCGCCGGCGTCGGTGGCGCGATGGGCGAGATATTCGGTGTGGCCGGGAAAGCGAAAGCCGGCCGCGTACATCACCGACTTGGCCAGGGGATTGGTGACAAGAGCCGCTGCGCTGCCGGCGCGCACCAGGTCGATGGCGGCGTCGAGGCTGGCGAGCACGCTGGCGGCGCTGGTGGCGTCGGGCTGGCCGGGGGCGGCGGTGGCGCTGGGGCCCGCCGGCCAGACCGGCAGGGCGGCGGCGCCCAGGGCCTCCGCCGGCCGGGTGACGATGGCGATGGGGATGTCCAGGCCCAGCTCACCGGCACGCCGCGCCAGCAGATCGGGATCGCCGGTGGCCAGGAAGGCGGGCAGGTCGGCGCGGGCCTGCCAGGCCCGCAGGATGAGCTCGGGGCCGATGCCCGCGGGCTCTCCGGTGGTGAGGACGAGCGGGCGGTCCGCGGGCTGGCCCATCAGCGGTACTGAATCAGCGCGCCCTTGCGCAGCTCCGCCAGCAGCTTGCTGCTCACCGAATTGAACTGCTTGCTGGAGAGCTCGTCCTTGATCTCGCGCTTCTGCGGGCTTTCCCCGCGCACCTGGCGCTTCTCGCAGACGGCGAAGGTCTCGACGCCGGACTGGCTGACTTCCGGCGGGGTCAGACGGCCGACGGCGGTCTGGTCGAAGATCTTCTGCAGCGCCGGCGGCATGTCGGAGGAGAGGCGCAGGGCCGGCGGCCGCACCACCACTTCGCGCAGGCCCTTGAGCATCTCCAGCCCGCTTTCGCAGCCGTTGAAGCGGGCCCGCACCGAATTGGCCTCGGCGAGGCGGGCGCCGTGGCCGTTGGAATTGCGGGGCACCACGAAGATGATGGGGCGCAGCACGTATTCGGTGGCGGTGAGCGAGGTCTCACCGCGCTTCTGCAGGGCGGCGATGACGTCGGCATCGCGAATGGTCACTGAGCCGGCGCGGCTGCGCACATACTGGCCCCAGACATAGTCGGCGGCGAGCTTGGTCTTGAAGGCCTCGGGATCGAGGCCGCCCTGGGACAGGCCGGCGGCGAGCTGCTGCGCCGTGCGGCCGGAACGCTCGGCCACGCTGGCGAACAGGCGATCGGCGTCCTTCTGGTCGATGGTGGTCTTCAGGTAGCGAACCTGCTGGATCTTGAGGCGATCGTCGATCAGCTGCTCCAGCGCCTGCTTGGGCGAGATGCTCTTGCGGTCCAGGAGTTGAACGAGGCGCTGGCGCTGCGTCACGTCGTAGGAGGTGATGGGGTCGCCATTCACCATGACCACCACCTTCTGGGCCAGGGCGGTGCCCGGGGCGAACAGCGGCAGCAGCAGCGCGAGTGCGAGCGTCAGGAGCGGGGCGAGGCGAAGAGGAATGCGCATGGTCCTTATCCGAACGCGGCAAGCGACATACGGTCGGCAAGAGGAGGGAACCCCAGATCTTTGCCGGGGCGCTGTGGCACGAATGGGGCCAAGGTCTGGAGCCACGACCAGGGGCCAAGGCCGGACATCAGCGCCTGCAGCGGGCCCGGCGGCGAAGGAAGCGCCCTGCAACGGCAAGAGGACCACAGCGGGAACGCCCCGCCGGACACCGCGGGCAACGCAATGCCCGCAGACTAGCGTTTCAGCCGCAGCGGCTCAAGACCGCAGCGGCATTCACTGGCTGGTGTCGCCGCTGCCCGAGCCGAACGAGGTGGAGAAGCCGCCTTCGCCGAGGGTGCGCAGGCCGATCCGCAGCATCACCTTGTTCACCGGATCGCCGCCCGGACCGTTCACCGTGTAGTCGGTCACATAATTGAGGGCGAAGGTCAGGCAGTCGTCGATATAGCTGAGGCCGATCAGCGTGTAGTCGAAATCCGACTCGGCGATATTGTAGCGGACGCCGCCGCTGATGGTCCAATTGTCGGTCAGCTTGTAGCCGGCGGTGGTGTAGATGCCTTCGCGCAGCTCGTAATAGCCGAGCAGCGGCTGCGGCTCATAGCGGCCATAGGTGACCGAGACGCCCAGGCGATCGATCTGGCCGCGCCCCTGCAGCTCCAGCCGCTGCAGGGCGAAGTCCTCGTTGTCGAAGCGGAAGCGGGAGACGAACTCGAGCTGCTTGGTGGGCGAATAGCCGAACCGGGCCACATAATCGGAGGTGGTGGTCTCCAGCCCCGATTCCAGGCCGGTGTTGGCCATGTCGCCATAGGCGTAGGAGTTCTTGCCGAACAGGCTGTAGGACTGGCCGACCAAAGCGTTGACGGTACCGAAGCCGCGGATGACCGCATTGTAGGTGATACCCACATTGGCGCGGCTGCCGCCCTCGACCCGGTCATAGCCGGAATACTTGCTGAGCTCGAACAGGTTGGTGTCGTCGAACACCAAGCTCTGGGCGTCCTCGTTGGGGAAGGAGCCGATGTCGGTCTCGTTCGGGCGGATGATGATCTGCGCCCGCGGCTCGATGGTCTGGGTGCCCCAGCTCTCCGCGGAGATGAAGGGATAGCGGTAATCCAGACCGATCGCCGGCATGCCGCGAATGAGATCGTCGGAGCCGGACATCAGCGGATTCTGCCCGGCATAGGAGCTGCCATACATGTAGTTGTAGGGCAGCTGGTCGATGTTGACGGAGGCCACGTCCACGCGGGCGTTGACGAACGGCGTCCACATCTGGCCGGCGGAATCGGTGATGGTCTTCTTCCAGTAGAGCTCGGCGGACAGGCGCGTGTAGTCGCCCGGCGCGCCGCGCAGCAGGCACTGGGTGGGGTTGGGATTGGCCAGGGTGCAGGAGCCGGTGGGAATGCCGGTGGCGCCCACCGCCGAATCCCAGGACGACATGCCGATGAAATCGGCCTGCTCACGGGTCAGGCTGGTGAGGTTCACCTTGATGCCCGACTCGCCGCCCCACAGGGGCTTGTCGAAGACCTTGCTGTAATTGAGCGAGCCCACCACCGGAATGCGGTCCTGGTCGTCGGTCACCGACATGCCGAGGAAGTACATGCCGCGCAGATCGAAATAGGACCGGTCGCCCTGGCCGGTGAGGTACACCGATGACGTCTTGGTGGTGATGGTGTCGCCGGAGATGTTGTAATCGCGCAGGAAGGTGCGGTCCGACACCAGGGCGCCATCCCAGCCGAAGGTCCAGAACTTGTTAATCGCGAAGGCGCCGGAGGTCTCGATGGCGCCGCGATTGTCGCGATAGCCCGGCAGATAGTCCGGCAGGCCACCGGCGGTGGTGCTGATGAACTGGTCCTTGTCCTGCTGGATGATGCCGGAGGCGCTGATGGTGTAGCTGCCATTGGCCAGGCGCTGGCGCCACTCACCCTGCATCAGCACGCCCTGCTTGGTGGTGTAGGCGGGCGTCAGGGTGAGGTCGCGGTCGGGCGCGATGTTCCAGAAGAACGGCGTCGCCACCCCATAGCCGATCTGGCTGGACGAGAAGAACTCCGGCATCAGGAAGCCGGTCTTGCGCTTCACCGTCGGATCGGGGGACGACAGGTATGGGAAATAGGCCACCGGCAGGCCGAAGAACTCGACCGTGGCGTCCTTGTAATAGATCATCCGCTCGTCTTGGTTGTGGATGATCCTCTTGGCCTTGATCTGCCACAGCGGCGGCTTGCTGGGGTCGTCCTTGCACGGCTCGCAGGCGGTGTAGACACCATTCTGGAAGACGGTGACGTTGCCCTCCGTGCGATCGGCGCGGATGGCGGCGAAATGGGTCTTGTCCGGGGTGTCGAGCCGCAGAGAATCGATGAAGCCCTGCTTGAAGTCCTGGGTCAGCTGCAGGTTGTCGGCCGTGATGACCTTGCCGTCCTTGTCGGTCAGGCGGACATTGCCCTGCGCGTGGAGCTGATTGGCCTTGCGGTCCAGAATCACGCGGCGCGCCTCCAGGGTGGCGCCATCGTAATAGATCTGGACGTTGCCGGCCGCCGCGACGGTTTCCTTCTGGAAGTCGTATTCCATCTGGTCGGCCGTCACCAGCATCTTCTGGTTCGGGTCGATCTTCCGGTTGGGCATGATCTCGCTGCCCACCGCGCCACTATTCTGCGCGGCGGCGGGGGTGGCGAGGCCGGTCAGGCACAGCGCGAGCAGGGCGGCCACCGCACACGCAACACCGCTCCGCCGCTGCGTCCACGCGGGGCGATTGGGGTGCGTCGTTGTCGCGGCGGGGTGCAGAGCGACCCTCATCCGTCCTCCCGATACAACAGAATGACAGCCCCCATAACAATTCCGGCTACTGCTGGAAACCACGCTGCAGCAACAGGATGAACGATTCCTGCATCACCGAGATCCTCGGCGAGCTTGGTCCCAACATAAAGCAGAAACCCTGCCGCCACGCCACCGAGAATCGTCTGGCCCACCCCGCCGAAGCGGAACACGCGCAGCCCCACCACTGCGGCGATCAGCACCATGGCCACCAGCAAAAGCGGCCGCGCCAACAGGCTCTGCAGCTGCAGCCGATAGCGAGTGGCGCCGAAGCCGGCCTGTTCTGCACTGCGAATAGCAGAGGGCAGTTGCCAAAATGGCACGGTCTCCGGCGCGATCAGCGAATCCTGCACCTGGGAGGGATCGAGATTGGTGGCGATCTCATAGGTGTCGAAGTGTTGCAGGTCCTGGCCCGGAATGAGCACGCGGGCGTCGCGCAGGATCCAGGCGCCCTCGCCCAGGGTGGCCGAGCGGGCCTCGACGCGCTCCATCAGCCGGTCGTGCCTGTCGAACTCGTACACCACCACCGTCGACAGCTGGCGCCCGCCCTGGGAAGAGGCGGCGGCCTGGATGATGGCCTGGCCGTCGACGCTCTGCTGGCGCACCCAGAAATCGTCCTTGCTTGGCCCCAGAAGGGTGCCCGATCCGCCGAAGATCTCGCTTTCCAGCTGGTTCGCCCGCTCCTTGAAATCGGCGGAGAGGGGATTGAACACGGTGGTGGCGAACACGCCGATGAGAAAGGCCACCAGCACCGGCGGGGCGATGAACTGCCAGACCGACAGCCCCACCGCGCGGGCCACCACCAGCTCCAGGCGGCGGGACAGCAGGACGAAGGTGGCGATGCCGCCGAACAGCACCGCGAACGGCAGCAGCTGCTCGGTGAAGGCGGGGGCGCGGTAAAGGGTCACCAGCGCCACCATGGCGGCGGAGACGTTCTCGCGGTCGGCGGTGCGCCGCGCCATCTCCAGGAAGTCCACCAGCATGATGAGGCCGACGCAGGCGAAGAAGATCAGCCCCACGGCGGCGGCGAAGCGCCGGGCGAAATAGAGGCCGAGGGTGCGTCCGATCATGGCGTCACGACGCTCCGCCGCGGGCCAGCCGCTGCTTCAGGGCCTCGAGCGGCCCGTGGGCCCAGGCCGGCATGGCGAACTGCAGCCGGTCGCTCAGCACCAGGGCGCACAGGGCCACCACGATCAGCGGGAAGATGTAGATCAGCGGCACCGCCAGGGCGTGGCTTCGCAACTGGCCGGCGATGGCGAAATTGCCGATCTGCACCGCTGCCATGGCGGGAATGATGGCGAGGAGCGCCATGCCGCGGCTCTGGCGGGTGGTGCGCGGCCGGGCCAGCGCCGCCGCGGCGATGGCGAAATAGGCCAGCGGATAGAGCCCCGCCGACAGGCGCTTGTGCAGCTCCTCCCGGAACCGGCCGGGGAAGAACTTCTGGAAGAAGTCGTCGGGGGCCGGGTTCAGGATGTAGGCGAGGGGGCGCTCGGTGGGCCGGATGGCGGTTTCCTTGCTGCTCGGTGCCAGCGAGGACAGATCGAGGGCGTAGCGCTGGAATTCCACCACGGAGGTGCTGTTGTTCTTGGCGTTGCCGGTGTTGCGGCGGTGGATGGAGCCGTTCTCCAGCACCAGGAAGGTGCCGGCCGGGCTATCCACGATCTGCCCGCGATCGGCCAGATAGGTGGAGATTTCCTTGTCGCGGGCGTCGTTGATGAAGATGCCCTGCATCACCCCGTTGGCGGCGCGCTCGCGGACATGGAAGATCAGTCCCGGGGTCAGGCTGATGAAGCGGCCCGGCTGGGCGACGAACGACACCACGTCGGCGCGCACCTTGGTCACCTGGTCGCGAAAGGCGGCGAGGCTGGTGGGCACGATGACGACGGCCAGAGCCGCGCAGAAGGCGGAGACCAGCAGGGCGAGGATGATCAGCGCCCGCAGCACCCGCCACGGGCTCATGCCGGCCGCCGCCATCACCACGATCTCGCTGTCGCCGTTCAGCTTCAGCAAGGTGTAGGCGGTGGCGATGAACAGGGCCGCCGGGGCGATCACCAGCACCAGCGTGGGCATGGTGAGGCTCGTGATGGCGATGAAGGCGAGGATCGTCTGGCCCTGGCTGGTGACGAGGTCGAGCTGGCGCAGCGCCTGGGTGGACCAGATCATGCCGGCCAGCACCACCACCACGCCGGCAAACGCGATGGCGGCGGTGGAGAAGATGTAGCGATCGAGACGGCCCATCAGTCATTCACCAGATGCACGGAACCGCCCGCTGCTCACGCATGCCAGTTTCAAGCGGGCCCTGGATAGCGGCAAGGCTCGGTCGGCGCAATTCACCCAGCGTTGCACGGTGAGCGTGTATCGCGGGCAGGCGGCAGCGCGCGGCAATGCGTTGGGCGGGCTCAAGCGGCGGTTCCGTTGAATGCGGTCTCGTAGTCCTGCGGCTTGAAGCCCACCAGCAGGCGGCCCTGGTGCTCCAGCACCGGTCGCTTGATCATGGAGGGCTGCGCCAGCATGAGGGCGATGGCCTTGTCGGCATCGAGGTCCGCCTTGTCGGCCTCGGGCAGCTTGCGGAAGGTGGTGCCGGCCCGGTTGAGCAGCACCGGCCAGCCCAGCTCCGCCACCCAGCCGGCGAGCCGCGCGCGGTCGATGCCCTGGGTCTTGTAGTCATGGAAGGTGTAGGCGACGCCATGGGCGTCGAGCCAGGTCCGCGCCTTCTTCATGGTGTCGCAGGCCTTGATGCCATAGAGGGTGCTGCCGTCGGCCACGTGGTCTTCCTTCAATCGCGCGTTCGCCGGAGCGGCGGGCGAGGGGCGTTGCCGCTCGATCTGCACGTCAGTCCGCTCGACGTTTGGCGCCATAGGCGCTCATGAACATGTAGACGGCGCCCTTCACCACCTTGGCGGTGTGGGCGGGATCGGGCTGCTCCGCATTGCCCATCAGAATGGGCACGGTCACGCCGTCCTTGCACAAGGACAGGAACTGGCTGGCGGCCTGCTCGGCATCGGGAATGACGAGATCCCCCTGCTCGACGCGGGCGTTGAGATAGTCGGAGAGCCGGCGGATGCCCTGGCAGGGGCCGGCCTCGAAGAAGCGATGGGAGATCTGCGGAAACTTGCTGCCGATGGCGATCACGGTGCGCAGCGTGGCCATGTGCTCCGGCCGCACCATGGCGGCGATGAAGGAATGGCCGAGCTTGGTGAGCACCTTCTCCACGTCGGGCTCGTTGCGGTCCAGCACGAACATGCGTTCGGCGGTCTCGTTGCACTCGCTCGCCACCAGGGCGGCAAACAGGTCTTCCTTGTTCTGGAAGTAGACGTAGAGCGTGCCCTTGGAGACCCCGGCGGCGCGGGCGATGTCGCCCATGCTGGCGGCATCGAAGCCGCGCTCAAGGAAGACCTGGCGGGCGCCGGAGAGGATCTGGCGACGCTTCTCGGGATCCTGGCCCGCACCGGGCGAGCCCTCGCGCAGGTCGCACGCCTTGGCGTGGGCGCTGTCCGGGGCGCTGAGGTCGCTGGTGGTCACCTGTTCAAGTCCTCTTCGTTTCCGCCCGTTCTTGCGGCAGCGCGGGGGTTCACGCAAGTCCGCCCCGCAAGTCCGCCCCGCAAGTCCGCCCCGCGCTGGCGATGGACAGTCCTCCGCCCCGGTCAAAAAACTGACCGAACCGTTCGGTTCCCTCTTGCCATACCCAAAGAGCTGGTTTAAGTCAAAGTCAGTTCGACCGAACCGTTCGGTCAAATCCGTGGTTCCGCAACCCACGGACTGATCGGACTGAGGGAGGAGGGCACCGCCCCCGCTCTCCTCCCTCAAAATTCTTCGGCGAATCCGCAATTCCCCGCATTTCAGACCGTATCGCGCCGCCATTCGGACGCATGAGCGTGGGTGTGCCGCTGTCGCGGGATCAAGGCTGCGGCATCCTGCCACACCTGGCATGCCTTGGCGCAGGGGATGCAGACCCTACCTTGAGGCAGACCGATCCGGGCCCCTCTGGCGCGACGCTGCCGTCGCGTGATGTCGGATCGTGGTTTGCCGGGCATGAGCCTTCGGTGGTGCGCGCGCTGCAGTGCGGCGACCGCCGCCTGGTGTCTCCTCCCGGCACATCGCGTGACCCGAGGACCCAGGATCGAGCCGCCTATGACTGCACCGCCCTTGCGCCGGCGTGCGCTGCTTCTCATCAATCCCCGCGCCCGACAGGGCGACATGCCGCTGGACGCGGTGCGCGGTGCTCTGGCCGCCGGCGGCATCAGCCTCACGGACGGCGCTTGGCCGGGCGACGCCGGCGGGCCCAAGGGGCTCAGCGATCTGGTGCGGCACGCGGCGCCCCATCATGATCTGATCATTCTGGGCGGCGGCGACGGCACCCTCAATTCCGCGGCCGAGGGCCTGTTCGATACCCAATTGCCGTTGGGCGTGCTGCCCTTGGGCACCGCCAACGATTTCGCGCGCACCCTCGGCATTCCCACCGATCCGCTGGCCGCCGCACGGGTCATCGTCGCTGGCCGGCCGCAGGCCGTCGATCTCGGCGACGTGAACGGCCACCCTTTTCTCAACGTGGCCAGCGTCGGCTTCAGCGCCGATCTCGCCCGCGCCCTCACCGCCGACGCCAAGAAGCGCTTCGGCGTGCTGGGTTATGGGGTGGTGGCGGCCCGACTGCTCTGGCAGTCGCGGCTCTTCACCGCCTTCATCGAGCACGACGGCACGGTGGAAACCGTGCGCACCCTGCAGGTGTCGGTGGGCAACGGCCGCTACTACGGCGGCGGCATGGCGGTGGAGGCCAGCGCCACCGCCGACGACGGCCAGCTGGATTTCTACAGCCTGGAGGTGGCCCATTGGTGGCGCCTGCTGGGGCTGCTGCCCAGCCTGCGCCGCGGCACCCAGGGCCAGTGGGCCGATGTGCGGGCGTTCCGCACCACCGAAGTGGTGGTGCGCACCAGCCGTCCCCGCCCGGTGAACACCGACGGCGAGCTCGTCACCTTCACCCCCGCCCATTTCCGGGTCCGGCCCGGCGCCCTGCGCGTCTACGCGCCGGATGCCCCCGCCCCATTCCTGTTCTGACCCCCATTCGAGGCGAAACGTCATGGATTATCTGTTGCAGCTGGCCGCCGATCCCGGGGCCTGGGTGGCCCTGGTCACGCTCATCGCCATGGAGGTGGTGCTCGGCATCGACAATCTGATCTTCATCTCGATCCTCACCAACAAGCTGCCGGCGCAATATCGCGCCAAGGCGCGCCGCATCGGCATCGGTCTGGCGCTCATCCTGCGCCTCGCGCTGCTGGGCACCGTGGCCATCATCGTCACCCTCACCACGCCGGTCATCACCGTGTTCGGTCACGGCTTCTCCTGGCGTGACATCATTCTGCTGGCCGGTGGCCTGTTCCTGGTGTGGAAGGCCACCAAGGAGATCCACCACAATGTGGATCCCCACCCCAACGACGACATGTTCGATTCCAAGGTGTCCCTGGGCTTCGTCGCCGCCATCGCCCAGATCCTGATGCTGGACCTCGTCTTCTCCGTCGACAGCATCATCACCGCGGTGGGCATGACCGAGCATATTCCGATCATGATCATCGCCGTGGTGGTGGCGGTCACTTGCATGCTGCTGGCCGCCGGACCCCTGGCCCAGTTCATCGAGGCCAACCCCACGGTGGTGATGCTGGCCCTCGGCTTCCTCATCATGATCGGCATGACGCTGATCGCGGAAGCCTTCGGGGCCCATGTGCCTAAGGGCTATGTCTATGCCGCCATGGGCTTTTCCGCGGCCATCGAGGCGCTCAACATGGTGGCGCGCAAGCGCCGCGCGCGGCTTGAGCAGGGCTGATGCGGGGCCGATGCGGGGTGGCCGCGCGTGTCGCGGCCGCCACCCCTTGCGACAGCGGTAACCCTGGGTTCTAAAGGGAGGCCGCCGTCGCCGCGGTTGCCGGCCGAGGACCCACCCGGCCGGCTGCAGACGCAAGAGGTCAGCTCATGGGCACCATTCTTTCCCGCATGTTCGCGGTTCCCGGGCTTGCGGCGCGCCGCGCCACCATGGTGGCCGCCGCCGCGATGGGGGCGGGGCTGCTGGCCGCGCCGGCGGCGCAGGCGCAGACCTGCCTGGAGCAGATCGTCGTCGTCCAGCAGCAGTTGAAGAACCAGGTTCCCCAGACCCGGCAGCCGCCGGCGCAGCAGCAGAGTGTCGCCGCGCAGGATGCCCAGCAGCCGACGCCCGGCTCGCTGGCGGCGGCGGGCGTCACGCAGCCGGAATCCGGGCCACTGGGGGCGCTCAACGCGGCGATGAACCTGCAGGCCGCCGGCGATGAGGCGGGCTGCCTGAAGGCGCTGGCCGAGGCCCGCCGCCTGGGCGGGCTCGACTGAGGACGGTTGGACGACGGAGGTCTGCACGGGGCGGGCCCAAGGCGGGCCCAAGGCGCGCCGTCACGCCCTAGAGGCGGTCGCGCAGGGCGTAATAGCTGAGGCCGGCCACCAGCAGCGGGTAACGCAGGGCGGTGCCGCCGGGAAACCGCGGCACCGGCAGCTTTTCCAGCAGGTCGAAGCGTTCGATCTGCCCGCGCACCGCTTCGGCGAGGATCTTGCCGAACAGCGGCGCCAGCGCCACGCCATGGCCGCTGTAGCCGGCCGAGACCAGCACGTGGTCGGACATGCGCCGCACGAACGGCAGCCGCGTCAGGGTGATGCCCAGCACCCCGCCCCAGCCGTAGTCGATGCGCACGTCGGCGAGCTGGGGAAACACCCGCAGCATGAACGGCCGCACGAATTGCGGCACATTGCCATGCAGGTTGCGGCGATAGCTTTCGCCGCCGCCGAACAGCAGCCGGCCATCCCGCGACAGGCGGAAATAATTCACCACGAAGCGGCTGTCGGCCACCGCCGCGCCATCGGCGATGATGCCGGCGGCGCGCTCTCCCAAGGGCTCGGTGGCGGCAATATAGTTGCAGATGGACATGACATGCTCGTCCACCCGGTGGTCGAGCCCGTCCATGAGGCCATTGCCGCATTCCAGCAGGAATGAGGCCTTCACCGTGGCGCCGGTGTCGGTGGTGAGGGTGACGCCGTGCCAATCCTCGAAGCCCGACACACGGGTGTGCTCGTGGAGGCGCACCCCGGCCCGGGTGCAGGCGGCGGCGAGGCCCAAAGCGAAATTGAGCGGGTGGAGATGGCCGCCCCCATGGTCGTAGACGCCGCCATAATAGCCGGGCGAGCCCACCAGCGCCCGCACCTGCGCTTCGTCGAGGGGCTCCATGGCGTCATAGCCATAGGTGTCCTGCAGGTGGCGGGCATAGGCGTGGCTCTCGGCCACGTAATGGCGCTTGTGATCGGCCAGGATCAGCCCGTCGGTGAGGTCGCAGGAGATGTTGTGCCGGGCGATCAGGTCGCGCAGCAGGGTTTTCGAGTCCTCGGCGAGCTCCCAGAGCTTGCGGGCATCGTCGAGGCCCAGTTCCGCTTCGAGATAGTCCTGGTGGCGGCGCTGGCCGGAATGGATCTGCCCGCCGTTGCGGCCCGACGCGCCGGAGCCCACCTGCGAGGCCTCCAGCAGCACCACGTCGAAGCCCGCTTCCGCCAGATGCAGCGCCGCCGACAGACCAGTGTAGCCGCCGCCCAGCACGCACACATCCGCCCGGGTCTCGCCCTGCAGCGCCGGATAGGACGGAATGGCGTTGGCGGTGGCCACATACCAGGATGCGGGATGCGCCATGGGGCGGGGGGACGACATGGTCTGCTCCGTGCTGTGGCGTCCGCGCAGGCGTGAGGCCGGGGGCGCGCGGGGGAGGCCGCCGCGCGCCGTGGCTCACACGTTCAGCAGCAGATATTCCCGCTCCCAGGGCGAGATCACGCGCATGAAGGTCTCGAACTCCGCCTGCTTCACCGCCGCATAGGTGGCGACGAAGCGCTTGCCGAGCACCTCCGCCAGGGGCTCGGCCTCCTCGAATGCCGCCACCGCCTCCAGGAGGCCGCGGGGCAGGTCGAAGTCGAGGTCCTTGGCGTCGCCCTCCAGCGGATCGGTGGCGCGCAGCCCCTCGACCATGCCCAGGTAGCCGCAGGCCAGCGAGGCGGCGATGACGAGATAGGGGTTGGCGTCGGAGGACGGCACCCGGTTTTCCACCCGGCGCGCCGCCGGGGTGGAGGGCGGCACCCGGAGGCCGGCGGTGCGGTTGTCATAGCCCCACTGCAGGTTGATGGGGGCCATGGAATCGCGGGTGAGCCGCCGGTAGGAATTCACATAGGGCGCCAGGATGCACATCACCGCCGGCAGATACTTCTGGTGGCCGGCAAGGAAGGAGAAGAATTCCGGCGTCGGATCCCCCTCGTCGTCGGAGAAGATGTTCTTGCCGGTCTGGGTGGAGATCACCGACTGGTGGATGTGCATGGCGCTGCCCGGCTCGTTGGCGATGGGCTTGGCCATGAAGGTGGCGTAGATCTTGTGGGCGAGCGCCGCCTCGCGGATGGTGCGCTTGAACAGGAACACCTGATCGGCCAGCACCAGCGGATCGCCGTGGCGCAGGTTGATCTCCATCTGCGCCGCGCCGTCCTCGTGGATCAGGGTGTCGATCTCGAGTCCCTGCGCCTCCGAATAATCGTAGATGTCCTCGAACAGCGCGTCGAACTCGTTCACCGCCTGGATCGAATAGGACTGGCGGCCGATCTCCGGGCGGCCGGAGCGGCCCACCGGCGGCTTCAGCGGATAGTCGGGATCGGTATTGGGCTCCACCAGATAGAATTCGATCTCCGGCGCCACCACCGGCTTCCAGCCCTTGGCGGCATAGAGATTGATGATGTGCTTGAGCACGTTGCGCGGCGCGATCTCCACCGGGCGGCCGTCACGGTGGAAGGCGTCGTGGATCATCTGGGCGGTGGGGTCCTGGGCCCAGGGCACCGAGCACAAAGTGGAGAAATCCGGCTCCAGCACCAGGTCGCTGTCCGCCACCACCGAATCCACCAGCCCCTCATAGGAGGGGTATTCGCCGGAGATGGTCTGCAGGAACACCGACAGCGGCAGGTTCATCACCGGCGAGGAGAAGAATTTCGAGGCCGGCATGATCTTGCCGCGGGCGACGCCGGCAAGATCCGGCACGGTGCACTCGATCTCGGTGATCTCCCGCGCCGCCATCCAGGCCTTGGCCTCGCTCAGGGAGGCGGCCCCGTGGGGCGCGTCGGCCGCATGTTTGCCCGCCAGCTTGCTGCGTTTCGACATGATGTCCTCAAGCGTGACCTGCTCACGCCTCCCAAGGGAACACCGGCCGCCCCCGCAGTGTCAACGCGGGCTCATGCGAGGGCTGGAATGTCCCGGTGGCGGGCCGTGCGGAACGGGCCACGAACGAATCACGATCGAATCGCGCGGGGCCCACGGTTCGCTTTTCGCCCCCTACTAGCGCTAGTAGGCCAGGGCCGGCGGTAGCCGATTCCTGTAGATTGGGGCGGTCAGGGCTTGGTGGCGCTCGCCGGCACCGGCGCGTCCTTGGCCTTGGCCTCGAAATTGGTGGCCTGGAACAAAGCGGTGCCGATCATGGTCGCCACCGACACCTTGAACGGCGCCATCAGCCGGGTGCCCTCGATGGGCACCAGCCAGACGAACATGTCCTTGTTGTCCTGCATGTAGCGCACGGTGTAGCGGCTGGGGCGATGCCCGGCGACCGGCTTGTAGCGCACAGAGCAGACCACGGCGGGTCCCTTGTAGCCGGTTGCCTTCACGGTCTCGGTGCGCAGGTAGGAGAGCGTGATGTCGTAGCGCTGGCGCCCGTCGAACACCGGCACCGAGCGATCGCACGCGGCGGCGGACAGAAGGTCGGCGGTGCCCGGCACATAGACGAAGGCGCCGCTCATGGGATCGATGATGTTCTGCAGCGTGGTCTTGGTGAGCGGCACCCGATCGGGCAGGGGCTTGAGCGGCGGCTCGATTTCCATTTCCGCCAACGCGCCGCTGGTCATGGCGAGGCGGGCGAGCTCCTTCTTGCCATCCGCCTCGGCGTTGAGGGCGTAGACCCGGGGCACCATCTTGTCGCCGTTCAGGGCGCCGCGGGCCGCCGCCACCCCCTTGCCCGAGGAGACGGCCCGCAGCACGCCGGTGATGCGGCCGGAGCCGGAGATTTCGTAGCCCTCGGCCCCGGCTTCCACCACCACCGAGGCGCGCCCCAGTTCCACGCCGCCGACGCTCAGCACGTATTTGGCGTCGAGCCGGCCTTCGGCGCAGGCCGGTGCGGCCCACATCGCAAGGGCGCCGGCGACCAGCACGCCGCGGAAGAGACTGGAGGCGGAACCTGCGTCGATCATGTCTGTCACCGTGAATCCGGCAGCCCCGAGCGGGCGTGCCTTTCCGGATGCGCCGGAGCCATGCTCCCAGATGCGGGGGGAAGGCGGCTGAACTGTGGCTGCCGGGACTATGCCGCCAGCCGAGACCGCGCGTCCAGCGGGGGCGGAGCGGCAGGGTGTGGGCAAAGCGGTGCGCCAAACCGGGCCGGGGGTCCGGAAAATCCGCAAGGTCATTGACTTTCTGCCCGTTTATCCCGATCTTTCAGCCCTGCCCCAACCCTGGGTCCCGGCGACGGCCGGCCGATAAACGCGGCCGCCGCCCCACGAAGGACGGCCAGCGCTGGGGAAAGTGTTGATTGTTGAGGAGATCGAAGCCATTCGCCGCCCCATGAGACCCGTCGCGCCGGAGAAGGATGGACCGCGCGTCAATGAGGAAATCCGCATCCGCGAAGTCCAGTTGATCGACCAGGACGGCCAGAACCGCGGCGTGTTGGCTATCCGCGATGCGCTTGCATTGGCGCAGGAGGCCGGCCTCGACCTCGTGGAGATCGCTCCCAACTCGGCGCCCCCCGTCTGCAAGATCCTCGATTACGGCCGCTTCAAGTATCAGAACCAGAAGAAGGCCAGCGAGGCGCGCAAGAAGCAGAAGGTGGTCGAGGTCAAGGAGATCAAGCTGCGTCCCGGCATCGACGACCACGATTACGACGTGAAGATGCGCGCCATGCAGCGCTTCTTCGAGGAAGGCGACAAGGTCAAGGTGACGCTGCGCTTCCGTGGTCGTGAGATGGCGCACCAGGACATCGGCTACAAGCTGTTGCAGAAGCTGAAAGAGGATGTCACGGCCATCGCCAAGGTGGAGGCCGAGCCCATGCTCGAAGGCCGCCAGATGATCATGATTCTCGCTCCGCGCTGACGGAGCGCGCGGTCTGGTTTATCCGCATCCATGAAAAAGGCCCGAGGCGGCAGCGCCTCGGGCCTTTTCTTTTGCCATGCCGCTCGCCCCTGGGGCGCTGGGCCCATGGCCCGGGCGGCGGGCACCGCCGGGGCCATGGCTCAGGCCGTGTCACGGGCAGGGATGCTGCCGCCCGTCGTAGCCGGTGAAGGTCCCGGTGGAGGGATTGTAGGAGCGGTAGCGCTGCATGCAGTAGGCCACCGCGTCGTCATACACCGGCGCGCTGTTGGCGGCGGCCGCCGCGCCCAAAGCCAGGCCGGAGGCGACGCCGAGGGCGATCCAGGCGCCGGAATTGTTGTAATAGCCCCAGCCCCAGCCGGGACGATACCAGCCCCAGCCGGGATACCAGCGACCCGGTCCCCAGGCGCCGGGCGGCGGCCGCCAGCCCGGACGACCCCAGCCCGGGCCAACGGGACCCGGCCCCGGCCGCCAGCCGGGGCGATTCCAGCCCGGCCCCGGCCGATAGCCCGGCCGCACATGCGCATAATTGGGGCCGCGATACCCCGGACGACCGTAGACGGGCCGACCATAGGCGGGTCGGCCATAGCCCGGCCGTCCATAGGCGGGCCGGCCCATCCGCGGGCCATAGGCGCGCGCCGGCGCACGGGCCGGCCCCCTGTAGGCCCGTGCGGGGGCGCCGCCCCGCCACTCCACCGGCTGCACCGCGGCGCCGCGCGCCGTCTGATCGGTGAGCCCCAGGCGGAGCGCCTGCGCGCCCGCCGGCAACGGCGTAAACGACAGCAAGCCGGCCGCGACGGTCGCCGCCACCCATGCCACCTTCTTGATCCCGAGCATGATGTTTCACTCCCATCAGGCGTCGCTAACGTCAGGTCTCATTGTGTCAATTGTGGCGCCCGCTCAGCGTCGCGATGTGTCGAGAAAACGGCAATTGCGGCAATCGGTTCCGGCGACCGGCTGGCGATGATGAGCGGTTGCCATCTCCTTGCCCTCTCCATGGGGCATGAATCACCTCGGGCGGCGTTGCCGTCGTGCGAGAAGGAGAAGCGAATGCAGAAGAAAACGGCTTCCGCGGTCGGCATCGCCAGCAAGGCGATGGTGTGGACCCTCGTGGCCGGGCTCAGTGCCGGCGGCGTCACAATGAGCGCGTCGCAGGCGGTGGCCCAAGGGTTGGCGAGCGGAATGGCGACGATGGGAGATCGCCAGGCCGATGTCACGCAGGTACAGGGGCCGCCGCCCGGCCGTTATCGTCCCGGCCCGCGTCCCGGCTGGAACCGTCCGCCGCCCCCGCCGCCGCACGGGCGCTGGGGCAATCCCTATTGGCGCAACGGTGGCTGGTATTATCGCAACAATTCCGGGGCCTGGATCGCCGCCGGCGTTGCGGGCATCGCCCTGGGCGCCGCTGCGGCGGCGGCCGCCCAGAATGCCCAGAACCAGCGCGATGCGGTGGCCTACTGCATGCAGCGCTACCGCTCCTACGATCCGCGCACCGGGACCTATCTCGGTTACGACGGCTATCGGCACCCCTGTCCGTGAGGATGACCCGGGGGCGGCTTGCCGCCCCCGGGTCCTACACGGGGCGCCATGACCCCGGTCCGCTTACACGGTGCGCCTACTCGGCGGCGATGCGCACCTGGGGCTGGGCATCGCGCACCGCGGCATCCACATGGGCCTCGAACTTCGCGAAATTGTCCTGGAACATGGCCACCAGCCGGCGCGCGGTGGCGTCGAACTCGGCCTTGTCGGCCCAGGTCTTGGCCGGCTGCAGAATGTGCGGCTCGATGCCCGGCACCGAGGTCGGCACCTTGAAGCCGAAATAGGGATCGGTGCGGACATCCGCATGTTTGAGCGAGCCGTCGAGCACGCCGGCAAGCAGTGTGCGGGTGACCTTGATGGGCATGCGCCGGCCCACGCCATATTTGCCGCCGGTCCAGCCGGTGTTCACCAGCCAGCAGTCGACCCCGTGATTGGCGATGAGATCGCGCAGGAGGTTGCCGTAGACCGAGGGATGGCGCGGCATGAATGGGGCGCCGAAGCAGGTGGAGAAGGTGGCTTCCGGGTCCTTCACCCCCTTCTCGGTGCCGGCCACCTTGGCGGTGTAGCCCGAGAGGAAGTGATACATAGCCTCCGCCGGCGTCAGCCGGGCGATGGGCGGCAGCACGCCGAACGCATCGCAGGTGAGCATGACGATGTTCTTCGGCATGCCGGCGCGCCCGGTGGGGCTGGCATTGGGGATGAAATCCAGCGGATAGGCCGCGCGGGTGTTTTCGGTGCGGCTGCCGTCGTCGAAATCGGGCACCCGGGTGACCGGGTTGAGCGCCACATTCTCCAGGACCGTGCCGAAGCGGTTGGAGGCGGCGAAGATCTCCGGTTCCGCCTCCGCCGACAGGCGGATGGTCTTGGCATAGCACCCGCCCTCGAAATTGAAGACGCCGCTCGGGCTCCAGCCGTGCTCGTCATCGCCGATGAGGGTGCGGCTGGCGTCGGCCGAAAGGGTGGTCTTGCCGGTGCCGGACAGGCCGAAGAACAGGCACACGTCCCCCTCCGCGCCCACATTGGCAGAGCAATGCATGGGCATGATGCCCTGCTGCGGCAGCAGATAATTGAGGACCGTGAACACCGATTTCTTCATTTCGCCGGCATAGGAGGTGCCGCCGATGAGCACGATGCCGCGCGAGAAATTGACCGCGATCACGGTTTCCGAGCGCACCCCGTGGCGCGCCGGATCGGCCTTGAAATCGGGCAGGTCGATGATGGTGAGGTCGGGCACGAAGCCGTCGAGCTCGGCCCGCTCGGGCCGGCGCAGCATGGTGCGGATGAACAGGGAGTGCCAGGCGAAGGCGGTATAGACGCGCACCTTGATCCGGCAGGCGGGATCCGCGCCGCCATAAAGATCCTGGGCGAACAGGGTCTTGCCTTCGGCGAGGGCGAGGAAATCCTGGTGCAGGGCGTCGAACTGGGCCGGGGTGATGGCGCCGTTATTGTCCCACCATACGTTGTCCTCGGTGGCGGCATCGCGCACCACGAACTTGTCTTTCGGGCTGCGGCCGGTGTGAACGCCGGTTTCCGCGGTCAGCGCGCCGCCGGAGGCAAGGTGGCCCTCAAGGTGTTCCAGAGCGTGCTCATAGAGCTGCGGCTCGGTCAGGTTCCAATGGATCCTGTTGACATGTTTCAGCCCGAAGGCCTCAGCGCCACAAGCGCTGTTGCGGTGACCAGTCTCCAGCACGGCGTTTCTCCATCATCGTGTTTTCCGGCTTGCTGCCGGCTCTTTATGGCGGCGTCGAGGCCCGCTCGGCCGCCGACGCTGCGCGCCCCGCGCCGGGGCGCGGGACGAACCTGTAGCGCCCCGCACCGCGGGCGCGCGACGACCCCGTGACACAGGGTCATAGAGATGGCGATGCCGGCGGAGAAAAATCAAGCGGCCTTGCTGCTGCGCGCCTGCTCCACCAGCGCCACCAGGTCCTTGCGCACCGCGCCCACGTCGGTCTTGCGGTCCGAGAAGGCGAGGCGCCGCACGCTCGGGCCGGAGGTGATCTCGAAGCCCTCGGGGTCCAGTCCCACCATCCGCCATGCGCCATCGGCGGCGCCGGCCAGCACGGTGGCATACAGGCTCACCGCGTCGGCGTGGTCGGCATTCATGTGCGAGACGATGCCCTCATGGGCCTCGCGCACCGCTTCGGCGCCGCTCCAGTCGGTCACCAGGGCGCTGCCGGGCACATCGATGATGCGGCCGAAGCCTTCGACCAGATGGGCGTGGTCGAGATCGATGCGGTAGAAGGCGAAGTCCTTGAAATCCGCATAGCCGGTGGCCGCCTCATGGCGGGCGAGGTAGCGCGCGCGCACCAGGGGATCCTCGGCGGCGGCGATCCGGCCGATGAGGCTGGCCCGCGGCGCGTTGAGCGGATCATCCGCCTCCGCCGCCGACACCAGCAGCGACACCCGCGCATCGCGGGCGATGTTCTGGGTGTGGCGGGCCAGCTGGGAGATCAGCAGGGTGGGGCGCCCTTCCGGATCGGTGCCCACCGCCACCAGCGACGCATAGGGCCCGCCATCGGCATCGAGGGTGGCCAGGGTGCCGAACCGCGCCTCGCGGATCAGGCGGCGCACCGTGGCGGCGGCGGTGTCGGCCACGGAAGGGGCTTCGGATGCGGTCTGTGTCACGGGCGTGGCTCCTCTGTCGCGACGGAGGATGGGGAAGGCCCTCCGCGATCGCAAGTGGAGGGGACGCCCGGCACGGTCGGGAGGGGTAACTATAGAGGTATTCCAATGCAAGGGCGGGGGCTGGAACGCCACGGAATGGTTGGAGTCTGGTGAGAATCTCGCTATTTTGCAGCCGTTGGCGCTTGAGTGTCACATTTCGGCCACGCGAGGCGGGTTCACCGGCGCGTTACGGCCGCGCAGAACAGCCGGTCATTGTGGACGGCTTGAAAGAGGTGTCATGCCCACCATCGCCCTCGTCGACGACGATCGCAACATTCTCACCTCGGTGTCCATCGCCCTGGAGGCGGAGGGGTATCGCATCGAAACCTACACCGATGGCGCCTCCGCCCTTGATGGCTTCAAGACCAATCCGCCCGATCTCGCCATCCTGGACATCAAGATGCCGCGCATGGATGGCATGGAGCTGCTGCGCCGGCTGCGCCAGAAGACCGACATGCCGGTGATCTTCCTCACCTCCAAGGATGAGGAGATCGACGAATTGTTCGGCCTCAAGATGGGCGCCGACGACTTCATCAAGAAGCCGTTCTCCCAGCGCCTCCTGGTGGAGCGGGTGAAGGCCGTGCTGCGCCGCGCCGGTGCCAAGGACGGGGTGGTCACCCGCGAGGTGGACAGCGCCAAGGTGCTGGAGCGCGGCAACCTGCGCATGGACCCCGAGCGCCACACCTGCACCTGGAAGGGTGAGCCGGTCACCCTCACCGTCACCGAATTCCTGATCCTCCAGGCCCTCGCCCAGCGGCCCGGCGTGGTGAAGAGCCGCAACGCGCTGATGGATGCGGCCTATGACGACCAGGTCTATGTGGACGACCGCACCATCGACAGCCACATCAAGCGCCTGCGCAAGAAGTTCAAGTCGGTGGACGAGAGCTTCGAGATGATCGAAACCCTCTACGGCGTCGGCTACCGCTTCAAGGAATGAATCCCTCTCCGGTCGCTCCGCGTCCTGATCGGCGGTACGCGCGATGACCGCCGAAGCCGAACCGCACGATGCGACCCCCGCGCCGGAGCGCGGCGGGCTGCTCGGCGCGCTGAGGCGCGCCCGCCGCTTCGTGGCCTTCAAGAGCTTCTCGTCGCTGACGCGGCGGATCGTTCTGTTGAACCTCGCCGGCCTCTGCGCCCTCGTCTCGGGCATCCTCTACCTGTCCGAGTTCCGCTCCGGGCTCATCGATGCCCGGGTGCAGAGCCTCCTGGTGCAGGGCGAGATCATCGCCGCCGCCATCGCCTCCTCGGCCCAGGTGGAGACCAACTCCATCACCGTGGACCCCGACCGTCTGCTCGAATTGCAGGCCGGCGAAAGCTATGGGCCGAGTGAAGAAGGCTTTGCGCCGCTTGAGTTTCCCATCAATCCGGAGCGGGTCGCACCGGTGCTGCGGCGCCTGGTGGGCCCCACCGGAACCCGCGCCCGCATCTATGATCGCGACGGGCAGATGCTGCTCGATTCCCGTTCGCTCTATTCCCGCGGCGAGATCCTGCGCTTCGACGTCCCCTCCCCCAACGAGCCCCGCCCGGGCCCCCTGGAGCGGCTCTGGCGCGCCATACAATTGTGGTTCGCCCGCGGAGACTTGCCTGTTTACAAGGAGTTCGGGCCACAGGCCGGCAAGAGCTACCCGGAGGTGGCCATCGCCGCGCTCGGTGGCAAGGCCAGCGAGGTTCGGGTGGATGATCGTGGCCGGGTCGTGGTCTCGGTCGCGGTGCCGATCCAGCGCTTCCGCGCCATTCTCGGCGTCCTGCTGCTCTCCACCCAGGGCGGCGAGATCGACGCCGCGGTGCGGGCCGAGCGGTTTGTGATCGTGCGGGTGTTCCTGGTGGCCGCGGTGGTCATGGTGCTGCTCTCCGTGCTGTTGGCGGGCACCATCGCCGACCCGGTGCGCAAGCTGGCGGCCGCCGCCGAGCGGGTGCGGCGCCGCATCAAGACGCGGGTGGAAATCCCGGATTTCACCACCCGCGCAGACGAAATCGGCCACCTCTCGGGCGCCCTGCGCGACATGACCGGTGCCCTCTACAACCGCATCGAGGCCATCGAGAGCTTTGCCGCCGATGTCGCCCACGAGCTCAAGAACCCGCTGACCTCCCTGCGCAGCGCCGTGGAGACCCTGCCGCTGGCCAAATCCGACGCCTCGCGCGGGCGGCTGCTGGAGGTCATTCAGCATGACGTGAAGCGGCTCGACCGCCTGATCACCGACATTTCCGACGCCAGCCGCCTCGACGCCGAACTGCAGCGCCAGGAGGCGGTGGAGGTGGACCTCAAGCAATTGCTCGAGATGGTGGTCGGCATGGCCCAGGACGTGCGCAAGGACGACGGGGTGCGGGTGGCGCTGAGCTTCGAGCGGCCGCACGCCGGCGCCGCCGCTTTCCTGGTGCCGGGCCATGCCTCGCGGCTGGGGCAGGTGGTGGACAATCTGGTGTCCAACGCCCGCTCCTTCTCGCCGACGGGGGGCACCGTGAGCGTCGCCTGTCGCCAGCTGAAGGACGGGGTGGAGATCACCGTCGACGATGAGGGGCCGGGGATCCAGCCCGATGCGCTCTCGCGGATCTTCGAGCGCTTCTACACCGACCGCCCGCACCAGGGGTTCGGCCAGAATTCCGGCCTGGGACTATCCATTTCCAAGCAGATCGTCGAAGCCCATGGCGGGCGGATCTGGGCGGAAAACCGCATGGTCTCGGGGCCGGACGGCGCCCAGACCGTGGCCGGCGCCCGGTTCGTCGTGCGCCTGCCGGCGGGCGAGCCATGACGGAGCCGGCGCCCCCGGAGCACGCCCCCCCAATGCACGCCCCTTCGGTGCACGCGACCTGCATCGCCCTTGGCGATCGCGGGGTGCTGATCCGCGGCCCGTCCGGCTCCGGCAAGTCGACCCTGGCGCTCCAGCTGCTGCTCGATCCGCCCCGCGCGTTGCCGCTCGCCGAGCTGGTGGCCGACGACCGGGTGCTGCTGCGCGCGGCGGCGGGGCGGGTGTGGGCGCGGCCGGTACCGGCGCTCGCGGGGTTGCTGGAGGTGCGTGGCCTGGGGGTGCGGCGGTGGCCCCACCGCGACAGGGTGTCGCTGTCCCATGTGGTGGATCTGGCCAGCCCACTGGCCGCGCGCCTGCCATCAGATGAGGCGCAAACCGTTCGCATCTGTGATGTCGCGCTGCCGTGCCTGCGTCCGGTGTGCCTTGAAAGCGCAGCATTGTTGCTGGCGGCGGCCTGGTGCAGTCAACCTTACGAAAACTAAATGTGCTTTTGTGCGTTGCACCCCTTGCGTAATTTTTGAGCCGCTCTGAATATGAATGTCCCGCAACGCGGGAGGCCTTCATCGGGGGATGAAGGCGGAGGAAGCATGATCGGTCTCGTCCTCGTCACCCATGGCCGCCTCGCCGATGAGTTCCGCTCCGCCTTGGAGCACGTCATGGGCCCGCAAAGCCATATCGCCACCGTCACCATCGGGCCGGAGGACGATATGGAGCGCCGTCGGCAGGATATCATCGAGGCAGTCGCCCGGGTGCGCTCCGGCGGCGGCGTGGTGATTCTGACCGATATGTTCGGTGGAACCCCTTCCAACCTGGCCATCTCGGTGATGAACACGCCGGATGTCGAAGTGGTGGCCGGCATCAACCTGCCCATGCTGGTCAAGCTCGCCAAGGTTCGCGGCGAGCTGCCGCTCGCCGAAGCGGTGGACGTGGCTCAGGAAGCAGGCAGGAAATACATCAATGTCGCAAGTCGCGTCCTCGCCGGTAAATGATCTGTCGGGACGGGCCCTGCCGTCCGAAGACCCGGCCGAGGCCTGTGGCGGGCCGGTCGACCCCTCCGCGCTGGTGCGTGTGCTGCCCATCATCAACAAGCGCGGCCTTCACGCGCGCGCTTCCGCCAAGTTCGTGCAGACCGTGGAGCGCTTCGACGCCCAGGTGCGGGTGTGCCGCAATGGCGAAGCCGTGTGTGGCAACTCCATCATGGGCTTGATGATGCTGGCGGCCGCACCGGGCACTACGGTGACCGTGACGGCCACCGGCCGCCAGGCCGAGGAGGCTCTGGCGGCGCTGAGCACCCTGGTCGCCGATCGCTTCGGCGAAGAGGAATAGACGCACCCCCGACACCGATGCTGGCTTCGCACAAGGTCTGTGCTTATCTCTAGACATCACGTTTCCGCGCGTGGGACGCGCCACCGAAACGGGCGTTCGCCCCTGTGAGTGTCATGTTCGGGACCAGAGCCGATCCACCGATCGACCCGCCCCACCACCGCCGGGGCGGCTTCAGCTTGTCCGCGAAGCTCCTGGTCTTGACCGTGTTTGTGGTGGCGGCGGTGGAAGTGGCCGTGCTGGTGCCGACGATCGCCAATTACCGGGTGGCCTGGCTCTCCGATCGCCTGGCCGCCGCGCGCACGGCGGCGCTGGTGCTGGATGCGGCGCCGCAGGACAGCATTCCCATGGATCTCACCCGCCAGCTGCTCGCCAATGTGGGGGCGCAGGTGATCGTGGTGAAACGGGAGGATACGCGCCGTCTGCTGGCCGCCTCCGACATGCCGCCTCAGGTGGACGAGCATGTGGACATGCGGGACATGAATCTCTGGAGCGCGGTGCGCGGCGCCGTCGAGACCCTGTCGGCGCCCGATGGGCGGATGCTGCGACTGGTGGGCGAGGCCCCCTCCGGGGCGGACTTCATCGAGATCGTGCTGTCGGAAACGCCGCTGCGGCGGGCGCTGCTGCGCTTCACCACCACCACGCTGCTGGTGTCCGCCATGGTGGCGGGCGCCGCCGGCGCCCTGGTCTATTTCAGTCTCAACGCGCTCTTCGTGCGCCCCATGCGGCGGCTCACCGAGCGGATGACGGCATTCCGCGAGAATCCGGAGGATGCCTCCCGCATCATCGTGCCGAGTGGGCGGCGTGACGAGATCGGCACGGCGGAGGAGGCGCTGCAGGAGCTGCAGCGCGGCCTGGCGCAGACCCTGAGCCAGAAGAGCCACCTTGCCGCGCTCGGCCTTGCGGTCTCCAAGATCAACCACGACTTGCGCAATCTCCTGGCGTCTGCCCAGCTGCTGTCGGATCGCCTGGCGGCGCTGCCCGATCCCACGGTGCAGCGCTTCGCGCCGAAGCTGCTGGCGGCGCTGGATCGGGCCATCACCTATTGCGAGCAGACCCTGTCCTATGGGCGTGCCATGGAGCCGCTGCCGGAGCGGCGCGACGTGGCGGTGGCACCGCTGCTGGAGGAGGTGCGCGATACCTTGGGCCTGGGTCCCGGATCGGGCATCGCCTGGGTGGCGCAGGTGGAGCCGGGCCTGGTGGTGGATGCGGATCCCGACCAGCTGTTCCGGGTGATCTTGAACATCGGCCGCAATGCGGTGCAGGCACTGGAAACCCGCGCACCCCTCGATCCCGCGCGGGATCAGATCCGCCTGGTGGCACGGCGCGCGGGCGCGGCGGTTGAGATCGAGATGGGAGACACGGGGCCGGGCATTCCGCAGGACCGGCGGGCCCATCTGTTCGAGGCCTTCGTCTCGTCCGCGCGTCGCGGCGGCACCGGCCTGGGGCTGCCCATCGCCGATGAGCTGGTGCGGGCCCATGGCGGCGAGATCCGGCTGCTGGATGGCAAGGAAGGCACCACCTTCCGGATCACCCTGCCGGACCAGCCGGAACGGGACCGCCAGCGGCGGGAGCGCCTGCGCGCTTGAGGGCGGCCGCGCTCGCATTCGAGTATGCTTTGCGACCGGTGTTGTCCACAGGCTGTGGGCAGCAGGGCGATTTCGGCTTTTGCCCTTGCGCGGTCGAATGAAACGCAGTAGGTCACACACCTCGCTGGCGGAGTTCTCCGCCGCGGGTCCTGCGGAGGTCTCCTCCGAAAGCGGCATCCCAGCCGCCCACACAGGACGATGCGCCGGTAGCTCAGCTGGATAGAGCACCAGACTACGAATCTGGGGGTCGGGAGTTCGAATCTTCCCCGGCGCGCCATCTAAATCAAAGACTTAGAGATTTAGCGCAGACTAGAAAAACAAATTAGTCTGCGGAAATCCGGCCCGATGCTGGGGTCGACGCGTCGCGACATTTTGACTCCCCCTTTACGCTGTCGCCGCTTCGACAGGAATTCGTTGGCCGAGTGCCATGGGGGAGAGCGGATGACCGTCCGGCAGCTCATCGCCATCGCCCCCCACCCGGGGACAGGTGATCTTGGCCCTCTCTCCCCCGAGACCGCCGCCTGCTCATGGCTGGGCCGCGCGCTCTCAGGGCGGGACACAGCCGCCACAGCCCAATCCGTCCGATCCGCCCCGTTCGCCGCGCAGCCCAGGCCATGCTCGCGCGCGGCCGCACCCTCTCTGTCGCGCGCTCACGCGTCTCGGGGAGCCATGTCCGGGGACATGTCTCCGGCATCGACGAAGAAGGGATCGCCGTCATTGCCCCGCCCGTGGCTCTGATTGCGGCATTGTGCATCCTGGCCTATCGGCTCGCGACTTTCGCGCCGCCCGTCATGCTGGCCCTTGCCGCTGCCCGTTTCGCCCTTGGCACCGGAACTGGATCGGTCGGGTATCGCCGGAGTCATCTCAGGCGGTGCCTCCTTCGGTGTCCTGACGTTCCTGTTCGCGAGCGTTCGCACTCCATTCGTGCGCCTCGCCGTCGCTAGTCGCGCCGGCCGCCGTCGCGGCTATGCCCTCGTCCACGGCCTGACAGGCGAATCCATGTCGTTTCCCCTCTGGCGGATGGTCTTCTGCCTCGCCGGCGGCGCATGCATCGGCCTTGCGCGGTGGCGCCGCTGGCCGATCCGCCATGACCCGCCGCGCCGATGACTGCACAGGACGGAAACCACACGCAGTGAAGGGTTTTTGGGGGGGTGCCCTGCGGGCTGGGCTCAGACGATGGCGCAGGCGGAGACAGGGAACAGGAATCCGTCCTCGGTCTCCCGCAGGCCCACTCTCGAGGGAACGGCGCCAAGAAGCCCGGTTCGCGGTGCTACTTGAACAGGCGATGCAGCTTCGATCTACGCGGGAACGCTGCTATTCTTCCGAATGCTACCTCGAACCCGGTAGCGCCGGCCATCGACGACATTCCGGTCGCAAACCCCTTGTCGTGGTCGCTCCCCTGCAGGGGAACGACGAAAAGTCCACCGCACTGCTGCGGCCGAGGGCTTTGCCCGACCCTTTTGACGAAGCCCCTCATGGTCACGACGTGAGCGTGCGACACCGATGATAGCCCTCGGGCGCTTCCTTTTCTCCGCCGGTTTCAAGCCGCATCCATCGCGGCCTCGCTTGGTCTGGGTCTGACCGAAGGCCAACGACGAAAGCGCCGCTTCGATCCTGAAACCGCAACGTCCGCCTGCGGCGTTCTTCCGCCGCCGGCTAGGGTCGGCTTTGCAGCGCAAAGCCCGGGATCAGGCTGCTATCCCTTCAATTGCCGATGCGACATCTCGTTTGCATAGAGCGAGATCCCAAGTGACGGCGCAAGTGGTGCCGGCAGACTTTCGGTGCGCTCCAAGAACTCCTTCACGAGAGCAATTGACCGGCGATCGTAACTGGCAACCTGCTTCGCCATCGCGAGCACCACAGCGTCCAGATTCTCCGACGAAACGACGCGGGCCGCTAAGCCCAGCTGAATGGCCTCCTGCCCACTCAGTTCGCGCCCGGTGAAGATCAGGTCGCCGAGAATGCTACGCGGCAAAACATACCGATAATGGCTCAGCACGATGGTCGGTGGAATGCCATGTGGAATCTCCGGAAAGCTCAGCCTTGCATCCTCCGCCACGATCACAATGTCGCAGCGCCCTGCCAGTGAGAGGCCCGCACCTTCGGCCCGGCCGCGGATTGCTGCGATGGTGACCGCACGGCATCTTTGGACCGCCTCGTTCAACTTTTGGATTTGCTGAAATTCCTCGACAATGTCGAGGGGATCCGAAGACTGCACTGCAGGCCGTTGCCGGCCGAGAGAGAAGTCGGGGCCCGTCGAGCCGAGCACCACGACGCCCGGGCCGCCGTCAAGCGGGGCTACCGCGTTCAAGCTATCGGTCAATTCATCGATAGTGGCCGCGTCAATGCGGTGGCCGGCCTCGGGCCGATTCAGGGACAGGTAGAGAACGTCGCCATCGGTGTGGCTCAAGATGCTCATTTCGGCGCTTCCGCTCAAAGAATGGGAGTGTTCAAGATGCGATCGCTGACAGCAATGCGACCGGAGGCATTCTGCGCCAGCTCCCGGCGCGCCTCCTCCATCTGCTCAGCCGTCAATACCGCCTGTTCTTCCTCAAGCCAGCTCCGAGCAAAGGCATAGACGAAAGCACAACGCGCGTAGCGCGCTCGCCCATAGCGCATGAGGCGCTGCTCCAGCGTGCCATCCGCCTGCATCACCTCGTGAGCCAGGATCAGAGCGTCCTCGACCGCCATAGCTGCGCCCTGTGTCAGGTGAGGAGGCACAATGTGGGCTGCATCGCCCCCGATAGCGACACGCCCGCGATGCCAAGGCCAAGGCACCAACATCGGCTCCAAGGCACCATAGACGATATCGGATTGCTCATTCAGACTGGCGCTGACTTCCGATACGTAGCTGCCAAACTGGGCCAACCGCTCTTTCCAGAGCGAGGCCAGATCTTTCCGCTCGTAATAGGCGCCGATCGGCTCAGGGCGAATATTGAACAAATACATCTTGTCCTTGCTGATGGGCATCGCGCCGGCTTTTCCGCCGCACCCCTGCAAGAATTCCATGCCGGTGACACACTCCGGGCGGTCCACCTGGACCCGCCACGCCCCGATCCCGCAAGGCCGGGGAACGAACATTGTTCCAACAAGGTGCTGGCGCGTGGTCGAGCGGATGCCGTCGAAGCCGGCGACCAGGTCGAATGCGTCGTTCGTTCCGTCCGAGAAGCGCACGCGCACCACGTTCGCGTCGCTTTCATCATAGGCGCTGATCTGCAGCCCCAAGCTGACTTCCACGCCGATCCGCTTCGCCGCCGCCAACAAAATGCGGTGCAGCTCCGCACGCGACAGCGCGCAGACCGCCGGAACCCGCTCATCTCCCAGAAGAAATTTATGCTCGGCGATGAGACGACGTTGCGCGTCGAAGATCGTCATATGATCATAGATGAATCCATGATCCAAAATCTCCTCCAGCACACCCAGATGATCATAGACCCGCAGTGCATTTGCGGGCTGGCCAAGGCCGACTCCGGTCACGTCAAAGGCAGGCCGACGCTCGATCAACCTCACCTGCGCCCCACGTTGCGCAAAGGCAAGCGCCGCGGCCAAGCCCCCAACGCCGCCGCCGGCAACCAAGACCCTTCTGACCACATCCATGGATTTTCTCCAGCTCACGCCCTAGCGTCCGGCCGAAGCCAAGCCCACCCTCGGGCTCGGGAGCGGCCCCAGGGAGCTTGCTCCAGCCGATATTTTATGTATCCTAAGTTATATAACTTTTGTACGTCAAGCGAGTTCCGTGAAAAGGGGTCAGCATGACTGAGGTCGATACTTCGGTTTATCAGCGGCAAAAGTTCGGGCAGAAGCTCGGATTTGGGGTCTCGGCGTCGCTGGTGGTCATCGATTACACGCGCGGGTTTGCCGATCCCGCGATCCTCGGCGGCGGCAACATCGCAGCCGCCATCGCCAACACGGTGACGTTGCTGAGCGCAGCGCGTCACGCGGGCATTCCCATCGCATTCACCCGGCACATCTATGCGGACGATGGCAGCAACTTCAACCTGTTCAACGTGAAGCTTCCGACCAACAATCTCCTGACCACCAGCAGCGACGCAGCGCAAATCGTGCCGGAGCTTACCCCGACCGCCGGCGAGCTTGTCATCGACAAGCAGTATCCGTCCGCCTTTATCGGCACCAATTTAGCGAGCTGGCTCACCCAGCGGCGGGTCGACACCTTGATCGTGACGGGCTGCACGACGAGTGGCTGTGTGCGAGCCTCGTCCGTCGATGCCATGTGCGCAGGCTTCCGGCCCATGGTCGTGCGGGATTGCGTCGGCGATCGGGCTGAGGGCCCCCATGAGTCGAACCTTTTCGACCTGCAGCAGAAATACGCCGACGTGGTGTCCCTGACCGAGGTTCTGACCTACCTATCGCGATAAGCGGCGTCCCCGTTTGGGGCGCAGATCAGAAGCCGGAGACCCCTCGTCCTCCGGCTTCGCTGTCCGGTCGATCCCCCCGACATAAAACGCCATGATCTCGTGGACGGCCTCGCGCTCCTCGGGAGCGACCTGAGAGCGAAACGCGCTCATGTGCGCGTGCGCATCTTGCACGATATCGAACAACCGCTCTTCACCGCTGGCGGTGATATGGACGAGCGTCGCGCGCCGATCGGTTTTCGAGCGGGTTCTGCGGACAAGCCCCACCTTTTCAAGCTGTTGCACCAAGCGCGATGCAAGCGTCTGCACGATATTGAGCCGATCGGCGATGCGGCCCACCGGCAGAGCCTTTCCCGTCGCACCGAAGATCTGGATCAGCGCCTGATGCTCCAGCGGCACGAGATCGTGCTTGCGCGCGCAATCATCGATAGTCATCTGCACCTTGCGAATGACATAACGTGCCTGCGCCACTTTCTTCATGTAATCAGTAAACGCGTAGACGTGCGTTTTCTGATCGATGTCGACCCAGCTGACGTCCCGCGCGTTGTCCATCCCAAGGCACCCCGACTGCCGCCTGCACCCAAAGCGTACTTAGGTAGCAGATTTTTGGAGCCAGGTTGATCCGCTGCTTCCGCGCCATCGAGGAAGGCCGTATCCAGGGTCGCCCCTGGGCACGGCGCTCCGCTCAAAGCTCGCCGCAGGGCCGTTCGCCTCAGCTCCTGCGGGCCGCTGCGTGGGCGCGCGCATCTCTAGCCGGCCCGATACCACTCTAATGGCACCATCGTTAGAGACGGTATAAATGTAATCAGCAGCAGAACGAGCAGATATATCAGAACGAACGGAATAACTCCAATATAGAGCTGCGACATCGGCACCTTGAACAAGGCATTCGACGCGAACAGATTCAGGCCGAACGGGGGCAAGAACATTCCGATCGCAAGGTTGATGGTCACGATCAACCCGAAATGGACGGGATCGATGCCAGCATTAGCGATCACGGGAGCGAGCAGTGGCGTCAGGATCAGGATTGCAGGTGGCGGTTCCAGCACGCTCCCAATGAACAGCAAAGCCACGTTGAACGTCAGGAGTAGAACCCAGGTGTCGAGATGCAGGCCATTGATGAATTCCACCAACTGCTGCGGCAGGCCACTCGTCGTGATCAGCCACCCATAGGCACCCGCTACCGCGACGAGGATCATGATCTGCGCAACCAGCACCGTGGATTCCGTCAGGCACCGCCAGACGCCGGCCCATGTCAGCTCATGGTAAACATAAACGGAAACGAGCAAGGAATAGATGCAGGCAATCCCGGCCGCTTCCGTCGGCGTGAAAATGCCTCCATAGATGCCGCCGATAATGAGGACGGGAGTGAACAACGCCCAGCTGGCGCGCCGCGCAGCGGGAATGATGACCGACAGCTGCGGTCGCCCAGTGACCGGGATGTCGAGGATCTTCGCCCGCACCATCACATACATGCTTAACAGCGCCGCGATCATCAGTCCCGGGATGATGCCGGAAAAAAAGAGCTGCGTGATCGAGACCTGCGCCGTGATGGCATACAGGATCATCGGAATCGACGGCGGAATAATAACGTCGATGACACCTGTCGCTGTGATCAGGCTGACGGAAAAGCGCCGACCGTAGCCCTGGCGTTCCAGCGTGGGGATGGTGAGCTTCCCGATTGCGGCGACGCACGCGATGCTGGAGCCTGACATCGCACCAAAGGCGGACGCCGAGCCGATTGCCGCCACGCCCATCGAGCCGCGAATACCGCCGACCAGCGACAGGATAAATTCGATGAGGCGCGCGGCGATGCCGCCGCGAGCCATGAAGTCTCCCGCAAGGATGAAGAGCGGGATTGCCAGCAGAGGAAAGCTGTCCAGACCACCGAACATGGTGGTGTGAATGGCGCGGATCGGACCGACGTTGAGGTCGAGGATGCCGAAGATCGTCGCCGCCAGGAGCACGATGAAGATCGGCGCGCTCAGCGCGACCAGGATGACCGGCAGGCCGACGAAAATAAGTGCTGTCATGACGACGGCTCCAGTTCCGAATGCGCGTCATCCACCGCCAGTGGACCGAAGACCACGAGGCGCAAGACCATCATGACAGCGATGAGAATGACGCCCACCATCAGGAACGACTGCGGAATCCACATCGGCAATTCGAGCGCATCGCTGCGCTGGTTGAAACGAAAGAGCTTCGACACGACGAAGAAGCTATTCCATGCAAGCACGAGAAGAAGCGTGACAGAGAAGAACGTGATGAACGTTGCCACCGCAGCACGAAGCTGAGCCGGCAGCCTTTTCACCAGCATATCGAGATGCATGTGAACGCCTCTCCACGTCACCGCGGCGGATGATGAAAAGATGACGAACACCATCAGGTAGATCATCGCCTCTTCCGCCCAGCTGAATGCGTGGCTGAAGACATAGCGCCCCACCACATTCACCCCGCAGATGAGCACGATGCAAAGCAGCGCGACTGCACCGAGCTGCGTCGACACGTTCGAAAGGATGTCCCCCGCCCTGCGAAGCCGCGGAAAGCGGTCGGCGCGGGCTGGCGGCGCAGTTGCAAGGGTCGAGGCTTGGGTCATCTGAAAATTCCCGTCTTGGAAGAATCTTTTTTTAGTGAGCCTCCCCGCTGAAGGTCTGCATGATGGTGCTCTTCGCCACGCGGACCTTGCGGGTTGTTGCCGGGGTATTTCGACTGCGGCCGACGAAACGCGGCACGCCATTGGTTATGACTGCGCCGATTGCAGGGATATCTCCGTTCCGCAGACCGGAGAGCGCATCGGCCTGGGAGCCGCCATCGCATGCATCGATCAGCACGATGTCCGCCGCACGCCCCGGGGCGATGATGCCACTGTCGAGGCGGAATACCCGGGCATTGTTTCCCGTGGCCGCCGCAACCGCGATCTCCGGCGCCATGCCGCCGAGAGCGACTAGGTGCGTGATCGTGTACCAGATCCCCAATGGCATGATGCCGCTGCCCGTGGGCGTGTCCGTAGCGATCAGGAGACGTTCCAGTTGATGCGCCGATTTCAACAGGTCGGCCACCAGGAGCGTGGTCCGCAAATTGCCGGCGGTGCAGACCTGCAGCGCCATCTGCGATTCATTCACGAGGCGAGCGAAACCCGGCTCGGGCATCGCCGTCGGTCCGCCGTTCACGTGATAGGAAACGTCGGGGAGGATCTTGAGGAGATGTTCCGCCCAGATCCCGCCCGAACCGGGAATGGAGGAGCCGCCGGTGTGCACCATAGACACCATCCCGGCCCGCCGTGCGGCTGCCACCAGCGGCGCGTATTCGTCGGCGCTTGAGAAGGCACCAAACCCGGCCTTGCACATCCAGATGCCAAGACGCGCGGCGTCCTGAAAATCCTCCTCCGCCAGCCCCGGCTCGAGGATCAGGGATCCAGCGCACACGCGCATGCCCCCCGGCCGATAGGTCTGAAAGGACTTCATCGCCGCGACGGCAAGCGCCTTCACGCCAGCGGGGTCTCGCGGGCGCCCGGGAACGTGCACCTCCGACGCGCTGATGCTTGTGGTCACGCCGCCGTGCACGTAGCTCTCCAGAAATCCGACCGTCTTCTGGCGGGGCGTATAGTCTCCGAACGTGATGTGCACATGGGAGTCGATCAGGCCCGGCGCCGCGATCGT
This sequence comes from Xanthobacter sp. NM-25, assembly GCF_022138605.1. Lineage (GTDB taxonomy): Bacteria > Pseudomonadota > Alphaproteobacteria > Rhizobiales > Xanthobacteraceae > Xanthobacter. Next base: position 177,124 of record NZ_JACBFS010000005.1, read on the forward strand.
CCCGCCAGCATCGATCACGACATCGCAGCCGTCCAAGGACGCACCGGTTCCGACAGACACAATCTTGCCGGCCTCTGTGACGATTGTGTCGCCTGCCGCAACCGGGGCATCGATGTCCCCCGTGAGAACTCCACCCAGATTTGCGATTCCGACTTTCATCTGAGGCTCCTACACCGCCGCCACGGCCGCGCGGGCGACGACCTCCTCGTGGGTCAGGCCACCCACGCGTGCATTGAGGCGCCCCCCCGTTGCGAGCACAAAGATGATCGCGACCTCGTCCGGCGCCGGCCCTTCCGGAAGCATGATGGTCATGCCGTTGTAGTGCGAACGCACATAGACGTCGTCCGTGTGATTCAGCGGGATATCGACCGCCGTTCCGGGACCACCGACCTTGGTCATGGAAGAGATCCAAGCCTTGCCGGTGCCGATCATCTCGCGCATGGGGTTTGCGAAGCTCGTGGTCAGCAGGGCATTCGCGTGCTCCTGCTCGCCCGCGACGCCGACGATCCCCCCCTTGCCGTACGCCTGAATCTCCCCGCGGGCGACATACTTGGCCGCCATCTGCGCGAGGGTCGAACCGAGCGCCACGGATGCAGCGATTCCATCGGACAGATCAGCCTCGTATCCGCCGACCCATGGATTTTCAACGACCGCGACGACCGCAACTTTGCGAAGCGGAACGGCGGCCCGAATGCCGGCCTCTTCCCGTTGCTCGCTCAGGATCGAATAACTGCGACGAATCTTCAGTTCCATGCTCTGAACTCATTTTTCCGGGCTTGACGTTCTGTCATCATGTTTTAAAAATGTCTGACAATTTGTCAAACAGATTCACAGGTGCGCGTAGCCATGGACGGACGGCGGGGCAAAATCGCGAGCAAGCCAGCTGGGCCACGGAGGTCTCGACAGATCGATGCCGGAGGTTTGGAGCGCGGCGGCGATGGCTTGACGCGCGCCGATCTGCAGATCCAGCCGAAGACGATACAGCAGCAGACTGTCGAGAGGCTCCGCTCCGCCATTTCCGAGGGTGTGTTTCAACCCGGCGAGCGGCTCGTGGAAGTCGAAGTGGCGGGGCTTCTCGGCATTAGCCGCCCGTCGTTGCGCGAGGCCCTTCGCAGCCTCGAGAGCGAGCGCTTGGTTACGATCGTGCCGAACCGCGGCCCCCATGTCTCAGTCGTGACATGGGCAGAAGCTGGGCAGATCTATCATGTTCGTAAGCTGCTGGAGGGAGAGGCCGCTGCGCTCGCGGCAGAGCACGTCGAGGCGCATCACCTTGAGCAGATGCGCTGCGCCCTCGAGGATTTTCGAGCAGCTGTCACTGTGGGTGATCGTCGTTCGCTGATTGTTGCCACCACCGCCTTCTACCGGGCAGTGGTGGATGGCTGCGGGAACCGGATCATCGCCGAGATGCAAGCACACCTTTATGCGCGGATCAGTTTCCTCCGCGACCGGTCCATGTCGAATCCTGCAAGACCCCGCGAGAGCCTCAAGGAGATGACCGCGATCTACGAGGCCATCAAGCGGCGCGACGCGGAAGCGGCCCGGCTCGCGGCCGTCCGTCACGTTGACCTAGCATGCAGTGCCGCCCTGGCCGCGTACAAGGAGAGTGATGGCGAGACATAATCGAATCTAAATAAAAATATAAAAACGAATTCCTTATATAAAACCAGAGGAACATAAAATGAATCGACGGGATTTTCTTGTCAGTGCCGGTGCTATCTTGGTCGCATCGGCGACCGGCGGCGCTGCCTTGGCGCAGAAGCCGATCGTCATGAAGCTTGGCACGGCGACCATCAATGATTCACAACACGCTTGGATGAAGCGATTTGCGGAGTTGGTTGCCGAGAAGAGCGGCCAACGCATCTCCGTCGAGGTCTATCCAGCGAGTCAGCTTGGCGCATCGCCCCGCATGATTGAGCAGACGCAGATGAACACCATACAAGGTGTCGTCACTCCACCGGAATTTCTCGGTGGGATCGATTCACGGTTTCAGGTACTGAGCGCACCCGGCATCTTCACCGATCTGGCGCATACCAATCGCACACTTCAAGACCCCGAGTTCAACAAAGCGTTTCTTTCGCTCGGTCAGGATCGCGGTCTGCTGGGGCTTGGTCTGTTCATCTCAGGTCCTTCAATTTTTGCATCGACCAAGCCGATTAAGGCGCTCGATGATTTTGGCGGCAAGAAGATCCGCGTTTTGCCGGCCCAGCTTCAGCTGGAGCAGATTCGCGCATTGGGCGCGACTCCAATTCCGATGCCCCCCAGCGAAGTTCTGCCTGCACTGCAGCAGGGCACCCTCGACGCGGTAATGAGCTGCCTGCCTGTCTTGGCCGGTTTGCGCTACAACGATGCGGCCAAATACCTGTCTGAGACGAACCACGGCGTCATCTCGTCGATCGCGGTGATCAGCAAAGACTGGTACGACGGCCTTCCTCCGGATCTTCAGAAGGTGATTGTTGAGGCGGGCAAGCAGGCGACGACTGACGTTTACGAGTTCTCGGTGAAGGACGTCGACGACGCGCGCGAGCTCTGGGTCGCAGGTGGCGGAGAGATCGTCCCGATCACCCCGGAATTTCGCGCCCAGGTGGCAGCGAAACTCGCCCCTCTTGCGCGCGAGCAGCTCAAATCGCGGCCACAAGACCTTGCACTCTACGAGTTGCTCGTTCGGGCCACCGAGCGCACCAAGCGCTAGTTGCAGATTCCATCACAGCCGCGCGCACTGCTCCGCTTCCATGCCGGCGCGCGGCTGCACGCCACCTTAGACAAGCCCTCGCCTAGGACGCGTACGCGCGCTATGGAGACCCGTCTTGGAGACGAACCGGTTTTACGTCGGCGGACGGTGGGTATTGCCCTCGTCTCAAGAGATCTTCACGATCTACAACCCTGCCAACGGGGAGAAAACCGCGGACATCAGCGTCGGCACAGGTCAGGATGTGGCCGCCGCCGTCGCTGCCGCTGCGCAAGCCTTTCCTTCCTATGCCAATACGACGCCGGCCGCGCGGCTGGATTTGCTTGCTCGGATTGTCCGTGTCCTGCGGGAGCGGCAGGACATCCTTGCGCATGCGGTGACGACAGAAATGGGAGCACCTATTTCATTCGCTCGTTCCGTTCAGGTCGCTACGGCAATCGCGCATTTCGAGCATGCGGCGAAGGCTCTCGCCGGCTTTGAATTCGAGCACACCTACCAGCGCTATTGTGTTACCTATGAGCCGATTGGCGTGTGCGGCTTGATCACGGCCTGGAATTGGCCGTTGGCGCTCATCGCTTCCAAACTGGCTTATGCTTTGGCTGCCGGCTGCACCGTGGTTCTTAAGCCCAGTGAGTTCGCACCCCTATCCCCCCTGCTACTGGCTCAGGCCCTCCACGACGCCGGGGTGCCACCAGGGGTGTTTAACTTGGTCAATGGTGTCGGGGCAGTAGTTGGCCAGGCGATCTCATCCCATCCTGATATTGATATGGTGTCGTTCACCGGCTCAACGCGCGCGGGAATTCTTGTCGCGAAGTCAGCCGCTGATACCGTCAAGCGCGTGCACCAGGAGCTCGGCGGTAAGTCCCCGAATATCCTGCTGCCCGATGTCGACCTTGAGAAAGCGGTCAACATGGGGGTGCGCCGAGCATTTTCCAATGCGGGTCAGTCCTGCCAGGCGCCGACGCGCATGTTTGTGCACCGGAGCCAGTATGACGCTGCGCTTGGGTTTGCCAAAGCATGTGCAGAGAGCCTGAATGTCGGCGATCCGTTCTCGCAGGAAACCGAGCTTGGACCGGTGATCTCTGAAATTCAGTGGACACGCGTTCAGGCGCTCATCAAGGCGGGGATCGATGAGGGGGCCGAGATCGTCACCGGCGGGCTCGGCCGACCGGACCATCTGGATCGGGGGTTCTTTGTGCGCCCTACGATCTTCGGCGCAGCGACCAACGACATGACCATCGCCCGACAAGAGATTTTCGGCCCAGCGCTCCCTATCATTCCCTATAAGAGCGAAGAAGACGCACTGCGTATGGCTAATGACACCGAATATGGCCTCGCCTCCTATATCCAGAGTCAGGATTTGGCGAAGGCGCGGCGGCTCGCGGCAAAAATCCGCGCGGGTCGCGTCTATATAAATACAGTCGTCAATGATCTCGACGCACCGTTTGGTGGATACAAGCATTCGGGGAATGGACGGGAACAAGGGGTCAAGGGCCTTGAAGAATATCTCGAAACGAAGGCCATCCTGACCTGACCTGAGGCGTTTAGGCGCTGCATCGATTCTCAGTGTGGCGAAGCTCGTGCCTTGCCGCCGCACATACAACGAGGCGGGATGATGGAACGCCGAGCAAAGGTCTACGATTACATCATCGTTGGAGCGGGATCGGCGGGTTGTACGCTGGCGAGCCGTCTCACCGAGAGCGGCAGCTATCGCGTCTTACTGCTTGAGGCCGGAGGCTGGGATTGGCATCCCTACATCCACATCCCTTTGGCCTGGGGTAAGATCCTTGGCGAACGCCGCCATGACTGGATGTATTTCACCGCTCCCGAAACCCGCCTGGACAACCGCGAGATTGAGTGCGCGCGTGGAAAGGTCATCGGCGGATCGTCGTCAATAAATGCAATGCTCTATTGTCGCGGAAACCGCGATGACTATGAGCGTTGGGCGGCGAGTGGTTTGCCGGAATGGGATTATGCCCATGTCCTCCCGTATTTTCGGAAGCAGGAAAGCTGGGAGTTCGGCGCCAACACCTACCGCGGTGGCGATGGCCCTCTGAATACGATGGTCACGCGTTACCAGGATCCGTTGATCGAGGCCTATTTCGAGGCCGGTCGTGAGATCGGGTATCCGACCAATCCCGACTACAATGGGAAGACACAGGAGGGGCTCGGCTATGTGCAGTCGACAATCCGTTCAGGACGGAGGTGCAGTGCCGCAGTCGCGTACTTGCGCCCGGCCTTGGCTCGCGACAACCTCCAGGTCATCACAGGTGCGTTGACGACAAACATCAGCTTTGAAGGCACCCGCGCAACGGGGGTTGAATTTCAGCACAGGGGTCGAAAGGGTCAGGCGGAAGCCGAAAGAGAAGTAATTATCTGTGGTGGAGCGATCAATACGCCACAGATATTGATGCTATCTGGCATTGGTGATCCTGCCTTATTGAAGGCGCTCGATATTCCCGTGAGAGCCGCGCTGCCCGGCGTCGGGAGAAATCTGCAAGACCATCTGTCTGTAGCGGTCGATTATGATCGAGCGGCGCCCGGCCCTTTTCATCATGCCATGCGCGTGGACCGCATAGCAAAGGACGTTCTGAATACCTATTTCAGAGGAAAAGGCTTCGCTACCGAGCTTCCTGCCGGTTTTACGGGATTTGTCAAAAGTCGGCATGATCAGGTTCTTCCAGACGTTCAGTTGATATTTCGCGCGGCCCCATTGGCAGCCTGGCCCTACCTGGAGCCGTTCCGCAAGTCCTTCCCCGATAGCTTTGCATGCCGGGCGGTGCTTCTGCGCCCACACAGCCGGGGGCATATTGATCTTGTGTCCAAGGACCCGACCGCGCGGCCGCGCATACTGCAGAACTTTCTCGCCGACAGGCGGGATTGGGAGACCCTTCGGGCCGGTCTGCGGTTGAGTGCGGAGCTTGGGCGGCAGCGGAGTCTGATGCCCTATATCCGCCAACAAAAGAGCCCGGGCATCGCGCCTTCGGATCATGAGCTCGACGCGCACATCCGCGGAACTGCGTTGACGGCACACCATCCACTCGGCACATGCAAAATGGGGCCCTCTTCGGATTCTTTCGCTGTGGTCGGCTCCGACCTGCGGGTCCATGGGATGGAGAGCCTCCGCGTGGTCGATGCCTCGGTCATGCCAGATATGATCGGCGGAAATATCAACGCTGCGGTTATAATGATGGGAGAGCGAGCGGCTGATCTCATTCTCGGACGCAGGATGTCACCTGGTGCGCATTTGTCGTCGCGGCGAGAGTGAGCGATGCGTCAGCTGAACCGCCCCTAGAGTCTTAGACGCCTTCTTCCCTAAATTCTGAGGCAAGGAGGCCCCGATGAGCAAAGCGAACTTCACCGAGGACTTCAAGCGCGACGCGGTCGTTCAGATCACCGAGCGGGGCTATCCGGTTGCGGAGGTGGCGGCGCGGCTGGGGGTCAGAAAGTACTCACTCTACGAGTGGAGGAAGCGGTACGGCAAGGTGGTCGCCACGAGGCGAACAACGTCCCGCTGAAGCCGCCGCCAACGACAGTGACGGACCGGCGCGACCCGCCCCCCGGCAACATGGCGTGGTGCTCCTCTTGGGTTCCGCTCAGGGCGCCGAGGCGCGGCGTTCCTCAGGGACGATGACATTGCCGATGATCTCGCCGAGCGGCCCGCGATGGTTGGTCACCACCCCCGGAGCGCCGGTTCCGGCGGCGCGCGGCAGCAGCAGCAGGGCACTTTCGCCGAAGCGGTAGGCTTCCTCCAGGTGGGGATAGCCGGAGAGTGCGAACGTATCGATGCTGATGGCCATGTATTCCTTCATGCGCGCGGCGACCGTTTGCGGATCACCCACCAGCGCCGTGCCCGCGCCGCCGCGCACCAGGCTGACGCCGGCCTACAGGTTGGGGGCCACTTCCAACCTGTCGCGGCGACCGCCATGCAGCGCGCTCATCCACCGTTGGCCGTCCGAATCCATGCGCGCGAACACCTGTTGCGCATCACCTCCCGCGCCCTGTGGGAGGTGCCCAGATGACGGCCACCGCCATGGGTAGGGAGGAGCCACGGGACATTGGCGTGCTCGGCTGCGGGCCGGGCGGATCTGCGACAGTCTCGGACATGGGTGGGCTCCGGCTTCACAGATCGACGCCAGGAGGACGGCGTCGATTTAAATTCAATAAAATATCTAGATATTATTGACTATATGAAATGGCGCTGTCTATCCTTTTTCCCGAACTAACGCCTCCGCGCCATTGCGGAGGCTTTCGACCACCCGCCGCGTCGCCGTCCCAACCGGGCTCGGCCGCCGCGGCCCACCGATGGCCCTCAGATGAATGCTCATTCAGCCGCCGTTGCTCCCGCCACCACAGCGCTGCCGCCTGCCTCCCTCGCTTTCCGCTCCGCCATGCGCAAGCTTGCAGGAGCGGTGAGCGTGCTCACCGTCGGCGCAGGCGAGGAGCGCACCGGGCTTACCGCCACCTCGGTCAGTTCGGTGTCGGTGGAGCCGCCAACCCTGCTCATCTGTGTGAACCGCACCGCCTCTTCCCTGGCGCCGCTGCTGAAGTACCGCGCCTTCGCCATCAATGTTCTGCGCCCCCAGCACGAGGAGGTGGCGGGCCGCTTCGCGGGCAAGGACGGGCTCAAGGGACAGGCGCGCTATGAGGGCGCAGACTGGACCCGCCTTTCCACCGGCGCGCCGGTGCTCGCAGACGCCCTCGCCACCTTTGACTGCGAGCTGGAGGATGCCATCGAGCGCCACTCCCACGTCATCGTCATCGGCCGGGTGGTGGCCTCCCGCATCACCGAGAATGCGGAGCCGCTGCTTTACTGGGCCGGCGACTATCGCCGCCTTGCCCTCTGATCCGGCGTTGAATCAAAGGACTTCTCCCATGTCTTCAGGTCGCGCCTCCGGCATCAATCGCCGCCGCTTCGCCCTCGCTGCTGCCGCGCTGGCCGGCAGCCTCATCCTCTCCGCCGCGCCGGTTTCGGCGTAGGACAAGGTGGTGCGTATCGGCTACCAGAAGTACGGCACCCTCATCCTCTTGAAGAGGCGAGGCCTGCTGGAGGAGGCCTGCAGCCCCTCGGCTACACCGTGAAGTGGGCCGAGGCCCAGATCCGAGAAATCCATAGACCCACACCAAACGCAGCCCCTCGGCTACACCGTGAAGTGGGCCGAGGCCCCGGCCGGTCCCCAACTGCTCGAAGCGCTCAATGCCGGGGCCGTGGACTTCGGCAATGCAGGCGAGGCGCCGCCCATCTTCGCCCCGGCGGCGATGGTGGACACCTCGCTCTCCGGCGCCCGCGTGGCGCGTGAGCTCGACGAGGTCATCGCCCGCCGCGGCCGGCCTTGCATGATCGTCTCCGACAATGGCACGGAGCTGGTCAGCCGGGCGATCCTCGGCTTCTGCGAGGAGACCGCCATCGAATGGCACGACATCGCACCGGGCAAGCCGATCCAGAACGCCTTCGTGGAAAGCTTCAACGACCGCCTGCGGGATGAGTGTCTCAACGAGCACGCCTTTTCCTCGCTTGTCGAGGCGCGGCGGATCATCGAGGCTGGGTACAACACCGTCAGACCCCATACGAGCCTCGGCGGCCTATCGCCGTCGATGTTCGCGAGTCGGTCCCATGAGGACCAAAACCCAGCCGGGCCTAACTTATGACCGGCAGGAAAATGGGGGCACGTCAATCTCAATGGAAATCAACAAACGTGGTCTGAAGACGACGCTCGCGAGACGATAGGCATGGCAGGGCAACAAGATCGTGGCGCTCGGCTTGTGGTCGTGCTCAAGCTGTTGGGGTCGATGGCCGGCATGTCACTACCCGTGGATGGTGTCGGGATCGATCGAGAGGACGAGCCTTTCCACGCGTCTGCCGCCGATGATGTGCGAGCGCAGGATTTCGGCGACGTCATTCTCATTTTCGAACCTGTACCATGCAGCTTCCGGATAAATGACCAGGACGGGACCATGGCTGCAGACGTTCATGCAGCCTGCGTGGTTGATGCGGATGCGCCCCAGGCCGAGCGCCATGGCGAGGCGGCACATGTAATCGCAAAGTTCGCGACTCCCTTTTCCGCCGCAGGAGCCCCGCCAGTGGGTCGGCGGTCGCGCGTTGGTGCAGCAGAAGACGTGAATGCGATACACCGGCTCATCGCTCGCAGGCGGAGGGCGACATGCCTCTGGGTCAACATGCTCTTCGCTCATTGGCCCGATCCTAGCTGGCCACGCATTGCCTGAACCCCTCCACGAATTCGGCGCGGTCGAGGTTTCGGCCGATGACGACAAACTGTGACATGGGCGTCTCATCATCGGTCCACGGCCGGTCCTGACGCATGGTTGTCAGCATGCGCACGCTCTGAAAAACGATGCGTTGGGGAAACCCGCGCGCATGAAAAATGCCCTTGGTGCGGTAGAGATCTTGTCCACGGGCCTGTGCAATGGTGTTCAACCAGATCGAAAAGCGGTTCAGATCGATGGGCCGGCTCTCTTCCAGAACGAACGAGGCGACCGCGTCGTCGTGCTCATGCTCATGATCGTCGAGAAACGCTGGATCCACTTCCAGTTTCTGCACGAGATCGAACGCGCCGACGCCAATGACCTTGTCGAGGTCGATCCGGCTATCCTGGGTGTGGTGGATGCGGGCCAGCGGATTGAGGGCGCGGATGCGGGCTTCGACCGCCTTCAGTCGTTCGGCATCCACCAGGTCGATTTTGTTGATCAGGACGATATCGCTGAAGGCGACCTGCTCAACCGCCTCGTTGCTCTGATCGAGATTTGCATCGATGTTGACGGCATCCACCAGGGTCACGAAGGCGTCGAGCTGGATACTACTCTTCACTTCGTCGGCGACGAAGAAGGTGGAGGCGACGGGGGCGGGATCAGCGAGGCCCGTCGTTTCGATCAGGATGCCGGTCAGATCGTCTGCCCGCTCGCGAAGCCGCTGCAGCGTGTCGATCAGATCGCCGCGCACAGTGCAGCACAGACAGCCGTTGTTGAACTCCACCAGCTCGGCCTGGTCATCCTGCACGACCAGCTGGCCGTCGATGCTGATCTGGCCGAATTCATTGACGATCACGGCGATCTTCTTGCCGTGCTCCTCGTGCAGGATGTGATTGATGAGGGTTGTCTTGCCGGAACCAAGAAAGCCCGTGACGACGGTGGCGGGAATGCGGCTGTTCGCCGATTTTGCGGGCGGCATCGTCCTATCCTTCCGTGGAAATTGAGCTCAGGGACAGCATTCGAGAAAGCGGCCTGTCGAAGGCGCGCTCCCAATCGGGGCGGTCGCTTTCTTGCCTGCGCCAGCGACGCTGCCTCAGGGCGACTCGAATGCAGGACAGCTCGGCGCGTGTCGGCGCGCGCCGGTGGCCGAATAGGTTGCTCAACGCATTCGGTGGCAGCGACAAATCAAGCATATGCTCGACCTGTCGTTTGAACCGGGCAAGAGGCTGGTCGCCATAGCGATCGATCAGACTTTGAAACGCCGCGTGGCGGTCGATTGCGTTCGTTGCATGGGGATGGCGGGGCCGTGGCGGGAACACGTAGCCAACCGGAACAAGCCCGGGAGGGATGGGCGCGATATTGGCGTGTGTTGCGGAGCCCGACAGCAGATTTGGAATGAGGTGTCGCCGTTCCGGATGGCACGTTTCGATGCGTCCCAAAGCCGTCTGGAATATCCATGTGTCCGCGTGAAATCGTTCGGCACATTCGGCGGGCTCGATCGACTGGCCCGCCACGGCGCATAATTTGTGCCCGATGTCACTCGCGTGGGGGCGGACACATACGTCGGCATAGGGTGTTTCCAAACCAAGATCGTAGCAACACAGATCCCGTTCGGACGCATCGAGAGCATCCGCATCGGGTCCCATGGCCGTGACGTACGGTCGCTGGGACATTCGTGCCTGCTGCTCCGGCAGGCAAAGCGCGACGCCATGATTCCAGCTTTCCGGATCCGAGCTGATCATTTCGAAGGCAATCAGCTGAAATCCGTCACACATCTTGAGTGCAATTCGAGCCGTCGCGGTCGCCGCTTCCACCCAGCCGTCCCGGACGTCGACGAATGTGCGGGGCTCGCCCGGAAACTGCCCCACGGCGCCAAACGCCCCCAGGCTAAGGGCGCATTCCGGATCGGCTATAGCCCCGACAAGCCAGGCGAAGCTGGGACCGGGCGTGTGCTCTGGCAAATGGAATGTGGCAGCGCTGTTCATCGCTCTGATCCGTTTCCGCTTCAGGATCGGCTTCTGTTTCGAGCTTTACTGACCGCCCGCCGTCCAAAAGCGGCCGTCATTCCGCCTGCCAGACCAATCGACACAAGCCAACCCGCCGCGACTGTCGGTTGAACCGGCGCGATAAATTCACCCGTATGGAATGTCTCCGCGCTGCTCTGGCAGAGGACAAACGCCAAGGCCGCTGATCGGTCATTCTCGATGGAGGCGACGATCCGGGCAGCCTGCGCATGAGCCTCCGGCTTGGTCGCCAAATGCTCAAGGAGGGCCCAAGTGCCAGCCAGATAGGCATGGGAGCATCGATTGAAGCTGCTTTCCTCATTCGTGATGGCTCCCGGAACGAGCCCCCACAAGCAGTATGTCTTCTGAATTCTGGTGTAGTTGAGCAGCCGGCGGAACCGCTCGTCGGTGCGGGTCTGGCGTTCAGCTAAGGCGATGATGGCGCCATAGTAAGGGGCCACGAACGCCATGTCGGAGTGAGCGATTGCCGAGATCTCGAGCCCGCGCGCCTCGGCACTGTTCATTTCTGCGCCAGATCGGTGTGCCTCGGCTGCAGTCGCGGCCACAAGCAGCAGGATGCCGAGAGGGAGCGCAGACCAGGGGCGGGTTGGTGCGGCGGCTGAGCTGCGCCTTGATGTGCGGTCCGGCAAAAATCTCTTCATCGTCTTGCGCCTCGGATGGCACGCCCTTGAACGGCGCGACGTGCTGGTTTTTTGCCTCAAAACGACCGCTCTTTCCGTCTGCAGAGCGTCCCGCATTCGCAACATCGTGCCCCGCCCGCTCTCGCCGAAGACTTGGCCGCTCTCAGCCTGGCATCAGCTCCCGAGCTGATTCCGGCTCTGGGTCGTCAGGCTTTTGCGACGGCGGGTGCGGCGCCGCCTCCGTGCGCCTCGCTCGCCATGGAACGCCTGAGCGTGGCTGCGCCAAGGGATCTCGGCAAGCCGATGGCAACGCTGGCGATCAATCCGGCCAGCATTCCCTTGAACAAGAGCTTTCCGGCCATGTTTGGGCTCCTCAGTGGCAGGGGAAACCGAGCAGGTGGCGGGCATCATGGACGTATTCGTGGACATAGGAGCCCGCGAAGACGGAGAGGGCCCCTTCCTCGACCCCGACGAAGTAGATGGCGAGCAGCATCATGAGGCCGCCGAAGAGGGCCCATGGCATCACCTCACGCAGCGGGATCGGAGCGGGGGTGGCAATGGATCCCGAGAATTTGGCCTGATGCTGCAAGAGTGTGGACATGGTCATCCTCCTGGACAAGGGGGTTCTGGACAAGGGGGTTGAAAAACGCAAAACGCCCCACGCGGCCCGGCCCAGGAAGGACGAGAGCAGTGGGGCGTTGATGCCGAAAATTTTGGGTAGCTGTATTGCTGGCAAAAAATTTGCATGGCTTTTCCAGCCTGTCAAGCGCTGCTTCAAGATCGCCCTCAGGTAAGGGTTGGTCGAGTGGTGCAACTCCAGTGTGTTGCCGTGAGGCCGCAGATGAGGACCGGTTGTTGGTAAGAGGTGTTACGTTGGGGACGGCAATTCATGGTTGCCGGTATGTGGTGAAATGCAGTCACCTAAACATAGAGTTGACAGGGCTGGCGCGGCTCTTCTAGCTTTTCCGCGACCGGCTGAGCGAGCCATAAACCCGATGTCTTCTGCTGGGTAACCCCTATTTTCTTCCATTTTCGTGGCAACGAGTGGGCGTTGCTTTTGTCAATCGGAAGGATCCGGTGAAAAGTGGAAGGCGCCATGCAAATGCAGGGGTTGAATATGCACGGCAGCGCAAACGGATCTTCTCGCGGCGGCGCAGCGACATCCGAGCCCTGGCATGTCGGGGTCCTCTTTTCGAGGACTGGCTTCATGTCGGTCATTGAGGAAACACAGCTTCGTGGCACCTTGATTGCCATAGAGGAAATCAACGATGCCGGCGGCATCAATGGCCGGCCGATCGTTCCGATCATCTACGATCCGGGTTCCGACGTGCGGTCGTACGGGCAGTATGCGAAGCGTCTCATGGTGGAGAATGGCGTCTATACAATATTCGGTTGCTACACCTCGGCGAGCCGCAAGGCGGTGCTTCCTGTGGTCGAGCGTCTCAATGGGCTCTTATGGTACCCGACCTTATACGAAGGGTTCGAGTTTTCACCGAACGTATTATACACAGGAGCGACGCCAAACCAGAATTCAGTCCAGCTATGTAAAATGTTGATGGAGCAGTTTGGTACGCGTTTTTATTTTGTCGGTTCGGATTACGTTTATCCACGCGAGTCCAATCGGGTCATGCGTGAGCTCATTCAGGGCAATGGTGGGACAGTCGTCGGTGAGCGGTATCTCAAGCTGGAGGCGGAGCGGAGCGAATTCGCGCCAGTCTTGCGCGATATCAGGGAAGTGCAGCCTGACGTCATCTTCTCGACGGTCGTCGGTGAGTCAACGACCTTCCTATATCAGACCTATCATGATTTCGGTCTTAATCCGAAGTGCCTTCCCATTGCGAGCTTGACGACAACCGAAGCCGAAATTCGCGCCATGGGGTTCGACGTGGGAGAAGGTCACTACACTGCGGCATCTTACTTTCAGGGCGTGCAGACGGAAGGGAACAGCCGGTTCGTGAGCCGATACCGTGAGCGATATGGTGAAGACGAACCCACGAATATGTGCCTGGAGGCATCCTATTTTCAGGTGAACCTTTTTGCCCGAGCGTTGGAACGGACCAATTCTTTGGAAACCTCACTCCTGCGCAATTCGGTCATGGGCGCCGAGTTCGATGCGCCGCAGGGGGCCGTATCGATCAATCCCTTGTGGGGGCATGCCGATGTTTGGGCGCGCATCGGCAGGGTCAATCGGCAGGGCCAATTCGACATCGTTTATCAGTCGCCATCCAATGTTAAGGCCGATCCTTACCTCGTAAGCCATGGTTGATGGGGGCAAGACGAGAAATGAGCAGCGTGGAGAGCGCGAAATGAGCAGTGCGGGGGGCACCGGCGAGACGTCGAGCAAAGAGCCGGCGGCCGAGGGGCGGCAGCTTGAGCAACGTTCGGACTTGGGTTCAGGCGTGAACCGGCTCGCCGGCCGAGTCCCCTCCGGGGACCAGCGTCGGCCGGGTGCGCGCTCGAGCGAGCTCAACGTCGCCGTGATCGTGGAGCGCGACGACAACGGCGAGTTTCTCATTCGCGAGCTTCAGCGGCTAAGGGCGGTTGTTCGACACATCTGGCCGGTGCCTGCGCAACTGCCCCTGCAGCATGACGTGATTTTTTGCCTGCTTTCGGAGGATCTGCCGCAGCGGATCCCGTGGGTGCCGGGAGAGCCCTCTTCGGCGTTGGTCGTCGTCGATGATGGCAAGCAACCGTTAGACTTGAAGTTGATTCACAATTGTGCAGGTCATGGTGTGCTCCACTTTCCTGCAACCTCCCGCGCGATTCAGACGGTGCTGATGCTTTCGCGGGAGAGTTTCCAATATGAGCGTCGTTTGCGGGGGCGTATCGACAAGCTGGACGACAGCCTGCGCACGACACGGCTCGTCGAGCGAGCGAAATCCCTGTTGGTCCGGACGAAAAACCTAACGGATGAGGAAGCCTACAGCTTCCTCCGTACGCGAGCCATGGAGAAGCGCGTTACGATTGGCGCAGTGGCGTCGACCGTGATTGACTCGTATGAGCTGCTCGGCTAATAGAATTACGTCGTATTCGGCAATAGCGCCGTAGTGAAAATGATGTAGGGCCTGTTCTCTTGCGGTGGCGGGAGGCGGGCTCTTTTTGTGTGCCGCAACACGGCGGTACTTTTCGGCGTGCGTGCCGATCTCACAATCTCACGTGGCAACAAGGCCCTGACATGATCCGTCCGACCGGGCGGACCAGGGCCTTTTTTGTTGTTGGATGACGAATGTGACCACTCCAGATCCTTGTCTTGAAGAGTTGCGGCCATGCGATGGGGTGTTCTTTGCCGTTTGTCGCGCGGTCAGCGCGATCGGCATCGCTCTCCATGTGTCTGGTCGCGGACCTCAGGGACGTTTCGGCTGCGTTGCGCCGGGAAGGGCGGTCTTCCGTCGGATGTGTGCGCGCGCTGCGGTCTATCCCATGTCAGCCAGAAAAGTCACCAAGGCTGTCGAGAGTCCGTGGTCCGGTGTCTGCGGCCGCGGCGAAGATCTCTTCCGCATGGTGCCAACGTTCTCAAGCGACGTTGCCTCTTCTCCCGCCTCAGATCGTAACGCGAGAACTAAGGAGATCCGTCATGTTCCACGGAGACATCACCAGCAGCAACGACACTGTTGGTGTCGCTGTCGTCAATTACAAGATGCCGCGGTTGCATACCAAGGAGGAGGTTCTCGAAAACGCGCGTAACATCGCGACCATGATCGAGGGCATGAAGGTTGGTCTGCCCGGCATGGACCTTGTGATTTTCCCGGAATACTCCACCCATGGAATCATGTATGATTCCAAGGAGATGTATGAGACTGCCTCGCAGGTTCCGGGCGAGGAGACGGCGATCTTCGCGGAAGCCTGCAAGAAGGCCAATGTCTGGGGCGTCTTTTCGCTGACGGGCGAGCGCCACGAGGAGCATCCCAACAAGGCGCCCTACAACACGCTCATCCTCATGAACAACAAGGGTGAGATTGTGCAGAAGTATCGCAAGATCATGCCCTGGGTTCCCATTGAGGGCTGGTATCCCGGAGACTGCACCTATGTGTCCGAGGGTCCCAAGGGCATGAAGGTCAGCCTCATCATCTGTGATGACGGCAACTATCCGGAGATCTGGCGCGATTGTGCCATGCGTGGCGCCGAACTCATCGTCCGCTGTCAGGGATACATGTATCCGGCCAAGGAACAGCAGGTGCAGATTTCCAAATCCATGGCCTGGGCCAACAACGTCTATGTCGCGGTGGCCAACGCGGCCGGTTTCGATGGCGTTTATTCCTATTTCGGCCATTCCGCGATCGTCGGCTTTGATGGCCGCACGCTCGGTGAATGCGGAACCGAGGAATATGGGATCCAGTACGCTCAGCTTTCCGTGTCGGCGATCCGGGATGCGCGGCGCAACGGCCAGTCCCAGAACCATCTCTTCAAGTTGCTCCACCGCGGCTACACCGGAATGATCAATTCGGGTGACGGTGACAAGGGTACCGCGGCGTGCCCCTATAATTTCTATGCCAAGTGGGTGAGCGATCCCGAGGGCACTCGCGAGATGGTCGAGGCGATGACCCGCACCACCATCGGCACGGAGGAATGTCCGATCGAAGGGATTCCGAACAGTCCATCGCATCGCTGACGCTCCGACGAGAGGCCTCCAGCGTGAAGGCGCTGGAGGCTGACGGCACGCCGGTCGATACGACAGGTAGGACATGGCTGGTCAGCGGAAGGGGGCACATGTGTCGATGATGGACGCCTACCGTATCGCCGAGGAACCCTATTACCGGGATGTGGGCCACGAGGTGGAGCTGTTCCGTGCGGCTTATGACAGTCGGACGCCGGTCATGCTGAAGGGGCCGACCGGATGCGGCAAGACACGTTTCGTGGAACACATGGCGTGGCGCCTCGGCCGGCCGCTCATCACCGTCTCCTGCCACGAAGACATGACGGCCTCCGACCTGGTCGGGCGCTATCTTCTGGATGCGGAAGGCACGGTCTGGCATGATGGGCCGCTGACACTGGCCGTGCGCCATGGCGCGATCTGCTATCTCGACGAGATCGTCGAGGCGCGGCAGGACACGACCGTCGTGATCCACTCGCTGACCGATGATCGCCGTATCCTGCCGCTCGAGAAGAAGAACGAGGTCGTGGCCGCCCACCCCGACTTCCACGTGGTGATCTCCTACAATCCTGGATACCAGAGCGTTCTGAAGGATCTGAAGGAGTCGACGAAGCAGCGGTTCGGCGCCATCGCCTTTGCCTATCCTGATCCGGCGATCGAGGCCGAGATCGTCAGCCGCGAGGCGGGTATCGAGCGGGGAATGGCGGACAAGCTGGTGCGCATCGCGGAGCGGTCGCGCAATCTGCGCGGAAAGGGGCTCGAAGAGGGCGCCTCCACCCGCGTGCTGATCAATGCCGGCCGGCTGATCGCGAAAGGCGTGCCGCCTGACCGAGCCTGCCAGTTCGCCATGGTGGTTCCCATCACCGATGATCCCGACATGCGCGATGCTCTTGCCGGGGCGATCGATGCTTGCCTCTGACAAGGTGCGCGATGACCTTGATTGCGAGACGCAAGGAAGATGCGAGCGGTCCGATGGACTGGCAGGGGCGGTGGCGCGCCGCGCTCCGGCGCATCGAACAGGCCGGCTACGGCGCAAACGTCTATGATGCCTACACGGCTGCGGGACCGGCGCTGTGGCGCAATATCGGTCCGGGAGCGGCCGTCGATCTCGGCCGATCGGTCTCTTATGTGGCCATCCGAAGCGGCAAGAGAGCCGCTGCGCTTCTGCCGCCAGCGGCGGTGGAGGCGTCGGAGCGTCTTGCGAAGCCGGAGCATTTCGCAAGGTGGCTGGAGACGGTGGACGCGCTTGCCAAGCAGGCGCCCCGGTATGTGCCCCTCCTGCTGGAGCGGACGGGGCGGCTTCTGGGCGTCCTGGATATCCAGGCCTTCATCGCCTTCGTTCGCATGGGCCTCAGCATCGGGCGATCGGACAATGAGCGGGGCCGGGCTTTCTTCTCGCTCGCCAGCGCGGAGGCGTTGAGGCTGCTGGGCGATGGGGGCGTGGAAGCCTTCGCGGATCGCCGCGCCGCGCTGCAGGCCTATCTCACGGCCCTTTGGGCCATCCATCCGCCGCTGGTGGAGGTGCCTGCCGATGCCCCCGAGCATTTGCGGCGCCGGCCAGGCTTCGGTGGTGGAGGCATTCGTCTGCCGAGCGCGTTCGCGGGATTCAGCGCGGACGATCAGACGGCGCTCTACCGAGCGGCGCTCGCCCATATCGGCGCGCACCATCGCTTCTCCCGCACCACCTTTCCGTCCTTCGGGCTCAAGCCTCTGCAGATCGCCTTGACCTCGCTGATCGAAGACGCGCGCGTCGAGCGCCTCGCGATGGCCGCCATGCCCGGGCTGCGCCGTCTCTGGGGGCGCTTTCACATGGCGCGGCCGGAAGGCGCGCCCGTTGCGATCGCGCTGATGGCACGCCTGTCCCGTGCGCTGTTCGACAGTGACTATGTCGATCCGCACGGCTGGGTGGAGAAAGGCCGGCGCCTGTTCGATACGGAGGCCGCGAGCGACATCACCGACCCGCAACTGAGCCGCAGGATCGGCGGGCTCCTCGGCAACGATATCGGCCAGATGCGCCTTCAGTTCGATGCCAGGGCCTATGTCGTTCAGCCCGCCTATCGGGATGACAATCTCGGCCTCTGGCACTTCGATCCGCAGGAAGATCTGCCCCCGCTGGAGATGGATGCGGTGTTTGAAGGGGCCGTGGTAACCCGGCAGGACGGCGACGGCGGCCGGAGCGAAACCGATCCGGATGCCGGCCATTCGGCGGGAAAGCTCCGCCAGGGCTGCGACGACGAAGGGATCGTGTCGGCCCGCTATCCGGAATACGATTATCTGAGTGGTCATTTTCGGCCTGCGTGGTGTACGGTTCGGGAGGTTGCCCCTGCAATGGGGACTGCCGCCGCCACCGCCGTCTTGAGGGACACGCGCTCCGATCTGGTGGAGCGCCTCTCGGCGCTCATGCGGTCCGCGCGCATCAGCCGCCAGGAGCGGGTGAAGCGGCAGCCGGACGGCGAGTATCTCGATGTGGACGCGAGCATCGCCGCGATGGTTTCGCGTCGTGTCGGCGAGATGCCGGACACGCGGATCTATGGTCGTTATGAGCGTCGTTCGCGGGATATTTCCGTGCTGCTGCTGATCGACGTGTCGCGTTCGACGGCCGACACGACCCGGGACGGGGCGGCGCGGGTGATCGACGTGGAGCGCCTTGCCGTATCCGTCATGGCGCGGGCCATGGAGAGCCTGGGCGATCCATTCGCGGTGGCCGCCTTCTGCTCGAATACACGGGACGATGTTCGCTACTGCCGGATCAAGGATTTTGGCCAGCCGTTCGATGAGCGCTGCATGGGGCGGCTTGCGGGGCTCGCGGGCGATTTTTCAACACGTCTCGGGCCGGTGATCCGGCATGGCGGCCATTATCTGCGGGGGCAGGGCACCTACCGGCGCCTTCTCCTCATCGTGACCGATGGCGAGCCCTCCGATATCGACGTGGACGACCGGCAATATCTCGTAGAGGACGCCCGCACTGCCGTTCGGGACCTGAAGCGGGATGGCATGGATGTCTTCTGCGTGACCCTGGACTCCGGCGCGGAATCGGCCGCTGAACGGATATTCGGGCGCAAATGGTCGCTCGCGATCTCTTCCCCGGACGAGCTTCCCCAGCGGTTGCCGCAGCTTTACCTGAGGTTGCGATCATAACCTGAAGCGCCACGCCGTGGCCCCTCAACCGTCGCATCGGTGCGGTTGTCCCGCTTGTCGTCCAGGGGGAGGGAAGGATCAGATCAGGTGCCACAGCATGTCGCGCAGCCGCGCGCGTGCGCGGCGGTTGCGTCGCGATAGCGCTCGATCCCTGGCAGGTGTGCGTTGATCCGGACCAGCTTCCGCGCAGTGACCGGATTGAGCTCCATCCGTGCATCGAAGCGCTTCGGCAGGCTGGTGCAGCTGTTGCCGAAGCGTGGGACGACAGTCATCTGCAACCTGCTGTTGGACGATGCCGCACACCGCTTCCGGCGGCTCGTTACAAGCGCGCCGTAAGCCGTACTTCCTTCCGTTTACATCGGACCGAAACGTGCACGCACGCTTTGGTCCGATGACCCGTCCGCAGCAGACCAGCAACCGCCTTGCCGGCGGGGATCAGGCCTGCTCGAGCGCCTTTGCATTGGCATCCGCAGGTCCCGGCACAGGGTCAGCGCCGTATGCCGTCAAATCGCTCTTCTTGACGGAAGGGAGGATGATGTTCGCATAGGATGTCAGTTCATCGAAGAACTCGCGTGTGAACGCGTGATAATTGTCGTCGCCTGCCTTCAGGTAGAGGCCCTTCAGCAATTTGCCGAGCTCGTCCATCATCATGCCGTTGCGCATGTTCCGCGACGTATAGATGTGCGCCTCCACGTAGTCCGTCTTGTAGCCATCGGCGAGCCCTGCATAATTCGGCACGAAGCTGATCCATTGCTGCAGCATGGCATCCCACGTGGACCGCGCCTGGCCAGGCAGCACCTGAACCCCGGGATGGCTGAATTTCGCGACGTTGAACATGATGGTTTTGCCGCCGGCCTTCGCCAGGACCCGTGCCAGGTGAGCGCCATTGTCTGAAACCGCCCAGCGCATGACGGAGTCCGCGACAAAGCGATTGGTGACCAACTGCTTGAAGTGCTGGCGGATCTCCTTCTGCCCGGTTTTTGTATAGGCGGTCAGGCGTTGCCAGCTGTGCTCGGTGGATACGATGAAGCAGCCGCCGGGGAAGGCGCTCTTCTCCGCTGCCCCGGACATTGTCCGATCGATGTCCTCGATCGCCATCGTCTGCGCCAAGCTGTTCTGATAGACGCCGTCGCCGCTGTGGCTCAACTGGGCGAGGCCGACCAGCCGGACGGTCTCGCCCAGCCCCAGCTTCCCGAGTTCCCGGGCGATGTCGAATGCCATCCCGCTGCCGGTTCCGCCGGCGAGGCCAAACGCGATGAGTACCGTGGACGGATGCCTGGCGCGCTTGACCTGATCCGCGAAGCGCTGCAATGCGCCGGCGATCGGCTTGTCATCAAGATAAAGGCCGAAGGCAGCGATGGCCTTGGCGATGGCGCGGGGGGTGTGCTCGCCCGGCTTCGGCAGCTGGAGCGCCTTTGGCAGGGGCGACAGCAAGCCCTCTCCGCCGGCAGTCGTGTAGAGGGGAAGCACGGCGTTGATCTTCGGCCCGAAGGTCGCTTGGTCCGGGATGTCGAGCACCAATGACTCGTAGTGGCACTTTTCCGCCGGGATTCCCCGCGACTTGAGACGGGCATCGAACGAACGTGCATAGTCGTTGGCCACCTGGATATCGTCGTCGCCGATATCGATCAGGAGGCCAGCCAGTGTCGTTCCGTCTTGCGTGAGATTGTCCTCGGCCTCGCCGGTTCGAAACAGCGCCTCGACGTAGACGGCGCCCGTGCGGCCGAGGCCGATGACGTGGACACACTGGGGTTCGGAATTCTTCGTCGTGTCTGCGGTGGACATCGTTGTATTCCCCTCACTCGTGATCGTCGGTTGAGACGTTTGTGCGCTTATAAAATGAATTAGTGATTTTCGCGCTCACATTGAGTTGCATTTATAACTATAACATTTGAGCACAGTATTTTATGTGCGCGAACATATATAAAATTAGTCTGAAAATGCTGCTAAGCCGCCAGAATCCGGATGAGCGTCTTGTTCGTGTTGCTGGTGAACGCCGATGCGCGTTCAATGATCAGGAAGTTGCGCGTGCCGAAGATCCGGCGCACGTAACGGTCGGCGCGCCGGTCGAGTGTCAGGCAATAGGTACGCACTTTCTGTGCGGCCGCACGGACGACGGCGTCGCGTGCGTCCTCGACGAGATAATTCTCTTCGACGACATCGATGTCCGCGGGTTCGCCGTCGGTCAGGAAAAGGATCACCTTGCGATCCGTCATTTCAGCAGCCAGAAGCGTGGTCGCATGGCGCAATGCAGCGCCCATGCGGGTCGACAGGCTACTGGTCAATGCCGCGAGCCGCGCCCGCTGCGGGCTGCCGAACGGCTCGTCGAAATCCTTCACTCTGCTGTAGCGAACCTCGTGACGGCCGTTGGAGGAAAAGCCGTGCACCGCGACCCGGTCGCGGTCGGCGTCCAGCGTTTGCGCGACGATGGCTGCGGCCTGCTTTTCCAGATCGAGCACCTTGGTGAAGCTGCCGGCAGAGAAGCGGTCGGTCGACGTTGAAAGATCCATCAGCACGACGACGGCCGTCGAGCGCCGGCGCCGCCCGTGGTGGAAGAAGATGCGTTCATCGGGCGCAAGACCGGATCGTTGCTGAACGACGCTCTCGATCGCCGCGTTCAGATCGAGTTCATCCCCCTCCGACTGGCGCATCAGGCGGATGGACCGATCCGGGATGCGTGCCGATCCCTGGCGATGCGCGCCGCCGTGGAGCGCGAACCGCGGCGGCTCCGCGATGCCCCGACGCTCTGGCGCCTGCTCGACAATGGTCGTCCAGTCCTCTCGCAAGGTCTCCAGGCGGTGGTCCCATTCCGGGTAGAGATAGCGAGGACGCAGATCGATGTTCAAAAGGTCCTGCGCCGGGGGCGTCTCGCGCTGCGCGCCCGCTTCGAGCACCTCGATGTCGACAGGGGCGTCCTCATCCACCGGCAAGGCGAGATCCCGGCTCCACAGAAGAGTGTTGTCGTCGCGATACGCTGGGACGGGGTGGCTGTCGCGGGGCAATGACAAGCGCATCTTGCCGATGTCGATGGAAAGCGTCCGCGCGAGGCGATCGAAGGCTGAAATGTCGCACAGGTCGCGCGCCGCAGCCTCCTCGAAGAGCTCGCGTCCCTTGCCGACCCATGGGTTGGAATCGGGATAGGTCGGATCGTGAAGGGCCCGCGCAAGCCGCGCCATCAACCCGGCCAGCTCGGCGCCGGACCTCTCCTTGTTCGCGGTGTGGAAGAGTCCCCAAAGGGAGTGCAGCCCCGGATGCTTCTGCGCCGTGAGCCGTTCGACGCGCGCGTCTTCAATAAGAGCCGTCATGGCCAGCAGCACGGGACGTCTGTTGCCGGCTGCGCGCGCCAACGGTGAATGGCACAGATGCGCAGCGACATGGGCAAGCATGGCGCGCAGGAGGAGACCACGTTGCTCGGGGTCGATGCCGTCGAAGCGGCGCGGAAGACGGATCACCTCATTGTCGACCGTCGGCGCAGGTGACGGCTCTCCCTCTCCGCGCGGCTCGTGGAGATCGATATGGTGGTGCGCGATGCCGAAGCCAGCCAGGTAGTGAAGCAACGTTCCGCGCTGCTCCAGAAGATATTCCGTGTCGTTCCGCGTGCGCCGATCGAAGAACAGCTCGGGGTTGGCCCGGTCGAAATAATCAATGCGATGCCCGGGGGCGTTGCAATGGCGCTTGAGGCCATGCAATGCCCATCTGCGAACGCCATGGGTGTCAACGGCCATTCCCGGTTGGAGGTGGAGCCGTTCGGCGAAAACCCGCGCGGCATCGGGGGCTTCGGCGGCGATCTGTGCGATCAGGTCGACCATGTCGGCCAGTCCCGCCTCGTGTTCGAGATGTTCCGCCAGGCCGGGCAACGCGGCGACGATGGCCTCATGGGTCGCGGCGTCGACCGCCCGCAATGCCGCCAGCCGCCGCGTGAGCGAAGGCCTTTGAAGCGCTTCCGCCTGCAGTGTCATGGCCAGGGCCCGAACTGCGCCTCCACGAAGCCGCGCAGGGCCGCCTGAAGGTCGCCGTCATCCGAAAGGGGGACCGTCATCGCGAGCGCGCAGGCATCGTGCGGGGAGATTCCTTCAACAATGAGAGCGCCGGCATGTACCAGCATGCGCGTGCTCATGCCTTCATCAAGGCCTCTGCCGCGCAACATGCGCGATTGCGCGGCCACCGCAACGAGCCGTTCGGCGATGTCACTCGAAATTCCGCTTTCATGCGTGACCACCTCGGCTTCGATCGCGGGCGGCGGGAAGTCGAAAGCGATCGCACCGAACCGTTGAGCTGTCGAAGGTTTCAGGTCCTTGGCGGCGCTTTGGTATCCCGGGTTGTAGGAGACCACCAGCCGGAAATCGGGGTGCGCCCGGACCACCTCCCCGCGCTTGTCCAGATGCAGAATCCGGCGGTCGTCGGTCAGGGGGTGGATGACGACGGTGGTGTCCTGACGGGCTTCGACAATCTCATCGAGGTAGCAGATGGCGCCATGACGAACCGCCGATGTAAGCGGGCCGTCGTGCCACACGGTGCCTTGGGAATCGAGGAGCCAGCGCCCCAAGAGATCGGAAGCGGTCATGTCCTCATTGCAGGCCATGGTGATCAAGGGCCGCTTGAGCCGCCACGCCATGTGCTCGACGAACCGCGTCTTGCCGCATCCCGTCGGCCCCTTGAGCATCATGGGCAGGGCGCGCGCCATCGCTGCGGTGAACAGCTCAACTTCATTGCCCGCGCTGCGATAATAGGGCTCATCCTCTATCAGCAGTGGGAGAATGCGGTCGTCCATATCGGCCTCTCGTGGGTGTTCGGAGCCGCTGCGCGCGGCTCCGATCTCGTTCACGCGCCGGCGTCACGCATGCTGTCGAGCGAGAGGCTTGGCGTCGCCGCCGGGCGTCTTGACCACGGTCTTGGTCATTGCCGCGATGCCTTCCTCAAGGATGACCTTGCGGTTCGGCGGAGGGAGCTTGTCGCCGCGCACCTGATCGTATGGCACCACCACCCAGCAGGCGCAGCCCCAGATGCACTCGCCGGCCATGCCTTCGAAGCGGATCGCCGGCTCTGAGAGCATGGGGCCGATATCCACGAGCCAGGCGTGATCCTGCAGCTTGGCTTCCCAGTCGAGCGTGTCGTATTTCTTCTGGCTCTCCCAGAATGCAAAGAGGTCCGTTTTCGCGACGCCGGGCAGGATGACGTTGGCGTAGGACGTGAGGGCGTCGAAGAACTCGTGGTTGTAGGATTGATAGGTCGAATCACCATCGAGAAGGTAGGAGCTGGAAATCATCTCCTTCATGCCTTTTTCGATATTCTCGAAGCCCATGTCGCGCGACGCATGAATGTGGACTTCGGCGTAGTCGGTCTTGAAGCCGTCCTTCAGGCCGCTGTACTGCGGCGTGAAGTCGATCCACTGCGCGATGACGGACTGCCATTTCGATCCGGACTCGCCGGGCAGAACCTGCACACCGGGGTGGGTGAGCTTGGCGACGTCGAAGAGGGTCCAGTTGCGGGCCTTGGACGAGAGCGTCTCGTGCGGAGCGCCCGTGAAGCCGGCCGGCCGGAGGGCGCGAAACAGCACGCGTCCATAGTCCATCACGGCAAAGCGCATGAAGGAGTCGGCGACGAAGCGGTTGGTGACCATCTGCTTGAAGCCCTGACGAACTTCTTTCTCGCCGGTGGTCGTATATGCCGTGAGGCGCTGCCAGCTGTGTTCGGGATTCACCACGAAGAAGCCGCCGGTGAACGGGCTGCGGTAGAGGTCGCCCCAGACCGTCGTGACACCGGCATTCTTGTCATCGTCGAGCATGCAATCGAGCTCGTTCAAGGCGGTATACTGCCCCGGGCAGTTGTGGACATCATCTCCATCGCCGCTGTGGGAGAGCTGTCCGACGCCGATCACGGGGATCCGGCGGCCCAGCTTCACGTTCGACAGATGACGGGCGAGGTCCACCACCATGCCGCTGCCCGTGCCGCCGGCGATGCTGAACGCGACCATCACCATGGACGGCAGCGTCGACTTCTCCACCGTGTCCACGAAGCTGCGCAGCGCGACGTCCATCGGGCGCTCGCCTGCATAGTAGGCGTTGGCATAGATGCCCTTGGCGACAAGGCGGGGGAAATGACTTCCGGCCTCGGGCATCTGATACTTGTGCGACACATAGGATTCGAAGTTCGGATTCCAGTAGTAACGGGGATATTCGAGCTTCAGAAATTCGCGGGTCCGGTTGAGGCCCTCGAAGAACTCCGCCTTGCCCGGCACCGGCAGAGCGATCGCCTGGAAGTTGAAACGATCGGGCGCGACGCCGCGGGACTGGAGCCGCTTCTTGAAGGCGTTCGCATAGTCGATGGCGACGGCCATATCTTGGTCGCCGATGTCGACGACCATCAGTGCGCATGTCGCGCGGGGGTCTTCGGCGAGCAGATCCTCGATCTCGCCGGTGCGCAGCAGCGCTTCGATGTAACAGGCGCCGGTGCGGCCGATGCCGATCGCGTGGATACAGTGCGGTGACTGGGTGCCCGTGGCGCTGTTATATAGGGATGACGAGGCCATAGGTTCGACTCCTCTGGTTAAAGGTCTAGAACGCGCGTGATGTATTTGACGGCGAATTGAGATGATGAAGGCGGTTTTCTGGCGTCTTCAGATGCCGTTTGGCGCCGCTGTCAGCAGCGGATATTGAACGTCTCAGTTTGATCCAAGATGCCCAGATGGCGCAGAATGTGCGCGACCGAGCTGGCGCGTTCGTGGGCGACGTAGAGCATGTAGTCTTCCACGAACAGCCCGGGATCCCTGGATATGACGCCGGACTCGATCAAATCGACGCCTGCCTCAAGATTTTTTCGATGTAGTTTTGCGCTCCAGATGGGTGTCTCGATGTAGATCGCCTCATCGTCGACACCAACGATATTGACGAATTTTCCACCCCGGATGGTTGGAACCTGATAGCCGGCACCGTATTTGGCTTTTACCTCGTTCCAATCGAGTGGCATCGGGATCTCCTCACGCGTCTTCGCCGCGCAGCTGATGCCGCGGAACGGCGATCCACTGGTTGCCGTTGCCGATGCTCGCGCCAGCCATGCCTTCGATCACCGTGGAGGGTTCGCAAAGCAGCAGGCCCTGTTCGAGAAGGAGCGCATGGTGCAGGTGGCGTTGTTCCATGGGCTCCGCGTCGTAGCCCTTCAACGCCCCCTGGAAGGCGGACAAGTCCTTCAGGGCGACGCGAGGCAGCAGGTATTGGATCGCGCCGGGCGATCCACCGTCGACCTGGTGCGGGGGCACTTCCGGCATGAATGCGGCATTCAAGGCGTCGATCCAATCCTTGGCCGCATGGTCGTTGGCGCTGTCGGCGGTCCGCATTTCGAGGAACTCGGGCTGATAGTCGGGCATGAGCCCCAGCGCGGTGCGAAGGTCCTTGGCTGCCGGGCCGGCCGTGTCGGACCCGAAGCCAAACATATGGATCCAGCGTGCGCCCCATGGAGTCCGGGCGGCCGAGTGCTGGGTCGAAGGTGCCGCGACCCAGTTCAGCAACCGCAGCGCCTCCCAGAGGTTCGCGCCGCGGCGCTCGGCAAACAGCGACGACAGCTGCTGCTCGACGGACTTGCGGGCCTCATGCGGGTCCACGTCCGCTGGCTGAGGGACGATGATGAAGCCTGCCGTGAACGGGTTTTTGAAGAGATCGCCGCAAGACGGGGTGACGCCCTTGTTCTTGGTCTCGTCGCAGAGCACATCCAGCTCGCTGAACACAGCATGCAAGCGTGCGCCGCGCGCTGTGGCGGAATCGCTCGGGTGGGGGGTGATCCCAACTCCGGTCACCAGGATGCGGCGGCCAAGGATGCTCGACGAGAGGTGACGTGCGAGATCCAGGGCGATCCCACTGCCCACGCTCTCTCCAAGTCCGAAGACGATGGCGACCACGGAGTCACCCCCCGTCGCCTCCACGCTGGAGGCGAAGCGCTTGAGCGCGCCGTGCATGGGGCGGTCGCCATCGTAGAATGCGCGGCCGTACGCCGCCTTCGCCACGGCCCTTTGAATCGAGCCATCGGCGTCTCGCAACGGCGCGTCGGCGGGCAGCCAGGCCAGTGAATCCGGGTTCGGGTGGTACAGGGGATACTCAAGCTTGAGAAAGTCGATGTACCGGGCCATGGAGGCCTGCAGATCCTCCATGGGCGGCAGCTCGACCGGCATGATCTCGATCTGGGAGCGGTCGCCTGCAAGCTTTGAGGCTGATGCAATAAGGGGCTTGAGGTCGTCGTCACCGATATCGACGCCCAGAACGGTCAGTCGGGAGCCGGGCGGGTCGAGGAGGTCGACCGGAGCGTTGTCAAGGAACCTTTGGACCACGCCCGTCCCTGCTTTTCCGACGGCGATCAGATGGACGCCAAACGGATGCTGCGAGGATTGCGGGATCCGGTGAATGCCACGCTTCAACGCATCAAGCTTGCGTTGCTGTAGCTTGGCTTCGGTGGTGCCGATGGCGGGCAAAGGCCGCCCTCGGCGAAGATCCAGGCCTGCATTTGTGGGCATGTCTTACGTTCCTCGAACCGTTGCTTGTGCACGACCGTTGCAGACTTGGTCGGAGTGTCTTGACGGGGCCCGGCGCGGCCGGGCGCCCGCGTCAGGCGGAGATGTGTTCGCGGCTCCGTGCCTTAGGGCTTCTCGTCTGGATTGCAGCGAATGCAACGGCGAGAGCGGCCCAGAAGATGACGTGTCCGGTCAGGGAGGCGGCCCGGAAGGCCCAGAGGGCATCGGTGGGGAAGGTCTCCGGCACCTCGTTGACGGAGGGCAGGGCCGCGAGCGCCAGGGCGATGGTGGCCACATAGACGCCGGCCGGCAGGACGAAGGCTCGCCAGTCCCCGAGGGACATCCAGAGCCTTCGCCCTGTTATGAGTGCCGCCACGGCGGTGAAGAGGGAGAAGCCCATCATCACGAAGTAGAGCTGCGTGCGGGCATCGATGGTGTCGCCACTGCCGACGGCGGGCGGGTTGGGGGGATATTTGAGGGCCGGGACGAGAACCAGCGCGATGAGGCCGACGGCTGCCAGCAGGAGAGTTGTGGTTCGTGGCCCGAGCGCGCCGAGGCGTCCGTTGGCGAAGGCGAAGGCGATGGCGAACAGCCCGCCGACGGCAGCGCCATATGCCAGGACGCCGGTGAGCAGGCCAAATCCGGCCTGGGTCTGGCGGCTGACGAGCTCGGGCTCTGCTGCGGCGACTTCAGGTGCGTGTGCGTGGGGAACGGCGCTTTCCGCCTGCTCCTCGAAGGCGATGGCGCGCTCAAGCGGCGGCTCGCCAAAGACCCTGAGGAAGCAGAAGATGAGAAGGCTGGCGATCAATCCGGCCAGCATTCCCTTGAACAAGAGCTTTCCGGCCATGTTTGGGCTCCTCAGTGGCAGGGGAAACCGAGCAGGTGGCGGGCATCATGGACGTATTCGTGGACATAGGAGCCCGCGAAGACGGAGAGGGCCCCTTCCTCGACCCCGACGAAGTAGATGGCGAGCAGCATCATGAGGCCGCCGAAGAGGGCCCATGGCATCACCTCACGCAGCGGGATCGGAGCGGGGGTGGCAATGGATCCCGAGAATTTGGCCTGATGCTGCAAGAGTGTGGACATGGTCATCCTCCTGGACAAGGGGGTTGAAAAACGCAAAACGCCCCACGCGGCCCGGCCCAGGAAGGACGAGAGCAGTGGGGCGTTGATGCCGAAAATTTTGGGTAGCTGTATTGCTGGCAAAAAAGTTTGCATGGCCTTTTCAGCCTGTCAAGCGCTGCTTCAAGCCAAATTTTGAGCATTCATTTTGTGAGGTGCTCCCAATCGCGCGGACAGTCTGGCGGCGTGGCCAAGCTGGGTTCGAGTATCGGTTACGCGGCCAAGTTGATACCGCCTGCCATGCCCCCCCGCTACGCGCTCCATCTGAGGCTCGAGTCCGTTCCATCGACAGGACCGGACCATGAGGACCGGACCACGCAGCGATCGAGGTTCGCGGAAGAGCAGAGCATCGGCGTGCTTTGTGAGCGGGAGGCCGCGCGAAGACGGCGGTCACCTTTGGGTCGTCGACGACAACGATCAGCGCCCACATTTCGCGCTCGGTGATCTGACGCGGGGGGCGTTCGCTTCGACCTTCACCGTAACGGAAGATTGGCTGCGCAATCCCGACCAGCTCCGCCGGTCGAGCGTTGCTCAACCGGCGCATCAACGCCAAACTCACCAGAGGACTCAGGTCTCTATGGCATGGGAGAAGGGGGGCGGGCCTTCAAAAAGGGCGTCGGACCTGGCCGCGTCAGCAGGCCGGCATCGCCGCAACATTCGGTGGCGTGCGGGTGTGGAGCCAGAGGCGCTCCAGGGTGTCGGGCAGGGCATCGAAGACGCTTTTGGCGATCATGTGCCGGCCTTCGACGGTGTGCATCATCGTCGTCCCGGTGATGAACTCCGACCAGGCGCAGGCGGCCTCCCATTGCACGAAGGCGTCGGCGTCGGCGTGGAAGACGTGGGCGGGGCAGTCCAGCCGGTCGCCGGATGTGTCGTGCTGGTAGACTTCACAGATGCGGAAGTCATTGCGCAGAATAGGCTCGAATACCGCCATGGCTTCCGGGTTGTTCAAGATGTCCATGTGAATCCCGCCCAGGTCCGCGAGGGTGCGCTGGAAGTCGTGCGGAGCGAGCGTATGGAACGGCTCGCGATCCAGAACCATGCGATCCGGCGCGTTGCAGCCGAGAACAAACAGCATGTCTGGCCCCGGCAGCCCCCAGCGGACCCAGCGCCGGGCGATCTCGTAGCCCAGCAGCGCACCCATGGAATAGCCGAAGATGGCATAGCGGCCGGTGAGGCGGGCCTGCAGTTCCTCGGCCATCTGATCGGCCAGGGCATCAAGGCTGGCGGGCAGGGGATCGTTGAAGCGCACCTCCCGCCCCGGCAGCGCGACCGGGTGGATGTTCATGGATCGCCCCGGCCGGGCCCAGCCGCGGAACAGGCTTGGGCCGACTCCTGCGGGTGGCAGAGCCAGGAGGAGGGGGGGGGAGTCACAAGCGCTCATAGCTCCACCTCGATATGGTCGTCGCCGGCGCCCGATTGCGCGACCAGGCCGTCAATATGGGCGGCGAGCTCGGAAAGAACCGGCTGCTCGAAGAGCGCGCGCACCGGAAGGCGCACGGGGAGCGCGCCCCTCAGCCGGCTGATGACCCGCGCCGCAAGCAGGGAATGGCCGCCGAGCTCGAAGAAATTCGCGTCGCTCTGCAGCGCCCCGCATTTGAGGACATCCTGCCAGGTGGTGGCCAGAAGAGCTTCCGTCGGCGTGGTGAGCTGCCGCCGCGGAGGGGAGGCGGCGCGCGTCGGGTCATGGGCCGCGGGCCGGTCTCCGCCGACGGCGAAGCCCAAAGCGGTGGAGGCCGGTGGCAGCTGCGCCAGGATGGCGCCGACTGTTTCCGCCGGAGCGCGCGACATAACGGCAAGGAGCGCGGCGAGCCGGGAAGCCATGTCGGCGATGGTCGCGGCTGAGATCACATCCGCGCTATAGCCGATGTCGAGGGTGAGACCGTCGGCGTGGGGCCGGGCCCAGAGCGTCAAGGGGAAGTGGGTTCGCTCGTCGAAGTCCAGGCCCTCGCTGGTCAAGGCTGGCTGCTGTGGTGCGTGGTCCCGGGCGGTGAAATTCTCGACGACGAGGAGGGTGTCGAAAAGGGAGGCGCCGCGCCCCTGGATCTCGGACAGCGGCACATGCTCATGCTCCATCGTGGTGGCCTGACGGGTCTGCAGGTCGGCAAGCCAATGGTCGAGCGGCTGGGCCCGATCGATCGCTACGCGCACGGGAATGGTGTTAATGAACAGGCCGATCATCGAGGTGGCGCCCGCCAGTGTCGGGGGACGACCGGAGGTCGTGGTTCCGAACACAATGTCGTCCGCCCCGGTCTGCCACGCAATGAACAGGCCGAGGGCGCCCTGCAGCAGCGTATTGAGGGTGTGGCCCGAGGCCGTGCAACAGGCCTTCATGCTGCGGTGAAGGTCTGGGGGACAGGTCCAGGTGTATCGTTGGAACCGCGTGGTGGCGTCGCCGCTCAACAGCCGTGTGGAACCGGGAGCGCCGGCAAGATAGGAGCGCCAGAAGCTGGCCGATGTGGCCCGGTCGCGCCGCTTCAACCATCCGATGTAGGCGCTGTAGGGCGGGGCATCGGGCAGAGGTGGCGTGTCCGCGCCGGTTTCGCGCTGGTAGAGCAGCAGAAATTCTTCCAGAAGTTTGCGGATCGACCAGCCGTCAAGAATGATGTGGTGATAGCAGACGACCAGGATGGAGTCCTGCGGCCCGGTCTCAATCCACTGCGCCCGGGCCAGCGGCGGACGCCGCAGATCAAAGGTCGTCGCCCGGTTGGCGGCAAACAGGTCGGACAGTTTTGCCCGCTGCTCCGCGTCGCTGGCGGCGCTCCAGTTCAGGGTCGTGACTGCGGCCGGAGCATCCCGGACCACCACCTGGAAGGGCTCGTCCCGCTCCTCCCAATGGAAGCCGGTGCGCAGCACGCCATGACGTTGGATGAGGCCGCGCCAGGCGGCCTCAAGCGCGGCGCCATCGACCGCGCCGCGGAGACGGATGGCGGTCTGCGGCATGTAGAGGCCATCGGTTCCCGAAGACACCGTGTGGAACAGGAGGCCTTCCTGCATGGGTGACAGCGGATAGATATCCGCGATGGCATTGCGTCCGGTGATGGCGGCGGAGCTTGGGTGCGGCATGGGGCGTCTCAAAGGCTCCGGAGGATGTCATCCAGCTCATGCTGATTGAGGGACATGTGCGGGAAGTCGGCGGGGGTGAAGCCCGTCTCCGGCGCGGCGATGCAGTATTCGACCAATGCCGTGAGCTGGGCCCGGAACTCTTCCGACAGCTCCGCGATGGTGCTGCGATCATGGATCGCGGCGGAATAGGCCCAGCGCACGCTCAGGCAGCCCTCGGAGACGATGGCGTTCACATCGAGGAGCACGCCACGGGGATTGGCACCGCCGCGTGGCTCTCCGGCCGGTTCCGGCGCGCGGGCGAACAGGGCGTCACCCTCGAACAGATGATCCGTCTGGCCGAGATAGTTGAAGCGGATCGCCGCGATCTCCTCCAGGCGGGGCAGCGCTTTCCCCCGGAGATATTTGAGCACTCCGTAGCCGATACCGATGTTCGGGATGCGTCGCAGGCTGTCCTTCACGGCGAGCAGGGTGGCGCGCGTGTCGGCGTCGGGTTCGGCTTCGAGCAGCAGGGGGTGAAGGCCGGTGAACCAGCCCACGGTGCGGGAGAGATCGCGCGCCTCGAACAGGTCGGGCCGGCCGTGGCTCTCCAGGATGATGCGCAGCCGGTCCTGTCCGGACCATCGCCGCAGCGCGCCGTACAGGGCGGCGAGCATCAGCTCGTCGGCCTCGACCGGATAATGCGCTGGAGCATCATGCAGCAGGCGCTGGGTGGTGTCGCGATCGACAACAAGCCGCACCATGGCCGTATCGCGGGAAAGGTTGCTTCCCGCCGGGTGATCCGCCGGGGGCGGCGGCAGGGGCGCCTCGCAGATGCCGCGCCAATAGCCGAGTTCGTCGTCGAAACGGTCGCTGTCCGCAAGGGTACGGACCCATGCCCCCACCGGGCTGGTGCGGAGGGGCAGGGGCGCCTCGCCGGCGGCTTCTGCTTCGAGGCAGTGGCGCAGGTCGTCAAGCAGGATGCGCCAGGAGACACCGTCGATCACCAGATGATGCGCCGCGAGGGCGAGGCGCTGATCCTGGGCGCCGATATTGACGAGCACCGCGCCCCAGACCGGCCCGTCCGCGATGTCGAAGCTCCGCGACAGGGCATTGGCTTCGGCGGCGATGACGTCCGGCGCCTCCCTTTCGCTGCAGCTCACCACCCGCAGCGCCGGCGCCGGGGTGATGGGGGCATAGAGCTGGGTCCATCCGTCCGGGCCGGGCGCGTAGCGCGCCCGCAGGGCGTCGTGGTCGGTGTGGATGCGGTTCATCGCCGCCTGCAGGGCCTGCGCCTCCAGCCGATGGCGCGGACGCAGCAGCAGCGCCTGGTTCCAGTGGCTGGGTTCCGGAAAATCCTGCTCGAAGAACCAATGCTGGGCCGGGGCGAGGGGGACGTTGCCGGTGACCGGTCCCGGTTCCATCTGCTCCGCGCCCAGTGTTGCCACTGAGGCGGCCAGGGCGGCCAGGGTGCCGTGTTGAAAGAGCTGGCGCGGCGCGATGGCGATGCCCTGCTGGCGCGCCAGTGCCACCACCTGGATGGCGAGGATGGAATCGCCGCCGAGGGCGAAGAAGTTGTCGTTCCGGCCGATGTCGGCACGCCCCAGCAGCTTCGCCCAGATGGCCGCGAGGATCTGCTCGAAACCCCGCCGCGGCGCCCCATCGTCGCGGTGGTGCGGACCGTCGGTGGTGGGGTGGCCGGCGGTGGGGTCCGGCAGCGCCTTGCGGTCGAGCTTTCCGTTCGGCAGCCGCGGCAGTTTGGCGAGGAGCGCGATGAGCGTCGGCACGAGGTGGCGCGGCAGCTGCTCGGAGAGATAGGCGGATACGGCCGCCTTGGCGAGGGGCGCGGGCGTCTCGATCCAGGCCGCCAGACGGGCGTGGCCGGGGGCGTCGTGCCAGGCGTCCACGGCAACGCCGGTGATGCCCGGATAGCGCAGGAGCACCGCCTCGACCTCGCCGGGTTCGATGCGGAATCCGCTGATTTTCATCTGCCGGTCGCAGCGGCCGAGATAGTCGATATTACCGTCGGTGCGCCGCCGCACCAGATCGCCGGTCCGGTAGAGCACCGGGGCGTGCCCGGTGGTGGCGAAGGGATTGGGCAGGAAGCGCTCGGCGGTCAGGTCCGGGCGATGGTGATAGCCGCGGGCGATCCCACGGCCGCTGAGGTAAAGCTCGCCGGGCATGCCAATGGGCACCTCTTGCATCTCTTCGTCCAGCACATGGGCCTGCGTGTTGGCGATGGGCTGGCCGATGTGGATGCGCTCGATCGGCTCCTGGAGGCGGTAGCCGGTCGAATAGGTGGTGTCTTCCGAGGGGCCATAGAGATTATGCAGCGCGGTGACCGCGCCGTCCGCCAGGATCGCAGCGGCAAGGCTCGGCGGCAGCGGTTCGCCGGCGAGGCAGACCGTTCGCGCATTCGGCGGCAACGGTCCGAACCGCATGAGTTCCGCCATGGGGGTCGGCACGGTGTTGATGAGCGTGATCTCGTCGGCGAAGGCGGCGTCGGGAAGCTCGAACAGATCTTCCACCATGAACACGCGGCCACCGGCCGCCAGGGTGGCGAAGATCTCGAAGATCGACAGGTCGAAGCACACGGAGGTTGCGGCCAGAACGCCGGAGAGTTGCTGCGGCGAGAAGGTCTCGCGAGCCCAATGGGTGAAGGCCACCGCATTGCCATGCTCAATGGCGACGCCCTTCGGCTTGCCGGTGGATCCCGACGTATAGATGACGTAGGCGAGGTCATGGCCGCAGGCGCCGTTCGTGTCGGGGGCGTCATCGCCTGCTGATGCTTCCGCCTTGGTGGGCTCCCATATGGTGGTCGGGTCCAGGGTTTCCCGCCCGAGGAAATGGGGCTGGTCCTCCCGCGTCAACAGCAGCGCCAGGCGTGCGTCGGAAGCGATGAAGGCGACGCGCTCCTGCGGATAGTTGGGATCGAGCGGCACGTAAGCGGCTCCGGTTTTCAGCACCGCCAGCATGGCGGCCACCAGATCGACCGTGCGGCGCAGGCAGATGCCGACGCAGGCACCACGGCCGATGCCCCGCGATATGAGATGGCGCGCAAGCGCATTGGCCCGCTGGTCGAGCGCCCCATAGGACAGGCTGCGGTCCCGATCGGTCACGGCGATCGCCGTGGGGGCGCGGCGGGCGCTGCGCTCGAAAAAGCCATGCAAGGTGTCCGGCGCCGGCGGGGTCTGCTGGGCGGTGTCGTTCCACGCCTGGATCTGCTGGCGTTGTTTCGCCGGAAGGCAGGAGATGCGCGCCTGCGGCAGGTGGGGGTGGGCCACCAGTGTCTCCACCAGTGCCGCGAAGGCCTCCGCCATGGCGGTGATGGTGGCGGGCAGGAACAGGTCTGTCCTGAAGATGAAGGCGCAGTCCAGAAGCCCATTCCGGTGCCGCACATTCAATGTCAGGTCGACCTTGGCGCTGTCCGGCGGGAGTGAGACCGGAGCGCTCTCCAGCCCGATGGGATCCATGTCGCGCGGCGTGTCCGCTTGCCAGCTGAACATGGCCTGGAACACCGGATTGTGGCTCCAGTCGCGGGGGACGGCGAGGGCGTCGACGACCCGCTCGAAGGGGGTGTCCTGGTGCTGGAAGCCTTCGAGCACGGTGAGGCGGGTCCGTTCGAGCTGGCGGGCGAAGCTGGCATCGGGCTCGTAGGCCAGCTTCAGGGCCAGGGTGTTCACGAACAGCCCGACCACCTGCTCGAACGCCGGATCCGGCCGCTGGGAGATGGGCGTTCCGATGACCACCTCGCGGGACCGGGAATAGCGCGACAACAGGATGGTGAAGGCCGACAGGACCGCCATGAACAGCGTGGCGTCATGTGCGCTCGCCAGCGCCGCCAGGCGTCGGGTGACATCCGCACCGAGGGTGAGGCGCACGCCGTCGCCGCCGCCCTCCTGCTGCGCGCCGCGCGGGAAATCGGTGGGCAGCTCCAGCAGGCGCGGTGCATCCTGCAGCTGCTGCCGCCAGTAAGTGAGATCATCGTCGCCGACCTGCTGACGCTGCCAGGCGGCGTAGTCTGCGTAGCGCAGAGCCAGGGGCGGCGTCTGCGTCTGTCCCGGGTCCCCCACCAGCCCGTTATAGAAGGCGGTGACGTCCCGCTGGATCAGCTCCAGAGACTGCGCATCGGCGACAATGTGGTGGATCACGATCAGTACGACGTGATCCTGCGGCCCCACGGCAAAGATCCGGGCGCGGAACAGGGGGGCGTGCTGAAGATCGAACGGGATTCGGCATTCCGCAGCGAGATCTTCAGCCAGGGTCGCGTCGCTGGATGGCCGATTGGCGACGTCGGGCTCCACCACAGGCTGCACGTCGATGACCGGCTGGCCGGTGTCGGTGACGATGCGCGTGCGCAAGGCCTCGTGGCGCTGAGAGAGGCGCCGGAAGGCTTCGACCAACGCCGCACGGTCCAGCGGGCCGCGTAGCCGGATCGCCGCGGGCACGTTGTAGGAAGGGCTTTTAGGCTCGAGCTGCCAGAGGGTCCAAAGCCGCTGCTGGGCGAAGGACAGGGGGATCGGCTCCCCCTCCGCCAGTCGCGGGATGCTGACGCCGCCGGAGGGCTGGCGCGGGTCGGACATGCCGGCCGCCGGGGCGATGGCCGCCGCGAAGTCCTGCAGGTTCGGGAACTCGAACAGCGTGCGCAGCACGTCCTTGGTGGGCAAGGCGAAGGGCAGGCGGGCAATCATCCGCATGGCCAGAAGGGAATGCCCGCCCAGCTTGAAGAAATTGTCCTGGCGGCCGATGTCCGCCACCTTCAGGGTGTCCGACCAGGCCGCGGCGACCTGCCGCTCGACATCGGTGACGAGCGGCGCCTTGTGACCGGTCGTGAAATCCGCGATCGCCGGCAGCGCGCCGCGGTCGATCTTGCCATTGGGCTGCTGGGGCAGCCGGGTGATGAAGCCCCACAGGGTCGGCACCATATGGGCGGGCAGCACCTGCGCCAGGGTGCGCCGCAGGGCGGCCTCGTCGAGGGTGATGCCGTCGTCCGGCTCCACGAAGGCTGCGAGCTGCCTGTCGGCGCCGCCGGTGACCGTGACGACGGCCTTGGCGACCCCGTCGATCCGTTCAAGGTGATGCTCGATCTCGCCGGTTTCGATCCGCAGACCGCGCACTTTCACCTGCTGATCGAGCCGGCCGAGGAATTCCAGCAGGCCGTCCGCCCGATGCCGCACGCGATCCCCGGTGCGGTAAAGGCGTGCGCCGGGCGATGACGAGAAGGGGTCGGGAAGGAAGCGCTCCGCCGTCTGCGCCGGTCGCCCGAAATAGCCGCGCGCCAGTCCGCAGCCGGCCAGGTGCAGCTCGCCGGAGACGCCCTGCGGGCGTACGCGGCCGGCTCGGTCGAGAATGTAGGTGCGCGTGTTGGGGAGCGGCCTGCCAATGGGCACCACGCCGCCGTCATATCCTGCCCCATGCAGGGCGACCTCCGTCGAGAACACGGTGTCTTCGGAGGGGCCATAGAGATTGTGGATGTGCAGATGCGGGTAGTCCGCGCGCAACCGCGTCACGAGGGAGGCGGGCAGCGGCTCGCCGCAGAAGGTGGCGCATTTCACCGTCTTCGGCAGGCGCTGGGTCTGCAGCAGCTCCTGCAGCAGGCTCGGCACCGTATTGATGAAGGTCACGTCCACCTTGCCCGTCAGGTCCGGCAGGGTGAGAAAATGCTCGGTGACCACCAGCGCGCCGCCAATGACGAGGGGCGCGAAAAGCTCGAACACCGACAGGTCGAAGCTGATGGAGGTCGGCACGAGCATATAGGCCATCTCGTCCCGGCTGAAGCGGGCCTGCGCCCAATGCATGAACGCAACCACCGAGCGGTGGGCGATGGCGACACCCTTGGGGCGCCCGGTCGAGCCCGAGGTGTAGATGATGTAGGCGAGATCGTCGGGTTCGACCCGGGGCCGGGCTGCCAGGCGGGCGGCGGGCAGCGCGTCCACATCCAGGATCTGCAGCCCCTCGCCCGTCGCGAAGGAAGGTTGATGGTCGGACAAGAGAATGTCGAGGCCGGCATCCTGGGCGATGAATGCGAGCCGTTCGGCGGGATATTCCGCATCGAGCGGAACATAGGCACCGCCGGATTGGAGAATGCCCAGAAGGCCGGCGATCATGCCCGGGGAACGGCGCATGCAGATGCCGACACGATGTCCCGGCCTCACGCCGGCCCCCACCAGCGCGGCGGCGATGCCGGCGGCGCGGTCGGCCAGCTCCTGATAGGTCCATGTCACGGTGCCGTCGGTGACCGCCGGCGCACGGGGGGTCGCCCCGGCCTGCATCCGGAACAGGTCATGGAGGCAGAGCCCGGCGGCTTCCTCCCGTACCGGGCCGGCCCCGGCCGCCACGGCGGCGGCGACCTCGTCGGGGGACAGCAGATCGAGGGTGGACAGACGCCGCTGGGGGGCCTCGACGATCATGGCGAGCAGGCGCTCGAAGCGGCGCGCCATGTCGGCGATGGTGTCCTCGTCGAACAGGTGGCAGGCGTATTCGATCTTGCCGCCGATATCCGGCCCGATGTCCTCCAAGTTGAACCGCAGCTCATACTTGGTCGCCACCTCCCGCAGCGGATAGGGCGCGATGGCGAGGTCGTGCAGGCCGGGCGGTGGGGCGATGGAGTGCTGGATGTCGAACTTCACCTGGAACAGCGGGTTCAGTTCGGACAAGGAGCGTTCCGGGTTGATCGCCTCCACCAGCCGCTCGAACGGGATGTCCTGGTGCGCGAGACCCTGCCGGACTGATGCTGCCACGCGCATGAGGAGATCCTCGAACGTGGGATCGCCCGAGAGGTCGCTGCGGAACACCAGCGTGTTGACCATCGGCCCGATCATCGTCTGCGTCTCGGGGCGGTCGCGATTGGCCACCTCGCTGCCGACGATGATGTCGTCGCTGTCGCTGTAAAGGTGCAGCAGCACCTTGAAGGCGGTCAGCAGCAGCGTGAACACGGTCACGTTCCGCTGCGCCGCAAGTGTGCGCAGCCGCAGCGCCAGGGCACGATCCAGCCGCACCGGCAGATGGCGCCCTTCGAAGCTGGTAGCGGCGCCGCGCGGGCGGTCGAATGGCAGCTCCAGCACCGGCAGCTCTCCCGCGAGCTGTGCGGTCCAATAGGCGAGCTGGTCGCGCAGCACCGGGCCGGCCAGCAGGTCCCGTTGCCAGAGCGTCCAATCAGCGAACTGCACGGCGAGGTCGGGCAGGTCGGCAGGACGGGCCATCACCTGCGCCTCATACAGTTTGGACAGCTCTCGCGCGAACACACCCATGGACCATCGATCGGAGATGATGTGATGCATGCCCAAAGCGAGCACGTGCGCGTCGTCACTCAGCTGCAGCAGCGCGGCGCGCAGCGGCGGCCGCGTCAGGTCGTAAGGGGTGCCGACCAGTTCCTCCACGTGGCGGCGCGCGCTCGCCTCCGGATCGGGGGCCTGACGGTAATCCTGATAGGAGAGGTCGAGGGCATCGGGCTCCCCCACCACCTGCAGGGGGGTGCCATCCGCGCCTGGGGTGAACGCGGTGCGCAGCGTGTCATGGCGCGCCACCAGCGCCGCGAAGGCGCGGGCCAGGGCCGGACGATCGAGAGGG
This sequence comes from Xanthobacter sp. NM-25, assembly GCF_022138605.1. Lineage (GTDB taxonomy): Bacteria > Pseudomonadota > Alphaproteobacteria > Rhizobiales > Xanthobacteraceae > Xanthobacter. The sequence goes on from NZ_JACBFS010000005.1 coordinate 216,620, forward strand.
CCCTCCAGGCGCAGGGCGAGGTTCATGTTGTAGGCAACGGTGCCGGGATCGAGCTGCTGCATGAACCAGAGCCGCTGCTGCGCGAAGGATAGCGGCAGGGGCGCGGCCGGGTTCCCACGCCGCGGAAGGGCGGCGGGCGCGGCGCGGTTCCCGCGCTTGGCGTTGAGGAGTTTGCGTTCCAGGAGCTGCCGCCGCTCTGGTGAAAGAGCATCAAGTTTCTGCAGGACCTCGTTCATCGGGCATCGCTCCCGGCTATCAGTCGGCCGACTTCGTCATCGGAAAGGCTGCCGACCTCATCGAGGAGATCGGCCAGGACGTGCAGGTCCGTGTTCTCGGCAATCCGCGCGGTAAGGGTGGCGGCGATCTCCGCCGCCGTCGGGTTGTCGAAGAGGAGATCGCGCATGGCGATGTCGACCGGAAAGGCGTCACGCAGTTTCGCCACCGCGCGGATGGCCAGCAGCGAGTGGCCGCCGAGCTCGTAGAAGCCGTCATTCACGCCCACGCGCTCCAAGCCGAGCAATTCCTTGAAGATCTCGACCACGGTAGCTTCCGCCGGCGTGCGCGGTGCGAGGAAGGCGGTGGCCAGCGCCGGCCGGCTGCGGCCGCCGGTGGCGCCGATGGGCTCCACCGCGGTGGCGACGGCGCCAATGAACGGGCGGCCGTTGGCCGAGAGCATCGTCTGGCCGCTGCATCCGGCGTCGATGAGGCTTGAGGTCAGCGCCCAGGCCGTCGCGGGGGACACCGCCGCGGCCGTCGCCGCGCCCGCCCGCGGGTGTCCGCCCGCATCCGGAGCAACGCGCGGATAGCCGATGGCGAACCAGCGGGTGGGCCCTGTCCGATCCTGCCGGGCCACGAGCAGATCCATGGCCTGGTGGGTGGCCGCATAGGCGGCAAGGCTCGGACCGCCGACCGCGACCGACAACGAGGACTGGATGCAGCAAAAGCCGATCCTGCGCCGCCCCGCCGCTGCGATCAGCGCCTGCAGCGGCGCGTGCAGGGTGTCGAGATTGTGCTGCCAATGGGCGTCTTGCAGCGCGGTGATCGGGGCCGCGGAAGCCCGGTCCGACTGAGGCATGCTCAGAAAGACGCCGTCCACCCGGCCGCAGGCGGCGACGACAGCATCGAGCGCGGCGTCGAGCGACGCCGTGTCGGTGCCATTGAGGGGGATGCGCAGGGTGTCGGCCGTTTCGAGCGATGGCGCGCCACTGTCCTGCAACAGGGCGAGCCGGACTCCGGGCCATGCGGAAAGCCCGTCGCGCCAAGCCTGGCCGACCGGGCCGGTGAGGTCGCCCATCATCGCATAGACACCATTGCGCAGCAGCCCGGCTTGCCCGTCCGCCTTGGAAGGCTCCAGGCGCTCCATCTCGGGCAGCCAGCGGTGCGGGCCGCGCAGCGCCACGGTGCGCCCATCGCGGCCGAGCTCATCGCAGATGTGCCGCGCCACCTGCTCCGGCGGGAGAGCGTCGGTCGCCTCGATGTCGATGTGGCGCCATGCCAGGTGGGGGTGCTCCTGGCCCACCACTGGCATCACCCCACCGACCAGGGCTTGGGCGGCGTCGAGATCTTCCAGGCCGGTCACGTCCGCGGCGCATCGGGTGAGCAGGGTCAGGCTCAGGTGCCGTTCATCGTGCGCGAGCGCGGTGACGACGGCCAGCATGGCGCAGGCGTCGGCGTTGAGCGGCGTGGCCGTCGGCCGGGGCCGCAGCGGCCAGGCGAACAGCAGGTGATCGGGGGGGGCGCCGCGCTCCGCCAGCGTCGCCAGCAGGCTCGCATAGTCGGCGGGTTCACCGGGACGCAGGGCGAAGCACCGATAGTCGGGTTCGGCGAACTGGTCGCTGGCGATGACCCGGTAGGGTTCAGCGCCGGTGCGTTCGAGGATCTGCGCCAGGGCTGTGCCGATCCGTCCGTCGTCAAAGATCAGGACACGCCCCTTCAACGGCGCCGCCTTCGCGGCGGCTGGGGGCTGCCTGTGCCATGTGGTCCGATAAAGGGTGGGCCCGGGCGCCTCCGCAGCGGCTGGGCCGGCCGCTTCGTCGGGCCGGACCCAGAAGCGCTCCCCTTGAAAGGGATAGGTGGGCAGGGGCACGCGCCGGGCGCCGCGGGCGGCCGGCAGGTCGAGTGCGCCATTCAGCTGCCAGCACCGTCCCAGGGCGGTGAGGACCTGTTCGGCCTCTTCGCGCCGGTCTTCATCCCCGAGCGTGGCGATGCAGGGCACCGTCGCGGGCGCGGTCTGCGCCGTCAATGTGCTGAGCGTCCGTCCGGGACCGACCTCGATGAAGAGGGGCGCGGGCAGGGACAGCAGGGTCCGCGTGCCCGCCTCGAACCGCACCGGCTCCAGCAGGTGGCGCACCCAATAGTCCGGATCGGTCGCCTGCTCATCTGTCATCCAGGTGCCGGTGACGTTGGAGATCAGCGGGATGCGGGGCGGGGCCAGGGGGATGTCCCGAAGCACCGCGCGAAAGGCGTCGGCGGCCTCACCCATCATCGGGGAGTGAAAGGCATGAGAGGTCTTCAACAGCCGGCTGGCGACTCCATCCTGCTTGAGGCGGCGCTGCAGGTCGGCGATGGCCGCGCGGGCGCCGGACACCACACTGAGCCCGGGGGCGTTGGCCGCCGCCAGGGCGATGTCGGCTGACAGCCAAGGTTCCACCTCCTGGTCCGGATGGATGATCGCGAGCATGGCGCCGGCGGGCGCCCGCTGCATGAGGCGGCCGCGGGCCACCACGAGGGCGAGCGCCGCATCGAGATCGAACACGCCGGCGAGGCAGGCAGCCACATATTCGCCGATGCTATGCCCATGCATGGCCCGGGGCGCGACGCCGTGCGCCATCCAGGTGCGGGCCAGGGCATAGGAGACGGCGAACAATGCCGGCTGCGCGACGTCGGTCCGATAGATGGCGTCGTCGCCGGAGAACAGATGCTGCCGAAAGTCGAGGCCCATCAGGTGGTCGAGCCGATCGGCGCACGTCTCGAAGGGCATTCGGAAGGCGGGCAGGCCGGCGTGCAGCGACCGGCCCATGGCGGCGTAGGAGGTGCCCTGGCCGGGAAAGAGGAACACCGGCTCCGGCTCCGGTCCGCGGGCCGTCTCATCGAAGCTCGACAGGGCGCGCAGGCGCGCCGCGGCGGTGGCCGCGTCCGAGGCCACCACGAACTGCCGATGCGGGAAGTCCGTCCGCCCGGCACGCAGGGTGAACGCCGTGTCGGCGAGGTCCGGCGCCGTGGGCGCATCCAGGTCCGCGGCGAGCGCCGTGGCGCTGCGCGACAGGGCGGCGGCGTCGCGGGCGGAGAGGGTGACCAGCTGCGGGCCGCCAGTGCCCGTCGACGGTGCCGGACGCTGGGGAGCCTCCTCCAGGATCACGTGTGCATTGGTTCCGCCGATGCCGAAGGAGCTGACGCCGGCGCGCCGGGCCTGCCCGCCACTCTCCCACGTGCGCAGATGGGTGTTGACGTAGAAGGGGCTCGCGGCGAAGTCGATGCGCGGATTGGGCTGTTCGTAATGCAGGCTCGGGGGCAGTTGGCCCTGCCGCACCGCGAGCACCGCCTTGATGAAGCCGGTGACGCCGGCTGCGGTGTCCAGATGGCCGATATTGCTCTTCACCGAGCCCAGCGCGCAGAAGCCGCTGCGGGTGGTGTGCCGCCGGAAGGCCTGGGTCAAGGCGGCAACCTCGATCGGATCGCCGAGGGCGGTGCCGGTGCCATGGGCTTCCACATAGCCGATGCTGTCCGCGTTCACGCCGGCCATGGCCAGCGCATCGGCGATCACCGCCGCCTGGCTGTCCACCTGCGGCGCGGTGAAACTCGCCTTCAGGGCACCATCATTGTTGATGGCCGAGCCGATGATGACCGCGTCGATGGCATCGCCGTCGGCCAGGGCATCGGCCAGCCGCTTGAGCACCACGATGCCCACGCCGCTGCCGGGAACCGTGCCTGCCGCGCTGGCGTCGAAGGCGCGGCAATGGCCATCGGGAGAGAGGATGCCGCCCTCCCGGGCGCGATAGCCCGATGCCTGCGACAGCGAGACCCCGCCGGCCAGGGCCATGTCGCAGTCGCCGGCGAGCAGGCTCTGCACCGCCAGATGCACGGCCACCAGCGATGACGAACATGCGCTTTGAACCGTCACCGCCGGTCCGCGTAGGTCGAGCTTGAAGGCGGTGCGAGTGGCCAGGAAGTCCTTGTCGTTGGAGACGAACAGCTCGTAGGGGCTGACGGTGCCGCGGATCCGCGCGTTGTCGTGCAGGTTCAACAGGTAGGTGTTGATGCCCGCTGCCGCGAAGACGGCGGTGGCGCCTGGCCGCCGGCCCCCGGCATAGCCTGCGGTTTCCAACGCCGCCCAGGCACATTCGAGGAAGACGCGCTGCTGCGGATCGAGGATTTCCGCCTCGGCCGGGCTGTAGCCGAAGAATGCGGCGTCGAAGCGATCGGCCCCCTCCAGCGGTCCGCCCGCCGCGACAAAGTCGGGCAGGTCCAGTTGCGCTTCCGACACGCCGTTGGCTCGCAGCGCATCCCGGCTCCAGCGGGGAATGGAGTCGACACCGCCAAACAGGTTCTGCGCAAAGTCTCCCACGTTCTGCGCGCCGGGAAAGCGGCCTGCCATTCCGATGACGGCGACATGGTGTTCGCTGGCATCGGCATGAATGGGGGCGGACATGTCGTTCATGAGCGAATTCCCTGCGGGGCCGAGGCGTGAACCTCGCGCGGTCACGAATGGAAGGGGCATCTCTTGCCGGCGGGATCGATCAGGCTCAGGCGGCCGCGCTCGAAACGGCGCAAGGTTTCCACCGCATGGCGATCGTCGTAGCGCAGGCTGCCGGCCTCGCTGCCCACGAACCGCGCGCAAATGCCCGTGTGGCTCTGCGCGAGGTGGCGATAGGCGGCCACAAAGCCGCCGTGGGCATCGGCCAGCTCTTCTGGAAGCTGCTCGAAGACCGGTCGCAGGTCCCGCCACACCCCCACCAGGACGGCATGCTCCCAGGACATCAGGCCGCTGAAATCATCGGACTCCACCGAGGGCTGCATCATGGATTGGCGGATGCTGTTCTCGTAGTCGTCCTTGGTGAAGCTGGCGGCCAGTTCCATGGAGGCCGCCGACGCGGTCAGCAGCGTGGCCGCCGCCGTCAGCTCCTCTGCGGCGGCGGCGCGCGATCCGCGCTCCAGCAGCAGGCGAAAGCGCCTGAGCGCGACGATGAGACCCTGGACATTGAGGAAGAAGGCCCAGTGAAACTCACGCCAGATCGCGTAGGGAGACGGAGGCGCGCCACTCATGCGAGAGGCTCCAGCCCGAAGGTTCTGGCCAGCAGATGAGTGTGGCACACGAACCCGTCGATCTGGCGGCGCACCTGGAGTGGGGCCAGATGATGGCTGCGCTCGAACAAGTGCGTCACCGCCCGCGCGGTCTGCACCAGGCTGCGCACCATCGCGATCGCCGGCGTGTCGGACGACAGGCGGTTGACGCGGAAGTAGCGGTCGTAGTCCTTGGCCTGAAACGGCGTGAGCTGCAGGCCAGTGGTGTCGATCTCTGCCGGTGGACCGAGCGGCGGGGGGATGTCGCGCAGCAGCGCATCCAGCTGCTTCAGGCAGGCCGGGCGGTCGAGTTCCAGTGCCTTCAGCAGTCCGTGCAGCAGAGCGCGCAGGTGCCGGCTGTCCGCCTCGCCGAGGGTAGCTTCGGCCACCAGCTTGTCCGGCAGCGGCAGATCGAGCCAAGGGTCGTGTCGGGCCGCGGCGTCCGCCGCGGGCGGCGGGGCAGCTCTCACCGGGGTCGGGGTGCCCGGGGCTTGCGGCTCGGAGCGCCGGGCATCGGGGAGGTCGGCGGCCAGCGGCGCCGACGTGTCCAGAGATCTGTCCAAGGCGCCTACTCCTGCCGGGAGGGTGCGGCGGGCAGGGCCCCGTCCATGAGGCGGCGCAGAGCCAGCGGCCGCATGTCGGTCCACACCTCGCCAATATGGTCGAGACAGGCCTGTTTGGGCCCGGAGAACCCGCCGTCGCGCCAGCCGGAGGGGATGTCCTTGTAGGTCGGCCAGATCGAATAGCGTTCCTCGTCGCTGATTACGACGCGGTAGTTCGGCTCGTCGGCTTGATCCGGAGTGCTCATGGTGTGTGTGCTCCATCGGCGAGAGGAAGGAGACCGAGGCCCGCGAGGGACTGGAGGCTCTGGCAGAAGGCGTCGTGGATGGTGTCGATGTCCGCGTCGCCGTGCGCCGTCGACAGGAAGCCGCCTCTGTCGCCGCCGCGCAGATGAATACCCGCGGTGAGCAGCAGCAGCGACATCAGGTTCAGGGCGAGGGGCGGCACCCGGCTGCGGCCCGCCGCCAGGACGAAGAACGAGCCGAAGTGCGTGAACACCACCGGCAGCTTGGCCTTGGCCAGGGACTGGTTGAGCCGCGTCACCAGGGCGCCGGTCCGGGCGTTCAACTGCTCCTGCAGAGCTGGTCCCTGTTCGAGCATGTGGCGGGCCGCAGCACGGGCTGCCGCGAGGGCGAGGGGGTGCCGGCAATAGGTGCCGGCGACGAAGGTGGGGGTGACCCGTGGCGCGGAGGCATCGCCATAGTCCCAGTCTCCGCCGTCGACATGATCCATGAAGCGGCTGCTGCCGGCGATCAGGGCCAGCGGCATCCCGCCGCCGGCGATCTTGCCGTAGGTCGCAATGTCCGCCTTTACCCCGAAATGCGCTTGGGCCCCGCCCGGCGCCACCCGAAAGCCGCTGATCATCTCATCGAAAATCAGCGCCGTGCCGGTCTGCTCGGTGATGGCGCGCAGGGTGCTCAGGAAGGCGCGCGGCTGGAGATCGATGTTGCGGCTCTGTACCGGTTCCACCAGAACCGCTGCGATCTGCCGGCCCTTCCGGCGCAGCAGGTCCAGCGATCGCGGATCGGCATAGTCCAGCAGGACGACATCGCGCGCACCGGCCGGCGGGATGCCGGTAAAGGCCGGCATGGCGCGGTACGCCATCCACCGCCGCGCCAGCGGGGGCATCACGCGCCGCAGGGCTCCCGGCGCGTCGCCGAAGGTCGCGGGGCGGTTGAGCACCTGGTCGCAATGGCCGTGATAGGAGCCGGTGAAAATGGCGATCCGGCTGCGTCCGGTGGCGGCGCGGGCGATGCGCAGGGCGGTCATCACCGCCTCGGTGCCGGTGTTGCTGAAGGTCACCCGTTCGTGGCCGGTCAGGCGGCAGAACATCTCCGCCGTCTCGCTGGCGAGGTCCGACTGCGGGCCCAGGGCGAAACCCTTGGCCAGCTGCTCCTCGATCGCCTGCCGGATGAACGGTGGGTTGTGGCCGAACAGATTGATGCCCATGCCCATGAGAATGTCGACATAGCGGTGGCCGTCGGCGTCCCACAGGTACGGCCCCTCGGCGCGGGTGGCGACCAGCGGATAGAGCGCCTCCTTGGCGAGCTGGGAGAACGGCACGCCAATCCCGCTCTTGTCGGCGAGGACCCGCCGGTTGGCGGCGCTTGCCGCCTTGGACTGCAGCGTGCGCCGGTTGAATGCGGCGATGATGGACGTTGCGGCCGCCGCCGGCGTCGGGGTGTCGGCGCGGGCGTTCATCGGGCGGCCGCCTGTGTCATCGCCCGCGGGGCTGGGGTGGCGATTTCAGGCGAGGTGGTCGTCGCGTTGGCGACCTTGCGGCAGAGGAAATAGGCCGCGTGCTGGTCGTCGATGGCGCCGCCGCCGGTGCTCCGCAGTTCCGGCTCGAAGCCGCATGCGCCCAGCAGCTCCGTCATGGCGTCGAGATCGTGCCCCCAGACGGTATTCGCCACCGAGTGCCGCTCCCAGTCGGGGCAAAGGCTGCCGTAGCGGGCCAGCAGCGCGAGGCGGGAGCGGCGCAGAGCCTTGCCCCGGGTGACGCGGGCGATCACGCTCCCGAGGGGCAAGCGTCTCGCGTTCCGGGGTCGCCGGTAGATGTCGACGGTGAAGGTGCCGCGGCCGGCCGCAGGGTCATAATCCGGGGTGATCAGCCAGGCATAGTCGGCGTGCAGTTCGCCTTCGGTGGGCCGTCCCCGCCAGTGGCGGGACATCTGGGCGGGATGGTTGACGTCGAAAATGAACAGGCCGTCGGGCACGAGGGCGGCGTTGGCGCTGGTGAATACGCCGCACAGGTCCTCCAGCGCGGCCATGTGGTTGAGGGATGCGCTGGTGCACAGAATGGCGTGAAAGGGGGCGTCGAACGCAAAGGCGCGGGCATCACCCTGCACGAAGGTGGCGGTGGGGGCGTTCTGGCGCGCATGGCGCAGCATATCCGCAGAGCCATCGAAGCCGGTGACGGCATAGCCGCGCTCGGCCAGGCGCCCGGCCAATTGGCCTGTGCCACAGCACAGATCGAGGATCCGGCCGCCGGCAGGGAGATGGGGAAGAACGATCCGCGCGATGGGGCCGATCTTGTGTGCCACATATCTCGGGCCCAGGGTCTGATTGTAGAGCCACGCCCAATCATCATAAGTCTTGGCTTGCTCAAGCATGGATCAAACTGGCCTCGGCTGCGGGATTTAGCGCGCCTGCCCGGATGAAGGCGCGCAGATACTTGCGGAATAGCGCGGTATCGAGCGCCGGTTCGGTGAAGGGCGCGTTGGCGAGGGCCGCAGCGGCGCGGCGCCGATCGATGGGTGCGAGCGCCCTGCCGGCGGTCTCCCCGGCCGCCGCGGCGGCCTGCTCGAACAGGCCCATGAGCGGGTAGAGCGGGTGGCTGGGATCCTCGCGCGCGATACGTTTCAGGGTCGCCCGCCAGGCCGCGCGCGGCACGCGCTCAAGCGACAGACCTTCCAATGCGCAGGCCTCGAAGAGGCGTGCCGAGGAGACCGGAGCAGAATGGGTGAGGTGGAAGGTCTGCCCCGCCGAAGTCGGCTGGTCGGCCAGCGCGACGATCGCCCGGGCCACATGGTCCACCGGCAGCATCTCCAGCATGGTGTCGCCGGCCGGCGCGGCGCCGCAGCGCAGGTAGCCCTGCATCAGACGGCAGAGAATGTCCGCGCCGTTGAATGCGCCCGTTTCGCTGTCGCCGGAGATCGCGCCGGGCCGGAAGATGGTGACCGGCAGCCCCCGCTGGCGGATCTCCTCGGCGAGATGCTCGCACACCCATTTGCTGCGGTTGTAGCCGCCGATTGGTGGGGGAAAGGCACTGATACCGTCACTTTCGAGAATGGGCCCCGTCGCACCGCGCCGGGTCAAGGCGCTGAGGGAAGAGACCAGGTGCAGGGGCCGCCCCGTGCCGGCACAGGCCAGCCGGATGATCTCCCGGGTGCCGTCCACATTGATGGCCCGCAGCCGCTCATAGGGAAAAAGGTGATGCACCTCGGCGCCATTGTGCAGGATGGCGTCCATGGTGCCGGCCAGATGCGCGCGGGTGCCGGCGGAAAGGCCCAGGTCCGGCAGGGCGAGATCGCCCTGCACCACATGCAGACGTTCGGCCAGCGCCTCCTGCCACAGGCCATAGCGATCGAGGGCGGCCCGCAGGCGCTCGCGGCCACCGGTGCCGCGCACCAGGCACCAGACCTGGCGCGCCTCGTCGCGCAGCAGTTCGCGCAGCAGGTAGGCGCCGAGAAAGCCGGTTGCTCCCGTCAGCAGAACCTGGCGGGGTGGATGGACGCTCCGCACACCGGCAGGAGGGCGGAGCGACGTGTCGAGGCGGATGTCAGCGTGCAGCGGCTCATCCTGCGGCGGCGATGCCGGGGGCACGGAGAGGGTACGCCGGGCCACCTGCGCGGCCAGCGCCTCCACGGTGGGGGCCTCGAAGAGATCGAGAACCCCGAGCTCCAGCGCGAACCGCTCCCGGGCGCGGCTCACGAGCCGGGTGGCCAGCAGCGAATGGCCGCCGAGGGTGAAGAAGTCATCCTCGGCGCGGATCGAGGCGAGGCCGAGCACCTCCTGGAAGGCGCCGGCAATGGCCGTCTCCAGGGGGCCGTTCGGTGCCCGGCCGGCGCTCGCATGCGCCATATCCGGCGCAGGCAGCGCCTTGGTGTCGATCTTGCCGTTGACCGTCAGTGGCAGGCTGTCGAGCCAGACGAATGCCGCCGGCATCAGGAACCGGGGCAGGCGCTCGGCCAGCCAGGCGCGCAGCGCCGCGGGTGCCGGCGGGAACGCGGCCTTCGCCACGCCGTAGGCGACGATTTGTGCGCTCCCCGCTACGTCGGCGCGGATGGCGACCGCCGCTCCCGCCACCTCGGGATGGCTGAGGAGGATGGCGGCTAGCTCGCCCGGCTCGATGCGGTAGCCGCGAATCTTCACCTGGTCGTCGAGGCGCCCGAGCACGCGAATGCGCCCGTCCGGCAGCCGGCAGGCCCGGTCGCCCGTGCGGTAGAGAACGCCGGACGTGCCCGGCGGTCGGAAGGGGTCTGGAACGAAACGCTCCGCCGTCAGGGCAGCGCGCCCCAGGTAGCCTCGGGCGATGCCCACCCCGCCGATGTGCAGCTCCCCCGGCACCCCTACCGGCAACGGTTCGAGGTTGGCGTCGAGCACATGCAGATGCTTGTTGGCGGCCGGGCTCAGTGTGGCGTCGAGCGGATGCCCGTTTCCGCAATTGACCATGCTGGCGTTCACCGTCGTCTCGGTGGGGCCATAGGCGTTGATGAAGTGGTGTTGGCCACTCCAGCGCGCAATCAGCTCCGGCGATGGCGCTTCGCCGCCCACCAGCACCGTCCGCAGCATCGGATAGTCGCCCGGCGGCAGCGCCAGCAGCGCCGATGGCGTCATGGTCACGTGGGTCACACCGTGCGCGCGGAGCCGTGCGGCCAGCGTGGGGCCAGGCAGCAGGTCTTCGGCGGTGAGCAGCAGCAGGCAGGCGCCGGCGCCCAGGCTCATCACCAGCTCCGGGATGGAAGCATCGAAGCTGAAGCTGAAGAACTGCAGCACGCGGTCGCCAGGGCGGACGTCACAGCAGCGGATCTTGTCGGTGGTCAGGTTGGCCAGCCCGCCATGCTCCACCAGCACGCCCTTGGGCCGGCCTGTGGAGCCCGAGGTGTAGATCAGATAGGCCACATGACGCGGGTGCGAGACGGGCGCGGGATTGGTCTGCGGCGCCTGCTGCGGCCAGTCGGTATCGAGACTGATCCGCGAGGTACCTTCCGGCAACCGTATGGCGCTGTGGGACAGGATGAGCCCTGCACCGGAATCTGCCAGCATGTAGGCGATGCGTTCGGTGGGATAGGCCGGATCCAGGGGCAGGTAGGCGGCGCCGGCCTTCAGCACGGCGAGCCAGGCCGCGACCATGTCGAAGCCGCGCTCAAGGGCGATGGCGACCACGCTCTCCGGCCCTACGCCTCGCCCGCGCAGCATGTGCGCCAGCTGGTTGGCGCGGCGGTTGAGCGCGTCATAGCTCAGGTTTCGCGTGCCGTCGGCGGTGGTCTGGAGCAGCGCGGCGGCTTCCGGCGCCCGCGCCACCTGGCGCTCGAACATCGCCTGAAAAGTGTCGCTCTCGTCCTGCTCGCGCCGTGTGGCGTTCCACTGGATGAGCTGCGTGTGTCGCTCGTTTTCCGGCAGGAGCGACACGCTGGCCACAGCCTGTTCGGGTGCCGCGGCGATGGCCCGCAGCATGATGAGGAAATGGGTGGCGAACGATCTGATGGTTTCGGGTCGAAACAAGGCGGTGTCGAACTCGATCGCGCCGGTGAGGCCCTCCGGCCCCTCCTGCATGTTCATGCTGAGGTCGAGCTTCGCCACACCATCAAGACGGGGCAGACGGCGCAGCTCCACGCCGGGCAGGCCGGCAGGCTGGCGGGGGGCGGAATCGAGCTGGAATTTCAGCTGGAACAGGGGATTGAGGCTGGCGTCCCGCTCCGGCTGCAGCTCTTCCACCAGCCTTTCAAACGGCAGGTCCTGATGCTCCAGAACGTCCCACAGCGTCGCCTGCGTGTGCTTGAGATTCTCCAGGAATCCCGCCGCGAGGTTCAACCGGGAGCGGATCGGCAGCGGATTGACGAACAAGCCGATGAGGTCCTCGGTCTCCTGCCGCGGGCGGTGGGCCACCGGCGTGCCGATCACGAGGTCGCTCTCGCCGGTGTGCCGCGCCACGAAAATGTTGAATGCCGTGAACAAGGTCGCGAACAGCGTCGCCCCATGTGCGCCCGACAGGCGGCGCAGGGCCGATGCCGTGGCGGTGTCGACGACGAAGCCGTGGATCTCGCCCACATTGCCGGGGGTCGGCGGGCGTTGAAAGTCGCCGGGTAGGCGGGTCTGGGGCAGCGGCCGCTCCAGATGGCGGCGCCAGAAGGTCAGCGCGCGTTCAAGGTGCGGCCCTTGCAGGTGCGCGCGCTGCCAGGCGGCGAAATCGCCATATTGGATGGGCAGGGCGGGCAGATCCACGCCGGCGCCGGAGACCGCGGCGGTGTAACAGGCTGCGAGATCCCGCATCAGGATCTCCATGGACCAGCCATCGGCGCAGATGTGGTGTAGCGTCAATTGGAGCAGGGTGAGCTCCGGCTCCAGCTCAACCACCGTCAGGCGCAGCGGTGGCTCGGCCGTAAGGTCGAACGAACGTCGCGCCTCGGTCTGTAGCAGCGTATGGATCTCTGACGGGCTGGGCGCCGCCGCACCGCGATCGATCCGCTGCACCGGAACGCGGGTATCGGCGACGACGCGCTGCACGGGAACCCCCTCTTGCGTGTCGATGCGGGTGCGCAGAATGGCATGCCGCGCCACAACCTGCGCCAGCGCGGTGTCGAGGGCTGCCAGATGAAGCCGGCCGCGCGCCTCCACGGCGAAAGACATGTGGTAGAGCCCGGCATCCGGCAGCATCTGCTCGATGAACCAGAGCCTTTGCTGCGCGAACGACAGCGGCGGTGAGGCATCGCCGCGCCCTTCGATTTCAGGCGCAACCGGCGGCGTTGTGGAGACAGCGCTCTCGAGAAAGGTCAGGATCTCGGCTTTACGGTTGCGAATGGCCTCGGTGACCTGCGGCGTGAGCGCTTGCCGAGGTCCTGAGCAGCGCAGCCGCCCACCATCGTTCCACACACGCACGCCCTGTCCGGACAGGTCTTGCAGCAGATTTTTGATTGCCTCGTGGCTCGTCACTGCGATGCTCCCGGGACCGTAAAGTCGGATAGAGCTGGCCACAACAGATGTGCGGTTGGCATAGATCTTAGATATACAGACGATGGCAGGGTATATGTTGAGTTTTTAATGATTAAAAACGTTCTCTCGGGGTGAATGTCCCCTGTCCCGCGTGTGTCGACTTTATGAATTCATGTTCGCGGCCCGTCAGGGTGGCGCGTAAATGTTGACTACTGGATTCAATAATTATATGCAAGAGGCAATTCGTCAACGGCGTTTATACGCATGCGAAGGTTACATTTCAGGGATTCTAAGTTGTCGTCGCAGAAATGGCATGCCTGCAGGCGTGCCTACGCGTTTTCGGCCTTCCCCTCCAATAAGGAGAAGATGGACATGCACAACACCTCTTTGTCGGGCCGGGATAGCGGCGGCGAGAGCGGGTTCGTGAGCATCGTGCACATGCTCGAACGCAGGGCTGTCGCGACCCCCGATGAGGTGGGCTTCCGCTTCTTCTCCGACAGCGCGGTGCCGGCCGCTGAGGCGCGCTTCGATGCCTGGACCTGGCGGGAGCTGCGCGAGCGGGCGCGGGGTGTCGAGCGGGCGCTGCGCGCTGAGGGCGCGGTCGCCCCCGGCGCGCGCATTCTCGTCGTCTATCCGCCGGGCCTCGATTTCATCGCGGCCTTCTTCGGCTGTCTCTATGCGGGCGCCGTGCCGGTGCCGGCCCCTGCGCCCCGGCGCGCGGATGGCATTGAGCGCTGGCTGCATGTGGCGCGGGATGCCGGCATCTGCGGCGTGCTGTGCCCGGCGGATCTGGTCGAGCCGCTCCTGCCGCTGCAGCAGGCTGTGGGGCGCGGCTTCTGCTTCGCGCCGGCGGCCGCAGATGCCGCCGCGCCGTGGTGCACGTGCGACGAACGTCCGTTCGTTCCGCCCGGCGCGCGGCAGGTGGCCTTTCTGCAGTACACCTCCGGTTCCACCAGCAATCCCAAGGGCGTCATGGTGACCCATGGCAACCTGATGGCCAACTTGCGGCAGATCAGCGTGGCCTTCGCTTACAGCCCGCAGGACCGATCGGCCTGCTGGCTGCCCCACTATCACGACATGGGCTTGATCGACGGAATCCTGTCGCCGGTGTTCAACGGTTTTCCCGTCTCGCTCATGGCGCCGGCGTCGTTCCTGCGCCGGCCCCTGCGCTTCCTGGATCTTGCCTCCCAGTGCCGCGCCACGGTGATCGGCGGACCGAACTTTTCTTACGAGCATTGCGTGGAAAAGTTCACGCCGGAGGCCGCTGCGGGCCTCGACCTGTCCGCCATCCGCATCGCCTACAATGGGGCGGAGCCGATCCGCCCGCACACGCTGCGCCGCTTCGCCTCGACGTTCGCTTCATCGGGCTTTCGCTGGGAGGCGTTCTATTGCTGCTACGGCCAGGCGGAGGCGACGCTGTTCCAGACCGGCAATGGCCCGGCCGATCCCCCAGCCTTCCTCGCCGTGCGGCGGGAGGACCTCTCCACCCGCGGCGTCGCGATCGAAGCGGAGGCGGATGGGGAGAAGGCGCTGGAGCTGGCGGCGTGCGGCCGTCCGGCGGACGGGCTCGACCTCGCCCTGGTCGATCCGGAGCAGCGCCAGCGGGTGGCCGATGGCATCGTGGGCGAGATCTGGATCCGGGGGCCCAACGTCACCCCCGGTTATTGGGGCCGCGCCCAGCTGAATGCGGAGACCTTTGACCAGCGCCTCGATGGCGCGGGCGGCTGGCGGCGCACCGGTGACCTCGGCTTCCGCGTGCGTGGGCAGATCTACATCGCCGGCCGGCTCAAGGATCTGATCATCGTCCGCGGGCAGAACCACCACCCCGAGGACATCGAGCAGTCGGTCTTTTCCTGCCATCCCGCGCTGGCCCAGGGGCGGGCGGGTGTCTTCCCCATCGAGATCGAGGGCGAGGAGCAGGTGGGCATCGCCTGCGAGCTCACGCGCGACGGCCTGCGCGATCTTCCCGCCGACGAGGTCCTCGCAGCCATCCGAGGGGCGGTTTCCCGCAGCCACAGCCTGAAGGCGGGGGTCATCGCGCTGCTCAGGCCGGGTAGCCTGCCGCGCACCCCGAGCGGCAAGGTGCGCCGCTTCGCCTGCCGCCAGGGTGTGGCTGACGGCGCGCTGCGCATCGTTGCGCGCTGGGACGCGCAGCCCGGCGCGGCGCTGGCAGCGCCGGCGCTCCAGGAGCCGGTCCCCTGGCGCGAGCAACTGCGCGACCAGCCCAGGGCCTTTCGCAGGGATGGCCTGCGGCGTCTCATTCGCCAGGAGGTGGCTCTGCTCGCGCGGCTGGCGCCGGGAGAACTGCCGGAAGCCTCCACCGGCTTCTTCGACCTCGGGCTCGATTCTGTTGCCCTCGTCAACATCGGCGCCACGCTCGAACGGGAACTGGCGTTGCAGGTGAAGCCCACGCTGATCTTCGAGCATCCCACCATCGAGGCGCTGACCGACTATCTGCATGGCGTGCTCGATGCTGGGTTCCCCGACCTGCCGGTTCCGCACCATGGAGCCCTCGCCTCCGTTCCCGGCATCCCGCCATCCGGCGCGTCGATCATGCGGTCATAGCCGCCCGCACGATCCCTCCCGACCAACGAGAGCGAAAGCAAAAGCGATGACTGATGTCGACACGCCGGCGATTGGTTCCGAAACCTTCGATCGGGGGACGCGCGCGGCGGCGCAGGAGGAGCGGATCGCCATTGTCGGTCTCGCCGGGCGCTTCCCGGGGGCCAATGACATTGACGCTTTCTGGCAGCTGCTGCACGACGGGCGGAGCGGCCTGCGCACCGTCGACGATGCCGAGCTGACGCGGGCGGGGGTCGACCCGGCGACATCGGCGCGGCCGGACTATGTGCGGGTCTGGGGCGGGTTCGACGATCCCACCGGCTTCGATGCGGGGTTCTTCGGCTATGCCCCGCGCGAGGCGGCGCTGCTGGATCCGCAGCACCGGGTGTTCCTTGAATGCGCCTGGGCGGCGCTGGAGCATGCCGGCTACGACAGCCGCGCCTTCGCGGGGCGGATCGGTGTCTACGCGGGCGGCGCGCTCACCTATCATTTCAGCCACATTCACGCCGATCCGGCCTTGCGGGAGAGTGTGGACCCGCTCCACGCCGGCCTGAGCAACGTGCTTGGCATGATTGCCGCCCGCACCGCCTATCACATGGACCTGAAGGGGCCCTGCGTCGGCGTCCAGGCAACGTGCGCCACCTCGCTGATCGCCGTGCATCTCGCCGCCCGCAGCCTGCTGGCCGGCGAAGCGGACATGGTGCTCGCCGGCGCCGTGGCCGTCGGCCAGCCGCGACCCGAGGGCTATGTCTACAAGAGCGAGGGCGTGGTCTCGCCGGATGGTCTCTGCCGCCCGTTCGATGCCGCCGCGCAGGGCACGGTCTTCAGCAATGGCGTCGGCGTGGTGGTGCTGCGGCGGCTCAGGGATGCGCTGGCGGACGGCGACACCATCCATGCGGTGCTCCGTGGTTCGGCGATGGGCAATGACGGCGCCGCCAAGGTGGGGCTCACCGCGCCCAGCGTCGCCGGCCAGGTGGCGGTGCTGGAAGCCGCCCTGGCCGACGCCCGCATCGCGCCGAGCAGCGTCGATTATGTGGAGACCCACGGCACCGCCACCGTGCTCGGCGACCCCATCGAGCTGGCCGCGCTGAACCGGGTCTATGGGCCGGGGCTCGATGCGGAGGGCCGCGTCTGCGGGATCGGCTCGGTCAAGGGCAATGTCGGGCACATGGATGTGGCCGCCGGCATGGGCGGCCTCATCAAGACCATCCTCGCCCTGCGGCACGAAACTCTCCCCGCCAGCATCAATTTCGCCGCGCCCAATCCGGGCTTTGATCTTCCGGCGAGCCCGTTCCGCGTGGTGACTGAGAACCGGCCCTGGGGCCGCACGCCGGACCGGCCGCGGCGGGCGGCCATCAGCGCCTTCGGCATGGGCGGCATGAACGCCCACGTCATCCTGGAAGAGCCGCCGGGCCAGCCGCGGGCATCCGCGGTCGCCGGCCCGCATCTGCTGCGGCTGTCCGCCCGCGATGCCGAGGCGCTGGCGCGGATGCGCCGGGCTCTCGCCGCCGCCATCGGCGCTGAGGACGGCCCCGCGCTGGCCGATGTGGTCCACACGTTGCACACCGGCCGGCGCCCCATGGGTCGGCGCTTCGCCTGCCTGGCCCACAGCCGCGCGGAGGCGGTGGCGCTTCTGGAGCGGGGGGAGGGGCCCGCCTGCGTCGAGGGCGAGGCGCTGCCGGGCACGCCGTCGCTCGTCTTCCTGTTTCCGGGCCAGGGCGCCCAGTATCCCGGCATGGCGCGCGCGCTACTGGAGCACGAGCCAGAATTCCGCTCCGCTTTCGAGGCATGTCTCGATCTGCTGCCGGACACCCTGGATCTCAGGGCGGTGCTTTATGGTGACGCCGAGACGCTGCGCCGCACGCAATGGACACAGCCGGCGCTGTTCGTGGTGGAATATGCGCTGGCGCGGATGTGGCTGGCAAAAGGCCTGCGGCCGCGCGCCCTCATCGGGCACAGTATTGGTGAGTATGTCGCCGCGTGCCTTGCCGGCGTGTTCTCGCTCGCCGATGCGCTGCGGCTGGTCTGCGCACGTGGCACGCTGATGCAGGCCTGTGCGCCCGGAGCGATGCTGTCCGTCGCCCTGTCCGAGGCGGAGGCGCGGGCGCTGGTGTCGCCCGAGGTGGACCTCGCCGTGGTCAATGGACCGCGCAGCTGTGTGCTCGCGGGCACGCTTTCGGCCATCTCCGCGCTCGCCTCTGATGTCGAGCAGCGTGGTATCGGCAGTCGCTTGCTCAAGACGTCTCATGCCTTCCACAGCTTCATGATGGAGCCGGCGCTGGCCCCCTTCTCCCGGCTCCTCAGCGAAATTCCGCTCCATCCGCCGACCCTGGACATCGTCTCCAACCTGACCGGGGACTGGCTCACGGCCGGGCAGGCGACGGATCCGACCTATTGGGTGGCGCAACTGCGGCAGGCGGTGCGGTTCGGCCCCGCCCTGTCGCGGGCGTTGGAAGTGCCGAATCCGCTTCTGCTCGAAGTCGGGCCGGGGGCCACGCTGACCCGGCTGGCGGCCCAGCCGTCCGGTCCCGGCCTGCGCGCGGTGACCACGCTGCCCGACACCGCCGAGCAGGACGCTGCCGAACACGTGGCCCTGGCGCATGCGCATCTCTGGGTCGCAGGGCTGGAGACGGAGCGCGACGAGCCGCACGCGGGGGCCACGCCGCGGCGGGTGGGTCTGCCCACCTATCCATTCCGTCGGGAATCCTTCTGGGTGCCGCCTGCGTCGCCGGTGCAGGGCGAGATCGAGGCGCCGGGGCGGCGTGCCGACCTCGCCACCTGGTTCCACCAGCCCCTCTGGCGGCGCTGCGCTGCCCCGCGCGCGGGTGACGCCGAGCTCCCGCGGGCCCGCTGGCTGCTGCTCGGGGGCGCGGCCGCGCTGGCCGCCATCGGCACGGTGCCGGCGCAGGTGGAGGTGATCAGCGTCGAGGCGGCGGCTGGATTTGCCCCGGCGGGTGCGGGCTTCGACCTTGATCCCGCCGATCCGGATCACTATCGCGCGCTCTTCACCGAACTGGCGGCCAGGGACATCTGGCCAGACCAGATCATCAATGCCTTCCCGCTCGATCCTGCCGCGGCGCCTCAGGCGCCGTTCACCAGCGTCTTCGCCCTGGGTCGAGCTCTGACGACGCTGGATGAGCGGCCCGCCGTGCTCACGGTGCTCGCCCGGGGTATGCAGCAGGTCACGGGGGGAGAGGTGCTCGCGCCCGCCGCGGCCATGGCGCTCGGGGCACTGCGGGTGTTGCCGCAGGAGGTACCGTACCTGCAGTGCCGCAGCGTGGATCTGCCGGCCGTCGCTGCCGGCCCGGTGGCGGGGCTTCGCGCTGCGCTGACCCGTCCGTGGCAGAAGGATGCCACCGTATTGGCCCTGCGTGGCGGCCTCCTCTGGCGGGAGGAGGTCACGGCCGCGCCGCTCACTGAGCCTGCGGAGGTTCCGGCACTCTCCGCAGGGGCGACCTATCTGGTGGTCGGCGACCTGACCGAGGGGCTCGGCCTCATCTATGTGCGGGCGCTGGTCAGGTCGCTGCGCGCGCGGGTGGTCGTGGTGGGCCGGGCTGGGCTGCCGCCGGCGGAAGAGTGGGAGCACTGGCTCGCCTCGCATAGTCCGCAACACCCGGTGAGCCGCTTCGTGCGGGCACTCCGCGACATCGGTGTACCGGGGCGGGACTATGTGCTGTTCAGCGGTGATCTGACGGATCCGGACTGGCTGCGTGGCTGCATCGCTGACAGCCAGCGGCGCTTCGGGCCGATCCAGGGGGTGTTCCATACCGCCGGCATGGGCGAGGGCCACCATTGCCCCCTGGCCGAGGCGACGCCAGAGCAGGCGGGCGGCTTGTTCGCCACAAAGATCGCCGGCATGACGGCTCTGGCCGATGCCATCGTCGGCATCGCGCCCCGGTTCGTGCTGGTGCAATCCTCCTTCTCCACTGTGGTGGGGGGCGTGGGCCTCGTCGCTTATGCGGCAGCTAACAGCTTCCTCGACGCCTTCGTCGATGCCAGGCGCGAGGCGGGACCGGCCATGCCGGAGGCGACCAGTTGGCAGGCCATCGACTGGGATACCTGTCTGCCTTACGGGCAGGGGCGCGAGGACCTCGGCGGGTCTCTCGCGGCCCCATTTGCCCACGCGATGGATGGCGACGAGGTGTGGCGGGTGACCCGCGCGGTGCTGGCGCGGCCCGATGTTTCACGGGTCGCCGTCACGCCGGAGCCGCTCGAACGCCGCATGGCCGCGGCGGCGCAGGTCGCGATGGTGGACGCGGGCGACACGGCCCGCAGCGCCCGCCCTGATCGTGCCACGGGCGGCCCCCCGCGCGATGCGGTGGAGGCGGCGGTGGCGACGATCATGGGCGAATTGCTGGGCATCGAGGGGATCGGTGTCGATGACAATTTCTTTGCGCTCGGCGGCCATTCGCTGCTTGCGGTGCAGGTGGTCATGCGCCTGCGCAAGCATTTCGCAACTGAATTGCCCATGCGCGCCCTCCTGTTCGAGGCGCCCACCGTTGCGGGGATCGCGGCGGTGATCCGCGGATCGCTCGAAACCGCGCAGCGGGAGCAGGAGACCCTCGCGGCGCTGCTCGACGAAATCGAAGCCGACGGTCAGCGGCAAGAGGCCTGATGGCGCGCTCGAGCCGGGTCGGTCGGCTGAGGCGTCGGCAAGCATCGCATGTGAAGATCCGGCATCAAACGCCGCAAGGAGAAAGAGAAAGCATGAAATTCAGTCTCTTCTACTTCGATGGCGACGGCGACACCGCCGTTGGCGATCGCTATCGCCTCTTGATGGACAGCGCGCGCTTCGCCGATGCCAACGACTTCACGGCATTGTGGGTGCCAGAACGGCATTTCCACGCCTTCGGCGGTCTCTACCCCAACCCGTCGACGATCCACACCGCACTGGCGATGGTGACCCAGCGCATTCAGCTGCGCTCCGGCAGTATCGTCCTGCCTCTGCATCATCCGGTGCGGGTGGCGGAGGAGATCAGCGTCGTCGACAATCTGTCCGGCGGACGTGTCGGCGTCGGCATCGCCTCCGGCTGGACGCGGGATGAGTTCGTGCTGTCGCGTGAGCCCTATGGCAGCCGGCGCAGCCTGATGTGGCGCAATTACGAGGTGATCTCGAAGCTGCTCGCGGGCGAGCACGTGAGCCTCGAGCATGCCGATGGTCAGGTTACGGAAGCGCGGACTTTGCCGCGGCCGGTGCAGCCGCGCATTCCCTTCTGGGTGGCCAGCCAGTCCACCGAGACCTTCATCGAAGCCGGGCGCCGTGGCGTCAATGTGCTCACTGCTCTGCTCGGCGAAACCCTGGAAGGGCTGGCGCCGAAGATCCAGGCCTACCGGCGATCCCTGGAGAAGCACGGCCACGACCCTGCCTCTGGCACCGTGACCATCATGGCGCATACGTTCCTGGGGGCCGATGCGGCGCAGGTCAAGGCGACCGTGACTGGCCCCTTCGGGGATTATCTGCGCACCCATTATCACCTGCTGGAGGGGCTGGCCCGCAGCATGGGGCTCGATATCGCCCTGGAGAACTTCAGCCAGGACGACCTCGACAGCCTCATCCAGTTCGGCATTGAGGGGTTTATGCGCGGGCGCTCCCTCATCGGTACCCCGGACGGCGCAGCCGAGACCGTCGAGGCGCTCGCGGCCGCCGGCGTGGATGAGATCGCCTGCCTCATCGACTTCGTCCAGGACTACGGCCTGGCGATGGGTGGCCTGCCGCATCTCCTGGTGCTGGCCCGCCGTTACGCGCCGGTGCCCGCCTTGAGCAAAGCCGTGTGAGGAAGGGCCCTGTCGTGAGCAACGCAGATCCGATGGACAGGTTGCGGGCGCGGGTCGCGGCCCTGGACCCGGCGCAGCAGGCGGACTTCCGCCGGCAGCTGGAAGCCCGCGGCATCGCCTGGGACAGCCTCGCGCCGCAGGCTGAAGCGGTGAGCCGGCCCGACCGCCTGCCGCTCTCGCCGGGCCAGATGCATTTCTGGATTCAGCAAAGCCTTTATCCGGAAAGCTCGGCCTATCATGTGGCTTATCGCTGGCGACTGCGTGGCCCGCTCGACCGCGCCGCGCTGGAGAAGAGCCTGCAGGCCATCGTCGATCGGCATGCGCCCCTGCGCACGGCGTTTCCGCTGCATGAGGGCGAGCCCTGGCAGCAGGTGCTGCCCGGCTGCGCATTCGCCCTCGATTTCACCGACGCGGAGGGATCCGAGGCCCGGCTGGAGGAAGTCGCGCACCGCGCCGCCACCGCACCGTTCGATCTGACCCAGGCGCCGCTGTTTCGGGTCCACCTCGTGCGGTTCGGTGCGCAGGAGCATCTGCTTGCCATCACCTTGCACCATATGATCGCGGATGGATGGTCGCGCGGCGTGCTGATGCGCGAGCTGGCGGCGGGCTATCGCGCCTTCTGCGCCGGTCGTGCGCCGGACCTGCCGGACCTGTCCGGCGACTTCGCCGCCTGTGTGCGCGCGCAGCAAGACTGGCTGCAGGGCTCCGCCAGCCACCGGCAGCGGGCCTATTGGAAGGCGCGCCTGAGCGACCTCAAGCCGCTGGAGCTGCCGACCGACCGCTCCCGGCACAGCACCATCGACATGGCGGCGGCGCGCATCACGCGCGACCTTCCATCGACGCTCTACGCGCAGGTCCGTGTGCTGGCGGCACGGCTCGGCACCACGACTTTCACCGTCCTGGCCGCGACGTTCAAACTGTTGCTCCACCGCTATTGCGGCCAGCGGGACCTGGTCATCTGCACGCCGGTCGCCGGACGCATGGGCGCGGAGGCCGCCGGCCTGATCGGCCTGTTCACCAATACCCTGGTGCTGCGCACCCGGCTGGACCCGGGCCTGACCTTCTCGCAATGGGTGGGGCAGGTTCAGGACTGCGTTTCCGATGCGCTGGACCACCAGGAGCTGCCCTTTCCCATGGTCGCCGAGGCCCTCGGCCTCAATCGCGACGCCCGGCAAAATCCCCTGTCCCAGGTGATGTTCCAGGTGCAGACCGGCGGCTACCAGCAGCAGAATGCCGAAGAGGTCGATCTCGGCGTCGCGGGCCTGTCGGTGCGGCAGCAGCCGGCGCCGCTGCGGGAGACCAAGGTGGATCTCAGCTGGTACATGATGGAGCGGGAGAGCGGCTGCCTCTTGACCATCGAGTATCGCACCGCCCTCTTCGATCCCTGGCGCATGGCGCGCATGGCGACCCATTTCGAGCATCTGCTGCAGTCTGTTCTGCAGGCGCCCCATGCGCTGTTGCCGACCCTGAACTACATGTCCGAAGAGGAGCGGCACGCCCTTGTCGCGCTCGGCACGCCGGTGGAAGCGCAGCTGCCCCGCGTCACGGTGCACGAGGTCATCGCCGATGTCGCCCGACGCTATCCCGAGGGGGTGGCTCTGGAGAGCGATGGCCGGAGCTGGAGCTATCGGCAACTGGAGGATGACGCCCATCGGCTGGCGCGATGGCTGTCGTCGGGGCCGGAGCCGGTGCGGCCCGGTGATCGGGTGGCCGTTTCGCTGCCGGGCAAGGGGGCCTCCATCGTGGCGCTGCTCGCGCTCCTGAAGGCCGGCGCCATCTATGTGCCGCTCGATCCTGACCACCCGGCGGACCGTGTGGCCTATGTGCTGCAGGATGCCGGCGTGAGCCTGATCCTGACCGATCAAC
Organism: Xanthobacter sp. NM-25; assembly: GCF_022138605.1. GTDB lineage: Bacteria > Pseudomonadota > Alphaproteobacteria > Rhizobiales > Xanthobacteraceae > Xanthobacter. Next base: position 239,819 of record NZ_JACBFS010000005.1, read on the forward strand.
CGCAGCTCTACCCCGCGCATCGCTGCCTGGATCCGCTGGCGCCGGTGCTGGAGGCCGACCCTGCGGTGGCGCTGCCCGCGGCGGACCCGGCGCGCCTGGCCTATCTTCTCTATACCAGCGGCAGCACCGGCCGGCCGAATGGCGTGCCCATCGGTCATATCAGCCTGCTCAACCATCTGTGGTCCATGGCCCGGTGCCCGGGCCTGCGTCCGGGCGATCGCATGCTGGCCATCACCACGCCGACCTTCGACATCTCCATTCTCGAGATGCTGCTGCCGCTCAGCATCGGCGCGACGGTGGTGCTCTACGGCCAGGGGCTGCTGCTCGCCCCGGCGAAGCTGGCGGAGGTGTTGAGCCGCGACCGCATCACCCACATGCAGGCCACCCCCGCCTATTGGCGCATGCTGCTCGACAGCGGCTGGCGGGGGTGCGCGACGCTGACCGCGCTGTGCGGCGGCGAAGCGCTCGATGCACCACTGGCCCGCCGCCTGCTGCAGCACGTGGGCACCTTGTGGAACGTCTATGGTCCCACCGAGGCCACCATCTGGGCGAGCGCGCTCGTGGTGACGCAGGAACATGCGGAAAGCGGCAAGGTCCCCATCGGCGGGGCGGTCGACAACACCCATCTCCATGTTCTCGACACCTATCTGGAGCCGCTGCCGCGCGGCATTCCGGGCGAGCTGCATATTGGCGGCGCCTGCCTGAGCCCAGGCTATTGGAACCGCCCGTCGCTGGCCGCCGCCCGCTTCGTGCCCAATCCGTTCCGGGCCGCGCCGGGTCAGCCGCTGCACCTCTATCGCACCGGCGACGCCGTGGTCCGGCTGGCGGGGGATGAGATCGAGTTCATCGGCCGCACCGATTTCCAGGTGAAGCTGCGGGGCTACCGCATCGAGATCGGCGAGATCGAGGATTGTCTGTTCAAGGAGCCCCTGGTCGAGCAGGCGATCGTGATGCTCGATGCGCCGAACGAACGGCTGGTAGCTTATGCGCTGGTGCGCGATCCCGCTGCCGCCATCGACGATGGGTCCACGGAACGTGCGCTCCGCCAGTCCCTCGCGGCGCAACTGCCGCGCTACATGGTGCCGACCGCGTTCGTTCTGATGCGCGCCTTCCCGCTCAATCCGAACGGCAAGGTGGATCGCAAGCAGCTTCCTTTGCCGAAGGCGTCGGTGGCGCGTGCGCGACCCACCGCCCCGCGCAATGCTGCAGAGGCGACCCTGCTGGCCATCTGGATGGCGGTGCTGCAGCGCGACGACTTCGGTGTGGAAGACAATTTCTTCGATCTCGGTGGCGATTCCATTCTCGGCGTCCGCATCGTCGCCCGCGCTCAGGCGCAGGGCCTGGGGCTTGAGCCCACGCAGATCTTCGAGCACCAGACCGTCGCCGCGCAGGCGGCCGTCGCCGCTCGGAAACCGTCGCACAGGCCGCAGCTCTCGCGCTGGCAATGCTATGCGACCGGTGCGGACCTCGCCCCGTGGCTCGTCACCTTCCACGCGCCGGCGCCCGATGCGGTGATGCGACGCGCGGCGGAGCTGGTGGCGCACCACCACCCCGCCCTGCGCGGCCATCTGGTTCCGGACGCCGTCCACGCCTCCTTAGACTGCGGGGGCGACGACGATCCGGCCCTTGCGCAATGGGCGCGCGATGTCTCCCGCCAGGGCGGGCGCATGACCTTCGGTCTGCGCACATGTTTGCGGGATGGCGCACCGATATGCGCCCTTGCCGCCCATCCGCTCCTGGTGGACGCTCTGGCCATCGGCTGGATAGTCGCCGACCTCGAAGATGCGGCCGGCGCGCTCATGGCCGGCGCCGCGCCGGTGCTGCATGCGCCCGGCAGCGACGAGGCCTGGCTTGCCCAGGCGGGAGGAGAGACCCCGGTCAGCGCGCCGCCTTTGTCCGACGCCGCTCTCGCGGGCGAGGTGTGTACGGCTCTCGGGCCGGATGCGGTGGCGCGTCTGCGCACGACGGCGCGACACCTGGAGGTGCCGCTGGAGCTGATGGTTCTCAAGGCGCTGGAACAGGCGCTCGCGCCTGCGAGCGGGGGCGATGCGCCCGCCTTGGCGCTTTTGACCGCCACCCGGCCGGACGCAGCGTGCCGGCGGACGGCGGGAAATTTCACGCGGCTCGTTCCGATCTCCACTGCGCCGCGCCCGCGCGCCCACGACCCCGACTGGTTCGTGGCTCAGAAGGCCCGCCTCGCCGCCGTCGGGCCGGGGGGCGATCCAAGCGATGCCGGCACAGCACGGATCGTCCTGTCGTGGCAGGACCGGGAGGCCGATGCGCGGGCGCCGGGGGATGGCGGCGATCGCGGGGACCTCCAATGGCAGCTGGCGCCCCGCTGCGTGTTTCCGCAGGGGTGTATCCTGGGCGTGGAGGCGCTCGCGCATGGGGAGGGCCTCGACCTGCGCTGGCATTTCGACCCCGCCCGACAGCCCCGTGCCGAGGTGGAGGCGCGGGCGCGTCTCCACCTGCAAGCGCTGACCGGCATGAAGGCGGAGGCCTCCAGCTCGGCTGCGAAAGTGGATCGCCTGCTGGACAGGCTCAGATCGCGGAAGGATTAGCGCGGTGGCCGAGGTGGTCGATGTCTTCGAAATGACGCCGATGCAGAGCGGAATGCTCTTCCATACCTTGATGGAAGAGCATTCCGGCACCTATTTCGAGCAATGCTGGTGTCGCCTTGATGGGCACCTCGACGTCGCGGCCTTCCAGGCGGCGTGGCAGCGGGTGATCGCCCGTCACGCGGTGCTGCGCGGCGAATGCCATTGGGTGGATCTCGATCGCCCGGTGCTGGTGATCCATGACGGGGTTGAACCGGAGTGGCATCTGGCGGATTGGACCACCCTCGACGCCGTGGCGCAGGAGCAAGCCTTTGCCGATTGGCTGGCCTCCGACCGCCGGCGCGGATTCCGGCTCGATACGGCGCCCCTCATGCGTTTCGCGCTGTTCCGCGTGGGACCGGACAGCCACCGCTTTGTCTGGAGCTTCCACCACCTGCTGATGGATGGCTGGTGTGGCTCTCTGCTGGTGGGCGAGATGCTGCGCGCCTATGCGGGCCGGGAACTGCCTCCGTCGCCGGCGCCCTATCGCCGCTATGTGGAGTGGCTCGCCGCGCAGGATGGAACTGCGGCGCGCGCCTATTGGAGCCGTACTCTGGCGGACCTTCCGGAAGCGCCGGTTCCGGAGCTGGCGCCTCTCAGCCATGAGGCGGCAGGCAGCGGCGACGAGGCCGGCACCGTCGAGTTCCGCGAGGTGGTCGATCCTGACCTTGTCGCCCGGCTCACGGCCATGGCGCGGCGGGAGCGCCTCACCCTCGCCACTGTTCTCCAGGGAGCATGGGCCCTGCTCCTGTCCCGCTACAGCGGCACGGACGATGTGGTGTTCGGAACCGTGCTGTCGGGTCGGCCGGCGGACTTGCCGGGAGCCGATGCCATGATCGGGCTGTTCCTGAACACGGTGCCGCTGCGGGTGGCGACCGATCCGGCTCGGCGGGTCGCTCCCTTTCTGCGCGATCTGCAGGCCGAAAGCCGCCACCGTGAGCGGCACGGCCACGCTGCCCTCACCGACCTGCAGCGTTGGAGCCGCAGGGAGGCGGGTCAGCCGCTGTTCGAGACCTTGCTGATCATCGAGAATCTGCCCCTGTCCATGCAGGATGCCTTCGCGCGGGAGGCCGGCGAACTGGCGCTTCTGGAGGCGGGGAGCTTCGAGCGCACCCATTATTCGTTGGCCCTGCGCGTGTTTCCGGGCACACAGACCGTACTGGCCCTGAGCATCGACACGGCTCGGGTCGCACCGGCGCATGCCCGGCAGATGCTGCGCCACTATCAGGGCATCCTCTCCCGCCTTGCCGACGCCCCCGAGGCCTATCTCGGCGACATCGAGCTGCTGGCGGACGCGGAGCGCGGCCGGCTGCTGGAGATGGGCCGTGGCCCGGCGGCTCCGGCGGCCGAGCCGATTCCGGTGCAGGTCTCCGCCCACGCGGCGCGGACGCCGGACAAGACCGCGGTGGCCTACGCCGCACCCTCCGGCGACGTGATGCTGAGCTATCGCCAGCTGGAGGCGCGCAGCGAGGACTGGGCGGCGCGTCTGCGGACGCGGGGCATCGGCCGTGGCGCGGTGGTTGCCGTGTGCCTGCGCCGTGGACCTGATCTGCTCGTCACTTTGCTCGCCGTCCTGAAATCGGGGGCAGCCTATCTGCCCATCGACCCCGGTTATCCGGCGGAGCGCATCGGCTACATGCTCGCGGATTCCACGGCCGCGCTGCTGCTCACCGACCTCGCGCCGGCGGAGCGGCCGGCGGTGCCCGAGGGGGTGCCGGTGATCGCTCTCGATGAGCCCGAGGGCGCTGTACGCGCCATTGCCGGTGCGTGTCCCTCGCCCGACCCCGAAGACCTTGCCTATATCCTCTACACCAGCGGCAGCACCGGCCAGCCCAAGGGCGTGGCCATTCAGCACCGCGCACTGAGCAATTTCATCACCGCGATGGCGGCTCGCCCGGGCATCGATGCCGCCGACCGGCTGCTCGCGCTCACCACCATCGGCTTCGACATCGCCGGCCTTGAGCTGTTCGGCCCCCTCGCGCGGGGCGCGACGGTGCTGTTGGCGGACACTGCGGCCGCTCGCGATGGCGCCCGCCTCGTGGCGTTGCTGCGGCGGTTGCGGCCCTCGCTCATGCAGGCGACGCCGGCAGGCTGGCGCATGCTGGTGGACGCCGGCTGGGAGGGGGATCGCGATCTCAGGATGCTGTGCGGCGGCGAGGCGCTCGACGGGCAGCTGGCCGCGCAGCTGCTGGCGCGTGGTGGCGAGCTGTGGAACCTGTACGGGCCGACGGAAACCACCATCTGGTCGGCAGCGGTCGAGGTGCGCGCCGAGACCCTCCAGAGAGGCGGAGCGCCGGGGGCCGGGGTGCCGGTGGCGGGCCCCATCGACCAGACCATGCTTTATGTGCTCGACCCGCGTGGCCTGCCGGTTCCTGTCGGCATCGCCGGCGAGCTGCATATCGCCGGAGCGGGGCTGAGCCCGGGATATTGGGGCAAGCCCAGCCTGACCGCCGAGCGCTTCGTGCCCAATCCGTTTCGCGCCGGCCCGCAGGACGGGCTGCACCTCTACCGCACCGGCGACCTCGTGCGCTGGCGCGCCGACGGGGCGCTGGATTTCCTGGGGCGCATGGACAGCCAGATCAAGCTGCGCGGCTACCGCATCGAACTCGGTGAGATCGAGGCGCGGCTGTCCGCTCATCCCCTGGTCGCGGAAGCGGCCGTGCTGGCGCAGGAGGGGGCCGCGGGCATGCAGCTCGTGGCTTATCTGCGCTGGGCTGGCCCGCCGCCCGCCGATCCGGCGGCGAGCCTGCGCGATCACCTGGGGCAGGCGCTGCCGGCCTATATGGTGCCAGCCGCCTATGTGCCGCTGGAGCGCTTTCCCCTGACCCCCAACGGCAAGGTCGATCGCAAGGCCTTGCCGGCGCTGCGCCCGAACCTGCCGACCCGGAATGCGGAACAGGTCTCCACCCTGGGCGAGCCCGCGGCAACACTGGCGGCGCTCTGGTGCGACATCCTGAAGGTGGGGCCCATCGCGCCGCAGGACAATTTCTTCGCCCTCGGCGGCCATTCGCTGCTGGTGATCGCGCTGCAGAATGCCGTGCGCCAGCGGTTCGGGATCACGCTCGACATCACCGATTTCTTCCGCTTTCCCACGTTGCAGACCCTGGCGACCCGCATCGCTGGATTGACGGGGATGGCGACCGGCGAGGAGCGGGACTGGCACGACCGGGCCGGATCGCAACGCGCGGGCCGCGCCCGGCTCGCCCAGCGCCGGGACCTGAAGCGACAGGATCCGCGCCGCGGCGGCCCGGCGGACGGGCCGCCGATGCCGTCACCATGAGCGCTCTCCTCCGCCGATGTCACGCTGAGAGCGGCGTTCCGCGACATCAATGCGGATTGGTGTGATGAAACGCGACAACGCCATAAATTGGAGCGCCCGCCGCAAGCCAAAGGGCCCGGAAGATGATCGAGGGAACACGGGGCACGGCAGGAGCCGTGGTCCAGGGGAGCCGGACGGGCGAGGGAGGGGCGAAGGCGGGGATGGACGCAGAACACAGGCCCGGCGAGCGCGGCCACGCGCCCGATGGCGCTCCGGGGGCCGCCGCGCAAGCCTCGCTATTCCAGCTGAGCTTTCCCATGTTCCTGCATTCGGTGCTGACGTGTGCGGTGATGCTGCTGGAGGGCGTCATCATCAGCGCGCACTCCGCCGATGCCATGGCCGCGGTGGCGGTGGCCAAGCAGGTGCTGCAGATCGCGTTCGAGATGTCGGGCATGGTGGGCATCGGCGCCGTCATCCTGATCTCCCACAGCCTGGGCCGTGGGGAGCGGGAGCATGCGCGGCGGGTGGCCGCCGCAGCGCTCAAGGCGAATGCTGTGCTGGGCCTCGCCATCGGCGTGCTGCTGCTGCTGCTGAGGCCGGTGGTGCTGTGGCTCCTCGACGTTCCCGAGGCGTTGGCCGACGATGCGAGCACGTATCTGGCCATCGTGGCCGGGTCCATGTTCTTCAACGGCATTGCCGCGGCCGCGCTGTCCTGCCTGCGGGCATTCGGCAAGAGCCGGATCATCCTGCGCGTCGGGTTGGCCCTGTCGGTTCTCTATGTGGCGACGCTGTATGTGCTGGTGCTCGGCGCCGGCCCTGTGCCGCCGCTGGGCGTCATGGGTGCCGCGCTCGGCGCCTTCTTCCTCCGCGTCCTCATGGCCGTGCTGTTCGGTCTGGCGCTGTTTGTCGCGCTCGGTCCGTGGTCCGGGGGAAGGCCGTTGTTGTCGCAGCTTCCGCTGGTGCGCAAAATGCTTGGGCTGGCCTATCCCAGCGTGTCCGATTACATCGGCTACAGTTTCTATCAATTGGCGCTGCTCAGCCTCGTCACGGGTTTCGGCGTCGCCGCCGTTCTGGGCCGCGCCTATGTGCTGCTGGCCATGTCGTTCCTGGTGCTCGTCGTCATGGCCATCAGCCAGGGCAATGAGGTGCTGCTCGGCTATCGGTGCGGTGAGCGCCGGCGCGAACAGGCCTTCCACCAGGCCCTGCGCTCCAGCGTCATCGCCGCGACCCTTACCACGGTGCTTGCCGCGCTGGTGTGGCTGCTGGCCGACCCGTTCATCGGCCTGTTCCGGGCGACCGACGAAATCCGAGCGCAGGCCGAGCGCCTGCTGCTGCTGACCATCTTTTTGCAGCCCGGGCTGGCGTTCAACACCATCCTGTTGCAGTCGCTGCGCGCGGTGGGCGACGTGCGCTGGCCGGTGGTGGCCAGCGTCGCCATCACCTGGGGCGCGGGGCTGCCCCTGGCCTGGCTGCTGTGCGTGCGGCTGGACCTGGGGGTGGAGGGCGTGTGGTACGCGCTGATCGTGGAAGAGACGGCCAAGGCCGTCATCATGCTGCTGCGCTGGACCCATCGCGGCTGGCTGCGCCATGGCCTGGTGTGAGGCTCTGCCACCCGGTGACGTGCACCTGCATCTGGTGGACGACACCGCCATTGTCGCGCCGGAGCTTCTGGCGCGCTATGCGGCCTGGCTGAACCCCGAGGAGGCGGCCCGTCACCAGCAGTTTCGCTTCGCCCGGCATCGCCACCAGTTCCTAGTGGCCCGCGCCCTCGTGCGGGAGACCCTCTCGCTCTATTGCCCCTGGATCGCTCCGGCCGAGTGGTGCTTCGCCTTTAACGCCTATGGTCGCCCGGGGCTTCGCGCCTCGCTCGCCTGCGACATGGATTTCAATCTCTCGCACACGGACGGCCGCATGGTGCTGGCCATCTGTCGGGCGCCGTCGCCGGGTGTCGACATCGAAAGGCTCGATCGGCCGGAGATCGCTCCGGACGATATCACGCCGTTCTTTTCCGCCGGAGAGGAAGCGAGCCTGCGCGGTCTAGCGGAGCCGCTGCGCCGCCGGCGCTTCTACGAGCTTTGGACCCTGAAGGAAGCCTATCTCAAGGCCTGTGGGCGGGGATTGTCGATTCCGCTGCGCGATTTCACCATCGGCTTCACCGCACCGGGCGCGCTCTCCATCACCTTTGCGGACGGCGTCGACGACAGGGCGGGGCGCTGGCGCCTGTGGTCGGTGTGGGCCGGCGCCGGCTATGCCCTGTCCCTTGCCCTTGCCGACGCGCCTGCGCAGCGCCTGCGCTTGTTTCAGCGCGTGCCCCTTGCCGGGGGGCGGGAACTGGCATGCCGGATCCTCGGCCAAACGTGACCGGCGCGCGGATTTTTCCTGCCCGCGAGTCCTAAAGCCCGAACCTCAACCGTCACCAAAGTACCGGACGCCTGGCCGCCATGTAATGACAACTGGCGAGAGCGCTCCGGCTTCGTGGCGGATGGGGCGGTGACGATGAGCGACGTACGTGAGAGACGCAGGCCTGGACGCGCCGGGGCTCGGCTGAGGTTTTCCCTCCTTGCCACGACGATGCTCGCTCTGGGCTCCGCCCTGCCCGCCGATGCCCAGACTCCGGCGCCCGCCAGCTCTGTCCAGCTCGCCATCTCCATCGGCCCAGGTACTTTGACCGCGGCGCTGAACCAGCTCGCCGCGCAGGCGGGGCTGGAGATTCTCTTCGATGCGGAACTGACCAGCGGCCGGCTGACGAACGGCGTGCGTGGCACCATGACGCCGAACCAGGCGCTGGACACGTTGCTGGCGGGAACGGGCATTCGGGCGCGCTTTGCCGGCCGGAACCAGGTTGTTCTCAGCGGCAGCAATGTCTCGCCTTCGGATGACGTGGTCTATGGCGACACGATCGCGCTCGATGCCATCACCGTCTTCGGCGCCCGCAACGCCACCATCCTGCAGGACGTGAGCTCGAGCGTCGGCATCGTTCGGGCTGAGGAGATCGAGGACGGCGAGATCACCTATCTGCAGGATACGTTCCGCCTGCTCGGCAACGTGATGGACAGCGCAACCTTGAACTCGGGGTTCGTCATCCGTGGCATGAGCTCCGAGGGGTTCGTCCCCGCCGGCGCGCCTGCCGGTTCGCTCTATGTGGATGGCGTGCTGCAGACCCGCTACAATGCCCGTTTCGGGGCTCGCAGCACCTGGGATGTGGAGCAGGTGGAGGTCTATCGCGGGCCGCAATCCACCCTCAGTGGCCGCGCTGCCCTGGTGGGTGCGATCTATGTCAAGTCGAAGGATCCGACCTTCGACAAAGAGCTTTTGGTCTCCGGGACGCTCGGAAATTACGAGCTGATGGGTACCTCTTTTGTCGTGAATACACCGCTTGTGGCAAACCAGGTTGCCCTTCGTGTGTCCGGCACCTTCGAGCAGTCCAAGACCTCGGTTTCGTATCCGACCTTCGTGAATTATGCGGGCTATGGCGACCTGACCACGGAGATCGGCGGGAGCATCCGTGCCAAGCTGCTGCTCACGCCCGATGCGCTGCCGGACACGCGGGCGCTGCTCACCTATTCGTTCTCCAACGATCGTCCAAACGAGCGCCTGATCGGGATCGGGCCGGGCTTCGATCTGGACGACGAGCGAGGCGATTTCTACGATCCCATCACCTATGCGGAATACCGGGCGATCAAGGCGCATAACCTGGGCCTGGAAATCACACACGATTTCTCGGATGCGCTGCGGCTCACCTCGCAGACCGGCTTCCAATATGGCGAAACCACCCGTCGCTCCGTCGACGCGGACACTCCCGGTACGCCGAACGGCATCTGGGGCACGGTGGATGACACGCTCATCACGCAGGAGCTTCGCCTGAACTATCAGAAGGACCGCTGGAGATGGGTGGCGGGCCTGTTCGGGAGCTATCAGAATTTCGACAGCGAATTCGATGCCGTCGCGTATTCCTACTATCAGTGGGATCAATACCAGAGCCGGAAGACCACCAACCTCGCGGCTTTTGGTGAAGTGACCTATGAATTCGTGCCCAGTTGGTTTGTCACGGTTGGTGGCCGTGTCGACTACCTGCGCGAGAAGATCGTGGAGGACAATGCCGAAGGCCTCTACGGGACGAGCCTGCCCGTGGTCCGCAACAATGCCGACTTCAACGAGACGAACTTTGTGCCAAAGCTCGGCATTTCAAAGAAATTCGGTGAAATGCACACGGCCGGATTCACCTTTTCACAGGGCTTCCGCACCGGTGGCTTCTATGTGAATTACGAAACGTTCGAGCCGGAATATTACGATCCGGAAACGGCGAATAACTACGAGCTTTTCTATAAGGGAAGCTTCCTGGACAATCGCCTGACCATCAATGCTAATCTGTTCTACACGACTTATGACAACCAGCAGATCGAGGTTCGGCCGGACCCGAGCCGTCCGTCCTATCGCATCACCACCAATGCGGCCTCGTCGCGGTCGTGGGGCTTTGAAATCGAGCCGAATTTTCAGGTGAACGAGCAGATGTCGGTGTTTGCATCGATCGGCTACCTGAACACGAAATTCCTCGAATTCGATCATGCGGTGTATGGGGATCTCGCTGGCGAGGCCTTCCCGGAAGCTCCGGCATGGAGCGTGGCCTTCGGTGGAAAATACAAATTCGAGAATGGAATTTACGTCTCTGCCGATGCCAAATACACATCGAGCTACACGGCCCGCTTCGGTGTCCCGCCGCTCGACTTTATTGATCCGCGCTTCATCGTCAATGCGCAGGTGGGCTATAAGAAGGACAATTGGGAAATCATCGCCTATGCGGAAAATCTATTCGACTCCCGTTATCTAACGGTGGTCGATTACGATGCGACGCCGGTCTACGGCCAGCTTGGCGCCCGCCGCGCCCTGGGCGTCAACCTCAAGGCCCGCTTCTGAGGGAGCGGGCGCGCGAGGTGGCGCCACGCGCTCCGGTCGTTGAGACCGGGGCGCGGCCATGACGGCGTAGCACGCCCAAGAGCGATCGCATCACGGCCTTGCGGTTTGCGCGTCAACGTGTGTCCAGTCGTGGCCGGCCGTCTGTCGCAGGTTGGGAGAAAGCGGATGTATTTCACTCGCCAAACCGAGATCGCGGTGTCCATCCTGTCCCTCTGCGCGCGGGCGCCGGAAACCTACGTCACGAAACGCGAAATGGCTGATCATGCCCAGGCCAGCGCCGGGACGGCGGCGCGCGTCGCCGCTACGCTGGCGCAGAGGCGCCTGTTGCGCAGCCGGCATGATGGGAGCGTGCAGCTGGCGGTGGATCCGCGCGAGGTTACGCTGGCGCAGATCCTCAGCATCACCCAGCCGGGGCTCGCGTGGCTTCAGGAGGAGCGCAGCGTGACGGTGTCAGCGGCCAGCGCGTTTCACGTGGTGGTGGAGGCGGGATACCGAAACCTGCTGCATCTGGCCGAGCGTTACACCGTTGCCGACTTTGCCTCCGAGCCGCGCGCCTAGGGGCCCGTGGGATAGGGCCCTGGGAGGGGCCTCTGGTGCTCTCTCAGGCCGTTCCCGCCCGTGAAAGCGCCGCTCGTGCCCGGGTGGCGCCACGGCCGCGGGCCAGACGAGCAGCGCCGGACGGCGGGGAAGGTGGCGGAGGTTCGGCGGGCGCGGCCATCAGCAGGCTGTGAACTGAAGCCGCCTGGTCGGCATCCATGGGGGCGACGAGGTCGGCAATGGTAAAGCGGTCCAGCAGGCGCACGAAGAAGGAGGACGCCGCCGCGACGATGGTGTCGAGCAGCGCCTGCCCGTTGGGAGACGCCGCGGCCGGGTCTTCCTTGGGCTTGCCTTCGAGGTTTGGCTGGGTGATCCGCAAGACGTCCACGAGCTTGATTTTGTCGGGGTCCATGGCGAGGCGGACGCCGCCACCCGGACCGCGCTCGCTGCGCAGGAAGCCGTGGCGCACCAGAAGCGCGATGACCTGATGCGCGTGATCCTTCGTGGCGCCCACCTTGTCCGCGAGCAGTTGAGCCGGGAATTTTTTCTCTGGATTGCCAGCGCAGACCGCCAGGATATTGATGGCAATTTCAGATTGTCGTTTCAATTGCATGGCGCGCAGTCGCTCGGGAGCATCACCGGTCGGCAGAACCAACCTTGTCGCATATTCATTGCCGCATGACCATTCGCAATTGCAGCGGGCGCCAGTCTTCGGCGCCGGTCGCGGTGCGTCCGCGCTGAGCTTTTTGGCACCGCGTCGTCCCATTGGGCCGCGCTCGTTCGTCTGATCATCGAGCGGGCATGCGCCCCTCGATGATCAGCCACGGGTGGGGCGGCATGGTTGAGGCGGGGCGGAACGTGTCACAGGCTCGCACAGTGCGTGGGGTCGCGCAGCTGAGCCGCGGCCGGCGGACCGGCGCGTGCGCGGCGCGTTGGGCGGGGCGTCTCGTGCCGCTGCTCCTGTGCCTGTGGCTCCCACCGGGGGCCTTCGGAGGGGGATGTGACGGCCGGGTGGTCGCGGAGCATATCCTCGGCGCGTCCGTCTGCGTGCCGGAGCAGCCGCAGCGCGTGGTAGTGCTCGATCCGTACTTCAGCCTTGGAATGGCGCGTGAGCTCGGCGTTGCTGTAGTGGGGGCGCCCCTTTCCACGGCGGCGGACGCAGCGGTGGTCGAGGGGGCTCGGCAGGCGGGGGTGGTGGACATCGGCGATTTCCGGCAGCCGAGCCTGGAGAAGATCATCGCCTTGGAGCCGGATCTGATCATCGGCATCGGGCAGATGCACGGCGAGCTCAGGGAGCGGGTGACGCGCATCGCGCCCACGGTGCTCATCACCGCCGATGACTGGAAGGCGCATTATCTGGCGCTGGGCGCGGCCACCGGGCAGATGGAGGCGGCGCTGCAGAACCTGCACGCCTATGAGGCGCGCGCCGCGGCGCTGCGGGCCCGCGCGCCGGAGCAGAAGGTTTCCGTTATCCGCATCGCCCCCTACGGCTTCCAGGTCTATCTCGATGGGCCGAAGGCATACGCGCCCTATGCGGTGCTGCGGGAGGCGGGGGTGAAGCGCACGGCCTATGAGACCACCAGCGACGACACGGTGTTCCGGCGTCCGGATTGGGAAGCCCTCGCGGCCCTCGATGGCGATGTGATCCTCTATGTGGTCGTCAACGCCTACGATCCCGCGAAGGACGATGCGCTGGCCGCCGAGACGCTGAACAATCCCCTGTGGCAGATGTTGCCCGCCGCCCGCGCAGGCCATGTGCATCGCCTCGAGCGGGGCGCCTGGATGGGCTTCAACAGCGTCGCTTCCGCCCATCGTATCCTCGACGATGTGGAGCGCTACATCCTCGCGGAACGTCCTGTTCCATGATGTCCGAAGGCAATAAGGGGGTGGCCCTCGCCGCGCTCACTGGTCTCGTCATCGTGGCGGCGCTGGGGTCTGCCGTGGTCGGCAGCGCGCGCATAGGCGGTGCCGACGTGGTGCAGGCGCTGTTCGCGTTCGATGGCTCGCGGGAGCATCTGGTGGTGTGGACGCTGCGCCTGCCGCGGGTGCTGGCTGGGCTGCTCTGTGGCGGGGCGCTGGCGGTGGCCGGGGCCATCATGCAGGCGGTCACCGCCAATCCTCTCGCGTCGCCCGGCCTGTTCGGCATCAACGCCGGCGCCGCCTTCGCCGTGGTCATCGCCATCAGCCTGTTCGGCATCGGCTCGAGCAGCGTCTTCGTCTGGTTCGCCTTCGCCGGGGCCGGCGCCGCCGCCGTGGTCACCTATGCGGTCGGCGCCCTCGGGCCACGCAGCGGCGTCACCACGCGGCTGGTGCTGGCCGGGGCGGTGCTCACCACCTTCCTGACCTCCCTGACCACCGCGATCCTCATCTTCGACCAGACCACCCTTGATGCCGTACGGCTCTGGACCGCCGGCTCGCTCGCAGGGCGGACCATGGACCAGGTGCTCGCGGTCTCGCCTTACATGATCGCCGGGCTGGTGGGCGCGCTGCTGCTCGGCCGTCATCTCATGACCCTCAGCCTGGGGGCCACGGCGGCGCGGTCGGTGGGGCAGCATCCCCTCGCCTGGCGGAGCGTCGCTGTGGTGCTGGTGATCCTGCTGGCGGGCGGGGCGGTGGCGCTGGCCGGGCCCATCAGCCTCGTAGGGCTGGTGGTGCCGCACATGGTGCGCATGACCATCGGCTTCGACTACCGCTGGATCATCCCCTTCTGCGCGGCCGGCGGCGCCCTGCTGGTGCTGGCGGGTGATATCGTGGGGCGTCTTCTCTTTTCCAATCAAAGCTTTCCCGTCGGCGTTACCATGGCTCTCATCGGCGCGCCGTTCTTCATCGCGCTGGCCCATGGCAGGTTGGGGAGCTTGCGATGACCGCCTGCGTCCTCTCCCTGTTGCTCGCCATCGGCGTGCTCGCGGCCGCCGGGCTGGGGGTCGGCGATCATGGGGTTCCGCTCGGCGCGCTCGTTCAGGGGCTCTTCGGCGGCCCGCCGCTGAGCCCCCAGGCGTACATGATCATCATGGATCTGCGCCTGCCGCGGGTGCTCCTCGAGGTGCTGGTGGGCGTCAGCCTCGCCGTGGCCGGGACCATCGCCCAGGCCCTGATGCGCAATCCGCTGGCCGAACCGGGGTTGCTCGGCATCAATGCCGGCGCGGCGCTGGCGACCACGACGGTGATCGTCGCATGCGGCGTCAGCGACGCGCAGCTCCTGCCGGTGGCCGGTTTTGCCGGTGCGGGTGCGGCGACCCTGGCGGTCTATGCGCTGTCCTGGCGCAATGGAACCGCGTCGCTCCGGATCATCCTGATCGGCATCGGCGTCAGCGCCCTGGCCACCGCCGCCACCACCTTGATGACCGCCTTCGGCGATGTGAAGGAGGTGCAGCGGGCGCTGATCTGGCTGGCAGGCAGCCTCTATCTCGCCGATTGGGACAAGGTGCGGATCCTTGCCCTCTGGCTGCTGCCGGCGCTGACGGTGGCGCTGTTGTCCTGTCGCGACCTCGATCTCATCCGCTTCGGCGACCAGGTCGCGCGCAGTCTGGGGCAGCGGGTGGAGGGCGCGCGCGCCGTCATGATCCTGCTGTGCGCCCTTCTGTCGGGCGCCGCCGTGGCGGCCGCCGGCCTGATCGGTTTCGTCGGGCTGATGGCGCCGCACATGGCGCGCGGCCTGGTCGGTCCAGGCCACCGCCGCGTCATCCCGGTGGCGGCGCTGATCGGCGCGGCCATGGTGATGGCGGCGGATCTTCTGGGCCGTACGGTGGTGGCGCCGGTGGAGCTGCCTGCGGGCCTGATGACCGCGCTCGTCGGTGCGCCGTTCTTCGGTTATCTGCTCTGGGGACGTCGCCATGTCGCCGTGTGACGATCAAGGCGGGCTGCGTGCCCGGAACCTCTCCGCCGGCTATGGGCGCAGCCTGATCCTGCGCGAGCTGGACCTTGCGGTTCCGCCGGGTGCCTTCACCGCTCTGGTGGGGCCGAACGGCAGTGGCAAGTCCACCCTGCTGCACGCCCTGGCGGGTCTTCTGGCGCCGCGGGAGGGCGCGGTGCTTCTGGACGGCGAGGCCATTTCCCGCTTGCCGGTGAAGGCGCTGGCGAAGCGGGTCAGCCTGCTGGCGCAGGGGCCGATCGCACCGGAAGGCCTCACGGTGTTCGATCTCGTTCAGCAGGGCCGCTATCCGCACCGCGCCCTGTTCGAGCGCTGGTCTGCGCGCGATGTCGCTGCATGCGACGAGGCCCTGCGGCTCACCGACATGGCGGTCCTGCGCGATCGTCCCCTGGCGGATCTGTCCGGTGGCCAGCGCCAGCGCGCCTGGATCGCGATGACCCTGGCGCAGGAAGCGGAGATCGTCCTGCTGGATGAGCCCACCAGCTTCCTGGATCTGGCGCACCAGATCGAGGTGATGGAACTGGTGGTGGAACTGGTCCGCGGCCGCGGCAAGACATTCGTCGCCGTGCTGCACGACCTCAACCAGGCGGCCCGCTATGTCGATCACATGGTGTTGCTGAAGGCCGGGCGGATCATGGCCGCCGGCGCACCCGCGCAGGTCCTCACGGCCGAGGCCATCGCTACGGTCTTTGGTGTCGCCGCCACCGTCGTGCCCGATCCGGTGACCGGCACGCCCATGTGCGTCCCGCTATGTGCGTCCCTCTTGCCGGTCGGGCCCATGGCGGCGGGAGGAGGTGGCGTTGCGTAAGGGCAACACTGCGTGGAAATTGACCGGCGGCTGTGGGGGCACACCACGGCGGGCGGCCGGCTATGGGCCGGATTCGTTGAGCTATATCAGCCATTAACCGGCGCGCCCCGGGTTTCTCCTCGGGTTCACTCAAGCAGATCTGGAGTAGTTCTAAGTTATTGTTATTGAATGATTTTCCCATCTGCCTATATTTTACCATCATGTATTCATCTCGGACCGGTCAATCGGTTGGCGCTCACCGCGGCAGAGGCGCGAGGCGGAAGACTAGTGGGTGGCGGTAGGCTCCTGCCGGTCTCTTTTTCCCTCGCCCGGGACGCAGTGCGCCACGGATATCCTCTATGGAATTGCGGCGATGGCATCTCTCTCGAGCTCTCTGACCTGCTCGACCAATATCGACAGCAACGAATTGCTGAATCGGGCCATCGAGGCGCATTACGAGGAGATCACGGCCGCCGTGCGCCGGCGCGGCCATTCCCGTGGTGCCGCGCTGGACATCGTGCACGACCTCTACGTCAAGCTGGCTGCGCAACCTGACGTGCTGCGGGACAAGCGCTCGATCCGCGCCTTCCTGTGCCGCGCCGCCGTTAATCTGGGCATCGACCGTTTCCGGCGCGAGCGGTTCGAGATGCGCCTGTTCTCCGGCACGGAGGAAGAGGCCTGTGTCGTGCCGGCGGATGCGGCCGCCCCCGACCGGGGCCTGGATATCGAGGCGCGGATCATCATCCTGCGGGAGGCCATCGGCGAACTGCCGCCGCGACGCCGGGCGGTCTTCATCATGCACCGGCTGCATCATATGTCGCCGGCTGAGATCGCGCGGCGATTGAAGATCAGCCGCAACATGGTGGACCGCCACCTGCGGCAGGCTCTGGCCCATTGCCTCGACCGGCTTCTTCTGCACGGCTGATGGCCGGCCGGCCCCCGGTTGCCTGGTTTTACGTCGCTCCCCGCGAGAAAGGTGCTACCCGCGTCGCGCGAAATTGCTCTAGATGTCCCATTTTGATAGGCCGGCTCGTCTACTGAGTGAGACTGCGAGACTTTCGGGACCCCCGATGCCAACCAGGCAAGGCGCGCGCGCGCAACATCGACGCCATGTGGAGGCTGCGGAATGGCTGCTGCGCAACCGCGATGCATCCTCATCCGCGAGCGACAGGGCGGCCTTTCAGCTCTGGCTGGACGAGGACCCGGGCAACCGCCGTGCCTATGAGCTCGCGGAACTGCTGATGGGCGATGCCCGCGCTGCCATCGAGTCCGATCCCGAGCTCCGCAGCTTCAAGGTGAAGCCGCGCAGTGTCGCCAAACCGGTGGCGGGCTGCCTTCTGGCCCTCGCCCTTGCCGGGGGCCTGTTCGTGGCACTGGATGGTCCCATGCGCCTTCAGGCGGATGTCATCTCGGGTGCCGGCGAACGGCCCGTGATCGCCTTGGCGGACGGCAGCACCATGCAGCTCAATGCATCATCGGCGGTGGCCTATGATTATGACGGTGCGCAGCGCACCGTGCGGCTGCTGCGGGGGCAGGCCTTCTTCCAGGTCGCGCGTGATCCCGCGCGCCCGTTCGGCGTGGAGGTGGGGAATGCCCGGGTGGTGGCCCTCGGCACCGCCTTCGACGTGCGCCTGGGCGAGGCGGAGACCGACGTGACGGTCACGCAGCACGCCGTGCTGGTGGAGTTCGCCGAGAGCGGGCGCCCCGCGGTGCGGGTTGCCGAGGGGCAGCAGGGCATCCTGAACCGCGGGACGGGAACGAGCGAGGTGAAGCCGAGCGACCCCACGCTGGCGCTGGCGTGGCGGCGCGGCCAGCTGGTGGTGGACGGCGCACCGTTGTCCTTCGTCGTCGAGGAAATGAGCCGCCACTTCTCCGGCCGGATCGTGATCGCTGGCGAGGAGCTGGCCCAGCGTCGCGTCAGCGGTACTCTCGCTATCACCGACACCACCGCCACGCTTTCCTTCATCCAACGCGCCCTCGGCGTGTCCACCTTCAGGATCGGCCCCCTGATCGTCATCCGCGGTTGACGTCTGCCACCGCTCGCCCCGACGACCTGCGCATCGGCAGATTGCCCGCGACGTGATCGCTTCGGCGGCGCCGCATTGCACGGTTACGGCAAGATCTGAGCCTGGGCTGGAGGAGTCCTTGGCACGGGTTTGGGCGCCATCATGCGCGATAAACATCAGTATTGATGAGTAAAATCAGTTTTGTGTTCTGCTTCTCGTGTGGCTGAGATGGTGGGCATCCGGTCTCGGGTCCAGCGCGCGCGGGTCGCACGCACGGCGCCGGGCTGCGTCAGCGGTGGGTGAAGCGGGGCGGACGTTTTTCCACGAAGGCGGCCATGCCTTCCTTCTGGTCGGCCGTGGCGAACAGCGCCTGGAATACCCGCCGCTCGAAGCCCAGCCCCTCCGACAGGGAGGTGTCATAGGCACGGTTGACGCTTTCCTTGATGCTCAGCACCACCGGCAGCGATTTCTCGGCGATGGTGGCGGCGATGGCATGTGCGGTCGGCAGCAGCTCGGCGGCGGGGACCACGCGCGAAACCAGGCCGATGCGCTCCGCTTCGGCGGCGTCGATCTGACGGCCCGTGAGGCACAGGTCCATGGCCTTGGCCTTGCCCACCCAGCGTGAGAGGCGCTGGGTGCCGCCGGCGCCGGGCATGATGCCGATGGTGACCTCTGGCAGTGCGAAGCGGGCCGTGTCGGCGGCGATGATGAGGTCGCACATCATCGCCATTTCGCAGCCGCCGCCAAGGGCATAGCCCGCCACGGCCGCCACCAGCGGCTTGCGGGCGCGGGCCACCACGTCCCAGCTGGCCAGGAAATTCTCCAGCAGGGTGTCGGGATAGGTGCGGCTGGCGGCTTCCTTGATGTCGGCGCCGGCGGCGAAGGCGCGGTCGGAGCCGGTGATGACGATGGCGCCGATCTCCGGCGTCGTCTCGAACGTGGCGAGGGCGGTGGTGATCTCGGCGATCATGGCCGAGTTGAGGGCGTTGAGGGCCTCCGGCCGGGCCAGGGTGATGGTGCCGACGCGGCCTTGAGTGTCGACCCGGATGTGGGAGAAGGTCATGTTAACCCCTTGAGAACAGGCGGATCAGTAGCGCAGCGGCCAGCGCCGCAGGCGCGCCTTGGCATGGCTGACGAGCCGCGCGAGGCCGTGCGGTTCCAGGATCAGGAAGCCGACGATGAGCGCGCCGAAGATCATCAATTCCAGGTTGGCGATGACGTCCGGCTTGATGGCCGAGCCGAACACCGCGGCCCCGTTGGTGATGGCGACGGGCAGCAGCACGATGAAGGCGGCGCCGAGGAAGGACCCCATGACGGAGCCGAGGCCACCGATGATGATCATGAAGAGGATCTGGAAGGAGCGGTGAAGCGAGAAAGCCTCGATTTCGATGGTGCCGATATAGAGGAAGCTCCAGAGCGCGCCCGCCACCCCGCAGTAGAAGCCGCTCACCGCGAAGGCGGAGAGCTTGGCGCGCACGGTATCCACCCCGGTCAGCTCGGCGGCGGTCTCGTGGTCGCGCACCGCCATCCAGGCCCGCCCCAGTTCCGAGCGCACCAGGTTCATGGCGAGCACCGCCAGGCCGGCGACGATGATCAGGGCGGTGACGTAGCGGGCCGGGATCGAGGCCACCTCGAAGCCGAGCCAGCCCAGGGTGGGGGTGGAGACCACGCCGGAATGGTTGTCGAGCAGCAGCCACGGCACGTGGGTGCAGAGCCATTCAATGAAGAATTGGGCCGCCAGGGTGGCGACCGCCACATAGAAGCCGCGGATGCGCAGGCTGAGCAGGCCGAACAGCGCCGACACCAGGCCGGCGATGAGGCCGGCGAGGGCGAGGGAGAGGGGGAAGGGCAGCGCCGGCACGCGCGCCACCAGGTTCAGCGCCGCATAGGCGCCCACCGCCATGAAGGCGGCTGAGCCCAGCGAGAGCTGGCCGGCATAGCCGGTGACGATGTTGAGGCCGATGGCGGCCAGGGACAGGATGAGGAACGGCAGCAGGATGGAACCCAGCCAATAGTCGCTGGCCACCAGCGGCACCACCACGCCGGCCACCAGCACCAAGGCGATCATGGCGCGGCGGTCGAAGGCGAGGGGAAACAGCGCCGCATCCTGGGCGTAGGAGGTCTTGAGCGCTCCGGCGTCTCGATAGAACATGGGTCAGACCCTCGCGATACGGGCGGCGCCGAACAGGCCGGTGGGGCGCCACAGGAGGACGGCGACGGCAAGGGCGTAGGGGAACCAGTTCTCGATGCCCCCGCCCACGAACGGGCCGAGATAGACCTCGGCCAGCTTTTCGCTGACGCCGATGACGAGACCGGCGACGATGGCGCCGGCGATGGAGTTGAAGCCGCCGAGGATCATCACCGGCAGTGCTTTGAGCGCCACCAGGGTCAGGGCGAACTGCACGCCCAGCCGGGCGCCCCACACCAGGCCGGCCACCAGGGCGATGAAGCCGGCGACGCCCCATACCACGGCCCAGATGAAGCCGAGCGGCACCCCCGCCACCTGGGCGGCCTGGGTGTCGTCCGCCACCGCGCGCAGGGCGCGGCCGATGCGGGTGGTGCTGAAGAACACCGAGAGCACCGCCACCAGCACCGCCGCCATGACCGCGGTGGAGAGGTCGAACTGCGAGACCAGGATGCCGCCCCATTCGATGGGATCATCGGGAATGCCGAGATCGAGCCCGCGCACCCCGGTGCCCCAGATGAGCTGGGCCAGGCCCTCGAGGAAGATGGACAGGCCGATGGTGGCCATGAACAGGATCATGGCGTCCTGCCCCAGCAGCGGGCGCAGCACGGCGCGTTCGATGCCCACCGCCAGCGCCATCATCACCACCAGCGTCACCAGGAAGGCGGCCCAATAGGGCAGCCCGTATTCGGTGAAGCCGACGAACGTGAGCGCGGCGAACAGCACCATGGCGCCCTGGGCGAAGTTGAACACGCCGGAGGCCTTGAAGATCAGCACGAAGCCGAGAGCCACCAGAGTGTACATGACGCCGGACAGCAGCCCGCCCACCACCACTTCGAGAAAGAAGGAGAAATCGGACATGGGAGCGCTCCTCAGGCAGCCGTGCCGCCGATGGCGGCAGAGCCGAGATAGGCGGCGATGACGTCAGGGTCGGCCCGCACCGCGTCGGGCGGGCCATCGGCGATCTTGCGGCCGTAGTTCAGCACCACCACCCGGTCGGACAGGCCCATCACCACGCCGATGTCGTGCTCGATGATGAGGATGGTGGTGCCGAAGCTCTCGTTCACCGCGCGGATGAAGCCGCACATGTCGGCCTTCTCCTCGTGGGTCATGCCGGCCATGGGCTCGTCGAGCAGCAGCAGGCTCGGCTCGGTGGCCAGGGCGCGGGCCAGCTCCACCCGCTTCTGCACGCCATAGGGCAGGGTGGCCACCGGCACCTTGCGCAGATGCTCCAGGTCGAGAAAGGCGAGGATCCGCTCGGCGGCGGCGCGCTCGCGGCTTTCCTCGCGGGCGGCCGCCGGCAGCCGCAGGGTCTTGGCCAGCACCGAGGCGCGAAAGCGTGCGGCGCGCCCCACCATCACGTTGTCGATGACATTCATGCCCTTGAACAGGGAGACGTGCTGGAAGGTGCGCCCGATGCCGGAGCGCGCCGCGAAGGCCGGGCGCATCCGCGCCCGGGTCTTGCCGCGGAAGGTGATGGTGCCCGCGCGGGGGTGGTAGACGCCGTTGAGCACGTTGAGCAGCGAGGTCTTGCCGGCGCCGTTGGGGCCGATGACGGAGAGGATCTCGCCGGCCCGCACGTCGAGGGAGACGTCGGTCAGCGCCTTCACGCCACCGAAGGCGACGCTCACATCGCGGATCTCCATCAGCACCGCCCCGCCGCTGCGCGGCGCCGGGCCGCCGGCGGGGCGGGCCTGATGCGCCGCCGGCGCTCCGACCCGGGGAGCCGTCGGGCCGGAGCGCCGGACCTCGCCCGTCAGGGTCAGCTCGGCGGGGCTGAAGCCCTGGGGGCGGATGCGCACGGTGGTGATCTTTGGCGCGGCGCCGCTGCGGCCGGCATTCACCGCGGCCACCGCCCGGTCGGCCAGGCTGCGCACGGCGGGCAGCGCGCTGGCGCCTTCCCCGGCGGGCAGGCCGTTGGCCTCCAGGAAGCGGTCGAGCGCGGCGGGGTCGAAGGCGATCTCCGCGAGCAGGCCGTTGTCGGTGGCGCTGACGCGGGCGCGCTCGATCTCCGGCGTGTCGCGCAGCAGCGCCTCCACATGGGCGAGGGGGCACCGCCCACCCTCAGCGGGAGTCGCGGGGGCCGCAGGCACGATGGCCCCCGCCGCGGTCTGCGCATATTCGGTGCGCAGCGGCACGCCATAGCCGAGCAGGCGCGCCACCATGCCCGGCTCCGGCTCTGCTCCGGTGACCACGGCGCATCGGCAGCGGCTGAGGCCGAGGGCGTTGAGGAGCGGCGCCGCGAACAGCAGCGTGCCACCGGGCAGGCCCGCCCGCGCCAGGCGCTGCAGGGCGCGGCCGACGCCGCTCTGGGTGCCGAGCCGCGCGGTGATGGAGCGATCGAGCAGCTCGAACACCCGCGCGGGCGCGCACAGATAGGTGGGGGCCACCTCCTGCAGGTCCAGGGGGAAGGTGGCCGGGCCCTCCACGCAATGGACGCACAGGCCGCTGACCAGCGGCTGCACGAGGCTGGTGGCGGCATCGGCGATGCCGGACATGGGCAGGAAGGCGAGGGTGGTGTCGCGCGCCCCGAGGCCCAGCTCGTTGAGGGTGGCGCGGCCGGCCTGCAGCAGGGCCGCGTGGGAGAGGGCCACCGGCGCCGGCAGGCCCTCAGCGGTGTCGTCATGAAGGACGAGGGCGGTGTCGGCGGCGCCGGGCCCGGCCGCGCGGATGGCAAGCCAGGCCACCGCCTCGTCGCGGTCGACATCGGGGTTGGGGGCGATCTCGTCGAGCCGCAGCAGCGGGCCGGAGAAGCCCGGCAGGCGGGCCTGCCACAGCAGCGCCGCCTCGGCGCCGTCGCACAGCACCAGGTCCGGGGTCTGCGCGGGGGCGCCGAAGCGCCGCAGGAATTCCCCGCTCAGGGGCATGGCCGCCGCGCCCAGCGCCTGGGCGGCGAGATGGGCGGCATAGAATTCCGGCCGGTTCTCGCCCACGGTGGCGAGCACGCTGCCGGCGCGAAGGCCCATGCCATCCAGCAGCCGGGCCATGGCGGCCACATGGCCGAGATAGGCCTCGAAACTCCAGCTGTGCCAGATGCCGGCGCGCTTGTGGCGCAGGGCCGGGCGGCCGGCGTGGTCGCGGGCGGCGGCGAGGAGCGCCTGGGGCAGGGTGCCCGCCGGCGCCAGGTGTGACAAAGCGGCGTGATCCGGCGCGCTGTTCATGGGGCGTTCCTTGCGAAGCGGGGTCACGAGAGCCATCGGCGGCGGCGGTCGGCGAGGGCGGCATCGCCCATGCGCGCGGCGCTGGCATCCAGGCCGAGATAGGAGGCGCGGATTTCCGGGTCATCCATCAGGACCTCGGGGGCGCCTTCGCGCACCACCCGCCCGCTTTCGATGAGATAGCCATAGGTGGCATAGCGCAGCGCCACCGAGGCGTTCTGCTCGGCCAGGAGGAAGCTCATGCCCTCCTTGCGGTTCAGCTCGCGGATGATGACGAAGATCTCTTCCACCAGCAGCGGGGCGAGGCCCATGGAGGGCTCGTCCAGCAGGATCAGGCGCGGCCGGGCCATCAACGCCCGGCCGATGGCGCACATCTGCTGCTCGCCACCGGACAGGAAGCCGGTGGCCATGTTCCGCCGCTCCCTGAGACGCGGGAAGTAGCTGTAGACGAGCTCCAGGCTGTCGGCGATGGCGCGCCCCCCGTCGCGACGGGAGAAGGCGCCCACCTTCAGGTTCTCCTCCACCGAGAGGGTGGGGAAGCAGTGCCGCCCCTCCATCACCAGGGAGAGCCCGCGGCCGGCGAGGTCGCAGGCGTCCAGCGTGTCGATGCGCGATCCGTCATAGTGGATGGAGCCGCGGGTGATCTCGCCGCGTTCCGAGCGCAGCAGGTTGGCCACCGCCTTCATGGTGGTGGTCTTGCCTGCGCCATTGGCGCCGAGCAAGGCCACCACGCCCTGGCGTGGCACGCTGAGCGAGAGGGCCCGCAGCACCAGCGCCAGGCGCCCGTACATCACCTCGATGGCGTTGATGGTCAGCAAGGCGTCTTCCGGGGCTGCGGCAGTGTTCTGGGCCGCGGTATCCCGGCGCCCGACGTTCTGGGTCATGGTGGTCCCTCCCGTGGGTGTGGCGACGTCCGGCTCAGTCCTCCTTGGCGCAGTCGCGCGGGGTGATGTTCTTCTCCTGCGCATACTTGGCGGCGGAGGCCTCGATCATGGGGCGCACCAGCTCATGGTCGGGCTTGATCCAGTCGGAGATCATCACCCACTTCTCGCCGTCCCACTGCTGGAAGCGGATGGCGCCGCCGCCTTCGTGATCGGCGCAGGTGACGGAGATGGCCGGCATCAGCCCCTCCAGGCCCAGCTCCTTGATGCGCTCGGGCGTCATGGTCAGGTGTTCCAGGCCCCAGCGCACCTGATCGCCGGTGAGCGGCTTGTTGCCGAACTTCTTCATGGCGGTGCGCATGGCTTCGGTGATGGTCGCCCCGTGCAGCACGCCGCGCACGTAATAGACCGAGCCGATGCGGTTCTCCTCCACATTGCCGAGGCCCTTGGCGTAGACATACTTCTTGATGTCCTCGAACACCGGATAATTGGCGCCGGTGGCGTGGAACTGGGAGGTGATGAAGCCCTTCGCGGCGGCGCCCGCCGGCGTCACGTCCTCTTCGGAGCCCGACCACCACCAGCCGATGATGCGATCGCGCGCGATGCCGGCGCGGGCGGCTTCCTTGAGGCCGGTGGGGGTGGCCGCGCCCCAGCCGCGGAACAGCACCCAGTCCGGCTTGTACTGGCGCACCTGGAGCCACACGGCGCGCTGGTCGAGGCCGGGCGGGGCGATGGGGAAGGTGGTGACCTCGAAGCCGTAGCGCTTGGCCTGCGCGTCGAGAATGGGCTGGGTCTCACGACCGGCGGCGAAATCCATCACCACATTGGCGATCTTCTTGCCCTTCAGCTTCTCCATGCCGCCTTCCTTCTCGCCAATAAAGCGGATGGTGGCGGTATTCTCGCTCCAATAGTTGGAGATCAGCGGGAAGAAATAGGGAAAGACCCGGCCGTCCGACGAATCCGTGCGGCCATAGCCGATGGTGACCGAGGGGATCTTGTCCGCGGTCATGCGGTCGATGAGGGCATACACCCCGCCGGTGCCGGAGGGGGTGAAGGCGGCCGCGCCGGTGGGGCCCTTGCCCTTCTGGCGCTCGTAGCACTCGATCATGCGGTCGGGCTGGTAGCCGGTCTCGCATTCCTCGGGCACCAGCTTCACGCCATTGACGCCCCCGTCGCGCTGGTTGAGCAGGGTGAGATAGTCCTCATACGCCCCATAGATGCCCGAACCGCCCGGCGCATAAGGCCCGGTGCGGTAGATGGCGATGGGCATGAACTGCTCCATGGCCGTCCCGCCCTCGGCGCGGGCCGGGGCCGGAGCGACCATGGCGCAGGCAAGCGCAAGCATCCCGACTTGGTGAAGTTTCACGGCTGAGCCTCCCTCGGCCTGTGCATTTTGCCAGGCTATTTTTATCTGATGATCCGACGATAATAGGAGCCTCTGTCTTTCGTCAAGAACACGATGATTTTCCGGGGTGTTCTAAAAATTCACGTTATTTCATATAATTGCTGCGATGCATTCTGATTTTTCGCTGCTCTGCATCACATTTTCATGCTTGACCGGACAATTTTGGTCCGACAATTTTGGTCGGACAATTCGAGAAGGACGTTTCATGTCTGAGGCGAGATCCGAGGCCCGCGCTGCTGGCCCGTCGGCGGCCGTGCCGGCCGGCGTCGCGTTGCGCGGGGCGCAGGAGAGCCGGCCGCAGGATTGGGGGGCAATCTCCCGCCACCTCGCCGGCGTGGGCCTCGCCCTCGACCCGGGGATGGCGCCGCGCCAGTTCGCCGGTGGGCTGGCCAATCTGAACTACCTGCTGCGCCTCGCCGATGGTGGCTGGGCGGTGCTGCGCCGTCCGCCCGACGGGCCGCTGCCGCCCGGCGCCCATGACATGGCCCGCGAGCATCGCATTCTCTCCCGCCTCTGGCGGGCGCTACCGCTGGCGCCGCGCAGCCTGCATCTGTGCGCTGACGCCGCCGTGGCTGGCGCGCCGTTCCAGATCCTCGAGTTCCGCGCCGGCATCGCCATCCGCGGCGACAGCCTCGCCCCGCTGGATGAGAGCGCGCAGACCGGCGCGCGCCTCTCGGCGCTGCTGGTGGAGACGCTGGCAGCCATCCATGCGGTGGATGCGGACGCGGTGGGGCTCGGGGATCTCGGCCGGCCCACCGGCTTCTTCGCCCGCACCGCCCACGGCTGGCTCACCCGCGCCGCGCGGATCGGCGACGGCGCGGTGTCGCCGGCGGTGCGCGCCATCGCCCGGTGGCTGGAGCAGGTGCGCGAGCCCGCCGGCAACGCGCCGACCCTGCTGCACAACGACTTCAAGCTCGACAACATGCTGCTCGATCCGACCCGCCTGACGCCGGTGGCGGTGGTGGACTGGGACATGGGCACCCGCGGCGACCCGCTGTTCGACCTCGCCACCCTGCTCAGCTACTGGACCGAGCCGGGCGACCCCGGCTGCATGCACCGGCTCGCCCAGATGCCCACCGCCAAGGCCGGCTTCGCCAGCCGCGAGCAGGTGGCGCTGGCCTATGCCCGCGCCACCGGGCGCACGCTCGATGCGCTGAAGCCCTATCGCGTGCTGACCATGCTGAAGCTCGGCGTGGTGTTCCACCAGCTCCACGCCCGCTACCGCGCCGGCGAGACCTCCGATGCGCGCTACGCGCCGTTCGGCGTGCTCGGCGACGAGCTGCTCGATTTCACCCTCGACATCGTCAACGACAAGATCTTCTGAGGCGACGCCCCATGGATTTCTCCCTCCCTCCGGACCTTGCGGCGCTGCGCACGCGCACCGCACGCTTCGTGCGCGACGTGGTCATTCCCTTCGAGGCCGATCCGCGCCGCACCGCGCACGGGCCCACCGACGCATTGCGGCAGGAGCTGGTGGGCGCCGCCCGGGCCGCCGGCCTGCTGAGCCCCCATGTGGCGCAGCGATGGGGCGGGCTCGGCCTCTCCCATGTGGGCCGGGCGGTGGTGTTCGAGGCGGCCGGCTATTCCATGCTGGGGCCGGTGGCCCTCAACATCGCGGCGCCCGACGAGGGCAATATGCACCTGATGGCGGCGGTGGCGACGCCGGCCCAGCAGGAGCGCTGGCTGAAGCCGCTGGCGGCGGGCGCGACCCGCTCCTGCTTCTGCATGACCGAGCCCCACCCGGGCGCCGGCGCCGACCCCACGCTGCTCAAGACCACCGCCGTCAAGGACGGCGACAGCTTCGTCATCAACGGCCGCAAGTGGCTCATCACCGGGGCCGACGGGGCGGCTTTCGCCATCATCATGGCGCGCACCCTGGTGGACGGGCAGGACGTGGGCGCCACCATGTTCCTCACCGATCTGCCGGCGAAGGGCTTTGCCGTGGCGCGGGAGCTGGACACGCTGGATTCCTCCTTCACCGGCGGCCATGGCGAAGTGGTCTTCGAGAACCTGCGCATTCCCGCAAGCGATGTCCTGGGCGCGGTGGGCGAGGGCTTCCGCTATGCCCAGGTGCGGCTGGTGCCGGCCCGCCTCACCCATTGCATGCGCTGGCTCGGCGCTGCCCAGCGGGCGCATGACATCGCCGCGCATTTTGCGCGCGAGCGTGAGGCGTTCGGGGCCCGGCTCATCGCCCACGAGGGCGTCGGCTTCATGCTCGCCGACAATGAGATCGACCTGCACACCACCCGCCTCGGCATCTGGCACGCCGCCTGGATGCTGGACCAGGGCGAGCGGGCCAACATGGAAAGCTCCATGGTGAAGGTGCACGCCTCGGAAGCCATCTTCCGGGTGGTGGATCGTGCCCTGCAGATTCTCGGCGGCCTCGGCATGACGCGGGATACGGAGGTGGAGCGCATCTTCCGCGACGTGCGCGGCTTCCGCATCTACGACGGCCCGTCGGAGGTGCACCGCTGGAACATCGCCCGGCGGCTCGGCAAGGCCGAGGGACGGAGGGCGGCGGCATGAGCGCGCGGGTCTTTCCACAGGCGCTGGCCGCGGTGCCCGACGGGCTGGCCGACAAGGTAGTGATCGTCACCGGCGGTGGCCGCGGGCTCGGCCGCGCCCTCGCCGAGGGCTTCGCGGCGGCGGGCGCCCATGTGGTGATCACCGGGCGCGACGCCGCCACCCTCGCCGAGACGGTCGCGGCGCTCACCGCGCGCGGCGGCTCGGCCCTCGGCGTGCCCGCCGACGTGGCGCGCGCGGCGGATGTGGAGGCCTTGTGCGCCACCGTGCGCGATGCCTATGGCCGCATCGACGTGCTGGTCAACAATGCCGGTATCAATCCCTGGTACAAGCCGGCCCAGGACACCAGCCTGGACGAATGGCAGGCGGTGATCGACACCAACCTCACCGGCGTGTTCCTGGCCTGCCGCGAGGCCGGACGGGTGATGCTGGCGCAGGGGGCGGGCGCCATCGTCAACGTCACCTCCGTGGCCGGCCGCGTGGCCCTGGCCAAGACCACCGCTTATTGCGCCGCCAAGGGCGGGGTGGAGCTGATGACGCGCCAGCTGGCGCTGGAATGGGCGCGCAAGGGGGTGCGGGTGAATGCCGTGGCCCCCGGCTATTTTGAAACCGATCTCACGCAGGGCCTGCGCGCCAATCCCGCCCTTGCGGAGCGGGTGACGGGGCGCACCCCCATGGGCCGCTTCGGGCACCCGTCCGAGCTCGTGGGCGCCTGCCTGTTCCTTGCCTCGCCCGCCGCCAGCTACATCACCGGAGCTTCGCTCGCGGTGGATGGCGGCTGGACCGCCGCCTGATGGGGACCTCTCACATGACCATGCTCACACCCCCCGCCGCCGCGCGCCCCGCCACGGTTCCCCCGGCCCTCGACGGCCTCAAGGTGCTGGATCTCACCCGGCTGCTGCCGGGGGCCTTCTGCTCCATGATGCTGGCGGACCTCGGCGCCGACGTCACCAAGATCGAGCAGCCCGATGGCGGCGACTACAACCGCACCTTCGCGCCCATGGCGAAGACGGTGTCGGGCTCGTTCCTGCTGCTCAACCGCAACAAGAAGAGCCTCACCCTCAACCTGAAGACGCCGGAGGGCAAGGCCATCCTGCGGCGCCTGGCATGCACCGCAGATGTGCTGCTGGAGGGCTTCCGCCCTGGCGTCATGGAGCGGCTCGGCCTCTCCTATGAGAGCCTGGCGGCGGACAACCCGCGCCTCGTCTATTGCGCCATCTCCGGCTACGGGCAGGACGGGCCGAACCGGCTGAAACCGGGCCACGACCTCAACTATCTGGCCGAGGCCGGCGCGCTGCAATTGTTCGGCAAGGCGGGGGAAGGGCCGATCGTGCCCGGCCTGTCCATCGCCGATGTGGGCGGCGGCTCGCTGATGGCCACCACCGGCATCCTTGCCGCGCTGCTCTCCCGCGGGGTGACCGGCAAGGGCCAGTTCGTGGATATTTCCATGCATGACGGCGCCATCTCCTGGCTGGCGCTGCACGCGGCCGACCATCTGTTCGCCGGGCTGGAGCCGAAGGGCGGCGAGCGGCCGTTCATCGGCCAGGCGCCCTGCTACAATGTCTATGCCTGCGCCGACGGAAAATACGTGGCCCTCGGCCTGATCGAGGAGCATTTCTGGCACCGCTTCTGCGATGCGGTGGAACTGCCCGCCTTGAAGGCCGAGCAATGGCCGCAGGGCGCCGCCTGCGAGGCCCAGAAGCGCACCCTTGCCGACCTGTTCGCCACCCGCCCGCGCGATGCCTGGGTGGGCGCGCTGGAGGCCGCCGACATTCCGGTGGGTCCGGTGCTGTCCATGGAGGAGGCGTTCGCGGCGCCCCATGCCCGGCATCGCCAGATGCTGCTGCACATGGAGCATCCGCAGGAAGGCACCATTCCCCAGCTGGGTTTTCCGGTGAAGCTGTCCGGCACGCCGGCCAGCCTGCGCGCGCCGCCGCCGCTGCTGGGCGAGCACACGGCGTCCATCCTGTCCGGCCTCGGCTACAGTGAGGACGATATTGCCGGGCTGCGCACGGCCGGCGCGATCTGAGAAGAGAACCCGCGAGAGGTTCCCGGGAGGAGCATATGGCGCCCAACATGACCGATTACGAGGCCACCCGCCGGACGTTCCGATGGCATGTGCCGGAGACGTTCAATTTCGGCGTCGACGTGGTGGACCGCATGGCCCGCGAGGATGATCGCCCGGCCCTCATCTGGGCCAATGCGCAGGGGGAGGAGAAGGTCTTCCTGTTCTCCGACATGGCCCGGCTGAGCGCCCACTTCGCGGCGGTGCTGGCCGCCCGCGGCATCGGCAAGGGCGACCGCGTGCTCATTATGACGCCGCGCATTCCTGAATGGCAGATCGCCATGGTGGGCTGCCTGAAGCGGGGCGCGGTGCCCATTCCCTGCATCGAGATGCTCACCGCCAAGGACATCGCCTATCGCGTCCGCCATGCGGGCGTGCGGGCGGTGCTGGCCCGCGCCGCGCACACCCACAAGTTTGCCGAGGTGATGGACGAGGTGCTGGTCCGCCTGTCCATCGGCGAAGCGCCGGGCTTCGAGGCGCTGGCGCCGGCCATGGCGGCGGCGGCGGAGACCGCGCCGGCGGTGGTGGAGGCGGATGATCCCGCCGTTCTCTACTACACCAGCGGCTCCACCGGCCTGCCGAAGGGGGTGCTGCATGCGGCCCGGGGGCTCTATGCCTGGCGTAATTCAGCCCGCTACTGGCTGGACCTGCGGCCCGGCGACATCATGTGGTGCACCGCCGACGTGGGCTGGAGCAAGGCCGGCACCTCCATCCTGTTCGGTCCCTGGAGCTGCGGCGCCACCACCTTCTTCTATGACGGTCCGTTCGACCCCCAGGAGCGGCTGCGGCTGCTGGAAAAATACAAGGTGAGCGTCTATTGCGCGCCCGGCACCGAATTGTTCCGGGTGGTGGATGCGGGGGTGGAGGCGCACGATCTGTCGGCGCTTCGCCACACCGTCTCTTCCGGCGAAACCCTGAACGGGGCGGTGGCCGACCGGTGGCTGGCCAAGACCGGCATCGCCATTCTCGAGGCCTATGGGCAGACCGAGACGCTGATGACGCTGCTCAACTATCCCGCCAAGCCCACGCGCATCGGCTCCATGGGCCTGCCGGCGCCGGGCCTGGAACTGGACATCATCGACCCCAACGGGGTGCGCCTGCCGCCGGGGGCGGAGGGGGACATCGCGCTGCTCACCCCCAACCCGCAGATGATGCTCGGTTATCTCGACGACCCGGCGCGCACCGCCGACTGCTACGTGGAAGGCCCCGAGGGCCGCTGGTTCATCACCGGGGATCTCGGGGCGAAGGACGAGGATGGCTATTTCTACCATCGCGGCCGGCGCGATGACGTCATCAATTCGGCGGGCTACCGCATCGGCCCCTCGGAGGTGGAGAATGCGCTTCTGGAGCACCCCGCCGTGCAGGAGTGCGCGGTGGTGGCGGCGCCGGATACGGAGCGGGGCGAGATCGTGAAGGCGTTCGTGGTGGTGCGGTCGGGGGTCGAGGCCGATGCGGCGCTGGTGCGCAGCCTGCAGGACCATGTGAAGGCCGTGACCGCGCCCTATAAGTACCCGCGGGCCATCGCCTTTCTCGATGAGCTGCCGAAGACCATGACCGGTAAGATCCAGCGGCGCGTGCTGCGCGATATTGAAAAGGAACGCGCGGCCTTGGGTGGAAAGATGAAACATGTCCCTGTTGTTTGATCCGGTTCAGGCGGAGCCCGCCTTCCGCCTGGTGGCCCGCACCATCGAGGAGAAGATCCTGGCGGGGGAGATCGCCCCCGGAGATCCGCTGCCGGCAGAGGCCCGGCTGGCCGAGCAACTGGGGGTCAACCGCTCCACCGTGCGCGAGGCGATCCGGGTGCTGGAGCAGAACGGGTTCGTGCGGCGCGAGCTGGGCCGCAAGAAGCTCTATGCCTCCATTCCCGAATCCGACGTCATCTCCCGCCGCCTCACCGCCGCCATGGTGCTTCACCAGGTGACCTTCGAGGAATTGTGGGAGGCCATGTTCGCCTTGGAGCCGGCCGCCGCCGCCTCGGCGGCGCACCGTTCGGACGAGGACGATCTCGCCGCTATCGCCCGGAACCTGGAGGCCACCCGCCAGGCGCTGCAGGACAGTTCCAGCCTCACCAAGCTCGACATCGAGTTTCACGAACTGGTGGCCAAGGCCACGCGCAACCGCGCCATCCAGGTGGCGCGGTTGCCGCTGAGCGAGCTGTTCTACCCCCCCTTCTACCGGGTCATGTCGCGCCTCAACGCCGGCCAGCGCCTGCTGGTGGCCCATGAAAGCATCTACGAGGCCATCCGCGATCACGACGAGAAGCGGGCGCGGGACTGGATGGAAAAGCACATCCTCGATTTCAAGCGGGGGTACGAGCTCGCCAACCTGGACATGTCCAGCCCCGTGGACATGCCCGAGAAATGAGGGTGCCGCCCATGTCCTCGCCTTCGATCTCCGCGCCGCCCGTCGCTCCCACGGGCCGCCCCGTCGCGGCAACGGCGGTGGAGGCCATCGCCTCACGGCGCGCGGTGCGGGCTTTCCTGCCTGACGAGGTGCCGCCGGCGCTGGTGCTGCAACTGCTCGATCTGGCCGCCCGGGCGCCGTCCGGCAGCAATGTGCAGCCCTGGCAGGTGCTGGTGCTCACCGGCGCGCCGCTGGCGGCGCTCGGCGCCGAGCTGCGGGCGCTGTCGCTGGCGGGCGCGGAGGGCCAGGAGGAATATGCCTATTATCCGCGGAGCTGGCGCGAGCCTTATTTGGCGCGGCGGCGCAAGGTGGGCTGGGACCTCTACGCCAGTCTCGGCATCGCGCGCGGCGACAAGGCCGGCACGGCGGCGCAGATGGCCCGCAACTTCGTGTTCTTCGATGCGCCGGTGGGGCTGTTCTTCACCATCGACCGGGATCTGGAGAAAGGCTCCTGGCTCGATTACGGCATGTTCCTCGAGAACATCATGATCGCGGCGCGCGCCTTCGGCCTGGATACCTGCCCGCAGGCGGCCTTCAACCATTATGGCCATGTCATCACCCAGCGCCTGGCGGTGCCGCCCACGCAGACCCTGGTGTGCGGCATGGCGCTCGGCTACGCGGATATGAGCGCGCCGGAAAACACCTTCGCCACCACCCGCGAGCCGGCGGCGCACTTCACGCGCTTCATCGACCGGCTCGCCTGAGCCGCACCATCACACATCATCTGGGAGGACAACGCCATGCAGCTGCAGGGAAAGACCGCTATTGTCTCCGGCGCCGCCTCGGGGCTGGGGCGGGCCACCGCCGAGCGCCTGGCACAGGAGGGCGCCCGGGTGGCGCTGGTAGATCTGAATGCGGGGGCGCTCGATGCGCTCGCCGCGTCCCTCGGTGCCGGTGCCTATGCGTGCGACGTCACCGATGGTCCGGCGTGGGAGGCCGCGTTCGCCTGCATTACCTCCGATCTCGGGTCGCCGTCTGTATTGGTGAACTGCGCCGGCATCGCTCCCGGAGCGCGCATTGTCGGGCGGGAGGGACCGGCCTCGCTGGCCGAGTTCGAGCGGGTGGTCCGCGTCAATCTCACCGGCACCTTCAATCTCATGCGGCTGGCCGCCCATGCCATGACGGCCCACGCTCCGGATGCGGAGGGAGAGCGCGGGGTGATCATCAACACGGCATCGGTCGCCGCCTATGAGGGGCAGATCGGCCAGGGGGCCTATGCCGCCTCCAAGGGCGGCGTGGCGGCGCTTACCCTGCCGGCGGCCCGCGAGCTGGCCCGCTACGGCATCCGCGTGGTGGCCATCGCGCCGGGCCTGTTCGGCACGCCCATGGTGGAAGCCATGACCGACGAGGTGCAGCAGGCGGTGGTGGCCAACATCCCGTTTCCCAAGCGCTTCGGCAAGCCGTCCGAATATGCGGCGCTGGTGTCGAGCATCATCGGCAACCCCATGCTCAACGGGTCGGTGCTGCGCCTCGACGCGGCGCTGCGCATGCAGGAGCGCTGAGAGCGGCGCCGTCAGCTCCTGCGGGTCATGGCCAAAAGCGCCTCGATGGCCCGTTCGCCCTCCGCGTCGGAGAGGGGGGCGAGGCCGCTCAACTCGGCGAGCCACAGGCCGTCGGCCGCCAGCCGCACGATCTGCATGGGGGCGGTCTTCTCCTCCGGGGCGAGGGCGTCGAGGCGGGCGGTGATCCAGTGCCGCCACCGCTCGCGCAGGGAGGCCTCGGCCAGCAGCAGCACGGCGAGGCTGTTCCAGCGCTCGGCATCCGCGTCGGCGCCGGCATCCAGGCTGGCCAGCAGATAGGCGCGGGTGAAGCGGCCGTGGGGATCCACATCCTGGGCCATCAGCTCCTGGATCTGTGCCTGGGCATGCTCCAGCAGGGCGTCGTGCAGGGCATCGATCAGCGCCCGCTTGGTGGGAAAGTGATGCAGCAGCCCGCCCTTGCTGACCCCGGCGGCGCGGGCGACCGCATCCAGCGTCAGCGCGTGCAGGCCGGTGTCGACGCACAGGCGCGCTGCCACCTCCAGCAGCTGGCTGCGTACCAGCTGGGGCTGCTTTCTGCGTTGATGCGCCTCGCTCATGCTTGGGTCCTCCCCGGCGCCCGCCGGCGCCTGCTCCCGCCTCGGCTCGACGCAGGAGTGATGCGGGGAGGGCGTTTAGCACCGGCATTTCAAACCGTCCAGATGGTTTGTTTGGGTCCGGCCGATGTCGCACCGTCCGCACCGCTCGCCCGGGAGATTCGCCGGCGGTGGGCGGTGCAGCAACCCGGATGAGCTGTGCCGCGCCGCCTTCCGGTTGCGCAAATGGTCCGCTAGATGAACCAATGGTTCAAAAATTTGCATCCGCGCCCCATGCTGTCTAACGTGAGGCCACGCGCCCGTTGGGACGGGCCGACAACAAGCAAGATTGGGAGGAAGAGGATGGGTAGTCTCCGCAGGCTGGCGCTGGGCGCCATCGTCGCGACGCTCGGCTGGCCGACGCTGGCGGCCGCGCAGGATGTGAAGCCGTTCCGCATCGGCGTCTCGAACGATCAGTCCGGCCCCTATGCCGATCAGGGCGGCCCCGGCTCGGTGCTGGCGGCGAAGATGGCGGCGGAGGATTTCGGCGGAAAGGTGTTGGGCCGGCCGATCGAGATCCTGGTGGCGGACAATCAGAACAAGCCGGACATCGCCGGCCAGATCGCCCGCCGGTGGTTCGACGTGGATGGCGTTTCGGCGATCACCGATGGCGGCTCCTCGGCCTCGGGCCTCGCCGCCCAGGCCGCCGCCGCCGAGCGCAAGAAGGTGACGCTCATCACCGCCGGCACCGCGCCGGACTTCAGCGGCAAGCTGTGCTCGCCCTATGGCACCCAGTGGGCGACCTCGTCCTATGCCCTGGCCAACACGGTGGTGAAGGACCTGGTGCGCGACGGCGGCAAGAAGTGGTTCTTCCTCACCACCGATTTCGTCTTCGGCCACGCCCTGGAAGCGGAGACCTCCAAGGCCATCAAGGCGGCCGGCGGCACCGTGCTCGGCAGCGCCAAGCACCCCATCAATACCCAGGACTTCTCCTCCTACCTGCTGCAGGCACAGGGCTCGGGCGCCGATGTGGTGGCCATTGCCGCCGGCGGCTCGGACATGATCACCGCGGTGAAGCAGGCGAAGGAATACCAGATCCCCGGCAAGCTGGTGGCGCTCTATGTGAGCCAGCCGGAAGTGGACGCCATGGGCCTCGATGCCGCCCAGGGCCTGCGTTTCGCCACCCCCTTCTACTGGGATCTCAACGACACCACCCGCGCCTGGTCGAAGCGGTTCCAGGAGCGCCACGGCAAGATGCCGTCCATGATCCACGCCAACACCTATGCCGCCGTGACCCATTACCTGAAGGCGGTGCAGGCGGCTGGCGAGGACGATGCGGCCAAGGTGATCGCCAAGATGAAGGCCACGCCCATCGGCCAGGATGCGCTCATCCAGAATGCGTCGATTCTCGAGAACGGCCGGGTGATCATGGACATGTATGTGGCCAAGGTGAAGAGCCCCAAGCAGTCCAAATTCCCCGGCGACAGCTTCGACATCGTCGCCACTTTGCCGGCGGCGGAAGTGTTCGAGGGCATCGCGGCGTCCGATTGCCCGCTGTTGAAGAAGCAGTGAGAGAGGATTTCCAGGATGGCTTCGGGTCTCTTCATCGGCGGGCGCTGGCTCGATCACGGCACGCGCGTCGCCAACATTAATCCCTCCGACACCTTGGATCCGCTCGGCGACTACAATTGGGGAACGGTCGCCGATGTGGAAGCCGCGGTGGCGGCCGCCCGGGCGGCGCAGCCCGGGTGGGCGGCGGTGCTGCCCGAGGCCCGCGCTCGGCTGCTGCGCCGGGTGGGTGACGAACTGCTGGCCCGCGCCGACGAGCTCGGGCGGCTGATGGCGCGCGAGCAGGGCAAGACCGTGCGGGAAGGCCGCGGCGAGGTGATCCGCTCCGGCGAGATCTTCCATTTCTTCGCCGGCGAGACCGTCCGCAACCACGGTGTGTTCACGCCGGGGCTGCGGGAGGGCTTCACCATCACGGTGAGCCAGGAGCCGGTGGGGGTGATCGGCGTGATCACCCCCTGGAACCTGCCCTTGTCCATTCCCGCCTGGAAGATCGCCCCGGCCCTCGCCTATGGCAACACGGTGGTGTTCAAGCCGAGCGAGCTCACGCCCGATTGCGCCTTTGTGCTCACCGACATGCTGGAGCGCGCCGGGGTGCCGGCGGGGGTGTTCAACCTGGTGATGGGCAACGGCCGCGATCTCGGCCCGGCGCTCATCGATGGCTGTGATGCCATCACCTTCACCGGCTCCGGGCCCACCGGCGCCGCGGTGGTGGCCGCCACCGCCGGGCAGATGAAGAAGGTGCAGGCGGAACTGGGCGGCAAGAGCGGCCTCGTCATCGACAAGACCTGCGAGCTCGACCTCGCCGTGGAAGTGGCGTTCCAGGGCGCCTTCCACGGCACCGGGCAGCGCTGCACCGCCTCCAGCCGCATCATCGTGCTCGATGCGGTGCGCGACGCCTTCCTGGACAAGTTGCTGAAGCGCATGGCCGACAGCCGCATCGGCCACGCCCTGGAGGAGGCGACCGAGATCGGGCCGGTGGTGGACCAGCGCCAGCTCGACAAGGATCTCGGCTATATCGACATCGCCCGCACCGAAGGCGGCGAGGTGCTGGGCGGCGGCAGCGTGCTGGAG
Source organism: Xanthobacter sp. NM-25 (assembly GCF_022138605.1). Lineage (GTDB taxonomy): Bacteria > Pseudomonadota > Alphaproteobacteria > Rhizobiales > Xanthobacteraceae > Xanthobacter. The sequence continues at coordinate 277,103 of NZ_JACBFS010000005.1, forward strand.
CGCCCCCACGCGGGCTTCTATCTCGCGCCCTGCCTCATCGCCACCACCAACAACGGGGCGCGCATCAATCAGGAGGAGGTGTTCGGACCGGTGGCCTCGGTGCTGGCGGCACATGATCTCGACGAGGCCATCGCCATCGCCAACGATGTGCATTACGCCCTTTCGAGCGGCATCTGCACCACCGACCTGATCGCCGCGGAGACGTTCCGGAGTCGCTCGCGGGCGGCCATGGTCACCGTGAACGCTCCCACGGCGGGCCTCGATTTCCACGTGCCGTTCGGTGGCCGCGCCCCCTCGGGCTATGGCCCCCGCGAGCAGGGCATCGCGGCGCGGGAGTTCTATTGCGAATACAAGAGCACCTACGTCAACGTGTCGGGGCATCTGTGATGGCGGGGCCGCTGCAGGGCATCCGGGTGCTCGACCTGTCGACGGTGATCGCCGGCCCCTATGCCGCGCAGATCCTCGGCGACATGGGGGCGGAGGTGCTCAAGGTCGAGCCGCCGCAGGGCGATATCATGCGCGCGGCCGGCCCCGCGCGCTCGCCGGCCATGGGCGCGGCTTTCCTCAATGCCAACCGCAACAAGGATGGGCTGGTGCTCGACCTCAAGCAGCCCGCCGATCGCGAGCGGCTGCTGGCCCTGGTGCGGACGGCCGACGTGCTGCTGCACAATATGCGGCCGGCCGCCGCCGCCCGGCTCGGCCTGGGGCCGGAGACGCTGCTGGCCGAGAACCCGCGGCTGGTCTATTGCGCCATCGTCGGCTTCGGCCAGGACGGCCCCTATCGCGACTGGCCGGCCTATGACGACATCATCCAGGCGGCGGCCGGCTGGTCGGCGCTGGAGGCGACAGTGGGGGGCACCCCGCGCTATGCCCCGACCATCGTCGCCGACAAGACCACCGCCCTTTATGCGGTGGCGGCCATCAACGCCGCCTTGCTGCATGCGGCGCGCACTGGCCAGGGGCAGGCGGTGGAAGTGCCCATGTTCGAGGTGATGGCATCCTACCTGCTGGTGGAGCACTTGGCGGGGCGCACCTTCGTGCCGCCCGAGGGGCCGCCCGGCTATGCCCGCCTGCTGTCGCGCCACCGCCGGCCCTATGCCACCCGGGACGGTCATCTGAGCGTGATGCCCTACACCGCCAGCCACTGGCAGCGCTTCTTCGAGGCCGCCGGCCGGGCCGATTGGGCGGCCGATCCACGGCTCGCCGACGATGGCGCGCGCAGCCGGGCCATCGACGAGCTTTATGGACGCCTGGCGGCGTGCCTGCCGGCGCGCACCAATGGCGAATGGATCGCCCTGCTGCGGGCCGCCGACATTCCCTGTTCTCCGGTCAACGACGTCGACGATCTGCTGGCCGATCCCCATCTCGCCGCCGTGGGCTTCTTCACGCCCGCCACGCACCCCACCGAAGGCGAAGTGCTCACCGTGCGGCCGCCGGTGCGCTTTTCCCGCACCCCCTGCGCGGTGACGGCGCTGGCGCCGGGCCTCGCCGCCGACGGGGGAAAAGCGCAGACGGATCTTCTTGCCCCCGACTGTTTCGCGCCATAATCCGATGCATGGCTACGACCAACCCCGTGAATGCGCTGATGCGCGGTCTTCTCGTCCTGGAGGCCGTGAACGCCTATGGCCCGGCTGGCCTCTCGCAGGTTCAGCACCACACAGGCATTCCCAAGGCCACCGTGCTGCGGCTGTTGGAGAGCCTGCGGCAGGCGGGCTATCTCACCTTCGATGCCGACAGCCGCACCTATCAGGTGGGCCTGCGGGCGCTGGCGCTGTCGAACAACGTCTCCTCCGACGACAACCTGCTGCAGATCGCCCGGCCGATCATGGCGCGGCTGCGGGAGAAGATGGGCTGGCCCTCCGACCTCGCCGTGTTCCAGCACGACAAGATGGTGATCGTCGACACCAACCGGCAGCCGGGCATTCTCTCCAGCAACCGCTCCATCGGCTCGCGGGTGCCCATGCTGGCCTCGGCCACCGGGCGCGCCTATCTGGCGGCGGTGCCGGAGGCCGAGCAGCAGCGCATCCTGCTGCATCTCAAGGACGCGACCGACCCGTTCGAAAAGCTCGCCCGCGATCCGGCGGCGGTGCAGCGTATCCTCACCGAGACCGCGCGGCGCGGCTATGCACTTTCCGACCAGGAATTCCTGAAGACCAATCGCGGTGCGGCCGTGGCGGTGATGCGCGGGGCGCAGGTGGTGTGCGTCATCAACCTCATCGCGGTCGCCGCCCTCGCCACCTTGGCGGATGTGGAACAGCGCTACGTGCCCATGCTGTTCGAGGCGAAGGCGGAGCTCGAGCAGAAGCTGGCGGGAGCGCTTTCCTCGCCCTTTGCCGACGCCCGCGCCCCGGGTGCCGCCATGGCGCTCCACCCCCGACGCCCGCGCAAGCCCCCCACCTGAGGCCTCGGCCATGAAGCTCCTGCATTCCACCGCCTCCCCCTTCGTGCGCAAGGTGATGGTTCTTGCCCATGAAACCGGGCTCGCGGATCAGCTGACCCTGGTGCCCTGCGTGGTGAGCCCGGTGGCGCGCGACGGCCGGGTGGTGCCGCACAATCCCAGCGGCCACATTCCGGCACTGATCCTCGACGATGGCGAGGCGCTCTACGACAGCGTCGTCATCTGCCAGTATCTCGATACCCTGCACCAGGGCCGACCCCTGCATCCGCCGGCCGGCATGCCACGGGCCCGCACGCTGTGCCTGCAGGCGCTGGCCGATGGCATCATGGATGCCGCCGTGCTGATCCGCTTCGAGACCGCGCTGCGGCCGGCGGAGCTGCGCTGGCCGGCCTGGATCGAAGGGCAGGGCGCCAAGATCGTCTCCAGCCTCGACGCGCTGCAGGCCATCTGGCGGAGCCATCTCGATGGCCCCCTCGACATGGGGGTGATCGCGGTGGCCTGTGCGCTCGGCTATCTCGATTTCCGGCTCACGCCGCAGGCCTGGCGCCCGCAGGCTCCCGAGCTAGCGCGCTGGTACGATGCCTTCGCCAGGCGCCCCTCCATGGTGGCGACCGTGCTCAAGCCGGTCGCCTGAGGGCCCCCGAGACCGGTCGGCCGGCGCTGCGGCCGGCGCACGGTGACACACATCAGAACAAGACACGCCCCTGGGAGGAGCGCATGAGCATGACGTTTGGCGAGAGCGTGGTTTTCATCACCGGCGGTGGCGCCGGCATTGGCAAGGCGACGGCGGAGCTGTTCCTCGCCGAAGGGGCGCGGGTGGCGGTGTTCGATCTCGACCCCACCTCGGCTCCGGCTGGCTCCGAGACCCATCAGGGCAGCGTCACCGATGCGGCGGCGGTGGCGGCGGCGGTGGATGCGGTGGCGGCCCGGCACGGGCGCATCGACATCCTGGTCAACAATGCCGGCGTGTCCTTCCTCGGCACCGTGGAGGACGGCACGCTCGACGACTGGACGCGGGTCCTCGACATCAATCTCGTGAGCGTGGCGCGGGTGTCGCGGGCCGCCTTGCCGCATCTGCGCCGCTCCACCCATGGGGCCATCGTCAACATCGCCTCGTGCCTGGCGGACACGGGCCTGGCCCGCCGCGCCCTCTATTCGGCCACCAAGGGCGGCGTCGAGGCCCTGTCGCGGGCCATGGCGGCGGATCTGGTGGGCGAGGGCATCCGGGTGAACTGCGTCAATCCCGGCACGGTGGACACCGCCTTCGTGCAGGGCCTGGCCGCCCAGGTGGGGCGCGACACCCGTGAGTTCGCGGCGCGGCAGGTCACCGGCTACATGGTTTCGCCGCAGGAGGTCGCCCACGCTGTGGCCTATCTGGCCCGCCCGGGGGCGCGCTCCACGGTGGGGTCGGTGCTGACGGTGGAGGCCGGCTTCGGCAGCATCCGCAACTGAGGATGCGACGCGCCTTGTGCGGCTGGGCGTCGCCTGGCGACGACAGCCGCCACCCTGTGCCGAGAAGGGGCCAGCGCGGCACGGTTCAGGCGAAGCACGGTTAGGGCGAAGCACGATTTACGCGGGAACGACCAAGATCGTGTGGTGCGGGCGGTCGGACTCGAACCGACATATCCGTGAGGACGGCGGATTTTGAGTCCGCTGCGTCTACCAGTTCCGCCACGCCCGCGCCAACGCGGAAGCCGTTCAGCTGCGCGGGGGGAGCAATGCCACAGAGCGCGCCCTCTCGTCCAGCCCTTTGAGGACGCAGATGGCGCCGGGGCATGGACCCCGGCGCGGGCCTAGATGTTGAGCGGATAGAGCCAGGCCAGCCAGGTGCGCGAACGGATGGCGATCTTGCGCAGCGCCGCCCAGGAGCCGCTCTGCCCATTGACGTAGATAGCGGCGGCCCCCTGCGCGCCGATGGGGAAGCGCTCCGGGTCGGTGCCATCCACCAGGATCTTCACGCCGTACTGGCCCTGGGGCACGTCCGGATTGGCCGGCTCGAACCGCGGGATCTCCGCATTGGGAAGGTACTGGCCCTGGCCATTGGCCTTCCAGATCGTCTCCACCCGGCCGGTGAAGATCTGCCCCGGGTAGAGATTGAAGGCGAGCTCCACCCCCTGCCCCGGCTTCACGAACTTGAGGTTCTCCTGGAAATAGGTGGCGAGGACATAGCGCTCCTGCTCGACGATGAGGGCGGCGATGGCGCCCACGCGCAGGATGCCCGCCACCATGCCGGGGCGCACCTGGAGATTGATGATGCGGCCGTCCTCGGGGGCGCGCAGGGTGGTGTTGTCGAGATAATAGCGCGCCTGCCGCAGTTCGGCCTCCAGCGCCGCCACGGTGGTGTTCACGCCGTCGATGGTGGAATCGTATTTCAAGCGCGCCACGTCCGCTTCCGCCCGGGCGGCAGCGAAGTCGGCGGCGTCCTTCTTTTCTGCGTCGCGCCAACGGATGGCGTCGTCCTCGCGGGCGGCGCCCTGCTGGGCCAGCACGTCGAAGGTCTGTTTCTGGTGCTGGGAATAGGACAGCGAGGCCTCGGCCTGTTGCGCTCTGGCCTCGGCGGCGGCGATGTCCGCCTGCAGCACCTTCACATTCTGTCGCGCGGCGGCCAGCTGCGCCTCGAGCTGTTGGACTTTCGCCGCGTAGATGGTGGTGTCGAAGCGGAACAGCGGATCGCCCTTCTTCACCTGCGTGTTGTCCTTCACCAGCACCTCGGTGACGAGGGTGGGCTCGGGCAGGCGCGGGATGAGCTGGATGGTGTGCTGAACCACCGTCGCATTGGTCGAATAGGGCGTGACGAAGCGCAGGCCGATGACGAAGATCAGCAAGAGGTGGAGCACCACCATGCTGAAGGCGAACACCCAGCCGGGGGTCATCCGCAGCAGCTTCAGCTTGAGGAAGACCAGCCAGAAGACGAAGCAGGCAAGGGCGCAGATCAGGATGCCGATCATCATGGCGCGTCAGTCCCCTCCGGCTCGGACGAGGGCGGTGCTTTGCCCTTGAGGCGGCTGATCATGGCGTCGGTTTCACGCTTCACGTCCTTCGGCAGGTAGCGCAGGTCCACCACCGCCGTGGGCTTGAAGGCCCAGATCAAGGCCTGAATCCAGGGCACGACGGCCAGGAAGCCGACCCAGCCCATGGCATAGACCGCGTCCGCCTCCGGGTGGTGCCGGGCAATGGCGATCCGCCCCGGCAGGCCGAGAATGAAGATGAGCGCGCCCAGGAATGAGATGCCGATGAAGAACAGCACCGCGAATGTCAGATAGTCCCAGAAATCGAGGGTGAACCCCATGGCGGTTCCTTTCGGGGGGCTTTCGCCGGGGTGCGGCGCGAGCGCGAGGGTGTGCCGCGGCCGAGGGGCCGGCGCGGACGATGGGATGCGTGGCGGGAGGAGGCGGGGCGTGGAAACCGGCAGGGCACCGTCAGCGCGGCATGACGATCCGGCAGGCGGATCGGGGTGCCACCGCCATCAGCCGGTCGAGGGCGCCGCTGCGGCGCGCCCGAGCATCATGTGGGGGCCATTGTGGTGACCATCGCCCATTCTCTCCTGAAGTGGCTGAAACGGAGCCGCCAGCATGCCTTCAGGAAACGACCCACGCTTTTCATTTCGCGTCGACCGCGCGCCGCGCTTCAGGTCGCGCGGTGTCAGCTCTTGGGCTTGGAGGGTGCGCGCCGGCGGGCGGGGGGCTGCGCCGGCAAGCTCGCCGGGGGCGCCAGCATGCCGCCGGTGATGAAGGTGGTGATGGCGTTCAGGATCTCGTCCGGGTTCCCCGGATCGCAGATGCCTGGCGCCAGCTCCTCCACCCGGTGGGTGTCGGAGAAGGTGTAGAGATAGGCCCCCACCATGAAGGTGACGCGCCAGTAGATGTCCTTGCGCGGCAGCTCCGGCAGGGCGGCGCTGAGGGCGTCGGCGAACAGGTGGGTCGAGCGATCATAGGCGCTGGAGCGCAGCTCGTAGGAGATTTCCGGCGGCTCGGTGTGGAGGCGGGCGTGGAGTCGCATGAAGACGCGGCCGCCGGGGGAATTGCGCATGGTGAGCGCCGGCTGCAGGAAGGCGCCGAGAATATCGCGCACCTCCGGCTTCGCGCCGCCGGCCATCAGGGCATCGAGCCGCCGCTCGCGGTCGGCGGCGATCTCCACGGCGCGGCGCAGGAACGCTTCCTTGAACAGCCCCTTCTTGGAGCCGAAATAGTAATTGATGAGGGCCTGCGTCACCTGGGCCTTCTCCGCCACCGTGCGCAGGCTGGTGCCCGAATAGCCCTGGTTGGCGAATTCCATTTCCGCCGCGTCGAGAATGTCGTCGCGGATGCGGCTGACACCCTCGGGACGGCCGGGGCCGGAGCGTTTTTTCTTCGGTGTGGGCGCCGCCTTGTTCCTCGGTGTCGGCTCGGCTGCGTTCTTCAACGCCGCCGCGGCCTTGGGCGCCGGTGCGGCCTTGGGCGCCGGCGCGGCCTTGGGCGACCCGCTGCGGCCGCGGCCCGGTGCTGCACGTCCTTCGGTCATGGTCTGTCCTTCATCGGCGCCCTGCCGCCCGCGGGCTGGCGGCAGGGTTCGGATTACCATTCCCGATCCGGCTTACAAAGCCAGCACGCGCGAGGCCGGCACCACATCGGCATATTTCTGGGCCATGTCGAACAGATTGGCCGCGTGGGGGCCGAGCGCCCGGTCGCCCACGCAATCGTCCAGCACCACCGGCCGGAAGCCGAACGACATGGCATCCACCACCGAGGCGCGCACGCAGCCGCTGGTGGTGCAGCCCGCCACCAGCAGGGTGGCGACGCCGCGCTGGGTGAGCCACGGCGCCAGGGCGGTGCCGAAGAAGGCGGAGGGCACGGTCTTGCGCACCACCAGTTCACCCGTGCGGGGGGCAAGCTCCGGCACGATGGCGCTCGCCGCGTCGTCTTCCTTGAGGGTGAGCATGCCGGGCACCTTCAGGCAGAACACGTTGGTGTCGGCATCGTCGTCCTGGAACACGATGCGGCTGTGGGCCACCGGCCAGCCGGCGGCCCGGGCTTTCACCAGCACCTCCCGGGTGCGGGCGATGGCGGCGGGGATGTTGCCGCCGCCGAAGGCCGCCGGGTCGGCGAAGCCGTTGACGAAATCGACGATCAGGAGGCCGATCCGCCCCTCGATGCCCAGCGCCCGGCCGAAGCCCTGGCGGGCATAGACGGCGCCGTCCGCGCCGCTCTCCGGAGCCGTGCTCATGCCGGCTCATCCGTGGCTGGCGCCGTGGGTAGCAGCACGCCGTCGCGCACCACCTCGTGCTCATCCACCCGCACCGTGCAGTGGCGCATGGGAATGTCGATGTGGCAGGCGGTGGTGCGGCTGCCGCCGGCCTCGTTGTTGGGGCCCATGGAGAACAGGAAATTGCCGGCGAAGGCGCGGGCGTCCATACCCAGGGTCTGCTCGCGGTCGTAGAGGCCGAGGGTGGACCAGCGGGCCCGGTTCTGCAGCCCCCAGCCGATGTGGGAGATGGCGTAGGCCTCCTTGTCCTCGAAGGCGGCCATGTAGTCATTGAGCAGGTCGGCGTCGATGCCGCCGGTGATGGAGGTCACGTAGCCCTTCTCCACGATCATCTCGATGGGGGTGGAGAGATAGGACTTCATCGGCAGCAGAATGTCACCCACCTGCAGCACCACCCGGCCATGGGCCTCGCCGTCATTGGGGAAGGTGAAGCTGAAGCCGCTCGGCCAGTGGTCCCAACGGCCGGGGGCGTCCACATAGCCATATTCCTCCACCACCGGGAACTGGCCGAGGGGCAGGTGGAGATCGGTGCCGGCCTTCGAGGTCACGTGCATTTCGCGACCGCCGGAGAGGAGCGCGGCGGCGGCCGCGCACTTCGCCTTGTCGGCGGCATCGGGCAGCAGCCGCACCAGCACCTCGGGCGGCTCCACCGCCAGCAGGATCTTGGTGCCACTCTCCAGGATCTCCTGCTGCTCGGGGGAGAACAGCAGGGTCATGAGATCCAGCACCATGTCGCTCTGCTTCAGGGCGGCGATGGCGGCGGCGTTGCCGGTGAGCGGCGTGGTGCCGAGATAGGCGAGGCTGTCGCGGCTGTGGGCCAGCTGCGCATTCACCGGCTCCAGCTCCAGCCGGTTGACGACGGCGCCGAGATTGCCGGCGGCGATCTTGGCGGTGCGCAGGGTCTGCGGGTGGCTGTGCTCGGTGGTGAGGAGGGTCACCGTCTGCTGCGGTTCGAGCTTGGAAAGGGTCAGCACATGGGTCCAGGCGCGGACCATATCGGCATCGCTTACGGGCATGGGAGGTCCTTTGAGGTTCGGCGCGGGGAACGGATCACAGCTGCACGCCGAGGAAGCCGCCGAGGGCGGCATGGAAGCCGGCCTCGTCGTCCCACGGGATCATGTGGCCGGCGTCCGCCACCCGGCGAATGTCGATGGCGGGGCAAAGGGTGCGGATCTCATCCTCGTCGGCGGGGGTGATGACGCCGGCGCGGCCCGCCACCATCAGCAGGGTGGGGCAGGCGAGGGCCGGAAAATCCGCATGGATGTCGTCATTCTGGAAGTCGGCGAAGGCGGTGCGCACCGCGCCTTCGTGGCAGGTGTGGAGCCATTCGGCGCGCAGGCCCAGCTGCTCCTCGCTCCAGCTGGGGCAGAAGGCGCGCATGGCCGCGCCATCGCAGCCGGCGGCGGCGAGGCGGATCGAATCCACATACCAGGCGAGATTGGCCGGGTAGGGCCGCCGGCCGGGGCCCGACACCGGCGGATCCACCAGCGCCAGCTGCGCCGCCCCGGCACCGTGGCGGGCCTGGGCTCGCAGGGCGATGCGCGCGCCCATGGAATGGCCGGCGAGCACGTAGTTGCGCAGGCCCAGCGCCTCGGCCAAGGCCGCGGCGTCGGCGGCCATGGCATCGAGCCCATAGTCGAGGGCATCGCCGCTCTCGGAGAGGCCGCGCCCGCGGATGTCCACCACATAGGTGTCGAACACGCGGCCGAGGCGCTCGCCGACGAAGGCCCAGGTGATGGCAGGGCTGGTGATGCCCGGCAGCAGCAGCAGCGGCCGGCCGCGTCCGCCGAAGCGCAGCACGTGCTGGCGGATGCCGTTGGCGCGGACGTTGGCGCCATGAAGGAAGGTGCGGGTCATGGCGCGGTCCTCAGTAGGCGCCGGAGAGCAGGGCGCCGGCGCCGGGCACGAAGGTCTTGAGATCCAGCGCCTTGAGCATGGCATAGGTGGTGGCCGCCGCGGCCGTCACCACCGGCTTGCCGGTGCGCGCCTCCACCTCGGCGATGGCCCGCAGCGAGGGCATCTGCACGCAGGCGGAGAGCACGATGGCATCGGCATCGCCATAATCCATCTGCGCGACGATGCCCGGCAGCCGGGCCGGATCATGGCGCCCCACCTCGATATTGTCGGGGATCTCCAGGGCCCGGAAATCCTGCACCTCGATGCCTTCATGGGCGATGTAGTCCACCACCATCTGCGCCAGCGGGCGCATGTAGGGGGCCACCACCACGATCTTCTTGGCGCCGATGGCAGGCAACGCCTCCACCAGCGCGCCGGCGCTGGTGATGACCGGGGCCGGCGCGCCATTCTCCACGGTGCGGCCGTGCAGCCGCTGCTGGGAGATGCGGTGATAGGACTTGCCCATGCTCATGATGGCCACCAGGCAGGCATAGCCCAGCACATCCACCCGCGCGTCGGAGAGCTCCAGGGCGCAGCGGTCGGATTCGCCGTCCATGGCGGCGAGCTCCTCCTTCTTCACCGTCTTCATGCGCATGCGGCTGGAATGGAAGGTGAAGCGGGTGCCGTGGGTGCGCGCGTGCGCCTCCAGCATGGCGGGGATCTCGGTCTCCATGGTGGTGTTGGAGCTCGGCACGATCTGCCCGATGCGATAAATCTTGTCCGTCATGGTCTCGTCTCGCTGAAATCAGGCCACGAGGCGCGGCTGCGCCCCATCGCGCGCCGCCTCGAACTTGCGGGCGTCGTATGCGTAGACCCAGTTGGCCTGGATGCCGGTGGCCTGCGGATTGAGCAGGCCGCGCAGCCAGTAGATGAAATCCCGCTTGGCCTGGGCCATGGGCGAGGGCAGGTGATAGGTGCGGCCGCGCTCGCGCGCCTCCAGCTGCACCCGGCTGGTGCGGGGGAGCCGCTCGGCCTCATAGGCGCTGAGGGCGCCGGCCACGTCCGCGCCGTGGTGGGCGAGGGCGGCCGCCAGCACATAGGCATCCTCGATGGCCATGGCCGCGCCCTGGGAGAGGAACGGCAGCATGGGGTGGGCGGCATCGCCCAGCAGCGTCACCCGCCCCTTGGACCAGGAGGTCATGGGGTCGCGATCGAACAGGCCCCATTTGAAGACCTCGGTGACCTGGCTGAACAGCTTTTCCACCTTGGGGTGCCAGCCGCGGAAGCTGCCCATCAGCTCGGCCTGGCTCGAAGGGGCGTTCCAGGATTCCTCCACCCAGGCGGCGGTTTCCGCCACCGCGACGATGTTCACCGCCTTGCCGCCACGCACGTAGTAAGTGACGAGGTGGCTCTTCGGGCCCATCCAGAAAGAGGCGTCGGGGCTCACATAGTCCACCAGCCCCTCCACCGGAACCAGGGCGCGGTAGCACATGTGGCCGGTGAAGCGCGGCGCTTCCGGGCCGAACAGGGTGTTGCGCACGGCGGAGCGCACGCCATCGGCGCCGACGATGAGATCAGCCTCGAAGCTGGAGCCGTCGGCGAAGGTGGCGGTGGCGCTGTCCTTGCCCTGGACGACGCCGGTGCAGGCGGCGCCGAAGGTGGTCACGCGCTCGGGCACCAAGGCGGCGAAGATGGCGTGCATGTCGGCGCGGTGGATGTGGATGAAGGGCGCGTCGTAGATCGCCGGGCACACCGCCTTGAGCGGGGTGCGGAAGCTCTCCCGGCCGGAGCGCCAGTTGCGGCCGACGATGGCCTCGGGCAGGAAGCCTACCGCCAGCATCTTGTCGAGCTGGCCGAGGGCCTTGACCACCTTCACCGCGTTGGGGGTCATCTGGATGCCGGCGCCCACCTCGCCGAACGCCTCGGCGCGCTCGAACAGGCGCACCTCGAACCCGCGGGCGATGAGGTTGGCGGCCAGCGCGACGCCGCCGATGCCGCCGCCGACAATGCCGATGGTCTTCGGTCGTTTCACTTCGCTCTCCTGTCGTGCCAATGCCGGCTCTGCGGCATTAATTGTGTGATTATTTAATTTGTGGGGCAGGGGTGGTGCGATCCGCCGGCGCTCAGCCGCCGAGATAGGCGCGCAGCAGTTCCGGATCGGACCTGAGGGCGGCGGCGGGGCGGGCGGCGCGGGTGCGCCCGGTCTCCACCACATAGGCGCGGGAGGCCACGTCCAAGGCGTTGTAGATGTTCTGCTCCACCAGCAACACGGTGACCCCGTGGCCGTTGATGGCGCGCACCACGTCGAACACCTCGTCGGCCATCTTGGGGCTGAGGCCGAGGCTCGGCTCGTCCAGCATCAGCAGGCTAGGTTCGGACATCAGCGCGCGGGCGATGGCCAGCATCTGCTGCTCGCCGCCGGAGAGGGTGCCGGCCAATTGCCGGGCCCGTTCCCGCAGGCGCGGAAAGCGGTGGTAGGCCATGCCGATGCGCTGTTCCCGCTCAGCCCGCGAGCGGCACAGGAAGGCGCCGAGATTGAGGTTTTCCTCCACTGTCATGGCCGGCCACACGTGCCGTTCCTCGGGGCAATGGGCGATGCCGGCGGCCACCACCTTGTCGGGCGGCTGGTTGGCGATATCGCGCCCCTCGAAGCGGATGGCGCCGGACCGCAGCTTCAGCAGGCCGGAAATGGCCCGCAGCGTGGTGCTCTTGCCGGCGCCGTTGGCGCCGATGAGCGCCACCGTCTCGCCCTTGTGCACCTCGAAGGAGATGCCGTGCAGCGCCGCGGTGCTGCCATAGGCCACGTGGATCTGCTCGACGCTGAGCACCGGCGGCTGGGTCGCTGTCTGGCTCATGCGGCGGCCTTTCCGAGATAGGCTTCCTGCACCTCGCGGTTGGCGCGCACCTCTTCCGGCCGGCCTTCCGCCAGCTTCTGCCCGAAGTTGAGCACCACCACCCGGTCGCAGGTGTTCATGACGAGGCTCATGTTGTGTTCCACCAGCAGCAAGGCGGTTACGGCGCGGCCCACCAGTTGCTTCAGTGTTTCGCCGAACAGATGGGCCTCGTGGCTGTTGAGGCCGGCGGCGGGCTCGTCCAGCAGCAGCGCCTCGGGCTTGGCGGCGAGGGCCACCGCCACTTCCAGCAGCCGCAGCTCGCCGCAGGAAAGCAGGTGGGCCGGGGCATCGGCGCGGTGGCTGAGGCCCAGGGTTTCCACGATCTGCGCGGTGCTCTCGGCAATGCGCGCCTCGCTGGCGCGGGTGCGGGCGCCCGGCAGGAAGGTGCCGAGCAGGGATTGGCGGCCCTGCATGTAGTGGCCGGTGCGCACGTTCTCGAACACGGTCAGTTTCTTCATCACGCTGGTCTTCTGAAACGAGCGCACGAGGCCGAGCCGGGCGATCTCGAACGGCCGGCGGCGGGTGATGTCGGCGCCCTTGAACCGCACCGTGCCGGCGCTGGCCGGGCAGAAACCGGTGATCATGTTGAAACAGGTGGTCTTGCCGGCGCCGTTGGGGCCGATGAGGCCGACGATCTCCCCCGGCATGAGGCGGAAGGAGAAGTCGCGCACGGCAATGAGGCCGCCGAACACCATGGTGAGGTTGTCGGCCTCCAGCAGCGGCGTCGCGGGGGTGGGATGGGTTTGGGACATGATCACAGCACCCCTCGGTCGGCGGAGACGGGACGGGCCGGCGCATGGGGCCGCAGGCGCTTGAGCTTCGGCGCGAGGCTGATGATGCCATTGGGCAGGAACAGCACCACCGCCATGACGATCAGGCCGAACAGGGTGAGTCGTAGTTCCTGCATGTCGCGCAGGTATTCCTCAAGCAACGTGACGATGGCAGCGCCAATGATCGGGCCAATCAACGTGCCCTTTCCGCCGATCAGCACCATGATGATCATGCTGGCCATGAAGCTGAACTGGAAGATGTCCGGCCCGACGAAGGTGATGTAGTGGGCATAGAAGCCGCCGGCGAGCCCGGCGAGGCCCGCCCCCAGCACGAAGGCCAGCATGGCCGAGCCGAACGGGTTGATGCCGATGGACTGGGCCACGAAGCGGCTTTCCCGCACCGCCACGGCGCCGCGCCCGGCATTGGAATGGACGAAGCGGTAGCACAGATAGAGGGTGACGGCGGCCACCGCGAGCACCGCGTAGAAGAACAGGCGCTTGTCCTGGAGAAAGCCCTGCGGGATGCCGGCAAGACCCATCGGCCCGTTGGTCACCGCGATCCAGTTGTTGGCGACGAGCCGCAGCACCTCGGCAAAAGACAGGGTGACGATGACGAAATACGGGCCCTTGAGGCGCAGGGTGATGGCGCCGATGAAGCCGCCGGCCACCGCCGCCAGGGCCCCGGCCGCCGGGATGGTGGCCCAGACCGGCCAGCCGGCCTTCTGCGCCAGCAGCGCCGCGGCATAGGCGCCGACCCCGAGGAAGGCGGTGTGGCCGAGGGAGAACTCGCCCACATAGCCGACGATGAGGTTCAGGCTGGAGGCCAGCACCACATAGAACAGCACCAGGATGGCGATGTGCAGCACATAAGGATCATGCACCGCCAGCGGGAACAGCGCCGCCGCCGCCAGCAGGGTCAAGAGGATACGGGAATCGGACGGCATGGCTCAGGCCCTCTCGCTGGAGCTGGAGAACAGGCCCTGGGGCCGGAACAGCAGGATGAGGATGACGAGCACGAAGCCGATCACGTCCACCATGCCGGTGGCCACGTAGCCGCCCCACAGGGACTCGGCGACGCCCAGCAGCAGCCCGCCCACCACGGCGCCGGGAAACGAGCCCATGCCGCCGAGGATGACCACCACGAAGCTCTTCAGGCTGACCAGGCCGCCGACGCTGGCCTGGGCCGAATAGATGGAGGCGAGCAGCATGCCCGAGAGGGCGGCGAGCGTGCAGCCGAGCGCGAAGGTGGCGGCATGGACGCGGGCGACGCGGATGCCGGAGAGGCTCGCCGCCATGGGATCCTGGAAGGTGGCGCGCATGGCCTGGCCGAGGCGGGTGTGGCGGATGAGGGCGTGGGTGGCGATCATCAGCGCAATGCCCACCGCCACCGCCATCAGCCGTAGCTTGGTGACGATGATGGGGCCGATGAAAAGGGCGCCCTCCGGCACCGCGCCAGCCACCTTCAGCGGCGCCGGGCCGACCACCAGCAAGGTGACGTTGGCGAGGAAGATGGACAGGCCGATGGTGAAGAGAATGCCGGGCTCCTCGCCCTCCCCGCGCAGCCGCTCGATAAGGAAGCGATCGATGAGGAGGCCGAAGGCGGCCATCACCGCCGCCACCAGCGCGACGGACAGAAAGAAGTTCAGGCCGAGATGGGTGGTGAAGAACCAGCCCAGCACCCCGCCGAGCATGTACATCTCGCCATGGGCGAAGTTGACCACACGCATGAGGCCGAAGATGAGCGTGAGCCCGAGGGCGGAGAGCGCATAGAAGGCGCCGTTGATCAGCCCGTTGGTGAGGAACTGAAGAAACAGATCCATGGGTCTTTCCAAGAAGGGGGCGCGTCGCCGGTGGTTGGGGGCCGGCGGCCGGGAGCCGCCGGCGCACGCATCAGTGGGGCGCATCCACCGGCGCGGTCGCGATGACCTTGGGGCTCTTGCCCTCGATCTTCACCAGCGCGGTCTCGAAGCCATAGGCCTGGCCCTTGTCGGTGAATTTGTAGGTGCCGTTGGGGGCGGCATAGTCGGTCTGCTTGAGGCCGGCGAGGATGGCCGGGGCCTCGGTGCTGCCGGCGCGGGCGATGGCGGCGGCCATGATGTTCACGGCGTTGTAGCCGGCGGCGCCATACTTGCCGGGCTTGGCCCCATATTGCGCCTCATAGGCCTTCACGAACGCCGTATTGCGGGGCGTCTCAAGGGTGGAGACATAGGGCACCGCCGCATAAAGCCCCTCGGCGGCCTCGCCGGCGAGGTCGATGAAATCGGCGGTGGCCCAGGAGCCGACGCCGAACACCTTGGCGGACAGGCCGAGTTCCTTGATCTGTTTCACCAGGATCGAACCATCCTGGGTCTCGGCGGCCACCACGATGCCATCGGGACGGGTGGCGCGGATCTTCGTGAGCAGCGTGTAGAAATCTGTGGCACCGTGGTCGAAATACTCGGTGGCCACGGTCTTCACCCCGAGGGCGGTGAGATCGCGATCGAATTCGGCGACCGCACCGCGGCCCCAATCGTCATTGACGGCGATATAGGCGACGGTTTTCAGCTTCAGGCTGTTGGCCAGAATGCTCGAAAATGCCGTAGCCAGCAGGGCGTCGGTCTCGGCGGCGCGGTAGAAATAGGCATTGTTCTGTTCGGTCAGGTCCGCCTTGGACGACACGCCGGTCAGAAGCGGCACCTGATATTTCTGCGCCACGGGCATGATGGCGGCGGTGGCGGAGCTGCAGAAGGCGCCAATGAGGGCGACCACCTTGTCCCGCTGCACCAGCTTTTCGACGGCGTTGACGGAGTTGGCCGGCTTGCACTGGCCGTCCTCGATGACAAGGCGCACGGGCTTGCCGAGCACGCCGCCGGCGGCGTTGATGTCGGCGAGGGCGAGCTTGGCGCCGTCCACCACCGATTTGCCATTGTAGGCCACAGAGCCGGTGAGCGGCTGGATGAGGCCGATGCGGATCTCATCCTCGGCGACGGCTGGACTGGCGACGACGGCAGGGCTGGCGGCGAGCGCGAGCAGAAGCCCGTAGGAGGCAGCTTTCATGCGAAGTTCCCCGGCATCCTGAGGCGGGAGGGCCTCGGGCAGTTGCGATTGTTCCAGAAGGCGGTCGTATTAATTTATTAATCGACCAATTAATTTATGGATCATAGGAACGCTTTCGCGGCTGTGTCAATCCGACGCCGAGCGCTTGCTGCAGATTTTGATGCGCATCAATGCGCCGCCTCGCGCCCCTCTCATGGGCGGCGAAGCCGGGTGGGTCGCCTGCGGTCGCTCGCTGTCGCAATTTCGTGCAGCTGCTGCCCATAATTTGCCCCGTCCCGCGTGTCGCGAGGCCGGCTGCGGCGAGCGTGCGCACATGGGCTCCGTTGGGTTGCCAAGGCCGCCGGGGGATGCAGGGCGTGGGCTACGCGTGTCGGCAGGCCGGGATTTGTTGGAAGGGGCGGCGGGTTTGCCGGCGCGCGTGCCGGAATGTCGGGCGCAAGCGATGTCTGTTCCAGCGCTCGTTTTGGGTGTTCTCAAGATCATCTGCAATCGTTTGTGGCGTGGTCAAAACTTGACCAGCTGCTGCGTTGACACCTTGGAATGATTATGTCCTAATTCTTCATCATTTGCGCACAAACAATAAATCCAGAGTGCGGTGTTGACGATTGGGCGGTGATGTCTGTTGTTGCGGTGCGGTGAGACTTGTGCGCCGCGTCGAGACCTCAGATGAGCCGTTCCAGCACTGGAAGGGGACAGCATGACGAAATCCATGATCCGCAAGGCCGCCTTGGCCGTTCTGGCCGGTGGCATGGTCGCCACGGCCGCCTTCGCCGCCGAGCCGCTCAAGATCACGCTGGCGGGCGGCTCCGTCGGCGGCGCCTGGAGCGCCATGGGCGCCGCCATCGGCGAAACCATCCGCATGGGCGCGCCGGATTCCTCCTTCACCTATGAGCCCGGCGTGGATGCTGCCAACGTGCAGCTGGTGCAGTCCGGCCGGGTGCAGCTCGGCATCGCCCACGCGCAGATGGCCTTGCGTGGAATCAAGGGCTTGGCGCCGTTCAAGGCGGCGACGCCCGACATCCGCGCGGTGGCGTTGCTGGATCCCCTGGCGGCGGTGCAGATCGTGGTGAAGGCCGATGGGCCGATCCAGAGCCTGGCGGATATTCGTGAGAAGAAAATCCCCGTTCGCATTGCCTTCAATCAACGCGGCACCACCATGGCGGTGATCGGTGAGGAGGTCTTCAAGTCGTCCGGCATTTCTCTGAAGGATATCACTGACTGGGGTGGCCGGATCGAATATGTGTCCTTCAATGCCGGGCTTGATATGCTCAAGAACGGGCAGGTGGATCTGGTGCTGAACATGCTGGCCTTCCCATCGGGTCAGGTGAATGCCATCTCCCGCGATCTGCCGATCCGCCTGCTGCCGGTGCCGGCCGATGCGGTCAAGAAGCTGGTGGATGCAGAAGGCGTGAAGCCGGTGACGATCCCGGCCACCACCTACGGTTTCGAGGATAAGCCGGTGGAGACGGTGACGGCTTCGGTGGTGCTGCTGGCCTCCTCGAAGATGCCCGACGCCGAAGTGGCCGCGGTCACCGCCGCCATGATCAAGAACTATGATTACCTGAAGAAGGCCTATGTGACCTTCGGCAAGATGGAGCCCTCGCAGCTGCCCGACGTGGCCCCGCTCTCGCTGCATCCCGGCGCGGCGCAGGCCTATCGCGAGGCCGGCCTCCTGAAGTGAGGTCGGCGGGCGGCGACGCCCGATCGTTCCAGCAGTGTGGCGGGAGGCGCGTGTGCGTGTCCCCCGTCGCCAGGCGGATCTGAGGGATATCATGAGCTTGGTTCAGCTGATCGGTCCGGGCAAGTCGCGTGCCTTGGGCCGCGTCGAGACGGTCTTCGTTTACGCGCTGTGCACGGCGGTGGCCGCACTGTTCGTGGCGATTGCCTTCGGCTGGTACGTCAACCAGATGATCGGCCTTTACATCTTCCTCGGCGCGATCTTGTCGGTGGCCTTCCTCACCACCACGGGCAACCCGCAGCGGCCGCGCACCCGCACCGTCTTTTCCACGGTGGCGGCGATCCTCTCGCTGCTGATCTGCGGCTATTTCATCTGGATGCACCCGGTCTACGAGCAGCGCATCCCGATGATCGACGAATTGACGCCGCTCGATCAGGTGGCGGCCATCACGCTGATCCTTCTCGTTCTCGAGGCCACCCGCCGGTGCATCGGCTTTACCTTGGTGGCGGTGGTTCTGGTCTTTCTGAGCTATGCGGCATTCGGTTCCCATCTTGAGGGGGCGTTCTCCCATCGCGGGATGAGCCTGGAAGAAACCCTCACGCAGCTCGTCTTCACTCCGAACGGCATCTTCGGCTCGGCGTTGGAAGTGGCGGCGTTTCTGGTGTTCGTCTTCGTCGCCTTCGGCGCCCTGCTCGACCGCGCCGGCGGCGGTGACTTCTTCTTCGACGTGGCCAACAGCCTGGTGGGGCGCCAGGTGGGCGGACCGGCCAAGGTGGCGGTGGTCTCCTCCGGCCTCTACGGCTCCATCTCCGGCTCGCCCACCTCCGATGTGGTGACCACCGGATCGTTCACCATTCCGCTGATGATCCGCACCGGCCTCACCCGCAACTACGCGGCCGCGGTGGAAGCCACCGCGTCCACCGGCGGCGCCCTGCTGCCGCCCGTCATGGGGTCGGCGGCGTTCCTGATGTCGGATTTCACCGGCATCTCCTATGGCACCATCGCGCTGGCGGCCATCTTCCCCGCCTTCCTCTATTATCTCGCCATCTACCTGGCCGTGGATTTCCGCTCGCGCCTCGAAGGGGCCGTGCTGAGCGAGGCCGGCAGCACCGTGCCGCGGGTGCTCGAGGTGCTGAAGGGGGGCTGGTATTATCTCATCCCCGTGGGCCTGCTGGTCTATTGCGTGCTGATGTTGAACCGACCGGCGCTGTCGGGTGCGTTGGCCTTCGCGGCCCTGGTGCCGATCCTGATCTGGCGCAACCGCCGGCAGCCGGTGAAGGCGGTGACCGGGTTCGGCGATGCCCTGAACGAGGCCATGCGGCGCATGACCGGCATTGGTGTCGCCTGCGCGGTGGCGGGCCTGGTGGTGGGCACCCTGGCGGTGACCGACCTCACCGGCAAGATTTCCTCGGCGCTGTTCGCCCTGGCCGCCGGCAACTACCTTCTGACCCTGCTGATCGCCACCGTGGTGACCATCGTCCTCGGCATGGGCATGCCCACCCCGGCGGTCTATACCCTGGCGGCCGTGCTGGCGGCGCCGGCGCTGCTGGCCCTCGATGTGCCGCTGCTGCCGGCGCACCTGTTCATCGTCTACTTCGCCTCCATGTCGGCCATCACGCCACCGGTGGCGGTGGCGGCCTTCGCCGCGGCCTCCATTGCCGACACGGACCCCATCCGGGTCGGCTTCCTGTGCTGCCGCCTGGCCCTGGTGGCCTTCATCATCCCGTTCGTGTTCATCACCGATCCGAGCCTGCTGCTGATGGGCTCGCCGGGGGCGATCGCGGTGGGCATGCTGAGCCCCCTCGCCGGCGTCATCGCCCTGGTGGCGGCGCTGGAGGGGTATCTGACGCGGCCGATCGCCAGGGGCATGCGGTTGGGGCTGGGCCTTGCCGGCGCCGCCCTCATCACCACCAATCTCGTGGCCATCGGCCTCGGCGCGGTGCTGCTGGTGGGACTGCTGGTGCTGCACTTCCTCGGTCGCGACGGAACGGTGGTGGCCGCCCGGTCACACGCCCGCTAGGAAGAACTGTCAAAATCCACTTCTAATGGAAGTGGTGCGGGAAATTAGTTTGTATACATATGAGTTAACACGGGAAAACCAAGCATGTTCGATCGCCTCCACACCGAACGCCTTATCGATCTGTGGTTCCAGGAAGACGTCGGCCAGGGCGACCTGACCGCCACCTTGATGATCGACGCGGATGCCATCGCCACTTTCGATTTCAACGCCCGCGAGCCCATGGTGGTGGCGGGCATCGACGTGGCCGTCATGGTGGTGCAGCGTTATGTGCCGTCCGCCCAGCTCGACGTGCGCGTCAAGGATGGCCAGCGCATCGCGAAGGGTGATGTCCTGATGCGCGTCACCGGCCCGGCCCGCGGCCTGCTCACCGCCGAGCGCACCGCCCTCAACATCCTGCAGCGCATGTGCGGCATCGCCACCGAGACCGCCCGCTACGTGGAGGCCATCGCCCACACCAAGGCGTGCATGATCGACACCCGCAAGACCACCCCCGGCCTGCGCGGCCTGGAGAAGCATGCGGCGAGCTGCGGCGGCGCCCGCAACCATCGGCTCAGCCTCGACAACGGCGTGATGCTGAAGGACAACCACATCGCCGTTGCCGGCTCCATCACCGCCGCCGTCGCCCGCGCCAAGGCGGGTGTGCCGGTGCTCACCAAGGTGGAAGTGGAGTGCGACCGCCTCGACCAGGTGGAAGAAGCCCTGGCCGCCGGCGCTGACGTGATCATGCTCGACAACATGTCGCTCGAGGACATGCGCACCGCCGTGAAGATGGTGGATGGCCGCGTGCTGCTCGAGGCCTCCGGTGGCGTGCGCTACGAGACGGTGCGGGCGATCGCCGAGACCGGCGTCAACTTCATCTCCTCGGGCCGCCTCACCCAGAGCGCGCCGGCCGTGGACATCGGCCTCGACGCGCCCGAGTGAGCTCAAAGACCCCCACGGTCCGCCCCCACGGGGACGGACCTGACTGCGGCGTCCGCGGTGCGGGCGCCGCTCCTTCCTTTCGCAAGATGCTTCCGGTGATCTGACCATGACGACCCAAGGCACGCTCTTCCTGGTGGTGGGCCCCAGCGGAGCCGGCAAGGACAGCCTCATGGACCGCGCGCGCGCGCATTTCGGCGGCGATCCCAATTGGCTGTTCGCGCGGCGCATGGTGACGCGCCCGGCGGGCGCCGGCGGCGAGGATCATATCCCGATCACCCCGGAGGACTTCGCCCGCATGCGGGAGGAGGGCGCCTTCCTGTCGTCCTGGGACGCCCATGGGCTAAGCTACGGCCTGCCGCTGTCGCTGATGGCGGACCTCGCCGCCGGGCGCAACGTGGTGGCCAACGTCTCGCGCACGGTGCTGTCGCAGATCGCCCGGCGGGTGCCGCAGACCCTGGTGGTGCATGTCACCGCCCCGGCGGCCGTGCTGGCCCAGCGGCTGGCGGCGCGCGGGCGGGAAACCGCGCAGGACATCGCCGCTCGCCTCACCCGCGAGGTGAAGGCACTGCCTTCCGAGCTCGAGATCGTCACCGTGGTGAATGACGGCAGCCTGGAGGAGGGCGCCCGGCGCTTCATCGCCTGCCTGGAGGCCGGCCGGGCGCGGCTGCTGCGGGTGAAGGCGGTGGCCATCGACAGCTGGCACGACAATATCGCCTACCTGCACAAGGACTGCCGGGCGGTGCCGGCGGAGGAATTCCTCGGCCCCGGCCGCATCGATGTGCGCGGCAACGGCGCCAGCGTGCGGGCGCGGGTGCACGTGACCGACCGTGGCGACATCGTCGGCCCCAACGAGGTGGGTTTGTCACAGCATGCATTCGAGGAGCTGGCGCTGCCGGAAGGCGCGTCGGTGGAGGTGGAGCGCACCCCGACACCGGCCAGCATGGATGCGCTGCGGGCCAAGATCCGCGGCGAGGCCCTCGACGAGGCCCGCTACGACATGGTGATCCGCGATGTGGTGGAAGGGCGCTATGCCGACCGCGAGGTCGCCGCTTTCCTTGTCACCGCCGCCGCCTCGCTCACCGATGCGGAGGTGGAGGCGCTGGCCCGGGTGCGGGCCAATCACGCCCATCGCATGGTCTGGAACGAGCCCATGGTGGCGGACAAGCATTCGCTGGGGGGCATTCCCGGCAGCCGCATCACCATGATCGTGGTGCCCATCGTCGCCGCCTATGGCATCGCCATTCCGAAAACCTCGTCCCGCGCCATCACCTCGGCGGCCGGCACCGCCGATGCCATGGAGACCCTGGCGCGGGTGGATCTGACGGTGGACGACGTGCGCCGGGTGGTGGAGGGCGCGCGCGGCTGCATCGCCTGGAACGGCCGGCTCAACCATTCCCCGGCGGACGACGTGATGAACGCCATCACCCGGCCGCTGGGCATCGATTCCGTACGCTGGTCGGTGGCCTCCATCCTGTCGAAGAAGCTGGCGGCCGGCGCCACCCATGTGGCCATCGACGTGCCGGTGGGCCCCCGGGCCAAGACCCGCACCTATGAGGAGGCGCACGAGCTGGTGCGCCTGTTCGAGACCGTGGGGCGGGGGCTCGGCCTGGTGGTGGAGGCGCACGCTACCGATGGCTCCGGTCCCATCGGCCGCGGCATCGGCCCGGCGCTCGAGGTGCGCGACGTGCTGCAGGTGCTGGAGGGGCATCCCGACGCGCCGGTGGATCTGCGCGAGAAGGCGCTGTTCTTCGCCAGCCGCATTCTGGCGTGGGATCCGCAGCTGGGCCTCGGCAAGGCCCGGGCCCGGGCCGAGCAGCTGCTGGCCTCCGGCGCGGCCCGCGAGGCGCTCGATCGCATCGTCGACCTGCAGGGCCGGCGTGCCGCGCCGATCCTGCCGGCGCCCCTGGTGGGCGAGGTGCGGGCCACGGCGGCGGGCGAGGTGCGGCTGATCGACGGCTGGCGGGTGGGCGGTATCGCCCGGCGCGCCGGTGCGCCCGCCGACAAGGGCGCGGGGGTGGATCTGGTGGCCCCGGTGGGCAGCACGGTCGCGGCGGGGGATCTTCTCTACCGCATCCATGCCGGAACCGAGACCGACCTGCGCGCCGCCCTGGCCGACGCCCACGCGGATGCCGGCTACCGGCTGGCGGAGTGAGTGAGCCGCCGCGTCCACTCCGCGCCTTTCGCTTGACGTTGCCCGCCACGGCCGCGCTTATGGCGCAAATTGGCCTGCGGGTGGCGGGATGCAGCTCGACTTCCAGACCCTCTACGTCATCATCCTCCTGAACTCGGTCGCCTTCTGCGTGGTCTGGGCTGGTTTCGCGTTTGTGCACCGGCAGGTGCCCGGGGCGCGATTCTGGCTGGCCTCGTCCTTGGCCACCACCCTGGGTGGGGTGCTGATGTCGGGCGATGCCAGCGCTTATGGCCGCGCGTTGATGGTGTCGGGCAATGTCTGTGTGGTGTTCGGCTTCGGGCTGATCTGGGCCGGCACCGAGCAGTTCTACGGGCGGCCGCAGCCACGCTGGCGTCTGATCGCGCTGATGGCGGCGGTGGCGCTGGTGGCCGGCGTGCTGGCGGACGACACCCGTCCCAGCCAGAATGTCGCCTATGCGGTGACCCAGGTGCTGCCGCTCGGCGCCATCCTCATCACGCTGCTGCGGCGCGGGCGGGGCAGCCTCGGCTCCCTGGTGGCCGTGGCCGGCGTGGGCCTTGCCCTGTGCGGACAGGCCACCGAGGCCACGCTCAACCTGATGCGGATCGCCGGGCACCTCTCCACGGACGATTATTATGCGGTTGCCTCGCTGCTGCTGGTGGCCGTCATCATCGGCGCCAGCCTATGGAACCTCGGCTTCCTGCTGATGGCGATCGACCGCCTGCATGCCAAGCTCGCCGCTTTGGCGCTGTTCGACGATCTCACCGGACTGCCCAATCGCCGGGCCTTCCTGGAGAGCCTGGAGCAGAGCCTGACGCGGGTGCAGACCAATGGCCGGCCGCTGTCGCTGATGATGGTGGACCTCGACCGCTTCAAGGACATCAACGACAGCTTCGGCCATGGTGCCGGCGATGCCTGCCTGCAGCATTTCGCGGCGCTGTGCGTCCGCTCTATCCGGGCCGGACACATGGTGGCGCGGCTCGGCGGCGACGAGTTCGGCATCATCCTGGAAGGGCTGGAGTCCGACCGGGTGGCCCCCCTGGCCGAGAGGCTGGTGGCCCTGGTGGCGGCCTCGCCGCTGCACTGGCGCGGGCGTGCCGTGCCGCTCAGCGCCAGCCTCGGCATCGCCATGTGGCATGGCTCGGAAGAAACCTCGGTGGCCGGCCTCATCGAGGAGGCCGACCTGGCTCTTTACGAGACCAAGCGACGGGGTCGCAACGGCTACACCCTCGGCCAGCCGCCGGGCTCCGCCCGCACCCGGCTCGCGTCCCGCGCCGGCGCGCACGAGGGCTGACCACGCCCGGGGTCAGCGCCCGAAGCTGCGGGTGGCGGTGCCGCCATGGGGGCCGACACGCGTGACGTTGCAGGATTGGTCGGCGCGGCTGCAGGTGCGGCTGCGGGAGGCGGTGTTGCCTGCGGGGCCGGTGACGCTGCGGTTCGCCGTGCAGGTGCCGTTGGCACAGGTGCGGGTCTGGCTGGCGGAGCCGCCATAGACGCCGGTGGCCGAGCGGGTGGCGGTGCAGGCGCCACCGGCGCACGTCACCGCGCGATCATAGGTGGTGACGCGGCCGGGCCGGTACGGCGGCGGCGCATAGCGGGCCCAGCTGCCGTACCAGGGGTAGGTGACATAATAGCGGTCCCAATAGGCCCGGTTGAAGCTCACTACGGCAACCCCTACGGCCGGCGCCACCACCGGCGTGAGCACCACCGGCGCGCCCCGGTAGACCACCTGGACATAGGGGGCGGCGACCCAGCCGCGAAGCTGGCCGAGGGAGATGTCGCACCAGGTGATACCGGCCAGACAGCCATGGGTCAGTACCTGGGCTCCCGCGGGCACCACCGTCACCACCGGATAGGCGGTGGAGGGGCCGGCACGCAGATTTACGTTGCCAGTGGCCACCATCATTGTCGCGGCTCCCGCCATCGCCGGCAGCGCCAGCAGCATCATGAGCGCCAGTCCCAATCGTTTCATCAGCCCGGGTCTCCCTTCCTGACCGCCGCGCGGATATCCGGGGCGGTGCTGAACGGAGTGAAGGCTAGTGTGCGGCTATCGCCGGCGGCTGTCAGGCGTGTGGCAAACGGTATCGTTTCGTAACGGCGCGGCTGGCTCAGCCGTGGCCCAGGCGGCCGTCGCACAGTTCGATGGTGCGGTCGAACAGGTCGAGCGCCCGCGGGTCATGGGTCACCACCGCCACCGCCGCCTGCCGGCGGTCGGCGATCTCCCGAAACAGGGCAATCACCTGCCGACCGCGCACGCTGTCGAGGGCGGCGGTGGGCTCGTCGGCCAGCAGCAGGCGGGGCGCGTTGGCAAGGGCCCGGGCCACCGCCACCCGCTGCTGCTCGCCCCCGGACAGGCGCGCGGGGTGATTGTCCAGGCGGTGGCCGAGGTCGAGGGTTGCCAGCAGATGCGCCGCATAGGCGCGCGCCTCCCGTGGCCGGACGGAGTCGATCTCCAGGGCCAGCGCCACATTCTCCACCGCCGTGAGGAAGGGAATGAGGTTGGCCTTCTGGAAGATGAAGCCGATGTGGGTGCGCCGGAAGGTGCGCAGTGCGTCAAGATCCGTCTGCGCCGTCGCCACCGTCCGCCCATCCATGAGCACCTCGCCCGTGGTGGGCGGTTCCAGCAGGCCGGCGATCAGCAGCAGGGTGCTCTTGCCGGAGCCACTGGGGCCGAGAATGCCCACCACTTCACCCTGATGGATCTCAAGCGATACGCCGTCGAGCGCCCGCACCAGGCTGTCGCCGCTGCGATAATGGCGCGTCACGTCGCGCAGGCGGAGAATTGGCGTGGTGCTCATGACAGCACATCCTGCGCGCGCACCTTCAAGGCGCGGGAGATGCCCAGCAGGCTCGCAAAGCCGCAGATGACCGCGACCGCCAGCCCGAGCAGGGCGATGTCCGCAGGCAGGATCAGCACCTTGCGCGGGAAAAAGGGAAAGATCAGCGCGGAAAGGCCGAGGCCAAGCACCAGACCGGCCGCGCCGATGAGAAAGGATTGTTGTGCGATCATGGAGATGATCACGCTATTCTCCGCGCCGATGAGCTTCAGCATGGCGATCTCGTGCAGCTTTTCCATGGTGAGCATGTAGATGATGAGGGAGACGACGATGCCGGTCACCACCAGCAGCACTGCGGTGAAGGCGAGGATCTGCACCCGTAGCCGCCAGAGCCGCTGGTTCAGCAGGAGGTCCCGCTGGTCGACGCGGCTGAGCACATTGGCATCGCCCCAGGCCAGGACGGCCCGGCGCACCGCCGCTTCATCGGCGGTGGGGGTCAGCGCCACCAGGACGGCGGCGATCTTGCTGTCCTGCGGCACGGAGCTGCGATTGGCGGCGGCCGGGCCGGCGCTGGCCCGCGCCAGCAGGACCTCTTCGCTGGTGCGGCGCTGAGCGATGGCGATGGCGTCGTTGACGGTTACGAACAGCAGGCCGTCGCCCCCCATGTCCACCATGCCGCGGGCCAGGCCGACAATGGTGTAGTCATCCTGTCCCAGCCGGATCATGTCGCCCAGCCGCAGGCCGATGCTCACGTCCGCAACCGCCTCGAGATGCCCGGAGGCGAGGAGCCGACCACTGTGCAGGGAGATCCAGTCGCCGCGATCCTGCGGGAAATCGAGGCCAGTGATGGACGCGCGCAACGACCGGCCGGCGAACGGAAACTGCTGGCTGAACTGCACGAAGCGGCGCGCGGAGGCGACCCCGGACAGGCCTTCGGCGCGCCGGTCCATGGTGCCGGCGACCGCCGAACCCTCCGCGAATGGCCCCTGGCGCCCACCCTGCACGATCCAAAGATCGGCGCCGATGCGTTCGATCACCAAGAGGGCGTCGGCGACGATGCCGCGGTAGAGGCCGACCATGCCGATGGAGGCCGTCATCAGGAAGGCGACGCCAACTGCAGTGAGCAGAAAGCGCAGCACGTTGAAGCGGATGTCCTTGAACGCAAGGTTCATGGGCGCTTCTCCGATGTGATCCGAAGGCCCGGATAGACGCCTTTCGGCGCAGTGATGAGGTGATCGCCTGCGACGAGCCCGTCGCGCACCTCCACGAACTGCCCCGAAGAGGCTCCGGGAGTGATGGCGCGCCAGCCGGCGCGGCCGGCTTCGGCCACGAACACACCCGTTTCGCCGTTCCGCGTGGTGATGGCGGTGAGGGGAACGGCCAGCTTTGGCGTGGGGGCGCCGAGCATCAGTACCGCATTGCCCCGCTGCCCCATGGCCCAGTTCTGCGGCAGGCGGCTTGGCGTGATGTCCACGGTGAACTCGCGGGTCTCGGTATCCACCTCGCGGCCGATCCGCCGCACCGTCGCCGCGATGTCGGTTGCGCCGAAGCGCAGCCGGGCGGGCTGGCCGGGCGCGAGGGCGGAGATGGTGCTTTCGTCGAAGCGGGTCGACAGGACGATGCTGGCGGGGTCCACCAGCTCCAGGATGGCGGCGCCCGGCGCGACGAGGTCGCCGGGGTTCAGCTTGCGGGCGACGATCACCCCGTCCATGGGGGCGCGGATGATGGATTTGTCCAAGAGCGCCCGGCTGGCGCGCACGCTGGCTGCCGCCGCCGCTTCGCTCGCCTCCGCCTGGCTCACCGCCGCCTCGGCTTTGGCTCCGTCGGCGAGGGCCTGGTCATGGGCCATCTGGGCCGCATCGAGGGCCGATTGGGTGGTGGCACCGGAGCCGATCAGCCGCTGCTGGCGACCGAGGGTGGCGAAGGCGTTGACGCGGGAGGCGGCCATGCGCCGGCGGTCGGCCTGGGCCAGCTCCACCGCACGCTGTGCCGCGGTGTGGGCGGCGATGGCGGAATCGAGCTGGGCCTCAAGATCATGAGCATCGAGCTCGGCGAGGATGTCGCCGGCATGCACCACATCGCTGATGTCCACGTGAACGGCGTGGAGCACCCCCTGCATATTGGCGCTGACGTTCACTTTGCGGATGGCATCGAGGATGCCTGGTCCTCGGATTTCGGCCTGAAACGGAGCGGCGACGAGGGGCCGTGTCTCGGCGGTGCGGGGCATGCCATAACGCCAGCCGAGGCCGATGGCGGCGATCAGGACCAGCGTTGCCGCCATGATCAGGGCACGCCGGCCCAGCCGGCGGGGACGCGGCGCGGGGCGGGGCATCCGGTCCTTCAGCCCGGGTTCCGCCGTCTCTTCCTCCGGCTGGACCGGTGTGGTGGACGCTGCGGAAATGTCTGAGGTTTCAGATCGTTTGAACCCGACGGCCAAGGCACCCACTCGCATCTCCCGGAACGGCGCGCCCGCGCTGCTGGCGGCCTGTCTTTTCCATCAGATGCCATGTTGTTTTCCGCGTTATGGCGTGTCGATTGGATGTGTAAGCGAGGTGTATCAGTCTGTATCAATTTGTGGATCATCATCGTGTCGCTTGCTGTGAATGCCTGCGTTGATGCAAATATTTCTCCATGAAACATTTGCTTTGTCCGGCCCAGCGGAGCTGATGATCGCAGACATCGCCGACATGCTCATCTTTCTGGACAATGTTCTGCTTATCGTCCGGGCGGGATGAAGAGACGCTGAACTTTGCTTTGCGGCTGGGGGGGTGGCGGCCCATGCGCGCAGCGCCGGTGGGATCGGGCCGGGCGACAGGAGGGCTGTGGCCCTGCCGGTGTTGCAAGTCGCTTGAGGGTGCCCCGTCAGGAAGCCTTGAGCCGGGTGGCCAGCGCCTGGGCGAGGCTCTCCGCCCCCGCCTTCAGGCCTTCGCGCGCCGCATCCAGCGGGCCGAGGGTGGCGGCGATGTTGAGGGCATGGGGATATTGCTTGGTCACCTGGGCCGAGAGCAGCGTCTGGGATGGGCCGTCGCGGAGCTCGACCGCATAGATCACCATACCGGAGAAGCGGCCCTCGCCGTCGGTCACCGCTTGCAGTCCGTTGAGCGCGAAGCCTGCGGGGGTGAGTTTGGTGGCCGTCGCCAGCACCGGCACATTGGCCTGGGCACCGGTCAGCGTGATCTGGAGCTGGACCACTGCTGGACCGGGCGCCGCCGCGAGGATGCCCTGGCGCTGCAGTGCCGCGCGAAACTGCTGCTGGGCGTCGGCCGCGAGCTGCGCTTTTTCGGCCCTGGAGAGAGAGCCGAACTGGTGGTCCGGCCCCTCATAGATCGCGACCGGACGCAGATAGACGGCGGAGTAGCGCGCCAGCGGGCGCCCCGGCGCCTCATAGGCATAGGGAATGCGCCTTGCGTCGGCACGGCTGTTGGGGGTGAGCGCTGGCGCCGACGAGAGGCCGACGTAGCGGGCCGGCGTCGGGGAATTGGCGCAGCCCACGAGGAAGGGCAGGGCCATCAGCAGGGGAAGACCCATCATTCGCAGCTGCGGGCCAGGGCGTGAGGGAAGGGCGGCGAGCATCCGGGCGTTCCAGGAGCGGGCCTGCAGCTGCGCGGCAGCGGCAACTGCGGCGGCGCTGGGGCCATGGGTGGAAAAGGAATTGGGACTTGTGGGCCGCCAGGTTTCGCCAGCATGTCCGGATGGTGTTGAAATGTTGCAGCGGGCTCCTGCCATCTGGCCCGATGCTCGAATGCGACCGTTTCGCAAGTTGGCACGGCTTACGCATGAGAGGCGGCTGTTCCGCCGCCGGGGCGGCGTCCGGTCGAGGCGCCGCTGATCGCAGAATGGGGTGTGTGCGTCGCAATTCGATGCGAGAGCCGCAACTGTGTCCGAGGCGGTGTTCTGGGCGACGTGTCTGGGGCATGAGAATGGGCCGGAACCGTGCCCATTTGTTGGTCGGCCGACGGGTGCATTTTGAGCAGGGAACGTTGTTGAATTTTGCTCAAATAATTTTTACATTCATAAAAATCGCCCACTGTTCCCACTCAGAGGAGAGAGCGATGCTATCCCGTCGCCTTGCCGTTATGTCCCTTGCCGCCGTATTGGCCGGTGGGGTTTGCCTGAGCGCCGCCCGCCCGGCGCTCGCCGCCGACAAGGTGAAGGTGGGGGTGTTCCCGGTGGGCGCCGCCTTGCCCTATTTCGTGGCCCTGAAACGGGGTTATTTCGCCGCCGAAGGCATCGAGCCCGAAACGGTGACGCTGGGCACGCCGGCCCTCATCGTGCAGTCACTGGTGACCGGGGCGGTGGATGCCACTTCCAACCTGGTGACACTGGAAGGCGCCAACATCAATGCGCGTCGGCCGGGCACGCTGAAATACTTCGCGCTCCTGGGCCAGAATCGCGATGACATTTTCGAGCAGTTCGTGGTGCGCGCCGACAGCCCGGTCAAGACTTTGGCCGATCTCAAGGGCACGCGGCTGTTCACCTCGCCGGGGCCGGCCAATATCGGCCTGTCGAAGGCGATCCTCGCCAAGGTGGGCTTGAAGGACGGCGTCGACTACCAGATGCAGGAGCAGCCGCTGGCGGTGCAGACCGGAGCGCTGAAGTCCGGCAGCTTCGATGGCGGCTACACGCTGGAGCCGGTGGCGAGCATCATGGTCAAGAGCGGCATCGCCCGCCGGGTGGAAGGTGGGGTGATCTCCACCTATCTCCTGGAGAACCCCAAGGCCCATGCCTATGCCGCCGGGGCCGCCTTCTCCGATGCCTTCATGAAGGCCAAGCCAGACGTGGCCGCGCGCTTTGCCAAGGCCTGGTTCCGCGCCATGGACGACGTGGCCAGGGATCCCTCGGTGCGCGCCTATCTCGTCACCGACATGAACGTGGCGCAGGACGTGGTGGAGGAGCTGCCGCTGCCCCATTTCGAGCGGGTCAAGGACCTAACCCCCGAGCAGATCGCCAATTTCCAGAAGTTTATCGACATCGGCGTCGCCCTCAAGGTGGTGGCGTCTGCGGTGGACGTCAAAACCATGCTGGCGCCCTATTGATCCTTCCCTTCCCAATGGAGGCGGCAAGATGCGCGCCGCGATGAAGCAAGTGTCGGGGGCGGTGGCTGCGGTGCCCCCGCCCGCCGACCATGTGGTGGTGAAGGGCCTCAGCAAGGGCTTTGCCGGCCAGCCGCTGTATGCGGATTTCGACCTGACCCTGAGCCGGGGCAGCTTCGTCTCCGTGTTCGGCCCCAATGGCTGCGGCAAGAGCACCTTGATCAACATGATCTCGGGCATTCTGCCCATGGATCGCGGATCGGTGCTGTTCGACGGCCGGCCGGTGAGCGAGACGCGCATCGGCTACGTGTTCCAGAACTATCGTGAGGCGGTGTTCCCCTGGCTGCGGGCCATCGACAACATCCGCTATCCGCTGAAGTTCCTGCCCCTGAGCAAAGCCGAGCGGGAAGCGCGGGTGGAGGCGCTTCTGGCGAGCTTCGACGTGAAGCTCGACCTCAATCGTTATCCTTATGAGATGTCCGGCGGCCAGCAGCAGCTGGTCTCCATCATGCGGGCCTTGGTGGTGGATCCCGAGGTGCTGTTCCTCGACGAGCCGTTCTCCGCCCTCGATTATGAGATGACCCTGTTTCTGCGCGATCGGCTGCAGCACGTGCTGGAAGGGCGGGGGGTGACCTCGCTGCTGGTGTCGCACGATCTCGACGAGGCGGTGTTCATGGCCGACGAAGTGCTGCTTCTCACCAAGCGGCCCACCACGGTGGCTGCCCGCATCGCCTTCGATGCGCCACGGCCGCGCACGGCGGATACCACGGTGACCGCGGATTTCGTGCGGGTGAAGGCGGAATGCCTGGAGATCTTTCAGCGCGAGGTGCGGCGATGATGTTCAGCCGGATCGGCCGTGGTGTGCAGGCGCTCGTGGGGGCGCTGATCTTGATCGCCATCTGGGAAGTGGTGGTGGTGCTTCGCCTGGTGGATCCGGTGCTGCTGCCGGGCCCAGGGGACGCGCTCCGCTCCTTCTGGGATGGCCTCGTGCATGGCACCTTGTGGGTGGATTTTTCCCGCACCATCTGGCGCACGGCGGCCTCGTTCGCTATCGCGGTGGTGGTGGCGGTGCCGCTCGGCATCGTGCTGGGCGCCTCGGAGCGGGTCTATGGCGCGGTGGAGTTCCTCATCGACTTCTTCCGCTCCACCCCCGCCTCGGCCATGTTTCCCTTGTTCCTGGTGCTGTTCGGGGTGGGCGATTTCACCAAGATCGCGGTGGCGGCCTTTGGTGCTGCCTTGGTGATCCTGTTCAACGTCGCCTATGGGGTGATGAACGCCCGCAAGCAGCGCCAGCTCGCCGCCCGTGTCATGGGGGCCGGCCCGCTTCGGGTGATGGTGGACGTGACAGTGTGGGAATCTTTGCCGCAGACCTTCGTGGGGCTGCGCAACGGGGTCTCCATCGCCCTTGTCATCGTCATCGTCGCGGAGATGTTCATCGGCTCCACCGACGGGCTCGGCCAGCGCATCATGAACGCGCAGATGGTGTTCGACATGCCGCAGATGTACGCGGCGATCTTCGCCGCCGGCGTGCTGGGTTACGGGCTCAATCTCCTGTTCATCGCCCTGGAGCGCCGGTTCGTCCATTGGAGCGGCAAATAGCCCGGGCGCTGGCAGGCCGGTGCCGCCGCGTGGGGCACCGGCACGCGGCGGCCTCAGGGCTCCAGCACCAGTTTGTGGTGGGGGAAATCCGCCTGCCGCTGCCAGGCGTCCGCCACCTTGGCGAGGGGCAGGCTCTCCACGGGGATGGCCATGTCGCCACGCAGCACGGCGGCGCACATGGCGGCATAGGCCGCGGCCTTCTCGGGCTGGGGCACGGTGCCGCTGGAAAAGCCCAGAAGCGAGATCTGCGGGCCGCGCATGAAGGCGGGGTTGAAGGGCATCTGTCCGCCGGCGCTGCTGCCGAGCTGCACCAGCCGCGCACCGGCCGAGGCCACCTGCAACGCGGTCGCCGCCGGCACCCCCCACAGGGGATCGATGATCACATCCAGCCGGTTGCCGCTCTGGGCGCGGATTGCGTCGGCGATGTCGCTTTCGCTGCCCTCCAGCACCACGGTGGCATGGGCGCCGGCGGCGCGGGCGCGCTCCAGGCCCTCGGCCGAGCGGGCGGCGGCGATGACGCGGCCGGCGCCCAAGAGGCGGGCCGCCTGCACCGCCAGCAGGCCGACGGCTCCGCTTGCCCCCAGGATCAGTACATGCTCACCCGGGACGAGCCTGGCGCGCCACGACAGGGAGAGCCAGGCCGTGAGGCCGGCGATGCCGAGGGCCACCGCCACCCCGTCGCTGATGCCGTCCGGTACCGGCAGGGTGCGCGCCGGCGTCACCAGCGTGCGTTCCGCCATGGCCCCGTAGGGCGCCTTGCAGCCGTTGAAATAGACCCGAGCCCCGTCGTCCATCAGGCCGACCCCCTCGGAGCCGGCGACGCTCGGCAGCTGCGGCATGCGGGCGGCGATCTTGCCGGCGGCGATGGCCAGGTCGATGGGATTGAGCCCGGCCGCCTTCACCGCGATGGTGGCGAAGCCGTCGGTGGGCTCGGGATCAGGAAACGTGCCGAACGTGGGCACGCCATAGGCGGTGAGCACCGCTGCGCGCATGGTGTGATCCTCCTGGTGATGCCTGTGGCGCTCCGGATGGGGCGCGATGAAAAGACCGCCGCGGCTAGCTCCGACGCGTGTCGCCGGCCTGCAGTCGCCCTCAAAAATTTTGATAACATTCAAAAACGGTTTGCGCAGCTTCAAAATGGCGCTTAGTCTCATTCGCAAGATCGAACAGGCCCAACCTGCGGGACGGTGCGGTTTCGACGTGCTTCCCAAACCGTTCCGCCCGGCTCCTGCCGGGCGCGGCGGCGGGCCCTTTCCCGTCCTGATCGAGATGCGTGAAATCCTGTCATGAAGCCAGCTCCATTCGAGTATGTGAGGCCGTCGAGCCGGGCCGAGGCGGTGGCGGCGCTCGCCACCCACGGCGACGACGGCAAGGCCATCGCCGGCGGTCAGAGCCTGGTCGCCGCCATGAATTTCCGCCTGGCGCGGCCGGCGGTCCTGGTGGATCTGAACGGCGCCACCGATCTCGATTATCTGCGGCCCGAGGGGGGCAAGCTGCGTATCGGCGCGCTGACCCGCCACGCGGCGTTCCACCGCCCGGTGGTGGAGGGGCCGCTCGGGGTGCTGCTGGCGCGGGTGGTGCGCAACATCGCCCATTATCCCATCCGCCAGCGCGGCACCTTTACGGGGTCTTTGGCCCATGCGGATCCCGCCTCCGAATGGTGCCTGGTCTCCCGCACCCTCGGGGCGGAGATGGTGATCGCCAATACCGGTGGCGAGCGGGTGTGCGCGGCGGCGGATTTCTTCAGGGGCACCTTTACCACCGCCGTCGGCACCGAAGATCTTCTGGCCGAGGCGCGGCTGCCTTTGCTGGGCCCGAACTGGCGCAGCGGCTTCTTTGAATTTTCCCGGCGGGCGGGGGATTTCGCCCTCGCCATGTCGCTGGCGGCGCTGGAGATCGAGGGCGGGGTGATCCGCGCGGCGCGGCTCGGCGTCGGCGGCGTCGCCGACCGGCCGCTGCGGCTCGAGGCGCTGGAAGCGCAGCTGGTGGGGCAGGCGCCGTCCGCCGCTTTGTTCGCCGGCATGGGCGAGGCGGCGCGGGATCTCATCACCCCCACCGAGGACATCCACGCCAGCGCGGATTATCGCCGCGATCTCATCCGCACGGTGGTGAACCGGGCGCTGACGCAGGCGGCATCATGAGCTGGATCGGCCGTTCCCTGCCGCGCCTGGAAGACCCTTCGCTGCTGAAGGGGCAGGGGCGCTATGTGGCGGATCTGGCGCGGGGCGCCGCCGCCGTGAAATTCGTGCGCAGTCCGCTGGCGGCGGGCGCCATTCTTGGCATCGAGAAGCCGGACGACGGTCTCGTGTTCACCGCCGACGACCTCGTCGGCGTCAAGGCCATCCGGCCGCTGCTGCACCGGCCTGATTACGTACCGGTCTCCCAGCCGGTGCTGGCCAAGGATCGGGTGGTGTTCTGCGGCCAGGCGGTGGCCGTGGTGGTGGCCGACGACCAGGGCCTCGCCGAAGATCTCGCCGAGCAGGTGTTCGTGGACATCGAGCCCGAGGATGCGGTGGTGGATTTCGCCCAGGCCCTGGGCGAAGGCGCCCGGGCGGTGCATCCCGAGGCGCCGGGCAATGTGCTGGTGGAAGGCAACATCCGCACCCCTGGTGTCGATGCGGCGTTCGCCGCCGCGGCCGAGGTGGTGGCGCTGGAGCTGCGGTCCGGGCGGCAGACTGCCATGCCGTTGGAAGCGCGGGGCGGGGTGGCGCGGTTCGATCCCCTTGCGGGCCGCGTCACCCTTTACGCCTCGGTGCAGATGCCGCACATGCTGCGTACCGGCATCGCCGACGTGCTCGGCTTCCCCGAATCCGACCTGCGGGTGGTGGCCCCCGACGTGGGTGGCGGCTTCGGCCAGAAGATGTCGCTGTTTCCGGAATATGTGGTGCTGGTGTGGCTCGCCCGGCATCTCCAGCGGGACGTGGCGTGGCTGGAGGACCGGCGCGAAAACTTCCTGGCTGCCGCCCACAGCCGCGATCAGGTGTTCAAGGTGCGCGGCGCCTTTGCCGCCGATGGCACGCTGCTGGCCATCGATGCCGACCTGAAGAGCAATGTGGGCGCCTTCTCCTGCTATCCGGTCACCTGCGGCGTGGAGCCCCTGATGGGCCTTGCCGAACTGCCGGGGCCCTACCGCTTTTCCGAATATGCCGCCCGCTCCCGGGGCGTCACCACCAACACCTGCATGATGGCGCCATATCGCGGCGTCGCCCGGCCCATGCTGACGCTCACCATGGAGCGGATGATGGATGTGGCGGCGCGCCGCCTCGGCATCGATCCGGTGGAGATCCGCCGCCGCAACCTCATCGAGACCTTCCCCCATCGCTCGCCCACCGGCCTCGTCTATGACGAGGGCTCCTATGGCGAGACCATGGAATTGGCGGTGAAGGCGCTGGACCTGCCGACCTTCCGCCGTCGCCAGGCCGAGGCGCGGGCGGCCGGGCGCTATCTCGGCGCCGGCTTCTCGGTGTTCTCCGAGCGCACCGGCTACGGCACCCCGGCCTATGCCGCGCGCGGCATGGACATCGTGCCCGGCTATGAGCTGGTGAACCTCGCCATGGACCCCTCCGGCTTCGTCGAGGCGCGGATCGGGGCCTCGCCCCACGGACAGGGGCTGAAGACCTCGCTGGCGCAGCTCATTGCCGATGAACTCGGCGTGCCGCCCACCAAGGTGCGCATCATCGCCGGCGATACCGATGCCACGCCCTATGGCTGGGGCACTTTCGCCAGCCGCTCGATGGTGATTGCCGGCGGCGCCTGCAAGATCGCCGCCGGCAAGGTGGCGGAGCGGCTGAAGAGCGTTGCCGCCGCCATGATGCATGTGGAGCCGGAGACCATCCGCCTCGCCGACGATCTGGCCTATGCCGAGGCCAGCAACCAGACCCTGCCCATCGGCGAGGTGGCCCGCGCCGCCTATCACCAGAGCCACCGCTTTCCCCAGGCCGGCCCCGGCCTGCAGGAGCAGGCGCTGTATGATCCGGCCGGCACCTTCTCCAACGCCTGCCACGCCTGCATCGTCGAGGTGGATGTGGAGACCGGCGGGGTGAAGATCGAGCGCTTCGTGGTGGCGGAGGATGCCGGCATCCTCATCAACCCCATGATCGTCGATGGCCAGATCCATGGCGGCGTCGCCCAGGGCATCGCCAACGCGCTGTTCGAGGAGCTGGTCTATGACGAGACCGGCAACCTGCTCACCGCGTCGCTCGCGGACTATCTGCCGCCCACCATCGCCGAGATGCCGTCCATCGAGATCGAGCATCTGGTGACCTATTCGGAAGCCACCATCACCCGCGCCAAGGGGGTGGGGGAGGGCGGCACCATTGGCGCGCCGGCGGCGGTGATCAACGCCATCGTCGACGCCCTCTCGCCCTTCGGCATCGATCTGTTCGAGATCCCGGCCACGCCCCAGCGCATCCGCGATCTCATCCGTAACGCTGAACGGACTTCTCATGGCTGACAAGCGCGCCGTCACTTTGAACGTCAACGGCAAGGACTACCGCATCACGGTCGAGCCGCGCCGCACCCTGGCCGATGCCCTGCGCGATGACTGCGGGCTGACCGGCACCCATATCGGCTGCGAGCATGGCGTGTGCGGGGCCTGCACGGTGCTGGTGGACAACCGGCCGGTGCGTTCCTGCCTCATGTTCGCGGTGCAGGCGGAAGGCCGCAATGTGCGCACCGTGGAGGGGCTCGCCAATGGCGAGGAACTGCACCCCCTGCAGAAGGCGTTCTGGGAAAAGCATGGCCTGCAGTGCGGCTTCTGCACCCCCGGCTTCCTGATGCTGGCCACCGGCATCCTGGAAGCCGAGCCGGACATTTCCGACGAGGACCTGCGCGACGTGCTGTCCTCCAACCTGTGCCGTTGCACCGGATACCAGAACATCATCAAGGCGGTCCGTGCGGCCGCGAGCGAGATGCGCGCATGTCAGCCCTCGGCCAGCCTCTGAAGCGGATTGAGGATCGCCCGCTGATCACGGGAACCGGCC
The DNA here is from genome assembly GCF_022138605.1 of Xanthobacter sp. NM-25. Taxonomy (GTDB): domain Bacteria; phylum Pseudomonadota; class Alphaproteobacteria; order Rhizobiales; family Xanthobacteraceae; genus Xanthobacter. Next base: position 314,437 of record NZ_JACBFS010000005.1, read on the forward strand.
GTTTCGCTGCCGACGAGCAGCGGCCGGGGCAGGTCCATATGCGGGTGGTGCGCTCGCCGGTGGCCTTCGGCCGGCTGGTGGGTGTCGACACGGAAGAGGCGGCCGCTTTGCCCGGCGTGCGCGCGGTGTGGACCCATGCCGACATCGCCGACCTGCCGCCCATCGACTTCCGCATGACCCGTATCCAGGGGCTCGATCCCTACCGCCAGTATGTGCTGGCGAAGGACTATGTGCGCTATGTGGGCGACCCGGTGGCGGTGGTGTTCGCCGACGATCCTTACGTGGCCGAGGATGCCGCGGAAATGGTGTTCTGCGACATCGAGGAGGAAGATGCCTGCCTCGATGCCACCCTCGATCCGGTGCCGTTCATGCCGGAAACCCTGCCGGGGGTGCTGAGCGAGCCGGCCTGCATCGTCAAGGCCTATGGGGATCTCGACGCCGCCTTCGCCGGCGCGGCCCATGTGATCGAGCTGGAGGTCAAGGTCGGCCGCCACACCGGCGTGCCCCTGGAGACCCGTGGCGCGCTGGCGGTCTATGACGCCGCCCGCGACGTGATCACCATGTACGGCGCCTCCAAGGTGCCCCACTACAATCGCGATTCCATCGCCAGGATGCTGGGCCTGCCCCAGGACCATGTGCAGCTCAGCGAGGGCCATGTGGGCGGCGGCTTCGGCATCCGCGGCGAGCTTTATCCGGAAGACGTGCTGGTGTGCCGGGGCGCCCATGTGCTGGGTGTGCCGGTGAAATGGGTGGAGGACCGCCGCGAGCACCTGCTGGCCGCCAACCACTCCCGCGACCAGGTGCACCGCATGCGGGCGGCGGTGGACGCCAACGGCTTCATTCGCGGCCTTGCCGACACCTTCTTCACCGACCAGGGCGGCTATGTGCGCACCCATGGCGGCACGGTATCCGACCTCGCCGCGGCCCTGCTGCCGGGGCCCTATGTGATCCCCGCCTATCGGGTGGAAGGCCACATCCGCCTCACCAACAAGACCCCGGCCGGCACCTATCGGGCGCCCGGCCGCTACGAGACCACCTTTGCCCGCGAACGGCTGATGGACGCCATCGCCCACCGGCTCGGTCTCGATCCGGTGGAGGTGCGCAAGGTGAATCTGATCCGCGAGGATCAGATGCCGTTCGATCGGGGCATCGACGCCCTTGGTACCCATGTGGTCTATGATTCCGGCAAGTATCACGACCTCTTGGAACGGACCCTGGCGCGGGTGGATTATCCGGCGCTGCAGGCGCGCTTCGCGGCGCGCCGGGCGGCGGGCGAGAAGGTGGGCATTGGGCTCGCCTTCTTCATCGAGAAGAGCGGCCTCGGCCCGCGGGATCGGGTGACGCTCACCGTGCTGCCCGATGATCGGATCGAGGTGGTCACCGGCGTCGCCTCCATCGGCCAGGGCATCGAGACCGCCATGGCGCAGATCTGCTCCGACGTGGTGGGCCTGCCCATCGAGAACATCCGCATCATCCATGGCCAGACCGAGCGCATCTCGGAAGGCTATGGCGCGTTTGCCTCGCGGGTCACGGTGATGACCGGTTCGGCGGTGCGCTTGGCCTCCCAATCCCTGCAGGAGACCGCGTTCGCCCAGGCGGCGCCGCTGCTGCAGACCCGGCCGGACGACCTCGATCTGGTCGGCGGGCGGGTGGTGGCGCGCTCCAGCGGCGCGGCCATTTCCCTGTCGGATCTTGCGGCGCAGCTTCCGGAGGGCCTCACCGCCGAGGGCGTGTTCGAGGCCGATCACATGACCTATCCCTACGGCGTTCACGTGGCCCAGGTGAAGGTTGATCCGGAGACCTGCGGGGTGGCGGTGGAGCGCTATCTGGTGGCCTATGACGTGGGCCGGGCGATCAATCCCATGATGATCGACGGCCAGATCGTCGGCGCCGCGGCCCAGGGCATCGGCGGGGCGCTGCTGGAGGAGTTCGTCTATGACGAGGCCGGCCAGCCTTTGGCGGCGAGCTTCGCCGATTATCTCATGCCCACCTCCCACGAAATGCCGCCGGTGGACGTGCTGCTGCGCGAGGATGCGCCGAGCCCGCTCAACCCGCTCGGGGTGAAGGGCGCGGGCGAAGGCGGCATCACCGCGGTAGGGGCGGCCATCGCCGCGGCGGTGGACGACGCCCTCGGACGGCCGGGCCTGATCGACCGCCTGCCCATTTCGCCCAACCGCCTGCATGCGGTGCTGGGCGCCCGGGCCTGAGGCGCGGTCATGAGCGGCAATCGGGAGCGGACCGCCGGATGTCGACCCGCTCCCGGTCGCAGCTCAATCCCGCTGCATGTTGATCCACAGGGTGCGCACCTGCCGGTCGCCGCGGTTCCAGATGCGGTGGGGGCGACGGGAGCTGTAGGAGATGAGGTCGCCCGGCTCCAGGATATGGCTGATGCCGTCGACCTCCACCGTAAGGGTGCCGTCGAGCACGAAGCCGTATTCGTAGCCGTCATGGGTGATCGGCTTCTCGGTGGCGCCGGTGTGCGGCTGGTATTCATTGATGGCGATGGAGACGCCGCGGGAGCGGTCCTCCTTGATCAGGCGGCGAATGACGTGGGACGCGGTTTCGATGGCCGTGCGATCGCTGGCGCGCACCACCAGCTCTTCCTCGTCGACCTGATGCTCGACGATGAGCTCGGACATCTGCACGCCCAAGGCGTTGGCGATCACGATCAGCGAGCCGATGGACGGCGAAGCGCGCCCGCGTTCAACCAGACTCAACATGGACGGGCTGAGGCCACAGGCGGCGGCCAGGGCTTGCAGGGTCATCTCACGGGCTTGGCGTTGCTCGCGGATGCGGGCGCCGATGGCGACGAGGGCGCTGGCGGTGGATTCCGTTGGCGTATCCCAGGTCTTCAAGAGCCGTTCACTGCTCACGGTTGAGGGTTCCTTCGCTGCCCGCCCTGCGGGTCCGGTGAATATAGGTGGCAAAGCCCAATTGGGAAAACGAATGCTCTTGCCATACCTGAAATTTTGAGCATATTAAAATCAATTGATCATTATTAAAAGGACGCTGTTTCGTGGTCCCTCCCGAATCCCCTCAGACGGTGCGTGTGGTGGACAGCGCGGCAGACTGTCCCGACCTCCCGATCATCCAAGGCAAGGGTAGTGCCAAAGTGGTGATCTGGCCGGGCAATGGCGCGCTCTATCGCACCTTTCAGGTGCTCGATATGCAGGAGGGCGACCGGACCCGCGATCTCACCCACCCCACCGACAGCGTCTATTACGTGGCGGCCGGCGCCGGCAGCGTCGCCGATGTGGCGTCCGGCGAAAGCTGGCCGCTGGGCCTCGGCTCCATGGTGCATATCGACCGGGGTGATTCCTACCGCTTCGAGGCGGCCGCGGGCGGCATGAAGCTGATCGGCGGCCCGTGCCCGGCCGACCAGGCGCTCTACGCCCTCATTGCCGAAACCGAGGACGCCTGATCATGGCCATCCGCATCTTCCATCGCGACCACCCCACCCTCATGCTCGACCTCATCTCCAAGGACGCGCGGTTCGTGGTGTGGCCCGGCACCGGCGCGTGGCATGCCAACATGAACTATGTGCGGCTGGAGCCGGGCGAGGCCAACAAGCCGCACATCCATCGCCTGTCTGAAGATTCCATCTTCATCCTCGAGGGCGAGGGCACCATCCATGACTACACCAACGGCATCGCCGTGCCGTTCCATGCCGGCTGCGTGGTGCATGTGCCGGTGGGTGTGAAGCATGCGGTAGCCGCGGATCGCGGCGTCGAGGTGGTGAGCGTGGGTGGCCCGGCGCCGGCCGACGTGCCGCTGCTGAAGGCCGTGGGTGCCATTCCGGCCGACGCGGAGCTGCCGGAATGAGCTTCCGCGTCGCCGCCCTCCAGTTCCAGGCGCAGCCCGGCGCGGCCGCGGCCAATCGCGCCCACACCCTGGCGCTCATCGCCGGGGCGGCTGCGCGCGGGGCGCGGGTGATCGTGCTGCCGGAACTGGCGATTTCCGGCTACACGCTGGATCGGGCGGCGCTCGCGGCGGCGGCGGAACCGCTCGATGGGCCGACGCTCGCCGCCTGGCACGAGGTGGCGCGCCGGCTCGGCGTGGTGATCGCCGGCGGCTTCTGCGAGCGGGTTGGCGAGGAGCTTGCCAATGCGGCGGTGATGGTGGGGCCGGAGGGGCTCCTGCTGCATTATCGCAAGCTGCATCTGTTCGATGGCGAGAAGGCGGTGTTCCGGCCCGGCGATCTTGGGCTGTCGGTGGCCGACACCCCGTTCGGGCGGATTGGCCTATGCGTCTGCTACGATCTGCGCTTCGTCGAGGTGATGCGGGCGCTGGCGCTGAAGGGCGCGGATCTGGTGGTGGTGCCCACCGCCTGGGTGGGCGGGTTTGACAAGGTGGCGCGGGACGGCGACGGCCTCATCGGCCAGGCGCGCGGCGCCATCGTCCAGGCCAATCTCAACCAGGTCTATGTGGCCTGCGCCTCCCAATGCGGGGCGACGCCGGAGATGGGTTTCCTCGGCTCCTCGCTGATCGCCGATCCCTATGGGCGGATCCTGTCCGGTCCCCTGCCGGCGGAGGCCGCCGGCGAGGTGGTGGCCGAGGTGGATCTGGCGCAGGCGAAGCAGGCGCAGGAGCGGTCGGCGCGCATTCGCCCGCGGCAGGATCGCCGCACCGATGTCTATGGCTTGCGGCTTGGAGCCGAGACCTTGTGAGGGCTCGCGCCGCCATTCAATAAGAAGAGGGACCGATCGATGAAGATCTCGCAGGAATTTACCGTCGCCCGGCCGCTTCCGGACGTGTGGGCCTTCTTCCACGATATTCCGAAGGTGGCGGCCTGCCTGCCGGGCGCCGAATATCTCGGCCCCAAGGAAGACGGCAAGCACGCCGGCAAGGTCTCCTCCAAGATCGGTCCGTTCCAGGCGAGCTTCGAAGGCGAGGCGGCGGTGGTCTATACCGACGCCGACCATGCCATCCATGTGGACGGCAAGGGTGTCGACAAGAAGGGCGCCAGCCGCGGCAAGATGGTGATGGACTGCCGCCTGGAGCCGGCGGGCGAGGCCACCAAGGTCAGCGTCGATGCCGACATTCAGCTGTCCGGCACCATCGCCCAGTTCGGTCGCACCGGCCTCCTCACCGAGATCGCCAACGTGCTGGTGGCGGATTTCGTGCGCAATGCCGAAGTCGAGCTCGCCCCGCCGGCGGCCGCGTCTGGTGCTGCCCCCGCGGCCGAAGCCCCGCGCGCGCCGGCGGCCGCCAAGCCCATCAGCGCCTTCGCGTTGTTCATGGCGGCCCTGAAATCGTGGCTGCGCTCGCTGTTCGCGCGCCGCCCCGCCTGATCCTGTCCCCTGATCCTGTCTGGAGTGCCCCGATGAAGATCGTCGATCTGTCCCATCTGATGAATGTGCATACGCCCGGGTGGGTCGGTTATGCCGGCAACAAGATGTATTACGCCCAGAACCTGCAGACCAAGATGATCGTTGCCCAGCGCATCGACACCGCGCTGCATGTGGGCACCCATATCGATGGCGCCATGCACGGCACCGACGGCATGGGCGACATGGCCTCCTACCCCCTCGACTATCTGGTGGGTCCGGGCGCCGTGGTCGATGTCTCGCAGGATATGGACGATTGGGCGGTCATCACCCCCGAGATGATCGAGAAGCAGCCGGTCGAAGTGAAGGAGGGCGACATCCTCATCCTCCACACCGGCTGGCACCGCTATTGGGAAGGCCAGCCGCAGCAGGATCTGGTGCGCTATTTCTGCATGCATCCCGGTGGCGGCATCGAGCTGCTCAACTGGATGCTCAAGAAGAAGATCAAGTGGTTCGGCATCGACTGCGGCTCGGGCGACCACTCCATGAACACCTCCATCCGCCACATGCGCCCGGACCTCGCCAAGAAGTTCGAAGCCAAGGTGGGCATGACCTGCGAGGAGTTCTTCGGCGAGTATAATTACACGCACAAGAAGTCCGGCCGCGAGGTGACGGAGAACATCTTCCCGTTCCACGCTTATGCTTTCCAGGAAAACCTCATCCATGCCGAGAACGTCGGCGGCGACATTGAGCTGATGCTCAACCAGCGGGCCGTCATCGGTGCGTTCCCCTGGCGCTATGAGGGTCTGGAAGCCTGCCCCTGCCGCATCGTCTGCTTCCAGGACATCGCGGAGAATGTGGAAGCGGTGGGCGATGTGGCCAAGGCCATCTTCGGCGGCCCACGCCATTTCGCCTCCGGCGTGGCCTCGGGCGGCCCGGACGGCCGGTGAGTGCCTCCATGCTGATCGGCGCGCGTACCCCCGATGAGATGACGGACGCCCAGCGGCGCGTCTATGACCTCATCGCCTCCGGCCCGCGGCGGGATGTGCCGTGGCCCTTCCTCGCCATGCTGGATGCGCCGCATCTGGCGGACGCGATCCAGGCGGTGGGCGCCGCCATCCGCTTCTCCGGGGTCATCACCCCGGAGCTGCGGGAAGTGACCATCCTGGCCGTCTCCGGCGCCTTCGGCTCCGGCTACGAATGGGATTATCACGTGGCCATCGCCCGTGACCTGAAGCTGAGCGAGGACACCATCCGCGCCAGCACCACCGGGGATGTGGCCGGGCTCGACCCGGTGCATGCCACCATCATCCGGCTGTGCCGCGGCGCGGTGCTGGAGCGACGGGTGGACCAGACGCTGCTAGCCGAACTGGTGGATCAGGTGGGCCGCCAGGTGGCGAGCGAGGTGGTGACCATGTGCGGCTACTACCAGATGCTGGCGTTGTTCCTCTCTGCCGGCGTGCTGGACCATCCGGTGCCGGCGGTCTGAGGCGCGAAACCGAGCTGCGCCGGAGCTTCGGCGCAGCTCTTACGGCATCGGCTGGATGCTCCGATGTTAAGTTCAATAGAGTTGATCGCGCGCCCTGGTGCATGAACATGCGCCGGGGTCGCGTGCGTTAAAGTTATATTTCTAAGTCATATGCGTATTTTATACCAATTCTATATTGTATTATTTTTGCGTTTTAATTGCATTCTTCTCTTGCGTCATCGCTGCTTCCGAATTTGAATGTGATTCAAACAAGAACAAGAAAATTGAATCTCCTGAATGAGAGCGGAGCAGAAGCATGTCCCCTTTCCGATCCAGATGGACCGCGCGGGTGATGGCCGCGGCCGTGGCTTTCGCCGCGGCGTCGCCGGCGCTTGCCGCTGACGACATCAAGGCGGCTTTCATCTATGTGGGTCCGCGTGCCGACAACGGCTGGACCTTCCGTCACGACGAGGCCCGCAAGTGCCTCGAAAAGGAGGGCATTCCCACCTCCTATGTGGAGTCCATCACCGAGGGGCCGGACGTGGCCCGCGTGGAGCGCGACTTCATCTCCCAGGGCTACAATGTGATCTTCGCCACGGCGTTCGGTCACCAGCCCTTTACCCAGCAGGTGGCCAAGCAGAACCCCAACGTCCACTTCTTCGTCATCGGCCCCGGCATCGCGCCGGCGCCGAATATCCAGACCTATTACGGCAAGCTCTGGGATGGTCGCTATCTCACCGGCATCGTCGCCGGCAAGATGACCAAGACCAACAAGATCGGCTTCGTCGCCGCGCATCCCAAGCCGTCGGTGCTGGCCGGTATCAACGCCTTCACCCAGGGCGTGAAGTCGGTCAATCCGAAGGCCGAGGTCAATGTGGTGTGGACCCTCTCCTGGTTCGATCCGCCGGCCGAGAAGCAGGCCGCCGTGGCGCTGGTCGAGGCGGGCAACGACGTGATCGCCCAGCACCAGGACACCGGCTCGGCCGCCCAGGGCGCCACCGAGAAGGGCGCCTTCGCCATCGGTTCCGAGGCGGACCTGTCCGGCATCGCCGGCGAGAAGGTGCTCACCGGCACCATGTGGGACTGGTGCGATTACTACAAGAAGGCCATCGCCAGCGTGAAGGACGGCACCTTCAAGGCCGGTGACTATTTCGGCGGTCTCGATGACAAGATCATCAGCCTCGCGCCCATGAGCCCGCTGGTGCCCGCCGATGTTGCCAAGCTGGTGGCTGAGAAGAAGCAGGCCATCATCGACGGCAAGCTCGACTATTGGAAGGGCCCCATCAAGTCCAACGACGGCAGGGTGGTCGTGCCCGAAGGCCAGACCATGGGCCTCACCGATGTCCAGAAGACCAACTGGCTCATCGAAGGCGTCAACGGCACCGTGGGCAAGAAATGAGCTCGCTCTCCCGACACGACCCGTCCGGCGCGCCAGCGCCGGGCGGAGGCCCGGTGCCGCTCCTGGCGGTGGAGGATGTCTCCAAATCGTTCGGCGACGTGCACGCCAATACCGATGTGAGCTTCCTGGTGCCGGCGGGTTCCGTGGTGGCGCTGCTGGGCGAGAACGGTGCCGGCAAATCCACCATTATGAATGCCGTGTGCGGCCTCTACCTGCCGGAGAAGGGCCGCATCCGCATCGATGGTGCGGTGGTGGAGGCGGGCTCGCCGGCGGCGGCGCGCGCGGCCGGCATCGGCATGGTGCACCAGCAGTTCAAGCTGGTGGAAACCCTCACCGCTTATGAGAATATTTCGCTCGCCACCGGCCATGGCCGCTTCCTCCAGCCATCGGCGCCGGACGAGAAGCTGCGGGCGCTGATGGCCGAGGTCGGCTTCCAGGTGGATCTGTCCGCCCCGGTGTGGAGCCTGTCGCTGGCGGCGCGCCAGCAGCTCGAAATCTTGCGGGTGCTGGCTCAGGGCGCGCGGCTCCTCATCCTCGACGAGCCCACCTCGGTGCTGTCCCCAGTGGAGACCGAGCAATTGTTCACCATCGTCCGGCGCATCGCGGCCTCGGGGCGCTCGGTGATCCTGATTTCCCACAAGCTGGCCGAGATCCGCGACGTGGCCGACCGCATCGTGGTGATGCGCGGCGGCCGGGTGGTGTTCTCCGGCGAGAACAAGGGCTTGTCGGCCGACGACATCGCCGAGCTGATCATCGGCAAGCGCGCGCTGCGCGCCGGGGTGCGGCCGCAGGCGCCGCGTGGCACGCGCCAGCTGTCGGTGCACAACGTCTCCATCCGCGGCCGCGATGGCGCACCGCTGGTGCAGCAGGTGAGCTTCGACGTGCACGGCGGCGAGCTGGTGGTGGTGCTGGGGGTGACCGGCAACGGCCAGTCGGAACTCCTCGATGCCATCGGCGGCCTGATGGCGCCGAGCGAGGGGGCCATTACCGCGCCGCGAACCGGCCGGCGGCGGGCGTTCGCCTTCATTCCCGCCCGCCACCTCGGCATCGGCCTCGCGCCCGGGCTCAGCCTCGAGGACAACGCGCTGCTCGGGCCCCACCGCTCGGAGCGGTTCGGCGCCTGGCTGCCGCGCAAGGCCGTGCGGGCCCATGCCAAGGCCGTGCTGGAGACCTTCCAGGTGAAGGCGCGGGCGCAATCGGCGACGCGGCGGCTCTCGGGCGGCAATCTGCAGCGGGTGGTGCTGGGCCGCGAACTGTCCAGCTCGCCGCCGCTGATCGTCGCCAGCTACCCCACCCGCGGGCTCGACATCGCATCCGCCGCGCAGATCCGCGAGGCGCTGGTGGCCAAGGCTTCGGCCGGCGCCGCGGTGCTCATGGCGAGCGAGGAGCTGGACGAATCCCTGGAGATTGCCACCCGCATCCTGGTCATGAGTTCCGGCCGCATCGTCGGCGACCTCACCCCGGATGCCTTCGACATGGATGTGATCGGCCGCATGATGACGGCGGCGCAGGAGTCATAGATGTCCCTACGTCTTCGGTTCGAACCCCGGCTGAGGTCGGTGGGGGCGGGGGAGATCGCCCTGCGCATCGCCTTTGGCGTGGTGCTGGCGCTGGCCGCCGGCGGCTTGGTCATCGCCATGAGCGGGCATGATCCCGTCACCGCCTACCAGGCGCTGTTCCGCGGCGGTTTCGGCTCGCGCATGGCGTTCGAGGGCACCCTCAACAAGGCGGTGCCCATCGGCCTGTGCGCGCTCGGCATCGCGCTCGCCTCCCGCGCCCAGCTCACCAATATCGGCGGCGAGGGCCAGTTCTATTTCGGCGCCTTCACCGCCACCGCCATCGGCCTCGCGCTGCCGGAGGCGACGCCGGGCTGGATCGCCATTCCCGCCGTGCTCGTTGCCGGCATCATCGGCGGCGGGTTCTGGGCGCTGATCGCGGCGGTGCCGAAGGCGCTGTTCGGCGTCAGCGAGATCCTCTCCACCTTGATGCTCAACTACATCTGCATGCTGTGGGTGGGCTATCTGGTGCGCGGGCCGTGGGCCGACCCCATGGCCTATTCCTTCCCCTATTCGCCGCCCATCATCGACAATGCGCAGATGATGCCGCTGTTCGGCTCGGTGCATGGCGGGCTGTTCCTGCTGCTCGCCGCCACCCTCGGCCTGGCGCTGGTGGATCGGGGCTCGCGCTGGGGCTACGAACTGCGGGTTTCGGGCGATGCGCCGGAAGCAGCACGCTATGGCGGCATCAGCGCCACGGCCATCGTCATCTCCGCGCTGTGCTTCTCCGGCGCCATGGCGGGTCTGGCGGGGGCGGTGGAACTCTCCACCACCGGGCGGCTGCAGCTGGGCCTCTCCCCGGGCTACGGCTTCATGGGCATTCTGGTGGCGTGGCTGGCGGGCGGCCGGGCTGTGCCCATCCTCATCGTCTCCATCTTCTATGCCGGCCTGCTCAATGGCGGTTTCTCGCTGCAGGTCTCGCGGGTGCCCTCATCCATCAGCACCATCCTGCAGGCGCTGATCCTCATCTTCGTGCTGGCGGCGGTGACGTTGTCCCAATACCGGCTGCGCATCTATCGCTCGGAGGCCCGCTCATGAGCATCGAGCTTCTTCTGGCGGCGGCCCTGGTCTCCGCTACCCCGATCCTTTATGCGGCGCTGGGCCAGCTGCTCATCGAGAAGGCCGGGGTGCTCAACCTCAGCATCGAGGGCGCCATGCTGGTGGGGGCGGTGAGCGGCTTCGTCGTCACCTCCGTGTCCGGCTCCATGGTGGTCGGCCTCATCGGGGCGGTGCTGGCGGGGGGCGCGTTCAATGCCGCTTTCGCCTTTTGTGTGGTCACCCTGCGCCTCAACCAGGTGGTGACGGGGCTGGCCTTCTCCATTCTCGGCGGCGGCCTCTCCGCCTTCATCGGCCAGGCCTTCGTGGGCAAGGCACTGGCGGCGCAGATGCCGGACCTGCACATTCCCCTGCTGGCGGATCTGCCGTTCCTCGGCCCGGTGATCTTCAAGCAGGATCCCTTGGTGCTGCTCGCCTTCGTGCTGGTGGGGGTGATGGCGCTGTTCCTGTCGCGCACCCGGCCGGGCCTGCTGCTGCGGACCCTGGGCGAGAGCCCGCAGACCCTCGATGCCCTCGGCATTCCGGTGATCGGCCTGCGCTATCTCTATTCCATCCTCGGCGGCGGGCTGATCGCGCTGGGCGGGGCCTATCTCTCGGTGGTGGATACGCCCACCTGGGTGGAGAACATGACGGCGGGTCGTGGCTGGATCGCGCTGGCGGTGGTGATCTTCGCATCGTGGCGGCCGGGCTGGGTGATGGTGGGCTCGGTGCTGTTCGGCCTGGTGGATGCCTATCGATTCCGCGCCCAGGCCAGCGGCCAGGCCTTCATCGATCCCCACTTCCTGAACATGCTGCCCTATGTGGCGACCCTGGTGGTGCTGATCGCCATGTCGCGGCCGGGCCTGAAGGCGCGGCTGCGGCCGCCGGCGGCGCTGGGCCTGCCCTATGATCGCGAGCGGCGCTGAGCGATCCCTTCAGCGCCGCTTGGCTTCCAGGAAACGGCGGAAGGCATCGAGGGTGGTTTCCGAGACGTAGTGCTCCATGCCCTCCGCGTCCGCTTCCGCGGCTTCCTCGGGCACGCCGACGGCCATCAGGAAGTCCACCACCAGGCGATGGCGGGCGCGCACCCGGTCCGCCATCGCCGCCCCCGCCTCGGTGAGGAAGACGCCGCGATAGGGGCGGGAGGTCACCAGGCCTTCGCGCTTGAGACGGGCGATGGCCTTTGTGGCGGTGGGATGGGTGACCCCGAGCCGCCGGGCGATGTCGGTGACGCGGGCTTCGCCATGCTCGTGGATCAGGTCGGAGATCAGCTCCGTATAATCCTCGAGGATCTCGGCCGAGCGGGCCGAGCGGGTCCGCGCGAAGCGCAGCACTTCGTCACTCTCATCGAGTGGTGCGGCATCGGCGGGAACGCTGGCTTTCGGCGTGGCTGTCAATGCGTCTTCCCGTTCACGGGTGGAACCGGCGCGTTCACGCGATCCGCGGCCGCCGCACCAGAGGAGCCGCATCCCTTACCAAGCCAGGGCCATCATGATCAAGGCGCGGGGCCGCCGCCGCGCGGCGGAGCCGGTTTTGTGAAAAGGCTATTGCACTTAATGTAGCCATGGCTACATTATTCAGAGGCTGCAACACAGCAGGCCCATCCCAACCGCCTCAATACCGGCTGCCCCATGTCCGTGATGCCCAGTCTCGAGCCTGCCCCCACGCCTTCGGTGAGCGATCGCACCAGCGCGGCCATTCAAGATGTTCTGGCGGGGCGGCGCCGCGGACCGCGGGCCGCCTTCCTGTTCGCCGGGCCGGCGGTGATCGCCTCGATCGCCTATATGGATCCCGGCAATTTCGCCACCAACATCCAGGCCGGCGCTCATTACGGGTACACGCTGCTGTGGGTGGTGGTGCTGGCGAACCTGATCGCCATGCTGTTCCAGGCACTGTCGGCGAAGCTCGGCATCGTCACCGGGCGCAATCTGGCGGAGCTGTGCCGGGAACAGGCGCCCCGCCCGCTGGTGGGGGTGATGTGGGTGGTGAGCGAGATCGCCGCCATGGCCACCGATCTCGCCGAATTCCTGGGCGGCGCCATCGGCCTGTCGCTGCTGTTCGGCCTGCCGCTGCTGGCGGGCATGGGCGTCACCGCGGTCATCACCTACGGCATCCTGCTGTTCGATCGCCAGGGGTTCCGCCCCATGGAGCTGATTATCGGCGCCCTGGTGGCAGTGATCGGCCTTTGCTACCTCATCGAGATGTTCGTGGCGCCGGTGGATTGGGCCGCCGTGGCGGTGCATGCGGTGTGGCCGCAGATGCCGGATTCCACCGCGCTGCTGATCTCGGTGGGCATCATCGGCGCCACCGTGATGCCGCATGCGCTGTTCCTGCATTCCGGCCTGACGCAGAACCGCGCCACGCCGCAGGATGCGGCGCAGCGCCGGATGCTGCTGCGCTTCTCCAATCGCGAGGTGGTGCTGGCGCTGGCGGTGGCGGGGCTCGTCAACATGGCCATGGTGATCATGGCGGCCAGTGCCTTCCATCTGGGGCATAGCGAGGTGGCGGAGATCGCCACCGCCTATCACACGCTGACGCCGCTGCTGGGCGCGGCGGCGGCGGGGCTGTTCCTGGTGTCACTGATCGCGTCGGGCATCTCCAGCTCGGTGGTGGGCACCATGGCTGGCCAGCTGATCATGCAGGGCTTCGTCGGTTTCCGCATTCCGCTGCTGCTGCGCCGCCTCATCACCATGGTGCCGGCCTTCGTGGTGGTGGCCATGGGGGTCGACACCACCTACGCGCTGGTGCTGAGCCAGGTGGTGCTGTCCATTGCCCTGCCGGTGCCGATGATCGCTCTGGTGGTGTTCACGGCGCGGCGCGACATCATGGGTGAGTTCGTGAATTCCCCGCTGGTGAGCGTGCTGGCCGTGGTCGGCAGCGTCCTGGTTCTGGGGCTGAACGGCGTGCTGCTCGCCGATGCCTTCGGGCTGCCCATTCCGGGCCTCGGGTCGTAGCCACGGCTAGGGCTGCCGGGTGCCCCGCTCGGTGGTGGCCAGGTGGCGGTGCAGCGTCGAGCGGTGAATTCCGAGCCGCCGCGCTGCTTCGGAAATATTGCCGTTGGCGGTGGCGAGTGCGGTCTGGATGGCGGCACGGGTGATGGTGTCGAGATCGCCGCGCGGGTTCGACACGGTGCTTTCGGTGGTGTCGGCGGCCGGTATGGCGCGGATATCGGCCGGCAAGGCGTCTACGTCCAGCTCGCTGCCGGGCTCGGCCAGCGCATGCAGCACCTTCAGCGTGCCCACGAACTGCCGGAAGTTGCCGGGCCAGGCATGCCGGACGAGGCGGTCGACGCACGCCGCCGACAGGCGGGGGGCCTCGGGCCCATCGGCCAGGGTCGCCCAGAAGGCGCGCACCATGGCGTCGCGATCGGGCAGGCTGCGCAGAGCCGGCAGGGCCACGGTATATTGGGCGATGCGGAAATAGAGGTCGGCCCGGAACGCCCCACTCTCCACCAATTGCTTGAGATCCCGGTGGGAGGCGCAGAGCAGGCTGAAGTCCACCGGCACCGCGCGACCGCCGCCGAGCGGCATCACCTCGCGATCCTGCAGTACCCGCAGCAGGCGCGTCTGCAGCGACAAGGGCATGTCGCCGATCTCGTCGAGGAACAGCACGCCGCCGTCGGCCTCCCGCAGCAGGCCCTTGAAGCCAGCCCGGCGTGCACCCGTGAACGCGCCTTCCTCATAGCCGAACAGCTCCGACTCGATGAGGCCCTCGGGCAAGGCGGCGCAATTGATGGCGGCGAACGGCCGGGCGGCCCGGCTGGACCGGGCGTGCACCTGGCGGCTGAAGACCTCCTTGCCGGTGCCGGTCTCACCCTGCACCAGCACCGGAACGCCGGCTTCCAGCAGCCGGACGGCGCGGCGCAGCGCCTCGGTGGTTGCGGGGTCGAAATGGGGGAGGGAGGAGGCAGCCTCCGGTCCCCGCCGATCGGTGGAGGGGCGCGCGCCGGCAGGGGCGCTGCTGCGCTGCGGTGCGCGCTCGGCGCCGCCCGTGCTGCCGCTGATTGTCTCCTCGCGGGCCTGCGGCGAGGAGGCGGGTGCGCCTGCGGCGGGCCGGTCAGTGTCCCTGGCGGCTGCGGCGTGACGCATCTTGCGGTCGAACCGCAGGTGCAACTGGGCGCCATTGGCGGCGCGCACCCGCCGCTCCTCACCGTCGCGGCCGAGACTGCCGTCGAACAACTCGCTGTAGCGTCGCCGTTTCAGCGCATCCCAATCGAGGCCGAGCTGGGCGAGGCCGGTGCGGTTGGCGGCCACCAGCCGATACTCCTCGAACACCAGGATGCCTTCATGGCTGGTACCCAGGAAGCTCGGGTCTCCATGGAAGCGGACCACGTTGCAATCGGGAAAGGCGCCGTCGAACAGCCGGTGCTCCACCTGGTTCACCGCCAGCTGCACCAGGCCCATGGCATGGAGCTGCGGCACCGTGGCCGGGCCGGACAGGTCCAGGAGGCCGAGCACGTCGCCATAGGGATCGAGGATGGGCACGGCGGCGCAGCTGAGGAAGCCGTGGGCCTCGGCATAATGTTCCGCGCCGCGCACCTCCAGGGGGCGGCGCTCCTCCAGAGCCGTGCCGATGGCATTGGTGCCCAGCGCCGCTTCGCTCCAGTTGACGCCGGGCTTGAGCGCCACCTGGGCGGCGCGGTCGGCGAAATCGGCGCTGCCCACCGTGTCGAGCACCAGCCCGGTGGGATCGGTGAGGATGACGATGGAGCCGGTCACGTTGGCATTGGCGTGCAGCGCCTCCAGCTCCGGCCGGCAGCGGCGCCAGAGCGCCTCGGTCTTGTCGCGCCGCTGGCGCAGCTCACCGGAGGTCAGAGGCTCGGCGGCCACACCTCCGCCTGTCGGCAGGCCGCGCGCGGCGCAGCGGGTCCAAGAGCGCAGGATCGGCGGTGCCACGTCGTCGCAGACCGTTTCGCCCGAGAAAAAGCGCTGCCGCGCCTGCTCCAGCGCCTGTGGCGACAGCAGATAAGCGGTGGGCGACGGGATGATTTGCGGCATCGGCACCCTCGGCTTGATTTCGCTCCCGCGCGACAGCTGTCGCATCTTGCAACAGGTGTCGCAGGTTCTTGTTCTTCTCGGCGACAGTTTCGCACGACAGTTTGCCCGTCGTCCAGCAGCGGCGCCGCCGCGCGCGCGAAGTCTTGATTTCCTCTTGTTTTCATCTGCCGTGAAACAAGCACTTACCGCACTGCAAAAGCGAAAGATCCATGGCCGGGCACCGGTTGGCACGAGGGCTGCGATGGGGCCCCCGACCCATCACGGGAGGAAACCATGAACAAGCCTGAACTGCTCGCCGCCCAGAATGCCTCGCCCTTCAAGGCCCGCTACGGCAATTTCATCGGCGGCACCTTCGTGGAGCCGGTGAACGGCCGCTATTTCGAGAACATCTCGCCCATCAACGGCAAGGTCATCTGCGAGGTCGCCCGCTCCGACGAACAGGATATCGAGAAGGCGCTCGACGCCGCCCATGCCGCCAAGGACGCCTGGGGCCGCACCCCGGCCGCCGAGCGTGCCCTGGTGCTGCTGCGCATCGCCGATCGCCTGGAGGAGAACCTCGACCTTCTGGCCCTCGCCGAAACCTGGGACAACGGCAAGCCGATCCGCGAGACCACCGCGGCCGACATTCCGCTGGCCATCGACCACTTCCGCTATTTCGCCGCCTGCGTGCGGTCCCAGGAAGGCGCCCTCTCCGAGATCGACCACGACACCATCGCCTATCACTTCCACGAGCCCCTCGGCGTGGTGGGCCAGATCATTCCCTGGAACTTCCCCATCCTGATGGGCGCCTGGAAGCTCGCTCCGGCCATCGCCGCCGGCAATTGCGTGGTGCTGAAGCCGGCCGAGCAGACCCCGGCCTCCATGCTGCTGCTGGCCGAGCTCATCGCCGACATTCTGCCCCCCGGTGTGCTCAACGTCGTCAATGGTTTTGGCCTGGAGGCGGGCAAGCCGCTGGCGTCGTCCAAGCGCATCGCCAAGATCGCCTTCACCGGCGAGACCGGCACCGGCCGCCTCATCATGGGCTATGCCAGCCAGAACCTCATTCCGGTGACCCTAGAACTGGGCGGCAAGTCCCCCAACATCTTCTTCTCCGACGTGGCGGCGGAGGATGACGACTTCTTCGATAAGGCCATTGAGGGCTTCGTGATGTTCGCCCTCAATCAGGGCGAAGTGTGCACCTGCCCGAGCCGCGCGCTGGTGCAGGAGAGCGTCTACGACCGCTTCATGGAGAAGGCGCTGGCCCGGGTCGCCGCCATCAAGCAGGGCTCGCCGCTCGATCCCGCAACCATGATCGGCGCCCAGGCCTCCAGCGAGCAGATGCACAAGATCCTGAGCTATATCGACATCGGCAAGGCGGAAGGGGCCAAGGTGCTGGCCGGCGGCGAGCGCAACACCCTCGATGGCGATCTCGCCGACGGCTTCTATGTGAAGCCCACCGTGTTCCTCGGCAACAATTCCATGCGCATCTTCCAGGAGGAGATCTTCGGCCCGGTGGTGTCGGTGACCACCTTCAAGGACGAGGCGGAAGCCCTCCACATCGCCAACGACACCCTGTTCGGCCTCGGCGCCGGCGTGTGGACCCGCGACGGCTCGCGGGCCTACCGCTTCGGCCGCGCCATCCAGGCCGGCCGGGTGTGGACCAATTGCTACCATGCCTATCCGGCCCATGCGGCCTTCGGTGGCTACAAGCAATCCGGCATCGGCCGCGAGACCCACAAGATGATGCTCGACCATTATCAGCAGACCAAGAATCTGTTGGTGAGCTACAGCCCCAAGAAGCTCGGCTTCTTCTGATCGGGGCTTGAACCGGCCATGGCCGGCGGCGGGGCGGGGATGCCCGGCATCCTCAACTCATTCCGCTCCGCCGCCGGGAACCGCGCCGGGCCCGGCATCGTTTCAGCGCTGGACGCCTCCAGCCTGAGGCAAGCCCGGTCGCGGAGAACAGACCAGGTGCAACATTCAGGGAGGATACGACGGCCATGTCACAGGCCGGAAGCCAGTTTCCCCCTGGCTTCCGGTGGCCGTTGTCCCCACCACATTCCATGCCGTGCCAGCCTGCGGCGCCCGGAGCCCCGAAAGCGGTCCGTGGCGCACCCCTCCTGCGCCAGCCTGCGGCATCTGTCCCCCAATTGGCATTGGTCCACCCGCCCCGCGCCGCGGTGCCGCTGCATCGGCCGCCGGGCAGATCGAAAGGGAGCCACATGACAAAGACCATGAAGGCCGCCGTCGCCCACGCCTTCGGCCAGCCCCTGTCCATCGAGGAGGTACCGGTGCCGACGCCCGGTCCCGGCCAGATCCTGGTGAAGATCGCCGCCTCCGGCGTCTGCCACACCGACCTGCACGCAGTCGAAGGGGACTGGCCGGTGAAGCCGAAGCCTCCCTTCATTCCTGGCCATGAGGGCGTGGGCTACGTGGCCGGCGTCGGCGCCGGCGTGCGGCATGTCAGGGAGGGCGACCGGGTCGGCGTGCCGTGGCTCTACACCGCCTGTGGTCATTGCAAACATTGCCTCGGCGGCTGGGAGACCCTGTGCGAGGAGCAGCAGAACACCGGCTATTCCGTGAATGGCGGCTTCGCCGAATATGTGGTGGCGGACCCCAATTTCGTCGGTCACCTGCCGGCCAATGTCTCCTTCACCGAAATCGCGCCGATCCTGTGCGCGGGTGTGACCGTCTATAAGGGGCTGAAGGTGACCGATACCAAGCCTGACGACTGGGTGGTGATCTCCGGCATCGGCGGGCTCGGGCATCTGGCCGTGCAGTATGCCAAGGCCATGGGCCTCAACGTGATCGCCGTGGACATCGACGACGCCAAGCTCGATCTGGCCAAGCGGCTCGGCGCCGCGCTCACCGTCAACGCCCGCACTGCCGATCCGGTGGCGTTCGTGAAGAAGGAAGTGGGCGGGGCCCAGGGGGTGCTCGTCACCGCCGTCTCGCCCAAGGCCTTCGAGCAGGCGCTGGGCATGGTGGGGCGTGGCGGCACGGTGGCCCTCAACGGCCTGCCGCCCGGCGACTTCCCGCTCTCCATCTTCGACACGGTGCTGAACGGCATCACCGTGCGCGGCTCCATCGTCGGCACCCGGCTGGACCTGCAGGAGGCCCTGAACTTCGCCGGCGAGGGCAAGGTGAAGGCCACCATCGAGACCGAGCGCCTGGAGGACATCAACGCCATCTTCGCCCGCATGCACAAGGGCGACATCCAGGGCCGCATCGTCCTCAATTTCGAGGGCTGAGAGGGCCCGTGCCTCTCCGGGGCGGGGGCGTCTGCGACGGCCTCGCCTCGGGGGGGCGCGTTTGCCTTATTTTTGATCAGCGGTGCACAGGGGCGGATTTCCGCCCGAAAACTGGCCTCGGCCTTGCTCTGACCTCTCCCGGCTTTGGTTCATGGAGAGTTTGCAATGTCGGACGATGCCCTGCACCCCGTCGTCGTAGCGAAGAAGACCATCGAGGCCGACAATATGGTCTCGTTCGAGCTGGTGGATCCGGCGGGCGCCGAACTGCCGGCATTCTCCCCCGGCTCGCATATCGATGTGACCCTGCCCAGCGGCATGGTGCGCCAATATTCGCTGTTCAACAGCGCCCATGAGCGCAACCATTATCTCATCGGCGTGTGGAAGGATGCCAACAGCCGCGGCGGCTCGGTGGCCCTCTACCAGGATGTGCAGGTGGGCGACACGCTTCAGGTGAGCACGCCGCGCAACCGCTTCGAGGTGCCGGAAACCACCACCCGCGCCCTGCTGCTGGCCCGCGGCATCGGTGTCACTCCGATCCTCTCCATTGCCGATCATCTGAAGGCCCGGGGCATTCCCTTCGAGCTGCACTATCTGTTCGCCGGCGGCTCGCCGGGTTCGTTCAAGGGGATGATCGAAGCGTCGGCCTTCGCCGGAGACACCACCTTCTACCTGGAAGGGGCGCAGCCGCCGTTCAATCCCGCCACCATCCTCGCCGACCGACCGGCCGATACCGAGCTGTTCATCTGCGGTGTCGACTGGTGGATGGAACCCATCGTCAAGACC
Source organism: Xanthobacter sp. NM-25 (assembly GCF_022138605.1). Taxonomy (GTDB): domain Bacteria; phylum Pseudomonadota; class Alphaproteobacteria; order Rhizobiales; family Xanthobacteraceae; genus Xanthobacter. Next base: position 334,172 of record NZ_JACBFS010000005.1, read on the forward strand.
GCCCAGCAGAAGGGCATCGACCCCGCCCTGATCCATATGGAGCGGTTCGGCGGCAAGGCGCCGGCGCCGCTCTTGGACAAGGTGTTCGAGGTCAAGATCGCCTCCACTGGAAAGACCTACAAGATCCCCGGCGACAAGTCGGTGTCGGGAGCGCTGGAGGAGCGGGGCGTCAAGATCCGCACCTCCTGCGAGCAGGGCGCCTGCGGCACCTGCAAGGTGAAGGTGCTGGAGGGCGAGGTGGACCACCGCGACAAGCGCCTCTCCACCGCCGAGAAGGAAGAGGGCTGGATGCTGGCCTGCGTGTCGCGTGGCAAAGGCGACCTGCTGGTGTTGGACTTGTGACACGTCCCGCCAAGGCCGGGGGATGTCCCTCAGTGAGGGTCTTTAAATACCTTTGATGGCGGGCCGGCATTGCCGAAAAGGCGCGCGCGGCCCGCAGAAAATTTAGGCACTGGCGCGGCGCCCTCGGGCGCCGCCGCACGAGCCGCAGGATCGGGAGCATGGTCATGCCGAGCGACGTGGAGCTGTGGCGCACCGCCTGGGTCATCGCCGAGCAATATGGCTCCGAGGGAGTCGATTTCGCCGCGGAGATGGCCCAGAGCTTCGAGAGCGGGGGCAAGACCTTCGAGCAGGGGGTGTGGCTCGCCATCATGTATAAGGTGGAGGAGATCACCGCCGGCGAGGGGCGCGCCCTGCAATAGCCGGGCGGGGCTTTGCTCCGCGCGGATCGGCTTTGGGTGTCAGCGGGCAGGCATCGCCATCAGGCCGAGCAGGCCCTTGAGCAGCGCCGTGGGCGTCGGCGGGCAGCCGGGAATGCTGAGGTCCACCGGCAGCACCGCTTGCACGCCGCCCATCACCGCGTAGCTGCCGGCGAACAGGCCGCCGTTGAGGGCGCAATCTCCGGCGGCCACCACCCATTTGGGGGCGGGCGTGGCGTCATAGGTGCGCTTCAACGCTTCCCCCATGTTGCGCGTGACCGGCCCGGTCACCAGCAGCACGTCCGCATGGCGCGGCGAGGCCACGAACTTCAGCCCGAACCGGTCGATGTCGTAGAAGGCGTTGGAAAGCGCGTGGATTTCCAGCTCGCAGCCGTTGCAGGAACCGGCATCCACCTCGCGGATGGAGAGGCTGCGCCCGAGGGTGGCTTCCGCCGCCACGCCCACCTCCCGCGCCAGCGCGGCGAGTTCCACTGCACCGGGGCCGGGCTCCGTGAGCGGCGATGAGGCGAGGCTCTTGAACAGCAGGGTCAGCATGCCGGCGCCTTACAGGTCCACGCCCGAGTAGGAGCAGTTGAAGGATTTGTTGCACAAGGGAAAATCCGCCACGATGTTGCCCTCGATGGCGGCTTCCAGCAACGGCCATTGGAACCAGGACGGATCGCGCAGGTGGGCGCGGGCCACCCGTCCCTCCCCGTCGAGGCGCACCACCGCGAGCACGTCGCCGCGAAAGCCCTCCACCAGCGCCACCCCTTCGCCGGGGCCGGGTTCGACCCGGGCGGCGATCGGCCCATGGGGCAAAGTGTCGAGCAGCTGGATGATGAGGCCGAGGCTCTCCTCGATCTCGAGAATGCGGATCCAGATGCGGGCGTTCACATCGCCATCGGTGCGCACCGGTACGTCGAAGCGCAGCCGGTCATAGGGCGCATAGGGCAGGGCGCGGCGGGCGTCGAAATCGCGGCCGCTGGCCCGTCCCACATAGCCGCCGGCGCCGAACGTGGCGACGAGCGTCGCCTTGACGATGCCGGTGCCCACGGTGCGATCCTGGATGGACGGCGTCTCGTCATAAAGCCGCATCAGCGCGGGGAAGGTGGCCGCGACGGTGGCCACCAGGGCGCGCAGGGCGGCGATGCCGTCCTCTGTGATGTCGCGGGCGACGCCGCCGGGCACGATGGCATCCATCATCAGGCGATGCCCGAAGGCGCTGGCGCTCGCCCGCAGCACCCGCTCGCGCAGCGCGCCGCAATGGGCCAGCATGAGGGCGAAGGCGGCGTCGTTGCAGATGGCGCCCACGTCGCCGATGTGATTGGCGAGCCGCTCCAGCTCCGCCATCAGCGCTCGCAGCGCCGTCGCGCGTGCCGGCACGCTCACATCTCGCGCCGCCTCCACCGCACGGGCGAAAGCAAAGGCATACGCCACCGTGCTGTCGCCGGAGGTGCGGCCGGCGAGTTGGGCGGCCTTCGCCACGTCCGCGCCGGCCATCAGGCCCTCGATGCCCTTGTGGACGTAGCCGAGCCGCTCCTCAAGCTGCACCACGGTTTCCCCATGGCAGCTGAAGCGGAAATGGCCGGGCTCGATGATGCCCGCATGCACCGGCCCCACCGGGATCTGGTGCAGCGCCGCACCTTCGGCTGCAAGGAAGTCATAGGGTGGCTGCCGCTCCGCCGGGACGGTCGCGGCGAGCGGGGCTTGGACCGCCCAGCGGCCATGGTCCAGCCACGGCCGGCTGTCGGGGGCATGATCGGGGATGAGGCCGAACAGGTCCCTCACCGTGCGTTCCAGCCGCTGCGCGGGGGCATGCACCTGCCCCACCGAGGGGAAATGCCCGTCCGGGCAGAGGCAGGTGGCGATGCCGGCGGTGCCGCTCTGTGGCTCCAGTACCGCCATATGCACGGCGCCCTCGTCGCCCCACAGGCCGGCGAGGGTCAAGGTGCCCTGGGCGAGATGGGCTGCGAGGGCCGACCAGTCGCCGGGGGCGAGCACCGCGCGCGGCCACGGGCGGCAGGCAGGCACCGGGGTGCCGCAGGCGAGGAGTTGGCTGAGGCTCTGCATCGCGCGCCCCTATCCCAGAAGCCCGGCCACGTGCTGGAACCACGCCACCAGCGGCGCCGGCAGGTAGATGCCGGCCATGAGCACGAGCGCGAGGTGGACCACCATGGGCAGGTAGGAGGCCTTCACCGGCGCGGTGCCCGGTGAAGGCGCGCCGAAGGCGATGGCGGAGAGCTTCAGCATCAGCGCGCCGAAGGCGATCAACAGCCCGACCACCAGCGGCAGGGCCAGCAGCATCAGCGGGAACGGCTGCTCGAACGTGGAGGTCACCAGCAGGAACTCGCTCATGAACACCCCGCCCGGCGGCAGGCCGGCGATGGCGAGGGTGCCGATGACCAGCGACCAGCCAAGCGCGGGATGGGAAGTGGTGAGGCCGCGGATCTCGGAGAGCTTCTGCGTGCCCTTCACCTGCGCCACATGGCCCACGGCGAAGAAGATGGCGGATTTGGTGAGCGAGTGCATCACCATGTGCAGCAGACCGGCGAAATTGGCGAGCGGCCCGCCGATGCCGAAGGCGAACGCGATCAGCCCCATATGCTCGATGGAAGAGTAAGCGAACAGGCGCTTGATGTCCCGCCGCCGGTACAGCATCACCCCGGCGATCAGCAGCGAGGCGAGGCCCATGCTCATCAGCAGCGGCCCCGGCGCCAGTGCGGCGGGGTTGGCGGCGAGCAGCATCTTGAAGCGCAGCACCGCATAGAGCGCCACGTTGAGCAGCAGGCCCGACAGCACCGCCGAGATGGGGGTGGGCCCTTCCGCATGGGCGTCGGGCAGCCAGGCGTTGAGGGGGGAGAGCCCCACCTTGGTGCCATAGCCCAGCAGCAGGAACACGAAGGCGAGGTTGAGCAGGGCCGGATCGAACTGCGCCGCGCGGGTCACCAGCACGCTCCACACCATGCCGTCCTGACCTTCGCCCACCACCGGCTGGGCCGCCATGTAGACGAGGATGGTGCCGAACAGAGCGAGGGCGATGCCCACCGAGCCGAGCATGAAGTATTTCCATGCCGCCTCAATGGCTTCCGGGGTGCGGTAGAGGCCGACCATGAGCACGGTGGAGAGCGTCGCCACCTCGATGGCCACCCACATGACGCCGAGATTGTTGGAGACCAGCGCCAGCGTCATGGCGAACAGCAGCACCTGATACATGGCGTGGTAGGCGCGCAGGTTCAGGCTGTTGAGCCGGCCGCTCTCCACCTCATGGGCGATATAGGTGGCGCTGAACACGGCGGTGGTGAAGGCGACGAAGCTGTTCAGCAGCACGAACACGCTGTTGAGGTCATCCACCAGCAGCAAGGCGCCGCTCTCGGGCCGGTGCACCATCAGCCCCACCGCCGCGCCGAAGCTGATGGCGCAGGCCAGAACGTTGATCCACGCCCCGGAACGATAGGCGGGCCACAGGGCCAGCAGCACGGCGGCGAGCGCCGGCGTCGCCAGAAGCACGGTCATGGCGGTCATGAGCGGCCTCCGCGGAAGCGGTCGAGGGCGTCCACGTCCACCGTGTCGAAGCGCTCGCGGATGTGGAACAGCACCACGCCGATGACGATGAAGGCGATAAGCACCGAGAAGGCCACCGAAATCTCCACCACCAGCGGCATGCCGCGGGCGCCGGTGGCGGCCAGGATCAGGCCGTTCTCCATGGACATGAAACCGATGATCTGGCTCACCGCGTTGCGGCGGGTCACCATCATCAGCAGGCCCAGCAGCACCACCGAGAGGGCGAAGGCCAGATCCTCCCGCGCCAGCGGATCGGAGGTGGCGGTGACCGGCAGCATGATGACCAGCGACAGGCCGACGAGCCCGAGCCCGGCCAGCATGGTGGGGCCGGTGGCCACCGCCGTTTCCACCTGCCGGTGCAGACCGAGCCGCGTCACCATGCGCTGCAGCGCCAGGGGAAGCGCGATGGCCTTGAAGATCAAGGCGATGGCGGCGGTGACATAAAGATGCGGCGCATCATGGGCATAGGCCTGCCAGGCCACCGAGGCCGCCAGCGCCACCGCCTGCAGGGCGAACACCTTGATCAGCGCGGTGAGGCGGTCCTGATACAGCATCATCAGGCTGATCAGCACCATGGCGCCGGCCAGGAGATGGGCAATGTCGAAGACCAGATGGGGGGACATGGGCTGGTCCATGGATCAGAGCCCCCGCGACACGAACAAGAGCAGGGTGCCGAGCAGCCCCAGCATCAGCGCCGCGCCGAGGAAGTCCGGCACCCGGAACACCCGCATCTTGGCGATGGAGGCCTCGAACGCGCCGAGCAGCGCCGCGCCGCAGACCAGCTTGGCGCCATAGGTCACGAAGCCAAGCGCGAAGGCGCCGGCACCGGCGCCCGCCGGGGCGAGGCCCCAAGGGGTGAAGACGCAGGCGATGAGGGAGATGTAGAGCAGCAGCTTCAGCTGCGCCGATAGCTCGATGAGGGCGAGGTGACGGCCCGAATATTCCAGCACCATGGCCTCGTGCACCATGGTCAGCTCCAGGTGGGTGGAGGGATTGTCCACCGGGATGCGGGCATTCTCCGCCAGGGCCACGATCATCAGCGCGATCAGCGCCAAAGCGAGGGAGACCCGCAGGCCCACGCCCGCCAGCATCACCCCGGCCATGGTGGAGAGCTGGGTGGAGCCAGCCACCAGGGCCAGGGAGAACACGATCATGATCATGGCCGGTTCGGCCAGGGAGGAGATCATCATCTCCCGGCTCGCCCCGAGGCCGCCGAAGCTGGTACCGATGTCCATGCCGGCCAGCGCCAGGAAGAAACGGGCGCTGCCCAGCAAGGCGATGATGGCGATGAGGTCCGCCGACCAAGAGAACAGCAGCCCGGTGGCGAAGGTGGGCACCAGGGCCGCGGCGACCCAGGTGGCGGCGAAGATGAGGTAGGGGGCGGCGCGGAACAGCCAGGAGGCGCCCTCCGCCACCACCGCTTCCTTGCGCAGCAGCCGGGCGAGGTCGCGATAGGGCTGGACGATGCTGGCGCCGCGCTTGCGATAGAGCCGCGCTTTCACCTTGCGCACCAGGCCGGTGACCAGGGGGGCGAGGGCGAGCACCAGCAGCATCTGGCCGCCCTGGATGAGGAGGTGGCTGATCAGCGCCATATGGCCAGCACCAGAAGGAGCGCCACCAGCGTCGCGAAGACGATGCCGAGATATTGGCGAATAGTGAGATAGGGCAGGATGTTACTGCGCTCGGCCAGGGCCTCTACCGCCCGCGCCAGCGGGGTGAAGAGGAGGGCCCATGCGGGGTCGCGCTCGGTCAGCCGGATGCGGGCGGGGGCGCTGTCGCCGGGGGGCGGCATGGTCACCTCCTCGCGGGCGCTGAACAGGGTGCGGGCGAACACCCGGCGCAGGGGCTGGCCAAAGCTGGAAGCGGAATACTGGGTGATGGGATCGGCGTTGGGAAAGCCGCAGTCCCACGCCGGCGCGCGGCGCAGCGCGCGGGAGGCGAAGCGGTGGATGACGAGGGCCATGAGGCCCGCCGAGAGCACCATGAACACGAAGACGAGGAGGCCGTTGTAGCTCGAGCGGCTCTCGCCCACCGGAATGATGGAGAGCCAGGCCACATCCGTCTGCACCGGCAGGCGGGCGCCCATGAGCGGACCCACCGCATTCTGCAGCGCGTCGAGCACCGGGCCGGGCAGGATGCCGGCGAGCACGCACAGGGTGGCGAGCCCCACCATGGCGCCGCGGGACCAGCGGTCCACCTCGACCGCCTGCGCGGCCTCTTCGGAGCGGGGGCGGCCCAGGAAGGCGATGCCGTAGAGCCGCACGAAGCAGGCGGCGGCCAGCGCCGCGGCGAGCGCCAGGAGGGCGCCCACCAGGGGCACCAGCAGCTTGAGGCCCCAGGGGGACAGTGCCGGGCTGAGCAGGATGGCCTGGAAGGTCAGCCATTCGGAGACGAAGCCGTTGAGCGGCGGCAGAGCGGAAATGGCGGCGGCGCCCACCAGCATCACCACGGCGGTGGTGGGCATGCGGTGGATGAGGCCGCCCAGCTTCTCCAGGTCGCGGGCGCCGGTGGCGTTGAGCACGGCGCCGGCGCCGAAGAACAGGAGGTTCTTGAATAGCGCGTGGTTGAGCACGTGGAACAGGCCGGCGGTGAGGGCCAGCGCCCCGGCGGCCATCAGGCCGTTGCCGCGGAATGCCAAGGCGAGGCCCAGGCCGATGAAGATGATGCCGATGTTCTCGATGGTGCTGAAGGCGAGCACCCTTTTCATGTCCGATTGCAGGAGCGCCTGCAGCACGCCGGCCACCGCGCTGATGCCGCCGATGGCCAGCACCGGAATGCCCCACCACCAGGCCGGCGGACCGGCAAGATCGAACACGATGCGGATGAAGCCATAGACCGCCACCTTGGTCATGACCCCGCTCATGAGGGCGGAGACGTGGCTGGGCGCGGCGGGATGGGCCAGCGGCAGCCACACATGCAGCGGCACCAGGCCGGCCTTGGAGCCGGCGCCGAGCAGCGCCAGGGCCAGCACCAGCGCGCCCACCAGCGGGCCGTGGGGGGCGTGGGCGAGGGTGGCGAACGTGAGATCGCCGCCGCCCGCCAGCAGCGCGAAGGCCAGCATCAGCGCCAGGGTGCCGAAGCTCGCCATGGCGATATAGACGAAGCCGGCCTTGAGGTTGTCTGCGGATTTGTCGTGGGCCACCACCAGCGCCCAGGAGGCCAGCGACATCAGCTCCCAGCCGAACAGGAAGCTGTAGGCATCCGCCGCCACCAGCACCAGGGACATGGCGCCGAGGAAGGCGGGGAAGAAGGGCAGCACCCGCTGCGGGGCATGCTCATGCCGGCCGTAGCCGATGCCGTAGAGGCTGGCGGCCGCGCCGCCCAGATTGATCACGCACAGGAAGAAGCCGGCGAGCGGATCGAGGCTGAAATGGGCCCCCATCCAGGGCACGCCCAGGGGCAGCACGAGGGTGGCCGGAGTGCCCAGCATCCCCTGGACACCGAACACAAAAGCCGTCGCGGAGATGAGCGCGCTGGCGCCATAGACGAGGGGCCGGCCGAGGGGCGTGCGGGCCAGCGGCACGGCCAGCGCTGCCAGTGCGAACAGGGCGAGGATGCTCACCAGTGTGCCCGGCAGTGGGGCGATCAGGGGCCCGCCCATGGCTCAACCCTCCCGCTCCGGCGCCGGGCGCCGGGCGGTGAGCCGCACGCCGCGGCCGCCGCCGTCGCTGACGGTGCCTTCGCCGATCAGCTCGATGCCGGCGGTGCTGAGCGCGTCCACCAGCTTCATGAGGGAATCCACATTGCCGCGAATGACCTCCTCGCTGGCTTCCATGCGCTGGATGGTGGGCACCGAAAGGCTGGACAGCGCCGCGAGACCTTTCTGGTCGAGGCCGAGAAGGGCGCGGGCGGCACGGAGCTGGGCGGCGGTGATCACGAGCGGGGTGACCGGCATCAGGAGAGGATTGGTGAACGCTACGCCCCCTCTTCTCAGATTTCAACGACAAATAGTGATGTTTAAAACATCATGTGCCCGTCTGACGCAGGCGCCTGGGAGCCGCGAGCGGGCGGCGAAAGGCCGCCGCCCGCTCGCGGCTTTGTGTCCTGATACCGCCCTGGAGATTGAATGCCGGAGAGGAAGTGTGGTAGTCCCGGCCCTGCGGTCAGTGGGGCGACTGTTGAGCTAACCGAGCTCAACCTTAGGAGACGGTTCAGGCATGGGAGCCTGGCTCTTGCCATTCCTCCGACATCCCTTTGTGCAAGCATTCATCCGTTTCGTGATCTATGTCGGCATCATTTCTGGAATTTTTCTATTAATGTATGTCGACGCGATGACAACCAAGACGTTTGGTGAGACGTCTCTTGTCGAGATTTCTCAGTCGGTTATCTTAGTCGTGGTCACAGCGATTTTCGCGACCTGCGCGGTGCGGCTGCCGGCGTTGCGGGTGTCGGCGTGGCTTCTGGCCACCTTCACCGCAGCCTCGCTGATCCGCGAGAACGACGTCTGGCTCGACATGCTGCATGACGACGGCTGGCAGATCCTCGTCACGCCGGTCATTCTGGCCGGGCTCTTCTACACCTGGAAAAACCGCACGCGGTTTCTGGACGAGCAGGTCCACTATACCCAGACCAGCGCCTTCGGCCTTCTGATGGCAGCTTTGCTGACCACCTATGTCTTCGCGCGCTTCTACGGCATGGGGGCGTTCTGGAAGGCGGTGATGCAGGACGCTTACCTGCGGAATATCAAGGACATGAGCGAGGAATGCCTGGAACTGTTCGGCTATGGCATTCTGCTGTGCGCGGCCCTTGAGTTCGTGGTGGTGGCCCGGCGGCTGGTGCGCGGCACCGATCCGGCGGTGGCGGCCGGCGCCTGAAACGGCAGCGCCCCACCGATGTGCAATCGATGGGGCGCGAGCGTCGTACGGGTGAAGGGGCTTGGCCGCCTCAGGCGACGAGGCGATAGGCCGGCAGGGTGAGGAATTCGTCGAACGTGTCGGCCAGCGACATGTCGGCGAACAGGCCGATGGCCTCGGGGAAGCGGCCGGAATCATAGACGTCGGCGCCGAGCACGGTGCGCAGCTTGGCCATCTCGTCGTCCAGAAGCGCCTTGAACAGGTCGGCGGTCACGGTGCGGCCGTCGTCCAGCTGGGCGCCGAGGTGGATCCACTGCCACACCTGGGCGCGGCTGATCTCGGCGGTGGCCGCATCCTCCATGAGGTTGTAGAGCGGCACCGCGCCGCGACCGCGCAGCCACGCCTCGATATATTGCACGCCCACGCGGATGTTCTCCCGCAGGCCCGCCTCGGTGCGGGTGCCCTGGTGCACCTCCAGCAGATCGTCGCGGGTGACGTTGGCGGCGGGCTTCACCACATCACGCTGGTTGGCCGTGGGCATGAGGCGGTCGAACACTTCCATGGCCACCGGCACCAGATCGGGATGGGCGACCCAGGTGCCGTCGCAGCCGAGGCCCGCCTCGCGCTCCTTGTCCGCCTTCACCTTGGCGAAGGCGGCGGCGTTGGCGGCGGCATCGCCCTTCACCGGAATCTGCGCCGCCATGCCGCCCATGGCGAAGGCGTTGCGGCGGTGGCAGGTTTCCACCAGCAGCAGGCAATAGGCCTTCAGGAAGGCCTCGCTCATCACCATGCGGCTGCGGTCGGGGGTGAGGAAGCGGGCATTCTTGCCGAGCCGCTTGATGAACGAGAAGATGTAGTCCCAGCGGCCCATGTTGAGCCCGGCCATATGGTCCTTCAGCTCGAACAGGATTTCGTTCATCTCGAACACCGCCGGCAGGGTCTCGATGAGCACGGTGGCCTTGATGGTGCCGTGGGGGAGCCCCAGCTGCCGCTCGGTGAAGCTGAACACCTGGTCCCACAGCCGGGCTTCCAGGTGGCTCTCGGTCTTCGGCAGGTAGAAATAGGCGCCGGAGCCCTGCGCCAGCGCCGCCTTGGCGCAATGGAAGGCGTAAAGGCCGAAATCGAACAGCGCGCCGGACATTTCCGCCCCGTCCACCCGCACATGGGCTTCCGGCAGGTGCCAGCCGCGCGGGCGGATGATGAGCACGGCGGGGGTGGCGCCGAGCTTATAGGCCTTGCCGCTGGTGGCGTCGGTGAAGTCGATGACGCCGGCCCAGCGATCCTTCAGGTTCAGCTGGCCCTCGATCATGTTGGTCCAGGTGGGGGAGGAGGCATCCTCGAAATCCGCCATGAACACCTTCGCCCCCGAATTCAGGGCGTTGATGATCATCTTGCGGTCCACCGGGCCGGTGATCTCCACCCGGCGGTCCAGGAGGTCGGCGGGCAGGTCGGCGATGGTCCAGTCGCCCGCCCGCACGGCGGCGGTCTCGGGCAGGAAATCGGGCAGCTCACCGGCGTCGAAACGGACCTGGCGCTCGGCGCGACGGGCCAGCAGCGCCTCGCGGGTGCCATTGAAGCTGCGCTGCAGGCTGGCGACGAAGGCCAGCGCCTCGGGGGTCAGGATCTCCTCGAAGCGTGGGGCGAGCGCGCCGGTGATCTCGACGCCGGCGGGCAGCGCGGTGGGGGAAATGGATGCGGAAGCGACGGACGCGGACATGAGCGGCCTCCTTGAGCCGGATGAGACGGGAACGGAACGCCGGCGCATCGTGGCGCCGGAAAAGGGATCAGCGGGCGGCCGCGACGGCGGCGCGCAGGCGTTTGGCGGCCTCCGCGACGTCGTCCGCCGCGCACAGGGCCGAGACCACGGCGACGCCATCGGCGCCGGCACGGATCACCTGTGGAACCGCCGCGACGTCGATGCCGCCGATCGCCACCAAAGGCAGCGGCGTCAGGGCGCGGACCGCGGCGATGCCGGGCGCGCCGATGGCGGCGCCCGCATTCGCCTTGGTGCCGGTGGCCTTGACCGGGCCGACACCGAGATAGTCGACGCCGGTGAGGTCCGAGGCGGCATATTCCGCCGGATTTCCCACCGAGAGGCCGAGAATGCGGCCGGGCCCCAGCAGGCCCCGGGCATCGGCGGGGGCCATGTCGTCCTGGCCGAGGTGCACCCCATCCGCATCGGCCGCCACCGCCACATCCACCCGATCATTGATGATCAGGGGAATGCCGAGGGGGGCGAGCAGGGCCTTCAGCGCCCGTGCCTGCTCCACCAGGGCGCGGCCGTGGGCCTGCGGGTCCCGCAGCTGCACCAGGGTGGCGCCGCCCTTCACCGCCGCATCCACCGTCGCCACAAGGCCGCGCGCCGCGGTGAGGCGCGGGTCGGTGACGAGATAGAGGGTCAGATCGAAGGCGGGAGCCATGGCGCGACCGGGGTTGGAGCGGCGCGGCGGCAGCCGCCGCGTGTTGCTGCAGTGGTACCCTTGCGCGCGGGGGAAGTCTAACCCCCGCCCGGCAATGGACTTTCGCATTGCCGGCAACAATGGGTGCCGGCTCAGGCCGCGGCCTCGGCGAGGGCGCCGGGGCGGGGGCCGCCGGTGGCCCAGTCGAGCAGCTCCACCGTGTGCACCACGGGCAGCGCCGTGCCGGAGGCGATCTGGGTGAGGCAGCCGATGTTGCCGGCGGCGATCATCTGCGGCCGCAGGGCCTCCAGCGTGTCCACCTTGCGGGTCTTCAGCGCGTCCGCGAGCTCGGATTGCAGCATGTTGTAGGTGCCGGCCGAGCCGCAGCACAGGTGCGGGTCGAACGGCTCCACCACCTCGAACCCGGCCTGCCGCAGCAGCGCCACCGGCGGGCTTTTCACCTTCTGCCCATGCTGCAGCGAGCAGGCGGAATGATAGGCCACCCGCCCGCCGGGCCCGTGCGCCGCCGGCAGGTCCTGGGCGGCGAGGAATTCGGTGATGTCCCGCACCTTGCCGGCAAGCGCGGCCGCACGCCCGGCGAAGGTAGGATCGCCGGCCAGCATGTGGCCATAGTCCTTGAGGGTGGTGCCGCAGCCGGAGGCGGTGACCAACAGCGCATCGAGCGGGCCCGCCGTCTCGAACGCCCTGACATTGGCGCGGGCAAAGGCCCGGGCCTCCTCGGAGCGGCCCATGTGGTGGGGCAGGGCCCCGCAGCAGCCCTGACCGGCCACCCGCACCACCTCCACCCCCATGCGGTTGAGAAGGCGGATGGCGGCGGCGTCGATGGCCGGTTGCAGCACCTGCTGGGCGCAGCCCGCGAGCAGCGCCACCCGCGCCTTTCGCGGCCCCGCCGGGGCATGCACACCGCCATCCCGCGCTGCCGGCGGCACCTTGTGGGGCGCCAGGCGCAGCATGGCGGCGAGGGGGGCGAGCCCCGCCCGCTCCAGCAGGCCGGCGAACGGTCGCCCCAGGGCCGCCGCCTTCAAGGCCAGGCGGAAGCGGCGCGGATAGGGCAGCACCCGGGCGATGAGGGCGCGCACCAGCCGTTCGGAGCGCGGCCGCGCATAGGTTTCCTCGATATGAGCGCGGGCGTGATCGACGAGGTGCATATAGTCCACGCCCGAAGGGCAGGTGCTGGTGCAGGAGAGGCACGACAGGCAGCGGTCGATGGGCCCCACCTCCTCGGCGGTGGCGGGCCGGCCATTCTCCAGCATGTCCTTGATGAGATAGATGCGCCCGCGCGGACTGTCGCGCTCGTCCCCTTTCAGCACATAGGTGGGACAGGTGGCGGTGCAGAACCCGCAATGGACGCAGGCCCGCAGGATCCGGTCCACCTCGGCAAGCCGCGGATCAAGGAGCTGCGCGGGCGAAAAATGGGTCTGCATGGCTCAGCGTCCGGGGCGGGCGGGGAAGGGCGGGAGCGCACGGGATGGCATGTCACCAGCCCTCGTGCATGCGGCCGCGGTTGAGGAGGCCGGCCGGGTCGAAGCTGGATTTCACCCGGGCCGTCAGGGCGGCGAGTGGCTCGTCGAGGGGCTGGAACACGGCGGTCCGTGCCCGCTCCTCAGCTGTGGCGCGCAGGAGTGTGGCATGACCGCCTGAGGCTGCAAGGGCCGTCCGCACCGTGTCCGCTTCCGATCGCGGGCCCGGCAGCGCCAGCCAGATGAGGCCGCCGCCCCAGTCGCAGAAGGCTTCGGCATCGAGGGTGGCGCAGAGCCGCGCGGCCAGGGCGGGGCCGGCCATGGGGGCCGTGGAGAGGCGCCACAGGGCGCGCTCGGGAGTGCCGACGAAGGGCGCCACGTCCCGCACCGCGCTCCAGAGCGCCGCCGAGGGTGTTTCGCGCATCACCGTGCAGGGACCGAAGGGGATGAGGACGCGGGCCAGCATATCCCGCCGGGCCCGCACCGAGGGGCCGAAGCCCTCCAGCCGCAGCAGCACCGTCGCCGTATCCGGGCATCCCGGCAGCCGCGCCGCCACCGGGGCCGGGGCATAAGCGGCGCCGGAGACCTCGCAGGAGGAGCCCAGCGCCGCGCTCATGGCCGCCGCCGCCGCCTCCGGCGAGAGGCCCTCGAGCCGCACCGTCTCCTGGGTTTCGGGGCGCGGCAGCACCTTGAGGGTGATCTCGGTGGCGACGCCCAGGGTGCCGAAGGCGCCGGCGAACAGGCGCGGCAGGTCGTAGCCGGTGACGTTCTTCACCACCCGCCCGCCGGACTTGAACAGCTCGCCGCGCCCCGACACTGCCTTGAGGCCCAAAGTATGGTCGCGCACGGCGCCGGCGCTGATGCGGCGGGGGCCGGCGAGATTGGTGGCGACAAGCCCGCCGAGGCTGCCCGCCCGCGCCGCGCCGCCGAACAGGGGGGCAAGGTCCGCCGGCTCGAAGGCCAGCATCTGGCCGCTTTGGGCCAGCATGTCCTCGATGTCCCGGCGCGGCGTACCGCAGCGGGCGGAGAGCACCAGCTCTTCCGGCTCGTAGAGGGTGATGCCGGAGAGGGCGGAGAGGTCCAGCACCGTGTCGGCCACCACCGGGCGGCCGAGCGCCGTGAGGCTGCCGGTGCCGCGGATCTCCAGGGTGCGGCCGTTCGCACCGGCGGCGGTGACGGCGTCGACCACATCCTGCGGATCGCGGGCGAGGAGGGTTTGCGGCATCGTCACCTCAGAACCGCGGCAGGTCGGGGAAGGGCAGGGCGCCGCCGCTCACATGCATGCGGCCCATCTCGGCGCAGCGGTGGAGGGTGGGGAACACCTTGCCGGGATTGAGCAGGTTCTGGTCGTCGAACGCGCATTTGAGACGCAGCTGCTGGGCGAGATCCACCGCGTCGAACATCTCCGGCATGAGGTCGCGCTTCTCGATGCCGACCCCGTGCTCGCCGGTGAGCACGCCGCCCACCTCCACGCACAATCGCAGGATGTCGGCGCCGAACGCCTCGGCCGCCTCCAGCTCTCCGGGCGCATTGGCGTCATACCGAATGAGCGGGTGCAGATTGCCGTCGCCCGCATGGAATACATTGGCCACCCGCAGCCCGTGCCGGTGCGACAGCTCGCGCATGCGGGCCAGAACGAAGGGCAGCTGGCGGCGGGGAATGGTGCCGTCCATGCACAGATAGTCCGGGGAAATGCGCCCCACCGCGGGGAACGCCGCCTTGCGCCCGGCCCAGAAGCCGAGCCGCTCCTCTTCGCTCTGGGACACCCGCAGCGTGGTGGCGCCGCAGGCCTGCGCATGGGCGGTGACCGCATCGAGCAGATGGGCGCACTCGGCTTCCGGCCCGTCCAGCTCGATGATGAGCAGGGCCTCCACATCCAGCGGATAGCCCACGTTCACGAACGCCTCGGCGGCGGCGATGGCGTCCTTGTCCATCATCTCGATGCCGGCGGGGATGATGCCGGCGGCGATGATCTGCGCCACGCAGTCGCCGGCGCTCTCGGAGGTGGGAAAGCCCACCAGCACCGCCCGCGCCGTATCCGGCTTCTTGAGCAGGCGCACGGTGACTTCGGTCACCACCCCCAGCAGGCCTTCCGAGCCGATGATGACGGAGAGGAGGTCGAGCCCGCCGGCGTCCAGGTGCTTGCCGCCCAGGCGCACGATCTCGCCGGTGATGAGGGCCAGCTCCACCCCCAGCACATTGTTGGTGGTGAGGCCGTATTTGAGGCAGTGCACGCCGCCGGAATTCTCCGCCACATTGCCGCCGATGGTGCAGGCGATCTGCGAGGAGGGATCGGGGGCATAATAGAAGCCCAGGTGCTCCACCGCCTTGGTGATGCCGAGGTTGGTCACCCCCGGCTCCACCACGGCGCAGCGGTTGGCGGTGTCGATCTCGCGGATGCGGGTGAACTTGGCCATGCCCAGCAGCACCGCATCGGCCAGCGGCAGGGCGCCGCCCGAAAGGGAGGTGCCGGCGCCGCGCGGCACCACGCGGATGGCGTTGTCGTGGCAATATTTCAGCACCGCCGCCACCTCGTCCGTGGTGGCCGGCAGCACCACCACCAGGGGCAATTGCCTGTGGGCGGTGAGGGCATCGGATTCATAGGGGCGCATGGCCCGCTCGTGGGCGATCACGCTGTCCGCGCCCACCAGACGCGCCAGATCGGCGACGATCTGGTCCCGCCGCGCCAGCACCGCCGCATCGGGCGCGGGCATGACGAGGCGGGAGCCATCATGTGACCCGTCATGCATGCGCTGCTGAGCGCTTTCCTCCGCGCTTTCCTCCGCGCTTTCCTCCGCTGTTGCCGCCGTGCTCTCCTGCGGTCCGCCGTGCGGCCGCGCGCCCGCGTCTCCCATGCCGGCTCCCCCGCTCCATTCTGTTTGGTGCAATTATAATCGGTTCCGCGGAAAAGGTGGTCGCCGATTATTGCGCTGTCGGATAAAGTGAGTTGGAAAAACGGAATAATTGCCGGGCGACGCCGCGCCGATGATCGACAACCTCGCCGACCTTGAGATCTTCTCCCGCATCGTCACCGCCGGCAGCCTGTCGGCGGCCGGCCGCGAGATGGGCCTGTCGCCGCCGGTGGTGTCGAAGCGGGTGCAGCGGCTGGAGGAGCGGCTGGGCACGCGGCTGTTCCAGCGCACCACCCGCAAGGTCACGCTCACTGAAGCCGGGGAAGGCTTCTACGAGCGGGTGGTGGCAATCCTGGCGGCGGTGGAAGAGGCGGAGGACGCGCTGGCCCATGGCTCGGCCGATGCGCGCGGCCTTTTGCGGGTGTCGGCGCCCACCTCGTTCGGCCGCATGCACATCGCCCCCCATATCGGACCTCTGCTCAAGGCCAACCCCGGCCTGACCGTGGACCTCGAGCTCACCGACGCCTTCGTGGACATCGTCGGCGAAGGGTTCGACCTTGCCATTCGCATTGCCGATCTCGACGATTCCAGCCTGGTGGCGCGCCGCCTCGCTCCGGTGCACCGGGTGCTGTGCGCCACCCCCGATTATCTCGCGCGGGCGGGCACGCCCAGAGATATCGAGGCGCTCTCCGGCCATGTGCTGCTGGCCACCCATTCCCAGGATCCATGGCGACTGGAGGGGCCGGAGGGACCGGTGACCCTGCGGATCGCGGCGCCGCTGCGCACCAATTCCAACGAGGTGGTGCGCGCCGCCGTTCTCGCCTCTGTCGGCATCGCCCTGCGCTCCACCTGGGACGTGGGGCCGGAGCTGCGGTCCGGGGCGCTCCAGGTGGTGCTGCCGCAGTGGCATGCCTCCCGCCGGGTGGGGGTGTTCGCGGTCTATCCCAGCCGGCGGTTCCTGCCGCTGAAGGTGCGGCTGTTCATCGATCACCTGGCCGCCCGCTTCGGGCCGCTGCCGCCGTGGGACGAGGGATTGGGCGGCCTTTTGGCCGGCACCGCCAGCACAGCGTGAAAACGGGTTGGCCGCGCCGGGCATGTGCGCCATAAGGGCCGCATCCCTCCCAATTGGCCCCCATGCCCCAGACCTCACATTCCCCCACCACGTTCACCCTGGCCGGCACCGCCGAAGGGCTGCGCGCCATGATGCCCCTCATTCCGGGGCTGTTCGTGTTCGCCATGGCGTTCGGCGCGGCGGCGGCCCAGAAGGGGCTGACCCTCGTGGAGGCCAGCCTGTTCAGCGCCATGGTGTTCGCCGGCCTCGCCCAGATGGTGGCGCTGGAGGGCTGGACCCAGCATTGGTCGGTGACCGCCTTGCTCACCCTCGGCCTTTTGACCATGGCGGTGAACACGCGCCACGTGCTGATGGCGGCGGCCCTGCGGCCCTGGTTCGCGCCACTGCCGGCCTGGCAATCCTATGGCGCGCTGCTGCTGCTGGCCGATAACAATTGGGCGCTGGCCATGCGCTATCGGACCCAGGGCGGGTCGGACGCGGGCTATTTCGTCGGCGCCGGCTTCATCACCTGGCTGTTCTGGGTGATCGGCACCGCCGCCGGCCATGTGGTGGGCGGCGGCATTCCCGATCCCAAGCAGGTGGGGATCGACGTGGTGGTGCCGGCCTTTTTCATCGCCATCCTCATTCCCAATTGGAAGGGCCGGCGCGAGGCGGTGGGCTGGGGCGTCGCCGCCGCTGTCGCCATCGGCGTGTCGTTCGTGCTGCCGGGCTGGTGGTTCATCGTCATCGGCGCGCTGGCAGGCGCCCTGGCGGGGGGATTCACCGATGAGCGCTGAGCTTGGCACCCTGCTCGCCATCTCGGTGATGGCGCTGGCCACGGTCTTCAACCGGGCGGCGGGCTTCTTCCTCATGCGGCTGGTGCCCATCACCCCACGGGTGCGCCGGGTGCTGGATGCCCTGCCGGGCGCCCTGCTGGTGGCGCTGCTCGCCCCCGGGGCCGTGCGCGGTGATCGCGGCATGATCGCCGGGCTGGTGGCGGCGGTGCTGGTGGCCCGCTTCCTGCGCAGCGACATTCTGGCGGTGGTGGCCGCCATGGTGGCGGCGGCGGCGGTGCGCTTCTTCTGGCCCTGAGCCCGCGCGCCGAAGCGGGGTGGATTGACGGTCTGTCTTGCAGATCTGGGGCCATCCCGCCCCTGTGCTCCTTCCCCACCCGGAAAGACGAAGGCCGCGGATCCAGGGGGGCCGCGGCCTTCGTCTGATCTGAGGACCTCCCGTGCGGGTGGCCCGAGCGGCGTTCACATCGCCTTCTTGTCGCTGGTGGTGGCGGCCTGGCTGCCCGGCGCCGGCGTGGGGGCCGCGGGCTGGGACGGCTTGGCCACCGGCCGCGGCTTGGGCTTGCGCCGCACGCCGAGGGCGCGCACCTGGCTCACCACTTCCGAATGCAGCTGCGGCGACTTCTCGATGTTGAAATGATCGATGGCCGCCACCTGGTCGAGGTTGCGGTTGATCAGCTTGCCACGGAAGCCGGGGCCGGCGGTGAGCCGCTTTCCGTAGCCGTTATTGGACTGGTAGTAGTTCACGAAGCGCCCGGAGGCGGCACCCACGGTGTTCACGCCCACCGGATCGAAGGTGACCACAAGAGTGGGCGGGGTGCCGAGAGCGGTGAGGCGCTCGGCCATCTGGATGGCGGCATCGGCGCCCAGGGAGTGGCCGACCACCACGATGGGGAAGCGGCCCTTGGCGCGGCTTTCCGCAGAGGCCATGTCGGCCAGGGACTGCCATTGGCCATATTCATACACGGTGGCGGGAATGCCGCGGGCATTGAGCTTGGCCGCGAGGTCGTCCAGACCATAGGAAAACACATTGGCCAGGCCCCGCATGAGGTAGACATGCGGGGTGCCCTGGGCGGCGGCGGGCCGCACGGCGATGGTCAGGAACAGCGCTGCGAACAGCGCCACAGCGAAGCGCAAGCGGGACAACATAGGCACACCATCAATCGTGATCGCTGACTTCTGCCGTCAATTTGGCCGAGCGGCAACCCAAGTTTGGGGAATGGCCGCCGGCAGACCCGGCGCAAGGGGCGTTTTGTGTCAGGTCCGTGACCTCGCTGCATCAGCGCGGGGCCATCTGCCGCAAGGTCTGACGTTGGGACACTTCCGGCGGGGGCGCGCCAGCGGGGCCGGCCTCAGCTCGGTGCGCCCACCAGCAGCACGTGCAGGCTGCGCGGGCCATGGGCGCCCAGCAGCAGGGTCTGCTCGATGTCGGCGGAGCGCGACGGGCCGGTGATCATGTTGATGGCCCGCGGCAGCTGGCCATCGGGGAACTGCGCGCGCACCCGGGCCCAGGCGGTTTCATAGTCCGCCACCACGTCCTTCGCCTCCAGCACCACCAGGTGGTGGTCGGGCAGGAAATTGAGGGTGGTCGGGTTGTCGGCGCCGGAGAACAGCACCAGCGTGCCGGATTCGGCGATGCCGGCGAAGGCGTGGGACAGGCCCACCGGCTGGCGGCCGTCGGACGGGCCGATCCACACGTCGATCTGCGGCGCGCTGCTCCAGGGCAGAGCCGCAAGGCGGGGATCGGCGCCGCGCAGCAGCTTCAGGGGCAGGTCGCGGGTGGAGAGGTAGGCGGCGATGGCGCCGGGCACCTCGGCGGCGGAGGCCAGGTGATCGAGCGAGCTGGCGGCGCCGAGCGCCATGGCCTTGAACAGCTCCAGCCGTTCCGCCGGCGGCAGCTGGGCGCGGGCGGGGATGACGCCGGCCGGGTGGCTGGCGAGCCGCGCCTCCACCTCCTGGCGCCGCGGCGCCTCGCGGGAGGTGACGCCCAGGGCCCGCCGGACCGACGCCAGCACCGTATCGCGGGAAGACGGCGTTGATGTCATGGGGCGGGGCTCCGGCTGGTGGTCCCGGCGGCCTTGCGGGCGCGCCACTGGGCCTGGAAGGTGTCGCCCTCGGGGGCGGGGAAATCGCGGGTGGCGGTCCAGCCGCCGGCCAGGGGCATTGATGCGAAGCGGCCCTTGTCGCGGCCGAACAGCGACAGCGCCCGCATGGCGAGGCGGGTGGCGGGGCGATAGAGCCAGCCGTTGCGGGCGAGGAACGCCCACAGCTTCAGCCCATAGCGCTGGGGCGCCGGGGTGAGGTGGCGCTCGAACTCCTGCTGGCGCCAGTGCCGCAGCAGCTTGGGCAGGGGAATGCGCACCGGGCACACCTCCTCGCACCGGCCGCAGAAGGTGGAGGCGTTGGGCAGGTTGGCGCCCTTGTCGATGCCGATCATCGCCGGGGTGAGCACCGAGCCCATGGGGCCGGGATAGACCCAGCCATAGGCGTGGCCACCCACCGACTG
Organism: Xanthobacter sp. NM-25; assembly: GCF_022138605.1. Classification (GTDB taxonomy): domain Bacteria; phylum Pseudomonadota; class Alphaproteobacteria; order Rhizobiales; family Xanthobacteraceae; genus Xanthobacter. The sequence continues at coordinate 354,307 of NZ_JACBFS010000005.1, forward strand.
GTAGACCGGGCAATGGTTCATGCAGGCCCCGCAGCGGATGCAGCGCAGCATCTCCTTCAAGGTGCCGCCCAGCATGGCGGAGCGGCCGTTGTCCAAAAGCACCACATGGAATTCGCCGGGCCCATCGGGATCGAGGGCGCGGCGCGGGCCGCAGGCGAAGGTGGTGTAGACGCTCATGTCCTGACCGCTGGCGGAGCGCGCCAGCACCCGCAGCAGCTGGTGGGCATCTTCCAGGGTGGGCACCAGCTTCTCGATGGAGGCCAGCACGATGTGCGCCTTGGGCAGGGTCTGGGTGAGGTCGGCGTTGCCCTCATTGGTGACGATCACCGCGGCGCCGGTCTCCGCCACCAGCACATTGGCGCCGGTGAGGCCCACGTCGGCGGCGAGGAAGCGCTGGCGCAGCTCGCCCCGCGCCTCCGCCAGCAGCGCGGTGGGCTCCACCAGGTCGCGATCCGCCGGCAGATCGGTGTGCACCCGGCGGAAGTCGGCTTCCACCTGATCCTTGTTGAGGTGGATGGCGGGGGCAATGATGTGGGAGGGGGATTCCCCGCGGATCTGGATGATGTACTCGCCGAGATCGGTCTCCACCGGGGTGATGCCGGCGGCGGCGAGGTGATCGTTGATGCCGATCTCTTCCGAGACCATGCTCTTGCTCTTGGTCACCGTGCGCGCGTCGAGACGCTGGCAGATGCCGGTGATGATCTCGCGGGCCTCCGCCGCATCCACGGCGAAATGCACCTGGCCGCCGGCCTCGCGGACCTTCTCCTCGAAGCGTTCGAGATAGAGGTCGAGATGGGCCAGGGTGTGGTTCTTGATGTCGCGCACGCTGTCGCGCAGGGCATCGAATTCCGGCAGCTTGGCGATGGCGTCCCGCCGCTTGCCGACGAAGCCCGGCCCGGCCTTGGCGAGGGCCGCCTGCAGCTGCGGATCGGCCAGGGCCTCGGTGGCGTTCTGCTTGAACTCGGGGGAGGTGATGGCGACGCTCATGGCCTCAACCCTTCTTGGCGGGCGCCGGCGCGCCGATGGCGGGGCCATCGCCCATGCCGGCCAGCACCTCGGCCACATGGCGCACCGCCACATCGCGGCCCTGGCGCTGCAGCTTGCCGGCCATGTTCATGAGGCAGCCGAGATCACCGGCCAGCAGCGTATCGGCGCCGCTGGCGAGGATGTTGTCGGCCTTCTTGCCGACGATGGCGTCGGAGACCATGGGATATTTCACGCAGAAGGTGCCGCCGAAGCCGCAGCAGGTATCGGAATCCGCGAGTTCCGTGAGCGCGAGCCCCTCGACGCTGGCCAGGAGCTGGCGCGGCTGCGCCTTCACCTGCAGCTCGCGCAGGCCCGAGCAACTGTCGTGATAGGTGACGGTGCCGTCATAGCGGGCCTCCACCCTGGTGACGCCCAGCACGTCCACCAGGAAGGAGGTGAGCTCGAACACCTTGGCGCAGAAGCGCTCCACCCGCCCCGACCAGTCGGGCTCGCCGACGAACAATTCGGGATAATGGGTCTTGATCATGCCGGCGCAGGAGCCGGAGGGGGCGACCACATAATCGAAGCTCTCGAAGGCGGCGATGGTCTTTTCCGCCAGGGCGCGGGTGGTGACCCGATCGCCGGAATTGAAGGCCGGCTGGCCGCAGCAGGTCTGGCGCGGCACGTCCACATCGCAGCCGGCATCCTCCAGGAGCTTCACCGCCGCGAACCCCACCGAGGGACGGATCGTATCCACGAGGCAGGTGACGAACAGCCCCACCCGGGGCGGACGGGACGAGGCGGCGTCGGACGCGGAAGAGGCGGTCATGGCAGCTCGGCTATGGGCGCGCCGGGCATAAAGCGCCGGCGCGCGGGGAAGGCCCGGTGGAACGGGGCGTCACTCATTTTGGAATGATCCTATATCACCTCGCTGATGCAGGTAAAATGGCGCCCGCGGACCCAGGGCGCGGCTTGACGGGGCCGGCGTCTTGGGTCCATGGGCCGGATATTCGGTGCGCGGGTGATGCGCGGGCGGTGGCCCGCCGGGAGGGGCCCCTTGTTCGTGAAATGGTCGGAACTCTCCACCACGGCGGTGGCGGCGCTCGACATGTCGCGGCTGGTGGCGGTGCTGCCCGTGGCGGCGGTGGAGCAGCACGGGCCCCATCTGCCCCTCGGCACCGACACCTTCATCGCCGAGGGCTATATCGCGCGCATCGCACCGCTGGTGCCGGATGGTCTCGCGGTGGCGATGCTGCCGGTGCAGAGCATCGGCAAGTCCGATGAGCACCAGAACTTCGCCGGCACCCTCACCTTGTCGCCCACCACCGCCATCACCGCCTGGGGCGAGATCGGCGCCTGCCTCGCCCGCGCCGGGGTGCGCCGGCTGGTGATCATGAACACCCATGGCGGCAATGTGCCGGTGATCGACCTCGTGGCCCGCACCCTGCGGCTCGACCACGGCATGCTGGTGGCGATGTCGTCCATGCACCGCTACGGCTATCCGCCCGGCCTGTTCAGCGATGCCGAGCGGGCCCATGGCATCCATGGGGGCGAGGTAGAAACGTCGCTGATGCTGGTGTTTCGCCCGGATCTGGTGGACATGGCCCAGGCGGCCGATTTCGCCCCCTATTCCATCGCCATGGAACATGACTTCAAGCGCCTCAGGGCCAACCACCCGGTGGGCTTCGCCTGGGCCAGCGAGGATCTGAGCGCGGCCGGCGCCATGGGCGATGCCCGCGGCGCCACGGCGGAGAAGGGGGAGGCGGCGGCGCAGTTCGGCGCCCGCGCCTTCGTGGAGCTGCTGGAGGATCTGGCGGCGTTCGACCTCGACCGGCTCGGCTGAGCTCAACCGTCGAGCAGGGCCGGCAGCCGCGCCCGGTTGAGAGCGAGCCACTGCAGGGCGATGATCAGATAGCCATTGGCGCAGCGCCCGGCCGCCAGCATGGCGAGGGCCTCGTCCACCGACAGCACCAGGGGACGGATGACTTCCGTCTCCTCCGCAAGGCCGGTGTGCGCGGGCACGGCAGCCGCGTCCACCTCGGCCAGGAACAGGGTGGCCTGCTCATCGGTGATGCCCGAGGTGGGCATGAACTGGAGAAAGGGCACCATGCGGCCGGGGGCGACGCCGATTTCCTCCAGGCATTCGCGGCGGGCGGCGGCCTCTTCCGGCTCGCCCTCCTCCACGCCGCCGGCGACGATCTCAACGAGCTCGCTGCGCGCCGGCCCCAGGGCGAGATAGGCCGGCAGGCGGAACTGGCGCACCAGCACCACCTGGTCGCGCACCGGATCATAGGCGAGCACCCCGACCACGCAGCCGCCACGCAGGATGTCGCGGGTCTGGCTCACCACCGTCCCGTCATCGGCGAGATGGGCGGTGTAGCGCTCATAGGGGCGGTAGCCATTGCCGAGGGGGGTGGGCCCCTCCACCGTGACGTCAGCGGGCCCGTCACCGGGCAGGGGCTTCAAGGGGGCGGTCATTGGCGCACCACGCCGGAGGTGTCGGTTTCCAGGGAGAAGGCGGCGGCGAACAGGGCGCGGGTGTAATCCTCCCGCGGCTGCTCGAACACCGTGCGGGCCGGGCCTTCCTCCACCATCCTGCCGTTGCGCATCACCAGGATGCGGCTCGCCAGCGCCGACACCACCCGCAGATCATGGGAGATGAACATGAAGGTGAGGTCGCGCTTCCGCTGCAGCGCCCGCAGCAGCTCGACGATCTGTGCCTGCACGATCATGTCGAGGGCGCTGGTGGGCTCGTCCAGCACCACGAAGGAGGGTTCGAGCGCCATGGCGCGGGCGATGGAGATGCGCTGGCGCTGGCCGCCGGAGAATTCATGGGGGTAGCGGTGGCGGGTCTCCGGGTCGAGCCCCACATCCGCCAGCGCCGCGATCACCCGCGCCTCCCGTTGGTCCGCATCGAGCTGGCGCTGGTGCACCAGAAGGCCTTCGGCGACGATCTCGCTCACCGACATGCGTGGCGACAAGGAGCCGTAGGGATCCTGAAACACGATCTGCATGTCGGCCCGGAGCGGCCGCAGGGCCTTGAAGCCGAGGCCGTCGATGCGCCGGCCGAGGAAGGTGACCGGCCCCGCCGAGGAGATGAGGCGCAGCAAGGCGAGGCCCAGCGTGGTCTTGCCGGAGCCGCTCTCACCCACCACGCCCAAGGTTTCGCCGCGGCGGATGGCGATGGTGATGCCGTCCACCGCCTTCACATGGCCGATGGTCTTGCGGAACACGCCGCGCTTGATGGGGAAATGCACCTTGAGATCGGTGGCCTCCACCACGATGGGCGCATCCGCCGCCACCGGTGCCGGATCGGGCTTCGGCTCGGCGCTCAACAGCGCCTGGGTATAGGGATGGCGGGGGGTGAGGAAGGTTTCCTCGGCGCCGCCCTGCTCGACGATCTCGCCTTTCTGCATCACGCACACCCGATCGGCGATCTTGCGCACGATGTTGAGATCGTGGGTGATGAACAGCATGGCCATGCCGAGCCGGGCCTGCAGATCCTTCAAGAGCTTGAGGATCTGCGCCTGCACCGTGACATCGAGGGCGGTGGTGGGCTCGTCGGCGATCAGGAGGTCGGGTTCGTTGGCGAGCGCCATGGCGATCATGACGCGCTGGCGCTGGCCGCCGGACAATTGGTGCGGATAAGCGGAGAGCCGGGCGGCGGGATCGGGAATGCCCACCTCGGCGAGCAGCTCCAGGGTGCGGGCGCGGGCGGCATTGGCGGAAAGGCCGCGGTGCAGAATGAGCATTTCGCCCACCTGCTGCTCGATGGTGTGCAGCGGGTTCAGGGAGCTCATGGGTTCCTGGAACACCATGGTGATCTTGTTGCCGCGCACCCCGCGCAGCTCGCGCTCGGACACCTGCAAGAGGTCGCGGCCCTGGAACAGGATCTCGCCGGTGGGGTGGCTGGCGGCGGGATAGTTCAGGAGTTTCAGCACCGACAACGCGGTGACCGACTTGCCGGAGCCGCTTTCGCCCACCAGGGCCAGGGTCTCGCCCTTGGTGATGTCGAACGACACGCCCTTCACCGCCAGCGCCTGGGTGCCCTCGCGGCGAAAGGCGACGGAAAGGTTGCGAACGGAGAGGAGGGGATCAGTCATCGGCGTTTCTCGATGAAGGTCGCAAAGTCGAAATCCGCTGGATCAGTCAGCTGAATGGCGGTCGCGTCGCGCCACCGTCTGTCGGCCGTGATGATCGCATCGCACGCGGCGTGTTCGGCAGTGGCGATATGGATGGCATCGGGCAGCTTGGTGCTCGGCTTCCTGTTTGGCACCCGGGCCGCCCGCCCGAGGATGTCGCGGGACACCGGATGCGCCTCGATCTGCCCGGCGGTGCCGCCGGCAAGAAGGCTATTGTAGCCGATGACGAGGTGCAGGTCCTGATCCCGCAGCGGCTTGACCAGGAGCTCCGCCAGCGACAGCTCGCTGGTGACGACCACTGCGCCGGTCTGACGGCCGCCGGCCAGCAGACCTGCGAAGCGATCCAGCGAGGCGCCCGGTCCCTCGACCAGCTCAATGATGGTGTTCACGTCGAAATAGAGGCGCACCGGCGGTCAATCCCACTCGTCTCGAAGGGCGCGGATGCGGGCGACGGCCTCCTCGGAGGTGACGTTGCGGGGGCCGACCAGTGCGCGGATTTCCTGGATCGTCATGGGTTGCGGATGGGCGAGGATGTCGGCGACCAAAGCGTCGAATGCGTCGCGATCGAGCTTCGTCTCCTCCTCCACCGTGATGGTGACGGTCTGGCCGGCCGTGAGGCCCTGCCGCAGGTCCTCCGGCAGCTTGTCCACCGGGTAATGCTCGCGCACGATCTTGTTCATCTCGTCACCCGAATAGCGTCACCTGCCTGCCCAACCCGCGCCAGTCTACCACAGCCCGGCCGAAGGTCGGGTCACTCGAACGTTTTGCGCGGGTCGAAGGCGTCGCGCACCGCTTCGCCGATGAAGATGAGCAGGCTCAGCATCAGCGCCACGGTGAAGAAGCCGGTGAGGCCGAGCCAGGGGGCCTGGATGTTGTTCTTGCCCTGGGACAACAGCTCGCCGAGGGACGGCGAGCCGGGGGGCAGGCCGAAGCCGAGGAAATCCAGGGCGGTGAGCGTCATCACCGAGGAGGAGAGGATGAAGGGCAGCATGGTCAGCGTCGCCACCATGGCGTTGGGCAGGATATGCCGCGTCATGAGCGTGAAATTGCCCACCCCGAGGGCCCGGGCCGCCTGCACATATTCAAAGTTGCGCGCCCGCAGGAATTCCGCCCGCACCAGCCCCACCAGCGACACCCAGGAGAACAGCAGCAGGATGCCGAGCAGCACCCAGAAGCCCGGCACCAGGATGGAGGAGATGATGAGCAGCAGATAGAGCGAGGGAATGGCCGTCCAGATCTCGATGAAGCGCTGGAACAAGAGATCCACCCAGCCGCCGAAATAGCCCTGCACCGCCCCTGCCGCGACGCCGATGATGGACGAGATGACGGTGAGCGCCAGGCCGAACAGCACGGAGATGCGGAAGCCGTAGATGAGCCGGGCCAGCACGTCGCGACCCTGGTCGTCGGTGCCGAGCCAGTTCCATTCAAGGCCCGCGCAGCCGGACACGCCCTTCTTTTCGGCCACCGCCTTGCACTGGTCCTCGGTGAGCATCCAGGTGGGCGGCGAGGGGGCCGGGGTGGGCAGGTCCAGATTGTGGGTGGAATAGGAATAGCGGATGGGCGGCCACACCATCCAGCCGCCCTTCTCGGCGATCAGCTTCTGCAGATAGGGGTCGCGATAGTCGGCGTCGGTCTCGAAGTCGCCGCCGAAGGCGGTCTCCGGATAGGCGTGCACCACCGGGAAATAATAATGCCCCTCGTAGGAGACGAGGATGGGCTTGTCGTTGGCGATGAACTCGGCGCCGAGCGACAGCACGAACAGCACCGAGAACAGGATGAACGAGCCATAGCCGCGCCCGTTGCGGCGGAAATTGGCGAGCCGCCGCCGGTTGAGGGGTGAGAGGGCGAAGCGGCTGTGGCGCCGGGTTTCGCCCGGCGGCGGCAGCGCGCCATGGGGCAGTTCGCGGGCGGCGGGCATGTCGGTGGGTTCGCCCGGCTGGAGCAGCGGCACGTTCTCCATGGCCTCACACCTCCCGCGTCTCGAAGTCGATGCGCGGATCGACCAGCATGTAGGTGAGGTCGGAGACGAGGCCGACGATGAGGCCGGCGAGGGAGAAGATGTAGAGGGTGGCGAACACCACCGGATAATCCCGGTTCAAGACGCTCTCGAACGACAGGAGGCCGAGCCCGTCCAGGGAGAAGATGGTCTCGATCAGCAGCGAGCCGGTGAAGAAGGCGGAGATGAAGGCGCCGGGAAAGCCGGCAATGACGATCAGCATGGCATTGCGGAACACGTGGCCATAGAGCACCCGGTTTTCGGTGAGGCCCTTCATGCGCGCGGTGGTCACGTATTGCTTGCGGATCTCTTCCAGGAACGAATTCTTGGTGAGCAGCGTCATGGTGGCGAAGGCGCCGAGCACCATGGAGGTGAGCGGCAGCACCAGGTGCCAGGCATAATCGGCGATGCGTTCCGGCCAGCTCATCTGCCAGAAATTGTCGGAGACCAGCCCGCGCAGGGGGAACAGGTCCAGGAACGAGCCGCCGGCGAACAGGATGATGAGCAGGATGGCGAACAGGAAGGAGGGGATGGCATAGCCGACGATCACCACCGCCGAGGTCCACATGTCGAACTTCGAGCCGTCGCGCATGGCCTTGGCGATGCCCAGCGGAATGGAGATGGCGTAGGTGATCAGCGTCATCCACAGGCCCAGCGAGATGGAGACGGGCATCTTCTCGGCGATGAGGTCGATCACCGAGATGTCGCGGAAATAGGAACGGCCGAAATCGAAGGTGGCGTAATCGGCGATCATCTTGAAGAAGCGCTCGTGCGGCGGCTTGTCGAAGCCGAACTGCTTCTCCAGCTGCTTGATGAAGGCCGGGTCGAGCCCCTGGGCGCCGCGATATTTGGAGGAGACGGCATCGGCCGTTCCCGCCGCCTGGGCGGCCGCCGCGCCGCCGGAGAAATCGCCGCCGCCACCGGAAACGCGGGAGGTGGCGGACACGTCGTCGCCGGTCAGTTGGGCGATCACCCGTTCCACCGGCCCGCCGGGGGCGAACTGGATGACCACGAACGACACCAGCATGATGCCGAGAATGGTCGGCACCATGAGGGCAATGCGGCGGATGATGTAAGCGAGCATCCCGTCTCCCGATCCAGCCGTGCGGCGGTCCCCAGTCTAGAGCATTCGCGCCGGGTGGACACTGGTGCGCGCGGGGAAAATGCGTGAACTCAAGACTCTAGCGACGCTCAGCCGCCATGCGTCGTCTCCGGGGTGGTGCTCCACCAGGTGTCGAGGACGCCGAGTTCGTAGCGCGGCTTGGTCTGCGGCCGGTCGAACACGTTCCAATAGGCGATGCGGTGCTCGCCCGAATACCATTGCGGCACCCAATAATGGCCGGCCCGCAGCACCCGGTCGAGGGCGCGGCAGCAGGTGGTGAGGGCCGCGGCATCCTGGGCCGCCAGCGCCTGGGCGATGAGGGCGTCCACCACCGGATCGGCGATGCCGGCCACATTGTAGGAGCCCGGCGTGCGGGCCGCCTCGGTGGAGAAATAGGCCCTCAGCTCGTCTCCCGGATAGGGCGCGAAGCTGTAGCGCCGCACCACCACATCGAAATCGAACGTCTGCAGCCGGGCCTGGAACTGGGCCGGATCGACGATGCGGAAGGTGGCGTCGATGCCCACCTTTTTCAGGTGGCCGATGAAGCGGGCGTGGTGGCGCTCCATGGCGCCGTCGTCGTCCAGGAACTCGATGGTGATGGTCTCGCCCTTCGGCCCCACCAGTTTGCCCTGGCGAAAGCCGTAGCCGGCCTCCTTCAGCAGCGCCACGGCTTTCAGCCGCAAGGCGCGGTCCTCGCCGGAGCCGTCGGAGACGGGGGGCACATAGGGTTCGCCGAACACCTCTTCCGGAACCTTGTCGCGGAACGGCACCAGGAGCTTCAGCTCGGCGGGGGAGGGCAGGCCTTCCGCCATCATGTCCGAATTCTGGAAGAAGGAGACGGTGCGGTGGTAGGAATCATACATCAGATTCCGCCGCGTCCAGTCGAAGTCGAACAACAGGCCAATGGCCTCGCGCACCCGCCGGTCAAAGAATTGCGGGCGCCGGGTGTTGAGGAACCAGCCCTGCACGCCGGAGAAGGATTCATCCGGCAGGGTCTCGGTCTTCACCCGGCCGTCATGCACCGCCGGGAAGTCATATTGTGTCGCCCATTCGCGGGCGGTGAATTCCTCACGGAACAGATAGACCTTGGCCTTGAAGCCTTCGAGGCCGGCGATGCGGTCGCGGAAATATTCGTAGCGCACCGTATCGAAATTGAAGCGGCCCTTCAGCGTCGGGAGGTTCTGGCCCCAATAGTCCTTCACCCGTTCGTATTCGATATAGCGGCCCTGCTCCAGCCGGGAGACCTTGTAGGGGCCGGATCCCAGCGGCGGCTCCAGGGACGATTGGTTGAACGGATGCCTGGCCAGAAATGCCTTGGAGAAGATGGGCATGCCGGCGGCGGTCAGCGGTACGTCGCGGGCCCGCCCGGCCTTGAAGCGCATCACCACGGCGTGGTCGCCATCGGCCTCCACCTCAATGAGGTCGCGCAGGGCCATGCGGATAGTCTCGTAGCCGTCCGCCTTCAGCGCCTCGAAGGTGGCGACCACATCGGCGGAGGTGAGCGCCGTACCGTCGTGGAAGCGGGCTTCGGGGCGCAGGGGAAAGCGATAGGTCAGCCCGTCGTCGCTGATCTCGGCGCCGGTGGCGAGGCGCGGATACAGCGCGCTCTTCTCGTCGCCGGCGGCGGTCATCAGCGTATCGTAGATGAGCTCGATGCCCTGGGCGCCGTTGCCCCGCTGGTTATAGGGGTTCAGCGTGTCGAAGGTGGTCAGCGACTGGTTGTAGAAGGTGGTCCGCCCCATCTGCGAGAACGGGCCGCCCTTGGGGGCGTCCGGGTTCACATAGTCGAAATGGGTGAAGTCGGCGGGATATTTCAGGTCGCCGAAGAAGGAGAGGCCGTGCTGCTTGAGGACGGCGGTGGGGCTGCCGCCCTCGTCGGCCGCCGCCGCCAGGGGCGATGGCCCCTCGGCGCGGGCGAGACGGGGGGCGAGCGCCGGTGCCAGCAGGCCCGCGCCGACGCCGATCCGCAACAGGGCACGACGGCTCAGGCTCATTTGCCGCCTCCGATCTTGGCCGCCTTGGCGGCATCGAACCACCAGATGTCGGGGAAGGCGAAGGAATAGGCCGGCAGCGGCGCGGGGTGGGAGAAGCGATCCCAGCGGGCGGTGCGGGTGTAGTTCAAGGTCCAGGCGGGAATGACGAACTCGTTCCACATCAGCACCCGGTCGAGGGCGTGGGTGGCGGCCACCAGATCGGCCCGGTCGGTGGCGTAGATCACCTTGTCGATGAGCGCGTCCACCGCCGCATCCTTGATGCCGGCATAGTTGCGCGAGCCTTCCCGATCCGCCGCCTGGGCGCCGAAGAAATCGCGCTGTTCGTTGCCGGGCGAGAGCGACTGGCCCCAGCCGGACACGATCATGTCGAAGTCACGCGCCCGCAGCCGGTTGATATATTGGGAAGAATCCACCATGCGGACGGTGACGGTGATGCCGAGCCGCTCCAGCGCCGGCTTGTAGAACACCGCCACCCGCTCCATGGCCGGGCTCGCCAGCAGGATCTCGATGGTGAAGGGCTCGCCGGCGGCATTCACCAGCTTGCGGTTCTTCACCTCGTATCCGGCGTCCTTGAGGAGCCGCGCCGCCTCGCGCAGGTTGGCGCGGCGCGCCTCCTCATTGCCGCTGACGGGGTTGGTGTAGGCGGTGGTGAACACCTCCTGCGGCACCTGGCCCTTCACCGTGTTGAGAATCTCCAGCTCGCGCCCCTCGGGCAGGCCGGAAAAGGCGAGCTCTGTGCCGGAGAAGAAGGAGGAGATGCGCGTGTATTGGTCGAAGAACAAGGTGTGGTTCATGCCCTCGAAATCCAGGGCATAGTTCAGGGCGCGCCGCACCCGCCGATCCTGGAACTTGGCGCGTCGCAGGTTGGGAATGAAGGCCTGCATGACGCCGGAGGCCCGGTTCTCGAACATTTCGAGGATCACCTTGCCGTCCTTGCGGGCGGGGAAGTCATACGCGGTGGCCCAGTTCTTGGCCGAGCTTTCCACCCGGAAATCGTACTGGTCCGCCTTGAAGGCCTCGAGCATCACCGTGTCGTCGCGGAAATACTCGTAGCGGATCTCGTCGAAATTGTTCCGGCCCACGTTCACCGGCAGATCCTTGCCCCAATAATCGGCGACGCGCTCGTAGACGATGGTGCGGCCGGGGGCCATGCTCTTGATGCGATAGGCGCCCGAGCCCAGCGGCGTCTCGAGGGTGCCCTGGGTGACGTCGCGCGGCTTGCCCGAAGCGTCCTGGCCGGTCCACCAGTGCTTGGGCAGCACGATGAACTGGCCGACGATCTGCGGCAGCTCCCGGTTGCCGGCCTGGTCGAAGGTGAAGGTCACGTCACGCGGGCCGGTCTGCTCGGCCTTCACCACGTGGCTGTAGTAGAAGCGCTGGTTGGGGTTGTTGGCCACCAGCGTCTCGAACGACCACACCACGTCCGCCGGGGTGATGGGGGTGCCGTCGTGCCAGCGGGCGTTTTCGCGCAGGCGATAGGTGACCTGCGAGAAATCCGGTGGATAGCTGACGCCCTCGGCCAGCAGGCCATATTCGCTCGCCACCTCGTCGAAAGCCGAGGTCATGAGCGTGTCGTAGATCAGGCTGAGGCCGGCGGCGGGGGTGCCGCGGGGCACCACGAAATTGAGCGAATCAAAGGTGCCGTCCTCGGCGAGCCGCAGCAGGCCACCCTTGGGGGCCTGCGGGTTCACATAATCGAAATGGGCAAAGCCGGCCGGATATTTGGGTTCGCCCATCAGCGAGACGCCGGTGCGGAACACCGGCGCGCCGCCGGCGGGCGCATCGGTGGTGGCCGGCGCGCTTTGTGCCGCGGCCCCGCGTGCCGCAAGGGCCGGCGCCAAGGCGGCGGCGAGGGCGAAGGTACGGCGGGTCATCAGCACAGGCATCGTCGACTCCGAGGAACAGGTCCGCTGCAGATCGGGATACCTGATTATGGCGCCGATCGCGACCGGGGGAAGATGGCGCCCCGGCTGGGCGCGAACGGTGGCGCTCGGCTGCGGCAACAAAAAGGGCCGGTCCGCGTGGACCAGCCCTTTTTCCATTCCGATGCCTGACAAATGCGTGAGGCGAGGTGCCGCTTCCGGTCTCAGCCCAACGGCCCGCGGCCGTCGCCGGCACTCCCCTCAACATCCGCGCCTCACACTCAGGCGCCTCACACTTACTTTGCGGCCTTACCTGGCGGCCTCACTTGGCAGCCTCACTTGGCGGCGGCCGCAGTGGGCAGCGGCTGCGGATTGTGCGACAGCGAGTTCAAATAGGCGATCATGTTGGCCCGATCCACGCCCTTGGGCAGGCCGGCAAAGCCCATGGCCGTGCCCGGCACCGCCTTCTTCGGCGCGGTGAGGAATTCGTTGAGCGCCTCGGGGGTCCATTCGCCGCCCTTGGCCTTCATGGCGTCCGAATACGAGAAGCCCTCGGTGCTGGCCACCTTGCGGCCCACAACGCCGTAGAGGTCGGGGCCCACCTTGGGGCCGGCGCCTTCGGCGAAGTTGTGGCAGGCGGCGCACTTCTTGGCGACGGTGGCGCCCTTTTCCACGGAGGCGGAGGCGAACAGCTCCTCGATGGGGGGCTCGGCCACCTTGGCCACCGCCGCGCCACCTTCGGTGATGACGATATCGTACCCGGGCTTGGCCGGAGCTTCCGGCGTGAACAGGACCTGCGACACCACGCCGATGCCCACGGCGAACGCCAGCGCGCCCAGCGTCGCACCTGCGATTTTGTTCAATTCAAAGAAGGTCATCGGCGCTTTGCCCCTCGAAGCCCTTTTTTCGGCGCACCCGGCCGCGAAATGGGCAGCGCGCGGCAGGATGCATCCAATCCCAACGACGGCGCGGACACACGCCGCGCATTCGTGGCGACACTAAGCACTTTGATTGGGGCCGCGCAACCCGTATTAAAGCGCGCGCCACTGCCCTTCTGCGCGCTCCGCCCGCAGCCCGCAGCACCGATCGAGGTCGTCATGTCCGGCGCTCAAACCGTTGTTCTCATTCCGGCCCGCATGGCCGCCACCCGCCTGCCGGGCAAGCCCCTGGCCGACGTGGGCGGGCGACCCATGATCGTCGAGGTGGCGCGTCGCGCCGCCGCAGCCGAAATCGGCCGCGTGGTGGTGGCGACCGACAGTCCGCAGGTGGCGGAGGCGGTCATCGCCGCCGGCTTCGAGGCGGCGATGACCCGGGAGGATCATCCCTCGGGATCCGATCGCATCTTCGAGGCGCTGTGCACCCTGGAGGACGCCGGCACCATCGAGACGGTGGTGAATGTCCAGGGGGATATCCCCACCATCGACCCCGCCAGCATCCGCCGCGCGCTGGAGCCCCTGCGCGACCCCGCGGTGGACATCGCCACCCTGGCGGCGGAAATCGTGCGCGCGGAAGAGAAGACCGACCCCAACGTGGTGAAGGTGGTGGGCTCGCCCATTGGCGAGGGGCTTATGCGGGCGCTTTATTTCACCCGCGCCACGGCCCCCACCGGCGAGGGGCCGCTCTACCACCACATCGGCCTTTACGCCTATCGACGGGCGGCCCTGACGCGGTTCGTGGCGCTGCCGCCCTCGCCGCTGGAGGTGCGCGAGAAGCTGGAGCAGCTCCGGGCGCTGGAAGCCGGCATGCGAATCGACGTCGCGGTGGTGGACACCGTGCCCCTGGGGGTGGATACCCCGGCCCATCTGGAACGGGCCCGCCAGCTGCTGGCCGCTGAGGCGGCCGGCCGCTGAAACCCGCGTGAGATCGAAAGCAGACCGAAAGCACCATGCAGCGCATCACCTTTCAGGGCGAGCCCGGCGCCAATTCCCACATCGCCTGCCGCGAGGCTTTCCCCGACTATGAGGCGGTGCCCTGCGCCACCTTCGAGGATGCGTTCGCCGCCGTGGAGAACGGCACCGCGGCGCTGGCCATGATCCCCATCGAGAATTCGGTGGCCGGCCGGGTGGCCGACATCCACAGCCTGATGCCGCAGTCGCGGCTCAACATCATCGGCGAATATTTCCTGCCCCTGTCGCACCAGCTCATGGCGGTGCCCGGGGCCAGCCTCGACACCCTCAAGACGGTGCAGAGCCATGTCATGGCGCTCGGGCAGTGCCGCAAGGCCATCCGCGCCCACGGGCTCACCCCGCTGATCGGCGCCGACACCGCCGGCTCCGCCCGCGAGATCGCCGAGGCCCACGACATCAGCCGCGCCGCCATCGCTTCGCGGCTGGCGGCGGAGATCTATGGGCTGGAGATCCTGGCCGAGAATATCGAGGATGAAGCCCACAACACCACCCGCTTCGTGGTGCTGGCGCGCAATGGCGAATGGGCGCCGGCGGACCAGGGGCCGGTGGTCACCACCTTCGTGTTCCGGGTGCGCAACGTGCCGGCGGCCCTCTACAAGGCGCTGGGGGGCTTCGCCACCAACGGCGTCAACATGACCAAGCTCGAATCCTACCAGATGGACGGCCACTTCACCGCCACCCAATTCTATGCGGACGTGGACGGCCACCCGGACGAGCGCGCGCTGAAGCTGGCGCTGGAGGAACTGGCCTTCTTCTCCCGCGAGATGCGCATTCTCGGCGTCTATCCCGCCCATGCTTATCGGCTGAAGCTGCGGGCCGAGGAAGCCGCGGAATAGGCGTCCGGCGTCTCAGTGGTCGAAGCGGAGCGCGATGCGGGCGCGCCCGCCGGAGCGGCCGAAGCGCACATGGTCGGACAGGCGCTGCAGCATATAGGCGGCGAAGGCCGCCACCTCCTTGGCATCGCCCAGCAGCGCCTCGGGAGAGGGCTGCTCCTTGGGCGGTTCCACCACTTCCCCGTCATAGAGCAGGAAGACGTCGAGATGGGTCTCGTCGAAACGGGCCCGCAGCTCGATGGGCCCTTCGGCAAGGCCGCTGTCGGTCACCAGCTCCAGCGCCTGAGCCACGGTGGGGATGGCGGCGGCGATCACGTCGCGCCGCGCCCCCCAGGCATCGCCCTGCTGCTCCAGGAAATCGCGCGCGAAGGGAAAGGCGTGGGCGTGCACCGGCACCAGCTGCCCCACCTCCCGCGAGATGCCGATGCGGAACAGCATGTTGAGCAGGATCGCGGTGCAGGCGGCGACGGTCAGCGGCGTGGAGAACAAAGGCTGCAGCGCCACCGGCAACTGTCCCTTCAGCGGCAGCAGCGCCACCGACAGGCCGGCCAGCACCGACAGGCCGACCAAGAACACCCGCCGCTCCGATAGCCGGCGGGAGGTGATCAGATCCATGCCGGCCACCACCAGATAGGCGGCGGTGTAGAGCAGGATGCCACCGATCACCGGTGAGGGGATCATGGTCAGGGCAACGATGGCCTTCGGGAAGAAGGCGGTGGCACAGATGAGGACGCCGGCGGTGATGCCGATCACCCGGGCGGTGGCCTGGGTGGCGAAGGCAAGGCCCACCGAGGAGGACGACAGGCCGGACTGGAAGCCGCCGGTGAGCCCGTTCAGCACGTTGCCGAGGCCGCAGGCGGTCACCGCGCGCTGCACCGCGCCCATGTCGGCCCGCCGCCAGTCCGCATCGTTCATCTTCTCCAGCGAAACGGTGACGGAGAGCACATCCACCAGATTCATCACCACAAGCAAGGCCATCAGCGGGAACAGGCTGGAGTCGAAGCGGAGGGGGGGCAGGCTCAGCTGTGGCCAGGCGAGGAGGGGCGCGGCGGCAATGGCATCGCCCGTGCCCGGATGGCCGGTGCCCAGGATCACCGCCAGCCCCCAGCCGAGCGCGGCGCCGGAGAAGACCGCGAACAGCTTCAGCCGGCGGGGGGCGAACACGGTGATGGCGACGATCGTTCCCAAGGTCGCTGCGCTGGTCAGCAAGGCATGCCCGCCGATGGTGAAGTCGGAGGTTTCGACGATGCCGAGGGCGCGGCGCAGGGCGGGTCCCGCCAGCGAGACGCCGAGCATGGTCACTGCGACCCCCGACACTTCCGGTGGCAGCAGCACCCGAAGGGGGCGCGCCAGGCGGGCGGCAAACAGCTGGCACAGGCCCACCAGAATGGTGCTCATGGCCATCAGCCCGATCCCGCCCAGGCTGATGGCCTGTACCGCCAGGGGAATCGCCGCGGGCGCGGGAATGTGGACGCAGAGATAGCCGCTGCCGAAGCGGCTGCGCAGGCATTGCAGAATGGTCGCAATGCCGATGCTGAGGGCGCAGGCCGACAGCAGGGCGGAGATCTGCCCGGCCGACAGCCCGGCTTCGGTGGCGGCGAGCAGCGGGTAGATGAGGAAGGTCACCGCCAGCATGGCGTGCTGGGTGGCCAGCGCCAGCAGCGGCCCCCGCGGCACCGGATCATTTAGCCCATAGACCAGGGTGGCGGGCCGGCGCGGCGTGCGGCCGAAGCCGCTGGGCGGGGGAAAGGCGAGGTCCAGAAGCCGGCGGAGCCGTTTGCGGAGCACCGGTGGGGGAGACATCGCCTCAGCCACGCGCGCCCTCCACGAAAGCCCGCATCAGATGGTGGGCGATGGCCGCCGGCGCTGGCGCGAACAAGCCGTCGGGATGGGTGTGGGCGATCAGTGCCGCCACTTCGTCGCGCCCGAACCAGCGCACGGCTTCGAGCTCGCCCGGATCCATGGTGATGGCGTCGCTGGTGGCCTCGGCAAAGCAGCCGATCATCAGCGACATGGGGAAGGGCCAGGGCTGGCAGCGGTGGTAATGGACGGCGCCCACATGGATTCCCGCCTCTTCCAGGGTTTCGCGGCGCACCGCGTCCTCGAAGGTCTCGCCGGGCTCCACGAAGCCGGCGAGGCAGGACCACATCCCCGGGGCGAACTGGGGCTGGCGGCCGAGCAGGCAGCGGTCGCCTCGGGTCACCAGCATGATCACCACCGGATCGGTGCGCGGGAAATGCTGGGCGCCGCAGGCGGGGCAATCGCGCCGCCATCCGGCGTCGACGATGCGCGAGGCGCCGCCGCAATTGGAGCAGAAGCGATGCCGCTGATGCCAGCCGAACAGCGCCTTGGCGCAGGCGAAGGCGCCCAGATCCGTCGGCGCCACCAGCCCGCCGGAGGCCACCGAGCGCAGGTCGGTGACGGCAAAACCCGCCGCTTCCATCTCCTCCCGCCGGCCGGGATCGAACGGGGTGGCAAAGCGCGGCGCGTCGGCCTCAAGCCCGAGGAACAGCGGTTCGCCACTGGCCCAGGGGGTGGCGGCGGCGCGGGAAAACAGGGCCGCGTGCGGCGGGCCGAGGGGCGCCAGGGCCACCAATTCCCCGCCCAGCAGGTAAGTGCGCGCCTCCGGATGGTCTCGCAAGGCGTCCGCCTGTGGCCGCACATGGCCGGCGCGGTCGATACGGGTCTCGACATAGCCGAGCGGCGGCGGCGCGCCGAGGGAAGGGCGGGGCGGAACGAACATGGCGGGCAGCGGCACCTGAGGTCTGCGGCGCAGGCCCGGGACGGTGGCACGGGGACCGAACCGAGGCAAGCCTGTTGACCTGATTGCGCCTGCTCCCGTGGCGAGAAAGAGGCGCGCGCAAAAGGCCGTGGTGCCCTAGGCGGGCGGCGCCAGGCGCTGCCGCAGGGCGGTGAGCCGCGCGTCCCGGGTGGCGGCGTCCAGCAGCACGCGGGTGCCGACGCCGAACACCGGGCCCGGCCAGGCGGCATCGCCGGGATTGCGGCCGACCACGTGCACGTGGAGCTGCGCCACCACATTGCCCAAGGCCGCCACATTGATCTTGGCGCAGCCGGAGGCGGCCTGCACCGCCGCCGCCACCACCGCGATCTCCTCCATCAGCACCGCCCGTTCCGCAGCGGCAAGGTCGGTGATCTCCACCAGGCCGGCGCGGCGCGGCACCAGCACGCCCCAGAAGAAGCGGGCATCGTTCACCAGCCGCAGGTGGCACAAGGGCAGGTCGAGGACGAAGGGCCCATCGCCTTCGAGGCGCGGGTCGAGGGCGAAGGGGGTGGGCGAGCTGGGATCGGACATGGCGCGGAGCGCTCCTGGCGGGCCGGCCGGGGGCCGGTGGCGCCCTGTCATGCCCCATGGGGGCGATCGCGGACAAGTCTGTCGCGGGCGGGGGCGAGGTGGCGCGATGGCGAACCCGCCTCCGGAACGCGACGAGGTTGCCCCCGCCGCCGCGAGCCGCTATGGAGGCGCCGCAATGCGCCGCGCTTTCCTGTCCGGCGGCGCGCATAAGGTTTTCGGGGATGGTCCGCAACGTCACTTCCGCCCGCTCGTTCTGGTGCGCCCTCTCGCGCCCGGGAGCGTCGAAACGTCGAAAATGACGCTGCGCTGACGGCGCCGGTGGCGCGCCGACCTGACGTTTCCCCTGTTCAGATCGAAGAAAGGCACGAGCGATGGCTCGGCTGGTGATGAAGTTCGGCGGCACCTCGGTCGCCAATATCGAGCGTATCCGCAATGTGGCGCGTCACGTGGCGCGCGAGGTGAAGGCCGGCCACCAGGTGGCGGTGGTGGTTTCCGCCATGGCCGGCAAGACCAATGAGCTGGTGGCCTGGTGCAAGGAGGCCGCGCCCCTCTACGATCCGCGCGAGTATGACGCGGTGGTGGCCTCCGGCGAGCAGGTGACCTCGGGGCTGCTCGCCATCGCTCTGCAGCAGATCGGCATTCCCGCCCGCTCCTGGCAGGGCTGGCAGATCCCGCTTCTGACCGACGATGCCCACGGCTCGGCCCGCATCATGGAGGTCGACGGCACCCGGCTCGGCGCCGCCATCGACGGCGGCGAGGTGGCGGTGATCGCCGGCTTCCAGGGCATCCATGCGGAGAGCGGGCGTATCACCACCCTGGGGCGCGGCGGCTCCGACACCAGCGCGGTGGCCATTGCCGCCGGCCTGAAGGCCGAGCGCTGCGACATCTATACCGACGTGGACGGGGTCTACACCACCGATCCGCGAGTGGTGCCCAAGGCCCGGCGGCTGGACCGCGTGGCCTTCGAGGAAATGCTGGAAATGGCGTCGCTGGGCGCCAAGGTGCTGCAGGTGCGCTCGGTGGAGCTCGCCATGGTGCACAATGTGCGCACCTTCGTGCGCTCCAGCCTGGTGGATCCCGATGCGCCGGAGATGGCCAACGTGGAGAAGGCCGGAACGCTCATCTGCGACGAGGAGGAGATCGTGGCAAACCAGATGGAAATGCAGGTGGTCACCGGCATCGCCTTCTCCAAGGACGAGGCCCAAGTGTCCATCCGCCGGGTGGCGGACAAGCCGGGCATCGCGGCCTCGGTGTTCGGCCCGCTGGCGGATGCCCACATCAATGTGGACATGATCGTGCAGAACGTGTCTGCCGATGGCTTCACCGACATCACCTTCACCGTGCCCACTGCCGATTACGAGCGGGCCAAGGCGGTGATCGAGACCGCCCAGCCGGTGATCGGCCACCAGATCGTGGAGGGGGCCACCGACGTCACCAAGGTGTCGGTGATCGGCATCGGCATGCGCTCACACGCGGGCGTTGCAGCCCAGGCGTTCGAGGCGCTGGCGGCCAAGGGTATCAATATCCGCGCCATCACCACCTCGGAGATCAAGATCTCCTTCCTCATCGATGCGGCATACACCGAACTTGCGGTTCGGACTCTGCATTCGCTATACGGGCTCGACAACTGACGGTGGACCTTTCAGGATCCCCCTTGGGATACCTTTGTTCGCCGTTGGCTCCGCGGGTGTGAAACCCGCACAATCTAAGGATGCGGCCGATGCGTGGCGCGCTCGGCGGTCCCCGCGTGCTGTTGCGCCGGCTCCGCGAAGTGATGGCGGAGCAGGTCAGCGCGCAGGATCGCCTCGACAAGATCGTGGTGCTGATCGCCGCCAACATGGTCGCGGAGGTCTGCTCGGTCTACGTGTTGCGCGTCGATCAGACCCTTGAGCTCTATGCCACCGAGGGCCTGAATCGCGACGCGGTTCACCAGACGGTGATGAGCGTGGAGGAAGGTCTCGTCGGCCATGTGGCCCGCGAGGCCGAGCCGCTGGCCCTGTCCGACGCCCAGGCCCATCCTGAATTCTCCTACCGTCCGGAGACGGGGGAAGAGGTCTACAATTCCTTCCTCGGCGTGCCGATCCTGCGGGCCGGCAACACCCTTGGTGTGCTGGTGGTGCAGAACCGCGCCCGGCGCACCTATACGGAAGAAGAGATCGAGGCGCTGCAGACCACCGCCATGGTGCTGGCGGAGATGATCGCCTCCGGCGAGCTCACCGCGCTCGCCCGCCCCGGCGCCGAGCCGGCGGTGCGCCGGCCGCTGCACCTCCAGGGCGTGGCGTTGGCCGATGGCCTCGGCCTCGGCCATGTGGTGCTGCACGAGCCGCGGGTGAAGGTGACCAACGTCATCGCCGACGACGTGCCGCGGGAAACCCACCGGCTGGATGCCGCCATCGGCAAGCTGCGCCACTCCATCGACATGCTCCTGGAGGACGACGGCCTCGCCAAGTCCGGCGAGCACCGGGACATTCTCGAAGCCTACCGCATGTTCGCCCACGACCGGGGCTGGATGCACAAGATGCGCGAGGCGGTGCTGTCCGGCCTCACCGCCGAGGGCGCGGTGGAGCGGGTGCAGTCGGATACCCGCGCCCGCATGATGCGCGCCTCCGACCCCTATCTGCGCGAGCGGCTGCACGACCTCGACGACCTCGCCAACCGGCTGCTGCGGGAACTGACCGGCCGTGGCCGCGGCGGTGGCCTGCTGGAGCGCGAGGCGCTGCCGGAAAACGCCATCCTGGTGGCGCGCAACATGAGCCCGGCGGCGCTGCTGGACTATGACCGCACCCGCATCCGCGCCCTGGTGCTGGAAGAGGGCGGCACCACCAGCCACGTGGCCATCGTCGCCCGCGCCCTGGGCATCGCCGCCGTGGGCCAGGTGGAGAATGTCACCGGCCTTGCCGATTCCGGCGATCCGGTGATCGTCGATGGCCAGGCGGGGGAGGTGCATCTGCGGCCCCCCGGCGACGTGGAAGAGGCCTATGCGGAGAAGGTGCGCTTCCGCGCACGCCGGCAGGCCCAGTATGCGGCGCTGCGCACCCGCCCGTCGGTGACCAAGGACGGGGTGCATATCAATCTGCACCTCAATGCCGGCCTGCTGGTGGATCTGCCCCATATCGCCGAGACCGGGGCGGCGGGCATCGGCCTGTTCCGCACCGAACTGCAGTTCATGATCGCCTCGGCCTTCCCGCGCATTTCGGAGCAGTTGAAGCTCTATCGCGCGGTCCTGGACGCCGCCGGCGAGCGGCCGGTGACCTTCCGCACCCTCGACATCGGCGGCGACAAGGTGCTGCCCTACATGCGGGCGGTGGAGGAAGAGAATCCGGCGCTGGGCTGGCGCGCCATCCGCCTCGGCCTCGACCGGCCGGGGCTGCTGCGCTCCCAGGTGCGGGCGCTGCTGCGCGCCGGCGCCGGGCGGGATCTGCGCCTCATGTTCCCCATGGTGGCGGCGGTGGACGAGTTCGATTCCGCCCGCGCCATCGTCGAGCGCGAATTGACCCATCTGCGCAAGCACGGCCATGGCCTGCCGGAGCGGGTCTATGTGGGCGCCATGGTCGAGGTGCCCTCGCTCCTGTTCCAATTGGACGAGATCCTGGCCCGGGCCGATTTCCTCTCGGTGGGGTCCAACGATCTGGTGCAGTTCCTGTTCGCCGCCGACCGCGCCAATGTGCGGGTGGCCGATCGCTTCGATCCGCTCTCGCCGCCGGCCCTGCGGGCCTTCCGCATGGTGGCCGAGGCCGGCGCCCGCCACGGCAAGCCGGTGACCCTGTGCGGCGAGTTGGCGGCCAGGCCGCTGGAAGCGGTGGCGCTGGCGGCGCTGGGCTATCGCGCCCTGTCGGTGTCGCCGGCCTCCATCGGCCCGGTGAAGGCGACGCTCTTGGAGCTGGACGTGTCCGCCGCCCGCAAGGTGCTGCTGCCGCTGCTGGACGACCATTCGGGAACCGCCGACATCCGCCGGGCCCTGCGCGGCTTCGCGGAAGCCACCGGCGTGCCGTTGTAGCGGGCGCGGCTCAACGGGCGTGATCGCCCCGCGCGCTCCGGTGGCGTGAACCGGAGGCCCCTTGCTCATCGGTTCAGGTTCCCATGTCGTCCTCCCTGCCCCTTGCCAAGCTCGACCAGCTGGTCGCGCGCCATGCCGAAATCGAGGCCGCCCTCGCCCATGGCGCCGAAGGCGACGAATATGTGCGCCTCGGCCGCGAGTTCGCCGATCTCGCGCCGGTGGTGGAGCAGGTCCGGGCCCTGAAACAGGCCGAGCAGGACCGCGCCGGCGCCGAGGAACTGCTCACCGAGGCCGCCGGCGACCCGGAGATGCGGGCCCTGGCGGAGAGCGAGGTGGAGCGGCTCGATGGGCGTATCGAGGAATTGACCCATCTGGTGCGGCTGGCGCTGCTGCCCAAGGACGCCATGGACGAGCGCGGCGTGATCCTGGAGATCCGCGCCGGCACCGGTGGCGACGAGGCGGCGCTGTTCGCCGGCGACCTCTACCGCATGTACACCCGCTACGCCGCCGAGCGCGGCTGGAGCGTGGAGGTGCTCTCCGAGAGCGAGGGCACCGTGGGCGGCTACAAGGAGATCATCGCCGCCGTGCACGGGCGCGGCGCCTATGCCCGCCTCAAGTTCGAGAGCGGCGTCCATAGGGTGCAGCGGGTGCCGCAGACCGAGAGCGGCGGGCGCATCCATACCTCGGCCGCCACCGTCGCCGTGCTGCCGGAGGCGGAAGAGGTGGATGTGGACATCAACGAGGCGGACCTGCGCATCGATGTGTTCCGTGCCCAGGGCGCCGGCGGCCAGCACGTGAACAAGACCGAGAGCGCGGTGCGCATCACCCATCTGCCCACGGGCACGGTGGTGGCGGTGCAGGACGAGCGCTCCCAGCACCGCAACAAGGCGCGCGCCATGGCGCTGCTGCGGGCCCGCCTTTTGGACGAGGAACGCACCCGCGCCGCCGCCGGCCGCGCCGCCGAGCGCAAGGGCCAGGTGGGCTCCGGCGACCGCTCCGAGCGCATCCGCACCTATAATTTTCCGCAGGGACGGGTGACCGACCACCGCATCAACCTCACCCTCTACAAGCTTGAGGAGGTGATGGCGGGTACCGCTCTTGACGACATTCTTGATGCATTGCTCACCGAACACCACGCGGCGTTGCTGGCGGCGGCGGATGAAGCCTGAAACACTTACAACCCGTCCTTGACCCACGCGCGGCGCGCGTGTGGCCACCAGCCCCAAGCAGATGATGATCGACGCCCGGCCTTTCACGGTTTGGAATTTCAGTCGGCAGATGGCTGCCGAGCTCTCTGTTTCCGGTGTCAGCGCGCCGGAGCTGGAGGCCGGCCTGCTGCTGGCCCATGTGCTGGGTTGCGCGCGTTCCGCCCTGCTGGCCCGCCGCGATGAGCCCATCTCTCCAGAGGTGGAGCGCCAGGCCCTGGCGCTGCTGGTGCGGCGCATTTCCGGCGAGCCGGTGGCGCGGATTCTGGGCCATCGCGAATTCTGGAGCCTCGATTTCCGCCTTTCGCCCGATACTCTGGTGCCGCGCCCTGATACGGAAACGGTGGTGGAGGAGGCTCTGGCGCTGTTTCCCGATCGCGCGGCGCCGCTGCGCATTCTCGATCTGGGCACCGGCTCGGGCGCCATTCTGGCGGCCCTGCTCAGTGAGCGGCCGCTGGCCATCGGCCTCGGGGTGGATCGCGCGGAGGGGGCGGCGCGCACCGCGCGCGACAATCTGGCGCACGCCGGGGTTGCGGATCGCAGCGCCGTGATGGTGGGGGATTGGGGGGCGGCCTTGTCCGGCGGCTTTGACCTGGTGGTGTCGAACCCGCCCTATATCGCCCACGGGGCGCTCGCCAACCTGCCGCGGGAGGTGCGCCTGCACGATCCGTCGTTGGCCCTGGACGGCGGCGCGGACGGCTTCGATGCCTACCGGGCCATCGCCGCGGACCTCGGGCGGCTGCTGGTGCCCGGTGGCGCGGTGGTGCTGGAACTGGGGGCCGGACAGGACAGCCAGGTGCGCGACATCCTGCGCGATGCGGGCCTTAAGGAGACCGGGCCCACCCGCCGTGATCTTGCCGGCATCGCCCGCGCGCTCAGTGCCCGCCGACCGTGAGGCCGGGGGCCGGCGCGATGGCGGGGGCTGAAAAAATCGCTTGGAAGGCGGCAGGGAACTGAGTAGTGTCCTTGCCAGGAATCGAACCGGGGCACCAGCCGAAGCGGCTGGTCCGGGTTTCCGCAAACTCCGGTTTCGGATGCTCGCGGAGCGGTGCGTGGCGGCGCGCAAGAGTGCAGCGCTCCCGTCAGCCTCCAAACGGAGCGATCGAATCACCAGGTTGCAGGCACTTCCGCTTTCTTGGGGTGCGGCGGGTTGGAATAGCCGTTTCCGGTGACCCCGGGCGGCGGTCCGCAGGCGTTCAGTTCCGAACCATGCAGATCCAAGCCAGAGCCTGGGTTGATATTGCCATCAGCAGCGCCCGATGCAGGCGGGCCTTGCGGGGAAGAGTTTCATCATCCTGCGATGAGAGACACGGTCGCTGATACCGAATTTTCGGTCTCCCGAGGGTCAGAGGATCCCACAGGATCAATGCATCCAGGGGCTTGGCGCACCGGACGCAAGCGGCGGCTTGAACGCCGAGCGAGTAGAGAACGATCCAGATGAGAAATGGTCAGCAGAAGCGTATGCGCGGCCGGAACAACAACCGCCGCAGCACGAATCCCCTGACGCGGGTCTACGAATCGAACGGTCCGGACGTCAAGGTGCGCGGCACCGCCCACCACATCGCCGAGAAATATCAGCAACTGGCGCGGGATGCCCAGTCGTCGGGCGACCCGGTGGCGGCTGAGAATTATCTCCAGCACGCCGAACATTATCTGCGCCTGATCGCCTCCCTGCAGGGCCAGTTCGCGCCCCAGACCGGGTTCGGTCGCGATGATGAGGGCGACGAGGACGATTTCGACGACGTCTCGGCGCTGGATGCGCCGCAGCCGTTCGGCCGGGCCGAGACGCCCTATCCGGCGCGTGAGGCCCGCGAACCGCGCGAGGCGCGGGAAAGCCGTGAGCCCCGCGAGGGACGCGAGCCGCGGGAAGGCCGTGAGCCGCGTGAGAATCGTGAGCCTCGAGAGGGGCGTAGCGAGGGGCGCGGGGACGGACGCTCGTCCCGCGACAATCGCCAGAACTACCGCCGCAATCGCGATGAGGATGGCGGCGACTATCGCAGCAATCGCAATCGTGACGACGCCGAGGGCGCCAGCGCCCCCCGGCCGGCGCGGGCGCCGCGCAGCAGCGAGGAGGGCGAGAGCCCGCGCCCGAGCCGAGCCAGCGCGCGCAGCTCGGCTGATGCCGAGGACCTGGGGCTGCCGTCCTTCATCACCGGCGCGCCGAGCGTCGCCAAGGTGAGCGTCGAGGCCAAGGCTGAGCCCAAGGCCGACACCAAGATCGAAGCGAAGAGCGAGACCAAGGCTGAAGCGAAGGCGAAGAGCGAGCCGGAAGCCAAGGCTGATCTGGAGGCCGCGCCGCCGGCCGGTGAGGATGACGCCGCTGCCGAGGGGCGCACCCCCACGCGCCGTCGCCGTCGGCTGCGCACCACCCGCACCGATCGCGCGGATGAGGCGTCCGCTGGCGGTGAGGCCGCGGGCGGCGAGCCGGAGCAGACCGCGCTGTTCGGCGAGTGAGCCGGCGCGGCGCTTCGCGATCCTGAGACACGACAACGCCCGGAGCGGTCCGCTCCGGGCGTTGTCGTGTCTGGACCCTATTGGCGCCGCTTCTGTCGATCCGCAGCCTGCGGCTCAGAGCCGGCGCAGGCTCACCTCCGCCACCTCATGGTCGCCGGCCTTGCGCAGGATCAGGTCGGCCCGTTGCCGGGTGGGCAGGATGTTGTCCTGGAGGTTGGGCAGGTTGATGGTGCGCCAGATGGACAGCGCCCGCTCCGTGGCCGCCTCTTCGGTCAGCTGCGAATAGCGGTGGAAGTAGGAGAGCGGATCCATGAAGGCGGTGGAGCGCAGCCGCATGAAGCGGTCCACGTACCACTCTTCCAGCACCTCCTCTTCGGCATCGATATAGATGGAGAAGTCGAAGAAGTCGGAGACGAAGGGGATGGCCTTGCCGTCCTTCGGCGGCCGCGTGGTCTGCAGCACGTTCAGCCCCTCGACGATGAGGATGTCCGGACGGTCCACCTCCACCATCTGGTCGGGCATGACATCATAGAAGAAGTGGGAGTAGAGCGGCGCCCGCACCGGCCGGCGGCCGGCCTTGATGTCGGTGAGGAAGCGCAGCATCAGCGGCAGGTCGTAGCTTTCGGGAAAGCCCTTCTTCTCCATCAGTCCTTCGCGCTTCAGCACCGCGTTGGGATAGAGGAAGCCGTCGGTGGTGATGAGGTCCACCTTCGGCGTGTTGGGCCAGCGTGCCAGCAGCGCCTGCAGCACGCGGGCGGTGGTTGACTTGCCCACCGCCACCGAGCCAGCGATGCCGATGATATAAGGCATCTTGCCCTCGCCGGGCCGTTCCACGTCCTTCTGGTCGAGGAAGTAGCTCATGGCGCGGAACAGCTTCTGGGTCGCCGCCACGTAGAGCGAGAGCAGCCGCGAGAGCGGCAGATAGATCTCTTCCACCTCGCGGATGGAGAGATGGGCGTTGAGGCCTTCCAGGCGCGCGATCTCGTCGGGCCGAAGGGTCATGGGCGTGTCGCGGCGCAACGTGGCCCAGGCTTCGCGCGAGAAGGTGCGATAGGGGGAGAGGCTGGCGTCGATACGGCGGTCCATCCGGTCCCTCGCCTCCGTGTCAGCCCTTGGCCCGGCTGGCTTTTTCTTCCAGTCCGGAACGGCCGGTGCGGCGCGCCAGCTCGGCATGCACCTCATTGAGGCTGATGCCGCGGGCGTTCAGCACCACCAGCAGATGGTAGAGCAGGTCCGAGCTTTCCGCGATCAGCTCTTCGCTGGGACCAGACACCGCCGCGATCACCGTCTCGACCGCCTCCTCCCCCAGCTTCTGGGCGCATTTGCCGATGCCGCGCTCCAGCAGCGAGCGGGTGTAGGAGGACGTGGCATCGGCTTTGGCGCGCACCGCGATGATGGCTTCAAGGTCGGCCAGGGTGAAATCGTCAGTCATGTCATCGCTCATGGCGCACCTCGTTCAGTCCGCGGTTGGCGCGGCGGACGGGAGGAAGGGGAGTGCGGCAGGCGGCAGGCCACGCGCGCCTCACACGTCGAGCCGCACCGGCAGGCCCGCCTCCGCCAGCCGGTCCTTGGCCTGGCGGATGGTGAAGGTGCCGAAATGGAAGATGGAGGCGGCCAGCACCGCCGAGGCGCCGCCGTCGACGATGCCTTCCACCAGATGATCGAGGGTCCCGACCCCGCCGGAGGCGATCACCGGCACATGCACCGCGTCCGACACCGCCCGGGTCAAGGCGCAGTCGAAGCCGCGGCCGGTGCCGTCGCGGTCCATGGAGGTGAGCAGGATCTCGCCGGCCCCCAGATCCACCACCTCGCGGGCGTATTGGATGGCGTCGAGCCCGGTGGGCTTGCGCCCGCCGTGGGTGAAGATCTCCCAGCGGTCGGCCTCGCCGGGGCCGGACACCTTCTTGGCGTCGATGGCCACCACGATACACTGCTCGCCGAACTTCTCGGCCGCCTCGCCCACGAAGGCTCGGCGGTGCACGGCGGCGGTGTTGATGGAGACCTTGTCGGCCCCCGCATGCAGAAGGGTGCGCACGTCGTCCACGGTGCGCACGCCGCCGCCCACGGTGAGCGGCATGAAGCATTGCTCCGCGGTGCGCTGGACCACGTCGAGGATGGTGCCCCGGTTCTCGTGGCTGGCTGTGATGTCGAGGAAGGTCAGCTCGTCGGCGCCGGCGGCGTCATAGGCGCGGGCTGCTTCCACCGGGTCACCGGCGTCGCGCAGGTCCACGAACTGGACACCCTTCACCACGCGGCCGTCCTTCACGTCGAGACAGGGGATGACCCGGACTTTCAGCATGGCATACCTATCGTCCGGCCACCAGGGCCAGGGCCGCGCGGGGATCGAGCCGGCCATCATAGAGGGCGCGGCCGGTGATGGCGCCTTCGAGCTTCTGCGCCCGCGGCTCCAGCAGGGCCTCGATGTCCTTCAGCGAGGCGAGCCCGCCGGAGGCGATCACCGGGATCGAGACCGCGTCGGCGAGTGCGATGGTGGCCTCAAGGTTCAGCCCCTTCAGCAGGCCGTCGCGGGCAATGTCGGTGTAGATGATGGCGGCGACCCCGGCATCCTCGAACCTTTTGGCGATGTCTTCAGCCGGCAGGTCCGAGGTCTCGGCCCAGCCGTCCACCGCCACCCGCCCGTCGCGGGCGTCGAGGCCGACCGCGACGCGGCCGGGATGGGCCTTGGCGGCGGCCTTGACGAACTCGGGATCGCGCACCGCGGCGGTGCCGAGGATGACCCGGTTGATACCCTTTTCCAGCCAGGTCTCCACGGTCGCCCTATCGCGGATGCCGCCGCCGAGCTGCACCGGGATCGAGACCGTCTCCAGGATCCGCTCCACGGCGGCGGCGTTCACCGGCTTGCCGGCGAAGGCGCCGTTGAGGTCCACCAGATGCAGGTAGCGGAAGCCCAGGGTCTCGAACTCGGCGGCCTGGGCCGCGGGATCGTGGTTGAACACGGTGGCTCGCGCCATGTCGCCCTGTTCGAGGCGAACGGCGAGGCCGTCTTTCAGATCGATGGCCGGAAAAAGGATCACGGATGCCACTTCAGGAAATTCGCGAGCAGGGCCAGGCCGAGGGTCTGGCTCTTCTCAGGGTGGAACTGGGTGCCGGCCACGTTGTCACGGGCCACCATGGCGGTGATGGTTCCGCCATAATCGGTGGTGGCCACGAGGTCGAGCCCGTCGGCCGGCTTCAGGTGATAGGAGTGCACGAAATAAGCGTTGAGGCCGCCTTCTCCGGTGCGGATGCCGGTGAGCAGCGGATGCTCGCGGGCCGGGTTCAGCGTGTTCCAACCCATGTGCGGGATCTTCAGCTGCGGATCGGTGGGGGCGATGCGGTCCACCTCGCCCTTGATCCAGCCGAGGCCGGCGGTAACGCCGTGCTCCAGGCCCCGCTCCGCCAGCAGCTGGGCGCCGACGCAGATACCCAGGAAGGGCCGGCCCTTTTGGTGCACCGCCTCGGTCATGGCTTCCACCATGCCGGGCACGGCATCAAGCCCCGCGCGGCAATCGGCGAAGGCGCCGACGCCGGGCAGCACCACCCGGTCGGCGGCGCGCACCACATCGGGGTCATGGGTGACCACAACGGCTTCGCCACCCACGGACTGGGCGGCCCGCTCCATGGCCTTGGCGGCCGAGTGCAGATTGCCGGAATTGTAGTCGATGATGGCGACGGTCATGAAGGATTTCCCGGATCAGGGTCCTGGATCAGTGGCCCGGAAAGGCGCCGATGACGGGTGCGGCCCCGGCGCCCGGCAGCACGGGCGCGCCGCTGGCCCGGCTTGGCCGCAGCGCCGCCGGCGGCGCTGGGCGCCGCGGGCTCCAGGCCGCGAAGAAGCGCTGTTCGGCGAGATCGCGATGGGGCGCGATCACCACCCCCTCGTCCTCATAGCCGAGCCGGCGCAGCTTGCGCGCCCGCAGGTCCGACAGCTCGAACGCCAGCAGCAGGTTGAAGCCGAGCATCACCACCTGGGTGCTGGCCTCGGGCGCGCCGAGGGCGGTGGCCAGCGCCATCAGTCCCAGTACCGCCACATAGGCGGCGAGCGCCAGCCAGAGCCGGTGGGCGAGCAGCACCAGCGGAGCGAACAGCAGGGTGAGCCAGGAAAAGCCCTCGCGCACGAACACCACGCGCCCCTCCGCTGCCGCCCGCAGATCCTGGGGGCGGGCGCGGGAGAAGACCGTAAAGGTCGCCATGGCTAGCTCCGTCCGCGCCTAATTGCCCAGCGCGCCCTTGGTGGAGGGGATTTCCCCCGCCGCCCGGGCGTCGATGGCCACCGCTGCCCTGAGCACCCGCGCGAGGCCCTTGAAGCAGCTCTCCGAGATATGGTGCGCGTTGAGACCGTACAACGTCTCCACATGCAGCGTCACCCCGGCGTTCATGGCGAATGCCTGGAAGAACTCGCGCACCAGCTCGGTGTCGAACGCGCCGATCTTGGCCACCGGGAAGGTGGTGCGGAACACCAGGAACGGCCGGCCGGAAATGTCGATGGCCACCCGGGTGAGGGTCTCGTCCATGGGCAGCAGGCAGTCGGCGTAGCGGGTGATGCCCCGCATGTCGCCCAGCGCCTTCTTCACCGCCTGGCCGAGCACGATGCCCACATCCTCGGTGGTGTGGTGAAAATCGATGTGGAGGTCGCCCTTCGCCTTGATGGTGAGGTCGAAGCGGGCATGACGCGCGATGGCATCCAGCATATGGTCCAGGAACCCGATGCCGGTCGAGATGTCGGACTGCCCCGTCCCGTCGAGATCGACGGCGACGGAGATCTGCGTCTCCTTCGTCTCGCGAACGATGTCTGCCTTGCGCATGAACGCCTCCAAGGCAGCGGGTTCTAGCAGCATCCCCGCTGCAACGCCATATGGCGATGAGATGACGGACCCACGAACAGGAGTTGTGATGCCCACCGCCGCCAATGCCGGGATCGAGCTCGACTATGAGGTGAGCGGGGAGGGCCCGCCGCTGCTGCTGATTTCGGGCCTGTCGGCCCAGCGTCCGTTCTGGTCGCTGGCCCGGCCGCGGCTCAAGGGCTTCCGCCTGGTGGAGTTCGACAATCGCGACATCGGCAAGAGCGGCCGCGCCACCGGCCCCTATGAGATTGCCGACATGGCGCGGGATGCGCTGGCGGTGCTGGATGCCGCCGGCATCGACCGGGCCCATGTGGTGGGCCATTCCATGGGCGGGGTGATCGCCCAGGAGCTGGCGCTCTTGGCGCCGGCCCGGGTGGACCGGCTGGTGCTCTCTAATTCCTTCGCCCGCAACGATCTCTACACCCGCGAGGTGTTCCGCCTCATCGCCGATCTGCGGCGCGCCGTGGACGACGAACTGCTGTTCGGCGCGGCGCTCACCTCGTTCGTCATCGGTATGCCCACCCTCAAGCACACGGCGCTGTTCGGCTTCGTGCAGGCCGCCCTTGATGCCGGCCTGCTGCAGGAGAAGGACGCCTTCCTGCGCCAGCTCGACGCCTGCCTCGGCGCCGACACCTTGGACCGGGTGAACGGCATCACGGCGCCCACACTGGTGCTGTTCGCCGATGGCGACCGCCTGTTTTCCTCCACCATGGCCCGGGAGCTCGCCACCCTCATTGCCGGCGCCGACATCGATGAGATCGTCGACAGCGGCCATTGCCCCATGGTGGAACAGCCGGTGGCCTTCGCCGAGGTGGTGACGAGCTTCCTTCACGGCGGACGCGGCTGAACATTGCGTCCGGCGCAGAACGGCATAAGTAAGCCTTCGGGTGGAGCCCCACCCGAGGCCCGCTGTCCCGTCCGTATGCCACGGCGGTGGCCGGGCCGTCAGGGCATTGCCCTGTGAATTTGGACTGAGGCCCCATCGCCCCAGGCTGGCCCACATGCGGCCGGGGCGCAGGCTTCTCGCGGAGCGCTTGATGCATTCTTCCCCGGATACCATTTACGGCACCACCATCGTCTCCATCCGCAAGGGCAACCGGGTCGCCATCGCCGGTGATGGCCAGGTGACGCTTGGGAATACGGTGCTGAAGGCCAATGCCCGCAAGGTGCGGCGGCTGGGGCGGGGGGATGTGATCGGCGGCTTCGCCGGCGCCACCGCCGATGCCTTTACGTTGTTCGAGCGGCTGGAGGCGAAGCTGGAGCAGTATCCCGGCCAGCTGCAGCGGGCCGCCGTGGAATTGGCCAAGGACTGGCGCACCGATCGCTATCTGCGCCGGCTGGAAGCCATGATGATCGTCGCCGATGCGTCGGTGACCCTGGTGCTCACCGGCACCGGCGACGTGCTGGAGCCGGAGGCGGGCATCGCCGCCATCGGCTCGGGCGGGCCCTATGCCTTGGCCGCAGCCCGGGCGCTGGTGGACCACCAGGACGACCCCGAAAAGATCGCCCGGCGGGCGTTGGAGATCGCCGCCGACATCTGCATTTACACCAACGGCAACATCGTCATCGAGACCATCGGCGCCTGACGGCTGCCGCTTCCCGATGTCCCGGCCCTTCCAACAGAAGCCTTTTTCCCATGAGCAGCGACTTTTCCCCCCGCGAGATCGTCTCCGAGCTCGATCGCCACATCGTCGGCCAGGCCAATGCCAAGCGGGCGGTGGCCATCGCCCTGCGCAACCGCTGGCGCCGGTTGAAGCTGGACGACAAGCTGCGTGAGGAGGTTCTGCCCAAGAACATCCTGATGATCGGCCCCACCGGCGTCGGCAAAACCGAGATCTCCCGCCGCCTCGCCCGGCTGGCCGGCGCCCCCTTCATCAAGGTGGAGGCCACCAAGTTCACGGAAGTGGGCTATGTGGGCCGCGACGTGGAGCAGATCGTGCGTGATCTGGTGGAAGTGGCCATCGGCCTTGCCCGCGAGGTGAAGCGCAAGGACGTGCAGGCCAAAGCCCATCTCGCCGCCGAAGGCCGGGTGCTCGACGCTCTGGTGGGCGCCAACGCCTCCGCCGCCACCCGCGATGCGTTCCGGAAGCGCCTGCGGGCCGGCGAGCTGGACGACAAGGAAGTGGAAATCGAGGTGCAGGCGGGTTCCGCCGGCATGCCCATGTTCGAGATCCCCGGCATGCCGGGGGCACAGATGGGCGCCATCTCGTTGGGCGACATGCTGGGCAAGGCCTTCGGTGGCCGCGCCAAGCCGCGCCGGGTGACGGTGAAGGAGGCCCATCCGCTGCTCCTCAATGAAGAGGCCGACAAGCTCATCGACCAGGATGCGACGGTGCAGGATGCCATCCACGCGGTGGAGAACAACGGCATCGTGTTCCTGGACGAGATCGACAAGATCGCCGGCCGCGAGGGCCGCTCGGGCGCCGACGTCTCCCGCGAGGGCGTGCAGCGCGACCTGCTGCCCTTGATCGAGGGCACCACCGTCTCCACCAAGCACGGGCCGGTGAAGACCGACCACATCCTGTTCATCGCCTCCGGCGCCTTCCATGTCTCCAAGCCGTCCGACCTGTTGCCGGAGCTGCAGGGCCGCCTGCCCATCCGGGTGGAGCTGGAGGCGCTGACCCGCGCCGATTTCGTGCGCATCCTCACCGAGACCGAGGCGAGCCTCGTCAAGCAGTCGGTGGCGCTGATGGAGACCGAGGGTGTCACCCTCACCATCACGGCTGATGCGGTGGAGGCCATCGCCGACGTGGCGGTGGAAGTGAACGCCACGGTGGAGAATATCGGCGCCCGCCGCCTGCAGACGGTGATGGAGCGGGTGCTCGACGATCTCTCCTTCACCGCGCCCGATCGCTCGGGCGAAGCGGTGGTGGTGGACGCCGATTATGTGCGCACCCGGGTCGCCGATCTCGCCAAGAACGCCGATCTCAGCCGCTACATCCTCTGAACGGTTGCCGGTTCAGCGTGCGCCTTCGCCGGCGGCCATGATGTCGGCGAGGGCGGGAATGATGTGGGTGCGCATGGCGCGGCCGTAGAACAGGGCGAAATGGCCGGCGCGGGGCACCACAAGATGCCGGCGCAGCGCCTCCGGCACGTTGGCGCACAGGTCATGGGCGGCCTCGGTCTGGGTGAGGGCGGAAATGTCGTCCTCATCCCCTTCCACGGTGAGGAGGGCGGTGCGCTCCAGCCGCGCCGGCTCCACCCGGTGGCCGGCGATGTCGAGGGTGCCGCGGGCCAGCGCATTGGCGCAGAAGATGGTGGCCACATTCTCCATGAAGAAGTCACCCGGCACGTCCATCAAGGTCCAGCACAGGCGGGCCAGGGGAAAGCGATAGGGATCGGCGCCCTCGTCGAACGCCAGCTGCAGCGGCAGCCGGCCGCCGCTCATGGTCTGGCGCCAGAGGTAGAGGGCGAAGGTGTCGGTCTGCCGCCAGGCGGGAAACACCAGGCGCCCGGCGCCGGCGAATGGCGGCGGCACGGCCTCCAGCACCTCCTGCCGCAGGGCCTCCAGGGAGCGGCCCTGCAGCATGCGCCACAGTCGCGTGGGGTTGCGCGAGGGATCGATGGGCCCGCCCACCAGGGTCAGGCTGGCCGGTGGCGCCCCCAGCTCCGACAGCAGCAGCGACCCCACCAGGGCCGGCACCGTCCCCTGGCACACCCCCACCACATGGGTGAAGGCCATGGTCTTGTGACCCAGGGCCCGGATCATCTGCGTGGTTTCGAGGGCGTTTTCGGCAAAGCCGAAGCGGCCGGCCTCAAGCGGCACATGGCGGGCATCGGGCCAGTCGGTGATGGCCACCTCATCGGCAATGGTGAGCAGCGCCACCACCAGATCGCGCATGAGGAAGGGAAAGCCCCCCGCCATGGGCGCCACCACCAGCACCCGCCGGCGCGCGCCCTGCGCCGCCACGGCATTCGCCGGCGCGCGGGAGAAGGTGCGCAGGCGGCCGAAGGGCAGGTAGCCGCCGATCTCCTCGGTCACGGGGCAGGCGTGTCCCGCAATGTCCACCGCGCCGATGCTGAATGGCTGATACGCCTTGTCGGCGGGTCGCCGCTCCGATGCGGGGGCCTCGTGCGTGAAGGGACGATGGTCGTCGAGCCACATGGGGGATTCCTACGGCAGCTCGCCTCAGGGTCGCAAGAGAGGAGGGGATGCCGCAAGAGGGGTGTCGTGTCGGCGATCAGGCGGGTGGGCCGAACAGGATCCGCAGGCGGGCCCGGACGCCGCGGGCGCGCCAGGCGTCGCGCAGCATGGGGGCCCATTCCACCACCACGATCTTCAAGGGGTTGGCGGGGACAGTGGTGCCGGCGAGGCCGAAGCGCAGGGGCTCGGCCCCTGGGGCTTCGGCGAAGGTGCCGAACAGCCGGTCGAACACGATCAGCACACCGCCGAAGTTCCGGTCGAGACAATCCGGGTTGGAGGCGTGGTGCACCCGATGGTGCCGCGGCGTGTTCAGCACCCATTCCAGGGGGCCCAGATGCGGCGGGCGCGAGAGGTGCAGCAGGAATTGATAGGCGAGGCCGAGACCCAGCATGCCGAACACGGCAAGGGGCGGGAAGCCGAGCGCCACCAGCGGCAGATAGAACAGGAGGCCGCCGGTCAAAGGTCCGCCCCAGGCCAGCCGCACCGCCGCGGTCAGGTTGATGCGGCGCGCGGAATGGTGGACCGCATGGCTCGCCCATAGCCAGCGCACCCGGTGCATGGCGCGGTGGTGGAGGTAATAGGTGAAGTCCACCGCCAGGAACAGCAGGCCGGCACGCAGCGGGCCCTCGATGGGGATGTCGAACAGGCGGTGCTGGGAGACGAACAGCACCGGTACCGCCAACAGCCCGGCCGATGCGACGCCGATCACCTTGTTGCCGGTGGCGATGACGAGCGAGGCGGCGGCTTCGCGGGCATCATGGCTGTCGGCGCCGTGTCGGCGCAGGATCAGGTATTCGCCGAGCATGAGCAGTAGGGCGAGGCCCGCGCCGAGGCCCGCGCCGTTGCCGGCAGAGCTGGAAAACAAGGAGATCACCTTACGGCCCTCCGGCGCTGGTTCCGCCCCGCTCCAGGCTCACTGCTTGGCGTTGGCGCGGGCCTGGGCGGCCGTGGCGAGGGCGGTCTTGCAGGCCGGCGAGATCTGGTCGGATTTCTCCATGATGCATTGCTTGATGCGTCCGCCGCCGGGCTGCACGCCGGCGCACAGGGCCTTGATGTCGGCGCCGCAGGCCTTCTGCAGTTCGGCGATGGACTGGGCCAGCGCCGGGGTGGCGAGCAGGGTGCCGCTCACGGCGAAGAGGATGAAGGATGTACGGATCATCGGAGCACTCCAGTGGGGACGGAAGGGGTGGCTCAGGCTGGCGGAACGCGCCGGACCGTGGCTTTGGGGCGGCTCGCCACGGTCCGGCGCCCGCGATGGCGTCATTTTGGGGTGACGCTCACCGAGCCGGATCGGGTGATGCTGGTGCCGGCGGGGCCGATGGTGGTGCGGCCGTAGGACAGCGTGCCGGTGCCGGTGCGGGTGGCATAGCCCGACCGTGTGGCGCTGGCGCCGGCCGCGCCGGTAACCTGGACGCTGCGGGAGCAGGTGCCCGCCGCGCAGCCGCCGGAGCCGCTGGCGGTCGCGGTGCCTCGTGCGGTGGTGACGGTGCCGGAGCGGCTCCAGGCCGACGCTTCGGAGGCGGCGGCCAGGGACAGCAGGGCGGCGACGGTGAGGGACAGGGCGGCGCGCTTCATCTTCATCTCCTGCGCGGCGCCGGTGGGACGGGGGCTTCAGGGCGGAGCCGCGCTGTGATGGGGAGGACGATGGCGGCGCCCCGTTGCCGACGGATTGCAGGGCGGCGGCGCGCTGTAACGTTTTGTAACCGGCGGCACCATGCGTATTGAAGCCGGCGGCAAGCCCCGCGACACTGGCGCCATGTTGCCTTCGTCGTCCCAGACCGCGTCACACGCCCGCACCCTGCTGCTGGTGGAGGATGATCGCGAGATCCGATCCCTGCTGGCCGATTTTCTCACCCGCGAGGGCTTTGCGGTGCTGGTCGCCGAGGACGGCGGCGCCATGGACCGTCTGCTGGCCGGCACTCGGCCCGATCTGGTGGTGCTCGACCTCATGCTGCCCGGCGAGGACGGGCTGTCCATCTGCCGCCGGCTGCGGGCGCGCGGCGGGCTGCCCATTCTGATGCTGACCGCCAAGGGCGACGAGGTGGATCGCATCGTCGGGCTGGAGATGGGTGCCGACGATTACCTGCCCAAGCCCTTCAACCCGCGCGAGCTGCTGGCGCGCATCCGGGCGGTGCTGCGGCGCGCCGACGGCACCGTGGCGGCGCCCGCCACCCGCCGGGTGGCGTTTGCCGGCTTCCTGGCCGATCTCGATGCCCGCAGCCTCAGCCATGCCGAGGGCGGGGTGGTGGAGCTGACCTCGGCGGAATTCGAGCTGCTCACCTGCTTTGTGGAGCGGCCGAAACGCATCCTCTCCCGCGATCAGCTGCTGGACTGGACCCGGGGCCGCAATGCCGATCCGTTCGACCGCACCATCGACGTCTCGGTGAGCCGGCTGCGGCGCAAGCTGAGCCAGGTGGACGCCGAGGCGGGCCAGCTGATCAAGACGGTGCGCAACGGCGGCTATCTGTTCGCCGCGGACGTGCGGGTGCTGTAGGCCCATGCTCCGCTTCGGCATTGGCGCGCGCATCGCGCTGATCACGCTGGTGGCCCTGGTGGCCGCCCAGGTGCTGATGCTGGCCGCCTACATGATGGAACGGCGCCGGGCCGACGCCGCCAGCGCGACGTTCCTGCCGCTCATGGGCCAGATCGCGGCGGTGGTGCGGCTGGTGGACCAGATCGATCCGGCCCAGCGGGACCTGGCGCTGCAGGCCACCACCAGCGCCGGCTTTCTGCCGCGCTATCTCAAGACCCCCCCGGCCATTCACACGCCACTGCTGCTTCAGACGGTGGAGCGCCGGCTGCGCGCGCTGATCGGTGCCGATGACGGGTGGCTCATCGCCGTGACGATCATCGGCTCCGACCGCAATGGCGGTCAGCCGGTGCGCCGGCTTGGCGAATTGTCCGGCGCGCGGCTGCAGGCGGTGGTCGCGCTGCGGTCCGGGGGGTATCTGGAGATCCTGGCCGGTGGTGATCTCACGGTGCGGCTCCTGGGCCTGCCGGTGGGGCTGCTGGCGGGCGTTCTCGGTTTCCTGGTGGCTCTGGCGGCGCTGCTTGCGGTGCATCGGGAAATGCGCCCCTTGACCGCGCTCGTTGCCGCCGTGAACCGGTTCGGCGCCGCCCTGGAGGTGCAGCCGGTGCCCGAGCGAGGCGCGCCGGACGTGCGGGCGGTTATTCGTGCCGTCAATGTCATGCAGGCCCGCATCGCCGATCTGGTGCGCACCCGCACCCTGGTGCTGGGCGCCATCAGCCACGATCTGCGCACCTACCTCACCCGCCTGCGCCTGCGGCTGGAATTGCTGCCGGCCGATCCCCATGTGGCCAAGGCGAACGCCGATCTCGACGGCATGCAGGCTCTGGTGGACGACGCGCTGGCCTATGCCCGGGCCACCTTTTCGGGCGCCTCGGACGAGGTGGTGGATCTCTCCGTGCTCGCCCGCGCCGAACTGGAGGCCCGCCAGACCCAGCAGGCCAAGGTTCGGGGCGCCGAGGTTCAGGGGGCCAAGGTTCAGGGGGCCGACGGGGCTGCAGAGCCGCGGCTCGCGCCGGTGCGGCTCACCGGTGCCGACACGCCGCATCTGGTGCGTGGCGCACCCGGCGCCCTGGCGCGGGTGGTCGCCAATCTGGTGGGCAATGCCCTGGCCTACGGCGGGTGCGCGGATATCAGCCTGTTCACCGGTCGGGACACGGTGGAACTGCGCGTGGAGGATCGCGGACCGGGCATTCCGCCGGCGGCGCGGGAGCTGGTGTTCGAGCCGTTCCAGCGCCTGGAGCCGTCCCGCAACCGGGACAGCGGCGGTGCCGGCCTCGGCCTCACCATCGTGCGCCAGATCGTGGCGGGGCATGGCGGCCAGGTCATCATCGCCGATCGCCCCGGCGGCGGCGCGCAGGTGCGTGTGCTGCTGCCGGCGCTGGCGTTGGGTGAGGGGCCGGCCTGAACGACAAGGCCCCCGGCACGTGGGTGCCGGGGGCCTTGTCGGACAAGCGTCAGTGGTCGGTCAGCGCCGCATCTGCTGCAGCAGGGCGACGTCGGGGTACCCGTCCGGCAGCAGGCCCTTGCGCACCTGGAAGTCCTGGATGGCACTCTTGGTCTTCTGGCCGAGGATGCCGTCCACATTGCCGATGTCGTAGCCCATCTGGCTCAGCCGGCCCTGGATC
This sequence comes from Xanthobacter sp. NM-25, assembly GCF_022138605.1. Classification (GTDB taxonomy): domain Bacteria; phylum Pseudomonadota; class Alphaproteobacteria; order Rhizobiales; family Xanthobacteraceae; genus Xanthobacter. Next base: position 393,221 of record NZ_JACBFS010000005.1, read on the forward strand.
TCCAGCCGCTCCGCCTTGGACAGGCCGCGCTCCTCATTGGGCCAGGCCTGGGCGAAGTGTCCGCCGCCGCGCAGCCGGTCGGCCAGATGGCCGATGGCGAGGGCGTAGGCATCGGCCGGATTGTACTTCAAGATGGCGTTGAAATTGCCGAGCATCAGGAAGGCCGGGCCGTTGGCGCCCGCCGGCAGCAGCAGGAAGGCCTGGTCGGAGGCGCGGGGAAAGCCCTTGCCACCCGGGCGGGCCACGCCCAGCGACGCCCACTGGCCGAGCGATTGCTTGAAGGTGCGATTGACGTAGCGGTAGTCGAAGCCCTTGGGCAGCACCACCTCATAGCCCCAGGCCTTGCCGAACTCCCAGCCGTCCAGCTTTAGGTTGTTGGCGGTGGAGGCGATGATGTCGGGGATGGAATCCACCACGTTGCGCTTGCCGTCGCGGTCGAAGTCCACGGCGAAGCGCTGGAACGAGGTGGGCATGAACTGGGTGGGGCCGAACGCGCCCGCCCACGACCCCTTCAGGTGGTCATACGGCACGTCGTCCTTGTCGAGGATCTGCAGGGTGGCGATGAACTCGTCGCGGAAATAGTCCTGCCGCCGGCCGATGCAGGCCAGAGTCGCGGTGGACACCAGCACGTTGCGGCTGCCGATGCCCTTGGGGTCGCCATAGGTGGATTCGATGCCCCAGATGGCCGCCACCGCATAGCGGTCGACGCCATAGGCCTTTTCCACCTGATCGAAGATGGGCTTGTAGCGGGCCAGGATCTCCCGGCCCTTCTTCACCCGCCAGTCGCTCACCAGCATTTCCACATAGGCCCCGGTGGGCTTGGAGAATTCCGGCTGGCTGTCGAGATAGTCCATGATCTTCATGTCGGGCTCGAGCCGGCTGGTGTAGCGCTCGAAGGTCCGCCGCGACACGCCCTTGGACTGTGCCAGGGGCCACATGGAGGCAATGCAATTGGGGAAATTGGCCTGCGCCTGGGCGATGGCCTGGGGGGTCATCAACGGATGGCCACCGCCGGTCGCCTGGGGCTGCGGCGCGGTGAAGCCGCCGAAGATGGAGCCGGTGGTCTGGGCCTGGGCGCGGGCCGGCGTGATCAGCGCAACAGCCGCGAGTGCCAGGACCGCGCCCAGGGCGCTCTTGGTGATCGGTGAAGCCATTACGCGAACCCTCGTCATCTCATCTGCCGTTACGGCAGCCGCAGGAGCCAAAGCGATGTGTCGTGCGTTAGTGGGCAGGCAAGACGGTTGAGCCGAGGTTAACAAGGGCCAGCAATTTGTGCCTTTTGCAGGGCGTGGGCCCGGCTGGAGGGCGGCGCGCGCATGGTCGCATGACGATTTCGATGCCGTTAGGCAAACATCAACCATGGCACGCCAGATTTCGGCCGGTATTCCCGATGATAGGTGCGTGGCACCCAAGGCCGGGAGCGGCGCTTCCGGAGGATCAAGGCGGACATCTTGATGCGTAAGCCCATTCGCAAGGCGATTTTGCCCGTGGCCGGACTCGGCACTCGGTTTCTCCCGGCCACCAAGGCGGTGCCGAAGGAGATGCTGACCGTGGTGGACCGCCCAGTGGTTCAGCACGTGGTGGACGAGGCACGGGCTGCCGGCATCGAGCACATCGTTTTCGTCACCGGCCGCAACAAGGCGGTGATCGAGGATCATTTCGACCGTCAGTTCGAGCTGGAGCGCACCCTGCAGGAGCGCGGCAAGCTGAAGGAGCTGGAGCAGCTCGATCGCGATACGCCGAAGGCGGGCACCACCTCCTTCACCCGTCAGCAGCTGCCGCTGGGCCTCGGCCATGCGGTGTGGTGCGCCCGTGACATCATCGGCGACGAGCCGTTCGCGCTGCTGCTGCCGGACATGCTGCACATGGCCAAGGACGGCAAGGGCTGCCTCGCTTCCATGGTGGAAGCCTATGACGAGACCGGCGGCAACGTGCTCGCGGTCTATGAGGTGCCGGAGGACCAGGCCTTCCAGTACGGCATCGTCGGCACGGGTGCCGTGCACGGCAAGGCCCACGCCATCACCCAGATGGTGGAGAAGCCCAAGCCCGGCACCGCCCCCAGCAACCTCGCCATTTCCGGCCGCTATATCCTGCAGCCCACCATTTTCGATCTGCTGGCCAAGCAGGGGCAGGGCGCCGGCGGCGAGATCCAGCTCACCGATTCCATGCTGAAGCTGAAGGAGAGCGAGCCGTTCTATGCGGTGACCTTCGATGGCGCGATCTATGATTGCGGCTCGAAGATCGGCTTCCTGATGGCCAATGTGGCCTATGCCCTGTCGCGGCCAGACATCGAGGACGAGTTCCGTGTCGCGCTGGGGCAGGTGCTGGAGCGCAAGTGACCGTGCAGTGACGGCGCAGTGACCGGGGCCGGAGGCGACGGGTGGCCACCATTCCGTCGCCTTCGTCGGGCACAGCTGCGGTGAGGATGGAACGGGAGCACTCATGGTCCGATTCGCGCTGCTGGCGGCCGCGCTGGCGTTCTGGGTCGCCGCGCCGAGGTCGGCGCTGGCCCATCCGCACGTGTGGGTCACCATGTCCACCGAGGTGGTCTACGACGCCCAGGGCCAGTTCACCGGCCTCAAGCAGGCCTGGACCTTCGACGAGGCGTTCAGCGCCTTCGCCTTGCAGGGGCTCGACAAGACCAACAACGGCACCTACGGCGACGACGTGCTGAAGCCGCTGGCCGAAGTGAATGTCACTTCCCTCAAGGAGTATGATTACTTCGTGACGGCCAAGTCGGCGACGGCCAAGCTCGCCTTCAAGGATCCGACCGACTATTACCTGACCTATGACAACGACGTGCTGACGCTGCATTTCACCCTGCCACTGGTGAAGCCGCTGCCGGCCAAGGGCACGCTGTCCATCGACATCTACGACCCCACCTATTTCGTGTCCTTCGGCTTTCGGGAGAAGGATCCGGTGACGCTGGTGGATGCCCCCGCCGGCTGCATCAAGGCGGTGGTGTCGCCGGAACGCTCGCAGACCATGCAGCTCAGCGAGAGCTTCTTTTCCAGCCTGACCGCGTCGAGCAATTTCGGCGCCCAGTATGCCGATAAGATCACGGTGAAATGCCCGTGAGCGCCGATGCGCCCGTTCGCGGCGCGGGGGCGCCCCTGCGCTGGCTTCTCACCGCTGTGCTGGTGGCGCTCGGTTGCGCCGGGGCGGTGCTGCTGCTGGCGCTGCTGCTCTACCCCGAATTCGCCTTCGCGCAGGCCTTCGGCGCCTCGGGCGCCAAGCCGACGCCGTTCGGGCTCGGCTCCGCCCCGCCCCCCTCGGGCATCGGCGGCTATATCATCGCCCGCCAGGCGGAATTCTATCAGGCCCTCATCAAGGCGGTGCGCGCGGCCAAGGCCGATGGCCATGGGGCCTGGCTGCTGGCCGGCCTGTCGTTCGCCTATGGGGTGTTCCATGCCGCGGGGCCCGGCCACGGCAAGGCGGTGATCTCTTCTTATCTGCTGGCCGATGGCGGCACCCTGCGCCGCGGCGCGGCCCTCGCCTTGGCGGCGGGCCTCGTGCAGGCGGTGGCGGCCATCGCCTTCGTCGGCATCCTGGCGGTGCTGCTCGGTGCCACCGCCGTGTCCATGGCCCGGGCCATGAACGTGGTGGAGATCGCCGCTTATGGCGGCATCGCGCTGTTCGGCGCTTATCTCGCCTTCACCAAGGGACGGCGGCTGCTGGCTCTGGTGCGGGGCGACGCCATCCATGCCGCCGATTGCGATTGCGGCGATGCTCATGCGCCTGATCCCGCCCTGCTTGCGGGGCAGGGCGGGCTGCGCCGCATGGCGGTGGCGGTGGTCTCCGCCGGCGCGCGGCCGTGCTCGGGCGCCATCCTGGTGCTCACCTTTGCTTTGTCCCAGGGCGTGTTCATGAGCGGCGTCATGTCCGCCTTCGCCATGGGGCTCGGCACCGCGCTCACCGTCACCGGCATCGCCGCGTTGGCGGTCTATGGCAAGCGCCTGGCGGTGCGGCTCGCCGGTGTGGATGGGCGCTGGCCGGAGCTGGTGCGCGGCACGGTGGAGCTTGGCGCGGCGGTGCTGGTGATGCTGTTCGGGCTGGCGCTGCTGACCGGCTATCTGGAAAGCGAACGGCTGCTGCCCGGCTGATCCGTACCTGTTGCGATGCGGGAGTCATCCCCGCATCCACGCTGCATTGCCGCCCAAAACCATCCTGCATTGCACCAAAATGCGTCATGCCGCGCTTTGAGGCAATTTCGTTGCGTTTGGAGTTGGAACAACGAAATTGCCGGGTGCGACACTCCGTGTCAGCCTAAGGTTGAACGGCTCAGGGCCGCCCCTTTCGGCAGACCCGTACCTTCCGGCGCTGCCAAGCGGCCTCAAGAATGAGTCGGCCGGAGGCGCCCCATGGCTTTGAACGCGGTCCGTCTGGACGACAAATACGACCTCTCGCAGGAGCGCGTGTTCGTCTCCGGCACCCAGGCGCTGGTGCGCCTCGCCCTCATGCAGAAGGCGCGCGACCGCCGCGCCGGCCTCAACACCGCAGGCTATGTCACCGGCTATCGCGGCTCGCCCTTGGGCGGGCTCGATCAGCAGTTCCTGCGCGCCGAGAAGGTGCTCACGGCCAACGACATCAAGTTCCAGTCCGGCCTCAACGAGGACCTCGCCGCCACCGCTCTGTGGGGCTCCCAGCAGGCCGAGCTCCGCGGCGAGGGCCGGTTCGATGGGGTGTTCGGCCTGTGGTACGGCAAGGGGCCGGGGGTGGACCGCTCCGGCGACGTGTTCCGCCACGCCAACAATGCAGGCACCTCCCGGCATGGCGGCGTGCTGGCGCTGATGGGCGACGACCACACCTGCGAGAGCTCCACCACCGCCCACCAGAGCGAGTTTCATTTCGTCGATGTGATGATCCCGGTGCTCAACCCCGCCGGGGTGCAGGAGATCATCGATTACGGCCTTTACGGCTGGGCCCTCTCGCGATTCTCCGGCGCCTGGGTGGGGCTCAAGGCGGTGAAGGACACCATTGAATCCACCGCCATCGTCGATGGCCGGCTCGATCGGGTGAATATCCTCACCCCTGCGGATGTCGTGATGCCGCCGGGTGGCCTCAACATCCGCCTGGGCGATACCCCCATCGCCCAGGAAGAGCGGCTGCAGGAGTTCAAGCGCGACGCGGTGGTGGCCTTCCTGCGGGCCAACAGCCTCAATCGCATGATCACCTCCGGCGGCCCCCAGGCCCGCATCGGTATCGCCACCGTCGGCAAGAGCTATCTGGACGTGCGCCTGGCGCTGGATGAGCTGGGCATCGACGAGGTGCGGGCCAATGCGCTCGGCATCCGCATCTGGAAGGTGGGCTGCCCCTGGCCGCTGGATACCGAGGGGCTGATGCAGTTTGCCCGGGGCCTCGACCTCATCATGGTGGTGGAGGAGAAGCGCTCGCTCATCGAAGTGCAGGTGCGCGAGGAGCTGTACGGCACCGCCAACCAGCCCAGATGCATCGGCAAGAAGGATGAAGAGGGCCGCTGGCTGTTCCCGGTAAAGGGGGCGCTCGATCCCAACGACATCGCCATCGCTCTGGGCAAGCGGCTGCTCGCCTATGGCGACCTGCCGGACATCGCGGCGCGGGTGGCGCAGCTGGAAGAGGCGCAGAAGGCGCTGGCGGCGACCGCGGATGTGGCCACCCGCATTCCCTATTTCTGCTCCGGCTGCCCGCACAACACCTCCACCAGGGTGCCCGAGGGCATGCGCGCTTATGCCGGCATCGGCTGCCACTACATGGTGCAGTGGATGGACCGGGAGACCACCGGCTTCACCCAGATGGGCGGCGAGGGCGCCAACTGGATCGGCGAGGCGCCGTTCTCCCGGCGGCCCCATGTGTTCCAGAACCTGGGAGACGGCACCTATAACCATTCCGGCTACCTGGCGTTGCGCGCCGCCATCGCCGCCAAGGTGAACGTCACCTACAAGATCCTTTACAACGACGCGGTGGCCATGACCGGCGGCCAGCGCCACGACGGTGATCTCACCGTGCCCGTTATCGCCCGCCAGGTGGCGGCGGAAGGCGCCGAGCGGGTGGTGGTGGTGACCGACGAGCCGGGCAAATACCCGCCCAACACGGTCTGGCCGGGCGGGCTCACCATTCATCATCGCGATGAATTGGATGCGGTGCAGAAGGAATTGGCCGCCATCCCCGGCGTCACCGTGCTGATTTATGACCAGACCTGCGCCTCGGAAAAGCGGCGGCGCCGCAAGCGGGGCACCTTCCCCGATCCGGATATGCGCGTGCTCATCAACGAGCGGGTGTGCGAGGGCTGCGGCGATTGCGGCGTGAAATCCAATTGCGTCTCGGTGCAGCCGCTGGAGACCGAGTGGGGCCGCAAAAGGGAGATCGACCAGTCCTCCTGCAACAAGGATTTCTCCTGCGTGAACGGCTTCTGCCCCTCGTTCGTCACCGTGCACGGGGCGAAGCCGAAGAAGGTGGCCGGCGCGTCGGCGGATCGCAGCGCCGAGGCGGCGGATCTGCCGGAGCCGGTGTTGCCGCAGATCCACGGCACCTATTCCATCATCGCCACCGGTGTGGGCGGCACCGGCGTCGTCACCATCGGCGCCATTCTGGGGATGGCGGCGCATCTGGAAGGCAAGGCCTGCGGCATGATCGACATGGCCGGCCTCGCCCAGAAGGGCGGCGCGGTCTACAGCCACATCCGCCTCGCCCATGACCCCGCCGACATCACAGCCATCCGCGTGCCGGCGCGCGGCGCCGACGTGGTGCTGGGGGGCGATCTGGTGGTGGCGGGCACCAAGAAGGTGCTGGCGGCGGTGAAGCCCGGCGAGACCCTGGTGGTGGTGAACACCCACGAGGTGCTGCCCGGCGACTTCACCCGCAACGCCGATTTTTCTCTGCCCACGGCGCGCATCAAGCGCACCATCACCGAGGCGGCGGGGGCGGCCAATACCCACTTCATCGAGGCGAGCCGGCTCGCCACCGCCCTGTTCGGCAATGCGCTGGCCCAGAACATCTTCATGGTGGGCTATGCCTATCAGTTCGGTGCGCTGCCGGTGTCCGCCGCGGCGCTGGAGAAGGCCATCGAGCTGAATGGCGAGGCGGTGGCCATGAACACCGCCGCCTTCCGCTGGGGCCGGCGCGCCGCCGCCGATCCCGCCGCCGTGGAGGCTCTGGCCCAGCCCAAGGGGGCGGTGAGCGATGCGCGCCGCCTGTCGGAGAGCCTCGATGAGGTGATCGCCCGCCGGGTGGCGGAGCTGACCGCCTATCAGAGCGCGGCCTATGCCCGCCGCTATGCCGCCGCCGTGGAGACGGTCCGCGCCGCCGAGACGGCCAAGCTGCCGGGCCACACGGAGCTGACCGAGGCGGTGGCGCGCAACCTGTTCAAGCTGATGGCTTATAAAGATGAGTATGAGGTGGCCCGGCTCTATGTGGATGGCGCCTTCGCGGCGCAGCTCGATGCCGCCTTCGATGGCGCCCGCAAGCTGGAATTCCACCTGGCTCCGCCGCTGCTGGCGCGCTTCGACCCCGCCACCGGCGTCCCGAAGAAAATCACCTTCGGCCCCTGGATGATGCGCGTGCTGGGGGTGCTGGCGCGGTTCAAGGGCCTGCGCGGCACCGCTTTCGACCCGTTCGGCCACACCGAGGAGCGGCGCACCGAGCGGGGGCTGATCGCCCAATACGAGACGCTGCTGGCGGAGATCGCCCGGCGCCTGGAGGCTGACAGCCATGGGCTGGCGGTGGCGCTGGCCTCGGTGCCGGAGAAGATCCGCGGCTTCGGCCCGGTGAAGGCGAAGAGCCTTGCCGCCGCCAAAGCCGAGGAAGCCGCCCTGCTCGCCCGCTTCCGCGAGCCCCCGGCGCTGCGCGCGGAGGCGGCGGAATAGGCCGCCTTGCGTGAGGTGAAGTTATCTGACTAAAGTCAGAAAATGCAGGCAGGCCACATCAATCAGGTGCGCCGCTTCAACCGGCTGGTGACGCAGCGGGTGGGGGCGCTGGAGAACAGCTATTTGCAGCGCGGCCGCCCGCTGGGCGAGGCGCGGCTGCTGTTCGAGATCGGGCGACCGGATGCGCCGGATGGCGTTGACGTGCGGGAGCTGCGCGCGCGTCTTCAACTCGATTCCGCGTATGTGAGCCGTCTGCTCCGTGCCCTGGAAGGGCAGGGGCTGGTGGCGGTGCGGCGCCGGGCGGATGACGCGCGGGTCCGTTGTGTCGCCCTGACCTCCGCCGGCCGGGCGGAGCGCGACACTTATGATCGCCTCTCCGACACCTTGGCCCGTGACCTGCTCGCGCCTCTGGCGCCACCCCAGCGGGCGAGGCTGGTGGCGGCCATGGCCGAGGTGGAGCACTTGCTGGCCCAGTCCGGCCGGCTAGCGGGTCTTCATGGCAACCTGAGGATCGTGGTGGAGGATCCAGCAGGGGCCGATGCCCGCTGGTGTCTGGAGGCCTATGTACGGGACCTTGCCGAACGCTTCGAGGGCGGGTTCGATCCCGCGCGCAGCAATCCCATCGCTTTGGAAGACATGCGTCCGCCCCACGGCGCCCTGGTGCTGGCCCGCATGGCGGCGCGGCCGGTGGGCTGCGGCGCGATCAGGTTCCACGATGCTGGAGTTGGAGAGATCAAGCGCATGTGGGTCGCGCCCACGGCCCGCGGCCTCGGCGTGGCCCGCCGCATCCTCGCGCGATTGGAAGAGGCGGCGCGCGGGGCCGGCGTCTCCCTTCTGCGCCTTGAGACCAACCGCACGCTGACGGAAGCGCAGGCGCTGTACCGGGCGAGCGGCTTCGTGGAGGTGGCGCCCTTCAATCGCGAGCCCTACGCTCACCATTGGTTCGAGAAGCCCCTGGCGCCTCCACCCGGCGTGGAACCCGCCTGAGTTGCTCGCGCGCGGGTGCTGGCGCGGGCGGTTCAGCTCTGCTCGTGCCGGGGCTTGCCGGCGGCGCGGCGGCCGAAGTCGGGGGCGGCGGTTTCCTGGCCCAGCTCGATGATGGAGCGGCGGATGGCGCGGGTGCGAGTGAAATGGTCGAACAGCGCGTCGCCGTCCCCATAGCGGATGGCCCGCTGCAGGGCGGTCAGGTCCTCGGTGAAGCGGCCCAGCATCTCCAGCACCGCATCGCGGTTATAGAGGAACACGTCGCGCCACATGGTGGGGTCGGAGGAGGCGATGCGGGTGAAGTCGCGGAAGCCGCCGGCGGAGAATTTGATGACCTCGGAGGCCAGGGTCTCTTCCAGCTCCGCCGCCGTGCCGACGATGTTGTAGGCGATGAGGTGGGGCACGTGGGAGGTGATGGCCAGCACCAGATCATGGTGGTGGGCGCTCATCAGCTCCACATTGGCGCCCATGGCGCGCCACAGGCCGCTCAGGCGGTCCACCGCCTGTTCGTCGGCCCCTTCCGGCGGGGTGACGATGCACCAGCGGTTCTCGAACAGGCTGGCGAAGCCCGCATCCGGGCCGGAAAACTCCGTGCCCGCCACCGGATGGGCCGGCACCAGATGGGCGTGGGCCGGCACGAACGGCGCCATGGCCTCCACCACCGCCCCCTTCACCGAGCCCACGTCGGACAGGATGGCGCCGGGCTTGAGGCACGGCCCCACCTGTTCCGCCACCGCCCGCGAGGCGCCCACGGGCACGCAGGCGATGACGAGATCGGCGCCGGTGGCGGCAGCCGCGAGATCCTCGGTCACCTCATGGGCGAAGCCGAGCTCGCGCACCCGGGCGCACACGGCGGCGTCACGGTCGGCCACCACCACGGTGGTGGCGAGCTCCTTCTCACGCACGGCGCGGGCGATGGACGAGCCGATGAGGCCCGCGCCGATGACCACCAGCCGATCGAACAGGACGGCGCTCACGCCGGCTTCCCCGCAAGGAAGTCCCTGAGGGCGTCCACCACCAGGCGGTTGGCCTCCTCCGTGCCCACCGTCATGCGCAGGGCCTGGGGCAGGCCGTAGGACGCCACCGAGCGCAGGATCAGCCCGCGTTTGGTGAGGAAGGCGTCGGCCTCCTTGGCGGTGCGGCCGGGGGTGTCCGGGAAGTGGATCAGCAGGAAGTTGGCCACCGAGGGGGTCACCTTCAGGCCGAGGGCCTCGATCTCGCGGGTGAGCCAGGGCAGCCACGCGGCATTGTGCGCCACCGACTTCTCCACATGCTCCGCATCCAGAATGGCGGCGGCGCCGGCGAGCAGCGCCGGGGTGTTCATGTTGAACGGCCCGCGCACCCGGTTCATGGCGTCGATGACATGGGCCGAGCCCACCGCCCAGCCGATGCGCAGGGCGGCGAGGCCGTGGATCTTGGAGAAGGTGCGGGTCATCAGCACGTTCTCGCTGGTGAGCGCCAGCTCCAGCCCGGTCTCGTAATCGTCCTTGCGGACATATTCCGCATAGGCGGCGTCCAGCACCAGCAGCACGTGGGGCGGCAAAGCCGCGTGTAGCCGCTTCACCTCGGAGAAGGGAATGTAGGTGCCGGTCGGGTTGTTGGGATTGGCGAGGAACATCACCCGGGTGCGCTCGGTCACCGCCGCCAGCAGGGCGTCCACATCGGTGGTGAGGTTCCGCTCGGGGGCCACCACCGGCACGCCGCCGGCCGCCAGGGTGGCGATGCGGTACACCAGGAAGCCGTGCTGGGAATACACCACCTCGTCGCCGGGACCGACGAAGGTGTGGGTCACCAGATTGAGCAGCTCGTCGGAGCCGGCGCCGCAGATGACGCGATCGGCATCAAGCCCATAGGCGCGGGCGATGGCCTCGCGCAGCACCTGGGAGGCGCCGTCGGGATAGTCCTGCAGGTTGAGGCCGGCCTCGGCGAATGCCGCCACCGCCTTGGCGCTGGGGCCGAGGGGGGTCTCGTTGGAGGAGAGCTTGAAGACCTTGTCCACCCCCGGCGCGTGGCTCTTGCCCGGCACGTAGGCGTCGATGGCGAGAACGCCGGGACGCGGCTGCGGGCGCGAGGGGGAGACAACGTCTTTCGGCACGGCGGACATGGAAGGTCACTCCACAAACACAGGTCCCCGCGGCCACGCGATGGCCGCCGGGGGCAGAGGCATATCACACATTCACTTTATGGATGGCGGCGTGGCTGCCCACCTCGCACACCGCGCGGATGCCGGCGCCGGCGCCCTTCAGGGCCTCCAGCACCTCGTCCACCTGGTGGCCGGAGGGGAGCGAGACCAGCAAAGCGGCGCCGTCCAGGGCTTCGTCGGGCGCCAGCAGCGTCTCGGCGAAGGCCGGCAGGGCATGGCCGGCACGGGCGCTCCAGCCGGAGACGCGCAGGGAATAGACCCGCACCTCGCGCACCGCCGCATCGGCGATGGGGTGGGAGACCACGAACACCGGCAGGCCGGCAGGGTGGTCGGCCCGCTCCACGAACGGCAGGCGGGCGATGATCTTGGGCGCGCCGTCCCCTTCCAGCTGGGTCCACCAGGGCAGGGTGCCGATGGCGGCGGGCAGCAGGCCGAGATCGCCCTTGGAGGCGGCCACCGCCTCGATCACGCCCGCCGCGCCCATGTGCGGCACGAATGGCACGGTGAAGCCGAAGTGGAAGCGGGCGCTGTCGCGCATGGCCGGCTCACCCACGGCGAGATCGGCATGCACCGCATAAGGCGCCTGGACATAGGTGAAGGTGGCGATGATGACGCGCCAGATGCTCTCCACCGTATCGAGGGGGAGCAGGCCATGGTGGCGTTCCACCAGCCGGCGCATCATCTCGGCCTCGCGCGCCGGGCGAAAGGCCGAGCCGCCCTCGGCGCCCTGGGTGCGTTTCACCTGCACCAGGCGATCGATGATCTCACTGCGCTCCATCAGGAGGCGGTGCATGGCTTCGTCGATGCGATCGATCTCGGATCGCAGATCGGCGAGGGAGGGGGATGCGGAAGCAGGGGATGAGGAAGAGTGTGTCATGGTCAGCCGGCTCGCCGCGAGGCTTAGCGGGAACGCGGCTGAGAATCAAAGGAATGTTGGGCGGCGCGGCCCCTTCAGGCGGCGGGCGGCAGTCCGGCGGGTGGCTCGGGTGGGGGCAGCCGGCGGGCGGCGCGTTCGGCGGCGGAGCGCAGCACCGGCTTGAAGAAGCCGGCGGAGGAGCCCGCCACCAGCCAATAGACGAGGCCCCCCGCGAGGCCGGCGGCGATCACATAGAAGGGGTCGTGGGCGGCGGCGTTCACTTCCGCGTCGGAGGCGAACAACTGGGTGCCGATCCAGGCGGAGACCACGCCATTGGCGGCATGGAACATCCAGGAGCGCACCGCGAACAGCTCGGAGAACAGGATGCCCACCGCCGCCACCAGCCACATCATGGACACCAGCAGCACCAGCACGAAGCCGGCCACCACGATGGCCACGAAGGCGCCCAGCGCCGCCTCATCGGGCGTGCCGGCCTGGAACAGGGTGCCGATGCGCCACTCGCCCACCAGGATCACCGCCGAACCCGCCACCACCGCGGCCAGATAGCCGAGGGGCACCAGGATCAGGCGCAGCAGCAGGCGGAAGAGATTGTCCATGGCCGGCGGTCGATACCCTCAGGCCGGCTGGTGGCAGACGGCTTCCACATTGGTGCCGTCGGCATCCAGCACGAAGGCTGCGTAATAATTGGGATGGTAATGGGGCCGCAGGCCCGGCGCGCCATTGTCGCGCCCGCCGGCGGCCAGGGCGGCGGCGTAGAAGGCATCCACCGCCGCCCGGTCCGGGGCGGTGAAGGCCACATGGACGGGGCCACTGGGCGTGGGCCCGCTGCCGAGCCAGAATTCCGGCTTGCCGGCGCCGAAGCCCACATGGGCGGCGCCTCCGGTTTCCGCCGCGCTCACCTCCATGACGACGCCGTAGCCGAGCGGCGCGAGGGCCGCCGCATAGAAGGCGCGGGCGCGCGCGAAATCGCTGACGTGAAGGCCCATATGGTCGAGCATGGGGATGCTCCCTGCGGTTACTCCGCCGCTTCCGCCGCGGCGGCCATGGCGCGATAGGCGAGGCGCTCGCGGGCGGAGAGCTTCTCGCTCTCACTCTTCAATTGCCCGCAGGCCGCCAGGATGTCGCGCCCGCGCGGGGTGCGCACCGGGCTCGCATAGCCGGCCTTGAACACGATGTCCGAGAAGCGCTCGATGGTCTCCCAGTCGGAGCACTCATATTGGGTGCCCGGCCAGGGGTTGAACGGGATCAGATTGATCTTGGCCGGCACCCCTTCTAAGAGCTTCACCAGCGCCCGGGCATCGGCGGGGCTGTCGTTGACCCCCTTCAGCATCACATATTCAAAGGTGATGCGCTTGGCGTTGGAAGCGGCCGGATAGGTGCGGCAGGCCTCCATCAGCTCCTTAATGGGGTACTTCTTGTTGATGGGCACCAGCACGTCACGCAGGTCGTCTTTGACCGCGTGCAGGGAGATGGCCAGCATCGGCCCCACCTCGGCGCCCAGGCGCTCGATCTCCGGCACCACGCCGGAGGTGGAGACGGTGATGCGGCGCTTGCCAAGGCCGAGGCCATCGCCATCAGACAGGATCTCGATGGCTTCCTTGACGCTGTCATAGGCATAGAGCGGCTCGCCCATGCCCATGAAGACGATGTTGGTGACCAGCCGGTCGCCCTCGGTGGGCAGGCCCGGACCCACCGCCCGCTCGCGGCCGGGATAGTCCCCCAGGCGGTCGCGGGCCACCATCACCTGGCCGACGATCTCGGCGGCGGTGAGGTTGCGCACCAGGCGCTGGGTGCCGGTGTGGCAGAAGGCGCAATTGAGGGTGCAGCCCACCTGGCTGGACACGCACAGGGTGCCGCGGTCGCTCTCGGGGATGTAGACGGTTTCGATATCGTGGGGCTTTTCGCCGGGATTGTCGGCGGGAAAGCGCAGCAGCCACTTGCGGGTGCCGTCCTGCGACACCTGCTCCATCACGATCTCCGGACGCGCCAGCGTGAAATGGTCCGCGAGCTTCGCGCGCAGGTGCTTGGAGACGTTGGTCATCTCCGCAAAATCGGTGGCGCCGCGCAGATAGATCCAGTGCCAGAGCTGGTTCACGCGCATGCGCTGCTCGCGCCCCTCCACGCCGATGGTGGCTAGGGCGGCACCGAGCCGGGCCCGGTCGAGCCCCACCAGAGACGGCAGGGTGTGCGCCGGCGCATCGGCGGGTCGGCCGGCGGCGAGGTCGGAAACGGGGGCGGGGTCGAGGGCGCTGGTCATGGCGTCACACATAAGCCTTCCCGCGCCGGCTTTCCACAGGCGTTCGGCGCGGTGATGGGGATGCGGGGCCTTGAAGCAGCGGATTGGGGCGCCGGCAGGGCGGGCGCCTGAACATCATCGCGGGCGGCACCCCGCCGCTGGCGGTCATCCAGCGGCGGGGGCGCGGTGTTCCGCGGCAGTCCTCGTCCGTCAGCGGCATTCCTGGGCGACCCGGTCGAGGGCCTGGGAGATGCCGGAGAGGGAATATTTGTCGGTGGTGAGGTTGCCGCGGCCGGAGGTGAGGGCCACCGACAGGTCTCGACCTTTGCGCATGGCGTCCACCAGCTTGGCCTCGTCCGCCACATTGCGGACCCAGGCCCCTTCGCCCTTGGTGTAGAGCTGCAGGCTGAGGCTGCCCACGGTGAGCGTGGCATCCTTGCCGTCCTGCAGGGGGAAGCCGGCGGTGATGGACACCTCGTTCTTCACATTCTCACCGGGGCGGGTGGAAATGAAGAAATAGGCAGGGTCGCGGTTGAGGCCCGCGGGCAGGCGGCTCTTGGGCTGGGAGATGGCGTAGCACACCTTCGGGTTGCCGGTGGAGGCATAGACGCTCCAGTCCCCGAACTGGGCAACCGGCTTGGATTGACCCTGAGCCAGCGCGGGCGCGGCGGCCAGGGTGGCGAGGAAAACGCCCAGGAGCGTCGGACGGACACGACGAGGTGCCATGGCTTCTCCTTTTCGTTGCGGATCTCCAGTCATAGACCTTCGAGCCGCGAAACTGAGGGGTTGAGCCTATGTGCCGCAGGGTGCGATCGAGGCAGTCGAAAAAAGATGGCGGGCGCGCCTTGCGTTTTCTTAAACCAACGGCTCCGCTCACCTCAATGCGTGAACCCCTCAAACATCGGCGATCTGCAGGCTCTGCACGGGTGCGACAAACAGGTGGCGCGAGGCCGAAAGTTCTGGCTTGTACAAAGCTTTGCCGCTACGGCCCGGGCGCTGCGGCGACCGGCCGATGGTGCATTCAAACTGCCGCGACGGTTAAGGAATGGTAACCGGCCGTGGGGAAATGGCGGAAACGGGAGGTGTGATCCATGAAAGCGGTGTTGTGCGTGCGCCATGGGCCGCCGGAAGCCCTGGAAATCGTCGGCCTGCCCGATCCCACGCCGGGCCCCGGCGAGGTGGTGGTGGACGTGGCGGCCATCGGCCTCAATTTCTTCGATACGCTGATCATCCGTGATCTCTATCAGGTCAAACCCTCGCTGCCGTTTTCCCCCGGCGGCGAGTTCGCCGGCACCGTGGCGGCGCTGGGCGAAGGGGTCACCGGTGTCGCTGTGGGCGAGCGGGTGTGCGGCTACATGAGCTACGGCGCGGCGCGGGAGAAGGTGGCGGTGCCGGCCTCCCATCTCGCCCGGGTGCCCGACGACCTGGATCTGGTCAAGGCCGCGGGCCTGATCGTCACCTATGGCACCGCCCTCTATGCTCTGCGCGATCGCGGCAATCTGAAGGCGGGGGAGACCCTGGCGGTTCTGGGGGCGGCTGGTGGCGTCGGCCTGGCGGCCGTGGAAGTGGGGCGCGCCCTCGGTGCCCGGGTGATCGGCTGCGCCTCGTCGCCGGAGAAGGTGGCGTTCGCCCGTGCCCATGGGGCCGAGGCGGGGCTCGACTATACCGCCTCCGATCTCAAGGCCGGTCTCAAGGCGTTCGCCGGGCCGGGCGGGCTGGACATGGTGTTCGATCCGGTGGGGGGCGAACTGGCGGAGCAGGCGCTGCGGGCGCTCGGCTGGTACGGCCGCTTCATGGTGGTGGGCTTCGCCGCCGGCGAGATTCCCAAGATCCCCCTCAACCTGCTGCTGCTGAAAAACTGCGATGCGCGGGGGGTGGCCTTCGGCGCGCAGGCCAAGAGCGATCCGCTCTGGCTCAAGGCGGCGGTGGAGACGCTGGTGGGTTACGCCCATGCGGGCGCCATCTCCGCCCATGTGGATGCCACCTTCTCCCTCGACGACTGCGCCAAGGCCATTGGCCTCATCGCGGGCCGCAGGGTGAAGGGCAAGGTGGTCCTCACCACCGGGTGAGGACGCGGTTGGGCGGGCGCGCTGACCCGCCGGTCGGCGGGGCCTCCGGCGGCGGTCCTCAGCCGCGGCGCAGGTCTTCCAGCGCGTCGTGGGCGGCGCTGTGGTGCTGCGGGGTGATGTGTCCGGAGATCAGGCGCAGGGCGGTCATCAGCACCGCCGCGTCGTCGGTGAAGCCGATCACCGGGAACACGTCCGGCACCGCATCCACCGGCAGCACGAAATAGGCCAGCGCCGCCAGCAGCGTGGCGCGCACCTTCAGCGGTGTCGCACGGTCGAAGGCGGCGAAATAGGCGGCCGTGGCCTCTTCGGCGAACGGCACATAGGTGGCCGAGCGCTTCAGCTTCGACCAGAAGCCCCGGCGCACACGAACTTCGTCCCGCGCGGCGTTGCGCTGGGCCGTCGTTTCATCGCCGGTGTCCCGGCCCAGCCACTCCAGGGCGGAAAAGGATGCGGGATTGGACGTGGTCATGGCTCTTCACATGGTCGAGAGGCCCGGGCACACAAGATCTCGCGCACCGAAATCTGTTGCGTTCGGGGGCCGCCTGCAGTCAGCAGACACGCCTGACGTGTCAGGAAAATGAATTCCATCCCGCGCTGCAAGAAAAAGCCGCTCGACGCGGCTCAATTAATAGGGATTCTAAAATACCGCCGGGCGGCTGACATCAGCCGAGCGGATAGGCCGCTTCCACCAGATACGGCCCGCCACCGACGGAATCCCGCGACGAGAACAGCACGAAGCGGGGCACCTTGAAACTGGGGCTGCGATAGGGGCCGCGGGTCGCGAGGTAATCGGCAACCTGACGGGTGGAAGCGTCGCGCAGCCGCGCCAGGGTGACATGGGGCTTGTAGTTGCGGCCCTCGGCGGAGAGGCCCAGGCGCTGCATCAGCCGTTCCTGCTCGGCCTGCAGCTCCATCAGGGCCGCATTGGTCCTCACCGCCGCGAACACCGCCCGGGGCTTGCGGCCGCCGAACTGGTCGAGACCATCGAGGGTGAGATCGAACGACGGCCGGCGCACGGCGCCGAGCATCTCCATGATGTCGCGGCCCATGGCGTCGTCCACGTCGCCCATGAAGCGCAGCGTCACGTGGTAGTTTTCGGGATCGATCCAGCGGGCCCCCGCGATGCCGCCCCGCAGGAACGACAGGCCGAGACCCACATCCGGTGGGATCTCGATGGCGGTGAACAGGCGCGGCATGGAAGCCTCCGCAGGCGTTCGATTCGATCCTGCGCCCATCAAAGGAGATTCGCGGCGCGGAGGAAAGCCGGCCGTGGACGGTGTTCCACGGCCGCGGGCGGGTCCCTGCCTTATCTGGGGTCGGGCACCAGAATGTCGATCTTCAGCGCATCGGGCGCGGTGGTGGTCAGATCGGTGCGGTACTGCTCGATATAGAGGCCGTCGGCGTTGATGTTCTTCTCGTCGAGGTAGTTAGCGATCTGCTCGTAGGTGTTGTCCATGTCGGCGAAGGAGCCGGAATGGCCGAACTTCAGCACCTTGCCCGCATAGGAGCCGCCGAGCTTCATGGTGCCGCTGGCCTTCTGGGTGGTGGTGCCGGAGAAGGGCAGCTGCGCTTCATACTCGAAGCCGAGATCGTCGCTGGAGGTATAGACCACGAAGGCGTCGCCGGCGCGGGTGAGGCCGAGCCGGGTCAGCTCCTTGTCCAGGGTCTTCAGGGCCGCGACCAGCTTGTCGTAGCCCTCGTCCCAGGTGGCGGTGCCGGCAAGGGTGATGACCGGCATCGGCGTCAGGGTCAGTTCCTCCGGCACAAAGCGCGCGGCGGCTGGGGCGACGGGTTGGGTCTCCACGGGCTTGGGGTCTACAACCGGCGGCGGCGTCAGGCTGTCGTCCTTCTGGACCGCATTCTGCTGGGTGGCCGCAGGGGCCGGCTGCGCCAGAGCGGGGGCGAGCGGCGTCAAGAGCAGGCCCAGCGCCAGCAGCGGGGCCGCTCCGCGCGCGGTCCGGCGGCCGGCCGGCGGCTCATCGTGGGAAAACGCTACCATCTTGCCAGGGGCGCCCTGCGCCGCGCGTGCCGACATCGTCCGTCCTCCGTGCCGGCGCAACGGCCCGGCAACGCGCCATCTCTATCATGACCTTCGGCATCTTGGAGGCGGGACTGCGGCCGAGTTGCGGCCGTCACCCGGTGCCCTGCGCGCCGGGGTGGCGCCGGCGTTCATTCGAGGCCATATAGGAGCGGTCTCCTTCGTTCCCCGTTCCTTGGCGCCCATGCAACCGCTCGCCCATCGCCCCTTCGTGAAGATGAATGGTCTCGGCAACGAGATCCTGGTGCTCGACCTGCGTGCCGATCCGGTGGAGGTGAGCCCCGACGCGGCGCGGGCGCTGGCGCGGCCGGGGGTTCTGCCGTTCGACCAGGCCATGGTGCTCTATCCGCCCCGGCGGGAGGGCACCCGGGCGTTCGTGCGCATCCTCAACAACGATGGCTCGGAATCCGCCGCCTGCGGCAACGGCACCCGCTGCATCGCCGCGCTGGAGGCGGAGCAGACCGGCCTTTCGCATCTCCTGTTTGAAAGCCCGGCGGGGCTGCTGGATTGCCAGATGCTGCCCGATGGCCGGGTGACGGTGGACATGGGCGCGCCCCGGTTTGACTGGCGCGACATTCCCCTGGCCCATGATGTGGGCGACACCCGCGCGGTGCTAATCCCAGGCTATGAGGCGTTGGGGCCGGCCAGCCTCGTCTCCATGGGCAATCCCCACGTCATCTTCTTCGTGGCCGATGCGGACGCCATGGATGTGGAGGGGCTCGGCCGGGCGCTGGAGCACCATCCCTTGTTTCCCGAGCGGGCCAATATCTCGTTTGCCAGCCCCAAGGGGGCAAACGCCTTCCTGCTCCATGTGTGGGAGCGCGGCGCCGGCCGCACCCGCGCCTGCGGCAGCGCCGGCTGCGCCACCGCGGTGGCCGCCGCCCGCACGGGACGTGCCGGCCGCACCGTCAGCGTGACCCTGCCGGGGGGCGAGCTCGCCCTCGACTGGCGCACCCGCGACGACCACGTGCTGATGACCGGGCCGGTGGCCCATGAATTCCGGGGCGAGATCACCCCCGCCATGCTGGGCGAGGCGGCCTGATGGCGGGCGCGCCTTTGGCGGTCGCCACCTTCGGCTGCCGCCTCAATGCCCTGGAGAGTGATCGCCTGCGCACGCTCGCGACCGCGGCCGGGCTGGAGCGCACCTTGGTGGTGAACACCTGCGCCGTCACCGCCGAGGCGGTGCGCCAGGCGCGCCAGGCCATCCGTCGCGCCAAGAGGGCGGATCCCGACCTGCGGGTGGTGGTGACCGGATGCGCCGCCGAGACCGAGCCAGAGACCTTCTCCGGCATGGCCGAGGTGGACCTTCTGATGCCCAACCGCGACAAAACCGGGGCCGCCGCCTGGGCCGGCGCGCGGGCGCGCCTCGACTTCGGCCTCGCCGATGAAGCGCCGCCCCGCGTTCAGGACCGCCTCACGGTGGCGCACGAGACGCCCCATCTGACCGCGGCATTCGAGGGGCGCACCCGCGCCTTCGTGGAGGTGCAGAACGGCTGCGATCATCGCTGCACCTTCTGCATCATTCCCTTCGGGCGCGGACCCTCGCGCTCGGTCGCCATGGGCGCGGTGGTGGACGAGGTGCGCCGGCAGGCGGAGGCGGGCCATCGCGAGGTGGTGCTGACCGGGGTGGATCTCACCTCTTATGGCGGCGACCTGCCGGGCGCGCCCACCCTCGGCCGGCTGGTGCGCACGGTGCTGCGGCAGGTGCCGGAGCTGGAGCGGCTGCGCCTGTCCTCCATCGACGCGGTAGAGGCGGATGCCGAGCTTCTGGCGGCGCTGGCGGATGAAGAGCGGCTGATGCCCCATCTGCACCTCTCCCTGCAGGCGGGCGATGATCTCGTGCTGAAGCGCATGAAGCGCCGGCACAGCCGGGCCGAGGCCCTGGCCTTCATCGCCACCGTGCGCCGGCTGCGGCCGGATGTGGTGCTGGGGGCGGACGTGATCGCCGGCTTTCCCACCGAGACCGAGGCGCAGGCGCGGAATACCGCCGCGTTCCTGGATGAGGCGGGGCTCGCCTTTCTCCATGTCTTTCCCTTTTCCGCCCGCCCCGGCACCGCCGCCGCCCGCATGCCGCAGCTCGATGGCGCGGTGGTGAGCGCGCGGGCGGCGCGGCTGCGCGCCCTCGGCGCCCGGCTGCTGCATCGTCATCTCGCCGGCGAGGTGGGCCGGCGGCGCGCCGTTCTGGTGGAAGCCGGCGGGCGCGGACACACCCAATATTTCACCCCGGTGCGCCTCGCCCGGCCGCTCACGCGCGGCACGGTGGCGGAGCTGCGCATCGCCGGCCACGACGGCACCCGCCTGATCGCGGCCTGACCTTTCAAGGAAAGCCATGAGCCAAGACGATCCCCGGGATGATGCCGCCAAGGATGCTGCTACAAACGACGCCCCTGCCAAGGAGATCCCTGCCAAGAAGAAGCGGGGCTTCTGGGGCTGGCTGACCGGCGGTTCCGAAACCGAGGCCGCCCCGGCCGCGGAGCCGGCGCCAACCGAGCCGGCATCGGAGGCGCACACCGAAACTCAGGACGGAGCGTCTTTGGACGCCGTGTCTCCGGACAGGCCGCCTGAGGCGGCCGCGCACCAGGAGACGGCGAGCCAAGAGGCGGTGAGCCAAGAGGCGGTGAGCCAAGAGGCGGTGAGCCAAGAGGTGGTGCGTGAGGACGCTTCGAGTGAAGATGCTCCTAGCGCAGACGCTCCTGCTCTTCCGGCGGAGCCGGTCGCCGCGGCGCCGGAGCCTCTTCCCGTTGCGGAAGTCCCCGCTCAGGCCCCGGTCGAGGTGGTTGCGGAGGCGATCACCTCCGTTGCGGTGGTATCTGAAGGCGAGGCTCCCATCGAAGCCCCCCTCGAAGGCCCCGTGGAAATGGCGGTGTCGGCCGTGCTCCCGGAACCTGTTCCGCCCGAGGCCGAGCCGGTGGCCAGCGCTCTGGAGGCGCTGGCACCAGTGGTGCCGGAGGCGACGGCGCCCACTGAGCCGGAGGTCCCCGTTTCCGACACGGCCGAGCCCCAGGCGCCCGCTCCCGTCGCAGCTGCGGAAGAACCCGAGCTGGTGGCGGAGGGCGGTGCCGGGGACGAGGCCGGCGCGCTGGTTCCGGCCACTCCGGCGAAGAAGGGCTTCTGGGCGCGGCTGGCGTCGGGGTTGGCGCGCACCGCTTCCAATCTCGGCCAGGGCATCACCGACCTCGTTTCCAAGCGCAAGCTGGATGACGACACCCTGGAAGAGCTGGAAGATGTGCTGATCCGCGCCGATCTCGGGGTGGAGACGGCCACGCGGATCGTCGAGGCGGTGGGCAAGGGCCGCCATGACAAGATGATCTCGCCTGAGGAGGTCAAGGGCCTGATCGCCGACGAGGTGGAGGCGATCCTGACGCCGGTGGCCAAGCCCCTGGTGATCGACCACAAACACCGCCCGTTCGTGGTGCTGATGGTGGGGGTGAACGGCTCCGGCAAGACCACCACCATCGGCAAGCTCGCCGCCCAATGGCGGCACGAGGGCAAGAAGGTGATGCTGGCGGCGGGCGACACGTTCCGCGCCGCCGCCATCGACCAGCTCAAGGTCTGGGGCGCCCGCACCGGCACCAAGGTCATCGCCCGCGAGCCCGGCGCGGATGCCGCCGGCGTCGCCCACGAGGCGCTCACCGAGGCGCGGGCGGAAGGCGCGGACATCCTGCTCATCGACACCGCCGGCCGGCTGCAGAACCGCACCGAGCTGATGGCCGAGCTGGAGAAGATCGTTCGCGTGGTGAAGAAGCTGGAGCCCTCGGCCCCCCATGCGGTGCTGCTGGTGCTGGATGCCACCGTGGGCCA
This sequence comes from Xanthobacter sp. NM-25, assembly GCF_022138605.1. Classification (GTDB taxonomy): domain Bacteria; phylum Pseudomonadota; class Alphaproteobacteria; order Rhizobiales; family Xanthobacteraceae; genus Xanthobacter. The sequence continues at coordinate 415,210 of NZ_JACBFS010000005.1, forward strand.
GAACGCGCTCTCTCAGGTGGAGGCGTTCCGCCGCATCGCCGGCGTCACCGGCCTGGTCATGACCAAGCTCGACGGCACCGCCCGCGGCGGCATTCTGGTGGCCATCGCCGCCAAGCATCAACTGCCGGTACATTTGATCGGCGTCGGCGAGGCGGCGGAGGATCTCCAGCCCTTCACCGCCCGCGACTTCGCCCGCGCCATCGCCGGCCTGGATTGAGGCCGGCCCGCGATCGTTTCAGGCGAGGCCCTGCTCGCGCTGGAAGGCGACGAGATCGAGGGAGGGGGCTGCCGCCCGTCCGCCCAGCTGGGTGAGCAAAGTGTGGACCTGGCCGCGATGATGGGTCTCGTGGTTGAACAGATGGTCGAGGGCGCTGGCGCAGCTTTGTGAGAAGCCGCGGCCGGAACTGTTGGCATAGACCACCGGGGCCGCCAGCCGCGCGACATCGAGGTGGCGGGTGAAGGCCAGAAGGCGCGCGTCCTCTGCCCAGCGCAGAGCCCGCAGGGCGGCAAGGTCGGTTTCCAGCATTGTGTCGAGGGCCGGTTGCGGCGCGCCGCTGGCCTCCAGCCGGGACAGCCAGATGCGATCGGTCACCACCAGATGGTTCAAGGTGGCGATCACCGAGCCGAAGAAGGCCCCCATGGGCTTGGCGCAAAGTTCTGGCCCCAGCGCCGCGGCCGCATCATAAAGGCGGGCATTGGCCCAAGCATTGTAGGCGGCGAGCTGCTGGTAGCTGGCGATCGCCCGCATGGCGACGCCCGTGGCCGGATCATCGGGCAATGGAGCGATGGGCGACGCGGACATGGCGTTTCCTCTTCGGCAATGGGGTTTGGGGGCGTGGGGCTTTGGGCCCAGTCTACGGCACGGCGCCGCGCCGGTCTCCGCCGTCTTTCTGGCTTGGTTCGACCCTGCGGACATGAAAAGGCCGGCGGAGGGCATCCGCCGGCCTGTTTTTCTTGAGGCTTAGCGCCGGAAGCCGCCGCCCCGGAAGCCCCCGCCGAAACCGCCGCCTCCGAAGCCACCGCCGCGGAAGCCGCCGCCGAAACCGCCGAAGCCGCGGTCGAAGCCGCCGCTGCCGAACCGGTCGCCGCCGAAATTATCGCCGGCGAAGCGATCCCCGCCGCCGAAATTGTCCACCCGCTGCTGGCTCCAGGAGCGGGCCTGCTGCTCGTCGTCGAGCCGCTGGGTATCCGTGTTGCGGTCCACATTCTGCCAGCCGCTGGTAGTGTTGCGGCTCCAGCCATTGTCGTTGTGGCGGTAGACGTTGCCGTCGTGGTCCACCATGACATTGCCGTTGTGCCAGGCGGCGGCGGTGTTGGTGTGGGTGTCCACGGCGGCGCCGCGGCTGTCCACATTCACATGGCCATGGTTGTCGGTCACCGCCGTCTGGCTGGCGTGGGCCGTGCCGCGGGCGGGATCGATGCCGGCGGATTCACGCCCGGCCGCCGCATTGCCGGTATAGACATTGCCCGCCGCTCCGGCCCGCGAGGCGCCCCGGTCGCCGGTGTAGGGATTGGCGTGGGCGCCCTCGCGCCCGGCGGCCCAATTGCCCGAATAGGGGTTGAACGCCGCCGCCGAGCGGCCGGTGAAGGCGGTGCCGTTGGCGGTGGTGCCGCGCCAGTCGCGACCGGACCAGCCGGTGCCGTTCCAGGTGGTGCCCCAGGCGTGGTTCACCGTGGCGGCGCCGCCCCAGCGGCCATAGATGTTGGTCTGGTTGACGTTGGTATAGCCCCAGTGGCCACCCCACGGACCGGGCCCCCACGGATGCGGTCCCCAGGGACCGGGGCCCCACGGTCCGGGACCCCAGGGGTGCCAGTAGGGACCCCAATAGGGGCCCACCGCCACGCTCCAGGGCCAGCCGGCGGCAAAGCCGAAGGCGAACCCGTCGGCGACGCCCAGGGCAAAGCCGGCGCCGAGGCCGTAGGTGACCGGGCAGGAGATCCAATAGGTGCCGACATAGCCGGGGCAGGAATAGCCGGTGCCGTAGACCACGGTGCCGCCGGGAGCCACCACGACGCCCATGTAGCCGGGAGTGTAGCCGACGATGACCGCATCCGGCGTGGAGCCATAGATGCGCACATAGGTCACGTAGTGCACCGGCGACGAGACCGGGATGGTGTAGATGACATCCGGCACCACATCGGCCACGTGCCAGGGCCCCAGCGGCGCCTCGGCCACGAACCAGATGCCGTTGTTGACCGCGTAATAGCGGCGGGTATCGAGCCGGATCACCGGCACCGGGGTATTGACCGCATAGGCGAGGGGCGTGCCGGCGATGGCCTCGAACCGCGGCGTACCCTCATAGACCACGTTCAGGGTCACGTCGCGCTTGACGCTGGCGGTCTGCGGGATGGTGGCGGCAATGGCCGCCTCCTTGGCCTGCGGCGTGCCGGCCACCGAAACCAGCACATTGGCCTTGGGATCATTGGGATTGATCTTGGCGAAGTCCTTCGGCAGCGCATTGGCCGCCACGAAGCTCCACGGCCCCTTGAGGTCGCCGGCCTTGAACCAGCGGCCGGAGATGAGGACGTAATAGGTGTTGCTGGTGGTCTCCATGAACACCGCGTGGTCGGCATTGTTCATGGTGAGCAGGTTGGTGCCCACCACCGGCAGCATCTGCGGCTGGCCGTCGGTCTGGATCAGCTCGGTGGGGACGGTGGTCACCAGGATCGCCGGCGGCGGGGTGATGGCCTTGCCGTCGGAGCTGAGCAGCGGGTCGGCGGCGAGCTCGTCGCTGGCGGCCTTGCCGGCGGCGATCAGCGCATCGGACACCTTGGGGGTGACGATCCAGGTGCCGGTGAGGGACGTGGTTTCATACCAGGTACCGGCGGCCTGGAGGTGATAGGTGCTGGCCTCGTCCAGCAGCAGCAGCGGGCGGGTGTTGATGACCCGCTTGAAGGCGCTGACGCCGGTGATGGGCTTCAGCACCGGTTGCCCGGCGATGGGCACCTGGATGGTGGTGGTGGAGGCGAACAGGATCTGCGGCGGGGTGTTGTCCACCGGCTGGGTCTTGAGCTGGGCCAGCTCCTTGTTCACCGCATAGCTCGCCTGGAGCTGGTCCAGGGGAATGGTCATGCCCTCGGCGGGCAGGTGGGCCTGCAGGGTGCTGCGGATGAGCCCCGCCTTGTCGGGCGCGGTGGGCACTTCCACGCCCGTGATGGTGAGACTGGCGAGGTGGACGATGCCGGCCGGCTTGTCCACCGCCACCCGGCTGGTGAAGCGCACCATGCCATAGGTGGGGGTGCCGGCCTTGGCGCCGATGGCCACCGCCGCGCGGCCGGACATCACGTCCCCGTTCCAGTCGTCGACCTGAGGCTGGTAGACCTGGATCTGGTCGCTGTCGGAGGTCTCGAAGGTGCGCGGCCAGGGCGCCGGGGCATTGGCCGGGCTGGTCGCCGCCTGCGGGGCCGGTGCCTGCTGGGCATGTGCAGGCGGCGCGCTGACCAGCGCCATCAGGGTGGCGGCGGCCACGGCGGGCCACAGGGGGCGAGGGTTCCGGGCACGCGCGGGGCGTCGGCCGCTGGTGGGTGACCACGTCATGGATGTTTCCCCTTCGCCCCGGATCGCGGGGCGTGTCAGACCTACCATGTTCGCGTTGTGGCGTCTGCCGAATCTGGGTCCCGCGGGTGCCGCAGTTCGGCCCTCAACGCGAATGGTGTCGCCACTGCGCGCGAGGGTCTGCTGGCAGCGTCGGTCAATCTTGGACGTAGGTGCAACTTCAGATTATGTCGTGCCCGCGATATGGGCTTCAGGGCGGGGCCATGCCGCATGACGTTCAACATGGGGAATGACATGAACAAATATGTCGCCGAATTCATCGGCACTGCGGTTCTGGTGCTGTTCGGCTGCGGCGCGGCGGTGCTGACCGGCTATGGCAGCGCGCCCATCGGCATGCTGGCCATCGCCTTCGCCTTCGGCCTGGCGGTGACGTCCATGGCCTACGGCATCGGCCATGTGTCGGGCTGCCACATCAATCCGGCGGTCACCGTGGGCGTGTGGGCGGCGGGGCGCATTCCTGCGTCCGAGGTGCCGCTCTACTGGATCGCCCAGGTGCTGGGCGGCATCGCCGGCGCCGGCATTCTCTACATCATCGCTTCCGGCAAGCTGGCGGGCTTTGATGCCGCCACTGCCGGCCTTGGGCAGAACGGCTGGGGCGAAGGCTATGGCGGCAGCTATGGGATCGGAGCGGCCATCGTCGCGGAACTGGTGGGCACCTTCGTGTTCCTGGTGGTGATTCTCGGGTCCACCTCCAAGGCGGGCATCACCCAGGCCGCCGGCCTCGCCATCGGCCTGTCGCTGGTGATGATTCACATCGTCTTCATTCCGGTGACCGGCGTGTCGGTGAACCCGGCCCGCTCTATCGGCCCGGCCCTGTTCGTGGGTGGCAAGGCCTTGAGCCAGCTGTGGCTGTTCATCGTGGTGCCGATGGTTGGCGCCTTCCTCGCCGGCTTGTTGTTCAAGCTGAAGGTGTTGGAAGACTGAGGTCTTCGCTGATGAAAAAGGGGGCTGCGCCCTGGGCGCAGCCCCTTTTTTCGTTGACGGCCTGCTCACTCCGCAGTGGTGGCTTTGGCGGCGAGGGCGATGCGGGCGGCCCGCACGCCGGCGCCGTATTCCGGATGCACCTGGTCGAACAGCTTCATCTGCCGTTCGGCGATCTCCTCCGGCACGCTGGCCATCGCCTCGGCGAGGTTGGAGAACAGGCGGGCGCGCTGGTCCACGTCGAACAGCTCGAACAGGGCACGGGGCTGGCAGAAATCGTCATTGCCCACCCGGTGGCTGTAGCGCTCGGCGTCGCCGGAGATCTTCAGCGGCGGCTCCAGGAACGCCGGGTTCTCGGCGGCGCCATTGAACGAGTTGGGCTCGTAATAGGCATCCGTATTGCCGGTCATCTGACCGAAGAAGCGCATGGCGCCGTCCTTGTGATAGTGATGGACGGGGCATTTGGGCGCGTTCACCGGCAGGTGCTCGTAATGGGTGCCGAGCCGGTAGCGGTGGGCATCCGCATAAGAGAAGATGCGGGCCTGCAGCATCTTGTCCGGCGAGAAACCGATGCCGGGCACGATGTTGGACGGCGAGAACGCCACCTGCTCGATCTCGGTGAAATAGTTCTCCGGATTGCGGTTCAGTTCCAGGATGCCGACGTCGATCACCGGATAGTCCGCATGCGGCCACACCTTGGTGAGGTCGAAGGGGTTGTAGGGGGTCTTGTCGGCATCGAGCTCCGGCATCACCTGCACCTGCATCTTCCACTTGGGGAAGTCGCCGCGGGCGATGGCGCCGAACAGGTCTTCCTGGGTGGATTCGCGGCTCTGGCCCACCACATCGGCGGCTTCCGCATTGGTCCAGTGCTTGTGGCCCTGCACGGTCTTGAAGTGGAACTTCACCCAGAAGCGTTCATTGTCGGCATTGATGAACGAATAGGTGTGCGAGCCATAGCCGTTCATGTTGCGCACGCCCACCGGCAGGCCGCGGTCCGAGAACAGGATGGTCACCTGGTGCAGGCTCTCGGGCGAGAGGGACCAGAAGTCCCACATGGCGGTGGGGGAGCGCAGGTTGGTCTTGGGGTGGCGCTTCTGGGTGTGGATGAAGTCCGGGAACTTGTAGCCGTCGCGGATGAAGAACACCGGCGTGTTGTTGCCCACCAGGTCCCAATTGCCTTCCGGCGTGTAGAATTTGAGCGCGAAACCGCGCACGTCGCGCTCGGCATCTGCCGCGCCCATCTCGCCGGCAACGGTGGAGAAGCGGGCGATCATCTCGGTGGTGGCGCCGGGCTGCAGAGCCTTAGCCTTGGTATATCTGGAGATGTCGCCGGTGATGGTGAGGGTGCCATGGGCACCCCAGCCCTTGGCGTGCACCACCCGCTCGGGGATGCGCTCGCGGTTCTGGTGGGCCAGCTTCTCGATCAGCTGGTAATCCTGCATCAGCACCGGGCCGCGGGCCCCGGCGGTGATGGAGTTCTGGTTGTCGGCAACCGGGGCGCCGGCAGTGGTGGTGAGGGTGGGTCGGCTCATGCGTCTCTCCTCGCACTGGGCCCGCGGGGCAACGGGCTGGGATCTGCCCGCACCATGGCTCAGCTCTGGAATAAGAACAAATCAGATTGCGGTGGGTTCCTGATCAGATAATCTGATCACCATGCTCACCCTTCGACAGATCCGCTATTTCGAGGCCCTGGCGCGGCTCGGCCATTTCGGCCGGGCGGCGGAGGATTGTGGCGTCACCCAACCGGCGCTGTCCATGCAGATCCGCGAGATGGAGGAGATGCTGCGCGTCAAGCTGGTGGAGCGCACGCCCGCCGGCGTCCGCCTCACCCCCATCGGTGAGGATGCGGCGGTGCGGGCCCGCGCGCTGCTGGCGGGAGTGAGCGATTTCGAGCGGTCGCTGCGCGATCATGGCCGGCTCTTGCAGGGGCGGCTGCGGCTCGGCGTCATCGCCTCGGTGGGGCCCTATTTGCTGCCCCGCCTCCTGCCCGAGCTGGCACGGCGCTTCCCCAAGGTGGAGATCGCGCTTAGCGAAAGCCTCACCGAGCATCTGGTCGGCGAGCTGGTGCATGGGGATCTCGACGTGGTGATCCTCAGCCTGCCCTTGGTCCACCCCGCCTTGGAGACCCGGGCGCTGTTCGACGATCCGTTCGTGCTGGCGGTGCCGGAGGTGGCGGAGGGCTACCCGGGCCCGGTGGTGCGCGCCGATGCGGTGGATCCCGACGGCCTGCTGCTGCTGGAGGACGGCCACTGCCTGCGCGATCAGGCGCTCAACGTGTGCCGCCATGCGGATGCGCGGCGGCTGCGGCGGTTCGGCGCTTCCAGCCTCTCCACTCTGGCGCAGCTGGTGGCCAACGGCCAGGGCGTGACGCTGCTGCCGGACATGTTCGTGCGCTCGGAAGGCATCAGCCTGCCGCGGGTGCGGCTCATTCCGTTCGCGCCGCCGGCGCCGTTCCGCACCATCGGCCTCGCCTGGCGCCGGACCCTGCCGTTTCCCGAGGATGTGGAGGCGTTGGCGCAGGCGATCACCGCCAGCCAGCCGTGAGTGGTGTCCGGCTGATCCGCGGCCCGATTTCCGGTGGGAGCGGGCCTGCCCTGCATCACGCCCGCCTTGCGCGCGAAGGCGTTCGCGGCTAAGCCGCGCGGACAGGCGCGGCACGCGCCACAAGCCCAACCAGGTCGGGGCGTGGAGCGTATCGCTCGGCGAAGCGCCGCCCTGCCGCGAGGACCCGATGGCTCAGGACGGACTTTCCTATCGCGACGCGGGCGTCGATATCGACGCCGGCAATCGCCTCGTCGATCTCATCAAGCCGCTGGTGAAGGCCACCGCCCGCCGCGGCGCCGACGCCGATATCGGCGGGTTCGGCGGCGTGTTCGATCTGAAGGCCGCCGGCTTCAACGATCCGCTGCTGGTGGCCACCACCGACGGTGTGGGCACCAAGCTCAAGATCGCCATCGAAACCGGGGTGCACGACACCATCGGCATCGACCTCGTCGCCATGTGCGTGAACGATCTGGTGGTGCAGGGGGCCGAGCCCCTGTTCTTCCTCGATTATTTCGCCACCGGCCGGCTGGCGCCGGATGTGGGCGCCCACATCGTCGCCGGCATCGCCCGGGCCTGCAAGGAAGCCGGCTGCGCCCTGGTGGGCGGCGAGACCGCCGAGATGCCGGGCATGTATGGCGATGGCGACTATGACCTCGCCGGCTTCTCGGTGGGCGCGGTGGAGCGCGGTGACCTGCTGCCGCGCCCCGATGTGGCCCCCGGCGACGTCATTCTGGGCCTTGGCTCGGCCGGCGTGCATTCCAACGGCTATTCCCTGGTGCGCCGCATCGTCGAGCGGTCCGGTCTCGGCTGGGAGGCGCCGGCCCCGTTTGCCCCGGCCCAGAGCCTGGGCGCGGCGCTCCTCACCCCCACCCGGCTCTATGTGAAGAGCACGCTGGCGGTGATCCGGGCCACCGGCGCGGTGAAGGCGCTTGCCCATGTCACCGGCGGCGGCATCACCGAGAACCTGCCGCGGGTGCTGCCCAAGGGCACCATCGCCCGCATCGACCTCACCAATCTGATCGTGCCGCCGGTGTTCCGCTGGCTCGCCAGCGTCGGGCAGGTGGCGCCGGAGGAGATGCTGCGCGCCTTCAACTGCGGCGTGGGCATGGCGGTGGTGGTGCCGGCGGAGCTGGAGGAGAAGGTGGCGGACGCCTTCGCCGCGGCGGGCGAGACGGTGGTTCGCCTGGGCGTCATCGAGCCCGGCGCGGGCGCGGCCCATGTGGTCTATGAGGGCGCGGCCGATTTCGGGTTCACGGCATGAGCGCAACCGTGACGGCCGCCGGCCGCAAGCGGGCGGCGGTGCTTATTTCCGGGCGCGGCTCCAACATGGCGGCGCTGGTCGAGGCGGCCGCCCGGCCGGGCTTTCCGGCGGAGATCGCCCTGGTGCTCTCCAACCGTGCCGATGCGGCCGGGCTGGACTTCGCCAAGGCCCATGGCATTCCCACCAAGGTTCTGAGCCACAAGGGCTTTGCCGATCGCCAGGCGTTCGACGAGGCGCTGGACGCGGTGCTGCGCGACGACGGCATCGAGATCGTCTGCCTGGCCGGCTTCATGCGGCTGCTCACCCCCTGGCTGGTGGAGCGCTGGCGCGACCGGATGATCAATGTGCATCCCTCGCTCCTGCCCGCCTTCAAGGGCCTGCACACCCATGAGCGGGCGCTGGAGCTGGGCGTGCGCTTCCATGGCTGCACGGTGCATTTCGTGCGCGCGGAAATGGATGAGGGGCCCATCATCCTGCAGGCGGCGGTGCCCATCGAGACCGACGACACGCCGGATGTTCTGGCTGCCCGGGTGCTGACCCAGGAACACCTGATCTACCCCAAGGGCCTCGAACTGCTGGCCGCCGGCCGCCTCACGGTGGCCGACGAACGGGTGGCCATCGCCGGCGTGGAGCCCGGCCTCAAGCCGCTGATCGCCCCGAAGGTGTGAGGGCGGGGCCGTCGGCCGTCAATGGTTCGACGCGGTGGTCTGCGGTGTGTTCAGCCAGCCCCAGCGATTGTTGCGGTAGACCAGGCTCCAGTCGCCATATTTCATGAAGGCGACGGTGGGGGACCTGTCGTTCTGGGTTGGCGGGCCGAGGGGGGTCGTGTCGGCCTTGGGCTCGGCGGGGTTGCTTGGCGGCACCGGGTAAAGGCTCAGCCTGCCGTCGCTGGCCAGGGTGAGCGCGCTGCCGCCGCTGAGAGCGTTGAACTGCGCGCCGTCCAACTGGTTGAACTTCTCGAGCTCATTCCTGTCGAAAGCGAGTGCCACGGCGATGTGGTGGGGAAAGCGGTAATGGCGGGCGCTGTCCACCGTCAGGGCCAGCAGCTTGCCATAGGATTCGGCGATCAGGTCCTTGTCGGCGTCGGCGCGGGTCTGTCGCCATTTCTGCAGCACCACCGCGCGGATATAATGAACATACGCTTCCGCAGCGGTCTGCTCCGGCGCCGAGAGCGCGCCCCTGGTGGCGCTGATCTGCTGGAGCCGCGTCCTGATGTCGGCCACATCCGCATTGGTCAGGTCATCGGCGAAGAAATATTCGTAGATGGCGTTGTACAGCATGCGGGCATAAGCGTCGGCCAGCTGTGCTTTCTGGAGGGTGTCGCGACTGGTCCGCAACTGGTCCTCGATACTCTGCTGGATCTCACGCGCGGGGTAGTTTGCGACCACCAGCTGGGCGCTGGTGCGCACTGTCGCGTCGTTGGCCGAGAGGCTGGCGATGACTGCCTTGCGCAGCTTGTCGCTCCAGGGCAGCGCGATTGAGAGGTCGCGCATGCGTCCGGGCCGGGCCGGCTGGGCGGGCGCCGCGCAGCGTCCGGCCCGCTGGGCCCGATTGGCGATGGAGATGGACCAGCACAGATCCACCTCGGACGTGACGGCGCGCACCAGATCCAGGAGCTGCCTCTGGGTGTCCACCGCCTCTGTCGAGAGCGTGGGCTCGGCGGCAAGGTCGGCGAGCCGGTCGGCGATGCGATTGCGGGCGCAGGACCATTGTTCCACGACGGTCTTGAGCTGATCCTTCTCGATGGTGAGTTGGTCGATGATCCGATCGACGGCTGCGTTTGCCGCCATTTGATCACACGCGCGAGTGGCGTGGCCGGTCGTGCGCTTCGTCGGGATCGTCGTCGCAGGCTCCGGCGTCATCGGGAGGGAGGAGCGGACAACCTCCGTATCGCTGATCTGCATGGACTTCTCGCTTGGCGACACACTTTCTCCGGGAGTGGCGCCCCCACGCGGCACCGCCGCGGGCGAGCCCCGGACATAGACGGCGATTTGTGACCGCTTCCAACTGCTGGCCATGGACCTGAATTGTTCCACCGGCCCGAGCGGCACCACCCAGATGTCAGAGTTGACCCAGACAGGAATGCTGCGCGCGCTGGTCGCGGAGCCGGTGTTGGCGATGTTTGCCTGCGTATTGGGTGGCTGCAGTGGCTGCGCTTCAGCGACCTGAAGACACGAGTCGATCGCGATCGGCGGCCCCAGCGCAGCAGGGCCTTGGCCGCTTGCGCTACGGTGGTTGGAGATGGCGGGGTCGTGGACAAAATCAAATGCGAATATTTTTTCGTCCGCGTTTATCTCACCTGTATCGACCTTATATATGTCGTTTTTTATTTTTGGCGGATCGCTTTGCACCTTGATGTTTATGTCGCATTTAAACTTAAAAATTGAGTTGTTAACGATTCTAAAAATTTCTATTGAGTGGTGAATATTTGTTTTTCCGCTTAAAACAAATAGGATAGTTCCATCGTAATTTCCAGCATATTCACGTTCATCAGTAGTGATTAATTTGGATGAGTTATTGTGAGAAATCCGAGCGAAGGTCGGGGGCTCCTGGGGTTGCGTCCATCCGGAGACTTGCCGGAAATTGCGAATGACGAAAGCGGCCTGATCCGCGTTGCAGGTGCCGGGAACGGTCGCAAGCACGATGATGATGCACAGCACGAAGGCGCCGGCGCCGCCTGCGGCGCGCATGGGGATGCCGAAGACCGTGCCCCTCAGGCCCACGGTGCCGCCCAAGGCCGCCAGAAAGCAGCCCACCGCCGTGGCGATGATGAATGCCGACGTCACCCGGGAGAGTTCACAGGAGAAACGCAGGGTCGTGACCGCCCACAGCGCCACCAGCAGCATGATGATGGTGACCAGGGCCACGCCCAGCATCATCATCGGGTGATGGCCGGAGATGCGCTCCACGGGAATGTCGTCTTCGGCGCGACGTCCACGGGGCTGTCCCGAACGCCCGCGCCTGTCGCCGCGCGGCGGGGGGGATGCGCTTGATCCCTCGGTCGCATCACCCCGTGTCGGGCCCGGTTCGGTGCCCGTGGGAGTGGGGTTGGAGGAGGCCGCGGCTGCGGTGTCGTCGGTGTCTTGCGGGCACATGGTCGGCCCCCCGATGATCTGGGTGGCTACAACCATAAATATATAAATTTGTGTTAATCAACTCTTAACTTTTTGCCGCACCCGCACGCGGTTGTCGTGGAAGGCGGCGCCGCCCACCGGGGCGACCGGGTCGGCGCCGGTCAGGGTGTTGATGCCGCGACCGCCGGCGTGGGCGCGGTTGGGTTGGATCTGCTCGGACACCACCACCCCGCGCCGCACGCCCTCGAACAGCCGCAGGTCGAGCTGCACCCGGCCACGGGCGCTCTCCACCTCCACCGGATCGCCGGCGGCAAGGCCCAGCATGGCGGCGTCGTCCGGATGCATCAGCAGCGAGGGCGGGCCTTCCCGCTCCGCCGAGGTCGCGGTTTCCGTGAAGGTGGAATTGAGGAAGCTGCGGGCCGGCGCGGTGACGAGGCGGAACGGGTAATCGGATGTCGCCTCCTCGATCACGTCCCAATGGTCGGGCAACGCGGGCATCTGCGCCACCGGGCCGAACTTGCCCGGCGCCGCGAACGGCAGGCCGGCCCAGTCGGCGGCGAAATGGAAGCGCTTGTCGCCATGGCCGAAGCCATCGAGGAAATGGGCGGTCTCGAACGGCTCGTGCACATCAAGGAAGCGCGCCGCCTCCAGCTCCGCGAGGCTGCCGCGGCCGCTCATCCGCAAGGTTTCGTCGATGATCTCGCGCGGGCTGAGGGTGAAGCCCCGATGGTGGGCGCCGAGCCGGCCGGCCAGGGCGCAGACCACCTCGTGGTTGGATCGGCACGCGCCCGGCGGCTCCACCAGTTTGGGGCCGAACAGCACATGGGGGTGCCCGCCGGCCTGATAGAGGTCGTCATGCTCGGTGAACATGGTGGCGGGCAGCACGATGTCGGCCATGCGGGCGGTGTCGGTCATGAACTGCTCATGGGCCACCACGAACAGGTCGTCGCGGGCGAAGCCGGCGCGCACCTTCTCCTGCTCCGGCGCCACCACCACCGGATTGGTGTTCTGGATGAACAGCGCCGCCACCTTCGGTCCGGCCCCCAGGGCCTCGGCATCGCCGGTGAGGATGGGGCCAATGCGCGACTGGTCGAGGGCGCGGGTCGCGGGGTCACGCATGTCGAGGCCTTCGATGAGGGTCTTGTTCCAGCCGTAGATGCCGGACAGCGTGTGCACGGCGCCGCCGCCAAGCTGCTGCCAGGCCCCCGTCACCACCGGTATGGAGGCCACCGCATGCATGTTCACCGCCCCGTTGCGCGAGCGCGAGACGCCGTAGCCGATGCGGAAGAAGGCGCGGGGCGTCGCTCCCACCAGCGCCGCATAGGCCTCGATCTCCGCTTCCGGCAGGCCGGTGATGGCCGCCGCCCACGCCGGGGTGCGGCTGGCGACATGGGCTTCCAGCTCGGCGGTGTCGCGGGCGTAGCCATCGAGATAGGCGCGGTCGGCGTGGTCGTCGCGGAACAGCACGTGCATGACCGCGCAGGCGAGCGCGCCGTCGGTGCCGGGGCGGATCAGCAGGGGAATGTCCGCCTGCTCCATGGTGGGGGTGCGATAGACGTCCACCACCGCGATCCTGGCGCCCCGCTCCTTGCGGGCCTTGATGGCGTGGGTCATCACATTGACCTGGGTGGACACGGCGTTGGTGCCCCACAGGGTGATGAGGTCGGCCTGCGCCATCTCCCGCGGATCGGCGCCCGAGAGCCGCCCGGCACCGGCCAGATAGCCGCTCCAGGCGGGGTTCACGCAGATGGTGGAGAAGAAGCGGGAATAGCCCTTGGCATGGGTCAGCCGGTTGATGCCGTCGCGCATCACCAGACCCATGGTGCCGGCATAATAATAGGGCCAGATGGATTGGGCGCCGTGGGCCCGCTCGGCCGCCAGGAGGCCGTCCGCCACGAGGTCGAGGGCCTCGTCCCAGGAGATGGGGGTGAACTGGCCTGAGCCCTTGGGCCCGGTGCGCTTGAGCGGCGTCAGCAGCCGGTCGGGATGGTTGGCGCGCTCGGCATAGCGGGCGACCTTGGCGCAGATGACGCCGGCGGTATAGCTGTTGTCGCGGGCGCCCCGCACCCGGCCGATGCGGCCTGTGGGCTCGATCTCCACCTCCAGCGCGCAGGTGGAGGGGCAGTCGTGCGGGCAGGCGGAGGCGCGCACGAGAGGCCGGGAGGGGACGGGACGGGAAACGGCGGGGGCCGGCGGGGCAACACGGCTGATCATGCCCGCACCTTAGACAAAGGACAAACCGCCGTCGCCTGCTTTCCGCAGGCCCCGGCGGCCAGGCCGGGGCTTACGCCTCGGCCTCCGCCTTGTCGCCACGGCGGCGCAGGTAGAGCCCGAGGCCCACGACGAACACCGCGCCGATGGTGGAGGCGAGGTAGCGGGGCAAAGCGGCGGGATGGGCGCCGTGATCGTCCACCGCCACCAGGGAGGGATCGAGATGGGCCAGGCCCTGCAGGGACAGAGCATCACCCACCAGCATCTCGCCGGCGATCCAGCCGAGCAGCGCCGCGCCCGCCCAGATGAGCAGCGGGAAGCGGGTGAGCAGCCGCAGCAGGATCTGCGAGCCGAACACGATCAGCGGAATGGTGAGCAGCAGGCCGAAGATGAACAGCTCGGGGTGGCCGCGGGAGGCGGCGGCGATGGCCACCACATTGTCGAGGCTCATCACCGCATCGGCGATGGCGATGGTGCGCACCGCCTTGAACAGAGTGTCCGCCGCCTTCACCTCATGGGCATCGCCATCACCATCTGTGGCGAGCTTCAGGGCGATCCACAGCAGCAGCAGGCCGCCCACGATCTTCAGAAACGGGATGCCCAGCAGCAGCGAGACCGCCAGGGCGAACAGAATGCGCAGCACCACGGCGGCGCCGGCGCCCAGAATGATGCCCCAGGTGCGCTGGGATTTCGGCAGGGAGCGGCAGGCCAGGGCGATCACCACCGCATTGTCGCCGGACAACAGCAGGTCGATCCAGACCACCTGGAGCAGCGAGACCCAGAAGGTGGGGGCGGTGAGATCCATGGGCGTTCCCGTCGGGTGGGCGATGATTCCAAACGCGGGGCGCGGCCGGCGATTGGGTCAGGGCTGGGCGCAGGTTGAGGCGGCGGGGCAGCCCGTGCTCGCCGCATGGGCAGGTGTCTTAAGGGGCAGCACCCGTGGCGTCCAGGCGCAAACGGTTGCGGTTTTGCTCCGCGACACGCTCCGCACGATGGGCGTCGGCCGGGCCGGTGGCCATGATGGCCGGAGCGTGTAAGCGGGGCCCGGACGCGCCGGGCCCCAGGGACAGCCTCAGCCGACGATCTCGTTGCCGGCGAAGAACTGGGCGATTTCCACCGCGGCGTTCTCGGCGCTGTCGGAGCCATGGGCCGAGTTGGCCTCGATGGATTCGGCGAACAGCTTGCGAATGGTGCCGTCGGCGGCGTTGGCCGGGTTGGTGGCGCCCATCACGTCGCGATACTTGGCGATGGCGCCCTCGGCCTCCAGCACCTGCACCACCACCGGACCGGAGGTCATGAAGGCGACGAGGTCGTTGAAGAAGGGCCGCTCCTTGTGAACGGCATAAAAGGTCTCGGCCTGGGCCTTGGTCATCAGCACGCGCTTCTGCGCGACAATGCGCAAGCCGGCCTTCTCGATCACGGCGTTGACGGCGCCGGTGAGATTGCGACGGGTCGCGTCGGGCTTGATGATCGAGAAGGTGCGCTCGATCGCCATGGGGATCGTCCTGTTCTGCTTGGGGAATGAAACGCCGCGCAAGGGCGGGATGGCGCGGCTCTTAGCAGCCGCGCCGGTGCGGGGCAAGCTGGGGCGGCGCGGGGCACCCTTGCCTGTGGCGGAGCGGACCGGTTCAGCGCGGGGGCGTTTCCGGCGGCGGTGTGTCGCGCAGCAGGGCGCCGATGGCGCGATCGACCGCCGCATCGGCGCAGAACGCCACCGGCACGCCCAGCACGCGGGGCCAGAACAGTGGTTCCTTGATCGCCCCCAGAAACTGGGCGGCCGCCAGGGTCGGGTCGAGGCCCGGCGAGAGCCGGCCGGCGGCGGCCAGGCTGGCCAGATAGGTGGCGAGCCCTTTCACCGCCGGTTCCTTGCCGGCGGCGAAATAGGCGCGGGACAATTCCGGAAAGCGCGGCGCCTCGGCGATCACCAGCCGCAGCAGGGGAATCACGTCCGGCCGGTCCCAATGGGCCTTGAGGCGGTCCACATAAGCGGAAAGTTCCTGGCGCGGGTTGGCGCCGGCCTCCGCCGGCAGCACCGGCGCGCGGGTGAAATGGGACCAGGCCTCGTCGATCACGGCGGCGAACAGATCCGCCTTGCTGGCGAAGTGGTGATAGAGAGTGCGCTTGGAGACCGGTGCGGCCGCCGCCACCGCATCCATGGAGGTGCCTTCGTAGCCCTTCTCCAGGAAGAGCAGGCGGGCGGCCTTGCGGATGCGCACGGCGGCGCCGCGCTTGTCGGCCACCGGCGGCTTGTCGGCGCAGGGCGGTGGGCTGGCGGGCGAAGGGGCGGCGGTTCCGCCGGGAGGAGGGGTCTCAGGCATTGACAAAGTAAACGGTACGGTGTAGTTTACATTTCAGTCCCCCGCCATTCGGCGCCGGACTCATCCTTTTCCCACATTCGAGAGGTCCCACCATGGACCATCCTTCTCTGGACCACCGCCCGCTTGGTCGCTCGGGTGTCACCGTGTCCGCCATCGGCCTCGGCTGCATGGGCATGTCCGAATTCTACGGCCCCAGCGACGACAATCAATCTCTGGAAACCCTGGCCGCGGCGCTGGATCTCGGCATCACCTTTTTCGACACCGCCGACATGTATGGCGTGGGTGCCAATGAGCGTCTGCTCGGGCGCTTCCTCAAGGGCCGTCGTGACCGCGTGGTGCTGGCCACCAAGTTCGGCAATGTCCGTGGGCCGAAGGGGGAGCGGCTCGGTGTCTGCGGCACGCCGGACTATGTGAAAAGCGCCTGCGACGCCAGCCTCGACCGGCTCGGCATCGACACCATCGATCTTTATTATCAGCACCGGGTGGACCCCAACACGCCCATCGAGGAGACGGTGGGGGCCATGAAGGCGCTGGTGGAGGCGGGCAAGGTGCGCTTCCTCGGCCTCTCCGAATGTTCGGTGGAGACTTTGCGGCGCGCCCACAAGGTGCATCCCATCACCGCGGTGCAGACCGAATACTCCCTATGGAGCCGCGAGCCCGAGCAGGAGATGCTGGAGGTCTGCCGTGAACTCGGTATCGCCTTCGTCGCCTACAGTCCGCTCGGCCGCTCGTTCCTGACCGGGGCGGTCTCCTCCCCCGACGCGCTGGCCTCCGACGATTTCCGCCGTGCCAATCCGCGCTTTTCCGGCGAGGCCTTCGCTCAGAACCACAAACTGGTGGAGGCGCTGGCGGATTTCGCCACCGCCAAGGGGGCGACCAACGCCCAGATCGCCTTGGCGTGGATCCTGAACAAGCAGGAGCACGTCATCCCCATTCCGGGCACGCGGCGGATCAAGTATCTCACCGAGAACGTGGCCGCGACCTTCATCCGCCTCACGCCGGCGGAGCTCGCCACCCTCGACGGCCTGTTTGCGCCGGCGGCGGTGGCCGGCACCCGCTATGCGGCGCCGGCCATGGCCGGGCTTGGCCTCTAGGCTCCCGTTCGGCCGTCGGAGGTCATTCCTCCGGCGGCAGCGGGCGGGGGCGACCTGTTTCGTCGATGGCCACGAAGGTGAACACGGCTTCGGTCACCTTGGTGGTTTCCTCGCTGTCTCGGGCCCGGCGCCAGGCTTCCACCTCGATGCGCATGGAGCTGCGGCCGGACTTCACCAGGTGGCCGAACAGGCTCACCTCGTCTCCCACCACCACCGGCGACAGGAAGCTCATGGCTTCCACCGCCACCGTGGCGGCACGACCGCGCGACCGGCGCGCGGCGACGTTGCCGGCGGCCAGATCCATCTGCGACATCAGCCAGCCACCGAAAATATCGCCGCTCGGGTTGGTGTCCGCCGGCATGGCGATGGTGCGGATGACGGGGGCGCCCGCCGGCATCTTGGATTCCTTGTCGTACATCTACCCTCTCCAGCGCCCCGGCCGGTCACTCCGGGCCCCTCCGGCACGCGCCCCTCGATTAGACAAATTTCAGGTTGGATACACCCAAATTTGATCCATCTCAGAGAAATGGGGGCGAAGCCGTGCTCTTTTCTGCTTGTCCATGTCTTTTCGGGGCAGACAGGGCATGGATCACCGGCTCCGCCTGGCTGTGTGGGCGGAGCCGGTATCTCTTTCTTGAAATTTCTCCATTGGAATGATGGCATGAGCGTCGCGCCCATGCCGCGGCGCCGGCAACAACGGCTCTGTCATCGCCGGAGAGGTTTCATGCGCACCCTTCACCCGTCCCTGTTCCGTCGCATCGCTGCCGGCTGTGCCGTGGCCCTCATCGCCGCCGCGCCGGCGCAGGCCTGCACCCGCGCCACCTATCTCGGCGGTGACAATGTGGTGGTGACCGGCCGGTCCATGGACTGGGCGGAAGACATGCGCACCAATCTCTGGGCATTTCCCGCCGGCATCAGCCGCGATGGCGCGGCCGGGGCCAACACGCCGAAATGGGTCTCCAAATACGGCAGTGTCATCGCCTCCGGCTATGACGTGGGCACCGCCGACGGCATGAACGAGAAGGGGCTGGTGGCCAACCTGCTCTATCTCGCCGAATCCCAATATCCCGCGCCCAACGGCCGGCCGACCCTCTCCATGGCCCTGTGGGCCCAATATGTGCTCGACAATTTCGCCACCGTGGATGAAGCGGTGAAGGTGCTGGAGAAGGAGCCGTTCGTGGTTGCCACGGCGGAGTTGCCCAATGGCCGTGCTGCCCAGCTGCACCTCGCCATCTCCGATTCCAGCGGCGACAGCGCCATCTTCGAGTATCTGGACGGCAAGCTGGTGATCCACCACGGCCGGCAGTATCAGGTGATGACCAATTCGCCGTCCTACGACCAGCAACTGGCCCTCAACGCTTATTGGGCGGCCATCGGCGGCACCGTGTTCCTGCCGGGCACTTTCCGGGCGGCGGATCGGTTCGCGCGGGCGAGCTTCCTCATCAAATCCCTGCCCACCAAGGCCGAGCCGGCCATCATCACCGCGGTGCCGGACCAGACCTACGACAATCAGGCGGTGGCGTCGGTGGCGAGCGTCATGCGGGCGGTGAGCGTGCCGCTGGGCTTCATCGAGCCGGGCTCCCCCAACATCGCCTCCACCCTCTGGCGGACGGTGAGCGACCAGAAGAACAAGGTCTATTTCTTCGATTCCGCCACCAGCCCCAACACCTTCTGGGTGCCGCTGAGCGATCTGGACCTGAAGCCGGGCGCACCGGTGAAGACCCTTACCCTCACCGGCGGCAGGGTCTATTCCGGCAATGCGGCCAAGCTGTTCGCACCGGCGACCCCGTTCACCTTCATGAAAGTGAACGTCAAATAGGCCCCGCCAGGGGCTGTCGCTGTGGCACCGCACCATAAACGTGGCGCATGGCACGACGGGAAGCCGCCCGCCCGCGGACATTGACTTCGGCCCCCGGCTTCCTGTATCGAACCGACTTCGCGCGGGCGCTTGCGTCCGCATTCCAACCCGACCGAAAGAAGCCCACCCTCTTCCGTCTTCTCCGGAAGCCGCAAGAGAGGCGTGGCGGAACACGAAAGCGAGACAGAATGTTCGCGGTCATTAAGGCAAACGGCAAGCAGTATCGCGTTGCCGCCGCCGATGAGATCACCATCGATCACCTCGACGCCGAGGTGGGTGCCGTGTTCACCTTCCCGGTGCTGATGCTGGGTGGCAAGGTCACCGCCGTGGGCGCCCCCCATGTGAATGGCGCCGTGGTGACCGGCGAGGTGGTCGAGCAGACCCGTGGTGACAAGGTCATCGCGTTCAAGAAGCGCCGCCGGCAGAATTCGCGCCGCAAGCGGGGCTTCCGCGCCGACCTCACCGTGGTGCGGATCACCGAGATTTCCGGCCTGGGCGAGAGCGTCAAGGCTGAGGCTAAAACCGAAGGCGCGCCGGCCCCCGAGGCCGCCGCTGGCGCCTGATCTGAACGAGGAGAGCAACAATGGCTCATAAAAAGGCAGGCGGCTCGTCCCGTAACGGTCGCGATTCAGAGAGCAAGCGCCTTGGCGTGAAGAAGTTCGGTGGCCAGGCGGTCATTCCGGGCAACATCATCGTGCGCCAGCGCGGCACCAAGTGGCATCCCGGCACCAACGTGGGCATCGGCAAGGATCACACCCTGTTCGCCCTCGTGCCCGGCAAGGTCGAGTTCCGAACCAAATCGAACGATCGCACCTACGTATCTGTCGTTCCCGCTGCCGCTGAGGCAGCTGAGTAAGACGGCGAGACCTGAAGAATGCAGGATCCCGCCGGTCTCGTAGACCCGGTGGGAACCTGAGCCAGGATCCCGAGACGCCAAAAGGATCAATGATCCGGCGCCGCGAGAACAGGGCTCCAGAACGAACCGGGGAGACGAGACGTCTTCCCGGTTTTCGTTTGTCCACCCGACTGGAGCCCGCCATGACCGTCGTTGAAACGCCCTTTGGAGCGCCGCTCGCGGAGAGCTGTATCCCCGTCCTCGAAACCGATCGGCTGGTGCTCCGCGCCCCGTGCATCGAGGACGTTCACGCCGTCGCGGAGCTCGCCAACAACCGCAAGATCGCGGAAATGACCGCGAACCTGCCCTTTCCCTATCGTCCGTCCGATGCTCATGCCTTCGTCGAGACCCTGGGCGCCACGCCCGATGCCACCACTTTTGCGCTGCTGCTGAAGGGCGGCGAGGGCCAGCTCGAGTTCATCGGCATGTGCGGTTTCGGCCGTCGCCCCACGGAGCTGGCGCCGGAGCTCGGCTATTGGGTGGGTGAGCCCTATTGGGGCCAGGGCCTGGCCACCGAGGCGGCCCGGGCCGTCATCGACTATGCCTTTTCTGAAACCACCATCGGCGTGCTTTCCGGCGCCGCGCGGGTGGTCAATCCCGCCTCGCGCCGGGTGCTGGAGAAGTGCGGCTTCCAGTGGTGCGGCGTCGGCCTGTGCCAGGTGCGCGCGCTTGGCGCCTCGGTGCCGGTGGATCGCTTCCAGCTCGATCGGCGCACCTGGGCCTCGCTGCGGGCCTGGGGCTCCACCGTGCTGCCGCATCTGCGCGCCGCCGCCCATTGAGGGCCGCTCGATGATGATCCGGCTCGGGTGCGCGGGTGGCGCGCGGGCCGGATCGGCGACGACGCGTCCGCGGCCTCTTGCGCTGCGGCGCGGCAGGGGCCATCACACGCCGGTCACCTTCGCCGGGATTTTGCCATGAGCAAGCACCATCACGATCTTCCCTACCGCCCGTGCGTGGGGCTGTGCGTCTTCAACGGGGCGGGAAAAGTCTTTCTCGGTCGTCGCATCGGCGGGCCGGAGCATGTGGACGCGACCCATTCCTGGCAATTGCCGCAGGGGGGCATCGACAAGGGCGAGGAGCCGTTCGATGCGGCCCTGCGCGAGCTCTATGAAGAAACCTCCATGCGCTCGGTGACCAAGCTCGCAGAGGTGGAGGATTGGCTGACCTACGACCTGCCGGGCCGCATCGCGGGCGAGGCGTGGAAGGGCAAGTATCGCGGTCAGACCCAGAAGTGGTTCGCTCTACGCTTCACCGGCGCCGATGGTGAGATCAACATTTCCGCCCCCGGCGGCGGCGTGCACAAGCCCGAATTCATGGATTGGCGCTGGGCCGGCCTCGAAGAGGTGGTGGATCTGGTGATCCCCTTCAAGAAGCAGGTCTATGAGGACGTGGTGCGCAACTTCCGGCGCTTCGCCGACCTTTGACGCGCGCGGAGGGGCCGGGTGGCCCGAACCCCTCCGGACGTCGCCTCAGTCTTCCTTGTAGCCGAGGGACGGGATGCCCTGTTCGGCGCCGTAATATTTGTAGGGCAGGAACTTGCCCGACATGGTGATGCCGACCCGGTCGCCCTTCTCATTGGCCTGGCGGGTGATGTCCATGTCGAAATCGATGGCGGACATGATGCCGTCGCCGAACTCGTCCTCGATCAGCGCCTTGAGCGCCGGGCCGTTCACCAGGATCAGCTCGTAGAAGCGATAGATGAGCGGATCGGTGGGCGGCATGGGCATGCCGCGCATGGGCACCTCATTCAGCATCTTCTCTTCCATTTCGGAGAGGCCGAACAGGGTGGCGGCCTTCTTGGCCAGGGGCTTCACCAGCTTCATCTGGCCCAGCAGCGCGCCGGTGATGAGAACCGGGGAGATGCCGCCGATCTCCTCGCAGATATATTTCCAGCTCCAGCCCTTCTCGCGCTTGATGTCGAGGATCTTCTCGGTGAGTTCTTCACGCTTCATCGTGGTCTCCACTCGTCTTGTCTGCGTGGGGTGTGACAGGTCCGGCAGGCAGGGCCGCCCGCCGGCGCCATTGGGCTATGGTGCGCCGGCGGCGAGGGCCGGAGCGGGGGCGATGTCGGCGGCCGGCGCGCCAGTGCCGATCCGCACGACGGGCGGGTGGCGCGGGTCGTAGCCGGCGGGCTTGTCATCGCGGAAGGTGCGGCTGCGGCTCACCAGGAAATCCACCAGGTGATTGCGCAGCGGGTAGTAATCAGCGGCGCGGTGGACGCTGTCGCGGGCGCGATCCTTGGGCAGCGGGTTCTCCACCACCTCGGCGATCTGCGCCTCGGGGCCATTGGTCATCAGCACGATCTTGTCGGCGAGGTAGATGGCCTCGTCCACATCGTGGGTGATCATCACTACCGTTTGGCCGGTGCGGGTGCAGATGCGACGCACCTCGTCCTGCAGGGTGCCGCGGGTCAAGGCATCGAGGGCGGAGAAGGGTTCGTCCATGAGCAGGATCTTCGGCTCGATGGACAGCGCCCGGGCGATTCCCACCCTCTGGCGCATGCCGCCGGACAGCTCCGCCGGCTTCTTCATCTCGCTGCCCTTGAGGCCGACGAGGTCGATGAAGCGGCGGGCGCGCTCCTCCACCTCCGCCTTGCCGGCCCTGCGCCAGCGGGAGGAGACCGCATAGGCTACATTGCCCATGACGCTCTTCCAGGGCAGCAGCGCGTGGCCCTGGAAGATCACCGCGCGATCAAGGCTCGGCCCCTCGATGGCCTGGCCATCGACGATCACCGCGCCATCGGTCGGCGCTTCGAGGCCCGACAGGATGTTGAGCACCGAGGTCTTGCCGCAGCCGGAATGGCCGATGATGCAGACGAACTCGCCGCGCGCCACCTGCAGCCACAGGTCCTCGAAGATGGTGGTGACGCCGCCCTCGCGCTTGGGATAGCGCCGGGAAATGCCTTCGATGGAGATGAACTTGGGGTTCTGTTCTGCCATGGCGCTCACTCCGGAAAGGTCACGCGCCGCTGGAGGCGCGCCAGGATCAGGTCCAGCACCATGCCCACCACGCCGATCATCAGGATGCCGACGATCACATTGGCGATGGAAAGGTTGTTCCACTCGTTCCACACGAAATAGCCAATGCCGGTGCCGCCCACGAGCATCTCGGCCGCCACGATGACCAGCCAGGCAATGCCGATGGAGATGCGCATGCCGGTGAGGATGGTGGGCGCCGCCGCCGGCAGGATCACCGTGAACGCCCGGCGCCACGGCCCCACCTCCAGGGTGCGGGCCACATTCAGCCATTCCTTGCGCACTGCGCCGACCCCGAACGCGGTGTTCAGCAGCATGGGCCAGACCGAGCAGATGAAGATGACGAAGATGGCAGAGAGGTTGGAATCCTTGATGGTGTAGAGGGCGAGCGGCATCCAGGCCAAAGGCGAAATGGGCTTCAATACCTGGATGAACGGATCGAGCGCCCGATAGGCCAGCGCCGACATGCCGATGAGGAAGCCGAGCGGCACGGCCACCAGCACCGCGAGGCCGTAGCCGATAGCGACGCGGCCGATGGAATAGGCAAGCTGCAGCCCCAGCCCCTTGTCGTTGGGCCCGTTGTCGTAGAACGGATCCTTCAGGGCGTCCCACAGCTTGCCCGCCACCTCCACGGGCCCCGGCATGGCGGACTGGGCTCCGGCCGTGGTGATGCCCATCAGCTTCGCATATTCCGGATCGAGGGCCGGCCCCGAGCTTGCGCTCGGAGTGACGGCGATCTGCCAGACGAGGCAGAAGGCGAAGAACAGCACCACCGACAGGATGCCGGCGCGCACGCCGAGGCTCTTCATCTGTCAGCTCCGCTTGATGGCGAAGGAGTTGACGTATTCCTCGGGCTTGGCCGGGTCGAACATCTTGCCCATCACCGAAAAGCTCTTGGTGGTGGTGGCGGGCGGGGTGAGGCCCATTTCCTTCATCACCTTGGCGGCGTCGGTGGCGAGGAACACCTGGTTGGCGATGCCCTGGTAATCCACCTCGCCCTTCACCTGGCCCCAGCGCTTCATCTGGGTCAGCATCCACACCGCGAAGCTTTCCCACGGGAACGGATCGAAATCGATGCGGTTCGGGTCGTCCTTGATCTGGCCGAGGCCGTTCGCATACTTGCCCACCAGCACCTGCTCCAGCACGATGGGCGGCTGGTTGAGGTAGGCCGCCGGGGCGATGGCTTCGGCGATGGCCTTGCGGTTCTCTGCCTTGGAGGCGTAGCCGGTGGCATCGACAATGGCCCGGAGCAGCGCCGCATAAGTATTCGGCATGGTGGTGATGAATTCGCGGCTGGCGGCGAAGGCGCAGCACGGGTGTCCGTCCCACATGGACTTCGACAGGGAATGGATGAAGCCCACGCCATCATAAACGGCGCGTTGGGCGACATTGCCGGGGGCCAGGAAGCCGTCGATATTCTCGGCTCGCAGGTTCGCCACCATCTCCGGCGGCGGCACCACGCGCAGCTGCACGTCGTTGTCGGGGTCGATGCCGTTTTCCGCCAACAGATAGCGCAGCAGATAATTGTGCATGGAGAAGTCGTAGGGAATGGCGAACTTGAGGCCCTTCCAAGACTTCACGTCCATCTTGTCCTTGTGCTTGATGCCAAGGGTGAAAGACTGGCCGTTGATGTTCTCGATGGCGGCGGTGACGAACGGAATAGGGTTGGAGCCGATGCCCTGGGAGATGGCGAGCGGCATGGGCGCCAGCATGTGGGCGGCGTCGTATTCCTTGTTGATGGTCTTGTCGCGCACCACCGCCCAACCGGCGGTCTTCACCACGTCCACGTTGAGTCCGTGCTTCTTATAGAAGCCCATGGGGTGGGCCATGATGATGGGGGTGGCGCAGGTGATCGGGATGAAGCCCACCTTGAGGTCGGTCTTCTCCGGCTTGCCGGTGGCGGCGAAGGCTTCGGTGGCCGTATCCAGGGGGAAGAAGGTGCCGAGCGCCGCGGCCGCCGTGGAGGCGCCCACCGCCTTCAGAAAGGCGCGCCGCTTCAGGTCATTGGGGAACAGGGCCCGCATGAGGCCGGAGGCGACCACCTCCTTGTAGCGGCTCTCGTCATCGAGGGCCGCGGCCCGCTCCGCCGCGCGATGGGCATCCTCGTTCTCATGCTGCCCGCAGGCACACCGCCGGGACAGCTTCGACTTCGTTGAGAACGGGTTCGAGAACATCGACATCGGCGGATCTCCTTGACACTGGGCAGAGGAAGAGGCGTGTCACGCGCAGCACGCTCCGCAACGAGCATGCCAAGACTGACCTTGGGTGAGATTATCCAGGGGAGGGGGCGGGCTGCGGCTCCGGCGCCGCCAGGGCGCGGCGGGCCAGCATGTGGCTTTTCGGATCGTTCACCGAACAGACGGCAATCAGCCGCTCGCCGTGGAAATAGCGCACACAGAAGCGGGCGGCCGCGACGTCGCCGTCACATTCGGTGCGGGTGAAGCCGTCCAGCAGGCCGGCGATCTGCAGCTTCACGTCATACTGATCGGACCAGAACCAGGGGATCGGGTCATAGACCACGTTCGCCCCGGTGATGGCTTTGGCTGCAGCCTTTGCCTGATCGATGGCATTCTGCACGGATTCAAGGCGCACGCGCCGTCCGTAGAGCGCGCTGGGGAAGGAGGCGACATCGCCCACGGCGTAAACGTCGGGCGCGCTGGTGCGGGTGGCCGCATCCACCTTCACGCCGTTGTCGAGGGCGAGGCCGGCGGCCTGCGCCAGCTCGGCATTGGGCACCGCGCCCACGGCGGAGAGCACCAGATCCGCCGGCAGCACGCGGCCATCGGCCAGTTCCACCCTGCTGACGCGGTCGCTGCCGGTGAGGCGGGCCACCCCCATGCCGGTGAGGAGAGTGACGCCGTGGCCCTCGTGCAGGGCGCGGGCGAAGTCCGAGATGGTGGCGCAGGCCACCCGGGCCAGCACCCGGGGCTGGCCTTCCACCAATGTCACCTCCAGCCCGAGCTTGCGGGCCTTCGCCGCCACTTCGAGGCCGATATAGCCGCCGCCGATGATGACGAGCTTCGCCCCCGGCACGGCGGCGGCGCGGAACGCCTTCACATCGTCGATGGAGCGGATGGAATAGACGCCAGCCAGTTCCGCCCCCGGCACCGGCAGGGCGCGGGCCCGGGTGCCGGTGGCGATGAGCAGGGCGCCATAGGCGTGGCGGCTGCCGTCGGCCAGCTCCACCTGATGTTCGGCGGGCAGCAGGCGGGTGACGCGGGTGTTCAGATGCACCTCGACGGCGCTGTCGTCATAGAATTTGGGAGCTTTCAGCTCCAGCCGCTCCTCGCTCAGCTCGTCCCCCAGATAGGCCTTGGACAGGGGCGGGCGCTGGTAGGGCAGATAGGGCTCGTCGCCAAAGAGCACGATGTCGCCGGAGAAGCCCTCGGCGCGGAGCGAGGTGATGGCCTGGGCGGCGGCCTGGCCGGCGCCGACGATCACCACGGGGCCGTGGATGCGCGCGCTCATGCGGCGCCTCCCGCCGCCAGGGCCTTCAATTTGTCAGCGACAAAGTCGAGCCGGTCCTGGCCGAAGTAGAGTTCGCCATCGACGACGTAGGAGGGGGAGCCGAACACGCCGGCGCCGATGGCTTCGGCGGTGTTGCGCTCCACGCCCTCGGCTGCCGAGAGGGTGTCGGACAGGCTGACGAGGTGGGCGCCATCGAGCCCCACCTCGTTGGCGAGACGGATCAGGGTGTCGCGATCGGCGATCTGCAGGTCGCGCGCCCACACGGCGCCGAGGCAGGCGCCGATGAGGGCGGTGACATCGAGACCTTCACGCTGGGCGGCGACGATCATGCGGCAGGCCGGCAGGGTATCGGTCGGCCAGTAGGCCGGCTCGGTGGTGATGGGGATGCCGGCGCGCTTGGCCCAGCGGACGATGTCCTGCTTGCGATAGGCGTTGCGCTGCGGCGACTGCTTGGCCGGGGCGGTGGAGCCGCCCGCGGCGAACACTTGCAGGATGTCGACGGGGCGCCAGGAGATGGTGGCGCCATGCGCCCTGGCGATGGCGACGAGGCGCGCGTGCCCCAGATAGGCGTAGCCGGATTGCGGGCTGAAATAGCAGATGATCTCGGGCACGGCGTCTTGCTCCTCTAGCTGGCGGTCGCGGCCGGGTGCCCCTCCTCGATCGGCAGGGCCGGGTCGCGCGACCATTCGTTCCAGGAGCCAAAATACATCTTCACGTCCTTCACCCCTGCCTCTTTCAGAGCCAGGAAGGTGTTGGAGGCCCGTGCACCCTTGAAGCAGTAGAGATAGACCGGCGTGTCCGGGGTGATGCCCACGGTGGCGCATTCGGCCAGGATCTCGGGGGCGGATTTGAAGCGCGGCCCCTCGGCGGTGGGCTTCATCATGCGGTACCACTCGATCCACACGGCGCCGGGGATGCGACCCTTGCGGGGGCAGAAGTCCTTGCCATAGGGCGAGGAGCTTTCGCCGATCCACTCGTCCACGTCGCGCACGTCGAGCTTGGAGATGGCGGGATCGGACACCGCGTCCAGCATGGCGGCGGCATCGATGATGAGGGCGCCGGCGGCCTCGTCCATGGGGAAGGTGGCGGGGGCGGGTGCCGGCACGTCGGTGGTCACCGGCAGGCCGGCGTCAGCCCAGGCGGCAAAGCCGCCGTGCAGCACCTTGATCTTGGGATAGCCGAGGAAGGTGAGCAGGAAATAGCCGCGGCACGACTGGCCGAAGCCCGAATTCATGGACTGCTCGTAGATCACCGCCGTTTCCTTGCCGGAGAGGCCCGCCTTGCCGAAAGCCTCGGCGAACTTCTGCCGCAGCTCCGCATAGCCTTCCGGGGTGGAAGTGGCGAGATAGGTGAAGATCTCGTTGAGGTTCACCGCGCCGGGAATATGGCCGGTGGCGTAGCTGGCGGGATCACGGGTGTCGATCACCACCGTGGGTTCGGCGAGGATGAGGGACGAGAGTTCAGACGGCGTAATGAGCACTTCACTCATGATGATCCCCTCTCGAGAAAGACGAACAGGCGCGGAAGGCAGAAAGCGCGGGGCAATGGATGCCCTCTTGTCTTGGGATGTTGAGAAGGAGGCGGGTCAGGCCGGCATCTCGTCCAGCATCAGGCGCAATTGCTTGGTGGCAGGGGTGACGATGGCCACGAAATAGGCCTCGCGCAGTCGGCGTTGGCAGCGATGGGCGGCCACATAGCCGCGCGCGCCGCAATGGAGCATGGCGTTGTGCGCGGCCTGGACGCTGACTTCGCCGGCCAGCAGGCGCGCCTCGACCACCCGCCGCCAGTAGGCGGGGGAAGTGTCGAAGGGGGTTGCGGCCAGCGCTGCCACCTCGGCCTCGATGCCGGCCAGACTGTCGGCCATCTGCGAGGGCTGCACCTCCAGGAAGCGGTTGACGTGGCCGAGCGGGGCTTCCACCTCGCGCATCAGCGCGATGCAGTCGCGGATCAGGCCCACTGCCATGCCGGCCTGCAGCAGGATGAAGCCGGCCCGCATCTTCTTCACGAACGGCATGGCGTCGTCCGCCAGCACCATCTCGTCGGGTACGAACAGGTCACGCACCTGCACGCCATAGGTGCCGGTGCCGTCCATGGCCAGGAAGCGCTCGCAGGGCTTCAGGGTCACCGCGGGATCGGCGCAGTCGATCAGCGCCATCACCGGCGTGTCGCGGCCCTCGACGGCGAAGATGGCGCCGAAGACATGGTCGGCGCCGAGGTTCGACACCCAGGGCAGGATGCCCTTGACCTTGTAGCCTCCGGCCACCCGGGTGCCCTTCAGCTTCAGCGTCTCGATGCCGAAGAAGGACTTCATGGGGTTGGACAAAGCCGTGCCGCCCAGCAACTGGCCGTTGGCGGCGGCATTGAGATATCTGGTCCGGGCGGCCGCATTCTCGGAATTGATGAGATACCAGGCCAAAGTGTTCTGGCACCAGGCCATGAAGCCGGTGGAGACGCAGTGCTCGGACACCAGCGCCATGCCTTCGATGGCATCGCCGACCGCATGGCCCTCGTTCACGTGCAGGCGGAAGGCGCCCACATCCCCCAGCCGGTGCATCAGCGTGGCCGGATAGGCCCCCTCGTCGATGGCGCGGGCCCACGTGGCGAGGTCCGTCCCGGCGATGGTGCGGATCTCGGCCAGGACCGCTTCGGGCGGCGGCGCGGATGCGGGGGAAGCAGCTTCAGCCGTGGGAGCGGTCGCGACGAGCATGGCGGTCCTCGAAAGCGGGAAGGGAGCGCGCCCGGCCTCACGCCGGGCGCTGGGAGCGTCGTCGAAGGCCGGGCTCAGCCCAGGCCGACTTCCAGGTTCACCGGGCGCACGAAGGTGTTGGCCACCGGCGACCACTTCTTCACATGGGCGACGAGGGCGTCGATCTCTTCCTTCGGCACGCCGTCGCACTCCATCTCCACCTTCACCCGCACGTCGGTGAAGCCCACCGGCTTGTCGCTGACGTCGCCGGTGCCCCAGACGGCGGTGATGTTCAGATCACCTTCCAGCTGCAGCTCCAGCTTGCGGACGGTCCAGCCGCGATGGACGGCATTGGCGTGCAGGCCCACCGCGAGGCAGGAGCCGAGCGCGGCGAGGGAGGCCTCGGACGGGTTCGGGGCGGTGTCGTCGCCCAGAAGGCCCGGGGGCTCGTCGACGATGTAGGGCGGCAGCGAGCGGATGTAGTTGGCGTGGCGGAAGCGACCCTCGGCCACCGTCTTGCACTTCAGGGTCTTGATGACCTTGGGGTCGGCCTTGCCGGCGGCGATCAGCTTGTCGAGGCCGTCCTTGTCGATGGGGGCGAGGCAGCCCGTGGCGGCTTCCGGCGCCAGGCAGCCGGTGAGCACGGTGTTGGGGGCGGATGAAGACATTTCACTCTCCTTGGTGCGCCTATGGAGACAGACCGGTCTGTCTTATGCAGAAGCTGTGCCAAGGGAGAAGAAGGGGGCGCGGATTCTCGCGTAATCGCGAAAAAGCGAGGAATCGCCTATGTTCCGCCGCCAGGGTTCCGGTGCGGGGCCGGCACGATCCCTGCTTGATGTAGTCAGACAGGTCTGTCTTTTTGCCTGCAAATGCGGCACACTGATGAGGCTCGATGCACGCATTGCATCGGGGGAGAGCGAAGACGACGATGGCGCGCAAGACCAAGAGCATGGCCGCAACGGCGGCCGACAGCGACGTGAGCTGCCCTCCGGTGCAGGTCCGCGCCGCATCGCCCGGCTTTTCCCACGCGCCGGTGGTGGAGGGGACGGAACCCAAGGCGCGAGACCGCATCATCGATGCCGCGACCCGACTGTTCTGCCAATACGGCATCACCGCGGTGGGGGTGGATGCGGTGGTGGCGGAGGCGGCCACCGCCAAGGCGACGCTTTATAAGACCTTCGGCTCCAAGGAGCGGCTGGTGGAGGCGGTGCTGGAGCGGGAAGGAGCGGCTTGGCGTGACTGGTTCATTGGCGAGCTGCTCAAGGGTGAGGCAACACCCATGGCCCGCCTGCGCCGCATCTTTCCGGTGCTGCGCCAGTGGTTCACTGACGACGCCTTCTTCGGCTGCCCGTTCATCAATGCGGTGGCGGAGACCGACAAGCGGGACGACCGCATGCGCCAGATCGCCCTCAACCACAAGAAAGTGGTGCTCGATACGCTGACCACGCTGGCGGACGAGGCGGGGGCGCGCGATGCCCATGGCCTTGCCCACCAGCTGGGGCTGCTGATCGACGGCGCCATCGTCGCCGCCATGATCACCAAGGATGCCAATGTGGCGCTGCTGGCCGGCCAGAGCGCCGACCTTTTGCTGCGCGACCGCTGCGCCGCGGCGGCCTGAGCGCCGCCCGGCGCAGGTGCGTCAGTGGCAGGTGCGTCAGTGGCAGGTGCGTCAGTGGTAGACGAACAGGGCTGCGGGCGGATTTTCCACCAGCTTGTGGGTGGTGGAGCCGAACAGCAGCTCCTTCAGGCCGCGATGGCCGTAGGAGCCCATCACCAAGAGGCTGGCCTTCACGTTTGCCGTCTCGAGCCGCAGCACGTCCGGGGGGGAGATGCGCGAGGTGATGGGCATGGCCTCGGCTTGGTAGCCGTGGCTCTCCAGATAGCTGACCGCGGCGCTGGCGCGGCGCGCGGCCTCTTCCTGGGACGGGTCCACGGAGATCACCCGGACCTTGCGGCCGGTGGCGAGGCCGATGAGAGCGAACATCTGGACCGACCGCATGGCCGGCACACTGCCGTCATAGGCGACCAGCACGTCACCCCCGTGCGGCGGCTCCTCTCCACAAACCACGCAGGGACGCGGCGTGAGCGCGAGCAGGCGAGCCAGGAGGTCCGGCAACGGCACCTCGACGCCGCCTTGAAATCCGGTGTCGCAGCCGGTCACCAGAAGGTCGCGCGTTTCCGAGGCCTGTTGCAGCGCCGCCAGGGGCGCGCCCTCGAACGCCAGCCACTCGAACGGCACGCCGTGATCCGCGCAGGCCTGCTGATAGCCGGCGCGCAGCCGATGCTGCTGATCCTCCGCCTGGGCGCGCAGATCCCGTTCCAGGCGGACCTTGAGGCCCCCCGCGCCGGCGCGGCCGAGGCTGGTCACCGCCAGGGCCGCCAGATCAATGCCGGCGAGACCGGCCAGTCCCGCGCCCGTCTCCTGGGCGAGCTGGAAGGCATAAGCCCGCGCCGACGCCGATGCCGCCGAATCTCCGAGCAACAGCAGAATGCGCTTGAGCATAGGGTCTCCTTCCGTGCGCAAGATGGCAGGCGGCTCCGCGGGCGGAGCGCAGGTTCAGGCTCTAGAGCATTTTCCCTGTTGGTTGAAACGCGAAAATGCGCTTCGCAGCATAGGCGGACTTGCGCGCATTCCGTTGCGGCATGTCGGCGCTCTCCGGATCTCCGGTGATCACCCCCCTTCCGCGGCGCCGAGAAGCGGCTATGGTCGCCTTCGTCCCATCGCCCCGGGGCGGGGATGAAGCGCGGCGATATCGCCGTCGGCGCGAGGAGGCGTCATGCGCAATCTGGTTCGTCTCATGGTGGTCGCCGGCTTCGCCATGTCGCTGAGCGCCTGCGACAAGTGTGGCAATTGGTTCGGGCAGAGCCGCCCCGGCGCCTGTCAGACCCAGACGCCGCGCTAACGGCCCGACCGGATCCGGGCTCAAAGGCGCGCCGGCGTTGCATTTGCGGCGTCCCGCCGCTATAAGCGCGCCTTCGCGAACGGCATGCGCCCCCCTGGAGGCGTGCCGCGCCGCGAAACCTGTGGCTGCCCGGCGGCGCAGGTGTTTTGAACCCAGGTGTTCTGAACCCAGCTGTTTTTGAACACACAATTCAGGATGAGTGCCATGACCGCCATCAAGGAACTGAAGGCTGTGGCGCGTGCGCGGGCCGGCAAGGGGGCCGCTCGTGCCGAACGCCGCGCCGGACGGGTGCCCGCCGTGATCTACGGTGAGAAGCAGGACCCGATCACCATTTCGCTGAACTTCATCGAAGTGAACAAGGCCATCTATGCCGGCCACTTCCTCACCACCCTGTTCGAGGTGGATGTGGACGGCACCAAGCACCG
The DNA here is from genome assembly GCF_022138605.1 of Xanthobacter sp. NM-25. Lineage (GTDB taxonomy): Bacteria > Pseudomonadota > Alphaproteobacteria > Rhizobiales > Xanthobacteraceae > Xanthobacter. Next base: position 447,399 of record NZ_JACBFS010000005.1, read on the forward strand.
CGTGATCCCGCGCGACTACCAGATGGACCCGGTGAAGGACTTCCCCCTGCACGTGGATTTCCTGCGCGTGTCCCAGGGCGCCAAGATCACCGTGGACGTGCCGGTGCACTTCGTGAAGCAGGAGGCCTCCCCGGCCATCAAGGCGGGCGGCACCCTCAACGTGGTGGCCCATTCCGTCGAGCTGGAATGCCCGGCCGATGCCATTCCCGAGGCCGTGGTGGTGGACCTGACCGGCGCCGATTTCGGCGACATCTTCCACCTCTCCAAGGTGGCGCTGCCCACCGGCGTGACCTGGGCCGGCCATGGCGACGACACCCTGGCCACCGTGATGGCTCCGACCGTGGCCCCCGAGCCGGCTGAAGCCCCGGCCGCCGCCGCGGAAGAGCCCAAGGCCTGATCCGACGGCCGGATCGTGTTGAGTAATGAGACCCGCCCGGGCCCGCCCGGGCGGGTCTCATCGCATTTCGCCGCCGCGCCCTTGTTGGGGGCCTGTCGGGGGGGCGGCCAGATGCGCGGCGCAGCCGGAGGTGTCCCATGTATCTGCTCGCGGGGCTTGGCAATCCGGGCCCGAAATATGCCGGCAACCGGCACAACATCGGCTTCATGGCCCTCGACGCCATCTGTCGTCGCCACCGGCTGGGCCCGCTGCGCAAGCGTTTCCAGGGGCAGGTGGCGGAAGGGGAGATCGCCGGCGAGAAGGTGCTGGCCCTATTCCCCGAGACCTATATGAACGAGAGCGGCCGCGCCGTCGGCGAGGCCATGCGCTTCTTCAAGATCCCGCTCGATCACGTGGTCGTCTTTCACGACGAGCTCGATCTGCCGCCCGCCAAGGTGCGCATCAAGAAGGGCGGCGGCAATGCCGGCCACAACGGCCTGCGGTCCATCACCGCCCAGTGCGGCAATGACTATTGGCGGGTGCGGCTCGGCATTGGCCATCCCGGCGACAAGGCCATGGTGATGCCTTATGTGCTCGGCGATTTCGCCAAGTCCGAGAAGGGCTGGCTCGATGCCGTGTGCGATGCCTGCGCCGATTTCGCCGACCTCCTGGTAACCGGCCGTTCCGACGAGTTCCATAACCGGGTGCACCTGTTCCTGGAGGCCCAGGGCTTCGGCGACCAGAAGCGGGTGGGCGAGAAGGGCTGAACCGCCTTTTCCGCACGAAAGTGGGGGTGCGCCCACGTGTGGGCTTGGCTTCCAGCGATTCCGCGTTAAGAGCGGCGACACGATTTTTCCGGCGCGCCGCTCCAGGCGCCGCCTCACCTTTGTCGCTTGGAACCGGCGGCGCATGGGCGCCCCCTCCATGGCGGCGCGACCAGTTCGGGAACGGATCCATGGGCTTCAAATGCGGTATCGTCGGTCTGCCGAATGTGGGCAAGTCGACCCTGTTCAACGCGCTCACCCAGACCGCGGCGGCCCAGGCGGCCAATTACCCCTTCTGCACCATCGAGCCCAACGTGGGTGACGTGGCGGTGCCCGATCCGCGTCTCGATACCCTGGCCGAGATCGCCGGCTCGGGGCAGATCCTGCCCACCCGCCTCACCTTTGTGGACATCGCCGGCCTGGTGCGCGGGGCTTCCAAGGGCGAGGGACTGGGCAACCAGTTCCTGGCCAACATCCGCGAATGCGATGCCATTGCCCATGTGGTGCGTTGCTTCGAGGATGGCGACGTGACCCATGTCGAAGGCAAGGTCTCGCCCATCGACGACATCGAGACCATCGAGACCGAGCTGATGCTGGCCGATCTCGAGAGCCTCGAAAAGCGCCTGCAGACGCTGGAGAAGAAGGCCAAGGGCGCCGACAAGGAGGCCAAGGAGACCCTGGACCTCGTCAACCGCGCTTTGGTCCAGCTGCGAGACGGCAAGCCCGCGCGCATGGCCGAGGTGAAGCCGGAAGAAGAGCGGCTGTTCAGCCAGCTGGGGCTGATGACCGCCAAGCCCGTCCTGTATGTCTGCAATGTCGAGGAGGCCTCGGCCAAGGACGGCAACGCCTTGTCTGCCCAGGTGTTCGAGCGCGCCAAGGCGGAGGGTGCCAAGGCGGTGGTGGTCTCCGCCAAGATCGAGAGCGAGATCGCCGTTCTCTCCGCCGAAGAGCAGACCGAGTATCTGGAAGCCATCGACCTGGAGGAGCCGGGCCTCAACCGGGTCATCCGCGCCGGCTACGATCTTCTGAACCTCATCACCTATTTCACCGTGGGGCCGAAGGAGGCCCGCGCCTGGACCATCACCAAGGGCACCAAGGCGCCGGCGGCGGCAGGCGTGATCCACACGGATTTCGAGAAGGGCTTCATCCGCGCCGAGACCGTCGCCTATGAGGACTATGTGAAGTTCAGGGGTGAGGCCGGGGCTCGCGAGGCGGGGCGCTTCCGGCTGGAAGGCAAGGATTACACGGTCGCCGATGGCGACGTGCTGCACTTCCGCTTCGCCAACTGATGGCGGCGCCGTCCGCTCCCGCTCCCGTCGCGGAGGCGCGGGAGATCGGCCGCCTCACCTTTACCGCAGCCGAGATCACTCGCTTTGCGGCGGCGTTCGATCCCCAGCCCGCGCATCTGGCCGGCCCCCACAACGCGGGCGCGCCGGTCGCCTCCGGCTGGCATGTGGTGTGCGCCTGGATGGGCTTCTTCGTCCGCAGCCATGAGGGGGCGGAAGCGGAGGCGCTGCCGGGTGACCATCCGGCGGTGATCTCGCCGGTGGGAGTGGGATTCGGCCTGAAGGACCTCAAATGGCTGGAGCCGGTGCCGGCGGGCACGCGCCTCGTGTTCTTCACGCAGGTGGAGGAGGCGCGCGCCAGTGGCAGCCGGCCGGGCTGGCAGATCCTGCGCCGCTGCAACAGCGCCCGCACCGAGGCCGGGCAGCTCGTCATGAGCTTTACCCTTTCCCATTTGGCGCCAATGGTTTCGGCGGAAATCTCGGAACCCTGACACCGCGTGCCTTGACGTTTGCGTCATCCTCCCCTTGGATCGGCGCAAATGAGGAGGGTGGGTGTTGCCGGATTTCTTTTTCGAGGATTTTGTTCCGGGAGAGGTGAAGACCTTCGGCTCCCACACGGTCACCGAAGAGGAGATCGTGGCGTTCGCCCGGGAGTTCGACCCCCAGCCCATGCATCTGGACGCCGCCGCCGGCGCCGCCTCCATCCTCGGTGGGCTGGCCGCCTCCGGCTGGCACACCTGCGCGATCATGATGCGGCTCATCTGCGACAGCTTCCTGCTGCGCACCGCCTCCATGGGCTCGCCCGGCATCACCGAGAATTCGTGGCTCGCCCCGGTCCGCCCCGGCGACACCCTCACCCTGCGGCGCACGGTGATCGAGGCGCGCACCTCCAAGAGCCGCCCGGAAATGGGGCTGGTGACCTTCCGCTTCGAGCTGGTGCGGCCGGACAAGGCGGCCGTGATCAACCAGGTCGCCATCGTCATGATCGAACGCCGCAACCCGGGAGCTCGCCTCGCATGACCTATTATGAGGACGTCGAGATCGGCAGCACCGCGGAGCTGGGCAGCTACACCTTCACCCGCGAGGAGATCATCGCCTTTGCGGAAAAGTTCGATCCGCAGCCGTTCCATGTGGACGAGGAGGCCGCCAAGCGCTCTCACTTCGGTGCTTTGTGCGCCTCTGGCTGGCACACCGCGGCCACCTGGATGAAGTGCCTGATGGCCTATCAGAACCGCAGCAACGCCACCGACAAGCCGATCCGCGCCGCCGGCGCCTCGCCGGGCTTTCGCAACATGCGCTGGCTGAAGCCGGTCTATGCGGGGGACACCATCACCTATGTCACCGAGGTGACAGAGAAATCCGTAAGCCGCAACAAGCCCGAGTGGGGCGTGGTGCGGTCCCACAATACCGGCACCAACCAGCATGGCGAGCTGGTGTTTGATTTCGAGGGCGCGGTGATGATGCGCCGGCGGCCCTGAGCCTTCAGGTTCCGCGTGGCTTGGCCCGGGTGGTGGGCGGCGCCTGCGCCGGGTCCTCGGGCCAGGGGTGCTTGGGGTAGCGCCCGCGCATGTCCGCCCGCACGTCGCGCCACGAGCCGCGCCAGAACTGGGGCAGATCCTTCGTCACCTGGATCGGCCGATGGGCCGGTGACAGCAGGGCGAGGGTGAGCGGTATCCGGCCGCCGGCGATGGCCGGGTGGTGGGTCAGCCCGAACAATTCCTGCACCCGCACCTCCACCTGCGGCCCGCCCTCTGCCCCATAGTCGATGGGCAGGCGCGAGCCGGTGGGGGCGGTGAAATGGGTGGGCGCCTCCGCCTCCAGTCGCGCGGTGAGGGCGTAGGGCAGGAGGGCATGGAGCGCATTGGCCACGGTGTCCGCGCCGATGTCGGCAAGGCTGGTCTTGCCCTCGATATAGGGTGCCAGCCAGCTCGCGGCAGTGGCGCCGAGCGCCGCGTCGGACAGGTCGGGCCAGTCCTCGCCCTCGGCGGCACGCAGAAAGGCGACCCGCTCGCGCCATTGGGCCAGCGCCTTGCTGAGCGGCAGACGGGCGAGGCCGGTGGCGGCGAGGCCCTCGGCGAGGATGCGGGCCGTTTCCCCATCGGCGGGCACCTTCTGGGGCGCATCCGCCAGCACCAGGGCGCCGAGCCGTCGCACCCGTCGCGCCCGCACCGCGCCAGTCCCGGCATCGAAGGCGATCTCGGTGCGCTCGGTGATGGCCGGGCCGAACTGGTCGTCCAATTCCTCGGCGCTCAAGGCCGCGGCTAGGGTGATGCGGGCGGCCTCCGCCCGGCCGGTCACCTCTGCCACCGCCAGGAACGGCGCCCGCGCCAGGGCCGTGGCCGGGTCCATCACCGCGCCGCGGCCATTGGCCAGCAGGAAGCGGGTGCCATCGCCGCGTGCCTTGGCAACGCGGTCGGGATAGGCGAGGGCGAGCAAAGCGGCGGGGGAGGGGGCAGGTCCGCGCGCGATGCCGCCGCCGGCGATTTCGGCCCAGCGGCCGGCGAGGCGTCGGGCGTCCTCGGCGCGGCGGGCGCGATCCCGGCGGAAGCCGTCCAGTCGGTGGACGAGGTCGACGCCGTCGCCGCCGAGCCCCCGCTCGGATACCAAAGCGGCAATCTCCGCGGCCAGCCGCCCGGCGCCGCGATCGGCGCCCATCACCACCATATGGGCGAGGCGCGGCGGTAGCGGCAGCCGGGCCATGCGGGCACCGAGGGGCGTGACCGCGTCGGCGTCATCCAGCGCGCCGAGCAGGCGCAGCAACGCCTTGGCTTCGCTCACCGCGGGAGCCGGTGGCGGATCGAGAAAGGGCAGGGCGGCCGGATCGCGGACCCCCACCCGGGCGAGGTCTAGCACCAGCCCGGTGAGATCGGCGGCGAGGATCTCCGGCGTCGCATAGGCGGGCAGGGCGGCGGTCTCGCTCTCGCCCCACAGGCGAAAGCACACGCCCGGCTCGGTGCGGCCGGCACGGCCGCGCCTCTGGTCGGCGCTGGCGCGGGGTACCCGCACCGTCTCCAGCCGGGTCAGGCCCACGTCGGGCTCGAACCGGGGCACACGGGCGAGGCCGCTGTCCACCACCACCCGCACCCCTTCGATGGTGAGGGAGGTTTCGGCGATGGCGGTGGCGAGCACCACCTTGCGCCGGCCCGCCGGGGCTGGCAGTACCGCCCGATCCTGCTCGGCGGCATCCAGCGCGCCGAACAGGGCCACCACGTCCACGTCAGGATTGCGCAGCCGCGTCCGCAAGAGGTCCTCGGTGCGGCGGATCTCGGCGGCGCCGGGCAGGAAGGCGAGCACCGAGCCGCGCTCCTGGCTGAGCGCGCGCAGGATGGCATCGGCCATCTGCCGGTCGATGGGCGTGCGGGGATCGCGGCCCAGATAGCGGGTTTCCACCGGAAAGGCGCGGCCCTCGCTCTCCACCACCGGGGCGGGGGCGTTCTCGTTTCCCATCAATTGCGCCACCCGGGCGCCATCCAGGGTGGCGGACATGGCGAGCAGGCGCAGGTCGTCGCGCAGCGAGCGCTGGCTGTCGAGGGCGAGGGCGAGGCCGAGATCCGCATCGAGACTGCGCTCGTGGAATTCGTCGAACAGCACCGCGGCCACGCCGGCGAGCTCAGGATCGTCCAGCACCATGCGGGTGAACACGCCTTCGGTGACCACCTCGATGCGGGTGCGGCGCGACACCTCCGCTTTCAGGCGCACCCGGTAGCCCACCGTCTCGCCCACCCGTTCCCCCAGGGTCTGGGCCATGCGGTGGGCGGCGGCCCGGGCGGCGAGGCGGCGCGGCTCCAGCACCAGGATGCGGCCGCCCTTCACCCACGGCTGCTCCAGCAGGGCGAGGGGCACGCGGGTGGTCTTGCCGGCGCCCGGCGGCGCCACCAGCACGGCGGAGGGGGTCGCCGCCAGGGTCTGCGTGAGCGGGCCGAGCACGGCATCGATGGGAAGGGGCGGGCTGAACATGTTGCCGCGCTCATAGGACATCGGGGCCCGCGCTGGCAAAGGGACAGATGACGACAGAGCGCGCAGGTGTGCGCCTTTGCCCGCCGGCGCTGGCGTCGCCACCCTTGCGATCGTGGGCGTTCGGTGCCTTAAGGGGACGGTCCGTGCCTGCCGCGTCTGTCAGAAAGCGCCCCCATGTCCTCCGCACCGTCCAGCCTCACCGACAAGGTCCTGCCCCTCGCCTTCGAGGACGAGATCATCGCCGCCGCCTTCCTGGGGACGACGCCGGCATTCGTGGGCGCGGGCGGCAAGGTGTTCCTGGCCGGCGCCGAACCGAAGACGGTGGAAGCCCATGTCGGGGCCAGCCTGTGCGCCGCCAGCGATGGCCGGCGGCTGGTGTCCGGTGGCGACGATGGCCGCGTGGTCGAGACCCTGGAGGATGGCACCTCCTCCACCCTCGCCACCCAGAAAGGGCGCTGGATCGACCGCGTGGCGCTGGGGCCGGACGGGGTGGTGGCCTTTTCCGCTGGCAAGACCGCGCATGTTCTCACCCCCAAGGGCGAGGCCCGCAGCTTCGAGGCGCCCTCCACCGTCGGCGGCCTCGCGTTCGCGCCCAAGGGGCTGCGGCTGGCCATCGCCCATTATGGCGGCGTGACCCTGTGGTTCCCCAATGCCGCCGGCGCCAAGCCGGAGGTGCTGGGCTGGAAGGGCTCCCATCTCGGCGTCGCCTTCTCGCCGGACGGGCGATTCGTGGTGACCACCATGCAGGAGGCGGCGTTGCACGGCTGGCGGGTGGTGGATGGCGCCCATATGCGCATGAGCGGCTACCCCTCGCGGGTGAAGTCGTTCGCCTTCACCGCCGACGGCAAGTGGCTCGCCACCTCCGGCTCGGGCGAGGCCATCCTGTGGCCGTTCCAGGCCAAGGACGGGCCCATGGGCAAGCAGCCGGCCATGCTGGCGCCTTCGCCCACCTCGCGGGTGACGGCGGTGGCACCCCACCCGAAGGATCCGGTGGTGGCGCTGGGCTATGAGGATGGCATGGTGATGATGGCGCGTATCTCCGATGGCGCAGAGATCCTGCTGCGGGCCCCCACCAACACCAGCGGTACCGACGCGGTGAGCGCCTTGGCGTGGCACCCGTCCGGTGGCGCGCTGGTGTTCGGCACCCTCCGTGGCCAGGCGGGCCTGCTGGCCTTCTGAAGCATGACGATCTTGTCGGAGATCCGCGCGCGGGGCCACGATTCCGGGGCGGCGGGACTGTCACCGCCACGCTTTATTCGGTAACGTTGCGGCGCTGTCTCGCAACCGCGAGGCCCGCGCAGCCGGAGAATTCCGCCGATGAAGATCGACGACGTCCGCCGCACCGCCTATTCCATGCCGCTCACCAGCCCTTCGTTCCCGAAGGGCCCCTATCGCTTCATCGACCGCGAGTTCATGACCATCACCTACCGCACCGATCCCGCGGCGCTGGCGAAGGTGGTCCCCGAGCCGCTGGAGATCGTGGAGCCGATCGTCAAATACGAGTTCATCCGCATGCCGGATTCCACCGGCTTCGGTGACTACACGGAGACCGGACAGGTCATTCCGGTGAAGTTCAATGGCGTGGCGGGCGGCTATGTGCACGCCATGTACCTGGACGACGAATCGCCTATCGCCGGTGGCCGTGAGCTGTGGGGCTTTCCCAAGAAATATGCCCACCCCAAGCTGAAGGTGGAGAAGGACACCCTGGTCGGCACGCTCCATTACGGCAGTGTGCTGTGCGCGCAGGCGACCATGGGCTACAAGCACGTGCCGGCCGACAAGGAGCAGGTGCTCGCCTCACTGCTGGCGCCCAACTACATGCTGAAGATCATCCCCCATGTGGATGGCTCGGCGCGGGTGTGCGAGCTGGTGCGCTACTTCCTGGAGGATGTCACCCTCAAGGAATGCTGGGTGGGGCCCTCTGCCCTTGGTCTTTTCCCCCACGCCCTGTGCACCGTGTCGCAACTGCCGGTGCTCGAGGTGCTCTCGGCCGTGCATCTGAAGGCCGATCTCACCCTCGGCATGGGCTCGGTCATCTACGATTATCTCGCCGAACCGGCGAAGTGATCCCGGGTCGGCGTGCGGCGCCGGCCCTGTCCATCATGGCCCCTCGATCGCTCCTGCGGTGGCGATCGACGCGGGCAGGGATGCGGAACGTGAGGATCTGGGCGACCGGATCCGGGAGAGGGACCCATGAGCAGCAATCCGCGCACCCGGCCTCTGCCGGCCGATCTGTGCGATATCGTCAATTCCTATGAGCGGATCGCGCTGGTGTTTCAGGGCGGTGGCGCGCTCGGCGCCTATCAGGCCGGCGTCTATGAGGCTCTGGCTGAAGCGGGCTGCGAGCCGAATTGGATTTCCGGTGTCTCCATCGGCGCCATCAATTCGGCCCTGATCGCCGGCAATACGCCAGAAAACCGGGTGCCGCGCCTGCAGGAATTCTGGGACACCATTGCCGGCCACACCAAGTCCACCATGTCGTGGGCGCCGGAGGGCGACATCTTCCGCCAGCTGCGCAATCAGATGAGCGCGGCCATGACCATCATGCGGGGCCAGCCGGGCTTCTTCCGCCCGCGCGTGCCCAATCCCTGGCTGCTGCCGGCGGGCGCCAGCGGCGCCACCTCCTTCTATGATACGTCGCCGCTGCGCGACACCCTGCTGAAGCTGGTGGACTTCGACCTCATCAACTCCCGCCAGAAGCGCTTTTCGGTCGGGGCGGTGAATGTGCGCACCGGCAACTTCATCTATTTCGACAATTCCGAGCACGTCATCGGCCCCGAGCACATCATGGCCTCCGGCGCGCTGCCGCCCGGGTTTCCGGCGGTGAAGATCGAGGGCGAATATTATTGGGATGGCGGCGTTGTCTCCAACACGCCGCTGCAGTTCCTGCTGGACCAGCCGGACCATCCGAGCGCCCTGGTGTTCCAGGTGGACCTGTTCAGCGCCCGTGGGCCGCTGCCGCGCGACATGTATGATGTGACCGAGCGGCAGAAGGACATCGGCTATTCCAGCCGCACCCGCTACACGACCGACGTGTTCCGCCGGGTGCAGGATCTGCGTGGCAAGCTGTTCGAGGCGCTGCAGCGCATTCCCGAGCAGCTGCGCAGCGAGGAGGACCGCGCGCTCATCGACGATTATGCATCGTCCGGGCCGGTGAACATCTGCCACCTGATCTACCAGGAAAAGAGCTACGAGCGGGAATTCAAGGACTATGAATTCTCCCACGATTCCATGCGCGATCACTGGCAGACCGGATACGAGGACACGGTGCGCACCCTGCAGCGCAAGGAATGGCTGAAGAAACCCGACGATATCGGCATCGTCGTGCACGACATCCACCGTCTCAACGACTGAGCGCGGGTGGCCCGCCGTCTTAAAGCAGGCCGCGGGCCACCATATAGACACCGAGCACGGCGAGACCGCCGAAGAAGACCTTGCGGAACGTCGCTGGGTCGAGGCGCAGGCGCGCCACGCGGCCGAGCTCCATGCCGACGACCGCGGGCAGCAGCGCGGCGCCCGATGCCAGGATCAGCATGGGATCGTCGAACATCACGTCGGCGCCGCTGCCGGGCAGTGCGAGGGTGAGCGCCAGCGCGAAGGTGGAGACGGTGAAGGTGAGCCCCAGCGCCTGCACCAGGTCGTCGCGCTCCAGCGCCAAAGCCTGCAGGTAGGGGGCGGCGGGCATGACGGAGACCCCGGTGGTGCCGGTGATGAGCCCGGTGGCAAAGCCCATGAGCGGCGACAGCCAGGGCTCGTGGCGGGTCGGCAGGCGCAGGGTGATGCGCGACAGGCCGAGCAGGCCATAAAGCACGAGGGTCGCCCCGAGCACGGGATGCGCCAACGGCGAGGTCAGGCCCCCGAGGACCGCGCCGCCGAGCAAGGTGCCGCAGGCGACGCCGATCATCATGGTGAGAAACCGGCGGGCGATGGGCGCGCGCCGCGGCCCGGTGGCGAACTGCCAGACATTGGTCACCGCCGAAGGCACGATCAACAGGGCCGCCGCTTGGGCCGGGGCGAGAAACAGGCTGAGCAGGCCAACTCCGACCGTGGGCAGGCCCATGCCGATGACCCCTTTGACCACCCCCGCGAGAACGAGAATGCCGGTGCCGAGAACGAGGGTGATGGCGAGCATGACGGGGCCTAGATAACCAAAGTCCGCGGCCGGTAGGGGCCTTGGCCCGCGACCCCGCAGGGGTGGCGCGGCGCGATCAGGGCGAGGGGCGCGATGTGCGGAAGCGCGCGGGCCGCTGCCCGTGGCCCGGCCGCGGGGCGTGGCGTCCGGCCCGCCCGGCATCTGCGGCGGTCTCTGGTGTGCGCGCCGTCGCCTCCGCCTGTGACCCGTCGCCCTTCCGGCCGGTCGGGACGTTGCGACGGCTGGCCGGTCTTCAGAATTCCACGTCCAGCTCTTCCAGCTCCTCGGGCTCTCCGAGCGCGCCGGCGATCCATTCCTGCATGACGGGCAAGGCCATGATGCGGTCCCGATAGGCGGCGCATTCGGCGTCGAGCGGCACGTCATAGGTGGTGAAGCGCGAGCAGACCGGGGCATACATGGCATCGGCCAGGGTCGGGTTGGCGCCCATCAGGAACGGGCCGCCATGGGCGGTGAGGCAGCCGCGCCAGATGGCAACGATGCGGTCGATGTCGGCCTGGGCGCCGGCCCACACCTTGAAGCCCGGATAGCGCGCCTTGATGTTCATGGGCAGCGCCGAGCGCATGTTGGCGAAGCCGGAATGCATCTCGCCGGAGATGGACAGGCAATGGGCGCGCGCCGCACGGTCCTCGGGCAGCAGCCCGGCCTGCGGAAACAACTCGTTGAGGAAGGCGGCGATGGCCAGGGTATCCCACACCGTCACGTCGTCGTGCACCAGGCGGGGCACCAGGAACGAGGGCGACAGCAGCAGCAGCTCCGCCTTGGCGTTGGGGTCGTCCACCGGGACGCGCTCTTCATCGAAAGCGAGGCCCGCCATCTTGCACAAGAGCCAGCCGCGCAGCGACCAGGAGGAGTAATTCTTGCTGGAGATGGTGAGTGTTGCCATGTCTGCCATGCGCCTCGGCTGTTGCATGCGCTTCGGGATGAGAGGTGGCCACCAAGGGTCTCCGACTGCCGGCGAAGACGCGCTGTGGAGGCGGCAAAACCAAACCTTCGGATCCTTACGCGGAATGCGTGTTGCAATGCACCACGCCCCGCTTCAATATCATTGTAACAGGTATAACTGAACGGGCCACCGGAAAAGTGCAAAAGCAGCCCTGCGACAAGAACTTACGGTTTTTCGTTTCGCCGGGGCGGAGATAACGCGCGAGCGCGGAACCGAAGGACACACCAGCCAGATGGACGGATCTCTTCTTTGCGCGACGCTGCCGGGTTGGACCGCAGCCAGGGGGTGTCTGCTGCCATGATGTATTCGGCCTACCAGACCCAAGCCGATCTGATGCAGCCCTTGCGTGTTGCCGCCGGGCTCGCGCGGCAGACCCTCAGCGGACCCCTGATCAACGGATACGGACACGCCGGCCTGCGCCATCTGGCGGCGGCGTTCGAGATGGTGGAGCGCGCGGGTCTGAGCCACGGCCGGCCGGACTTCGGCATTCGCAGCGTCGAGGTGGGCAACCGGGAGGTCCCGGTGGTCGAGGAAAAGACCGCGGTCTTGCCCTTCGGCACCATGCTGCACTTCAAGAAGGATGTGGACGTGCCGCAGCCGCGGGTGCTGGTGGTGGCGCCCCTCTCCGGCCACTTCGCGACGCTGCTCGTGAACACGGTCAAGACCCTGCTGCTCGACCACGACGTCTACATCACCGATTGGCATAATGCGCGGGATGTGCCGCTGTCCGCCGGCCGCTTCGGCTTCGACGAATATGTGGACCACATCATCCGCTTCCTGGAGATCCTCGGGCCGGGAGCGCATCTGCTGGCGGTCTGCCAGCCCTGCGTGCAGGCGCTGGTGGCGACGGCGGTGATGTCGGAGGACAACAATCCCGCCACCCCCCGTTCCATGACGCTGATGGCGGGCCCCATCGATTGCCGGGTCAACCCCACCGTCGTCAACAATCTCGCCACCTCAAAGTCCATCGGCTGGTTTGAGCGTAACCTGATCTCGACGGTGCCGAAGGGCTTTCCTGGTTCCGGTCGGCGGGTCTATCCCGGCTTCATGCAGTTGACGGCCTTCGTCAACATGAACATGTCGCGTCATCTGAAGTCCCACTTCGATCTCTACAACAGCCTGGCTGAAGGCGATTATGAGAAGGCGAAGGTCACCAAGGATTTCTATGACGAGTATTTCGCCGTCCTCGATCTTGATGCGGATTTCTATCTGGAAACCATCCGCTACGTGTTCCAGGAATATCGCCTGCCCAAGGGGGAATTGACCTATCACGGGCGGCCGCTGAATTGCGCAGCCATTCGCCGTACCGCTCTGCTGACGGTGGAAGGGGAGCGCGACGACATCTGCTCCCTGGGCCAGACCGTGGCGGCCCACGATCTGTGCACCAGCCTGAAGCCGCACAGGCGGCGTCATCACATGCAGCCGGGTGTCGGCCATTACGGGGTGTTCTCCGGCCGCAAATGGGCCGGCCAGGTCTATCCGCTGGTGCGCAACCACATCCTCGCCAGCGACTGAGGGGCGTCGCCCGCGCTGGCCGGCGCGCGCGCCGGTGGCCGTGCGCGTGGTGGGAGGTGGCATAGGGCCTCCGGCTGTGGTTTTCTGCGCCGCCCGCACCCGCATGGGATGACCTTCGGTTCCGGGTTCCGGAGACCCGACGTGTTGTCCCTGCCTGTGAGGCCTTCGCCTGAGCGCGACCGGTTGCGCGATCACCCCGATTTCATGCGCCTGTGGGTGGGGCGCGTCTGCTCCTCCCTCGCCTTCCAGATGCTGGGCGTGGCGGTGGGCTGGCTGATCTACGACCTGACCGGCAGCGCGGTCGCGCTCGGCATGGTGGGTCTGTGCCAGTTTCTGCCCATTCTCGGCCTGTCGCTGCTGGTGGGCCACGTGGCGGACAATTTTGACCGGCGCTGGATCATCGTCATCTGCCTCGCCATCGCCGCCGTGACCCTGGGGGCGCTGGCGGCGGGGCTCGCCACCCATTGGGCCGGCATCGCCGCCATCTATGGGGCGGTCACGGTGATTGGCGCCACCCGGGCCTTCGAGCATCCCACCCTGGCGGCGCTGCTGCCGGGGCTGGTGCCCGCGCCGCTGTTGCCTCGCGCCCTCGCCGTCTCCTCGTCGGCGGTGCAGGCGGCCACCATCATCGGCCCAGCCCTGGGCGGCTTTGCCTATGTGTTCGGACCGGTGGCCGCCATCGGCGGTGCCGCCGCCGTTTATGGCATCGCGACGCTGGCCCTGCTGGGCATCCGTCACCGCCCGCCACCGGCGGCGCGCACGCCCTTGAGCGTGGCCTCGCTATTGATGGGCCTCACCTTCATCCGCCGTCATCCGGTGGTGCTGGGCTCCATTTCCCTTGATCTGTTCGCGGTGCTGCTGGGCGGGGTGACGGCGCTGCTGCCCATTTTCGCCCGGGATGTGCTGCATGTGGGCGCCGAGGGCATGGGCGCACTGCGGGCGGCCCCGGCGGTGGGAGCCACCTTGATGTCGCTGGTGCTGGCGCGTCTGCCGCCCAGCCGCGCGGTCGGGCACGTCATGTTCGGCGCGGTGGTGGTGTTCGGGCTGGCGACGGTGGTGTTCGCATTGTCCGAGAACTTCCTGCTGTCGCTCGCGGCGCTGTTCGTCACCGGCGCCGCAGACAACGTGAGCGTGGTGATCCGTTCGTCGCTGGTGCAATTGTCCACCCCCGATGAGATGCGCGGACGGGTGTCGTCGGTGAACTCGCTGTTCGTGGGCACCTCCAACCAGCTCGGGGAGTTCGAGTCGGGTATGACCGCCGCGCTGCTGGGGCCGGTGGGGGCGGGGCTGTTGGGGGGCTTCGGCACGCTTTTCGTGGCGTTGGCCTGGATGCGCCTGTTTCCCGAGCTGCGGCGGGTGGACGAGATGCCGCGGCCGGCGACCAGCCGGCGCTGAGAGTTGCGCCACAACCGCGGAGCTCGGCGGGAAACGCTTGCGGCGACTTGGTTTGCCGGCAATCTGCTGGTTCAGTTGTTGACGGGCCGATCGCCATTACCCATGGTGCCTCAGCTTGGCACGTCCGTGCCGGGCGATCCGCTCGCATCCCGCGCAGAACCAGCGGCGTCGCCGCATGATGGGGTGCGAAAAGCTGGCAAGACAACGAGCCGCCCCCGACCTGGAGCCGGGCGCGTCTCGCGCAGGAGTATTGCGCCATGAGCGAGTGGCCAGTCCACGCCAAGATCGATGGCCCGATCGTGATGATCGGTTTCGGGTCCATCGGTCGCGGCACGCTGCCGCTGATCGAACGGCATTTCGAGTTCGACCTGGAACGCATGGTGGTTATTGATCCCGTGGCGGACCACGCCACGCTTCTGAAGGCCCGGGGCATCCGCTTCATCCAGGCGGAGGTGACCCCGGAGAATTACCGCGATCTGCTCACCCCGCTGCTGACCAATGGCGGCGGGCAAGGGTTCTGCGTGAACCTGTCGGTGGATGTCTCGTCGGTGGCGGTCATGGAACTGACCCGCGAGCTCGGCGCCCTCTATGTGGACACCGTGACGGAGCCCTGGAAGGGCTTTTATTTCGACGAGAACATGGATAACGCGGCCCGCACCAATTATGCGCTGCGCGAGAGCCTGCTGGAGGCGCGCCGCCGTAACCCGGGCGGCCCCACCGCGGTGTCCACCTGCGGCGCCAACCCCGGCATGGTGTCCTGGTTCGTGAAGCAGGCGCTGCTCAACATCGCCGCCGATACCGGCCTCGACCGGCCCGAGCCGGCCAACCGCGAGGAATGGGCACAGCTCGCCCGGGCCATCGGGGTGAAGGGCATTCACATCGCCGAGCGCGACACCCAGCGGGCGCGCATGCCCAAGGTCATGGGTGAGTTCTGGAATACCTGGTCGGTGGAAGGCTTCGTGTCCGAGGGACTGCAGCCGGCCGAGCTGGGCTGGGGCACCCATGAGAAGGCGCTGCCGCCGGACGCGCGGACCCACGACAAGGGATGTGGCGCGGCCATCTACCTGCTCTCGCCGGGCGCCGACACCCGCGTGCGCTCCTGGACGCCCACCCCGCAGGCCCAGTTCGGCTATCTGGTGACCCACAACGAGAGCATCTCCATCGCCGATTACCTGACGGTGCGGGATGGCGACACGGTGGTCTACCGGCCGACCTGCCATTATGCCTACCATCCCTGCAACGATGCCGTGTTGTCGCTGCATGAGATGTTCGGCAACGGCGGCCATTTCCAGGGCGCGTGGAAGATCCTCGACGAGCATGAGATCGTCGACGGCATCGACGAACTGGGCGTGCTCGTCTATGGCCACGCCAAGAACGCCTATTGGTATGGTTCCCAGCTCTCCATCGAGGAGGCGCGGGAACTCGCCCCCTACCAGAATGCCACCGGCCTGCAGGTGAGCTCGGCGGTGCTGGCGGGCATGGTGTGGGCGCTGGAAAACCCCAATGCCGGCATCGTCGAGGCGGACGAGGTGGATTTCCGCCGGTGTCTTGAGGTGCAGCGGCCCTATCTGGGGCCGGTGGTGGGAGTCTATACCGACTGGACCCCGCTCACCGGGCGCCAGAAGCTGTTCCCCGAGGACATCGATCTGGACGATCCCTGGCAGTTCAAGAACGTCATCGTGCGCTGAACGCGAAGCGCCACGGCGGCCTCATGGCGCCGTGGCGTCCCGTTCCATCCCGGCCCGGCTTCTGTCGGGCCGTTTTCATGTTCAGGCGGGCAAAAGAAGGCCCCCTCTCCCGGGACCTGCACGGCGGGAGCCGTCGGGCAGGTGGGGAGAGGGGGCATGCGCCGCAGGGCGGGCCTCGCGCTGGAGCGGGCTTGCGGGAGGCGGTCCGGAAGGGCCGCGCAATCCACCACAAGGCGGCTCGGCGCGCCTCGGGCCGGTTCGCGCGACAGAACGCCACGAACGGGCCGCGACAGGGCGGCCTCAGGCCGAGCGGCGCAGCTCGCCGGCCAGCATGGCGCTGGCGAGGTCGGCGAGGGAGTGGCGGGCGACCGCGACGCCCGTGGGGGAGATGAGGCCGCGGACGCCGTCCAGCGCGCCGGCGCTGAGCTCAAGGCCGAGCAGCCGCTCGCGGGCGAACGGCCCAGGCATCCACAGGGCGCCGGTCTTCTCCGCGGAAAAGCCGAAGCGCGCGTAATAGGCGGCGTCACCCACCAGCAGCACCGCCCGGTGGCCTTTCTCCTGCGCCGCGGCAAGAGCTACGCGCATCATCCGCCCGCCAAGGCCGTCCTTGCGGAACCAGGGGTGCACCGCCAGTGGGCCGAGCAGCAGCGCCGGGGTGCCGGGGCCGGCGGCCACGTTCCACAGGCGGACGGTGCCCACCAGGCGGCCATCGGGCCCATGGGCCGAGAAGGCGAGATCCTCCGCCGGCCGGCGGCCCTCGCGCAGGCGCTCGGACGACTTGGCCCGCCGCTCCTCGCCCATGCACAGGTCGAGCAGGGCCTCGCGCGGGGCCACATCTTCCACGGATTCCAGCACAATGTCAGTCACCGGCACCTCCTGTGCCATAACCGAGACGTGAAGAACGCCGCTCCGGCCGCGCGGTGGCGACCAGACCTTCAAGGTCTCTTGGCCTTAGGGCCCCTTGGGAGCGGTGCGGAAGACGAGGGGATGATCCCCTCCTCAAGACCCTCGGACGGCGGAGCGCCGGTGCCGAGGGGGCCTGATGCCGAAGCAGCGCAGGAGAGCGCGGGACGCAAGGCGCGTCCCATCGTGCCGGCGGTCCGCCGACGCCACCAACCCGTCGCCGGGCCGGATCAGATCACGTAGGACCTCAGCGGCGGGAAGCCGTTGAACGCCACCGCCGAATAGGTGGTGGTGTAGGCGCCGCATGCCTCGATCAGGATCTTGTCGCCGATGGCCAGCGACAGAGGCAGCTCCACCGGGGTCTTCTCATAGAGCACGTCGGCGGAATCGCAGGTGGGGCCGGCGAGCACGCAGGGGGCGGTGTCGTCGCCGTCCCGCGGGGTGCGGAACGGATAGCGGATCGCCTCGTCCATGGTCTCGGCGAGACCGCCGAACTTGCCGATGTCCAGATAGACCCAGCGCATCTTGTCGCTGTCGGACTTCTTGGAAATCAGCACCACTTCCGTCTCGATGAGGCCGGCGTTGCCCACCATGCCGCGACCCGGCTCCATGATGGTTTCCGGGATGCGGTTGCCGAAATGCTTGCGCAGCGAGGCGAAGATGGCCTCGCCATAGGACCGGGCCGCCGGCACGTCCTGCAGGTAGCGGGTGGGGAAGCCGCCGCCGAGGTTGACCATGGCGAGGGCGATGCCACGCTCCGCGCACTCGCGGAAGATGGTCGCGGCGGAAGAGAGGGCGTTGTCCCAGGCGTTCACATTCTTCTGCTGCGAACCCACGTGGAAGGAGACGCCATAGGCGACGAGGCCGAGCCGGTGGGCGTGCTCCAGCACGTCGACCGCCATCTCCGGCTCGCAGCCGAACTTGCGCGACAGCGGCCATTCGGCGCCGGCGCCGTCACACAGGATGCGGCAGAACACCTTCGCGCGCGGGGCGACGCGGGCGATCTTCTCGACTTCCTCATAGGAATCGACGGCGAACAGGCGCACGCCCGACTTGAAGGCGCGCTCGATATCGCGCTCCTTCTTGATGGTGTTGCCGAACGAGATGCGCTCGGGCCCGGCGCCGGTGGCCAGCACCATGTCGATCTCGCCGGTGGAGGCGCAATCGAAGCACGAGCCGAGCTCGGCCAGCGCCTTCAGGATGGCGGCGTCGGGATTGGCCTTCACCGCATAGAACACGCGGGTGTCGGGCAGGGCCCGGGCGAACGCCTGGAAATTGGCGCGGACCACGTCGAGGTCCACCACCACGCAGGGGCCATCCTCTCGTCGGGTACGCAGGAACTCGCGGATGCGGTCGGTCATGGTGTCCTCCCCGTGACCTGAAGCCTCATGAAGCGCCACGGGCAACGCACCCGCCGCGCACCGAAAGGACGGATGGGACAGACGCCCGCCATACAGGCGGGCTCGTCATGGGCCCATCCGGGACATGCGCTTGCGGCCTTGGGCGATGTGGACTCGCCGTTCGAGCCGCGGGCCATGCCCGCTTCGCCGGTCTCTCAACCGGCCGCATCATGGCACCGAACGGCAGCCGAACCACCCGCGCGGACAACCGCCTCGCGGGTTTGGGACGACTGCGCACGTTTGGAGGGGGAATCCCGCTCCGCACGGCCGGCAAGATGTAGCGCCTCTTCAGTAACGCCGGCCTGTGGAGGGCCGACCGAGACCAAAAAAGCCCTTACGTCGTTGCTTCAAGTCACGTCCCCCGCATTGAGGAGCGGGGTGGGCCGGTTACTTCCGGCTATCGGTCGTCCTGGCAGCTTTCCGGCCTCTTGTCCGGAGATCCTACCGACCGACACGCGACCACAGGCACGTGCGAAATTGGGCGAGCGCGGATGTAGGGCATTCCGCCTGCCGATGCAAGTGGCGTTTTGATGAAAATCAAGACGTGCGGGGAGAGGCGGAAGCATGCGCAACTTTAGATTGTTTAAATTATAAATACACGCAAATATGGCATCGGTCCTCCTCCAATCCCGGAGCGCATCATGATCACCGAAGCATTGATTCTGCAGGTGTCGCGCGGGGCGCGACCGGGCTATGTGGCGGCCTTCCGCGAGGGCGCCGAGACGCTGGCGCGCCATGGCCTCGCCACGCCGCTGCGCGCCGCGCATTTCCTGGCGCAGGTCTGCCACGAGACCGACGGGCTGACGATCGAGTTCGAGCGCATGAACTACCGCGCGCCGCGAATCCTGACGATCTTCGGCCAAGGGCGACACTCGGCAGCGGTTCGCCCGGCTGAGGCGGAGATGCTGGCGGGCCGCGAGGAGGCCTTGTCTGAGCGCGTTTATGGGCTCGGCAATCCGCGTAAGGCGCACGAATTGGGGAATACCGAGCCCGGCGATGGCTATCGCTATCGCGGCGGAGGCTTGCTGCAGACCACGGGGCGCGGCAGCTACCGGCGATATGGCAAGAAGATCAAAGTGGACCTCGAGGGCGACCCGCGCCGCATCCTTGCACCGCAGGTGGCCCTGTTGCCTGCTTTGCTGGAGTGGGATGAAGGGCAGCTGAACGCCGCGGCGGACCGGGACGACATTCATGAGATCACGCGCATGGTCAACGGCGGCTTCAACGGGCTGAAGTCGCGCCGCGCCTGGTTCACGCGCATCTATCCCTTGCTGACCGGTGATCCGGATGCCGCGGGTTGGCAGGATGCCACACCGTCCGACGACGTCCGAGAACTGCAGATCGCCCTCAACCAGCTGGGCGCGGATCCACGGCTGGAGGAGGATGGTCGCTATGGACCGGGCACCGAAGCGGCCGTCAAGGCGTTCCAGCGCAGCCAAAATCTGAAGGTCGACGGGGTCGCCGGCCCGGCCACGCGGGCGGTGATCGCGCTGCGGCTGGCCGCGGTACGCGGGCGCTGAAGGCCCCGCCATCGCCCTGCGCGCCGGGGCTTTCCCCGCGGCGCCCGCGTTCGATCGCCGCGCACCCCCTGCAGGGCCTTGATCGGCGTCAATTCAAGGCGCAAGGTGAAACTATAAAGATGAAAAGAACGCAGGATCGTTCGCCCGCGGTCCGCGCCGTCTGCAGGGTCCGGAATGAATTACGATCATTTCTTCGCCGACGCCATCGACGCTCTGCGCAAGGAGCGCCGCTATCGCACCTTCGCCGAGATCGAGCGTGATGCGCACCATTTCCCCCGCGCGGTCTGGCATTCGCCCGGCGGCCCCCGCGACATCGTGGTGTGGTGCTCCAACGATTATCTCGGCATGGGCAGCCATCCGAAGGTGATCGAGGCCATGTGCGCCGCTGCCCAGGAGCGCGGCGCCGGTGCTGGCGGCACCCGCAACATCTCCGGCAACAGCCACGAGATCGTGACGCTGGAGCGCGAGCTTGCCGATCTGCACGGCAAGGAGCAGGGGCTGGTCTTCACCTCCGGCTACATCTCCAACGACACCGGCATCTCCACCATCGTGAAGCTCATTCCCGATTGCGTGGTGCTGTCCGACGAGCTCAACCACAATTCCATGATCGAGGGCGTGCGCCACGGCGGCCGGCAGAAGGCCATCTTCCGCCACAACGACCTCGACCATCTCGAAGAGCTGCTGAAGGCGGCGGGTGACCGGCCGAAGCTGATCGCCTTCGAGAGCGTCTATTCCATGGATGGGGATATCTCCCCCATGGCCGGCATCTGCGATCTCGCGGAGAAGTACGGCGCCATGACCTATCTCGACGAGGTGCATGCCGTGGGCATGTACGGCGCGCGGGGCGGCGGCGTGGCCGAGCAGGAAGGCGTGATGCACCGCATCGACGTCATCGAGGGGACCCTTGGCAAGGCGTTCGGCGTGGTTGGCGGCTATATCACCGGCAAGCGCGTGCTTATCGACGCGGTGCGTTCCTATGCGCCCGGCTTCATCTTCACCACCGCCTTGCCGCCGGCCATCGCGGCCGCGGCTGCGGCGTCCGTGCGCCACCTCAAGGACTCCCAGGCGGAGCGTGAGGGCCAGCGCGCCCAGGTGGCCAAGGTGAAGGCGGCACTGGCCGCCGCCGGCCTGCCGCAGATGGACACCCCCACCCACATCGTTCCGGTGATGGTGGGCGATGCCAAGGCCTGCAAGATGGCCAGCGACCTGCTGCTGGCCGAATACGGCATCTATATCCAGCCCATCAATTACCCCACCGTGCCGCGCGGCACCGAGCGGCTGCGCATCACCCCGACCCCATTCCATGACGACGCGCTGATCGCCCATCTGGCGAAGGCTTTGTCGGATGTGTGGGAGCGCCTGGAGCTGCCCTATGCGGACCGGGTGATCGAGCGGCCGGATTCGCGCCGCGTGGCTCTCGGCCCGGCGCCGATCCCGCTGCCGGTGGCGGGGGGCTGATTCGCCCGTTCAGATTCGACGTGTCGAAATGCCCCGGCTTGGTCCGGGGCATTTTTGTTTGGGCTGGCTTTCGCCTTGCGTGGTGGGGCGCGGAGGCGGCGGCGCTCGGCTTCGGAATGAGCGCGCCCGGCTGAGAGGTTCCGCAGGCGGTGGCCGGCTTCTCCATACGAGGGGCCGGACATGAAAACGCCGCCGGCGCGGGCCGGCGGCGTGAACTGCTTCTGCGGGCGATCAGCCCTTGGCGGGCGTCTTCCTTTTGAAGACCCCTCTGATGTTGTCCCACAGCTCGATCTTCACCCCGTGGCGCTTCATGATGAGCGCCTGCTGGGCCACCGAGAGGGTGTTGTTCCAGGCCCAGTAGATCACCAGGCCGGCGGCGAAGTGGGCCAGCATGAAGGTGAAGATGATGGGCATCCAGTTGAAGATGGCCTGCTGGGTCGGGTCCGGCGGGGCCGGGTTCAGCTTCATCTGCACCCACATGGTGATGCCCATGATGATGGGCCAGGCGCCCAGCATGAGATAGGCACCGATGACGGGCACCGTCGCCGGATCCCAGGGGATCAGGCCGAACAGGTTGAAGATGGTGGTCGGGTCGGGCGCCGACAGATCGTGGATCCAGCCGAAGAACGGCGCGTGCCGCATCTCGATGGTCACGAACAGCACCTTGTAGAGGGCGAAGAACACCGGGATCTGGATGACGATGGGCAGGCAGCCCGCCACCGGGTTGATCTTCTCCTTCTTGTACAGCTCCATCATCGCCTGCTGCTGCTTCACCTTGTCGTCGGCGTAGCGTTCGCGGATGGCGGTGAGCTCGGGCTGCACGGCCTTCATCTTCGCCATGGAGGCGTAGGATTTGTTGGCCAGCGGGAAGAACACCAGCTTCAGAATCACCGTCACGATCAGGATGGCGACGCCGAAGTTGCCGACCAGCTTGTAGATCCAGTCGATGGCCAGGAACAGAGGCTTGGTGATGAAGTAGAACCAGCCCCAGTCGATCAACAGGTCGAAGCGGTCGATCTTGTAAGTGCGCTCATATCCGTCGACCACCTGCACCACCTTGGCGCCCGCGAACAGCTGCGAGGACGAGGTGCTGGAGGTGCCCGGCTCGATGGTCTTGGGTGCAGCCAGGAAGTCCGCCTGGAAGGTGGGGGTGCCCCCCACCGTCGCGCTGGAGAATTTGGCATCCACCTTGACCGACTGGTCGGGAATGACGGTGGCTGCCCAATATTTGTCGGTGATGCCGAGCCAGCCGCCGGTGGCGGAGAAGGTGAGCGGCTTCTCCTTGTCCATCTTGGCGTAGGTCACTTCCTGCAGGCCGTTGTCGCCGAGCACGCCGATGAGGCCTTCATGCAGGATGTAATAGCCGGCGACCTGCGGCAGGCCGTGGCGGGAGACCAGGGCATAGGGGTAGAGCGTGACCGCGCTGCCGGCCTTGTTCTCCACCTCGTCCTTCACGGCGAACATGTAATGGTCGTCCACCGTGAAGGTGCGGCGGAAGGTGAGGCCCTCGCCATTGTCCCAGGTCAGCACCAGGGGCGTCGTGGGGGTAAGCTTGCCGCCGTTGGAGGCCCACAACGTGTCGGGGCCGGGCACCTTGGCGGTGGTGCCGGCGGCAGAGGCCCAGCCGAATTCCGCATAGAAGGGGTGCGGCGCGCCGGAGGGCGACAGGAGAATGATGTTCGGGCTCTTGGGGTCCACGGTCTCGTGGTATTCCGTGAGCAGCAGGTCATCCACCCGGCCGCCCTTGAGCGAAACGGAGCCTTTGAGGCGGGGCGTCTCGATGAGGGCGCGTGGGGTCGCGGCGATCGCCTGCTCGCGGGTCAGCGGCTTGGTGACGGGCGTGCCGGCGGCCTGGGGCACGGCTCCCGGCGCCGGCGCGGGGCTCGCGGTTCCCGGCGCGGCGGCGGGCGCCGCCTGTTCGGTCACGCGCTGCTGCTCGGCGGCCTGGCGCTGCCGTTCCGCTTGCGGAATGCCGAAGAAATATTGCCAGCCGATGAGGATCGCCACCGATGCAACGATGGCGATGATCATATTGCGATTGTCACTCATGCCGGATGGCCTCCGTCGGCGGAACCCGCCTTGGGGTCGGAAATCGAAGGGGCGGTGGTTTCAGGGGACGTGGTGGCGCTGCGGCCGGAGGCCGTGGCGTCTGCGGTGTCCCGAATGTGGAGCCGTGCTGCTTGGTCGTCCGGCGCCGCGGCCAGCGCGTCGCGTGGAACGGATCGCGGCGGGCGGCCGGGCGGCGCCGCGCCGGGCGTCGTGGCCGGGCGCCCGGATGCGCTGTTTGCCCCCTTGGAGCGTGCCGCCTTGGGGCGCGCCGGCGGGCGGGTGGGATCATGGAGCTTGCGCAGCGCCCGTTCCACCTCGCCCACGAGGGTCTCGAAGGGGGCGTGAAGGGCGGCCTCGCGGGCGACCAGGACATAATCATGTCCGGCGCGTCCAGCGGCGGGCACGACACCCCGCACCGCCTCACGCAAACGGCGGCGGATGCGATTACGCACCACCGCGTTGCCGGTTTTTTTGGTCACGGTGAAGCCGATACGGACATCACCGCCGTCGCCGCGATCGCGGCCCTGCATCAGGAAACAGGGCACGCCCGCCCGCAACGCTTTGGCTGCGGCCACGAAATCGCGGCGTTTGCGGAGTCGATCCACGATCGGGTGGCCTCCGCGGCGCACCGCGCTCAGGCGGACAGGCGCTTGCGGCCCTGGGCGCGGCGGGCGGCGATGACCTTGCGGCCGTTGCGGGTCGCCATGCGCGCACGGAAGCCGTGGCGACGCTTGCGCACGAGCTTGCTGGGTTGATAGGTGCGCTTCACGGGTCATTCTCCGGATTGGTGTGATCGCGACGGGACGTTGGACCCCGGGGCGGCTTGACGGGTCGTTCCACCTCCATGCAAGGCGAACACGGCACGCAAATATCCGCTGGGCTCCGGCCGCCGGCGCCGCCTGAGTTGGGCAGGCTTATAGGGGGCGGGCTCGCGTCCGTCAATCGCCGGCGCGCATCCCGATGGGCCACGCCGCCGGGCGACCCTACGGCAGGTGGATAGGCGTGGGTGGTTGCGCGCAGCCCCTTGTGCGCGGCGCGGGCGTCAGATCATCTGGGCACCAGTCTTGGGGACCGACCATGAGTCTCGTTCGCGTCTATATTCGCACCCTCGCGTTGCTGGGCCCGCAGGCCCGTATGGGCATGGTGCTGGCCCTGTCCAATCTGGCTCTGGCCATCGCCCAGTTCGCCGAGCCCATCCTGTTCGGTCGCATCATCGATACGCTGGCGGCGGCGCAGGCGGCTTCGCAGCTGCCCACCTTTCACGATCTCGCGCCGCTGCTCGCCGCCTGGGTGGGGTTCGGCCTGTTCAATATCGGCGCCGGCGTGCTGATCTCGCTGCATGCGGACCGTCTGTCGCACCGGCGCCGGCTGGGGGTGCTGGCGCAGTATTTCGAGCACGTGCTGCAATTGCCGCTGGCGTTTCATGGCGAGACCCATTCCGGCCGCCTGCTCAAGGTGATGCTGGAGGGCGTGGACGCCTTGTGGGGCCTGTGGCTCTCCTTCTTCCGCGAGGATTGCGCCGCCATCATCTCGCTGGTGGTCCTGGTGCCGGTAGGCATTTGGATCAACTGGCGGCTGGGCCTCGTGCTGATCGCCCTCATGGTGGTGTTCGGCATCGTCACCGGCTACGTCATCCGCCGCACCGAGACCATGCAGCGGGAGGTGGAGGAATATAATTCCGACCTCGCCGAGCAGACCTCGGACGCGCTGGGCAATGTGGCGGTGATCCAGAGCTATACCCGCGTCGAGGCGGAGGTGGGCGGCCTGCGTGATACGGTCAACCGGGTGCTGGCGGTGCAGATTCCGGTGTTGTCGTGGTGGGCCGCGGTGTCGATGGCGACGCGGGCGGCCACCACCTTGACCATCCTCGCCATCCTGCTGATCGGCACCTGGCTCTACGTGCATGGCCTCGCCCGCATCGGCGACATCGTGACCTATGTGGCCTTCGCCAACATGCTGATTGGCCGGCTCGAACACACGGTGAGCTTCTTCAATCGGCTGATGATGGCGGCGCCGCAACTCGCCCAGTTCTTCGATGTGCTGGATACCGTGGGCGCGGTGCGCGACCGGCCCGGCGCCCGGCCGCTGACGGCGGTGAAGGGCGATGTGGTGTTCGACGATGTGTCCTTTTCCTACGACGGCAAGCGGCCGGCGGTGGAGGATGTGTCGTTCCACGCGGCGCCGGGGCAGACCTTCGCCTTCGTGGGCACCACCGGGGCCGGCAAATCTACGGCGCTCGCGCTGCTGCACCGGGTGTTCGATCCGCAATCGGGTGCCATCCGCATCGATGGCATGGATATCCGGGACGCGACCTTGTCGTCGCTGCGCCAGAGCATCGGCGTGGTGTTCCAGGAGCCGCTGCTGTTCAACCGCTCCATCGAGGACAATCTCAGGGTCGGCAAGCCCGATGCCACCGAAGCCGAACTGCGGGAGGCGCTGGCGCGGGCCCAGGCCCTGGAACTGGTGGAGCGCAACCCGCTTGGTTTGCGGGCCATGGTGGGTGAGCGCGGGCGGGCGCTGTCCGGTGGTGAGCGCCAGCGGCTGTCCATCGCCCGGGCGTTGCTGAAGAACCCACCCATCCTCATTCTCGACGAGGCCACCAGCGCCCTCGATGCGGCGACCGAAGCCAAGGTGCAGGCGGCGCTCGACGAGGTGATGAAAGGCCGCACCACCTTCGTCATCGCCCACCGCCTGGCCACCGTGCGCAATGCCGATCGCATCCTGGTGTTCGAGCACGGCCGTGTGGTGGAGGAGGGGTCCTTCGAGGATCTGGTCCGCCTGGGCGGACGCTTCGCGGAGCTGGCCCGCGCCCAGTTCATGACGCCGGCGAGCCAGGTGAATGGCTCGGTGGTGGAGACCTGAACCCCGGCCACAACCAAGACTTTCGCAGGCTGGCTTAGAATTCGGCAAGAATGTGGCGGGCTTCGCCGTGCCGCGGGTGCTGCGTTGATGGACCTTTCTCGGTGCGGGAGCGGGATTCGTCTTTTCCGCGACTGCGAAACCGGTTAGGAAGGGGGTGTTCAGGCGGGGGCCTCCTTCCAACACGGGAGCGGAATCGGTTGGCGCGCTCGAAATCCCTTCTGGCCGCATGGCGTATGCGGGCCGGTCGCGTGGCGGTTCGCGCCACGGGGCTGTTTTCGCTTGTGCTGCTGGCTTCTGCGGTGGCGGGTGCTGGCGTGGCGCGCGCCAATCCGGTGCTGCTGGTGGAGGCCGACACCGGCCGGGTGCTGGAGCAGCAGGACGCCGGCAAGGCGTGGTATCCCGCCTCCGTCACCAAGCTGATGACCGTCTATGTGGCGCTCAATGCGGTGCGCACCGGCCGCCTCACCATGGATTCGCCATTGACCGTGTCGGCGCTGGCGGCCTCGCAGCAGCCCTCCAAGATGGGCTTCCAGCCGGGCACCGTGGTCACCCTCGATAATGCTCTGAAGATGGTCATGGTGAAGTCGGCCAACGACATGGCCATGGTGGTGGCGGAAGGTGTGGGCGGTTCGCTGCCGAACTTCATCGCCGAGATGAACGCCACCGCCGTGCACCTGGGCATGACCGGCACCCATTATGAAAATCCCAATGGCCTGCCGAACCCGGGGCAGGTGACCACCGCCCGGGATCTGGCCATCCTGGCGCGGGCGCTCATCTATCACTTCCCCGAACACGAGATGCTGTTCCGCATTCCGGCCATCAAGATCGGCAAGCGGGTGCTGCGCAACTATAACCGGCTGATCGACCGCTATCCCGGGGCCGACGGCATGAAGACCGGCTTCGTGTGCGGGTCGGGCTACAATCTGGTGGCCACCGCCACCCGCGGCAACAAGCGGCTGATCGCCGTGGTGCTCGGTGCCCGCTCGGGCCGCGCCCGGTCCGAGGAAGCGGCGCTGCTGCTGGAAAAGGGATTCCAGTCGTCCTGGGGCATCTTCGGCGCGGCTGCGCCGACGGTGTCGTCGATCCAGAACCAGGGCGGCGAGCCGTTCGACATGAAGCCCTATGTGTGTGGCGGCAAGAAAATGGAGACGGCCTCGGAGGATGACGACAGCCCGAGTGGTGTCGCCGCCAACGCCATCTCCTTCGCCCTGACGGCCGGCAATCCCGCGCCCCGTTCGGGGGCCGACCTGTTGCAGACCCTGCCGCCGTCCATGGCGCCGATCCCGGTCTATGTGGGCACCCGCAACGCGCCGCAGGATCCCGATACGGCTGTGGCGCGCTCGGAGCCCTCGAAGACGCGGACCGTCACAGCCAAGCCCTCGGCCAAACCCTCCGCAAAGACCTCCGGATCCAAGCCGGGCGGAGGAAAGCCCGACAATGCCAAGGGGACGGGTGCGAAAACGACGGGCGCCAAGCCGGTCGCCGCCAATGTGGCACCCAAGCCGAAGCCCAAGCCCAAGCCGAGTGCATCGGCTGCGGTGGGCGACGGCGCCGCGCGCGCCGGCAACTGACCGCGCCGCGGGGGCCTCGGACGCGACCGGCCGGTTCCCGGCTGGGAAGGTGTGGGGTGGGTGTCCTGTCGGCTCTTCAAGGGCGGATGAACGTGCTCTAGAGTCGCGGCGCACCCCACGCGCGGGTGGTGTGTCCATGGGGAGCGGGAAGCGCCCTCGTTTCTTGATCAAGACAGGTCCGACCGGCGGCGATTGCGCGCGACCCGGCGTGGGCGGGCCGTCGTTCCGGTTAGCCGATGCCTGCCTCTTCCACCCAAACGCCCCGGCGTGGTCCGCCCGCTCCCATCCCGGTCACCGTGCTCACCGGCTTTCTCGGGGCGGGCAAGACCAGCCTGCTCAATAAGCTGCTGGCGGACCCGGCGCTGGCGGATACGGCGGTGCTGATCAACGAGTTTGGCGAGATCGGTCTCGATCATCTGTTCGTCCGGCCGGTGGAGGAGGGCATCGTCATGCTGTCCTCGGGCTGCCTGTGCTGCACGGTGCGCGGGGACCTGGTGGCGGCACTGGAGGATCTGCTGCGCGGCCGCGACAATGACCGCCTGCCGCCTTTTTCCCGCGTCATCATCGAGACCACGGGCCTTGCTGATCCGGCGCCGGTGCTGCACACGCTGATGACGCATCCCTACCTCGCCCTGCGCTACCGGCTCGACGGGCTCGTGTGCGTGGTGGATGCGGTGAATGGCGCGGCCACCCTCGACGGCCATGAGGAGGCGGTGAAGCAGGCCGCCATGGCGGATCGGCTGGTACTCACCAAGACCGATCTGATGGTCACCGCGGAGGACCGCGCCCGCCTGGATGCGCTCAAAGATCGCCTGCACCGGCTCGCGCCAGGTGCGACATTGCTCGAGGTCGATGCGGCGAACGCCGCGAATCTCTTGAATGCCGGCCTCTATGATCCTTCGGCCAAGATCCCGGATGTGGGCCGCTGGCTCGCCGCCGAGGCGGTGGCGGCGGTGGCGCCCGCCGTGGCGAACGCCGATCCCAACCGCCATGACAATCGCATCCGCGCCTTCACCCTCGCCACTGATGCGGCGATTCCGGCGGCCACTCTCGATCTGTTCCTGGAGCTGCTGCGCGCCACCCATGGCGCCAATCTGCTGCGCCTGAAGGGCATCGTGAAGGTGAAGGAGGAGCCGCAGACACCGGTGGTGCTGCATGGTGTGCAGCATGTGCTACACCCGCCGGCGCGGCTGGCGGCCTGGCCGGACGACGACCATCGCACCCGCCTCGTGATGATCGTGCGTGATCTCGACCCCAAGGTGATCGAGCGGCTGTTCAACGCCTTTCTCGGCGTGCCGGAAGTGGATGCGCCGGATGGCGCGGCTCTTGCCGACAATCCTCTGGCGCCCCCCGGCCTGCGCTGAGGCGCGGGCCACGCACTGCCTGCTCAGGCGCCGAGGTAGGCGATGACCCCCTCGGCGGCGGCCCGTCCGGTAGAAAAGCAGGCCTGCAGCAGATAGCCCCCGGTGGGCGCGTCCCAATCGAGCATCTCACCGCAGGCGAACACGCCGGGTTTGTGCTTCAGTTGATAGTCGGGGCAGATCTCGTCCCAGGCGATGCCGCCGGCACTGGAGATGGCGCGGGTGATGCCGGCGGCGCCGGTGAGCGGCAGTGGCACCGCCTTGATGAGTTGGGCCAGGGCCATCGGATCGCCGGGGCGGTCGGCGCCGGCGGCTTCCCGCACCAGGCCGGCGGCGCCCAGGGAAAGGCCGGCCGCCTTCCGCATGAGATTGGCGAAGGAGAGCTTCTTGGGTGCCGCCGTGAGCCGCGCATGGAGGGTCTCCAGGGGCAGATCGGGCCGCAGGTCGATCCGCAGGGTGGTCGGGCCATGCCGCAGAGCCGCCCGAATGGTGCGGGACAGGGCATAGACCACGCCGCCCTCCAGGCCTTCCGCAGTGATCACCGCTTCCCCGCGCACACTGTCCCGCCCGCAGGTGAGGGCGATGCGCTTCAAGGGCGTGCCGGCGAAGCGCTCGCGGAACAGGTCGGACCAGGCGAGGTGCACGCCCATGTTGGCGGCGGTGAGGTCGTGGACGCTCACGCCCACTTCCCGCACGCGCGCCACCCAGCCGCCATCGGAACCGAGGCGGGGCCAGGAGGCCCCACCCAGGGCCAGAATGGTGGCGTCGGCGGTGACGTCCAGCGGGCCGTCGGGGGTGGTGAAGCTCAGTCGCCCGTCATCGGTCCAGCCATTCCAGCTGTGGCGCGGGTGCAGATGAACCCCCTGGGTGGTGAGGCGCGCCAACCACGCCCGCAGCAGGGGGCTCGCCTTGAAGCTTTCGGGAAAGACCCGGCCGCTGCTGCCGACGAAGGTGGGCTCGCCGAGGTCTGCGGCCCAGCGGCGCAGATCCTCCGGCTGGAAGGTGCGCAAGGCGCCTTCCAGCCGCGGTGCGGCGTCGCCGTAGCGGGAGAGGAAAAGGTCGCGGGGCTCGGAATGGGTGAGGTTGAGGCCACCGCGCCCGGCCATCAGGAACTTGCGGGCCGGCGAGGGCATGCGGTCATAGAGCTGGACGGCGAGGCCCGCGGCGGAAAGACGTTCGGCGGCGGCGAGTCCGGCGGGGCCGGCGCCGATGACGGCGATGGATGCTGGGGCCATGACGGGGCAGGCGTCTTCTCGTGAGGGGCGGAGGCGTACGGCAAGACATCGCGCGGCAGGCACTGCGCCGCCGGGCGATTCGGCGGAAGAGTATGATCCGTCATGGCGGGCCGCCCAAGACGGTAAGCGGGGATGTCACGGGAAGATTTCCCCTTGGGAAGAGGTCGATCCTTGCACCCGGCCCTTCAAGGCAGGTCGAGGGGCGGGGGCATCTGTGCACGGTTGCGGCTGGGGAGCCCCGCCGTGGCAGCCATTCATGCACAATGCGGCGACCTGCTGGTGTCGCGATCAGGTTCCTGAAACCTCCTTTTAAGGTCGGGTGCCTATCCCTTGAGGGGTGCCGCGTAGCTGTAGGTTTCAATCCATGTCTTCTTCGAACCAGCCTCCGAGAATGGTCAATTTCCCCTCGCTCCTGGTCTCGGAGGAGGAGAACCCGGATGCCTTTCCCGGGGAATCGGGCGAATCCACGGTCCATAGCTGGATCAATGCGGATTTCGTGCCGAGCTGGCTGCGCCCCTTCACGCTCGACCAGAACACCCGGTTCACCCGGACGCCGGACCACCTGCTGCGTCCGCCGGAGGAGCCGCAGCCCATCCCCAGCTTCGGCATCGGCGGGGCCTCCTGGCATTTCCTGGAGACACCCGTCGATCCGGAGGAGGAACGGGTTCCCGTGCCCGGGGTGAAGGCCGATCTCGAAGCCCTGGAGAATGCCTTGGCCGATCTGCCGGCCTTGCGCGCCGCCCGCGAGGGCACGCGGCAGGGCGAGTGGCAGGAGGTTTTGGGAGCGGAGAGCCTTGATGGCACGGGCGCGTTCGCGCTGTCCGAGCCGCAGGGCTGGAGCGTCGATGAGAATGGCATCGAGACGCGCGTGACCTTTGAAAGCGAGCCGTTTGAGCCGCAGGCTGCGGAGGTCTCGCCCGGGGCTGATTGGGGCACCGACACGGGCTTCGCTTCGGAGGCCTTCTCCCCCAGCGCCGGGCCCGTTGAGGCGTCGCCGGTCGCGGCGCCTGGCGGTCTCGAACCCCAGGGGCCATTCGGGCCGATGGATGCGAGCCGGGCTATCGTCGACGACTGGGCCGATGCGCCGGCCCTCGTCGGGTGGCCGCCCGCGTCGCTCTCCTGCGATGGCCCCGGCGGGGCGGAGATGCCGGCGGAGGCCGGAGACGTCATGTGGTCCGTGGCGCCGCAAGAGCCGGTCATCGGCACCGAAGCTGAAATGGTGGGCCCGGCTCCGGAAGCTCCGGCCTGGGATGCGCCGCTCCCGGCCATGCCCGAGCCCTCCATGTCCGCGCCTTCCATGTCCGCGCCTTCCATGTCCGCGCCTTCCATGTCCGCGCCTTCCATGTCCGCGCCTTCCATGTCCGCGCCTTCCATGTCCGAACCGGCCATGCCCGACCCGTCTCTGCCCGCACTCTTGGAGATGTCCGCTGGGGTGTCGGATCTGCCGCTGTCCAATGGAACGGGGGCAGTGATGGGCTGGAGCGAGGTGGTCAGTCCGACCCTGCATCCCGATGCGGCGTCCGCTATGGAGCCGCCGCCGGCGGAGATGGAGCAGGCGTCCGTGCTCTCAGATGATGTCGCGCCCGTCGCCCACGCCGAGCCGATGGGCGGGATCCTCAATGCGGACCCGGTTCAGGACCTGCCCGAGGCGGTGTTCGTGACCGACGGAGAGGGGGGCGCGCCCGCGCCGGTGGCGGCTTCGCCCACCGAGAGCGAGCCCGTTGCCGCCGACGCAATGGCCGCCGACGCAATGGCCGGCGACGCGGCCTCGGACGCGACCGAGGCCTGGGGCGATACCGATCTGTGCGTGACGCCGCCGCTCGACAGTCTCAGTGCCGCCGGCCTGGAGATGGCTGCGGACGTGCTGCAGCCGGTCGATCCCGCCGCGGATGACGAGGCTATGCCTGCGGGTGAAGCGCAGGCCGCTGACGCCGCATGGGAGCGCATTGAGGGTATGACGATCGTGGAAGAGGACCTTGTGGGGCACGGGACCCTCATGAGCGACGGTGCTGGGCTCGCCTCCTTTGCCGTGGAACCGTTGGACGATGCGCTTTTGCGGCGCGCCACCGAGGCGTTGGAGGCGGTCGCGGCGCTGCCGGAAGCACCAGTGGCCATGACGTTGGACGAGGAGCGCGCGCCGGCCCATCTCGTGCCGCTGACCCGGCTGATCGTGGTGGGGCGCCTCGCTCTTCCTGCCGTGGGTGAGCAGGATCTGGCCCCGGTGGTGGCGGAGGCCGAGCCTGAGCCGGTGGCGGACGCGCCGGTGATCACCGCCCATTTCTCCTGGCAGCCCTATCAGCAGAGCATTCGCGCCCATGTCCTCGGCACGCCGGTGGAGCCCGAGCCGGCGGCGATGGATGCCCTCGTGCCGGTTCCGGTGGAGGAGGTGCCGGTGCTGGCCCTGCCGGCCGCTCAGCTGCCGGTTCCCGTGGTAAGCGAGGCACCGGCCGGGCGCTACGAATTGCCCGCCATCGACCTCCTGCGCGAGCCGCCGGAGGTGGAGCCGGACTTCGAGATGTCCGAGGAGTTCCTCGACCAGAGCTCGTCCATGCTGCAGCAGATCCTGCGCGATTTCGGCATTCGCGGCGAGGTGATCGACGCCAATCCGGGTCCGGTGGTGACGCTGTATGAGTTCGAGCCGGCGCGGGGCGTGAAGTCTTCGCGCGTCATCGGCCTGGCGCCCGATATCGCCCGCTCCATGAGCGCGGTGTCGGCCCGCGTGGCGGTGGTGGAAGGGCGCAATGTCATCGGCATCGAGCTGCCGAACCGCCGGCGCGAGACCGTGTGGCTGCGCGAGCTGCTGGACAGCCACGAGTTCGCCGAGGCCCGCACCAAGCTTGGCATCTGCCTCGGCAAGACCATTGGCGGCGAGCCGGTGATCGCCGATCTCGCCCGCATGCCCCATCTCCTGGTGGCCGGCACCACCGGTTCGGGCAAGTCGGTGGCCATCAACACCATGATCCTGAGCCTGCTCTACCGGCACACGCCGGATGCCTGCCGGCTCATCATGATCGACCCCAAGATGCTGGAACTCTCTATTTATGAAGGGATTCCGCACCTCCTCACCCCGGTGGTGACCGACCCGAAGAAGGCCATCATCGCCCTGAAGTGGGCGGTGAAGGAGATGGAGGACCGCTACCACAAGATGGCGCGGCTCGCGGTGCGCAATATCGATGGCTACAACGCCCGGATGGCGGAGGCGCGGGAGAAGGGCGAGATCATCACTAGGCAGGTGCAGGTGGGGTTCGACAAGGAGAGTGGCGAGGTGCTCTATGAAGAGCAGGAGATGGACCTCGCCGCGCTGCCCTACATCGTCATCATCGTCGATGAGATGGCCGACCTGATGATGGTGGCTGGAAAGGAAATTGAAGGGGCAATTCAAAGGCTTGCGCAGATGGCCCGGGCCGCCGGCATCCATCTCGTCATGGCCACCCAGCGGCCCTCGGTGGATGTCATCACCGGCACCATCAAGGCCAATTTCCCCACCCGCATCTCGTTCCAGGTGACCTCCAAGATCGACAGCCGCACCATTCTTGGCGAGATGGGCGCTGAAACCCTTCTGGGACAAGGGGATATGCTGTTCATGGCGGGCGGCGGACGGATCACCCGGGTGCACGGGCCGTTCGTTTCCGACCAGGAAGTGGAGCACGTCGTCGCCTTCCTGAAGGCGCAGGGCGGGCCGGACTATCTCGACGAGGTGGTGCTCGACGAGGAGGCCGAGGGCGCCGCCGGCGCCGACGAGGCGGTGTTCGACAAGGGCGAGCTGGGCGAGAGCGGCGGCGACCTCTACGACCAGGCGGTGGCGCTTGTGCTGCGCGACCGCAAAGCCTCCACCTCCTACATCCAGCGCCGTCTCCAGGTGGGCTACAACAAGGCCGCGAGCCTGATGGAGCGGATGGAGAACGAGGGCATCGTCGGCCCGGCCAACCACGCCGGCAAGCGCGAGATCCTCTCCTTCTCCCGGCCCGAGTAGCGCGGGTCGATCCGTCTCTTCGCATTGCAAGGCCGGCCCCGCGGGGCCGGCCTTTTTTGTTCTATTCGGCGAAGGCGCGTTCGGTCACGAAGGTGCTGGGGGCGGAGTTGGCGCCTTCGCTGAGGCCGGCGGCCAGCAGCAGGGCGCGGGTGTCCTGGAGCATGGCGAGGGAGCCGCAGATCATGCCGCGATCCACCGTCGGATCGAGCGGCGGCACCCCGAGATCGGCGAACAGCGCGCCGCTTGCCATGAGATCGGTGATGCGGCCGCGCCGGGCGTAGTCCTCGCGGGTGACAGTGGCGTAGTGGCGCAGCTTGCCGCGGGCATAGTCGCCCACCAGCGGATCGGCCAGGGTCTCGCGCACCACGTCGAAGCCGTATTGCAGCTCGCCCACCTCGCGGCAGGTGTGGGTGAGGATGACCTCCTCGAAGGTCTCATAGGTCTGCGGATCGCGGATCAGGCTGGCGAACGGGGCGATGCCGGTGCCGGTGGAGAACATGTAGAGCCGTCGGCCGGGGGTGAGGGCATCGA
This sequence comes from Xanthobacter sp. NM-25, assembly GCF_022138605.1. Classification (GTDB taxonomy): domain Bacteria; phylum Pseudomonadota; class Alphaproteobacteria; order Rhizobiales; family Xanthobacteraceae; genus Xanthobacter. The sequence goes on from NZ_JACBFS010000005.1 coordinate 482,339, forward strand.
GCACCAGGGTGCCGGTGGCCTTCTTGCGCAGCAATAGCCCGTCGCCGGGGCGGATCTGCTGCAGCCGGGAGGTGAGGGGGCCGTCCGGCACCTTGATGGAGAAGAACTCCAGTTCATCGGCCCAGGCGGGGCTGGCGATGGAATAGGCCCGGTAGAGCGGCTTGCCCTCGGCCAGGAGGCCGATCATGGCGAACTCGCCGGAGCGGAAGCGGAAGCTGCCCGGCCGCGTGGTGCGGAAGCGGAACAGGCGGTCCGTATAATGGGTGACGCTGGTGACGGTCTCCACGAAGAGGCCATCGGGCGCCTGGTCGGCGAGGGCCGAGGCGGGAAGGGGCAGGGTCATCGGTCCATCCGTGCGGGTATCGGGGATCAGCGGGCGGGCGCGGCCTTCTCGCTCAGAAGCGGCAGCTTGTCGGGACGCCCGTTCCAGTCCTCGGCATCGGCCAGGGGCTCGATGCGGGCGGCGATGGAGGGCCATTCGGCCGCGTAGCGGCGGTTGATCTCCAGCCACGCCGCGGCACCGGGATCGGTATCGGCGACGATGGCGTCGGCCGGGCATTCGGGCTCGCACACGCCGCAATCGATGCATTCGTCGGGATTGATGACAAGCATGTTCTCGCCCTCATAGAAGCAGTCCACCGGGCAGACCTCGACGCAGTCGGTGTATTTGCAGCGGATGCAGTTCTCGGTGACGACATAGGCCATGACGGATCCCTGGGCTGTGATGAGGGGCGCGGCCGTTGGTGCCGCAGGCGGTGCCGGCCCGCTGAAGGGGCGCGAGCCGATGTCCGCAGCATCGCTCTAGCCGGCGCCGGGAGCGGGGTCTGTCAACTTGTTGCTATCGCAGGGCCGGGGCCCATGGTGACGTGCCGGGCAGCAAGGAGCGTTCCCCATGTCGTCCCCCGCTATGTCCGTCCCCGCCATCTCCTCCCCTTCGTCGGAGCCCGCAGTTCCCCAGCAGTGCGACTCCCCGCTGGAGGTGCGCCTGTCGCCGGATCGGGCCCGGCTGACCCTGCAATGGGCCGATGGCGCGGTGAGCGTGCTGTCGGCGGCGCATCTGCGGGCCCACTCCCCATCGGCGGGGGCGCGGCGGGCCCGGCTCGCCGGCCTGTCGACGCCGGTGGCGGCGGATCTGACGGTGAGCGCCGTGCATCTTTTGGGCGGCTATGCCCTCAACCTGGTGTTTTCCGACGGCCACGATCGCGGCATCTACCCCTGGGCGCTGTTGAAGGCGCTGGGGGCGGAGCCCTCTGCGGAGCCGAATGCAATTCCTTGACCGACAGTCGTCCTTGGAACGGTTCAACTCGGCGCGAACACGGAATTGCAGGAGGCAAGAGTGGACGAGATCAAGGCCGGACTTTCCGAGATCGACTGCGATGTCCTGGTCATCGGCGGCGGCACCGCTGGCCCGATGGCGGCCTACAAGGCCAAGATGAAGAATCCGGATGCCAAGGTCGTGCTTCTGGAAAAGGCCAATGTGAAGCGGTCCGGCGCCATCTCCATGGGCATGGACGGGCTGAACAATGCCGTGATCCCCGGCCATTCGACGCCGGAGCAGTACACCAAGGAAATCACCATCGCCAATGACGGCATCGTCGATCAGGCGGCGGTGCTGAAATATGCGCAGAACTGCTTCGAGATCATCCAGGAGCTCGACAAGTTCGGCATCCGCTTCCAGAAGGACGAGAACGGCGACTATGATGTGAAGAAGGTGCACCATATGGGCACCTACGTCCTGCCCATGCCCAATGGCGAGACGGTGAAGAAGGCGCTCTATCGCCAGCTGCGGCGGGCGCGCATCCTCATCTCCAACCGGTTCATGGCCACCCGTCTCATCACCGGCAAGAGCGGCCGCATCGCCGGCGCGGTGGCGGTGAACACCCGCTCGGGCGAGTTCCTGGTGGTGCGGGCCAAGACGGTGATCATGAGCATGGGCGCCGCTGGCCGGCTCGGTCTGCCCACCTCCGGTTATCTGTTCGGCACCTATGAGAACCCGGCCAATTCCGGCGAGGGTTATGCCATGGCCTATCACGCCGGGGCCAAGCTCGCGAACCTCGAGTGCTTTCAGATCAACCCGCTGATCAAGGACTATAACGGCCCGGCCTGCGCCTATGTGGCCGGCCCGTTCGGCGGCTACACCGCCAATGCCAAGGGCGAGCGCTTTATCGAGTGCGACTATTGGTCGGGCCAGATGATGCAGGAGTTCTACAAGGAGCTGCAGTCGGGCAACGGCCCGGTGTTCCTGCGCCTCAACCACCTGCACAAGGAGACCGCCGAGCATATCGAGCAGATCCTGCACACGGTGGAGCGGCCCTCCCGCGGGCGCTTCCATGAAGCGCGCGGCACCCACTATGCCGAGACCATGATCGAGATGCACATCTCGGAAATCGGCTTCTGCTCCGGCCATTCGGCCTCGGGCGTGTTCGTGGACGAGTTCGCCCGCACCACGGTGCCGGGCCTCTACGCCGCCGGTGACATGGCCAGCGTGCCGCACAATTACATGCTCGGCGCCTTCACCAATGGGGCCATTGCCGGCGAGCACGCCATCGATTTCGCCGCCGAGGTGGATTTCGAGGAATTCGACCGGACGGATGTGGCCCGCGAGCAGGAGCGGGTGCTGGCGCCCACCCGGCGCGAGGATGGCATTCCTCCCAACCAGATCGAATACAAGGTGCGCCGCCTGGTGAACGACTATCTCCAGCCGCCCAAGGTGACGCGCAAATACGAGCTGGCCCAGGCCCGCTTCGCCGAGGTGCGCGAGGACCTGGAGAACGCCATGGTGGTGCGCGATTCCCACGAGCTGATGCGCGCCATGGAGGTGGCCTCCATTCTCGATTGCGCTGACATGGCCGCCTGCGCCTCGCTCTACCGCACCGAAAGCCGCTGGGGCCTCTACCACTGGCGCACCGACTTCCCCGAGCGCAACGACGCCGACTGGAAGTGCCACGTGCTCCTGTCCAAGCAGGCGGACGGCTCCATGGGCTGCGAGAAGCGCGCGGTCCAGCCCTATATCGTCCCCATCTCCGATGACGAGAAGGACGCCTATTACAAGCAGCGCATCACGGCCGAAGCCTGAGCGAGAGCCCACCGAAAAGCATAGAACAAAGGAGCCCCGCCATGCCCCTGGCCAATACATCCACCGCCGTTCCGGTCGTCGTCGACGAGGGAAAATGCATCGCCGACAAGGGCTGCACCGTCTGCGTCGATGTCTGCCCGCTCGATGTGCTGCGCATCTCCGAGCTCACCGGCAAGGCCTATATGAAGTTCGATGAGTGCTGGTACTGCATGCCGTGCGAGGCGGATTGCCCCACCGGCGCCGTCACCGTCAATATTCCCTACCTGCTGAAGTGAGGCGCCGATGACCTTCGAGCCGTTCGAGGCCTTCACCGACGTCGAGGACCTCGCCGACAAGCTGCACGATGCCGATGCCAGCGTGCGCCGGGTGGCGGTGATGGAACTGGCGGACACCGCCGACCCCGCCGCCGTCGCCCTCATCGGCTCGGCGCTGAAAGACGAGAGCGCGGAGGTGCGTCTGCAGGCGGCCATCGCGCTGGGCGAGTTCGACGGGCGCGAGACCGCGGAGATGCTGGTGATCGGCCTCGTCGACGCCGATCCGCGGGTGGCCCGCGCCGCCGCCGACAGCCTCGCCGAACTGAAGGACCCGGCCGCCGCCGATCCCATCTTCCCGCTGATCGGCCATGCCGACCCGCGGGTGCGCTCCGGCGCCCTGCGCGGGGTGAAGGAATTGCGCCGCCCGGAGGCCCTGGCCTATGCCCTGCGGGCGCTGGAGGACCAGGACCCGCAGGTGCGGGTGGAGGCGCTGGGGGTGATCGGCTATCTGAAGGCGGAAGAGACCTTGCCGGCGCTCATCGCCTGCGCCCGCGACCCCATGGCCGAGGTGCGGCGCACCGCGGTGGGGGCGCTCGCCTTCTCCCGCTCCAACCATGCCGCCGAGGCGCTCATCCGCGCCCTCGCCGATGCCGACTGGTCGGTGCGCGAGACCGGTGCCGAGATGCTGGGCAAGGGGCGGTACGCCCGCGGGGCCGCGCCGCTCCTCGCTGCCATCAATGATGCCGACTGGCAGGTGCGGGTGAAAATCGTGCGCAGCCTCGGCCAGCTCAAGGTGGTCGAAGCCGTGCCGCAGATCGCCGCCGCCCTGGGCGACGAGATCAGCAATTTGCGCAAGGAGGCCGCGGCGGCCCTGGGAGAGATCGCCCATGCCTCGGCCCGGCCCTATCTGGAGCGCTATGTCGATGACGGCGACCCGGATGTGCGAAAGAACGTGCGCTGGGCGCTGAGCCGGATAGAATGAACGGTCTGCAGGCGCGGCCCGCCGCGCCTGCGCCATCCGACGCCGTTTCCTTGTTTCATGGACCCGACGAAACAGCGTAGGGTATTGACCGACTGCATTTTCTTCACGCGGACCGGTCTTTCCGCCGCTTGAAAATGCCCGATGGAGGCCACAGCCCGGAGGTCGCTGCCATTCCGTCCGATGGACTGAAGACGCCGGGCTTGCCCCGTCCCGCTCCGCGCCGTGCCGCGGTCCTGTCCCAGGAGCCACCGGGTGGCGAGGGACACGAGGACGTGCGGCGACCGGCGGGCGGCGGACACAGCGGAACCGGTGGACACGGCGCGCTGGAAGGTGGCGGGCATAGTAGCGGGCAAAGTAGCGGACATGACGGGACCCGGCGCCTGGCGTCGCGCACCAAGGCGCCGCGGGTGCCGAAATATCTCGAGCTGAAGGAATGGCTGCTGCGCGGCATGCTCGACGGGCGCTTCCGCCCCGGCACCGCGCTGCCCAGCGAGAACGAGCTCAGCCAGCAATTCCAGGTGAGCCGCATCACCGTGCGCCAGGCCCTCGACCTGCTGCGCGCCGGCGGGCTCGTGAGCAGCCACCAGGGCAAGGGCTATTTCGTCCGCAACATCAGCGCCATGCAGGATCTCGGCCGGCTCCAGGGGTTCGGTGAGATGATGGAGCCCTTGGGGGTGGATACCCGCTCCCAGGTGTTGAGCGCGGCGGTGGTGGAAGCCCCCGCCAAGGTGGCGCGGGCGCTCAATGTGAAGCGCGGCGACGGGGTGGTGAAGATCGAGCGGCTGCGCATCGCCGCCGGCGTCACCTTGTCCGTGGACCTCAGCTATTTCCCCCTCGATGTGGGTCGTCCCCTGCTCGATCTCGATTTGCAGCGGGTGGACATCTTCAAGCTCATCGAGACCGATCTGGGCATCGAGATCGGCTTTGCCGACATCACCATGAGCGTGGTTGAGGCGGGGGTGGAGCTGTGCGCGCCGGTGCCGGCGGTGGACCTGCCCTTCACCCCCGGGGCGCCGGTGATCCATATCGAGCGCCTGACCTATGCCATGGACGGGCGGCCGATCGATTTCGAGAGCCTCTACGCCCCGGCCGGCAGCCACCGCTTCAAGGCGCGGATTCCGCGCTGGTAGCCCGGCGGGTTCCCAACGGTTGCGTGCGCGATATGTGCATTAAATCAATCAAAATTATTGACAATAGATCAGGGTGGCGCCACGGTTGAGGCATCGGCGATCGGGGCAGGAGGCCCCGGCGCCGGTGCCTCATCCTGCGTGCGCGCGCCTCTCCCAGCTCCGACAGCGGACCGTGAAGGCTGTGTGCATCAAGGTTCCCGGTGATCTTGGGAAAGGAGTGCCTGCCGTGCCGGCACCGCAGCCAACTTGTATTATCAAGTGTCGAAGGGGCCTGCTCAACGGGCAGTCAACTGCGCTCTGCGTGAGCAAGAGGCAGTGACGAAGACGCAGGCATCGCAGCGGAAGTGAACCGCGCCGGGATTGTCGGAGGCAGTTTGGTTTGAGTCACGCGGCCAGTGCAGGTTGGTCCAGCGTGGCGTGGAATCGTGCCTCGGCTTCGGCTGGCGGGATGTTGCCGATAGG
>NZ_JACBFS010000006.1 GCF_022138605.1 Xanthobacter sp. NM-25
CCCGACCCCGATCACCATGGACGAGCTGGAAGACCTGCTCATGGAGCACGGCATCATGAAGGCCGTGGACGAGAGCCAGGTCGGCAAGACCGCCGCCGAGCTCACCGCCTGATCGGCTGACCACTCGCGCTTCAGGCGGAAATATCAAAATTTCTGCCTGAAGCGATTTTTCCTCCGGCCCTTTCTTTCAAGTCCTGTCCTTTTTCAGACGGCCGGACACTCCTCATAGTCTTTGTCGAATTTTATCGACTTTTCCTAACCTTCCCCCATTCATCATCTGGCCTCTCGCCACCCGGCGAGAGGCCATTTTTCAAGCTGCCCGAGCGCCGCGCGTCACGGCGCTCGCAGCGATCCTGTCGGCATTCATCCATGGGCGACAGCCCCGTCGCACGACTGCGACGAACCTCTCGCGCGCCCCTGCTGCCAGCGCTGCGATCGGGCGCGTGTCGTGGGTTGCTTCTGCGAATCTGTCGCGTTCCCGACATGGTTTGGCGCACCCCCGGCGCCATCACCGGCAACGCCCGGCTGCGGCGCCTCAGCGATCTTTATAAGTTATTGTAATCAAAATCTAATATGACACGCGACTGCATTGGTACGGTGCTTGCTAGTCCTGGCCCAGGAGCCAAAACAAGGGCTCGGAGCACTCTCATGCACATCGTCGTCTGCATCAAACAGGTCCCGGATTCGGCACAGATCCGCGTCCACCCCGTCACCAACACGATCATGCGGCAGGGCGTGCCGACGATCATCAATCCGTATGATCTGTTCGCCCTCGAAGAAGCCATGCGCCTGCGCGACAAGTTCGGCGGCGAAGTGACCGTGCTCACCATGGGCCCGCCCTCGGCCGAGGACAGCCTGCGCAAGGCCCTCACCTTCGGCGTCGACCGCGCGGTGCTGCTCACCGACCGTTTCTTCGCCGGTTCCGATACCCTGGCCACCTCCTTCGCGCTGGCCACCGCCATCAGCAAGATCGGCGAGACCTGGGGCAAGCCGGACATCGTCTTCACCGGCAAGCAGACCATCGACGGCGACACCGCCCAGGTCGGCCCCGGCATCGCCAAGCGGCTCGGCCTGATGCAGGTCACCTATGTGGCCAAGGTCGCCGAATATGACGGCGAGGAGCGGACCGTCACCCTGGAGCGCCGCGCCGAAGGCGGCACCCAGGTGCTGAAGAGCTCGCTGCCGTGCCTCATCGCCATGCTGGAAGGCACCAACGAGATCCGTCGCGGCACCATGGCCGACGCCCTGCGCGGCGCCCGCGCGGAGATCGTCAAGTGGAGCGCCAAGGACGCTGGCGTCGAGGACCTCACCAAGTGCGGGCTGAAGGGCTCACCCACCATCGTGAAGCGCGTGTTCGCGCCGAGCCCCCGGGCCGAGAAGGCGCAGATGATCGAGGTTCCGGAAGGCGCGTCCCTGGCCGACGCGCTGATCGACGACATCTTCAAGCGCCAGCCCAATCTCGAACCCGATCTCACCGCGCTGGCCCGCGGCTTCTGACCGGCGGACCCCAACGAGGACAAAGAAGAAGGCACTAGCCATGAGCGAGCCGAAAAAGACCCCCGCCGCCGGCGGCCGCGCCTCCACCAAGAAAGAGCTTCCGGAACACTTCAAGGCGTACAAGCACGTCTGGGTGTTCGTCGAACAGGAGCGCGGGCAGGTTCATCCCGTGTCGTGGGAGCTGCTCGGCGCCGGCCGCAAGCTCGCCGACAAACTGGGCGTCGAGCTCGCCGCCGTGGTGCTGGGCGCCGAAGGCGAGACCGTGCGGCACGCCGTGGCCGAATCCTTCTGCTACGGCGCCGACCTCGCCTATGTGGTGGCCGACCCGGTGCTGACCGATTATCGCAACGAAGCCTACACGGCTGCGATGACCACCCTGGTCAACACCTACAAGCCGGAGATCCTGCTGCTGGGCGCGACCACCCTCGGCCGCGATCTCGCCGGCGCTGTCGCCACCACCCTGCTCACCGGCCTCACCGCCGATTCCACCGAGCTCGACGTGGACGCGGACGGTTCCCTGGCCGCCACCCGCCCCACCTTCGGCGGCTCGCTCCTGTGCACCATCTACACGCTGAACTACCGGCCGCAGATGGCCACCGTGCGGCCCCGCGTGATGTCCATGCCGGAGCGGGTGGAAAAGCCGGTGGGCAAGGTGATCGAGCATCCCCTCGGCGTGGTCGAGGCGGACATCGTCACCAAGGTTCTGAATTTCATTCCCGACCGGGACTCCTCCAAGTCCAACCTCGCCTATGCCGACGTGGTGGTGGCGGGCGGCATGGGCCTCGGCTCGCCGGAGAACTTCCAGCTGGTGCGCCAGCTGGCGCTCACCATCGGCGCCGAATACGGCTGCTCGCGGCCGCTGGTGCAGAAGGGCTGGGTCACCTCCGACCGCCAGATCGGCCAGACCGGCAAGACCATCCGGCCGCGGCTCTACATCGCCGCCGGCATCTCGGGCGCCATCCAGCACCGAGTGGGCGTTGAGGGCGCGGACCTCATCGTCGCCATCAACACCGACAAGAACGCCCCCATCTTCGATTTCGCCCATGTGGGCCTCATCACCGATGCGGTGCGCTTCCTGCCGGCGCTGACCGAGGCCTTCAAGAAGCGCCTCTCCGCCCATTCCACCGACAAGCTGGCCAGCTGAGGAGACGTGCCATGATCGACGAAAGGTTCGATGCCATCGTGGTGGGTGCCGGCATGGCCGGCAATGCCGCCGCCTACAGCCTGGCCACCAAGGGCCTGAAGGTGCTGCAGCTGGAGCGCGGCGAATATTCCGGCTCCAAGAATGTGCAGGGCGCCATTCTGTATGCCGACATGCTCGAGAAGATCATTCCGGACTTCCGTGAGGACGCCCCGCTCGAGCGCCACCTCATCGAGCAGCGCTTCTGGATGATGGGGGAGAGCTCCCACACCGGCCTGCACTACCGGTCCGACGACTTCAACGAGGAGAAGCCGAACCGCTACACCATCATCCGCGCCCAGTTCGACAAGTGGTTCAACAAGAAGGTCCAGGAGGCCGGCGCCCTGGTGGTGTGCGAGACCACGGTGACCGAGCTGGTTCAGGATGCCTATGGCAAGGTGATCGGCGTGAAGACCGATCGCGGCGGCGGCCAGATCCATGCCGACGTGGTGGTGCTCGCCGAAGGCGTCAGCGGCCTGCTCGGCACCCGGGCCGGCCTGCGCAAGATCCCCAAGCCCACCGACGTGGCGCTGGCGGTGAAGGAAATGCACTTCCTGCCGCAGGAGGTGATCGAAGAGCGCTTCAACCTCAAGGGCAACGAGGGCGCGGTGATCGAGGCCGCCGGCACCATCTCCGCGGGGATGACCGGCATGGGCTTCATCTACACCAACCGGGAGTGCATCTCGCTGGGCATCGGCTGCCTGGTGTCGGATTTCCAGAAGAGCGGGGAATCCCCCTACACCCTCCTGGAGAAGTTCAAGAAGCACCCCTCCGTCGCCCCCCTCATCGAGGGCTCGGAAGTGAAGGAATACGCCGCCCACCTCATCCCCGAGGGCGGCTACAAGGCCATTCCGCAGCTGTTCGGCGATGGCTGGGTGGTGGTGGGCGATGCCGCCCAGCTCAACAACGCCATCCACCGCGAGGGCTCCAACCTCGCCATGACCTCCGGCCGCATTGCCGCTGAGGCCATCTTCCAGGTCAAGTCCCGCAAGGAGCCGATGACCGCCAGCAACCTCGCGCTCTACAAAAAGATGCTCGAGGACAGCTTCGTCATGAAGGACCTCAAGAAGTACAAGGACATGCCGCAGCTGCTGCACGTCCAGTCTCAGAACTTCTTCCTCACCTATCCGCAGCTCGTCAACAAGGCGATGCAGAACTTCGTGCGCGTCGACGGCACGCCGAAGAAGGAGAAGGAGAAGCTCACCATGAAGTCGTTCACCTCGGCGCGGTCATGGGCGGGCCTGTTCGGCGACGCCTTCCGCCTCGCCCGGGCGTGGCGCTGAGCACCGAACTGTCACGACAACGCCGCGTCCGGATGAGAGCACGGACGCGGCTCACCGAGGGAGATGGACATGGCTACCGAGACCGCAGTCCGCGTCGAAGACAAACTCTTTCAGAACCGCTACCTGGTGGATGCCGGCCGCGCCCACATCAAGGTGCGTCCCCACAATGAGCCGACCCCGGCCCTCAAGGCCCTGCTCACCGCCTGCCCGGCGCGCTGCTACGAGCTGAACGACAAGGGCCAGGTGGAAATCACCGCCGACGGCTGCGTCGAGTGCGGCACCTGCCGGATCATCGGCGAGCCCTCCGGCGACATCGAGTGGAACTATCCGCGCGGCGGCTACGGCGTGCTGTTCAAGTTCGGCTGACCCCGCGCCGGCGGGCGCAGGCCCGCCCCCGCCCCGGCCTTCTCCGGCGGTCCGCCGCCTCGGATCTCACGTTGGAATTGCCGATCTATCGACCCGGTGAGGCGCCGTTCTTTCAGCCTTAAGTCCGCGGTAGATCATATGCATTTGCGCTTGACCATTCGTCGCCGTCTTCAGCCGCATGGGGCCGCCGCCCCATGCGGCTGACTTGCCTCTGCGGCCCCGTGAGGCTGATGAGCGCCACCCGCCGGCCCGGCTTCGCTGCCAGGAGCCGGACCGCGCGCCCGGGCGCGGTTCAGCGGATCTCGCCGTTTCCGACGGCAAGGCGCGCACCGCCTTCGGGTGCACGGCCGCCCGCCCCTGTCCAGGCTGCTCAGCAAAAGCAAAAGGCGCGGCAGACTGGATCTGCCGCGCCGCATGCGCATCCTCGATCAGCCGCGCCCGCGCACCGCACCCGGCGCGCGGCTCACTCGATGCCTTCGCTGCGGGCGCGCCACATCATGGCGATGCGAAAGCGCTCGTTGATGGCGGCCGGGCTCGCGAGAATCTCCGCTTCTGCCTCCTTGAAGGCCTTCTCCACCAGATCGGCTTCCTCCTGGTTCAGCGTTACCCGCCCCGCCATGTGAGTGGCGTCCGGTGCCACGTCCCAGATCTTGCGGCGATTGGGGTGCAGCTTCACCTCCATGAGATCGAAGGCTTCGAGCTTGCCATCGAGCATAATGGCCAGGCCCACCACCTCGAGCTTGCGTCCGTCCGCCGTGGTCTTGATCAATGTGGTTGCCATGATGATCACCCGTCCTGAATGGCCAGCCAGCTGTACCCCCCCTGATCCCAGAGCTGAGCCAGCATCTGGTCACAGGCCCAATCCGGATATTGCGCCTTCACGGCGTCGAAATCCGACCGGAAGCGTTCCGCGTCCTCGCCCTCGAGCAGCGCGCTCAGCTGCTCGGTCTTGAAGCGCAGCAGATAGCGCGCGCCATCGGCGGAGGCGTGGAGGGAATAGTCTTCGCCGTCGCAGAGCAGGTCCGCCGGCTCATCTTGCTGCGCGCCCATCGCTGGCTCCAAGCTGGCTTGCGCGATGCCACCGTCACGCGGCGGCTGCGGGAGTGTCCTCGGCCTGGCCCCATTCGGCCCACGAGCCGTCATAGACCGCCGCCGCGGGGCAGCCGATCAGATGAAGTCCGAGCGCCAGAACGCAGGAGATGGTGCCGCTGGCGCAGGTGACCACGATCGGCCGCTGAAGGTCGATGCCGGCCGCGGCGAACCGCGCGGCAATGGCCTCCTGAGGAATGAACGCACCGCTGTCCGGCACGATCAGGTCGCCCCAGGGCACGTTAATGGCGTTGGGAATGTGGCCATTCTTGCGCACCGGAAAGACATCCGGCTGGCTACCGTCAAACTTCGCCGGGCCGCGCGCGTCCAGCACCTGTTCGGCGCCGCTGGTGATATTGCCCCGCATCTGGTCCAGGGTGCGCACCAGGGCGGACGAGAAGGTGGCGGTGAAGGTCTTCGGTTCCGGCCGCACCGGCGACATTTCGGTGGCGCGCTTTTCCGCCACCCATTTGCCATAGCCGCCATCGAGCACGGCAACCGTATCGTAGCCGAAGACGCGGAACATCCACCACACGCGGGCCGCCGCCGAGCCGCCGCAATTGCGGTCATAGACCACCACCCGGTCGCCGTCGCCAATGCCGAGCAGGCCGACCTTCTTGGCGAAATCGGCGGCGGAGGGCAGCATGTGGGGCAGGCTGGTGGCCTTGTCGGCCACGTGGTCGATGTCGAAATGCACCGCGCCGGGCAGGTGGCGTCCGCGATACTGCGTGCGGCCGTCGAGATTGGTGCTCTCGTGATGCCAGGTGCAGTCGAGGATCTTGAGATCCGGGTCCGAAAGATGCTCGGCGAGCCACTCGGTGCTGACCAGGGGCCCGGGAAGTGGAGTGCTCATGAGGTCCCGTTCTCCTTCTCGACAAGCCGGCGCGACCATCTGAGCCGCCACCGGGCGTGATGACCTGACAGGCGCACGGGGCCGGCGCGCAAGGGGCCGGCGCGCCAGAGGCCGGCGCACACGACCCCGGCCGGCGCCTCAGCGCACCTTCGGCAGTTCGAAACCGGGCCGCGGATGGCTGTCGTAATAGTCCTCGCGCTCCGGCCAACCGCCTTCCGCGTTGAACTTGAACGACGCCACCTTCACCGGCGCGCCATTGGAGCACGACACTTCGGTGAACTTGATCTCGCGATCCCCCGGGCCGGCGGAGAAGTCCGCCACCACCGTGCCATCCGCCTTGCAGGCGCGGGCAAAGCCGGGCGTGCCCACATCCACCGCCGGCACCGCGGCGACCACGAAATTGGGCACCTCCGAACCGTCCTCAGAGGGGGTATTGAAGGCGGGCGTGCCGAAGGTGAAGGCCGCCAGCTTGCCGCTGCGATCCACCGCGGCATCGGCCGACAGGGGCCGCGCCACCGAATAGACGGTGAGCGTGCCACCAGCCAGGGCTTCCTTGATCTCATCGAGGGAGCATTTCGCGAAATCCGACGCGACGATCATTGGCAATCTCCAAAGGCAATCAAACGGGTGCTGTCGACGAATTCATCAAATTTCATGCCAATTGATCCCATGGCGCAGACGAGGCAACGACCCGGAACCGCGTAGCCTTTGCGCGGTCAGGACTTTCCGTGTTTCCGCCCCGCCCTGATAGAGGACGCCGATTGGCTCGCCCGCCCCGCGCCGTGTCAGGAAGCCGCCGCGCGGCGCGACAATGCCGACGTCCGTGTCGCAGTTGGCCCCAGCCGGCGCGGCGCGGGCACCTCGCTGTTCTCTGGTCGCCGACCGCGAACCGCTGCCATGCCTTGCGTTTCGCCGCTGGCGGGGGCGGCGCGCGCGGGACGGCGGCGGTGAGCGCGAATCTTGCAAGAGCTCCAAAGACGCGCGTCTCGCGAACACGTCATGCGAAGGACAGTCCATGCTCGACACAGCGATCATCGGCGGCGGACTTTGCGGCCTCGCCCTGGCCCGGCAGCTCCACCGGCAGGATCGGGATTTCGCCCTCTACGAGGCGCGCCCCCGCCTCGGCGGCCGCATCCTCACCGCCGTCTCGGCGACCAGCGGCGAAGCCCTCGACCTCGGCCCCACCTGGTTCTGGCCCGACAGCCAGCCCCTCATCAGCGCCTTCCTGACCGACCTCGACATCCCCACCTTCCTGCAGCACGACGAAGACGCGGTGCTGCACCTTACGGAAGCCGACAAGAGCGCCCAGCCGGTGGCCACGCAGGGCGTGCACGGCGGCGCCCGGCGGGTGGAGGGCGGCCTGTCGCGGGTGATCGCCACCCTCGCCGCCGAGCTGCCGGAAGACAGCATTCATCGCGGCCACGTGCTGGTGGCGCTGGCGGACAAGGGCGATCACGTCACCCTCACCCTGCGTTCCGGCGACTGCCTGATGGAGGTGGACGCCCGCCATGTGGTGCTGGCGCTGCCGCCGCGCCTGGTGGTGGAAACCGTCGCCTTCACCCCCGAGCTGGACGCCGCCACCCGCGAGGCCATGGCTGCCGCGCCCACCTGGATGGCCGCCCAGGCCAAGGTCGTGATCGTTTACACCGCGCCCCACTGGCGCCACGCCGGCCAATCGGGCAACGCCTTCGTCACCCACGAGCAGGCGGTGGTGGGCGAGATCTTCGATGCCTGCAACGCCAATGGCACCAAGGCGGCGCTCGGCGGCTTCCTGGCCTTTCCGCCGGAGCTGCGGGAGAGCTTCGCGGTCGGCCTGCCCATGCTCATGAAGAGCCAGATGGTGCAGGTGTTCGGCACCGCCCTCGATGGCGAGGGCGAGCTGCATTACCAGGATTGGGCGCGCGAGCCCTTCACCTGCAGCGCCCGCGACCGCGCCGAACCGGCCGGCGAGCATGTGGCCTTCTCCAATCCCCTGCTGCGCCGGCCACTGTGGGACGGGCGGCTCTATCTCGGTGGCTCGGAGACCGCCACCCAGGGCGCCGGCTATCTGGAAGGGGCGCTGGAGGCGGCGCGGCGGATCGACCGGGCCCTGACCCGCCAGCGGGTGGCCGATGCGCTGAACGACGGCCTGCCCACCATCGCCGGCACCGTCAACGCCATCAGCCTCGCCCGCTTTGCCGCCTGGGTCTCCGGCCAGAACGATGCCGCGTTCGACATGTATCGCAGCCGCCTCAACCGGGCGCTGGCGAGCCAGGAGCGCGAGCAGCTGACCCAGCGCGCCATGCTGGGCGCCATCGAGGATATCTATGAGCGGGCGGTGGATCTGCTCGACACCCTGCCCTTCGACATGCGCGAGGTGCCGGTGGAAAAGGGTCGCTCGGCCTTGATGACCCAGGTGCAGGCGCCGTTCCGCGACTTCATCCAGACCCTGCTCGACGACGTGGTCGCCTTCAACCGCACCTCGTGCGCCTTGTCCAACTTCCCCGGAGAGCACCATCTGTCGAAGGACTATGTGCAGACCATCCTGAGGGACGTCGCGGCGGCCTGGCGCGACTTCTCCCTGGCCGCCAATCGCCGGCTGCTGGCCAAGGCCGAGCAATCGGCCGCCCAACCCCATCTGGCTTGAAGGCCCAGCCCCATCGACCCGCTAAAGAGGACCACATGGAACCCAACGTCGCGCAAGACGAAGCCCCCGGCGAGATCATCGCCTACGCCATCTGCTCCATGAGCGACATTCCCAGCCAGCGGGCCCGTGGCTTCCAGCTGGTGCGGCTCGACGAGAACGGCGTGGAGCAGCCGTTCAACATCGTCGTGGTGCGCTGGGGCAAGCAGGTGTTCGGCTATGAGAACGTCTGCCCCCACAACCAGGTCAATCTGGATTGGGAGCGCCACCAGTTCATGGACCCCAACGGCATCCGCCTGATGTGCGGCAAGCACGGCGCCATCTTCGAGATCGGCACCGGCGCGTGCCTCGATGGGCCCTGCAAGGGCGAGGGCCTCACCCCCGTGCCGCTGGCGGTGCTCGACAATGAAATCTGCGTGGTGGGCATTCCCCTGGCGGAGGACGAGGAGGAGGACATCACCTCCTGCTCCGACGAGGGCGGCGGCGTGTGAGCGCGCGCCCGCATCGCCAGTCCCGCTGTCGCGCGCCCCCTGCAGCACCGGCCGCCCGGCCGGCTCCGAGGCCGGCCTGCAGCCGGCCTCGGGCGGGAGACACTGAAGGGACAGGATGGGAAAGGACGCGGCTCAGACCGGCCGGTTCGCGTTGCGGTTCTTCACCGGCTCCATCACCTCAAGGCCCTTTTCATAGGTGATGGGCTCATACTCCTCATGCCAGGCCGCGGCTGCGTCCAGCACCACATCGGTCTTGGCGCCGGTATCGAGCTTCTTGATGTCGTTCTTGTCGATGCTCAGGAGGTCGGTCATCTCCTTCCACACCGTGGATTCATCGCAGGGCAGCACATAGAAGGTCTTGCCGCCGTAGCTGACGCGATACTTCGCTAGAAGGTCGATGTTGTTGCAGAACAGGAAATATTTTCCGTCGGGCGCAAGCGCGTCGCCCATCACCTCGACCACGTCCTTGAGGAAGGCGAAATTCTGCAGGTAGCCGGCCAGCACCGGGACAGCGGACTTGCCCGCCTCGCCGAAGGTGATCACCTGTTCCATGGTGTATTCCGGCGGCCGCTTCTCATCGGCGAGCTGGGTCTGGAACTTCAAGGCGATGTCCCCGCGGAAGTCGAACCGGCCAGCCTTCGTGGGCTGCTTCAACACCGCGTTGAGCAGCCGCCCTTCCTTGTCGAGGCGGCCCAGGGGAGTATCGTCGATCGCAGTCATGTGGTGTCTCCGAGTTTTCGCGCACAACGGCACCGGCGCATGTGGCTTCCGCCCCTCGGCGCGACGTGCGACCCGCGCGAACGCAGGCGCGATCGTTATGCAAAGGCTTTGCCGAACCGCCCGACGCCACCGACGAACTCTGAGCAAACGCAATAAGGCATTGACCGAACGCGTCTTTCTTCTGATGGGCGCGGCCCACACGCGGCCCTCGCCATGACACCTCCCAGGCTGTCCGAAACCGGACAAGCGTCGCAAACACAACAGCCGCCCGGCGAAAAATTGATATAAATCAGTTCTTTGGATATTGGCACGCGACTTGCTGATTGAGGGCGGAGCGCTCCTCTTCAGCGAAGGTCGAAGCGATGATTAATCTGACCGACAGCGCCTTGAACGCCGTGCGCGAGGCGATCGTCAGCGCCCCGGAACCCATGGGCGGGCTGCGCATCATGGTCGAGGCCGGTGGCTGCGCCGGGTACAAATATCTCATGGGCCTCGTCAACGATGGCGAACCGGATGACACGGTCATCGAGCGCGAGGGCGTGAAGGTGTTCGTGGACATGAACAGCCATGAACTGCTGGCCGGCACCACCATCGACTTCGTTGTGGCGCTGGAGGGCTCCGGCTTCACCTTCGAGAATCCCAACGCCACCAGCAGCTGCTCCTGCGGCAAGTCGTTCGGCTGACGCCGCCGCACGCTCCCTGCGCCCGGTCCACCCCGGGCGCCGAACCGACCCTCTTCACGAAAAGGACAGTGCGATGTTGGTCGAGACCGACGAGCTGAAGACCGAGAACCGCGCCCCCGCGTCTGCCCGGCAGGCGGAACGCGAGGCGATCATCCGCGCCGTGATCGAGGAAGTCCGTCCCAACCTCAAGCGCGACGGCGGCGACTGCGAGTTGGTCGAGATCGACGGCAACAAGGTCATGGTGAAGATGACCGGCGCCTGTGTCTTCTGCAAGCTGGCCAGCGAGACCATCGAGGGCATCCAGTCCAAGATCGTCGAGCGGCTCGGCGAGCTGGTGCGGCTGATCCCGGTGGCGGGCAGCCTCAACAAGCCGCTGGTGAACCTGAAGGCCCCCGCCCCGGCGCAATGAGCGCCGGGCCCGCCGTCCCCGCCCGAACCCGAAGGGATTAGCCGTGTCGCCCGTCTATCTGGACAACAACGCGACGACCCGGACCGACCCGTCCGTGGTGGACGCCATGTTGCCGTTCTTCTCGGAGCACTTCGGCAACGCCTCGTCCACCCACGCTTTCGGCGAGACGGTCGGCGAGGCCGTGAAGGCCGCCCGCAAGCAATTGCAGGCGCTGCTGGGCACAACCCATGATCACGAGATCATCTTCACCTCCGGCGGCACGGAATCCGACAATGCCGCCCTCCTCTCGGCCCTGGAGGTTCAGGACGGCCGGGACGAGGTGGTGACCACCCAGGTGGAGCACCAGGCTATCCTGGCGCCCCTGGCGCACCTAGAAAAGACGCGCGGCATCAAGGTCCATTACATCGGCGTCGACCGCAACGGGCGGCTGGATATGGACGCCTACGCGGCGGCGCTCGGCCCGCGCACGGCCCTCGCCACCGTCATGTGGGCGAACAACGAGACCGGCACCCTGTTCCCTGTGAACACCCTGGCGCAGATGGCCCACGCCGCCGGCGCGCTGTTCCACACGGACGCGGTGCAGGCGGTGGGCAAGCTGCCCATGGACCTCAAGTCCATGGACATCGACATGCTCTCCCTGTCGAGCCACAAGCTGCACGGCCCCAAGGGCGTCGGCGCGCTCTATGTGAAGAAGGGCGTGAAGTTCAAGCCGCTCATCCGTGGTGGCCACCAGGAGCGCGGGCGGCGCGGCGGCACCGAGAACGTGCCGGGCGTCATCGGCCTCGGCGCCGCGGCGGTCCTGGCCCTGGGCCATCTCGAGGACGAGGCGACGCGGGTGAAGGCCCTGCGCGATCGCCTGGAACAGGGCGTGCTGCAGCAGGTGCCCCATTGCCTGGCTAATGGCGACAGCGCCAACCGGCTGCCCAACACCGCCAACATCGCCTTCGAGTATCTCGATGGCGAAGCGGTGCTGCTGCATCTCAACCGGGCCGGCATCGCCGCCTCCACGGGCTCCGCCTGCACCTCGGGCTCCACCGAGCCCTCCCATGTGCTCAAGGCCATGAACCTGCCCACCACCGCCCTGCACGGCGCGATCCGCTTCTCGCTCTCGCGCGAGAACACCGGCGCGGACGTGGACCGGGTGCTGGATGCGCTGCCCGACATCATCACCCGGCTGCGGGACCTCTCCCCGGCCTGGAAGAACCGGCCTCAGACCGCCCCGGCGGCCTCCGATGCCTGATCCTCATGCCGTCACCCGGCCGCGTCGTGGTGACCTCCGAATGACCGGACCGCGGGCGCAGCGCCCCGATCATGGTCGCAGCGGCGAGTTGAACGCGATCCAGGAGCTCAACGTATGAAAGTCATGATTCGCCGTTCCCCGGAGATGGGTCTGTCGATCTATGTCCCGAAGAAGGACCTCGAGGAGCCGATCGTCGAGACCGAACACGAAACCCTGTGGGGTGGCTGGATCAAGATCGCCAACGGCTGGGTGCTCGAGCTGCCGGAGATGGCTGCCGACACCAACCTGCCCATCACTGTGAACGCCCGCAAACGGGGCGAGGACGAGTAAGCGCCATGAACCTTCCCGTTCCCCCCGGGGATGTCCTGAAGCTGGCCGACGCCGAGGCGGTCCTCGCCGACGTGGCGCGCGAGCTGCCCTCGGGCAACATCATCCCCTATCTCGGCTCCGCCATCAGCGACGGGGTCAACCCCGCCGTGCCCATGACCCCGGAGGCGCTGGCCGCCTTCTTCGCCACCAAGGTGGCGCTGCCCAAGCGGGCCAAGGGCAATCCCTGGTCGGCCGCCCAGCACATCGAGGGCAGCAAGCTGCGGGCCACGGTCACCCACCTGATGACCGAGGCCTTCAGCCCCGTGGTGGAGCCCACGGCGCTGCACACCCTTCTGGCCAGCCTGCCGCTGCCCGTCATCATCGACACCTGGTATGACGGCACCATGCGGCGGGCCCTCGAAGGGCGGGCCGACTGGGGCGAGGTGCAGGGCATCAGCCGCGCCGGCATCGGCGAGGACCGCTGGTATCGCTTCTATGACACCACCGGCGCCGAGACCAACCGCGACGCCGCCGAAGGCTGGACCACCATCCTCTACACACCCCACGGCAGCGTCAGCCCGGCGAAGAACTACCTCATCTCCGATGCGGACTATGTGGAGGTTCTGACGGAGATCGACATTCAGACGCCGATCCCCGACATCATCAAGCAGCGGCGCACGGAACGCTCGTTCCTGTTCCTCGGCTGTCGCTTTCACGACCAGATGCTGCGCAACTACGCGCGGCAGATCTCCAAGCGCTCCCGCACACCCCATTATGCTTTGGTGGATCCCGACCAGCTCACCAAGAACGAACTGCGCTTCCTGCTGAGCCACGCCATCACCCCCATCGCCGTGCCGCTGGCGCGCGCCACTGAGATCATCACGGCCAACGCCAAGGCGTGATAGGCCCGATCGACGGACACGAGGAGCGGGGCCCGCGCAACGGGCCCCGCTCCTCGCGTTTGTGGGTCGCCACGTTGGCAGACCAATGCATTCGATGAGATGTGTTCAAATTTCCAGGGTTGAGCGCGTCCCGCGATCCGTATTTTTCCGGAATAGATTTCCGGTTCGACTTTGAATAAATGGTGCGTTTGTCGCATGTGCTGTTGTCGTCCATCTGCGTGTAACGTTTCCAACATGTCGTGAGCGCCCCACCTCTGTTTGGGCCCATGTGCGGAACGTGACAGCCGCGACAAACTCCAACGTTTTGAAATTTCTAAAGAAAATTCTCACGCGCAAGCTGGCACGCCTGTTGCTCCAAGCCTCTCAGGATTGAGTTTTTGGGATCCTGCTGAGAGCAAGGAGCAGAACCATGGACGCGACGACACAGCACGAGGGCGAGGCCATCGGCACGCCCGAGAAGCTCGCGGAAATCATGCAGGCCAAGGCCGAGCACCAGGGTTGCGGCACATCGGGCGGCTCGGGCAAGGCGAGCTGCGGCTCGTCTGCCGGCCAGGGCGACCTGCCCACCGAGATCTGGGAAAAGGTGAAGAACCATCCTTGCTACAGCGAGGAAGCCCACCACCATTATGCGCGCATGCATGTTGCCGTCGCCCCGGCGTGCAACATCCAGTGCAACTACTGCAATCGCAAGTATGACTGCGCCAACGAGAGCCGTCCCGGCGTGGTTTCCGAGAAGCTGACCCCCGAGCAGGCCGCCAAGAAGGTGCTGGCGGTGGCCTCCACCATCCCGCAAATGACCGTGCTCGGCATCGCCGGCCCGGGCGACCCGCTGGCCAACCCGGAAAAGACCTTCAAGACCTTCGAGCTGATCAACCGGACCGCGCCCGACATCAAGCTTTGCCTGTCCACCAACGGCCTGGCCCTGCCCGACCACGTGGACACCATCGCCGGCTTCAATGTCGACCACGTGACCATCACCATCAACATGGTGGATCCCGAAGTCGGCGCGAAGATCTATCCGTGGGTGTTCTGGAAGCACAAGCGCTACACCGGCTACGAGGCGGCCAAGATCCTCACCGATCGCCAGCTGCAGGGCCTGGAGATGCTCACCGAGCGTGGCATCCTCTGCAAGATCAACTCGGTGATGATCCCCGGCATCAACGACAACCACCTGGTTGAAGTGAACCGGGCGGTGAAGTCGCGCGGCGCCTTCCTGCACAACATCATGCCCCTCATCTCCTCGCCCGAGCACGGCACCGTGTTCGGCCTCAACGGCCAGCGCGGCCCGACCGCCCAGGAGCTCAAGGCGCTCCAGGACCGGTGCGAGGGCGAGATGAACATGATGCGCCACTGCCGCCAGTGCCGTGCCGACGCCGTCGGCCTCCTGGGTGAGGACCGCTCGGCCGAGTTCACCACCGACAAGATCATGGCCATGGAGGTCAATTACGACCTCGAGAGCCGCCAGGCCTACCAGGCCCTGGTGGAGGAAGAGCGCGTCGCCAAGGTGGCCGCCAAGCAGGCGGAGCTGGAAAGCCTCGCCGGTGAGCAGAGCGACATCAAGCTGCTGGTCGCCGTCGCCACCAAGGGCTCGGGCCTGGTGAACGAGCACTTCGGCCACGCCAAGGAGTTCCAGGTGTGGGAACTCTCCACCGGCGGCGCCAAGTTCGTCGGCCATCGCCGGGTCGATCTCTACTGCCAGGGCGGCTATGGCGAGGAGGACTCGCTGGAGACCATCATCCGCGCCATCAACGATTGCCATGCGGTGTTCGTGGCGAAGATCGGCGGCTGCCCGAAGGCGGACCTCATCAAGGCCGGTATCGAGCCCGTGGACCAGTTCGCCCACGAATTCATCGAGAAGTCCGCCATCACCTGGTTCAAGGACTACCTGGCCAAGGTGAAGAGCGGCGAGATCGAGCACACCGTGCGCGGTGACGCCGAGATCCGCCAGGGCGCCCTCATCAGCGCCGCCTGACCGGTTCCGCACACCTTCCCGGGGACGGCGGCATGGCCCGCCGCCCCCCTTTCACACAGCGCAAGCCAAAGAGGACCCAGCCATGGCGCTGAAGATCGTCGCCTCGCAATGCACCAGTTGCTCCGCCTGCGAGCCCGAATGCCCGAACGTGGCCATTTTCGAGAAGAACGGCACCTTCGTCATCGACCCCAAGAAATGCACCGAGTGCATCGGCCATTTCGATGCGCCGCAGTGCGCCGCCGTCTGCCCGGTGGACGACACCTGCATCATCGACACCTCCTATCCCCGCTATCAGCCGCCCGCGTAGGACCTGCAACCATGAATTTCACCCTCACTCCGGCCGCCAAGAAGTTCATTCGCCTGATGATCATGGCCGATGGCGGCCCGGGGGCCGGCTTCCGCATGGCGGTGTCGCCGGGCGGCTGCTCCGGCCTCAATGCGGACATCTCCGTGCTGCCGCAGCCCACGCCGGGTGATGCCGTGGTGGAGCGCGAAGGCATCAAATTCTTCCTGCCCGCGGAGAGCCGCCTTCTGCTGGAGGGCGTGACGGTGGACTTCACCGACACCGCCGCCAAGACCGGCCTGGTGTTCCACGATCCCAAGGCCACCGGCACCTGCTCGTCCCACGCCCATTGAGCGCGAGAGCGATGGCCAGCGGGGATGAGCGCGGATGACGACGGCCCATTTGGACGACGATTCCGACACGCTCACCCCCGAGGCGCTGATGGCCAGCGCCGTGATGGGCGGCGGCCTGCCGGCCGACGCCCAGGATCACCTCTGGGAGGCCGGCCTCGCCTACCAGCAGGACGAGGTGGCGGAGCGCCATCTGCGGGCGGCGGAGGCCATCGCCCCCGGCCACGCGGCGGTGCTCATCGGCCTCTACCGGTTCTATTTCTACAAGGGCCGGCTGCGGGAGTGCCTGGAGATCGCCCGGCAGTGTCTCGCCAAGGCCCAGCGGGAGACCAACCTGCCCGCCGACTGGCGGGAGGTGCGGCCGGGCGATGCGGAGTTCGACCGCTTCGACCGGCTGATGCCGCGCTTCTTCATGTTCACCCTCAAGGGCTACGCCTATCTCAACATGCGCCTGGGGGAACTGGAGGAAGGACGACAGGCGGCGGAAAAGCTGCTGCAGCTCGACCCCAGCGACAAGATCGGGGCGCGATTGCTGATCGATGTGTTGGACCGGGCGGAAGCCGCCCGAGCGGAGCAGGACGATGACTGACGACATCGACGAGGCGAAGGACTGGCGCGGCGAGGACATCGACTGTGCGAACTGCGCCCATGGCGACCTGCTGGCGCAGGGCCGATGCCGCCTGAAGCACGCCTGCGTGCATGACCGCTACGCCCGGCGCATCGACCGCTTCTTCAACTGGAATCCGGCGCTGGCCAACGGCTATGTCCGGCATCCCCATTTCGAGGTGCGCGCCATCGCCGCCAAGCACGCGGATGTGTTCGTGCTGCCGCCGCTACTGGACGACCCGGAAGAGACGGTGCGCTGGAACGCCGCCCGCCGGCTGCCGAAACGCCTGATCCTGCGGCTGCGCCAGGATCCGCACCGCGAGGTGCGCATCCGCATCGTCTCCCTGCTGGAGGATGCCGACCTCATCCCCATGCTCGCCGACGCCGATTACTACGTGCGTCTGGTGGTGGCCCGCCGGGTGGCTCCGCCGCTGCTGTCCCGCCTCGTCACCGACGAGGAAGCGGAGGTGCGCAAGGTTGTGGCCCAGCGCCTGCCGGCGGAATGGCTGCCGGCGATGATCAATGACCCAGTCGCCACCGTGCGGCTGGAGGTGGTGCAGCGGCTGCCCGTCGACCTGCTCTCCAGCCTGATCCGCGATCCCGACTGGCGGGTGCGCTACGAGGTGGCAGGGCGCATCGCCGTCGACCAGCTCGGCGCGCTCTTGGAAGATGCTGACGATTTCGTTCGAGAGATGGCGCGTTCCCGCCACGAGGGTGGGCCGCAGCTTTTGAAGGAGATGCCGCGATGAGCAATATTGTCCGCGACAGCGATGTGGTGGAAATCTCCGAGCCGCCATACTTCTCCTTTGGCGAGAAGGTGAAGGCCAAGCGCGTCATCCGCAACGACGGCACATATGCCGGCAAGGAGATTGGTGAGGTCCTCGCCCGCAAGGGGGAGATCGGATACGTGGTCTCCATCGGCACCTTCCTGCAGCAATTCTATATCTACGGCGTCGAATTCACCGAGAGCGGCAATCGCGTCGGAATGAAGCGCAAGGAACTCGAGCCCGCCTCGCCGCGGGAAGAAGAAGACATCCCCCTGCCCGGAGTGCCCAGCGCATGATGTTCGAGCCACGGATGCCCAAATACGACTGGGGCATGAAGGTGAAGACTCTCATCGAACTCCACAACGACGGCTCCTATCCCGACGCGCCGGCCGAGGCGCTGCTGGTGGGCCTCGGCGCAGTGGGGGAGATCGTCCAGGTTGGTACCCATACCGAGAGCAATACGCCGATCTACCTGGTGGAGTTCAACGAACGCCTGGTGATCGGCTGCCTCGAAGAGGAGATCGAGCCGGCCTGAGCGGTGCGGCACGGCGACCGGTCACAGACGAAGAGACAGCCCCATGGCGCCGCCGGCCCACCCCAATGAATTCGACCGCAAACGAATCGAGCGGGCCATCCGCCAGCGCCGCCGCTACCGCTATGTGGAGCCGAAGGTGGTGGGCGCCGACCACGGATACCGCATCGAGAGCGCGTGCTGCTCGCGCAACGTGGATCCCGATGGCGGCGTCGTCGACATCGCTCTGGTTCTGCACGATGCCGACAGTGGGAATTGGCATCTTTTTCGCAAGAACCACGGCGCGGACACGTGGGAGCTGGACAGCATCCATCCCCGTCTCCCGCCCCTCCTGGATCTCCTCAACGAGGACCAGGACCGCAAATTCTGGCAGTAGCCGCCGGCGCTGCCACACCGGGCCACCAGCGGCCGACACCCGCGGCGGCCCGGCGATCCGCGTGCACTGGAGTTGAAGCCATGGCTGTGAGCGAAACCGAACTGTCGGAAATCGAGGAGGTGCTCGCGGCGCCGGATCTTGCCCCCGCAGCGGTCAGCGCGCTGCGCCAGCGCTTTCCCAAGCTGTCGTGGACCCAGTGCGATGCCTCCGACGTGGGCGAGACGCCGTTCCGGACCTTCCCGCTGTTCGACCTGCACCTGCTCGACACCGCTGACCACTGCGCGCAGATCACCGCCGATCCGACGCGTGCCACCGGCATCATTCTCGCCAAGCGGAGCTGAGTGTCATGATCGAGCCGGACCTTGTCGCAGACCCGACGGACGACCTGGACGACGCCGCGGAAGCGGCACTGATTCCGTTGTCCGACCCCGACATCACCGTGGGTGAGCTCGAGGCCGTCGCGGCCGCGCTGCAGGCGCCCCGGCTGTCCAGCGGCCCCACGGTCGAGACCTTCGAGGCCGCGTTCGCCGATTATCTCAGCCGCAAATATGCCATCGCCGTTCCCAGCGGCACCATGGGTCTGCTCATGACCCTGCAGGCGTATGGCATCGGGCCCGGGGACGAGGTGATCGCATCCCCCTATTCCTTCCGCGAGACGGTGCACGCGATCAGCCTTGCTGGAGCCCGGCCGGTGTTCGCCGACATCGACTATTGGGCGGGCACGCTGGTGCCAGAGAAGGCCGAGGCGCGGATTACCGAGAAGACCCGTGCCATTGTCGCCGGCAACACCAACGGCCATCCGGCGGCCTGGACCGGCCTCCAGGAGGTGGCCACCCGCCACCGGCTGCACCTCATCGAGGATTCCACCGAGGCCATCGGCTCGCGCTACAAGGACGCGCTGGTCGGCACGTTCGGCGACACCGCGGTGTTCGACTTCTCCCAGCCTTCGCCCCTCACCTGCGGCGAGGGCGGCATGGTGGTGACCGACGACATCGACATCGCGGTGGCGTTGCGGCGCTATCGCAGCCATCGGCTCGACGAGCGCTCGTCGGTGGTGGTGAGCATGACCGCACCCTACCAGGCGGCCATGAGCGACGTGACCGCGGCCCTCGGCCTCGCCCAGCTCAACCGGCTGGAGGAGATCCTGGAGCGGCGCCGCTATGTGGAGCATCTCTATTACAAATACGTCCAGTCCTTCGAGGGCATCAAGGATCCGTTCATCGGCCCCGACGTCACCGAGGTGAACTGGTTCTTGTACGCCGTGCACCTCGGCACCCGCTTTTCCAAATCGAGCCGCGACGCCATCGTCGACGACCTCAAGGTGGAAAAGGTGGAATCCGCCGCCTACAGCACGCCGCTCCATCTTCAGCGTCATTATTTCGACCTCGGCTATCGCCGGGGCGATTATCTCGTCACGGAAAAGGTCGCGGATCGGGCCATCGCCCTGCCGTTCCACACCCACCTCACCGAAGACGAAATCGAGTTCATCGTCGCAACGATGAAGGATGCCTCCATCAACGTGGGGGCGGGCTCCGCCATCTACTAGGCATCCTCAACATCCAAGCAAAAATCTGGAAATGACAGGAGCATTTGATGTCCTCGGTGACGATTAAGATTCTCCCCGCCGGCAAGACCGTGGAGGCGACCGAAGGTTCGAACTTGTTCGAGGTACTCACGGCCATCGAGCCCCGCCTCGCCGATCGGCAGAAGAGCGACAAGGACGGCAGCTTCGGCCACGTCTTCATTCAGGAAGGCCGCAAGGGCCTGTCCAAGACCTCCCGCGAGGAGAATGAAAAGCTCGACGCCATCGTCGGTGTCGGCTCCAAGTCCCGTCTGGCCGACATGGTCACGGTGCTCGGCACCGAAAATGTGACGGTGGAGCTGCTCGGGTTCGACTACGCCGGCCTGTGAGTCTCTTCCGGCCGGCGCGGCTCGCCTGCGCCGGCCTTCTTTTCAAGCCGGACACACCGCGCTGCACTTTTCGGCGCGTAGGGTGTTTTTATTTTTCATCAGTACATATAACTTGATTTTCATAAAATTTATTCTTGATCTTCGCGCCTCACATCCGGATAATTACGGATAGTCAAAGGGCGAATGGCATGAAGCGCACGCTCCCCTGTGCGCAATCCAGCCACCACCTCGCGACGCTGAAGCCGCTCCGCGCGCTGTGTTGTGGCGCAGGCGGCAGCGATGCCAGATACGTCTTGCGCAGGCATTGAAGATGTCTTGTGAAGGGATCGTCATCGGGAAGTCAACGCAGGCGCGGCGCGCGCTCCACGGACGGACAAAGAGCGTCAACCGCTATCCGAGCGTCAGGCTTGTCCAAATTGAAACATGCGCGCGCTGTTAGCGCGCTGATCCAGCGGCAGCGCCGACCAGCAGATCGCTCCGCAGATTAACGAGAACTTACGCGCAGCGGACACACGACCACGCGCGGGACCACTCACCGGAAGAGCCGCGCCAGATTTGGCCGGCGATACACATTAGGCAACTCACGCGCACCAGGAGATTTCAGATGGACGATCAGAAAATCCTCATCCACGCCCGCTTCTCTCCGAACGGCTCCGTCGTCGAGATCAGTGAACGCCCGACCAGCCTGACTGCTCAGGAATGGTTCGACTACCTCGCCAACCATGCCGGCACCACCTATCAGGCTCTCGCCGGTGGTCGTGGCATCTACCGCCTGGCGGCTGCGCAGCTCGCGGATTTCAAGGCCCCCTTCGACTCGAAGGCCGCGTGATCGCGCCGTTTCTGTCTAAGGCGTGATGGCGGTCGCGACAATTGGGGGGAATACGTAGGCCCTCCGTGCGTGGCCGCCACCGCATCGGGCGAGGCCCCAGCATCCACCGCGGCTCTGCGTCGGATGCCGCCCGGCCGACCTCGAAGCGCCCCTGGGCCGCCCCTGTTCAAGCCCCCACATCCTCGCTAGCCTTTCGGCACGGAGGACGCACATGGCGGAGCAGAGCGAAGCGCGAAACGAAGCCCTGGATTGGCAAGGCCGGCCGCTGCGCTGCCAGGACTGCCCCCATGAAGACATTCACGCGGAAGGCCGTTGTGACCTGGGCGCGGTCTGCGTGGCCGATCGGCGCAGCCGGCGCATCGAGAACTTCTTTCGCCGCAACGAGGCTCTGGCCGAGCGTTACTTGCGGCATCCCTATTTCGAGGTCCGTGTTCTCGCCGCGCGCCATGCCAGCCTGTTCGCACTGCCGGCGTTGCTGAACGACCCCGAGCCCGACGTTCGCGCGGTCCTGGCGGAACGCCTCCCCCTCAGCCGGGCGCGGCCTCTGCGCCGCGACCCCGATCCGCAGGTCCGGGCCGTGTTGGCCCGTCGGTTGGAGGGCCCGGAGCTCACCACCCTGCTCCAGGATCCCGATTATGGGGTGCGCATGGTGGCTGCCCGTCGTGTCACGCCCGATGCGCTCGTCCTTTTGGTGCATGATCGCGAGGCCGAGGTCCGGCGCATTGCGGCGCGCCACGCGCCAGACCACCTGCTGCTGCGCTTCGTCGGGGACGAAGATGCGCTGGTGCGGCTGGAGGTGGCCCGGCGTCTTGCCCCCAACCACCTGCACCTGCTGCGCGACGACCGCGACATGCGGGTTCGCCACGCCGTCGCCGAACGCCTGCCCCTGTCCGAACTGGCGGCGCTTCGCGACGATCCCGTCGACGAGATCGCCGAACTGGTGCGGGCACGGCTCTCGGCATCGGCACGCGACGGACTGTAATTACGGCCCAAGGCCAGACCTCAAAGCACCGCGAAAGATATTGCATCAATATAATAAAATCTTCGATCATAGAATACGATCATTATTGGCCCCTTTTCTGCATCCCCACAAGTGTCGAGTGGCGGAACGAGCAAACCTGCCCCTCTCAGAAGACGCTCGAGAAGTGAGGATGCCATGATCGAATTGAGCACAGGCGACAATCAGGTCTTTTCCGCTTATCGGGCCGATCCCGAAGGCGCCCCGCGCGGCGCGGTGGTCGTTCTCCAGGATGTCTTCGGCGTGACCGCGGATATCCGCAAGCTGGCCGATGGCTTCGCCGCCGCCGGCTATGTGGCGGTCGCCCCGGCCCTGTTCGACAAGGTGAAGGCGAGCACGGAGCTCGATTGTTCCGACGATGGCGAGAGCGCCGGTCGTGGCCTGGTGGCGGAAGTGGGCACGGAATGGCCGCTTTCCGCCATTCAGGCCACGGTGGATTCCGTGCAGGACGCGGGCAAGGTGGCGGTGGTCGGCTTTTCCTGGGGCGGCTACCTCGCCTATCACGCCGCCAACCGGGTGCGCGGCCTGGCCTGCGCCATCGGCTATTACGCGGGCGGCATTCTCGACGGCGCGCGGGAAAAGCGGCGGGTGCCCACCCTGCTCCATTTCGCGGAGCATGACGCCTATCTGCCCGAGGAGGACATCGTCCAGTTTCGCGCCGCCCGGCCGGATGTCTCGGCGTTCCTTTACCCTGGCGCGAGTCACGGCTTTTCCTGCGCGGCCGGCGCCACTTACGATGCCAGCGCGGCGCAGGCAGCGCAGGAGCGCACGCTGTTCTGGATCTCCCAGTACGTGGTCGGCCAAGGGCCCGTTCTGCTGAAGAATGCCGGCGCCTATGCCCAGGCGAAGACCGACAAGAAGGGCCGCAAGCAGGCCGACAGCGACATGGGTCCACCCGACGCCTGAGGCGACATGGGTCCACCCGACGCCCAAGGCGTCATGGGTCCACCCGACGCTTGAGGCGCCATGGCCGGCTGGGGCGCAGGCGCAGCCCCAGCCGGCGGTTGTAAGCGCACGTCGCCCTGCTATCCTGTCGTACACGCGACACCGAACGCGGGTTTTGGGCGATTTTCTGCGGGCACAGGCCGGCATGACTGCCGGACAACTGCGGCTGCGGAGATCTTCTCCGGCCGCGTCGCGCCCCTCCCGGCAATGAGGTCCGCCATGAGTGTGATCACCCATGATTTCGGCGGCGACAAGCGACGCGCCACCCGCCGCTTTCGCACCCTGCTCAAGCTGGACGCGCTGCATGAGGCCAATATCGAGGCCAACCCCCTGCCCTATCTAGAACGGGCCAGCGAGCGGATCTTTCAACTGGAGCGCACCATCTTCGAGGCGCTCCTCGCCGCGCGACCACCGGTCCCCGCACCGCCGCAGGACCCCCATGCGGCGCTCGTAACCATTGATGCGGCGGAATATGAAAGGCTGCGCGCCTGCGTGGCGCTGCTCGAGGCGGCCCATGCGGAGCTGGAAAACCCCGACGACGACGGCGAGTGACAGGCCCGGGGTCGCCCCGGGCCCTTCAGGGGCGGCCTTATGGGCGTGCCGTTATTGCACCGCCGGCGGCGTCCATTGATAGAGATCGCCCCATCCGCTGGCCGCATGCACCTCATGGGTGAAGCCCAGGCTGCCCAGGGCGTGCACCAGGCCCTGCTGTTCGCCAGCCTTGACGCTGGCCAGAACCGCCACCTTCTGCTGCTGCAGCCCCGCCATGAGCTGGGCAAACAGATCGCCGCCGCGCACGTCCGGGGCCAGCGCCACATAGGACACATGGATCGCCGGATTGTTGCGCAGGCCCCACTCCAGATCATCGCGCCGGGCCAGCAGCGCCGCCACGATGCCCTTCTCGTCGTCCACCGCCACTGGCGTCAGCCCGGAGGTGCAGCAGGCCATCAATTCCGACAGCATGCTCTCCTGCGCACGCTCATCCTCAAGGGCAAAAGGCACATCCGCCGAGATTTGCCGCAACAATCCCCACAGGCCCTGCACGTCGTCCATGCCGGCTATGCGCTGTGTCAATTCAGCCATCTGAATCTCCAATAGATTATAATATTGTTCTATTATACTTGAATTTCTCTCCCTCAAAAATAGATAAAGAAAATATTCGCAAAATACGATCTCGCCGCACCCGCGGGGCGACCGGCCGCGCCGCGCCGGAGGCCGGGGGCGCGCGTTTTGGCAAGAACCTTTTGGCAAGAACCTTGCTGGGACAACCAGACCCCGGGACCACGCCCCGGGCGCATGTTCGGAGATCACGCATGTCCATGACTGAGGGCTTTTTCGTCGATTGGGATGGCAACATCCGCAGCACCAACGACCCCGGTGGCGGCTACCTGTGCGAAACCGACAGGGTGGCCCGCTATGTGGCGGTGACCACCAAGACCGGGACGCTGGTGCACGAAGGCACCTTCTACAAGAGCTTGGGCGACGTGGAAAAAGCCGGCATCAAGGCGTCCCTGGTGCCGGGCTCCCATCCCTGGGGCACCAAGGAAGACGGCTTCTGAGGCGCGGTGCCCCGTGCGCTGCCGATGGCCCCGCTGCGCTGGCGTTCCCCCTGCCGCCGGCGCATGCTCAATGGCGGATGCGCCGGCCTCACAGCGGCCGCGCGTCCACCCCTGCTGAGAGGTGATCGATGCTCCCGACGACCATTCTCATCGACGAAGCGCCCCGTTGCGTGGTGCGGCCGAACGACATGAAGGCGCTCAACCGCTTTATCAAGAACGCAAAACCCTATCTCCTGGCGGACAATCCCGATGGCAAGATCACCCATCGGGGGGCGCTGGAGGACGAGGCTGCGCGATGGCAGGCGGGCTTTGCCCTGCACAAAGCCTGGGGTGGAGAGGACGAGGATTATTTCGGCGTCCCGCTTTAGCGCCCCGCCGGCGGGCTCAGCCCCCGGCGAACGCCGGTGTCACGGATGGGCGTGATGGCCCCGGGTATCATGCGGATTGTCGGCCGTGTTGCGCATCCAGTCGGCGAGCTTCGCCATGGCGCCGAACAGCTCGTCGCGGGCGGTGGCATCGGCGATGGTCTCATCAAGGGCCCCGCGCATGCATAGGAGCCAGGCGTCCCGCTCCGCGGCGCCGATGGGAATGCGCATGTGGCGCTGGCGCAGGCGCGGATGGCCCTTCTCCGGCGAATAGAGCTTCGGCCCGCCGGTCCATTCGGAGAGATAGCGCTTCAGCACCCGCTTGGTCTCGCCCAGATCCGGCGCATGCATGCCGCGGATGTCCTGCGCCTCCGGCAGACGGTCCATGCGCGCGTAGAAGGCTTCGACCAGGCGGTCGATGGCCACGTCACCGCCCATGCGCGCGTACATGGTCTGGGTCTCAACGACGTCGGACATGTCATCCCTCGACTTCACACGGTCCACACCCGCCCGCATGGCAGCCGCGCCACCGGCGGGCGCCGGCTCATTCGTCCATGTTCGGCAGCAGGATCACTTCCGCCGGGGCGCCGGCCCCCTGCTCCTCGACGAACTCCAGCCCGCTCACCAGCGACAGGCCGCCATCGGCCTCCATCAGCACCACGGCCTCGGGCGGCATCTTGCCCAGAGCGTCCAGCAGCTGCGCAACCGTCATCCGCCCCTCCTCGTTCCGCCGTCAGGCCTGCGCCACCGGCGCGCCCTGCGCATCGAAGCACAGCACCACCGGATCCTCGTCCACCATGGTCACCTCCGCACGGCGGAGCTGGCCATTGTCGTGGTAGCTGTAGCGGTGGGCCAGTTCGATCTCGCCATACACCATCTTGTCGAAGCCCGTGAGGCCGCCGGCCGCGTCAAAATAGGCGCGGATGAAGGTGTTGCGATGATTCAGCTGCGCTTCGGGAATGTGTTCCACCAGCTTGAAGGGCATCTTCACGCCGGTATAGGTCACATAATAGGCGCATCGCTCCGCCTGCTCGGCTGCCGGCTGCGGCGCGCCCGTCTCCAGAGAATCCATGTGTGCTGCACTGCCTCCCAGCCGGACGGGGGCGGGAAACCACCCGTGGCGCCTCCCCCTCAATCGGGGGAGATCATGATTTCCATGGTGTCGTCGAGATCGTCGTAGGGGAAAGGGCGTGCCTCCTCCTCCACCAGCTCCACGCCGCACAGGCAGACATCGCCGCCCACCACCGCCAAAGCGATGGGCTCAAGGTGCTGGTCCTTGCACGGCCCCTCGGTGCACACTCCGCTTTCGATGTCGAACAGGGCGCCGTGCCGGCCACACCGCAGCTGCGTGCCGTCCTTGTTGAAGAACTCGCCGCCGCCGATGTTCAGCCAGGTGCCCTGGTGGGGGCAGGCGTTCACGAAGCCCACGGCCTCTTTCGCTCCTGTGCGGATGACGACAATGCGGAACGGCCGCGCCTCGCCTTCGGCACCGACCCGGGAAAGATTGAAGGCCTTCGCCTCACCCGGATCGATGTCGTCGATCTCGCAGATGGCGTAAACCTCGATCTCTTCGCCGGCCGCTCCTTCAGTCGCCGGTCCCTCAGCCGCAGTCCCTTCAGCCGCAGTCCCTTCAGCCGTCATGGCTCATCACCTTCCAAGCGGACGCGCAACGGCGGCACCGAGACGCCCCGGCGTTTGCGCCACAAGACCTGTCGCGATTGGCACATTCCTGTCGGATTTACTCCCGGCGGATGGCGCCAATACAGAATTGACCCGATATTTGCATGAACCATGCCGGGCTTCGGCCTTATCGATCGCGAGCAGGCAAGGACCGCGGCAGCAGCATGGCCAACATGAAATTCTACATGACCCCCGGATCGTGCTCGACAGCGATCCATATCGTGCTCGAAGAGCTTGAAGAGGTGTTCGAGGCGCACATCGTCAACCTCCCGGCGGGCGATCATTTCAAGGCCGATTATGTGGCCATCAACCCCAAGTCCACCATTCCCGCCCTGGTACGGCCCGATGGCAGCGTGCTCACCGACATGCTGGCCATCGCCTTCTGGCTGGCGCGCAGCCGCCCCCGCGCGGGGCTGTGGCCGGCGGAGCTGGAGGCGGAGACCCGCGCGCTGGAAACCATGGCCTATGTGGTGAATACCGTGCACGGCCAGGGCTTCGCCCGCATCTTCGCCACCCCCTCCTTCGCCGGCACTGCCAGCGACCAGGACAAGGTAAAGAGCCTCGGCCGGGACATCGTCACCCAGGGCTTCGGCATTCTCGACAAGGTGCTGGAGGGGCGCCCCTATATTGCCGACACCTTCTCCGTGGCCGACCCCATCCTGTTCTACGTGGAGTTCTGGGCCGACAAGACCCATGTGCCCCTGCCCCCCAATCTCGCCGCCCATTACCGGCGCATGCTGGAGCGCCACACGGTGCAGCAGGTGCTGCGGGAGGAAGGCTACAACGTGGCACTGCTGGGCGGCGCGGCGCGTGTCCTCAACTGAGCCCCGCGACCCCACGCGGGGTCACGCGGCCGCAATCGGGAAGCTGAACCATGCCTGAAATGCTGCTGGTGGACGAAGCCAATCGCGATGACCTGTCGCGCAAGGCCGGGCTGTTCCTCTACACGCAGACCCGCCTGTGGCTCGACAATGGCGAGGTGCACCGCGCCGACGGCCCCGCCCTTCTCTCCCCTGACGGGGTCGAGCGCTGGTATCTGCATGGCCAGGAAGTCACGCGCGCGGTGAAGGATTTCTTCGCGGCGCAAAGCTGGCCCCTCGGCACCGGCCTCGACACCTGCGAAAAGCGGGCGACCTTCGCCCAACACTTCGGCGCCTGAAACCGCGCACGGGCTGCGGGCGGCTCCTGCCGCTCCCACCCGGTCGGCCATCCGCGGAGCACGGCCCCCGCCCGCGAAACCTGGAGCACCGAGCCCGGGGCACGGGACCCAGCCCCGATCGGGGGCGGCCCCTCAGGTCACAGCAGGCCCAGCTCCAGCTGGACTTCTTCCGACATGCGGGACTTGTCCCATGGCGGATCGAACACGAGATTCATCTTCACCTCGCTAACCCCCGCCACCACGTCGACCGCCTGCTGCACCCAGCCCATCATGGTGCCGGCGACGGGGCAGCCGGGCGCGGTGAGCGTCATGTCGATCTCCACCACGCCGTCCGGCTTCAGGTCGATACGATAGACCAGCCCCAGGTCATAGATGTTCACCGGGATTTCGGGATCGTTCACCGTGCGCAAGGCCGCGACGATCCCTTCGAGCAGCGCCGCATCCTGCGGCGCGAATTCGGCATAGGAGGTCTCGGCCCCGTCCCGATAGAGCGAGGGCGCCGAAGGGGCGTCGAAGCCGTAATCTATGTTCTCCGTCATCTGCCAGTCGCCTCCAGCAACCTCACCGGCACGGGCCATCGGCACCGGGCCGAGCCGCCTCGCCTTCGGGGCGCGGCAACGCAGGCGCCAGTACCCCTCGGCCAAGGCCGTGCCGCGCCCGCCCTCGGCGACGCGCGGCAGATTGAAAATCCCACCCCCGGATCTGATATGGGTCGCTCCCCCGCATTCGGCGAGGGTGCGATCGGGCCCGTTCTCCATGCTCCGGAAATGCCGGCTCCGCCCCACCAGGCACCTCCGCCGGACCCCTCCGCGCCGCGGCGCGAAGCCGCCGTTCGTCGCAGCATATGCGACATCGGGCCGGCCCATCCGCGACAACGCCGCAGCCTTGTCGCCACCATGAGAGGCCTGCAAAGCTGATGCCAAGACAACGTGCCGAGACAACGTGCCGAGACAAGATGCGAGAACAAGATGGCATCACGTCCGCGCCGACCAGGGGCGGACGCCAGCCCGGCGCTGCGCCGGCGCCTAAGCCTCCAGCCCTTCCGCAAGCGCCGCCACCACCGGCCAGCCGACTGCGCCGGTCGGGTCCAACACCTTGAGCGCGGCGAGCTTCTCGGCCGCCGCCTCGGGACGGCTCTGGCGCAGATGAATGAAGGCCAGGGCCTTGAGGGTGTAAAGGGCGAACCGGCCGGCGCCCTCGGGCAGGAGCGGTTCCGGCAGCCATTTGCGCCAGTCGGTGTCCCAGCCGGCCTGGGTTGCCGCCTCCTTCAGCCCCCCGTCGGCCGCCCGCTCCGCTTCCTCCAGATTCCCCTGGTAGGTGTGGATCTTGTAGAGGCAGAAATAGGTGGGCAGTTCATGGGGCGCGGCGGCCAGCGCCTGGCGGAACAATTGATCCGCCTGGGCCCGATCGCGCCGATAGGCGATGACGCCCTGCTGCAGCAGGGCGTTGATACCGGGCGGCAGGTCCCCGAAATTGATGACATCCGTATTGGGGAACAATTCGATCATGAACAACGGCCTGTTCTGAAAAGTGGCCGCGGCGTGGGATGTGGGAACCCGCCTCAGAAGATCGAGCGCAGCTCCTTCTCCGTCGCCTTGGCCTTGCGAAAGGAGAGCGCCCGGCTCACCGCCTTGGAAATGATAAGGGCGCGGGCATCGAGCCCCGTCCAATTGGCGTTGCGCCCGCGCGGATCCAGCTCCAGCAGTTTCACGCCGGCGGGCACCTCGGTGCCGTCTCGCACCACGCCGCGCACCATGCCATCGAACGGGGCGCGCACCGGAATGCCCCCCAGATGACCCACCAGGAAGTCCTTGTAGACCCGGGTTCCGATCTCGATGGCGCTGTGCCAGCGCCCGGCCACCTCGGCATGAACGAAGCGCTCGGAGCGGCTACCGCCGAGCGGGCGGGCCACCCCGTCGGGGGCGTCGGTGGAGCCGTGCTGGATGATCTGGCCTTCCTTGCCCGGCCGCGTCTCAATGGCGACATCGCAATTGGCGCCACCGGTGAAGCCCGGCCCGAGCCCGATGGTGAGCCGCGCCAGCCGGCGCAGGTCGGGGGTGACCTGGTATTTGTTCATCCGCGCATCCACCAGAAGGTCGATGGAGCCGATGACCAGGAGATCCAGCAGGCCGAGATGGGTCACCATCACCCGGCCATCGCGCTGCGACAGGCCGCGGCGGATCTCCATGCCCGTATCCACCCGGGTGGCGGCGATGCCGTCCACATCCACGCCGTCGTCGAACAGCGCGTCGTGAAACGCCATCTTGCGGCGGATCACCGGCGGCATGGGGTCGTGAGAGAGAACAACGCCGTATCCAGACCGATACAGCTTAACCGCCACCGCCGAGGCGATCTCATTGGTCCCGAGGATTGTCGCGAACGCCGGAGACCGGCGGCGGTCCTCATGTCGTGTTTCGCTCATCATCCGTCTCTCATCGCAAAGCTCGAGACCGGCAAGCAAGACACGGGCCGTTCTTCCCACCCGACACGACCGCTCGCCTGCCGCCCGGCTGGAACGGCCCCGGACGCGCCGCGACGTCGCCATGTCGCGAAGGCGACAGCAGGGATCGCGCGAAGGCGACAGTGGGGATCTCGCGAAGGCGACAGCGGATGCGGCAGAGCACCACTGGCCGTGCATTTTTCCTGTGCTGGCCAATGCTTGCCCGCTTCGCCCGCGGCTGGTGCCGAGTTTGCATGCAACAGCCGAGCAAAGGAGCACAGCCCATGGCCATGGACGGAGCCGAAATCGAGCGGTTGGTGAAGACCGCCCTGCCCGACGCCCACGTCGTCATCGTCGACCTCGCCGGCGACGGCGATCATTATGCCGCGCGCATCACCTCAGAGGCCTTCAAGGGCAAGAGCCGCGTGCAGCAGCACCAGCTGGTCTATGCCGCGCTCCAGGGCCAGATGGGCGGGGCGCTGCATGCCCTCGCCCTGGAGACCATCGTTCCCAAATGAGTCCCCCAGCTGCGCGCAAGGCGGGGCGACCCGACGGATCCCCCGGCGCGCGCAGCCCGCATTCCTCACTGCATTGCCTCACTCTGATTGCAGGATTTATCCCATGTCTGCCACATCCGATCGCATCCAGGAGATCATCGACAGCGCCGATGTCGTGCTGTTCATGAAGGGCGTGCCCCAGGCCCCCCAGTGCGGCTTCTCCGCCGCCGTGGTGCAGGTGCTGGGCCAGCTGGCGGTGCCGTTCCGCTCCGTCGACGTGCTGCAGGATTTCGAGGTGCGGGAAGGCATCAAGGCCTTCTCCAATTGGCCCACC
This sequence comes from Xanthobacter sp. NM-25, assembly GCF_022138605.1. Taxonomy (GTDB): domain Bacteria; phylum Pseudomonadota; class Alphaproteobacteria; order Rhizobiales; family Xanthobacteraceae; genus Xanthobacter. The sequence goes on from NZ_JACBFS010000006.1 coordinate 31,269, forward strand.
ATTCCACAGCTCTACATCAAGGGCGAGTTCGTCGGCGGCTGCGACATCGTCCGCGAGATGTTCCAGGCGGGCGAGCTGGCGGCGCTGCTGAGCGAAAAGGGCATCACCGCGCCCGCCGCCTGACCCCTGCCGTCCTTCCCTGCCGCACAGGAACGCACCCGAAGCACGGGGCGCGCGGCAAGCCGGCGCCCAGACCGGGCGCCGAGTGCACGCCGACAGGTCTGAACGTGGCCCGAAACGACAACGGCACCGTGGGCCAGATGGCTCACGGTGCCGTCACCTCTTCCCACTCCCGCCGTGCCGGAGATGCTCATCCACGGCAGCCGAAGCAGACCCTTCAGGGGCGCGCCCACATGAAAGCGCGCTCACGCAGCCCGGCGGAGATCAGGGCGCGGTGACTGCGGCACTGACCGCGCCGGCGGCCCATTCCTGGGGCGTGACGCCGGCGGCCTGGGCCTTCTTGTTGACGCCATCCACCACCGTGGGTGCCAGCGGAATGTCGAGGATCACCGCATCCTCGGTCTCCAGGCTGTACACCGTGCGCACCACGCGGCCGGCGAAGGTGCGCATGCGCTGCAGCTTCTGGGCGTCGGAGAGGGTGGCGTTCGCGGCCACCTCGGGGCAATAGGTGCTCACCAGATTGTCGATGATGAGGGCGCGGCTCATGCCGCCCGCCTGCAGCTTCTGCACGGCGGCATTGAGCACTTCCGGCTTGTCGAGCGGGTCGCCGGCGGCCAATAGAGCCTTCATCTCGCCGGTGGGCATGTGCCCCTCGGGCAGCCAGCCGCATGTGAACTTGGCCGGCGCGGCAAGGCCCAGCTGCGGCAGAGCGCACAGCGCAGCGGTGGTGACGGCAACAAAGAGAGACGCCTTTTTCATGTCGGATCCCGCACTTGAAAGCCCTGCGGCAAAGATCTCATGTGCTCTTGGCACGGGGCGCCGCAGAATGCAATGTCGGGAATGGCCTCGCCAAAGCCCTCGCGGCGCCGATGATCTGGGCGCCGTCAGCCTCGGCGCGCCGCGATATAGTCGATGAGGTCTTCCACTTCCGCCACCGCCTGTCGCTCGGGGTGGAAATAACGGGAATGCGCGATATAGGCCGCGTGGAAGACCGCCTCCAGATCCCGCGCCCGGCCGCGCCGTTCCAGCGTGATGCAGTCTTCGGTCAGGCCCCAGCCGGCGTAGAAGGGCAGCCCGAAGCAATGCACCCGCTTGCCGGCGAGCAACGCCTCGAATCCCAGTTGCGCGGTGACCACGAACACCTCGTCCACCTGATCGAGCAGAGCGTAGGCGTGAATATCGTCCTCGATCACGAGAACCTTGTCGGCCAACCCCAGGGCCGCCAGTTGACCGGCATCGAGATGACTGACAGGCGCCCCCGCGGCCGGGCTCGACGGACGCTTCAGCAGAATGTCGCAATCGCCACAGGTGGCCACCACCTCCTGCAGCATGCGCGGGAAAGCGGTCGCATCGACGCCGCCGGCGGCCACCAATGGGTCGGACAGGGGCTGATCCACCACCAGCACCTTGCGCCGGCCCGCAGTGCCCACGGAGGGCGGGCGATCGGGCGCCACATTGTCCTGCGCCACCCGCAGACGCACCATCTGGTCGATGGCCGCCCGCGCCCGCGCCCGCGCCTCGGCGGTGAGGTCCGGCCCAGCCGCCAGCCAGCGCTCCAGGCGCGTGGGCTGCCGGGCGTCATAATAAGCGGTGCGATCATCGAGCACGATGGACAAGCCGGGAGCCTCCTCCCCCTCCGGCGCGCCGATCAGGCCGGCGGCGAGGCTCGCCGTCGACCGGCCGAGGGCGCGGGCAGCCTCCGCCTGCGCCGCCACCTCCGGGCTATCGGCAACGCCCCAGCGCAGGAACAGGTCCACGGAGGCGATGGGCTTGAGATGGGCGACGCCGCCCACGCTTTCGACACGGGTACGGGCATTAAGAAGGGGCAGAAGATGGGGCTGGCGCGCCTCCGCCAGCTCCGGCAGCGGCGGCACGCCGATCACGTCGAGCCGCTCACCGGCGAACAGGCGCTCCACGGCGGAAGCACGCGGCACCAGCATGTGCTCGTCGGCGGCCAGCTGCGCCAGATAGCGGCCGATGCGGGCCGAAGCCAGACCGTCGAAGGCGCCGGCGCCGAACATCTCCGCCGCCCATGCCATGCCGCTTTCGGGATAGGTCCAGCCGCCCGCCAGCATGCGTTCCAGCACCGGCTCCATCTCCGCCACGTTGCGCGCCGCGGGAATGCCCACCTTCTCCCAGAGCTGGTCGAACTCCACATATTTCATGGACAGCGCCGGCCGCCCGAGCAGCGCCGCCTCGAACAGCATGGTGCTGTTGACCGAGCTGACCACATCGGCGTGAAACAAGGCTTCCTCGGGGGTCACCAGATAGCAATGGGCGTCATCCACCGCCCCAAGGCCGGATTTGGTGAGAAGGTTGCGCGTCTCCGGGCCGAGAACATCGTCCTTCGAGGGAGGCAGTCGCACCAGAAGCTGCGCCCCGCGCGCTTCCAGATAAGTGAACAGATCCTCCACCGCCTGGCGCTGCGACTTGCGGGCCATGCGGGTGTCGAGCTGCGAATCCAGCGGCTGGGTGGCGAACAGCACCAGCTTGCGGTCGGGGTCCAGTCCATAAAGCCGGCAGAACTGCGCCCGCGTCAGCGCAGGCTGATAATCGGCATAGACATCGAACTTGGGCGCGCCGACGACCTTGAAGCGATCCGCCGGATAGCCGCGTTCCAGAAAGATTTCGCGCTGCAGGGCGCCCCAGCCGAGGATCACATCGGCCATGGGAATGGAGGCTTTTGCCGTGGGGTCCCAGTAATATTTACTGCGATCCACGAACACCGATTCATGGGGAATGAGGATCTTCGGAATTTCCAGCTCTTCGCAGACACTGGCGATGACATGGGTCACCGGCGTCCAGTCGAAGGTGAAGATGATGCCGCGAATATGGCGACGCATCTGTACCAGGCGTCGCACTACCAGGCGCCGGTAGCTGTCCGTATTTTCCTGCGCGAAGCGAAAGATGGCGCGGCGCGTGGTGTTATCCTCAATGCCGCTGAACATGTCGAACGGCACGAGCTCGTAATCGTTGCTGGTGCCCAGCCGGGCGATCAGGGCATCGGTATGCTCGGTGATCCACGGCATGTAGAGGAAGACCGCCTTGCCCGTGGCGAAGTGGCGCTTGGTTTCCACCGACAGATGCGGCCGATACCAGCGGGGCACTTGAACCGCCACCTGCGTGCCCTCTCGGGCGGCCAGTTCGGCCTTGGTGGGTCCGCCCCCCAGGGCGCGCGGCAGCACCTTGCGCAGGGCCGAGGAGGTTTCGGAAACGAACTTCTTCAGAGCGCCCATCGCCCAATCCTCTCAACAGCCGGCATCCCGATGCGATCGCGTGGTCGCGGCTCGGTCCACTTGAGCACGAAAGGTTCACCTTTCCCTTCGCACAGGCACAACAGCCCACCCAGGGCGCAAGGCCGCCAACGCCGGTCGCCCCGCGACAGCCTTGGCATGCGCCCGAGGCGCGGTGCGGTTCTGAAAACGATGCGCCCCCTGCCCCATGCGTCGTCCGCCGGACTTCGCGCGGGATCGCCTCGCGACGGACGCGGCTCTAGTGCCGCCTGTCGCCAGCACTGTCAATGCCGCCCCCACAACCCTGCCGTGCAGGCTGCAGGCATCGCCCGCACGGGCGGCTGGATGGCGGCACCCGGCTCCGGAACGGGGCACAGCATGGTGAGGACGATCCGGCCTCAAAACGAAACCGCCCCGGGCCGGCTGGCGCGGGGCGGCATCAAACAGGAACAGGGCGCGGGCAACGCGACGGGGCGCCTCACCGCTCGGGCGCGGGCAACGCGACGGGGCGCCTCACCGCTCGGGCGCGAACACCGGCACCGGCGCGGCTCCCACCAGCTCGGCGGCGACGCGATCGCGCACCGGCTGGGCCGCCTCCACCACCGCATAAGCGGAGCGATCGGCGAGCAGGGCTTCCACCATGGAGAAATTCAGCTTGTGGCCACCGCGAAACGAACGGTAGCGCGCCAGCAGCGGCAGGCCGGCCAGGGCCAGATCACCCACCGCATCAAGGGCCTTGTGGCGCACGAACTCGTCGGCGAAGCGCAGGCCATCAGAATTGAGGATGCCGCTGTCATCGAGGCAGACGGTGTTTTCCAGGGCCGCACCGCGGGCGTAGCCGGCGGCGCGCAGGCGCTCCACGTCCTTCAGAAAGCCGAAGGTGCGCGCGCTCGACAGCTCCCGGCGGAACACCGAGGGCGCCATGGTGGCTGCGAAGCGCTGACGACCGATGGCGTCGTGGGCAAACTCGATCTCGACTTCCAGTCGGAAGCCGGCGTCATAGGGCAGGAGCTCGCCGAAGGCCGCCCCGTTCTCCACCCGCACCGGCTTGAGAACCTTCAGATATTTCCGACGCCCACGCACCGTGGCAACGCCAGCGGCGTCGATGGCCTCCACGAAGGCGGCGGCGCTGCCGTCCAGGATCGGCACTTCCGGGCCGTCGATCTCCACCACGGCATTGTCGACACCGAGCCCGCTGAACGCCGCCAGCAGATGCTCCACAGTGGAGACGAGAGCGCCGGAGCGATCCCCCAGGACGGTGGCGAAATCAGTGGCCTGAACCGACTTGTGAGACACGACCGCCTTGCGCGGCGCGCTATCGGCGAAGGAGCGAATGAAGACGATACCCGTATCGGCAGTGGCCGGCTTCAGAGTAAGGGTCGCCTCGACCCCGGCGTGAACGCCGGCCCCCTTCAGGGCAATCTCGCGAGCCAGAGTGGTCTGCATAATCGGTGTCGTCCCATGCTCGGGGAGCACCGGCCATCAGATGGCCCCAGGCTCTCCCACAAAGCTCCACCTTGCCTTCCCACTTTCGCCCCGGTTGTCCAAAGAAACTGTCAACGCGGGGCATGTGGCCGGTGAAGATGGGCGCACCCTAGTCCTCTCGCGGCACTGCGCCAAATCACGCTTGCTTACCGCCTGTTACCAACTTCGCATCCCATTTTTTCGTTGTTTAACAAATGCTTAAGGCCAACCTTTCGGGTTGGCCTTAAGCCTGTTGTTACAGCCGTTTCGGCGGGATCAGGACCGAATCAGTTGGCCTGACGACGCAGGAAGGCGGGGATTTCGAGCTGGTCGTCCTCCTCGCCACGCTGCGGTGCGGGACGAGAGGGCACTTCCATCACCGGACGGGTCTGCGGCCGCTTGGCGAACTCCGACACGGCCTCGCCGGGATGGCCCTGCATGGCGCGGGGATCCTGAGCCCGAGGGTCCTGAGCGCGGGGCTCGAGCGGACGGCGCTCGGGGGCCCGCATGCTCGGCTGCTCACGGCGCGGCGCCTCGGCCGGCTCCTCCTCGCGGCGTCCCACGTGAGCGAGACGCTGCAGCAGGGTCATGCGCTTCTTGTCGGGCTGGGCCTGCTCCACCGGCGGCTCACCGCGCTGAGCGCGGATCTGGTTCTGCGCCGGCAGCGGCAGCTCATCCACCCGCGGCATGCGCGGCGCGCGGGGGCGCTGGCTCTGCGGCGGGATATAGGGGGCGAACTCATCTTCCTCGTGCACCGGGGCGGGGGCCGGGGCCGGCTCCGGCTCGGAGAAGAAGGACGGCTTCGGCGCGGCGGCGCGGATGGTCACGTTGTCGATGGCCACCGGCTCCTCCTCGTGCATCATGGGCTGGCCCATGCTGGCGGGGGTGCCGAAATCTTCCATGCCGATGAGATCTTCGGTGGAGATGGCGGCCACCGCGTCGCGGATCTGCGCCTCGCGGCCAGCTTCCACGGCGGCGCGGCCGGCGTTGGACATCTTGCGGCCCTGCACCTCGGCCGGCGGCTGGATCTGATCCGGGATGGAGAGCGGATCGATGCCGGTGGCCACGACGGACACGCGGATGATGCCGTCCAGCATCTCGTCGAAGGTGGCGCCCAGGATGATGTTGGCGTCGGGGTCGACTTCCTCGCGGATGCGGGTCGCCGCCTCGTCCACCTCGAACAAGGTCATGTCCTTGCCGCCGGTGATGGAGATCAGCAGGCCGCGGGCCCCCTGCATGGAGGTCTCGTCGAGCAGCGGATTGGCGATGGCGGCTTCGGCAGCCTGCAGGGCGCGCTTGTCGCCGGAGGCTTCGCCGGTGCCCATCATCGCCTTGCCCATGTCGCGCATCACGGCGCGCACGTCGGCGAAGTCGAGGTTGATGAGGCCTTCCTTCACCATCAGGTCGGTGATGCAGGCCACGCCCGAATAGAGCACCTGGTCGGCCATGGCGAAGGCATCGGCGAAGGTGGTCTTCTCATTGGCCACCCGGAACAGGTTCTGGTTCGGGATGACGATGAGGGTGTCGACGCTCTTCTGCAGCTCGGTGATGCCGTGCTCGGCCACCCGCATGCGGCGCAGGCCTTCGAAGTGGAAGGGCTTGGTGACCACACCCACGGTGAGGATGCCGAGCTCACGGGCGGCGCGGGCCACCACGGCGGCGGCGCCGGTGCCGGTGCCACCACCCATGCCGGCGGTGATGAACACCATGTGCGAGCCGGACAGGTGGTCGCGGATCTCGTCGATGACCTCTTCGGCGGCGGCGCGGCCGACTTCCGGCTGCGAGCCGGCGCCGAGGCCTTCCGTCACGGCCACACCCATCTGCACCACGCGCTCGGCCTTGGTGAGGGTGAGGGCCTGGGCATCGGTGTTCGCGACCACGAACTCGACGCCGCTGAGGCCAGAGGAAATCATGTTGTTGACGGCGTTGCCCCCGGCCCCGCCCACACCGAACACCGTGATCCGCGGACGGAGCTCACGAATGTCGGGCATCTGAAGGTTGATCGTCATATTTTCGCTCCGTCGAACCCGCTCGGCTCAGTCCGCCTCTGAATGAATCCGGTCGACCACTTTGTTACGGCTGATTTGGTTAACCATGTCTAAAAGCTGTCCTTCAGCCAGCGTCCCACGCGGCCGAAATATCCCTGGGGCTCAGCCCCAACCGCCTGCCGCCGGCGCGGCTCAAAGTGTTCCAGGCCAGCAACTTGCGGGTAGACGAGCAGGCCCGCGGTGACCGCGAACGCCGCGCCGCGCGCCGCTTCCGGCAAACGAGAAACTCCTAACGGACGACCGATGCGCACCTGCGGCCCGATCGCCCGCGCCACCAGGTCCGCCAGCCCCTGCAACTGAGCGGCGCCGCCGGTGAGAACCACCCGCCGGCCGGCGTCCCCGGCATGGCCGGAGGCCTTCAGGCGCTCTCGAATCAGCTCCACGATCTCCTCCGCCCGCGGACGGACGATGGTGACGAGGCGAGACTTGGGGATCATCTGCGGCTGGTCGCGCGAATCACCCGAGAGGGGCGGCACGGTGAGCATGTCGTGCTCGTCGGCCGAGACCGCCACCACCGCGCCGTGGAGCGCCTTCATGCGCTCGGCATCGGCGAGGCGGGCGGGCAGGCCGCGGGCCACGTCGTTGGTGATGTGCTGGCCACCCAGCGCCACCCCGTCCACATAGACGCAGTGGCCGCCGGTGACGATGGAGAAGGTGGTGGTGCCGGCGCCCATGTCGATGAGGGTGACGCCCAGCTCCATCTCGTCATCGGTGAGGGAGGAGAGGGCCGCCGCATAGGGCGCCGCCACCATGGCCTCGATGGAGAGGTGGCAGCGCTCCACGCACAGCACCAGGTTCTTGAGGGCGGTGAGATCGGCGGTGATGACGTGCATGTCGGCGCCGAGTTCCTGGCCCAGCATGCCGCACGGCTCGCCGATGCCCGCGCGCCCGTCGAGGGAATAGCCCACCGGCAGCGCGTGCATCACGGCCCGGCCATCGCCCACCGCATAGGTGGAGGCGGCCTCGAGCACCCGGCGGATGTCGAACTCCTCCACCGACGGCGCGGTGAGCCGCACCGCCGCTTCATAATGCTGGGAGGCGAGCCGCCCGCCGGAGACGCCGACCACCACGGAGGCGATCTGCACGCCGGAGGCACGCTCCGCCATGTCCACGGCCTGGCGAATGGCGAGCTCCGCCTTCGCCATGTCCACCACCGTGCCCCCCTTGATGCCATAGGCACGGGTATGGCCGATGCCCAGGACGTCGATGGAATGGGTGCGTCGGCGCAGCACGTCGGAGCCACCGCGCGGCTTCAGCTTGGCGATGGCGCACACCACCTTGCTGGTCCCGATGTCCAGCACGCCGACGATGCCGCTCTTCTTGCCGGGCAAGGGGCGCATCTTGGGAGCAAAACCCTGGGCGAGCCGGGACCTCATGCGGGGCCTCCTTTCTTGGCTTTGGACTTGGCCTTCAACGCCTCGTCGCGGGCCGCGGCGGCGGCGTCGGAGAGGCGCACCACCACCCGGTCGGGCAGCCGCAGGTCAACGATGGTGATGTCGCGGGTGAGAATCTTCTTGTCGCGGTCGAGGGCAGCGAGCTCCAGAAGCGCGCCCTCCATGCCCTTCTCCGGCAGCCGCACGTCGATGCCGTTGCGCATCTTCAGGGTCCAGCGGCGGTCCGCCACCAGAATGGCGGCCCGCACCTGCTCCTTCACCGCCGGCAGCCGCGCCAGCGAATCGACGATCTCGCCCACCCGCTTCTCGGCCCCCTCGCCCACCACGATGGGCAGGTCCACATAGCGCGGGTCGTCCGAATAAGGGGCGATGGGAATGCCGTCGCGGGCGATCACCTTGATCTCGCCATTGGCCTGCCACAGCGCGAAGGCCTGGCGCTCGTTGATGGAAATGTCGATGCGGTCGGGGAATTGCTTGCGCACGCTCGCCGCCTGGATCCAGGGCATGGCCTCCAGCCTGGCGCGCATGTCGTCGGCATTGACGAACAGGATGGAGGTGGAGGCCTTGATCCCGGCCCCCTGCAGGATCTCCGCCGGCGTCATGTGGTTGTAGCCGGAGAGATTGACCTCGCGGATCTTGAATCCCGCGAGGTTGGCCGCCGCATCGGCAATGTCCATGCCGATGCCCTTGGCCTCCTCCACGTGCTCGCCGCGCACGATACCATAGGCCGAGAAGCCGCCGATCACCGCCACCGTCAGCAGGCTGGCGCCGCGCCGACCGAGCCGGGACCCCGCCAGCCGCACGTGCAGGCGCCGCAGCAGAAGGGCGAACCGGCTGGCCGGACGCGGATCGGCCGGCAGCCTTTTGTGCCGGCCGGGCGGAACGGGCGCCCCGCGCGGCGTCTGCCGCGAGGCCCTTACCGTTCCAGCGACGCGTCCTCCACCATCCATGTCACTAGCTCACCGAATGAGATGCCCGCGTGGGCTGCCATGTCGGGCACCAGAGACGTTTCGGTCATGCCGGGCTGGGTGTTCACTTCCAGGCAGACGAGGCCAGAGGCATTCCCCTTGGACACGTCGTATCGGAAGTCCGCTCGGGACACCCCCCGGCAGCCGAGAGCTCGGTGCGCCGTTAGGCTTAACATCTGCACCTGCTCGTAAACTTCAGGTAAAATCCGCGCCGGAAGGATGTGTCTGGAGCCGCCGGGCGCGTATTTGCTCTCGTAGTCGTAAAACGGCTGGGTGGCCTCCACCTCGATTACAGCCAGGGGTTGGTCGCCCATCACCCCGCAGGTGAGCTCCATGCCGGGGATGAATTCCTCGGCCAGAAGGGTCTCGCCGAAGGCCCAATCTTCCCTGTGGAGTTCCTGGGGCGGGTGGGCCTGGCCCTCGCGCACGATGAACACGCCGATGCTGGAGCCACCCACCACGTGCTTCAGAACATAGGGTGGCTTCATCACATGGCCCTGCGCCGCCTCAGCGCGACTCACGGTGCGCCCCGCCGCCACCGGCACACCGGCGGCCGCCAGCATGATGCGGGCCTGCCCCTTGTCCATGGCCAGCGCCGAGGCGAGCACGCCCGAATGGCTGTAGGGAATGCGCAGGATCTCCAGGATGCCCTGGATAGTGCCATCCTCGCCCGGATGGCCATGCAGCACGTTCAGCGCCACGTCAGGCGCCAGGCGCGCCAGCACCTCCGCCACATCCCGCTGGACATCGACACGGGTGACCCGATAGCCGGCCCCCTCCAGCGCCGCGGCGCAGGCGGCGCCGGAGCGCAGCGAGACCTCCCGCTCGGACGACCAGCCGCCCATGAGCACCGCCACGTGTTTGGTCATTGTCTTGGTCCTGGATCTGTCAAAGTTGTGGACACCCACCATGGGGCGCGCGCCTTGCGCTTTTGCTAATCGGCGGCCGGCATGGCCAGAGGAAGGCCGATTCGCTTGATCTCCCATTGGAGATCCACCCCCGAATGCTCCCGCACCCGGCGCCGCACCTCTTCGCCCAGGGCCTCGATCTCGGCCGCTGTGGCTCCGCCCAGATTGACCAGGAAATTGGTGTGCAGCTCCGACACCTGGGCGCGGCCAAGGGTGAGGCCGCGACAGCCGGCAGCGTCCACCAGCTTCCAGGCGCTGGTGCCGGGCGGGTTCTTGAAGGTGGAACCGCCGGTGCGGCTCTTGATGGGCTGGGTGGCTTCCCGGCTTTCGGTGATCTTGGCCATCTGCGCGGCGATCTCGCCCGCATCCCCCGGCCGGCCCTCGAAGGTGGCGCGGGTGAAGATGAGATCATCCGGCGCCCCGCAATGCCGATAGGTAAAGTCCATGTCGGTGGCGGAGAGCGTCACCCGGGCGCCGGTCCGCGTCACCGCCTCGGCGCCCACGAACACGTCCTTCACCTCGCCCCCGTAGGCGCCGCCGTTCATGCGCAGGGCGCCGCCGATGGCGCCGGGAATGCCGCGCAGGAAGGCAAAGCCCTCGAGCCCCGCCTCTGCCGCCGCCCGCGCCACCTTCACGTCGGGCACGCCGGCCCCCGCGCTGATGCGCGTGCCGTCCACCGCGATGTCGGTGAAGCCCTTGGCCAGCCGCACCACCACGCCGGGCACGCCGCCATCGCGCACGATGAGGTTGGAGCCGAGGCCGATGACCGTCACCGGCACCTCCGCCGGCAGCACCGCCAGCAGGCCGGCCAGATCGTCCGCATCGGCCGGCAGGAACAGCAGCTGGGCCGGCCCGCCCACCCGGAACCAGGTGAGCTCCGCCAGCGGCGCGTTGGCGATGAGCCGGCCGCGCAGGTTCGGGACCCGGGCGCGCAGCTCGGGCACCAGATCGGCGAACGGCGCCGATCTGGTGCCCGGGTTCACCGGATGTTCCCCCACGCTCATGCGGCCAGCTCCCTTGGTTTTCCGTCCGGGTTCGGCCTGCCTGTCCCACATGGGACGGCCCAGGGCAAGGCCGGCAGCCGCATGGGAGATGCGCCGGGGAACACGGTGCCGTCACCACAGGTGAGGCAAAGGGCGGGTCGTGGCATAATGCACCGGCCCCCTCGCCAGGAACTGCCCCATGCGCGACCTCACCCCCGACGGCGCCGACCCGTCCGCCCCCACCAAGCTCACCACCAGCAAGACCCGCTGGGCGCAGGAGCGGCGCTTCCTGACCGGCCAGCCGGGCCGGCCCGCGGCGCAGCGCCTGCCCCCCGGCCAGCATCTGGTGACCGATTGGCCGGTGCTCGATCTCGGCATCCAGCCCGAAATTCCGCTGGAGGCGTTCCGGCTGGACATCACCGGCGCGGTGGAGCGCCCGCAGTCCTGGGACTGGTCCGGCTTCACCGGCCTGCCGCAGACCCGCCTCGTCAGCGACATCCATTGCGTGACCACCTGGTCGCGCTACGACAATGCCTGGGAGGGGGTCACCACCCGCGACCTTCTGGATCTGGTGGGCCCCACCGCCGAGGCCCGGGCGGTGATGCTGCGCAGCCATGACGGCTACACCACCAACCTGCCGCTGGAGGATTTCGCCGATCCGCAGGCACTGGTGGCCCATTCCTGGCAAGGCGCGCCGCTCTCCCGCGCCCATGGCGGGCCGGTGCGGCTGATCGTGCCCCACCTCTATTTCTGGAAGAGCGCCAAGTGGCTGCGCAAGATCGAGGTGATCCCCGCCGACAAGCCCGGCTTCTGGGAGCGGCGCGGCTATCACATGCGCGGCGATCCGTGGGCCGAGGAGCGCTATGCCGAAGACTGACCGCCCCTAGCCGGCCTTGCCGCCGGTGAGCAAAGTGATGGCCTGGCCGGCGGCACGCTCGCCCGACTGCCACGCCCCGGCCACCGTGCCCCACAGGCGCTCGTGGGCATGCTCACCAGCAAACAGCAGGCGGCTGGCGACCACATCGAGAAACACCCGCCGCAGGTTGCCGGCCCCCGGCATGGCGCAGGACATGGCGCCGAGGGCCAGCGGCTCCTTGGTCCAGCGGGTGTGATGCACCCGGCCGATGCGCTTGGCCGCCTCGGCCCCGAACTCGCGGGTGATCGCCTCCTCCAGGAAGGCGCGCACCCCACCAGGGGTCGCATCCGCCAGAGTGGCCGCCAGGTCACCGCCCACGTCGAGGCTGTGGAGCCGGGTGCCGGCGAGCCGCGCCTGCAGCATGTAGCCACGCCCCGCCTCGGTGCGGAAATACACCAGCTCGTCAGGCCGCAGGCCGCCGGGATTGCCCGGCCACTCGAAGCCGATATGGTCATAGGCGCCCAGCGGAATCCGCTCCACGGCGGTGCGATAGCGGGCCGGCAGATTGGGCAGAATGCGCAGCCGGCCATTCGCCAGCAGGGTGGGCGGCACGGCCACGATCACCATCCGCGCCTGCAGGGTGCCGCGATTGGTCTGCACGCTCACCCCGCGTCGGGCGTTGAGATCGACGCTGCGGGCGGCGGTGTCGAGCTGCACCGTCAGCGGCGTTGCCAGGCTCGCGATCAGCGCCCCCAGCCCCTGCCGGCAGACATCCGCCAGTTCCCGCTCCTCGGCGTGGGATACGTCGACGGTGGAGACATCGGCGAGATCGCGGCCGCGCAGGTAGGGCCCGGTGACGAAATCGGCGGATGCGGACCACGGGCCCAGATCCGGCAGCACCCGGGCCGCGGGCAGATCACGACCGGCATCGCCGGCGGCGACGATGGCCCGCTCGGCCCGGCGTACGGCGCCCACGAACCCCTCATATTCGGAATCCGTCGCTTCCTTGCCGCCCAGGTAGAGCCGGCCGGCCTCCGGCGCGCGCGCCACGTCGAAGCCGGCGACCCGCCCCAGGGTGGAGATCTCGGTGGCGGCGGGGAAATGAATGCGATTGGCCCCCAGGTCGAACGGCAGGCCGAAGATGGCGTTATCGGTGAAGGCGCGCCCGCCGACCCGGCGCCCCGCCTCGATCAGCGCATAGGTGATGCCGGCCGCCGCCAGCTTGCGCGCCGCGGCGATGCCCGCCGCGCCGGCGCCGATGATAATCACGTCGGGCTGGCTGCTCTGCCCGAGCGCGGCGGCCCCCGCCAGCGGCGCCGTCGCCAGCGCCAGGCCGCCGGCCAGAAAACGGCGACGATCCAGAATATGGCGGCGATCCGGAGATCGGGAGACGGCGCGGAGCGGGTTCACAGTCACGATGGGGCCCCTGGAGCCGGATCCGCCTCGCGGCAAGAGCGGTGCAAGCGTTTCAAGACCGGCCCGGCAACGCAGGGCGCCGCCGGCTGGCCGGCACTCTAGCATGGCCGCCCGCAGCGGAGGAACGGCCGCAGGATGATCCCCTCAGCTCTGCCGTTCCGCAACGAAATGCGCCGCCGCCGCCAGGGTCGCCCCGCGGGCGCCGAACGGCGCCAGCGCCGCCTCGGCGGTGGCCACCAGCCCGTTGAGGCGGTCCCGCGCCGCCGGCAGGCCGAGGCGCGACACCAAGGTGCCCTTGCCGGCGGCAATGTCCTTGTGCACCTTCTTGCCCATGGCTGCGGCATCGCCCTCCACGTCGAGAATGTCATCGGCGATCTGGAAGGCAGCCCCGAGCGCGCGCCCATAGGCCGTCAGCGCCGCCCGCTCCTCTGGGGAAGCCCCCGCCAGCAGACCGCCCGCCTCAGCCGAGAACAGCAGCAGCGCCCCGGTCTTCATGCTCTGCAGCCGCAGGATCTCCGCCTCCGAAAGAGCCAGGGGGGTACCGTCATCGAACCGTCCCTCGGCGGTGAGATCGAGGACCTGCCCGCCCACCATGCCGCCCAGCCCGCCCGCCCGGGCCAGAGCGCGCACCAAGGCGACCCGCACCGCTGGATCGGGATGGGCATCAGCCCCGGCCAGCAGGTCGAACGCCAGCGTCAGCAGGCCATCCCCCGCGAGAATGGCGGTGGCGACATCGAAGGCCTTGTGCACGGTCGGCCGGCCACGCCGCAGGTCGTCGTCGTCCATGGCTGGCAGATCATCATGGACCAAAGAATAGCAATGCAGGCACTCCACCGCCGCCGCAGTGGTCACCGCCGCTTCGGTGGGCAGGCCGAACAGCGCCGCGCTCTCGATCACGAGGAAGGGGCGCAGCCGCTTGCCGCCCGCGAGCGCTCCATGGCGCATGGCAGCCAGCAAACGGTCGGGACGCGCGATCTCCCCTTCCGCCGGCGTTGCGGCAAGGGCAAGGGCGAGGCGCGCCTCGGTGGCGGCGGCGGCGGCATCGAGGCGGATCGCGAGCGGCTGGGTCACGGGCGGCCTTCACACGGAATGGGACGGTGGATGGAACGCCGAGCGCCGGCGCCCCGTTGACGCAAGGCTTCCGGTGCCCCAACCAGGAGGCCAGGTCAAGGCGCGGCGCGTCAGGGCCGCTGTCGTCCTCGCGCTCCCGGACCCAAGGGTGACCGATGATCCGCTTTCTCATCCAGCTCGCCTGTGTGGCCATCGCGGTGCCCCTGGTGCTGGCGGTGCTCTACAATGTGGGCCATCCCGCCTCGACCCTGATGCTGGCCCGCATGCTGACCGGCGAGCGGGTGGAGCGGATCTGGACCCCGCTGGCCGACTTCTCCCCGGCCCTCGTGCGCACGGTGGTCGCCTCGGAGGATGCCCGCTTCTGCGTCCACCACGGCGTCGACGTGGAGGAAATGCGCAAGGTGGTGGAGAAGGCCGACGATCTCGAGGACCTGCGCGGCACCTCCACCATCACCATGCAGGTGGTGAAGAACCTGTTCCTGTGGCAACGGCCGGAAGTGCCACGCAAGATCATCGAGCTGCCCCTGGCGGTGTGGCTCGACGCGGTGATGAGCAAGCGGCGGATCCTCGAAATCTACCTCAACATCGCTGAATGGGGCCCGGACGGCACCTTCGGAGCCGAGGCGGCGGCGCAGCAGCAGTTCGGCATTGCCGCCGCGCGCATCAGCGCCGACCAGGCCGCCCGGCTGGCGGTGATGCTGCCCAACCCACAGCGCCGCAGTGCCGGCAACCCGGGCCCCGGCCTGCGCCGGCTGGCCGACCGGCTGGAGGCGCGGGTCCCCCGCGAGGGCCCCGAGCTCATCGCCTGCCTGTGACCGCCCGAACGGCCGAACCCCGCGCCTTTGCCTTGATTGTGCCGGCCATCCGCGCCACATGGGCAGCAGGAGACCTTTGCCCCATGACCGAAGCCGTCAGGCCGCCCGCCCCTTCGTCCCCCTCGGCGTCCACCCGCGCCCCTATGAGCCCGCTGCTGAAAATCGGCCTGGAGATCGGGCCCCTGGTTCTCTTCTTCGCCGCCAATGCCTATGGCGGCATCTACGCCGCCACCGGGGTGTTCATGGTGGCGACCCTGGCCTCCCTCGGGCTGATGTGGGTGCTGGCGCGCCGCATCGCGGTGATGCCGCTGGTCTCGGCGTTGGTGGTGATGGTGTTCGGCGGCCTGACTCTGTGGCTGCAGGACGACCATTTCATCAAGATGAAGCCGACCCTGGTGAATGGGGTGTTCGCGGTGCTGCTGTTCGGAGGGCTGGTGTTCAAGAAGCCCCTGCTGCCCTACGTCTTCGACGGCATGGTTCAGCTCACGGATGCGGGCTGGCGGGCGCTGACCCTTCGCTGGGGGTTGTTCTTCCTGGTGATGGCGGTGCTGAACGAGGTGGTGTGGCGCTCCTTCTCAACCGACACTTGGGTCGCCTTCAAGACCTTCGGCTATCTGCCCATGACCTTTGCCTTCGCCTTGGCCCAGGCGCCCCTGATGGCCCGGCACGACCTCAAGGCCAACACGGACGGCGCCGATGGGGCCGCGTGATCCACGCGGCCCGTTGACGCCGCCCACGCGCAGCCCCATAAGCCAAGCGGAGGGCGCCGCATGCTGACGAAAAAAGGAAAATACGGGCTGAAGGCCGCTGTGCATCTGGCGCGGCTGCCGACGGGCGGCTCCACGCAGGTGGCCGACATCGCCGAGGCCAACAACATCCCGAAGAAGTTCCTCGACGTGATCCTCGGCGAGCTGCGCAATGCCGGCTTTCTCGCCAGCAAGAAGGGCAAGCTCGGCGGCTACCGTCTGGCCAAGCCGGCGGAGGACATCCTCGTCGGCGACATGATCCGCGCCCTCGACGGCCCGCTCGCCCCCTTTCCCTGCGCCAGCCGCAATGCCTACGAGCCCTGCGAGGACTGCGACATTTCCACCTGCGAGGTGCGATTGCTGATGGTGCGGGTGCGCGATGCCATCGGCACGGTGCTCGACACCACCACCCTCGCCCAGATGCGCGACATGTCGCAGGAACAGCTGGCCTCCTTCGTCGACTACATCTGACCGGCAGCGCCGCCCCCTCGCACTTCCAGCATGCCCACACGACCACGCCAAAGGTGCGCCCGCCGCCTTCACTGCTGCGCGGCGAGGAACTTGCGGAAGCGGGCCAGCGCCACCGAGAAGAACAGCATGCCCACCACGAACGTGGCGAGGAACCGCGGCCAGACCGTCTCCATGCCGGCACCGCGATAGAGGATCGCCTGGGCGAACGCCACGAACTGGGTGGAGGGCGACACCTGCATGGTGGCCTGCAGCCATTGCGGCATGCTCTCCAGCGGGGTGAAGCCACCGGACAGCATGTTCATGGGCAGCACGGTGAGAAAGAACAGCAGTCCGAACTGCGGCATGGACCCCGACAGCGTGCCGAGGAAGATCCCGAGCGCGGCCGTGAAGAACAAATAGAGCGCGGTTCCCACCAGGAACAGCGGCACCGAGCCGGCGATCTCCATGCCCATCACCAGCTTCAGCACGACGATGATGCTGAAGGCGGTGCCCACCAGGATCACGAGGCCGTTGGCGAGGATCTTGGCCAGCATGATCTCGGAAGGGCGCACCGGCAGCACCAGCAGATGCTCCAGCGTGCCATGCTCGCGCTCACGGATGAGCGCCGCCCCGGCCAGCAGCACCGACAGCATGGTGATGTTGGTGATCAGCCCCATGGTGCCGGTGAACCAGGAGGATTCCAGCCCCTGGTTGAAGGCGATGCGGATCTTGAGCTCCACCGGCGTGGCCGTCTCCCGCGCGGTGCGCGAGACGTATTCGTTCACCTGCTGCTGGAAGATGGCCGAGATGTCGGTGGCCCCGAGGCCGGCCTGCATGAGGGCGGTGGCGTCGATCAGCAATTGCACCGAAGGCGCGCGGCCGGCCAGCACGTCCTGCTGGAAATTGGGCGGCACGTTCAGCACGAAGGTGTAGCGCGCCGCGTCCATCTCCTTGTCCACCTCATCGGGCTTCAACGCCACCGGCGGCTGGAAGCGCGGTGGCAGGAAGCCGTCGAGAATGGCGTGGGACAAAGGCGAGTTGTCCTCGTCCACCACCCCCACCGTGGCCCGGTTGAGATCGTGCTTCATGCCGTTGGCCTGGATGTAGATGGCCGCGGTGAAGGCATAGAGCACCAGCACCAGCAGCGCCCGGTCCCGCCACAGGCTGATGAGCTCCTTCTTGAACAGGTTCACCACATTAGTGATGCGTGCGGCGAGGCGCTGCCCCAGGGAGCGCCGCGGCCGCGATGGCGCCGCCATCCCACGCGCGCCGGGGCCTTCTTGCTTCACGTCCGTCGGGGCCATGTCAGCGCTCCTGCTTGCGCAAGATGAGATGGGCCAACAGCAGCAGCGCCGGCCAGAAGGCAGCGGTGGCCAGGATGAACGGCAGCAGCTCGCTGAAATCGAGGCCCTTGGTGAAGGCCCCGACGCTGATGCGCATGAAATAAGTGGTGGGGAAGAAGGTGCCCACCACCCAGGCCCCGCCTTCCAGGGTCGCCACCGGCTGCAGCAGGCCGGAGAATTGGGTGGCCGGCATCATCGTACCGATCGCCGTGCCGAACAGGGCCGCCACCTGGGTGTTGGTGAGGGTGGAGGAGACGAGCCCGATGGCGGTGGTGGCCAGCACATAGACCACCGCGCCGAGCAGCAGGCCGAGGAACGAGCCCTTGAGGGGCACCCCGAACAGCAGCAGCGCCAGCGCCACCATGACGAAGAAATTGAACACCGCCACCGCCACATAAGGCGCCTGCTTGCCGAGCAGGAATTCAAGCTTGGTCACCGGTGTCACATAAAGGTTGGTGATGGAGCCCAGCTCCTTCTCCGTCACCACCCCGAGCGCTGTCAGGATGGCGGGAATGAAGATCAGCATGAGCGCGATGACCGCCGGCACCATGGCATCAATGGAGCGGAACGACTGATTGTAGCGGTAGCGCATCTCCAGGCTGGCGGCGCTCGACAGGCTGCCGCCAGCCGCCTCGGCCATCTGCTGCAAAAACAGGAGATGCACCTGCTGCACATAGCCCTTGATGGTCTCGGCGCGGAACGGCATGGCACCGTCGATGGTCACCAGCACCTCGGTGGGCCGGCCGGAGCGCAGATCGGCGCCGAACTTGGGCGGCAGCTCGATGGCGAAGGCGATGTCGTTGGCTTTCAGTCGCCGGTCCAGATCCTCAGGACTGGTGATGGGGGCCTCGACCACGAAATAGGTGGAGTGGGCGAAGCCGTCGATATAGGCGCGGCTTTCCGCGGTCTGGTCGCGATCGAGCACAGCAAAGCGCAGCTTGTCCACGTCGAGCGTGATGCCGTAGCCGAAGATGATCATCAAGATGGCGGTGCCCACCAGCGCGAAGGCGAGCCGCACCGGATCACGCCGCAGCTCCAGGGCCTCGCGCCATGCATAGGCGCCGAGCCGCGCCCAGGAGAAGCCACTCGGGCGGGCATGCCCTGCCTGCGGCGGCGGCAGGCGGGCGTCATTCGCCGCCTCGCGGCCTCCCATCTCCATGTAAGCGATGAAGGCTTCCTCAAGGGACGCCGACTGCTTGGCCGCCTTCAGCGCGTCGGGGGCCCCGGTGGCGATCACCCGGCCCGCATGCATGAAGGAGATGCGGTCACACCGCTCCGCCTCGCCCATGAAATGGGTGGAGACGAAGATCGTCACCCCTTCCTGCCGCGACAGACGCTGCAGGTGGTCCCAAAAATTGTCGCGCGCCACCGGGTCGACGCCCGATGTGGGCTCGTCGAGGATCAGCAGCTCGGGATCATGCAGGATCGCCACCGCCAGGGACAGGCGCTGGCGCACCCCCAGCGGCAAGCCCTCCGACAGATCATCGAGATGATCGGCCAGGTCGAAATCGGCCACCAGCTTGGCGATGCGGGCGCCGGCCGCCGGCTCGAGCAGTGAAAACAGGCGAGCGTGCAGCTCCAGATTCTGCCGGACGGTCAGCTCGCCATAGAGAGAAAAGGCCTGGGACATGTAGCCCACGCGCCGGCGGCTCTCGATGTCGGACGGGTCGACCGGCACCCCGAACAGCAGCGCTTCGCCCTCGCTGGCCGGCAAGAGGCCGGTGAGCATCTTCATGGTGGTGGACTTGCCGCAGCCGTTGGAGCCGAGAAAGCCGAAGATCTCGCCCCGGCGGATCTTGAAGCTCACATGGTCCACCGCCACGAAATCCCCGAACCGCCGGGTGAGGCCCCGGGATTCGATGGCGATGGGCGCATCGTCCGCCAGCGGCGCCACCGGGCCGGAGCCCTCGCCATCGCCCCGCCGGTCCTCTGGCAGCAGCGAGATGAAGGCCCGTTCCAGGCTGGGCTGGCCGGTGGCGGTCAGCAGTTCCGCCGGCGTATCGTCCGCCAGCAGGCGGCCGGCATCCACCATCACCACGCGCTCGAAGCGCGCCGCCTCTTCCATGTCGGAGGTGGCCACCAGAAGTGTCAGCTGGGGCCGGTCGGCCCGAATGCTGTCGACGAAATCCCAGAACTGGCGCCGCGAGAGCGGATCGACGCCGGTGGTGGGCTCGTCGAGGATCAGCAGATCCGGATCGTGCACCAGCGCGCAGCACAGGCCGAGCTTCTGCTTCATGCCACCCGACAGCTTGCGCATGAGCCGGCCGGCGAATGGGGTGAGGCCTGTCGCCTCCAGCAGCGGCGCCACCCGCGCGCCCTTGGCGTCGGCATTCTCACCAAACAGGCGGGCGAAGAAAGCGATGTTCTCCGCCACCGTCAGGTTGGGATAGAGGTTGCGCCCCAGGCCCTGGGGCATGAAGGCCACCCGCGGCTGCACAAGATCACGGGCCCGGCGCTGAGCGAGGTCCGCCCCCAGCACCTCAACCTGCCCCTGCTGGATGCGCTTGGCGCCCGAGATCAGGCCAAGCAAGGTGGATTTGCCCACCCCGTCGGGCCCCACGAGAGCCACGGCGGCGCCTTCGGCGATCTCCAGATCAATGCCGTCCACGGCCAGGGTCTTGCCGTAGCGATGGTGCACCCCGGCCAGCCGAACGGCGGCGGGGCGCAGCCCGGATGCCGGGCTCACTTGTCGGCCTTCCCGTCGGCCTTCCCGTCCGCAGCGCCGTTCGCCGGCGGCACGACGATGGCCTTGCCGCCCTCATCCGGCACCGCTCCCGCGCCTTCGGCCTGCTGCACCAGATCGGAGTCCAGCCACGCCGGCCACGGAGCGTTGGCGTCGATCCGCACATAGCCGACACCAGTCACGCCGGTCTTCACCTGGTCGAGATACTTCTCCACCAGCACCTGCGGCACCCGCAGCTTGGCGCGGAACATCATGCGGTCGCGCTCGCTCTGGGTCTCCACCTGCTTCGGCGTGAACTGGGCGCGGGCGGACACGAATGAGACGTTGGCCGGCACCGCCCGATCGGGCAGCGGCTCCAGCAGCAGCCGCGCCTGCGACCCGAGCGCCAGGTGGCCGGCCGCGGACGCGGGCAGGAAGATGGTCATGTAGACGTTCGAGAGGTCGAGCAACGTCAGCACCTTGCCGCCCGCGGCCAGCACCTCGCCCGGCTCGGCCAGACGATAGATGACGCGGCCCGTCTTGGGCGCCACCAGCGTGCCGTCCTCCACCAGCCGCGTCAGCCGCTCCACCTCCGCCTGAGCCGCGCGGATGGCCGAATCACTGGCCGCGAGGCTGCTTTCCGCCGCCGCCAACGCCGCCTCGGCGGTGAGCTTCGTCGTGCGGTATTGATCCACCTTCTGAACGGTGGTGAAGCCGCTGGCCACCAGGGTGGTCTGCCGCTCCAGCTCCTTGGTGGCGAGATCGAGCTCGCTCTTGCGCTGCTCGACGATATGGGCCGCCTCGTCGCGCGACTTGATGGCCTGCGTCTCGCGCGCCTGGGCGGTGCGCAACGCGGCGGCGGTGTCGGCCACATCCATGTGGGCCACCACCTGGCCTTCGCGGACGAAGTCGCCCTCCTCCACCAGAACATCGATGATCCGACCGGCGGCCTTGGTCGCCACGTCCACTTCGGTGGCCTCGATCCGGCCATTGCCCGAGGCAAAGCCCGCTGGCAGGGTGCGGGCGCGGGATGCGAGGTAATAGGCGCCAGCGCCACCGATGGCGACCACGATCAGAAGGGCGGAAACGATGAAAACAGTCCGCTTCATCGGCGGGGGACCTCCAAAAGACCAGCGACAACCCTGTGCACGGCAGGGTGCGATCGAAGTTCGCCCCCCGAGCTCCGATCGCATTTTGATGCGCCCCCTTCATCCCACACTCTAGGGAGGTGCCGCAATGCGGCATGCGCGAACTTCAGCCGGAACCCCGTCGCTCCACGAAGACAGCCCCACCGCAAGGGCGCGGCGCCACAACGGGGCCCGTGCGCGGACACAGCTGTTCTTGGGGCCGTGCATCCGAACCCGGCCTTGCCACCTGCGGCCGCCCCACCGACCGGCGCGCAACGGGTTAGACGCGGCCCTTTCGACGGATCGTCCCGCCACGCGGACAGCACCGGCCGTGGCTTCGGCAGGCCCGGCCGCGCGGCCGCCGGACCCGCACCGCGGCCACGGGCTGCAACGCCAAAGAGGAAGATGCGCAGTTCGGGGATAGCCCATCAAGAGCGCTTGCCCGAACGGCTCCGGTCCGCTAGAAGCCCCGAACCACGATCGCGCGTCGCCCCGGCGACGTCCCTCTGCGGAGAGGTGGCAGAGTGGTCGAATGCACCGCACTCGAAATGCGGCATGGGCGCAAGTCCATCGGGGGTTCGAATCCCCCCCTCTCCGCCATTCTATCTGCCTTATGTGGCTGGTATTTAAGAAAAATTTCGTCCCGGGAAAATGGTTGCCCCAGCATCTGCCCCAGCGCGATCGTCGGCTTTCGGCGGATATGTACGGACGAGCTGAACTTCAGCTGGATCGATTCTGGATGCTCTTGGGTAACGTCGAATCTCGAGGGATCAGACTGACCCGTTCTTCTCGTCTTGTACCAAAGCTGGGTCAGTAACGGTATCCGAATGGCCGGCGGCCTTGAAAGGCCAAGTCTTCGCTACGGTTCTTTCCCTCCGGACCCGAAGCGGACGACGCTCGGTGTCTTGCTAACTCGGCGCAGTTCACCCCGACGTCGCCGATGATCGGCCCATGGGCCTAAACAGACGGGCGACCAACATATGGGTGAGGTGAGAGAAATGGGATATTATATTCCATGAAGGACACCCTACTCGATCCTAACGCTGCCTTGCCAACCTTAGACACTTGCATGCCTTCTTCCGATCCTTTGGCCGATTTGCCCGACCGTCCGGCGTTAGAGCAGCTTAGCCGGGCGCTATGGCAGCGCGGGACCTTACGCGGAGCGGCTGTCCTCGTCGGTGCCGGCGTCAGCCGCGGTGGGGTGCGGCTTCTCTCCGACGACGCCCCGCCTCCGCCCTTATGGTCTGATCTCGCAGACGACATGGCGCGCGAACTTTACGGTGAGCACAGCGCGAATGCGCCGAGGGACCCTCTGCGTCTTGCAGAGGAGTTTCGTGCCGGCCTTGGTGACGCGGCGCTGACGGACTTTCTGCGCCGCCGCATCCGCGACGACGCCTTCGAGCCGGGACAGATCCATCGCGACTTGCTCGACCTGCCTTGGGCTGACGTGTTGACCACGAACTATGACACGCTGCTCGAGCGCGCGGAGCCGGGCTCGCGGCGCAGCTACGATCTCGTTCTGACGGAAAACGACCTGCCCCACGCCCGGGGTGCGCGAATTATCAAGTTGCACGGCTCGCTGCGGGATGGGGCGGGCGTCGTGATCTCAGAAGAGGACTACCGGACTTACCCGCAGCGCCAAGCGGCGTTCGTGAACACGGCGCGGCAGGTGTTCATCGAAAACGAGTTGTGTCTGCTCGGCTTCTCGGGCGATGACCCAAACTTCCTTCAGTGGGCCGGGTGGGTGCGCGACCGGTTGAGCAGCCGCGCCCGGCGCATCTACCTCGTCGGCGCACTCGACCTCCCGCCCGTCAAGCGGCGCTTGCTGGAGGCGCACGGAGTTGCGCCGATCGACCTTGCCCCGGCAGTAAGGAACGAGCGGGCCGATCAGCGCCATACGGCTGCGATTTCCATGTTTCTCGCGCACCTCAAGGCCGCCCGGCCTGCGGAGCCGGACGATTGGAAGCCCGCATCGTATCAGGATTATCCAAGCTTGCGTGCCGGAGACCACAATGCGTGGTTCCGCAACTTGCGAAATCCTGAGAAGGTCGTCGAAGCGTTCCGTGCGGCGTTGGTGATCTGGCAAAAGGACCGGCGGATGTGCCCGAGGTGGCTGGTCTGCCCCCCCAACGTGCGTCTTTTGCTCCAGCATGGGACAGATGCCGTCGATAGTCTTTCGCTCGCCCTGGACACCTTGACCGTGAACGAGCGTCGGGACGCGCTGCTGGAGCTGGCTTGGCGCTACGATCGCGGAGTACGTCCGCTTCCACCGTGGCTGGCTGAACGCATGGAGGCGATTTTGACGCCCGAGGCGTTGGCCGAGGCCGAGCCGGAGTTAGTGCGCTCGCTCGCCCGAGCCCTGCTGGGTGCAGCGCGTGTGGCTGATGACGAAGCGGCACTCGCGACGCGCGCAGCGCGCCTCGAATCGTTTGCCGCGCCCGGCGATTTGCCCGCCCTCATCGCGGACGAGCGCTGCCTTTTCGCGCGCGACCGGCTCGATTTCGCGTTCGTGGCGGAAAACGCGAATAAGGTCGAGGGCGACGATCCCGTTTGGAGTCTGCGGCGGGCGGCATTGCTCTATTGGGTCGGGGAGGCGGAGGAGGCTCTGCGAACTATTGGCGCGGCGGTCCGGGAGTTGCGATCGCGGGTTTTGCGGAATCCGGACAGTGTAGCGCTTCGTTCGCGTTTGGCGTGGGCAAAGACGTTGGCTGATGCACTGCGCTGGGAGGACAAGGGCATTCTTCTTGCTGAATTGGACGACCTGGATCGCCTGGCGCTACGCAATTACGACCCCTGGGCGCAGTTGCGCGCGCTCGACGCCGAGGTCGATGATGGGCTCCGCAAGCGCTTGGAAGCGAGGCAGATCGAGCCCGGCTTTGAGGTGGGAACTTACAGAGACAACGGTAACACTGTCACCTTTAGTAACTCCGCGGAGGTCACGCCGTTTGGCGAGTTGCGCCACGTTGCCGAGCGGGCTGGATTGCCGATCCGTACGCGGCACGTGAACGTGCTTGGCACCAATCTTGCCGATGCGCTCCGGCTCGTCTTCGAGCCGACTGTGGCGTGGCACTCTGCGTTTCTTACGACAAAACCGAATTACTCTAAGGGGCCGATCGACATCCATCTTGGTCGCATTCCCGTCGCCCGTCTTGATGCGGATACGATCGCCGAGCTTCGGGAGCGGCTTGAACGCGCGGTCATCTTCTGGCGGGCGCGCGTTCGCAAGGGAACCAACGACTCAGACGACGTTGGCGTACTGCGCCTCTACGTCGAGGCGCTGTCCCGCGTGACGGCGCGCGACGACACTGACACCGCCAAAGCGCACGCTCGCCTCGCGGTAGAACTCGGAAGCGATGAAGGGCTGAAGCATTGGTGGCTAAACGAACCGATCAGCCACCTACTAAAACGCGCAGTCGCTGCCGTGCCCCCCGGCGAGCGCAGTGAGTTGTCATCGGAACTTTTGCGCTTTCCCCTGGCTGCGGAGCGAGACGCCGGCGGTCCATCGAGGTCCTGGTACGACCCGGCTCCGGATGCCTACCGCTTCATCCGCCGAAGCGGGAATGAGGCTATCTTCGACGCTCGCGTAGCCGCGTTCCTTCACCATCTGGCACCCGGTGCACCCTCTCGACCTGAGGCTGCCGTACGCCTGCTTGAGCTGCACGAAAATGGGCAGTTGACGGATGACCAGATTTCGTCATTTGCCGACGGACTTTGGAAAGACGTTCCACTGGACAACAACGCGTTGCCCGAGAGTACGAATCTGCTCTTGCATGCTTTCCTGATTGCACCCGCTCCATTTCACATAGACGCTCGTGCGCGTGTCTATGCGCACCTTTTCGGACCTGGTGAAGGAGCGGATCCGGTCCACCTGGTAAGTGCGGCCACGGGTCGAAAGCCTTACATACAGCCAAGCGAAGCGGACGCGGTCCGACTGTTCCGCAATGTGACCGGCTGGCGTCCAAAAGCGCTCGATCCCGACACCATCCACGATGTCTTCGCTCGTTCGGTGCTCGGGGAAGGGGACCAGATGATGGCCTCCGTCCTTGGCATCGTGGCCGCGCCCGCGCTTGCCCGGCATGATCGCACGGTTGAGCGGGCTGAGGCCGCGCTGACCTTTCTGGATGAGACAGGCCTGCTGGAAGCCCTCTCCGCTTTGCCCGTTTTCTACGGTCTGGACGCGGACATCGATCGCCGGATCGAGCACGCCTTTCGTCGGCCGCTTGCGAGCGGCGACCGCCGTGCTACACCCACCGCTGTCAACGCACTTGACCGGTGGCTGCGCCTATCCGAAACCGATCAGGCGTTACCCTTGCCCGATGTCCTGCGCGATCAGGCGCTTCGGGTGCTGGAGCGGGGGCGGATCGGCGGACTGCCCCATCTCATCTATCTCGCGCGTCGCCTGATCGAGGCGGGCTGCTGCGGTATTCCTGAACTCGATCGGATTACCGAAGTGCTCGATGAACTCCGCGAGACGACGGATTACGGTCCGCCCGATGGCGACGCGGATATTGAGTCCGAGCGGGTCGTTTCCTTACCCCTTGTCCGCGCTGAGTGCGTTCGCCTGGCACGAGCGCTGGAGGGGAAGGGAGTGACAACCGAGCCGGTCCATGCGTGGCGTGACCTCGCCGCCCACGACCCACTTCCCGAAGTTCGCAATGCCGTGCGTGAGGTGAAGGACGAATGACGTTTCTGTTCTGGGCTTAGCCACGGCGCAAGGGCCTGTAGCGTGTTCACCGGACATGCCCATCGCGCACATTTAGGGAACCAATCGGTGCCGTCTATTCCGATTTCCGCTTCTGGCCATGCTTACCCCTCGACGGCCCTTTCAGGGACATCGCGCTTTGCGACCTATAATGGTCGTTCTGCCCATCCATCAACGATCCAGTAAGCGCTTATTCGCTGAGGTGGGGTAGCCAGCCGGTCCTTAATGTCCGTCTGCGGTAATGTGCTGGTCTTCATGTCGTGATCCCGTTTCCCCCACCTCTTCGAACCCGGCATCCCCTTGGATGAACGCGGCCATCCGCTCACTCAGCTCCATTGGCGTCAGTCGGTGCTTCCCGCGGAGCGCGCATTCCCATACCCAGAGGCTCCGCCAGCCCGCCGCACGCAGGCCGGTAACCGCCGCCTCATCACGGTAGCGGTTGCCCGCGATTTTGGATGACCAGAAGTCCGTCCGGGTCGCGGGCATGCGGAACAGCGAACAGCCATGCCCGTGCCAGAAACAGCCATGGACGAAAATCGCTGTCCGATAACGGGGCAGGATGATATCGGGGCGGCCCGGGAGATCACGGCGATGCAGCCGAAACCTGAAGCCCGCATGATGCAACAGTCTGCGCACCGTCATTTCGGGCCACGTATCCTTCGCGCGCACCCGGCTCATGTTGAGTCGCCGCTGGTCCGGCGTCAGCTTATCGACCATCGCTCCCGGCCGCCTGATTCGGGGCGGCGGCATCCTCATCCGCCGGCGGCACCCCGACAGCGAGATCCGCGGGTACCGCCGGGAAGGCGGCGCTGAGCGCGGTAAACGCGTCCGAGCCTGCAGTCACCATCGCGACACTGTCCCTGAACTCATCTTTGAGGCTGGCGACGATGCCGGCGTGCAGCAGCCGTTCGCGTTGCCGCCCGATGAAGGTCATCAGGATCGGTGCATCGCCGTCGTTGCCGGCGATCGAGCGCAAAAGTACGAAATCCTTGCTGTCGAGAAACGCGCAGGCATTCGCGGTGATCTTGCGACCGCCGAGCCGCCAGTTTCTGCCGACCTTACCAATGTTGCGCCGCTCGCGGTTGCCATAACCGCCATAGACGCAGATCAGATCGAGATCGGAGCCGCCGCCGATGAACAGGCGCTCGCTCAGCAGGCGGCGCGCGACAGGGGTGGTAAGTGCGATCGCGCGCTGTTTGCTCGTCGCGCTCAGGCGGTGCATCGAGAAAATGCCGAGATCAGATTCGGCGAGTGAGCGGACGACGATGATCTCGTCGCGCTTCGCCATCAACGGCCAGCTCCAGCGGTTCGGGGCTCTCCGGCCTCGGCTTCCGTTTCCGCAATTTCACCGAGCAGTTGGCGGCGCAGCGTCGCCGCGACTGCTCTGGCGAGCAGGGGTGGTACGGCATTGCCGATTTGGCGGAAAGCTGGGTTCATCGTGCCGGCGAAGCGGAAACCGTCCGGGAAAGACTGCAGCCGGGCCGCCTCGCGCACCGAAATCGGCCGAGCCTGTCGACTGTCGTAATGGATATGGCTGTAGCTGTCCTTGCCGAGATGGGCGAGCAGCGTCCTCGCCGGCGTTGACGCTTCCATCTTGCGCCATTTGTTCGGGAACTTGCCGGCATCATAGGGCGGCACAAATTTAGCCTTGAGCGCCTTCCACGCCTCGCTGTCCTCTCTGGGACATTCGCCTTCGGCTTCGAGCCGGTTGAGCTCTGCTTTGAACAGGCTCAATGCATGACGGTGCGCCTCGGGATACTGGTCGCCCGGCTGAAGTCCGGCGAAGATCCGATAGTCCCGTGGGAGATAGCGGATGACATGGTCGCGGACATACGAGCCGCCTTCGAAGCCTTTCCAGCCGCGCATAAGTGTCACATAGTCATGCTGGCAGTCGTGCCCGCCATAGGGCAGGCTCGCATCGAGCCTGCGGGTGCCGCGGCGCAGCTCGCCCGCCGCCAGCAGTTCGCGCGCGAAGATTTCAGGAAGGTCGCTGATCGCCTGTTCCGTGGTAATCGCTGCGGGCAGGCTCTCATCGGCGTCCGGCGCAGCTTTATACGCGCTCCCGCCCGTAGCAAGCGTCAGCAAATCACGGCCGGTCGCCAGCTTGAGTGCGACCGCGCGTGAGCCCTGATAGCCTGACGGGAGATCGACCCAGTGGGTCGGCGCGGGAAAGTCGACATCGTCAGCAATCTCTTCACGGATCGCGATCAGGATCATCCGCTCGCGCATCTGCGGGACGCCATAGAAAGCGGCATTGAGCAGCGTGTAGCGCACGACATAGCCCTTTGCGGTGAGGATCTCACCGATCTCGGCCGCCAGATTATGCCCTCCATGATTGAGCATGTCGGGGACATTCTCGATCACCACGGCCAGTGGTGCGCAGACTTCAACATAGCTCAGATATTCGATGTAAAGCCGCGCGCGCGGATCATGGCGAAACGCTTCGGGATGTTCGGCGATCTCGCGTAGCTTCGACCGGCCGACACGAGCGAATGCCTGACAGGGTGGGCCGCCGACGATGACGTCAAACGCCCCTGACGCCGGTCCGAGCCCGAGTGCCCCGGCCAGATCATCGGGCGAGGTCGCGGTAATGTCGCGCGCAATGCTGTGCCGGTCTTCGCCGCCATGGAAATTGAGGCCATGCGATCGCGCCGCATCGGGGTCATTCTCGACCGCCGCGACGATCTCGTAGCCCGCCGCCTGAAACCCCAGCGAAATGCCGCCGCAGCCGGAAAACAGGTCGAGCACCCTCGGCTTCATGCCGGCGCGCAGGCGCTGAATCTTCTGCCGGATCAGTTTCGGATCGGCGTTCACGGCCGGTCAGTCCCGAGCGGCAGTTCGGGCCGGCCGGTTCGCGTCGATAGATAATGGAGAACCGCCTGTCGGATCACCCAGGCCGACGATACGTCATTGGCCACCACGACAGTCTGCGCCCGACGGTGGACGCGCTCGGGCAGCAGCACGGTGATTCGGATGTTTTTTCCAGTGGCCAAGATGCGCGGCCTCCCTGCGTTCCGAGACACCAACCCTAGCCAGCATGCACCGCTTTACATCATCTGTCTCCAACTCAATGGAACCGGAGACAGATGAACCCGTCAAAGCCCTGGTGGAAAGGCGCAATTGCCGTCATGCGCGGCCTGCGTGTATTCTGGTATTGGTTCGACTCCGGTGCACGTCGCCAGTAATGCGAATCAGATGCCAGCCACCGGGGACTTCCGTTGCGACCTGTCGAGATCAATCCATCCCCCCGCGCGCTGCTCCGCTCCCTTCGAGGGCTTGGCTATTCACCGGAAACGGCACTTGCCGATCTGATCGACAATTCGCTCGCCGCCGGCGCTCGCCAAGTCGATATCGGGCTCAACTGGCGTGACGGCGATCCGCTTGTCGAAGTCCTCGACGATGGCGCGGGCATGGACTTCGATCGCCTGATTGAGGCGATGCGGTTCGGTGGCGAAGGTCCGGATGCCGAGCGCGGCAGTGATGATCTTGGTCGGTTCGGGCTTGGGCTCAAGACCGCGTCGCTCTCCCAGTGCCGGGAGCTGACTGTTGCCTCTCGCCGGGATGGGGCCGTGGCACGGCTTGCCTGGGACGTCGATCGTGTCGGTGGTGGCTGGTGCGCTGATGCACCGGAAAACTCTCCCGCCGGTGAGCTTGCCGCACGGTTCGAAGAGGCGGGCGACGGCACATTAATCAGTTGGAATCGGATGGACCGCCTCGGTGGCCTTTCGGGTCTCGATCGAGACGGGTTCAACGACCGCATCACCAGCATCCGCGCGCATCTCTCGATGACCTTTCACCGTTTCCTGAGCGGCGAGGCACGGCGGCTCGCTATCGGCGTCAACGGGTTGGCGCTCCGCGCCTGGGATCCGTTCTGCCGCCAGCACGATGCGACCATGGTGCTGACGCGCGACATCATCCGCGGACCCGACCAGTCGATTGCGGCGCGATCCTACATTCTGCCGCACCGCGACCGCTTCACCAGCGAGCTCGAATGGGAGGAGGCCGGGGGGCCGGGCGGCTGGGTCGAGCGCCAAGGCTTTTATGTCTATCGTGGCGACCGTCTGGTGTCGCCGGGCGGCTGGCTGGGGCTGGGTGGCGCGCGTGCCTGGACGCGCGAGGAATCGAGCCGGCTCGCCCGCATCACGCTCGATCTGCCGACTACGATGGACGAGGCTTGGCGGATCGACATCCGTAAGTCACTCGCCCGCCCGCCGGCCTGGGCGCGAGCTCGGCTGGCCGGTATTGGCACTGACGCCCGCCGGCGCGCTCGCGAAGTATTCGCCTGGCGAGGCGGCGGTCCGACCGGGCGCCGCAGCGGGGCAAACAAAGACGGCGAGGTCTGGCCATGGGAGGCCAGAGGGGAGAAGTTGGTGCCGCGTTACCGTGTGCGGCGCGATCACCCAGCTGTTGCAGCTGTCTCTGAGCTACTCGGCGACGATGCGGCACTGCTCGAAGGACTTCTGTCGGCCGTGGAGCTGACCGTGCCAGTCGAGCGCATCTGGCTCGATGTTGCCGAACAGGGCGGGGCGGAACCAGAGCGGCCGACGAGCTCTGAAATTGCCGCACTGGCGGCACCGCTTGCCAGCCTCGTGCGCAGCATGAACAACCCAGGGGAAGCCGGAGAGCGTCTTGATTCGGTGCTGCGGTCACTCGGCGTGGTCACACCCGCGCTGCGCGCTGCAGTGATCCGGCATCTGGGGGAGAACTGACGTGATAGATCCGATCACACAGCTCGCGAACATAGCGCGAGTTGCGCTCGGCCCGCGCGCCGGCGACCGCACCCTGAGCGTCGAGGAAATCCGGGCGGTGGTGGCGGCGAGCGCACCTCTGGTCACGCTTGCCACCGGTCACAGTATCGGGAACAGCGAGATCGACGCGGCGACACGCGATCTGGAGGCGCTGTTCGTAGTGGCACAGGGGCCATCGATCCGGCTTCAGAATGATCAGCTGCCGCCGCCCTGGTATCTCGGCGAGAAGCGGCGGCCGGGCCACTGGTTGAAACGTTATCTCCAAAAACTTGCCGAGGACAATTGGGCGCCGTGCGCGCTTAAGGGGCTCGAGGAAAGCACGTCCGAGGTCATGGAGCTTGTCGATGATCCGAGGCGCGCCGGTCCGTGGGACTGGCGCGGTCTGGTCGTCGGCAACGTCCAGTCGGGCAAGACTGCCCATTATGCCGGGCTCATCAACCGCGCCGCCGACGCCGGTTACCGCGTCATCATCGTGCTGGCCGGCATGCACAATGTGCTGCGCCGCCAGACTCAGCTGCGCCTCGACCAGGATTTTCTCGGCTTCGATACGGCAGGGGTCAGCGGCAGCGGCGGGCGCCGCCGGATCGGCGTTGGGCTGTTGCCGGGACCGATCATGCTCGTTGACAGCCTGACCACGTCACAGCTCAACGGGGATTTCAACCGCGCAGTCGCGAAGAATTCCAATTTCGCGCCTGGCGAGCGGCCGTTCATTTTCGTCGTCAAGAAAAACGGCGGGGTGCTGAAGAACCTCAACCGCTGGATCGCGCGGCTCCCGGCGCTCTCGCGCGATGCCCCGCTGCTGGTGATCGACGATGAGGCTGATCAGGCCTCGCCCGACACCGGCGACCAGGGGTTCCTCGCCGACGGCAGTTTCGATGAGGATTATGATCCCAAGCGGATCAACGGTGAGATCCGCAAGCTGCTCGGCTCATTCAGCCGTAGCGTCTACGTCGGCTACACCGCGACGCCGTTCGCTAACATCATGATCCATGATGAGCGGACGGCTGAGAATTATGGCGCCGATCTGTTCCCCTCGACCTTTATCGTCTCGCTGTCGGCGCCGGATGATTATTTCGGGCCGCTCGCGGTATTCGGCCGCGACGACGATGCAGATTCGGTCGGGCTGCCAGTGATCCGGCATCTCGATCAGACGGCGGAGGCCTGGATTCCCGATCCGCACGACAAGACGTTGAGGCCGGTATGGCAGGGCGCGGCGCGGGTGCCGCCGAGCCTGTCAGCCGCGATGCGCAGCTTCATCCTCGCCTGTGCCGCGCGCGCCGCCCGCGGGCAGGTCAATACCCACCGAACCATGCTCGTCCATGTGTCGCGCTTCCAAGATGTCCATGACTTGGTCCACGCCCAGGTCGGGGCCGAGCTCCGAGCGATCCGCAACGCCGTCGGCGCCGGCGACACGGTCGAGCTGGCCGGGCTCAAGCAGCTGTGGAACGACGATTTTGTGCCGACAACTGATGCGATGGCATCGACCGTGTTTGGCCGGTCGCTTCGTCCGGTCAGCTGGAGCGAGGTGTCGGCCAGGCTTCCCGAGGAAATCGACCGCATCCAGGTGACCGTCGCCAACGGCCGCAGTCGAACCGGCATCGACTATGATGCGGCTGAGGCGGCGGGTCAGAGCCTATCCGTTATCGTCATCGGCGGCGACAAGCTGTCGCGCGGGCTGACTCTGGAAGGGCTTTCGACCAGCTATTTTCTACGCATCTCGCGCCAATATGACAGCCTGCTGCAGATGGGGCGCTGGTTCGGCTACCGGCGCGGCTATGCCGATCTCTGCCGGCTCTACACCACGCCGGACATGGAGGCATGGTTCCGCCATCTGGCGACTGTCAATGAAGATCTCCGTGCGCAGCTGGCGCACATGAAGATCACGCTCGCACGGCCGAAGGATTACGGGCTCAGCATCGCAACCCACAGCGTGATGACCGTCACTGCCGCGAACAAGCGCAGGTACGCCGTCGAGCGGCCGGTGAGCTACGGTGGGGAGGGCAAAATCCAGACCGTGCAGTTCCGCGATACCGACAATGTAAAGGCCAACGCAGTCGCAATCGACGCCCTGCTGGAGGAACTGGGCGCGCCCGGGATCGATCCGGCGCGGCCGGGCGGTCGCAGCAGCGCATCGGGGCTTATTTGGCATGGTGTCCCTGGTAGCCGCATCGCCGCACTGCTCAATGCTGTTGCATTCCCACCGGAAAGCACCGACGTCGACGGACTCCGGATGGGCGCCTATGTGAACGCACAGCTCGCCCGCGGCGAGCTCACCGAGTGGACCATATTCGTCCCGGCGGGAACCGGCGCGCCCGTCTCCGTCGGCGGACACAGCCAGCGTTCGGTGCGACGCTCGCCGATCTCCAAGACCGATACGCGGTTCATCACCAAATCGATCCTCAGTCCGCTCGATGAGGCGATCGACCTGACCGACGATCAGTATCGCCGAGCGCTTAAGAAGACCAACCGTATCCTGGAGGAGAAAGGTGAGCCGCCCGCCGCCCGTCCGTCCGGGCCCCAGATACGCGCGGTGCGCGGTGACGACCCGCGCCGCGGTCTTCTGCTGCTGTATCCGATCGACCCGGCCGATGCCGGCCTGGAACCGGGCACGCCAATCTATGGCATTGTCGTCAGCTTTCCGAGCTCGCCGACAGCCGCAGCCGAATGGCGACTGGAGAACTCCGTGCAGCAGCGTGGCACATCGTGAGCAGCGGTGCTGCCGGGCCTGCGGACCTGCTTGCTGAATGGACAGCACTGGAGGCCGTATCGCCGGGCGACCGGCTGTTCCGGAGCCGGCGGCTCGACCGGCCGCGCGGCATTGATCTGCGCACCGGCCTCAGGGAAACCGACGGCGCACCCTGTCTGATCGCGCGGCCGGAGAGTGTGTCCGAGGGACTCGCGCTGTTCGAGACCGGCGGACTAAGACTGGCGCGCGCGGCGGATCCGGGTGGCAATCTGCTGGTGTTGTCACTTGAAGAGCGGTCGCGCCGCGATCTGTTTGCGGAAGTGTGTAGCGACGTCGTGCGGGCGCTGGTGCTTAGCGAGGAGGAGGGTGAACTCGACCTGCTGTCCGAACTTGGCGCGCGTCTCGCGGCGTGGCGTGCGTTTCTGCGCGATCAATCGGGTGGCCTGACCCGGCAGGAGACGGTGGGGCTGATCGGAGAACTGCTGCTGCTTGAACAGCTCATCACCCGAGTGCCCGACGCCCTGGGCGTATGGAAATCGCCGGACGACGGCCTGCACGATTTCGAGAATTGCGGCCATGCGCTTGAGGTGAAAACCTCGCTCGGATCAGCGCGACGGCTGCATATCTCGGCGCTCGATCAGCTCGACTTCGCTGGCCTCGCGTCGCTCCATGTCACGCATGTCCGCCTGATCGAACAGGCCGACGGCGTCACGCTCGCACAGCTCGTCGAGCGGCTTTCCGCAGGCTTCGCATCTGATCGCGACCGGCGGAGGTTCGCCAATGCACTGCTGCGGCGCGGTCTCGCGCCCGGCGCCGATGGCGCTTCCGGACCTGCCGTTCTTCATGCCGGCATCGAATATTACGAGGTTCGTCCGGGCTTTCCGTGTCTCAGCCGATCGACCGTCCCGGCGGGGATCGCGGATGTCGCGTATCAAATCGAGGTGCAGGCGTTGGCCAGTTTTCTCGTCGACGGCAAGTTTGTCATGAACCGGCTGGGGGGCAGGAGTGATGGCTGAGGATGCGACCGCAGAATTCGCGCGAACACTGGCGGCCGAGATCGACGAGGCGCGTGATGATCCGGCCGTGGGTCTGCCATCGACCGAGGGGCTGTTCACCCGCATCGTCATCAACGAGCTCGAAGAAATCGGCCATTTCGAGGCCGCTTTCGACCTCCCACAAGAGGGCCGGGTCGGACGCTCGCCCTTTCAGATCAGCGGCTATGCGATCGATGAGGATGCCGGCCACCTGACACTGTTCGCGACGCATTATTTGGGCGACCTTCCGCCGCGGCTCGTGCCAGCCTCCGATCTGCTGAAGACCGCCCAGCGTGCCGGCACCTATGTCGCTGCCAGTATCGGAGGACTGGCCGATCGGCTCGAGCCGTCGAACACTGAGGCCGGCGATCTTGCGCGCAGTGTCGCCGCGCTTGGCGGGCGTATCGACCGGTTCCGCATCGTCGTGCTGACCGACGGCATCGCCGGCGGTACTCTTCCGGCTGCCATCCAAAGCTATGGCAAGGCCGTCGAGCTCGAGCTCTACGACATCGTTCGCCTCCACCGTGTGCTGGGTGAGGGGCAGACCCGCGCCGACATTGATGTTGATCTCGTGGGGCTCGCCGGTCACCGCATCGCCTGTCTGCCGGTGGCGTCGGGCGCGGGACATTATGAAGCGTACCTAGCCGCTTTCCCTGGCGAGACGCTCTCGCGCATCTACGACCGCTACGGTACCCGTTTGCTCGAACTTAACGTGCGTGCGTTCCTGGGGTTGTCTGGTCGCAAATCTGTCAATGCTGAGTTGCGCCGGACGCTGGTCGATCAGCCCGAGATGTTCCTCGCATTCAACAATGGCGTGGTGGCGACCGCTGACGAGGTGCTGCTCCAGCGCGAGGGCGGCGCGGTGTTCCTGACCGGGCTGCGCGGCCTGCAGATTGTCAATGGCGGGCAGACCACCGCGTCCCTGCACCGCGCGCGGCGCAAGGACAGCATCGGACTCGAATCGGTTGAGGTACCAGTCAAGATCATCCGGGTGACGGACGGTGATCTGGAAGAGATGGTCTCGTCTATTTCGCGCGCAGCGAATCGCCAGAATACCGTGCAGCAGGCCGATTTCTCGGCCAATGACCCATTCCATCGCGAGGTCGAGACGCTGGCCAACAACGCTTGGCTCGAATCCGGGCGCGGACGTTGGTTCTATGAGCGCGCGCGGGGTTCCTGGCTTGCCGCCGAGCAGAAAGCATCCTACCGCACCACCGAGCAGCGCCTGTTCCGCGAGCAAACTCCAAAGGCCCGCCGGCTCGGCAAACTCGATCTCGCGCGCTATCTGTCGGCCTGGAACGGATACCCGTGGCGTGTCGCCCATGGCGGCCAGAAGAATTTCCAGGCATTTATGCAGCGACGCAAGGAACAGAGCGCGCCACCGCCGGACGCGACTTGGTTCCGCCACCTCATCGCCATAACGATTCTCTATCGGAGTACCGAAAGGTTGGTCCGGACGAGGAAGTTTCCGGCCTATGGCGCCAATATCACCGCCTACTTGGTTGCGGCGCTCGGCGAGCGGACCGGCGGGCGTATCGATTTCGATTTGGTGTGGCGGCACCAGAGGCTGTCGGCTGAACTCGAGGCTCTGGTCACCGCCTGGGCGCCGCTGGTCGACGAAGTGCTGCGCGCCAGCGTCGGCAGCCGTAATCCGACGGAGTGGTTCAAAAAGGAGGACTGCTGGGCTGACGTGCGCACGCGTCTGCCCGCGCTCGTCGATCCGCTGCCGCCCGAACTCAGGGGGACGCCGGTGACAGGCGGCACGTCCACCGCTGATCAGCCCGCTCCCGGCCTCAATGTCGCGGACTACGATCGGATCGAGGAATGTATGCGGGTGCCCTCGTCAGTCTGGGTGGCAACCGCGGAAGCAGGCCAGCGCAGCGGCGTACTGCACTTCAAGCTCGCCGGCATCTGTATGACGCTCGCCAACTATGCCGCGGGCGGATGGTCGCGCCGGCCGTCGGTAAAGCAGGCGAAACATGGCCTGGAGAGCGTCGCGAAAGTGCGTGCAGCTGGTCTGTTCGACGAGGATCAGCGCGAGGTGGGGTGATGTATTGGCCTGCCCGTCCGCTTGAAATCTAATACATTGTGACGCTGCCGGATTATATGCTGACTCTAGCTTTCGATCACGATGGGCGCTTCCGCTAGGCTGCGCCGCATGGTTTTTCTCCTGATCGAAGGGCGTAACTTATTCACGGCCAGAATTCAGGGAAGCATGTCAACGGCTGGGAAGCAGGTGACGAGTGAAGCCGAGAAGAGCTGGACATCCACAGCTCGCACCCCGAGTAGGCGAGCATCCACTTCCTGAAAAGACGCTGATGTCTGCGTTGGCGCACATCGGTCAACGAGGCTGAATGCCCCAAATAGGTTACAAGGCGAGTGTACTTGCCCCCAGCTCCGCAAACCAGCGCGTTTTGGAGCGCGACAAGCATTTCCGGGAGTCATGCACAGGTGCTTGTCGCTTCCCGTCCCAGAGCTTCGACAAGCACCTGCAGGGCGTCGTTCAGCAGCGGCCACGCCCAGTCTTCATAGACCTCGCCCTCCGCGACAGAGAGCGACAGGGCACAGGATGTTCTTGAGGTGGCGGAGGCCGCGTGTGTGCCCGCCGCAAGATGGAGCGTCGGCGATAGGGTGAGACCGAGGCGCATCGCGTAGGGGTCATCGGTCGGACCGGCGACATGCCGCTCGCCGCCGGGGCCGCCCGGCTGATAGCTCATGCAGAGGGGCAACCGCTCCTGGATCTCGTCGTGGGGCCTGCCGAGGATGATGGAGGCGTTCTGCTTGTCTGCCGGATCAATGCTGAACACCACGCGCATGTCGGGCTCGGCCGCGTGGAGCTTGATGAAGAGGGCCGGATTGCACCACGCCCGGATGATGGCCTCGGACGGGGCGTGGATCAGGCGGCGGTGGCGGACGAGAAGCTGGTGCTGGCCGGTGGCGGAAACGTGCGGGAACATGAGACGACCTCTCGCGTGAGAAGAGCGCCTCATCCCGGCCTGGGTGGCTTTACGGAGAAGGTCGAGAGAAGAGCCCAGCGGAGGAAGCCGCTGGAGTAGAAGAGATGGGAAGAAAGAGGTCTGTTGTTGGTCTTGAGGCAGAGGGACCCAGGCCAGGGATGAGGCGCTGCCGAGCGGGAGTGCTGCGGCTCGCGTCATATAAAAAGGCGGCGCGGGCCGAAATACACGGCACCTCTTCAGGGTATGAACCCGCCGTGGCCGTGGGTTTTCAATCCGCTGCCTCTTGGATCAATGGCGCGATCCGGTCCGCCAGTTCGTCTTCGCTCAGCTCGCTTGCGGCCAGCGCCAGCCAAGTGGTCACCGCCGTAGCGTCGTCCATGGTGAGTTCGTAGCCGTTGAGGGCCAGGAACAGCTCGCACACCACGAAGGAGGTGCGCTTGTTGCCGTCCACGAAGGGGTGGTTCTTGGCGATGCCATAGGCATAGGCGGCGGCCAGTGTAGCTATGTCGGAGGTGGACACCTGCGCTCCGGCGGCCTCCTCCGGCTGCATGTAGTGATACCGGTTCTTCGGGCGATCGAGAGCTGTCTCCAGCAACCCTTCGTCCCGCACGCCCCGGCCGCCACCGTGCTCCGCAAGCTGGGCGTCATGAACGGCAAGCACCACCGCCTTGGTCACCCAGCGCGGCTCGTCCCGATGGTGCTCGCTCATTTCGCGAGTTCCCGGAGCACGTTGCGGCGCTTCTTCATGATCTTGCGGGCTTCCTCCATCTGCGTCTCGAACTCGGGCTCGTAGGGCGACAGGTGGTAGCCGTCCGGGGTCTCGGTCAGATAGAGGGTATCGCCCTGGCCCACCTTGAGGCGCGCCAGCACCTCCTTGGGCAGAACTGCGCCCACCGAGTTGCCGATCTTTCCAAGCTTCAGCGCGACCATGACCATGCTCCCTTCTGTATGAACGATTGTATGAACCATATGGCGGCATCAAGGCCAGTCCGCTCCGCTATTCCGGACAGGGAGCGGATCGGCCTCGTGCGGCTCACTCATCGGTGAACGGTTCCCAATCCTCGATGAGGCGATGGACCGGCGTGAAGTCGGTGTAGCGCTCGTGCAGGCGGGCGGCGAGGTCAGGGTCCCCGGTCTCGCCGATAGCCGCAATCACGGCCTCCAGCGTCAGGGCCATGAAGGGCACGCTGTCTGTCCGGTCGGCCAGCATGGTGCGGTAGAGGTCCACGGCATTCCAGACGTCGCGATTGCCGGCGGGAGCGATGACCACGAAGATGGCGCGGGCGCCCGGCCCCAGCCGTTCGCGGATGAGGGCTGCAAGCAGGTGCTCGGCGGTCAGCTGAACCAGCGGATCGGCCAGGAGGCCCGGCGCCTCGGGATCGAGGTGGAG
Source organism: Xanthobacter sp. NM-25 (assembly GCF_022138605.1). GTDB lineage: Bacteria > Pseudomonadota > Alphaproteobacteria > Rhizobiales > Xanthobacteraceae > Xanthobacter. The sequence continues at coordinate 70,390 of NZ_JACBFS010000006.1, forward strand.
GGCGCAGGTGCGGGTCAGCTCGCGGTAGCGCGCCGTGCTGCTTCGGCCCGGCTGGCGCATGGCCTCGGAATATTTCATCTCGATGGCAATGAAGGCCGGGCCGCCGTCCGGGGCAAGGCCACTCACGAAGAGGTCGAAGGCGGTGTAGTCGCCGAGATAGGTGGGGTCGCCCCGGCCGGGCGAGTGCTCGAAGGCGAGCTTCCTGACTTCGCCGAAGAAACCGGGGAAGAGGTGGTTGAAGAGGGCAAGGCCGTGGTCAAGTGCGGTCTGGCAGCGGGCAAACAGGTTGAAGGTGAGCGGCTGGCTCGACAGGAGGTTCTCCCAGAGCCTCTGCTCTTCGATGAAGGCGCCAATCTCCCGATAGGCCGTCGCGCGGCGGGTCAGGCGGGCGATGTCGGGGGTCAGGAGGTTGCGGCCCCGGCGGGCGTCGTCTGGATCGAGGCGGCTGCCGAGGATGCGCTGGCGTCCGTCCCTGCTCCGATGCCAGCCCGGTGCCAAGCCTCGGCTTTCCCGCCAGATGGATTGAAGCAGGCGGGCACAGCTCGCAAAGCGCGTGTCACCCGGCTCATTCACATGGTAACGCCGGAGAATATCCCGAGGCACAATCGGAAGAAGTGAATTGTCGTAACCATATGTATTATTGGGCATTTCGTCACCCGATTGCTGATCGGTGACGATATTTCCTGTCGGCCCGCGACAACATCACACAGCAGTGCGTTGATATGCCGCAGCGCGCTGACCACTCGAATTTCGGCGAGAAACGTATATATTATAAGCTTGGGCTGTGCCCAGGCAAAACGACCCAACGATGCCTGGAGGCTCAATTGCCAGACCTCTCCGAATTTGATCCCCACACTCCTCTCGCGGCGCGAACGCTAGACGAATTGTGGCTGCCTTACGCCGATCGGGACGAGCGGCAGATGCGAGATATGGTTTTCGGGCCCAATCAGGCAGCGTACGAGCAAAGCCTGAAACCATGCCGTGTAAACCGCCATATAACTCACACACAGCTTGAGAATGTTTACGATGCGGTCCTGTTCGCCAATGAGCTAGGGTCAGTTCTAAACGTCGAGATTACAGTGACATGGAGGTATGCAATAATTTTAGACTACAATGAGATTGAGATTAATTACAAAAAATTTTCGGATCGTCTCAGAAAATTTCTAGAGTATCATAACTGCCCCGTACATTATTATGCCATCTTTGAAAATGGTCCTAGTGAAGGGTATCATACTCATTTTGCAGCACATATCCCTGATCGCATTCGGCCCGAATTTAAAAGCTGGCGGAGGCGAGCTGCGCGGGATTGGGCAGTTGCACTTGATGTGAGCGCGCGTTTTCTGCATGTGCACATGCATCGCGACGACAATGTCGCAGCGCAGTGGAATCTTTTCAAGTACCTCATGAAGGGCCTCAATCCGAAGCTGTCCCGTCTCCAGAAACGAGTCATGCCTAAAGCGGATACAGCCAATTATTATTATGGGGTTCAGAAAAGAGAAGCTGGAGCAATCATGTTAAACCGGGTTCGGATCGCGCGGGCACTCGGACCTTTAGCCCGATCTAAACTACCATTTTATGATAGACCACATGCGATAGATGGCGTTTCATTTGCTGATAGGTATTCGGATCTGGTATTTCGTCGGCGTGGGGTGGTAAGGGCGTTACAAGCAATGGTGCTGATTTGATCAGCCTTCATTGCCGCTTGGAAAGCTGAGCATGACCTGACGGCCCCGGTTCCCGACCGGGGCCGTTCGCGTATTGAAGCGCGGAGACATGGAGGCGCAGGTCACGCGCTATCCGGTGAAGCGGCATAAAATCAGGTAGCAGCAATCTATTCGGCTGGCGCCGTGAAGCGCGGTCGGAGCTGAGGTAGCATCCCCACATGAACCTCTGTTATTTTTCATATCTGTTATTTCACCTCTTTTATTTCACCTCTCTTTTGGTGGATTTTCTCAAAAAATGGACGTAAACCGAATTCAAAATGGAGGTACAGAGGCATAAGTTATTTGGCGCCAATGCCTTAATGAAGGTCGCGGGGCTTAAAAGCGATTTTGGGAGGCCCCTATGCGCGCCAGCAGGGCGGCGAGGCCGTGAGCCGGTTCAGCGGCGGGGTGGCCGTCGCGGACGATGGTGCCCCGGCCGGGATAGAAATTCTATTCGTCGATTTTGAGCTGATAGGCGGTCTTGCGCTCGAAGCAGATGCCGAGGGCGTTCAGGCGATGGATGGCATGAACCATCCGGGGCGGGTCATCGGGCAGCGGGGCGTCGCTGGGGGAAAATGCTTCTGCTCATCTTGGTTTTCTCCTCCTGCTGCCGAGGTGGTGGCAGAGCGCACCAGGGCATGGGTGATCTGGGGCAGATGGTCAGGGGAGAGGGAGAGGGAGAGGGAGAGGGAGAGGGAGAGGGAGAGGACGGCAGGGGGATCGTCATCGCAGGGGGGTATTGCGAATATGGTGCGCGAGGCCGCGCGTGAGTAGTGCTGACCTGCGTCTCGTTTGCCGGGGGCGCCCTCGCGCCGTGCTGCTGGGCAAAATAAAAGCCTCCGCGCCGGGTTGAACGGCAGCGGAGGCTGTGAGAGTCCGATTTGTCGAAGGTCTCAGGTGTTCGTGGGTGGCCCGAAAGGTCCCCACGGTCCCGGATTGAATGTGGGCTCAGGTGGGAGTTCGTCCCGGCTGCGGCCCAGCAGCGCCAGCAAGGCGTCGATGCCCCGTTCGGGCAGCAGGCCGTAGCCGTGCCGGACGATCCGCCCACCGGTGAGGCAGAACGTCAGATCCTTTATTTTGAACACCTCCATGTCGTCATCCATTGTGAAGGGGATGTTGAAGATCTCCAACATCTCGATGAAATCTCCAATGGGGTCGTGTCCGCCGATCCAATCAGCGGGGAGGGCTTGGTTCTGCATGGTGATGTCTTTCGGTGTGTGGGAGGCTGCGGCGTCAATTGTCGGGCCGTGTCGTGCTGGCGGCATGGAAGGCGCACTCACCCGGCGCCGCTGGGCAAAGCATCCAGCCAATTGCGCGCCGCATCCATGGTGATGAGGGTGCGCCGGCCCACCTTCTTGATGCGGAGCTTGCCGCACTCGATTTCCTTGTAGGCCAAGGTGCGGCCGATGCCGGCCCACTTGCAGAACTCAAGAATGGAAAGGGCGCCGTGCCCGTCTGCCTGTGCCATCGCGATCTCCGTTGATGTGGCACTGGCCCATATAGAAGCGGCTTTTCCGCCGACTCATCGCAGGCCGCGAAAAAATTGGCGCGCCCGGTTCTGACGAAGCAGGCGATTACGCTCCCGCTGGGCTGCACCTGCTTGGGCGTGCAGCAGGAGCGGAGGCCGGCGTGGCGCGAATTCTGCGATCAGCGATAGTTGTTGGTATTTTAGTAGTGCTCTTTGCGGGCGAGGCCACCGCGCAGCAAGGCGTGACCTACGGCCGCTGGGCCGACAATCCGGCAGGGTGCGGCGACACCCAGCATAGCGGCGTCGTGAATTTCGAGGGGTTCGTCTTCAACAAGCTCGCCTGCCGCACGAAGACGACACGGACCTTCTATGGCGGCGAGGAGCGGGTGATGACCTGCGACATGGGCGAGACCAAAGGCAGCGAGGGGCTTCTCACCTTCGTCCGCACGTCCGACGCCACCCTGGAACTGGAAATGCACATCTTTGCCCCGGCGGCGCCGATCAATGGTCGGATCGCACTTTTCGCGTGTCCGACCCGCTGAGGCCGTGGGCCGGCGTCATTTTTTCGCGGGAGCGGCCCTGCCATCCCGCTCTGGCTGCGGATCAGAAAGCGATGCCCGAAAATGACGTGGCATGGGGCCATCATTCCCAGATCGGCTTCCTGTCAGAGGAGGAACATTCATGAGCATGATCGCTGTTGTCTTGATGCTTGCTGCGGCTCTTGTCCTCGGCTTGTTCCTGGCTGGTGCAGCCATGGGAGGGGCGCTGGAGGCCGGAGATCGCCACCGCTGAGAGAGCCGGGCTCTTTCAACGGTGAGAGGGGTAAAAATTATTCGGCTTATTTCGCAGCATTACTGGCGAATTGCATGCACGAACGCCGCTATCAAATACCACTGCAACCGCGCCATTGGGGGCGCCAGGCGCTTTGATCCCGACCAACTGCCCAATCACACTTTTTGCGTGCGCAGGCGCCGGTAATCATCCTGCTACGCCCAAGATTGACGTAGGTGTGTGGTAACCGTTCCGACCCACGCGATAACAGGGGGCGGAACATGCGCGCGACAGGACGATGGCGGGGTGGGCGGACGGACGCGGTGGCGGTTGCCGCTGCCCAGCTCTGAGGCCCGCTCATGCGTGTACGCATTCATCGCGGGACGAAGGAGATCGGCGGGACGGCGGTGGAGCTGGAGGCCGAGGGGCAGCGCCTGCTGCTCGATTGCGGCTTGCCGCTCGATGCCGAGCCCGATGTTCCTGTCGTGCTGCCGGAGGTGGCGGGCCTCGCGGCCCCTGATCCCTCCCTGCTCGGGGTCGTGCTCTCCCACGGCCACCGCGACCATTGGGGGCTGCTCGGCCACGCGGCCGGGGCCCCTCAGGTCTATATGGGGGCGGGAACCGAGCGCATCCTCGCCGCTTCGTCCTTCTTCATCAAGGACGTGCCGGCGCTGAAGGCGGCAGCGCATCTGGAGGATGGCCGGCCGCTCGCGCTCGGGCCCTTCACCGTCACGCCCCATCTGGTGGACCATTCCGCCTTCGACGCCTATGCCCTGACGGTAGAGGCCGGCGGGCGGCGGCTGTTCTATTCCGGGGACATCCGCAGCCACGGCCGCAAGGGCGCCCTGTTCGACCGGCTGGTGAATCGCCCGCCCAAGGACATCCACGTGATGCTCATGGAGGGCTCCAGCCTCGGCCGGCTCGATGAAGAGGCGCGCTTTCCCACCGAAGCGGAGATCGAGACGGAGCTGACCGGGGTCATCGCCCGCACGCCCGGCATGGTGCTGGTGGCAGCCTCGGCGCAGAACATCGACCGGGTGGTGACGATCTTCCGTGCCGCCAAGCGCAACGGGCGCACCCTGATGGTGGACCTCTATGCGGCCGAGATGCTGCACGCCACGGGGAAGGACACCATCCCGCAAACCTCCTGGCCGGCGGTGGCGCTGTTCACGCCCTGGCATCAGCGGGTGAAGGTGAAGAAGGCCGAGCGCTTCGACCTGATCGAGCGCCACAAGGCCGGCCGGGTGTTCCCGGAGGACCTCGCCGCGCACCCTGAACGATACGTCGTGCTGTTCCGGGGCAGCCTGCTCGATGACCTCGTGAAGGCCGAGTGCCTGGCGGGCGCCCACGCCGTCTGGTCGCAATGGGCGGGCTATCTGAAAGATGAGAAGACGGCCGCCCTCCTCGCGGCGCTGAAGGCGCAGGGCATCGGCTTCGAGGTCATCCACACCTCGGGCCATGCGGCCATCCCCGATCTGAAGCGGCTTGCCGGCGCCATCGCGCCGCAGGCCCTGGTGCCGATCCACACCTTCGAGGCGGATCGGTTCCCATCCTTGTTCGAGAATGTCGTCGTGCGGCGCGACGGCGAATGGTGGGAGGTGTGAATGGCTGAGTTCAAGCGGGGTATCCGCAAGAAGGGCATGATCGAGGCGTTGGCTGATCTGGCGACCCGGCCCGGCTGGTGGCGGGACGTGCTCCAGGACAAGAGCCTCGTCATCGGCGTGCGGGACGACTATCTCAACATCTATTGGCGCGGGCAGTCCATCTTCAAGGTGGAGATGAAGCATGACCGCATCATCGCCACCACCCATCCGAAGTATCTGCTCGATCCCGACCTTTCCGGTCAGGTGGCGCTCGACACCGAGACCGGCGCCTTCGCGCTGGACGGCCTCGACGCCCTGACCCGCATTTATGTGCCCGGCGAGACGCTGCCCAAGCTGAAGCGGGCTGCCGGTCTGTTCGCGGGGGACGAAAAGGCGGGCGTTCAGGCCATCGTCAATGCCAATCCCAACGTGGTGGATGTGGAAGTCGCCTTCCCCGCCGAGCCGGGCAGCCGCAGCGCACCCCGCATCGACATCGCCACCTTCGACGAGACCGATGCGGGCGTGAAGCTGGTGTTCTGGGAGGCGAAGGTGCTGGGCAATCCGGAACTGCGTACATCCGGGGAAAAGAACGTCGTCAAGCAGATCGAGACCTACCGGGCACGCCTTGCGCAAGACCCAGGTCAGGTGATCGAGACCTATCAGACCATCGCCGCCAACCTCGTCGCTATTGCCGGAATGAGCGGCGGCGCACGTACGGTCGCGGATGCGGTGCGCAAGGTGGCGGAGGGCATGCCGCTCGCCCTCTCGTCGCCTCCTGATGTGCGGCTGATCGTTTACGGCTTCGACAAGGACCAGCGCGACGGCGCCTGGAAGAAGCTGCTGGCGGACAATGCCGAACAGCTCAAGGACATCGAGATCCTCGCCCGCGGGAATCCCGGCGACATCCGGCTGTAAAGGTCATCAGGCGGTAGCTGCGGCGATCCCCGCTTTCAGCGCCCGCATGAGTTGCTCTGCGTCCGCCCCGGCCCGGTGCCGGGGCGGTTCTGCTTCCAGCGCGGCCATGGCACTCTCACGGTGCGCATCGGGCAGGCTGAGCAGGAGGGCTGACCAATTGCCGAGGGAGAAGCTCGGCTTCAGGCTGCTGGCGGTGAACAGGGTGCGCAGCCAATAGGCATCATAGGGGCCGCCGTCGCACCAGACGAGGCCACTGCCCAGCTTCTCATTGAGCAGAGCCGCGACATCCTGCGCGGCCATGCCGGCCGAAAGCTCGCTCATGGCGATGCCGTGGACCCGGCGTGACGCCAAGCTCCAATGGCCGAAGCACCGCCAATCGTCGGTGGGCCGGATCAGGGTGGACCAGACCGTGATGGGAGCGTCCTTCCGAGGCCACACCGCGACGCCCACCTCGATGGGATAGCTACGCTCCTCCAGGGAACTCGCCTCGAAGTCGATGATGCGCACGGGCCAGGAGAGGGTCATATCGTTCGCCATCCTTATCGATCTCGTGGTTCTTGACGGCATATCTGCGGGCCTGAGCTGGCGCTCGTGGCGCATGCGCACGGACCTCTCTTCGCAGAAGTCCCTGAGAAAGCTTGTCTCTTTCCAATGTGTTATGGAGGCCAAAACCGGCCGGAAACTCAAGATGCGCCGGAGCTGGCGGGCTGGCCCGAGACCTTGAATTTCGCGCCGCTGTAATGGGCATCGAAGGCGAAGCGGGTTCGCTCGGGGGGCAGGCGGAAAGCTTCGAGGATCGCTGTGCGGAAGCTGTCGCCGGACAGGTGCCGGTCGATATAGGCGGTGAAGACTTCATCGCGGACATGATAGACAACGCGCCCGCGCGGCCAGTCTTCATATTCGCCCATGAGCTTCAGCTTTTTCCGCAGGCTCGGCCAGAAATCGTAATGGGCCATCGCCTCGGTTTTGAAGTCGCCATAGTCCTCCGCCTCCGGCCACGGTGTGCGGCAGGTGAAAAGCTCGGGGCGGCCCGCCTGCATCACGAACCAGAAGATGCCAACGCAGGGAACCGCATCGGCGGAGTCGGAAGGGGCAGAGCCGATGCCAGTCTGTTGCTTCGAGGTCATCATGAAGGGCTCCCGCGCGGTCGCGAGTAAGGGTGGAATGCGGCGCACAGGGCACCGTGAGGCGCGGGGCTATTTCTTGATGTCGACGCGGGTGGCCACAGCAGAGGGGGCAGCATGACGGGGAACCCGCGACGCTTCACTTCGCCGCCGTCCCGGGGCTGCCCGCCGGGCAGAAATGATAGGTCGTGGGATCACCGGCCCCGGATGCTGCCTTGTCGTTATCCCGCGTCCTCACGATCAACATATCGGGAGGCTGCGGCGTGAGCTCATAGATGCGCGGTGAGAACTCGCCTTCGCTCTCGCACTCCATCTTCAGGATATAGGAGGCGGAAAGGGGCTGCACCGACCGGATCTTGCAGTGATTTTCGTATTGGTGCAGTTCCGTTTTGTCGATGTAGAGGTGATCCATCCCGTCGGGATCGCCGCAGCCCCCATATTCACCAAAGGAATAAAGACCGGGCCGGATTTGCGCCAGCGGCCCCTTCTGCGCAAAAGCCGGGCTGATGAAGCTGATGGCCAGCACAGCCAGGGCCGGAAGAGCGAAGGCCATGGGTCGTGCGATCGTCGGATGCGCTGCCATTCTGGGACCTCTGTGATGTCGCGGAACGCGTCGGTACCATTGCGAAGAGCAAAGGGGCGGCTCTGCATTTACGATGCTTGCTCAGCGTGAGGAGCAACGGCTTCGGCAGAAGACTTTCTGACTTCGGCGCTGCCCGGCGAGGTGACGACGCGAGCGGGATGCTCCTCACACAGCGCAGAAAATGAAGTTCCGGGCGCCGCCGCCGATCGCGGCGATGCCATGCACTACCGGGACTTCACGGTGGTGCAGAATTCTTTATTGAATGCCGAGTAAGTGGGGATTTTCTTGGTGTCGCAAACCTTAAAGCAGATTCCATCAAAGTCCTGACGATTGCGAACCGTGAAGATGTTATCCAGCGCGCTCAATCCCCGCTGCGTCGACATGGACATATCGCTGGTGTCGGTGCAGTCGGTGAGGTTCTTGCACGCGTCCAGAACCTGCCGATGCAGCCACCTGCACTCTTTGTCGGTCCATCTTTCCACGTCCGGGACGACGATCTGCGCCGACACGCTTGCTGGGAGCAACAAGGAGAACAGTGCAAGTGCGCTCAGGGAGAGACGCTTCGGAAAAGTCGACATTGTGACCTCGTCCTGTTCGATGGCGTTACGCCCTCAGGGCGCACCCTGTATTCACGTTGCTCGCTCAGTTTGTGACAGCAAGCTGCGCAGACGTTCCGGCCGCACCGCCTCCACATGGTCACGCCAGGGGGCCAGGAAATGCGCCAGCTCCATGAGACCGCCGGCCTCTAAGGTCACCTGAAGGCGCCCGTCTGCCAGCTCTCGCATCTCCTGCGTCGGATGGAAGGCGGTGTTGCGGGCCTCGGCGGCAGCGGCGGGAGCGAACAGCAACTCGATGCGCTCCGGCTCTTCCTGGAAGAAGCGGAAGGAACGGTCCGCATAGGCCCGAAGGTCGAAGCCTTCCGGCCGGCGGCCGGGCTCGTCCAGCTCGGTGGCATGGTCGATGCGGTCGAGGCGCAGCAGATGGGGCTTCGGCCGGTCAAGAAAACCCGAGACGATATAGTGACGCGTGCCCAGGATGAGACCGAACGGCACGAGGCGATAGAGATGCGGCTCTTCCTCCCCGATCTTGCGGTAGCGGACCTCCACCGCGCGCTCGGCCAGAAGGGCGTGGCGGATGGTCTTCAGCACCTCGGGCCGGCAGAGCTGCGCCGGGCCGGGCACATGGGCCCACACCTCCGTGCTCAGATGAGCTTCGATATCCGGGTCAAGGCGCAACGCCTCCTTCGGCAGCAGGGCCGCGCCGATCTTCCGCCGGAGACTGTCGAGCAGGTCGGCCCGTGCTGGGTCACGGGCCCGCATGGCCTCAGCGAGGTTGCTGAGTTCCGCCAGTTCCTCCGCCGTGGGCATGGTGAGGAAGCTGAAGCCCTTTGGCAAAGGCAGGCGGTAGCGCACCTTCGGTCCATTCGACTCGTAGTCCGGCAGGCGCTCCAGTTCGCCGAAGGCTTCCTCCACCAGATCGCGCATGCGCTCGGCGGTGCGGCGGGACAGCTCATATTCCTGCTGGATGTCGTCGATGGTCCGGCCGCTAGTATTCGCGGCAAGGTACAGCGCCAGGTCCAGGGCGACCTTCACCTTGCTGAAGCGGCTGTCCTCAGTGGGCTTCCTGTCCTTGGTGACCATGGGATGAATCCGCCCTTTCCGTTCCGCCTTCTGCCGACCCGTGCCTGACGCTGCGGCGCTGCAACTTGAGGGCGAGCGCGCGGAGGCACAATGCGGCATTTTATCTGAAATCTCGATTATCCGAAAAGCCGATTAACTGAGCGGCTCCCGTCGAAATCCCATTGGGGATCGGAAGCTCGATGTGCCGCGTGACCTGCGCCAGCCCCGCTATGCCTGCCTGCGCCAATTGGTGATCGAGGCCCGCAAGACAGCCGGCCTCACCCAGGCGGCCGTGGCCGAGCGGCTGGGCCGTCCCCAATCCTATGTGGCCGACATCGAACGCAATGAGCGCCGCATCGACGTGATCGAGTTCCTGGCGCTCGCCGAAGCCATCGGCGTCGACCCCTTGGGCCTGCTCCGGCAGGTGCGCGACGTGCCGGCCGAGTGAGATGGCGTGGCGGCCGGGGCCGAGAAGGCGCGCTTATGGTGTCATCTGAAGGCGCATCCAAAAACGCGTGGGCCCCCCTTTGTCCACATAGATGCGTCCCGTGCGGCGTTGGCCGTCGTAGTCCGTGAAGCTCACCTCATATCCGGTGAGGCCATCACCATCCGTCAGCGGATCATAGTGATCGATGATCAGGCATTGGCCGGCAGGAAGGCTCGGAAAGTGCCGGGTCGAAACCGAAGTGGTAAGTGGCCCGCCGGTCTCGGGATCGGAAAGCTGAGCGGTGATGCCGGCTGAAGTGACCTCGATCCCGGTCAGCGGATCCGCCCCCGGATTGGCGAGGCAGACGGACATGCGCCGGTCATCCCCGTGCCGCCGCAGCCAAAGGGCGACCTGCTCGCCTGGGCCTGTCGGGCAGGGGATGAAGCTGCCGAGTGGCTCGGGGCTGCGCGGCAGGAACGTCACCGGCACGCTGGAGATCTTTGGCACGAACGGGTTCCCCCGGCCGATGGCCTCGACGCTGGCAATCAGCAGGGTCGCGCCAGCTGTGTTGCAGGCCCGTTGCGCCGCCGCCAGGGCCGGACGCACCAGCCCGCCGTCATCCGTCTCGCAGAACTCACCGACGACAGTGACATCGCGCTGTGCGAGATCGGCCGCGACGGCAGCTTTTTGCTCGTCCAGCGCCACAGCGGACGCAGCTGGCTCGGCCGGACGTGTGCGGTAGTAGATCACGATCGTCTTGGCGGACATGCGGGACATCCTGGAAACGGCGGAACGGTTGCGGCGATGGACGGGAGTACCTTCTGCCGTCGTGCTATGAAGCCAGCCCCCGCGCCTGGAGGTTGGACCGCAGCCCTTCGACCCCGCCGAGGTCCCGCACCACGATGCGCACGTCGAGGGGCCACGTCCGCGCCAGCTCCAAGGCGCGCAAGATGGCGTCGTTGATCCAGCGGTCGTCATTGCCGAAGGCCCCGCCTCCGAGCCGGGTCAGGTACACGCGTTGCGAACCGCCGCGCGCGAGGTTCTCCAGGGCGCAGAGCAAGGTCGCCTCATAGGCGGCCTCCAGCACCAGCCTCGCGAAGATGGCCCACAGCGCCTTGGGCACGCTGCGCTGGTAGCTCACCGGCAAAGCCGAGCAGAACGCCTGCGTCACGCTCTGGCCGGGTGTCTCCGGTTCGTCCGTCACTTCCACATCGGCATGCACCCCGATCCGCAGCAGGCCACGCAGGGTGTCCAACCCTTCGGCGTCGAGGTCCGCCACGGCCGCGTCGATGGCGGCGAGGCCGTCTTTGGTGCACAGGGCATAGCCGTTGCGCATCTCCCACAGGTCGCTCACGGGTTGAGCCGTCAGCGCGCCGAGCCGGGCGCCGAGGTCCGCCAGCCCGTCGAGCTGCCGGTCGCGGGTCTGGCCGATGCCGTCGCCCACGGGGGCGAAGTAATTGCGGAAGATGGTGGCCGCACCGGCCGCAATGGCGCAGGCTGGCCCCTGGGTGGGGTCACCTTCATAGCCGGCGACACCATGCTCGGGGGTGACGCAGTAATCCATCATCTCCAAGAGGTTGAACTGGGAGGCCACCTGGAACAGCGCCCCGGCGCTCTCGTGCCGCCGATGCAACCGCCGGGCATCCGCCTGGATGAAGTCGACCTTCAGGCCGCCCGTGTCGCCCGGCACCACGGCGCGCCGCCGCAGCTCGTCCAGCGACACCAACTCCAGCGTGCCGATGCCGAAGGACCGGCCATTGACGTGCGAGTGCAGGCGTCCGTCCCGAACCTCCAAGCGGTCTCGCGTCTCGTGGTAGCCGGCCTCTTCAAAGCCCGTCAGTCTGCTAAACCAGCTCATGCGTCCCCGCGATGTGGTGTGCCGGGCGCTCAGCACGGCAGATCTCTACGTTTCTCTCGTGAGGCAAACTCATACACGTTCGCTGCGTCAATTCCGGTCGCAGGTCAGCTGGTGCGTGAGACGAGCCACCCGGATTCAACAGTTCGGGAGCCACAAGCGCGGCTGCGATCTACTCGACGTTATTGGAAAACCGCACTATCGCCGCTGACTGAAGACAGTGCGGATGAGCAAAGGCACCGTACCCTTCCCCATGTTCTCAATTGAGCCGTTCCCGATGCCCCGCGCGATCTCGCCGAAGACGGCGCAATGGCGCGGGGCTGCAAGGTGCTCGCGGCGATTACAGAACGATGCTGCCGGAGGCGAGAGACGACACCCCCGCGAGCTTGACGGAAAGGTCGGCCGTCTTGTCTCCGTTCACGTCGGCCTGGAGCACCCCCTTGGCGAAGCGCAGTTCCCCTGCCGTGCCCGAGAACGCCTTCGTGCCGATATAGACGAAGGTGTCGTTCGTCTTCGTGGCACTCCTGGCGTCGAGGGCAGACAGATCGATCTTGTCTCCCGCCTTGGCGGAAAAGTCGGTGATCGTGTCGGAGCTCTTCGAGGTGGAGTCGGCGAGCGCGGTATAGACGAAGATGTCAGCTCCGCTGCTTCCGATGAGGGTGTCCGCCCCGGCCTCGCCATAGAGCTTGTCGTTGCCCGACCCGCCCGTGATCTTGTCGTTGCCGGCGCCACCCTTCAGCGTGTTGGCTTTGGCGTTGCCGGTGACGACGTTGGCGAGGCTGTTTCCCACGCCGTTGATGGCCGCCGTGCCGGTCAGCGTCAGATTCTCGACGTTGGACGCGAGCGTGTAGCTGACCGAAGACTTCACGAGGTCGGCGCCCTCGCCCGCCTTCTCCACCACCTTGTCACGGGAGCTGTCCACCACATAGGTGTCGTTGCCTGCACCGCCGTCCATCGTGTCGTTGCCGGTTCCGCCATTGAGGATGTCGTTGCCCGCGCCCCCGTTGAGGGTGTCATTGCCGTCGTCACCGTTCAGGGCATCGTTGCCCCCCGCTCCCACCAGATTGTCGTTCCCGGAGCCTCCATCAATCCGGTCGTCGGCACCGATGTCGGACGCCCAGTCCCCATAGAGCCAATCAGCGCCATCGCCCCCAATCAGGCGGTCCTTTCCATCGGCTCCGATCAATGTGTCGTTACCGGCGCCGCCGTCCAGGGTGTCGTTGCCGGTTCCGCCGTCCAACGTATCGTTGCCGGCTCCACCATTGAGGATGTCGTTGCCCGCGCCCCCGTTGAGGGTGTCATTGCCGTCGTCACCGTTCAGGGTATCATTGCCACCCTCGCCCACCAGATTATCGTTCCCGGCCCCTCCATCGAGTCGGTCATCGCCGCCGACGCCAGATGACCAGTCTCCGTAAAGCCAATCATTGCCGTCGCCGCCAAGCAGCCGGTCATTGCCGTCGGCTCCGATCAGGTTGTCGTCGCCCGTGCCCCCGGTGATGGTGTTGTTCGCGGCATTGCCGGTTCCGGTGAAGGCCCCGGTCCCGATGAACGCCAGGTTCTCCACATTGGTGCCGAGGGTGTAGCCGGCCAGCGTCGTGCGCACCGTATCGGTGCCGCCGCCACTGGCCTCAGTCACCGTATCTCCGTAGGAATCAACGACATAGGTGTCGTTTCCGGTTCCCCCGATCAGCATGTCGATCCCGGCCCCGCCATCCAGCGTATCGTTGCCGGCTCCGCCGTTGAGGGTGTCGCCCCCGGCGCCGCCCTTCAGCACGTTGTTCCCGGAATTGCCGGTGATGACATTGGCGAGAGAATTGCCTGTGCCGTTGATGGCGCCCGAGCCGGTGAGGATCAGGTACTCAAGCTCCTGTCCCTCCATGTTGAACGACACCGAGCTCTGCACTGTGTCGGTGCCCGCGCCGTTGGCCTCGATCACCACGTCGCGGGTGGAGTCCACCACATAGGTGTCGTCACCGGTCCCGCCCGCGAGGGTGTCGTTGCCTGCGCCGCCGTCCAGCGTGTCGTTGCCGGCTCCGCCGTCGAGCCTGTCGTTGCCGGCTAAGCCAAAGATGGTGTCGTAGCTCGCGTCGCCCGTGAGCGTGTCGTTGCCGCTCGTGCCGTAGAGGGTGCGGACCGCGTTGGTCCCTGTCACGACGAAGTCTGCGTTCGTCAGCGCAAGGCCGGTCGAGAGCGTGGCGATCTGCACCGCGGCGCCGGAGCCCGTGCCGTCCGCATCATAAAGAAGCGCGCCGGTGGCCGAGTTGTAGATGATCCGGTCGCTGGCATCGTGAGCGGCCGAGCCGATATGGAACTGGTCTGCGCTCAGGGTGCCGGTGGTGAGGAGGGCGATGAAGACATAATTGTCCAACTCGATCGTGTCGTCAGCCACCGAGAAGTCGGTGATGATATCCGCCTCACCCGCAGTGCCGATGCTCGTATTGAAAACAAATGTATCCTTTCCGGCCCCTCCGGTCAGTGTGTCGATGCCATAGTGACCTTTGAGGATGTCGTTTCCGGCGCCGCCGTTCAGGATGTCGTCGCCGGCATTGCCGCTTAGCGTGTCATCGCCGATGCCGCCGTTGACCGTATCCTTGCCGGTGCCGCCATAGAGCGTGTCATTGCCGGCGCCACCCTCCACCGTGTCGTTGCCATCGCCGCCATAGACATTGTCGTCGCCATCGCCACCATCGACGATGTCGTTCCCGACCTGACCGTCGACCCAGTCATTCCCGGCTCCGCCATCCAACGTATCGTCGCCGGCATCACCGAGGACAGTGTCGGCGCCCCCATAGCCGTAGATGGTGTCGTTTCCGCTGCCGCCGGAGAGGGTCTCGTTCGCATCCGTGCCGCTCAACGTCGCCATGGTTCAAATCCCTGAAAATCAATCGGAGACAGGTCGCAGCAGGTTGCTGGAGGAGAAATGAACTCACGCCTCTCCGTCCCCGCTGCACGAAGCTTCAACTCAAGCCACCTGTCTGAAAGTCCGCTATCTGCAACACCCAATAGGCGTGCGGACGCTCGGTCACAAGCCGGGAGGTTGCATCCGAGCGGGTTTCTATGACAGGTGGAGGATCTTCGGAAGATCGATCGCGAAAGCGACACCAGCGTGCCGATTCCGAAGGATCGGCCATTGGCGTGCGAGTGCAGGCGTCCAGCCGGTCCTTTGTGTCGTGACAAGAGGCCTTTTCAAAGCCCGTCAGTCTGCCAAACCAGCTCATGCGTCCCCGCGATGTGGTGTGCGCCAGGGTGTGACCAACCCAATGGCAATCCGCATTTCTCTCGTGGGTTGAACTTATACACCGGCGCCACGTCAATTCCGGGCATAGGTCGAATGGGGCACCGAGCGGCCTCTGCACATCGGTGCAGCCAGCACGGGACCGATCCGTTCGAGTCAGGGGGACCGAGAAGGCGGGCTCGGTTCACGGGCTCGTGGATCAGCCCGCCCAGGTATTACGCCTCGCTGTGGCCTTCCGCCGGAACCTCCCGCTTCGGATCGCCCGGCTTCTGAGCCAGGAAGGTCGCCCACGCCTCCATCAACTGGCGCCGTTTCTCAAGCGCATCCGCACGCCGGTAGGCGCGCTCCACAGCGTCACCCACGGTGTGGGCCAGCGCCGCCTCCGCGACCTCGCGTGGAAACGGTGTCTCCTCACCCGCCCAGTCTCGAAAGGACGAACGGAAGCCATGCACCGTGTCCTCGTTCTTGAGACGCCGCAGCAGCATGTCCAGCGCCATCACCGACAGAGCCTTGCCCGGCTTTCCTCCGGGAAAGATGAAGGCGTCGCCTTCAGGGTGCTCCTGAAGCTCCTTCGCGCGCCGCAGCACATCCAGGGCTGATTCGGACAGGGGCACACGGTGCGCCCGCCCGGCCTTCATGCGGTGCGCCGGAACCGACCAGACCCTGGCGTCGAGATCAATCTCCGACCAGATGGCCTCTCGGATTTCCCCGGAGCGCGCGGCGGTCAGGATCAGGAACTCAAGCGCAAGGCTCGATGAACCCGAAAGGGCGTGCAATCGCGTCATGAAGGCGGGCACCGCCGAATAGGCCATAGCGGCGTGGTGACCGCGCTGAAGCTTCTGGCGTTTGGGCAAGAGGCTGTCGAGATGGCCACGCCAACGGGCCGGGTTTTCGCCCGACCGGTCGCCTTTGGCCTTGGCCGCATCCAGGACGCGCTCGATGCGCCCGCGCAGCCGGGAGGCCGTTTCGCTCTTCGTGGTCCAGATGGGCTTCAGCACCGAGAGCACATCCTCGGTGGTGATGTCCGCGACCGACTTGGACCGCAGCGGCGCCGCATACTCCGTCAGGGTCATACGCCATTGTTCGAGGTGCTTGGCATTCCGGAAGCCGGGGGCGATGTCGTTCACCAGGGCGTCCGCTGCCTCGCCGAACGTAGGAATGACCCGCTCACTTCGCTTCAGCTGCAAGGGATTGATGCCCTCCGCCAGCTTCGCCCTGGCCGCATCCGCCAATTCCCGCGCCCGCGCGAGGGAAACATCACGCGCCGAGCCAAGCCCCATTTCCAGCTGCCGGCCCTCCCATCGAAACAGGAAGATCCACCGCCGGCCGCCATTGCTGGAGATGGACAGGTAGAGGTTGCCGCCATCGGCATGGCGTCCGGGTGTGGTGAGGGTCGCCACAGTGCGTGCATTCAGTCGCTTGGTCTCGCGTCCCACATCCGCCACCCTACTGCCCCAGCATCTGCCCCAGCGCCGGGCCGGGATTGTAGCGGACGACACGGAACGCCGACAAACGCCAAGCGCTATAATCCACTGACGCTCATATATTTTCTAAATGTTGGCGGGAGTGGCCGGATGTCCGCGACATGAAGTAGGTCGGACCCCCTCTCCGCCACTTCGGTATAAAGCCGGGAACGCCGGTTCCCGCCGTTTTCCCTCCTTTGGTGGCTACCAGCGTTCGCAACAGGACGTTTTTGTTCCCTTTGATGTAGATCGCGTCATCCGCGACCTCGACGTGCTGGGCAAAGGCCCGGACGTGTTCCCGCCGATAGCCGCCCTTTCCAAGCCGGAGCCGGGTGCGTGCTTCGCTCGCCAGTTCCCGCACGGCTGCCCCTGTGAGACGCTGGTGGGTGGAGCTTGCGAGCATGGCTTCGATCCGCGTGGCGTCGGCCCGCGCCTGATCCCGAAGCGCCGTGAGGCCCGCAATGCGCTCGCCAAGGGAAGACTCGGCCGGGTCGAGCGAACCGGCTTCAATGGCGTCGTAGAGGCGCTTGAGGCGGTTGTCGGCTTCGGCCGCGCGATGGTTCAACTCGGCGATATGCTGGCTGCGCCGCTCGACGCCCTCCTGCCGGCGATCAAGAAGCGAGGCGAGCACGCCTTCGATTCGCTCGGGGTCGAGCAGCCTTTCCTCGATATGGCTGACCACGATGCGGTCGAGCTTATCCATGGGGATTGCGCGGCCCTTGCAGCCCGTGTCGCCCTGCCGCGCCCGTATCGAGCAGGCATAGTAGCGATAGCGGCCGTTCTTGCCGGTGCGCAGCGTCATCGCGCCTCCGCAATTGCCGCAATGGCAAATGCCGGTCAGCAGGTTCGGGCCGCTCACGACGCGCGGCGGCGTCACCTTCGGGTTGTTGACCTTCAAGCGGTTCTGAACGGCCTCGAATATCTCAAGGTCGATCAGCGGCGGTACTGCGACGGTGACGATTTCATCCTCGGGCTTCACTACGCCCTTGTTGGAGCGGCGATTGAAGCGATGCTCGCCGATATAGGTGCGTCGGGTCAGGACACGGTGAAGCTGGCCGATGCCCCAACGCCCGCCGTTGCGGGTGAACATGCGGTGCTTGTTCAGGTGGCTGACGATGTTCTTGACGCCCATGGGGCCGGACGTGCCATCGCCCTCCGATGCAAGGCGGAAGATCAGCCGCACGGTTTCGGCATGAAGCGGGTCGATCTCCAGCTTCTTCTTTGTCTTCGCGCCGCGCTGTTCGGCATCGACCACACGGTAGCCGATAGGCGGCAGCGAGCCGTTCCAGAAGCCTTGCCGCGCGTTCTCCTTCAAGGCCCGCATGACGTGCTTGCCGTTCTCCTTCGACTGGTATTCGTCGAACAGCGCCATGATCTGCCGCATCATAACGTGCATGGGATCGTCGCCCATTTCCTGCGTGATGGAGACCAGCTTGACGCCGTTCTTGGCGAGCTTCCTGACGTTGAACTCCAGCTCGAAGTGATCGCGGAAGAACCGGCTGAACGAATGGACCACGACAACATCGAAGGGCGCGGGCTTGGACGTGCCGGCCTCGATCATCCGTTGAAACTCGGGGCGGCGGTCATTGGTGGCCGAAGCGCCGGCTTCCACGAAGGTTTCGACAAGCTGGTAGCCGCGTGAGGCGCAATAGGCTTCGCCCTGCTTGCGCTGGTCAGGGATCGACACGTCATGCTCGGCCTGCCGCGTCGTGGAGACACGCAGGTAGAGCGCGGCGCGCAAAGCGACATGGGGACTTTGCATATTCATAGCGCACTTCCTTTCGCGGCCCGGCGCTCGATCAGCGGCAGTTCCAGCGCCACGCGATCATGCAGCACTTTGGGAACGACCTTCTGGCCCTCGCCGGGGTCCATGCGGACGAGGCCGTAGTTCGCCATCGTCTTGAGGGTTCGGGACAGGCTGGGCTTCGACCGCCCGGTGATCCGCGACAGTTCCTCCAACGAGCCGGGCGATTGCTCGTAGATGACGCGCAGCAACTCCCGGTTTCCGCTGGACAGGATTTGCGCGAAGGATTCCGTGGACGTGAACCACACCTTCGGGTCGCCGGGTGCGGGCTTTTCCTCGCCCTTGGCAATCCGCATGGTGCGGGCCTTCATTTCTTCATAGTCGGCAATCCCGACTTTCAAGGTGGTCATGTTACGCCTCGCTCCTTCAACACCGCGTCCACCGCCTGCCAGAAGTCGGCCAGCAGCGTGGCCGCGTCCTCGTAGGCGTAAGGCTTCACGGTCTGGAGGCGATGCCGATGGTCCATCGGCTCGCCCCTCCTGCCTCGGCCGACCGGATGGGCGTTATCGAAGCCGACCAGCCGCTCGCCCGAAGGCCCGTGAAGCGTGAGCGAGTAATCGAGGCCGTGCGGCCTCGAAGGCGATGCCGGAACGCGGGTGACAACAAACTTCACCCAATGGCCGCCCTCGGGATCGACAACGAGCACCTGCCCGTCGAGGTCCAGAAGCGTGTCGAGGCTCGGGTCACGATCCTCGCTCATGGCTTGCTGTTACCATCTGTTGTTAATGTCTGCAAGTCCTGATTGTCGGGATCGTCGATTGGGCCGAACAGCCGGTCGAGCACATCGCCGAAATACCGCTCGAAGATTTGCAGTTCTTCCTCTGTGATCGGCACCTTCTCGGGCCAGTTGTCGAAGACAGGCAACGACTCCACATCGACGATGCGAAGCGGCGACCTGCGGCGCTCCCGGCCGTCCGGCGTAGGTTCGTCGGCATAGTCGAAAAGGTCGTTGGGAAGTGTCTCGGGGACCGGCTGTCGCGGTCGCCCTTTGCGGGCGCGACGGCGCTCTGCGCACATGGAATCCTCCTTGGCTCGGTGTGGATTCCGGGGCGCTCAAGGCCCCGGAATTTGGCGAACCATGGAGGGCAGTCGGCGGGCTGTAGCGTGCCGCATTTGCGTCTATGCGCTGGCGGCACCCCTGCGGGTTGGGACTTAGCTTGCGGCGCGTCGTGCCTTGGCGAAACCGCGATCCGTGGCGATGAAGCGTTCAAGCATCGGCACGATGAGCCTGACAGGATCGGCGGCGGGCTGGCCCGTCTCGCGAGCCAACACCTCGGCGTAGGCGGCCAGATCGCGGTGGAGCGGCGCGGGAAGTTCCACGGTGATCTTCACGGGCTTGTCGTCGGGTAGCGGGCCGAGTTTGAGCTTGGTCATGGTCAACCTCCTGTCGGCTCGAACACAAGATCGCGGGTGACAATGATCCTGACCGGGAAGCCGGGCCGGATGGTCAGCGTTGGCGCAACCTGCAACTGGCGTTGCACGATCTGCTGGCCCGCCTGATTGACGGTATCCTGCGCCCCGTCGCGGATGGCCCGGATAAGCCGGTCTTCGTCGCTGGTCGCCAGCTCCGTGCCGACTGCAAGCAGCGTGGACAGCCCTGCGGCCTTCATCAGATCCCACCAATGATAATCGACGCCATCCTCAAGGCCGGCGTAGCCGCTGGCGTCCGCACCCGGCAGGCGCTCCAGAACGATGGAACGGCCGCCCGGCAGGATCAGGCGGCTCCACACCAGCAGGACGCGGCGCTGCCCGAAGGTCACGCCGTCATCATATTGGCCGATGATCCGCGTGCCCTGCGGAATCAGGAGCAGCGAGCCGGTCGGGCTGTCATAGACGTTCTCTGTCACCTGCGCGGTGATCTGGCCGGGCAGATCGGAACGGATGCCGGTTATCAACGCGGCGGGGATCACGGCCCCGGCCTGAAGAATATAAGGCGAGGCCGGCGGCGCGACGCGATCCGGGGCGACGGTCTGCCGGTCCACCGGCCCGTTGAGAAACGCCGCGTGGCGATCCTGTGTCGCGGGCTGCCCGCCGAGGCCAAGCCCTGCAAGGCTGGGCATGGCCGTTCCTGCCGGCGCTCCCGTGCGCGGGCCGGACTGGAAGAACACGTTGCTCAAGCGCGCGGCTTCTTCCTCGGCGCGTCGGCGTTCTTCCGCTGGATCGACGGCGGGCGTCGCCATGACGGGCGGCGCAACCGGCTGGCCCCGGTTCTGCGCGTCGAGGATCGGACGGCCCAAATCTCCGGGTAGCGCAGGGCCAAGCACCGGACCGGTATAGTCGCGCGGCAGGCCGGACAATCCGTCCGCCGTGGGTCGGTTCTCGGTCGAATAGAGTTCTTCGCCTCCCGGTCCCCCTTCACGGGTCTGTAGCGCGTAGATCAGCGCGCCGCCTATCCCGAGAAGCGCGACGGCTCCGACGCCTGCCAGCATCTTGCGGGACAGGCGTGTGACGCGGGGCGGCTCGGCGCGCAGGCGCATGGTCGGAGCAGTATTGGCTATGGTGTTGTCGGTCATGACGGGGAGCCTCCGGTCACGCTGGCAGGCTGCGCGTCTGCCGCCTGCGTCGGGTTGGTGCGGACGATCCTGACGACCTGCTGGCGATTGCCGCTGCCAAGGCGCAGCTCGGCCGCGCCGAACAGGCGGTCCACGATCAGGACGTTCTGGTGGATGCGGGAATTGACGATCTGCGGCTCGCCGTTCGTGCCGAGCACGAAAATGGGCGGCATCTCGCCCTGCACAATCCCGGCCGGGAAGACGACATAGACGCGGCGTCCATCATCGAAGACGGAAACCGGCCGCCATGGCGGGCTGTCGCCCTGCACCTGCAAGCCATAGCGATAGTTCCGCGCAGCCTCGGGCGGGATGATTGGCGCGGCCGGGACGGTCTGGCGCTGGCCGGCAGGCGGTGCCGGATAGGCCCATGCCACGGCGGGCATGTAGAGCGATTCCCGCGCGCGCAGCTCGATCATGTAGGTGCGTCGGTCGGTGGTAACGACAAGGTTGGTGGAAATGTCCGGCCGCGTCGGCTTCACGAGGATATGGACACGGCGGTTTGCGCCGCTGCCGCTCTCGGTGTCGCCGATGATCCAGCGGGCGGTGTCGCCGGCCGCGATCGGCCCCCCGCCTGTCAGGCTCTCGCCCGGCTCCAGCGCAATGGTGGTGATCTGCCCGACTGCGGCATAGACCTGATAGAGAGCGCCTTCGGACCACGGATAAATCTGGATGGCGTTGTAGTAGCCTTCCCGGCGCGGCTCGACGCGGGCGGCTGCATTGGCGTTTTCGACACGGCCGGTCGGCGTGCCGGCGACGGTTCCGCCGCGCGCCACGGTCCATGCCGGGGGCACATGCAAAGGCCGGGGCGTCTCGTTGGTGACGGCCGTCTGCACGGTCGGCAGCGGCGGCACGCTGGCGTCATAGCTGAATTGCGGCGTCCGGTTGGTGGCGCAGCCTGCGAGCATGGTCGCCGAAAGCAGCACGGCCGCGATTGCCGGGGTGCGGGTGATCGTCCTCATTGGCTCATCTCCCGCGACCACGAAATTGCATTGACGTAGATTCCAAGCGGATTGGCGCGCAGACGCTCGGCGTCGCGCGGCGACTGGATGACGATGGTGAGGATGGCCGTCCATCGTTCTGTGGTGGAAAGCTGGCCGTTCTCGAAATGGCGCTCGGTCCACGCCACACGGAAGCTGTTGGGGGACGCACGGATGACGCTCGACACCTCGACGGCGACCTGCTGGCGGCCGACCTTGGCGAAGGGATCATTGGCGCGGGCGTAGTCGTTCAATGCCGCCGCGCCGCGATCCGTGGTCCACTCATAAGCGCGAAGCCAGTTCTGGCGGACAATGATCGCGTCGGCCGGGATCGCGCGCACCTGCTCGATGAAGCGGCCGAGATGGAAAGCGATCTGCGGATCGGTCGGGCGATAGTCGGCGTTCGCGGGCGCGACGGTCTGCGCCTGACCGAGATTGTCCACCTGCACCACCCACGGCACCACGGTCCCGCGTGCGGACTGCCAGACAAGGGCGGACGCGAAGCCGGCAGACAGGATCAACGAGCCGAACGCCATGTAGCGCCAGTTTTTCGCCTGCACGCGGGCCGAGCCGATACGCTCGTCCCAGACTTGCGCGGCGCGCTGATAGGGCGTCTCGGGTTCCGGCGATTTGCCGTAATGGGTGGCTGGTCGTTTGAAGATGCTCATGAGCGGTCACTTTCGGAAAGGTTGATGGAGGAACCGGAGCCGTGGCTGTCGCCCGAGCGGACGGCATGGGCGGTCATGGTCGCGCCGTGGCTCATGGCCTGCGAGCGCCGCATCCGCTGCGCCCATGCGGGCGGGCTGCCGGCCGGGCCGGATGCTGCTGCGACAGGATGGGCGCTAGCGCCGCCGACCGTGCCTGCGGTGGATGAACCGCCCGTCACACCGAAGGCCGCGCGTGCGCCACCGGAAAAGCTGGATTTGACGGATTCGGCGGCTTTCGAGACGGTGCGCTTCAAGGGAGAGACGGCCGCCGATCCTGCGGCGCGGGCAACACCGCCAAGGCCGGAGGCGACGCCGGCCGCGCCGGACTGGCCGAGCGCGCCGACGCTATAGGCTGCGGTTGCCGCGCCCGCGGCCGTCGCGCCGCCGCGGACGGCCGTGGCCCCACCGGACAGGGCGGCAGCACCGCCCTTGGCGGCGAGCATGGCCCCGCCGCCAGCGGCAACGCCTGCACCTGCGACGGCAAGCCCGGTTCCCACGGCTGCGCCCGCGCCGAGCTGCGGGCCGCCAGAGACGATGCCGTTGGCAATGCCGGGGCCGAAGATGCCGAGGCCGAGCAGCGACAGCGCGGCGAGCACAATCGCCATGGCGTCGTCGATGGTCGGGGTCGCCCCGCCGAAACCGGCCGTGAATTGCGAAAACAAGGTTGAGCCGATGCCGATGATGACGGCGAGCACCAAGACCTTGATGCCGGAGGACACCACGTTGCCCAAGACCTTCTCGGCCATGAAGGCGGTCTTGCCGAAAAGGCCGAAGGGGATCAGCACGAAGCCGGCGAGCGTGGTCAGCTTGAACTCGATAAGGGTGACGAAAAGCTGGATGGCGAGGATGAAGAAGGCCAGCACCACCAGCGCCCATGCAAACAGCAGGCACGCGATCTGGATGAAGTTCTCGAAGAAGGCGATCCAGCCCATCAGGTCGGAAATGGAGTCGAGCAGCGGGCGGCCAGCGTCGAGGCCGGCTTGCGCCACGCGACCCGGCCGCATCAGGTCGGCAACGGAAAAGCTCGTTCCCGATGCCATCAGGCCGAGGCCGGCGAAGCTCTCGAAGACGATGCGCGCGAGGTTGTTCCAGTTGGAAATGATGTAGGCGAAGACGCCGATGAACAGGGTCTTTTTCACCAGCCGCGCGATGATGTCGTCATCCGCACCCCATGCCCAAAAGAGCGCGGCAAGCGTCACGTCGATGACGATCAGCGTCGTGGCGATAAAGGCGACCTCGCCGCCGAGCAGGCCGAAACCGCTGTCGATGTAGGAGGTGAAGACCCCAAGGAAATTGTCGATGACGCCCGTGTTGCCCATGGTCAGCGCGCCTCGCTGCGATCACGGCCGAGGAAGCGGTCGCGGGATTCAGCCCATGCGGCGAGGCAGCCGGCGTCACTTGCCGCCGCCTCGCCGAGCTGCTGGCAGCGGCGCAGGGTTTCGCGCAGGGGATCGGCCGGGGGCTGGAGGGCCGGCGCTGGGGGTGGCGCGGAAGGCTCGTCCTTCCGCGCCATGTCGATTGCGGTCGCCGTGACGGCGATGGCGATGAACACCACGGCCCCGAGCCGCACCAGCATCTTGCCGTCCATGGCGAGCCTCCCGGTCAGTTGTTGCCGTTGTTGAACATCTGCGCATTGCCCGGCTGGTAGCCGGTGCCGGGCGTCAGGAACCGCTCGCGCTGGATGCGGCCCTGTTCGGCGGCAGTCGCGCGCTCTGCCTCGGTCAGCGCGTCGGCGCGGCCGTTCGCGGAAATGACCGCAATCAGGTCGGAAAGCTGCTGCGACTGGAGCGCAAGAAGCTGGTTGCCGGCCTGCGTGGCTTGCAATGCCCCGGTCGCACCCTGACTTTGGCCGACCAGCGCGGACATTTCGGCGCGGTTGCTGTCGATGTTGCCGACCGCGCCGGCCTGAACGCGCATGGCGTCCTGCAAGCCGCCGACCGTGTTCTCCCACCGGCCGCGCGCATCGGCGACAAGCTGGGCGTCGGTCGCCGATAGCGAGACATTGCCATATTGCTGCTGGAACACTTGGTCGATCTGCCCGACCTCGAAAGCGATGTTCTGGGCTTGGCCGAGAAGCTGCTGCGTGCGCTGGACGTTCTGCTGGAGCTGCTGGAGCGAGGAATATGGCAGGCTCGCAAGATTGCGGGCCTGATTGATGAGCATCTGCGCTTCGTTCTGGAGGCTGGTGATCTGGTTGTTGATCTGCTCCAGCGTGCGTGCGGCCGTGAGCACGTTCTGCACGTAGTTGGTCGGGTCATAGACGATCCATTGCGCATGTGCCGGGCTTGCCAGCATGGGCGAAAGCGCGGCGGGCACGGCAAGCGCCAGCGCGAGGGCCGAGGCCCCGACGATCTTGGTATAGGTCATGGAAGAATCTCCTGCGTGGGGTGGATATCCGGCACGGCCGGCGCGGCGGATTCCGGCCGGTCGGCAAGATTGGTGAGGTTCGGGATCAGCTCAGCCGCCCAATCGACGCCACGCTCGCGCAGCCATGCGGCGAGGAAGCCGTCGCGGCCGTGTTCGTCGACGATCTGCGCAATGAGGGTCTGGTCGGATTTGGCGGATGCGGCGCAGAGCGCGAGGCCGACTTCGGACAGGCCAAGCTCGAACAGGCGATTGCCCCTGCGGCTTTGGCAGTAATAATCCCGCTTGGGCGTGGCCCGTGCGAGGATTTCGATCTGCCTGTCATTGAGTCCGAAGCGGCGATAGATGGCCGTGATCTGCGGTTCTATAGCCCGCTCGTTCGGCAGCAGGAGCCGCGTCGGGCAGCTCTCGATAATGGCCGGCGCGATGTTGCTGCCGTCGATGTCGGACAGGCTTTGCGTGGCGAAGATGACCGATGCGTTTTTCTTGCGCAGCGTTTTCAGCCATTCGCGGAGTTGGCCGGCGAACCCTTCGTCGTCCAGCGCAAGCCAACCCTCGTCGATGATGAGCAGCGTGGGGCGGCCGTCGAGCCGGTCGCCGATGCGGTGGAACAGGTAGGACAGGACGGCCGGGGCTGCGTCGGTCCCGACAAGCCCCTCGATCTCGAACGCCTGCACGTCCGCCGAGCCGAGGTGTTCGTCTTCGGCGTCGAGCAGCCGGCCATAGGCACCGCCGACGCAGAACGGGCGTAGCGCCTGTTTCAGATCGTTGGATTGCAGCAGCACCGCAAGGCCGGTGATCGTGCGTTCCTCGACCGGCGCGGACGCCAGCGAGGTCAGCGCCGTCCAAAGATATTCCTTGACCTCCGGCGTGATGGCGACGCCCTCGCGCATAAGAATGGCGGCGATCCAGTCCGCCGCCCATGCGCGTTCATAGGTGTCGTGGATGCGGGCGAGCGGCTGGAGCGAAACCGACGCCTCGGCCCCTTCTGTCAGCCCGCCACCAAGGTCGTGCCAGTCGCCGCCCATGGCGAGCGACGCGGCGCGGATGCTGCCGCCGAAATCAAAGGCGAAGACCTGGCTTCCGGCGTAGCGTCGGAACTGCAAGGCCATGAGGGCGAGCAGCACGCTCTTGCCCGCCCCTGTAGGGCCGACGACAAGGGTGTGGCCTACGTCGCCTACATGGAGACTTAGCCGGAACGGCGTTGAGCCTTCGGTCTTTCCAAAGAGCAAAGGGGGCGCACCGAAATGCTCGTCCCGTTCCGGCCCCGCCCAAACGGCGCTCAACGGCACCATATGGGCGAGATTCAAAGTGCTGATGGGCGGCTGCCGCACATTCGCGTAGGCGTGGCCCGGCAGGCTGCCGAGCCATGCGTCAACCGCGTTGACCGTCTCGGGCATGGCCGTGAAGTCGCGGCCCTGAACGATCTTCTCGACCAGGCGCAGCTTCTCGTCGGCAATGCGGGGATCGGCGTCCCATACGGTGATGGTCGCGGTGACATACGCCATGCCCGCCACGTCCGCCCCAAGCTCCTGCAACGCCATGTCCGCGTCGAGCGCCTTGTTCGCCGCGTCGGTGTCCACCAGCGCGGACGCCTCGTTCGTCATGACCTCTTTCAAGATCGCGGCGACGCTCTTGCGCTTGGCGAACCATTGGCGGCGGATGCGGGTCAGCAGCCGGGTCGCATCCGTCTTGTCGAGCAGGATCGCGCGGGTGCTCCACCTGTAGGGGAACGGCAGCCGGTTCATCTCGTCGAGCAGGCCCGGCGTCGTCGCGGTGGGGAATCCCACGATGGTCAGCACGCGCAGATGCGCGTCGCCAAGGCGCGGCTCCAGACCGCCGGTCAAAGGCTGGTCGGCGAGCAGCGCGTCGAGGTGCATCGGCACCTCGGGCACGCGCACGCGATGGCGGTTGGTCGAGATGGTGGAATGGAGATAGGTCAGCGTCGCGCCGTCATCCAACCAACGGCACTCGGGCATGAAGCCGTCGAGCAAGGCCAGAACGCGGTCAGTGCGGTCGATGAAACCGCGCAGCAGCTCCCACGGGTCCACGCCGGTTTTCTCCCGGCCCTCATAGAGCCATGTTTCGGCGCGGGCGGCTTCCTCGGCCGGGGGCAACCAGAGGAAGGTCAGGAAATAGCCCGACACGAAATGCGTGCCTGCTTCCTCGAAACCGGCCTTGCGCTCGGCATCGACCAGCGCCGATGCGGCATCAGGAAAGGTGCTGTCTGGATAGGTCGCCGCCTCGCTGCGCTGCGCCTCGACGAAGATGCTCCAGCCGGAGCCGAGACGGCGCACGGCGTTGTTGATGCGGCCGGCGACGGCGACCAGCTCGGCGGCGACAGCGGAATCCAGATCGGGACCGCGAAACTTCGCGGTGCGCTGGAATGAGCCGTCCTTGTTCAGCACGACGCCGGAGCCGACTAGCGCGGCCCATGGCAGATAGTCGGCGAGCCGGGTGGCGGTGCGGCGGTATTCGGCAAGGTTCATCATCGACGCGCCTCCCTCAAACCGCCAGATGGCCGGGGATGCGGAGATGCCGCCGCCCGACCTCGACAAAGAGGGGATCGCGTTTTGCTGCCCACACGGCGGCAAAATGGCCGATAGCCCAAATGGCGATGCCGACCAGCCAGAGGCGCAGGCCGAGGCCCACGGCCCCGGCCAGCGTTCCGTTCATGATGGCGATGGCGCGCGGTGCGCCGCCGAGCAGGATATGCTCGGTCAGCGCCCGGTGGACCGGGATTGAAAATCCCGGCACCGCGTCGAGTTGTTCAAGGCTGCCCGCCATCAGATGAGCGCCCCGCCGCCGAACGAGAAGAACGACAGGAAGAAGCTCGACGCTGCGAACGCAATCGACAGGCCGAACACGATCTGGATCAACTTGCGAAAGCCGCCGCCTGTATCGCCGAAGGCCAAAGTCAGGCCGGTCACGATGATGATGATGACGGCGATGATCTTGGCGACCGGCCCCTCGATGGATTGCAGGATGCTTTGGAGCGGCGCTTCCCATGGCATCGACGAACCGGACGCATGGGCAGCCGGGGCGAACATGAGGCTGATGGCAAGGGCGGATGCGGCGGTCGCAGCGAGGCGATAGCCGCGCGAAAACGTGCGGATCATGAAGATTCTCCTGTGCTGGTTTGGATTGGGGTGGTGATGCGGTAGTCGCCGTCCGGCCCCAGCCCTTCGACGCGGGCGAGTTCAGCCAGCCGGCGCGCGGAACCGCGCCCGGAAAGGACGGCAACGAGGTCGATTGTCTCGGCGATCAGGGCGCGCGGGACGGTGACGACAGCCTCTTGGATGAGCTGTTCAAGGCGGCGCAGCGCACCGATACCAGTGCCTGCATGGATAGTGCCTATCCCGCCGGGGTGCCCTGTGCCCCATGCTTTGAGCAGGTCGAGGGCTTCCGATCCGCGCACCTCGCCGATGGGGATGCGGTCGGGGCGCAGGCGCAGCGAGGAACGAACCAGATCGGAAAGCGTCGCAACGCCGTCTTTCGTCCGCATGGCGACAAGGTTCGGCGCGGCGCATTGCAGCTCGCGCGTGTCCTCGATGATGACGACGCGATCCGCCGTCTTCGCTACTTCGGCGAGCAGAGCGTTGGTCAGCGTGGTCTTGCCGGTGCTGGTGCCGCCCGCCACGAGGATGTTGGCGCGGTAGGAAACGGCTTCGCGTAACGTCGCGGCCTGATCGGCGGACATGATGCCCGCCGCCACATAGTCGTCGAGCGTGAACACCGCGACGGCGGGTTTGCGAATAGCGAAGGTCGGGGCGGCGACCACGGGCGGCAGCAGGCCCTCGAATCTTTCGCCAGACTCTGGCAGCTCGGCCGAGACGCGCGGGCTGCGGGCATGAACTTCCGCGCCGACATGATGTGCGACTAGTCGCACGATGCGTTCGCCATCGGCGGCGGACAGGCGCTCGCCCGTGTCGGAAAGCCCTTCGGACAGGCGGTCAATCCACAACCGCCCGTCCGGGTTCAACATCACCTCGACCACGGCCGGGTCTTCCAGAAACCGCGCGATGGAAGGCCCGAGCGCGGTGCGCAACATGCGCGCGCCGCGTGCGATTGCTTCCGGTTTATGGTGGTTGGCAGTCATGTCGGCCCCGGTTCTTGGCGGGGACGCGACAGGCGATCCCCGGATCGGGGTCGATTAAGAGAGGCCCAAATCCGGCCGGTTCAACAAGTATCTAGCTGCTTGCGGTGATCGGCGGCGAACGGCGGTAAATAGGATGGGTTAGCCTTTGCTTGTCGAGGCCATGGCAACCCGGCTCCGTGCTCGCGCGGCACTCCAAGCATGAATCGAATCGTGAGAAGTTGCTGTCGACGATACAGATGTTCGTGGTTTAGATCGCGGCCGTTCGGTCCATCCAAGCATGGAATTGTAGATGTTGGAGCTTGTGAAAACCCGCTGATTGTCTCGACTGGTCGAGGCATCTAGCTGCATCCTACCCACCACGATGCGTGTCATCGTGAGCTGCGAGGGTGCATAGGTGTATTTTTCGCAGGCCTAATCCATGAACATCTCACGCAGCGAACAGCGCGTTCTACACGTGCTGGCGCAGGGCGGTTGTATCCGTCATCTACGTGCCGACAACGGCCGCATCATTGAAGTCCTCTGCTTTACGCGCGACGGTCATGTGCTGACTGATTGCACGCCAGAGGTCTTCGCCAAACTCCGACGCAAGCGCCTGATAGAATCCAAAGCGTCCAGCCCCTATCGGATTTCGGATAGGGGCCGGCGCTCCGTTCGCGCTCAACTCGACAACCGCTAAGGAAGCTACATGTTGATCCGTAACGAAACTATCGATGACATACCGGCAATTAGCCGCGTCGTCACTGAAGCTCTAAAGATACTTGCGCAATCCACCGGAACCGAGGCAGGCATCGTTGAAAGGCTAAGAGCGGAGGGGGCACTTACCCTCTCGCTTGTCGCCGAGGATGAAGGCAAAGTGATTGGTTATCTCGCCGGCTCTGCGGCACGGATCGGGTCGCAAGATGGTTGGGGTCTGATCGGCCCGCTTGCTGTTCTGCCCACAAGGCATCGTCAGGGTATCGGCACGGCTCTGATGGCCGAAGCACTCAAGCGACTGCGGGCGACGAGCAAGGGCGCAGCGCTGGTGGGTGATCCCTCCTACTATAGCCGGTTCGGCTTTCGGGCCTTCCCCGAATTGGGCGTAGCTGGCGTTCCACCCGAGGTCGTCCAAGCCTTACCATTCGACGGCAATGAGCCTCGCGGCGAACTGATCCATCATCCGGCATTCGGTCTGGATCAACAGCGATAAAAAAGGCCGGGCTGTTTTCAAACAGGTGCAGCCCGGCCTATTCCTAATGATGGCGGGCTAAAGCTGTGTTTTGCTCGCATCGGTAATTTCAGGTTGGGCAGGATCACGGTCAAAAACCTCGGCGTCGCGCGACAGCTCCTTGAGGAACCTGTCGCCCGTCGCCAGACGCCGGCCGAGATTTTGCATGAAGCCCTCGAACCGCTCCGCGCCTTTGGCGCGGGCAGCGGATTGTGCGGCTCCCGTAAGCGGCGGTGTGATGGTCATCCAGAAATGGATGAACTGCGCGACCGTCTCGCCGAGGACGGCGAGATCTAGGTCGAGCGCGTCGATCTGGCGGCCGAGCTTGTCCAGGCGGCGAGACATGGCGGCTTCAAGCTGGTCGTCGGCATCACCGGACAGGTAGGACATGACCGCCGCCTCCACGATGGCGGATTTCGAGACATTGCGGCGCAGCGCCACCGAGCGGCGCAGCGCCATCGCCTCGATCTGCGGAATGAGCGCGGGGTCGAAATAGATATTCAGGCGGGTTCTGGTTGCCATGGGCGTATCCTCAAAGGTCGATTCCGTCATCGGGGTTCAGCGCCACCTGCCGCGCCACCATCCGCATACGCTGGCGCATGGCGCGGGCCTTGGCGGCGTCAACGTCCGGCTCGTCGTCCACAAACTCGAACTCCTGTTCGGGCGACGGCGGCGGGGCGACGATTTCCTCTTGGCTTGGCAGCTCCGGCTCGCGGCGGATGCCGGCATTGGCCGGATCGCCCTCGGCCCCGTGTGCGGCGTCGGTCGCGGAACGGCTTTCCGCCGCAACCACACGGCCGGACCAATCATCGGCAGATGGGCTGGGCGCCAGCGGAGCGGCGACCAGATCGGGCGGGGTCAGGATGCGTTCCTGAAACCGCACGTCCTCGAAATAGCGGGCCTTGGTCGCGCGGATCGGCGGTGTGCCCGCGACCATCACGATTTCGTCCGTTGGCGGAAGCTGCATGATTTCGCCCGGCGTGAGTAGCGGTCGGGCCGTTTCCTGCCGGGAAACCATCAAATGCCCTAGCCACGGCGCAAGGCGATGGCCGGCGTAGTTGGTGGAATCGCGCAGCTCGGTCGCGGTGCCGAGTGCGTCACTCACCCTCTTGGCGGTGCGCTCGTCGTTCGTGGCGAAGCTGACGCGCACATGGCAGTTGTCGAGGATCGCATTGTTCGGCCCATAGGCGCGCTCGATCTGGTTAAGGCTCTGCGCGATCAGGAAGCCTTTGATTCCATATCCCGCCATGAAGGCGAGCGCCGATTCAAAGAAGTCGAGCCGGCCGAGCGCCGGAAACTCGTCCAGCATCAACAGCAGCCGATGGCGCTTGCCCGAGGTAGTCAGTTCTTCGGTCAACCGCCTGCCGATCTGGTTGAGGATCAAGCGGATGAGCGGCTTGGTGCGGTTTATGTCGGACGGCGGCACAACCAGATAGAGCGTGACGGGCTGGCGGCTGCCGACCAGATCGGCAATGCGCCAGTCGCACCGCGCCGTCACCCGCGCCACCACGGGATCGCGGTAGAGGCCGAGAAACGACATGGCGGTGCTCAATACGCCCGACCGTTCATTCTCGGATTTGTTCAACAGCTCGCGCGCGGACGATGCGATGACGGGATGAACGCCTGCCTCGCCGAGATGCGGTGTGTCCATCATCGCGCGCAAGGTTGCCTCGACAGGGCGGCGCGGATCGGACAGGAAGTTGGCGACGCCCGCCAAGGTCTTGTCCTTCTCCGCATAGAGAACATGCAGGATCGCGCCGACCAGCAAGCTATGGCTGGTCTTTTCCCAATGGTTGCGCTTGTCGAGACTGCCTTCGGGATCGACCAGAATATCCGCGATATTCTGCACGTCGCGGACTTCCCATTCCCCTTGGCGGACCTCCAGCAGCGGGTTGTAGGCCGACGACTTTGCGTTAGTCGGATCGAACAGCAGCACGCGGCCGTGCTTCGCGCGAAAGCCCGCCGTCAGCGTCCAGTTCTCGCCCTTGATGTCGTGGACAATGGCGGATGCCGGCCATGTCAGCAGCGTCGGCACCACCAGCCCGACGCCTTTGCCGCTGCGCGTCGGGGCGAAGCATAGGACATGCTCGGGACCGTCATGGCGCAGATAGTCCCTGTCGTATCGGCCGAGCAGGACGCCATCGGGGCCGAGCAAGCCGGCGCTGCGGATTTCCTTGTCCTCGGCCCATCGCGCCGATCCGTAGGTGGCGACGTTTCGCGCCTCCCGTGCCCGGATGATCGACATCAAGATGGCGGCGGCGATGGCGAGGAAACCGCCGGACACGGCGATGATGCCGCCCTCGACGAAGATAGCGGGGGCGTAGGCGTCGAACGAAAACCACCACCAGAAGAAGGCCGGCGGGTAATAGATCGGCAGGCCCGCCAGCTCGAACCATGGTGCTCCAAGCTGCGGCTGGAAGCCGAGGCGGAACGCTACCCATTGCGTCGCCGCCCATGTCATCACCAGAACGATGGTGAAGACGACAGCGATCTGACCCCAAAGGATTCGGCCTCCGCGCAATGCAGGCTCCAGTCGGCAAAAGAGACGGAGCCGATCAGAGAGTAGGCAATTATGGGACAGGCAACCTGAAAGAGGATGCGGGAGGGCTACCGGATACTAGCGGCGGCAAATAGGACGGGTAGCCCCGTGCCCTCCTACACTGTTGCTTCTCTACTCTGGTCGAGACGAATCAGGAATCTTCCCCGGTCGGATCGACCGCCCCATCTCGTTTGCGAGACTGAGCAGGTTTCGCAGCGCCGCACCCCGATTGAACGGCGACCATACAGCCGAGAAAGGAATTGTCTCTGGCTCGTCCGCAATTGGGAGGAAGACTACGCCCGAAGTTGGCAACAACGATGTAGCCGCTCCAGCGATGGTTATGCCAAAGCCTTGTCCGACCATCGATAGCAACGTGCCGCGTTCAACATCGAAGCGTTGAATCGACGATGCGGGCCAGCGTCCGGCAAGACGTAGGACAACATGATCGTGCATCTGCGGGCCTGTGCCACCGACGCGAACAAGGAACGTCTCGCCTGCTAGATCAGGCCAAGTGACAGCAGGCCGTGAGGCTAGCCTATGCCGATCTGGCAACGCTGCGATGATTGGTTCAGTCCATATCTGTCGAGAATGGCAGTCGGGAGGCTCCGGCGAGCCGGCCACAAATGCGATATCGAGGCGGTCGGCACGAAGCTGCATAATTGCATCGCGCGCCGTTCCCTCTGTCATCTCGACCTCGATACCGGGATAGTCCTCCCGGTATCGCCCAATTAGTTCCGCGAGGAAGCTGTGAGGAATCAGAGCGTGGACGCCAATGCGGAGGCGACCGCATTCCCCTGACGCTGCTAGGCCGGCTGCCTTCACCGCATGGTCGAGTTGGTCCACGCCGGCCGCCACACGTTCGACGAAATGGCGTCCGGCCTCTGTCAGACGGACGCCTCGCGCATGGCGCTCAAATAGGAGAACACCAAGGTCTTCCTCAAGCATCTTCACCCGTGCGCTCATACTCGACGGGCTAACGCCAAGCGCCTTCGCAGCATGGCGAAAGTTCAAAAACTCAGCAACAGCGAGAGTCTGAATTAGTGACACCATGGGTATTCGCAACCCGAGGGAAGTTTTCCATTCTTGGCGAGAATCTGTCCTAGAGCGCCGCATGACGGTGCTCCGACAGATAAGAAAAAGTCGAACTGCCTGAAATGACGTTGGCGACTAGCGCCCAAGCCAATCGCGCGGATCGAATGGCAAAATGGCGGTTTCGGTAGGCGGTGAACTGGCCTGAATAGATGCGTCCGCCCCGCAACGAGGCGTGCAGCATATGCCGCGTATTTTCTGGATTGTGCATTGGAGAAGCCTTGCAAGCGTCGCAATAGCTTGCCGCTCCGCAATCGCTTATCCGATCACGGACCCAAACCGACAAGCACGAAGCCGCTCACTGTCAGCGCGAACGGCTAGCGACGTGCCACAATCTCCAACACAAGCCTCTCCATCGTAGGTAGGGAAAGGATAGTCATCGGCGTGCCTTATCGTCAACGCCGGAGAATTTGATGGCGATACAACCGAGGCAGGTTTGATTCACACACCAAGACCTCGTGTTTTGCCGAGCTGCCACGACACCGATCCGCCCTGCACGACGCCCATAACCTCACGGCCGAGCTGGCGGTCGATAACAGGCCGCCACGGGACAAGGGTAAATTCATGGGATTGCTCGACCACGGCGAACTTGCCGCTCGATAGCTGCACGGTGCCGGTGAACTTGCCGCGCACGTTCTCGCCGTCCGTGGCAGCGCGGAACGGCAGCCCCTTGCTCTCGACCATCTCCGCGCCGACGCGGGCAACCTCGCGCTCGCGCAGGGTGGCGAGAAGGTTGCGCCGATAGAAAATGCGGCCGTTCCGCGCTCGGGTGGCATCGCCCTGTTCGATATGATGCTCGCGCCGCTGGTCCATGGCGTCGCGCACCTGCTGGCCGAAGCCGGTCGGGGCAAGGTCGGCCGTCTCGCCATGGATCAGCCGCCGGTCCAGCCAGGTCGCGCCGTCCGATCCGATCTGCCTGTCCAGATTGACGGGAGATAGGACGCGAACGCTGGCCTGCCGGTCTCGGCCGGCATCGTAGTCGGCCGCTCGGCTGACCAGATCATCGGGGATGCGCCATTGGTCGGCGTCGATGCGTTCTACGATCCCGGCCCGGCGCAGCGCCTCCAGCCGGCGCACATGGGCATCGACATAGCCCTCATAGTCGCCGCCCGGAACGCGACCCTCGAACTTCGCCTGCTCCAGATGGCGACTCGGCCGATAGATGCCGTCCTCGGCGATGGCCGTGATGGTGCGGTCGGACGGCCGGGCCGTCGCCTCGGCCGGGCCGATCTCGATGGTGCTGCCTATGCGGGCGTCCTCCAGCCGCTCGGGCGCGATGCCGGCGATGTGGTGGGTGCGGCCGTCGATCCCGTCCACCACAACGGTCAGGCTCTCCCCCAGCTCGTCGGACAGGTGCTTGTCCACGACGCGGCCGACAACGGGCGTCTCGGGCGATCCATCATGGATTTGGAAGCTCATGGGATCGCGTTCGCCGCCTTGCGGGCCGAGCGCCCTCTGCATGGTGCGGATAATGTCGCCGCGCTCACCTAGCTCGCGCAGGGCCGGCTCCATGTCCTTGCTCAATTCCCAAACGCCGGGCGCGTGCTCGGTCGCCAGCCCCATCTTCTCTAGTTTGGAAAGACGACGCAGGCGCAGCGTCCGCTCAAACTGCCGCTTCGGTTCGGCCGGTTCATGGCGCAGGTCGAGGAAACGGGCATCGGCTTCCTCAGCCATGGCGCGGTCGATCCGGGTGAAACGGTCTTGGTCAATTTCGGCCGACAGCTTGCGGGTCTGCTCGATCTCCGTCACGGGACCGAGTTCCAGACTTGCAAGCTCGCTGGCGCGCTCGCGCAGGCCGGCGGAAAGGTAGTCGCCATTGATGACTAGATCCCCGCCGGTATCGTCGCGGCCGTTGACGACGATATGCACATGGGGATGGCCGGTGTTGTAGTGGTTGACGGCGACCCAATCGAGTTTCGTGCCGAGGTCCGCTTCCACCTGTTTCATGAAATCGCGGGTGTAGGCTGTCAGGTCCGACAGCTCCGCGCCGTCCTCGGGCGAGACGATGAACCTGAATTGGTGGCGGTCGTCCTTGCCGCGATCAAGGAAGGCGTCGCCATCGGCGCAGTCCTCGGTCGCAGAATAGAGCCGGCCCCGCTCGCCATCGCGTGACGTGCCGTCGCGCTGGACATAGCGCAGATGCGCGCGGGCGCGTCCGCCCTTCCACGCGGCCCGAACGCTGCGCTGCTTGACGATCACACGGCGGCTGCCCTGCTGGCGATGATGCCAGTTGCCGGATATGTTCCGGGCGCGCACGAAGCTCGCGCCCCGGCCGCGCTTCACGCCCTTGCCGCTGGCAACCATGGCGCGGGACCGCCCCGGCGATGACGGGCGCGCGGATGACGGCATGGAAGGATCGCGTGAGGCTGCTGCCTGATGCTGGCGGGTGATCTTCCTGACCTGCGTGAAAAAGCTCTTGGTCTTGCCGGCCTTCGGCGTGTCGGATCGGATGCGGCCGGGCTTCGGACGGAAGCGGTTTTCGTCGTCGGCGCTCAAGGGCGCGACTCCAGCCCAAACCGCCGGAAAACGGCCCATCTGCGCCTATGGTGCCGCTCGAAACCCAGCCAAGCTAGGGCTTTGCGCAAAATCGCGGCACGCGGCCCCTCAAAACCATGGTGCCGGAACCGGCCACCTAACCAGTGTGCAGACAACAATAATTTCCAGAAGCGGCCCGACATGGTGCCGTCTTCTTTAATCTTGCCCTCCGCCCTTTCTGCCTTTTCTGCCCCTCCTGCCGGGAATCCAGCCGGGCAAAAACGTGCCTGACTGGATGCTGAAACCAGCGTTGCCGAGCGCAGGAACGCCGCCCTCATGGCGTTTCCTCGTCGCTGGCGCTCGCCACGAAAATGCTGCCGTCCTGCGACTCCGCACGGGCGGGATCGCGCGCCGGGACGGCAGCGCGAGCGTCGCCTGATTGCACCTCGGACGGCGGCGCGGCGACAGCCCGCGTGTCGGCCGGACGCATAACGAACAGCGGTGCCTCGCGCCAGTCGGGCGGCGGTGCCGGTGGTTGCAACGGCGCATCCGATGGGGCCGCGCCGCCAAGGTTCGGGGCGAGCGCGGCGACATAGGCGCGCGTCTCGGCGGGAAGCGGTCGGCCCGTCGCGCGGTGCTCGTCGTAGCGGCCGGGACCGGCATTGTAGGCCGCCAGCATCGCCGCGACATTGCCATAACGGTCGAACATTTCGCGCAGGTAGGCGGTGCCGGCGAGGATGTTGTCGCGTGGGTCGTAGGGATCGCGGCCGAGGCCATGGCGGACGCGCAGGCCCGCCCATGTGTCGGGCATCACCTGCATCAATCCCATTGCTCCGGCCATTGAGACCGCGCGCACATCGCCCGTACTCTCGGCGCGCAGCACGGCGCGAATCCAGTGCTCGGGGATGCCGAAACGCTGCGACGCCTCGGCGATGTGGG
This sequence comes from Xanthobacter sp. NM-25, assembly GCF_022138605.1. Classification (GTDB taxonomy): domain Bacteria; phylum Pseudomonadota; class Alphaproteobacteria; order Rhizobiales; family Xanthobacteraceae; genus Xanthobacter. Next base: position 107,885 of record NZ_JACBFS010000006.1, read on the forward strand.
CCGCATAAGGATGGGTAGCGGCCGGGCGCTCGACCGACGCGGATTGCGCGACAGCGACGCCCGATCCGGCGCAGACGGAAAGCGCGCCGGCCAATATCAGGACGGCAAAATGTCGTGCAGCCCTGTCTCCGCTTCGACACCAGCCTGCCAGCGTGCTCGCTGCGGTCAAGGGCGAGGCGCAAGCGCCGGCCGATGGCCGCCCCTGACCTTCGCTGCGCGCGCCGGCAGGCTGGTGGCCGAGCGGGACGGAGGGATGAGACGGCTTTTCCGCGAACAAAGGGATGACGATCTTGGACCGGATAGCGGGCCGGACGCGCGCGGCCATCATTCCTCGTCCTCGACTTTCCGGGGGTGCTTCCAACGCAGCGTCCAGACCGAAGGATCGTCGTTGGACTGGAACAGTTTGGCCCGGATCGGGAACGGGAAGATTGGTCCCTCCAATCGCATCGACACGAACTCGCCGGCATTTTCGCTGGAGTCTTTCCATGCGGGTCCGGCGTCCGGGCCGTCCTCGCTATCGAGGCGCACGCGATAGTCGGGCGCGTTTTTCACGTCGCTCGGCTTGGCCGGGACGATGAACAGCTTTTCGTGGAGGCCGAACGAATGAAGCTCTCCGGCATAGCCGGTTTCGGTGCGGGTGAAGGTGCCTATCTCTGCCATGGAAATCTCCTGTGATTGGCTTTCGGGGGATGGTTTCAGTGTGTCGGCGCGCGCCACTCGTAGCGGCCGACGCCTTCCTCATCGGTCCAGAGCGGGACCGCTCGGCCGATGACGGAAGCTGCGGGGATGGGTCCGAAATAACGGCCGTCGAGGCTGTCGCTGACCTCCCAATTCATGAGGAAAAGCTGATTGTCGCCGACGACGCGGCAGCCCTGCCAGACGGGCAGATCGCGGCCGAGGCTGTCGCGCTCCAGCGCCTCGCCCATCTCGATCCCATTCACCGTGATCGTGGATCGCAAGCGGCAAACCCGCTGTCCCGGCAAGCCGAGCACGCGCTTCAAGAGCGGGACGCCTCGCGCGATATAGCCGCGCTCGACCATGAAGCTGGCGAGCGGTTCGGGCGGCATGAGGACGACCAGCTCGGGCACGTCGAGCGCGTCGGCCGGCTCGACCGTGTAGAAGCCGACCGGCGCGCTGGCCGTGGCGTTCCAGATGAGTTTTGCGGGCCAATCGACGGCGCTGGTGGCGACGATGCCGATGACTGACAGCGCCGCCACCGTAAGGATGCGGCGGCGCGTCATGGGTCGATCCTTCGGCGATGAAGCCACGCAGCATGTCGCTCGGGGGTGTAGGCGTGTGGCTCCAGATTGGCGGTCAAACGGTTGTGGACGTGCCGCCAGTGCTCCGGCGAGGCGTCGGCCGGATCGAGGCCGAGCGATTCCACGGCGTCGATGGCGGCAAGCGCGCGCTGCACCTTCGGCCAGCCGTCGAGGCGCAACAGGATTTCGCCGCCGGGGCGCACGAACGGCAATGTCTGGAACGGCTCGCCCCTGCCGATGGCCCGCACAATGTCGATGCGGGAAACGACAGTGCCATGGTTGCCGCTCGCCCATCGGACGAAGGCGAAGACGCTGCCGGGCGCGAAGCCGACGACGCTTCGGCGGCGGTCGATGATCTGTTCGTAGCTCTTGCGGCCGAACCTTATCCAATGCTCGACCTTGCGTTTCTCGAAGGTCAGCTCGACCAATGTTGTGAAGGGCGCAGGCCCGTCCGGCAGCGGACGGCCGTGCGCGCTGCGATGGGCGCGACGGGTCATTGGTCGTCTCCGGCGATGTGCTGGTGGGAGTTGCGCGCGTGCGCTGCGTCAACGGCGGGCGTCATGGCTCGCCCCTTCGGGCAGAACCGGCACCACGCTTCGCCTGCGCGCGCGTCAAAGAAAAAGAGTTAGATTCTCTGTTAGATAAGTTAGCGGTCGGATTCCGCGTTTCAGGCCAAAGCGTTAGCTGCGGTTCGTGCGCCTGATGTGCCGATAGTGTTGCGCCTGATGTGCCGATACCCCGTGCGCCTGATGTGCCGATGGCATTAACAGGGTTATCAACAGTGCCTGCTGATAAGTTTTCGGGGCGGATGCGCAGCAGCTCGCGGCCGTTTTCCCGCTCGATCTGGAGCAGGTAGCCGGGGAGTTGCTGGCGGGCCGCGATCCGGCGCAGGTCGAGCGCGAAGTCGGACGGCCGGGCGAGGCTGCCGGATTTCTGGTGAAGGTGCGCAACCTCGAAAATCCAGCCGTGGCGCTGGTGCCCGGCGTGTTTTCGGGCGACGCGGTAAAGCCATCGCTCGATGCCGCCAGTCAGCCGGAAATAGGCCGGGTCGATGGTCAGGACCAGCGAGCGGTCGATGACGCTATTGTAGAACCATTCGGGCAGGACGAACTCCATGCCCTCGATGCGGCCGGCGCGCGTCGTCATTTCTTCCCACTCGTTGATCCATGAGAATTGCCGGCGACGCCAATGCGGGCCGTTGCGAATGGTTGTGGCGATGACGGTCGATTGCAGCCGCGCCAGCGCGGCTTTCAGAAGCCGGTATTGGTGATTGCCGGTCGGGCGTCCGATGGCGCGCAACAGGTGGTAGGGCGTGAAGCGGACGAAGCGCGAAGTCGTGAGGCCGTTGTTCTCGGCCGCGACGATCTGCGAGGCTGCCCATATGAGCACATCGGCATCCCATATCGTCGCCATGCCGTGCTCGGGTATCCCGAACACCTGCACCTCTATGTCGGCGGCCTTGTAGAGAATCGGCTTGGTGCGCGGGGTCTTCGCCAGCGAGAAGAACGGCCGTTCCATCAAGTCGCGCTGGTCGCGCGGCGGCGCATCGCCCGTTGCGACCACGAAGGGGTCTAGGCGGCTGCGCTCGCTGTCGTCGCTCGGCGGCGCGGGGGCGTGATCGTCCTCGCGCAGCATCTAGCACTCGTCCCGTTCTTCGGGCGTGAGTGGACGCGCGGGAAACACCGTGCCGGCGGTCTTGTCGCGGGTGGATTTGCGTTCACCCGCCGCGCTCCAGTCCTCCAGATCGCGGACGGTGTAGAGGACGCGACCGCCGACCTTGCGATAGGTCGGGCCGGTGCCGTAGGTGCGATGTTTCTCAAGGGTGCGGATGGATATGCCGAGGAATCGCGCGGCTTCCTTGGTGCGCAACAGGCGCGGCGGCAGGCCCGCAAGCGGGTTTGGCATGGATCACCTCCAGTCGGGATTGGGCTGCCGGAGGGCGGCAGCGGACTGTGGCGAACCATGGCGAGGGATCGGCGGCGCGTAGCGTGCCGCATTTGCGCCTATGCGCTGGCGGCACCCCCCTTTGGGGTGCTGCGCGCCGATAGGTGAGGGATTTCAGCGGCTCGTTGCCTGTTGCGCCGAATAGGCAAAGACATTCGCGCGCGGTTCAGCTAAGAACGTGGGTAGAGCAGACGCGCTGCTCCGGGGCGTCGAAACCCCTCACGAATGGCTGGTGCTGGCCAGAACTGCACCAACTCCTTGACCTATGGTCGGGGAGCCTGTGGCGTATACAACAGGCTTTCCGAGCTAAAGGCCATGGGGCCGTTTCGTGACGGTTTCGAACTCCCCGATCACCAAGAGTCAGAGAGAATCGTTTGCGGGGGCGCACCGCAGACAGTCTCTCTTGGATGTGGGGAACGGCTATGCGGGTTCACGTCGAACTCGATCCCGATGTGGATGACGAAGCGCCGACCGGCGACATCATAACCGTGTATGACGAGCGGCATTACGTCACCTATCTGCGGTTGCTGGATGCGAAGGCCGAGGGCGCAGACTGGAATGAAGTCGCCCGGATCGTGCTGCACCGCGATCCGGCTGCCGAGGAACTTCGGACCTATCGTTGCTGGCAAAGCCATCTCGAACGCGCGCAATGGCTTTCGCGTGAAGGCTATCGAAAGATTCTGGAACAGGCAGCAGCAAACAAGGCGTGAAAATTAGCGGGCTGCAAGCTGGCTTCCAGCCGGCTTTCTGTTGCGGATTTTAGAGCCGCTAAGAACATCAACCCCCATCTTCCTAGTCATGAGAAAGGATTTTCTAAGTTGGATATTCCTCGGATTTTTAACATCACCGAAAGTGCACACCGTATCCATAATCCGTTTACAGCCGACAAGTTCGCCACTCTTGGCGCAGCGTTGCGTTTGGAACCAGCAACCCATGTTCTGGACCTCGGTAGCGGTTCGGGCGAGATGCTGTGCACTTGGGCACGCGACTATAGGATTAGCGGCACAGGTATCGACATGAGCCAGTTGTTCACCGAGCAAGCGAAACTGCGTGCCGCAGAACTCGGGGTCGCCGATCAGGTGGAGTTCATTCACGATGACGCTACCGGCTATGTTGCTGACGAAAAGGCCGGAGTGGCGGCCTGCGTCGGTGCTACGTGGATCGGTGGGGGAGTCGCCGGCACCATTGAACTTCTGGCCAAGAGCCTCCACCCCGGAGGGATTATCCTCATTGGCGAGCCGTATTGGCTGCGGTTGCCGCCGACGGAGGAAATTGCAAAGGGATGCGGTGCCAGTGCGATCACCGATTTTCTGACGCTTCCCGAGCTTGTCGCGTCTTTTGATGGCTTGGACTATGACGTTGTGGAAATGGTTCTGGCAAATCAGGATGGCTGGGACAGGTATGAGGCGGCCAAGTGGCTAACCATGCGTCGATGGCTGGAAGCAAATCCCGAGGACGACTTCGCGAAAGACGTTCGAGCCCGGCTGACGTCCGAACCCAAACGCTATACTGCCTACACGCGCGAATACCTCGGCTGGGGCGTGTTCGCGCTGATGGCTCGGTGATGCCCAGCATTGCGGCGTAATGTAAACAGATGCCGCTGGGCCGACCATCAACGCTTGTTGGGCTTGATTGGATAGCGAAGTAGCAAGCGATAGCCGCCGCGCATCATCTTGATGCCGTGTGCGACCAGCCGGCGGGCCTTGTTCTTGCGCGGGTCGCTCTCAAAATCCTCCTTGGAGCCACGAAAGCCAAGCAGGACTTCGGCGATGGTGCGATAGCTCTCACCGCGAAGCCGGGCGTCGAGCGCGCGCAGGGATAGGATATGCCATTGCCGGAGTTGGGCGGGAACGGCTCGGAAATCGGGACCAGGTGCGCGGCCGTTGAGGGACCGCCAAACACGGCGGGCGGCGTGGGCGCGCAGCTCCAGAAAGGAATCCATCGGTAGGATGGCGGCGTAGAAGGCCGCCGCGTCCGGCATCGCCTCGGGTAGCCAAAATTGATGTGCGACGCCATCCACCTGCCAGATGCCATGCCAGCCATCGGAAGCGCGGCGTAGGTCGAGGCCGTCAAGATGTGCCAGCGTCAATATCGGTTCAGTGTCACTGTCATTGCGCTCAACCGGGGACAGCATCACCGCTTGCGGTAGAAGGTTCGGACTCCAGATCGGCGCTTGCCCATCATGCGGCGCGTCGGGATCGCATGGGAAATCGCAACCCCCAGCGATCCGCAAACACTTCAAGCTCGCGGCCGGGCAGTTGTTGGTTCAATGCGATGGCGTGGTAGTCCTGACGGTAATCGTCATTTCGGCGCAGATATTCCCAAGCGAAACCGGCGACCGGGATATGCTTTGCGTGCCGATAGGCCACAGGCAAACGCCAATCGATAGTAAGCATGACGCACCCTCTCTACTCAAGAGCGCAAACCGCGCCCGGAGTGAGAGCTTCCAAGACAGTCAATTTTAGAAAAAGATGGGATTATCTGACACGTTGTCCGCCCTAGGAGAACAGTTATATTATGTTTTTATTAACGATGTTTTTAATGGTATTCTAGACTTCAGAAATTCTGATCGTTGAACAGTGTCTTCGCCCGGATATGCAGGCGAAACCACTTACTACCTACTCGAAAACAGATGCACCTCGTCGCGTGCAGTTTCCACCGTGAAGAACTCGCCATTCATCTCGGCATCGCGTGCCATCGCGTCCCAATCGACATAGTAGCGCAGGGCCTCGGGGATCGTGACGCTCTCGGTGGTCAGCTCCTCCATGTAGTCGGCGAGGCTGGCGAACTGACCATGATAGCAGTCCTGCAAGGTGGTTTCGGCTTGGTCCATGTCGCCACCGAATTGCTCCAGCAGGCCCGCGCCTAGTGCGCCGTGCTCTGCGATGAAAGCGCCCATCCGCGCCACGTTGTCGATGCCGGCATATTCGCTGATGGTGACGCCCTCGAAACCCTCATAGTCATGGATGGCGTATTCCTCCGCGTTCTCGATGGGGGAACGCGCGAGCATCGCCGCTATCTCGTCCCTGATCGCGTCGGCGTCCTGATCCGCGTCGATCCAAACACCGTGCAGATAGCCGTTATTGTAAGCGGCAAGGCAGGCGATATAGATGCGGGGATTGCTGTCGGATACGTTGGTCATGTCTCTGATCCTCGGGTCTGAAGGTCAGCGAAGCGGAACGCCGCGCCTGACCTTCTGGCCGTCGCCGAGACTGGGGTAGCAAACAGCAAGGGCGGCCGGGGTGGAGGGGGATCACCCGGCCTGCACAAGCCCCTTGGGCGCGGAAGGCTGGGGATACCGCCCCGGGACGGTTCCACTTACCTTGCTGGCGCGAGGGCAACGCCCTTAGCAGACCTATCGAGGGTAACGCGGCGGCAGCCGCGCCGGCCCGGAGGCGAACGCGCTTCCACATTGCGCTGTAGAGAGCCGGAGGACCGCTATGAAAAATGCCCCGGCGCTCTTGCGCCGGGTCCGTCTTTCATATCAGCGAGCGAGCGCGGAACTGTTGGGCAATGGTGCAGCCAGTCGCATCAACGCCGACACGCCAACGAAACCGCCCCCGACCAGACCGAAGATTTGCCGCCAGATTTCAGATGGCACCGCCTCCTTGGTGATGCCGTAAACCAGCGCATACCCCGCGACGGCGGCAGGTGCGGCAAAGATCAGCGTCACGATCAAGCGCAGGATGGGAGTGCGCAACGTCTCGAACAGCAGAGCGGGGATGCCAAACGCCACGCCAGCAGAACCAAAGCCGACCAGCCCGGCACCTATCACGCCGGAGCCGGTCTGATAGGCGAATTGCGCAGCAGTCAATCCCCAGCATGAAGGGCAGAGCATAGACTGCGAGCTCATAGGCCACGACTCAAAGGACGGCGACTAGCGCCACGCTCATCAACATCACGGCTACCATGGTTCTGCTCCTTCACGGTCTGCGCGGATTGCCGTTCGTTACAACCGCCAATCACACGCTATGGCGCGAACGGCGGCGCGTTTATCCGGTTCTGGCCCAGCACGATAACTGTGCAATGGTTCTGCGCGCGCGTGATGCCGTTGTATAGCAGCCTGCGCAGATGTTCCGCGCCGCCTGTGGCGGTATGCGGCCAAAGCACGATGACGTTAGGAAACTCGCGGTTCTTGGCACGCTGGATTGTCATCACAAGATGACCACGTTGCTGCCGGAAGCCCAGACGAGAACGGTTGCGCACTGACTCCCGCACAAACTCGGCGACTTGCGCGGCGGTGAAAGCCGCTTGCCCATGTGCGCGGCGCAAACGGTCCATGCGATTGATGGCTTGCGCGATTGGCGCATGTCCGGCCAAAGGCGTGAGAAGCGCGCGAAGATCGGCGCAGGACGCCGTTTCCGGCAAGGCGATATCGGCCAGCAAGGCGTTCGCTTCTTCGTTGTCATGTCTATCCCATGTGTGCGGATACGGCCCGAAGGTCGCACCATTGTTGCGCGTCCACTGTCTTGTCTGAACGGTAGTAAGCGCCGCGCGGATAATTGCGTTGCTTCCATCCGGCGTGAGAATGACCACCGGGCCGTGGCGCTGCGCAATATCATTGGCAATTGCCCATGCGAGAAGCCCTGTGTTCGCCTGCGTTGCCGCTGCGTCTTGAAGGCGGAAGCCTGCACCGTTCCATGATGTTCGGTTGTTGAAGGTGTTAGCTGCCAGAACCGCCTTCATATCGCGGCCTTCGCGCACGGCGAGCGCGGCAGCCAGCAAGCCCTGCTGCGTGGTGCGCCGAACCTGCGTGAGACGGTGGGTTTGTCCCGCGCCTTCAAGCCAGCCCATGAGGGGCGCGGTATCGCGCCCGTTGTGAAGGCACTGGAAGGCGTCCGCCGCTGCCACGATCCGGCAAGAGGGCGAAAGCCCTTGCAGGATGCGCAAGCGGTGTTCATCAAGGTCTTGCGCTTCATCGACCAGAACGAGCGGGAAACTTCGCGCCACCCATTGGCGGACGGCATCGTTGTCCAGAAGGCCCGCCGCCAGCGCACATGGTCCGTCAAATTCGCTCAACGTATCGGCCTGCGCCTGTATCGCTTGCGTAATAAGGCTCCTGCGCCGCGCCGCCAGTGTTCGGGCGAACACATCGAAGGTTTGGCAATCGAAGCGCCGGCGGAAGGCCGGGTTCTCGCCAAGACGCGCATCCAGACGGCGGCGCGCGCCGTTCATAAAGGTGAGCGCCAAGAGCTTGTGGCCTTCACCAAGCACCCCGTCCTGAACGATCTCTCCCGCGCGGCCCACGAGATTGTGGGTCTTTCCTGTCCCTGCCGCGCCCTCGAAGAAATCGAACGTCATGCAGGCACAAACCGGAAGACGTGCATGTCGGCGGTCGAATCTGCCGCGATGCGCGTAAAGAGCGGCGTGTTGGCGTTTGCAGGATCGCGCAACACTTCGCACAAAGCGTTGAGCACCTGCGCGGCGCGTCCCCGGCAAGCCGCATTCCCCATAAGGATGATGGCGGCGCTCTCATGGGTCGGTGCATAAGACTTCCGGGTAAGCAAATAGGTGGTGAGCGCCTGCAAGTCGGCAAACGGCGTTCCGAGTGCCGTTCCAAGCGCGGCCAGCATTGCGGCATCGTCCGCGCCCGCAATCCATGAAACCACATGCTCCATCGCCCAGCCCTGCGGCCAGAACACGACCGCGCGCGGCGGCGGGTTGCTGGTTCTCACTGCATCGAAGTAGCCGCGTCCCTCATTGTCGCCGTCCACGAGGATGCAAGGCCGCGCGTGAACGGCCCGAACAAGCGCGAACGTGTCGGCAATTTTTGCGTCGATGGTCGGCACGACGCCTACGAAGGTGGAGAGAAGCGGCGCGCCGTCTCCGGCGTCCTGCCAGCCTTGATGCAGTTCAAGGGCGGTTTGCAGCGCCTCAAGCCATGCCACGTCCGAAACCCCTTCGGGGATCAGGATGCATTCGTGCATGAGCGCGGCCACGAGCTTCTGCCGCCATGCAAAGAGCAAGTGTTGCTGGTGATTGGTTGGCTGCGCAGGCAACGGGTCCATGAGCGGCTTGGCGTTCAGGATTCCCCCGCGCGTTTCGATAAAGAGCGTGTCGGGGGCGGGAAACATCGCGGCCACGATGGGCGAATGGGTGGTCACGATTGTCTGGTTACAGAGCGCATTGAGGCGGTTGACCAGCCGCTTCTGCTGCGAAGGCTGGATATGAAGCTCGGGTTCCTCGACGGCCAGAACAAATGACTGGCCCGTTTCCGCGCGCGCCTTGCCGAACTGCATGAGCAAGAGAAGGCTTTGCAACGAGACAAGCCCTGTACCCTGCCGCTGCGAGGGAAGGGTTGGCCCCGTGCCGTGCGCAAAGTGCGGGACAACGCTTTCCAGAACGGAGTCGCTGTCGGTCGAAGTCAGACGCAATTGGAGTCTGGGCGCACTCGCCATGAGCGAGCGCAACTCGTCATTGGCCGCGCCAACGATCTCGGAGAGTCCCGGCTGGTCCTCAAGCCGCGTCCCTTCGGGCGGAGTCCAGAGACGCGCGCGTTCGGCCCGGACGGCCTGCACGGGCATGTCCCCGCGCGTCGCCACCACGCGGCGGAACAACTCGGACGAAAAGGAAATCCACTTATCCCAAGTGCGCGAGGCCGGGACCAGAAAGAAGCCCAACTCTTGGAGAATCTTCGTGTGGATGGTGCGCAAGTGCGCGTCTTCCGCGAACGGATCGCCCAGCGTGGCCTCATCGTCCACAAAGAAGCGGATCGTCTCGGCTTCGAGCTCGTCCAAGTCGAACCGCGCGGCGAAGCCAATCTGCACGGCCAGGTCGGTATGCTGCGCGTCCGGCGCGGCGCTCAAGGTCTTGGCGTTCGGGTCGTACCATTTCTCAACGCCTCGTTCCGGGCTGAACCAAGAGGAATGGTGCTGCGGGTCGTTCGGCGTGAAGCCCGTCACGGTGGCGATGCAGAGGATGCGGGCCTGCTCGTCGGGTGCGCTGCCGTGAAAATCATGCTCAGTGAGGCGGCGCACCAGTCGGTCACGCCCAAACAGCAAGGCTAGCGCCTCGATGATGGTGGTCTTGCCGCTATTGTTAGGCCCGACCAGCACGGCATGGCGGCCCAGCGTAATGTCCGCCGAACGAACACCCCGGAAGCCGGAGATTTTGAGACGGACAATGTGCATTCCGATAGCCCTCGTTTTTTGGTCTGCGTCACAAGCCTCCGGTTGGGCCGTCTCCAAATCGTTCGGGCAAATGATCGCCGTTCGCCTATTTCAGCAGCGCATTGAGATGCTTGAACGCGGCCTCGAAGCGGTCCTTGGTGGCATCCGAAACCTTTGGCCAGAGCGTAACCGCGTTTTCCGAGAAATGGCGGGCTGGGCGGTAGTGGCCGAACGCGCCGGATTTGAACGGATTAGCTTGGAGATAGGCTTCGATGGCGCGAAGCGTGCGCGGCTCCTTGGCGTTGAGTGCGGAAGCCGGAATCGGCGCTTTCAGTTCCTTTGCAAACTCGGCGTTGACAAGGCTCACATAGAAGTCGCGCTCGAACATATCCTCCACGTCCGCCTCGTTCGTCCCGGCGAAGTCCGCGTAGGTGGCGACCTGCTTCTTCTTGAGCAGCTTCTTCTTGTAGAGGTCTTCAATCAGGGCGCGGTCGCTGTTCTGAATATCGAGCAGCGTGGCGACATTCATGCCTTTCTGCGGGGCGAGCAGCGAAACGAAAGCCGGAACCTTCCCGCTGCCGCCCGTGGGCGTAATCACCCAATCTTCGGAAAGGCCCGTGCGGCCTTCGCGCTCAAGCTGCGCAGATATGGCCCGCAGGAACAGCATGTCGGCGGGGCCTTCCACCACAAGCGAGTTGGGGCCGACGAAGAGCGTCTGCTGGATTTCGTAACCGAGCGCACCCTGCAAGGGAAACAGGCTGTCGTCGGTCGCATCGAACACGTTGGTGAGAACCTTCGTGCCGTCCTGATCCTTGGACAGCGGCTCCTTCGCGTCGATTCCCAAATCTTGCACGATCCGCACCCGCTCGAATTTCGCGGGGTCGATCATGAAGGGCGAATGAGTGGTGTAGATCAATTGGTGGGCGGACAACTCCGCCTCGAAGTATTTGAGAAGGTCGGCCTGCGCGCGCCCGTGCAGCGAAAGACCCGGCTCGTCGAGCAATAGGATGACGTTCTGCTTCTGGCGCTTAATATCCTCGTACCAAGCAAGGAACGAGAAGAACCAAACGAAGCCGCGCGAACGTGTGCGTAGCGGTGTGTGCGCCCAATGCACGGTGTCATACACTTCGCCCCAGACGTTGATGCCCTGCCGCATACCTTCCGGGTCTTCGGGCTTGGCGTCGCGCACATCGAACCGCATCTGGATATGGCGGTTCTGGGACCAGTACTTGACGATCCGGTTGGTCAGGTGGTTTCCGGCCCCTTCAAGCTTGTTTTTCAGTTCGGTCGTGTTTTTCGTTTCGACAAGCTTCCTGTGATCGAGGCGCGCCAGATTGATTAGCCCAAGCAGCGGATAATCGGAATCCTCAAGGGTTTTGGCGTCCTCGCGGGCAATCAGGGCGTTGAGATTGGCTTGCCCCTCCATCTGGTAGTATTCGTCGAAGTAGAGAAACTTCGGCGCACGCGGCCAAATCAGCGAATTGAAGATGTAGGAGCCAAGGCCCTTCTCGCGGACCTTCGCTACCAGCCCGTTGAGCGCCTTGACGGCTTCGGTGGCTTCCGCTGCGTCCAATGCTGCGGCGAACGCATCCCAATCCGCAGCCCCAGTAAGCGCGATCTTGAGGTGGTCGGGTAGCGCGGGATTGTCGGCAAGGTACTTGCGCGCGGCGACTTCATCCGTCACCAGCCAGAACTTGCTGTTCGTCTTCCCATAGTAAGTCTTGCGGGTGAAGGTTTTCCCCTTGAGCACCTTGGGTCCGAAGACGGATGTGACGGTCTCGGTATCGTCCGCGTCGAGTTCATACAAGCACTCAACGACAACCGCTTCGTCGCGGTCCCCGTTCTCAACCGCAAAGCGGTAATCCTCGACTTCGCGCTTGGGGTAATCATAGGTTTCATTGAACGCCGCATCTGCGGGAATGATCGGGTTCGTGCGGTAGAGCGCCGTGAGAAGCGTTGTTTTCCCGGCTTCGTTCTTGCCAACAAGGCAAGTGGTTTGCCCGTCCACCTTGATCGGGCCGGAATCCCAGATGCTACGAAATTCGCGGACGGTGTATTCCTTGAGTTTCATCTTCCATCCCCCCTTTGCCTCAATCTAACCGCTGTGCTTAGGTGAGACGCACTCTTAGTATTCGTCGTCCCTGCCGTTCGCTACGTTGGCAAAGATGCCCTATGCCAACGCAGATTCCACGTCGTCATCAGCCTCATCCTGAACCTTTGCAGCTCCAAGGCGACGACTTATACTGCGATAGGCGGTGCTAACTGCATCGCGCCACCCATCGGCAGCCAAGCTTAGGCTTTCCGGTTCAAGCGCCTTCTTCACGTCGTCGGAGGTCCACTCACGAATGAGTTGCTTCGCCTGGGCATAGACAACGGCGTAGCCCACGCGGCCCATCACCAGACGCTCCGACCATTGTCGTGCCAACTCGCGAACGATCTCTGGGTCTTCATAGGTCGCGTAGCGCAGTCCAAGGTGATCCTGTGCCGCGCTGACAGCCGAGTAAGTGAGATTCACAAACAGTTGGTTCGTTTCCCGAACATAGCGGGCGGATTTGCCGGTGATTCCCTTTTCAGCAACGTCATCTTCGTCCCTCAACGGTATAATCTCGGGGGCTTGCTCCAAATTCTTGGAGATATTGGCTCGCTTCGCCCCAGCAGGATTGAAAATAAGGTCGGTCGGACTGGTTGGTGTTTTGTTGCTGTCGCCCGCCGTGCCTTCCTTATGCTCTGGTCGAGCGCCCCTTGCGCCGCCTTCATCGACAAAATGTAGGCCATCCTCCATCTCGCGTGGGCTCTTGGTCTTGACCCGCAACTCGTTCAGCAGGTCTTGTAGCTCCTTTCGGAGGTCATCGGTCGAGGCGGACGACTTCGGCGCGAGCGAGTTGACTATTTCAATGAGCCATTCTGGCCGATTGCGGAATACAAGCTCGGCGAAGTCCTCGACCATGACTTGGCGCTGGTCGCTGCCAATAAGTTGCACGAAGCGGCGATACGGCTCATGCCGAACAGGGAAGCTGTCAGGCAGTTCGACATGGATGGAAATATGGCGGGCGCCGAATGGGATGCCGAACGCGGGCGCATCGGCAGCCCACTTCCGACCCTTCCGCACGTCGTACATCTCACCCCGGAATACAATGGCGGCGGTGCTCACCGAGGATGTCAGCGACCCCGATATCGACTTGTTGTGACCCCCGTCTTGATATGCAGGGTCATAGAGATAATGAAGACGAACTCCCTCGCCGACCTCAACTGCTTCAACGCGGCCGAACGCATCGGCACGCTCCGGGATCGGCTTGAACTGCCGCCGACCATCGCGCGGATGGGTGCCTTCGTGCAAATATACCTCTACGCCGGCCGGAAGACTGTAAAACCGATGGTATAGATATGTCGTAATCCACTGCCGATCCTGCTTCGGGTCGCCATCGTAGGGGTCAGCTACAGTGTCCTGATCCGGGCGGTTGCCGAACAGGACAACCTCCGTCCAATCTTCACCTAGCTGGTACTCACCCTCGTCGCGAACTTGTTCGGTAACGTCGACCACCTCCTCAAAGGAGTCCTCGACCGGAATCCATATCTTTCCGTAGATACCTTCGCGCTTTCCTAGGATTACTTGACTAACCACACCATCACGACAGGAGCGGTAGCGCATCCCAAGGGTGTTCGACGGAAGAGAAGCCACCTTCGCGCCCATGCCGAAGTTGCCCTCCATCGCCATGTCTTTGCCGAGCGAAGCGGCAAGATCGCAGATGTGGTCAAGCTCAGTGCTGCTCAAGCCTGGGCCTGTGTTCCAGATCGCCAGCTTTCGGGTTTCGCCACACTCTGCAACAGACTTGCCTTTGATCTCCACGATACGCCGACCGGCAGGCGCTTTCGCGGCGGCCTCTACGGCGTTCATCACCAGCTCCCGCAACATCATCGTCTTTGGGCACTGTTCGATTTGGCGCGTGACTGTGAAGTCAATGTCGCGGATCGTGATCGGCGTAATTTGCTTGATGTGGCTCACAACGGCCCCCCGCCTTAAAGCTTGAACTCGCCGCCCCCTCGGCCTGTGGACGTGCTGAAGCGCGCCTCGACCTCCGACACCGCGTCCCGCAGCGCCTTCACGATCTTCCGGACTTCCGCTTCCTCATAGACATAGGTTTGACGGTTCGAGAGGTTGCCAATGAGCCGAACCGCCTCAAGCGCCTTGTTGGTCCGCTTTTCGGCCAGCTCGCGAAACTTTGCGCGCTTGTTCTCGTCAGCCGTCATGCGTGAATCGCCTGAATATGTTGCTCTCATGCGATATATGTGTCGTAGGCTGCGGGTACAGTCAACATATTCTCGAAATATTTTCATAATATGTGCAATCCAGATCGACTCCTAGGTGACGGGGGTCGGTCAGAAAGCGCACAATTCGCGCCATTGACGCAGCACTGGATGACGGCACGTCGCCAGCAGTGCGAGGCACGCATCTGCACCAAATGTTGGGTGCCGCACCACGCGGCGACACCCGCGCCGGCCTGGAGGCGAACGCGCTTCCACATTGCGCCGCAAGGATTCGGAGGGCCGCCGGTGACAAAGCTTCGGCGCTTTAGCGTGGGGTCCGCCCAAATCCACGAATGAAGAGGAAGCGGTCGGAACCCGCTGTGATTTCAGCGGGCCCGGCCGATTTTTAGGCGTCATTTTGGAGGGCTATAGCGTAGACGTAGTTCTCGGCTTCATCGGCTTCGGCCCGCCACTTCAGACCGTCTCTGGGTATGCCGACTTCCCGCGAGAGGCCGAAGTAAGGGCGCGCAGCAGTTCGGCCTGCGATGTTATGACGCGAACATGGCGTTCTCCGACTTCGACGCGCGGGGCAAAAGCGCGCAGATGATCCCGCCGGTGGCCGCCGCCCTCCTGTCTGAGCCGACGCCGAGCGGTGGTGGCGAACTTTGGTAAAACAGCCGGCGTCAGCGCCATGCTGCCGGAGCTTTCGAGCGAGGCTTGTGCTCGCTCGAAATCGACTTGCGCTTGGTCGCGTAGCGCCCGGAGGGCGACGACGCGCTCCTTCAACGCCGGATGTTCAGGTCGATCGCCCGCTTCTATGGCCTCGTAGAGGCGTTTCAGGCCACGCTCGGCCTCCGCCGCCCGCTGGTCGCTCGACTTCGTGTCGGGCCAGTTCACCGATGACTTCCGCATCCTCACCGACGTCGACGACGGCGCCCGGGAATGCCTCACCCGGGTGTGCCCATCGGCGCTGGTGGTGGTGAGGGTCTCTTTGACGAAGCTTCCGTCGGTGTCGTAGGCCTTCACGCGGATCGAGGTGGTGCCGTCGCCATTGGCCGTGGTGGTGCTCTGGACGAGATAGCCGTCGGCGTCGGCGGTCAGCACCACGTCGGCGGCGGTGCCGGTGGTGCCGTTGGCGCGGGTGAAGGTGGTGGAGCCGAGCACCTGCGTGCCGTCGGGCAGCACCGCCATGGTGTTGTCGGGCTCAAGGTCGATGGCGGTGATGCCGAGCGCGGCCAGGGTCTTCAGCGTGGTGGTGCCGTCGGCGTTGGTGACGAGCACCTTGAAGCTCGACCATTGGGCGTCGCCGGCATCGAGCGCGCCGTTCCCATTGGTGTCGAACACATTGGCGAGGGCTTCCATGTCGCTGTCGGCGGTGGGATCCCACAGCGTGAACTGGTAGGCCTCGGGCGCATCGACATCGCCGGTGCCGGTGCAGTCATAGACCAGCACGCCATCTCCGGCGGCCGCCCAGGAGGTGCGGTGCGCGGTGCCATCGCCATTCACGTCGCGCCAGACGGTGGATGTGTCGCGCTGGGTGATGCTGATGCCATCGCCATTCAAATCGAGCACGATAGGGAACTGGAAGGTGAAGCCGACCGAGACGCCCTGGCTGTAGAAATTGACCCCCAGCCCGCCGAAGTCAGCGCCGGATTCGAAGCTGTCGTTATTCAGATACGCCGCATAGGACGGCTCCACCCCATAGCTCGACGCATAGGAGTAGCCATAGTTCCAGTCGACGTTGCTCAGGTCGTCGGCATAGATGTAACTAACATCCATATCTCCAACATAATCACTAACACCAGATAGATCGTATAAGCTATAATTATATAAATAATCTAAATTCAAATAATCAAAATTTATGGCATCATTTCCGCGATCGAGCGCGCTCATGTTACCGATTGAGCGCGATAATGCGCCGTCCGGGAAGGCGACTAGAGACGGAGTAAGCTGAGACGAGCCTCCGAGATCATGCGTCGCCTTATCTTCCACCACCATGGCTGCAAACACCATAGGGCCAAAGGCATCAAACGCTTCGTCTAACCTAATATCATCGTCATAAAAATCGCTCAATACATAATTTTCAACATAAAAACCTAGCGTTTTATCAAAATAAATATTTATTTTATTTCCCATATTTTTAGGATCAACGAGCGGCCTTAGCAATAAATCATTCCCAATTTGAGTAATACCAGGCTCTGTAATGAAATTAAAATTATCATTGTATGGCCTAATTTCAATATCTACAATATATCTATTATTTACATTTGAAATAAATTTTCTATTTTGAGAAACGGTATAAGCTGTCGAATTATATATGTAAGTTCTTGTAAAATAATCATACGATGATGTATCTATGTTAAACTGCTTTTGATAAATATTAAAATCTTTAATATTGTATCCATAATTAGTAAGATCGTACTTTGTGTATACTCCATCAGGCAGATTCATCTTTTGATTATCATTGCGCAACATAAATGCCCTAATTTCCGGTGACGCTGCAGGCAGCGCGTATCGCCCTGGCCCATTTAGCATATAGTCGGACGTATTTAGCACAATTTTTGGTATTGTATTTGTGCTATTTATGAAGCCGCTTTCGCTGGAAATCGGCATGTCTGTTCCATAAACGTACAAATTGCTTATAAGTTTTGCAGTTAAATACTCCGTTTTTTCGAAATAATATTCATTATTATAGATATTAAATTTATACCCAGCCATATCCGCACCCGATCTTTGATTCGTTTTGCTAAAATATGCGACCGCACATATCTATTCTTACAATAGATTCACGATCATCATATTTTATTATAACAACATAGTAATTATTATACACCATACTTGTTGTGTATTTTGATGTGTTTTCAATGCTAACGCTGCAGCAATTATCTCCAAATACATCTAAAAATTCCTTTGGATTATTTATCTTTTTTTTCCATATTACATATCCACCATATTCAAGGGACAGTTCGTTTTTTATTGCGATGTCTATCATCTCTGAATTCGACATATTTCGCACCTCGCACGAACCGTCATAGCATCCGCCCAGTGTCATGAGCGCGATGGCGCAGGGAATTATTCTGAACTTTTCATGTTTTATAAAATATTTAATATATACCAATTTCTCCACTATCTCTCCCTCCCAAAATCATGCCGGTACCTCAGGATGGGCGACAGCAGGTACTCGATCAGCCGCCGCTGGCCCGTCTTGATCTCCGCAGTCACGGCCATGCCCGGCTCGATGGGGCGAAAGCCCTGTTCGGTCTCGATGCCCGTTTCGGTGACGGAAATGTGCGCCACATAGGCCGGCTGCTGCGCCTGCCGCTCCGCCTCGTCATCGGCCCCTCCCGCCCGCGGCGCGCCCTCGCCGCCAGTTCCCTCATATAACAGCTCATGTGCCGCCAACCACCGCACGTCGGTCAGCGGTTGTCGCAGGTCTTGCGTGGCACCGCGACAGGTGGTGAGCACGCAAACCGGAAGCGGGTATACGCTCGCATTACGGGGGCGTCGGCTCTGCAGGCAGATCCGCCCTCTCGAGATCGAGAGATGCCGCACGCCATCTCAAATGACGCCCCCCCGGCTGGGCGCAGGACGGCAGATGACGCGGCGGCCTGGTGGAACGCAGGCTTTGGACTTCGGCGCCCCCAGGCCTTCGTCAAGCTATTGGCCGCGTCAAGATATTGCCCACGACGATCTCGCTTCTTTGACACGCCAGTTCGCGAACGCCCGTATCGGCCCCTCGCTCAAACGGATCGGCGCCGGCAGGATGAGGCAGAAGGTCTTTGAGATCGGCATGCCGTCGGGCCAGGGCGCGACCAGGCGGCCTGCCGCCAACTCGGTTTCGATCTCGCGGCGCGGCACCAGCGCGACGCCCGATATGACCATGCGCTTCGCGTGCGTTGACGGCAACGAGAGGCGACGCCATGAGGCGGTTCCGGTCTTCTGCAAGGCTATGGCGTCGGTGTCGTTCTCTGTCTTGTCGCCTTCGGCCTGCAGACGTTCCCGCGACCCCACCCATCAGGCCGAGACGTGAGAAGCCGCAGCATGAGCGCGCCGCCGTGTCGCTTTCGGCCGCGGGCATGAGAGGTCAGCTGGCGTCCGAGCGCCGATGACGGGCTTCCCCTGTTGGAGCAGGTGGCGGCACGGGCATCGGGAATTGCAACGCCCCCCACCTTCGCGTCATTGTTCCGGCCTGAACATCGCATGCATGGACACCCATGGCCGACGCCTATGCCCATTCCCTTGCCGACGCGCCCCTGGATCAATGGGAAACACTGGCCGATCACGGCGCCTCTGTCGGGGCACTCGCGGCGGCGTTCGCCGCGGACCTCGGATGGGCCGAGGTGCTGCGTCTTGCCGGGCAGTTGCACGACATCGGCAAGCTCTCGCCGGAATTCCAGGCCTACATCACCCATCAACGGCCATCCGGCGGCGACCACTCCTCCGCCGGTGGACGGATCGCGCTGGACCGGTATGGCCCGCAGCTCGGCAAGATCCTGGCCATCATCATCGCCGCGCACCATGCGGGCCTCGCCGATGACGCGGACCTGGCGCGGCGCATGGAGGCGGCCAGGCAACGCATTCCGGGTGGCTGGCAGGAGCACACGGGCCCGCTGGCGGAGCGCGCGCAGCTGGCTCCGGATCAACCACCGCCGACCGGCGGCCCGAAGGGCTTCGCCGTAAGCTTTCTGGTGCGCATGCTGTTCTCCTGCCTTGTGGATGCGGACTTCATCGCCACCGAGCGCTTCTATGCCCGCGCCACCGGCACGCCGGTGGCGCGCGGCGGTCACCGGGCGCTGTCCGACCTGCGCGATCGCCTCCGCACCTTCATGGCCGAGACACGCGCCGGTGCCGCCCCCACGCCGCTCAATGCATTGCGCGCAGACATTCTCGCCCACGCCCTGGACAAAGCGGCGCTCTCGCCGGGACTTTTCAGCCTCACCGTGCCCACCGGCGGTGGCAAAACCCTCGCCTCCCTGTCCTTCGCCCTCGAACATGCGGTGCGACACGGCCTCAAACGCATCATCTATGTCATCCCCTATGCGGGAGCGTGGATCGAAACGCCGTCGAGTTCGAGAGTGCGGCCTATGAGGGTGGTCGCTCCCCATGCGGGAGCGTGGATCGAAACAAGGACGGGTTCCGCGTCGTAGATGCGTGATCCCGTCGCTCCCCATGCGGGAGCGTGGATCGAAACTATCGAGTTCCCAGAGAGGGGACAGTATGAGCTGGTCGCTCCCCATGCGGGAGCGTGGATCGAAACAACTGCACGGCGGTGGAGAGACATCGCCGCGAAAAGGTCGCTCCCCATGCGGGAGCGTGGATCGAAACTCCCCCCCGGTCAGGCGTGTGATGGCCGCCTCCATCAGGGGGTCGCTCCCCATGCGGGAGCGTGGATCGAAACCATATGCCGTTGCATGGCGGAAGAGTGCTCACTGGTCGCTCCCCATGCGGGAGCGTGGATCGAAACATGGCCGATCTGGTGCAGAAGACTGGTGGGAGCCAGTCGCTCCCCATGCGGGAGCGTGGATCGAAACTGCCGCAGATAGGCGATCGCCTCGTCGAACGTCCGTCGCTCCCTACACGGGAGCGTGGATTGAAACGTCTCCGTCTGCGCCGTGATCCGCGACCCGGCGGTTCGACGGTGGGATGCCATCGGCCGGGCCCATGATGCGGGGCTTTGCTGTATAGCAGGCGCGAAACGGCGGAGCAGAGGGCTGGAGATGGGTCTGAGGTTGACGGGGACGCTGCGGCGTGCCCTTGCCGGCGCGGCGCATGTTCTGGTGGTGGCGTGCGGCCTCTATCTCGGCCTCGCCATCCATTATTGGATTCCCTGGCCCTCCGCCGCGCGGCAGATCGGCAGCATCGCCTTCCCCGTGCTCATCTGGGCGCTGTGGTTCGTGCCCGGCCGCTGGCGGCGCCGGCGCCGCGTCGTCGCCGGCGCGGGCGTCGTCCTGCTGTTCGCGGCCTTCGTGACAAAGGAACCCGCGCCGCAGGACTGGATCGCGCTCCAGGCCCACAATCCTACCGCGCAGATCGATGGGGACATGGTCACCATCCATCATTTCCGCGATGCGCTCCACCGGCCGGGCGCCGCCGCCGTGCCGCGCTGGACCACCGCCACCTTCGACCTGAGGCACCTCACCAGCGCCGACCTCATCATTCAGCCGTTCGGCCAGATGAAGGCGCTGGCCCATGTGATGCTGTCGTTCAATTTCACCGACGGCCGGCACGTGGTGGTGTCCATCGAGGCCCGGCAGGCCAAGGGCGGCAGCTTCGATGCCCTCGCCGGCTTCTTCCGGCGCGACCCCATCTATCCCGAGATCGGCACCGAGCGCGACCTCATCTGGGCCCGTCTCGCCCGCACGCCGCCGGACGAAGTGCAGATCTATCCCGTGCATGCGGACCCCGCCGCCGTGCGGCTCTATTTCGAGCGGCTGCTCGCCTTCATCAACCGTATTGACGCGCGGCCGATCTTCTATTCCACCCTGCGCGAGAGCTGCATGACCACGCTCATGAATCTCGCCCCTGAAAGCTTCGCCGCGGTGCCCTGGCACGATGTGCGCCGCTGGATCCCCGGCTACGCGCTCAGCCTGTTCCAGCAGATCGGCCTCGTGGACAACGGCCTCGATCCGGAGGAAATGGCCCGCCGCCATGGCGTGCGTGAGGGCATCCGTTCGCCGGAAGCCTTCCCATCGGATGCCGCCTGGAGCGCCTATCTGCGCGCCGAAATCCGCATGGGCAGCCTAGTGCCGCGTCCGTGAGCGTGCGTGCCCCCGGCGGCGGGCTACGGCGCGGCGCCGGGCACCGGGCGGCGGGGTGAGACCTGGGTCGCCAGCCACTCCCGGAAGGCCAGGGCCGCCGCCCGCTGCTGGCGGCCTTCCGGCTGCACCACATAATAGCTGTTGTCTGTGGTCATCGGCCTGTCGAAGACAATGCGCAGCGCGCCCTCCGCCAGTTCCTGCTCGATGAGGTAATCGGGCAGCAGGGCGAAGCCCAATCCCGCCAGAGCGGCGGCGATGATCATGCCGAACTGGTCGAAGCGGTTGCCGGCGTAGGCGCCCAGGCCTTCGCCCGCATGGGCCTGGAACCACTCGGTCCACAGCTTCGGGCGGGTGTCGAGATGCAGCAGCGGCCCGCGCCGCAGGTCGCCCGGCTGGGCGATGTCCGTCGCGGCCAGCAGGGCCGGGCTCGCCACCGGAACGATCACCTCGCTGCACAGATAGCTGCAGCTGGCACGCGCCCACACCGGCTGGCCATAATGAATGGCCAGGTCGAAATCCTCCGCAGCGAGATCGAACGGCGCCCCGCGCGAGGCGATGTTGAGCACCGTGCCCGGATGCCGGCGCAGAAAATCGGGCAGGCGTCGCGCCAGCCAGCGGCTGCCGAAAGTGGGCAGGGTGGCGATGGAGAGCACCGTCTTGCCATCCGAGGCCGCCAGGGCCCGCAGCACCACCTCTTCGGTCTGTCCCAGCAGGCGCGAGACCTCCGGCAACAGGCTGCGGCCGGCATCGGAGAGCACCACACGCTGGCGCACCCGCTCGAACAGGGCCACGCCCAATTGCGCCTCCAGGGCGCGGATCTGCCGGCTGACGGCGCTCTGGGTGAGCTGCAGCTCGGCCGCCGCGCGGGTGAAGTTGCCGTGGCGCGCGGCACACTCGAAGGCCTGCAGCACGGCCAGATCGGGAACCAGTCGGCGGCTAAGCTTCATTCCCCACTCACATCAACTCAGTCGAAATATGCGCAATCCCTCGGCGGCGCCTTCCCTTATCATGAAGGCTGAGAATGATCGATCGCGCCAGCGCCGCCGATCCGGCGCCGGGCGCCTGACCATGGAGACGCGAAGTGTCGAATGCCGTCGATGTGACGTTGGAAACGGCCACCCTGCTCGACAGCCTCGGTGTCGCGCGCGCGGCCTGGACCGGCGGCGACAGGCCCTCCTTCAGCCCGGTGAGCGGCGCGGAGATCGCCCGCTTGCCGACGGTCTCACCGGCGCAGGTGGATGCCGCCATCCGGGGCGCCCATGAGGCGTTCAAGGCGTGGCGTCTGGTGCCCGCGCCCAAGCGTGGGGAGCTGGTGCGGCTGCTGGGGGAGGAACTGCGCGCCGCCAAGGCGGAGCTCGGCCGGCTCGTGTCCATCGAGGCCGGCAAGATCGCCTCCGAGGGCCTCGGCGAAGTGCAGGAGATGATCGACATCTGCGATTTCGCGGTGGGTCTCTCGCGCCAGCTCTACGGTCTCACCATCGCCACCGAGCGCCCCGGCCACCGGATGATGGAGACCTGGCACCCGCTGGGGGTGGTGGGCATCATCTCCGCCTTCAACTTCCCCGTCGCCGTGTGGTCGTGGAATGCGGCCCTTGCCCTGGTGTGCGGCAATGCGGTGGTGTGGAAGCCCTCGGAGAAGACCCCGCTGACGGCGCTGGCCACCCAGGCGATTCTGGAGCGGGCGCTGGCCCGATTCGGTGCGGCGCCGAAACATCTCAGCCAGGTGCTGGTGGGCGACCGCACCGTCGGCGAGGCGCTGGTGGACCATCCGCAGGTGGCGCTGGTCTCCGCCACCGGCTCCACCCGCATGGGCCGGGAGGTGGGGCCGCGGCTCGCCCGGCGCTTCGCCCGTTCCATCCTGGAGCTGGGCGGCAACAATGCGGGCATCGTCTGCCCCTCCGCCAATCTCGATCTCGCGTTGCGCGCCATCGCCTTCGGCGCCATGGGCACCGCCGGCCAGCGCTGCACCACCCTGCGGCGCCTGTTCGTGCACCGGAGTGTCTATGACCAGCTGGTGCCGCGCCTGAAGGCGGCCTACGCCAGCGTGTCGGTGGGCAACCCGCTGGAGACCTCCGCCCTGGTGGGCCCGCTGGTGGACCAGGCGGCATTCGATGCCATGCAGCGCGCCCTCGAGGCCGCCCGGGCCGAGGGCGGCCAGGTGACCGGCGGCACGCGGGTGCTGGAGGCCGGCGCGGAGCGCGCCTATTATGTCCGGCCCGCGCTGGTGGAGATGCCGCGCCAATGCGGCCCGGTGCTGGAAGAAACCTTCGCGCCCATCCTCTATGTGATGGCCTATGAGGATTTCGACGCCGTACTGGAGGCCCATAACGCGGTGGCTGCGGGCCTGTCGTCCTCTATCTTCACCCTCGACCTGCAGGAGGCCGAGCGCTTCCTTGCCTCGGATGGCTCCGATTGCGGCATCGCCAATGTCAATATCGGCACCTCCGGAGCCGAGATCGGTGGTGCGTTCGGTGGCGAAAAGGAAACCGGTGGCGGCCGCGAATCCGGCTCCGATGCCTGGAAGGCTTATATGCGCCGTGCCACCAACACGGTAAACTTCTCCCAGGCCCTGCCCCTGGCCCAGGGGGTGTCGTTCGACATCGCCTGACACCTCATCGTCTGACATCCTGGACGGGGGTGCAGGCACCCGCGCCCCTGCTGCGGCCCATCGGCGAGGTGGGCACCGGCGAGGTGGGCACCGGCGGGGGAGCCTACTGGCCGACGGGGGCGCGCTCCAGGGCCGCGCTGAGGATGCGCTGGGCGGCCTCGTCCCCATCATCGGCGAACTGCAACAGGCCGGCCTCGCGGGCGGTCTTAACCGTCAGTTTGCCGCTGAGGATCGCCGCAAGCACGGCTTCGTCGGACAGCACCACCGCTTCGCCGGCACCCGCCGGCGGCGTATGAACCTCGACGCGGGCCCCCTCGGGGCCGACCGTATATTGCGCCCACAGGCGCGAGCGCACGAACACGAAGGCAAAGCGCCAGCCGTGCGCCGCGGCAAAGCGGGGGGCCACCCGCGTCAGCCGCTCCTGCAGTTCCTGCAGCTCGCGCACCGCGCGGCGATACTCCTGCCCGGGAAAGCCCGGCAGGCCCGCCGGCGCCGGCGGCAACATCCCGTCGTTCTGGGCCCGGTTCAGCGCAACGGCGACGCCCAGCGAGCGCGGATGCACCGCATCGAAGGTGTCGCTCGAGAGGCCGGGGTGATAGCCGCAGGCGCGCGCGGCACCGGCACCCGCGGCAAGCAGCGCCGCGCACAGCATCACCAGGACGGATGGTGTCTTCATCTCGGCCTCACGAAACGGCGGGATGGGGCCCCCGCGCCCCATCCCTTCGAGTTCAGTTCTGCGTGGCGACGGGCGTCACGATGTTGAACCAGAACTCGAACTTGTCGAGCATGGCGAGCAGTTCGCCGAGCTTGTTGGCATCGCCCTGCACCACCACGCTGCCCGCCGACACCTCCTTCTCGAAGGTGGTCTGGCCGAGCAGGATGTCGTCCAGCTTCGCCCGCGACAGCGCGATGGTGGCATCGGCGTCGGGCACCTGGTAGCCGGCGATGTGGTTGAGGGCGGAGTTCTCCAGCTCCAGCACGTATTGCTGGTTGGTGTCGGTGAAGTTCCAGTTGATCTTCATCACCTTGCCGGCCGCCTTGTCGCCGTTGAGACGCATGGCGGCATAGTCGAACAGGAGATCGAGGGTCATGGAACGGATGGTGTCCGGGCTGGCGGTGGAGGGCGCGCCCAGCTTGGCGACCCCTTCGCGCAGCTCCTTGGCGCCGCTCAGGTAGAAATTGCGCCAGGGGCCGCTCTCGGCCTGGTAGCCCATCTGCTCCAGAGCCGCGGCCTGCAGCGCGCGGGCGGCCTTGTTGCCGGGATCTGCATAGACCACATGGTTCACCACCTGGGCGACCCAGCGATAATCGCCCGCGTCATAGGACGCCTTGGCCTTCTTCAGGATGGCATCGGCACCACCCATGAATTCCACGTATTTCCCGGCGGCGATCCGCTCGGGATACTGGTGCAGGGTGGCGGGATTGCCGTTGAACCAGCCCAGATACCGCACATATGTCGATTTGACGTCGTGATTGACGGTACCGTAATAGCCGCGGGCCGACCAATCCTTCTGCAGCCCCTCCGGCAGGTTCAGCATCTCCGCGATCTCGATCATGTGGTAGCCATGATTGGCGAGCCGCAGGGGCTGATCATTGATGTAGCGGTAGAGATCGCGCTGGTTCTTCAGGTGCTGCACGATCTTCTTGTTCCCGGTCAGCGACCAATGGTGCGGCGCGAACAGCACCTCCACATCGCCACCCCAGTTATAGAGAGCCTCGTTGAGGTATTTCGACCAGGCCAGCGGATTGCGGATCTTCGCACCGCGCAGGGAATAGGTGTTGTGCAGCGTATGGGTCGCATCCTCCGCCGTGCACAGGGCCTTCAGCGACGGGATGTAGAAAAACATCTCCGCCGGCGCCTCGGAATCCGGCGCCATCCAGAACTCAATGGTCAGGCCGGCGATCTGCCGCTTCTCGCCATTCTGCTTGATGGTGTCGGTGGGCGGAATGAGGGTGACGGTGCCGAACGAGGTGGTGGGGCCGAGGCCGGCGCCCACCTGCCCGGTCGGGCTCGGCGGCAGAAGGTTGCCATACATATAGGAGGCACGCCGGCTCATGGCGTTGCCGGCCATCACATTCTCCGAGACCGCCGCGTCCAGGAAGCCCTCCGGCGCATAGATCTTCACCTTGCCGGACTTCACGTCGTCTTCCGAGACGACACCCCGCACGCCGCCGTAATGGTCCACATGGCTGTGGGAATAGATCACCGCCACCACCGGCTTCTTCGGCCGGTGGGCGTAATAGAGCTCAAGGGCATATTTCGCCGTCTCTTCCGAGATCAGCGGGTCGACGACGATGATGCCGTTGCTGCCCTCGATGAAGGTGATGTTGGACAGGTCTGCCGCCCGCACCTGATAAATCTTGTCGGTGACCTTGAAGAGGCCGCCGAGCATGATCAGCTGGGACTGCCGCCACAGGCTGGGATTCACCGTATCCGGAGCGGGCTTGCCCTCGCCGATGAAGGCGGTGAACTGGGACAGGTCATAGACCGGCTGGCCCTTGCCGTTCTTGATCACGCCATTGTCGGGCAGCGGCGCGATGAAGCCGGCCTTGGCCTCCTCGAATTCCTGCATGTTGGCGAAGGGAAGCTCGGTCAGCAGCTTGGCGTTGGCCGCCTTGGTGGTGGCGCTGGCCGGCTGGCTCCCCGCCTGCTGCGCCGCCGCGGGCACGGTGGCGATGGCCAGGACCAAAGCGACGCCTGCGGCGCAGCTCACGCCTGCCCGGCGCTTCAAGGGGCTCGTCGAGAGTGTCCGTGTCATGGCACCCGCCTTCCCTTCCGAACTGAATCGCCTGCCGGATCCTGCCACCCTCTGCAGCGGTCCGAGGCGCCCGGGCCCCCTCCGAGGCCGCGAACGGCATCTGTGACGCTGTGTCAATCATACGCCGGCACAAGACCTCGCCCATAGCGATCAATCCCGCGCACGACATCAACCCCAGGACGCAGCGCACCATCGGCGGGCCGACAGGCCGACAGACCCGCTCTCGTGCATCCACGAGGCCGTAATTGAGCCCAGATCCGCAGGGGCAGCTTGGCATTTCACGTCAGTCGGGCGACCGGACGCACCGACGCGGCGCGCGATGACGGCGCGCAATGGCCGGGACGCTGCGAAGCGGGGCGGCGAGCGAGCCAGCCGTGCACGCGCACGCGCCTCGGGCGGGCGGGCGTCAGCGTGACAGCCTGCCCTCAGGCCGGCACCCGCGTGCACCCGGGTCCGGCGGCGTCCTGACGGCTCAGAGGGAAGGCGGCGTCCACTGCGCCAGCAGGTCCTCCGGCACGATGGTCACACCCATGGGGCGGTCGGGCACCTGTGATGGCGTGGCGGAGAAGCGTGGGGCCGGCGCGGCCTGCCAGAGGCCATCGCGATCGATGAAGCTGCCGCGCGCGCGCAGGTGCGGGTGAGAGGGGGCCTCGTCGAGGGCCAGCACCGGGGCGACGCAGGCATCGCTGCCCTCGAACAGCGCCGCCCATTCCTCCCGCGTGCGGCTCGCAAAGACCTCGGCCATGCGTGCGTGCATGGCCGGCCAACGGCCCCGGTCCCACTGCTGGTCGAACAGCGGCTCCTCAAGCCCAGCCCGGCGCCGCAGCTCCGCGTAGAATTGCGGCTCGAGAGCGCCGACGGCGATGAACTTGCCGTCGGCGCAGCGATAGGTGCCGTAGAAGGGCGCTCCACCGTCCAGCGAGTTGGTGCCCGGCTCGCCCCATTTGCCCAGCGCCGCCTGAGCGTGGAACAGGGACAGCAACGACACCACGCCGTCGCACATGGCGGCATCCACCACCTGGCCCCGGCCGGTGTCGCGAGCATGCACCAAGCCGGCCAGAACCCCCATCAGCAGGAACATGGTGCCGCCGCCATAGTCGCCCACCAGGTTCAGGGGCTGGGTCGGCCGCCCCTCGGCGCCGCGAATGGCATCGAGGGCGCCGGTGATGGCGATGTAGTCGATGTCGTGGCCGGCGCTGGCGGCGAGCGGCCCCTCCTGGCCCCAGCCGGTCATGCGGCCGTAGATCAGCCGCGGATTGTCGGCGAGGGCAATCTGTGGGCCGAGCCCCAGCCGCTCCATCACCCCCGGGCGAAAGCCCTCCAGCACCACGTCGGCGGCCGCCATCAGCGTTCGCGCGTTCGCGCAATGCGCGGCCGCCTTCAGATCGAGCGCGATCCAGCGGCGGCCGCGGCTGACGATCTGGCGCGGATCGGTGGGGATGGCGCCGGGACGGGCGATGCACACCACGTCCGCGCCCATGTCGGCCAGCAGCATGCCGGCCAGGGGCACCGGGCCGATGCCGGCGAATTCGATCACCTTCAGGCCGGCCAGAGGGCCGGCAGCGGGTTCGGACACCATGGGAACTCCCGGTTCGGCCGGCGGTACGCCGCGCGCTCACGCCTTGGCGGGCAGGGTCTGGAACGTGCCGAGGGCGGTCGCCAGAAGGGCGCCCTCGGCATCGCGGCATTCGGATTCGATGGTGAGGGTGCGCCGCCCGCCGCGCACCCGGCTTTCCGCCACCACCCGGCCGGACCGCACCGCCCGGATGTAGTTGATGGTCATGGACAGGGTCACCACCGTGCCGCGCGCGCTGCCTTCGGCGCCGAGGCCGGCGGCGATGCCGCTGGCGGTATCCATCAGGCTGAACAGGATGCCGCCATGGGCAATGCCCAGCCGGTTCAGGTGCATCTCGTCCAGGGTCAGGGTCAGCTTGGCATAGTTCGGCTGCCGCTCCACCTGGGTGATGCCGAGCAGGCGCGGAAACGCCCCCTCCATAGGGATTCCATCGGGCATCCCATCAGTGGCGCCATCCGGCGCGTCCGCGGCCATCAGTGGGTGGCAGCGTAGTGCTTGATCATGCTCTTGGCGATGATCAGCTGCTGAATCTGGCTGGTGCCTTCATAGATGCGCAGCAGGCGGATATCGCGATAGAGCCGCTCCACCGGATATTCGGCCATGTAGCCCGAGCCGCCGTGGATCTGCACCGCCCGGTCGGCCACCCGGCCGGCCATCTCGGTGGCATAGTATTTGGAGCAGGAGGCGAGCATGGGGGCGGCGCCCTCGCGCTCATAGGTGTCGGCGGCGGTCAGCATCAGGGCCTTGGCCGCGGCGTGTTCGGTCTGGCTGTCGGCCAGCATGGCCTGGATCAGCTGGAATTCGGCGATGGGCTGGCCGAACTGCCTGCGCTGCATCGCATAGCCCAGCGCCTCGTCGATCATCCGCTGGGCCGAGCCGATGGCCATGGCCGACACGTGCACCCGGCCGCGATCCAGCACCTTCATGGCGGTCTTGAAGCCCTTCCCCTCGAAGGCGGGCCCGCCGATGATGCAGCTTTCGGGAACCCGGCAGTCCTCCAGGATCACGTCACAGGTGCGGGTGCCCTTCTGTCCCATCTTCTTGTCCACCTTGCCGAGGCGGACGCCGGGGGTGTCGGCGGGAATGAAGAAGGCGGTGATGCCGGCGGCGCCCTTCTCGGCCGGATTGGTGCGCGCCATCAGCGTGAACACCGAGGCCCGGGTGGCATTGGTAATGAACCGCTTGGTGCCGTTGATGACGAAATGGTCGCCATCGCGCCGGGCGCTGGTGCGGATGCTCTGCGCGTCCGAGCCCACATCCGGCTCGGTCAGGGCGAAGGAGGCGATCATCTCGCCGCTGGCGAGGCGCGGCAGATACTGCGCCTTCTGCTCCGCAGTGCCGTCCATGACCAGGCCCTGGGCGCCGATGCCCACATTGGTGCCGATCAGCGAGCGGAACGACAGGGAGGCCTGGCACAATTCCATGATCACCCGCGCCTCCTGGGTGATGGACAGGCCCAAGCCGCCAAACTCCTCGGGGATGGAGAGGCCGAACAGGCCAAGGTCCCGCATCTCCCGCACGATCTCCGCCGGGATCTCGTCTTCCTGCTCCACGCGCCCCTCATTGGGCATGAGGCGTTCGCGGGTGAAGCGGCGGACAGTCTCCAGCAGCTGCTCGAAAGTCTCGGTATCCACGGCCATGGGGGCCTCCCTGAAGTCTTTGTCGTTCTTGTGTGATGACTGGCGATCAGAGGGTGCGGGCGATGATCTCCCGCATGATCTCGTTGCTGCCGCCATAGATCCGCAGCACCCGGGCATCGGTCCAGGCGCGGCCGATCTCGTATTCGGTGGTGTAGCCATAGCCGCCATGCAGCTGCAGGAACTCGTCCAGCAATTGGCCGAGCAGCTCGGAGCCGGTGAGCTTCACCATGGCCGCCATCTCCGGGCTCAGCTTGCGCTCCATGTGCAGGGCCAGGCAGTGATCCACGAACACCCGCAGCATGGTGCCCCGCGCCTTGGCGTCGGCGAGCTTGAAGCGGGTGTTCTGGAAATCGAACACCGACTGGCCGAAGGCCTTGCGCTCGCGCGTGTAGTCGATGGTCGCCTGCAGCATGGCCTCGATCATGGCGGCCGAGCGCACGCCGATCACCAGCCGCTCCTGGGCCAGCTCGTGCATCAGATAGGAGAAGCCCCGCCCCTCCTCGCCGAGCCGGTTGGACACCGGAACCCGCACCTCCTCGAAGAACAGTTCCACCGTGTCCTGCGCATGCTGGCCCACCTTCTCAATGGAGCGGCCCTTGGCGAAGCCGGGGGTGTCCTCGTCCACCAGGATCAGCGAGACGCCCTTGGCGCCGGCGGCGGGATCGGTCTTCGCCACCACGATCACCACCCCGGCATTGGCGCCGTTGGTGATGAAGGTCTTCTGCCCGTTGATCACATAGTGGTCGCCGTCGCGCCGCGCCGTGGTGCGCACGGATTTCAGGTCGCTGCCGGTGCCCGGCTCGGTCATGGCGATGGCGCCGATGATCTCGCCGGCCGCCATCTTGGGCAGGTAATGCTGTTTCTGCGCCTCGCTGCCGTAGCGCAGGATATAGGGCGCGACGATGTCGGAATGCAGCGAGAAGCCGAGGCCGGAGGCGTTGGCCCGCGCCAGCTCCTCGATGACCACGGCGGAATGGCCAAAATCGCCGCCGCCGCCGCCATACTCCTCCGGCACGTTGCACAAAAGGAAGCCGAGCCGGCCGGCGTCGCGCCACACCTCCTTGGGCGTGATGTGGGCCTTTTCCCATGCGTCATAATGGGGCCGGACCTTCTCCTCGATCCAGCGGCGCACCTGGGTGCGCAGGTGTTCGTGATCCTCGCGGAAGACGGTACGCATGGTGTTCATTCCCCGTTCCATCAGGCCGCGTCGTCGTAGAAGCCGCGACCGCGGTCGGCGAGGTCGCGCAGATAGGCCGGCGGCCGGAACCGCTCGCCATAGGTGTCGGCCAGCGCATCGCACTCGGCCACGAAGCGGGCGACGCCGATGGTGTCCATATAGGAGCACACACCGCCAGTGTGCTTGGCGAAGCTCCAGCCCAGCACCGAGCCGATGTCCGCATGGCGCGGATCGGCGATCACCCCCTCGCCGAAGCAGCGCGCCGCCTCCACCGCCTGCACGTGGAGCAGCCGGGTGCGCACCGCCTCCGGCGTCGGCTGCTCGGCCGCCACCGGGTAGAGGGTCGCCAGCTCCGGCCACAGGGCCTTGGAGCCATCGGCGGCATAATCATAGAAGCCCTTGCCGTTCTTCATGCCATAGCGGCCGAGACCGGCCAGGTGCTCGACCACCTCGAACTCCACCCCCGGCACCCAGGCATCGCCCTTGTCCCGTCCCTCCTGGACGCGGACCTTGTGCATGGTGTCGATGCCGATGCCGTCACCGAGAGTGAGCGGGCCCATGGGCATGCCGGCCTGGCGGCCGACATTCTCGATCAGCGCCGGGGACACCCCTTCGCGCAGCAGAGCGATGCCCTCGTTGAGATAGGTGGAGACACAGCGGCTGGTGAAGAAGCCCGGCCCGTCATTGACCACGATGGGCGTGCGCCCCAGCACCTTGGAGAGGTCCAGCGCCTCCGCCACGGTGGCGTCGGAGGTCTGCGCGCCGCGGATGATCTCCAAGAGCGCCATGCGCGGCACCGGCGAGAAGAAGTGCAGGCCAATGAAACGGTCGGGCCGGTCGGTGGAATGGGCGAGCTGGGTGATGGGCAGCTTGGAGGTGTTGGAGCCGAACAGCACGTCGCTGCCCGTCACCGCCAGCGTCTTGCGGATCACGTCATCCTTGATGGCGCGATCCTCGAACACCGCCTCGATGATGGCCTGGCAGCCGGCAAGGTCCCCATAATCGGCGGTGGGGTGGATGCGCTCGAGCACCGCCGCGCGGGTCTGCGGCGAGGTGATGCCCTTGGCCACCAGCCGTTCGAGGCTGGCGGCGAGCTTGGCCACCGCGGCCTGCGCCGCCTCCAGGGACTGGTCGAGCAGCACCACCTCGAGGCCGCCTTCCGCCGCCACCTGCGCCACGCCCACACCCATGGTGCCGGCGCCCAGAATGCCGATCTTGGAGAAGCGGCTGGCCGGCGCCGGCGGACGCCCCTTCAGCTTGCGGGCATCGTTCATGGAGAAGAAGAAGGTGCGGATGGTGTTCTGCGCCACGTCGCCCCGCACCAGCTCCACGAGATAGCGGAACTCGATGGCGAGCCCCACGTCGATGGGCACCCGCAGGCCTTCGTAGACGCAGGAGAGGATGGCCCGCGGCGCCGGGAAATTCCCCCTGGTGTCCGCATGCACCTTGGAATCGAGGGCCATGAACCAGCGGTTCATCTCCACGCCGGCGATGTCGCCGCCCGGCGGCACGAAGCCGGGCTGGTCCCACGGCTGCGCCGCCTTGGGGTGGGCGAGGATCCAGGCCCGCGCTGCCGGCAGCAGCTCCTCGGCGGCCACCAGCTCGTCGATGAAGCCGAGCGCCTTGCCGCGTGCAGCGGACACGCGGCTGCCGTCCAGCATCAGCGGCAGGGCCGCCTTGATGCCGATGAGGCGCGGCAGGCGCTGGCTGCCACCGGCCCCCGGCAGCAGCCCCAGCCCCGCCTCGGGCAGGCCGAACACCGCGTCGGGCCGATCGACGGCGATGCGATGGTGACAGGCAAGGCAGATCTCCAGGCCGCCGCCCAGGGCGGTGCCGTTCATGGCCGCCACCACCGGCTTGCCGGCGGTCTCCATGCGCCGCAGGAAATCGCGCAGCGCGCTCATCTTGCCCATGATCTCGGCCGCCGGCTTGCCGCGGAAGCTCTGCAGCAGGGTGAGGTCGGCCCCGGCGATGAACTCCTTCTTGGCGGAGGTGATGATCACCCCCTTGACCGCCGGATCATTCAGCGCCGCCTCGGTGACGGCGATGAACTTCAGGCGGGCATCCATGGACAGGACATTCACCGGACGACCCGGAAGATCCCAGGTGACGGTGGCGATGCCGTCGGCGTCCAGGGCGTACTCGATCATGTGCTTCCTCCGTCAGCGGCCCCTCGCCCCGCGCGGACGGGACCGGCCCTCATCTTTGCGGCGATAATTTCATAATCAATACCGCTTAGCAAAACATAATTTTGCGTGGCGATGCGCACACAGCCGCCCGCACTGACGTCGCGTCGATATTAAATTTTGCATTTATTTCAAATGACTATTCCGCGTTCCTGGCGATTTCCGGAGAACCAGGCGCGCTCAAGCGGCGACATAGACGTCACGCAATCGACGATTTTCGCGAAAATTGCGCTCCAAATGTTTCGCTCAGCGGAATATAAGCATCGGGAGCTGGCTGCGGGCCGGCCAGGGAGGTTGAAGAATGAGCGATGTCTATATCTACGACGCGGTCCGCACGCCGCGCGGCAAGCTGCGCGGCGGCGCGCTCCAGCAGGTCACGCCGATTCGCCTGGCGGCCTCGGTGCTCACCGCCCTGCGCGAGCGCAACGGCTATGCGGCCGATGCCATCGACGACGTGGTGTTCGGCTGCGTGGTGCCGGTGGGCGAACAGGGCGGTGACATCACCCGCGCCGCGGTGCTCGCGGCCGGCTATGACCAGTCCGTCCCCGGGGTCCAGATCAACCGCTTCTGCGGCTCGGGGCTCGATGCGGTGAACATGGCCGCCGGCCAGGTGGCCTCGGGCCAGTGCGGCCTCGCCATCGGCGGCGGCGTGGAAAGCATGACCCGCGTGCCCATGGGCTCCGATGCCGGCGCCTGGACCTCCGATCCGCGCGAGACCTTCGCCAGCCATTATGTGCCCCAGGGCATCGGCGCCGACGTCATCGCCACCCTGCGCGGCTACGACCGCGTCGCCGTGGACGGCTTCGCCGTGGAGAGCCAGCGCCGCACCGCCGTCGCCCAGGACGAGGGGCGCTTCGCCCGCTCCCTGGTGCCGGTGCGGGACATGCACGGCGCCATCCTCCTGGAGCGCGACGAGCATCCCCGCCGGGGCGCCACCCTGCAATCCCTCGCCAAGCTGGAACCCGCCTTCGCCGGCCCCGGCAAGGCGGCGGGCTTCGACGAGCGCATCATCATGCGCTACCCCGGCATCGAGAAGATCAATCACGTGCACACCGCCGCCAATTCCAGCGGCATCGTCGACGGCGCGGCCGCGGTGCTGGTGGGCAGCGCCGCGGCGGGCGACGCCCTGGGCCTGAAGCCGCGCGCCCGGGTTCGCGGCTGGGCCACCGTGGGCTCGGAGCCCGCCATCATGCTCACCGGTCCGGTGGAAGCCTCCAACCGCGCCCTGAAGCGGGCCGGCATGGCGGCCCGCGACATCGACCTGTTCGAGGTCAACGAGGCGTTCGCCTCGGTGGTGATGTTCGTCGCCGAGGAACTGGGCGTGGGCCTCGACCGGGTGAACGTGAATGGCGGCGCCATCGCCCTCGGCCATCCGCTCGGCGCCACCGGCGCCATGATGCTCGGCACCGTGCTGGATGAGCTGGAGCGCACCGGCCGCAGCACCGGGCTCATCACCCTGTGCGTGGCCGGCGGCATGGGCACGGCCGCCATCATCGAGCGCCTCTGAGGGCGCGGCGCCCGCCCGCGGGTGGGCGCCGCCCATATATGAAGCCCGCCGCCGGCATCCCGGCGGCGGGCTTTTTTCGTCGGGCCCCGCGCGGCCTCTCAGCCGCGCGCCGCTTCCGGCGTCACCAAGGGCAGGCCGGTTAGCGCGCGGCGCTTCAGCCAGGCGCTGGGCCGGTAACGCGGGTCGCCATAGAAATCCTGCATGCCTTCGAGGATGCGCAGCACCTGCGCCGGGCCGATCGCCTCGCCCAGGCTCAGCGGCCCCTTGGGATAGCCCAGCCCGATGCGCACGAACGTGTCGATGTCGCCCGGCTCGGCGATCCGCTGCTGGGCGATCTCGCAGGAGATGTTGACGATGGTGGCGACGATGCGCTGCGCCACGAAGCCGACGCTGTCATTGATCACCGAAACCGGCCGGCCGCCGCGGGCCAGCGCCGCATGCAGCGCGTCCCGGTGGGCGGCGGCGGTGTTCACCGTCAGCATCAAGGTGATGCGGCCCTCGAAATAGAGCGGATCCACCGCCGCCGTCCGGGTGGGATCGAGCCCCTGGGCGCGCGCCGCCGAGGTGGCGTCCTGGCCCACCGGCGTCACCAGCGCCAGCGCCTCCGGGCCGGGCCGCTCCCCCTCGTCCAGGGGCACGCCGGCGGCCTTCAGATAGGCCACCACGGGCGCCGCCAGGGCGGCCTCGGCCCGCGACACCCACACAGGGCGCAGGGCGACATCGGGCGCCGCCGGCTCGGCCGGCACCACCTGCCTGCCATCGGGATAGGCATAGAAGCCCTCGCCCACCTTGCGGCCATACAGGCCGGCGGCGATGCGCCGGGGTGGCAGCGGGCTGGGGCGCAGCCGCGGGTCCTGATAGAATTGATTGTAGATGAGCTCGGTCACGGCGAACGACACGTCGAGCCCAGTCAGGTCGAACAGCTCGAACGTGCCCATGCGGAATGACACCGCATCGCGCATGATACGATCCACGGTCAGCGGATCGCTCACGCCCTCCTGCACCACCCGCAGGCCTTCGGTGTAGAGGCCACGGCCGGCGTGGTTGATGAGGAAGCCGGGGCTGTCGATGCAGCGCACCGCCTGGTGGCCGCAGCGGGCGGACACCGCGAACAGCGCCGCCATCACCGCCTCCTCGGTGCGCTCGCCGGCGATGATCTCCACCACCTTCTGCAGCGGCACCGGATTGAAGAAATGGAAGCCGGCCACCCGCCCGGGGCGCGCGCAGCCGGCGGCCACCGCCGTCACCGACAGGGAGGAGGTGTTGGTGGCGAGAATGGCATCGGCCGCGACGATGCCCTCAAGCTCGCGGAACAGGGCGATCTTCACATCGAGCCGCTCGGCCACCGCCTCGATCACCAGATCCGCGTCCCCCATGTCGGCGAGGCTTTCGGCGATGACGATGCGGTCGGTGGCGGCCTGGGCGCTCTCGGCGCTCAAGGTGCCTTTGGCGGCGGCGCGCTTCAGCATGTCTGCGATGAAGGCGAGGGCGTTGTCGGCCGCCGCCCGATTGCCGTCGAACATGCGCACCCGATAGCCGGCCTGCGCCATCACCTGGGCGATGCCCCGCCCCATGGTGCCGGTGCCCACCACGCCGATGGTGGTCAATTCCCTGGTCATTGCGTTTCTCCCTGTCACGCTGCCGCGACGTCCGCGGCCGCGCGCGCGGCCGCTTCCGTGGCGCCCGGCAGGCGCGTCGCATCGAGCACGGCGAGCGCCCGGCCCGCCTCTCCCAGCAATTGGTCATAGATGTCCGCCAGCGGCGCGACCCTGTCGGCGAACACCGCCGCCTGGCCCATGGCCAGCATGCCCTTCTCCACGTCGCCGCTGGCATAGGCCTCGAACTGCACCTTGCCTTCCACATGGGCGCGGTAGGCCTCGAAATCGGCGATGCCCGCCGCCTCCATCTCCGCCACCTGCCGCGCGGTGCCGTTGTCCATCACCCGATAGGTGTTGCGCAGGATCGACAGCACCAGCCGCGAGGCGCGCTCATCGGCCGCGATGATCCGCTGCTTGTAGGGATCCTTGGCCCAGATCTCCTGCGCAACCAGGGTGCGGGTGCCCAGCACCACCCCCGCCGCGCCCATGGCGAGGCAGGCGGTGATCTGGCTGCCGGTGCCAATGCCACCGCCGATCACCACCGGCACATCGAGCCGGGCGGCCGCCAGCGGCGCCTGCACCATGGTGCCGATGAAATCCATGCCCGGATGGCCGCCGCACTCCATGCCGACGATGGCGATGGCATCGGCTCCGTCCTTCACCGCCCGTGCGGCATGGCGCAGGATCGAGACCTTGTGCATCACCTTCGCCCCCGCCTCCTTCAAGGGGGGCAGGAAGGCGGACGGGGTGTTGCCGGCCGTCTCCACGGCGCGGATGCCCTCCTCCAGCAGCACCGCCACGTGGCCATGCAGCATGGCGTTGGCCTCGGGCCGGTTGGAAATGTAGAGATTGACGCCGATGGGGTGGCCCTCCGCCAGGGCCTTGCATTTCTGCAGCTCCGCCCGGAACGCGCCGAGGTCGGGAAAGCTGCGCGCCGTCAGGAAGCCGAGGCCGCCGGCGCGGCCCGCGGCAGCGACATAATCCGCCGTCGACAGCCACATCAGCCCGCCGCACAGGATGGGATGGCGGATGCCGAACAGTCGGGTGATGCCGGTGGCGAACACGGGGGTCTGGTGAAGGGGGGTCATGGCTGCACCGCCTTGAAGGTCGCGCCGCGGCGCGGATGTCGGGAAAGGATCGCCGGGGGCGGGCCCGGGCTCAGCGCGCCTGAAAGCGCGGCGCCCGCTTG
Source organism: Xanthobacter sp. NM-25 (assembly GCF_022138605.1). GTDB lineage: Bacteria > Pseudomonadota > Alphaproteobacteria > Rhizobiales > Xanthobacteraceae > Xanthobacter. Next base: position 145,440 of record NZ_JACBFS010000006.1, read on the forward strand.
GCCATGAAGGCCGCGCGGCCCTCGGCGAAATCCTCGGAGGCGAACAGCACCGCCTGGGCGTCCACCTCGGCGGCCAGCATCGCGTCGAGGCTCGCCGGCATGCGCGCCACCATCGCCTTGGTCAGACCGAGCGACAGGGGCGCGAGGGTGCTCATGCCGGCGGCCAGGGCCTGTGCGGTTTCCAGCGCCGCGCCGGGCGCGGTGAGCACATCCACCAGGCCGAGCTTCTCGGCAGCGGCGCCGTCGAACTCCTGGCCGGCCATCATCAGATATTTGGCGCGCCCGGCCCCCAGCCGTTGCACCAGGGTGTAGGCGGCGCCGAGATCGGGCATCAGGCCGATCTTGGCGAAATTGCAGGCGAAGCGGGCATCGCGGGCGGCCACGATGATGTCACAGGCGGCGGCCAGCGCGGTGCCGGCGCCGGCGGACCAGCCTTCCACCGCCGCGATCACCGGCTTCTCGCAGCTCCACAGCAGGCGGATGACGCGGTGGATGCGCTGCAGGCGCTTCCGGCCGGAAATCGGCGTGACCTGCTCCATGGTGGAGATGTCGCCCCCCGAGCAGAAGCACCCGGCGGCCCCGGTCAGCACGATGACCCGGCAATCCGGGTCCTCCAGCAGGTCCACCAGGCGATCGTGCAGCGCCTCGCGCAGCGTCAGCGACAGGGCGTTGCGGCGGCGCGGGTAGTCGAGAACCAGCGTGCCCACGCCGTCGACCACTGTTTTGTGGACCGTGCCCTGGCCTTCGGGCGCTGCAGTGGCGTTCATCCCGCTCATTCCTCCACATTGTTCCGCTAAGCGGAACTATATTTTATGGGGAGGGATGATAGGGGAATGATAGGGCGGCTGTACAGACGTCAACCACAAAAGTGATGCATTAATTTCGCTTAGCGGTACACACCAGCGCGAAAGAGGCTGAGACAAGCCGGTTCATCGCCCCATCATGGGCGAGATGGTGCGCGCCAGATGCACCAGCCGCGGGCCGAAATCCTCCACCATCCGCTTGGGATCGAGGGCGAAGGAGGGGCCGCCGCAATTCATGGCCATCACCGTGGTGCCGTCGGCGGAGATGAGCGGGGCGCCCACCGCGCGCACCTCGCGCTTCCATTCATTATCCACGTAGCAGAAGCCCCGCTCGTGGATCTCGGCGATGGAATCGAGCACCCGCGCCTTCAGGTCCGGCCAGTCCGCGCCATGGCGGCGCGCCAGCTGCTCGAACATCTCCTCGCGCACCGCATCGGACACCCCGGCCAGATAGGCCCGACCGATGGCGCTGATGCCGATGCCGACCCGCGAGCCGATGTCCAGCCACAAGGTGGTCAGCGCGCTGGAGGAGCATGCATCCACATAGATGAGGCTGAGCCGGTCGCGGCAGGCCAGCGCCACCGAGGCATTGGCGTGGCTGGCCAGCTGCTGCATGTATTCGTGGGCGATCTGGCGCACGCGCATGTTGGCCAGCACCGGATAGCCCAGCGACAGGATGGAGGCGGCCGGCTCGTACTTCCCCAAGCGCTTGATGAAATTGAGATAACCAAGCTCGGTCAGGGTGTAGGTGAGGCGCGAGACGGTGGCCTTCGGCAGGTTGGTGAGCTCCGACAGCTCGGTATTGCCCAGCGGCCCCTGCCCCGGTTTGAACGCGCGCAGAATCTCCAGTCCACGGGCGAGCGCCCAGATGAACTTGCGGTCGTTGGCGTGCTTGGCGCTGATGTCGGCATCGTCGAAGATCAGCGGCACCGCAGAGCGCGAGCCCCGGGCCGCGCCCCCCGTCGTGCGCTCCGTCGTGCGCTCCGTCGTGCGCCCTTCCTGGGCGGGGCGGGCGACGGTGGTGCCCTTGGTTTTCTGCCTCGGCATTCTGTCCACTCGTTAGGGATGCCCACCCGGCGCCAACCGGCGCTGAGCCGGGACAGACATCGCGACCACGGCATCTTTTAACATATAGCTTCGCCCAGCGGAATTTAGCAGCGCTTTTCCGCACAGCGAATGCCGGCCGCGGCGTAAGATGCGGAAATGCGGGGCCACGTGCCCTATTTTGATCCGCTAGTCGACTTTCTTATTCCGTAAAGCGGAATTCATTTGCCGCAACCATGCGTTCTGCTACAAAAGACGAAACACGCCGCGGTGCCGGACCACCCCTTCGACCGCCCGCCGGACCAAAGAAGGAGAGGAAGCAGCCCATGACCACCACCACCGCGCCACTGGAGCTGCCCCGGCGCGTCAGTGAACTGCCGCTGCGCTGGAGCGCCGAGACCCCCGACGCCATCGCCTATGACACCCGCAGCGGCCGCTTCACCTGGGGCGAGGTCGGTGCCGCCATCACGCGCACCGCCGCGCGCCTCACCGCGCTCGGGGTGCGGCCGGGCGACCGGGTGATGGTGATCTCGGAGAACGGCATCGGCACGGTGGTCCTGTTCTTCGCCATCACCCATCTCGACGCCTGGGCCTCCATCGTGAATGCCCGCATGTCCGAGCGCGAGATCGCCACCATGCGCGACTTCGCCGGCGTGCGGACGGTGATCTATGCGGTGGACGATTCACCGGCGGCGGCCAGGCATGCGGCAGCCCTCGCCGATCTGCAGAGCATCGAGGATCCACTGTTCGGCCGCGCCCTCGCCACCCCGGCGGATGCCGCGAGCGTCGCCGAGCCGGTGCAGGCGAGCAACGACCAGATCGCCGTGCTCACCTTCACGTCCGGCACCACCGGCGCCCCCAAGGCGGTGATGCTGTCGCACCGGGCCGTGTCCTACACCGCCTACAGCCAATGCCTGTCGCGGCACCTGACACCCGGCGACGGCATCTATATCGTCTCGCCCCTCAGCCACTCCATCGGCCTGTCCAGCAACCTGCTGGCGGCCGCCATGGCGGGAGCGAAGGCCATTCTCGCCACGGGGTTCGATCCCGCCCACATGACGCGATCCATCCTCGATGGCGACGCCACGTTCCTGGTGGCCGTGCCGCAGCTGTTCTCCCGCCTGCTGGATTATGCGGAAGCGCAGCGGATCGACCTGCGCCAAGGCCACGTCCGCGCCCTGGCCTGCGGCGGCGCCGCCCTCGACCCCACCCTGAAGCAGCGCATCCAGGCGGCCTTCGGCGTCGCCATCGGCAATGGCTATGGCGCCACCGAGATGGTGCCCGTGTGCCGGGTGCCCGATGGGGTGGATGTGGAAGCCAATGTGGTGGGCGTCGCCCAGCCGGGGGTCGAGATCCGCCTGATGGGGAATGACGGCACCGATGCCGCCGAGGGCGAGACCGGCGAAATTTGGGTGCGCGGCCCCTCGCTGATGTCCGGCTATTACCGCAACCCCCAGGCCACTGCGGAGGTGATGCGGCCAGGCGGCTGGCTCGCCACCGGCGACCTCGGCCAGCGCGATGCCGACGGCCACTATCGCATCGTCGGCCGCCTCAAGGAGCTGATCATCCGCTCCGGCTTCAACGTCTATCCCATCGAGGTGGAATCGGTGCTGGGCAGCCACCCGGCGGTGGGCCAGTCGGCGGTGGTGGGCCGCGATGTGCCCGGCAATGAGGAGGTGGTGGCGTTCGTCCAGCTGCTGCCGGGCCGGCAGGCCACCGCCGAGGAGTTGACCACCTACCTGCGCGACCAGCTGGCGCCCTACAAGATCCCGGTGGAGATCCGCATCGGCGAGCTGCCCATCGGCCCTACCGGCAAGATCATGAAAAGCGCCTTGAAGCGGGAGGCGCAGAACACCCCCCTCGCCTCCTGATCCGCAAGCGGGGCACCCGGCCCGCATCGGATGCCCCGCGCGCCCTAAAGGTCCAGCAGCACCCGCCCCACCGCCTGGCGATCGGTGACGAGGCGCATGGCGTCGCGGAACTCGGCCAGCGGACGGCGGGCGTGCAGCACCGGCGCGATCCGTCCTTCGCACCACCAGGCGAGCAACTGCTCCATGCCCTGCCCATAGCGGGCGGCGAAGCGCGCGCGCTCATCCACCACGCCCCAGCCCACATACTGGCCAAGGTTGAAGCCCGCCACGGCGATGTTCTTCAACAGGATCAAGTTGGTGGCAACGGTGGCGATATCGCCACCGACGAACCCCACCACCAGCAGCCGGCCATCCTCGTCCAGGCATCGCAGCGAACGCTCGAAGACCGAGCCGCCCACCGTGTCGAGGATCACATCCACCCCGCGCCCGCCGGTCGCCTCCCGCGCCACCGCCTGGAAGTCGGCGGTGGTGCTGTCGATGACGTGGTCGACCCCGCGCCGGGCGAGAAAACGGCGCTTCTCCTCCCCACGCACCACCGCGAACACCTCGCAGCCATGGGCCTGGGCGATATCGACGGCGCCCAGCCCCACGGCACCGGCGGCGCCGTGGATCAACACCCGGTCGCCGGCCTTGATCTTCGCCCGCCACAACAGCGCGCCATAGGCCGTCATATAGGAGATGGGCAGGGCGATGGCGGCATCCAGCGGCAGCCCGTCCGGCACCTTGAAGACATGGCGGCGATGGATGACCGCCTGTTCCGCATAGGCACCGAAATCCGCCACCGCGCAGACCCGGTCGCCGGGGACGAGGCCGCTCACCTGCGGCCCCACCTCCAGCACGATGCCAGTGACCTCGGTACCCGGGGAAAAGGGCAGTGGCGGCTTGCGCTGATATTTGCCGGCCACCACCAGGGTGGTGGCCCAGCTGACCCCGGCGTGGCGCACCTCGATCCGCACGTCCTCGGGGTGCCGCAGCGGCGGCACCGATACCCGCGTCAGCTCCAGCTCATCGAAGGGGCGCCAACTTTCGCAGACGACCGCGCGCATGGTTGCATTCATGATCATCCCCCTCAGATGGCGCGGGCCTGGTCCTGCCAGAAGCGGTCGCGGATCTTCCGCTTCAGCACCTTGCCCACCGAGCTCTTGGGCAGCTCCTCCCAGAACTCGTAATGCTTGGGCGTCATCACCCCGCTGAGGCGCTCGCGGCTCCAGGCCCGCAGCGCTTCGGCATCCAGCGCCTGGCCGGGCGCCAGTTGCACCACGGCGGTGAGCGCCTCGCCCCACTTCTCGTCGGGAATGCCGATCACCGCGCAATCCTGGATCGCCGGGTGGGCGAGCAGCACCTTCTCCACCTCGCCGGGGAAGACGTTGAAGCCGCCGGTGATCACCAGGTCGCGCTTGCGGTCCACCAGGTAATAATAGCCGTCGCCATCGCGATAACCGAGATCGCCGGTATGGTGCCAGCCATAGGCGAACACCTCGTGGGTGGCCTCCTCCTGGTCCACATAGCCCGCCATCACCTGGTTCGAGCGGACCACGATCTCCCCCACCTCGCCATCGCCCAGCAGCTGGCCATCGGCGTTCATGATGCCGAGCACGGAGAAGGGCCCGGGCCGGCCGGCGCTGCGCAGGCGATGGGCCAGCTCGGGCTCCGCCACCGCTTGCGCATATTCGCCCGGCGACATCCAGGTGATGGTGGTGGCCACCTCCGTCTGCGCATAGAATTGCGCGAAGCAGGGGCCGAAGATGTCGATGGCGCGGCGGATCTTCTCCGGCGCCATGGGCGCCGCGGCGAACATGAAATAGCGCAGCGAAGAATAATCGAAGTCGCGCACCTGCGGGTGGTCCAGCAGCATGTAGATGGCGGTGGGCGGCAGCATGGCGGCCGAGATCCGCTCCGCCGCGATGACCTGCATGATCCGCAGGGGATCGTTCTTCGCCATCATGCGCACGGTGCCGCCCAAAGCGAAGACCGGCGGCGCCAGCGCCCCGCCCGCATGGGTCATGGGGGCGACCAGCAGAAACCGGGGCGGCGCCTCGAAGCTCCACAGAGCGAGATAGGCCGCCACGTTCATCTCATAGGACAGGTGATTGTGGCGCACCCCCTTCGGCGTGCCCGTGGTGCCGCCGGTGCAGGAGATGCGAAACAGATCGGCGCTGTCCACCCGCCCCGCCGGATAGGCCACCGGCGTGGCGTCGAACGCCTCCAGCCGCGCGCGCAGCCCCGGCCCCTCGGCGCCCGCCGCATCGATGCAGATGGCGTGGGTGATGGAGGGCACCGCTGCCCGATAGGCCGCCACATCGGCCTCGAAGCTGGAATGGTAGAGCAGCGCCTTGGGACGCCCCACCTCGAGATGGTGGATATTGTCGGCCACGGTGTTGCGGACATTGAGCGGCACCCAGCCGGCCTCCGCCCGCAGAATGCCGAGCGCCGCCACATAGCCGAACGCATCGTTGGGCGAGATGAAGGCCACCGCGTCGCCGGGCTCCACCCCCAGGCTCCGCAGCAGCCGGGCCGCCTGATGGGTGAGCGCCGCCGCCTCCCGATAGGAGATCGCGGTCGCATCGTCGCTCAGGCACGCCCGCTCGGGCGCGAGCATGAGCCCCCGGTCAAAAAAGTCGATAACCCGCATGACGCTTCCTCGCTGTACCGCTTAGCGGAATCTTTTGCTCAACCAAGCTCGCAACCGGGATGCCGGGAACACCGGAAACATTCACAAAGCGTTGCGCACTCGGCACGGCTTATTGTGTCGTTCTTCTGAAAACCTGCGAAAAATTCAGGGGCAACACCTCCCGCGATGGGTCGCTGCGGTTTGACAGTCTCGAGATTTTGCGATTATGTGATACCACTCTGCGAAACAAAAATCTCACAATAAATGGCGACCGTATCCGCAGGCGGCGCACCCCCGGGAGGACATTCATGACGACGGCTCCAGGAGTATCGACCCGCCAAGCCCTGCCCGGGGCGCTGGTCGCGGCCGGCCTGCTGATCAGTTCGGCGGTCGCCGCCGGCGAGCTGAGCTACGGCAGCATCAGCCCACCCACCCACGCCCTCATCACCGAGGGCTTCCAGCCCTATGCCGACAAGGTGAAGCAGGAGACCGGCGGCAAGGTGAGCTTCCAGCTGTTCAGCGGCGGCTCGGTGGTCAGCGCCAAGACGGTCCTGTCCAGCATCGGCGACGGGCTGGTCTCGTCGGGCTATGTGGTGGACGCCTACATTCCCCAGGTGCTGCCCAACTCGAACCTGTCGTCAGACCTCGGCGTCTATAACAACAACGCCCTGAGCGCGACCGCCGCCGCCACCGAATATCAACTCCTCAACTGCCCCGGCTGCCTGAAGGACATGGACAAGGCCGGCGCCGTCACCTTGGGCGTCCATTCGCTCGCGCCCTATGTGCTCATGTGCAAGACCGAGGTGAAGAACCTCGCCGACCTCAAGGGCAAGAAGGTGAAGACCGCGGGCCTGTGGGGCCGGCTCACCGCCGAGTTCGGCATGACCCCGGTGAACCTGCCCGTCACCGACATCTATGAGGCGCTGGAGCGCGGCACCCTCGACTGCGTGCTCGGCCCCGAGGGCTGGCTCAAGTCCTACAACATCTGGGATTCCGTGCGCTTCGTCATCGAGGAGCCCCTCGGCACGTGGGCCGGCGGTCACGGCATGGCCGTGAACAAGGCCGCCTGGACCGCCCTCACCCCCGACCAGCGCGCCGTGATGCTGGCCAACGCGCCGGCCCTGCTCACCGGCATGACCCTCGCCTATGACCACGAGGCGGCCATCGCCCGCGCCGAAGCCAAGAAGCGCGACATCACCTATGTCCCGACCCTTCCCGGCCTCGATGCCGCGTTCCAGCAGGCCCGTGAGGGCGTGCGCGCCGAAGCGGTGAAGAAGGCCGCCTCCCGCGGCGTCCAGGATCCCGAGACGGCGGCCAAGACCTATCGCGCGCTGCTCGGCAAATGGGAGAAGATCGTGGCCGACGCCAAGGGCGATCGCACCAAGATCGAAGCCGCCATGAAGGCGGAGATCTACGACAAGCTGCCCAACTGAGCCCGGTCGCCCCATCCTTCGCGGCCCGGGTCGCGCGCCCGGGGCGTGGAGGATGGCGCTTGCCTGCGGAGCCCCCCATGTCTGTGTTCCGAATGTCGAGGCGCCTGGTGGAACAGGCGGCCAAGGCCAGCTATTTCGTCGCCGCGCTGTTCATTCTTGCCATGATGCTCCAGGTGGGCGCCGACGCGGCGGCCCGGACCCTGTTCGGCGCGCCCCTCACCGGCACGCTGGAGATCGTCTCCAACTGGTACATGGTGGGCATCACCTTCCTGCCCCTCGCCCTCATCCAGTTCCGCCACGAGCATCTCATCGTCGAGCTGTTCACCCAGAATATGAGCGCCCGCCGCATCGCCGCCCTCGATGCGCTGATGCAGCTTATTTCGGCCGCCCTGCTGCTGGTGTGGACCGCCTCGGCGGTGGAGATGGCCATGGCCAAGACGGCCATTTCCGAATCCCTCGACGCGGTCTTCTTCGAGGTGCCCATCTGGCCCACCCGCTGGATCTTCGCCTTTGGCATCGGCCTGTGCGGCCTCGCCTTCGCCCTGTCGGCCATCGAAACCATCTGGTTCGGCCTCACCCGCCGCAGCCTGGCGCCCAGCCCCGCGGGCACGCCGCAACAAAACCCGCACCACCGCGAACAGGATCAGGAACGCCCGTGATGACTTCCGGCATGGTCACCATCATCGTCTTCCTGCTGCTGTTCGCGCTGCTGGGCCTGCGCGCGCCCATCGCCATCGCGCTGTCCCTGGTCTCCATCCTCGGCATCGCCATGCTGCGCGGCACCGGCACCGCCTGGTCGGCCATGGCCGCCATCCCGTACGACTTCGCCGCCCACTGGTCGTTGTCGGCGATCCCACTGTTTCTGCTGATGGGTGCCATCGCCTATCATGGCGGGCTCACCACCACCCTGTTCGCGGCCGCCCGCGTCTGGCTCAGCTGGATGCCCGGCGGCCTGGCGGTGGCGGCCAACGCGGCCAGCACCATGTTTTCCGCCGCCTCCGGATCCAGCATGGCCACCGCCGCCGCCATGACCCGCCTGGCGGTGCCGGAAATGCTCAAGCGCGGCTATGACCCGGGCCTGTCCACCGGCGTCATCGCCGCGTCCGGCACCATCGGCGCCATGATCCCGCCCTCCATCGCCTTCGTGATCTACGGCTGGTACACGGAAACCCCGGTGGGCAAGCTGCTGATCGCCGGCATTCTCCCGGGCCTGCTGACCGCGGCCTGCTACATGGGCCTCATCATCGTCCGCGTGAAGCTCAACCCGGCGCTCGCACCAGCGGTAACCGAGCGCTATGGCTGGGGCGAGCGGTTCCGCATGCTGGCGGGCATCTGGCCGGTGCCGCTGCTGATCTTCTCGGTGATCGGCTCGATCTACACGGGGTTTGCCACCGCCACCGAATCCGCCGCCCTCGGCGCCATCGCCACCTTCGTGCTGTGCCTGATCCGCCGCTCGCTGGACTGGACCGCCTTCAAGGCGGCGCTGGCGGATAGCCTGCGGGCCTCCGCCACCATCTTCTTCATCGCCCTGGGCGCGGCCCTGTTCACCCGCTTCCTCGCCCTCGGCGGGGTGCCGATGCACATGGCCGAGGTGGTCAACGCCTTTGATCCCAATCCGCTCACCATCATCCTGGTGATGATCGTGCTCTACCTCGTCATCGGCATGTTCCTCGATCCCATCGGCATCATGCTCATCACGCTGCCGGTGCTGCTGCCGGCGTTCAAGGCGGTGGGCCTCGATCTGGTGTGGATGGGCGTGCTCGTGGTGAAGATGATCGAGATCGGCCTGCTCACCCCGCCGGTGGGGCTGAACATCTATGTGGTGAAATCGGTGATCGGCGATCAGGTACCCCTCGGCACCATCTTCAAGGGGGCGGCGTGGTTCCTGCTGGCCGAGGTGTTCATCGTCGCGCTGCTGATCGCCTTTCCCTCCATCAGCCTGTTCCTGCCGAGCCTGATGTGAGAGGTGGGCTAGAGCGTCCTGCTATAGGCCATAGGCAAAAGAATTATTCGATCTGTGGCGGGGCATAACATAATCTATACTTTCTAATGCTCGAAATGCGCCCGCAAACATGAAGAATAAGAGAGCCCCCGCTGCGCTGCCGGGGCTCCCGCTCCTGGGTTGAGGAAGAGACGATGCAGACCATCGGCAGTGACCAGTATCAGGACATCCGCGACGCGGTGCGCGCCCTGTGCGCGGACTTTCCGGCGGAATACCACCGCAAGGTGGACGAGGCCCGCGGCTATCCCGAAGCCTTCGTCGATGCCCTGACCAAGGCCGGCTGGATGGCGGCACTGATCCCGGAGGCCTACGGCGGCTCGGGCCTCGGCCTCACGGAAGCCTCGGTGATCATGGAGGAGATCAACCGGGCCGGCGGCAATTCCGGCGCCTGTCACGGCCAGATGTACAACATGAACACCCTGGTGCGGCACGGCTCGGAGGCGCAGCGGCAGAAGTATCTGCCGAAGATCGCCGCCGGCGAGCTGCGTCTGCAGTCCATGGGCGTCACCGAGCCCACCACCGGCACCGACACCACCAAGATCAAGACCACCGCCGTGCGCAAGGGCGACCGCTACGTCATCAATGGGCAGAAGGTGTGGATCTCCCGCGTCCAGCACTCCGACCTGATGATCCTGCTCGCCCGCACCACGCCGCTGGCCGAGGTGAAGAAGAAGTCGGAAGGGCTGTCCATCTTCATCGTGGACATCAAGGAGGCCATGGGCGCCGGCATGGCGGTTCGGCCCATCCTCAACATGGTGAACCACGAGACCAACGAACTGTTCTTCGACAATCTGGAAATTCCCGCCGAAAACCTCATCGGCGAGGAAGGCCAGGGCTTCAAATACATCCTCACCGGCCTCAACGCCGAGCGCACGCTGATCGCGGCGGAATGCATCGGCGATGGCTACTGGTTCATCGACAAGGTGTCGGCCTATGCCAAGGAGCGCACCGTGTTCGGCCGTCCCATCGGCCAGAACCAGGGGGTGCAATTCCCCATCGCCGAGGCCTTCATCGAGGTGGAGGCGGCCAACCTGATGCGCTTCGAGGCCTGCCGGCGCTATGATGCCCACCAGCCCTGCGGCACCCAGGCCAACATGGCAAAATACCTTGCCGCAAAGGCGTCCTGGGAGGCGGCCAACGCCTGCATCCAGTTCCACGGCGGCTTCGGCTTCGCCTGCGAGTATGACGTGGAGCGCAAGTTCCGCGAAACCCGCCTGTATCAGGTGGCCCCCATCTCCACCAACCTCATCCTGAGCTATGTGGCCGAGCACGTGCTCGGCCTGCCGAGGTCGTTCTGATGACGGCGCCCGCCCGCCTGCCGCTGGACGGCATCACGGTGGTGGCCATCGAGCAGGCGGTGGCCGCGCCCTTCGCCTCCGCCCGCCTCGCCGATGCCGGCGCCCGCGTCATCAAGATCGAGCGGGCGGAAGGGGATTTCGCCCGGGGCTATGACGATGTGGCCAAGGGCCAGGCGAGCTATTTCGTGTGGCTCAACCGCGGCAAGGAATCGGTGGTGGTGGATCTCACCACGCCCGATGGCAAGGCCGAGGTGGAACGCCTCCTCGCGCAGGCCGACGTGATGATCCAGAACCTGAAGCCGGGCGCCCTGGAGCGGCTGGGCCTCGGCCGGGAGCATCTGCGCACGGCCTTTCCCCGCCTCGTCATGTGCTCCATCTCCGGCTATGGCGACAAAGGTCCGCTCGCGGAGCGCAAGGCCTATGACCTTCTGGTGCAGGCCGAATCCGGCCTTGCCTCCATCACCGGCGGGCCGGAGAGCGCCTCGCGCGTGGGCATCTCCATCGTCGACATCGCCACCGGCGCCACCGCCTATGCCGCCATTCTCGAAGCGCTGATCGCCCGCGCGACCAGCGGCGAAGGGGCGGACATCCGCATTTCCATGTTCGACGTGATGGCCGATTGGCTCACCGTGCCCCTGCTGCACGCCGAGGCCGGCAAGAGCCCGGCGCGGGCCGGCCTCGCCCACCCCTCCATCGCCCCCTATGGGGTGTTCCACACGGCGGACCGCGTGGAGATTCTCATCTCCATCCAGTCCGAGCGGGAATGGAAGACATTCGCCGAGAGGGTGCTCGCCGATGCCGCCCTCGCCGAGGATCCGCGCTTCTGCTCCAACGTGGCGCGGGTGGCCAACCGCGCCGCCACCGACGCGGTGGTGGGCGCGGCCTTCGCCAGCCGCGCGGCCGAAGACATGATCGCCCTGCTGCAGCGGGCGGATGTGGCCTTCGCGGCGGTGAACGACATGGCCGCCTTGTCGCGGCACCCGCACCTGCGGCGGATCACTGTGGAGACCCCGGCCGGCCCGGTCTCCTTCCCGGCGCCCGCCCCCATCGTCCAGGGGGCGCCGCGCGTCTATGGTCCGGTGCCGGCCATCGGCGCCCACGGGCCGCTGCCCGCCGCCGCGACAGGGAGCCCCACGCCATGATGCCCGCCAACGCCCCACTCGACATCGCCCCACTCGACATCGCCCCACTCGACATCGCCCACTTGCAATCCTGGATCGGTCGCACAGAGACCGCCACCGAGGTGGCCACCGCCGATCTGGTGCGCCGTTTCCACGCCACCTTCGATGTGGAGCCTGGCGCGCCACAGCCCGGCGAGGCGGCGCCGCCCCTGCTGCATTGGTGCCTCACCCAGCCGGCCGCCCCCACCGAACAGCTCGGCCCCGACGGGCACCCCATGCGCGGCGGCTTTCTGCCGCCGGTGCCCCTGCCCCGGCGCATGTGGGCCGGCGGCGACCTGCGCTTCGACGGCGAGATGGCGGTGGGCGATACCGTGCGGCGGCTGTCGCGGGTGGACGACGTGACGGTGAAGACAGGGCGCACCGGCACCTTGTGCTTCGTCACCGTGGCCCATGAGATCACCAGCGGCAGCCGCCTCGTCGTGCGGGAGCGGCAGGACATCGTCTATCGCGGCCTCGATCCGGCCCCCGAGACGGCTTCCGCCCCCAAACCGGCACCGGTCGCCGCGCCCGCCGGCGCCCACCAGCGCGTGGTGGACCCGAGCCCGCCGCTGCTGTTCCGCTATTCGGCGCTCACCTTCAACGGCCACCGCATTCACTATGACCGCTCCTATGTCACGCAGGTGGAAGGCTATCCTGGCCTGATCGTGCACGGCCCGCTGCAGGCCACGCTGCTGCTGCGCTTCGCCAGCGAGATCCATGGCGCCGCGCCGGCCCGCTTCAGTTTCCGCGCCCTCTCGCCGCTGTTCGATACGGCGCCGGTGCAGCTGCACGCCGATGCCGATGGCAGCAGCCTCAAGCTCTGGACCGCTCGCCCCGGCGGTCCGCTGGCCATGACGGCGGAGGCGCAGTGGTGATGTCCGTCGCCGATGCCGTGAGCTTCCTGTTCGTGCCGGCCCACCGGCCCGACCGCTTCGCCAAGGCGGCGGCGGCCGGTCCGGATGCCATCATCCTCGATCTTGAAGACGCCGTGCCCGAGGCGGCCAAGGCCGCGGCCCGCGCGGCGCTCGAAACCGGCTTCAGCACCGGGCCGGTGCTGGTGCGCATCAATGCCGCCGGAACACCCTGGCATGGGGACGACCTCGACGCCGTGCGGGCACTGCGCCCCACGGCGCTGATGCTGCCCAAGGCCGAGCAGGTGGACACCCTGGACAGGGTCGCCGCGCAGGCGCCGGGCCTCCCCATCGTGGCGCTCATCGAGAGCGCCGCCGGCCTGGCCGCCGCCCGCGCCCTCGCCGCCCATCCGGCGGTGGCGCGGCTCGCCTTCGGTTCGGTGGACTTCTGCGCCGATCTCGGCTGCGCCCATATCCGCGAGGCCCTTGCCAGCGCCCGCGCCGAGCTGGTGCTGGCCGCCCGCCTGGCGGCCCGGCCCGGCCCCATCGACGGCGTCACCACCGCCATCGCCGATGCCGTGCAGGTGACCGACGATGCGCGCCACGCCCGCGCCCTGGGCTTCACCGGCAAGCTCGCCATCCATCCCCAGCAGATCGCGCCGCTCAATGCCGGCTTCCGGCCCACGGATGACGAGATCGCCTGGGCCCGCAAGGTGCTGGCTTCCGGCGACGGCGCCGCGGCGGTCGACGGCGCCATGGTGGACGCGCCGGTGCGCGCCCGCGCCCGCACCATCCTCACCCGGGCCGGGATGCCGGTCGGCGCCCCATAACGTTCCGCCTAGCGGTTTTTATGACCCAGAAAGACGCAGCATCCCTTCCCTCCCCGGCGCGATTGTGCACCATAAGGCTGCATCGCTCCCACGCGCAGGATTCGAGGGTGGACCTTCGTCAGCTCCGCTATTTCATCGCCATCATCGAACGCGGCTCCTTTTCCAAGGCGGCGGCGGCGCTGAACGTGGCGCAGCCCGCCCTCAGCCTGCACGTGCGGAACATGGAGGCGGAGCTCAATGCACAGCTGCTGTTCCGCAGCGCGAAAGGCGTGGTGGCCACCGAGGCGGGCGAAACCCTGCTGCGGCATGCCCGGCTCATCATCGACCAGCTGGCCACCGCCGAAACGGAGATCCGCCGGCACGACGAGGCGCCCGCGGGCGAGGTGCGCCTCGGCCTGCCGGGCACCATCAGCGAAATCCTCTCCGTGCCGCTCATCATGGCGGCCCGGGCGCGCTATCCGGCCATCAAGCTGCGCATCGCCGAGGCCATGAGCGGCTTCGTGCTGCAGTGGCTGCGCGAAGGCCATGTGGACCTCGCCCTTCTCTATGGCGCGGCGCCGGATGCGACGCTGGTCTCCCAGCACATGCTGAGCGAAACCCTCTACCTGCTCAGCCCGTCGCACCCGCCGGAGGGGCTCCGCCTGCCCGGCGGCGCCACGCTGGCCTACCGGCAGGTGGCCGCGCTGCCCCTCATTCTGCCCAGCCTGACCCACGGGCTGCGGGCGCAGCTGGAGCACGAGGCGGCCGCCATCGGCGTCACCCTGAACACCATTCTCGAGGTGGATTCCTACAACAATATCAAGCGCCTGGTGGAAAATTGCGTGGGCTGCTCCATTCTGCCCTACACCGCCATCGCCCGCGAGGTGGAAGAGGGGCGCCTGCGCTTCCGGGCCATCGGCAAGCCCGTCCTGAAGCGCACCGTGCACCTCGCCCGCGCCGCCACCCGCCCCATGACCAACGCCGTCGCCGCCATCGAGGCGCTGAGCCGCGAGACCCTGCTGGCCCTGGCGCTGGACGGCCGCTGGAGCGGCGCGGAGCCGGCTGCATGAGCGGCGCATGAGCCCCGCCCTGCCGGCCCGCCCGCCGGGGTGATCCCGCAATCCCCTCCCCGCCCGAGGGTGGGAGGGTTCGCCGCCACGGCCTTTTCCGCGCCCCGCGCGGGCGAGGCCCCAACGCCACAGGCGCGACGGCTGCCGCCAGTCGCGCAGGATGAGAGCCATGACACACACACCAACCGACGCGGCCGGGCCGCAGGCGACCTACGAGGCCTTTCTGCGATCCGGCCGCTTCATGATCCAGCGGTCCCGGTCCACCGGCGAATATGTCTTCTATCCCAAGGTGGTGGCGCCCTCGGGCGCGACCGATCTGGAGTGGCAGGCCCCCTCCGGCCTCGGCAGCGTCTATGCGCTGACCGTCAACCGCGACAAGGCCGGCAGCTACAACATCGCCCTGGTGGAGCTCGATGAGGGGGTGCGGATGATCAGCACCATCATCGGCGTGGAGAGCGTGCCGGTGGGCACCCGCGTCAAGGCCGAGATCGAGGGCACGGGCGATGCCGCCCGTGTGGTGTTCCGCCCGCTCGCGGGCGCTGAGGAGGCACGCTGATGAGCCGCGATTACCGAGGCAAGGCCGCCATCGTCGGCATGGCCACCGCCGGCGTGGGCGAAGCGCCCGGCTTCAGCGCCATCGAGCTTCTGGGCCTCGCCGCGGTGGCGGCGCTGCGCGATGCGGGCCTGTCCACCCGCGATGTGGATGCGGTGTTCGCCGCCACCTCCAGCCACGCCTTCCCCACCATGAGCGTGGTGGAGCACCTGGGCCTCAAGCCCCGCTTCTTCGGCGGCACCAACGTGGGCGGCGCCAGCTTCGAGTTCCACCTGCTGCAGGCCACCATGGCGCTGGAAGCCGGGCTGTGTGACGTGGCGCTGATCTGCTACGGCTCCAACCAGCGCACCGCCGGCGGCAAGCTCGCCTCCATGAGCGAGGCGCAGTGGCACGAGGTGCCCTACCGCACCCGCCATCCCATCACCGCTTATGCCCTCGCCACCAGCCGGCACATGGCGCAATACGGCACCACCCGGGAAAACCTCGCCGACGTGGCGGTGGCCGCCCGCGCCTGGGCCAATCTGAACCCCGATGCCTTCGCCCGCGGCCCGCTGACCCGCGAGGACGTGCTGGCCAAGCGGATGATCTCCGATCCCCTGACCACCGGCGACTGCTGCCTGGTCACCGACGGCGCCGCCGCCTGCGTGCTGGTGCGCGCCGAACGTGCCAAGGACCTGCATGATCGCCCGGTGTATTTCCTCGGGGCCGGCGGGGCCAACTGGCATCGCTCCATCCAGGCCATGCCCGATCTCACCGTCACCCCGGCGGCGGAATCCGGCCCGCGGGCGCTGGAGATGGCCAAGGTGGCGCGGGCCGACCTCGATCTGGTGATGGTCTATGACGCCTTCACCATCAACACCATCCTGTTCCTGGAGGACCTCGGCTTCTGCCCGAAGGGCGAAGGCGGACGGTTCGTGTCCGACGGCAACATCCTGCCCGGCGGACGGCTGGCGGTGAACACCAATGGCGGCGGCCTGTCCTGCGTGCATCCAGGCATGTACGGCATGTTCCTGATCGCCGAGGCGGTGGCGCAGATCCGCGGCGAGGCCGGCGAGCGGCAGATCCAGGACTGCAACCTCGCCCTGTGCCACGGCAACGGCGTCACCCTGTCCGCCCAGTGCACCGCCATCCTCGGCTCGCAAGCCGCCCTGTAGAGCGCATCCCGCACCCGCGCCCCCATGGCACCCCGACGGTGACGGCGCGGGTGCCATGGCCCCTCCCCCAAAAGAGGCGTGAAAGCCCATGACGGAAACGACCCTCACCCTTGCCCGCTTCGTCGCCGACCTCGCCGCCGCCGACCTGCCGCCGGCGGTTCCGGCCCGCGCCCGCGACCTCACCATCGATCTCGTCGGCAGCATCATCCGCGCCGGGCGCGAGGCGGATTCCAGCCCGTCCCTGTTCGCCATGCTGCGGCGCCTGGGCCTTGATGCCCCCGGTGATGCCACGGTGTTCGGCGCCGATCGCGGCTATACGCCGGCGGTGGCGGCGCTGCTGAACGGCGCGCTCGGCCACTCCCTCGACTTCGACGACACCCATGCGGACAGCTCCCTGCACCCGAGCGCGCCCGTGGTGCCGGCGGCGCTGGCGGCGGCGCAGATGACCGGAGCCTCCGGCCGCGACCTGCTCACCGCCATCGTCGCCGGCTATGAAGTGTGCTGCCGGCTGGGCAATGCCCTCGATCCCACGCGCCATTACGCCCGCGGATTCCACCCCACCGCCACGGCGGGCACGTTCGGTGCGGCGGCCGCCGCCGGCAAGCTGCTCGGCCTCGATGCGGCGGGCATTGCCTGCGCCTTTGGCGTGGCGGGCTCGCAGGCCGCCGGCTCCCTGCAATTCCTGGTCAACGGCGCCTGGAACAAGCGCTGGCAGGTGGGCGCTGCCGCCATGAACGGTCTGATAGCGGCCACCCTGGCCGCCGAGGGCTTCCGTGGCGCCAGCGCCGCCATCGAGGGGCCCCACGGCTTCCTCCACGCCTATACCGACGACGCCCGGCCGGAACTGGCGGTGGCCGATCTCGGCCGCGTGTGGGAAACCATGAAGATCGGCGTCAAGCCCTATCCCGCCTGCCGCTACACCCATGCCGCCGTCGACGGCCTGCTCGCCCTGCGGCGGGAGGCGGGCCTTTCGCCCGACGACATCCTGGCGGTGCACATCGGCCTGCACCGCAATGGCGTGACGCTCACCGGCGCGCCCCTGGAGGAGAAGCAGCACCCGCGCAACATCGTCGACGGCCAGTTCTCCATGCCGTTCGCCGCCGCCGTCGCGCTCCATCGCGGGCGGTTCGGTTGGGACGACTATGCCCTTATCGGCGATGCCGCCATCGAGGCCACCGCGGCACGGGTGGAGGTGCACCGCGACGCCCGCCTGGAGGGGCTGCGTCACCCCTTCGGCGCCCATATCAGCCTGCGCACCACCAAGGGCGACATGGAGCGCCACATGGCCGATCCCTCCGGCGAGCCGGAGACCTTCCCCAGCGACGAGGTCATCGCCGACAAGTTCATGACCCTGGCGTCGCCGGTTCTGGAGAATGCGGCCGCGTCCCTCCTGGACCGGCTCGGCAGCCTGGAAGAGGTGGCCGACATGCGCCGGCTCGCCGGCTGAGCCGCCGCCACCGATGCGGCATCGAAGGACCTGAGAGACAACGGCTCCCCCAGCCCCTGGGGCCGCCACGCATCGCCGGCGCTGGACCCCGCACAATAGTGGTGGTGCCCGCCGGCGATTTCAATTATGGGCGGCAATCCGGCGGCATTTCGCGGCGTCGGATCCGGGGACTCCATCATGGTCTGGGCGCTGGCGATTGCCGAACGCAGTGTATTGGCTTTCGGTCTTATCCTCTTCATCGTGCAAAATGTGGCCCATGCGGCGGGCTTCTGGCTGGGCCAGCGCCATCGCGCCGAGCAGGTCAGCCACGAGGCCGTCGGCGTAGTGGTCGGCGGCATGCTCGGGCTATTGGCCTTCGTGCTGGCGCTCACCCTCTCCTTCGCCAATGGCCGCTTCAACGAGCATCGGCAAGGCAGCCTCGCCGAGGCGAATGCCATGTCCACCACCTGGCTGCGGGCTAAGGCCATCGGCACGCCGGAAGCCGAGGCCATCGCCACGCTGGTGGAGGACTATGCGCGGGTCCGCGCCGATTTCGTCGCGGCCGGCCGCGACCAGGCCGCCATCGACGGCATCAACCAGCGCACCTCTGTTCTGCAGAACGAGATCTGGGCGCAGGTGTCCCTCATGGTGCGTGCCCAGCCCAATCCGGTCACCACCTCATTGATGGCCGCGACCAACGACATGTTCGACGCCACCACCAAGGAGCGCTTCGCATTCAGCGTCATCCTGCCGCCGCAGCTGTTCTGGCTGCTCATCGGCATGACGTTGCTGAGCATGGCCTGCCTCGGCTACCAGTTCGGCCTCAAGAACCGGGCGTCCCACGCCCTCATCCTGCTGCTGACCCTGATGTGGACCTGGGTCATCGTCGAGATCCTCGATCTCGCCTCGGCGCGCGTGGGCGCCATCCGCACCGGCACCGCCGTGTACGAATGGACCATCGAGGGCTTCGAGCCGACGCCCGTTCCCCCGGCGCCCGCGCGCTGAACGCCGACACGTGCGGCCGCGGCGTTGCGGCGATGGCACCAGCGGCGCGGGTTGAGACGCCGGCAGCAGGCTGTTATCCCTCGCCCGGAACCGGGCCCGCCACGGCGCACGCTGCGGCGGGCGACCGGTGCATCGGCGCGCGGGCGGCTTGATCGCGGGTGTTCTCGGAAATGACGGCAATGCGGGATCACGGCGGCGATCTTGACCGCGCCCTGGCGCTCCATGGGGCCGGCGACTGGCTGGACCTGTCCACCGGCATCAACCCGGTGGCCTATCCGCTGCCGCCCCTGCCCGCCTCGGCCTGGACCGCCCTGCCGGCGCAGGAGGCCCACAAGGCGCTCGAGGCCACCGCCCAGGCGGCCTTTGGCGCCGCCGCACCGGTGCTCGCCGTCGCCGGTGCCCAGGCCGCCATCCAGCTGATGCCGCAGCTTGTCCCACCCGGGCGCGCCCGGGTGCTGGGCCCCACCTACAACGAGCACGCCGCCGCCCTCGCGGCCATGGGCTGGACGGTGGACACGGTGGCGACCGCGGAGGCGCTCGCCGGCGCCGATCTGGCGGTCATCGTCAATCCCAACAATCCCGACGGCCGCCGCATGATGCCCGAGGCGCTGATGGGGCTGGCGCCCCAGGTGGGGCTGCTGGTGGTGGACGAGAGCTTCGTCGATCCCGAACCGGATCTGTCGATCCTGCCCCATCTGGGGCCGGCGCCGGCCAACATCCTCGTGCTGCGCTCGTTCGGCAAATTCTATGGCCTCGCCGGAGTGCGCCTGGGCTTCGCGGTGGGCGCGCCCCATCTGGTGGAGCGCCTGCGGCGCCTCGCCGGCCCCTGGCCGGTGAGCGGCCCGGCCCTGGTCATCGGCCAGGCGGCGCTGGCCGATCGGCGCTGGCAGCAGGACACCCGGAGCCGACTGGCGGCGGATGCCCGCCGGCTCGATGGGCTGGCCGCCGCCGCCGGCTGGCGCCTCATCGGCGGCACGGCTCTGTTTCGCACCTACGACACCGGCGATGCCGCCGCCGCGCAGGCACGCCTGGCGCAGGGCCGGGTGTGGTCGCGCATCTTCCCGTGGTCGCGGGGCTGGCTCCGGCTCGGCCTAGCCGGCAGCGCCGGGCAGTGGCGACAATTGGAACGCGCCTTCGCCCCCATCGGCCGGCGCGCGGGCGAGTGACAGCAGGCCCGGCACGTCCAGATGCCGCTCCAGATGCTCCGCGAGGGCATCGAGCGTCGCTTCGAGGGTGGCCTCATAGCCGAGATCGGACACCCCTCCGAGGCCGCTGAGGAATGCGGCGCGAAAAGCGTCGTCGCGAAACATGCCGTGCAGATAGCTGCCGGCCACCCGCTGATCGGCGCTGATCGCGCCTTCCGAAATGCCCGCCACATGGGCGAAGGGCCGGGCCCGGTCGGGCCCATCGGTGCGGCCCATGTGGATCTCATACCCCGCGAACGGCAGGCCGGTGGGCCCATGCACCGCCTCCACCTCGGCCAGGCGCTTGTCGGTGCTCATCACCGTATCCACGTCCAGCAGGCCGAGGCCGGGGTCGATGCCCGGCGGCCCTTCCACCCCCTCGGGGTCGGCAACGGTGCGGCCGAGCATCTGGTAGCCGCCGCAGATGCCGAGCACCCGGCCGCCCCGGCGCCAATGGGCTATCAGGTCCAGGTCCCAGCCCTGGGCGCGCAGGAAAGCGAGATCGCCACGGGTGGATTTGGTGCCCGGCACGATCACCAGATCGGCGTCGCCGGGGAGCGCCGCGCCGGCGCCCAAGAGGGTCAGCCGCACGCCGGGTTCCTGCGCCAACGGGTCGAGATCATCGAAATTGGCGATGCGCGACAGGGCGAGGCACACCACGTGCAGCCCCGCGGCGCGGCGGGGCGCGGCGAGATCCTGGGCATCCTCGGCGGGCAGCTTCCAGGCGTCCGGAAACCAGGGGCACACGCCGAAGCCGCGCCAGCCGGTGCGCGCGGCGATCATGGCATAGCCGTCGTCGAACAGGCGGGGATCGCCGCGGAACTTGTTGATGAGGAACCCCGCCACCAGGGCCCCATCCTGCGGCGCCATCACCACCTGGGTTCCGACGATCTGGGCGATCACCCCGCCACGGTCGATGTCGCCGGCCAACACCACCGGCACCTGCGCCGCCTGGGCGAAGCCCATGTTGGCGATGTCGCCCGGGCGCAGATTGACCTCCGCCGGGCTGCCCGCGCCCTCGACGATCACCAGGTCATGGGCCGCGCCGAGGCGATGGAAGCTCTCCAGAACCGGCGCCAGCAGGCTGGCCTTCAGCTTGAAATAGTCGCGCGCCCCGGCGGTGGCCAGGCGCCGGCCCTGCACGATGACCTGCGCGCCCACCTCGCTCTGCGGCTTGAGCAGCACCGGGTTCATGTCGCTGTGGGGGGCGAGGCCGCAGGCGCGCGCCTGCAGCGCCTGGGCGCGGCCGATCTCGCCCCCGTCGGCGGTCACCGCGGCATTGTTGGACATGTTCTGCGGCTTGAACGGCGCCACCGAGAGGCCCCGCCGCCGCGCCGCCCGGCACAGCCCGGCCACCAGCAGGGACTTGCCCACATTGGAGCCGGTGCCCTGGATCATCAGCGCGCGTGCCATGGCGCCGCCTCAGGCCGGATGAAACAAAGCGGCGAGCAGATAGCCCTTTGGCAGCGGCAAGCCGGTCGCCCCCGCCTCGCCCTGGGCCAGCAGATCGGGCAGCAGATGGGTGTGCGGCCCCTCCGGTGAACGACCATCCGGCGGCGGAATCACCGCATCGATCTCGGCTCGCAGGCAGGGTGTCTCCACCACGCGCACCGGGCTGTGTTCCACCACCGCCGCGCCGATGCGCGCCAGGTCCTGCGGCCAGGGCGTGCCGCAATGCGCCGCAATGCGCGGCGCCAGCGCCGGCGCGCAGCGGATGGAAAAGCGCACGCCCCGGCGCCCCAGCCCCATATCGAACAGCAGGCCGTCGGCATCGCGCGGCAGCAGCGCCTGCGGATCGGTGCCGAGGGCCGTCAGGGTGGTGGGGCCGGCGACATCGGCGCGGCCGGTGGGCACCGCCAGCGCGATCAGTGGCGTGCGCCCTTCGCGCGCGATCTCGAAGGCGGTGAGGAAGGCCGGCGCCTCCACCCGCAGGGCCGCCCGGCGGGTGCGCACGGTGAGGGTGTCCGCCTCGCGCACCCGCTCGAAGGGTTCATCGGGCTCCCGCAGCACCTCGGCGACGGCGCCGGGAACGCCCACCACGAAGGTGCCCGCGGCGGTCGCGAAGCGCGTCTCGATGGCATCCAGCAGGCTGGCGCCGCGCCACGGCAGCCGGCGCATCTGCAGGCCGAGCGTGCGGGCGCGGGCCGGCAGCGCCGCCCAGATCCGCTGGCGCTCGGCCTCGTCGGCGCCGCCCCATGCGGCGATCTCCGCGCCGGTCCGCGCGCAGCCGGTGCAATAGCCGGTGGCCGGATCAATGCCGCAGGCGCCGATGCACGGGCTCGCCGGGCGGGGCTTTTCCACATTGATGGTCATCAGAACTCCACCCCCGGCTGCGCCATCACCCCGTCGCGGAACGGATGCTTCACCAGCGTCATCTCCGTCACCAGATCGGCCGCCGCGATCAAGTCCGGCGGCGCATTGCGGCCGGTCAGGCAGACATGGGTCATGGCCGGCTTCTGCGTCGTCAGGAAGTCCACCACGCTCGCCACGTCGAGATAGCCATAGCGCAGGGCGATGTTGATCTCGTCCAGAAGCACGAAGCGGATCTGCGGATCAAGGATCTGCGCCTGCGCCAGCTGCCAGCCGCGCTGCGCCGCCGCCACGTCGCGGTCGCGGTCCTGGGTCTCCCAGGTGAAGCCCTCGCCGCTGACGAAGAACCGGCATTCCCGGGCGAACCGCTCGCGCAGCAGGGTCTTCTCGCCGGTCTCCCGATCCCCCTTGATGAACTGCACCACCGCGCACGGCATGCCATGGGCGATCGCCCGCAGGATCATGCCGAAGCCGGAGGACGACTTGCCCTTGCCGGCGCCGGTGTGGACGATGATGAGGCCCTTTTCCCGGGTCTTCGACTTCATCATCTCGTCCCGCGCCGCCTTGACGACCTTCATCTTGGCATTGTGGCGGGCGGTCAGCTCATCCATGGGGCAGATCCTTCTTGCTTGACAGAGTCGGCCGTTCGGGCACATTTCCCGCGAAGCTGGTGTCTGTGTAAACAGATGAAAAGGGAATGCGCCAGGCTCTTCGGCGCGTGAGCATGCTGCCCACGCGCCTGCCCAAGCGCAGCCGCCCCCGCGACCGTGACCGGAGAGGTCGCCCAATGCCACTGGTTCGCGCCGGGAAGGCAGGGTGACCGCCAGAGCCGCCCGCGCCGACCGCCCCCGGGCGGATCGTGTGGTGCGTCCTCTGACTTCCGCAAGCCGGGAGACCTGCCAGCCCGACAGACGGAACCGGACGGGGTGCGCCGGTGTCGGGAGGGCTTAAGGTCAAGCCACCCGCCATGCGCCCCCCGAACCATCAGGATGGGACGCAGGCGCACCATGGCCACTCTCGAAAAGCTGCCCGTGACGGTGATCACGGGCTTTCTGGGCGCGGGCAAGACCACCGTCATCAGCCACCTCATGCGCAACGCCGCCGGCAAGCGGCTGGCGGTGGTGGTGAACGAGTTCGGCGACGTGGGCGTCGATGGCGAGATCCTCAAGGGCTGCGCCCTGCCGGACTGCCCGGAGCAGAACATCATCGAGCTGGCCAACGGCTGCATCTGCTGCACCGTCGCCGATGAGTTCATCCCCACCATCGAGGCGCTGATGGCGCTCGATCCGCGGCCGGACCACATCCTCATCGAAACCTCCGGCCTCGCCCTGCCCAAGCCGCTGGTGAAGGCCTTCGACTGGCCGGACATCCGCTCGCGCATCACCGTCGACGGGGTGATCGCCCTCGCCGATGCGGAGGCGGTGGCCGCCGGCCGCTTCGCCCCGGACGTCGCCGCAGTGGACCGCCAGCGCCAGGCCGATGCCAGCATCGACCATGAGACGCCCTTGAGCGAGGTGTTCGAGGACCAGATCGCCTGCGCCGACATCGTGCTGCTGACCAAGGCGGACCTCGCCGGCGCCGCTGGCGTCGCCCAAGCAAAGGCGGTGATCCAGGCCGAGGCGCCGCGCCCGCTGCCCATCGTCGAGGTGGTCGACGGGGTGGTGGATCCGCGCATCATCCTCGGTCTCGGCGCCGCCGCCGAGGATGACCTCGCCGCCCGCCCCAGCCACCATGACGGCGCCGGCGACCACCACCACGACGATTTCGACAGCGTGGTCATCGAGGTGCCGGAGCTGGCCGATCCGGCCGAGCTCACCGCCCGCATCGTCACCCTGGCCGATACCCAGAACATCCTGCGGGTAAAAGGCTATGCGGCGGTGGCCGGCAAGCCCATGCGGCTGCTGGTGCAGGCGGTGGGCGCCCGGGTGCGCCATCAATACGACCGGCCGTGGGGGCCGCAGGAGGCCCGCCACGGCCGCCTGGTGGTGATCGCCGAGCACGACGACATCGATCCCAAGGCCATTGCCGCCGTGCTCGCGCCACAGGTGGAAGCGGCCGAATAGGCATGCACATCGTCTTCCGCGAGAGCCACGGACTCGAGGAGACCGACACCCCGACCGACCTGGGGCAGAGCCCGGCGGATCTGGTGGTGCTGTCGTTCTCCGATTCCGATCTCGGCGCCTTCGCCGCCGGCTGGCGGCGCGGTGGCGGCGCGGGCGGGGCCATGCCCAGCCTGCGGCTGGCCAATATCGGCGCGCTGCGCCATCCCCTGTCGGTGGATACCTATATCGAGCGCACCCTCGGCGCCGCCAGGGGCATCCTGATCCGCCTCATCGGCGGCGCCTCCTACTGGCCCTACGGCCTCGGCCAGATCGAGGCGCTGGCCCGCGCCAAGGGCATCGCCCTGGCGGTGCTGCCGGCGGACGGGCGCCCGGATCCGCGGCTCGATGCCGCCTCCACCCTGCCCCACTCCACCCTACGCCGGCTGGCCGAGCTGTGCGATGCCGGCGGCGCGGTCGCCGCCCAGGCCGCCCTGGCGCAATTGGCTTTGGCGGCAGGCCTCTACGCCGCCCCGGTGCCGGGCGCGAAGGCCGTGCCCACCGTCGGCCTGTGGACCCCGGAGACGGGGGTGACCGATCCCGTCCGGCCGCCCGCTGCCGCCCCGGGCGACGCCCTGCCGCTGGTGCTGGTGGTGTTCTACCGGGCCTATCTGGTGGCCGCCGATCTCGCCCCCATCGAGGCCCTGTTCGCGGCGCTGCGGGCGCGCGGCTTCCGGGTGCTGGGGTTGTTCGCGCCGTCGCTGAAGGCGCCCGACGCCGCCGATGTCCTGGCCGCCCGGGTGGCCGCCCTCAAGCCCGTCGCCATCGTCAACGCCACCGCCTTCTCGGGGCGCGGCCAAAGCCAGCGACAGGACGAGGGGCAGGACGAAGGACAGGGGTCCGCCTCGCCACTGGACGCCGCCGGGGTCCCGGTCTTCCAGGTGGCCCTCGCCACATCGAGCCGGGCCGCCTGGGCGCCGGCCGCGCGCGGGCTGTCGCCGGCCGATCTCGCCATGCACGTGGTGCTGCCGGAGGTGGATGGCCGCCTGTTCGCCGGCGTCGTCTCCTTCAAGGCCGAGGCGGAACGCGACCCCGCTCTGGAATTCTCGCGCACCATCCACGCCCCCGCCCTGGACCGCATCGCCGCGGTCGCCGATCGGGTGCGGCGCTGGCATGATCTGGCCGCCACGCCGGCGCCGCATCGGCGGCTGGCGCTGGTGCTCTCCACCTATCCCGGGCGCGACTGGAACCTCGCCCACGCGGTGGGGCTCGATGCCCTCGCCTC
Source organism: Xanthobacter sp. NM-25 (assembly GCF_022138605.1). Classification (GTDB taxonomy): domain Bacteria; phylum Pseudomonadota; class Alphaproteobacteria; order Rhizobiales; family Xanthobacteraceae; genus Xanthobacter. The sequence goes on from NZ_JACBFS010000006.1 coordinate 171,348, forward strand.
CGCCGAGGCGATCCTCGCGGATCTCGCCGCCGCGGGCTACGACACCGCCGGCGGCGCACCGCTCGCCACCGCCCTGGGCCGGGCGCGCATCATGTGGCCCATGGCCGCCTATCGCGCCGCCCTCGCCCGGCTTCCCGAGGCCCTGCGGGCCGATCTCGACTCAAGTTGGGGCCCGCCCGAGCACGACCCGGACGCCAGCGCGGATGGCTTCGCCTTCGCCGCCGTGGCGCGCGGGCGGATGCTGGTGGCCCTGCAGCCGGAACGGGGCCTCCCGGCGCAGCGCGATGGCGAGTATCACGACCTGTCGCGCACCCCGCGCCACGCCTATGTGGCCTTCTATCTGTGGCTGCGGGCCACGGTGGACGGGCTGGTGCACGTGGGCGCCCATGGCACGCTGGAATGGCTGCCGGGCAAGGCGGTGGGCCTGTCGGACACGTGCTGGCCGGAGGCCCTGGTGGGCGACCTGCCGGTGGTCTATCCGTTCATCGTCAACGATCCGGGCGAGGCGGCCCAGGCCAAGCGCCGCATCGGCGCCATCACCCTCGGCCACGTGCCGCCGCCGCTGCGCCCCTCCGACACCCCCACCCGCCTCGCCCGGCTGGAGGCGCTGCTGGACGAATTCTCCAATGCTGACGGGCTCGATCCCAAGCGGCGCGGACGGCTGATCGAGGCCATCCGCGACGAGGCCCAGGCGCAGGGCATCGAGGGCGATCTGGGCCTCGATGCCGGCATCAGCCCCCATGAGGCGGTGACGCGGATCGACCGGTTCGTCTGCGACGTCAAGGACAGCCAGTTCGGCGATGGCCTGCATGTTTGGGGCCGGGCGCCGACCGGTGACGACCCGCTCGGCCTTGGGGCCTCGGCCGCCGCCGAGAAACAGGCGCTGCTCGACGCCCTCGACGGCCGGCGGATCGAGCCGGGGCCGGCCGGCTCGCCCTATCGCGGCCGGCGCGACGTGCTGCCCACCGGGCGCAACCTCTACACCACCGATCCACGCGCGGTGCCGACGCGGGCGGCCTATGCCCAGGGGGTGCGGCTGGCCGAAGAGCTGGTGCGCCGCCATCTGCAGGACGAAGGCGACTGGCCGCGCACCCTCATGGTGGATCTGTGGGGCTCCGCCACCATGCGCACCGCCGGCGAGGATTTCGCCATGGCCCTGGCGCTGATGGGCGTGCGCCCCCTGTGGGACAACGGATCGGAGCGGGTGAGCGGCATCGAGGTGCTGGCTCCGGCCGAGCTGGCGCGCCCGCGCATCGACGTCACCCTGCGCATCTCCGGCCTGTTCCGCGATGTCTTCCCGAGCCTTTCGGCCCTGTTCCAGCAGGCGGTGCGGGCGCTGGCGGCGCGCGACGACGAGGCCGGTTGGAACCCCTATGCGGGCGATGCCGCGGCCCGGGTCTACGGCCCGGCGCCGGGGGCCTTCGGGCTGGGGTTGGGCGAGAGCCTCACCGACTATTCCGAAGCCGGCCGCCGCGCCGCCGCCGAGGCGTGGCTCGCCGCCAGCGCCTATGCCCACGATGGCGACGGCGCCCGGAAGGACGATGCCGGCCTGCGCGCCCGGGTGGCCGGCGCCGATGCCTTCGTGCACCCGCAGGACCTGCCGGAGAGCGACCTGCTGCTGGCGCAGGATTACGCCAGCCACGAGGCCGGCTTTGCCGCCGCCCGCGACATCGCCGGTGGCCACGCCGCAGTCTATCATCTCGACAACACCTGCCCCGAACAGCCCCGCGCCCGCCCCCTGCAGGAGGAGATCGCGCGGGTGGTGCGCGCCCGCGCCGCCCATCCCCAATGGATCGCGGGCATGCGGCGCCACGGCTTCCGCGGCGCCGCCGAGATCGCCGCCACCCTGGAGAACATGGCGGCGTTCGCCCATCTCGCCCATTGCGTGCCCTCCCACCTGTTCGACCTCTATTGGGATGCGACCCTCGGCGACAGCGAGGTGCAGCGCTTCCTGGAGGAGGAGAACCCGCAGGCGCTGGCGGCCATGCGCGCCCGCTTCGCCGCGCTCGATGCCGCCGGCCTGTGGTCGTCGCGCCGCAATTCCATCCGCGCCGCGCTGGAGGCGCAGCCATGAGCGCGCCCATAAACGCCCCCGCCGTGAAAGGCTGGTGCCCCGGCGCGCACCGGCCCATGATGTCAGCCGAAGGGCTGGTGGTGCGCATTCGCCCGCCCCGGGGCGAGCTGACGGCGCACCAGGCATCCGGCCTCGCCGCGCTGGCCACGGCCTATGGCCATGGCACGGTGGAGCTGACCAATCGCGCCAACCTGCAGATCAGGGGCGTCGCCGACGCGCATCACGCACCGCTGATCGAGGGGCTGGATGGGCTGGGGCTGCTGGATGCCGATGCGGACGCCGAGCGCCATCGCAACATCGTCATCGACCCGTTCCGGCCGCTGGGCGAGGACCGGCAGACGGTGTGCGCGGAACACCTCGCCGCGCAGCTGCGGGCACAGGCCACCGGCGATGCCGACCTCGCCCGCCTGCCCTCCAAGTTCGGCTTCGTCATCGACGCCGGCCCCCGGCGGCAACTGGCCGAGGTGAGCGGCGATATCCGCATCGAGGCGGCCGCCGGCGCGCTCCTGGTGCGCGCCGATGCCATGGCCACCGGCCGCATCGCCCGCGATGGGGAAGACGCGGTGCGGCTGGCGCTGGAGCTGGCCCGCTGGTTCGTCGCCTCGGGCGGCGTCGGCGCCGATGGCCGCGGCCGCATGCGCGCCCATCTGGCCGCCGGCGCCCAGCCTCCAGACGCCTGCTGTGGCGCGGCCCAACCCAATCCGGCGGCACCACGGCCCCAGCCGGGCCCGAGGGACGGCGGGCTGACCGTGGCCGTCGCCTTCGGCCAGCTCGACGCCGCCGATCTCGCCCGCCTCGCCGCCACCGGCGCGCCGGTGCTGCGCATCACGCCCTACCGCATGATCCATCTGCCCGGTGTCAGCACCTGCGCGCTCGCCGGCGGCTCCCTGATCCTCGCCGGCGACGACCCGCTGCTCCGGGTGGTGGCCTGCACCGGCGCGCCCGGCTGCCCCCAGGCCAGCGTCACCACACGCGACCTCGCCCGGGCGATCGCACCGCTCCTGGTGCCGAGCCTGCCGGCGGGCGCCACCGCCCATGTCTCCGGCTGCGCCAAGGGCTGCGCCCTGCCCGCCCCGGCGGCGCTGACGCTGGTTGGCCGCGACGGCCGTTTCGACCTCATCTCCCATGGCCCCCCCTGGAGCGAGCCCGCCCGTCGCGGCCTCACCCCCGGCGCGGTGCTCTCGATCCTCGGCGGTTGACCGATGCCCTATCAGTATGAAACCGATGGCGCAGCCATCTACGCCCAATCCTTCGCCACCATCCGCGCCGAAGCGGACCTCGCCCGGTTCGCCGCCGATGAGGAGCAGGTGGCGGTGCGCATGATCCACGCCGCCGGCATGGTCGGCCTGGAGACCTATATCCGCGTCTCTCCGGGCATGGTGGCGGCGGCGCGGCGCGCCCTGGAGGCCGGAGCCCCCATCCTGTGCGACGCCCGCATGGTCAGCGAGGGCATCACCCGCAAGCGCCTGCCCGCCGACAATCCCGTGCTCTGCACTCTGCATGACCCGCAGGTGGCCGCCTTGGCGGCGCAGCTCGGCACCACACGGTCGGCGGCGGCGCTGGAATTGTGGCGGCCGCACCTGGCTGGCGCGGTGGTGGCCATCGGCAATGCCCCCACCGCCCTGTTCCACCTGCTGGAGATGCTGGAGGCCGCCGATTGCCCGCGGCCCGCCGCCATCATCGGCTGCCCGGTGGGCTTTGTCGGCGCACAGGAATCCAAGGCGGCGCTGTGGCAGGCCCAGCCCGCCCCCAGCCTGATCGTCGAAGGCCGGCTGGGGGGCAGCGCCATCACCGTCGCCGCCGTCAACGCCATTGCGAGCCGCGCCGAATGACCCCGGGCACCATCTATGGCGTGGGCCTCGGCCCCGGCGATCCCGATCTGATGAGCGTGCGCGCCGACCGGCTGGTGCGCGGCGCCGCCCACATCGCTTATTTCCGCAAGGCCGGCCGGGCCGGCCGCGCCCGCACCATCGTCGACGGGCTGCTGCGCGCCGATGTCCGCGAGCATCCCCTGGACTATCCGGTCACCACCGAGATTCCGTTCGCCGACCCGCGCTACAACGCGCTGCTGGCCGATTTCTACGCCGGCGCCAGCGCCCATCTGCGCGACCTCGCGCAAGCGGGCGACGACGTGGTGGTGCTGTGTGAGGGCGACCCCTTCTTCTATGGCTCCTTCATGCATCTGCACGTGCGGCTGAAAGGCGAGGTGCCGGTGTGCGTGGTGCCCGCCATCACCGGCATGTCGGCCGCCTGGACCGCCACAGGAACACCGGTGACCTGGGGCGACGACGTGCTGACCGTGCTGGCGGCCACCCTGCCCGAGGCGGAGCTGGCCCAGCGCATGGCCGAGGCCGATGCCCTGGTGGTGATGAAGATCGGCCGCAATCTCGCCCGGGTCCGGCGCGCCCTCGCCGCCGCCGGCAAGGCCGACCGCGCCTTCCTCGTGGAATACGCCAGCATGGCCGAAGAGAGGGTCACTCCGCTGGCCGAGGTGGAAGCGGATGCCGCGCCCTATTTCTCCATCGCCATCGTCCACGGACAGGGACGCCGCCCATGACCGCGACACCCCAGCATGCCCCGCCGCAGGCCGCCGGCGGATGGGTGGTCATCGCCGGCCTCGGACCCGGCGACGAAGCCCTCGTCACCCCCGAGGTGGCCGCTGCCATCGCCGACGCGACGGATGTAGTAGGATACCTTCCCTATGTGCGCCGGGTCGCCGACCGCCCCGGTCTGCGGCGTCATGAGAGCGACAACCGGGTCGAAATCGAGCGCGCCCGACACGCCTTGTCCCTCGCCGCCGAGGGCGGCCGCGTCGTGGTGGTCTCGTCGGGGGATCCGGGCGTCTTCGCCATGGCCTCGGCGGTGTTCGAGGCGGTGGAGCACGGCTTGCCCGGATGGCGCACCCTCGACATCCGGGTGCTCCCCGGCGTCACCGCCATGCTGGCCGCCGCCGCCCGGGTGGGCGCCCCGCTGGGGCACGATTTCTGCGCCATCAACCTGTCGGACAACCTGAAACCGTGGAGCCTGGTGGAGCGGAGGCTGCGGCTGGCGGTCGAGGCCGACTTCGCCATGGCCCTCTACAATCCGCGCTCCAAGGCCCGCCCGGACGGCTTCGGCCAGGCCCTGGCACTGCTCCGGACCCTGTGCAAACCCGCACGCCTGCTGGTTTTCGCCCGGGCGGTCAGCACGCCCGAGGAAGCCATCCAGATCGTTCCGCTGGCGCAGGCGGAGCCGGAGATGGCCGACATGCGGACAGTGGTTCTGGTGGGCGCCGCCACCACCCGCCTCATCCCCCGCGACCCGCGCCCGTTCGTCTACACGCCAAGATCGGTGTCGGCATGAGCCAGCCACTCCAGCACCGCCGCGACGCTCTCCAGCTCCAGTCGATCGAGCCGCGGCGCCCGGTCGATCATGATCACCGGCAGGCCGAGAGTGCGGGCGGCGACGATCTTCGCGTAAGCTCCTGTGCCTCCGGAGTTTTTCGAAACCACCAGCGCAATGGCATGCTCCTGCAGCAGGCGGCGGTCGGCCTCGACGCTGAAGGGACCGCGATCGATCACCACATGGTGCTGCGGAAAGGGCAGCGGCGCCTTGGCCGGCTCGACCAGCCGCAACAGGTAGAAGTGCTGGGGATGGGGCAGGAAATCCGCCAGATGCATGCGGCCCACCGCCAGCATGACCCGCGTCGCCGGCCGGTCCAGCGCCGCCACCGCGCCGGCCATGTCGGGCACATGGATCCAATGATCCCCTGGAACCTCCTGCCAGGGCGGCCGGGTGAGGGCCGCCAGGGGCAGCCCCAGGCGGGTACAGGCCGCCAGCGCATGGGCGCTCATCTGCACCGCGAAGGGGTGAGTGGCATCCACCACGTGGGTGATCCGGTGCTCCCGCAGATAGGCCTCCAGCCCCTCCACCCCGCCGAAGCCCCCGACCCGTTGCGGCAGCGGCTGCGCGGGCAGGCGCTCCACCCGCCCGGCGAACGACACGGTGCCGGCGATTCCCGCCGCCGAGACGGCGCGGGCGAGCGCCGCCGCTTCGGTGGTGCCGGCCAGGATCAACAGGTTGGGGCGAGATTTCGAGGCGCCCATGGGTGAAGCTCCGTGGCTGACCATCATCGGGGTCGGCGAAGATGGACTGGAAGGCCTCGCGCCGGCAAGCCGTGCGGTGTTGGAACGCGCGCAGGTGATCATGGGCCCGCCACGGCACCTGGCGCTGGTGCCAGACCTCGGGCAGGAACGGCTTCCCTGGCCGGTGCCCTTCGCCGCCGGGTTGCCGCTGCTGCAGGCGCAGCGCGGGCGGCGGGTCGTGGTGCTGGCCTCCGGCGATCCGTTCTGGTTCGGCGCCGGCAGCGTCATCGCCCGCGTGCTGCATGCGGATGAATGGCGGGCGCTGCCAGGCCCGTCCACCTTTGCCCTGGCGGCGGCGCGGCGCGGCTGGCCGCTGGAGCAGACCGCCTGCCTCGGACTGCACGCAGCGCCCCTGACCCGGCTGCGCCCGCATCTTGCTCCGGGCCGGCGCGCCATTGTGCTGCTGCGCGACGGCGCGGCAGTGGCGGCGCTCGGCAGCTATCTCACCGACCTCGGCTTCGGCGCCAGCCGGCTGTGGATCATGGAAGCCCTGGGTGGGCCCCGGGAGCAAGTCACCGAGGCCCTGGCCGAGGCCCTGCCGGCCGCCCCCTTCGCCCATCCCCTCTGCGTCGCGCTGGAGATCGCCGGCACCGGGGCGGTGGTGCCCCTGGCTTCCGGCATCGACGACGATTTCTTTGATCATGACGGGCAGATCAGCAAGCGGCCGGTACGGGCCCTGGCGCTGTCGGCCCTGGCACCCCGCCCCGGCGAGCGGCTGTGGGACATTGGCGGGGGCTCCGGCTCCATCGCCATCGAATGGCTGCTGCGCGACCCGGCGATGCAGGCCGTCAGCATCGAACCGGTGGCCGCCCGCGCCGCCCGCATCCGCGCCAACGCCGCGCAACTGGGCGTCGATCGGCTGCAGGTGGTGGAGGGAGCGGCCCCGGTGGCGCTGCAGGGCCTGCCGCCGCCCCATGCGGTGTTCATCGGCGGCGGCCTCTCGGCCGACCTGCTGACGACCCTGGCCGATCTCCTGCCGCCCGCCACGCGCCTGGTGGCCCATGCCGTCACCTTGGAATCCGAGGCGGTGCTGACGGCCGCGCAGGCGCGCTGGGGGGGCGAGCTGCTGCGCATCGAGCTGGCGCAGGCGACACCGCTGGGCAGCCGCCGGGGCTGGAAGTCCGCTTTCCCCATCGTGCAATGGCGCGCCACCCGATGAGCGCGCCGCAGCGAACCCCGGCGGACGCCGCCGGGAAGGACCAGCCATGACCGTGCATTTCATTGGCGCCGGCCCCGGCGCACCGGATCTTCTGACCCTGCGCGGCCGCGACCTCATCGCCGCCTGCCCGGTGTGCCTCTATGCGGGCTCCCTGGTGCCCGAGGCGGTGCTCGCCCATTGCCCGCCGGGCGCGCGGATCGTCAACACCGCGCCGCTCAGCCTCGACGACATCATGGCCGAGATCGGCCGGGCCCATGGCGCCGGCCAGGACGTGGCGCGCCTGCATTCGGGCGATCTGTCGGTGTGGTCGGCCATGGGCGAACAGCTGCGCCGGCTGGAGGCGCTGGGCATCGCCTATACGGTGACGCCCGGGGTGCCGTCGTTCGCCGCGGCGGCCGCAGCGCTTGGCGCCGAGCTGACCCTGCCGGGCCTCGCCCAATCGGTGGTGCTGACCCGCACCCCCGGCCGGGCCTCGGCCATGCCGGAGGCGGAGGCGCTCTCCGCCTTCGCCGCCACCGGCGCCACCCTCGCCATTCATCTGTCGATCCAGAACCTGCCCCGTGTGGTGGCCGATCTCACCCCCCATTACGGGGCCGATTGCCCGGCGGCGGTGGTCTACCGGGCAAGCTGGCCCGACCAGAAGATCGTCCGGGCGCGCCTCGACACCATTGCAGAGGCGGTGGGATCGAGCATGGCGCGCACCGCGCTGATCCTGGTGGGCCGCACCCTCGGCGCCGCCGGCTTCGCCGAAAGCCGGCTCTACGCCCCGGACTATGATCGACGCTACCGGCCGCAATCCAGCGACAGCGCCTGGGCAAGTTGGAGGCCGGATGATGAATGAACGCCCCCCGCTGCCGCCGGGCCTTCTCATTTCCGCGCCGGCCTCGGGCACCGGCAAGACCACCGTCATGCTCGGCCTGCTGCGGGCCCTGCGCGACGCGGGGCATGTGGTGCAGCCCTTCAAGTCCGGCCCCGACTACATCGATCCGGCGTTTCACCGCGCCGCCGCCGGCCGGCCGTCGTTCAACCTCGACACCTGGGCCATGGACGCCGGCCTGTTCGACGCCATCGCCGCGCGCGCCATCGGCGCCGATCTGTGCCTCGCGGAAGGCTCCATGGGCCTTTACGATGCGGTGGCTACGCGCGGGGCCCTGGGGTTCGGCGCCAGCGCCGAAACCGCGCAAGCCCTGGGTTGGCCAGTGGTGCTGGTGCTCGACGTGGCCGGCCAGGCGCAGTCGGCGGCGGCCACTGCGCTCGGGTTTGCCGCTTATGCGCCGACCCTGCCGTTTGCCGGCGTCATCGTGAACCGGGTCGCCAGCCCCCGGCATGAACGCCTGGTGCTGCGCGGCATGGAACGGGCCGGGCTGCCGGTGCTCGGGGTGCTGCCCCGGCGCGGCGACCTGGTGCTCCCCGAACGCCATCTCGGCCTGATCCAGGCGGCCGAACATCCCGACCTGGACGCCGCCATCACCGACTATGCCGCCTTCCTGCGCGCCCATGTGGACCTTCCCGCCCTGGTCGCGGCGGCCAGGGGAGGTGAACACCGGGGAGAACAAGAGCGCAGCGTCCTGTCGGGTGGGGCGCAAACGGCAGGCGGCCCCCTCCCGCTTCCCCCGGCCCAACGCATCGCCCTCGCACAAGACCCGGCCTTCTCCTTCACCTATCCCCATCTGCTTGAGGGCTGGCGGGCCGCCGGCGCGGACATCCTGCCGTTCTCGCCGCTCGCCGACGAGCCGCCCGACCCGACGGCGGATCTGGTCTGGCTGCCGGGGGGCTATCCCGAGCTTCATGCCGGCGCCATCGCCGGGGCGCAGCGGTTCATGGCCGGGCTCCGGCGCCATGCCGAGAGCCGCCCGGTGCACGGCGAATGCGGCGGCTACATGGTGCTCGGCACCACGCTGGTGGACGCGCAGGGCAACGCCCACCCCATGGCCGGACTGCTGGGCCTGGTGACCAGCTACCAGACCCGCCGCCTGCATCTCGGCTACCGCCGGGCGGAGCTGAGCGCGCCCATGCCCGGGCACGCCGCCGGCGCCACCCTGCGGGGCCACGAATTCCATTATTCCACCATCCTGGACCAGCCCGATGCCCCCCTCGCCCGCGTGGCAGACGCCGATGGCGCGCCGGTGGCCGAGACCGGCTCGCGCCGGGGACAGGTGACGGGAACCTTCTTCCATCTGATCGCACAGGAGCGCCCGTGAGCGGCTTCGTCAGCTTCGTCGGCTCCGGTCCCGGGGACCCGGAACTTCTCACCCTCAAGGCGGCCGATCGCCTGCGGCAGGCCGATGCCGTGCTGTTCGATGACCTCGCCGCCGGCCCCATCCTGGGCCTCGCCCGCCCCGGCGCCGATCTGGTGGGGGTGGGCAAGCGCGCCGGGCGTGCCTCGCCGCGGCAGGACCATGTGAGCCGGCTGCTGGTCGACTATGCCCGCGCCGGCGGCCGCGTGGTGCGCCTCAAATCCGGCGACGGCGGGCTGTTCGGTCGGCTGGAGGAAGAGTTGCTGGCGGTGCGCGCTGCGGCCATTGCCTATGAGATCATCCCCGGCGTGCCCTCTCCCTGCGCGGCGGCGGCCGCTTGCGGCATCCCCCTCACCCGTCGGCTCACCGCGCGACGGGTGCAGTTCGTGACCGCTCACGACACCGAGGGACGGCTGCCAGGCGACCTCGATCTCCCGGCGCTGGCCGATCCCAAGGCCTGCACCGTGGTGTTCATGGGCCAGCGCACCTTTCCCGCCCTGGCCGCGGCGCTGCTGGCGCACGGCCTGCCGCCGGATACGCCGGCGCTGCTGGCCGAGGCGGTGGGCACGCCCGAGCAGGCTTTGGCGCGGCTCACCGTGGCGACCCTCGCCGAACGGCTGGCGACGGCGGTGAGCGCCAAGCCGGCGTTGATCGTCTATGGCCCGTTGGCGGAAACGGGGGTGGGCTTTGATTGACCTGTGGCTGATCGGCATCGGCACCGGCAACCCGGCCCATGTCACCCTGGAGGCGCAGCAGGCGCTGCGCGCCGCCGCCCTGGTGCTGGTGCCGCGCAAGGGGCCGGACAAGGCCGATCTCGAGACCCTGCGGCACGCCATTCTGAAGGCCAGCGGAAGCACGGCGCCGGTGGCGACCTTCGACATGCCGGTGCGCGACGAGAGTCTGCCCTATCTGGAGCGGGTGCGCCGCTGGCATGACGAGATCGCGACCCTGTGGGCCGACACCATCGCCACCGCGCAGCCGCGCGGGCCCGTGGCCCTGTTGGTGTGGGGCGATCCCGGCCTCTACGACAGCACCCTGCGCATCGCCGCGCGGCTCAGCCCGCCCCCGCACCTGCGGGTGGTGCCGGGCATTTCCGCCCTCCAGGCCCTCACCGCCGCCCACGCCATTCCCTTCAACACCGTGAACGGCGCGGTGAACGTGACCACCGGCCGCCGTCTGCGCGACTTCGGCTGGCCCGGCGAGGCCGATACGGCGGTGGTGATGCTGGATGGCGCCTGCAGCTTCAGCGCCCTCGATCCCGACGGGGTGGAGATCTGGTGGGGAGCGTTCCTGGGCATGCCGGAACAGGTGCTCGACAAGGGACCGCTGGCTGAGGCCGGCCCCCGCATCATTGCCACGCGCGCCGCCGCCCGAGAACAGCACGGCTGGATCATGGACACCTATCTGTTGCGACGGGTACGGCGGAGCAGGTGAGAAACACGGTGCCGGCTGTGCCTTGACACCACCCAGCCGGGCCAATACCACAGACATCGTGGTGTCCTCGAAAGTGTTTTCTCCCGCTCGGGACGGACGTGCTGACGAGGATGAAAAGGGAATTCGGTGCGCCGTTCGCGGCAACTCCGGAGCTGCCCCCGCAACTGTAATTGGCGAGCCCTCACCCCATGCGTGCCACTGGCGCCTCCAGGCGTCGGGAAGGTCGGGTGGAGGCGGTGACCCAAGAGCCAGGAGACCTGCCACAAACCGCGCGCTCCGGCGCGCGGTCGTTCGTCGGACGCCGGGGTGAGCGTCGTGCGCGAGCGCGCCGGGCTTTTCCTCACGGGCCGGCGTGCGCGCCTCAGATTCCCCGCGTCTCCTGCTCAATCCGAGCCGTTTCGGCTCGTCGGGGAGACATCGCCTTGAACACTTTCACCCGCGCCTGGAGTTGCGCCGCAGCCTTGCTGGCCGGCGCCGCCGGCCTCACCGCGCTGGCGCAGCCCGCCCAAGCCCATTTCCAGCTCATCTACACCCCCGAGACGAACCTGGAGAAGCCGCAGGAGGTGCCCTTCCTGCTGGTGTTCTGGCATCCCTTCTCGAACGGTCCGGCCATGGACATGGGCACGCCGGAGCAGTTCTTCGTCAGCCGCAAGGGCAAGACCACGGACCTGCGCGGCACGCTCAAGCCCATCATCTTCAAGGCCGCACAGAACAGTTCCGCAGGGTTTGAAACCAAGGTGCGAGTGAACGGGCTCGGCGATCACATCTTCGCCCTGGTGCCGGCCCCCTATTACGAAGCCAGCGAAGACAAATACATTCAGCAGATCACCAAGACCTATGTGAACCAGGGCGGCGTGCCGAGCGGATGGGACGAGCCGCTCGGCCTCGCCACCGAGATCGTGCCCCTCAACAAGCCCAATGCCGTCATCGCCGGCTCCACCTTCTCCGGACAGGTGCTGAGCGAAGGCAAGCCGGTGCCGGGCGCGGAGATCGAGGTGGAATACATCGCGGCCACGCCGGATCTCGCCACGCGCGCCTCCGGCCCCGCCAGCGTCGCGCCACCGCCGGGGGGCGCCGTGGTGGTGAAGGCCGATGACAACGGCGTGTTCACCTTCGGCATTCCCCGCGCCGGCACCTGGGGTTTTGCCGCGCTGGGGTCGGGGCCTGCCAAGACGGTGCAGGGCAAGCCCCTCTCCCAGGACGCGGTGCTGTGGATCCAGGCCAACCCGCTCCAGTGACGGCTGCGAGGCTCCCATGCACATTGTCGATGGTGCCCTCTCTCCCCCGGTGCTGATCGGCGGCGCGGCGCTCGCCGTCGCCGGCATCGGCATCGGTCTGCGGCGGATGCCGATGGAGAAGATCCCGGCGGCCGGCGTCCTCAGCGCCACCTTCTTCGTCGCCTCGCTGGTGCACGTGCCGGTGGGCCCGTCGAGCGTCCACCTCATTCTCAACGGTCTGGCCGGGCTGGTGCTCGGCTGGGCCGCCTTTCCGGCGCTGTTCGTCGCGCTGCTGCTGCAGGCGGTGTTCTTCGGCTTCGGCGGGCTGACGGTGCTGGGCGTGAACACGGTGGACATCGCCCTGCCGGCAGTGACCGTGGGCATGCTGTGCCGCGCTGGCATCGTGCGCTCCTCACCGCGCGGCGCGGCCATCTGGGGCGCGCTGGGCGGCGGGCTCGCCATCGCCCTCACCAGCGTCTGCGTCGCGCTGGCGCTGGCGCTGTCGGGCGAGGCGTTCATTCCCGCCGCCAAGCTGGTGCTGGTGGCGCACATCCCGGTGATGCTCATCGAAGCCGCCATCACGGGCGCTGCGGTCTATCTGGCACAGCGCGTCAAGCCAGAGCTGTTCACCGCCTTCGGCGCCTCCACGGAGCACGGGTGACCCCATGCGCAGAATTGTCACGACACTGCTGCTCACCGCCGCGCTCGCCGCCGGCCCAGCACTGCCCGCCGCCGCCCACAAGGTGGTGGCCGGGGCCTACGCCGCCGGCGACCAGATTGAAGGCGAAGTCGGTTTTTCCGATGGCTCCATGGCCAACAATGCCCTGGTGGAGGTGCTGGCGGAGGACGGCAGCAAGATCGGCGAGACCCACACCAATCCCGAAGGGGTGTTCACCTTCACGCCCACCCGCAGCATTGTCCACATCTTCCGCGTGGATCTCGGCGGCGGCCATGTGGCCGAAGTCCGCCTGGATGTGGCCGATCTGCCGGCCGCGCTGCGGGCGCCTGCTGCCGCGAGCGCGCCAACGGGTCCGGCCACAACTCCGGCGGCACCGTCGGCCGCCGTGGCGGATCGCCCTCCGACGCCCGCGCAACAGGCCGCTTTCGCCAGCGCCCTGCGCGACGAGCTGAGGCCGCTCCGGCGGGAAATCATCGCGCTCAAGGAGAAGAACGACTTGCAATCGGTGCTCGGCGGCATCGGCTACATCGTGGGCCTGTTCGGCCTGTGGTTCTTCCTGGCGGCGCGGCGTCAGATGCGCAAGGCCGGCGGCCACTGATGGGCGATCTGGCCCCGGCCGCCGGCCTCCTCGACACGCCGGCGCGCCGCTCCGGCTGGATCCCCCGCCTCGATCCGCGGGTCCGCCTCGTCACCGCCGGAGCGTTCGCGGTGCTGGTGGTCGCCTGTTCGGCGTTCGGCCCCCTGCTGGCGGCGCTGGCCGGCGCCGGGGCCATGATGGTGGCGGCGCATCTGCCCATCGGCCGGACCCTGCGGCGGGTCGCCACCATGGATTCCTTCATCGTCTTCATGCTGGCGACGCTGCCCTTCACCACCCCCGGCGCGCCGCTCTTCACCCTGTTCGGCCTGCCGGCGAGCCAGGAGGGGGTTGTTCACGCCGCCACCATCGCGCTCAAGGCCAATGCGGTCATGCTGATGGCCATGGCCTTGCTGTCCACCCTCGCTCCCGACACCCTGGCGCGCGCGCTCGCCCGGCTGGGCGCGCCGGAACGCCTCGTGCACCTCATCCTGTTCAAGATCCGCTATGTCGACATGCTGCATCAGGAATATCATCGCCTGCGCACCGCCATGCGGGCACGCGGCTTCAAACCCGCCAACACGCGCCACACCTATGTCAGCTTTGGCTACCTCATCGGCATGATGCTGATCCGCGCCCTGGAGCGGTCGGAACGCATTCTCAAGGCCATGAAGTGCCGCGGCTTCACCGGCCGGCTGTTCATCGAGGACGACAGCCGCCTGGGTGCCCACGACATCGCCTTCTGCATCCTGGCCGGAGCCCTCGCCACCGGCCTTGTCACCTGGGAGGTGATGATCCGTGTCTCCGCTTCTTGAGGCCCAGGATATCGTCTTCGCCTATCCCGGCCGCCCGCGCGTGCTCGACGGCGCCAGCCTCACCCTGTCGGCGGGGGAACGGGTCTGCCTGGTCGGGCCCAATGGCGCGGGCAAAAGCACGCTGCTGCATATCCTGGTGGGCCTGCTCTCCCCTTCAGCCGGCACCGTCCGCGCCTTTGGCACCTTCTGCCGCGCGGAAGCAGATTTCATCGGCGTGCGGCAGCGGGCCGGGTTGGTGTTTCAGGACCCCGACGACCAGCTGTTTTGCCCGACCGTGGCCGACGACGTGGCCTTCGGCCCCCTCAACCAGGGCAAGAGCCGCGCCGACGTCCGGGCCATTGTCGACGCGACCCTCGCCCAGCTCGATCTCCAGCACCTGCGGGACCGCATCACCCATAAATTGTCAGGCGGGGAAAAGCGGCTGGTGACCTTGGCGGCGGTGCTCGCCATGCAGCCGGAGGTGCTACTCCTGGACGAGCCCACCAACGCACTGGATGAGCAGGTGTATGCGCGGCTGGTGGAGATCCTGCGCGGCCTGCCGCAGGCGATGGTGATCGTCTCCCATGATCCAGCCTTCCGCACGGCCCTCGCCACCCGCACCGTGCGCCTCCAGGCCGGCCGGACCGCCGACCTCGCCGCCACCGATGACGTCACGCCCGCCGCCCGCCAACGTCCGGCGCCGCGGTAGCTCCTGCCAGCGCACCGGAGGTCGCTTCCTTTTTCCCTCGCGAATCAGCAGATTGTGTCAAGGGAGCTCAGGGGGCGAGAATCATGGCGGCGATGGCGGCGGCGCGGCGCGCACTGCTGGTTTCAGTTTCGACACTTGCGACAGGGGTGGCGCTGCCGGCAATAGCTGCCGACCTGCCGCCGGCAATGGCGGTGAAAGCCCCCGGCCCCGCAGGCAGCTGGACCGGGTTCTATCTCGGCACCTATGTGGGCGCCGGCCTGGTGGACAGCCAGTGGGGACCGGGCACCGGGCCGCTCGTGGCCACCGCTCCCCAGTCCTTCCCCAGCTCCGGCTCGGCCGCAGGGGCGCTGATCGGCTCGACCATCGGCTACAATTACCAGATGGGCTCCTACGTGCTCGGCCTCGAGGGCGACCTCGGCACGGGCTTCCTCTACGGGCAGGCCCGATGCGCCGGCAGCTGGCAATCCATCTGCACCACCGACACCGATCTGCTCGCCACCCTGGCGGGCCGGATCGGCTATGCCTTCGACAATGTGCTGGTCTATGGCAAGGCCGGCGCCGCCTTCATCAACAACAGCTACACCGTGAGCGGCACCGCTTATGCGGGCCAGTTCACCGGGTCGCAGTTTCAGGCCGGCTGGACGGTGGGCGGCGGTGTCGAGGTGGCGCTGACGCCGCAGATGTCGGCCAAGGCGGAATATGCCTATCTCGATTTCGGCAGCTCCGATGTCGACCTGTCCAACGGACGTGTCGCCAGCACCATTCCGATGTCCGGCTCGGCGCAGATGGTCAAGCTCGGCCTCAACTGGCGGCCCTGGGGGGCGCCGTTGCCCGGGTCCGGCGCGGCACTGCCGGTGCCGGGGCGCAACTGGGCCGGCTTCTATCTCGGCGGCCACGCCGGCGGCGCCTGGGGACGCGACGACTGGACCACGGCCAACGGTTTCCTGGCGCAGGATTCCGTGGGCGGGGCCTTTCCGGGCGGCGCCAATCCCATGGGGCTGCTCGGCGGCGTGCAGGCCGGCTTCAACGTGCAGTCGGGCCCCTGGGTGGCGGGCCTGGAAGCTTCCATCAGCGCGGCGGACCTCAGCGGCTATGCCAAGTGCGCCGCCGGCAACACCGGCACGCCCACCAGCTATGCCTGCCACAACGCGATTTCCTCGCTCGGCTCCCTCTCCGGCCGGCTGGGCCAGAGCTGGGGCGACCTGCTGCTCTACGGCAAGGTCGGCGCCGCATGGGTCAACAGCTCCGGCGAGGTGTTCCCCACCGACAGCGTCCGCCATTACACCCAGAGCGGCACCCGCTGGGGCTGGATGCTGGGATCGGGCATCGAATATGCCCTGAGCCAGAATGTCTCGACCTTCATCGAGTACAATTTCTATGACTTCGGCACGCAGGACGTGACCTATTCCGGCTGGGGCCGCAGTGCCACGGCGAGCTTCCGGCAGCGGCTGGAGGCGGTGCGCGCCGGCCTCAACTACCGCTTCGCCTGGGGCGAAGCCGATGCGCCGATGGCCCACAAGGCGCCGGAGCTGCCCATGGGCTGGACCGCCGAGATCGGCGGCCGCTACTTCCTCAGCACCGGCCGCATGCAGAAGGACCTGATGGCGCCGGTGCCGCCGGCACGCCTCAACTCCCGACTGATCTATGCCAACACCACCGGCCAGTCGGCCGAGACATTCTTCCGCTTCGAGAACAAGGACGGCCTGTTCCTGAAGGGCTTCGCCGGTCTCGGCGGGCTCTCCGGCGGCGGGCTCAACGACGAGGACTTCCCGGCGGCGGTGGTCTATTCCAACACCATCACCGATCTGCACGACGGCCAGCTGGCCTATGGCGCCATCGATGTGGGCTATGACTTCCTGCGCCAGGGCGGCAACACCCTGGGCGCCTTCATCGGCTATCGCGGCTTCTATCAGAGCGTGAACGGCTTCGGCTGTCGGCAGCTCGCCGGCGACACCACCTGCGATCGCGCCCAAGCGGCGGCCTATCCGGCCCTGCTCAATTCCCTCGGCCTCAGCGAAACCGAGTCCTGGCAGGCGCTGGCCATCGGCCTCAACACCCGGGTGCATCTGTCCGATCGGGTGCGGCTGGAGGTGGATGCCGCCTACCTGCCCTATGCCACGCGGGCCAGCACCGACAATCACTGGTTCCGGTCCGACATCAACCCGCAGGTGGAGCAGGGCCGCGGCTGGGGCACTCAGCTGGAGGCCATTCTCTCCTACGCGGTCACCGACCGGCTGAACGTGGGACTGGGCGGGCGCTACTGGTACTTTGCCACCGACACCGCCTCCACCCAGTTCCCGGCTCCCATCCCACGCTCGCCGCAGGCCTTCTTCTCCGAGCGCTATGGCGCCTTCGTGCAGGCCTCCTACCTGTTCGGCGACCTGCCGCCGAAGGCCGACGGCAGCCTTATCACCAAGGCGCCGGAGCAGCCGGTGAACTGGACCGGCTTTTATGTCGGCGGCACCTTGGGCGGCGGCAAGGGGCACTCCACTTATGCCTCGCCCTTCGCGGCACCGGTGTCCGGCGATGCGGCAGATCTCGGCGGCGCCATGGCCGGCGGGCAGATCGGCGGGGACTGGCAGTTCGGCGCGCTGGTGGTCGGCGCAGAAGCCTCCGCTGCCTGGGCCAACATCATCGGCGCCAACACCTGCTTCTCCACCGCGCCCGCCGGCGCCGATTCCGGCTTCAACTGCGGCAGTGGCGTGGGCGCCCTCGGCACGGTGACGGCGCGCCTCGGCTATGCCTTCGACAAGACCCTGCTTTATGCCCGTGGCGGCTTCGCCTGGGATCGGCAGACCGACGGCTTCAACAATTTCAACTTCACCGGCCAGCTCATGGGCCACGACAGCACCAACACCGGCTGGACCGCCGGCGCCGGCGTCGAATATGCGCTGCTGCCCAATCTCTCGGTGGGGCTGGAATACAAGCACTTCGACTTCGGCGGCTCGTCGGCCTTCTTCACCACGGCCCCGGCGTCGCTGGTGGGGGTGAACCTCGCGCCTGACGGCCTCCGGCTCGACATGGTCGCCATGACCCTCAACTATCGCTTCGGAAGCTTCGGCGCCGGCCAATAACGCATATGGCGGCCCTAGAGGCCGCCATGGCAGAAGTCAGGGCCGGCCCCGGACTGCTCCGGGGCCGGCGCTACTCACCGCGCGCTGGCGGCGGTGTGGATGATCGAACCCACATGCTCGCCACGCAGGGCGGCGGTGAGGCGGCCGGGAACCCGGCCGTTCACCACCTGCACCCGTTCGATGTGGCGGGCGGAGGCCATCACGTCTAGCAGCACCCGATCGAACGGCAGGCTGCCGGTGGACTTGGCGAGCTCCGCCGCGGTGGTCTCGGCAATGAGCTTCGCCTTGTCGCCCTCCGGGCCATTGGGATCGGTGGTGTAGACGCCGTCCACATCCTCGACGATGGTGAGCCCGGCCGCGCCCAGCGCATCCGCCAGCAGGAAGGCGCCGGCGTCGGCCCGGTGCAGCGGCAGGCGCGAGTTCGGGAATTCGTGGTGATGGTAGGGCGGGAACGCGCTGCCCACCACGGCACGGGCCGCTGCCAGATGGATGGCGAGCTGGCTGGCGATGGTGGGATGCTCCACATAGGACACCCCTTCCGGGGCCAGCAGCGAGGCCAGGATATGGCCGTTCTGCCCGGCCTCGCTCGCCGCCAACGGCGACAGCGAGCCCACCGGAAGCCCCAGATCGAGGCCCACGGTGTAGAGGTGCCGGGCGCGGATGCCGGCGCCGGTGAGGATCAGCAGCCGGTGCTCCGGCAGCAGCTTGCGCAGCTCATCGACGATGGGAAGAATGCCTTCCGGCCCGCGATCCATGATGGAGCGCCCGCCGATCTTCACCACCTGCAGCCAGGGCAGCAGGCGGATCGGCCGCACCCCGGCCACCGGGCGGGTGAGCTGGCCATCGAGAAGGGTCTGGCTCGCGAGCGGCGAGGCCACGTGCTTGATGCTGTTGTTGACGTCAGCCATGGCGATCTTCCCTCAGCTCGCAGTGATGATGGTGCCGACATGCTCGCCGGCAAGCGCCCGGGTCAGGTTGCCCGGCACAAGGCCGTTCACCACCTGCACCTCACGCACGTACCGCGCGGCCTTCAGCAGATCGAGCATCGGGAACTCGAGAATGGAGTCGTGCAGGCCGCGGGCCTTCATCTCGTCCACGGAGATCTTTGGAATGAAGGTGGCATCCTTGGACGTCTTCGGATTGGCCGTGTAGAGGCCGTTCTCGTCCTTCACGTAGATCATCGCCTTGCAGCCGAACTGCTCGGCCAGCAGGAAGCAGCCGGCGTCGGTCCGGTAGGGCGGGATGACACCTTCCGGAGAAGTCCGGGTCCACAGGGCGTAGGGCGGCATGCCGCTGAACACCACCGCGTTCACCTCCTGCAGGGCCAAGGCGATGGTGGACATGGCGGCGCTGCTGCCCGAGGAGATGCCGTACTTGGCCAGGAGCTGGCCCAGCATCTCGGCATTCTGATTGGCCACCGAGGCGCCGAGCTGCGCCAGGACACCAGCCGGCAGATTGAG
Organism: Xanthobacter sp. NM-25; assembly: GCF_022138605.1. Taxonomy (GTDB): domain Bacteria; phylum Pseudomonadota; class Alphaproteobacteria; order Rhizobiales; family Xanthobacteraceae; genus Xanthobacter. The sequence continues at coordinate 190,883 of NZ_JACBFS010000006.1, forward strand.
CTCGGCAGCGATGGAATACAGATGGCGCGCGCGGGTGCCCGCACCCGTGCCGATCAGCATCTTGTGGGTCTTGCGGGCGGAGACGATCTCCTCCACCAGCGGGTACACCGCGGCCCGCCCCCGATCGATGACACTCTGGCCGCCGATCTTGATCACCGTCGCCTCGGGCAGGATCCGGTATTCGGCAGCGCTCTCCGCCGCGGCCTGCAGTTCCGGGTCGCTCAGCGAGCGCTGCATGAGGAGTGTATCCAGCTCCTTCATCGTATTCGCCATGAATTTTCCCTTCGGGTTCTGCGCATTGATTATTTATTGGATGCGCTCAATACATCCAGAGCAAATACTATTCAATATGCTGAAATTACGTGCCATTCCCGCCGCAGGGAAGGAACGACACAAAACGCATAGCCAGCCGGGAAGCGTGCGTAGCGCGCCGCGGAACCCGCCCTGATCCCGGGCGTGACCAGGGCCGCAGGTTGCCGATCGACCCGTCGGGAGACGTCGGAAGCTGCTCAAAAACTGATCATGATCAGCGGTCAATCGCTCAAATTGTATGGTTGATTACTCTGGTCGCTTGTCAACGGGCCGCCGGCTGTCGTTTACTCTTCGCATCAAGCCGCTAGTCAGCGCGGGCACACGGTTCCGGGGGACCACACCATGAGCAAGTCGACGTTCACGCGGCGCACCGCCGCCGGCCTCCTCGCCGCCGCCTGCGGCGGGTTGCTGGGCGTTGGCCCGGCACTGGCGCAGGGCTACCCCGACAAGGAAGTGCGGCTGGTGGTGCCGTTCTCCGCCGGCGGCTCAACCGACCAGTTGGCCCGCATCCTGGCCGAGAAGCTCTCTGACAAGCTCGGCAAGCGCGTGCTGGTGGACAACGTGCCCGGCGCCGGCGGCAATATCGGCATGGGCATGGTCGCGCGCGCCGCACCGGACGGCTACACCCTGATCCTGGTGAGCTCCAGCTTCGTGGTGAATCCCAGCCTCTATGCCAAGACGCCCTATGATCCGAAGGCGGACTTCGCGCCCATCTCCTATATCGCCAGCGCGCCCTCCTTCCTCATCGCCAATCCCAAGCTGGGGGTGAAGACCTTCCCCGAGTTCCTGGCCAAGGCGAAGGCCGAGCCGGGAATGTTCTATGCCTCCCCTGGCATCGGCACGGCCCAGCACCTGGCGGGTGAGCTCCTGAAGAAGCAGGCGCAGATCGACATCGAACATGCCCCCTTCAATGGCGCCGGGCCCGGGGTGACCGCGGTTCTGAGCAACGAGGCGCCCATCGGCTTCGCCTCGGTGCCGTCCGCCATCCAGCATGTACAGTCCGGCGCCCTGGTCGCCCTCGGGGTCACCACCCTGGAACCCTCCGCCTCCGCCCCCGACGTGCCGCCGCTCGATAAGGCGGGCCTGCCGGGCTATGAGGTGGACCACCTCCAGGGCCTATTGGCCCCCGCCGGCACGCCGCCGGAGGTGATCGCCAAGCTCTCGACCGCCGTGCAGGAGATCATGGCCGACCCGCAGATGAAGGAGCGCCTGGTGAAGCTCGGCTTCGTGCCGGTGGGCTCCACGCCTGCCGCCTTCGCCACCACCATCGACACTCAGGTGGCCAAGTGGAAAGGCGTGATCAGCAGCGCCGGCATCACCGCCAAGTGAAGGTCATCTGTGGCCTGTGCGCGGCCCCGCCTGAAGGACAGCCATGATCCGACTGCGCTCTAATACGCTTTGCGGCCTGCTGTTCCTCGCCATCGCCCTCGGCTTCGGCTGGGCGGCGGCGGGCTATGATCTCGGCACCGCGCGCCGCATGGGACCGGGCTATTTCCCGCTGCTGGCAGCGGCCATTCTCGGGCTGTTCGGCCTCGTCATCCTCGGGCGGGACCTCCTGGCCGCCGCCCGCGGCGCCGCCAGCACAAGCCCGGATGAGCCGGTGCCCTGGCGGCGCGGCCTGCTGATCATCGGCGCCATCGTGTTCTTCGCCGCCACCGCCGCCGGCCTCGGCCTGGTGCCGGCGCTGGCCGTCTCAGTGCTGCTGGCCTCCCGCGCGGGCGCCAACAGCTGGCGCCAGAGCCTGGTGCAGGCGGTGGTGCTCACCCTCATGTGCACCGTGATCTTCCAGATGGGCCTGGGCCTCAAGCTGCCCCTCATCGGGCCGTGGCTCGCCCTGTAGGCGACCGGGACGACTTGAACTTTTCCCCCGCGGCTCAAGCTCGCGCCGGGGATGCTCTGCGGGACACTGAGGAATGGATCTGTTCCAAGCGCTGTTGACGGGCGCGGCTACGGCCTTCGCCCCCATCAACATCCTCTATTGCTTCATCGGCGTGCTGCTGGGCACCATCGTCGGCGTGCTGCCCGGGGTCGGCCCCACCGCCACCGTCGCCCTGCTGCTGCCCGCCACCTTCTCGCTCGATCCCGCCTCAGGCATCATCATGCTGGCAGGCATTTATTATGGCGCTCAGTATGGCGGCTCCACCACCGCCATCCTGCTCAACCTGCCGGGCGAAAGCTCCTCGGCGGTCACCGCCATCGACGGCTATCGCATGGCGCAGCAGGGCCGCGCCGGCACCGCCCTGGCCACTGCCGCCCTCGGCTCCTTCTTCGCCGGCACCGTCGCCACCATGATCCTGGCGGTGGCCGCCCCGGCGCTCTCGCAGGTGGCGCTGCAGTTCCGTTCGGTGGAATATTTCTCCCTCATCCTGCTGGGGCTGGTGACCTCCGTGCTCCTGGCCCACGGCTCCATCCTGAAGGCGCTGGCGATGATCGCGCTGGGCGTGCTGCTCAGCCTGGTGGGGCAGGATGTGGCCACCGGCACCCCGCGCTTCACCTTCGATCTGTTTCAGCTCTACAATGGCATTGATTTCGTTGCCGTTTCGGTCGGCGTCTACGGCATCTCGGAAATCCTGCGCAACCTGGAGAATACGGGAGCCCGCAGCACGATGGTGCACGCCCTGAGCCGACTGTGGCTGACACGCAAGGAGTTCCGGGAGATCGCGGCGCCAGTGGTGCGGGGCACGGCCTTGGGCTCGTTCTTCGGCATCCTGCCGGGGGGTGGCCACGTGCTCTCCTCCTTCGCCTCCTATTCGCTGGAAAAGGCCATCGCCCGCGAGCCCTCCCGCTTCGGGCGCGGCGCCATCGAGGGGGTGGCGGGACCGGAGTCCGCCAACAACGCCGCCGCCCAGACCAGCTTCATTCCGCTATTGACCCTCGGCCTGCCGGCGCATCCCGTCATGGCGCTGATGATCGGCGCCTTCATCATGCAGGGCATCGTTCCGGGCCCGCAGGTGATCAGCTCTGAACCACAATTGTTCTGGGGCCTCATCGTCTCCATGTGGATCGGCAATCTGCTGCTGGTGATCCTCAACCTGCCGCTGATCGGCATCTGGGTGAAGCTGCTCAGCATCCGCTATGACGCGCTGTTCCCGGCCATCGTCGCCTTCTCGTGCATCGGCGCGTATTCGGTGATGTCGAGCGGGTTCGGCGTGCTGCTGCTCGCCCTGTTCGGAGTGCTCGGCTATGTGCTGGTGCGGTTCGGCTGCGAGCTGGCGCCGTTCATCCTGGGCTTCGTGCTGGGCCCGCTGCTGGAAGAACATTTCCGCCGCGCCATGATGTTCTCGCGCGGCGACCCCACCGTGTTCCTGCAATCGCCGATCAGCGTGGGCTTCATCCTGCTGTCGCTGCTCGCCCTCGGGGCCATGATGATGCCCGGCTTCCGGCGCCGGCGGGCGGAGATCTTCACCAGCTCCGACGATTGAGCGCCGATCTCAGCCGGCGGGACTGTCCACCGCATAGGCGATCTGCACCTCGCGGGTGAAGATCGCCGTCCCGCTGGCGAGCGGCACGCGATCGGCGTCGCTGAGCACATAGTCGCGCACCAGCACCGGCGTATCGGCGGTGATGGCCAGGCGCGACGCGGTCTCCGCCGAGGCCGCATCAGCCCGGATCACCCCCTCGATATGGGCCACCGGCCGGCCGAGCTCCGCCAGAATGGTGAACATGGGCAGGCGCGACAGGGCATCGATGCTAAGGCGCTGGCCCAGCGCCAGCGGCAGGAAACGGATTTCCTGAACCGTCGGCACCGCATCAAGGATCCGCACCCGCTCCAGGCGAAAGACCTCTTCGCCCAATGCCAGCCGGAGCTGGTGCGCCGTTTCCGGCGACGGCGCCACCCGCGCGAAGGACAAGAGGCGGAACTCGATCTGCGAGCCGCGCGCCACCACCTCCTCATCGAACGAGCGCACCAGGCTGGTGTGCTGGGTCACGCGCACCTCGCGGCGGGCCACGAACGTGCCCTTGCCGGCGATGCGGGTGATCCGCCCCGCCGCCACCAGCGACGACAGCCCGTGCACCACCGTGTTGCGGGTCACATTGAAGCGCCGCGCCAGCTCGGTTTCCGAAGGCAGGCGGTCGCCCGGCCCGTAGGCCCCCGCCTCGATCTCGGCCAGAAGATAGCGCCGCACCTGCAGATAGGCAGGCTCCTTCCTCTCGAGCATCATCGGGGCCACTCAGTTGATTACGCAATCCACTGGCGAACCATAACCAGGTGCCACCGGAGCCGTCAAAGCGCCGCGATCCGCGCGGGTCCCCGCCGCCCTAGAACCGCCAGGCGAACGCGACGGTGGGCCCATGCATGGTCGTGTCATAGCGGAACGTCCCGGCACGCAACCCCGGCCCCTCGTAATTCTCGTAGAGATACCGATAGCCCAGGGCTGTCGAGAAGCTGTCGGTCCACAGATAGCCGACACCGAGATAGCCGGTGCTCGACAAGGTGGAGCCCACGCCAAAGCCGCCGATGTCGGCGATGGCATTGACGAACCATTTTTCGGACACCGTCCAATGGGCAAAGACACCCACGGTGGGATCGATCCACGATTGCCGTGCCGACGCGGACAGGTTGGCCGCGGTACCAAAGACATTGAGCCCCACCGTGGCCTTCAGGTTCACGTATCGCGCCCCCGCCGTGAACGCCACGTCGAGATCCGAACGCCCGGTGGGCAGCTTGTAGCCGACCGCGCCGGTGGCGATGGTCTCCGTCAAGGCGACGTCCAGGCCGGCGCCATAGGTCGGCAGCCCCTGCGAGTCCGACAGCTTGGCGTAGACCAGATCGGCCAGCACGATCCATCTGTCGTTCTCGATGAAGACCGACCCCATGAGCGCCCCGTCGAGGTGGCGCAGCACCTCGGAGAAGGGCACGTCGACCGATGCCGAAGGCATGTTGCCGACGCCCACGTCGCCATTGAGCGCCGTGGCCCAGCCATAGACGGTCAGCTGAACCCTCCAATCGGAGGCTACCGGCGCGGGGGGCGCCACCGCCGGCGCGGCCGCCATATCCGCAGCACAGGCTGCCCCCGACGCGACGCCCGCCAGGGCGACAAGGCCCCATCTCAGCCACCGCGCAGCCGCGGGGCAGCGCACCACCCCCATCGTCTTGTTCATGCCTTGCCCCCGATGCAGCACGGATCCGTGCCCTGGTCAGACCTGCCGTCGCCCCGCATGGCGCCCGCCGGCACCACGCCTCATTGCATCTGGCAGACAGCACTACCATACGCCATTGGCGGCAGCCACGCGCCACGCATACATCCGCGACGCCGGTCCCAAAAATGACCGTCCCGACACGGCGGGCAGGCTATTCCGGGTGTCAGATCGGAAACTCGTCATTTCACGTCGCCGCCCGGGTGCTCCGCAGCACGGACGCGCGGCGCTCCGGGTCGGATTTGCGACATCCCGCCCCCCCGATGGCGGCATTCGAAGTGGTCCACAACTTGCGTCGTGCCCGCAACCGGATGTTTCGGGAAAGGCAAGCACCATGGCATTCACCTTCATCTGCCCCACTGATGCCGTGAGCGAAGGCGGCATGGGCTTCTTCCAGGCGGGTCGCAAGAGCGTGATGCTGGTATGGCCCCAAGGCGGGGAACTGAAAGCCTATCGTGGCCGCTGTCCGCATGCGGATGTACCGCTCAACGAGGCCACCTTCAACGGCACCGTCGTCACCTGCCCCCATCACCAGTGGGGCTTCGATGCCGTCGGCGGGAAATGCGTCACCCACCTGGTGCGCAATGCCCTGCACCCCTATCCGCTACGGATCGAGGGGAATGAGATCCAGGTGGATGTGGGGCCGGTGAAGCCCCCGCGCGCCCCAGCCGCCACCGAGGCCTGAACGGCCGTGGCCGCCGGCCATGGCGCTCGACCCCGGTCTTCACACGAAGCGCGATCCCCTTTGGCGGAGCGCCTCGCTAACGCCCGGGTGCGGCGTCGCCGGGTTCGGTCCAGCGCCGGGTTCCCGGCAGGTGGATGTCGAACAGGTCGAGCGCCCGCGCCACCGTCTGGTCGATCACCTCGTCAAGGGATTGGGGGCGGTGGTAGAAGGCCGGCACTGGCGGCATGATCACGGCGCCGTTGCGGGTGGCCTGGGCCATGAGCTCGATATGGCCGGCATGCAGCGGCGTCTCGCGCAGCAACAGCACCACGCGCCGGCGCTCCTTCAGGCACACGTCGGCGGCGCGCACCGCCAGCTCGTCATTGTAGCTGTGCGCGATGCCGCTGAGGGTCTTGATGGAACAAGGCGCCACCAACATGCCCGCGGTGACGAACGAGCCCGACGACAGCGAAGCGCCGATGTCGCGCGGATTGTGAACGCAATGGGCCAGAGCGCGCACCTGCTCGGCGCTGTAATCGGTCTCCGCCGTCAACGTGCGCAGCCCCGCCGCTGTGAGAATGAGGTGGGTTTCCACCGTTCCCAGGGCCGCCAGAAGCTCCAGGGCCCGGATCCCGTAGATGGTGCCGGAGGCCCCGGTGATGGCGATGATGAGACGCTGCATCCTGGATCGTGGCTCCCGTTCCGCTCACCGCCCCACGGCCCGCCGGGCGACGAGGGCAAGGGCATCTATTTCCACTTCCGCGAGGGTGCGCCCGGCAGCAGCCGCCACCACCTCCGCCATGCCAGCCCGGGCCAGCGCCTCCGCGGTGCCGGTGGCACGCGGGGCGCCCGCCAACAGCCGATCGGCGCAGGCCCCCAGGCGATCGAGCTCGATGAGCTCCGCCTCGATCTCCAGCGCCTTCACCTGCTCACGCAGCCAATCGGTCCGGGCATCGGGCGCGGGTGCCGGCCCGGACTTCAGCCGCCGCCGCACGGCGCGCAGTCCCCCCACGATCTCCCGGTGCCACGGCGCCACCTCCCCCTGCAGATGCTTCACCCCCGCGGGATCGAGCGGGTGGCCGCGCCGCGCCCCCAGAAAGGCCGCGCACAACAGCAGGTTCACATCCACCCCGGCCCGATCCTGCAACAGCAGGCAGGCCTCGACCACGCCAGCCTCGCCATAGAGAGCGAGCGCGAACGGGCGCAGGGTGGTGGCCGCCGCATCACCGGTCATGAGGGCAACGCGAGATCGGACCAGATGGCCTCGGTGAGGTGGGTGAAGGTGGGGTCGGAGCGCAGCGCCTTCATGTGGCGTGGCCGCGGCAAGTCCACCGCATAGTCGGCCACGATCCGTGCCGGCCGGGCGCTGAACACCACCACCCGGTCGGCCAGGGCCACCGCCTCCTCGATGTCATGGGTAACGAAGATGATGGAGCGTCGCTCCGTCTCCCAAACCCGCAGCAGTTCCAGGCCCATGGCGATCTTGGTCTGGTAATCGAGCGCACCGAACGGCTCGTCCATCAGCATCAGGTCCGGCTCATAGGCCAACAGCCGACCAAGCGACACCCGCTGGCGCATGCCGCCCGAGAGCTGCCGCGGCCAGGCGTTCTCGAACCCATCGAGCCGCAGCAGGCGGATCAGCTCGGCAACACGGGCCGGCTGCTTCTGCCGCGGCGTGCCACCCAGCTCGCAACCGACCTTGATGTTGTCCGCCACCGTCCGCCAGGGCAGCAGCGCATCCTTCTGAAACATGAAGCCCACATGGGGCGGCGGGGTCGTGACGCGCGTCCCGTTCACCCGCACCTCACCCCCCGCCGGTTTCAGCAGGCCGCAGATGGCACGCAGGATGGTGGACTTGCCCGAGCCGCTGGGGCCCACCACCGCCACGAACTCCCCCTCTCCCACCTGCAGCGAGACGCCGGAGATCACCTCCAGCGGCGGCGCATCGGGGCGCGGAAAGGCGATGCGCAGGTTCGCGAGTTCGGCCCGCGGCGGAGCCGAGATGGTGTCCGTCAGCGCCATGTCACCACCTTCCTTTCCACATAGCCGATCAGCTGATTGGCCAGCATGGCCAACACCATCAGCACGATCAATCCGGAGAACACGCCGGTGGTGTCGAGCTGGCCACCGGAGCTTTCCACGTACCAGCCCAACCCGCGGTTGGAACCGATGAGCTCGCCCACCACCGCGCCGATCAGCGCCAGGCCGACGCCGATGCGGAAGGAGGCCAAGATCCATGGCACCACCGCCGGCAGCAGCACCCGCCACACCACATAGAAGCGGCCCGCGCGCATGGTGCGCATCAGGTCCAGGTGGTCGGGATCGATGGTCCGGATGCCTTCCATCACGTTCAGGATGAAGATGAAGACCACCATGGTGAAAGCCATCATCACCTTGGAGAACAGGCCGATGCCGAACCACAGGATGAACAGCGGCGCCAGGGCGACGCGCGGCAGGCCATAAAGCCCCATCATCACCGGATCGACCGTGCGCGCCACCTTGGGCGCCCGCGCCAGGGCGATGCCGATGGGAATGCCCACGAGGGCGGCGAGCAGCAGGCCGGCGCCGGCCTCCTGCAGGGTGGTGAGAGTGTGCACCCACAGGTCGCCGCTGGCGGCGAGTTCCCACAGCCGGACGGCGATGAGGGTGGGCCGGCTGCTCCAGAAGGGATTGAACAGAGTGCGCGCCCCAAGCTCCCACAACAGCAGCAAGGCGGCGATGAAGCCAAGCTGGGCGAGGGCGGTCGGGCTGATCGAGACCAGACGCCGGCGGGCGCTCGCCACATAACCCGGTGAGGTCGATGCGGTATCGGTCATGGCCGGCTCACTTCGCCGCGCCGATCATGATGTCGGCATAGCCCACGGGCTTCAGCTTCGGGTCTGCGGCCGCCATCATCTCCATCAGCGTCTTGAAGCTCTCCGGCGTCATCACGCCGGTGCCGGAGAGATAGCCGGCAGCCACATCGTTGGTGATGCTGTCGATGAGCACGGGATCGGTGATCTTGGGGAACATGGAGACCACCGCCGCCTGCAGCACCGCCTTGTCGGCCTTGATCATCTCCAGAGCCTTCACCACCGCACGCTGGAGCTTCGCCGCCTCGGCCGGGTGCGCCTTCAGCCAGGTGTCGGTGACAACCAGATCCTGGGCCGGATACGGCAGCTTGCGGAAATCCTCGACAATCTTGTAAGCGCCCGGCTCGGCGAGGGTGATCTGGATATCGGGCGTGGTGAACATGCCGGCGTCGATGACCCCCGCCTGCAGCGCCGCCCGCTGCGGCCCGGCGCGGCCCACGGCGATCAGTTGCACGTCCTTGTCCGGATCGAGCCCGGCCGCCTTGAGCGCATACCGCAGCGTGGTGTCGGTGAGGCTGCCGGCGGAGGTGATGCCGATCTTCTTGCCCTTGAGGTCAGCCAGAGAAGTGGCCGGCGCGTCCGCTCGGGAGAGCAGCGCATAGCTGTGGGTGTCGGCCAGGGCCACCAGAACCTTGCCGCCCAGCCCCTTCTCCTCCAGATGCACCGCATGATCACCGGCGCAGATGCAGGCATCGATACTGCCCGAGGCCAGCGCCTGGGCCGCCGGGGCGCCCCCCTTGAAATCGAGCCGCTCGTATTTCAGGCCCTCGGCCGCGAACAACCCCTTCTGATCGGCGACAACGATGGGCAGGGAACCGGCCGAGGTCTGCGCCGCGCCGAGGGTGATGGTGGTCTGCGCCTGCGCAAGCCCCACGGGAGAAAGGCCGCCGACCAGCACCAGCACGGGCAACGCTCGGCGCAGCGCGTGCCAGGACGGCGATAGAGGAAAGCCAGGCAAGGAACGATGGAAGTTCATGGGTTCGCCCTCTTTCGATCTGATGGGGGATGTCTTCGAGGCGGGGTTTGACGGGGGCCGAAGAGACGGCACCGGCCGGCGCGGGAGTCAGCTCCCCGGGGCCTTCGCGGCGAAGGCCGATCCCCGCAGGCACATGCGGCCACGCGGGTCCTGCCACAGCCGTTCAGTGGCATGCAGATGCCCCAGGGCCCGCGCCACCACCGGAAAGTCATAGGAGGAGAAAGCCTCGGCGATGTCCGTGTAATAGCGCGGCGCGCTGCCAATCATCTCGGCGATGGATTCAGCAAGCCGCTCCACCTCCGCCGCATCAGCAACGCTGCCGGCGGCATCCGCCTTGCCGGCCACATAATCGGCCACCTTGGCGGTGTCGGCATAGGCATAGGCGATACGCTCATAGCGTTCCTTGGGAATACCCTCGGAGATGGTGGCATCGATGCCCACCTTGGCGGTGGTGGGCACCACACCGGGCGGGGTCGGCGGCAGGCTGGGATCCAGCGGCTTGCCGCGGGCGCCGGGGATGATGACGATGTCCTTGTCACCCTGGACACGGGTGGCGATGGCCCATTCCACGTCGGTGGGATTGAACACATCGATATCGTCGTCGACCACCACCACGTGCTTGAGATCCATCACCGAGAGGGCCGCGAGCAGGGCATTCTTGCCTTCGCCCGCCTGCTTCTTGATGGAGACCACCGCATGCCAGAAGGCACAGCCGCCGAGGGTGACGTTGATGTCCTTCACCTGGACGCCGGCGGTCTTCAGCGCCTGGCGAATGGCGGCATAGCGGGTGGGCGCCGCCAGCCAGGTGTTCTCCCACGGCATGTGCAGCGCGTAATACACAGCGTCCTTGCGCATGGAGATGGACGTGATGCGGACGATGGGGTTCCAATGGAGCCCGCCCATCAGCCGAGTGAACTCGCCGAACCGCCCTTCAGGATAGACCCAGCCGGTCGGCAGGATCTCGCCTTCGAGCACGATCTCGGCATCGGCGATATAGGGCACGTCGATGGTGCGGCAGGGAGCCAGTTCCACCGGCCCGCCCCGCAGCCCGCCCGAGATGGCCATCTCGTCAACACCGAGCGGTGCGCGGAAGCCCGAGCCCATGATTTCATAGGGATGGGTGCCGATGGAGATGGAAATGGGGCACGGCCGACCCGCCTCATAGGCCCGCTGCGCGAACAGGCGCATGTTGTTGGGCGTGACGATGTCGATGCCCGTGAGGTTCCGTTCCTTGACGATGAAACGGTAGATCCCGGCATTGAGCCCGTATTCGGGATCGCGGGCAATCACCACGCCGGCGGTGATCATCGGCCCGCCGTCGTAGATGGAGCTCATGGGGATGGGGAGCTTGTAGAGGTCCACCTCCGCTCCCTCCATCACCAGCTCCTGGGTGGGCGAGGTGGCGACGCGGGCGGGCGCGATCGGCTGGTCGATGGCCGCTTTCAGCTTGGCCTCGATCTGCGGATAGGCTGTGCAGCCCAGCGACATGATGGCCCGGTGCTGGGTGCGGATGATGCCCGAGACCACCGGCACGTCGTAGCCGATGACGTTGTGGAAGAAGAGGGCCTTGTCGGACTGGTCCACCAGGGTGGCGATGTGGCGGATGTCGATGGGCTGCCTCAGGTCGATCAGCTCACCCGCATCCCGCAGGCGGTCGAGGAAGCCGCGAAACGTTTCCTTGTCGTGCATCTACGCGCTCCGCTTGTGCCACGTGAGGTGGCCGCGTCGTTCAGCAGACCGGGCGGCACGCCACCACCCGGCATTTCATCAGTGTGCGGACGATCTAGTTCTACAGGCCCGCACCACGGCGCGGCGTGCCGCGCACTCGGGTCACCAATCAGGGGTGCTGATCTGTCTTTCTGGAATAGAGGGCCGAGCGGAACCAAAGTTCGCGCCTCGAATACAGGACAGTTTACATAGCTTGCTATGCAAGTCTAGAGACGCGCCACGCTGAAATTTTGAGCAGTCACGGCCGTGCTGATGGGCTGCCGCGCCAGGGATCCTGCTCGAGCCGCCGGGCCATGGTCGACAGGATGCCGCGCAGCACCTCACTCGTGTCATGATCCAGATCGGCCAGGGCGAGGCGGTTGATGTCCATCACGTTCTGCACGGCGGCCTGCGTCAGGGCCGCACCGCGCGCGGTGAGATGGATGGTGGCCTGCCGTCCATCGGCCACGCTGGGCCGGCGGGTGATCAGCCCGTCGCGCTCCATGCGTTTCAACGTGTTGGCCATGGTGGCCTGCTCGATGCGCACGGCCTCGCACAGGTCGCGCTGGCTGAGCCCATCCCGCGCCAGCAGCTCCAGCGCCACCGGATACTGGCCCGGCGCCATGCCGTCGGAACCATTGCGCGCCTTGAGGGACTGCGCCATGAGCCGGGCCACCAGACTGATGAGATAGCCCAGCGTCATGCCCTGCAGGGGATCAGCCTCGATCTCTTCGGCTTCTGCCCTGTCGCAGGGCGCGCTCACATGATTCACAATGCCCGCCCCTATGCCGTCCGGCAACCACCGTGACGCGCGCATCGCCCTGAGGCAAGAGGACCGCAGCCCCCTAACGGATCGGCGGAGGGGGCCGGCGCCGGCGGCTGGCCGCCGCGACGCGGAGGCCGCGCGCCGTACGTGGGGGAATTTCCATCATCTTGCGCAGCAGATGCACCAGGCGGGCGCGTTCACTGCGCGTCAGCGCGGTCAGGGTCTCCTCGGTGATCTCTTCCGCCACCGCCTGCGCCGCCTGGATCACCCGCCCCCCCTCCTCGGTCAGCGCCAACCACTGGCGGCGCCGGTCGTTGGGATCGTCGGTATGGGTGATGAAGCCTCGAGCGCGCATGCGCTCCACCACCCCGTTCACGGTCGCGGAATCGAGAGTCAGCAGCCGCACCAGGTCGCTCTGTGAGCAACGGCCCACCTCATGGAGCTTGGCGAGGGTGGCGAACTGGGTCTGCGTCAACCCCTCCACCATGTGGGCGGTGAAAATGGCGGTGTGATACTGGACCGCAAGACGCAGAACGAAGCCGATCTGATCGTCGAGATGATAAGGCCCCTCCTCATCAGCAACCACGGGAGAGGGAGGCAAGGCCGGCACTGTCATCGAGCACAACTCTTTGGAAGGGACCGCGGCGAAGGCCACAACAGGCCAAAAAGCCAAGGCCCGAGGTTGTCAGGTCGGGGGCGTCAGATCCTGAGAGGGCCACGTCCCGTGGCAGCCCGGCGCTGAGGCAGCCAGATGCGGACGGTGCCAAATTCCGATGCTACCGGGTTCTGAGGCTGCCAGATTCTGAAGTGTCATGTGGCGGATTCGGATTAGACGTGAGTGGGAATGTTATCAGGTTCACCTGCGCGGTACTGGTGCAAAGTGCGCAAATGCGCGGTGGCCGCGAACAGCCGGGCATCTGCGCCATGGGCCGCGATTGCCTGAATGCTGGCGCCGGGCATGCCCGATGCGGGCCAGACCAGTGCCGGGGCGCCGATGATGTTGGCGAAGCAGGTTCCTGCAAGCAGCACCGACAATACGGAGAGGCGCCGCACCTCCAGCTCCAGGTGCGTCGCTCCCCGGGCCGGCACCGGCACCAGCAGCGTGGGGGTCAGCAGCAGATCCACGCGGGCAAGGAGCCCGCCGTAGGTCGCACGCGCCGCATCGGCTGTGGCCCGCGCTGCCTCCACGTCCGCGACTTTCGGATCAAAACGCAGGGCCTCACGGGCGGCTTCTCCGAGCTGCGCCAGGGCGGGGCGCGGCAGGCGATCGTAGAGCGGGTGCGCCTCGGCCAGCACCAGAATGCCGAAGGCCCGCACCAGCGGCCCCGCAGCTGGCGGCGTCCAGGGCTCCACCACGTGCCCGGCCGCGACGAGAGCGCCCGCCAGCTGCTGCAGCGGCGCCAGGCATCGCGGGTCCACATAAGACGGGAGGCCGGTGGCGACGGCGATCCGCAGGCGGCCCATCGGCGCGGATGCGGCAACCGCCGCGTCATCCAGCAGCACGGCGGCGGCGCTGCGCAACTGGTCGAAGTCGCGCCCCATCAGCCCGACATGGTCGAGACGCGACGCCAGCGGCTCCACACCGTCCATCGGCACCCGGCCGAAACTGGGCTTGAAGCCCAGCAGGCCGGTGCAGGCGGCCGGAACGCGCACGCTGCCGCCGGTGTCGGTGCCAAGGGCGAGATCGGCGAACCCGGCCGCCACCGCCGCCGCGGCACCGCCCGACGAGCCGCCAACCATCCGCCCCGGCCAGACCGGGTTGGTCACCTCCGGCGTGGTCATGCCGAAGCCGCCGGCGTCGGTGCGCGTCATGCCGACGAAGCCGGCGCCGGCGGTCAGCAGCCGGCGGACGGCGGAGGCGGTGACGCCGCCCCGCCGGTCCGCATAAAGCGGATGGCCGGCGGTGAACGGCTCCCCGCACACCGCAATATTGTCCTTCACGCACAGCCGCACCCCGGCCAGCGGGCCCGAGCCCCCAGCTGGAGCCGGCTTCAGGGACAGCATGGCCCCGTAGGGATCAAGCGCAGATGTCATCTCAGACGCCATGGCGAACATCCCGGCCGCGCACCATCCGCGCGGTGCGCCAAAGCAAAGGGGCGCGTGGCGGCCGCACGGCCACCACGCGCCAGGACAGGGACGGCGTAACGGGGATCAACGATCGCGGGAGCGATCCATCAGGGCCTTATCCTGACCGCCGTCCACCTCGATCATGGTGCCGTTGGCGAAGAAGGCACGCGGCGACGCGAGCATCACCACCAGATCCGCCACCTCCTCGGTCTCGGCGATGCGGCCGAGGGGGATGGAGGACGGCGCCAGCTTGTCGGCATCCTCCAGCGAGATGTTCATGTCTCGGGACATGGCCTTCACGAGCCCCGCCCAACGCTCGGTGCGCACCGGGCCCGGGTTCACCGCGGCGAGGCTGATGCCGTACTTGCCATACTGGCCGGCCAGCGACTTGGTGAGGTTCTGGCCCGCGGCATTGGCGGCGCCGGGGGCGATCTCCCAATAGGAGGGCTTCACACCGTCGTTGCCGATGAGGTTCACCACCCGGCCGCCGCCCTGCTTCACCATGATCGGCAGCGCATAGCGCAGGCAGCGCACATAGCCCATGAACTTGAGCTGCAGGGCCTGCGCCCACTGCTCCTCGGTCAGGGTCTCGATGACGCCGCCCGGTGCGGAGCCGGCGTTGTTGACCATGATGTCGACGCGGCCGAGCGCCTCATGACCCTTGGTGACGAACGCCTTGGCGTCCTCGTCCTTGGTCAGGTCGGCGGGAATGGCCACCACCTTGCGGCCGGTGGCATCGGCGATTTCCTTGGCGGTGGCTTCAAGCACATCCACGCGACGGCCACAGATGGCCACGTCGACCCCCTCGCGGGCGAGGCCGAAGGCGATCGCTTTGCCGATGCCTTCGCTGCCGCCGGTCACCAGGGCCGTCTTTCCTTCAAGCTGCAGGTCCATCTCGTCTCGTCTCCGGTTCGGTTAGGCGCGGTTGGTGAACAGGTCGGCATGGGCCGCGCGCAGGTCCGCTTTGAGGACCTTGCCCATGCGATTCCGGGGGATGTGGGAAACGGGAAGAATGCGCTTCGGCACCTTGTAGGCGGCGAGGGTGTGGCGCAGCGCGGCGATCAGGGCCGGTTCGTCCACCGGCGCGCCCTCCACCACCGCGACGACGCCTTCGCCGAAGTCGGGATGGGCGACGCCGAACACGGCGGATTCCCCGCCCGCCAGCAGCGCATCGAGCGCATCCTCGACTTCTTTGGGATAGACATTGAGACCGCCGGTGATGACGAGATCCTTGGAGCGGCCCAGAAGCCGCACGCAGCCGGTGGCGTCGATCTCGGCGATATCGCCGGTGATGAACCAGCCATCGGCCGTGAAGGCCTCGGCATTGGCGTCCGGCCGGTTCCAATAGCCGGAGAAAACGTTGTGGCCGCGGGTCTCGAGCCCACCCACGGCATCGTGGCCGGCGACGCGGCCATCCGCCTGGCGCACGCGGATCTCCACCCCCGGCAGGGCCCAGCCGACGAAGCCGGTGCGGCCTTTGGTGCCGGCGGGAATGGCGGTGACGATGGCGGTCTCAGTGGCGCCATAGCGCTCGACGATGTGCACCCCGGTCTCGGCGGCGAAACGCTCGGCGATCTCCAGCGACAGGGGCGCCGAACCGCTCACCGCGAGGCGCAGGCTGCGCGCCGCCGCCTTCAGCCCCGGCTCCTTCAGCAGGCGCCCATAATGGGTGGGCACCCCCATGAACACCGTGGCCTCAGGCAGAGCGGCGAGCGCGGACGCCGCCTCGAACCGATCGAGGAACAGGATGGAGCCGCCGGCCACCAGCAGGCTGTTCACCGCCGTGAGCAGGCCGTGGGCGTGATACATGGGCAGCACGTGCAGCAGCCGGTCGGCCGGCATCAGCGCCCACACCCTGGCCAGCGCTCGAGCGCTTTCGGCCAGGTTGCCATGGGTGATGCAGGCGCCCTTGGGCTTGCCCGTGGTGCCCGAGGTATAGAGCAGTGCAGCAGTGTCATCAGCCGAGACAGGCGCCACCGCCGCGAGCGGCGCAGCTGCGGCGATGGCGGCCCCGAGGGTGCCGGACAGATCCGGCCCCAGGGTCTCGATCCGCACGCCGGGCAGCACCGACGCGACATGGGCTGCGGCCTTGGGGGCGCACACCATGAGCCGCGGCGCGGCGGCGCCCACCAGGCCGGCCACCTCGGCGTCCGTGTAAGCCGTGTTCAGCGGGTGCAGCACGGCACCGATCTGCAGGCAGCCGTGGGCCAGCAGCAGCACCTCCTCGCCCTTCTCCAGCTGGAACGACACCCGGTCGCCCCGGCCGACACCCAGGCGCAGCAGCGCTTCTGCGACCCGGCCGACGCGGGCACGCATCTCGGCGGTGCTGCGCTCGGGGCCGGCCTCGAAGCGATAGGCGCGGCTTGCCGGATCACGGCCCGCATAGAGCGCGTGGAGCAGGTTTGCGGTCATGTCATGACCCCCTGAAGACCGGCGCGCGCTTCTCGGCGAAAGCGGCGCGCCCTTCGCGATAATCGGCGCTGGCATCGGCCCGGGCGCCCGCCGCCACGGCAGCCTCCCGGCTCGTGGCGTCATCCCCGGCCAGGGCCCGCAGCGCTTCCTTGGCGGCGCGGATGGTCAAGGGCGCGTTGGAGGCGATCCGCGCGCACAGGGCGCGCGCGTCCACCTCCGCTGTCTCCGCCGGCACCAGCTGATGCACGGCGCCGCTGCCAAGGGCGGCGGCCGCCGGCACCGGATTGGCGGTGAACAGCAGCGCGGCGGTGGCGGCAGGACCGAACACCCGGCGAAATCGCTCGATACCTCGCATGTCGTAACCGAGCCCGAGCCGGGCCGCCGGGACGCAGAACACCGTTTCTGCCGTGGCGAGGCGCAGGTCGCAGCTCGCCGCCAGCGAGGCGCCGGCGCCGTAGCACGGGCCCTCCAGCAGGCACAGCACCGGCTGGGGAATGGCCTCTACCTTGCGGCAGGTCTCCTCCACCAGGTCATCGTAGCTCGCCGCATTGCCGGCGCCGGAACGGGCGCTGGCGAAATCGGAGATGTCAGCGCCGGCGGAGAAGAAACCCGGCGCGCTCGTCAGCAGCACCACCCGCACGGCCGGATCCGCCTCCACCTGATCGGCAAAGGCCGCGATCTCCGCCCACATGGTGGCGGAGATGGCGTTGCGCCGCTTCGGATTGCTCAGCCGCAGCACCGCCAGGTGCTGCTCTGGCTCCCGGGCAATGGCGACGTGGGGGGTGACGTGCGGGCTCATGCGCAGGCCTGCG
This sequence comes from Xanthobacter sp. NM-25, assembly GCF_022138605.1. Taxonomy (GTDB): domain Bacteria; phylum Pseudomonadota; class Alphaproteobacteria; order Rhizobiales; family Xanthobacteraceae; genus Xanthobacter. The sequence continues at coordinate 208,590 of NZ_JACBFS010000006.1, forward strand.
CCAAGCGGCGATGGGACATCCAGGTGCCCCCTTCGCTGGCCGCGAACAGCTCCGCCAGCGCCGCATTCACCGCCGCCGGCTCCTCGCTGGTGATGGTGTGTCCGGCGCGCGGCACCACCAGCAGGCCGGCGGTGGGCACGGTGCGCTTCAGGAACAGGCTGCCGTCAAGGCAGGGAAAGTCTTCGTCGCCCACCACCACCAGCAATGGCGGCTGGAAGGCTTCGAGCTCCGCCTTGAGATCCCAAAGCGTGGGCCGCTTCAGCTGCAGGTTGAGCATGGTGAGAGCCGAGCCAACCCCGGAATGCTCGGCCAGCATGGCTTCGAACTCGGCGAAGCCGCGCGGATCCTTGGCCTCGAAGGTGAGCCGCATGGGAGCGCGGGCGTATTTGGCCGCCGCGACCGCAATCGGCTCGTTCTCGAACATGGCGGCGATGTCCTCGCACGCCTTCACCGAGGCATCCCGCTCCGCCGGGGACGAGCCCCAGCCGCAACCCAGCGCCGCCACCGACAGGCAGCGATCCGGGTGATGCAGCCCCACATGCAGGGCGCTGTAGGCCCCCATGGAGTGGCCCACCACATGGGCCTTCTCGATGCCGAGACCATCCATCACCGCCAGGATGTCGCGGCGGGCGACGTCCTGCCCGTAGGCATCGGGATCGGTCGGCACATCGGACGGCAGATAGCCCCGCGCCGCAAAGCTCACGCAGCGGTGGGAGCGGGAAAAGAAGCGCATCTGCGGTTCCCAGGACCGATGATCCCCGGCGAATTCATGCACGAACACGATAGGCGTGCCCGCCCCCGCCTCTTCCACATGGAGCGCAATGCCATCCGAGGTGCGAACACTCATTCCCGCCTCCTTCATTCCGGCATCGACGCTAGATATTTTATCACTTGCGTACAAGTGATTTTTGAGCGCACCGAAGACCTTCGCGAGGCCCCGCCCAAACAGCAGGCAGTGCGAAGTCCGCGATTTCCGCGGCGCACCGGAAAGTCGCTATTATCTTATTATATATACGTGAAATATTGGCGCATCGCACAATCGGCGTAAGCACTTGCGAAATGGGCAGACGCATGAAGTTCAGGCATATCTATGCATTCATTTTCGGCATCTTTTGCGATTGAAGGCGAAGCATCATTTTGCTAGCGTGCAAGTCATTACGCCGAAGATTGGCGTGCCATGACGGGCCGCCGCCCCGCCCCGGCGGACACCCCCGGTGACCGCAAGCGGTCACGTTGGGCGCCCTCGCAGGTTCGTGCCGGGAGAAGTTGCGTGAAGCTTCCGCCGCTCCAATACGTCCGCGCCTCGAGCGTCAGCGAAGCCGTCGACCTGCTGGTTCAAGGCGCGGGCGACGCGCGCATCCTCGCCGGCGGACAGAGCCTCATTCCGGTGCTGGCGTTCCGCCTCGCCGCCCCCGCTGTGCTGGTGGATATCGGCGGCATCGCGGACCTGAAGCGCATCGACATCACCGACGAGACGGTGACGTTGGGGGCCCTGGTGCGCTGGGTGGATATCGAGCGCAGCACCGCCCTCAAGGCCCATATGCCGCTGCTGCCGGCGGTGATGGCCCATGTGGCCCACTACCAGATCCGCAATCGCGGCACCGTAGGGGGCAGCCTCGCCCATTGCGATCCGGCCGCCGAGATGCCGGGCCTCGCGGTCACGTGCGACGGCACCATCATCCTCGAAGGCGCCTCGGGCCGTCGGGAGGCGCCCGCAGTTGAGGTGCTCACCGGGGCCCTCGCCGCCGAGATCGCAGAGGATGAGATGATCGTCGCCCTGCGCTTCCCCCGCTGGCGCCCGGAGCGCCGCTGGGGCTTCGCCGAGTTTGCCCGCCGCCAGGGCGATTTCGCCATGGCCGGCATCGTCGCCCATTTCGACCAGGACGCAGACGGCGTGGCCCGCGACGTGCACATCGGCGTCATTGGTGCCACCGATCGGCCGACCCGCCTTCCCGGTGCGGAAGCCGCGCTCGAAGGGCGGATCCCGGACGCGATGACCATCCGCGACGCCTGCCGCGCCGTGCAGGACGAAGTGGAGCCACCGGAAGATATTCACGCCAGCGCCGCCTATCGCCGCGCCCTCGCCGGGGTGATGGCGAACCAGGCGCTGCGCCAGGCCGCCGGCCTGCCCGCCGCGGCCAACGGACAGTGACCATGGACGAGATCGACATCACCCTCACCGTCAATGGCACGGCGCACATCCTTTCGGTGTCGCCCCGCACCACGCTCGCGGACGCGCTGCGCCAAGGCCTGGGGCTCACCGGCACGCATGTGGGCTGCGAGCACGGCGTATGCGGCGCCTGCACCGTGATTGTCGACGGTGCCGCCATGCGCTCCTGCCTGATGCTGGCGGCCCAGGCGGAGCGCCACGCCATCACCACCGTGGAAGGGCTCGGCAGGCCCGAGGCCCTCGGCCCACTCCAGGCGGCGTTCCGCAAGCATCACGCCTTGCAGTGCGGCTTCTGCACCCCCGGCTTCCTCACCACCCTCCACGCTCTTCTGACCGAGGAGCCGGACGCCGACGCCGAGCGCATCCGCGAGGTGGTCTCCGGCAATCTGTGCCGCTGCACCGGCTATGTGGCCATTATCGAGGCCGCCCTCGAAGCCCGCGCGGCCTATGGCCACCAGGAGGCTGAGGCATGCTGACCGGCATCACCTTCCCCACCGATGCCGCGACGCCGGTCACCGGCACCCCGGTGGAGCGCCTGGAAGATGCGCGGCTGCTGACCGGCACCGGCTGCTTCGTGGACGATCTCACCCGGCCCGACCTTTTGCACGCCGTGGTGCTGCGCTCGTCCATGGCCCACGGCCGCATCGTCGCCATCGATGCCTCTGCCGCCCTGGAGCTGGACGGCGTGGTGGCGGTCTTCACCGCCGCCGATGTCGCCTCGGACGGCGCGGTGCCGCTCATTCCCATCCGCCTGGCGCCATTCCCGGAATCCCAGGCGTTCCGCCAGCCGGTGATCGCCGTCGACACGGTGCGTTATGTGGGCGAGCCGGTGGCGCTGGTGGTGGCCACATCCCGCGCCATCGCCGAGGACGCCCTGGAGCTGATCGAGCTCGACATCGACGCCCTCGAAGCCGTGGCCAGTACGGATGCGGCCCTGGCGGCGGAGGGCGACGGGGTCTTGTTCCCCGGGACCGGCAGCAATCTGGTGCTGCGCTATACGGCGCAGATGGGCGATGCCGACACCGCCTTCGCCAACGCCCCCTATGTGCGCACCGAGCGCTTCTCCACTCAGCGCCACAGCGCCGTGCCCATGGAGACCCGCGGCCTTCTGGCCGAATGGGATGCGGAACATGGCCACCTGTTCCTGAGCGGTGCCGCCAAGGTACCCTATTTCAACCGGCGCGCTCTGGCCGAGGCCCTCGGCCTCGGCATGGATGAGATCGATCTTCTGGAACAGGACGTGGGCGGCGGCTTCGGCGTACGCGGCGAATACTATCCGGAAGACTTCCTCGTCTGCTTCGCGGCCCGCCGGCTCGGCCGTCCGGTGAAGTGGATCGAGGATCGCCGCGAGCACTTCATGGCCACCAACCATTCGCGGGAGATCGCCTGCGAATTGTCCATCGCCTGCGCGCGCGACGGCACCATCCTGGCGCTTGCCGGCCGGCTCGATGCGGACATGGGCGCCTATATCCGCACCAATGGCGGCGTGGTGCCGGCCAAGGCCGGCCAGTTCCTCCCGGGCCCCTACCGCATCCGCGACATCCATGTGGACGTGAGCATCGTCGTCACCAACAAGACCCCGGTGGGCACCTATCGTGGCCCCGGGCGGTTCGAGGCCAATTTCTTCCGCGAGCGGCTCATCGACATGGCGGCAGCCGATCTCGGCCTCGACCCCAATGTGATGCGCGCGCACAACCTCATCACCGCCGCCGACATGCCGTGGGATGCGGGCAAGCTGGTGCCCTATGAGGCGGAAACCTCGTTCGACACCGGCGATTACCCGGTCACGCTCACCCGCTGCCTGGAAGAGATCGGCTGGGAAAAGAACAAGCATCTGCAGGGCACCGTCATCGATGGCCTCTACCATGGCATCGGCGTCGCCTGCTTCGTGGAGAGTGGCGGCGCTGGCCCGCGGGAGAATGCGCGCATCACCCTCGAAACCGACGGCACCCTCACGGTGGCGGTGGGCTCGTCCTCGGTGGGCCAGGGCATCGAGACCGCCCATGCCCAGATCGCCGCCGACGCCCTCGGCCTGCCCCTCGGCAAGGTGCGGGTACTGCATGGCTCCACCACCCTCTTGCACGAAGGCTTCGGCACCTATCATTCCCGCGCCGTGATCATGGGCGGCTCGGCCATCCTCGATGCCGCCACCAACCTCAAGGAGCATCTGGTGGCGGCCGCCGCCAAGCGCCTCGGCCTGCCCAATACCCGGCTGGTGGTGGAGAACGGCGGGGTGGGCAGCGGCGACCGCTTCATCTCCCTGGCGGAATTGGCCACGGACGGACCGTTCAGCGCCAATGGCACCTTCGCCAATACCACCCGCACCTACAGCTACGGCGCCCACGCCTGCCATGTGGCCGTGAACCCGCAGACGGGGGCGGTGAAGATCCTCGATTTCGTGGCGGTGGAAGATGTGGGCCGCGCCATCAATCCGCTCATCGTCCATGGCCAGGCCATCGGCGCCATCGTGCAGGGCCTCGGCGGGGTGTTCCTCGACCATCTCGTCTATGACTCCGAGGGCCAGCTGCTGAATGCCTCCCTCGCCGATTATCTGCTGCCCACCGCCACCGATTTTCCCAACGTGCGCGCGGTGACGCTGGAGCTCCACCCTTCGCCCACCAATCCCCTCGGCGCGAAGGGCGCGGGCGAAGGCGGCATCGTCGCCGTCGCGGGCGCGACCGCCAATGCCGTGGCGGCCGCGCTCGCGCCCCTCGGTGTCACGATCACCGATCTGCCCCTCACGCCGCCACGCCTGTGGCAGCTCATCTCAGACGCCCGCGCCGCGGCCGAACCGGAACACTGACGCGCCATGCCCATTGACGTCCATGCCCATTACGTGCCGCCGCAGCTGCTGAACGCCATCGCCGATCGTGGCGCACAGATCGGCGTGACACTGCTGCCCTCCCCCGATGGCAAGCCCCCGGCGCTGGCCTTCGACTATGGCTTCAAGGTGCGCCCCATGTTCCCCAAGCTGGTGGAGGACGTGACGGTGCGCCGCGCCAGCCTCGACCGCCAGGGGCTCGATCGCCAATTGGTGGCCACCTGGCCGGACATCTACGGCTATGGCCTTGCCGCCGGCCCCTGCACCGCCTGGCACCAGATGCTCAACGACACGCTGGCGGACTGGTGCGACACCCATGCCGACCGCTTCTCCTTCGTCGCCTCGGTGCCGCTGGTGTCGGCCGCCGATGCCGCCGCCGAGCTGGAGCGGGTAGAACGGCTGGGCGCGGTGGCGGTGATGGTGCCGGCCAATGTGGAAGGCACCAATCTCGGCGATCTCGACCTCGATGCGTTCTGGGCCGCGGCCGAGCGCCTGAAGCTGCCGGTGGTGCTGCATCCGGTGCTCACCGGCCCGGCCCCGCGCGCCGCCAAATATGCGCTGACCCAGGTGGTGCAATACACGTTCGACACCACGCTGGGCCTCGGCTCGCTGCTCGCCACCGGCGTGCTCGACCGGTTCCCCGGCCTGAAGCTGGTGATCTCCCATGGCGGCGGCGCCTTCCCCTATCTCATCGGCCGGTTCGACATCATGTATGGCCGCGTCGACCATGCGGCGCAGGGGGTGACCGCCCGCGAGGCGCCCTCCGCCTATGCGCCGCGCCTCGCCTACGACACCATCGTGCATGCGCCGAAAACGCTGCGCTTCCTGGCCGAGACCATGGGCCTCGACGCGCTGGTACTGGGCACCGACGAATCCTTCCCGCCGGCGGATCTCGACCCGCTCGGCCACCTGAAAGAGGCCGGCTTCTCCGCCGCCGAGATCGAAGCGATCAGCGAGGCCACGCCCCGCAGGATTTTCTCGCGCATCAAATAATAAAACGACCTTCCAGATAAACCATAAGGGGATCAGCTGATGAAACGACTTCTGCTCACCACGGCCCTCCTCCTCGGTACACTCGCAGGCGCCCATGCCCAGGACGAAAAGGTCGTCCGCGTCGGCACCACAAACCTCACCTCCGACATCGGCCTCTACCTTGCGGACAAGAAGGGGTATTTCAAGGATCAAGGTCTGAAAGTCGAACTGATCCGGTTCGACTCCGGCGCCAAGATGATCGCGCCCCTCGGGTCTGGCGAACTCGATGCCGGGGCGGGTGCCGCCTCCGCCGGCCTTTACAATGCGGTCAATCGCGGCCTCAAGCTGAAGATCATCGCCGACAAGGGCACCAATCTGAAGGACTACAGCTACAAGTCCCTCACCGTGCGCAAGGATCTCATCGACAGCGGCGCGTTCAAGTCGCTGGCTGATCTCAAGGGCAAGAAGGTAGCGGTGGTGGCCAAGGGGGCCGCCGACGAATCCGTGATCCACCAGGCGCTGTTGAAGGCGGGCCTGCAGGATTCCGATATCGAACTCGTCTATCTGCCGTTCCCCCAGCACATCACCGCTTTCACCAACAAGGCCATCGACGCCGCCATCTCCTCCGAGCCCGGCACCACCACCATGGTGCGCAACGGCGTCGCGGTGCGCTTCACCGGCCTCGACAGCTTCTATCCCGTGCAGCAGACCGCCATGCTGCTGGGCAACGGCCGGTTCCTCGCCGACAAGGAAACCACCGAGAAGTTCATTCGCGCCTATCTGCGCGGCGTGCGTGACTATGTGGCGACCCTCAAGGACGGCAAGATCGCCGGTCCCGGCGCCAAGGAGATGATCGCCGACATCAGCGCCATGACCGGCATCAAGAACCAGGAGCTGATCGCCGCCGCCGTGCCTGTGTTCATCAACCCCAACGGCACGGTGGACATGGCCAGCCTCAAGGCCGACCTCGAATACTTCAAGTCAAAGGGCCTGGTGACTTCCGACGTGACGGTCGAAGACGTGGTGGACCCGACGTTCGTCGAGGCTGCCGTGGCCAAGCTCGGCACCGCGCCACTCCCGAAATGAGCCCACGGATCACGTGAGCCCACCGGCCGGAACGCCGCGCGTGGTTCCGGCCGACATGCGAGGGGCGGAGCCGCCGGCTCCGCCACCCTTTCCTCGGATCAGGGTAGGTCATGATGGAACCCGTGTCGCCATCGGGGTCGGCGCCAACGTCGAAGGTGAGCCTCCAGAGTGTCAGCAAGCGCCATGGTCGCCACCTGGCGCTCGATGCGGTCTCTCTGGAGATCCCCGTGGGCAGCTTCTGCGTCATCGTCGGCCCGTCCGGCTGTGGCAAGACCACGCTGCTGCGCATCCTCGCCGGCCTCGATACCCCTTCGGAGGGGCGGATCGAGATTGCCGATCCGTCCCCCGGGCAGCCCTCCAACTCCATGGTGTTTCAGGGCGACTCCCTGTTTCCCTGGATGACGGTGTGGGAAAATGCCGCCTATGGCCTGCGCATGCGCGGCGTTGCCGAAGACGAGGTCACCGCCGTGGTGACGCGCTTCCTGGAAAAGACCGGGCTGATGGCGGCGCGCGATCGCTATCCCCACCAGCTCTCCGGCGGCATGCGCCAGCGCGCCTCCATCGCCCGGGCCTTCGCCAACGATCCCGACATCCTGTTGATGGACGAGCCGTTCTCGGCCCTCGACGAGCAGAACAAGACCCTGCTCCAGCAGGAGCTGCTGCGGATCTGGGAAGAAACCCGCAAGACCGTGGTGTTCATCACCCACTCGGTGGACGAGGCGGTGACCCTCGGCGACCAGATCGTGGTGATGACCGCCGGTCCCGGCCGCATCAAGGCAGTGGTGGACGTGGGCTTCCCGCGCCCCCGCAACGTCTTGGAACTGCGGCATGATCCCGCCTATGGCGAGCTCGTCTACGCGATCTGGGGCCAGTTGCGCGAGGAAGTGGACCGGGCGCGTGCCGGCAAGGGGAACTGAGCGATGACCACCATCATCACACCCGCCAAGAACATCACCCAGCCCATCTGGTGGACCGCCTTCACCTCGGACCGGGCCATTTCCATCGTCTCCCCCATCGCCCTGCTGACGGTGTGGGAGGTCTGCGCGCGCCTGGGCTTCCTGGACGAGCGCTTCTTTCCCGCCCCGCTGCACATCGTCGCCCACATGCTCGACATGGCCGGCAGCGGCGGGCTCTGGGACAATGTGGGCGCCAGCCTCTATCGCCTGGGGGTGGGCCTCCTGGTGGGCGGTATTCCCGCCATCGCCATCGGCCTCGCCATGGGCCTTTATCATCCGGTGCGGGCGGCCCTCGATCCGCTGATCTCCGCCACCTACCCGATCCCGAAAAGCTCGCTGCTGCCGCTGATCCTGCTCATCTTCGGCATCGGCGAGGGCTCCAAGATCGCCATGGTGGCCATCGGCGTGTTCTATCCGGTGGTCATCAACACCGCGGTGGGCGTGCGCCAGTTGCCGCCCATCTATCTGGACGTCGGCCGGAACTTCAAGGCGAGCAGCTGGAACACCTTCCGCACCATCGCCTTGCCCGGCGCCATGCCGCTCATCATGACCGGCATCAAGCTCGGCGCCGGCATGGGCCTGGTGCTGATCGCCATCGCCGAGATGGTGGGGGCGAAAAGCGGCCTCGGCTACATGATCTGGAACGCCTGGGAGCTGTTCGACGTCACCACCATGTATGTGGGCCTGTTCGTCATCGCCCTCATCGGCTTCATCATGAACAGCGCCCTCGACGCCATCGAGCGCCGGCTCATTCCCTGGAAAAACGCCTGATCCGGCGATCTCAAAGAGGAGCAATCCCATGGCTCTGGAAATGACCGGCGAATGCGATCTCGCCGCCTCCCGCGAGACGGTCTACGCCGCCCTCAACGACGAGAACGTGCTCAAGCAGTGCATCCCCGGCTGCGAGGAGATCGAGCGCCTGGGCCCGGACGAGCTGCGCGCGGTCGTGGTGGCCAAGGTCGGGCCGGTGAAGGCCAAGTTCAAGGGCAAGGTCACGTTGTCCGATCGCGAGCCGCCGAGCCGCTACCGCATCACCGGCGAGGGGGATGGCGGCATCTCCGGCTTCGCCAAGGGTGGCGCCCTCGTCACCCTCACCGAACTGCCCGAAGGCGGCACCCGCCTCGTCTATGAGGTGGAAGCGCAGATCGGCGGCAAGTTGGCCCAACTCGGCCAGCGGCTCATCGCCGGCACCGCCAAGAAGAATGCCGACGCCTTCTTCGAGAACCTCGTGAAGCTGCTTGCCCCCTCCGAGGACGCCGCCTGACCCTGGCGTCCTCGACCGCAGGGGCGGCACCGCCCTGCCGCCCCTGCACCCCTCTTCGTACTCAGCGCGGCTGAAAGCCGGTGATGGTGCCGAGAAGAACCTCGGCGCCCGCGGCCACATCCTCGATGGTCACATGCTCGGCCGGATGATGGCTCACCCCGCCACGGCAGCGCACGAAGATCATGGCCATGTCGGCCAGGTCGATCATGGCCATGCCGTCGTGCCCCGCCCCGCTCGGCAGTTCCAGCACCCGATGGCCCGCCGCGGTGAGCGCCGCGCCGATCTGCGCCCTGAGCCAGGGTGCGCACAGCGCGGTGCCATTCTCATGGGTCTTGATGATGCGGGCCTTGAGGCCGCGCCGCGCGGCGATCTCGTCGATGGCGTCCACCACGTCGGAAACCGTCTCCCGCCGCTGGCCGTCGTCTGCCGCCCGCAGATCGATGGAGATGACGGCGCGGCCCGGAATGACATTGGCGGCGCCGGGCGTGGCGGCGATCTGGCCCACCGTGCCCACCACACCGATGCCCGCCTGGGCCAGGGCCTCCACCGCCAGCACGCATTCGGACGCCCCCGCGAGGGCATCCTGGCGCAGCCCCATGGGGACCGTGCCCGCATGCCCGGCCATGCCGTCCAGTTCCACCCGGAACCGGTTGGCGCCGCTGATGGCAGTGACCACCCCCACCGGCAGATCTTCCTTCTCCAGCACCGGCCCCTGCTCGATGTGCAGCTCCAGATAGGCCAGCACATCCTCCCGCCGCCGCGCCGCCCGGCGGATGCGATCGGGATCGAGCCCGAAGGCGATCATGGCCTCGCGCAGGGTGATGCCGTCGGCATCCTTCGCCTCCAGCGCGCCCTCGTCAAAGGTGCCGGCCAAAGCCCGGCTGCCCAGCAAGGTCGAGGAGAAGCGCACGCCTTCCTCGTCGCTGAAGCCCACCACCTCCACCGCATGGGGCAGGCGCACCCCGGCGGCGGAGAGCGCCGCCACCGCCTCGATGGCGGTGATGACGCCAAGCGGCCCATCCCATTTTCCGGCGTTGCGCACGGTGTCGTAATGGGAGCCCACCAGCAGTGCCGGGGCGCTCGGGGCCTCGCCTTCGTAGCGGCCCACCACATTGCCGATCTCATCCATGCGCGCCGCCATGCCGGCCTCGCGCATCCAGGTGAGGATGAGGTCCGCCGCCCGGCGATGCTCGGGCGAGAAGACGACCCGCGTCACCTCCCCGTCCCGTTCGGTGATGGCCGCCAGTTCCTCGATCCGGCGGACGATGCGCGCCGCCATTTCGGCAGGCCGCGCCAACAGTGCGCGGGACATGGTGATGGCTCCTCCCCTGTCCATGGCGTCCTCTCCTTTGGTTGGGGCCGGCTAATGCTGGCTGCCCACGAACTGCGCCAGTTCCGGCGTGCCGGGATTGGCGAACAGCGCCTTGGGCGGGCCTTCCTCATGCACCCGGCCCTGGTGCATGAAGACGAGCTTGGTGCCCACGTCGCGGGCGAACCGCATCTCATGGGTCACGAGGATCAGCGTCATGCCCTCGCTGGCGAGCTGCTCCACCACCTTCAGCACCTCGTTGACCAGTTCCGGATCGAGGGCGGAGGTGATCTCGTCGCACAACAGCACGGTGGGGCGCATGGCCAGCGAGCGGGCGATGGCGACGCGCTGTTGCTGGCCGCCGGAGAGCTGGCTGGGATAAGCGTCGAACTTGCCGGCAAGCCCCACCTTTTCCAGAAGCGCCTCGGCCATGGCGCGGGCCTCGCCCTTCTGCTCCTTGGCCACCACGGTGGGCGCGAGCATCACGTTCTCGCCGGCGGTGAGGTGGGGGAAGAGGTTGAACTGCTGGAACACCATGCCCACGTGGCGGCGCAGGGTGCGAAGATCAGTCTCGCCGTCGCCCACGGTCATCCCGTCCACGGTGATGGCGCCGGCCTGGTAGGTCTCCAGGCCGTTGATGCAGCGCAGGAGCGTGCTCTTGCCAGAACCGGAGCGACCGATGATGGCGGTGACATCGCCACGGCCGATCTCCAGCGACACCCCCTTGAGGACCTCTTGCGCGCCGTAGCTCTTGCGCACGTCCTTGATGCTAACGAGCGACATTGAGGCGACCCTCCAGACGTTTGGAATACCAGGACAACGGGAAGCACAAAGCGAAGTAGATGAGCGCCACCAGCGAATAGACCAGGAACGGCCGGAAGGTGACGTTGTTGAGCATGGTGCCGGCCTTGGTCAGCTCCACGAAACCGATGATGGAGGCGAGCGCGGTGCCCTTCACCACCTGCACCGAAAAGCCGACGGTGGGCGCTACCGCGATCCTCAGTGCCTGGGGCAGGATGACGTAGCGCATCTGCTCCCCGTAGGAGAACGCCAGGCTCTCCGAGGCCTCCCACTGGCCCTTGGGGATGGATTCCACGCAACCACGCCAGATCTCGGCGAGGAAGGCGGAGGTCCAGAAGGTCAGCGCCAACCAGGCGGCGATCCAGGGGCTGACCTCGATGCCGAACAAAGCGACACCGAAGAAGAACAGGAACAGCTGCATGAGAAGCGGCGTGCCCTGGAACAGCTCGATATAGCCGATGGAGGCGATCCTGAGCGCCCGGTTGTGCGACACCCGGGCGAGCAGCAGCGCCAGCCCGACGATGCCGCCGGAGACGAATGCGATCAAGGAGAGCAGGATGGTCCAGCGGGTCGCCAGCAGCAGGTTCTGCAGGATGATCCAGAAGCTGAAATCGCTCATGGCCGTCATCCTTTCGGAAAGATCGCCCGGCCGATGCCGCGCAGAAGCGCGCGCAGGCCGATGGCGAGCATGAGATAAAGGACCGCCGCGACAATATAGACTTCAAAGGCGCGGAAGTTGCGGGACTGGATGTAATTGGCCGCGTAAGTGAGATCCTCGGCCGAGATCTGGGACACCACCGCCGAACCCAGCATCACGATGATGATCTGCGAGGAGAGCGCCGGATAGACCTTCATGAAGGCCTGTTTGAGCACGATGTAGCGGAAGACTTCCCACCGGCTCATGGCGAGCGAGACACCCGCCTCCAGATGGCCTTTGGGCACCGCCTGGATGCCAGCCCGGATGATCTCGGTGGAATAGGCCCCGAGATTGATCACCATGGCGATGAACGCTGCCACGTCTTCCGACAGCTTCACCCCGAGCGCCGGAAGCCCGAAGAAGATGAAGAACAGCTGCACGATGAAGGGTGTGTTGCGGATCACTTCCACATAGGCCCGCGTCAGCGCGCCGGCCCATTTCGGCCCGAAGGTGCGGGCCCAGGCCCCCGCCGTGCCCAGGCCGATGCCCGCCACGGTGGAGGTGAGGGTGAGGACGATGGTGAACACCAGTCCCCGGGCGAACACGTCCCAATACGGGAGCAGGTCGCCAAAGTTCAGTTGCTGGATCATGGCGCTGCCCCGAATGTCGGCAGCGGTCAGAAGTTGGCCGGCAGGGGCGCCTTCAGCCAGGTTTCGGAAAACGTGGCCAGAGTGCCGTCTTCCTTGGCCTTGGTGATGATCGCGTTCACCTTGGCGAGCAGCGCCGGCTCATCCTTGTTCAGGCCCACGTAGCAGGGGCTGTCCTTGATGACGAACTTGAGCTCCGGCTTGCGGTTCGGGCTCTTCTCCGCCACCGTCGCCGCCACCGTGTTGCCGGTGGCGATGAGGTCCACCTGGCCGGAGACGAAGGCGGACACGGTCGCGTTATTGTCCTCAAAGCGCTTCACGGTGGCGTCGGCCGGGGCGAGCTTGGAAAGCTCCTGCTCCTCGATGGCGCCGCGGGTGGCGCCCACAGTCTTGCCGGAAAGGCTCGCCGCATCGGTCACCTTGTCACCGGCGATGCCGTAGACGCCGGAGAAGAACGGGGCATAGGGAATGGAGAAATCGATGACCTTCTCCCGCTCCGCGTTCTTGCCGAGGCTGGAGATCACCAGATCCACCTTGTGGGTCTGCAGATAGGCGATGCGGTTGGCGCTGGTGACGGGCACCAGTTGCACCTTCACGCCCAGCTGCTTACCGATGTAATTGGCCATGTCGATGTCATAGCCGCGCGGCTGGAGATCCGGCCCCACCGAGCCGAACGGGGCGAAATCCTGCGGCACGGCGATGCGGATCAGCTTGGCCTTCTCGATGTCGGCCAAAGCATCCGCAGCGGCGGCCGAGACGAACAGGGCGCCAGCGACGGCGACAGCCGCGCAGGTGGCGGCGGCACGGGTGACGAAATTCATGGAAGGCAACCCCTCATAGATCCGAAGACAGGTGGAAGGTCGGCCTTTTCGGGTGCGGCGCCTTGGGATCGCCGCCCTGGATTTTTCCCGGCCGTTGAAGCCACTGTCGCGCCGGGCTATGAATATGTCCAATATATGATTGAACTAGATTGATATGCCATGGATATGGATCTGAAGCAGCTGCGCTACTTCCTCGCCGTGGCGGAGGAGCTCTCCTTCACCCGCGCCGCGCAGCGGCTCAACATGTCCCAGCCGCCCCTGTCCCAGGCCATTGCCCAATTGGAGAGCGGGCTTAAGACGCGGCTGTTCACCCGTACCAGCCGGCGGGTGGAGCTGACCGCCGCTGGCCAGGAGCTGGAGGCGCAGGCGCGCGCCCTGATCGCCCAGGCGGAGCGGGCGCAGCAGCAGGTGATGTCGGTGGGCGCGGGGCGCTCGGGCAAGATCGAGATCGGCGCCACCGGCACCATCCTGCGCGGCGGGCTCGCCACCTGGCTCGCCGATTACCGCCGCCATGCCCCCCAGGTGCGCACGGTGATCTATGAGCAGGCGCCGGCGCTGCAGGTGAAGGACGTACTGGACCACCGCACCGACATCAGCTTCAACCGCACCGACATCTCCCTCGACCGCTCGGTGGCGCGCCACCCAGAACTGGGCTGCACCCTGGCCTGGCGGGAAACCCTTTCGGTGATCCTGCCGCTGAGCCATCCGCTCACGGCGCGGCCGGTGGTGGCGCTCATCGATCTGGCCGACGACGAGCATGTGATGCTGCACCCGGAATCCTCCGAGTTCGCCCGCTACATTCAGCGCTGCTGCGTGGAAGCCGGTTTCCTGCCGCGGGTGTCACAGCAGGTGGTGGATTCCCAATCCATCCCCAGCCTCATCGCCGCCGGCTTCGGGGTGGCGCTGGTGCCCACCTCCACCGCCCGCTTCACCAGCGACGAGGTGGTGTTTCGCCCGGTGACACCCACCATGGTGGCCGATGTCTACATGATCTACCGCCTGCGCGAGCAGGCCCCGGCCGTGCACGAATTCCTGCGCTGGCTGAGCACTCGCCCGGACGGAAGCGCCACCGGTCAGGCCCCCTCGAAGGCGATGGCCTCGCGCAGATCGAAGCTGCACAACTCGTAGCCGCGACGGAAATCCACCATGTGCCGGCGCATCCACAGTTCCGCCTGGTCGCGGTCGTGGTGCTTGAGCGCGTCGATGATGTGCCGGTGGGCATCGGCCAGCCGGCGCGGGCCGGTGACGCAGTTCAACGGATGGGCGAACAGCTTCTCCAGCGCCGGATAGAACAGCTGCGAGATGGGCTCGCGGGCCAGCAGCAGCGCCTTGTTGCCGGCGATCTCCGCCACCAGGGTGTGGAACGCCACATCGAGGGCGATGATGGAGCGGCCCGCCGCCAGCTCCTCTTCCATCTGCCGCAGGTTGTCTTCCAGCGCCGCGATCTGGTCGTCATCGATGCGGCTCGCCGCCCGCGCCGCCGCGCTCGGCTCCAGTGACATGGAGACCTCCCACAGCTCCTCGAAGGTGACCCGCTGCATGATGAGGGCGCGGGAGGCGCGCGGGGCGAGCTCGGTGTAATGGGGCTCCTTCACCACCAGCCGGCGGCCGGCCTCGCGGCCCACCAGCCCGCTCTCCTCCAGCAGGCGCAGGCCCTCGCGCACCGTGTGGCGGGCGAGGCCGAACTGCTCGGCCAGCTCGGTCTCGGTGGGCAGCTGATCCCCGGCGCCGATGCGCCCGCTCATGATCTGCTTCTCGATGGCGTCGCAGACGATGCGATAGGCGGGAACCGCCTCAATGCGTTGGAACATGTCGCCGCCTCGTTGGGTGTTGCCGGTCCGTAGCATTCCGATGCACATTGCGCAAATGTTCGCTTGTCCAACAAGCGAACATCGAATAGGAATGCGAGGCAAGCGGAACACACCGCACCGATCGGCCCGCCAGAGGCCGGCGGCAAACGGGCCCCAGCCGCGCCCGAGGGAGGACACGCCATGACCGGCCCGATTGACCTGCGACGCTCCCGCTGCGCCCCGCGCGCGGACACGCCGGCCAACGGCGCAGTTGCACCCGATCCCCGCCGGATCTGAACCGCGATCATGCGCCCCGGCGCCGGACCAGTGCGGGCCGGCGCGCCATCGACCATCACCAGGAAATTCTCATGACCCGTGACGTCGTCATCGTCGGCGCCGCCCGCACCGCCATCGGCGGGTTCGGCGGCAGCCTCAAGGATGTGCCCCTGTCCACCCTCGCCACCACGGTGGTGAAGGCGGCGCTCGATCGCAGCGCGGTGGAGCCGGACGCCGTGGGCCATGTGGCCATGGGCAACGTCATTCCCACCGAGCCGAAGGATGCCTATCTCAGCCGCGTCGCCGCCCTGAAGGCGGGCCTGCCCAAGGAGGTGCCCGCTTTCAACGTGAACCGGCTGTGCGGCTCGGGCCTGCAGGCCATCGTCTCGGCGGCGCAGACCATCCTGCTCGGCGATTGCGACATCGCCATCGGCGCCGGCGCGGAATCCATGAGCCGCGGCCCCTATCTCGCTCCCGGCATGCGCTGGGGCCAGCGCATGGGCGATGGCCGCATGGTGGATTACATGGTGGCCGCCCTGCACGATCCGTTCGACGACATCCACATGGGCGTCACCGCGGAAAACGTCGCCGCCCGCCATCAGGTGAGCCGCGACGATCAGGATGCGCTGGCTGCCGAAAGCCATCGCCGCGCGGCGGCCGCCGTGGCGGAAGGCCGCTTCCGCAGCCAGATCGTTCCGGTGGAGATCAAGACCCGCAAGGGCACGGTGATCTTCGACACCGACGAGCACGTGCGCCCCGACACCACCGTCGAGGTGCTGGCGAAGATGAAGCCGGTGTTCAAGCCCGATGGCAGCGTCACCGCCGGCAACGCCTCCGGCATCAACGATGCGGCCGCCGCCGTGGTGCTGGCCGATGCCGTCACCGCCGAACGCAAGGGGCTGAAGCCGCTGGCCCGCCTCGTCGGCTATGCCCATGCCGGCGTCGAGCCGGATCACATGGGCATCGGCCCGGTGCCGGCCACCCGCAAGGTGCTGGCGCGCACCGGCCTCACCGTGGCCGATCTCGACGTGATCGAATCCAACGAGGCGTTCGCCGCCCAGGCCTGCGCGGTCTCCCGCGAGCTCGGGTTCGATCCCGCCAGGGTGAACCCCAACGGCTCGGGCATCTCGCTGGGCCATCCGGTGGGGGCCACCGGCGCCATCATCACCATCAAGGCCATCGCCGAATTGCACCGCACCGGCGGGCGCTATGCCCTCGTCACCATGTGCATCGGCGGCGGCCAGGGCATCGCCGCCATCTTCGAGCGCCTCGGCGCCTGAGCACGGCCGGGTGCGGACGCGCCAACGTTCCGCACCCGGACCACACGAACACAAAAGACAAACAACGGGGGGATGCATGCGCGCCTTGATGCAGCAGCGCGAGCTGAACGTCTCGGACATCATCCGGTTCGCGTCGCGCTATCACACCGCCGCCCGCGTCACCACGCGGCGGCCCGATGGCAGCACGGTCGCGTTCAGCTATCCACAGATCGAGGCCCGCGCCGCCCGCCTCACCAAGGCGCTGCGCCGGCGCGGCATCGCCCCCGGCACACGGCTCGGAACGCTGGCCTGGAACGATCACCGGCACCTTGAGATCTATTACGGCCTCGCCGGCCTCGGCGCCATCTGCCACACCATCAACCCGCGCCTGTTCCCGGCCCAGATCGCCTACATCATCACTGACGCGGCCGATGCCATGCTGTTCGTGGATCCGCTGGAGATGGCGGTGGCGGAGGCCATCGGCCCTGCGCTGAAGGCGGCCGGGGTGAAGACCCTGGTGGTGCTCGGCGAGGATGCCGATGTGCCCAACACCCCGCTCAAGGCCGAGCTGGAGGTGATCTCCTATGAGAGCCTGATTGGCGCCGAAACGCCCGATCTCGATTGGCCCCGTTTCGATGAAAACGAGGCGGTGAGCCTGTGCTACACCTCCGGCACCACCGGCCAGCCCAAGGGGGTGCTCTACTCCCACCGGGCCATCGTGCTGCACAGCTATTCCACCAATCTGCCGGACTTCTTCGGCCTGCGCTCGGTGGATGTGGCGATGCCGGTGGTGCCCATGTTCCACGTCAACGGCTGGGGCGTGCCCTATAGCGCGCCGCTGGTGGGGGCGAGCCTGGTGCTGCCCGGCCCGCGACCCCAGGCAGCGGCCCTGTGCGATCTCATCACCAACCATGCCGTCACCTGGTCGGCGGCGGTGCCCACCGTGTGGCTCGGGGTGCTGGAGCATCTGCGCGCCACCCGCCCGACCCTCGCGGCACCATTGCGCATCGTGGTGGGCGGCGCCGCCTGCCCGGCGCATCTGGCCGCCGCCTTTCACGACGAATTCGGCATCACCGTCAACCACGCCTGGGGCATGACGGAAACCACCCCCTGCGGCCTCTACAACCAGCGCAAGGTGGAGAATAAAAACCTGCCGCAGGCGGAATGGCTGGCCCTGCAGCGCCGCCAGGGCCGCCCCACCTTCGGCGTCGAAACCCGGGTGATGGGCGCGGAAGGCACGGATGTGCCGGCCGATGGCGCGAGCCCCGGGGAACTGCTCATCCGCGGCCCCTGGATCGCCTCGGGCTATTTCAAGGTCAACGCCACCGATGCCGCCTTCACCGCCGACGGCTGGTTCCGCACCGGCGACATGGTGACGGAGGATGCCTCGGGCTATGTGGAGATCGTCGACCGCGCCAAGGATCTCATCAAATCCGGCGGCGAATGGATCAGCTCCATCACCCTGGAAAACATTGCCTGCGGCCATCCCGACGTGCAGGAGGCGGTGGTCATCGCCGCCCAGCACCGCAAATGGGACGAGCGCCCGCTGCTGCTGGTGGTGCCGAGGCCGGGCCATGCCATCGACAAGGCGGCGCTGCTCGACTGGTACCTCGGCAAGGTCGCCAAATGGTGGATCCCCGATGACGTGGTGGTGGTAGACGCCTTGCCCCACACCGCTACCGGAAAGCTGCAGAAGACGGAAGTCCGCAAGCAATTCGCCGATTACATCCTGAAGCGGGACGACGCCGCGCAGTAATCGCGCGCATTCATTTCATCATGTTTGCGCCAAGAGGCGCCAGAAGGTCCAGGGGGAGCTCGTGCCAGTCGAAACACGCATCGAGAACGGGATCGGGGTTGTCGTCTTCTCAAACCCGCCGCTCAATCCCATTTCCGCCACCGCCGGCATTCCCCAGGCGCTGCGGGAGGCGGTCACCGCCCTCGACGCCCATCCCGATGTCACCGCTTTGGTCCTAGCCTCAGAGGGGCGGATGTTCAGCGCCGGCGCCGACATTGCCGAGTTCAATGGCGACGCCGCCACCATCGCCGGTCCCATCCGCGGCCTCTGCGCCACCCTCGACGGCCTCGCCAAGCCGGTGGTGACGGCCATCCAAGGTGGCGCCCTCGGCGGCGGGCTGGAGCTGGCCCTTTCCACCGATTATCGCCTCGCGACGCCCGACGCCCGGCTCGGCCTGCCGGAGGTCACGCTGGGCCTCATTCCCGGCGCCGGCGGCACCCAGCGCCTGCCCTGCCGCATCGGCGTTGCCCCGGCGGTGAAGCTCATCACCACCGGAACGACGGTGAGCGCCACCACCGCCCAGGCCATGGGGCTGGTGGATGAGGTGGTGACGGGCGACGTGCGCACCGCCGCCATCGCCTTCGCCCGCACCCTTTCCGGCCGGCGCCGCAGCCGCGACACCGCCCCCGCCACCGACGGCGCCGCGGAGGCTCTGGCCACCGCCCGCGCCCAGGCCGCGCCAGGGGCGCCGGGGGATGCGGCGCGGGCCACCGTGGAGGCCATCGAGACCGGCATGCGGGACGGCTTCGATGCCGGGCTTGCCGCCGAATATGGGCTGTTCGACCAGTTGCTGGTGAGCGAGCCCGCGCGCGGCCTGCGGCACCAGTTCCTGGCCGAGCGGGCGGTGGCCCGGGTGCCGGGGCTCGAAGCCCTGGAGAAGCCCCAGCCGGTGCGCGCCGTCGCCCTCATCGGCTCCGGCACCATGGGCACCGGCATTGCCCTGGCGGTGGCGCAGGCGGGCCTGCCGGTGACCGTCATCGACACCACCGAGGCCGCGCTCGCCCGCTCCCGGGCCACCGTCGCCTCCACCATCGCCCGGACGGTGGAGCGCGGCCGCCTCACCGCCGAGGCCGGCGCCGCCCAGGAAGGCCGCATCCGCTTCTCGTCCGACATGGCGGACGTGCGCGGCGCCGATCTGGTGATCGAGGCGGTGTTCGAGGACATGGGGGTGAAGAAAACCGTGTTCGAGGCGCTCGACCGGCTGGCCGATCCCGGCACCCTTCTCGCCTCCAACACCTCGACCCTGGACGTGGACCAGATCGCCGCCTTCACGCGCCGCCCGCAGGACGTGATCGGCACCCATTTCTTCAGCCCGGCCAATATCATGCGCCTGCTGGAAGTGGTGCGGGGCGCGCAAACGTCGCCCGCCACCCTGGCCCGTGCGATGGGCTTCGCCAAGCAGATCCGCAAGGTGGGCGTGGTCTCCGGCGTGTGCGATGGCTTCATCGGCAATCGCATGTTCGAGGAATATCTGCGCCAGGCCTATGTCCTCCTGGAGGAAGGAGCCCTGCCGCAGCAGGTGGATGCCGCCATGGAGGCGTTCGGCATGGCCATGGGGCCGCTGCGCACCATGGACCTCGCCGGCCAGGACATCGGCTGGAGCATCCGCAAGCGCCGCGCCGTGGAGCAGCCCGACCGCCCCTATTCCCGCATCCCCGATCTCATCTGCGAAATGGGCCGCTTCGGCCAGAAGACCGGCGCCGGATATTATCTCTACGGCAAGGGCGGCAAGGCCGAGGTGGATCCGGCCATCGACACCCTGGTGGTGGAGGAATCCAAGCGCCTCGGCCTCACCCGCCGCGCCATCAGCGATGAAGAAATCGTCGAGCGCTGCGTGTTCGCTTTGGTGAACGAGGGCGCGCGCATTCTGGATGACAAGATCGCCTATCGCCCCCTCGACATCGATACGGTGTGGGTGTGCGGCTATGGCTTCCCGCGCTTCCGCGGCGGTCCGATGTTCTACGCGGACCGGGTGGGCCTGCCCCGGGTTCTGGAGCGCATCTCTGCCTTCGCCGGCGGCTATCAGGGCTGGGCCTGGGAGACGGCGCCGCTGCTGCGCCGCGTTGCGGCCACCGGCCTGTCCTCTCTCAATGGAGACGCTGCGTGACCACGCCCGGCACTTTGCATCGCCTGTTCGATCTCACCGGCCGCGTCGCCCTCATCACCGGCGGCTCGCGCGGCATCGGCCTTCAGATGGCGGAAGCCCTGGGCGAGTACGGTGCCCATGTGGTGCTTTCCGCCCGCAAGGTGGACGAACTCGCCGCCGCCAAGGCCCATCTGGAGCATCAGGGCATCGCCTGCACCACGGTGACGAGCGATCTCGCCGATCCCGGAGCCATCGTCCCCCTGGTGGAGGCCACGGGGGCGGTCGCCGGGCGCATCGACATCCTCGTCAACAATGCGGGCGCCACCTGGGGCGCCCCAGCCGAGGCCTATCCGCCCCAGGGCTGGGCCAAAGTGATGGACCTCAACCTCAACCGGCTGTTCGATCTCACCCGCGAGGTGGCGGCGCGGGCTATGCTGCCCAAGAGCTACGGGCGCATCGTCAACATCGCCTCCATCGCCGGCCTCACCGGCAATCTGCCCGGCATGGAAGGCACCGCCGCCTACAATGCCTCCAAGGGCGGCGTCATCGCCTTGACCCGCGCCCTGGCCGCGGAATGGGGGCGGCGCGGGCTCACGGTGAATGCCCTGGCGCCCGGCTATTTCCCCTCCAAGATGACCGCCGGCACCCTCGATGCCCACGGCGAAGCCCTCACCGCCATGACGCCGCGCGGCCGCCTCGGCGGCGCCGACGACCTGAAAGGCGCGGTGCTGCTGCTGGCTTCCGACGCCGGCGCCCACATCACTGGCCAGACCCTGGCGGTGGACGGCGGCATGACGGCGCTGTGAGCGCCCGGCCGCATCCCGCCCCGAACCCCGAGGAGCCCTCATGACCGATGCGCTGATCCGCCGATCGGACCTCGACTTCCTGCTGCTGGACTGGCTCGGCGTGGAGCGTCTCGCCGCGCTTGCCCCCTTCGCCGAGCTCAACCGCGAGACCCTCACCGCCCTTCTGGACCTGAGCGACAGCCTCGCCGCTCGCCATTTCCTCAGCCACTACAAGGCGGGCGACCAGAGCGAGCCACGACTCGACGGCGAAAGCGTGCGCATCCTGCCGGCCATCCACACCGCCCTCAAGGCCTATGCGGAGGCGGGCCTGTTCGGCCAGAGCTTTGCCGCCGAGCACGGCGGCCTGCAACTGCCGCTGACGGTGGCCGCGGCCTCCTTCGCCCATTTCCTCAGCGCCAATATCGCCACCGCCGCCTATCCCATGCTCACGGTGGCCAATGCCCGGCTGCTCACCCGCTTCGGCAGCCCCGAGCTGATCGCGGCGCTGGCCCTGCCGCAGATCGAGGGGCGCTTCTTCGGCACCATGTGCCTGTCAGAGCCGCAGGCGGGATCGTCGCTGGCCGACATCACCACCCGCGCGGTGGCGGATGGCGCCGACGGCCTCGGCGCCCGGTATCGGCTCGCCGGCAACAAGATGTGGATCTCCGGCGGCGATCAGGATGCCTCGGACAACATCTGCCACCTGGTGCTGGCCAAGATCCCCGGGCCCGACGGCAAGCTCGTGCCCGGCACCGCCGGCATCTCCCTGTTCGCGGTGCCCAAAGTGCTGGTGGCGCCGGGGGAGTTCGCCGGCAGCCGCAATGATGTGACGGTGGCGGGCCTCAACCACAAGATGGGCTATCGCGGCACCGCCAACTGCCTCCTCAACTTCGGCGAGGGCCGCCACCGGCCGGGCGATGCCGCCGGGGCGGTGGGCTATCTGGTGGGTGCGCCCGGCCAGGGCCTCGCCATCATGTTCATGATGATGAACGAGGCGCGGCTGCAGGTGGGGCTCGGCGCCGCCGCCCTCGCCTATCGCAGCCATCGCCTGTCGGTGACCTATGCCACCGAGCGCGCCCAGGGCCGCCCGCGCGGCGCCGCGGCGGACACCAGTCCGGTGCCCATCGCCCGCCACGCCGACGTGAAGCGGCTGCTGCTGGCGCAGAAAAGCTATGCCGAGGGCGCCCTGGCGCTGGTGCTGTTCTGCTTCCATCTGGCCGACCGCGCCGAAGTGGGACAGGACCAGGCGGCGCAAGCGCTGCTTGATCTCCTGACCCCCATCGCCAAGACCTGGAGCTCGGAATGGGGGCTGGTGGCCAGCGACATCGCCATCCAGATCCATGGCGGCTATGGCTACACGCGCGATTTCGACGTGGAGCAGCTCTACCGCGACAATCGCCTGAACCCCATCCACGAAGGCACCACCGGCATCCAGGCGCTGGATTTCGTCGGCCGCAAGCTGGTGCGCGACAAGGGCGTCGCGTTCGCCGCTTTGCTGCAGCAGATCGACGCGACCCAGGCCCGCGCTGCCGCCTCCCCCACACTGGTGGAGGCCGGCCGCATGCTGGGCATGGCCCGTGCCGCCGTGGCGGAGCTGGTGGAGAGCGTAGTGGCGGACCCGGCGGCCACCGCCGCCCTCGACAACGCCACCGCCCTCCTCTCCGCCTGCGGCCATCTGGTGGTGGGCTGGATGACCCTCGACCAAGCCCTCACGGCGCAAGAGCGGGCGGACCAGCTGCCGCCGGAACTGGTGGCCGGAAAGGTCGCCGCCGCCCGCTATTTCAGCGCCCACGAGCTGCCCAAGATCCCCGGCTGGCTGGCCCCATTGCGGTCCGCGCCGCAGCTGTTTTCCGAACTGTCGGCGGAGATGTTCTGACCGCCGACACACCCCGGGCACCCATCAAAAAGTGAATGACAACAGTCATCAAGGGAGGAAGCCATGTTGCCGGGTCATCGTGTGAGGAAAGCTCTTAGGCGCGCGCTGGTGTCGCTCGCCCTCGCCAGCAGCGCCCTGAGCGGGCCGGCCTTTGCGCAGGTCGCGAAGGATGCGGTGCGCATCGGCGTGTTGAACGACCAGTCCGGTCCCTATGCGGACCCGCAGGGCCCCGGTTCGGTGGCCTCGGCGCGGCTCGCCATCCGGGATTTCGGCGGCAAAGTGCTGGGCAAGCCGGTGGAGCTGCTGGTGGGCGACCACCAGAACAAGGCGGACATCGGCGCCAGCATCGCCCGCCGCTGGATCGACGTGGACGGAGTCGGAGCCATCGTCGATTTCGGCAATTCCGCCGTCTCCCTGGCGGTGCAGGACCTCGCCAAGAACAAGGCGGTCATCATCAACGTCAGCTCGGTGACCGACCGGCTGTTCGGCGATGCCTGCTCCCCCACCGCCTTCGTGTGGAATTATGATTCCTCCACCATCGCCAACGCCATCGGCCGGGCGGCGGTGAAGGCGGGCGGCGACACCTGGTTCCTGATCGTCGCCGATTATTCCTTCGGCCAGTCGCTACAGCAGCAGATCGAGCGGGTGGTGGTGCCGGCCGGCGGCAAGATCGTCGGCGTGGCGCGCCATCCGGTGGCGACCACCGATTTCTCCGCCTACCTGCTCCAGGCCCAGGCCTCCGGCGCCAAGGTGGTGGCCGCCCTCAATGCCGGCGACAACACCATCAACACCATCAAGCAGGCCGGCGAGTTCGGCCTGGTGGAGGGCGGGCAGAAGATCGCCGGCACCGCCTTTTACATCACCAATGTCCACGCCCTCGGCCTGAAGACCGCGCAGGGGCTGCAGTTCGTGGTGCCCTTCTATTGGGACCAGGACGACGCCTCCCGCGCATTCACCCGCCGGTGGCGCGCCGAGCGCGGCACGGATGCCGCCCCCTCCCATCTCCAGGCCGGGGTCTATAGCGCGGTTCTCGCCTATCTGCGGGCGGTGGAAGCAGCCGGCACCGACGATCCGGTGAAGGTCTCGGAAAAGCTGCGCGAACTGCCGGTGAACGACTTCTATGCCCAGGGTGCCAAGGTGCGTGCCGATGGGCGGCTCATGAAGGGCATGACCCTTTATGAGGTGAAGACGCCGGCGGAATCCAAGGGGCCGTGGGATTATCTGAAGCCGGTGCGCGCCATGCCCGCGGAAGAGATCATCCGCCCCCTGGCTGAAAGCAACTGCCCCTACGCGAAGGCGAACTGATGTGCCGTGGGGCGGACTGCACCAGATCTTCCGCTGCGGAATACAGATCCCGCCCCACGCACGCCAGCCTTGAGCACAGCGGGCAGCAGGCCCGGCCAGGGTCCCTGCCAAGGACGCAGCCCGGCCCGCCGCAATGACAGTGTCCACCGGCACTCCCCCCGCGACATCGCGTCCACTCGGAAAAATCCTGACGGGCCATCTGTTTGCGCGGGCCATGCCGGCGCGAGGGCGCGCCGGCGCAGGGGAGCCTAGACGCAGCCGGCAAAAGCGCTAAGTTCTCGCGCCCAAGGATCGCCCCACCCGGGGACGAGGCCGGTGCCCATGCTCCGCGCAGGACCCCACCGGCCAGTGCTCGAACTGCAATGCTGAAGGACGCCGAGATCGTGCCCGATAGCCCAATCAACCCGCCGCAACTGTCGCTGGCCAAAGACAAGATCAAGGTGCTGCTGCTCGAAGGCGTGAACGACAGCGCCGTGCAGCTCATGCAGGATGCCGGCTACACCAATATCACGCGCCTCGCCAAGGCGCTGGACGGTGATGCGCTGAAGGAGGCCATCAAGGGGGTGCACATCCTCGGCATCCGCTCGCGCACCCACATCACCGCCGAGGTGCTGGAAGCCGCCGACCGGCTCATCGCCATCGGCTGCTTCAGCGTCGGCACCAACCAGGTGGACCTCGACGCCTGCCGTGCCCAGGGCATCCCGGTGTTCAACGCCCCCTTCTCCAACACCCGCAGCGTGGCGGAGCTGGTGATCGGCGAGATCGTGATGCTGCTGCGCCGCATTCCCGCCCGCTCGCATGCCGCCCACGAGGGCCGCTGGGACAAGTCGGCCACCCACAGCCACGAGGTGCGCGGCAAGACCCTCGGCATCGTCGGCTATGGCAACATCGGCTCGCAGCTGTCCAACCTCGCCGAGGCGATGGGCATGCGGGTGATCTTCTATGATCTGATCGACAAGCTGCGCCAGGGCAATGCCGAGCCCACCGCCAGCCTTGAAGAGCTGCTGGGCCAGGCGGATGTGGTCACGCTGCACGTGCCGGAAACCGCCGCCACCCACGGCATGATCGGCCGGCGCGAGCTGGCCCTGATGAAGCCGGGCTCCTACTTCATCAACAACAGCCGCGGCACCGTGGTGGATCTGGAAGCGCTCGCCGATGCCCTGCGCTCGGGTCACATCCTCGGCGCCGCCGTGGACGTGTTCCCGGTGGAGCCCGGCTCCAATGGCGAGCGCTTCACCTCGCCCCTGCAGGGGATCGACAATGTCATTCTCAGCCCCCATGTGGGTGGCTCCACGCTGGAGGCGCAGGAGCGCATCGGCGCCGAGGTGGCGCGCAAGCTGGTGGATTACAGCGATACCGGCTCCACGGTCGGCACGGTGAATTTCCCGCAGGTGCAGCTGCCGGCCCGCCCGCTGGGCACCCGCTTCATCCAGGTGCAGCGCAACCTGCCGGGCATGCTCGGCCGGCTGAACGAGGTGCTGGCGCGCCACTCCGTCAACATCGCTGCGCAGTATTACGAGACCGACGCAGACATCGGCTATGTGGTGCTGGACGCCGATGCCTCCGCCGCCGACAGCCAGGCGGTGCTGGAAGACATCCGGGCGCTGGAAGGCACCATCCGCGCCCGCCTGCTCTACGAATACAAGGCCTGATCCCATCAGCCCCGGTCTTCGACCGGCGCCACGCGGGTCCGCTCAAGCGCCGCGCGGGCTTGACCAACGGTCCATGAGAAAAGCTCATGAACCTTTGGTATGAGCCGCGTTCCGGCTCACCCGTTCAAAGAGAAAGGCGCCGGTGGCCCAGCCATCGGCGCCTTTCTCTTTGCGGGCGCCACCCGTCAGCGCCAGCCGAGGGCTGGCGCGACATGGGTCAAGATCGCCTCGATGACGTGGGCGTTGTAGTCGACGCCCAGCTGGTTGGGCACCGTGAGCAGCAGGGTATCGGCCTCGGCGATGGCCTCGTCCTTGGCCAGTTGCTCCACCAGCTTGTCGGGCTCCCCGGCATAGCTGCGGCCGAAGATGGCGCGGGTCTTCTCGTCGATGAAGCCGATCTGGTCCTGGTCCTGGCCCGAGCCGCCGAAATAGGCCCGGTCGCGGTCATCCACCAGGGCGAAGATAGAGCGGCTCACCGAGGCCCGCGGAGCGCGCGCATGGCCCGCCTCTTTCCACGCCTCGCGATAGGCGCGGATCTGTGCCGCCTGCTGCACATCGAACGGGCGGCCATCCTCGTCGTCCTTCAGGGTGGAGCTCTGCAGATACATGCCGAGCTTGGCGGCCCAGATGGCCGTCGCGTTGGAACTCGCCCCCCACCAGATGCGCTCGCGCAGCCCCTCGGAATGGGGCTCGAGGCGCAGCAGGCCGGGCGGGTTGGGGAACATGGGCCGGGGGTTCGGCTGGGCGAATCCTTCCCCGCGCAGCACGTCCAGGAACACTTCGGCATGGCGGCGGGCCATGGCGGAAGCGTCCTCGCCCTCCGGCGGGCGGTAGCCGAAATAGCGCCAGCCGTCGATCACCTGTTCCGGCGAGCCGCGGCTGATGCCGAGCTGCAGCCGGCCGCCGGCGATGAGGTCGGCGGCGCCCGCATCCTCCGCCATATAGAGCGGGTTCTCATAGCGCATGTCGATGACGGCGGTGCCGATCTCGATGCGCTGCGTGCGCGCCCCCACCGCTGCCAGCAGCGGAAACGGCGACGACAATTGCCTAGCGAAGTGATGGACGCGGAAGTAAGCGCCGTCGGCGCCCAGCTCTTCCGCCGCCACCGCCAGCTCGATGGACTGCAAAAGCGCGTCCGACGCGCTGCGGGTCTCGGATTGGGGCGAGGGGGTCCAATGCCCGAAGGAGAGAAAGCCGATCTTCTTCACGATGCTGCCGTATCAGGGAAAACAGGTGCGCACAGTACGCCGCCGGCGCCTTATGCGCACCTCCTGCCCGATCACAACGACGCGGGCTCGCCGCGTCAATGCACCAGCAGTTCCGGCCCCATCACCGCATAGGGCAGCCAGGTGGAGAGGACCGGCACATAGGTGACGAGGATCAGGAACAGGAACAGCACCACCACGAACGGCGCCGCCGCCTTGACCACCTGCACCAGGCTCATGCCGGTGATGCCCGAGGTGACGAACAGGTTCAGGCCGATGGGCGGCGTGATCATGCCGATTTCCATGTTCACCACCATGATGATGCCGAGGTGGATGGGATCCACCCCGAGCTGCATGGCGATGGGGAACACCACCGGCGCCACGATCAGCAGCAGGCCCGAGGGCTCCATGAACTGCCCGCCGATGAGCAGCAGCACGTTCACCGCGATCAGGAAGGTGAACCAGTTGAAGCCCATGTTCAGCATCAGATCAGTGATGGCCTGAGGGATCCGCTCCGAGGTGAGCACATGGGCAAACAAGAGCGCGTTGACGATGATGAACATGAGCATGATCGTCGTGCGGGCGGCATCCACCGTGACCTGGCGCGTCTCCTCGTTGAAGAAGGCCCGCAAGGCGTTGCGGCCGCTCAGCGCCAGGTTCCGCCCCCACACCGGGAGGCTCGCCGCCAGATAGAGCGGGATCTGGCCGACGCTGGCGCGCTCGCCGCGCCACAGGATGTAGCTGCCGCCCAGAAGCGCGCCGATGACGAGGCCGGACAGGGCGCGCGTCTGGATGTTCAGAAGCGCGCTCTCCACCTTGTCTGTGGCGAAGAAGGTCAGGATCATCCAAACGCAGAAGAAGGCGGCGCCATAGACCGTGGCGGAAAAGCCCACCCGCGCCCGCCGGCTGTCCCGCTCCAGCACCCAGGGCACGCCCTTCATGGGCCCCATGTCGCGGTAGATGAACAAGGCCACGAAGAAGGCATAGACCGCAGCCACCGCCGCCGCCTCGGTGGGCGTGAAGACGCCGCCATAGATGCCACCGAGGATGATGACGATGAGGAACAGGCCCCAACCGGCCTCCTTGCCACCCTTGAGGATCTCGCCGAAGCCGCGCCATGGTTCAGCCGGCAGCCCCTTCCAGCGGGCGAACACATAGATGGCCGCCATCAGCATGAAGCCCGCCACCAGGCCCGGGATCACCCCCGCCAGGAACATGCGCCCCACCGAGACATCGGTGGCCGCCGAATAGACCACCATGACGATGGAGGGCGGAATGAGGATGCCGAGGGTGCCAGCATTACAGATGATACCGGCGGCGAAATCCCGCGAATAGCCCACCTGCCGCATGCCGGCGATGGCGATGGTGCCGATGGCCACCACTGTTGCCGGCGAGGAGCCGGACAGCGCGGCGAACAGCATGCAGGAGAGCACCGAGGCCATGGCCAGCCCGCCGCGGAAGTGGCCCACCGTGGCAATGGCGAAATGGATGAGCCGCCGCGCTACGCCGCCGGTCGACATGAAAGCCGAGGCGAGCACGAAGAAGGGGATGGCCAGCAGCGTATAGTTCTGCGAGGCCGTGAACAGCTGCAAGGCGATGGACGACATGGAGTCGGTGGAGAAGAAGGCGATCGTCAGAATGGACGACAGACCCAGCGACACCGCCACCGGCGCACCCAGGAACAGCAGGCCGAACAGGAGGCCGAAGAGAACGACGAGTTCCATCCCGGTCAATCCTTCAACACGTCTTTGTTCTTGGCGACGAGGTCTTCGGCTTCATGGCTGGCGATCACCAGCTCCCGCTCGCCGCGCCAGATCTGAACGAAGGCCTGCAGGCCGCGATAGGCGAGCAGCGCCAGCCCCACCGGCAGGATGAGATAGGCGATCCAGCGCTGCACCCGCTCCTGAACCCCGAATGCCTCCTGGATGAACAGCGGATAGCGCAGGTCATCGAGGCCGATGCCGACCTTGTAGAAGCGGGTCCAATACGCCACCGCGCCGCCCTTGGTGTGGGCGCCCAGATAGGTGAGCCAGTCGGCCGACAGCAGGATCACCGCATAGAGCACGACACTGAGCGCACCGAACAGGGCCGCGAGGCGGAACAGCCGGCGCGGCAGCGCGCGGATCGCCGCATCCACCCCCAGGTGCAACCCCTGCTTGATGCCGTATCCCATGCCGAACAGGATCATCCAGGCGAACAGGATGCGGGTGAGCTCCAGGGCCCCGCCCCATCCGGACGAGAAGCCGTAGCGGGCGATGACCTGGATGAAGGAAATGAGGGTGATGGCCGCCAGCAGCAGCGCCAGGACATTCTCTTCAAGCCGTGTCACGGCCTTGGGAAAACGGCGCTCCGCGAGGAACAGCAGCACAATGAGACCAAGGATTGCGAAATAGGGCCAGGAGGCTGCCATGGTGTTCCCCGAGGCCGCCACGTTGCGGCGGCGATGCGGTCAGGACTGTGGGCTCCAGTGACGACACCGGCGAAGCGGCGGGGGCCAAATGCCCCCCCGCCTGGTCCTCAGCCGCCGTTGGCTGCCACCGCGGCCTTGATGTTGTCCTGGCCGATGTCCTTCTCGAACCGGCTCCACACGGGTTTCATGATGTCCACCCAGGCCTTGCGCTGCTCAGGCGTGAGCACCCGCACCACCGAACCGGCCTTGATGATGTTCTCGCGGTTCTTGTTCTCCACGGCGGCCACTTCGGCATTGGCGCCAGCGGTCACCTCGTCGACGATCTTCAGGAACTGGTCGCGCACGTCCGGCTTCAGGCCATCCAGCCATTCGGTGGACGTGACCAGCAGATAAGCGAGAACCTGATGGTTGGTCTCGGTGATGCCGTCCTGCACCTCGAAGAACTTCTGGGTGTAGATGTTCGACCAGGTGTTTTCCTGGCCATCCACCACACCGGTCTGCAGGGCGCCATAGACTTCCTTGAAGGCGAGCTTCTGCGCCGAGGCGCCCAGGGCCTTGATCATGGCTTCCGCGACATCCGAGGTCTGGATACGGAACTTGAGGCCCTTGGCGTCGGTGGGCAGAATCAGCGGCTTGTTGGCGGAGAACTGCTTGAGGCCGGAAATCCAGTAGCCGAGCCCCATGTAGCCCTTGTCCTTCATCACCGTCAGCAGGTTCTTGCCGGTGGGGCTGGCCGTGAAGCGGCCCACCGCATCCAGGTCCTGGAACAGGAAGGGCAGATCGAACAGGCGATACTTGAGGGTGTAGGCCTCGAACTTGGACAGCGAGGGCGCAGCCAGCTGCACGTCACCCAGAAGCAGGGCTTCCAGCACCTTGTCATCGTCGAACAAAGTGGAGTTGGGGAAGACCTCCATGCAGGCCTTGCCGTTCATCTCCTTGTTCACCCGGTCGGCCAAAAGCCGCGCCGCATCCCCCTTGGGATGGCCCGCATTGGCAACCACATGGCTGAATTTGATGACCACCTCTCCCGGGTCGCAGCCTGCGGCCTGAACCGCCGGAGCGGCAGCGGAGAGGGCAAGCGCGGACACCACTGCCAGAAGCAGCTTCTTCATCTCGGCGTTCCTCCACTCGGGGCATCTTCGGCCCCGCTTATTGGCTTTCGCGCCAGGCCCGTTGGCGCGGGCATGGCAATCGGCAAGACGGAACCTCGGACCCCGCGGGTGACCGGCATTGAAGCCGGCCCTCCCCACAGCCGATGGCGTGCGCCAAACCCGGCGTCCCGTACCGCTGCGTCACACGGTACAGCAAAACGCCGCGCTTCAACATGCGTTATCGTGTAGGGCGGGATCAAGCACGACGAACGGACCACTGGTCGTTTCGTCTCCGACCCCTTTTCGTCTCCACTCCCTGGTGGGCAGTACCGCGGGGCGGCGAGCGGTCGCTCAGCTGGCGAAATCGATCAGCACGGTCTTGTGCCGCATATTGGCCTCCACCGCCTGGCGGCCGAGATCCTTGCCGATGCCGGAGCTCTTGTAGCCCCCCGTTGGCAGGATGAAGTCCCCGGTGCGGTTGTAGCGGTTGATCCACACGGTGCCGGCCTGGAGGGTGCGCATGGCCCTGAGCCCACGGGCGAAATCGCCAGTGTAAACGCCGGCCGCCAGCCCGTAGTCCGGATGGTCGGCGAGGGCGAAGCCCTCCTCCTCCTCGTCAAACAGCTGGAAGGTGATGACGGGGCCGAACACTTCCTCCCGCACCACCGGCGTCTGCTCGTTCGCCTGGGTCATGATGGTGGGCTGGTAGAAGGCGCCGGTGAATTCGGCGAAACGCGCCCCGCCCACCAGGGCTTCCGCCCCGGCGGCGCGGCTGCGCGCCAGGATGCCGTCGATGCGGTCCGCCTGGGCCGGCGAGATGATGGGCGAGAAAGTCGATGCCGCGAGCCAGGTGAGACCCGGCTCTACGGCGGCAAAGTGCGCCTTCAGCTTCTCCAGCAACGCCTCCCCCACCGCCCGCTGGACGATGACGCGGGAGCCGGCGACGCAGGCCTGGCCCGCATTGCCCAGGATGGACTGGCAGATATGGCCGGCCACCTGGTCGAGATCCGGCGCATCGGCAAACACCAGCTGCGGGCTCTTGCCGCCCAGTTCCAGGGTCACCGGCTTCATGCCCGACTGGGCCGCCGCCGTCATCACCGCGGCACCGGTGCGGGTGGAGCCGGTGAAGGAGAGCTTGCCGATGCCCGGATGCCGCGACAGCGCCTCTCCCGTCACCGCGCCGGTGCCCTGCACCACGTTGAAGATACCCGCCGGCATCCCCGCCTCGATGGCGAGTTCGGCGAGGCGCACGGTGGAAAAGGGCGTGAGCTCGGAAGGCTTCAGCACGATGGCATTGCCCGCTGCCAGCGCCGGCCCGAGCTTCCATGAGGCCATGATGAGCGGGAAGTTCCACGGGGTGATGGCCCCCACCACCCCATAGGGCTCGGAAATGATGAGGCCGAGATTGTCGGCCTTGGTGGCGGCCACGTCGCCGCCGAGCTTGTCGGCATATTCGGCGCAGAAGCGGATGCATTCAGCGCTGAACACCACATCGCCGCCGGCCTGGGCGATGGGGCGGGTGGAGCCGAACGCCTCCAGCGGCGCCAGGGTCTCGCTGCGCGCCTCCATGAGATCCGCCCAGCGCCGCAGGATGCGCGCCCGCTCCCGTGGCGGGCAGGTGGCCCAGCCACTGGTGCGGGCCGCCGCCTGCGCATTCACCACCGCCCGGTCCACCAGATCGGCCCCGCCGATGGGCAGCTCCGCATAGGCCACCGCGTCCGACGGGCGCCGTACCGTCACCGTGTCGCCGCCCCGCCCCTCCACCACCTCGCCACCGATGAAGTGGCCATTGGCAAAGGCAATCTGGCTCGGATCGAAATCACGCATGGCAGACCTCACGGCAGGACGTCAGAGCGGAACGGGAGACGGGTGCGGCGCCTCAGGGCCGTGCCATGAGGGCGAGCAGCTTGGCGCGCTCCTCGTCATCAAAAGGCGTGGCCTTGCGCAGGGTGCGATCCACATTCACGGTGATCGCCCGGCCCGTGACGATGGCGCGCTCGCCATCGAACAGCCCCTGCCCGAACACCACCGCCGAGCGGCGCACCTCGACGATCCGGCAGCCCGCGTCCGGTGTTCCGGGATAGTTCAGCTCGCCGATGAAATCGCTCTCGAGATGCACCAGCATGTAGGTGCGCTGTTCATTGCGAACCAGCGGTGTGCGCTCTTCGATAAAGCGGTTGCGCGCATTCTCCAGCAGCGCCAGCAACGCCAGATTGTTGACGTGCCGGTTCTGGTCGAGATCGGCGATGCGCAGGCTTTCGCGCGTGAAGAAATCGAACGCGGCGCGCTGGCGCAGGTCCGGTGTGGTGGGGGTGTCCATCAGATCCTCAATAGGTGGTCGGCCAGGTGGCGAGGCGGCGCAGCCCGATGCCGCCGGAAGGCCGGCGGGTGTGCAGCGCGCGCATGCGGATCAGCCAATCCCGCGTCTCGTAGGGGGCGATCACCGTCTGTGCCATGAAGGCGTTGGCGAGTGCGTAAGCGGACGTGTCGCGGGTCAGCTCGGCCTCAAGCTCCGCATAGCGTTCCGGGGTCTGGCCGGGCTTCAGGCGGTGCAGCACGTTCATGGCCGGCTGGCGACCCATGAGGCTCACCTCGGCGGTGAACCACGCCGCCATCTCGTCGCAGTATCCGGCCCCCATGTTGAGATGGGCCTGGCCATAGGACTTGCGCATGATGACGCTCAGCTTCGGCACGGTGGCCGCGCCCAGCGCCTGCAGGTAATTCATGATCTTGCCCGGCATCTTCTGCCGCTCGCCGGCGGCGCCCACCAGGAATCCGGGCGTATCTGCGAAGGTGATGAGCGGGATGTTGAAGCTGTCGCACAGGACGATGAAGCTCACCACCTTGTCGCAGGCATCCGCATCGAGCGCTCCGCCCTTGTGCTGGGGATTGATGGCGATGACGCCCACCGTCTCCCCGGCCAACCGGGCAAGGCCGGTGAAAGCCACCGGCGCGAACCGTTCCTTCAGGGGAAACAGGGTGCCGGCGTCGAAGATCACCTCCAGCAGGCGCTTCACGTCATAGGTGCGCTTCGGGCTTTCCGGCAGCAGGTCCAGAAGCCGCATCTGGTCGCCTCCCGGCGCGCCGGGGGCGATGCGCGGCGGCAGTTCCTGGCCGTGGGAGGGCATGTAGGACAAAAACCGCTTGATGAGGTCGATGGCCTCCTCGTCCGTGTCCACGGCGCGGTCCACCACGCCGGTCACCTGGGTCTGCACCTCCCAGCCGCCGAATTCGCGCGGGTCGGCCGCCTCGGCCAGCGCCACCGAAGTGACGTGCTCGCTCGACACCGCCAGCACCGCGCCTTTGCGCATCACCACGAAATCGGACATGGAGGCGTAGAAGGAGCCATCGCCATAGGTCAGGCCCAGCACCGCCGCCGCCCACGGGGACGAGCGATCGCGCCACAGTTCCGAATGCTCGCCCGCCCGGTGCAGCCCCTGGCCACCCATGATGTCCGGGATGCGCGAGCCGGCGCATTCGTTGAGCAGCACCAGCGGCACGCCATTCTTCGCCGCATTGGCCTTGGCATGGTGGAACTTCTTGTCACCGATGGCGGAAGTGGAGGCGCCGAGGGTGGTGAAATCCGCCGCATGCACCACCACCGGCCGCCCGTCCACGCTGGCGGTGCCGCTCACATAGCCGTCGCCAGCGGAGCGCGCCTCATCCTCGGGACGGATGGAGACGGCGAGCTGCCCCCATTCGCTGAAGCTGCCGTCATCGCTCAGATGGGCGACACGCTCGCGGGCGTTCAGGATGCCCTGCGCCTTGCGCTCCTCCAGCCGCTTGGCGGAACCCATGGCCAGCGCCCGCGCGCGCCGGCGCTCCAGCTCTTCGATCTCGTTTTGAAACGCCATCTCACTCAATCCATGCCACGATCTGATCCGCAGCCACCGGATCCGCCGGCTGCACCAGCACCTCGCTCACCCGGCCGGCCTTCGGCGCCAGCACGGGGATTTCCATTTTCATGGATTCGATGACCATCAACTCCTGATGCTCTTCGACGCTGTCGCCCACCGCCACCAGCACCTGCCAGACGGAGCCCGACACTTCTGAAATCGCTGAGGTTTTGCTCATCGGTTCAACTTTCTTCACGAGCCGGCCCCTGTGGGATCGGCGGCAGAGGGAAACGGCTACTTGCCGAAGATCAGGTCCGGCAGCCACAGCGACAGGAACGGCACATAGGTGACCACCATCAGCAGCGCGAACAGCAGCAGTTGCAGCGGCAGCACGCCCTTGGTGACGACGCTGAGCGGCGTTTTCGCCACGTTCGAGAGCACGAACAGGTTGAGGCCCACCGGCGGGGTCAGCAAGGCCAGCTCCATGTTGATGGTGATCACCACCGCGAAATGCACCGGATCGATGCCCAT
Organism: Xanthobacter sp. NM-25; assembly: GCF_022138605.1. Lineage (GTDB taxonomy): Bacteria > Pseudomonadota > Alphaproteobacteria > Rhizobiales > Xanthobacteraceae > Xanthobacter. The sequence goes on from NZ_JACBFS010000006.1 coordinate 243,971, forward strand.
GGGCTTCAACAGCGGCACCAGGATCGGCAGCGTGATCAGCATGATGGAGATGGCCTCCAGGAACATGCCCATGACGAGCAGGATCACGTTGATGATCAGCAGGAACTGCCAGGGCTGCAGGCCGCTCTCGCCAATGGTCCGCACCACGCTGCCGGGCACGCCGGAGGCGGTCAGCCATTGGGCAAAGGCGAGCGCGGTGGCGATGATGATGGTGATCACCGCCGCCCCCTGCACGGAATCGCCGATCTCCGAGAGGCAATCGCGCCACGTGAAGCCCTTGTAGTAGAAGAGCGCGATGATCAGGGCCATGGAGGCCGCCACCACCGATGCCTCGGTCACCGTGGTGAAGCCGCCATAGATGCCCACCGCGATCACCACCGGCAAAGACAGGGCCGGCAGCGCGTGAAGAGTGACCTTCACCGCTTCCGCACGGTCGCGTCGCGGCTCGCGCGGCAGCTTGTAGCGATGGGCGTAATACATGGAATAGGCAACGAAGATCGTGGCCTGGATCAACCCCGGCACCACACCGGCCAGGAACAGGCGCGGCACCGATTCTTCGGCGATCAGCGCGAACAGGATCATGGCGAGGCTGGGCGGAATGAGGATGCCCAGGGTGCCGGACGAGGCCAGAACGCCCAGCGTGAACGGCATGGGATAGTTCCGCTCCTTCATGGCCGGAACCAGGATGCCACCCATGGCCACCGCGGTCGCCACCGACGAGCCGCAGATGGCCCCGAACAGGGCGCAGGCCACCACCGCGACGATGGCGAGCCCGCCGCGCACCTGCCCCACCCACAGGCTCACCATGTCGATGAGCGCCTTGGCCACCCCGCCCTTCTGCATGAAGGAGGCGGCCATGACGAAGAACGGCACCGCCAGCAGGGTCTCGGAATTCAGCCCGTCGAGCATGCGCTGGAACGCGCCGATCACCGGATCGCCGTTGATCGCGTACATGAAGACGGCGACCGAGCCGAGCACCAGATAAAGCGGCATGCCGATGGCGAGCATCGCGAAGAAGACGACGCCGAAAAGCTGGATCGACATGGCTCAGATCTCCACCGCGGTGTGGAGCGCCATGGTCTTCTCGTCAAAGCGCATGAGATAAGCCCAGAAACGCTGGACATAGCGCAGCAGCAGCAGCGCGCCGCCCACCGGCGCCGCCGAATAATAGATCCACAGCGGGAAAGCGAGGCCGGTGGGGCTGCGCTCGTCCAGATCGAAGGCGTCGAAGGTGATCTTCCAGCCATACCAGATGAGGCAGACCGAGAAGATGATGCCCACCAGGCAGTTGATCAGCTCGAACCAGCGCTGGGTGCGCACCGAGAGGTGGGAGATGACGAAATCGGCGCGGATGTGGGAATCGACGCGCACCAGTTCGCTCACCCCCACGAACATGGCCCACACGAGCATGTAGACCGCAACCTCGGCGAACCAGGTGATGGCATAATCCCGGAACAGCCACAGGGAAATGATCTGATAGGAATACATCGCCAGCGCGACAGCGCCGATGATGCCGATGAAGAGCCGCTGCGCCTTGGCGATCATGAGCGCTCGACCTTTCGCAAACGAAGTGGAAAAGCCCCGTCGGGCAGCCGGCCGAAACCGGATGCCAGACGGGTCAGGTGAAGCGGCTCAGGTGTTCTGCTTCAGCGCGGAGAGCGCCATCTTGACGAGCTCGGGATTGATCTTGAGCTTGGGCACGAGTTCATCCTGGGTGGACATCAGGCCCTTGCGGATGTCGTCGAGCAGGGACTGCTCGGGGCGCACCACCGTCACCCCATTGGCGGCCAGCGTGTCGAATGCCTTCTGCTGCGCCGCCGTGGTCATGGCGCGGAACTCGGTGATGTGGTCGGCCCAGCTGCCGATCAGCAGATCCTGCAGCGGCTTCGGCAGCTTGTCATAGGAGCCCTGCGCGATGACGGGGATATATTGGTGGAAGAACTGGCGCTCCACCACCGTGCACTTGATGCCCGAATCCCACAGCTTCGAGGAGGCGACGCCGGCCGAATTGGAATACATGGCGACGAAATTACCCTGGCTCAGGGCCATGGGCACCTCGGCCCAGGGCACCAGCACCGGGTCGCCACCGAAATAGCGGATCCGCGCCTCGGTGCCGGCGCCGCCGAAGCTGCGCACGCGCAGGCCCTTCAGATCGAGGCTGGAACCGATCATGCGGGTGGCATGGGTGTCGCTGTAGCCGTGATCCAGCCACTTGCCGATCACCTTCACCTTCAGCTTGTCTTCGAGCTGCTTGTTGATGGCCTGGCCCACCGCCCCGTCGCTGACGGGGTGCATGGCCGGCTGCGGCACGCCGAAGAACATGGGCAGAAGGAAGATGTCGTTGTTGGGGTCGATGCCACCCAGCACCCAATTGCCCGGCATGGCCATGTCGATGGCGCCCTGGCGCAGGGCCCGCGGCACGTTCACATCGTTGAACAGCTGAGCCGAATGGAACAGCTCGATATCGAGTTCGCCATTGGACTCCTTCTTCAGCATCTCCAGCCACTTGGTGACGACCGCGTGGCGGTGGTGGCCGGGCGCGTCATCGGTGGACATCTTGAATTTGAAGACGGTCTGGGCGCGGGCGCCGATGGCCGGCATGGCCAGGCTGGCACCCACGGCGGCGGATGCAGCGAGGAGGCCTCGCCGCGACAGTTTGAAGGTGTCCATGTTCCCCTCTTCTTTCGGTCGATCTGGAAATCGTCGTTGGAACTGGAAGTGCCGGCTGATGCCGTTTCTTTTTTCAGGATCGGCCGCGATGCCGCGACCGAGAGCACATGGAACCGGCCAGACGCGGCGCGGTCGGCGCAACCGCCTGCGGATGACACCGCAGGCCTACGCATTCACACATTGGCGAAATCACATGCCGATCAGATCGGCCTTCTTCAGCATGGCGCTGAACATGCGGATGGAGGCGACATCCACCATGGTGCCGTCCACCTGGATGGCGCCGAGCCCCTGGGCCTCGGCGTCCTTATAGGCGGCGGCGAGCTTGCGGGCCCGCGCCACCTGGTCCTTGTCGGGGGTGAAGACCGACAGCGCCCACTCGATCTGCGCGGGATGGATCGCCCACTTGCCCACGCAGCCCAGGGTGAGGGAGCGGGAAGCCTCCTCGGTGTAACCGGCCGGATCACGGAAATCCGCATAGGGCCCGTCCACCGCATCGATGCCGGCGGCGCGGCAGGCCATCACCATGCGGAAGCGCGAATAGTGCCACACGTCGCCGGGATAGGGCCCCACCTTGCCATCGGGGGTGATGAGCACCCCCATGGAGGCGGAAAAATCCCCCATGCCGAAGATTAAAGCCTCCAGACGCGGCGACGATTTCGCAATCGCCTCGACGTTCTGGAGGCCCTCCACCTCCTCAATCAGGGCTTCGAGGCCGATGGATTTGGTGAGGCCGAGGTCCTGCTCGATCTGGCTCAGCAGGGTGTCGGCAAACAGGATGTCGGAAGGGGTCTTCACCTTCGTCATCATGAAGGTGTCGATATTTTCCCGCGCGCCTTCCACCACCTCGAGAATGTCGCGGTAGGTGTATTTGGTGGACAGGTCGTTGATGCGCACGCAGCGGGTCTTGCGCCCCCAGTCGAGGGTATTGAGGGCCTCGATGATATTCTTGCGGGCCGCCGCCTTCTGGCTGGGCGCCACCGCGTCTTCCAGATCGAGGAACACGTGGTCGGCATCGGAGGCCGCGGCCTTGCGGATCATCTTTTCCGACGAGCCGGGAACGGCGAGCTGGACGCGCCGCAGGCGCTGGGGACGAGTGCTCATGCTGCAGTCTCTGGGGTGGGAGTGCGGGGCCGGCCGAAGGCGCCGGCGGTCTTCAGGCGGGCGACGGCATCGGCGGAAAGGCCCGCTTCCGCCAGCACCGCCTCGGTGTGCTCGCCGAGCAGCGGCGCCCGGCGCCGGATGCCACCGGGCGTCGCCGTCATCTTCACCGGCGTGCCGGCGAGGGTGACGGGCGTGTCCATGCCCGGCTGCTCCACGGCGACGATCATCTCGCGGGCGGCGAAATGGGGATCGGCCATGATGTCGGCAACGTTGTAGACGGGACCAAACGGGATCTTGCCGCCCAGCAGGTCCAGCAGCTCTTTCTTGCTGCGAACCCCGGTGAAGGCGGAGAGGATCCCGATCAGCGCCACCCGGTTCTCATAGCGCCCTTCCCAGGTGGAAAAACGCGGGTCGGCGGGCAGCTCCGGCATGGCGAACAGCCGGCACAATTCGCCGAACATGCGGTCGTCATAGGCGGTGATGGTGCACCAGCCGTCCTTGGTGGGGAAGGTACCGAACGGGCAGAGGAAGGGATGCTGGTTGCCCTGCGGCACCGGCACCATGCCGCCATAGGCATATTGGTGCAGCACCCGCTCGCACAGGGCGAGAATGGAATCCACCATGCTCACGTCCACCAACTGGCCCTCGCCCGTGCGTTGCGCATGGTGCACGGCGCAGACGATGCCGAAGGCGGCCAGCATGGCCGGCACGATGTCGCCCACCCCCGGCCCGATCTTGGTGGGCTCGCCATTCTCCGTGCCGGTGATGGCCATGATGCCACCGAAGGCCTGGGCCACCACGTCATAGGCCGGCCAGTCTCCATAGGGACTGGGCAGGGTGCGCGGATCACCAAAGCCGCGGATGGTGGCATAGACGAGCTTGGGGTTGCGCGCCTTCAAGGTCTCGTAGGACAGGCCGAGCCGCTCCATCACGCCAGCCCGGTAGTTCTCGACGATCACATCGGCGCCGTCGATCAGCTGCAGCAGCACGTCGCGCGCCTCGGCCGATTTCAGATCGAGGGTGATGGAGCGCTTGTTGCGGTTCACCGAGGCGAAATAGCCGGCGAAGGCCTTGAGCTGATCGTCCGGATGGAACGGCCCGAAGGTGCGGGTGACGTCGCCATCGGGCGGCTCAACCTTGATCACGTCGGCGCCCTGGTCGGCCAGCATCTGGGTGCAATAGGGACCGGCCAGGAAGTGCGTCATGTCGATGACGCGCAGATCGCCGAGCGCACCGAGCGCCACAGCCGGGGGGCTCATGCCGGCCTCCAGTGGCTGGCCCGCTTCACCAGCACCCGGCGCACGCATTCGCACACCACCACATTGTCCTGGTTCACGCCGAAGTGGCGGAAGGTGACGATGCCGGCATCCTCCCGCTCGGCCTCCTCCTTGGCCACCACCTCGGTGTAGGCATAGAGCGTATCGCCATGGAACACCGGCGATTTCAGCCGCAGGCCGGTCATGCCGATCTCCGCCAAAGCATTCTCCGCCGTATCCTGGCTGGCCATGCCGACGACGAGGGCGGTGGTCACGCCGCCGAACACCACGCGCCTGCCGAACGGCGCGGTCTTCATCATGTGCTCGTCGAAATGGCCGGCGGCAGTGTTCATGACGAGGTTGGTGATGAGCACGTTCTCCAACGGCTCCACGGTCTTGCCGCGGGCATGCTTCATCACGGCGCCCACCTCGAACGCCTCGAAATAGCTGCCCGGCGCGGTGAGGGTCGCAACAGTCGCGCGATCCATCTCACATCCTCCCCAGAAGGCTGTCGGAGATGACCCGCAGCTGGATCTCGGAGGTGCCCTCGAACACCTTGGTCAGGCGCGCGTCACGCCAATAGCACTCCACCGCGTGATGGGTGGTGTAGCCGGCGCCGCCATGGATCTGCAGCGCGTCGGAGGTCACCCGCTCGGCCATCTCGCTGGCGATATATTTGGCCATGGAGGCCTCGCGGTCACAGCGCACGCCGGTGTCGATCTGGTTGCACACGAAATGCGTGAACTGCCGGCAGGCCTCCACTTCGGTGGCCATGCGGGCGATCTTGAAGCGGGTTTCCTGGAAGGCGGCGATGGGCTGGCCGAACTGCACCCGTTCCTTGGAATAGGTGATGGCGTCTTCCAGCCCCGCCCGGGCGACACCCACGGCCCGCGCCGCCGTCTGGGCGCGGGCGCTTTCCAGCCCCTGGGTGGCGTAATAGAAACCCTTGCCTTCCTCACCGATCATGTTTTCGGCGGGAATGCGGAAATTGTCGAAGGCCAGCTCATAGGTCTTCATGCCGAAATAGCCGATTTTCGGAATGGGAGATCCGGCCATGCCTTCGGGGAACTCACCCCGCTTCTTCTCGAAGATGAACATTGACAGGCCGAGATGCCGCTTTTCCGGCGGCGCCTTGGAGGTGCGCGCCACCAGGATGATGAAATCGGCTTCTTTCGCGAAGGTGCACCAGTATTTGTTGCCGGTGACGAGATAGCTGTCGCCGTCCTTCACCGCGCGGGTAGTCATGGAGGCCACGTCGGAGCCGGCGCCCGGCTCGGACATGGCGAAGGCGCCCACCATCTCGCCGGCGGCCATCTTGGGCAGGAAGTGCTTGCGCTGGGCCTCGCTCATCTGGTGGCTGCCGATCAGCAGGTTGCCGCGCACGATGATGGAGCCCACCGACATCCAGCCGCGCGCCAGCTCCTCGGAGACGAGGCAATATTCAAAGCAGCCGAGGCCGAGGCCGCCGTATTCCTCCGGAATGAGGATGCCGAAATAGCCGAGCTCACCCAGCTTGTCGCGCAGCGCCATGGGGATGTCCGCCCGCTCGGGATCGAGCTTGTTGGCGAGCGGGATCACCTCGCGGCGGGTGAACGCGCGGGCATGCTCCTGAATGGCGCGCCGCTCTTCGGTCATATAGGTCATTGAGCCGTTTCCTGCTGGGCGTTTTCCGCTCCCGCATCCTGGCGGGGCCTGGCGCGCGGAACCATGTTGGTGCGCACGAACGAGATCACCCGCTCACCGCGCTGGTTAAAGCCCTCGGTGTGCCAGGTGGCGATGCCCATCATGGCGTTGGACGAGGACTCCCGCAGGCCGGTGACCGTGGAGCGAGCGGTGAGCGTGTCGTCAGGATAGACCGGCGCCTCATAGGCAAGGTCGTCGACCCCGAGAAACGCTCCGCCCACCTCCGAGAGGTCCTCCACCGAGAGGCCGAGAACCAGGGTGAACACCATGAGCGGGTTCACCGGTGTCTCGGGGTGGCCGAGCGCGATTGCATACTCGCGATTGAAGTAGAGCGGGTTGAAGTGCAGCGTGAGGGTGGAGAACAGCGCTGCCTCGGAATTGCGCAGCGTGCGCCCCCAATGGTGCTCAAAGCGGCGACCGATCTCGAACGCCTCGAAGTGGTTGCCTTTGGGAACAGGCACCGCGGTTTTCAGGAAATCACTCGTCATATCAAACGCGAAGCCTCCAGCCACACGCGTGACCCCGGCCCGCAGGCCGCGCCGAATCTGCGTGCCCAACATTTAGACACATTAAATTCAGTGCACTCAGTTTGATGTGATGAAACAAAATGTCAATGGCTGATATTTTGATGAGATCGAAACTTGACAGGAAATTTTCGATCACACTAATTGTCGTGAGGAGACCCCGGGAGGCCGGCGCGCAGGGGCGTTGAGTGACTCATCCGGGGATGGAAAGACGACCGTGAAAGACACATCGAAGGCCACGACGGCCAAGCAGAAGGCGGCGACGGCCGCGACCCGCCCGGTGGATGCCACCGGGGCCGAGGGCGCGGCGCCCGATCACGCCAAGGCAAACGACAGCAAGACGCACGAAAGCCGGGCGGACGAGACCAAATCGAAAGCCGGGAAGACGAAGGATATTGAGGCCAAGGCTGCGAGCGAGCCGGTGACTGCCGCCCAGCCTGCCGACACCTCGGAGCCGAGTGCCGACGACATCCATGCCGAGGCCGACGCCCGGGTGGGCGCGGTGGTGCGCGCCGAGCGACTGCGCCGCGGCTGGTCGCTGGGCAAGCTCGCCGAACAGGCCATGATCTCCACCGGCATGCTGAGCCAAATCGAGCGCGGCCTTGCCACCCCCTCGCTGCGCACCCTGCGGCTGCTGGCCGGCGCCCTCGATGTGCCCATCACCCAGTTCTTCGAGGGCGACAATGTTCCGCCCACGGCCAACCCGTTCATCGTGCGTGCGAACGAGCGGCATTGCCTGAACCTCACCACCACCGGCATCAACAAGATGTTCCTGATGCCGCCCGGCTCCAGCCTGATGGAGATGTGGGAGTTCCGCTTCGCCCCCGGCGGCACTTCCGGTGGCGCCCTCTACAACCACAATGGCGAGAAGGCCGGCGTAGTCATCAAGGGCCGCATAAAGCTGCTGATCGGCGATGACACCTATGTGCTGGAGGAAGGCGACAGCTTCCGCTTCTCCAGCATGCTGCGCCATCGCGTGGACAATGATTCCGACGAGGAGGCGCGGGTGATCTGGGTGGTCACCCCGCCGGCATCGGGAGGCCGCGCGCCCTCCCGCCAGTAGCGGCCCGGCGGGCTCCTCCGCCGCCCCACATCGCTGAACGCAAGGCTGACCCGATGAAGAAAATTCTCGTGGCCAATCGGGGGGAGATTGCCCGCCGGATCTTCCGCTCGTGCCTCCAGCGCGGCCTGGCGACGGTGGCCGTCTATTCCGAGGCGGACGCCGGCGCCGCCCATGTGGCGGAAGCGGACGAAGCCGTTCTGCTCGGCCCCGCCGCCGCGCGCGAGAGCTATCTGAAGGGCGACGCCGTCATCGCCGCCGCACTCCGGTGCGGGGCCGATGCCCTCCATCCCGGCTATGGCTTCCTGGCGGAAAATGCGGATTTCGCCGCTGCCGTTATCGCCGCCGGCCTCACCTGGATCGGCCCCGCGCCGCAGACCATCCGCGCCATGGGCGACAAGCAGCGCGCCCGCGAAATCGCGCAAGCCGCCGGCGTGCCCGTGGTGCCCGGCAGCGCCCGTTTCGAGGGCACCGCGGAGGGCTGGCAACAGGCCGCCGACGCGGTGGGTTATCCGCTGCTGGTGAAGGCGGCGGCGGGCGGCGGCGGCATCGGCATGCGCCGGGTGGATGCCGCCGAAGGGCTCGCCGCCGTGGTGGCCGCCACCCGCTCCATGGCGGCCCGCACCTTCGGCGACGGCACCATTTATTTCGAGCGTTTCGTGCCCACCGCCCGCCATGTGGAGGTGCAGGTGTTCGGCTTCGGCGATGGCCGCGCGGTGCACCTGTTCGAACGCGACTGCTCGCTGCAACGCCGGTTCCAGAAGGTGATCGAGGAGAGCCCCGCCCCTGGCCTGCCAGCCGCGGTGCGATCCGCCATGGCGGACGCCGCCGTACGGCTGTGCGCGGCCACCGGATATGCCGGCGCCGGCACCGTGGAATTCATCTTCGACGTGGAGAAGGAAACCTTCTTCTTCCTGGAGATGAACACCCGCATCCAGGTGGAACATCCGGTGACGGAGATGGTCACCGGCCGTGATCTGGTGGGCCTGCAGCTCGATCTTGCCTCAGGCGCCCTCGCGCCCTTCGACCAGGACAGCGTGGCAACCTCCGGACACGCCATCGAATGCCGGCTCTATGCGGAAGATCCCGCCCGCAATTTCCTGCCCTCCCCCGGCATGCTCAGCACCTATGCGGAACCGCCCGCCGCACCCGGCCTGCGGGTGGATTCAGCCTATCGCGAAGGCGATGCCATCACCCCCTTCTATGATCCCATGATCGCCAAGCTCGTCATCCACGGCGAGACGCGCGACGCGGCGCGCCTGCGCGCCATCGAGGCCCTCAAGGCCTTCATGGTGGAGGGCCCCACCACCAACAAGGCCTTCCTGATCGCCTGCCTCGAAGACCCGGAATTCGCCGCTGGCCGCGTCGATACCGGCTTTATCGAGCGTCGCCGCGCCATGCTGATCCCGCCGCGTCCCGCGGCCGCCTGAGCGCCGACGTCCTTTCCCCTCCCACACAGCGGAAGCCCAATATGAGCAGCACGCCCATCGAACGCCTCGGCATCGGCCCTCGCATGTCCCAGGTCAGCATCCATGGCGGTGAAACCGTCTATCTGGCGGGACAGGTGGCCAAGGAAAAGGCCGGCGCCTCGATCCGCGAGCAGACCGAGGAAATTCTCGGCAATGTGGAGCGCCACCTCGCCTCCGTCGGCTCCAGCAAGGAGCGCATCCTGCAGGCCACCATCCTGCTCGGCGACATGGCCTCCTTCGATGAGATGAACTCGGTTTGGGATGCCTGGATCCCGCAGGGCCACACCCCCGGCCGGGCCTGCTACGAGGCCAAGCTGAACCGTCCGGCGCTGGGCGTCGAAGTCATCATCGTCGCGGCACGCTGAGCGCAGGCGGTCATGGCTCATCCCAGCTCCCACCTTCTCGACTTCTATATCGACGGCGCCTGGCGCGCCCCGGCCTCCGCAGAGCGCGTCGCGCTCATCGACCCGGCGACCGAGGCGCCCATCGGCAGCGTCGCCTTGGGCGACGAACAGGATGTGGATGCGGCCGTGGCCGCCGCCCGCGCGGCCTTCGCCCGCTTCAGCACCACCCCCGCCGCCGAGCGGGTGGCGCTGCTGGAGCGCATCGCCACACTCTACGAGGCTCGCCTCGACGACCTGGCCACGGCCATCTCGCAGGAGATGGGCGCGCCCAAGCGCATCGCCAGGCGCGCCCAGGCGGCCGCCGGCCTCGCCCACCTGCGGCAGGCCGCGGAGGCGCTGCGCGGCTTTGATGGGGAAGAGCAGATGGGCACCACCCGCGTGGTGCGCGAACCCATCGGCGTGTGCGCCCTCATCACCCCCTGGAACTGGCCGATGAACCAGATCGGCTGCAAGGTGGCGCCGGCGCTCGCCGCCGGCTGCACCATGGTGCTGAAGCCCAGCGAGGAAGCCCCGCTTTCCGCCCTCCTGTTTGCCGAAATCCTGCATGAGGCCGGGGTGCCAGCGGGCGTGTTCAACCTGGTGAACGGCACCGGCGCCGGCGTCGGCGCCGCCCTGTCGCGCCACCGGGATGTGGACATGGTGTCTTTCACCGGCTCCAACCGGGGCGGCGTCGCGGTCGCCCAGGCGGCGGCGGAGAGCGTCAAGCGGGTGCACCAGGAACTGGGCGGCAAGTCCCCCGCTTTGATCCTCGACGATGCGCCGCTGGACAAGGCGGTGAGCGCCACCCTCAAGGGCGCCTTCCTCAACAGCGGCCAGAATTGCGACGCGCCGACCCGCCTGTTGGTGCCCCGCGCCCGCCTCGCGGAGGCCGAAGCCGTGGCCCGCCAGACCGCCGAAGCGATGATCGTCGGTCCGCCCGGCGATGACGCCACCGTCATGGGCCCGGTGGTGAATGCCCGCCAGTTCGCCCACATCCAGGCGCTGATCGCCGATGGCCTCGCGGCCGGCGCCCGGCTCGTCACCGGCGGCCTTGGCCGCCCGGACGGGCTCGACGTGGGCTTTTACGTGCGGCCCACCGTGTTCTCCGGCGTCGACAATGCCATGCGCATCGCCCGCGAGGAGATCTTCGGCCCGGTCGCCTGCCTCATCCCCTATGACCATGAGGAAGAGGCGATCGGCATTGCCAACGACACCGCCTATGGCCTCTCCAGCTACGTCTGGTCGGCGGATCTCGATCGCGCCCGCCGCGTCGCCCGGCGCATCCGCGCCGGCATGGTGCATCTCAACGGCGCCTTCTCCGATTTCGCCGCCCCGTTCGGCGGCTACAAGGCGTCCGGCAACGGCTCGGAATGGGGCCGCTACGGCCTTGAGAGCTATCTGGAAGTCAAATCCATCTTCGGCCACGGCTGATATCCTTGCTCCCCGCCCGCCTGCGGCCGGGGGCCGCGCGGGCATCCCACCTGGCTTCAGGAGCCCGCGTCATGAGCTTTACCGACAAAGTTGTGGTGATCACCGGCGGCGGCCAGGGCATCGGCCGGGCCTATGCCCTGGCCTTCGGCAGCCGCGGTGCCGCCATCGTCATCGCCGACACCAATCTTGCAGCCGCCACGGCGGTTGCGGACGAGGTGAAGGCGGACGGCGGCAAGGCCATCGCGGTGGCCACCGACGTGTCCGACGAGGCCAGCACCCGCGCCATGGCGGACGCCGCCAAGGCCGCCTTTGGCTCCATCGACATCCTCATCAACAATGCGGCGGTCTTCTCCACCCTCACCCTGAAGGGGTTCGAGGAGATCTCGGTGGAGGAGTGGGACCGCATGTTCGCGGTCAACACCCGCGGCGTGTTCCTGTGCGCCAAGGCGGTGGCGCCGATCATGAAGCAGAACCGCTACGGCAAGATCATCAACATGTCGTCGGTGGTGGTGGATACGGGCCGGCCCGGCTACGCCCATTATGTGTGCTCCAAGGGCGCCGTGGTGGCGCTGACCCGGGTGCTCGCCACCGAGCTCGGGCCATTCGACATCAATGTCAACGCCATCAGCCCCCACGGCATCGCCACCGAGGTGCCGCGCAAGACCATCACAGAAGACCAGTGGGCGGGGGTGATCGCCTCCCAGGCCATCCGCAAGAAGGGCGGGGTCAAGGATATGATCGGCATCGCTTTGTTCCTCGCCTCCGATGACAGCCACTACATCAGTGGCCAGATCATCGGCCTCAACGCCGGCGCCCACTACAACTGAGCGCCAACGGCGGGGAGCACGCGATGGAGACGCCGCAGGATGCCCCTGGCGCCGGCTCGACCGGCGCCCTCGCCACCTTCATCACTTCGGCGGAGATCCCGGCTGAGGTGACGGCGCGGGCCATCCCGCTGCTGCTCGATACCCTGGCCGTGACCCTGGCGGGCGGGCGCGAGCCGGCGGCGCTGCAGCTGGCCGCCACCCTGCCCAGGGATGGATCGGTGGCCGGCACGCCGTCCTTCTGGGCGCCGCTCACCTACCGGGCGGACGACGCGGCGCTACTGTTCGGCGTCGCGAGCCACGTGCTCGATTATGACGACGTGAGCATGCTGGCTCTGTGCCATCCCAGCGCGCCGGTGCTCGCAAGCCTCCTGCCGCTGTCGTGCGGCCAGTCCGGCCGGGCGATCCTTGCCGCCTTCGCGGTGGGCACCGAGGTGATGATCCGGGTGGGCGAAGCCATGGGCTTTCAGCCCTATGGCCTCGGCTTCCACGCCACCGCCGTTCTCGGCCCCCTCGGCGCGGCGGCCGCCGGCGCCCGCCTCATGGGGCTCGATGCCCGCCAAGCCGGCCACGCCTTAGCCATGGCCGCCAGCCTCGCCGGCGGCATCCGGGCCAATTTCGGCACGCCGGTGAAATCCCTGCATGTGGGGCTGGCCGCCGCCCATGGCCTCAAAGCGGTGCAATGGGCGACCGCCGGCGTCACCGGCGCTCAGGAGGCCTTCGACGGGCCGGTGGGCTTTCTCCATGCGTTCTCCGGCGGGGAAACGTCCGGGCTGGGCGCCATCCGCCTCGGCGCGCCGTTCGCGCTGGTGGAGCCGGGGTTTGAGCAGAAGCGCTATCCGTGCTGCTACATGCTGCACAAGATCGCCGAGGCCACCCTCGCCTTGCGCCGCGCCCACGGGCTGGATCTTACCACGGTGCGCGCCGCTCACGTGGAGATGCCGCCCGGCGGCAGCGGCCCGCTGATCCATCCCTTTCCGCGCACCGGGCTCGAGGCGCTGTTCAGCGGGCCCTATTGTGTCGCCGCCGCGCTGGCCGATGGGGAGATCACCCTGGCGAGCTTCACCGATGAGCAGGTCATGCGGCCGCCGATCCAGGCCCGCCTGCACGACATCACCCTCGCCGAGCGCCCAGGCGCCGCACTCTCCGGCGCCGCCATCGCCCACGCGCCGGTGATGGTGCGGATCACCACCGCCACCGGGCAGAGTTTGTCCCACACGGTGACCCTTCCGCCCGGCTCGCCGGCCGATCCGGTCACCCCCGCGCAATTGCGCGCCAAATGGCGGGACTGCCTGCTGCGGGCCGCGCCCCATGCCGATGCGGAGACGGTGGAGCAATTGTTCGAACAGGGGCTGCGGCTGGGGGAGATGGCGACCCTCTCCCCCTGGCTGTCGGAGCTGCGCGCGACCCTCGCCCGCCCGGGCTGAAGGGCCGCGCCGCCCGCATCACGCCGCACGGGCGATGGCTCCGGCGAGGATCTCCGCCATCTCGCCGATCTGCGCCGGCGTGACGATCAGCGGCGGCGACAAAGCGATGATGTCGCCGGTGACGCGGATCAACAGGCCCTTGGCGAGGCAGTCCACGAACACGTCATAGGCGCGCGCTCCCGGCGCGCCGGGCCGGGACTCCAGCTCGATGCCCGCGACGAGGCCGATGGTGCGGATGTCCGACACATGGGGCGCGGCTTTCAGGCCGTGCATGGTGTCCGCCCACAGATCGGCCAGGCCGGCGCCACGGGTGAGCAGGCCCTCTTCCGCATAGATGTCGAGGGTGGCGAGACCGGCGGCACAGGCCACCGGATGGCCGGAATAGGTGTAGCCGTGGAACAGCTCGATGGCCTCCACCGGCCCCTGCATCATCGCATCATGCACCGCCCGGCTCACGAACACCGCACCCATGGGCACGGCGCCGTTGGTGATGCCCTTGGCGGTGGTCACGAGATCCGGCACCACGCCGAAATAGTCGGTGGCGAAGGGCGCGCCCAGGCGACCGAAACCTGTGATGACCTCATCGAAAATCAGCAGGATGCCGTATTTTTTGGTGATCTCCCGCAGCCGCTCCAGATAGCCCTTGGGCGGCAGCAGCACGCCGGTGGAACCGGCCATGGGCTCGACGATGACAGCGGCGATGGTATCCGCCCCATGCAGGCCCACCAGGCGCTCCAGATCGTCCGCCAGTTCCACCCCATGCTCGGGCAGGCCGCGCACGAAGCGGTTGCGGGCGGGATCATGGGTGTGGCGCAGGTGATCCACCCCCGGCAGCAGCGGGCCGAAGGTGCGCCGGTTGTTGACGAGGCCGCCCACCGAGATGCCGCCGAAGCCCACCCCGTGATAGCCGCGCTCGCGGCCGATGAGCCGGGTGCGGGTGCCCTGGCCAATGGCGCGCTGATAGGCGAGCGCGATCTTCAGCGCCGTATCCACCGATTCCGAACCGGAGCCGGTGAAGAAGACGCGGTCGAGCCCCGCCTCCGGCCCGCCGGGGGCGATGGCCGCGAGCCGTTCGGCGAATTCAAAGGCGAGCGGATGGCCCATCTGGAAGGAGGGCGCATAATCGAGGGTGGCGAGCTGCCGCCCCACCGCCTCGGCGATGCTGGCGCGGCCGTGGCCGGCGTTCACGCACCACAGGCCCGCCGTGCCATCCAGCACCTTCGCCCCGTCCACGGTGGTGTAATACATGCCCTCGGCCGCAGCCAGCAGCCGCGGCGCCGCCTTGAACTGGCGGTTGGCGGTAAAGGGCATCCAATAGGCATCGAGCGGGGCGGCGTTGGACAAGGCGGGCTTGGGGGCAGCGGTCATCGGAAGGTCTCCTTCGCGGCCAGCAGATCCGGTTCGCGATTTGCCAACAAGTCCTTTTCTTGATTCCCACAACCTACTGATTTCTAATGATCGTGATCGCATCTGTTGCGGATCTTGAACGCGTGAAACAGGGGGATGCCATGGAGATGGATGTGGGCGCGCGGCTGCGCTTCGTGCGCACCCGGCATGGCCTCTCCCAGCGGGCCCTCGCCAAGCGCGCCGGGGTCACCAATTCCTCCATCTCGCTGATCGAATCCAATGCGGTGAACCCCTCGGTGGGGGCGCTGAAGCGCATCCTCGACGGCATCCCCATCGGCCTTGCGGAATTTTTCGCTCTGGAGCCGGAGAAGCCCACCCAGGTGTTCTATGCGGCCGAAGAATTGGTGGAGATCGGCAAGGGCGCCATCTCCTATCGCCAGATCGGCGACAGCCTGTTCGGCCGGGCCCTGCAGATCTTGAAGGAGCACTACGCCCCCGGTGCCGATACCGGCCGGGTGCCCCTCGCCCACGAGGGGGAGGAAGGCGGCATCATCCTGTCCGGCCGGCTGGAGGTGACGGTGGATGGCGAGCGGCGCATCCTCGGGCCGGGCGACGCTTATTATTTCGAGAGCCGCCGGCCCCATCGCTTCCGCTGCGTGGGACCCGAGCCGTGCGAGCTGGTCAGTGCCCTGACCCCGCCGAGCTTCTGACCCCCCAACGCAAGATCGCGCCGGGCGGGGTGCCCGGCGCGATCTCATGTTTCTCAGGCGCAACCGTCAGCTGGCGGCGGTCACCTTGCCCTGGCGGATGTCCTCGGCGATGGCGGCGGGGTCGCGCTCCTCGGCCGGGCCATAGCCGCCGGCACCCGCCATCTCGAAGCGCAGCACGTCGCCGGCGTTGAAGCGGCGGGTGAATTTGGAGGGCAGAGGCTCCGCCGCCGCCGTGCCCGGATTGAGAATGGAGCGGGCATGGGCGCCGCCCTCACCGCCGAACAGGCCGAAGGGCTGGGACTTGAAACGATCGGAGCGCACCTGCACCTGCACGTCGTCCGCCAGCAGCCGATACTGCCGCACCAGGCCGAGCCCGCCGCGATAGCGCCCGGCGCCGCCGGTATCCGGCAGGAAGCCGTATTCGTCGATCCGCAGCGGGTTTTCCGCCTCGATCAGCTCCACCGGCACATTGGCGAGATTGCCGATGCAATAGGGGCCGGCATCCTGCCCATCGGCATCGGGCCCGCCGCCGAGGCTGGTGTTGTTGTGGAATTCCAGATGCAGGAAGCGCCGGCCCGCCCCGTCCGCCCCGGAGGCGGCGATGGCGAATTCCGAGCCGCCGGCACAGGCCGGCATGCGGCCGGGCAGCAGCAGCGCCAGGGCCCCGAGCACGATGGAGCGCAGCCGGAAGCCCACCTGCCCGCGCGAGCCCACCGCCGCCGGGAAGCTCACGTCCACGAAGGTGCCCGGCCGGGTGTTCACGGTGATGGCGCGATAGAGCCCCGCATTGTTGGGGATCTGCGGGCCGAGCACGGTGCGGATGGCGGCATAGGTGCAGGAAACGGCGAAGGCCCGGTTGCAATGCACCGCCCCGCCCTTGTCATCGTCGGTCTGCGAAAAATCGGCGATGATCTCGCTGCCCTTTTTGGTCAGCTTCAGGTGGATGCGGATGGGCCCGTTGCCGACGCCGTCGTCATCGTTCCACTCCACGAACTCCACCTCGCCGTCGGGCAGCGCGGCGATGTCGGCGCGGGTCAGGGTCTCGGCGTAATTGATGAGGTCGTCGAGATAGGCTTCGAGCACGTCGGGCTGCCAGCTGCGGGCGAGCTTCTCCACCTCGGCGGCGGCGGCGTCCAAAGCGGCGAGCTGGGCCCGCACATCGCCCATCACCCGGTCCGGCACGCGGGTATTGAACGCGATGATGCGCATGAGGGTCTCGTTGGGCACCCCCTTTTGCACCATCTTCACCGGCGGAATACGCAGCCCCTCCTCGAACACCTCCATGCTGTCGGCGGCATTGCCGCCGGGCACCCGGCCGCCGAGGTCCGAATGGTGCAGGATGAGGCTGACGATGGCCACCCGCCGGCCGTCCACATAGACCGGCTTGAAGGTGAAGATGTCGTTCAGGTGGCTGCAGCCCGAATAGGGATCGTTGCTGGCCAGCACGTCGCCTTCATGGATGTCGTCGCCGAAATGGGCGAGGCAGGCTTCCAGCGCCGGCATCACCACGCCAAGATGCACCGGCACGGCGAGGCCCTGGGCCACCAGCCGGCCCTGCGCGTCGCAGACGGCGGCCGAGAAGTCCATGGAGTTCTTAACGTTGGAGGTGCGCGCGGTGCGCGTCACCATCACCAGCGCGTTGTCGGCGGTGGTGACCAGGGCGTTCTTGAGGAGCTCCCGGCGCACCGGATCAATGGTGATCATGTTTCTCTCCTCAAGCGGGGCGGCGCGTGAGCACCACATTGTTCCAGTCGTCGATGGCCGCATCCCAGCCGGGCAACACCACCACCGTAGTGTCGTATTCCTCGATGATGAGCGGGCCGGCGATGGGGCGCGCGGTGAGGGCGCGGCGCGGCATCACCGGCGTTTCGATCCAGCCGGCCTCGCCAAAGAAGGCGCGCCGCGCGGTCTGGGCGGCGGTCTTCTCGGCGCCACGCTGCACATGGTCGGGCATGCGCGGGGCTTCCGGCACGCCGTGGCACACCAGCTTCAGGGACACGAACTGGATCGCCTCCCCCGGCGAGGCATAGCCGAACACAGCACGGTGCTCCGCATGGAAGGCGGCTTCCAGCTCCGCCAGGGCATTCTCGCCCTCCGGCACCGGCAGGGTGAGCGGCGCGGTCTGGCCGAGGTAGCGCAGATTGGCGAACAGGGCGAGATGACGCCGGCTCGCGTCCCGGAAGCCCTCCGAGAGCAGCATCTCCACCCCGCGCGCCACCAAAGGCGCGGCGGCGGCATCGAGGGCGGCGCGGTCCACCTCGGCGAGGCGCTTGTAGAAAGCCGCCACCAGTTGGTGCTCCACATCGGCGAACAGCATGCCCAGGGCGCTGAACAGGCCGGCCACCGGCGGCACCACGATGCGCGTCATGCCGGCGGCATGGGCCAGGGTGCAGGCATGCACCGGCCCGTTCCCGCCGATGGCGAGCATGGTGTACTGGGAGGGATCGCGCCCCTTCTCAGAGGACACACCGCGCAGGGCGCGCAGCATGGTGGCATCGGCGATGGCATGGATGCCGTAAGCAGTGTCGGTGATGGAGAGCCCCACCTTCTCGCCCAGGGCCGCCATGGCCGTCCGCGCGCCCTCAATGTCGAGGGAGAGCTCGCCGCTCACCAGGGCCTTCGGGTTGAGATAGCCCAGCAGCAGATTGGCGTCGGTGACGGTGGGGTCGGTGCCGCCCCGGCCATAGGCCACCGGGCCGGGCTCGGCGCCGGCGCTGCGCGGGCCCACCAGAAGGCCGCCGGCGGCATCGCTGGCGGCGATGGAGCCGCCGCCCGCCCCCACCTCGGCGATATCGATAGTGGGCACCTGCACCGGATAGCCGGCGCCCTTGATCATGCGCGTGCCGAGCGCGGCGCCGCCGCCCACCTCGGTCTCGGGGCAGAGCGAGAAGGCGTGCTGCTCGATGACGGTGGCCTTGGCGGTGGTGCCGCCCATGTCGAACACCAGCATGTCGCCCACGTCGATCTTCACGCCCAGCCGCTGGCCGCCCAGCACGCCGGCGGCGGGGCCGCTCTCGATGATGTCGATGGGCTGGCGCGCCACCACGTCGCCGGGGGAAATGCCGCCGCTCGACTGCATGATCATCAGCGGCGCGGTGATGCCGAGCCGGTCGAGCCGCGCCTTCAGGGCATCCACATAGCGGCCCACCACCGGGCGGATATAGGAATTCACCACCGTGGTGCTGGTGCGCTCGTATTCACCGAGCTGCGGCAGCAGGTCCACCGAGGCGGTCACCGGCACGCCGGGCAGGCGCTCGGCCAGGATCGCCGCCGCCTCGCGCTCGTGGCTGGCATTGACGTAGGAATTGATGAAGGTGACGGAGACCGCCTCCACCCCTTCCGCCTTCAGGGTGGCGGCCGCTGCCTCCAGGCTGTCGCGGTCGAGGGGGATCAGCTCGGCGCCACCGGCGTCGATGCGGCCTTCCACCTCCAGGCGCAGGCGCCGCTCCACCAGGGGATCGGGCTTGCGATAATGGATGTCGTAGAGGCGTGGGGTGCGGTAGCGGCCGATTTCCAGCACGTCGCGGAAGCCGCGGGTGGTGACAAGGCCCACCTTGGCGCCCTTGCGCTCGATGATGGTGTTGGTGGCCACGGTGGTGGCGTGCACGAACTCGCCGATGTCGGCCGCGTCCACCGACAGCTCGGCGAGCAGCGCCGAGACGCCGGTTTCGATGCCCTGGCTGTAGTCCTTCGGCGTCGAAAGCACCTTCTTGCTGAAGATGGTGCCGTCATCCCGCATCAGCACGACATCGGTGAAGGTGCCCCCGATGTCCACACCGAGGCGATAGGAAGTCCGCTTCATGTTGGTTCCGTCGATGTTTGAACGGGCTCAGCGCAGCCGCGCGCCCGCGGGGATGGGCCACACATGGGCGATGCGCCCGTCGCGTATGGCGTAGATTTCGCTGTGGAGATGCACGGTGGTGTCGGCATAGCCCACCACGTAGCGCAGCCGATCGCCCACCCGCGGGGTGGCGCTGGGCGCGGCCAGCTCGATCTTGCCGTGCTCGGCGGAAAAGCCCACCTGCGCCACCTGCGGCACATCGAGCGGCACCGGCGTGCCGGCATCGGTGCTCATGGCCTTCTTGCCGGCATCGGTGATGATGCGGGTAGGCGTCGGCCGGCTGGTGACGGTGGCCAGCACCGTCAGCGCATATTCGAGCGGCACGTGGTAGAGGTCGTGATAATGCACGTCGCCGAACAGGATGCCGCCGGCCTGGATCTCGGTGACACCGGGCACGAAGGCCGAGGTGGCATAGGTGCCGGTGCCACCGCAGCTCACGATGTCGACGGGGATGCCCTGGGCCCGGCACAGATCGGCGCTCGCCACCAGGGAGCCCACCGCCGCGGTGATGGCGTGGCGCTTCTCCTCAGGATCAGCGATGCGGGTGGTGTGGCCCTCCCAAGTCATCACCCCGGTGAGACGCAGCGACGGATAGGTGGTGATGACGCGCGCCAGATCGAGCACCGGCGCCCCCGGCAGCACGCCGGCGCGGGCGGTGCCCGTATCCACCTCGATGAACACCCGGAGGACAACCCCGGCCTTGACCGCGGCGGCGGCCAGCGCCGCCACATTGTCCGGCCCGTCCACCGCCACCGCCACGTCGGCGCGGGCCTGCAGGCGCATCAGGCGGGCGATCTTGATAGGGCCCACCACTTGGTTGGCGATGAGGATGTCGGAAATGCCCGCATCCACCAGCATCTCGGCTTCCGAGACCTTGGCGCAGGTGATGCCGATGGCACCCGCCGCCATCTCCAGGCGCGCCATGTCCGGGGACTTGTGCACCTTGCAGTGCGGCCGCCAGTTGACGCCGGCGGCCCGGCAGACGCCGACGATGCTCTGGAGATTGCGCTCCATGATGTCGAGATCCACCAGCAGCGCCGGGGTATCGATGGCGTCGAGGGGGGCGCCGATCAGCTCGGCGAAGCCGCTCACTTCAGCACCTCCGGCCGGCAGGCGAGGAACAGGCTCACCACGTCGCGGGCCTCGTCCAGCGCGTCGAGATTCATCACCGTCGCCTGCAGCGCCGCCACCGGCGCGTCGGGGGCGTTGAAGCCCCAGCGCAGGCAGGAGGCGAATTTGGCGAACACCTCCGCCTCGCTCATGGGCTCCTCGGGGGCGCCCTTCATGGTCTGGCGCTCGGCCACCAGGGTGCGGCCGTCGGCAAGCTCCAGCACCACCCGGGCGGGGGCGATGGCGGTGGGTTCGATATCGGCACCGGCGATGGTGGAGAAGCGGGCGGCGAACGCCACGTCATCGGCGCGGATGCGATCGGGCGTGAAGCTGCCGATCTCCACGCCGCCATCCACCAGCGCGGCGGCGAAGGCATAAGCGGCGTTGAACTGGGCATGCACCACGGGATTGGCATGGGTGCGATCGAACGGCGCGCCGACGATCTTGCGGTTCACCTCGCTCAATTCGATGGTGCCGCGCACGATGTCTTGCGGCTTCACCCCCTGCGCCCGCAGCTCCAGCGCCAGCTGGATGGTGGTGTGCACGCAGCGGCAGCATGGATAGGGCTTCATGGAGAGGTCGCGCACGTGCCAGGACGTGCCGAGCCCCTCGGTGAGAATTTCCGGCTTCACCTCGCCCCGCTCATAGAGCTTGAACAGGCCCGCCTCGCCCTCCAGGAACCGCACCGGACCAGTGATGCCGTTGGCGGCGAGATGGGCGGCGAGCACGCCGGAACGGGCGGCAAAGCCGGGCCCGACCCGCTTCGCCAGCGCCCCGTCGGCGATGAACTGGGTGGTGCCGGACAATTGCACGAAGGCGAGGGCCAAAGCGTTCAGCGTGTGCTCGGCATCGAGCCCGAACACCTTGGCGGCCGCCGCGGCGGCGGAGATGGTGCCGAGCGCCGTGGTGGGGTGCCAGCCCTTCCCCAGCGAATTGTAGCAGGTGAGGCCGAGCCGGCAGAACACTTCCACGCCCACCGCCAGCGCCGTAATCATCTCGCGGCCGGAAACCGGGGTCTCCTTCGCCTCCACCGCCGCCAGCACAGCCGGCAGCACCACGCAGAACACATGCACCCGGGCCGGATCATGCTGGTCGTCGAAATCGAGGCTGTGGGCGGCGGCGCCATTGGCGAGCGCGGCGGTGGCGGGGTTGGCGGTGCGGCCGGTGAGCAGCATCGTCGCCTTTCCGCAGGCCTCCCAGGCCGACAGGGCGGCGGTCAATTCGGCCATGCCCGGCGCCCGCGCCGCGCCGCCGATCACCCCCAGGGTATCGAGGGTGAACAACTTGACGATGCGCACCACATCCGCCGGGAGATCCTCGAAGCTGAGGCCGGCGAGGGTGGTGGCGACGGCCCGTCCGATCGCGGGATCGGCGGGCGGCAGGGGCGTGCGGGCAGCGGGCGTGCGGGCAGGGGTCATCTGGTTCATGGCGTCACGCAGGGATACGGGTTCAGGCGTGGATGTCGTGTCGGAGGAGATCGGAGATCTCCCGCCGCAGGTCCAGGAAGGCGGGATCGAGCTTCATGCTCTCCTGCCGGGGCCGGGCGAACGGCACCACGATTTCCCGCAGCACATGGGCCGGGCGCTTGCTGAACACCAGGATGCGATCGGCGAGGTAGAGCGCTTCCTCGATGCCGTGGGTGACGAACAGCACCATCTTGCGCTCCGCTTCCCAGATGCGGACCAGCTCGTCCTGCAGGATGTCGCGGGTCTGCACGTCGAGGGCGCCGAACGGCTCGTCCATCAAGAGCAGGCTGGGGCGGATGCAGAAGGCGCGGGCGATGCCCACCCGCTGCTGCATGCCGCCGGAGAGCTGGTGCGGCCAGGCGTGCTCGAAGCCGCCAAGGCCGACGAGGTGCAGGTAATGCCGGGCCTGCTCCAGCCGCTCGGCCTTGCCGACACCCATCACCTCCAGCCCGAAGGCGACGTTCTCCAAGGCGGTGCGCCAGGGGAACAGGTCCGCCCCCTGGAACACCATGCCGCGACCGGTGCCGGTCTTGCCGGTGATGTCCTTGCCATCCAGCAGGATGGTTCCGGAATCCGCCGGCACCAGGCCGTTGATGATCTGCAGCAAGGTGGACTTGCCGCAGCCGGAGGGGCCGAGGAGCGCGACGAACTCGCCCTCCTCCACCTCCAGCGACTGATCCACCAGCACCGGTGCGCCGCCGAAGGCCTTGGAGACGTTCTTGACGGAAAGATGAGCCATTTCAGGCGAGCTCTTTCACCGCGCGATCCACATAGGTGCGATCGATGATGTTTTCGAGCTTCAGCGTGCCCGTGAGCGCGCCGGCCTCCTTGTAGACCGGGATCATCTTGGCGAATTCATCCGCCGTCATGGTCTGCATGTCGTTCGGGAAGGCCTTGATGTCCTTGGTCAGGGTCTCCCACACCGGCTTCAGGACAGCGTCATCGGCCGCCTTGAGCTCCTTGGAGGAGGCGTAGGTGGCCACCTGCTGCTTGTACCAGGCATAGTCGGAATTGGTCTTGCGGAAGGAGGTGAGCACCGCCTTCAGCAGGGCCACGGCGGCCGCCTTGTTCTCGTCCGGCTCCAGCCACTTGGCGGTGGTCATGACAATGGCGCTGAACCAGTTGCCGAACTCCTGCCAGGGCTTCACCAGGATCTGGTAATTGCCCCGGGTGGCAAGCTCGGCGGCCTGCTCCACATGCATGGGCACCGCATCCACCCGGCCGGCGATGAGGGCACGGGCGCGATCGCCGGAAGATCCCATCTCGATGAAGTTGATCTTCTTCGGGTCGATCTTACGCTTGATGAGGGCGCCCACCAGCATCACATACATGAAGTCGCCGATGGAATTGACGGCGATGGTACCGCCCTGCTCGGCAATCTGCTCCAGACTCTTCACCTTATCGGCGTTCGACACCACCACCTGCGAGGTGTTGTTGTAGGACAGGCCGATGATCTTGACGTCGGCGCCGGCTTCCGCGGCCGCCAGGGTGGAGGCCACGTCCGCATCGCCGAAATCGGCGGCGCCGGCGATCACCTCCTGGGCAATCTGCGGGATCTTCTTGGTGGGTCGCACCTCGGGCTCGCCATAGCCGGGGATCTGCGGCAGCAGCGAACGGAGCGCGGCCTGCATGGGCACGTTGATGGCGGCGGCGGAGGCGAGCGTGTTCACCTTCAGCACCCGGCCGGTCTGGGCCAGCGCCCCCGGCACCGGACCCAAGGTGATCACCCCCAGGCCACCCAGCCCCGCGGCAAGGCCGGCGCCCGCTCCGGCGCGCAGGAAGCCGCGCCGGCTCACATGGTCGAAGTGCGACATCTGTTGATCCTCTGGCTTGTTATGGGGGAGACGCCTCATCACTCGCGGGTCCGGCTCGCGTACCAGGGGGCGGCCCGGTGGGCGACCCAGCGCATGAGGGCAGTGGCGGAGACCGAGACCACCATCAAAATGACGATCAGCGCGAACAGCGGCGCCGTGGACAAATCGAGCCCGGCATCGTTCAGCAGGCCGCCATAGCCGGCGGAGATGAACATCTCGGCGGTGACCATGGCGCGCAGCGCATGCACGAAGCCGACCCGGGCGGCGATCATCACATAAGGATGCAACGCCGGCAGGATCACATAGCGGAAGCGCTGGACATCGGAGGCACCGAACGAGCGCGCCACATTGACGAGGCGCAGGGAGACGGCGCGCGCAGCCTCTGTCACCGAGACCACCACGTACCAGACCGTCACCACGAACACGATGGCGGTGCTGAACACCAGCCCGCGCCCCATGAGAATGATGAACAGGGGCACGATGGCCGCCGCCGAGATGACGATGCACATGGCGGCCCAGGGCTTCACGATAGCATTGACCACCGCGTTGCGGCCCATGGCGATGCCCAGCGGCACCCCCACCACCAGCGCCAGCACATAGCCGATCATCATCATCCACATCATGCGCCACAGGGCGGCCCAGAAGGCGGGATCGACGAGGATGGTGCCGAGGGCGCCGGCGGCCTGCACAGGGGTCGCCAGAAGCGCATCGCCCAGATGCTGGCCGGCGAGCTGCCACAACCCCAGCAGCAGCACGATGCCGAGGATGTTCACGGGGAGCGAGCGGCCGATCATGCGTGAGCCCTCGGACGCCAGATGCACACGCGCCGTTCCACCAGCAGCAACGCTTCCTGAAGGGCGAGGCCCAGGAGGCTCAGCACCACCAGAAGCCCCAGCACCGCGGCACTGTCGAGCCGCACCGCCGCCTGCTTCATGATGGCGCCGAGATTGACCGCGGCAAGGAACAGCTCGGCGGTGATCATGGCATTCACCGCCCGCACCACGCCGATGCGCAAGGCGGTGAAGAGGAAGGGCAGGCTCTCGGGCAACAGCACCAGCCGGGTGCGCTGCCAGGGGCTGGCGCCGAACGAGCGGCCGACGTTCAGCAGCTTCTGGTCGGCATTGCGGGCGCCGGTGCTGACGACGATGATCATGTCGAACACGCACATCATCACCACCAGGGCGACCCGGGCCTCGAAGTAGAGGCCGAACCAGATCATGATGAATGGCACCCAGGCGACGCTCGGCACCGCATAGACGAGGTTCACGATGGGATCGAGCAGGTCGTTGATGAAGCGCACCCGGCCCATGGCCATGCCCACCGGAATGGCGATGGCGCAGGCGATGGCATAGCCCACCACCATCTGCTGCATGGAGCCTGCCAGGGCCAGCGGCAGCTCGCCGCTCGCGATCATGCTCCACAGCCGGGCGGCCACCGCCACCGGAGAAGCCAGGACGAAGCTGGAATAGCCCTGCGCCACCACCTGCCAGATCACGAGCCCGGCGGCGATGGAGGCGGCATAAAGGAAGCCGAAGGACCGCTGGCCCGTTCTCGGGCCGGGCGGCCGGGCCGCGCGTCCGGGCGCGGCGGCAGGGGCATCGGTTTCGATCGTCATTCCCATCGGCCCTGGAGGGTTCGGGGCTTACGCCCTCGCATCTGTTACGATAAAGTTAGACACATAGTTGACTAGCTGTCTAGTCAGGTTGAAGGGGTGCCTTTTGTCGTCAACCGACTTCACGCCGATCTACGCGCGCATCCAGCAGTTCATCCGCGACGAGATCACGTCGGGGCGGCTGGCGGAAGGCGATCGCGCGCCCTCGGAACCGGAACTGGCCAAGCGCTTCTCCACCACCCGCGCCACCGTCGCGCGGGCCCTGCAGCAGCTGGTGTTCGAGGGGGTGATCGTGCGCCGCTCCGGCAGCGGCACCTTCGTGGCGCCGGCCCGCCTCAGCGCCCCCATCGACCTCACGCGGGTGCGCTCGTTCGAGGAGCAGGTGAGCGCCAAGGGCGCGAGGGTGGGCTATGAGACCCTGCATTTCACACCGCGTGCCGCCAGCCCCGGCGAGATCGAGGCGCTGCATCTGGAGCCCGGCGGCGCCGTGTTCGAGCTCGATCGCCTGCGCCTCGTCGGCGGCAAGCCCATGAGCATTGAGCACCGCATCATCCCCGACGAGCTGGGCAGCCGCATCACCCCCGCGCTGCTGGCGGAAAAGTCGCTCCACCAGATCCTCGACGAGGCGTTCGGCCTCAGGGTGCAGCGGGTGGAAGGGCGCATCCGCGCCGGCACCGCCCGCGGCCAGACCGCCGATCGGCTCGGGGTGAAGCGCGGGGCGCCGGTGCTGATCCGCGATTATGTGCTGTTCAGCGCCGACCGGCGGCCGCTGGTGTGCGGCGAATCCATGTATCGCGACGAATTCCACATCGACTATGTGGTGCAGCAGACCCGCGGGGATTGAACCGGCCGGCGTGCCCCTCATCCCGCATCCTCCAGCCCGTAGATGTCCCGCGCCGCCGCCGGGCTGACATAGCCTGAGGCCACATCCCGGGCCACCGCCGCCCGCTCCCGCTGGCGGGGATCACCATAGCCGCCGCCCCCGGCCGACAGGCACACCACGCGGGCGCCGGGCGCCACCTTCAGGCCGCTCGCATGCACGCCGATGGCATGGGAGGCGCCGGCGCTCTCCAGGGCATAGGCGTGGCCCGGCCCATCGGCGCCGCCGGCCGTGCCCGCCGGCCGCACCAGCACCCCTTCGCCCGAGGCGTTCAGCACCGCCGGTTCCGGGCCCTCATAGCGCAGCACCAGCCGCCCGCCGAGGCCGCCGCGCCAGCGCCCGGCGCCGCCGCTGTCGGTGGTGAGCGCATATTCCTCCACCACCAGCGGATAGGCGGCCTCGGTGCGCTCCACGCTGGGCGAGGCGGTGCCGCCGGGATTGTGCAGCCCGCCGATATTGACCCAGCCGTCATGTCCCGCGCTGGCGCCGGTGCCGCCCTTGTTGAAGAAATAGTGCCAGATGAAGGGCACCCCGCCCCGGTCCGCCCCCGCGAGGGCGAAGCGGAAGCGGCGGGCGAAGCCGCCGATGGCGCGGGCCGGGTCCGCCCCTTCCAGCGCCTGCAGCACCGCCTCGATGAGGGCGCAGGCGGTGGAGGAGGTGCAGGCCCCCACTGGCGCCGGCACCACCGGATCGAGCAGGCTGCCCGGCCGGGTGCGGATCTCGATGGCGCGGGCGCTGCCGTCGTTGAGCCCGTCCTCGTCGCCGCTGAAATAGAGGAACGCCACCATCACCGCCGCGCGAGTGTTGGCAAAGGGACTGTTGATGAAGGCCTTCACCTGGTCCGGACAGGCGGAAAGGTCCACCACCGCCCGGCCATCGGCGATGTCGATGGTGACGGGAATGGGCAAAAGGCCCCCGGTCGCGCCGGCAAATTCCATATGGCCGATGGCACTGTGACGGCCTTCCTGGCAGCCCTTCAGCAAAGCGCGCATCACCGCCTCGCCGCCATCCAGCACCGCCTTGACGCAGGCGGCGATCTCGGCGCTACCATAGCGGGCATAGAGATCGCCGAGCCGGCCGGCGCCGAGGCGCACGGCGGTGAGCTGGGCCAGGATATCGCCGCGCAGATCGCCGGGCTTGCGGGAATTCTCCGCCACCAGGCGCAGCACGTCGTCCTTGAGCTGGCCGGCGTGCACCAGCCGCACCGGCGGAATGCGCAGCCCCTCCTGCCAGATCTCGGTGGCGGCGGCCGCATAGCCGCCCGCCGACATGCCGCCGATGTCGCCCTGATGGGCGCGCAGCGCCACCCACAGGCGCACTTTGCCGTCAGCAAAAAATGGCATGGCCAAGGTCACGTCCGGCAGGTGGCTGCCGCCCCAATAGGGGTCGTTGGCCATCAGCACGTCGCCTTCCGCCAGATCGTCGGCGACGGCCTGCGCCATCAATTGCACCGCGCGGGGCATGGCGCCCATGTGGATGGGCACCCGCTCGGCCTGGGAGACGGTGAGGAAATCCGCATCCAGCACCACCGCCGAGAAATCCTGATTCTGGTTCAGGATCGGCGAGAAGCAGGTGTGCGTCATGGTCTCCACCATCTCTTCCGTCACCGCCTTCAGCTTGTGACGGACGACGGCGAGGGTGAGCGGGCTCAAGGGCTCGCGCGAGGAGGCCGGTTCACTGGACATCTGAAACGCTCTCGATGACGAGGCTGCCGAACCGGTCCACCGTACCGGTGCTGCCGGGCTCGACCAGAATGGTGGTGGAGGCGGATTCGACGATGGCCGGACCCGATACGCGCATGCCGGCGCGCAGATCATCGAACCAATAGATGGGCGCGCGCAGCGGGGTCTTGAGATAGGTCTCGCGGATGCCGCGCAGCGCCGGGGTGGGATCGGCCGGCCCCTCCTCCTCCATGGGCAGGGTCAGCTTGGGCAAGGCGCCGAACACCGAGACCCGGCAGGTATCGATGATGCCGGGCTCGCCCTCATGGGCGTGGTGGTAGAGGCCGCGATAGGCCTGCGTGAAGGCCTGTTCCAGCGCCGCCGGATCGCAGTTGGCGCCGACCGTGACGGGAATGCCGTGGATCTGCCGGGCATAGCGGCATTCCATGGAGCGCTGCACGCGAATGTCGGCGCTGCCCACGCCACTCTCCGCCAAGAGCTTGCGGGCGCGGGCCTCGAGATCGGCGAACACCGCCTCGATCTCCGGGGCGCTCAGGGCGCCGATGGGCCGATCGAGGGTGCATTGCAGGTCCTGGCGGATGTCCGCCGCCAGGAAGCCCACCGCCGAGAGCACCGAGGCCATGCGCGGCACGATCACCTTCGGGATGGACAATTCGCGGGCCACCCCATTGGCGTGGAGGCCCCCGGCTCCACCGAACGACATCAGCGCGAAATCGCGCGGGTCGCGGCCACGCCGCACGGTGGCAAGGCGGATGCCTTCGGTGATGCCGGAGGTGGCGAGCACGTGCACGGCCCAGGCCCCCTCCTCCACCGAAAGCCCCAGGGGCTCCGCCACATCGGCGGCGATGGCGGCGCGAGCGGCGTCCACCGACAGCCGCATGCGCCCACCGAGGAAGGTCTCCGGCGAGATAAAGCCCAGCACCAGATTGGCATCGGTGAGGGTGGCGCGGGTGCCGCCCTTGCCGAAACAGGCGGGCCCCGGCGCGGCACCGGCGCTGCGCGGCCCCACCGCCAGGATGCCGCTCGCATCCATGCGCGCCAGGCTGCCACCGCCGATGCCGATGGGATTGACCTCGATGGCCGGTGCGGTGATGCGCAGGCCGGCGAGATCGGTCTTGTCCCGCTCCACCGGGCGGCCATTCTCGATCACGCAGATGTCGGTGGTGGTGCCGCCGGTGTCGTAGGTGACGAGGTTGCCGGCGCCGAGCGCCTGGGCGAACAGCGCCCCCGACATGGCCCCGCCCGCCGGCCCGCTGGTGACCGCCCCCACCGCCCGGCGTGCCGCCGCCGCGATGGGCAGTACCCCGCCCGCCGACTGCATGACGAAGATGGGCACGGTGATGCCCCGCGCCTGCAATTGATCGGACAGGTGCTGCAGATAATCCCGCAGCCCCGGCCCCACATAGGCATTCACCAGAGCGGTGGAGAGCCGGTCATATTCCCCCTCGCGGGAGAGCACCTCGTGGCTCAGGGACACGAACGGGCTCCAGCCGGCGCGGGCGATGGCCTCGCGCACTGCCAATTCATGTTCCGGCCGGCGATGGGCGTGGAGGAAGGCGACCACCACCCCTTCCACTCCCGCCGCCTTCAAGGCGGCGATGGCCGCATCGAGCTCGGTGGCATCGAGGGGGGTGGTGACAGTGCCGTCGGCCCCCACCCGCTCGCTTACCTCCAGTCGCAGCGGCCGCGCGACGATGGGCTCCGGCGGCGCGGTGCGCAGGGCGTAGCGGTTCTCGCGGGCGCCGTCGCGCAGCTCGATCAGGTCGCGGAAGCCGCGGGTGGTGACGAGGCCCAGCTTAGCGCCGGCCCGCTGCACCAGGATGTTGGTGGCGACCGTCGTGCCATGGATGAAGACGGTGACCTTGGCGAGCAGCGCATCGAGGCTCTCGCCACGGGCGGCCGCCATGCCCTCCAGGGCATCCACCACCCCGCGCGAGGGATCATCCGGCGTCGAGGGCGCCTTGTGGAACGAAACGCCCGCGCCATCGGCGAGCACCAGATCCGTGAAGGTTCCCCCCACGTCCACGCCGATCAGCACCGCCGCATCCTCACCCGTTGCATGGAAGCCTCCACTCTCGAAGGCTCCATCAGGGCAGGCCGCGAGGCGGCAAACAATGACATTGATCTGGCCTTTGCGATGCCAAAATGGCATCAGTCAGAGAGCCGAGATCGCGAGGTGGACATGAACCTGAACGCGCTGCGCAATTTCATCGCCGTGGTGGAGGCGGGCGCGATCCGCGAGGCGGCGGATACGCTGCATCTGGCCCAATCGGCGCTGAGCCGGCAGATCCTGGCCCTGGAGCGGGAGTTTGGCGCGCAATTGCTGGAGCGCCTGCCGCGCGGGGTAGTGCCCACCCCCGCCGGACGGGTGGTGCTGCGCCATGCCCGCCTCACCCTCGACCAGATGAACGGCGCCCGCGAAGAGATCGCGGCCTTCGCCGGCCTCAGGACCGGGCAGATCCGCATCGGCGCCATCGAACCCTTCGCCAGCGGGCCGCTGGCCGCCTGCATCGCCCGCTTCCAGGCCCGCTATCCCGGCATTGGCGTGGAGGCGCGGGTGGGCAATTCGCGCCAGGTGGCGCGCCTGGTGCAGGAAGGCATCGTGGAGCTCGGCATCGCCTACAATGCGCCGCGCACCGAGGGCCTCACCGTGCGCGCCGCCGCCCGCCAGCCGTTGGTGGCGCTGGTGCGGCCCGGCCATGATCTCGCCCGGCAAGAGGCGGTGAGGCTCGCCGATCTCGCCGGCGCGCGCCTTATCCTGCCGCCGGCCGGCTCCCCCACCCGCCTGCTGATCGAGGAGGCGGCGCGGCGGGCGCGGCTCATTCTGGAACAGGTGGCGCTGGAGAGCGATTCCGTGGCGCTGCGCCTCGCCGTCGCCGCCCGCACCGAAGGGGTCGCCATTCTCGCCCATCTCTCCGGTGTCGCCGCCTGCGCCGCCGGAACGCTCACCATGCGCCCCATCGCCGATCCGCTGCTGGGCGCCGGCCAATTGGAGCTGCTATGCGGCACGGGACGGACCCTGTCAAAGGCGACCGCCGCCTTCGAGCGCCGGCTGCGGACGGCGCTGAAGGCGGTGGATCAGCCCCCGCCCTGACCGGCGTGAAAGGGCAGGCTCAGTGGCTGATCATCCACGGCCGCGCGGTGGGAAAACTCTTAGCGCCGGTGGGCGAGACGCGGGTGCGGCTCTTCATCTTCGGCGCGCAGCAGGCGCAACCCGCCTTGTGCTGGGCGCGGGCGCTCTTCTCGGCATATTCACCCACGCTCAACGGCGCGTTGGCGCTGCGCTCGTTGGTGGCGAAGGCGGCGCGGCGGCCCGCATCCATGCCCGCCACATGGGGCGCGGTGAGGAAGGCGCGGGGGGAAAACGCGCGGCACTCCGGGCAGGGCTGCGCCGCGTCGCATTGGCTCATGGGGTGCATCTGGGTGAACGGCCCGCAGTCCTCGCACATGTAATCATAGACCGGCATGGGCATCCTCCGCGTCAATCGCAGGAACTCACAAGAAAAGGCCGCCGGAGCGCGGGGCGCCCCGGCAGAGAGGGGGTTCAGTCTTCCAGCGCGACCGGCATGTCGATGGAGCCATCGAGGAACTTCTGCGGCCCGGCCGCCGAAGGCTTGATGTCGAAATCGAAGATTTCCGTGGGCAACCACAAGGTGGCGCAGGAATTGGGAATATCCACGACCCCCGACAGATGCCCCTGCACCGGCGCGACGCCGAGCAGCGAATAGGCCTGGGCGCCCGAATAGCCGAACTTCTTCAGGTATTCGATGGCGTTCAGACAGGCCTGACGATAGGCCACATTGGCATCGAGATAATGCTGGGTGCCGCTCTCATCCACCGAGATCCCCTCGAAGATGAGGTAGTCCTTGTAATTGGGGGTGATGGGTGAGGGCTTGAAGATGGGATTCTTGATGCCGTACTTGGTCATCCCCTCCTTAATGAGGTCCACCTTGATGTGGAGCCACGCGCCGAACATCTCAATGGCGCCGCAGAAGGTGATTTCGCCATCGCCCTGGGAGAAGTGCATGTCGCCCATGGAAAGGCCGGCGCCCGGCACATAGACCGGGAAGTAAATGCGCGAGCCGCGCGACAGATCCTTGATGTCGCAATTGCCGCCATGCTCGCGGGGCGGCACCGTGCGCGCACCTTCCGCCGCCACCCGCGCCTTGTCGTCACCGGTGAGGCGGCCGAGATGGGCCGTCTTGGCGAAGGGCGGGTTGGCCAGCGGCGGATTGCGGGTGGGATTGGTGTCGATGAGCGCCTGCTCGCGGGTATTCCAGGTGTCGAGCAGCGCCTTCGACGGCAGGGTGCCGATGAGGCCGGGATGGATGAGGCCGGCAAAGCCCACGCCGGGCACATGCCGCGAGCGGGTGAACAGGCCCTCGTAATGCCACACCGACTTCTGCGCGAGCGGGAACTGATCGGTGAGGAAGCCGCCGCCGTTCTTCTTGGAGAAGAAGCCGTTGAAGCCCCATTCGTGGCCCTCCAGCGTGCCGGCGTCGAGGATGTCCACCACCAGGAGGTCGCCGGGCTCGGCGCCCTTCACGCCGATGGGGCCGGAGAGATAGTGCACGGTGGTGAGATCCACGTCGCGGATGTCGTCGGCACTGTCGTCGTTCTTGATGGCGCCGCCGGTCCAGTCCACCGTCTCCACCCGGAAATCGGCGCCGGGATCGACCCACACGGCGATCGGGATATCCGGATGCCAGCGGTTGTGGAGGTTCTCATTCTCCGTGGCCGGCCGCGACAGGTCGACCGAGATCAGGGTCTCAGGCATGGCTCTTCCTCAGGTTGAACGGGCAGAAGCGTTAGACGGACAGGAAACGGGCGACCTTGGCCTCGTCGATATCGGCGCGCAGGTCCTGATGGACGATCTCGCCATTCTCGATCACCAGCACCCGGTCGGCGATGTCGAGGGCGAAGGAGAGCACCTGTTCCGACACCACGATGGACAGGCCCCGCTCGGCGCGGATGCGCTTCAGGGTGCGCGCCATCTCGCGGATGATGGAGGGCTGGATGCCCTCGGTGGGCTCATCCAGCAACAGCACCTTGGGGCGGGTGGCGAGCGCCCGGGCGATGGCCAATTGCTGCTGCTGGCCACCGGAAAGGTTGCCGCCGCGCCGATGCTTCATATCGAGCAGCACTGGGAATAATTCATAGATGTCCGGCGGCACCTTGCTGTCATGATGGGCGACGAGGCCGGTCTCGATATTCTCCTGCACCGTCATGGAGGAGAAGATCATCCGCCCCTGCGGCACATAGGCGATGCCCCGCGCCACCCGCTGATAGCTCTTCAGATCGGTGATCGGATCGGCCCCTAAAGTGACGGCGCCGGATTTGGTGGGCACCACCCCCATCAGCGACTTCATGAGCGTGGTCTTGCCCATGCCGTTGCGGCCCATGATGGCGACGATCTCCCCCGGCGCCACATCGAAGGTGAGGCCGTGCAGCACTTCGCTCTGGCCATAGGAGACGACGAGCTTGTCGACATTGAGCATGGTCGTTTCCCCTCAGTGGCCGAGATAGACTTCGATGACCTTGGGATCGGCCTGCACCTTGGCCATGGGCCCCTCGGCGAGGATCCTGCCCTGGTGCAGCACGGTGACCTTGTGGGCGATATCCTCCACGAACTTCATGTCGTGCTCGATCACGATCACCGAGCGATCCTTGATGATGGTGTTGAGCAATTCCGCCGTCTTCTTGCGCTCGGCGACGCTCATGCCGGCCACCGGCTCGTCCAGCATCAAGAGTTCGGGGTCCTGGATCAGCAGCATGCCGATTTCCAGCCACTGTTTCTGGCCGTGGCTCAGATATTCGGCCCGCTGGTGGAGCTGGTCGGCCAGGAAGATGGTCTTGGCCACCTCCTCCACCCGCTCGATCACCTGCGCATCCCGCTTGAAGGCAAGGGCGCCGAACACGCCACGTCCGCGCGGAAACGAGATCTCCAGATTCTCGAAGACGGTGAGGTCCTCATAGATGGAGGGGTTCTGGAATTTCCGCCCCACCCCGGCGCGGACGATCTCATATTCCTTCAGGCGGGTAAGCTCGGTGTTCTTGAACTTCACCGAGCCCGCGGTGGCCTTGGTGCGGCCGCAGATGAGATCGAGCACCGTGGTCTTGCCGGCGCCGTTGGGGCCGATGATCACCCGGATCTCATTCTCATCCACATAGAAGGAGAGGTCGTCCACCGCCTTGAAACCGTCGAAGGAGACAGTGAGACCTTCCACCGCCAGGAGGAAATCGGGGCCCATCTGGTCGGTGATGACGGTGGGGACAGCTTGCGCGTTCATCGGGGCATCTCCTCATTCGGCCGGAGCGGGCGCGGGGCGGGAACCGGAGCGGCCCTTGCCGCCGAACAGCGCGTCGATGCGCGGCTCCACATGGCTGCGATAGAGGCCGGCCAAGCCGTTGGGGAACAGCAGCACCACGGCGATGAACAAGGCACCGAGGCCGAACAGCCACAGCTCCGGAAAGCTTTCCGAGAACGACGTCTTGGCCCAGTTCACCAGAAGGGTGCCGTAGACCGCTCCCAGCAGGGAGAGGCGTCCGCCCACCGCCGTATAGATGACCATCTCGATCGAGGGCACGATGCCGACGAAGGAGGGGGACATGAAGCCCACCTGCAGGGTGAACATGGCCCCGCCGACGCCCGCCAGCGCCGCCGCGAGGCAGAACACGAACACCTTGAAGCTCGCCACGTCATAGCCGGAGAACCGCACCCGGTCCTCCTTGTCCCGCATGGCCACCAGGATGCGCCCGAGCTTGGAGCCGCGCACCCATTGGCACAGCACGATGGCCCCCAGCAGCAGCGCCACGTTGACGAAGTAGAGAATAGTCTTCGCGCTGTCGGTGCGGATGTCCCAACCTGCCAGGGTCCGCAGGTCGGTGATGCCGTTGATGCCGCCGGTGTAGCCCTGCTGGCCGACGATGAGGATGGTCATGATGGCGGCGAGCGCCTGGGTGATGATGGCGAAATAGACGCCGCCCACCCGCCGCCGGAACATGGCATAGGAGATGATGAAGGCGAACACGCTCGGCACCAGCACCACCGCCAGGATGGACAGGGGCAGGGACTTGAACGGCACCCAGAAGAAGGGCAGCTGGGTGATCTGGTTCCAGTCCATGAAATCGGGAATGCCGGGGGTGGACTGGATCTTGGTGGCCTCGGGCGTGGAGGACTGAAGCTTCAGATACATGGCCATGGCATAGCCGCCGAGGCCGAAGAACACCCCCTGGCCCAGGGAGAGGATGCCGGCATTGCCCCAGCACAGCACCAGGCCCACCGCCACGAAAGCATAGGTGAGATACTTGCCCACCATGTTGAGTCGGAACGGCTCCAGCACCAGGGGCAGCACCACCGCCAGCAGCACGGCGAGGATGAGAAGGCCGAGGAGGTTCTTGAAACGGGGGGAGAGCGCTTGCGTCATGTCGGCCTCCTCAGCGCCGGACCTTGAGGACGAACAGGCCTTCCGGCCGCACCATGAGGATGCAGACCACCACCAGCAGGGTGAGCACCTTGGCCATGGAGCCGGACATGAAGAATTCCATGGTCGACTGCGCCTGGGAGATGGTGAAGGCCGAGGCGATGGTGCCGGCAAGAGAGGCGGCACCGCCGAACACCACCACCAGGAAGGTATCGACGATATAGAGCTGGCCGGCGGTCGGCCCGGTGGAGCCGATCATGGTGAAGGCGCTGCCGGCGATGCCGGCGATGCCGCAACCGAGGCCGAAGGTGAAGCGGTCCACCCGCTCGGTATCGATGCCCACCGCCCCGGCCATGGGCCGGTTCAGCACCACGGCGCGCACCTGCAGCCCCCAGCGCGAGCGGAACATGAGCAAATAGACGGCGATGGCGATGAGGGTGGTGAGGCCCATGACGAACAGGCCGTTGATCTGCACCTCGATGGTGTCGGTGATGGGCAGCGAACCCATCATCCAGTCCGGCAGCTCCACGCCCACCTCACGGGCCCCGAAGATGGAGCGGAACGCCTGCTGCATGATGAGGGAGAGGCCCCAGGTGGCGAGCAGGGTGTCCAGCGGCCGCTTGTAGAGGAAGCGGATCATGCTCCACTCCACCAGCATGCCCAGGGCGCCGGAGGCGCAGAAGGCCACCGCCATGGCGACGAAGAAGTAGATGCCGTAGAGCCCCGGGGCGAAGGCGTGGAACGCCTGCGAGGTCAAGTAGGTCATGTAGGCGCCGAGGATCATGAACTCGCCGTGCGCCATGTTGATCACGCCCATCTGGCCGAAAATGATGGCGAGGCCCAGCGACATGAGCACGAACACGGAGAACAGGATCAGGCCGGCGAAGGCCTGCATGGCGAAGATGGAGCCCAGCTCCCCCAGCGAATATCCCATGAACATCAAAGCACCCCCAGCGGCGCGGGCCGCATGATCCCCAAGGCGAAGCCGGTTCCGGATGGAACCCGCCCGCGGGCCGCGCGGACGGGTGGCGCGCCGCCCCTCAGCGGGGGACGGCGCAACGGGTGAGCCCTGGGCTCACTGGTAGCCCTTGGGGAAGGGATCGGGCTCCACCAGTTCCGCGGTCTCGTAGAGCACGTCGAACTGGCCGTCGGGACGGGCCTTGCCGACGCGGGTCTTGCTCCACAGATGGTGGTTCTCGTGGATGCGCACATAGCCTTCCGGCGCCTTGTCGAAGGCGACGCCCGGAGAAGCGGCGGCCACCTTGTCGATGTCGAAGGAGCCGGCCTTCTCCACCGTGAGCTTCCACAGCCACGGCCCGAGATACGCCGCCTGGGTCACGTCGCCGATCACCATGTTGGGGCCGTAGGCGGTCTTGAACGCCTCCACGAACGCCTTGTTGTTGGGATTGTCGAGGGATTGGAAATACTTCATGCAGGCGAGCGCCCCGGCGATATTCTCGCCGCCGATGCCCAGAATTTCGTCCTCGGTCACCGAGATGGTGAGCAGGGTCTGCTTGGACAGGTCGATGCCCGCCGCCTTCAGCTGCTTGTAGAAAGCGACGTTGGAGCCGCCGACGATGATGGCATAGATGACATCCGGCTTCTTGAGCTTGATCTTGTTGATGGCCGAATTGAACTGCGTATGCCCCAGCGGGAAATATTCCTCGCCCACCACCTGGAGTTTGAGGAAATTCTCGATGTGCTTGCGGGCGATCTTGTTGGAGGTGCGCGGCCAGATATAGTCGGAGCCGAGCAGATAGAAGCTCTGGGCGCCGCGGTTCTGCACCACCCAGTTGAGGCCGGCGATGATCTGCTGGGTCGCCTCCTGGCCGGTATAGATGACGTTCTTGGACTGCTCCAGCCCTTCATAGAAGGTCGGGTAATAGAGCATGCCGTTATACTGCTCGAACACCGGCAGAACCGCCTTGCGCGAGGCGGAGGTCCAGCAGCCGAACACCGAGGCGCACTTGTCCTGCACCAGCAGCTTCTTGGCCTTCTCGGCGAAGGTCGGCCAGTCGGAGGCGCCATCCTCCTGCACATATTTGATCTTGCGTCCGAGCACGCCGCCCGCAGCGTTGATCTGGTCGATGGCGAGCTTTTCCGCCTGCACCGAGCCGGTCTCGGAAATGGCCATGGTGCCGGTGACCGAGTGCAGAATACCCACCGTCACCTCGGTATCGGTCACGGAGAGGCCCGTGGTATTGATGGCCGAGGTCGCCGGCGCCTGAGCAAAGGCCGAGGACGGGAAGAAGGCGGACGCCCCGAAAGCCGAAGCAACCGGCATGGCCGCCAGCCCCTTCAGGATCTGGCGCCGCCCCAGATTCATCTGCGACAGACCTTGCCCAAGCCGTTTATCATCAGAAGACATACTTCCCCCTCCACCGCTATGACGGGATGGCTGCGAATTGTCTGGAAGATTTATGGTGGAGATGATGGTTCGCGGGTTCCGGCCAAACCGGCAATACGTCAATTGACGTATATGGCCCGCCGGCCGAGCGGCTATCTTCCTGTGCAAGGCGCCGTGGCGCGCGCACCGACGGGAGGTGACAAACCCGGGGCGAAGCACGACACTGTTGCGCTGCGGCACACCGCCCCCGCCTCACCTTGAGGCAGGGGAACGGAGGCGCAGCGCGGGGCGAGGGTCGGGCACCCGGCCGTGACGACACGGGGAGGTGCGCCGACACAGGGTAATGCGCCGACACAAGGCGGCAGCCCCCAAAAGCAGACGGGAGCGATGCAGAAGGAGGTCCTTTCGGACGCGACGGCGATGGGACCTGAAGCCATGGGGGCGGAGCAGCGGATCATCCGCGTCAGACGCCAATACAATCAGTGGGTGCGCAACGAAACCCTGGAAGACTTCGCGCTGCGCTTCACCGCGAAGAGCGCGCGGCGTTGGTCGGCGTTCCGGGTGGCCAACACGGCGCTGGGCGCCATCTCCTTCCTGGCGCTGGAGGCCATCGGCGGGGCGGTGACGCTCAGCTATGGCTTCACTAATGCTGTGGCGGCGATCCTGGTGGTCAGCGCCATCATCTTCGCCACCGGCCTGCCCATCAGCTATTACGCTGCCCGGTTCGGGGTGGACATCGACCTGCTCACCCGCGGCGCCGGCTTCGGCTATATCGGCTCCACCGTCACCTCGCTGATCTATGCCTCCTTCACCTTCATCTTCTTCGCCATCGAGGCGGTGATCCTGGCACTGGCGCTGGAGATGAGCTTCGGCATTCCGCTCGCCATCGGCTATGTGCTGGGGGCGGTGGCGGTCATCCCGCTTGTGACCCACGGCATCACCTTCATCAGCCGCTTCCAGACCTGGACCCAGCCGCTCTGGCTGGTGCTGCACCTGGTGCCGCTCGCCCTGCTGCTGGTGAATCGGGACGACCAGCTCGCCGCATGGACCACGTTCACCGGCCAGTGGGGCCCGGCCGATGGCAGCTTCAATCTCATGGCGTTCGGCGCCGCCTCCACGGTGGTGTTCGCCCTGGTGGCGCAGATCGGCGAGCAGGTGGACTTCCTGCGCTTCCTGCCCCAGCGCAGCGGCGGCGGGGATGTGCGCTGGTGGCTCAGCCTGCTGGCGGCGGGGCCGGGCTGGATCATCCCCGGGGCGTTGAAGATGCTGGTGGGCTCGCTGCTGGCCTATCTGGTGTTCCAGACCGGCGTGCCGGTGGCGGAGGCGGCGGAACCCACCCGCATGTATCTGCTGGCGTTCGAGCAGGTGGTCCCCTCACACCAGGCGGCGCTGGTGCTCACCGGGCTGTTCGTGATCATCTCGCAGCTGAAGATCAACGTCACCAATTCGTATGCCGGCTCCATCGCCTGGTCGAACTTCTTCTCCCGCCTCACCCATTCCCACCCGGGGCGGGTGGTGTGGCTGGTGTTCAACGTCACCATCGCCTTGCTGCTCATGGAGCTCGGCATCTACAAGGCGCTGGATCAGATCCTCGGCATCTTCGCCATCATCGCGGTGGCCTGGGTGGCGGCGCTGGTGGGAGACCTCGTGGTCAACAAGCCGCTCGGCCTCTCCCCGCCCACCATCGAGTTCAAGCGCGCCCACCTTTACGACATCAACCCGGTGGGGCTGGGCGCGGTGCTGATCGGCGCCAGCCTCGCCCTCACCGCCTATGCAGGCCTCCTGGGGGCGACCGCGCAGGCCCTGAGCGTGTTCATCGCCCTGGTCGCAGCCTTCCTCTCGGCGCCGGTCATCGCCTTCGCCACCGGCGGACGATACTACATGGCGCGCCAGCCCAAGACCGACTGGGTGACGCCCAAACGCCACCACGGCCTGGTGCGCTGCTGCATCTGCGAGCATCGCTTCGAGCCGGAGGACATGGCCCAATGCCCGGTCTATGCGGGCCCCATCTGCTCCCTGTGCTGCTCGCTGGATGCCCGCTGCAACGACCGGTGCAAGACCGAGGCGCGGGCGTCCGACCAGCTCATGGGCGTGCTCGCGGCCACCCTGCCGCAGAGCGTGGTGGGGCGACTCAATACCCGGGTGGGGTATTATCTGGCGATCCTCGCGGTGCTCGCCACGGTCATCGGCGGCATCCTAGCGCTCATCTATTCCCATGCCCGGCTCGAATCCCCCATCCATGGGGATGCCATCCGCACCACCTTGTGGACCCTCTATTTCGTCCTGATGATCATCGTCGGCGTGGTGGCCTGGCTGTTCGTGCTGGCCCAGGAGAGCCGGCGCGTCGCCCAGGAGGAGAGCCAGCGCCAGACCGCCTTGCTGATGCGCGAGATCGAGGCCCACAAGCGCACCGACGCCAAGCTGCAGAAGGCGAAGGAGGCGGCGGAGGCCGCCAATCTCGCCAAGAGCCGTTATGTGGTGGGCATCAGCCATGAGCTGCGCACGCCGCTCAACGCCATTCTGGGCTATGCCCAGCTCCTGGAGCGCGACAGCGCCATTCCCGCCCACCGGCGCGACGCCATCCGGGTGGTGCGGCGCTCGTCCGAACATCTGTCCGGCCTCATCGATGGCCTTTTGGACATCTCCAAGATCGAGGCCGGGCGCCTGCACCTCTATCGCGATCAGGTGCGCATCCACGAGCTCTTGGACCAGATCGTCGACATGTTCCGCCTGCAGGCGGAAGCCCGCGGCATCGCCTTCCACCACACCCGCGCGCCGCGCCTGCCGCAGGTGGTGCACACCGACGAGAAGCGGCTGCGGCAGATCCTCATCAAC
Source organism: Xanthobacter sp. NM-25 (assembly GCF_022138605.1). Classification (GTDB taxonomy): domain Bacteria; phylum Pseudomonadota; class Alphaproteobacteria; order Rhizobiales; family Xanthobacteraceae; genus Xanthobacter. Next base: position 284,867 of record NZ_JACBFS010000006.1, read on the forward strand.
CTCTTGTCCAACGCCATCAAATTCACCGCCCGCGGGCAGGTGACCTTCGCGGTCAGCTATAGCAACCAGGTGGCGGAATTCGAGATCACCGACACGGGCATCGGCATTCCGGTGGAAGAGCGCGAGCGCATCTTCGAGCCGTTCGAGCGGGGCAGCCGCGCCGGCACCTTCAACACCATCGGCATCGGCCTCGGCCTCACCATCACCAAGCTGCTCACCGAAATCATGGGCGGCGACATCGCCTTGAAGAGCGAGGTGGACAAGGGCACCACCTTCAAGGTGCGCCTGCTGCTCTCGGAAGCCCGGCCGCAGCCCGACGCGACCCCGCCGGAGCGCCGCATCATCGGCTATGAGGGCGCCCCCCGCACGGTGCTGGTGGCCGATGACGACGAGGCCCACCGCGACCTCATGTGCGAGCTCCTGCGGCCGCTGGGCTTCATCGTCTTCACCGCCGATGACGGGCCGAGCTCGGTGGCGCTGGCGGGCGAGGTGAAGCCGGACCTGGTGCTGCTCGACATCTCCATGCCCCACCTCACCGGCTGGGACGTATCCGAGGCGCTGCGCACCAAGGTGGCGCCCAACGCCCATATCATCATGATCTCGGCCAATGCCGGCGACATCACCCGCGCCGACGGCGCCCGCTTCCATGACGACCAGTGCGTGAAGCCGGTGGATGTGCGCGCGCTGCTGGAGAAGATCCGCACCCTTCTGGGCCTCGAATGGACCTTCGAGGCGGAGGGTGCAGCCCCCGTGCCGGCCGTGCCCGAGGTGGTGACGCCGCCGGCGGCGGCCCATCTCGAGGAGCTCTTGAACCTCGGCCGCATCGGCTATGTGCGCGGCATCCGCGCCAAGCTCGATGCGCTGGCCCAGGAGACCCCCGCCAACGGGCCGTTCGTGACGCAGATGAGCGACCTCGTCCGCAATTTCGACCTCAACCGCTACATGGCCGTTCTGGAGGCCTTCCGCCGCGATGATCCATAGCGCGACCCGACGCGACATCGTCCTGGTGGTGGACGATTCGCCCGAGACCCTGAGCCTGCTCACCGACGCTTTGGAGGACGCCGGCGTCACCGTGCTGGTGGCCACAGAAGGCGCCAACGCCCTCACCTTGGTGGAGCAGATCACCCCCGACGTGATCCTCATGGACGCCATCATGCCCGGCCTCGACGGTTTCGAGACCTGCCGGCGGCTGAAGGCGAACACGGCGCTCGCCCATGTGCCGGTCATCTTCATGACCGGCCTGTCGGAGACCGAGAACATCGTCCGCGGGCTCGATGCCGGCGGCGTGGATTATGTGGCGAAACCCGTGGTGCCGGACGAGATCATCGCCCGCATGCGGGTGCACCTCGCCAATGCCCGCCAGACCCAGAGCGCCCAGGTAGCGCTCGATGCCGCCGGCCGCTTCCTCATGTCCGCCACCCTCGACGGGCGGGTGCTGTGGAGCACGCCCCAGGCCAACCGGCTCATGGCCGCGGCGCTCCCCCAGCCGGCCGGCGAGGACGCCCTGCTGCCCGAGCCGGTGCGCGCCTGGCTGGCCCAGGCCCGCGCCAGCGCCGCCGGCGGGGCGGGCGAGACCTTCACCCTCGTCGACGCGAACGGCACCGCGCGGCTCAAATTCTCCTATGTGGGCCAGGTGGGCCCGCAGGAGCTGCTGCTGCGGGTGGCGGAGGCGACCCGTGTCCTTGATGAGGTAGCGCTGCGCGGCGCCTTCGGCCTCACCCAGCGCGAAGCCGAGGTGCTGGCCTGGATCGCCCGCGGCAAACCCAACCGCGACATCGCCGAGATCCTCGGCCTGTCGCCGCGCACGGTGAACAAGCATCTGGAGCAGATCTACGCCAAGATCGGCGTGGAGAACCGCGCGGCGGCGGCCGCCGCCGCGGTGCGGGCGCTGACGCCGCCCTGAGCGGCCGCTCAGCGCCGGTAGCGCGTAGGGGTCGGGCGGCCGGACAGGGCCCGCACCAGGCTCGTCTTCACGCTCGCCACATGCTCGCGCATGAGCATTTCCGCACGGTGGCCCTCCGACATCAGGATGGCGTCATAGATGCGATGATGGTCGTCGTGCCGGCGCCGCACATCCATCAGCTCGAACGACACCACATTGCGGTGGGAGGACTGGGGCACCCGCTGGCACAGCCGCACCATCTCGCCCAGCATGCGGCAGCGCGAGGCGGTATGAATGGTATCGTGGAAGGCGAAATTGACGGCGCCGTAGGCGATCCGGTCATCCTCGCTCAGTTCGTCCTTAGCCAGGAGCGCGTCGCCATCGGCCAGCGCCTGCTCGATGATGGCGCGCTCATCCGCATTGAGCCCGCGCTCGGCGGCGAGCCGCGCCGCCAGGGATTCCAGCATGGCGCGGATCTCATAGGCGTCGACGATCTCTGAGGTGAGGAACCGCCGCACCGAGAACCCCCGGTTCGGCGTGTATTCCAGCAGCCCCTCGGCGGCGAGCGCCTGCAGCGCCGAACGCACCGGCGTGCGCGACACCCCCAGCCATTCCGTCAGCCGCACCTCGTGCAGCCGCGCGCCGGGCTCAAACTCCCCCGCCAGGATGGCCGCACGGATGCGATCCGTCACCGACAGGGAACGGGTGGGCGCGGTGGGCTGCTCATCGGGATCGAGAAGGATATCGGGCATGGAACTCGGCTGGCGCTGACAACGGGCTGACAGCGCAAAATACCAGCCCGCACGCCACCGATGCAAGAATACATTTTTCGGCGGACTGCGGCGCGATGGCCTCGCGTGACACCGCATATTTTCGCGAAATATGCAGCATTATGCCCAAATCTGCGGCACACCCTGCCTTCTAAATGTCCTAAAAATGTATACATCTTATGTTGACGTCTGAGCTTTTGCATTCATATCCTGATGCCACTCCTACCGTTGGCGCCCGCGCCACCGGTGGGAGCCATGCGCCCCATTCCGGCTCCGGCCGGTCCGGGCAGCGGACACCAGGAGGCGCGTCATGACGGCGACGGTGAAACCTGCGAGCTTCGGCGTCGCGCGCATCCGCCCCGCCGTGGTGGCCATAGACCTCCATCGCGGCCATCTCGATCCCATGGTGGCGACCATGCCCGCCCCCGCCGACGTGGCCCGCCGCGTGGTCGCCGCCAACGCCGTGCTGCTCGACTGGGCCCGCCGGCACGGCGTGCCGGTGATCCACCTTCTGACCTGCTATCGCGATGTGGCGGAAATCGCCGCCAACCCGTTCTGGAACACCCGCGCCGCCGAGCCCTCCGCCACCCGCCGCAACGTGCTGCGCCACAATCTGGCGGGCAGCCCCGGCTGCACTGTGATGCCGGAGCTCTGGCGCGCCGGCGACATGCTGGTGGACACCAAGAAGCGCTATGACTGCTTCCTCGGCACCGATCTCGACTTCACCCTGAAGGCGCACGGCGTAACCACGCTGCTGATCACCGGGGTGAACACCAATTCCTGCGTGCTCGCCACCACCGTCGCCGCCAATGTGCGCGACTACGCCGCCATCGTCGTCGAGGACTGCGTGGACACCATGGACGGCCCGTCGATGCACGATGCGGGCCTGGCCTGCATCCGCACCGCCTTCGGCTGGGTGATGCCGGCCGCCGAGGTGATGCGCACCCTGACGACCTCGCTCGATCCGGTCACCGTGGCATGAGGGACCTGCGTGCCCGCCTTCGCGGCCCCGTGCCGCTTCTGGCCGTCAACCCCGGTGGCGTCGCGCTGCCGGTGGTGGATGTGCTGGCCGAGGGCGGTGCCGACCTGCTGTTCATCGATTGCGAACGCACCGCCGTCGACATCGGCGCGGTCCCGGCGCTGGCCCGCGCCGCGCAGGCGGTCGGCATGGGCGCGCTGGTGCGCAGCCCCAGCAAGGATCCCGCGGTGCTCACCCGCTATCTCGACTGCGGCCTCGAAGGGCTGGTGCTGCCCCAGGTGGAGCATCCCGATGCCTGCGCCCTGTTGGCCGAGGTGGTCCGTCGCGCGCCCCACCGCACCGCGCCGCCGCTGCGCATCATCCAGGTGGAGAGCGTCGCCGGCCACGCCCGGCTCGACGACATCGCCGCAGCGGACATCGACCTCATCCTGATCGGCCCCAACGACCTCGCCTGGTCCATGGGCCATGACGGCGACACCGCGCACCCCGACGTGCGGGCGGCGGTGGACGACATCGCCCGGCGGCTGGCGGACCGGGGCGTGCCCTTCGGCCTGCCTGTGACCGCCGCCACCGCCGCCAGCTGGGCCCGGCGCGGCGCCCGGCTGTTCTACGCGAGCCTGCGCCAGTGCCTCCTGCCCGCCATCGAGAACCTGAGGGCGACCGCCCCATGACTTTCCGTCGTTCCTCACGAGGATGTCCATGACCACTTTGCCCGCCCAGCGCGCCCCCTATTCCGCCATCGTCGATCGCCCGCCCCTGAAGCTGCCCGGCTCGGCACGGGTGATCTTGTGGACCATCGTCAATCTCGAGGTCTGGGACATCGCCCGGCCCATGGCCCGCCAGGTGATCCCGGCGCCCACCGGCCAGGTGCTGCTGCCCGACGTGCCCAACTGGAGCTGGCACGAATACGGCATGCGGGTGGGCGTGTGGCGTTTCTTCAAGCTGTTCGAGCAGCTGGGCATCCGCCCCACACTCTCGATCAATGCCCGGGTCTGCGAGGATTACACCCGGGTGGCCCAGCAGGCGCGCGACGCGGGGTGGGAATTCATGGGCCATGCCTATGAGCAGATGCCCATCCACAAGGTGGAGGACCAGCGGGCGATGATCCACAAGTCGGTGGACATCATCGAGCGCTTCACCGGCCGCAAGCCCTCCGGCTGGCTCGGCCCGGGCCTGACCCAGACCTATGAGACCCCCGATCTGCTGGCCGAGGCGGGCATCAAATATATCGGCGACTGGGTGTGGGACGACGAGCCCGCCGAGATCAGCACCAGCGCCGGCCCGCTGGTGACCCTGCCCTACACCGTGGAGCACAACGACATCCCGATGATGGCGGTGGCGCACCACGAGTCCGGCTATTGGGCCACCCGCGTCAAGGACAGCCTGGACCGCCTGCACATCGAAGGCGGCGAGCGCGCCAAGGTGCTGGCGGTGGCCATCCACCCCTACATCTCCGGCCAGCCGCACCGCATCAAATATCTCGAGGAGATCTATGCCTACGCCCAGAGCCTCGGCGACGTGCTGTTCTGGAACGGCGAGCAGATCCTCGATTGGTACCAGGGCGCGAAGGGCTGACGCGGCATGACCACCTTTGTCTTTCCCGCACCCGACGTCGTCACCCTGCCGGTGGTGGGCGCTGCGGCCCGCTTCCCGGTGCGCCGCATCTATTGCGTCGGCCGCAACTATCTCGCCCACATCCGCGAAATGAAGGAGGCCGAGGACGAGCGGGATCCGCCGTTCTTCTTCCAGAAGCCGCGGGATTCCATCGTCGAGGACGGGGCGCGCGTGCCCTATCCCGCCGATACCGAGGATCTGCAATACGAGATCGAGCTGGTGGTGGCCATCGGCCGCACCGCGCGGGATATTCCGGTGGAGGCCGCCGCCTCCGTCATCTACGGCCACGGGGTGGGCATCGACCTGACCCGCCGCGACCGCCAGCGCGACTGCCGCGACAAGCGCCTGCCCTGGGAAGCAGGCAAGTCGTTCGACCACTCGGCGCCGTGCGGCCCCATCTATCCGGCGGGCACCGGCGGCGATCCGCTGCGCGGCGAGATCTCCCTGACGGTCAACGGCACCCTGCAGCAGCGCGGTGATCTTTCAGAGATGATCTGGAACGTGCCGGAAATCGTGTCCAAACTGTCCCAGTCCTACCAGCTGGAGCCTGGCGACCTCATCATGACCGGAACCCCGGCCGGGGTCGGCCCGGTGGTGCCGGGCGACGTGGTCGTCGGCCACGTCCAGGGCTTCGGCTCTCTCACCCTCACCATCGCCCCGCGCGAGGCCTAGCCATGCTTCCCACCGAACGCATCGCCTTTTCCGCCATCTCCGAGCGCCCCCGCCTCACCCTGCCCGACGGCAAGCGCATGGCGGTGTGGATCATCGTCAACATCGAGGAGTGGAACCCGCGCGAAACCATGCCGCGCACGGTGCTCACGCCACCCGCCGGCGGCGCGCCCATGCCGGATATCCCGAACTGGGCGTGGCACGAATACGGCAACCGCGTCGGCTTCTGGCGCATGCTGGAGGTGTTCGACGACTTCAAGGTGCCGGGCGTGCTCGCCATCAACGGCTCGGCCATCTCCAGCTATGAGCCCATCGCCCGCGCCGCGCGCGAGCGGAACTGGGAATTCATCGGCCACGGCTTCTCGCAGAAGAACATGCAGAAGGTGGAAAACGAGCGCGAGGACATCGCCCGCACCACCGCCGCCATCACCGACTATCTCGGCCGGCCGCCGCGCGGCTGGCTCGGGCCGGGCCTGACCGAGACCTGGGAAACCCCCGACATTCTGGTGGAGCAGGGCTACGGCTACGTCTGCGACTGGGTGATGGACGACCAGCCGGTGGTGCTGAAGACCCGCACCACCCCCATCCTCAACATTCCCTACACCCAGGAATGCAACGACGTGGCCATGATGCTGATCCAGCATCACAAGGCATCGGAATATTTCGACCGCGCCAGCGACCAGTTCGACCAGATCTATCACGACAGCGCCCAGTCGGCCCGGGTGATGGCGCTGGTGGTGCATCCCTACATCATGGGCGCGCCGCACCGGCTCAAGTACTTCCGCCAGATCGTGGAAAAGATCGCCAGCCGCGGCGACGTGGCGATCATGACCGGCGCGCAGATCGCCGACTGGTACCTGTCCCAGCGGCCCGACGCCCTCAAGGGAACGGAGCCGGCATGAGCGGCCTGTCCCTGTTCCAGCTCCTCAACGGGGTGACGTTCGCGGCGCTACTGTTCATCGTGGCCTCGGGCTTCACGCTGATCTTCGGCCTGCTGCGCATCGTCAACCTGGCCCATGGCGCGCTCTATCTCATGGGCGGCTACTGCGGTTATGCGGTGGCCAGCGCCTCCGGCAACTTCTTCGTCGGCGCCCTGGCCGCCATGGTGTGCGTGGGCCTCGCCGGACTGGCGCTGGACCGGGGACTGCTGCGCTTCGTGGGCGGCAATGAACTGAGGCAGGTGCTGCTGACCCTGGGCGTCGCCTTCGTCGTCAACGATCTGCTGCTGGTGGTGTTCGGCGGCGACACCTTCACCGTGCCCACCCCCGATTTCCTGCGCGGCGCGCTGCACGTGGGCACCATGTTCTATCCCAAGTACCGCCTGTTCGTGCTGGGCCTCGGCATCGTGCTGTTCTGCGTCCTGTGGCTGATGCTCTACCGCACCCGGCTCGGCGCCCTCATCCGCGCCGGCGTGGATGATCCCGAAACCATCCAGGCCATGGGCATCAACATCCGCCGCATCTTCCTGCTCACCTTCATGCTGGGGGCGGCGCTGGCCGGGCTCGGCGGCGCGGTGGGCGGCGCCTTCCTCACCCTCTACCCGAGCGCCGACGCGGAGATCCTCGTGTTCTCCCTGGCGGTGGTGATCATCGGCGGGCGCGGCAGCCTGCTGGGGGCGGCCGTCGGCGCGCTGATGGTGGGCCTGCTCAATTCGATCGGACAGGTGATGTTCCCCGAATTCGCCTATTTCGTCATCTTCGGCCCGATGGCGCTCATCCTCGCCTTCCGCCCCTACGGGCTGTTCGGGAGGGCCGCGTGATGTCGCAGACCGCGCCCGCCGCCCCCGCCCACCGCGTTGCCCGTATCGGCCTCGCGGCCATGGGCCTCGGCATCGCCGCCTTCGCGCTGCTGCCGCTGGTGCTGCCCACCTATCAGGTGAGCGTGCTCACCGAGATCCTCATCTTCGCCGTGCTGGCCATGGCCATCGACGTGCTGGCCGGCTACACCGGGCGCACCCCCCTGTGCCACGGCGCCATTTTCGGCGTCGCCACCTATGTGGCCATCTATGTCAGCACCCAGGCGGACGGCGCGCTGCTGCTGCCGCTGGTGGCCGGCGTGGTGGCCGCGACCCTGGTGGCGGCGGTGTTCGCTTTGCTCGCCATCCGCACCTCCGGAGTCTATTTCCTGCTGCTCACCATCGCCCTCGGCATGATCGTCTGGGGCATGTGCCTGCGCTGGACCAGCGTCACCGGTGGCGAGAACGGCCTGCGTGGCGCCCTGCGGCCGGCCGCCCTCACCGATCAACTCGCGTTCTATTACGTGGTGTTCGCAGTGGTGGCCGTAGTGGCGCTGGTGATGTGGCGGTTCGTGCGCTCGCCGTTCGGCCTCACCCTGCGCGGCATCCGCGACAGTGAGAGCCGCATGCGGGCGCTGGGCTACAACGTGTCGCTCCACCTGTTCCTCGCCTTCACCATCTCCGGCTTCTTCGCCGGCGTGGCGGGCGTGCTCTATGCCATGTTCAACGATTTCGTCTCGCCCTCCACGGTGGCGCTGTCGCAATCGGTGGAAGGGCTGTTGATGGCCATCATCGGCGGCGTGGGCACCTTGTTCGGCGCCTTCCTCGGCTCCGCCATCATCATCGGGCTGGAGAATTTCGCCAGCCTTTACACCGAGCGCTGGCAGACCGTGCTCGGCCTCATCTTCATCCTCATCATGATCTTCGCGCCGGAAGGCATCCTCGGGCGCATCCGCCTGTGGCTGAGCCGGCGCGGCTAGCGGCTTTCCGGGGGACGACCCCGCACGACACCAACAAGCAAGACCTTCGAGAACAAACCAGAAGGAGTGGGACATGGATCGCAGAACTTTCCTGAAGGCGACCGCCGCCCTCACCACCACCGGCCTGGTCGCCAGCCCCTATGTGGCGCGCGCCCAGGCGACCCCCATCAAGATCGGCCTCATGGCGCCGCTCACCGGCGTGGTGGCGGCCGGCGGGCGCGAGATGGTGGACGGCTTCAACATGTATTTCGCCGCCCACGGCAACGAGATCGCCGGGCGCAAGGTGGAGGTTCTGGTGGAGGACGACGCCTCCAACCCGGACACCGCCCTGCAGAAGGCGCGGCGGCTGGTGGAACAGGCCAATGTGGATTTCCTGTTCGGCAACCTGCTCGCCAACACCGGCCTCGCCGTGGCCAATTATGTGAAGGGCAACGGCACGCCCTACTTCATTCCCATCATCGCCGCCGACGACCTCACCCAGCGCAACCGCATTCCCAACGTCATCCGCGTGGCCGGCTACACCGCCAGCCAGTTCCCGCGGCCGCTGGCCGACTGGGCGCTGAAGCAGGGCTACAAGAAGGTCGCCACCATCAGCCAGGACTACACCTTCGGCCATGAGCAGTGCGGCGGCTTCTGCCAGACCTTCACCGAGGGCGGCGGCCAGGTGGCGGGCCAGTTCTGGCATCCGCTCAACACCTCCGACTTCAGCCCCTATCTGGGCCAGATCGCCGGTCTCGGCGTCGATTGCGTGTTCGCCATGGAGACCGGCGCCGACGCCGCCCGCCTCATGCAGCAATATGCGAACTTCGGCCTCAAGGGCAGCGTGCCCATGCTGGGCGCCATGAACCTCACCGACCAGTCGGTGATCCGCACCATGGGCCCGGAGGTGGACGGCATCGTCTCCGCCGCCCACTTCGCCGAGGGCTCCACCAACCCGGTGACCGAGAAATTCGTGGCCGACTACACCGCGAAATTCGGCAAGCTGCCTTCGCTCTACGGCTTCTCCATGTATTCGGGCGCCATGTGGGTGTCGGAAGCGCTGGTGCCGCTGAAGGGGCAGACCGCCGACCGCGCCGCCTTCCTCGCCTCGGTGATGAAGACCACACTGGAAGGCTCGCCCCTCGGCAAGCCGGTGCGGCTCGATGACTTCGGCAACCCCATCTACGACGTCTATATCCGCAAGGTAGAGAAGAACAGGGACGGCAAATACTGGAACGTCCCGATCGAGAGCTACCCCAACGTCTCGCAGTTCTGGAAATACGACCCGGCGACCTACATGCAGCAGCCGCCGTATTCGCGCGCCTTCCAGGGCATCAAGAAGGGCTGAGCGCCCGGGCGCCCGCCGCGGCCAGCGGCACCGGCGGGCGCCCCTCGCGACAAGGGATGAGGCAGTGTGGCGATGAAGCAGGAGCGGCAGTGAGCGAGCTACTCGAACTCGATCGCGTCACCGTCCAGTTCGGCGGCCTGAAGGCGGTGGACGATGTGTCCATCCGCGTGAAGACCGGCGAGCGGCGGGCGATCATCGGCCCCAATGGCGCCGGCAAGACCACCCTGTTCAACGTCATCACCGGCATTGTCCGGCCGGCCTCCGGCGCGGTGCGCTTCGTCGGGGCCGACGTTACCCGCACGCCGGTGCATGCCCGCACGGCGCTGGGCATGAGCCGCACCTTCCAGATCACCAACCTGTTTCCCCAGCTCACCGTGGAAGAGAACATGCTGCTGGCCCTGCGCGGCCTGTCGCCACGCAAGTTCTCGCTGTTGGGCGACAACACGCTGAGCGCCGACGAGCGGGCCCGGGCCGAACGCGCCTTCTCCCTCTCGCGGCTGCATGAGCGGCGCGGCGTGGCGGTGCGCGAAATGTCCTATGGCGAGCAGCGCCAGCTGGAGATGGCCATGGCGCTGGTGACGGCGCCCAAGCTGCTGCTGCTGGACGAGCCGGCGGCCGGGCTCTCGCCCGCCGAGCGGGTGATCGTTTCCGACATCATCCGCGCCCTGCCCCGCGACCTGACCCTGGTGCTCATCGAGCACGACATGGACCTGGTGCTGCAACTGGTGGACTTCGTGACCGTGCTGAACAACGGGCATCTGCTCGTCGAGGCGCCGCCGAGCGAGATCCGCACCAACCAGGACGTCCAGGACGTCTATCTCGGCAAGGCAAGACCCCATGCTTGACGTTCGCGAGATCCACAGTTTCTACGGCGATGCCCATGTGCTGCACGGGGTCAGCCTGTCGGTGGCCAAGGGCGAGGTGCGGGCCCTGCTCGGCCGCAACGGCATGGGCAAGACCACGCTGATCCGCTCCATCATGAACCTCACGCCGCCGCAGGTGCGCGCCGGCGACATCACCTTCAAGGGGGAGAGCCTGCGCGGGCGCCCCTCCAACGAGATCGCCCGCCGCGGCATCGCCATCGTGCCCCAGGGCCGGCGGCTGTTTCCCTCGCTCACGGTCACCGAGCATCTCACGGTGCTGAAGCCGGCCAGCGTCACCACCGGCTGGACCGTGGCCAAGGCGTTCGAGCTGTTTCCGCGCCTGGCCGAGCGGCGCGACCATTATGGCAACCAGCTCTCCGGCGGCGAGCGGCAGATGCTGGCGGCCGCCCGGGCGCTGATGATCGACCCGGAGCTGATCCTGATGGACGAACCCTCCGAGGGACTCGCCCCGGTGATGGTGCAGCATCTGGAATCCATCATCCTGGAGCTGAAGGCCGCCGGGCTCTCCATCCTGCTGGTGGAGCAGAACCTGTTCAGCGCCCTGGCGGTGGCCGATCAGGTCACCGTTCTGGAAGGCGGACGCGTCGTCTACGAGGCGGACGCACAGAGCGTCGCCCACGATCCCGGCCGTCTCAACCGTCATCTCGGCGTGTGCTGAGGAAAGGCGCCCCATGACCAATAACCCATCCCACTCCCGCGAAACCACGTCCGGCGCGGTGCTCGCAGAGGTCGCCCGCGATCTGAACGCCACCCCCCTCGATCCGGCCCGCCTGGCGGCGGCGGCGCAGGTGGCCCAGGCCATCAACGCCGCGGTGCGCACCGCCGCCGATGAGCGGTTGAACATGGCGTGCACGCCCTGGAGCCTGCAGACCCTCTATTTCGCTGCACGCAGCGATGCCGAAAAGCCATTGGACGCGCGGAGCCGTCAGCCATGAGCGCGCTGTTCGAGCTGGGTGTGGTGGAGACCGCCGACGCCATCGCCGATGGCTCCCTGTCGGCCGAAACCGCCACCAGCGCCGCCCTGGAGCGGCTGGCCGCCTACGGGCCGGCCCTCAATGCCGTGGTGAGCCTCGATCCCGAGGGCGCCCTGGCCCGTGCCCGCGCCACCGATCTCGCCCGCGCCCGCGGCGAGCCCCTCGGCCCCCTGGCCGGCGTGCCCATGGCCCACAAGGACCTGCTGTATCGGGCCGGGCGCCCCTGCGCCGGCGGCTCCCTCATCCGCCGCGATTTCGTGCCCGACGAAACCGCCGTGGTGCTGGAGCGGCTCGACAGCGCCGGCGCCATTGATCTCGGCCGGCTGCAGCTGGCTGAATTCGCCCTTTCGCCCACCGGGCTGAACGCGCATTACGGGCACGGTCGCAACCCCTGGAATCCCGATTACTGCTCCGGCGGCTCCTCCTCCGGCTCGGGCGCAGCGGTGGCGGCGCGGCTGGTGCCGGCGGCGCTGGGGTCGGATACCGGCGGCTCCATCCGCCATCCGGCCGCCATGTGCGGCATCACCGGCGTGAAGCCCACCCACGGGCTGGTGCCGTTGGCCGGCGCCATGCCGCTCGCGCCCTCTCTCGACAGCATCGGCCCCTTGTGCCGCAGCGCCCGCGACGCGGCACGGCTGCTGAGCGTGATCGCCGGCCCCAGCCCGCGTGACGGCTCCACCGTGCTGGCCCCCCGGCGTGACTATGAGGCCGGCCTGAGCGGCGACCTCAAGGGCCTCTCCATCGCCGTGCCCGAGCCCTATTATCGCGAGGCGGCCGATGCCGACATCCTCGCCCTGCTGGACGACAGCCTGAAGGTGCTGGCCGAGCGCGGTGCCCGCATCGTGCGCACCGCGGTGCGCGACATGGCCGCCATCAACAGCGCCATGCAGCTGATGATGGCGGTGGAAGCCGCCACCCTGCATCGCCGCTGGATTGAGGAACGACCCGACGATTACGGCGCCCAGGTGCTGTCCCGCATCGCCCCCGGCCTCGCCTATCCGGCCACCCGCTATGTGGAAGTGGTGAGCCTGCGCGGCCCGCTCACCGCCGACTGGCTGGCCACCGCCATGGGCGAAGCCGATATGGTGCACATTCCCACCCTGCCGGTGGCGGTGCCCTCCATCGCCGCCACCACCGAAGGCAGCGCGGAAGCGGTGGCGGCAGCGCTCGGCCGCGTCACCCACTGCACCCGCGCCATCAATTATCTCGGCCTGCCGTCGGTGGCCGTGCCGTGCGGCTTCGCGCACAACGGGCTGCCCGCCTCGTTCCAGCTGGTGGGCCGCCCGTTCGGCGAAGCCGCGCTGCTGCGGGCGGCCGATGCCTACCAGCGCGTCACCCCCTTCCACCGCGCCCCGCCGCCCGGCTACGGCGCGCCCTGAGGCGCATCGACCCCTCTGTTTGCAGAAAGCAGACGCGACGATAATAAATATAAATAGAATCGTTGACTCATACTGAATAGATGTGTGAGTAAAAGATAAGACATGAATATTACTCCGAAGAGGAGGCGATCGTGTCTCGTGTCGAGATCCGCCATCTAAATAAGATATACGGCCCTGCAGGCAATGGCCACGTCGTTGCCCTTCAGGATTTCTCCCTTGATATCCGCTCCGGCGAATTCATCTGTCTGCTCGGCCCCTCCGGCTGCGGCAAAACCACGGCGCTCAACATCGTCGCCGGCCTGCTGAAGCAGACCAGTGGCGAGGTGCTGGTGGATGGCCGCCGCGTCACCGGGCCGGGACCCGAGCGGGCCTATGTGTTCCAGGATTATGCGCTGTTCCCCTGGATGAGCGTAGCCGAGAACGTGGCGTTCGGGCTTGAATCCCAGGGCTGGGCGGTGGCCGAGCGGCTGGCGCGCGCCCACGCCATCCTCAAGGTGATGGGGCTCGACAAGTTCGCCCGCTCCTACCCCAAGCAATTGTCCGGCGGCATGCGCCAACGGGTCTCCATCGCCCGCGCTTTGGCGGTCAACCCGCGGGTGCTGCTGATGGATGAACCCTTCGCCGCCCTCGATGCCTTCACCCGCGCCCAGCTGCAGGACGAGCTCCTGTCCATCTGGGAAGCGCTGGGCAAGACCGTGCTGTTCGTCACCCACAATATCGACGAGGCGGTGCAACTGGCGGACCGCATCGTCGTCATGACCTCCCGCCCCGGCCGCATGAAGCTGGTGGTGGAGACCGACCTGCCCCGGCCCCGTGATGTGACCTCGCCGCGCTACCTGGAACTGGTGAGCACGGTCCGCGCCGCGCTCAGCGAGGAGATGGGCATCGGCCACCACGAGGCCTATCGCGGCCTGGCGGATATCCTCGGGCGGGACGACGAGACCGCGCCCGCGCGCACAGCGGCACAGAAGGCCAGAGACCATGCCGGGCACTGAGGCCACCGCCCCCACCACGTCCAGCGGCGCCGCGCCGCGCAGCATCATGGATCGCCTGCGCGGCCCCCGCAGCCTGCGCTTCGCCCATGCCGCCGCCGGCTATGCCTTCCTGGTGGTGCTGGTGCTGATCTGGCACCTGGCCGCCTCCAGCGGCCTTTATCCCAGCCACCTGCTGCCCACCCCCGGGGCGGTGATGGCGGCGCTTCAGGATGCGTTCCTCGACGGCAACCTCGTCTGGAACGTGAGCCAGAGCCTGGAGCGGCAACTGGTGGGCTACATCGCCTCGGTGGTCATCGGCTTGCCGCTGGGCCTGTGGCTCGGCTGGTCGCGCTGGGCGCAGAGCGCGCTGCAGACCACCATCCGGCTGATCTATCCCATCCCCGGCGTGGCCTGGGTGCCGCTGGCCATCCTGTGGTTCGGCCTCGGCTTCAAGTCCATCATCTTCGCCATCTTCATCACCGCCGTGTTCCCCATCATCGTCAATACGGCGGCCGGGGTGAGCGCCATCGACGAGCAGTATCTGCGCGTCATCAAGGTGTTCGGCACCAAGCCCGCGCGCGCCTTCCGGCGGGTGGTGGTGCCGGCGGCCATGCCGTTCATCCTCACCGGCCTGCGGCTCGGCTACGGCACCGGCTGGCGGGTCATCATCTCCGCCGAGATCCTGGCCGCCACCGACGGCCTCGGCTTCATGATCGACAACGCCCGCTGGCAGCTGCGGCCGGATCTGGTGATCGGCGGCATGGTCATCATCGGCGTGGTGGGCCTGCTGGTGGAAACCGTGTTCTTCGACTGGCTGGAACGCCGCACCATCGGCCGCTGGGGCATGCGGCGGGCTGATTAGCGCGCCGCCTCCTGGTCTGGGATCCCTCTCCAAAAGCAAAAGCAACGCCCTTCCAACCCTCCAGTGGAGAACCGACATGCACGTGAGCGAACAGCACGTGAAGAAAACAGGCGTGGGACGCCGCAGCGTCCTCGCCGCGGCGGTCGCCGCTGTGGTCGCCCTCGCCGGTGGCGTGGCCACCGCGCAGGCGGCGGACGCCTACCGCCCGCGGATCTTCGCCGGCTACCCCGGCTGGGACCATCTGATGCCGTTCCTCGACCAGGAGCTCGGCATCTGGGCCGCCTATGGGCTCGATCCCATCTTCGACAGCGGCTCCTCCCAGCGGGTGAGCCAGGTGCTGCAGACCGGTGACTGGGACGCCGCCTATACCCAGATCGCCACGGCGCTGACCTACCGCGCGCGCGGCCTGCCCATCGTCATCGCCGCCGCCTCGTCCTACGGCTCCGCCACCGTGGTGGCGCGCAAGGACCTCGGCTCTGCCAAGGACATCACCAAGTTCGGCATCGTCCGCCAGATGGACACCATGCACCTGCTGGCCGCCGAACACATCCTGCCCGCCCACGGCATCGACCCCAAGGCGGTGCGCTTCATCCAGGTGCCCCCGCCCGAGGCGGGCATCGCCCTCGATCGCGCCGATATCGACGCCTATTACGTCTACGAGCCCTATGCCTCGCAGATGGTGGCCAAGGGCCAGGCCAAGCTGCTGTGGGACTGGCGGGAGGTGTTCGCGAATGGCGAGATCTACCGCAACGCCCTGGTGCTGAACGAGAACTTCATCAAGGCCCACCCCGAGGAAGCCAAGAAGGTGGTGTGGGCGCATCTGGCCGCGCTCAACATCATCCGCACCGATCCCGACAAGGCGGCGGCGGTGCTGGCGCAGCGGGCCAAGACCTCGGTGGAGGCGGCCATGCTCGGCTATGCCAAGGCCGGCTGGGACCACAGCACCGTGCCCGAGAGCTTCCTCAAGCTGACCGAGGACGATCTTCTCAAGTGGAAGATCATCTCCAAGCCCATCGACCTCAAGGCCGCGGTCGATTTCTCCCTGCAGCAGGGCTACCAGCCGCCGAACCTCAAGTAGGCGCCCCGCCCCGAAACCCCGGGAGACGCGGCGGGCCCGCGCCTCCCTCCTCCGGCTCCGCGCAAGCGGACACGACGGACAAGAGGACCGATCATGGCGACAGTGGCCGAGTGGTTTCTGCGCGGCTTGGCGCTCCACGATGTGGACGCCATCTTCATCAATCCCGGCACGGACACACCGGCGCTGCAGGAGGCCTATGCCCGCCTCACCCATGAACAGGTCAAGCTGCCCCGGCTCGTCACCTGCCCCCATGAGGTGATCGCCTGCACCGCCGCCCAGGGCGCCTACCTCACCACCGGGCGGGCGCAGGTGGCGCTGGTCCACGTGGACGTGGGCACCGCCAATGCCGCCGGCGCCCTCAACGACGCCCGCGCCTCGCAGATCCCGCTCATCCTGTGCGCCGGCATGTCGCCGTCGGCGCTCGATTCCGCCGTGCCCGGGGGGCGCTCCAAATTCATCAACTGGCACCAGGACGTGCCGGACCAGCACGCGCTGGTGCGCAACTACACCAAGTGGACGCAGACCGTGTCCCTGCCGGCGGCCGTCGGCCCGGCGGTGGACCGCGCCTTCCAGATCGCCAACAGCGAGCCGCCCGGCCCGGTCTATCTCGCCTTCCCGCGCGAAACCCTCATGAGCGAGGTGGAGGCCTCCGGCCTCATGGGGCCGCAGCGCATCCGCGCGGTGCCGCAGGGCACCTTGTCCGCCGCCGAGGCCGAGGCCATCGTCGAGGCGCTGCTCGCGGCCGAATTTCCCCTGCTGCTCACCGCTTACGCCGGCCGCACCCCGGCCACCCGCGCCGCCTTCGTGGAGCTGGCGGAACGCACCGGCAGCGGCATCAGCGAGTATCGCGGCCGCTTCAACGCGCCCCTCGATCACCCCCAGCACCTCGGCTTCAATCCGGAGCAGCAGGTGGTGGACGCCGACGTGGTGCTGATCATCGATCATGATGTGCCGTTCGTGCCCGCCGACCTCAAGCTGCGGGACGACGTGCGCCTCATCCACATGGGCAACGACCCCATCCAGCAGCGCTGGACCACCTGGGGCTTTCCCACCGATGCGGTGCATGCGGTCCATGTGCCGGCCGCCATCGAGGCGCTGCTCACCGCCGCCCGCGCCCGCAGCGACGACCCGCGCATCGCCCCCCGCCGCGCCGCCCTGGCGGCCCGCCACGCGACCATGATGGCGGAGCGCGCCCGCCGCCGCGCCGCGGCCCTGGCCGGCGGCGCCATCTCGCCCATGGAAGTGGGCGCCATCCTGTCGCGCCTTGCCCCCGAGGCCATGGTGATCGAGGAGGCGGTAACCTCCGGCAATCCCTTCGCCTATGGCTTCGAGCCCAATGCCGAAGGCGGCTACTACCGCAATGGCGGCTCGTATCTCGGCTGGGCGCTGGGGGCCTCGCTCGGTGCCCGACTCGGCGATCCGGAGCGGCTGGTGGTGAGCGTGGTGGGCGACGGCGCCTTCATGTTCGGCGCCCCCACGCCGGCCCTCTGGGCGGCGCGGGAGAATGGCCTGCCGCTGCTGATCATCATCCTCAACAACGAGAGCTACAACTCGGTGGTGCTGGCGACACGGCATGACTTCGCCGGCGGCGCCCAGGACACCTTCGGCCACGTGGGCAGCCTGCTGCCCCAGTCACCGGCCTTCGAGACCCTCGCCGAGGCCTGTGGCGCCTTCGGACGCCGGGTGACCCGCATGGACGACGTGGAGCCAGCCCTGCAGGAGGCGCTGGCGGCGGTGCGGTCGGGCCGCAGCGCGGTGGTCAACATCATGACGGAAGCCGCGCAGAAGCCGCTGTGAGCGGCGCCGCGACGGTGAAACGACAGGAGCGCATCATGATCTCAACCGCTGGCGCCGAGCCCCTCGGCCTCTATATCGGCGGACAGTTCACCCCCGCCCTTTCCGGCCGCGTGCTGGAGGTCCGCAATCCCAAGAACGGCGCCCTGGTGGGGCGCGTCGCCGAGGGCGACAAGGCCGACATCGACCGCGCGGTGGCGGCGGCGGAAGCCGCGTTTCCCATCTGGTCGGGCCTGTCCGGCGCGGCCCGTGGCGACATCATGCATAAGGCGGCGGAGATCCTGGCCCGCCGGCTGCCCGAGATCGTCGGCATCGAGGTGGACCAGATCGGCCGACCGCGCCGCGAGATGACCGCCCAGCTCGCCCGCCTGCCGGAATGGTATTCCTATTTCGGCGCCCTCGCCCGCACCCATGAGGACACGGTGCCCCCGTTCGGCGCCGGCTATCTCAACTACACCCGCCGGGTGCCGCTGGGGGTGGTGGGGCATGTGACGCCCTGGAACCACCCGCTGCTGATCCTCACCAAGAAGGTGGCGCCCTCCATGGCGGCGGGCAACACCATGGTGGTGAAGCCCTCGGAGCTGGCCCCCATCACCCCGCTGCTGCTGGCGGAGGTGTTCAAGGAAGCCGGCGTTCCCGATGGGGTGTACAACGTGGTGCCGGGCTTCGGCGCCACCGCGGGCCTGGCCCTCACCACCCATCCGGCGGTGCGCAAGATCGACCTCACCGGCGGCACCAAGACCGGGCAGGAGGTGGCCGCCCTGGCCGGCCGCAACCTCACCCGGGTGGCGGCGGAGCTGGGTGGCAAGGCCTCGGTGATCGTGTTCCCCGATACCGATGTGGACCGGGCGGTGTCCGCCGCTCTGTTCGCCTCCTTCATCGCCACTGGCCAGACCTGCGTGCAGGGCGCCCGTCTGCTGGTGCACCGCTCCATCCATGATGCGGTGGTGACACGCCTGGTGGCCCGCGCCGAGGCTATCCGCATCGGCGATCCGCAGGACCCCGCCACCCAGATGGGGCCGCTGGTCTCGGCCCGCCAGCGCGACCTGACCGAGCACTATGTGCGGATCGGCCTGGAGGAAGGGGCCACCCTCGCCACCGGCGGGGCGCGGCCGGAAGGCCCCGCGTTCGACTGCGGCTTCTTCTATCGGCCCACCATCTTCACCGACGTCACCAACACCATGCGCATCGCCCAGGAGGAGATCTTCGGGCCGGTGGTGTGCGTGCTGCCGTTCGAGACCGAGGAGGAGGCGGTGGCCCTCGCCAACGGCACCGAATTCGGCCTCGCCATGTCGGTGTGGACCCGCGATCTCGCCCGCGCCCATCGCGTCACCCACCGGCTGGAGGCGGGCATCGTCTGGATCAACGACCACCACCGCATCGATCCGGCCTCGCCCTGGGGCGGCTTCAAGATGAGCGGCATCGGCCGGGAGAACGGCCGCGTGGCCTACGAGGAATACACCCAGATCCAGAACGTCATCGTCAACCTCACCGACGCGCCGTTCGACTGGTACGCCGATGACAATGTCGAGAAGAGGTATTCGTGAGCATGCGTATCGACCTGCACAGCCACGCCATTCCCCGCAGCATCGTGGCGGCGATCGAGGCCGACACGGAGGGGTTCGCCGCCCAGGTGGAGGGCGCCGACGGCAACCGCCGGATGCGCCATCAGCAGGGCTATGTCTACCCGCTGTTCGACGAGTTCGTGGACCCGGCGGCCAAGCTCGCCGCCATGGACCGCAAGGGCCTCGACATGTCGGTGGTCTGCACCGCGCCGCCCATGTTCTATTACTGGGCGAGCGTGGAGCTGGCGGCCCGCGCGGCGCGGCTGGTGAACGACGGCATCGCCGAATTCGTGGCGGCGGCGCCGGACCGGCTGCGCGGCATGGCGAGCGTGCCCATGCAGCACCCCGAGCTGGCCATCGCCGAGCTGGAACGGGCGGTGCGCGAGCATGGCTTCAAGGCGGTGGAGATCGGCACCACCATCGAGGGCGTGCAGCTGGCCGATCCCCGCTTCCGCCCGTTCCTGCGCCGGGCGCGGGACCTCGACGTCCTGGTGTTCATCCACCCCTATTATGTGGGCTCGAAGGCGGGGCTGGAGGACTATTACCTCACCAATCTCGCCGGCAATCCGTTCGACACCACGGTGGCCATCGCCAATCTCATCTTTTCCGGCGCGCTCGATGAGCTCAAGGGCCTGAAGATGCTGGCGGCCCACGGCGGCGGCTATCTGCCCTACCAGATTGGCCGCCTGGTGCACGGCCAGAAGGTGCGCGAGGAGCCGCGCGTGGCCACCACCACCTCGCCCAAGGAACTGCTGCGCTCGCTCTATTTCGACACCGTCGTGTTCGATGCGCAGGCGCTGCGCTACCTGGTGGATGTGGTGGGCGCCGGCCACGTGTGCCTCGGCACCGATGCGCCGTTCGACATGGGCGACGAGACCCCCCTCGACAGCCTGGCGGCGGTGGAGGGGCTGAGCCCGGCGGAGCGCGACGAGATCGGCGCCCGCAACGCCCTGATGCTGCTCGGCGAAGCCTGAGCGGCCCGTTGCTGGACGCCGGGTGCGGCCCGGCGTCCAGCGGCGCGCGGGGGCCCGCCCGGATGCGACCCGGGCGACGATCAGCCGGCGCGGTCGAGACCCTCGGTTTCCGCCTGCAGCACCGCCAGCAGCGACATGAAGCGCTCGCCCTGGATCAGCACGTGATCGCGCAGCCGCTGCTCGGCGGCCGCGCCATCGCCCGTCAGCAGCGCCTCCAGGATGCCGCCGTGCTCGGAGAATGAGGACTCCATGCGCCGCGGCACCTTCAGCTGGAGGCGCCGATAGGGTTGGAGCGCCCGTTGCAGGCGCGCCGTTTCCGCCGCCAGCACCCGGTTGCCGGTTGCGGCATAGATGGCCCCGTGGAAGCGGGTGTTGGCCTCGTAATAGGCACTGTCGTCACCGGCCGCGGCCGCCGCTTCACAGTCGGCGTGGGCGGCCGTGATGGCCTTGCGGTCGGCCGTGCCCATGCGCTGGGCGGCGAGGCGCGCGCAGGCGGCTTCCAGCTCCGCCATCAGCTCGAAGGATTCCATCAGCTCGCGCGGCCCCAGCAGCAGCACGAAGGCGCCCCGGCGCGGCTTGATCTCGACCAGGCCCGATGCGGACAGCTGGTTCAGCGCCTCGCGGATGGGCGTGCGCGACACGCCGAAGCGCTCGGCGAGACTGGCCTCGTCCAGCCGCTGCCCCGGGCGGAATCGGCCGGAGATGATGTCATCTTCCAGCGCTTCCCTGAGCTTGGGAGTCTGCTCGCCCCGCACGCTACACCTCCCGCCGCCCGAGGACCCTCCGCCCCCGGAACCATGCCCCAAAGGCTGTGCCCCATAGCAATGCGAGCCGCCTTAAAAATGCAAGCTGAAAAATCTTGCATACTTGATTGTTGACAGCGCATGCACCTCGCGCTTCAGTATCGTGCCAATCCGAAAGTCGAAGGTCGGCGGACGGCACCAGAGGCGACGAGATGAGTGCGAACACCTCCTTTTTCGGCGACCTGCTCACCTCCATCGCGGAGCGTGGCCGCGCGCTGCTGGAGCGCTCCGGGCGCAATGGCGGGGCGCCGCGC
>NZ_JACBFS010000007.1:0-115000 GCF_022138605.1 Xanthobacter sp. NM-25
CCCCCCCCCCACGACAGCCCCCGCGCCCCAGGCCCGCCCCGCGCCCCAGGCCCGGCCGGCGCCGCCGCGCCTGCCGGCTGCCGTGCCGCTGCCGCCACGGCGGCCCGCCATTCCGCCGCAGACCACCGCTCGGGCCACCGAACCGGCGCCCCCGGCCACAGCCCGAGACGACACCCCGACGCCGGCGCGCGCGGCCCTCGGCCCCACCGCGCCGCTGCCGCCCCCACGCCCTCCCGGCCCGTCGCGCCCCACCAGCGCGACCGCTGCGGAGCCGCCGCGCCTGGCCTCCCCACCGGCCGCCTCTCCGGCGCCCCCTGCCAACACCGCGCCAGTGGCCAGCACCAGCATCACCACGCCGGTCGTGGCGCCGGTGCCGGCAGCTGTGGCCGCCGGACCGGAAGCCCATGCCGATACGCCGACCGACACCCCAGCCGACACCCGGGCCGACAACCTGGCAGTCACCCAGACGGACACCCTGCCCTCGGACCCGGGTGGACCGCGGACCGAGGCTGTCGCCGAGCCGCAGGCCGCCCCGGGCACACCCCCAACCGCCACGGCCGAGGCGCCCCCATCGTCCGCGCCGGCGGCCGAGGCCCATGATCATGCACCCGCCGCTGCGCCAGAAGCGCACCCGCATCCGGCAACAGCCGTCCCTTCGGCCGCCGGGGCGGTGGCGCCGATGGAGCTGGTGCGCCGGCTGCAGCGGCTGCAGGACCGCATCGCCGGCGGCGACGTGGATGGCATCGTCACCCAGCGCACCTTGATCCGCGACATCGACCGCGCCTTCGCCAGCGCCGATGCCGGCGTGTGGCAGGACCCTGCCAATGCGCGCGCCCTGGTGATCTACGCGCTGAGCGGCGGCACCCCGGCGGTGCTGCGGGACATCGTCACCCGCGAGCCGAAGCCGGCCATCGACGAAAAGCTGCTGCTGGGCGCCCTGCTCTATGTGGAGGGGCGCGAGGAACCGGCCCTCGGCCAGCTGGGAGAGGTGGACGCCCGCAAGCTGCCCAATCCGCTCGGCGGCCAGATCGCCCTGGCGCAGGCGGCGCTGGTGGTGCGCAAGGATCCTCAGCGCGCGGCCCAGCTGCTGAATCTTTCGCGGCTGCTGCTGCCCGGCACCCTGGTGGAGGAGGCGGCGTTGCGCCGGCAGATCCTGGTGGCGGCCCAGGCCAACGACACCGAGCGCTTCACCCGCCTGTCGGACCAGTATCTGTTCCGCTTCCGGCACTCCGCTTATGCCGGAAACTTCCGGCAGCGCTTCGCCAGCGCCCTGACCCGCATGGCCTTCCTCGCCGCGCCCGATGGCCTGGAGCGGCTCGACCAGTTGCTGGCCGCCATGGAGGAGGACGGCCGGCGCGATGTCTACCTGTTGGTGGCGCGCGCCGCCCTGGTGGAGGGCAAGACCCGGCTGGCGGCGGGCAGCGCCCGACGGGCGCTGACGCTCGCCCCACCGGCCAGCCGCGACGCCGAGCGGGCGCAGCTCTATCTCGGCGCGGCCGAGGCGGTGACGGTGGATCAGTTCCAGGCCGCCACCCAGGCCCTGCGCACCGTGGATCGCGATCGCCTCGACCCGTCCGACGTGGCGCTGATGGATGCCGCCCTCTCCGCCGCCGACCTGGTGCGGCAGGCCGATCAACCTCCGGTGCCGGCCGCGCGGGCCAGCATCGCCGCGGCGCCGCGACCGGAACCCGCCGCCGGCCCCCCGCCCGGTGATGCCGGTACCGAGGCCAAACCCTCGGCGGTGGTGCTGAAGGCTCAGGACACCCTGAGCAAGATCGATACTTTGCTAAAGGATGCCCCGCGATGAAAACCCCGGATTGCCCGCACGCCTCCCCGCGTGCCGATGCCGGGGGACCGGCGCGCACCATCGACCCGCAGACCCACGACACCGCCTTCGCCGCCCTGATGTCGGACCTCGACCGGACCCCCGCCACGGCGCCACCGCAGCAGCCCGCCCCCGTGACACCGCCCGCCGACGGGACCGCGCCCCGCAGCACGGAAACTGCCCTTGGAGAGTTGCTCTCGCGCTGGCGCAGCGCCAGCGGCGACGACGATCCCCAGTGCCCTCTCCCCCCCGCATCCGGGACACCGGGAGAGGTGAGCGGAGCCCCGGCGGGGGATGGACCGGAGGCCGCAGAGCGCGCGCCAAAAACGCAGGACGCGCGCGTGCCGACGCCGCATGGACAGGCGCCGGATGGACAGGCGGCGGCTGA
Source organism: Xanthobacter sp. NM-25 (assembly GCF_022138605.1). Classification (GTDB taxonomy): domain Bacteria; phylum Pseudomonadota; class Alphaproteobacteria; order Rhizobiales; family Xanthobacteraceae; genus Xanthobacter. The sequence continues at coordinate 2,214 of NZ_JACBFS010000007.1, forward strand.
ACCGGAGGCACCCGTGCGGAACGCGGGCCCGAAGGACGCCATGCCTCGGCCGACACGGACGCAGCAGGCGGCAGCCCCCGCGCAGGCCTCCCCGTCGCCGGCCCCCGCGCAAATCCTTGGATCGCAGGGGGCTCCCGCGCCGTCCGCCTCCTGCGCCGGCCGCGCCCAGCGGCCGCATCGTGCGCCAGACCCTCAACCGTCCGAGGAGCCGGCATCCGCCACCGCCGTGCCCGGCGCGGCGCCGCCAGCGCTGACTGTGCCCCTGGCGGCGTCCCTGGCGGTGCCCCTGGCCGGCATGCGCCCCGCTGCGGCCCGGACAGAGCCGGCGCTCGCCGTGCCGGATCTGCCACATTCCCCCTCCGCCGAAGCTCGGCCGGGGGAGGCACCGACGGGCCACTCCGGCACCGCAGTCCGGGCCACCGTTCTCCATCGCGAGACCCATTTCGCACCGGTGACGCCGGGCCGCCCCGCCGGCGTGTCCATCCCGGAGCCGGCGACCAGCGACAGACCGGACACCTCCGACATCGCCATCGACGCCCCCGAACCGCGCCACCCGACGCCAGCCCCCCGCGCCGACGTCGAGCCGCCGTCCACCTCAACCGCCGCGTCACCCGCCCCGATGGGGGCATGGCTGGGGGCGACCCCGGCGCCCGCTCTGCCTCAGGTCAGCCTCGCTCAGGTGGGCGCGGCGATCACCCAGGAAGCGCGACGCCTGCAGGCCGGCCGGCCGGCGGATGCCAACGATGGCGCTCAGATGCGCGGACCGGTGCGGGTGCTGGAGATGGCGCTGTCGCCGGAAAGCCTCGGCCGCGTGGTGATCCGCCTGCGGCTCACCGCCGGCGGGCTCGACGTGCGCATCCGCGCCAGCCTGCCGGAAACCGCCCGGATGCTGGAGCAGGACCGGGGTCACCTCGCCCGCCTGATGGCCGACCAGGGCCTGGAGCTCAACGACCTGCAACTGGAGACCGGCCCCAGCCTCGGCCGCTTTGGCACGGCCGGCTTCGTCCCGGAGCCACCGCGCTTCGAGCCGCCTGGCTTCGAGCCACCGCGCGCGAACGACCAGAGTGCCGCCGACCAGAGCCCGGACGACAACGGACGTCGGCGTGACCCCCGCGATCCGCCGCCTCAGGACCAACCCCATCAGGATCCTGCCGATGAAGACCCTGCGCGCCGTCCTTAGCCTGCCCATGCTGGTCATGATGGCGGCGCCGCTCGCCGCCGCCCCGGCCGGCGGCCCCACGGACATCTGCGAGCGCGAGCTGGCGCGCGCAGCGAAGAAATACGACATCCCCCTGCCGATCCTCTATGCGGTCGGCCTCACGGAGAGCGGCTACAAGGGCTCGCTGCAGCCCTATACCCTCTATATCGAGGGCAAGGACTACATCTCCTCCAACCTTCCGGACGCGCTGAAACTCTTCCGCGAGGCCCATGGGCGGGGCGTCAACCTCATCGATATCGGCTGCATGCAGGTGAATTATTACTGGCACAAGGAAGAGTTCAACACGCTGGAGGAGATGTTCGACCCCCGCCTCAACGTGGAGCAGGCGGCGCGCTTCCTGCAGCAGCTGCGCAAGCGCGAGGGCAGCTGGACCATGGCGGTGGCCCGCTACAATGCCGGCCCCAAGAACACCGTCGGCCAGCACCGCTATGTGTGCCGGGTGATGAAAAATCTGGTGGCGGCCGGCGTCGGCCAGTGGACCCCCACCGCCAAGGCCTTCTGCGACGCGCCGGCGGAGTAACGGCTCCCAACGAGCGAAAGGCCGGCGCGGTTCCCCGCGCCGGCCTTTCGCTCGCTTTGGACGTTTCCCTGATCTTGCGTCAGGCGGTGATGTCCACGTCGCGGGTTTCCTTGCCCAGCAGCAGGGCGATGAGGGTGAGCACCGCCATGGCGGTCAGGTAGATGCCGACCCAGAACGGGCTGCCCGCGCCATAGGCCCACAGCGCCACCGCGATGAACGGAGCCACCGCCGCGCCGAGGATGGAGGAGACGTTGTAGGCGATGCCCGAGCCGGTATAGCGCACGTTGGCGGGGAACAGCTCGGGCAGCAGCGCGCCCATGGGGCCGAAGGTCATGCCCATCAGGGTGAAACCGATGATCAGCCAGGCCATCACGCCCACATTGCCGGCGGCCAGCAGGGGCACCCAGGTGAGGCCAAAGAGGGCGATGGCGAGGGTGATCCAGATGAGGGTGCGCCGGCGCCCCCAGCGATCGGCCCAGGGACCCGAGGCGAGGGTGAAGATGCCGAAGAACACCACGCCCGCCATCATCATCAACACGAAGGTGCGGTAGTCATAGCCGAGCCCGGGCAGCGCGGCGGTGGTGGCGGCGCGGCCATAGCTCAGGGAATAGGTGGTCATCAGGTAGAACAGCACATAGGTGGCGAGCATGTAGAAGGTGCCGAGGATCAGCTCGCGCCAATAAGTCTGCACCGCCGCCACCAGCGGCAGCTTGTGGACCCGGCCGTCCTCCACGGTCTTGGAGAAAACGGCGCTCTCCACCAGGTTCATGCGCACCCACAGGCCGACGATCACCATCACCGCCGAGAACAGGAACGGCACCCGCCAGCCCCAGGCCAGGAACGCATCGGATGGGCGCGAGGGATCGCTCGAGGGCATCAGCGCCGCGATGACGAGGAACAGGCCGTTGGCAATGATGAAGCCGATGGGCGCGCCCAGCTGCGGGAAGGTGCCGTAGATGGCGCGCTTGCCCTCGGGCGCGTTCTCGGTGGCCACCAGCGCCGCCCCGCTCCACTCGCCGCCGAGGGCGAAACCCTGGGCGAGGCGCAGGACCACCAGAAGGCCCGGCGCCAGCCAACCCACCGTCTCATAGGTGGGCAGGAAACCGATGAGGAAGGTGGCGATGCCCATGGTGAGCAGGGCGCCCACCAGGGTGATCTTGCGGCCGCGCTTGTCGCCCAGGTGGCCGAAGAACACCGCGCCCAGCGGCCGCGCCACCATGGCCGCGCCGAACACCGCGAACGATGCCAGCAGCGCCGTGGTCTCGTTGCCGGACGGGAAGAAGAGATGCGGGAACACCAGCACCGCCGCCGTGGCATAGACGTAGAAGTCGTAGAACTCGATGGTGGTGCCGATCAGGCTGGCGAGGATGACCCGGGCGGGGGAATTGACCGCCGGCGCCACGGCCGCGGTCTCAAAGGTGGCTGTCGAGGACATGATGTGGGTTCCAGGACTCAAAAGATCCGTGCTCGGCGGGCGTCGGCCGGCGGAGCGCCATCCGATCCGAAGATACGGCAATTTTCGGTCGCTCTGGTGGGGGCAGACACGCCACATGGCGCAGGTTGATTGGCCATTCAGATAGATTATTGCGCCCGCGTTGAACAGGCCGACACAGGCGATGCGGAGCCGCTCTGCTTCCATCGCATGGCAGCCCTTCACCCCTGCGCCGGGGGCACAGCTGCCACCCCACACGCCCCTCGCGATCGCGACGACGCGACACAACCGCACGTGGGAGCCGGCCGGCGCTCCAATGGGTGCCAGTCTCGGCGTTCCGTGACGGGCGGCGCCACTCTCTCAGGCGACCTGACGCAGCGCCGCGGAGCGGTTGACCCTGCCGGCAAAAGCGACCAAACAACAGGGATCGCGGGGTGAAACACTCCTGTCCGCGCCCGTGCGGCGAGTCCGCCCGCACCGCTGGGACGGCGGCGATGGGACGGCGGCACCGGTGGCCGGAGGATGTGGACGCAACATGAAAAGGTCCGGGCAGAAGTCACATGGCCAGAAGTGAGATCGTGCCCATCATCATGGCCGGGGGCTCGGGAACGCGCCTGTGGCCCATGTCGCGCGAAACCATGCCGAAGCAGTTCATCGAGATCCTCGATGACGGCCTCTCCACCTTCCAGGCCACCCTCCTGCGGATCCGCGACCCGCGCTTCGGTGCGCCCATCGTCGTCACCAACCATGAGTTCCGCTTCGTCGTCGCCGAACAGATGCAGGCCATCGGCATCGCCGGCGACATCGTGCTGGAGCCCGAGCGACGCGATTCCGCCGCCGCCGTGGCCGTCGGCGCCCTGCTCGCCCAGCGCCGCGATGCCGATGCCGTGTGCGTGAGCCTGGCCGCCGACCACGCGGTGCAGAATACCGGTGCCTTTCGCGAGGATTGCGCCGCTGCCGCACGCATCGCCGCCGAGGGCCTCATCATGACCCTGGGCATCGCCCCCACCCACCCTTCCACCGCCTATGGCTATATCGCCCCCGGCGCGGCGCTGGCGGCGCCCGGCGCCTATCGTCTCCAGCGGTTCGTGGAAAAGCCCGACGCCGAGACGGCCGCCGCCTACTGCGCCCAGGGCTTCCTGTGGAACAGCGGCAACTTCGTGTTCGCCGCCGGCGCCATGATCGAGGAGCTCGCCACGCTGGCCCCGGCGGTGCTGGCGGGCGCCCGCGCCGCCCTGGACGGAGCCCGCGAGGACCTCGACTTCCTGCGCCTCGATGGCGATGGTTTCAGCCAGATCCCGCGCATCTCCATCGACTATGCGGTGATGGAGCACACCACCCATGCCGGCGTGCTCACCGCCCGCTTCGACTGGTCGGACGTGGGCGCCTGGGACGCCATCCACGCCCTGAAGGCGAAGGATGACGACGGCAACGTGCTCGAAGGCAATGTGGTCACCCTCGACAGCCGCGGCTCCCTGGTGCGCAGCGAGGACATTCTCACCACCGTGATCGGCCTCGACGACGTGGTGGTGGTGACCACCCTCGACGCGGTGCTGGTGGCCAGCAAGGCGGCGGCAGGCCAGGTGAAAGGGCTGGTGGAAAGCCTGAAACAGGCGGAGCGGCGCGAGGCCCGCGAGCACCTGCGCGTGTACCGGCCCTGGGGCTGGTATCAGCGCATCGACATGGGCCCGCGCTTTCAGGTGAAGCGCATCAACGTCAAGCCCGGCGGCCTGCTCAGCCTGCAGCGCCACTTCCACCGCGCCGAACATTGGGTGGTGGTGTCAGGCACCGCGGAGGCCAGCGTGGATGGGCAGGTGACCTTCCTGCACGAAAACGAATCCATCTACCTGCCCATCGGCTGCACCCATCGGCTGCGCAATCCGGGCAAGATCGATCTGGAGCTGATCGAGGTGCAGGTGGGCAGCTACACCGGCGAGGACGACATCGTCCGCATCGAGGACGCCTACGCCCGGGACTAAGCCCCCAGCCGACACATGCCCCTTGAAAACGCGACCGCCCGGCGCGCGATCCGCGCACCGGGCGTTTCAGCCGCGGGGCCAAGCCCCGTTTACAAATGCGGCAACCGTCAGATGCGGTAGCTGGCCCGCTCGTCGCCGTCGATCTGCGCCAGGAGATTGGTCTCCCAGGCGAGATACTGGCGGGCCGCGGCCTTGTTGCCACTGTGGCGATCGTGCACGAAGAACAGGAAGTCGATGCACGCCTCGTCCGCCGGCAGGTCGGGGGTCGCCACCACCTCCAGCCCGGCCTCGCGCCAGGCGGCCGGCGTGCCCAGGTGAACGCGCACATCGCTGAAGCCCCGCTCCAGCAGCTCGCGGGCGGCGAGTTGCGCCAGCTCGGTGCGCTCGGCGACCAGCACCACCGGCGCCCCGCTCGACAGCGGCAGGGTGACCAGCAGCGGGCGGAGGCTCCACACCGCTCCGGTGAGGTGGCCGGCGCGATAGGCCATGCTGCCACGGATGTCCACCAGCTGCGCACCGGGCGGCAGGGCGGCCAGGGCCTCTACCGAAACCGCTTCCAACGGCTGCAGGGCCAACGCCGGCGCCACGTCTCGGGCGCTGTCCGCACCGGGCGCGAGGGGCGCGGCGACGCCCTCTTCCAGCACCTGGGCATCCCAGCCCATCTGCCGCATGCGGGCGGCAATCACCGGCGCGCGCACGCCCTCGCCGTCGAACAGCACCATGCGGGCGCCGCGGGTGGCGGCATATTGATCGGTCGCCTGCACCAGTTGGCCACCCGGCGCATTGACCGCGCCCGGCAGGCTGCCGGCGGCGTACTCCTCGGGGGTGCGCACGTCGAACAGATAGGTGGTCCGGTCGTGGTCCTCGCGGAACCGCTCCAGCTCCGCCGCACAGACGAACGGCACGGCCCAGCGGTCGGCAAAGGCCCGCGCGCGGGCCCGGAGGGCCGGCAGCGCGGCCTCAGGCGGCGGCGGCGGATAGAGCCGATCGGCGCCATGGTCGAGGGTCAGGTCGTCGAGATACCAGCCCTGGGTGCCGTTCTCGAGGGCGAACACCGGATTGGCGATGCCCATGTCGATGAGGTTCTGCGCACCGATGATGGAACGGGTGCGCCCGGCGCAATTGATGACGATGGTGGTGGCGGGATCAGGCGCCAGCAGTTCGGCCCGCAGCGCCAGCTCCCCGTTGGGGCAGCAGGTGGCGGTGGGAATGCTCATCTTGCGATATTCTTCCACCGGCCGGCCATCCAGCACCACCAGGTCCGCCTGCGCCTCCAGCTTGGCCGCGAGATCGCGGGCCGAGAGACGGGGCGTGTGGAAGCTCAGTTCCGCCAGCTCGCCGAAGGTCTTGCTCGGCACATTCACACCGGCGAACAGGCCGAAGCCGGCGTCCGCCCAGCCGGCGGCGCCACCGTCGAGAACGAAGACCGCGCCATAGCCCATGTCGCGCAGCCGGCGGGCGGCGCGCTCGGCCACCGCCGGCTGGCTGCCGACGGCGCCACCCTCGTCATAGACCACCACCCGGGTCGACAGGCGCGGCACCAGACGGCGCGCATCCAGCTCCAGACGGCTATAGGGCGCCGTCACGCCGAAGAACAGGTGCGCCTCACCGTAACGGCCGTGCTCGCGCACGTCGAGCACGGCGATCTCGCCGCCATCGCGCAGCCAGCTCTTCAGTTCCTGAGCGCCGACGCGCAGTTCCGGGGCCCATGTGGCCATAGACGTATCACTCATGATGACGACCCCCTCAACGCCGGGTCTGAACGCCGATGGGCATGGGCCGGCAGGTCTTCGCCTCGAGGTCGAAGGTGAGCCGCTCGGTGAGCGTCTCCAGGGCGCGCCCGTACATGTGCAGATGCCGGATCGGCGTCTCGCCGCGGATCTCCACCGAGTGGATGTCGTCGGGCAGCAGGCCGATGCCGGAATCGGGGCCGACCACCACCAGATCCGACAATTCCAGCTCCGCGTGACCTTGCACCGAGCCGTCGTCGAGGCGGCGATAGACGAAGTTGTGCTCCTCGCCCTCGATCCCCGCCACGCAGGCCCAGGTGGTGTGGTTGTGGGGCGGAATGCGCCGGCCCGGCAGCATCACGTTGAGATAGAGCACCAGGGTCTTGCCCGGATCCTCATGGATCAGATAGCGGGCCTGCCGGGCCTCTTCATCCGGCAACGGAAAGCTCTCGTTGCCCCAGAGCTCGCGCTGATCGGCCAGGCCGCGGACTTCCTTCAGAATGTCGGCGACGATGGCGCGGTCGAGCGGCCCCTTCACAACAGCAGTCCTAATGCGTTCAATGGCACCGGAAACGACCTCGGCGCGCGTCTCAGCGAGGCTCATGAGACCCCCTCCCTGATAAAGAAGTTGAAATCAAACTCTTCACGACGCTTACGCCACGCCGATTTCAGCAACAATTTAATTGTCCCCACCCGGAACATTAGGGCCTCTAATGCATTTGGCGTCCATGGCGGCGCCGGGCGCGTTTCCGCCTGAAAAATCAGGGGCCGACGGGGGAGAGGCGACGCCACTCCCGTCAATTCATTAGATCGTCTTCATAATTGGGCACGGACTTTTAAATTGTGCCGCTGCCATGCGGGCGCTTAAGTGATGATCGGAAGGGCTGTGTTTCAGCACTTTCGCGCGACCCGGCGGCGTGTTCATCGTCGCCCGCGACATCCGAAACCTGGGATTGCGAGAGACCAACCATAAGCAAATCCGAAAGGTCTTCGGCGCGCAGCAGTCGCAACCCGAGGCGAGACCGCGGCGGACCAAGTCGAGACCGCGACGGAACCAGCACCACGAGACCGGACGCAGCGAGCAAGAGACCTGAAGGCGACGCCGCGTCCACCAGCTTCCAGAATTGAAGGGGTCCACGACGATGACGATTGAGGTTCGAGCGCAGGCGCGCCAGCCCGGCCGCAGCCGGACACAGACGGGACTGAAGACGACCCTGGCGGCGCTGGCCCTGTGCGCCACTGCCCTGTCCACCACCGCCTTCTCCGGCACGGCCCGCGCCGAGACCGCCACCATGGTCATGGCCACCGAGCCGCCGACCCTGGTCTCCCTCACCAATGTGGCCACCACCGCCCTCGGCGTCAGCGCCAAGGTCACCGAGGGGCTGCTGGAATATGACGAGAACCTCAATCCCAAGCCGCAGCTGGCCATCGCCTGGGAGGTGAGCCCCGACGGCCTCACCTATACCTTCAAGCTGCGCGACGGCGTGCGCTGGCACGACGGCAAGCCGTTCACCGCCGACGACGTCGCCTATTCTCTGAACCTCTTGAAGAAGGTGCACCCGCGCGGCCGCACCACCTTCGCCAACGTCACCTCCATCGACACCCCCGATCCGCAGACGGTGGTGCTGCATCTGTCGAAGCCGGCGCCTTACCTTCTGAAGGCCTTCGCCGCCGCCGAGACGCCGATCATCGCCAAGCACATCTACGAGAATACCGATCCGGCCTCGAACCCCAACGGCAATGCCCCCATCGGCACCGGCCCGTTCAAGTTCAAGGAATGGTCGCGCGGCAACTACATCGCCTATGAGCGCAACGACGATTATTGGGGCAAGCCCGACCCCAAGATCGACCAGTTGGTGGTGAAGTTCATCCCCGATGCCGCCGCCCGCTCCATCGCCTTCGAATCCGGCGGCGTGGATTTCGGCTATCGCACGCCGGTCGCCCTGTCCGACCTGGAGCGCCTCAAGAAGCTGCCGAACCTCAAGTTCGAGACCAAGGGCGCGGCCTATTCCTCCAACGTCACCCGGCTCGAGTTCAACCTCGACAACCCCTATTTCAAGGACCACAAGGTCCGCGAGGCGGTGGCCCGGGCGCTCGACCGCAAGGTGATCGTCAACACCATCCATTATGGCGCGGCGATCCCCACCTCGTCGCCCATCGCCCCGGGGCTGAAGGCATTCCACGACCCGGCCCCAAGCCCCTACACCTATGACATCAAGGCGGCCAACAAGCTGCTGGACGAAGCCGGCTATGCCCCCAAGGAGGGCAAGACGCGCTTCCATGTCACCCTCGACTACAACCCCATCACCACCGAAGGCCGCCGGCTCGCCGAATACATCCGCGCCAGCCTGTCGCGCATCGGCATCGCCGTGGACCTGCGGGCCCAGGACATCTCCGCCTTCGTCAAGCGCATCTATACCGATCGCGACTTCGATTTCACGGTGAACGGCGCCTCCAACCTGTTCGATCCCACCGTGGGCGTGCAGCGGCTCTACTGGTCGAAGAGCTTCGTGAAGGGCGTGCCCTTCTCCAACTCCACCCATTATTCCAACCCGGAAGTGGACCAGCTACTGGAGCAGGCCGCGGTGGAGAATGATCCGGTGAAGCGCAAGGAACAGTTCCGCAAGTTCCAGGAGATCGTCGGCCGCGACATTCCCGACCTCAACCTGGTGCAGCCGGTATTCCTGACCGTGCACAACACCAAGGTCCACGACCTGGTCACCACCGCCGATGGCGTCGAGGGCAACCTCGCGCACGTCGAGATCAAGTAACCCGGCGCCGGCACCCGTGCGATCCCCCCATCGCACGGGTGCCGCAGCCCATCGGACCCCCGCCCCATGAGACTGCTCTCCCGCACCGGCAGAAGCCTCAGACGCACGCTGATCCAGGCGGTGCCCACCGTGATCGGCATCGTCATCCTCAATTTCCTGCTGCTGCAGCTGGTTCCCGGCGACGCCGCCGACGTGATCGCCGGTGAATCCGGCTCCGCGACCGTGGAAAGCATGGCGGCGCTGCGCAAACAGTTCGGCCTCGACCAGCCCGTGCTGGTCCAGCTCCTGAGCTATCTCAATCACCTGGCGCATTTCAGCCTGGGCTTCTCGCCGCGCTACAACATGCCGGTGGGCGAGCTCATCATGGCCCGGCTGCCCTATACGCTGATGCTGATGGCCTGTGCCTTCACCCTCTCGCTGGTGGTGGGCATCGCCTGCGGCGCGCTGATGGCCGCCTTCGCCCGCCGCTGGCCGGACCGGGCCATGTCGCTGGTGGTGCTGGTGCTCTATTCGGCGCCCGGATTCTGGGTCGGCCTGATGATGATCGTGCTGTTCTCCGTGCACCTGGGCTGGCTGCCCTCGGGCGGCGCCATCACCATCGGCGCGAACCTCGGCTTCTGGGATGCGGTGGGCGACCAACTGGCCCATCTGGTGCTGCCGAGCTTCTCGCTCGCCTGCTTCTTCATCGCCGTCTATGCCCGCCTCACCCGCTCAGCCATGCTGGAGGTGGAGCGGCAGGACTTCGTGCGCACCGCCCAGGCCAAGGGCCTGACCCCGTTCACCATCCAGATCCGCCACGTGCTGCGCAATGCGCTGATCCCGGTCACCACCGTGGCCGGGCTCCACCTCGGCAACATGCTGGGCGGCGCCATCGTGGTGGAGACCGTGTTCGGCTGGCCCGGCATGGGCCGGCTCGCCCTCGATGCCGTCATGGCCCGCGACTTCTCGGTGCTGCTCGGCGTGCTGCTCCTGTCTTCCTTCGTGGTGATCTTCGCCAACGTGCTCATCGACCTGCTGCACGCCTGGCTCGACCCCCGCATCGAGGCCGAATGATGTCCGGCGAAACCTCCTCCTCCCTGGCCTCACCCGCCGCCGTGGCGGTCCCCTTCAAGCCGCCGGTGGTGCGGCGCGGGCTGAGCGCCATCGTCATCAATCATCCCACCTTCGTGGTCGGCCTCGCCATCCTGACGGTGGTGTTCGTCCTCGCCCTCACCGCCGACATCCTCTATCCCGGCGATCCCATGGACATGGTGGGCCCGCCGCTGCTGTGGCCGTTCCAGGACATGGAATATCCGCTGGGCACCGATTCCCTCGGCCGCGACGTGGCGGCAGGGCTGGTCTACGGCGCCCGGGTGTCGCTCATCATCGGCTTCTCGGCGGCCTCCATCGGCCTTCTCATCGGCACCCTGGTGGGCGCCATCGGCGGCTTCTTCGGCGGCCTCATCGACAATGCCCTGGCGCGGCTCACCGAGCTGTTCCAGACGGTGCCCACCTTCCTTCTGGTGATCGTCATCGTCGCCATCGGCGAGCCCTCGCTGCCGGTGATGGCGCTGGCCATCGGCATCGCCTCCTGGCCCACCATCGCCCGGCTGGTGCGGGCCCAGTTCCGCAGCCTGCGCCAGCAGGATTTCGTGATGGCGGCGCGCAGCCTCGGCTATTCCAACACCCGCATCATCTTCATGGAAATCCTGCCGAACGCGCTGCCGCCGGTGGTGGTGACCGCCTCGGTGATGGTGGCCGGCGCCATCCTCACGGAAACCGGCCTCTCCTTCCTCAACATGGGCGATCCCAACCTGGTCTCCTGGGGCTCCATGATCGGCGGCGGCCGCGAGATGCTGCGCACCGCGTGGTACCTCACCGCTCTGCCGGGCATCGCCACCGCCCTCACCGTGCTCGCCCTGAACCTGATCGGCGACGGGCTCAACGAGATCTTCAACCCGAGGATGCGCCAGCGATGACCGCGCCCGCTTCATCCGCGCCCGCCCGTTCCGAGCCCCACGCCGGCAATCGCCTGCTCGATGTGCGCGACCTGTGCGTGGCCTTTCCCGGCCATCTGGCGGTGCGCGGCATCTCCTTCCACATTGACCGGGGCGAAACCCTTGCCCTGGTGGGGGAATCCGGCTGCGGCAAGTCCGCCACCTCGCTCGCGGTGATGCGCCTCTTGCCACCCGGCGCCCGCATCGCCGGCGCCGTCACCTTCGACGGCATCGACCTGGTGCAGGCGAACGAGCGCACCCTGCGCGATCTGCGCGGCAAGCGCATGGGCCTCATCCTGCAGGAGCCCATGACCTCGCTGAACCCGGTGCTCACCATCGGCGACCAGATCGCCGAGAACCTGATGCGCCACGAGAAGCTCACCCGCGCCCAGGCCCGCGCCCGCACGGTGGAACTGCTCGACCTGGTGCGCATTCCCGATCCCGCCCGGCGCTATGACGATTATCCCCACAACATGTCCGGCGGCATGCGCCAGCGGGTGATGATCGCCATGGCGGTGGCCTGCAACCCGCAGCTGCTGATCGCCGACGAGCCCACCACCGCCCTCGATGTGACCCTGCAGTCGGAAGTGCTGGAGCTGCTCGACAGCCTGCGCCGGCAGCTGGACATGGCGCTGCTGCTCATCACCCACGATCTCGGCGTGGTGGCCCAATGGGCCGACCGGGTGGCGGTGATGTATGCCGGCAACATCGTCGAGAAGGCCGGCGCCCACGCCTTGTTCGAGAACCCGGCTCACCCCTATTCCCGCGGCCTCATGGGTTCCACCCTGCGCCTGGAAGGGGGCGGCCACTACACCAGCCAGCGGCTCACCGAAATTCCCGGCACGGTGGCCTCGGCGCTGCACGAGCCCGGCTGCAATTTCGCCCCGCGCTGCGCCCTCGCCACCGCCGATTGCCGCATCGCGCCGCCGCCGCTGCGCCCGTTCGAGGGCCGGCAGGTGGCCTGCCCGGTGGTCACCCAGCCATCCAAGGAGGCCGACCGTGTCGCTGCTGGCCGTTGAGAATCTCGAAACCAGCTACACCTCCCACGGCCGGCGGCTGAAGGCGGTGGATGGCGTCTCCTTCACCGTGGCCAAGGGCGAGACCGTGGGCCTGGTGGGGGAATCCGGCTGTGGCAAGTCCTCCCTCGGCAAGACGGTGCTGCGGCTGGTGCCGTCCTCGGGCGGGGCCATCCGCCTGGGCGACACCGACATCGCGCCGCTGGACGGGCGGGCGCTGATCCCGTTCCGCCGGCGCATGCAGATGATCTTCCAGGATCCGTTCGCCTCGCTCAATCCGCGGCAGACGGTGCGAACCCTGCTGGATACCCCGCTGAAGGTGCACGGCATCACCGATGCGGTGGAACGCGAGAGCCGCATCAACACCATCATGGACAAGGTGGGCCTGCCCCGCACGGCGCTGGCCCGCTATCCGCACGAATTCTCCGGCGGCCAGCGCCAGCGCATCGGCATCGCCCGGGCGCTGATCCTGGCGCCGGAGCTGATCGTCTGCGACGAGCCGGTGTCGGCCCTCGACGTGTCGATCCAGGCGCAGATCCTCAACCTGCTGGTGGATCTCAAGCGCGATCTCGGCCTCTCCTACCTGTTCATCTCCCACGACATGTCGGTGGTGCGCTATTTCACCGACCGGGTGCTGGTGATGTATCTCGGGCGGATCGTGGAGAGCGGCAGCTACGACACCTTGTGGTCGAACCCGCTGCATCCCTACACCAAGGCGCTGATCGCGGCGGTGCCCTCCTATGACATCGACAAGAAGCGGACCGCCGTGGCACTGAAAGGGGAGCTGCCGAGCGCAGCGCAAATCCCCTCCGGCTGCCGGTTCCGGCTGCGCTGCCCCATCGCCCAGGACACCTGCGCCGCGCAGGAGCCGGCGCTGCGCACGCTGCCGAACGGGCAGCAGGTGGCCTGCCACTTCGCGTGAGGTTTCGGGACGCCGCTCCGGCGCCCCGCCCCACGCCATCGAGACGAGAAGAGCCGCATGCTGAAGATCTGGGGCCGCAAGAATTCGGTCAATGTGGAAAAGGTGCTGTGGTGCGCCCTTGAGCTCGATCTGCTGTGCGAGCGCATCGACGCCGGCGGCACTTTCGGCGTGGTGGACACCCCTGCCTTCCGCGCCCTCAATCCGCGCGGCCTCGTGCCGGTGATCGAGGATGGCGACGTGGTGCTGTGGGAATCCAACACCATCATCCGCTATCTCGCCGCCCGCTACGGCGCCGACCGGCTGATCCCCACCGATCCCGCCGCCCGCGCCCAGGTGGAGCGTTGGATGGATCTCCAGCTCGGTGCCATCGCCCCGGCCTTCTCGCCCATGTTCCTGGGCCTGGTGCGCACCGCCCCTGCCGCCCGCGACATGGAGCTCATCACCCGCAGCTTCGGCACGGTGGCGGCGAACCTCACTGTGGTGGATGCCGGCCTCGTCGATGGCCGCCCCTTCCTCACCGGCCCCGCCTTCACCGTGGCCGACATCGCCCTCGGCTCCGTCGCCCATCGCTGGTTCAACCTGCCCCTGGACGGCACCGGCCTCACCCGGCCCGCCCTGCCGCACCTCGCCGCCTGGTATGAGCGGCTGAAGGCGCGGCCGGCGGCGGCCCAGTTGTTCAGCCCCCTCACCTGAAGGTCGCCATGGATCATCACGTCCGCCGCATCGGCGTGCTCGCGCCCCCCGCCAATGTAGCGGTGGAGCGCGAGTGGCCCCGCTATCTGCCCGAAGGCGTGGTGATGAACCACAATCGCCTGTCCCGGGCCTCCACCGCCGTGGCCCGCGACGACCTGCTCGCCATGAACGCCTCGGTGGAGCGGGCGGCGCGGGACCTCGCCTTTGCCCGGCCGGAGGTGATCGCCTATGCCTGCACCTCCGGCTCGTTCCTCGGCGGGCCGGGGGCGGAAGGCGCGGTGGCGGCGGACATCACCGCCCTCACCGGCATTCCCGCCCTCACCACCTCCCAGGCGGTGATCGCCGCCCTCCACGCCCTCAACGCCCGGCGGGTGTTCATGATCACCCCCTATCCGGATGCGGTGAACGAAGACGAGGTGGGCTTTCTCGTGCACCACGGCTTCGAGGTGGTGGGCGTGGACAGCTTCCGCTGCGCCCAATCGGCGGACATCCGCGCCCTCACCTCCGGCCAGGTGGCGGATCTCGCCCGCGCCCGAAGCGCCGACATCGCCGGCGCCGACGCCCTGTTCCTGAGCTGCACCAATCTTCTCACCATGTGCGAGATCGAGGGGTTGGAACGGGAACTGGGAGTTCCGGTCATCTCCTCCAACCAGACCACCTTATGGGCGGCCCTGCGCACCATCGGCATTGCCGCGCCGGAGGCGCCGGGCCGGCTGTTCCGCCTGCCCTGAGCGCGCGCTCAGAAGGCCATGCCGCGGAAGGTCTCGAACACCCGCTTCACGGCGTCCGAGACCCCTTCGTCGCGCATGTAGAGGTGGAAGGTCACGTCGGGCAGGCGCGGCAGGCCATCGGCCTCCCCCAGCACCCGCAGGTCCGGGGTGAGCATCTCGATATTGCGGGCGGTGACGCCGAGCCCGGCCCGCACGGCGGCGCGGATGGCGCCGAGGTTGAGGCTGAGATAGGCGATGCGCCAGGGCAGATGGGCCCGCTCCAGCCCCTCGATGGCCAGCGCCCGGAACAGGCTCGGCTCGTTGGAAACGATCAGCGGCAGCGGCTTGCGCCGCTCATAGGGGTAATCCGCCGCGCACAGCCACACGGTGGGCGAGGTGCGCAGCATGATGCGCGGCCGCTCCGAATCCAGCCGGGTGGTGATGGCGAGATCGAGCTCGCCCTTGCGCAATTCCTCCATCAGGAACGGGCTGCGGCCGGTGCGGATCTCCAGCAGCACGTTGGGATGGGCCTTGGCGATGCGCGAGAGCATCATGGGCAGAATGTTGTCCGCCATGTCGTGGTTGGCGCCGAGCCGCACCACATCCGCCTGCCCCGGCCCCGCCGCCAGGGCGATGTTGGCCTCGTCATTGAGCGCGATGATGCGGCGGGCGTAGTCGAGCAGCTTGATGCCGTCCTCCGTGAGCCGCTTGGTGCGGCCCTGCTTCACCATCAGCGACTTGCCCACCTGCCCCTCCAGCCGCTGCATCTGCTGGCTCACCGCCGATTGGGTGCGGTGGATGCGCATGGCGGCGGCGGCGAAGGATTCCGCATCGGCAATGGCGACGAAGGTGCGCAGCAGATCGAGGTCGAGGTTCCGCATGGGGTTCCGTAGGGACGATGACGCGGGGCGCGGCGAGCGGCTTTAAATTAGACAGTCTTATGAATGGCGTCACGACTTTTAAATTGTGGCACGTCCCCCGCGCGCGTAACCATGGCCGCGATCAACTGCGCCATGCGGTGTAATGCTGCGCGTTGCACGGATGGTTCCCGACCGCGCCACGGCTGCGGCCGCGCCCTGCCCGTTCGGCTCGCACGCCCCAACCCATTAGCGCGATATGATCATTCACGCAGCGTCCGACGACGGCGCGTGGGTGGTCCTGCTGAACCGCCTGCGGGCGGAGGAGATGCGGCGGTGAAGAAAGACACCCTTCTCGTGCACGGCGGACGGGCCGCCACCGGCCCGGTGAATCCGGCCGTGTCGCGGGCCTCGACCATCCTGTTCGAGGATCTCGCCAGCTACGACGCTTTGCGCGCCGACCGCTTCGCCGGGCTGCGCTATGGCATCCACGGCACGGAGACCCTGTTCGCCCTTGAAAAGGCGCTCACCGCGCTGGAAGGCTGCCACCGCGCCATCATCGTGCCGTCGGGCCTCGCCGCCATCACTGCCGCGCTCACCGCCGTGCTCAAGGCCGGCGACCACCTGCTGATGGTGGATACGGTCTATGGCCCCACCCGCGCCTTCTGCGACGGCCTACTCGCCCGCAGCGGCGTGACCACCACCTATTATGACCCGCTCGTCGGCGCCGCCATCGCCGATCTCATCCAGCCCAACACCCGCGCCATCTTCTGCGAGAGCCCCGGCTCCCTCACCTTCGAGGTGCAGGACATCCCGGCCATCGTCGCCGCCGCCCACGCCCGCGACATTCCGGTGCTGCTCGACAACACCTGGGCGAGCCCGCTGTTCTTCGATGCCCTCGCCCATGGGGTCGACATCTCCATCCAGGCCGCCACCAAATATCTGTCCGGCCATTCGGACGTGATGATGGGCACCATCGCCACCACCGAGAAATGGTGGCGGCCGGTGCGCAACGTGGTGGCCGATCTCGGCTTCTCCACCAGCCCGGACGATTGCTATCTGGTGCTGCGCGGCCTGCGCACCCTGAGCGTGCGCCTGCGCCACCAGCAGCAGAGCGCGCTCACGGTCGCCGACTGGCTGGCCGGCCAGCCCGGCGTGCTCAAGGTGCTGCACCCCGCCCGCCCGGACGATCCCGGCCATGCCCTGTGGGCGCGCGATTTCACCGGTGCCTCCGGCCTGTTCGGGGTGGAGCTGGACGTGCGCAGCCCGGAGGCGCTGGCCGCCTTCGTGGACAGCCTCGAACTGTTCGGCATCGGCGCCAGCTGGGGCGGCTACGAAAGCCTCGTCATCCCCGCCCGCTTCACCCGCGTCGCCCGGCCGTTCCCGGTCACCGGAACGCTGGTGCGCCTGCACATCGGCCTGGAGGATCCCGAGGACCTCATCGCCGATCTCGCCCAGGCCCTGGCCGCCGCCGCCGCGGTGGAAAGAACGGCCGTTTCCGCGCCAGCCGCCGGCTGACCCCTTCCATCACATCCCAAGCTCGGTCCAAGGTAGGTCCATGTCCGATACCGCGACCCCGTTCGGCGAGATCCTCGCTGCCGTCACCCCCGGCGCCCTCGCCACCGGCGCGCTCTATGTGGGGCGCCTCGCCTCCGGCGCCCCGGTGGAGATCCCCTATGTGATCGCCAAGGGCGCCAAGCCGGGCCCGTGCCTGTGGCTGAACGGCCAGGTCCATGGCGACGAGATCAACGGCATCGTCGCCGCCCTCGATTTCGCCCGCGGCCTCGACCGCGCCGGCCTGTCGGGCAGCGTGGTGGTGTCCTCCACCGCCAATCCTCTGGCCTTCGACGGCCGGCGCAAGAAAGCGCCACAGGACGATATCGACCTCGACCAGTCGTTCCCCGGCTCCGCCGTGGGCTTGAGCTCCGAGCGCATGGCCAAGGTGTTCTTCGAGGCGAGCGCGGTGGCCGACGTGGTGGTGAACCTCCACACCATGGGCACCACCTTCGATGCCGACCCCTATGCGGTCTACAAGGTGCATCCCAACGGCCGCGCCAGCGAGGCGGAGCTGCTGCGGCTGGTGGCCCCGTTCGCCCCGGCGGTGGCCTGCCGCATGAGTGTCGCCGGCGGCACCGGCGAACTGCCCGGCAACCTCGCCGGGGCGCTCGATTACCAGTGCCTCGACCGCGGCCAGATCGCCTTCATGATCGAGCTCGGCGGCGGCGGTCGACTCGTAACCGAGCATGTGGCCCAGGGCATCACCGGCTTCACCGGGCTCGCCCAGCGGCTCGGCCTGATCGCCGGTGCGGTGGACGCCCCCGCCAGCCTGCGCCAGGTCACCAAGCGCCGGCACGTCACCTGCGCCGAGGGCGGCATCTTCCGCGCCATGGCCAAGCCGCAGACCATCGTGCCCGCCGGCGCCCCCATCGGCGAGGTGATGGACCTCCACGGCGAGGTGCGCGAGCGCGTGACCCTGCCGTTCGACGCGCTGATGATCGGCGTGCGCCGCGACCCGGTGGTGCATTTCGGCGATCGGGTGGCGTTCGTCGCCGAGGCCTGGTCCATGGTTGAGGTCTAAGCCCATGGCGGTGGAGCGCTTCCCCCATCTCGCCCATTGGGGCGCCTTCACCGCCGTGGTGGAAGACGGCGTCCTGGTGGGGTGCGAGCCCTTCCCGGGCGATCCCAACCCCTCGCTTATGCTGGGCTCCATCGTCCCCTCGGTCTATTCCGAGCAGCGCATCCGCCGCCCCATGGTGCGCGAGGGCTGGCTGAAGCACCGGCACCGCTCCGACGGCGCCGGGCGCGGCCGGGAAAAGATGGTAGAGGTGGAGTGGGACGAAGCCCTCGACCTCGTCGCCGGCGAGATCCGCCGGGTGGAGGCGGAGCACGGCCGCGAGGGCCTGTTCGCCGGCTCCTACGGCTGGTCGTCCGCCGGCCGCTTCCACCATGCCCGCTCGCTGATCCGCCGGTTCTATTTCTCCGGCGGCGGCGCCGTGGATCAGGTGGGCAATTACAGCTGGGGCACGGCGCAATTCCTGCTGCCCTATGTGATCGGCACCTATCAGCCGCTCACCGGCCGGGTCACCGCCTGGCCGTCCATTCTCGCCCACACCGAGATCTTCCTCGCCTTCGGCGGCCTCGCCCTCAAGAATGGCCAGGTGTCCTCCGGCGGCGCCGCCCAACACACCCAGGAAGCCTGGCTACGGCGACTGGCGGAACGTGGCATTCCGGTGGTGAACATCTCCCCCACCCGCGACGACTGCCCCGCCTTCCTCAATGCCGAATGGCTGCCCATCCGCCCCAATACGGATGCGGCGCTGATGCTGGCGCTGGCCTTTGAGATCCTGCGCCTCGACGGCGCCGACGAGGCCTTCCTCGCCAGCCACACGGTGGGGGCGGAGGCGCTCAAGGCCTATGTGCGCGGCGAGAGCGACGGCGTCGCCAAATCGCCCGAATGGGCGGAGGCCATCTGCGGCCTGCCGGCGGCGGCCATCTCCGGCCTCGCCCAGCGCCTGGTGGGCCGGCGCAGCTACATCACCTGCTCGTTCGCCGTGCAGCGGGCCCAGCATGGCGAGCAGCCCTATTGGATGGCCATCGCCCTGGCCGCGCTGCTGGGGCAGATCGGCCTGCCGGGCGGCGGCTTCGGCTTCGGCCATGGTTCCATGAACGGGGTGGGCAACCCGCGCCCGGCGACGCCCGGGCCGGAGATGGCGGTGGGCCGCAATCCGCTCGGCGCCGCCATTCCCTGCGCCCGCCTCACCGACATGCTGCTCCACCCCGGCAGCGCCTATGATTTCGACGGCCGGCAGCAGACCTATCCGGATGTGCGCTTCATCCATTGGGCCGGCGGCAATCCCTTCCACCACCACCAGCAGCTCAACCGGCTGCTGGAAGCCTGGCGGCGGCCGCAGACCATCGTCGTCAACGAGATCTGGTGGACCCCCACCGCCCGCCTCGCCGACATCGTGCTGCCGGTGACCACCACCCTGGAACGCAACGACATCGGCGGCTCCTCCCGCGACCGCTATGTGGTGGCCATGCACCAGGCGGTGGCGCCCCAGCATGCCGCCCGGGCCGATTTCGACATTTTCCGCGACCTCGCCGAGCGGCTCGGCCATGCCGAAGCCTTTACGGAAGGCAAGGACGAAGCCGGCTGGCTGCGCGACATCTATGCCCGCTGCGCCGCCGGCAATGCCAAGGGCGGCATCGAGTTTCCCGATTTTGAGACGTTCTGGGAGCAGGGCTTCGTGGAACTGCCGGAGCCGGCGGAAGACTTCGTGCTGTTCGCCGATTTCCGCGCCGACCCGGGAACCCACCCTTTGAAGACGCCGAGCGGGCGGGTGGAATTGTTCAGCCAGACCATCGCCGCCATGCGCCTGCCCGATTGCCCGCCCCACCCGACGTGGCTGCCGCCGGCGGAATGGCTCGGCGCCGAAAGCGCGGAGCGCTTCCCCCTTCATCTCATCAGCGTGCAGCCGGCGGATCGCCTGCACAGCCAGCTGGATTTCGCCCCGTTGCCCCAGTCCAACAAGGTCGCGGGCCACGAGGCACTCACCCTCCATCCGCGCGATGCCGCCGCCCGCGGCGTCAAGGCTGGGGATGTGGTGAAGGTGTTCAACGCCCGCGGCGCCCTGCTCGCCGGCCTGCGCGTCGACCCCGCGGTGCGCCAGGGGGTGGCGCTGATGGCCACCGGAGCGTGGTTCGACCCGGACCTTTCCGGCAACGGGCCGGAACGGGCCGGCACCGCCAATGTGCTCACCCGCGACATCGGCACCTCCCACCTCACCCAGGGCCCGAACGCCATGAGCTGCCTGGTGGAGGTGGGCGCGGTCGACTGAGGCCGCGCCACCCGCCGCCGGACCGGCACGACACAATCTGCGACAACGCCGGCGCCACCGGGGCTTTCGCGCGGGCCGCTCTCGGCTCTTCGCCCCCAATCCCCCTGCCTGTCTCTGCCGCCAGTGCCCTCAGCCGCGGCACACCGCATCCGAGGTTCGCCTCCCGTGTGGGTACACCTGCGCGGCGGGTTTCTGCTAAGAAGCCGTGCGGGGATTTCGGCGGCGCACAAAATTCGTGTGCGTCCCCATGCGGACATCGAGCGAAGACATCGGGAGTGCAGCAGCATGAAGGTTGCGATTGCCGGACTGGGGTACGTCGGCCTTTCCAACGCGGTCCTTTTGGCCCAGCAACATACCGTTGTCGCCCTGGATGTGGACCGCTCGCGGGTCGAGATGATCAACGCGCGCAAGTCCCCCATCGTCGATGCGGATGTGGAACACTACCTGGCCGAGAAGCCGCTCGACCTCACCGCCACCCTGAGCGCCGAGGAGGCCTTCGCCGGGGCGGATTTCATCATCGTCGCCACCCCCACCAATTACGACACCCAGACCAACCGCTTCGACACCCATTCGGTGGAGCAGGTGGTGGACGTGGCCGGCGTCATCAATCCTGAAGCCACCATCATCATCAAGTCGACCATTCCGGTGGGCTTCGTGCACCGGCTCCGCACCAAGGTGGGGCGCGACAACATCCTGTTCTCGCCGGAATTCCTGCGCGAGGGCAAGGCCCTGCACGACAACCTCCACCCCTCGCGCATCATCGTCGGCGAGCACACCCGCGAAGCCAAGACCTTCGCGAAAATGCTGCAGGACTGCGCCATCCGGAAGGATGTGCCGGTGCTGTTCACCGGCTCCAGCGAGGCGGAAGCCATCAAGTTGTTCGCCAATACCTATCTGGCCATGCGCGTGGCCTTCTTCAACGAGCTCGACAGCTACGCCATGGCCTATGGCCTCGACACCCGCGAGATCATCGGCGGCGTGAGCCTCGATCCGCGCATCGGTGGCCACTACAACAACCCCTCGTTCGGCTATGGCGGCTACTGCCTGCCCAAGGATACCAAGCAGCTGCTGGCCAATTATTCGGAAGTGCCGCAGAACCTGATCCGCGCCATCGTCGACGCCAACAGCACCCGGAAGGAATTCATCACCGAGCGCATCCTGGCCCGGGCGCCGCGCCACGTCGGCATCTTCCGCCTCACCATGAAGGCCGGTTCCGACAATTTCCGCGACAGCTCCATCCAGGGCATCATGAAGCGGATCAAGGCCAAGGGCATCCCCGTCACCGTCTACGAGCCGCAGCTGAAGGACGACAGCTTCTTCAACTCGCCGGTGGAGCGCGACCTGGAGCACTTCAAGACCAGCGTCGACCTCATCATCGCCAACCGGCAGACCGACGAGCTCGCCGACGTGGCGCACAAGGTGTTCACCCGCGACCTGTTCGGCTCCGACTGAGCCCGCCAGCCCTGGAGGCGCGCCACCAGGGCTCCTTCAGGGCGCTGGCGCCGATGTCGATCAACGGCGAGAACAGATCTTCGAGAAGGCGCCGCCGGCCGGTCGTGCTCTCCGCCCGGGCGGCATGCCGGGCCACCTTCGGAAACGAAAAGGGGACGGCCGAAGCCGTCCCCTGAACGCGGATTGAGATGGAGCGCCGGCTCAGATGGCGGCGTTGATCCACTGCACCAGCTTGGCCTTGGGGGCCGCGCCCACCTGACGGGAGGCGATCTTGCCATCCTTGAACAGCAGCAGGGTGGGAATGGACATGATGCCGTACTTGGACGCCGTCTGCGGATTCTCGTCCACGTTCAGCTTCACGATGCGCACCTTGCCGTCCATCTCGCCGGAGACCTCGTCGAGGATCGGCGCCACCATGCGGCAGGGGCCGCACCATTCCGCCCAGAAATCGACGATCACCGGCGCGGAGGAGTTGATCACGTCCTCTTCGAAATTCTGGTCGGACACCTTCTCGACGGCCATGGCATACCTCGTGGGGGCAGATTGGAAGAACCACTGAATCTTGTCCCGGAACGTAGGGAGCCCCTCCCCGTCCCGTCAAGCCACGTCACGCCGTGGTGAGCACCGAAAGCCGATCGAGGGCGGCGGCGAGCAGCTCGGGCTCCAGGGTAAACACCCGCGGCGCCGCCGTGTAGACCAGCCGAGTTTCCACAGGCCGGCCGCCGCCGGCCCGCGCCAGCACCGCGCCATAAAGGGCGAGCTGGGCCACATGGCTCGGCGCCACGCCCGCAAGGGTTTCCGGCGGGATACGGTCGGTCTTGAAGTCGGCGATGAGGATCCGCTCCGCGCTCACCACCAGCCGGTCGATGCGCCCGTTCACCGCCGCCCGGCCGCCGCCGGCAAGGGCCAGCTCGGCCACCAGCGGCACCTCGGCCCGGCTTTTCGGGCCGAACAGATCCGCAAGCGGCGCATGACCGAGCACCCCCAGCACCTCGGTGAGAATCAGCTCGGCATCCGCCGCCGCGAGGCCATGGCCGGCATATTGAAGCAGCCGCCGCCCCGCCCGCTCCCGCTCCGCCGGGGCGATCTCCGGCAGGCCGGCGAGCAGGCGATGCACCAGGTCACCCCGCACCAGTGGCGACAGCCTCTCCTCCACACCCGCCGATCCGGCCGCGGCCGGTGCTGCGGCAGACGGCTTGAGCGAGCGCAGGGGAGCCTCATGGGCCGGCACCGATGGAAAATGCAGCAGGGCCGGCGCGACGACCGTGGGGGTGGCCGCCGCGCCGGCCGCCGGAGCGAAGGCGCCGCCGCCCCAGCGCAACACCTCGCCCTCGAAACCGAGAGCGGGCACTCGCACTGCATCGGGCTCCAGCGCCTCGCGCACCAGTTCGTACCAGCAGCCCTCCGGACGGGCATGGTCCTTGTCCTTGGCCGGCAGCGCCGTCTCGGCACCGCAGACGATGAGGGCATCCTCGGCACGTGTCAGCGCCACATAGAGCAGCCGGCGGTATTCGTCGAGGGCACGGGCCGCCGCAGCCGCCCGCACCTCGGCCACCGCCGGCGGATCCTCCGCCTTGCGCGGGGCGAGCACCGGCACCTCCTGGCCGCCGCTGGCCGGCAGGCGCAGGAAGCCGCCGGCGGTGCGCGGGCGGGGCAGGTCGATGGTGTCGGCGAGGATCACCAAGGGCGCCTCCAGGCCCTTGGCGCCGTGCACGGTCATCACCCGCACCTCGTCGCGGCCGCTCTCCATGTCGCGCTTGGTCTCCGCCCCGCCCCGGCGCAGGAAGGCGAGGAAACCGGCGAGGCTCGCCGGCTCGGTGCCCTCATAGGTGCGGGCCAGGGTCATGAATTCGTCGAGCACGTCCGCCGCCTCCGGGCCGAGACGGGCCAGCATGGCCTTGCGGCCGCCGTCGCGACCCAGGATCCGCGCATAGATGTCGAACGGCCGCAGCGCCAGCGCTTCCGCCCGCCAGTCGCCAAGGCGGCGCGCCGCGGCCGCGAGGCGCGGCGCGTCCGCCGCCGCCAGGGCGTCCGCGAGGCGACCCTTGCGGCCGGGGCACAGGGTCATCAGATCGTCGTCGGTGCAGCCGAACAGGGGGCTTTTCAGCACCGAAGCGAGGGCGAGGTCGTCGTCCGGGGAGAGCAGCGCGTCGCCCAACGCCATCAGGTCGAGGGCGGCGATGTGTTCGGCCACCACCAGCCGGTCGGCGCCAGCCACCGCGACGCGCGGGTCCTTCAGCTCCTTCAGGGCGCGGATGACCGCCTCGAACACCCGCCCGCGCCGGCGCACCAGCACCAGCACGTCGCCCGCCCGCATGGGCCGGCCGCCCCGCGCCGGCATGGCGAGGCCGGCGTGGATGCCCGCCTGCACGAACCGGGCGATGCGCTCGGCCAGCGCCGTCACCGGATCATCGGCCGGCACCGCGTCGAGGGGGCGGCGCCAGTCGTCCACTTCGGGGACCGGGGTCGGCACGGTGGTGGGCCACACCTCCACCAAAGCCGGCGCATCGGCGCGGATGGCGGCATGCACCGGCGCCGATGCGTCGAGGGTGAGGCCCGCATGGGCACCCGTCCCGGCGAAGATACGGTCCACCGCCTCCAGCACCCCGGGGGCGGAGCGGAAGGAATGGGGCAGCTTCACCTCATGGAAGGCGGCGGTGCCGGCCTTCAGCGCGAATTCCGCCCGCATGCCGCCGAAGGCGCGCGGATCGGCGCCCTGGAAGGAGAAGATGGACTGCTTCTCGTCCCCCACCACGAAAATGGTTCGCTGCACCCCGGGCCGGGCGCCCTCGCCGGAGAAGAAATCCGATGTGAGGCCGTGCACCACCTGCCATTGGGCGGGGCTGGTATCCTGCGCCTCGTCCACCAGCACATGGTCGATGCCCTGGTCGAGCTTGTAATGGACGAAGGAGGCCGGCACCTGGTTGAGCAGGCCGGAGGCCCGGGCCACCAGGTCGTCGAAATCCAGCAGGCCGCGCTGGGCCTTCTCCGCCTCGTAGCGGCGGCAGGCCTCGGCGCCCAGCACCAGGGCCGCCTCGGTGCGCTCCAGGATGCGGGCGCCGCGCAGCGCCCCTTCCAGCTCATGAAGGCGCGCCCGCTCGGCCTTCATGCGCTCCAGGAGGTCGGGATAGTGTTCGCCGACGAACTTGGTGGCAAGGCTCCGGTCGGCGCGGGGCTCGCGGCTGGCGGTGAGGAAGACGCTGAGATACTCCGCCTGCGCCTCGGCGGGATCGCCGGCCTCATAGGCGGCGATGAGGGCGGCGCCGCGCTCCTGGTCGGTCTTCTTGTCGGAGGTCATCAAGGCGGCACCCGCCGCCTCCCATTCGCTCCAGGGCAGGTGTGGGCTCTCCAGCACCTGCGCTTCGAGCTCGGCCACCCCGGCGGTGGAGACGAGGCCCAAGGCGCGCGCCAACGCCGTCCGCCGCTCGCGCTCCCCCAGGGCCGCGATCTGCGCCCGCTCGGCGATGGCGGCATCCAGCAGCGCGGTGATGGAGCTGTCGGAAAGCTCGGCCATCAGCGTCATCAGCGCCTGGCCGAGGGGCTGCTCGGGCCGCCCGGTGGCCTCGACGATGAGATCCTGGCGGATGTGGGCCATCAGCTCCGCCCGCCCCACCTCGTCCAGCTCCCGGAAGCCGGCGGCCACCCCGGCCTCGAACGGGAAGCGATGCAGAAGCCCGCCGCAGAAGGCATGGATGGTCTGGATTTTCAGCCCGCCCGGGGTTTCCAGCGCCGCCGCGAACAGCCGCCGCGCCCGGGCCCGCAGGGGCGCGCTCACGCCGGCGCCGGTGGCGGCGGCAAGCTCGGCGTCGAGGGCGGCATCGTCGAGCCCCACCCAGCGGCCGAGAATGCCCAGCACCCGGTTGGACATGTTGGCGGCCGCCGCCTTGGTATAAGTGAGGCAGAGGATGCGGGCCGGCGCCACCCCGTTCAGCAGCAGGCGGATGACGCGGCGCGCCAGCACATGGGTCTTGCCCGAGCCGGCATTGGCCGAGACCCAGGCAGAATGGGCGGGATCGGAGGCCAGCGACTGGCGCCGGGTGGCCTCCGCCTTGGGGCCACTGGCGGCGGGAGCTGTGGTGGCGCCGCTCATGCCTCGTCCTCCCCGCCCAGGGCCCATTCGCGCACCCGGGCCAGGTGGTCATAATCGCCGAAGCCGCCCTGCCACTGGGGCGCCGCCAGAGAGCGATAGCCCTGCGCCTCGTCCTCGAACGCCGCCAGAAGCGACATGAGGCCGGACAAGGCGGTCTCGGCCACGTCGGCCACTGTGCGATCCTTGTAGGTGATGGGCTTTTCCTCGCCACCGGTGGCGCCGCCCTTCAGTTCCACATAGGTCAGTTCGGACACCGGCAGCGCCGGCACATTCTTGAAGGCGCCACGGGTGGCCATGGCCGCCTCCAAGGCGAGCTGGGGGGAGAGTGACGCCACCTGCCGGGCCGTGGGGGCGGAGCCGGTCTTGTAATCGAGCACCGCCAAGGTGTTGTCGCGCTTCACCTCGATCCGGTCGGCGCGGCCGGCGAGGCGGAAATTGCGTTCCCCCAGAGCGAGGTCGAGCTGGCCCGGGGTTTCGGCCACCAGCGCCGCGCAATTCACCCGGCGGCGCCGCTCGAACTCCACCACGAAGGCCGCCACCCGCTCGAACCGCGCCCACCACACCGCATGCTCGGCCGGGAAGGCGGCGAGCGGCGCGAAGGCCGCCCGGCCATGGGCGAGGAGCGCTTGAAGCGCATCGGGCGGCAGCGCATCCGGAAAAGCCTGGCTGAAGCTGCCCAGCGCCGCATGCAGCGCCGAGCCGCGCTCGGCGGCGCCGGGGGCGGCATCCAAAGGATCGAGCGGCACCAGCCCCAGCACGTGGCGGGCGAAGATGGAATAGGGATCGCGCAGAAAGGTCTCGATCTCGGTCACCGTCAGCCGACGCGGCCGCAGCGCCAGGGGCGGGGCCGGCGCCGGCCGGGTGGCCCGGGGCACCGGCGGGCCGGCGTCGAGCGCCAAGGCCGAGGCGGTCCACACCGTGCCGCGCGCCCGCGCGGCGGCGCTCAGCTCCGGCCCCAGCACCGTCTCCAGCCGCTTCAGGAAGCGCGAGGGCACGCTCTGGGTGCCGCCCACCTTGCCGGCATAGGAGAGCACCACCTCGGGCGCGCCGAACGCCTGCACGAAATCGTGGGATGAGAGGCCGATGCGCCGTTCCGGCAGATCGAGCCCGAGATCGAGCCGCATGGGCCGGCTGAGCCAGGGGTCGGTTTCCCCCTGCTGCGGCCACACGCCTTCCACCAGGCCCCCCAGCACCACCCGATCCACATGGACGAGGCGGGCCTCCAGCGGCCCGAGGATGCGCAGCCGGGCGTGGCTGTCGCCGGCGGGCCGCACCATGGCATCGCCGATGAGGGAAGAGACCGCATCGGCATAATCGGACACTGCCAGAGCCGGCCCGTCGGCCGCCGCTTCCCCCACCGCCTGGAACGCCCGCGCCAGGGCCGCCCGGCCGGGGTCCTCGTCATTGACATCAAGCGCGCCAGCCACGGCCTCGAACGCGGCCCGGTGCGCGGCCACCAGGTCGGGCAGCGGCTGCGGGCCGCGCTTCTCGCCCAGCGCCATCAGCGGCGCCAGGGCGGGATCAAGCCGATCCACCAGCAGGCGCGCCCGCTCCAGGGCCCCATCGGTCAGCCGCCGGCGCGGATCGGCGCCGCGGAAACTGTCGGGATCGCAGGCATCGAGCGCCGCGCGCAGCCCCGCCACCCCGGCCCGTGGCCGGGGACCGCGCAGGGCCGCCAGCTCCAGCGCCGCAAGCGCCTCCGCCTTCAGCTCCGGATCGAGCCCGAAGCCGGCCAGGGGATGAGAGAGCAAAGCGAACAAAGGCACCGGCGCGCAGCCTTCCGCCGCCACCTGAACCATGAGCCGGGCCAGCCGGCCCACCGGCGCCTCGCCCAAGGGCGTGCCGGCGGAATCGTCGAGATTGACGCCGAAGCGGGCCATTTCCGAGACCACCCGGCGGGCGAGATCGCGATCGGGGGTGACGAGGGCGGCGGTCTCCCCCGGCCGCTCCAGCGTCTCGCGCAGCAGCAGCGCCACCGCCAGGGCCTCCTGGCGCGGGTCGTCGGCCTCGACGATGGTGAGGCGCGCGGTCGCTTCCGCCCGCGCCGCCTCCGGCAGGCGCTCCGGCAGGCGCGCCCACAGGTCGGAGGTTTCCGCCTGCCGCATAGCCTCGCTCAGCAGCAGCACACGGGGGCCGCCGGGCGCCAGGGGCACCACGTCGGCGCGGGTCAATTCCAAGGTCTTCAGCAGCTTGGCGAGGCCGTATTGGGGATGGTCCGGCGCACTCTGGGCAGGGTCCAGCAGCAGCGCGAAGGCCTCGTCCTCCAGATCGAGATCGAGCCCGGGCAGCACCACGGCGCCCTGCGGCAGGCGGGAAATGGCCTTCAGCAGCCGCGCCGTGGCCGGCATGGAGCCGGTGGAGCCGGCGGCGATGACGGGGCCGGCCGCCGCGCCCAGGCCAGTGAGGCGGCGCGCCTCCGCATCCACCAGCGCATCGCGGCGCACGGCGGGTTCCACCTTCTCCACGGCGCCGAGATAGGCCTCGAAGCCGGTACGGGCGATGCGCACGAAATCGAGGCTGATCTCGAAATAGGGGTCCAGCTCGCGCGGGGTGAGCCCATCGAGCCGCGACAAAGGCACGCCGGCGGTGGAAAGATCATCGAACAGGCGGGCCAGTTCGTCGGCCAGGGCCAGCGTGGCGGCGGGTCCGGCGGCCACCGCTGCCCGTCCCTCCCCGGCCTTCAGGGTCTCCCGCCAGCGGGACACCAGCGTCGCTAGCACCAGCCGCCGATGCACCGGGGCGATGGCATGGGGCGCCGCCAGTGCCGGCGCATCCTCCGAAAAGGCCAGGGCGTCCTCATCCACGTCGCCCAGGGGCACGATGCGGGGCAGCAGCAGCGCATCGGTCCGCGCCTCCCGCAGCAGCGCCTCGGTGAACAGCCGGCAGGCGCGGCGGGTGGGCAGGAACACGGTGGCCGACGCCAGCGCCAGAGGATCGCCAGCGTTGGGACGCGGCGCATAGCCCTCGATCAGCCGCCCATCCAGCAAGGCACGCGCCAGGGTTGCAAGAAAAGGCGCAGTGAAGGGGATGGAGAGCACGCGCGGCACGGAAATCTTCCCTCGGATTCGCCCTGGCGGGGCGGCCGATCCTACTCGCTGGAGAGCTGAATGGCTTCCTCGGCTAGGGCGATGGCCTCCGGCGTGCCCACATGCATCCAGATGCCATCGAGCCGCAGGCCGAACAGGCGCTCGGCCGCGCCCGCCCGATCGAACACCCGGTTGAGCGAGAACGGCCCCTCCGGTGTTCCGGCGAACAGCTCGGGTTTCAGAATGCAGGCGCCGGCATAGACGAAGGGCGCCACCAAGCGCTCGCCCCGGCGGCTGAGCCGGCCGGAGGCGTCCATCTGGAAATCCCCCTGCCCGTCATAACCGATGGAATTGGCCGCAGGCGCCAGCAGCAGCAGCGCATCCATCACGGCCGGATCGAACGCCTCCATCAGCCGTTCCAAATTGGGCCGCGCCCCCTCGATCCAGATGGTGTCGGAATTGATGGCGAGGAACGGATCAGGCCCCAGCAGCGGCAGCGCCTTGCGCACCCCGCCGCCGGTC
Organism: Xanthobacter sp. NM-25; assembly: GCF_022138605.1. Lineage (GTDB taxonomy): Bacteria > Pseudomonadota > Alphaproteobacteria > Rhizobiales > Xanthobacteraceae > Xanthobacter. The sequence continues at coordinate 31,967 of NZ_JACBFS010000007.1, forward strand.
TCCAGCAGCACCCCGCGTTCATCGGAAATGGTGATGTCGGGCGAACCCTTGCGGTTGGCCAGATGCGCCTCCAGCAGGTCCGCCAGATGGTGCGCGTTCACCACCGCCGCGTCGATGCCCGCCTGGGCCAGAGCGTCCAGCACATGGTCCACCAGGGGCCGGCCGTAGACCGGAACGAGGGGCTTGGGGATGCGATCGGTCAAGGGCCGCATGCGGGTGCCGAGGCCGGCGGCGAGCACCATGGCCTTATGGATACGCGTCACGAATTCAGATCCTTCGATGGCAGAACGGCCTCATACCAGGTGCGGAGCGAGCCCAGTTCCTGGTGGCCCAGGCAGCGGGCCAGATAACGCCGTACGCGCGGGATGTGACGCAGATATTGCGGCTTGCGGTCGCGCTGTTCCAGCCGGGTGAAGATGCCAAGGATCTTGGTGGCCCGCTGGGCCCCCATGAGGGCGTAGGAGCGGGCGAAGGAGCGCACGTCGAAGGTGGGGTCCGCCTCGCGCCGGGCCTTCACATACTGGCCCACCAGCTGCAGCTCCAGCGCCTCCGGCACGTCCACCCGCGCATCCTGGGTCAGCGAGACCACGTCATAGGCGGCCGGGCCGAGCACCGCATCCTGGAAATCGATGAGCCCCACCCGCTTCAGCCCCTCGCGGCCGGGCAGCCAGATGAGATTGGGGGAATGATAGTCGCGCAGCACCCAGGTCGGCGGCTCCGCCAGCACCGCGCTGAGGGCGCTGCGCCAGAACAGGTGGAACTCCTCGCGCACCACCCCGTCGACCTTGATGCCCCGGGCCGGCAGGTACCAGTCCAGCATCAGGTCCACCTCCGCCAGGAAGGCGGCGATGTCATAGGGCGGCAGCGGCCGCTCCACCCGCGGCGCCACATGCAGGATCTGCGGCAGGTTGCGGGTATGCAGCGCCGCCAGCACGCCGATGGCGGCCTCGTAGCGCTCCCGGATGGGGGCCGGCGGATCGGCGCGCACCACCATGTCCTGGCCGAGGTCCTCCAGCACCAGCAGGCCGGCATCGATGTCGGCCGCATAGATCTGCGGCGCCGAGAAGCCCTGGCCCAGCAAGGCCCGGTCCATGGCCACGAACGGCTTCACATCCTCCGCCAGATGCACCAGCCGGCTATAGGGCACGCCGGCGCCGCGCAGCGGTGGGCCATCGGGCCGCGCCGGCGCGTTCATCAGGATGGCCGAGCGGTTGGGCAGGTCCAGGCGGGTGTAGGAGCGGCTGGAGGCATCCCCCTGCAGGAACACCCGCTCCGCCGCGCCGAAGCCGGCGGATTCGATCAGCCCCTCCGCCACATAGAGGCGGTTGAGCCGCTCCACCAGGGCGCCATGGCCGGTCAGTTCCACAAGCCGCGCCTCCGGGCCGAGATCGGGCGCCAGCGACAGCAGGATGTCGACCCGGTTCTCGGCGAGGCGGTCGCCGGCCCGGTCGGCCCATTCCACCAGCAGGAGGGCATCATCGCCCACCTCGTCCCAGCCGATCTCGTCCAGCTCCTCGTCCTCGACGATGCGGTAGAGATCGGCGTGAACCACCCGGCCGCGGCTGAAATCATAGCTGATGACAATGGGAAAAGTGGGGCTCGGCACCTCGATGTCCGGGCTGCCGGCCATGGCCCGCACCACCGCGCGGGCCAGCTCCGTCTTGCCGGCCCCCAGCTCGCCGGACAAGGTGATGACGTCATTGGCGCCGAACCAGGAGGCCAGCACCACCCCCAGCCGCTCGGTGGCGGCAAGGTTGGGCAGCACCGCCTGAAACGCGCCGGGATGGCCGGCCACACGCTGGATGAAGGCACTCATCAGGCGGCCTCTCGGTGGAAGCTGTCGGGAAGCGGAAAGACACAGGCGGCCACCGTGCCCCGCGCACCAGGCACGCGGGTGGCGGCGGACACCACGCTGACGGAACCGCCGTGCAGCGCCATGAACGAGCGCACGATGGCGAGGCCGAGGCCGACGCCGCGGTGCTGCGGACGCGCGTTGCGGCTCTCGAACCGCTCGAACAGCGTCTCGGCCACCTCTTCGGGCACCCCCGGCCCCTCGTCGCGCACGCTCAGCAGCACCTCCTGCGGCCGGCGCTCGGCGGCCAGGGTCACGGTGCCCCCCTCCGGCGAAGCGGCAATGGCATTGGCAAGGAGGTTGAACAGGATCTGCCGCACCCGCTTGGGATCGGCGGTAAACGCCCCGGCATCAGCGGGAACCGCCATGGCAAGCCGCACTCCGGCTTCCTCCAATTGGTCATGGGCAGCTTCGGCGACGCTCTCCAGCATCTCCTTCACATCCACTTCCGCCAGATCCAGCTCCATGGCGCCGGCGTCGATGCTGGCGAGGTCCAGGATGTCGTCGATGAGCGACCGCAACTGGTCCGAGGACTGGCGCATATGGTCGAGATAGTCGCGCTGGCGGCTGTTGAGCGGCCCCGCCATGCCCTCTCGCAGCATGTCCGCATAACCCATCAAGGTATTGAGCGGCGTACGCAAATGGTACGAGACGTGGCCGACGAAGGCGTTCTTCAGCTTGTCCGCCTGCTCCAGGGCCTCGGCCCGCTCGATCAGGGCGCGCTCCACCTTCACGCTGTCGGTCACATCGCGGAAGGTCACCAGTGTGCCGCCATCCGGCAGCGGCTGGGCGGTGCCGTCCAGCACCCGGCCGTCGGCCCGCTCCAGACGCAGGGTCTCGCTCTCGCGATGCTCCATGGCGGTGACCACCGAGCGGATGCGCGAAAAGGCGGAGCTCTCCCCATGGCGGGAGCGGCACAGGGCCGCCACCGTGTCGATATGCGGCTTGTCCCCCAGGGTCTGGGCATCGAGCGCCCACAGCGACAGGAAGGCTTCGTTGTAAAGGTGCAGCCGCCCCTCGCTGCCGAACACCGCCACCGCCTCCGCCAGCGCGTCCAGTGTCTCGCCCTGGATACGGATCAGGGTGTTGTAGCGGCTCTCCAGCGCCATGTGCTCGGAGAGGTCGTCGAACAGATAGGTGATGCCGCCTTCTGCATTGGGGGTGATCACCACCCGCAGCATCTCGCCACCGGGCAGATGCCACCAGTCGTTCACCGGCTCCAGCGCCCGATAGGCCTCGCGCAGTTGCGCCCGCCAGGCGCGGAAATCCGCCTGCTCCGGCACCTTGCGGCGGGTGCGCAGATTCTCCAGGATCTGCCCGTCGGAGGGGTGCTGATCCAGAAACGCCGGCGAGAAATCGAACAGCCGCTCATAGGCGGCGTTGTAGAACACCAGGTGCTCGTCAGGCCCGAAGATGGCCACCGCCGTGGTCAACTGATCGAGGGTATTGCGGTGCGCCGCCACCGCCCGCGCGGTCTCCGCCTTCGCCGCGTCGAGCGCGCTCACGTCCACCGCCAGGCCGGCGATGCCGAACGGACCCGACACTTCCACCACATCGAGCTGGCGCCGCTGGCCCGCCGCCACCGCGCGCACCCGGCCCTGGAAGGCGCCGGAGCCGCGCTCGGCATTGGCCGCCGCGGTGCGCGCCTTGCTGTCGAGCAGGTCGAGCCCCTCGGCCCGGGCCTCTTCCGGCGAGCTGGCCCCCACCGCCGCCACAAAGGCCGGGTTGACGTAGGCCAAAGTGCCATCCGGCGCTTTCAGCCAGGCGGGCGCCGGGGCCGCGTCCAGCATCGCCTTGAGACCGGCCGCCAGATCCTGCGCCGAAGCGCCATCCCCCGCTGCACGCGTGTCCCGAGCCTCGGGATGAATGAGCAGTACGCCGGCGCCGTTGAGGGTGCGCCCCGTGAGGCGGAACAGGCGACCATCCTCGGCGCGGACCGTGTGATCAAGGCCCCCATCCTGGGTCCTCAGACGCGTCAGCGCCGCTTCGACCTCAGCGGCGGCGGCCACCCCGAGCCACGCGACGCGACGCGCCTCGGGCACGCCGAAGGTCTCCGCCTCGGCACCCGGGCGCATCCAGACCAGCGCGCATTCGGCGCCTGAGCCCAGCAGGTACCGCAAGCTGTGGGCTTCCGCCCGCGCCCGCGCGCTCACGTGTGCCGCCGCATCGGCCCGGGCATCCGCCTCTGCGGCCGCCTGCCGGGCCGCGCGCACCGCCCGGTGACTGCCGAAAGCAACCGCGCCGCCGCCGGCCAGGGCCAGCAGCGCGAGCCAGGGCGCCAAATTGCCGAAAGAAAGCGCGGCCTGCGGGAGACCCGGCGCGGACGCGCCGACGGCCGCCCAGGCCGCTCCGGCACTGGCGCCCAAGGCGGTGGAGGCCAGCAGCATGCGGGACAAGCCTCCGGTCAGCCGGCGCAGCGCACCGGCGCCGACGACCAACGGCAGTGCGACATCCAAAAGGCGCGCACGCTCTCCGCTCCGGACGTTCTCCGCACCCTGCCCCATCGCCACGCGCCTCACCGCCATGTCGCGCCCCTGGCCTTTCCCCATGTCCGAAACGCTCCGCTCCCCGGGCCGGCACGCGACCGCGCCACAGCCACGGCGCAGCCCTTGGAAACCCGCTCTGCCAACGGCTTGCGCGAGAGGCCGCAGGCGCCGCAGCCGCGGCGCCCCGCTCACGCGATGCCACCAGCGCGCACGCCGGACGAACCCGTGCTCTCGAATCAATCACGACTTTATCAAGCAGACCTTACCGAAGGCGGGCGGGCCATTGAAGGGCCGCCCGGCCCCGCCAATCCACGGCGGGTTCGGCTCAGCGGTCCGGCCGGGGCGACCCGCGCCTCAGGCCACCGGGGTGCCGTTGGCTTCCAGCACCGCGCCCGCCAGATAGAGCGAACCGCAGATGAGGATGCGGGCCGGCGGCACCATGGGCGTGCTGCCCAGACTGTCGAGGGCCGCGGCGACGCTGCCGGCGGTGCGCGCCGTGATGCCGAGGCGGGTGGCGGCATCCGCCACCTCCTGCGGGGTCAGGGCGGCCGGATTGTCCGGCACCGGCACCGCGATGGCCTCGCGGACCAGCCCCGCGAAGGGCGAGAGGAAGCCCGCCACATCCTTGGTGCCGAGCATGCCGATGATCATCACCAGCGGCCGTGAATAGCGCTCCTCCAGGCCGCACAGGGCATGGGCGAGGGCGGCGCCGCCGGCGGCATTGTGCCCGCCGTCGAGCCACACTTCCGCACCGTTGGGCGCCCGCGAAACCAGGGTGCCGCTGGCAAGCCGCTGCAGGCGTGCGGGCCATTCGGCACCGAGAATGCCAGTCTCCTGGGCGGCCGCGGGAAGCTTCAGGCTGCGCAGAGCGGCCACCGCGAGGCCGGCATTGTCGATCTGGTGTGGCCCCACCAGGCGCGGCAGCGGCAGGTCGACCAGCCCATCCTCGTCGGAATAGACCAGCCGGCCGGCCTCCTCATGCACATGCCAATGTTCGTTGCGGGCGAACACCGGGGCCCGCACCCGCGCCGCCGCCCGCTCGATGACGGCAAGGGCTTCCGGCACCTGCTCGCCCACCACCACCGGAGCGTGGGGCTTGATGATGCCCGCCTTCTCGCCGGCGATGGCGGCCACGGTGGCGCCGAGGAAATCCACATGGTCAATGGAGACCGGCGTGATGACGCTGGTGCGCGGCGAAGGCACCACATTGGTGGCGTCGAGCCGGCCGCCGAGGCCCACCTCCAGCAGCAGCACGTCCGCCGGATGCTCGGAGAACAGCAGGAACGCGGCCGCCGTGGTGATCTCGAAGAAGGTGATGGGGGCGCCGTCATTGGCCGCTTCTGCCCGATCGAGGGCATCGGCCAGCAGCGCGTCGCTCACCAGTTCGCCACGCCCGGGAGCGCCGAGACGGATGCGCTCGTTGAAGCGCACCAGATGGGGCGAGGTATAGACATGAACCGAGCGCCCCGAGGCCTCCAGCATGGCGCGCATGAAGGCGATGGTGGAGCCCTTGCCGTTGGTGCCGGCCACATGGATCACCGGCGGCAGCCGCCGCTCCGGGTGATCCAAGGCCGCCATCAGGCGCTCCATGCGGGCGAGCGACAGGTCGATCCGCTTGGGATGCAGCGCCGAGAGGCGCGCCAGGATCTGCCCCGGTTGGGTTTTCGGCAGTGGAAGGGCCATGTGCGTCGAGACCTTGAGGTGCCTCAGGCCACGTCGGCCGTCGCCGGCCCCGGCAGCCGGCCCTTGGGCGGCAGCGCCGGCGCCTTCATCATCAGACGACACAGGCGGCCCAGCGTCTCGCGCATCTGGTGACGGTGCACCACCATGTCGATCATGCCGTGGGCAAAGAGATATTCCGCCCGCTGGAAACCGTCGGGCAGCTTCTCGCGGATGGTCTGCTCGATCACCCGCGGGCCGGCGAAGCCGATGAGGGCACCCGGCTCGGAGATCTGCACGTCGCCCAGCATGGCATAGGACGCGGTGACGCCGCCGGTGGTGGGGTTGGTGAGCACCACGATGTAAGGCTTCCTGGCCTCGCGCAGCTCCTGGATGGCGGCCGTGGTGCGCGGCATCTGCATGAGGGACAAGATGCCCTCCTGCATGCGCGCGCCGCCGGAGGCCGCGAACATGATGAAGGGCGTGCCCTTCTCGGCCGCGGTTTCCAGGCCTTTCACCACCGCCTCGCCGGCGGCCATGCCCAGGGACCCGCCCATGAAGCCGAAATCCTGCACCGCGATGGTCACCGGCAGCTCTTCCAGGAGTCCGGTCGCAACCTTCACCGCGTCCTGGTACCCGGTCTTGGAGCGGGCGTCTTTCAGCCGGTCCGTGTAGCGGCGCTCGTCGCGGAATTTCAGCGGGTCAATGGCGACTTCGGGCAGCGGCACCTCTTCGTAAGCGCCATTGTCGAACGTGGCCTTGAGCCGCTTCACCGCGTCCATGCGCATGTGATAGCCGGAGCTCGGAATGACGTAGAGGTTCGCCTCGAGGTCCTTGTGGAACACCATCTGCCCGGTCTCCGGGCATTTCACCCAGAGGTTCTCAGGCACCTCGCGCCGCGCCAGGAAGTCGCGGATCTTCGGGCGGACGACGTTGGAAATCCAATTCACAGGACGGTTCTCCGAAGGCGAACGCGCTGAACACAAGCCTTGGCGCACCGTAAGGCGCAGCTTCGCAGCGCAACATTATCCCATCTAATGGCGAGCCCGTCGCGGCGAAAATGCGGCGGAGCCTCGCTTTCCAGCACGGTGCGGGCGCCGGCGGGCAGCTCAGCGGCGCACCGAGCGCACCGCCGCCGCCAATCCCTCCACCAGGGCTTCCACCGCCGGCACCGTATTGGCGGTGGCGGCGCCGCTCTCATCCAGGGTGCGCCGCACCGCTTCCACCAGGGCCGAGCCCACCACCACGCCATCGGCGCCGGCGGCGATGGCCTTGGCCTGTTCCGGAGTCTTCACACCGAAGCCCACCGCCACCGGCAGGGGCGTGTGAGCCTTGATGCGCGTCACCGCCTTGCCCACCACGTCCGCGTCGGGCGTGGCCGAGCCGGTGATGCCGGTGATGGAGACATAATAGACGAAGCCCGCCGTGTTCCGCAGCACCACCGGCAGGCGATGCTCGTCAGTGGTCGGGGTGGCGAGGCGGATGAAGTCGATGCCCGCCTTCAGGGCCGGCAGGCACAGCTCGTCGTCTTCCTCCGGCGGCAGATCGACGATGATGAGGCCATCGACGCCGGCCGCCAGGGCATCGGCCAGGAACCGGTCGACGCCATAGACATAGATGGGGTTGTAATAGCCCATCAGCACGATCGGCGTGGCATCGTCCTCGACCCGGAACATCTTCACCATGGCCAGGGTCTTGGCCAGGGTCTGGCCGCCCTTCAGGGCACGGAGCCCGGCGGCCTGGATGGCCGGACCGTCGGCCATGGGATCGGTGAAGGGGATGCCCAGTTCGATGATGTCGGCGCCGGCGCCCGGCAGGGTCTTCAGGATGCCGAGGGAGGTTTCGGCGTCGGGGTCGCCGGCGGTGATGAAGGTGACGAGGGCGGGACGGCCCTCGGCCTTGAGCGCGGCGAAACGGGCGGCGATGCGGGTGGTCATCGGATCGGACATGCCATGGTTGGCCTCCCGGTGGGGAGGCGCGCGCTCACTGCGCGCGGGTGATCTCGCAGGCGGCGGCGGTGGCCGAGGTGGCGCCCATGAGGCGCACCTGATCGTTGCCGGTGGTGCCGCCCACCGTGGAGAACAGCGTGGTGGAGGAGGTGCCCAGGGTCTGGCCGCCGCCGGTGAAGCTGCAGCTGACGATGATCTGGCCGAAGGTGGTCGCCGTGCCGTTGGCCACCGCCACCGAGACGAAGGCGCCGGCCGCATCGGTCTCCACCTTGCCGGCGGTGAGCTTCAGCCCCGCCGGAATGCCATCGGCGGCCACAGCCCCGGTGGCGAGCAGCGGCAGGAGCGCCATGGCCCCGGCGCACCGGCGGGCCCGGACAGTCACGGCGTGAGACACAGCATGCGAGATCATAGGCTCGTCCCCAGAATCTCGGCCACCTGCGGCACGTCCTTGTCGCCGCGGCCCGAGAGGTTGACCACCATCACCTGATCCTTGGGCCGCTGGGGCGCCAGCTCGATGGCCTTGGCCACCGCATGGGCGCTCTCCAGGGCGGGAATGATGCCTTCGAGCTTGGTGAGCAGCTGGAACGCATCCAGCGCTTCCTGGTCGGTGCAGGGGATATATTTCACCCGGCCCACATCATTGAGCCAGGAATGCTCCGGGCCGATGCCGGGATAGTCGAGCCCGGCGGAGATGGAGTGGGCTTCTTTGATCTGCCCGTCGCCATCCATGAGGAGGTAGGTGCGGTTGCCGTGCAGCACGCCCGGCTGGCCGCCGATGATGGCGGCGGCATGCTCGCCGGTCTCGATGCCGCGCCCGGCCGCCTCGACGCCGAAGATCTCGACGCTCGGCTCGTCCAGGAACTCGTGGAACAGGCCCATGGCGTTGGAGCCACCGCCCACCGCCGCCACCAGCGTATCCGGCAGCCGGCCCTCCATCTCCATCATCTGGGAGCGGGTCTCGCGGCCGATGATGGACTGGAAGTCCCGCACCATGCCCGGATAGGGGTGCGGACCGGCGACGGTGCCGATGCAATAGAAGGTGTCGGAGACGTTGGTGACCCAGTCGCGCAACGCCTCGTTCATGGCGTCCTTGAGGGTCTTGGAGCCGGACTGCACCGGCACCACCTCGGCCCCCAGGAGCTTCATGCGGAACACGTTGGGCGCCTGACGCTCCACATCCACCGCGCCCATGTAGACGACGCACGGCAGGCCGAAGCGGGCGCACAGGGTCGCGGTGGCGACACCGTGCTGGCCGGCGCCGGTCTCGGCGATGATGCGGGTCTTGCCCATGCGCCGCGCCAGCAGGATCTGGCCCAGCACGTTGTTCACCTTGTGGGAGCCGGTGTGGTTCAGCTCCTCGCGCTTCAGATAGATCTTGGCGCCACCCAGATGCTCCGTCAGCCGCTCGGCGAAATAGAGCGGCGAGGGCCGGCCCACATAATGGGCGAGGTAGCTGTCCATCTCCGCCTGATAGGCGGGATCGGCCTTCGCCGCCGTGTAGGCCGCCTCCAATTCCAGGATGAGCGGCATCAGCGTCTCGGCGACGAACCGCCCGCCATGAATGCCGAAATGACCCCGATCATCAGGGCCGGTGCGATAGGAATTGAGCACGTTCACGAAGCCTGGGCTTTCGATGTGAGGAATGAGGAAGGGGCAAGGCCCGCGCGGGCCCGCCGGGCCGCGGTGACGAAAGCGTGGATCTTCTCCGGCGATTTCACGCCGGGCGCCGTTTCCACCCCCGAGGAGACATCCACCCCACCGACGCCGGTCGCCGCGATGGCCTCAGCCACATTGCCGGCATCAAGCCCCCCGGAAAGCATGAGCGGGCGCGCCACGTCAAGGCCGCGGACCAGCTCCCAGTCGAACACCTGGCCGTTGCCGCCGGGCAGCAGCGCGTCGGGGGCGGGCTTGGCGTCGAACAGGATGCGGTCGGCGACCGCGGCATAGTCCGGCAGGGCGGCGAGATCGGCGCGCACCGCCACCGGCAGCGCCTTCATCACCGGGCGACCGAAGCGGGCGCGGATCTCGGCCACCCGCTCCGGGGTCTCGCGACCATGCAGTTGCAACAGATCCGGATCGAGGGCGGCGATCACCTCCGCCAGCTCCGCGTCGTCGGCATTCACCACCAGCGCCACCTTGAGGGCACGGCCGCGCGCCTGCGCCGCCAGCGCCGGCGCCCGCTCCAAGGGCAGATGCCGCGGGCTTTTCGGAAAGTGCACGAAGCCCACCAGATCGGCGCCCGCCGCCAGCGCCGCGTCGAGCGCGGCGGGCGTGGTCAGGCCGCAGATCTTGACCTCGAATGCCATCACATCCTTCCCTGCGACCATCCACGGCCGCGACCGCCTCAACCGGGCGCGTCGATCACACCTCGACGCGGGTGAACTGCCCAGCCTTGCGGAAGCGCCAAAGATAGCTCGGAAGCACCACTTCCAGCGCGGTGGGCGTCAGATCCAGGCCGGCGAGGGTCCGCCCCTCGGTCTTGGCCGCATCCGACACCACATTGTCCGCCTTCAGCATCTCCACCTGGTCGCGGGTGAGCGGCGCACCGGGAATCCACTGGGTCAGGCTCGCCATGAGGCCCGCCAGACCGAAGGGAATGGACACCAGCGGCTTGCGCGCGCAGATCTCGCGCAGCATCAGTTCCATGAGCTCGCGGAAGCTGCGCACCTCGGGGCCGCCCAGCTCATAGACGGTCCCGGCCTTGGCCGCACCGTCCACCGCCTTGCGGATGGCGATGGCCACGTCGCCCACGAACACCGGCTGGAACTTGGTGGCGCCGCCACCGATCAGCGGCAGGGCTGGCGCGAACCGCGCCATGCCGGCGAACCGATTGAAAAAAGTATCCTCCGGGCCGAACACCACGGAGGGGCGGAAGATCACCGCATCGGGCACCGCCGCGCGCACCGCCGCCTCGCCTTCCGCCTTGCTGCGGCCATAGCCGGAGGGCGAAGAGGCATCCGCCCCCAGGGCCGAAACGTGCACCAGGGGCACAGCCATCTTGGCGCAGGCTTCAGCGATGGCCTTGGCGCCGGCCACGTGCACGGCGTCATAGGTCTGCTTGCCGCCGGAGGCCAGCACGCCCACCAGATTGACCACCGCATGGGCGCCATCCACCGCCCGGGCCACCGAGTCGGGGAAGCGGACATTGGCCTGGATCACCTGGATCTGGCCGACGAAGCCGAGCGGCTGCAGGAAGCCGGCGAGCTCCGGACGCCGCACCGCCACGCGCACGCGGTAGCCACGGCGCGCCAGCGCGCGCACCACATGCCGGCCGAGGAAACCCGATCCCCCGAACACCGTCACGAGGCTGTCGCCAACTGGACGATCGGTCATCGCCATGTCGCTCGTCATGTCGCTCATGCCAGACCCCCGCTCCTACCTGATCTCACACCGGCTCCCATGCGAGCGCCGACGCCCGCATATATATAGAGTGCCGGCACGACATACGCGATCGTGCCCAATCTCGTCCAGACACCAATCACGCGCCACCGCCCGCGCCGGGGTCGAGAGGGTGCCGACGACATCTTGACGACCCGCCGCAGGCCCACTATACACCCGGCACTTCGCAGGTGGCGCGAGCCACCCGCATGTTCAGCCATTCCAACGCAGGACGGGTTGGCCGCAAGGCTTCGATCCGCATTGCGCAAACCAGCAAGGACGGCCGATGGCCAATACGCCTTCCGCCAAAAAGGCGGCGCGCAAGATCGAGCGCCGCACTGAAGTCAACCGGTCGCGTCGCTCTCGCGTGCGCACCTATCTGCGCAAGCTCGAGGACGCGCTGGCCACCGGTGATGCCACCGCCGCCACCGCCGCTTTCAAGGCCGCGGAGCCGGAGTTGATGCGCGCCGTCACCAAGGGCGTGCTGCACAAGAACACCGCGTCCCGCAAGGTGTCGCGTCTGGCGGCGCGGGTGCGCAAGCTCAGCGCCTGACGCCCACGCCCCGATGGGGCGGGACACAGGTCCGATCAAGGCCCGGCATTGCCGGGCCTTTTTCTTTCTGAGCCGGGGATCACACCCCCAACGCCGGCAGCGCCCAAGGTGATGCCAAAGAATCGGGCAGCACCGAAAGCGAGTCCGAAGCCGGCGTCACAGTCAAGCACAGCCCCTTCCACCACTGCCGAACCGGGGCTTTGAGCCGGTCCGCAATCGCGCAGAAAAACGATATGCCGCTAAGCGACTTAGCGGCCAAAGCCCGAGCCCCGCGCAGGCGCCCCATCGTCTGCCGTAGCACCTTACCGCATAGCGGGCAGCGCCGCGGTCCACACGCAGCGCAGGAAGGACCTGGATTCTCATTGTGCCGACAGAGGTTTGCCGACTGAGCGACGCAACGGTCACAGGCGCCAACATCCACTGCTTTTGCCCGTTATCCCGCAGGACCGGGGAAAGGCGTTGCACCCCCGGGAGGGGCTGTGTATGGTCACTTTCACCCCGGGAGCGACACCGGGATTTCACCAAAAGATTGAAGGTTCACGACTCTTCGTGGAAGGAGTGGGGTGTATTTTGGCCCGGCGTAGACAAGACATCCCAAGAAGTCTGGCCACCCTCCACGCGTGTAACCTTTAAATTGGTGGAGCTATGCTGAGGGCGGGCATCAGTTCCACTCTCAGGTGATTTGAAAGCAACAAGAAATCTGGTTCATTCAATGGCTCGCCGGGCACTCTTCGCCGGCGACGGATGGGGCGGCTATGACTTCACGCACACATGGCGCATCGGATGCAGCAGCTCTCGCTTCCTCTTTGGCCTTCTTGTGCTTCGTTTGGCCCGCCGTCCTTCACCGCCTCCCCGCCGGCACGTCCGGCAGCAGCCAGGTCCCGCTCATGAGCGCGTGACGCAGCCTTAGAGCGACCAGGCACGGACGGCCGACATCATCTTTCCATAAGAATTCGCAGAACACCCACGCAGCCCACCGGGGCGCGCAGGCGTTTTGCGCCACAACGGGGACGCGCGTCAGGCGCGGCAGGATTTCTATGCTCAAACCGCATGCCACCGACGATCAGCAATCGGGCAGACCCTCCTTTCCTGCGGGCCTTGCCAACAGCGTTGGGACCGATACCGAAATGACCCCCTGGGAGCGCGTTCGCCAGCGCCTGCACGACGAGATCGGTGAGGAAAAGTTCTCGAGCTGGTTCGCGCGCATGGAGCTCGACGCCCTGACCAAGGATGCGGTGCGCCTGTCGGTGCCCACCCGCTTCCTCAAGTCCTGGATCCAGGAAAACTACCTGCCGCGCATCTGCGAGCTGTTCGCCGAAGAGAGCGGCGCACAGCGCCGGGTGGATGTGGCGGTGCGCAGCGCGGTGGCGCGGCCCATGCCGCTGAAGGCCACCGGCCGCCGCGAGGTGGTGAGCGAGCGCAGCCCGGAGGCGCGCCCCGCCGCGCCGGCCGTCGTCGCCGCCCCCGCCGTCGCCGCAGCCAATGTGAATGTGAACAGCCTGGCGTCCGACATGTCGTCGGGCTCGCCGCTCGATCCGCGCCTCACCTTCGAGACCTTCGTGGTGGGCAAGTCCAACTCCCTCGCCCATGCGGCGGCACGGCAGGTGGCGGAGGCGGCCAGCGGCGCCAATCCGGTGTTCAACCCGCTCTATCTCCATGCGGCCGTCGGCCTCGGCAAGACCCACCTGCTGCAGGCGGTGGTGTGGGCCGCGGGACAGCGGGGCCGCCGCGCCATGTATCTGACGGCGGAGCGCTTCATGTACGGCTTCGTCGCCGCCCTGAAGACCCATTCCGCCATCGCCTTCAAGGATGCCCTGCGCACCATCGACACCCTGGTGATCGACGATCTGCAGTTCCTGAAGGGCAACAATCTGCAGCAGGAATTCTGCCACACCCTCAACGCGCTGCTGGATGGCGGGCGGCAGGTGGTGCTGGCGGCCGACTGCATGCCGGCGGAGCTGGAGCATCTCGACGAGCGCGTGCGCTCGCGGCTGGCCGGCGGCCTGGTGGTGGAGCTGGGCCAGCTCGAGGAAGACCTGCGGCTCGAGATTCTCAAGGCCCGCTATCAGACCCTCGCCGAGCAGCATCGCGGCTTCGCGGTGCCGCAGCCGGTGCTGGAATTCCTGGCCCGTTCGGTGGGCCAGAGCGGGCGCGACCTGGACGGCGCGCTCAACAAGCTGCTGGCCTTCAACCAGCTCACCGGCGAGCCGGTGACCCTGGAGATGGCCGAGAATGCGGTGAAGGACCTCATCCGCCCCTGCGACCCCAAGCGGGTGCGGGTGGATGACATCCTGCGCATCGTCGCCAAGCACTACAATGTCTCGCGCGCCGACCTCCTGTCCCAGCGCCGCACCGCCAATGTGGTGAAGCCGCGCCAGGTGGCCATGTATCTGGCTAAGACCCTGACCCTGCGCTCGCTGCCGGAGATCGGCCGGCGGTTCGGCGGCCGCGACCACACCACGGTGCTGCATGCCGTGCGCAAGATCGACCGCCTGATGACCGGCGATCGCGCCCTCGCCGACGAGATCGAGGTGTTGAAGCGCGCGGTTCAGGAGGCTTGAGCCGCAGCGGCAGCGGCGCGGCGGCAGCAAATTCGTCCCCTGCCCTTGCTTTGCAGCGGCGCCGACGGCAATGTCGGCAACCCGGCGTCCGCTCCCGCGGATGCCCGCCACCCTGGAGCACGTTCCGATCCTCCGTCCGCGGCTGGATCGGGCCAACGTTCTCTATCCTTGAATGTGGAGGCGACCCCGTCGCCCGGATGCACGCCATCCGGCGGGGCTCGGCTCTAGAGCGAAGAGTCAACGGGCCAGGGCCATGAAGGTCACCGTCGAGCGCGCCGAGCTTCTCAAGTCGCTCAGCCACGTCCATCGCGTCGTCGAGCGGCGCAACACCATCCCCATTCTCGCCAACGTGCTCATCCGCACCGGCAATTCGGGCCTGGAGCTGAAGGCGACCGACCTCGACCTCGAAGTGGTGGAGACGGTCGCGGCGGACGTGGGCCAGCCGGGCGCCACCACCGTGCCGGCGCAGGTGCTCTACGAGATCGTGCGCAAATTACCCGAGGGTTCCCAGGTTCAGCTGGAAGCCGGCGGCGATCGCGGCACCCTCACGGTGCGCGCCGGCCGCGCCCGCTTCACCCTGCAGACCCTGCCCGAGGCCGATTTCCCGGACCTCACCGCCGGCGAGTTCCCCCACACCTTCAAGGTGAAGGGCGCGGAATTCCGGCGCCTGGTGGACAAGACCCAGTTCGCCATCTCCACCGAGGAGACGCGCTACTATCTCAACGGCATCTATCTGCACGTGACCGATCCGGCCGCCACCGGCAAGCCCATGCTGCGGGCCGTGGCCACCGACGGCCACCGCCTGGCCCAGGCCGAGCTGGACGCGCCGGAGGGGGCTCTCGGCCTGCCGGGCATCATCATCCCGCGCAAGACCGTCGCCGAGATCCAGAAGCTCCTGGAAGACAAGGAGGCGGAAGTCACCGTCTCCGTGTCCCCCACCAAGATCCGGCTGCAGGTGGTCGCCATCGTGCTCACCTCCAAGCTCATCGACGGCACCTTCCCCGACTACGGGCGCGTCATTCCCCAGGGCAATGACAAGATCCTGAACGTGGACAAGGACGAGTTCGCCGCCGCGGTGGATCGCGTGTCCACCGTCTCCAGCGAGCGCGGCCGGGCGGTGAAGCTCTCCCTCGCCGACGGCAAGCTCACCTTGTCGGTGACCAATCCCGATTCCGGCAGCGCCACCGAGGAGCTGGAAGTCGAGTATGGGGCCGAGCCCCTCGATATCGGCTTCAACTCCCGCTACCTGCTGGACATCACCGCCCAGCTCGAGGGCGACACCGCCGAGCTGAAGCTGGCGGATCCCGGCTCGCCCACTCTGGTGCGTGATTCCACCCGCACCGACGCGCTCTATGTGCTGATGCCCATGCGGGTCTGAACCCGCCGGGCGGGCCCTGCGGCGCGCGGTCCGGTTTCGGCCCTGACGGCGCCGCGCGCGCCGTCGCCTGCGCCGTGAGCCGCGCCGCTGCCTTGTGGGACCCATGCTGCACGCCCAGATCCGCACCCTCCAGCTCACCTGCTTCCGTTCCTATGTGGCGGCGCAGCTGAGCGTCGCGGCGCGGGTGGTCGTCCTCACCGGCCCCAACGGCGCCGGCAAGACCAACGTCCTGGAAGCCCTTTCCTTCCTTTCCCCCGGCCGCGGCCTGCGCCGCGCGCAGCTGGGCGAAGTGGGCCACCTTGCGCCCGGCGCCGCAACCGGTGCGGCTTGGGCCGTGGCGGCCAGGGTGGAGGGCGCCCTCGGTGAGGTGCGCCTGGGCACCGGCCTGGAGGAGGCGGACGCCCCCAACCGCCGCTGCCGCATCGACGGCGAGCCGGTGCCTTCGGCCACCGCCTTCCTCGACCATTTGAAGGTGGTGTGGCTGACGCCGGAAATGGACGGCCTGTTCACCGGCCCGCCAGCCGAGCGGCGGCGCTATCTGGATCGGCTGGTGCTGGCGGTGGACAGCACCCACGGCAGCCGCGTCAACGCGCTGGAACGCACCTTACGGGCCCGCAACCGGCTGCTGGAGGAGAATGCCAGCGCCCGCTATCTGGATGCGGTGGAACACGAGCTGGCCGAGCTGGCGGTGGCGGTGGCCGCGGCCCGGCTGGAGACGGTGGGCCGGTTGACTGCCGAGATCGCCACCCAGCGCACCGAGGACTCCCCCTTTCCGTTCGCCGAGATCGCCCTCGACGGCACGGTCGAGCGGCTTCTCGCCGAGGCGCCGGCCCTGGAGGTGGAAGACCGTTATCGGCTGCTGCTGCGCGAGAACCGCGGCCGCGACCGCGCCGCCGGCCGCACCCTCGACGGCCCCCATCTGTGCGACCTCAAGGTGAGCCACGGCGCCAAGCAGCTGCCGGCAGCCCGCTGCTCCACCGGCGAGCAGAAGTCGCTGCTCATCGGCCTCACCCTCTCCCATGCGCGGCTGGTGGCGGCCATGCAAGGCATCTCCCCGGTGCTGCTGCTCGACGATGTGGTTGCCTATCTGGACGCGGCCCGCCGGCGCGGCCTGTTCGAGGCCCTCACCCGGCTCGGCGCGCAGGTGTGGATGACCGGCGCCGACCCGTCGGCCTTCGGGGATCTGGACGGCGGCGCGCGATTCGCCGTGTCCGCCGGCGCCATCGCCCAGGTCGCTTGAAAAGCGCGAATGGTGCCGCCACGGAGAGGGATTTGCGGCCTGTTGCGCATCATTCGCGGCGCAGGTGTTGCAGCCGCGCCACCCGAACACGCCCGGGCCGTGCTACATCCCGTTTCGCGCTTGCGAGAAGCCGTTGTGTTTTTCGTTCGCCGTTAACCTTAATGCCACCTCACCGCGATTAGATACGCCGAAAGCAGGCCCCCGCCTGCCTGGAACCGTGCGTCGATGCGCGTTGGCAACCCGTTTCGTTTCGTGTTGGGCAGACCATGGCCAGTGATCCCATAAAGCCGGAAGTTCTGACGCGCCGCCTGTTCGTGCTGGGCGCGCCCCTGTTGCTTGCCGCGTGCGTCACCAATTCGCCGCAGCCGCTCAGCCCCATGGTGAGCATGTATGGCCCGGTGAACGGCGAACCCCACCCGGTGGATGCGGTCGACCTCAGCGAGGTGGATCCCCAATACCTGCGCCAGGAGGTGGATTATCCCAGCTCGCTGCCGCGGGTGCCGGCCGGCACCATCGTCGTCGATATCCGCGACAAATATCTCTACCTGGTGCAGAAGAACGGCCGCGCCCTGCGCTATGGCGTGGGCGTCGGCAAGCAGGGCTATTCGTTCAAGGGCTGGGCCACCATCAAGCGCAAGGAAGAGTGGCCGCACTGGACCCCCACCGCCAACATGATCAAGATGCAGCCGCAGCGCTACGGGCCCTATGCCGCCGGCCTGCCGGGGGGCGAGGACAACCCGCTGGGACCGCGCGCGCTCTATCTCTATGACGGCGATCGCGACACCATGTTCCGCATCCACGGCACCACCGAGCCCTGGAGCATCGGCCAGCAGGTGTCATCCGGCTGCATCCGCCTGCTGAATCAGGACATCATCGACCTTTACGGCCGCGTGCCCTCCGGCACCCGGGTCTATGTGGTCGGCTGAACGACGCCACATCCCACCGTTTGCAGCACCCCGTCGCACCCGTTGCGGCGGGGTGCTCCTGTTTGGGAGCTAGCGGGCGGCGCGCATTTCGGGGACCCTACCGGCCGCGCTCCAGCCGCTGCGTCGCGTAGCGGTCGCGCATGCACGCAGAGGGCGGCCTTATGGCGACATCCACCGTACGCTCCGTCACCCAGGATCTCCTGCGCCAGCTGGAGCTCACGACGTTCTTCGGCAATCCGGGATCCACGGAAGAGACCTTCCTGAAGGACTTCCCCGCCGACTTCACCTATCACCTGGCGCTGCAGGAAGCCTCGGCCATCGCCATCGCCGACGGCTACGCCCAGGCCACCGGCAAGCCGGCCATCGTCAATGTCCACACCGCGGCCGGCCTCGGCAACGCCATGGGCAATCTGATCACCGCCTTTCTCAACAAGACCCCGCTCATCGTCACCGCCGGCCAGCAGACCCGCGAGATGCTGCTGATGGAACCGTGGCTCACCAATGTGGACGCCACCCGGCTGCCGCGCCCCTGGGTGAAATGGGCCTATGAGCCGACCCGGCCGGAGGACGTGCCCGCCGCCTTCATGCGGGCCTACGCCACCGCCGTGCAGGCGCCCGCCGGGCCGGTGTTCCTCTCCCTGCCCCTCGATGATTGGGACAAGCCCCTGGAGGGCGCCGCCGTGGTGCGCAGCCTGAGCCGGCGCGTCGCGCCCGATCCGGCACGACTGAAGGACTTCGCCGATCTGCTCTCCGCCGCGCAGGCGCCCGCCCTCATCTATGGCGCCGCCATCGATCGGGGCCAGGGCTGGGAAGCGGCCGTGGCGCTGGCCGAGAAGCTGGGCGCCACCGTGTTCGCCGCCCCCGCCTCGGAACGCTGCCCCTTCCCGGAGACCCACCCGCTCTA
Source organism: Xanthobacter sp. NM-25 (assembly GCF_022138605.1). Lineage (GTDB taxonomy): Bacteria > Pseudomonadota > Alphaproteobacteria > Rhizobiales > Xanthobacteraceae > Xanthobacter. The sequence goes on from NZ_JACBFS010000007.1 coordinate 50,853, forward strand.
TGCCGGCGGCCTGCCGTTCGCCATCGGTCCGTTGTCGGAGCGGCTGAAGGGTCACGACGTCGCGCTTGTCATCGGCGCTCCGGTGTTCCGCTATTATCCCTATGTGGCCGGCGCCTATCTCCCCGAAGGGCTGCGCCTGCTGCACATTTCCGATGATCCGGCGGAAACCGCCCGCGCGCCGGTGGGCGACAGCCTGGTGGGCGATGCGGTGCTCGCCACCGCGGCGCTGGCCGAGCTGGTGCGCGCGCCGGCGTCCGCGGCCAAGGTGAGCCGGGTGGCCCCTGCCCCCCATCGCATGGCCCCCCATCCGGCGGTCCACCCCGCAGAGCCGCCCGGCGGCAAGGCCGGCGTTCCCACCGCGGCCGACGTGTTCGCGGCGCTGGCCGAGGTGCGGCCCGACCATTGCGTGCTGATGGAGGAATCCCCCTCCAACCTCGCCGACCTGCACCGCCACTGGCCCATCACGGAGCCGGAAACCTTCTTCACCGCCGCCTCGGGTGGCCTCGGCTGGACCCTGCCCGCCTCGGTGGGCATTGCACTCGGCGAGCGCGATACCGCCCGCAGGCGTCCGGTGCTGGTGGTGATGGGCGATGGCTCGTTGCAATATTCCATCCAGTCCCTGTGGACCGCGGCCCAGGCGAAGCTGCCCATCGTCTTCGTCGTGCTGCGCAATGGCGAATACGGCATCCTCAAAGCGTTCGCGCTGCTGGAGGAGACCCCCGGCGTGCCGGGGCTCGACCTGCCCGGCCTCGACATCGTCAGCCTCGCCAGGGGCTATGGCTGCACCGCAGAGCGCATCGCCGATCTCGACGCGCTGAAGGCGCGGGTGAAAGCGGGCTTTGCCGGTGATGGCCCGCTGGTGATCGAGGTGCCCATCGATTCCACCATCCCGCCGCTGATCTGAGCCGCCCGGCGGGCTCCGCGCCGGGTGCGGCGCCCGCCAGCCTTGCGGCGCAAGGCCCCGTCCTCTAAGACGCCGGAACGTTTTCTCACCAGCGTCGAAGAGTGCCATGGCGAAAGATCTGAAGCCGAAGGCCCGCCTGCCGCGGGGCCTTGCCGACCGCACCGGCGCGGAGCTTGCCGCCACCCATGCCATGCTGGCCAAGATCCGCGCCGTTTATGCCCTCTACGGGTTCGAGGCGCTGGAAACCCCGGCCTTTGAATATACCGACGCCCTGGGCAAGTTCCTGCCCGACCAGGACCGGCCCAACGAAGGCGTGTTCTCCTTCCAGGACGATGACGAGCAGTGGCTGTCGCTGCGCTACGACCTCACCGCGCCGCTCGCACGCTATGTGGCCGAGCATTTCGACGCTTTGCCCAAGCCCTATCGCTCGCACCGGGCGGGCTATGTGTTCCGCAATGAGAAGCCCGGCCCCGGCCGCTTCCGCCAGTTCATGCAGTGCGATGCCGACATCGTCGGCGCCCCCTCGGTAGCGGCCGATGCCGAGATCTGCATGATGGCGGCGGACACCCTGGAGGCGGTGGGCGTGCCGCGCGGGGATTATGTGATCCGCGTCAACAACCGCAAGGTGCTCGACGGCGTGCTGGAGGCCATCGGCCTCGGCGGCGACGACAATGCCGGGCGCCGGCTCACCGTGCTCAGGGCCATCGACAAATACGACAAGTTCGGCGTGGAAGGCGTGCGCCTGCTGCTGGGCACGGGCCGTAAAGACGAGAGCGGCGACTTCACCAAGGGCGCCGGGCTCGATGAGCGCCAGTCCGCCGTAGTGCTGGCCATGCTCACCGGCGAGGGCGTTTCCGCCGATGCCGACGGGGTGAAGGTGGAGATCGCCGGCGACGTGGAGCTCGCCGCCCGCCTCGCCTCCAACGCCGCCTTCCTCGAAGGCATGGACGAGCTCAACACCATCCGCATCCTGGTGGCCTCCGCCGGCTATGAGGACCGGGTGAAGATCGACCCCTCGGTGGTGCGCGGGCTCGAATATTATACCGGCCCCGTCTATGAGGCCGAGCTCACCTTCGAAATCCGCGATGAGGACGGGCGGCCCGTGCGCTTCGGCTCGGTCGCCGGCGGCGGACGCTATGACGGGCTGGTGGCCCGTTTCCGCGGTGAGAAGGTGCCAGCCACGGGCTTTTCCATCGGCGTCTCGCGGCTGCTCGCCGCCCTCGCAGCCCTCGGCAAGATGGACAGCGACGCGGAGGTTGGGCCGGTGGTGGTGCTCACCATGGACAAGGCGCCCGAGCGCATCGCCGACTACATGAAGATGGTGTCGGACCTGCGCGCCAACGGCATCCGCGCCGAGATGTACCAGGGCGGCGGCGGCATGAAGGCGCAGATGAAATATGCCGACAAGCGCGGCGCCCCGGCGGTGGTGATCCAGGGTTCCAACGAGAAGGACGCCGGCGAGGTCCAGATCAAAGATCTGGTGGAAGGGGCGAAGATCGCCGCCTCCATCGCCGACAATGCGGAATACCGCGCCGCCCGTCCCGCCCAGTTCGCGGTGAAGGAGACCGAGATGGTCGCCGCCATCCGCGACGTGCTGGAGCGCCGCGCCGAACCCACCCTCGGGCTCGACGACTGATATTCTGCGCAGCGCCTGAGCGCCCCCATTTGGGACCGGTCGAAGACCGGCGCCGATGGCATGATCGCCCCTGAGACTCCCGGCGGCCAGGCCGCCGGGGATAACCTCAGCTCAGCAGGTCCTTGAGCGTCAGGGCCATCACCAGGGTGGCCTTGTCGAGGTCGGAGAGGGTCAGCTTCTCATCCGCCCGGTGGCCGTTGGCCTCCTGGATGGTGTGCGGCCCGGCCCCATAGAGCACCACCGGCACGCCGGCTTCCGCATAGAGCCGGGCATCGGTGTAGAGCGGCACGCCGGTAGAGCCCACCTCCTCGCCCATCACCGCGGTGGCGTGGCGGCAGATGACCGAGGCGAGGTGCCGGGCCTTGTCGTCGGGCACCAGCGGACGGGCCAGCAGCACCTGCCGCACCTCCACCTCCGCCTTCGGGAAGCGGGCCGCGGCCTCCGCAATCACCGCCCGCACCTCCGCTTCCACCTGTTCCGGCCGCTCTTCCGGCACAATGCGGCGGTCGAGGCGGAAGGTGACCTTGTCCGGCACCACATTGGTGTTGATGCCGCCGGAGATGAGGCCGACATTGAGCTGCGGCGCGCCGATGCCGGCGATCTCCGAGACCTTGCCCGCCAGCGTCCCACGATAGGCATAAAGCGCGGTGAGGATGCCGGTGGCCGCCTCCAGAGCGTCAACGCCGGTGGCCGGAATGGCGGCATGGGCCGACTTGCCCTTCACCTCCACCTCCAGGTGCAGGCAGCCGTTGTGGGCCACCACCACCGCATAGCTGAAGCCGGCGGACACCGCATAATCGGGCCGCGACAGGCCCTGGGCGAGGATCCAGCCGGGGCCGACCTCGCCGCCGATCTCCTCGTCATAGGTCAGGTGCAGCTCCACCGTGCCCTTCAGCGGCAGGCCGGAACGCTTCAGCGCATCGAGGGCGAAGGCATAGGTGGTGAAATCCGACTTGGAGACGGCGACACCGCGCCCGTACATCACCCCGTCCACCACCTCGGCGCCGTAGGGATCATGGGTCCAGCCCTCGCCCGGCGCCACCACGTCGCCATGGGCGTTGAGGGCGATGGTGGGCCCCTCACCGAAGCGGTGGCGGATGATGAGGTTGGTGACCGAGATCATGCCCGCCGCGCGCACGGTGGCTTCCGGCACCGGATGACGCTCCACAGTGAAGCCGAGGCCCTCCATCAGCTCCGCCGCGCGGGCCGCGTGGGGGGCGCAATCGCCGGGCGGATTATCCGACGGCACCTTCACCAGCTCGGCCAGCATCTGGTGCTGGGCTTCGGCGCGGGCGGCGATCAGCGGCTTCAGGATCTCGATATCGGGCGCGCTCATGGCGGGTCCTTCTGTTGTTCTTATGTGGGAAGAAGAGCGCGGACAGCCCGCGCACGTCGTTGGGAGTTCAGGGCCTCACCTGGCCGTCGCCCACGCCTTGAGAACGGCGCGGTCCGCCGGCTCGATCTCGGTGACATTGTTGGGCGGCATGGCATGGGTGAGCACGGCCTGCACCAGGATCAGATCGCGGTTGCGGGCGATGGCTTCCGGCGTGTCCAGGAGGATGCCCTTGGGGGGCACCGCGATGCCCTCATACATGGGCTCGGCGGTGTGGCACATGGAGCAGCGGCCCATGACGATGTTCTGCACGTCTTCCGGCACCTCCACCGGGGTCGCCGCCTCGGCGGTGGAGACCAGTGCCGGCAGGCCGAGCGCTGCGCGCCCCGCCGGCGTGGTGGTGACCGACAAAGCGATGCCGATGATGAGGCACACCACCGAGACCGCCCAGCACCACCACTTGTCGCCGCGCCCGGCGTGGCGCTCGTTGTAGAAGTAGCGGATGAGCGTGCCCGCCACCAGCGCCAGCGCCACCATCACATAGGCATAGGGCGTGGAATAGGTGAGCGGATAGTGGTTGGAGATCATCAGGAAGACGACCGGCAGGGTGAAGTAGTTGTTGTGCGAGGAGCGCAGCTTGGCGGTCTTGCCGTAATAGGGGTCCGGCTCCTGGCCCGCCTTCAGCGCCGCCACCACCTTATGCTGGTTGGGCACGATGACCAGGAACACGTTGGCGCTCATGATGGTGGCCATCAGCGCCCCGGTGTGGATGAAGGCGGCCCGCGGCGAGAACACATGCTGGTAGCCATAGGCCGCCGCCACCACCCCCACGAACACGATCGCCCCCACCTTCGCCGGCGAGTCGCCAAGCTTCGAGCGGCACAGAAGGTCATAGAGCACCCAGCCCAGCGCCAGGCCGCCGAGACCGATCACCAGCGCCACGGTGGGGCTGAGGTTCATCACCGCCGGATCGATGAGATAGATGGAGGACTGGTAGTAATAGATCCAGATCAGCAGGAAGAATCCGGTGATCCAGGTGGCATAGGACTGCCACTTGTGCCAGATCAGGTCTTCGGGCAGAAAGCTTGGGGCCACCAGATACTTCTTCACCTGGTAAAAGCCGCCGCCGTGCACCTCCCAGGCTTCCCCGCCCTTGCCGGCGGGAATATCGGGGCAGGCCCGGATATGGGCATCCAGGTGCATGAAGTAGAATGACGCGCCGATCCACGCCATGCCGGCGATGATGTGCGCCCAGCGGAGCAGCAGGCTGCCCCATTCGTGCAGAATAGGTTCCATCTCAATTCGATCCTCGAAACTGGCTGGTCAAGGAAAGGTCGCGTCCTCGCCCTGAGGTGGTCTTTGGGGGCGGAGCCGCGCCGCATGGGGCAAGACGCCCTGCCGCAGTGCGGGAAACCGTTCCCCTCCGCCACCGGCTTTCGTATCGTTGGCCCCGCGCCGCGACGGTGGATCGCAAAGCGGGGGATGGGACGTCGTGCTGGAGAACATGCGGGCTTTCGTGATGTCGGTGGAGAGCCAGAGCTTCTCCGAGGCCGCCCGCCGCCTGCGCCTGTCCGCCAATGTGGTGAGCCACCGCATCCAGACCCTGGAGAAGCACCTGGGCTGCCGGCTCTTCAACCGCACCACCCGGCGCATGAGCCTCACCGAGCAGGGCCGGGTCTATTACGAGAACATCACCGAGGCGCTCCGCCTGATCGAGGCGGCGGAGAGCAATATTTCCGAATTGGGCGCCCTGCCCCGGGGTGCGCTGCGCGTCACCGCCCCGCTGCACCTGGGCCGGGTGCTGGTGGCGGAAGTCGCCTCCCAATACCAGCAGGCCCACCCGGAAATCGACGTGCGGCTGCGCCTGTCCGAGCACACGCTCGACCTCGTGGCCGAATCCATCGACGTCGCCCTGCGCCTGGCGGCGTTCGAGGATTCCAGCATGATCATGCGCAAGGTGGCCCATGTGGAGCGCCTCCTGTGCGCCGCGCCCGCCTATCTGGAGCGGGCGGGCCTGCCGAAACGGCCGCAAGACCTGCTGTCCCATGAATGCCTGCTCCTTCGCTCCGCCAACATGCGCGAGCTGCGCTGGACGCTCACCGACCAGGGCAAGGACCTGCCCGTTCCGGTGACCGGACATCTGGAGGCCGACGACGGCGACGTGCTCACCGCATGGGCCCTGCAAGGGCGGGGCATCGTGGTGAAGCCCCGCTTCGAGGTGGCGCAGGCGCTGGCCTCCGGTCGGCTGGTGCCGGTCCTGGAGGCGTTTCCCCCCGCGCCCGTCACCCTCGGCGTGCTCTATCCCGCCCGCCAGCTGGTGCCTCTGAAGGTCAAGGCCTTCGCCGACATGCTGGTGGACCGGGGCCGCCGCTACATCGTCCGGGAACTGGCGAAGATCGGGGAACAGCCGGCGCCCTGAGCCCGCCATTCCCCGGCCCTCCATCCTGCCCCGCTCAGGAGCCCCTTTTGCCGTTCAGTGGGCCTCGGCCTGCTTGGCCGCGGCGACGATGTCGGCGGTGGAGGCCTTCTTGACGCCATTGAAGAACACGTTGAGCAACACCGCGACGATGGCGCACAGCAGGATGCCGCTTTCCAGCAGCGGGTGCAGCTCATGCGGCAGCGCCTTGAAGAAATTGGGCGACACCAGCGGGATCATGCCGAAGCCCACCGAGACCGCGACGATGAACAGGTTGTAGCGGTTCTCCTTGAAATCGACGCCGGTGAGGATGCGCGCGCCGGTGGCCGCCACCATGCCGAACATCACGAGGCCGGCGCCACCCAGCACCACCTGCGGCACCGCTTCCACCAGCGCCGCCATCTTCGGCAGCAGGCCGAGCACCACCATGATGGCGCCGCCCGCCACCGTCACCCAGCGCGAGCGCACGCCGGTGACGCCGACGAGACCCACGTTCTGGGAGAAGGAGGTGTAGGGGAAGGTGTTAAAGATGCCGCCGATGAGCGTGCCCACGCCATCGGCGCGCAGGCCGCGGGAGAGCGCCTTCTGGTCCACCGGCTTGCCGGTGATCTCCGACAGCGCCAGGAACATGCCGGTGGATTCAATCATCACCACCACCATCACGATGCACATGGTGACGATGGGCACCAGGTGGAACGTCGGCGTGCCGAAGTGGAAGGGCAGGATCACGTCCACCCAGGCCGCCTTGGCCACCTTGTCGAAATTCATCAGGCCGAGCGAGCTCGCCAGCACCGCGCCGGCGATGATGCCCAGCAGCACCGCCACATTAGCGACGAAGCCCTTGCCCCAGCGGATCAGGGTGAGGATCACCACCATCACGAACAGGGAGATGCCGAGGCCGGCAAGCTGCCCGTAGTTGGGGTTGGCCACCTGCACCACCTTGCCCTCGATGGTCTGGGTGAAGAAGGGCAACCCGCCACCGGCCCAGTTGATGCCCACCCGCATCAAGGAAATGCCGATGATCATGATGATGGTGCCCGTCACCACCGGCGGGAACAGCGGCAGCAGGCGCGAGACGAATGGCGCCGCGACGATGCCGAACAGGCCGGCGGCGATCACCGAGCCGTAGATGCCGAGCAGCCCGATCTCGGGGCTGGCCGCCATGGCCAGCATGGGGCCGACCGAGGCGAATGTGACGCCCATCATCACCGGCATGCGGATGCCGACGCCGAAGATGCCCAGCGACTGCACCAGGGTGGCGATGCCACAGGCGAACAGATCGGCGCTGATGAGGAAGGCCACTTCCTCCGGCGAGAGCTTCAGCGCGCGGCCAATGATGAGCGGGACCGCAACCGCGCCGGCATACATCACCAGCACATGCTGCAATCCCAATACGAAGAGCTTAGGTGCCGGCAGCACCTCGTCCACGGGGTTGACGGCTTCAGACATGAATGTCCCCTCGAAGGTATCATGAGGCAGATCTGGGAAGGTTCGTTATTCGGCGCTGTCGCGCTCGATATTGGCGCCGTCGCTTGCAAGCCCTGGCGGCTGAGACCATGGGCCCGCGACCTCGACGCTGTCGCTCTTTGGCGATCGCTGCAATGCATCAAAGACCATTTTGTCGGCTTGGAAAATGGTTGGAAAATCGGAATATCTTCCAATTTTTTTGGAAAATGCTCGCGCCGCGGCTCCGCTATCATTTTCGCAATGCGGGATGAGCCTGCGACGGCGCGAGGAGCAACATGGGACGTCTGTCGACCCACGTACTGGACACGGTGTCCGGCGGCCCCGCCGCCGGGGTGATCGTGGAGCTGAACCGCATCGAGGCCGATGGCACCCGCACCGCGCTGGCCCGGCACACCACCAATGCGGACGGGCGCACCGACACGCCCCTGCTGTCCGGCGAGAGCTTCGCCGCCGGCACCTATGAGCTGGTGTTCCACATGGCCGACTATTTCCGCGCCAGCGGCGCCAAGGTGGCCGAGCCGCCGTTCCTCGATCTCATTCCGCTGCGCTTCTCCATGGCGGCGGACGGCCATTACCACGTGCCGCTGCTGGCCTCGCCGTGGAGCTATTCCACCTATCGGGGGTCCTGAACCTCATGCCCCAATCCCTGCCGCCGGACGTGCCGCCCCGCGATCCCGTCACCGGCCAGCCCTATCCACGCGATCTCATCGGCTATGGGCGCACGCCGCCCCACCCCCATTGGCCGGGCGAGGCGCGCATCGCGGTGCAGTTCGTCATCAATTACGAGGAAGGCGGGGAGAACAGCATCCTGCACGGCGATGCCGCCTCGGAAGCCTTTCTGTCGGAGATCATCGGCGCCCAGCCGTGGCCCGGCCAGCGACACATGAACATGGAGTCCAATTACGAATACGGCGCCCGCGCCGGCTTCTGGCGGCTCCATCGCATGTTCACCAGCCGGGCGATGCCGGTCACCGTCTATGGCGTCGCCACCGCCATGGCGCGCAACCCCGAGGCCGTCGCGGCCATGCGCGAAGCCGAATGGGAGATCGCCAGCCACGGCTATAAGTGGCTTGAATACAGGGATTTCAGCCGCGAGGACGAGCGCGCCCACATTCTCGAGGCGGTGCGGCTGCACACCGAGGTCACCGGCGCCCGGCCGCTCGGCTTCTACCAGGGCCGCTCGGCGGAGAACACCATTCCGCTGGCCATGGAGGAAGGCGGCTTCCTCTATCTCGCCGACAGCTATGCCGACGACCTGCCCTATTGGATCACCGGCCCCAAGGGCCCGCAGCTGATCGTGCCCTATACGCTGGAAGCCAACGACATGCGCTTCTCGGTGGCGGCCGGCTTCGGCTCGGGCACCGAATTCTACGACTATCTGAAAGACAGCTTCGACTGCCTCTACGCGGAGGGCGAGAGCGCGCCGAAAATGCTGTCCATCGGCCTGCATCCGCGCCTCGTCGGTCGCCCGGGCCGGGCGGCGGCGCTCGGCCGCTTCCTCGATTATGTGGCGGCCCACGACAAGGTGTGGGTGGCGCGCCGCGTCGACATCGCCCGGCACTGGATCGCCCGGCACCCGCCCAAGGGCGGCTACCGCCCCTCCTTCATGCCCAAAGGTCTGTTCGTGGAGCGGTTCGGCGGCGTGTTCGAGCACTCCCCCTGGGTCGCCGAAGGCGCCTATGCCCGCGGCCTCACCCCGGCGGAGGACACCGCCGCAGGACTGGCCGAGGCCATGAACGCGGTCCTGGAGGCGGCGCCCCGCGAGCAGCAGCTGGCGGTGATCCACGCCCATCCCGATCTCGCCGGCAAGCTGGCGGAAGCCAAGCTGCTGACGGCGGACTCCACCGCCGAGCAGGCCTCCGCCGGGCTCGACCGGCTCACGGCGGAGGAGAAGGCCCGCTTCACCGCCCTCAACGACGCTTACAAGACCAAGTTCGGCTTCGTCTTCATCATGGCCATCCGCGGCCGCAGCAAGGATGAGATCCTCGCCGCCTTCAGCCGCCGGCTGGAGCATGATGTCGAGGCCGAATTGGCCGAGGCCATCACCCAGATCGAGCGCATCGCCCGCCTGCGGCTCGACCAGATGCTGCCCGCCACGGCGCCCTGAGGGAGGCTCACCATGCCCGCCGCTGCCCCGATCGATCCGGCGCCCCTCGACGGCGCCACCCTCACCGAGCGCCTGAAGGAGCTGGCCGCCTTCTCCGACGTGCCCGGCGAGCTCACCCGCCTCACTTTGTCGCCGGCGCACAAGCGCGCGGCGGCCCAGGTGTCCTTCTGGATGCGCCAGGCCGGCATGAGCCAGGTGCATATGGATGCCACCGGCACCATCACCGGCCGCTATGCCGCTGACCGAGAGAATGCCAAGACCCTGCTGGTGGGCTCCCATATCGACACGGTGCGCAACGCCGGTATTTACGACGGCAACCTCGGGGTCGTCGTCGCCATCGCCGCGGTGGAGGAGCTCAGCCGCCAGGGCCGGCGGCTGCCGTTCGCCATCGAGGTGGCGGCCTTCGCCGATGAGGAGGGCGTCCGCTTCCTCTCCACCCTCACCTCCTCCAAGGCCATGGCCGGCCTGTTCGACCCCTCAGCCCTCGACGACATGGATGCCCAGGGCATCTCCCGGGCCGAGGCGCTCAAGAGCTTCGGCGCCCCGGTGGAAACCCTGGCGGAATGCCGGCGCGATCCCGCGACCACCCTCGGCTATGTGGAAGTGCATATCGAGCAGGGGCCGGTGCTGGAGGCGGCGGGCGCGCCGCTGGGCATCGTCACCGGCATCGCCGGCGCCTCCCGGGGCCATGTGCGGGTCCGCGGCCAGGCCGGCCATTCCGGCACCCTGCCCATGCCCATGCGCCATGATGCTCTGGCCGCCGCCGCCGAGATGATCCTGGCGGTGGAGGCCCGTGGCCGGGCCGATGCCGACACGCTGGTGACCACCGTGGGCACCCTGCTGGTGGGCGGCGGCGCGGTGAATGTGGTGCCGGGCGAGGTGCAATTCTCCCTCGACATCCGCTCGCTCTCCGACGCGTTGCGGGCCCGCGCCATCGCCGACATCGAGGAGGCCGCGCGCGCCATCGCCGCCCATCGCGGGGTTCAGGTGACGTTCGACATGCGCCACCACGTCCCCGCGGCCCTGTGCCACGGCCCGCTCAAGGATCGCATGGCTGAGGTGGTGGAGGATCTCGGGGTGCCGCTGGTGCGCCTGCCTTCGGGGGCGGGCCACGATGCCATGGTGTTCCGCGACGTACTGCCCATGGCCATGCTGTTCGTGCGCTCGGAAAATGGCAGCCACAATCCGCGTGAATACGCCTCGCCCGCCGACATCGGCCTCGCCGCGCGGGCCCTCTACGCCTTCTTCCTGAAGACCGCCGAGGCGACCACCGACGCCTGAACGCGGCGCGGTCAGGCGCAAGGGGCGCGGAGAACCGACGCCCTTAGGCGCAACGAAGGTTTGAAACCGACGCCGTCAGGCGTCGGTGTGGCCGCCCAGGACTTCCTCGGCGGTGAAGCCGTAGCTGCGGCCGCAGAACTCGCAGGTGACGGAGACCTTGCCGTCGTCCTGGATCATGCCGCGCCGCTCCTCCACGGAGAAGGAGGCGAGCACGCCGGCCACCCGTTCCCGATTGCAGGAGCAGTGGGCGGTCATCGGCAGCGCCTCGAACACGCGGACCCCGCGTTCGTGGAACAGGCGGAACAAGAGCCGCTCGCTGGACAGATCCTTGTCCAGCAGCTCCACATCCTCCAGCGTGCCCACCAGGGAGCGCGCCTCGGTCCAGGCATCGTCCTCGGCGAGGGCGTGGCCCTCGGTGCCCGCCGGCGCATCGCCGGGGTGAAGATCAGCCATGCGGGCGCGGGAGGGATCGTCGGGCAGGAACTGGGCGAGCAGCCCGCCCGCCCGCCAGGACGAGGCCTTGCCGCCGGGCCGCACCTCCTCGCCCACGGCGAGGCGCACCCGGGTGGGGATCTGCTCGGACTGCTGGAAATACTCGTGGGCGGCCGCCTCCAGTCCCTCGCCATCCAGCGCCACGACGCCCTGGTAGCGATTGGTGGACAGGCCCTGGTCGATGGTCATGGCCAGATGCCCGCGCCCCAGCAGATCCGCCGGGCTGGTGGCATTGCGGCGCTCGGCCTCGGCCAGCGCATCCTTGTCGAAGCGGGCATAGGCGCGGATCTTGTCGGGGCTGACGAAGTCGGCCACCACCATGTCCACCGGCCCGTCGGTCTGGGTCTGTAGGATGAAGCGGCCCTCGAACTTGAGGGACGAGCCGAGCAGCACGGCCAGCGTCACCGCCTCGCCCACCACCCGCTTCACCGCCGGGGGATAATCATGGTGGGCCAGCACCGCGTCGAGGGTCGGCCCCAGGCGCACGATGCGCCCTCGCAGATCGAGGGCATCCACCTGAAAAGCGGTGACGATATCGTCCTGCGCGACGTCACTGGCGCCACGCGAGCGCTCGGCACTCATGCGCTCCTCCCTGAAAGGATGGCCATGCGCCCCGGCAAGCGCGGCGCATGGAACACGACATGCCCCCTCATAGCGCGGCGCCGCGGCCTCGGCCACAGCGGCGCGATGGGGTCAGCTGCCCGCGGCGTGGAAACACCAGGCAAGGATGCCCTTCTGCGCGTGCAGGCGGTTCTCCGCCTCGTCGAACACCACCGACTGCGGCCCATCCATCACCTCGCTGGTCACCTCCTCGCCGCGATGGGCGGGCAGGCAATGCATGAAGATGGCGTCCTTGTGGGCGCGGGCCATCAGGGCACCGTTGACCTGATAGGGCTTCAGCAGATTGTGCCGGCGCTCCGCCTCCTTGTCGCCCATGGAGACCCAGGTGTCGGTGAGGACGCAGTCCACCCCCTCCACCGCCTCTTCCGGATCCCGCATGAAGGTGACCTTGGCCTTGGTGCGCTTCACGAAATCCTTCAGCGCCTGGCGCGGGCCCAGCTCCTTCGGCGTCGCCACCTTCATGGAGAAATCGAACCGCTCGGCGGCATGCACCCACGAGACCAGCACATTGTTGGCATCGCCGGTCCAGGCCACCTGCCGGCCCCGGATGGGGCCGCGGTGTTCCTCGAAGGTCATCACATCCGCCATCACCTGACAGGGATGCGACACGCGGGTGAGCCCGTTGATGACCGGAACGGTGGCATAGGCCGCCAGTTCCATCAGGTCGTCATGGTCCAGGATGCGGATCATGATGGCATCGACGAAGCGCGACAGCACGCGCGCCGTATCGGCGATGGTTTCGCCGCGGCCGAGCTGCATCTCGGCGCCGGTGAGCATCACCGTCTCGCCGCCCAGCTGGCGCATGCCCACGTCGAACGACACCCGGGTCCGGGTGGAGGGCTTGTCGAACACCATCGCCAGGGTCTTGCCCACCAGCGGGCGTTCTTCTTCCCCCGCCTTCCGCTTTGCCTTGAGATCCTTGGACAATTCCAGAACCCGCCGCAGCTCGGCCGCCGGGATTTCCGACAGGTCGAGGAAGTGGCGCACACCGTTCTTCGTCATTCCGCAGCCCCCTTGACCGGAGCGGAGGCCAGCGCCTGCTCCAGCCGCACACATGCGGCCTCGATCTTCTCCACAGCCAGATCCGCCTCGTCCGCCGAAACGGTCAGCGGCGGCAGCAGCCGCACCACATTGTCGGCGGCGCCGGGCGCGAGCAGTCCCTCGACCCGCAACGCCACCACCAGATCGGCGGCCGGCACCTGGGCCTTCAGACCCAGCAGCAGCCCCCGTCCACGCACCTCCGCAAGGATCTGCGGATGGCGCGCGGCCACCGCGCCCAGCTTTTCCACGAGCCGGGCGCTGATGGCATTCACATGGTCGAGGAAGCCCTCGGCCAGAACAATGTCGAGCACCGCGTTGCCCACCGCCATGGCGAGCGGGTTGCCGCCGTAGGTGGAGCCGTGGGTGCCCAGAGTCATGCCCTTGGCGGCCACCTCGGTGGCGAGGCACGCCCCCATGGGGAAGCCGCCGCCGATGCCCTTGGCCACCGCCATGATGTCCGGCGTGATGCCGGCCCATTCATGGGCGAACAGCTTGCCGGTGCGGCCGACGCCGGACTGCACCTCGTCCAGCACCAGCAGCAGGCCCTTCTCGTCGCACAGGGCGCGCAGGCCCTTCAGGAAGGATTCCGGCGGCACGCGCACGCCGCCTTCACCCTGCACCGGCTCCAGCAGGATGGCGCCGGTCTGATGGGTGATCGCGGCCTTCACCGCGTCGAGATCGCCGAACGGCACATGGTCGAAGCCGGGCAGCGCCGGCTCGAACCCCTCCAGATACTTGGCATTGCCGCCGGCCGAGATGGTGGCCAGCGTGCGGCCATGGAAGGCGCCCTGGAAGGTGATGATCCGGTTCTTCTCCGGATTGCCGTTGGCGAACTGATACTTGCGCGCCATCTTGATGGCGCACTCCAGCGCTTCCGCACCGGAATTGGTGAAGAACATGGTGTCAGCGAAGGTGACCGCCGACAGCCGCGCGGCCAATTCTTCGCCGCCGGGAATGCGGAACAAGTTGGAGGTGTGCCACAGCTTGTGCGCCTGGGCGCTCAGCGCCTTCACCAGATAGGGATGCGCATGGCCGAGCACGTTCACCGCGATGCCGGCGGTGAAATCGAGATAACGTCGCCCGTCCGTCGTGACGAGCCAGCAGCCCTCTCCCCGCTCGAATTCGAGGTCGATGCGCGCATAGGTCGGCAGAACGGCGGTGATCACGAGATCCTCCTGAATGCGCCTCCGCCGACACGCAGGCCGACGAAGACAGCAGTCTCCTTCTTCGGGTGGGGCCGCACCCGGCCCCGGGCTTGTCCCCTTCCAATGGGGACGGCCGGACCTTGTCCGATCAGGGCGGGATGCCCCGTTCGGACCGGGCCCGGGCAAGCGGGAATTAAAAAGGGCCGCCCCAGCGGGGGAGCGGCCCGACGCCCGGAATACTAATGATCGCGCGCGCGAGGTCAACAGATCTCCAAAGCCGCGCCAAAGAGCGGCACCTTCCAGGCCCGCGCTCCACGTCCATGCTCCAGACCCGTGCGCGCGCGGATCGTCCCATCGGCAACGATCTGGGGAAAACAGCCCGTGAGTGTTAACGGACTCTGTCGCCGGCGGCCGCCATATTGTAGCGTATTGAACATCGCCTACGAGATCTCGTGCGACCGACCTTCCTGGGACCTGCGGGTGTTAACGTTTCGCGTGCCATGTGGCGGCGGGATCGGGAAGAGAGTCCGAGTCCTCTCAGGCAGCATGGCGGTGCTGTCGGTGAGGCGATGTTGGGACGTCGCCCACGGGTGACGTCAGCTGATGCGGCAAATGGAGAAGAGCGATGAGCTGGAATGACGAGCGCGTCGAACTCTTGAAGAAGCTCTGGAGCGAAGGCCTCTCCGCGAGCCAGATTGCAGCCGAGCTCGGCGAAGTGACCCGCAATGCGGTGATCGGCAAGGTGCATCGCCTCGGCCTGTCCGGCCGCACCAAGGCGGCGCCCGCCCCCACCACCCGTCCGCGCACCAGCGCCCGGCCGGAAGGGCGCGAGCAGGCCCGGCCACAGCGGCCACTCACCCAGGGCAACGTGGCCCTGGCCCCCGAGCTCGAAGACCTGGTGGAGGAAGCTCCCGCCCCCGCGCCGGAGCCCGAGATGGCCAGCAACGTGGTGCCCATGGGCCAGCGCTGCACCATCATGAACCTCACCGAAAGCACCTGCCGCTGGCCCATGGGCGAGCCGGGCACGGACAGCTTCTATTTCTGCGGCTCCAAGAGCAATCCGGGCTCGCCCTATTGCGCGCACCACGCCCGCATCGCCTATCAGCCGGTCCAGGATCGCCGTCGCGATCGTCGGCTGGCCTATCTCTGAGCCGTCAACGCCGGCCCCATCCGGGGCCGGGTCGGCCATCGCCACCTGATGGCGCGGCGAGCCCATGAAGGCGTCCTCCCCCCGGGCAAGGCCGGGCGGCGGTGGGCGCCTTTGTCATGCCTGGAGCAGGCATGCCCCGGCCACGCGCGGGCCACGGCGCCAAGCGACGTCAATGCCCCGCAGCCGGACGGGCGCCCCCAATGGCGCGCAGCACGGGCCCCACGCCCTTTCGCCACGCGGCGACCGGCACCCGAACCTCGAGCGACGCGCCTCAGCTGGCGCGGGCGAACATTTCGTTGAAGGAATAGCCGGCGCCACGCACGGTGCGGATGGGATCCAGCTGGCGGCCGCGGTTGAGCGCCTTGCGCAGCCGGCCCACGTGCACATCCACGGTGCGCTCGTCGATATAGACGTCCTGGCCCCACACCCCGTCGAGCAGCTGCTCGCGGGAAAACACGCGGCCGGGGCTCTGCATCAGAAACTCCAACAGGCGGAACTCGGTGGGGCCGAGATGAATCTCGCGACCGCCGCGATGCACCCGGTGGGTCTCGCGGTCGAGCTCGATGTCACCGGCCCGCAGCAGGGTCGCCACATGCTCGGGCTTGGCCCGGCGCAGCAGGGCCCGCACCCGCGCCAGCAGCTCGGGCACCGAGAACGGCTTCACCACATAATCGTCGGCGCCGGTGGCCAGGCCCCGCACCCGCTCGGTTTCCTCGCCGCGGGCGGTGAGCATGATGACCGGCAGGCGCTCGGTTTCCGGACGGGTGCGCAGCCGGCGGCACAGCTCGATGCCGGAGAGCCCCGGCAGCATCCAGTCGAGGATGACGAGATCCGGTACGCTCTCGCGCAGCCGCGTCTCGGCGTCGTCGCCGCGGTCGACACTTTCCACGCCGTAGCCTTCCGACTCCAGATTGTAGCGGAGCAGAAGGGTCAGGGGTTCCTCGTCCTCGACGATCAGAATACGCGCCGGCACAGTTTCTCACCCATCGAACAAAGCTCGCCTCACATCCGACCGCACCGCGACGGCGACGGAGCCAAGGCGACGGCCTGCGCCGTCCCACCCCGCGCCGCCAGCCGCGTTCAGCCCTGGACGGTGCGCGCCGGGAAGGCGACGGTGGTGTCGCTGGAGGCGTCCGCCTTCGGGCGGCTCTCCGGCAGCACCTCGCCGGTGACCATGTAATAGACCACTTCGGCAATATTGGTAGCGTGATCCCCCATGCGCTCAATGTTCTTGGCGCAGAATAGGAGATGGGTGCACACGGAAATATTGCGCGGATCTTCCATCATGTAGGTCAGAAGCTCGCGGAACAGCGAGGTATACATGGTGTCGATGGCGTCGTCGCGCCCCCACACCTCCAGCGCCTTGGCGGGATTGCGGCCGGCATAGGCGTCGAGCACCTCTTTCAGCTGCTCCAGCACCAGTTCCGACATGTGCTCCACGCCGCGCACCAGCTTCTGCGGGTGATACTCGCCCTCGATGGCGATGACGCGCTTGCCCACGTTCTTGGCGAGGTCGCCGATCCGCTCCAGATCGTTGGCGATCCGGATCGCCGCCACGATCTCGCGCAGGTCGCTGGCCACCGGCTGGCGCTTGGCGATGACGAGGACGGCCTTGTCCTCGATGTCGCGCTGGGCCTGGTCGATGCCGGTGTCGAGGGTGACCACCTTCTGGGCCACCGAGATGTCGCGCTTGATGAGGGCGGTGACGCTGTCGGCCACCAAGCGCTCGGCCTGGCCGCCCATCTCCACCACGCTGCGGCCGATTTCCTTCAGCTCGACGTCGAAGGACGTCACGGTATGATCAGGCATCTGAGCCATCCTTCTCGCCTCAGCCGAAGCGGCCGGTGATGTAGTCGCGGGTCTTGATCTCCTTCGGATTGGTGAAGATCACGTCCGAAGGCGCCACCTCGATCAGTTCGCCCAGATAGAAGAAGGCGGTGATGTCGGCGCAACGCGCGGCCTGCTGCATGTTGTGGGTGACGATGACGATGGTGAATTCCCGCTTCAGCTCGTCGATCAGGTCCTCGATCTTCGAGGTGGAGATGGGATCGAGCGCCGAGGTGGGCTCGTCCAGCAGGATCACCTCCGGCCGCACCGCGATGGTGCGGGCGATGCACAGGCGCTGCTGCTGGCCGCCGGACATGCCCAGGGCCGAGGTGTTCAGGCGGTCCTTGGTCTCGTCCCAGATGGCCGCCTTGCGCAGGCACCATTCCACCCGCTCGTCCATCTGTGCCTTGTTCAGCTTCTCGTGCAGGCGCACGCCGAAGGCGATGTTGTCGTAGATGGACATGGGGAAGGGGGTGGGCTTCTGGAACACCATGCCGATGCGGCTGCGCACCACGGTGGAGTCCAGCTCCTTGCCGACGATGTTCACGCCGTCGAACAGCACCTGCCCCTCGGCGCGCTGGCCGGGGTAGAGGTCATACATGCGGTTGAACACCCGCAGCAGGGTGGACTTGCCGCAGCCCGAGGGACCGATCATGGCGGTCACGCGCTTCTCGGGAATGTCGAAGTTGATGTTCTTCAGGGCATGGTTCTGCCCGTAATAGAACTGCAGGCCCTCGACCTTGAGCTTCACCGGCGCCACCGGGGCATCGGGCTTGGCCGCGACGGAGGACGCGAGATTGAAGGTGGGATCGACCGCAGACGTCATCTGAGCCTCACTTGACTGTCGTCCACCCGGCGCGCGCCGGGCCGATGGAATATCCGAGGCCCGGCGCCAGGCGCGGGCCCCACGGGGTCTTCGTCAGCAGTGCCGCTCTCAGTGCATCCGCGCCAGAACCAGGCGAGACACCACGTTGAGAAGGAGCACGCCGACCGTGATCAGCAGCGCACCGGCCCACGCCAGCGCCACCCAATCGTCGAACGGGCTCCCCGCGTACTGATAGATGGCGATGGGCAGGCTGGCCATGGGCTTGTTGAGGTCCACGGACCACGCATTGTTGCCGAGCGAGGTGAACAGCAGCGGCGCCGTCTCGCCCGCCGCGCGGGCGATGGCCAAGAGCACGCCGGTGACGATGCCGGCCCGCGCCGCCCGCCAGGTGATGAACATCACCACCTTCCACTGCGGCGCGCCGAGGGCGAACGCGGCTTCGCGCAGGCCCACCGGCACCAGGTTCAGCATGTCCTCGGTGGTGCGCACCACCACCGGGATCACCAGGATGGCGAGGGCCACCGAGCCGGCCCAGCCGGAGAAGCCGCCGAACGGCACCACCAGCAGCGAGTAGATGAACAGGCCGACCAGGATGGAGGGCGCCGACAACAGGATGTCGTTGACGAAGCGGGCGGCGGCGCCGAGCTTCGTCTTCTTGCCGTTTTCGGCCAGGAAGGTGCCGCAGAAGATGCCGATGGGGCCGCCGATGAGCATGGCGATGCCCACCTGGATCAGCGAGCCGACGATGGCGTTCAGAAGGCCGCCATGCTGGCCGGGCGGCATGGTGATGTTGGTGAAGACGTTGAGGCCAAGGGCCGGCAGGCCCCGGGCGAGCAGGGTCCACAGGATCCAGCCCAGAAGGAAGATCGCGAACACCGCGAAGCCGATGGAGACGGCCTTGATGGTGGTGTCCTTGGCGCGACGGGCGGCAAGCGAAGCCATGAGAGAGCCTCCCGGTCAGTCCATCCGCGAGCGCACGAGCGCCCGGGACACGGCCAGAACGATGAACGAGATCACGAACAGGATGAAGCCCAGCTGCAGGAGCGAGGTCAGCTTCAGCGAGCCGATGGGCGCTTCCGGGAACTCGTTGGCGATGGTGGAGGCGATGGTGGCCCCCGGCGCGAACAGCGAGGCCGAGAGGCGGTTGGCATTGCCGATGACGAAGGTCACCGCCATGGTCTCGCCCAGGGCCCGGCCGAGGCCCAGCATCACCGCGCCCACCATGGCCGTGCGCCCATAGGGCACCGACACGTTCTTGTAGACCTCATAGGTGGTGCCACCGACGCCGTAGGCGGATTCCTTCAGCATGGGCGGCACGGATTCCAGCGTCTCCACGAACATGGCGGTGATGAAGGGCAGGATCATCACCGCCAGGATGAGGCCGGCGGTGAACATGCCCGAGCCCAGCGGCGGGCCCTGGAACAGAAGGCCGATGATCGGCAGCTGGCCGAAGGTGTCGATGAGCGGCGGCTGCACATAGGCGGCCATCAGCGGGACAATGACGAAGAAGCCCCACATGCCGAAGATGATGGAGGGCACCGCCGCCAGCAACTGCACGGCCACGCCGATGGGCCGCTTGAGCGCGGGGGGCGCGATCTCGGTGAGGAAGAAGGCGATGCCGAAGGACAGCGGCAGCGCCACCACCACGGCGATCACGGCGCTGAACAAGGTGCCGTAGATCTGCACCAGGGCGCCGTAATTCTCGGTCACCGGGTTCCAGGCGGAACTCCAGACGAACTCGAGGCCGAAATGCTGGAGGGCCGGCAGGCCGCCCATGAACAGCTCGGCGATGATGAGCCCGAGCAGCACCAGCACGAAGATGCCACTGGCCCAGAGCAGGCCGACGAAGATCGGGTCGGAAACCGCACCGGTCCCCTTCGCCTCGCTGATGGGAAGGGCCGAGCCCGTCCGCATACCGTCCACCGTCGCGTCCATTGGATGATGAACCCCCGCATGCCGCGCGCGGCGCGGCGAGAAAATTGCGTTCAAAGTCCCCCAGCCGGGGGTACGCGCACCGTGACTCTGCGAAACCGTGACTTCGCGAAACAATTGCGGCCAAAGGGATGCCGCAGGGTTATCGACCCAACCGAAGGCGGCGGCAAGCCGCCTTCGGCCGGTGTGCGATCAACCGATCAGAGCACCGCGGATCAAAGCACCGCGGATCAAAGCACCGGCTTGCCGTCGGGACCCTTGATCTCGGCCTTCCAGGCGTCTTCCACCTGCTTCACCACGGAGGCGGGCAGCGGGATGTAGTGCAGGCCGGTGGCGATCTCGGCGCCGTCCTTGCCATAGGCCCAGCTGAAGAACTTCATGACCTCGCGAGAGGCCTCCACATTGCTGGGGTTCTTCGGCAGCAGCACATAGGTGGGGCTGACGATCGGCCAGGCCTTGGCGCCGGCGGTGTCGATCATGGACGCGGCGAAGTTCTTGGCGCCAGCCCAGTCGGCGGCGGCAGCGGCTTCGACGAAGTTGTCGACGGTCGGGGCGACGAAGTTGCCGGCCTTGTTCTTCAGCTCGGTCACCACCAGATTGTTGGCCGAGGCGTAGATGTATTCCACGTAGCCGATGGCGCCCTTGAGGTTCTTCACGTTGGAAGCGATGCCCTCGTTGCCCTTGGCGCCGGAGCCGGCCGGCCACTGCACGGAGGTGGCGGCGCCCACCTTGCTCTTCCAATCGGCGCTGACGCTGGAGAGATAGGTGGTGAAGATGTAGGAGGTGCCGGAAGCGTCGGACCGGTAGACCGGCACGATGGCCTGGCTGGGCAGCTTCACGCCGGGGTTGAGCTCGGCAATGGCCTTGTCATCCCACTTGGTGATCTTGCCCATGTAGATGTCGGCCAGCACCGGGCCGGTGAGCTTGAGTTCGCCGCTCTTGATGCCGTCCAGATTGAAGGTGGCCACCACGGCGCCGATCACGGTCGGGAACTGCAGCAGCTTGTTGGCTTCGAGCTTCTCGGCGGGAACCGGAGCGTCGGACGCGCCGAAGTCCACGGTGCGGTTGATGATCTGGTTCTGACCGCCGCCCGAGCCGATGGACTGGTAGTTCAGGGCGTTGCCGGTCTTCTCCTTATATTTCGCGCCCCAGGCCTGATAGACGGGAGCGGGGAAGGAGGCACCGGCACCGTTGAAGTCGGTGGCCTGGGCGACGCCGGCGAACATGGTGCCAGCCACGGCGATCGCGCCGAGAGCGGTGGTGAGCTTCACGATTTCTCTCCTTGCCAATGTCATTGCTGCCCGACGATCCCGGCGACCCCTGGCCCCGGCCGTGACGCAACACTGGGCGCCGGACTCTTAAAGCCGGCGCGCCACGGTTCTATGACGTGGACGTGACATGCACATGACGGACCAGGGGCTTGTTTTCAAACGATTCTTTTAGTTCTACGGCAAAACATCCAGGCGAACGGTGAACGCCGCCCCCTCGCCCAGCACGCTATCCACCGCCAAGCGGCCCCGATGCCGGGCGACGATATGCTTCACAATGGCGAGGCCGAGACCGGTACCACCCTGCTCCCGGCTGGCGGCCACATCCACCCGGTAGAAGCGCTCGGTGAGGCGCGGCAGATGCTCGGGTGCGATGCCCGGGCCGAAATCCCGCACGGTGATGACCGCCACCCGCCCCTTCGGCCCGGCCTCATGGCCCACCGTGACCAGCACCTGCTGGCCGGCGGCTCCATATTTCAGGGCATTTTCCACCAGGTTCTCGAACAGGCGGATGAGCTCGTCGCGGTCGCCGCGCACCGCCAGGCGCTCCGGATCGGCCACCAGCTCCAGTGCCACGCCGCGGTCGGCGGCCAGCGGCGAGAGGGTGTCGCAGACATGGGTGACGATGGCGCCCAGCTCCACCGGCGTCTCGGGCTGCACATGGGCGTTGAGCTCGATCCGCGACAGCGACAGCAGGTCGTCGATCAGTCGCGACATGCGACGGGCCTGCGCCGCCATGATGGCCAGAAAGCGCTCGCGGGCCGCAGCATCGTTGCGCGCCGGCCCCTGCAGGGTCTCGATGAAGCCGGACAGGGACGCCAGCGGCGTGCGCAGCTCGTGGCTGGCATTGGCGACGAAATCGGCGCGCATCTGCTCCACCCGCCGCTGCTGGGTGAGATCGCGAAAGGTCAAAAGCACCGCATCCGGTGAGGCGCCCGAGCGCCTGTCGCCGCCGGCGTCCAGGTGCAGGGGCACCACATGGGCCTCCAGCCAGCGGTCGAGGGGCACCCGCTCGGCGAATTCCACGCGGCGGGGCAGCCCGTCGGTGGCGGCCGCCCGCACCGCATCGAGGACTTCCGGCACCCGCACCAGGAACGACAGGGGATCCCCCACCCGCACCGGACCGATGGCCAGGCCCACGCGCGCATTGGCGGTGACGATCTCGCCCTCCGTGGTCAAGAGCAGCGCCGGCTCCGGCAGCGCGCTCACCACCGCCTCCACTTTGGCATCGCTGCCCGGCTGCGGGGCCGCCGCGGCCGCGACGGGCGAGGCGCGGAACGGGGGCGGCGCGGATGCCGGGCGCGGCACCACCAGAGCCAGCACCAGCAGCAGGCCCATCATGAAGGCCAGGGTGGGATGGAGCAGGTCCATCGCCAGCCCCACCGCCACCAGGGCGACGAGGCCCAGCCAGATCCAGAAGGCCGGCGCCCGCAGCCGCGCCCCCGCCCGGGACCGCGCGCCACCTGCCGCGCCACCTGCGGAGCTCTCCATGTCCTGGCTCATGTCCCCATCTCTCCCGGCCCCTGGAGCCACCGGCGCCACCGCCCCCGTCGTGCCTGCGGCCGCCCCAGGATGCCCGGCCCGATCCCAAAGTCATCCCGGGATCACCTCGGAATCGTCCCAAGGTTCTCCCCGACCGCCCCCCGATGGTCGCCTTTCAGCTACCTTGCGACCATGCCTTCCGGCGAATCGGCGTCAAGGCCTTAAACGCCCATGGTCATCGGCTGTCACGAAGGCATTACGACACTGTCCACCGGCCGCCGGACCGGACGCGTTTTCACCCGCGGCCCCTGTCCCATTCGGTCACGCAATGTGATGACGCCGCCGGGAAATGACACCGATTGGGCCACATGGCTCTGCTATGAGGGCGCAACACTTCAGGAGGTAGGGACATGCTCGCAACGCGCATCTTTCAGGGTCCTGGCCGGGTTGCCGCAATGGCCCTGGGCCTGGGGCTCGGCGCGGCGCTGGCCGATCCGGTGCCGCAATCCCTGCCCCAGCCGCTGCCCATGCCGCTGCCCATGCCCACCGCCGACTTCAGCCTCAAGGCCAAGCTGCTCCACGGTGGCCTCGTCGACCTGTCCCACAGCGGCGGACGCATGCGCGTGGAGGTCACCCGCCCCAACGTGCCGGGCACCATGATCGGCATCATCGACCTCAAGGCGAGCCGCATGGTGATGATGACCCCCAACCTGCCGAAGATGGCGCTGGAGGTGGAACTGCCGCCGGAATATGTGGTGGGCGCCATGACCGGCACCGGCACCAAGGTGGGCCAGGCGCAGGTGGCGGGGATGAGCTGCGATCTGTGGCAGGTCAACGGGCCGGCCCAGCGCAAGGTCCGCGCCCCCACCGTGGCCTGCATCACCGCCGACGGCATCGCCCTGCGCACCGAAACCGAGATCAAGGGCGAGAAGCGGGCGCTCTACGAGGTCCAGAGTGTCGATCTCGCGCCGCAGGACCCCACGCGCTTTCAGCTGCCGCCCGGCCTGCAGGTGATCAAGGTGCCCAAGGGCAAGCTCGGCGCACTGCTGAATCTTCCCGCCATGGGCAGCCCGACCACGCCGGTGACCACTCCCGCACCGGCGGCGCCCCGCTAGCCGCGCGCCACTCCGCCTCACCCCACACCGCCTTTGCGGAGGCCTCCGGCGACGGGCTCAGGTTGGCACGCCCCTCAGGGGGCCACCTGCCGACCCAGGGGCGGACGCGACGGCTCGACCCGCTCGGGCGCGAGAGACGCCGTCCCGGGGCTCACAGCATCCACCGCCGCCTCGGCATCGCATTGAGTCTTCCGGCGCCCCAGGCTGAAGGTGCCCAGCCGCAGCTCGCGCACCCCGAGCAGGGTCAGCGCCAGGGCGAAGGGAACGATGTAGTAGAACAGGCGGAAGATGAGCAGCGCGCCCACCATCTCGCCCTTGTCGAACTGCGGCAGCGCCACCAGCAGCGCCGCGTCGAACACCCCGAGGCCGCCCGGCGCATGGCTGGCGAAGCCCAGCAGGGTGGCGGTGACGAAGATCACCGCCAGCGACACCGGATCGATATAGGGATGCGCCGGCATCAGCATGTACATGGCCGAGGCGCACAGGGTGAGGTCGAGGATGCCGATGCCGATCTGCACCAGGGTCGAGCGCCCGTGGGGCAGCGTCACGAACCAGGAGGAGCGGCCGATGTTGCGCGGCGCCATGGACACCCAGATCACATAGGCCACCAGCAGCACCAGGGCGCCGATGCCGATGATCCGGTTCACCGCCGGCGGCAGCTGGTCCACGGCGGTGGCCGCGTCCGGGTGGATGGTGATGCCGAGACCGAGCACGGCGATATTGCCAAGCCAGAAGGTGAGGCCGGCGATGAAGCAGACCTTCGCCACGTCGATGGCCCCGAGCCCCCAGGCCGAATAGATGCGATAGCGCACCGAGCCGCCGGTGAAGACCGTGAAGCCCACATTGTGGCCGACGGAATAGGAGCAGAAGCCCGACAGCGCCGCCACCCGATAGGGCACGTCGTCCTTGCCGATGCTGCGCAGGGCGAACCAGTCATAGAAGGTGAGGGTGAGATAGGCGCAGCCCACCAGCACGAAGGCCGCCGCCACGTGCCAGGGGTTCTTCTCGGTGAGCGCGTTCACCACGTCGGCGAGCTTGAGGTCGTGGAGCATGCGGTAGAGAACCACCGCGGCGAAGGCGATCACGATCAGGCTGGCGATCAAACCCAGGCCATGCAGGCCCACCTTCTCACGCAGGAACGCCCACACCCTTGAAAGACCAGACCGTAGACTCATACCGACACCATCCCCCGCCCCTGAAAGGTCGTCGCGCTCACAACAGCACGGATCTTCCGTAGCGTGAACGTTCTTTTGTCGCGGCGTCCGCCGGTTCGTGGCGGCCGGAGCGCCCGGGCCCCGGCACAGAGCACCCTAAAAGCGTCAGCTTGCGGGCAGCCCGTCGTCACATCTTGACGGGATAGCCGATCTCCACGGTTCGCGCCCGCGGCAGACCGAAGCGGTCCACCGACCGCTCGGCATTGCGGGCCAGGAACGCGAACACATGGGCCACCAGATCGCGGACCCGCCCCAGTTCATCGGGCGGGATGATCCGCTCGTGACCGATCACATAGACCGCCGCATCCGGATCGATGCCCCGGGCGCTCAGGGCCGGGCCGAGCACCGACGGCACGTCGATCTGCTGCATGTAGCCGAAACGCAGGTCCACCCGGACAAAATTCTCGTTGAGCGTGGTCACCCGCACCCGGTCTTCCACCGAGACGCGCGGCCGGGCGGCGATCCACACCGAAACGATCACGGACTTTTCAAACCGCACCTTGAGCAGGTCCGCCATACGCGACAGGGCCACCGGCGTCATCGCCCCGGCGCGGGAGAGGAAGATGGCCGTGCGCGGGCTGTCCACGTCGTTGGCGCGGTCCTTGCGCCCCATGAAGGCATCGAGCGGCTCGGTGAAGCGCACCTGCTGGGCCACCACCGCCTCCAGGCCGCGCCGCCAGCTCACCATGACGAAGATGATGACTGCGGCGATGGAGAGGGGCAGCCAGCCGCCGTCATGGATCTTGGTGAGGTTGGCGGTGGCGAAGGAGAGGTCCACCGTCAGCATGCACACCGCCATCAGCGCCACCGCCGGCGCCGGCCAGCCCCAGGACCGCTTCACCTGGGCGATGAACAGGATGGAGGTGGTGACCATGGCGAACGCCACGGCGATGCCATAGGCCGACGCCAGCCGCTCGGAGCCGCCGAAGCCGATCACCACGGCGATGCAGGAGATCATGAGCAGCCAGTTCAGCCGGCCCACATAGATATGCTGCTCGTTGTGCTCGGAGGTGTAGCGGATGCGCATGGGCGGCAGATAGCCGAGCTCGATGGCCTGCTTGGCCAGGGAGAACACGCCGGTGATGATGGATTGCGAGGCGATCACGGTCGCCGCGGTGGCAAGGAACAGCAGCGGAATGTCGAACAGGTCCGGTGACAGATCGTAGAACGGGTTGCGAACCGCATTGGGGTCCACCAGCAGGATCGCGCCCTGGCCGAAATAGTTGAGCAGCAGCGCCGGCATGGCCACGAACAGCCAGGCCCGGCCGATGACCCGGCGGCCGAAATGGCCCAGATCCGCATAGAGCGCCTCGCCGCCGGTCACCGCCAGGAAGCAGGCCCCGAGGATGACGCCGGCCAGCCCCGGGTGGCCCAGCATCAGCATGATGCCGTGGCGCGGATCGAGCCCCGCCAGCACCTGCGGCGCCTGGACGATGCCATAAAGCCCCAATGCCGCCAGCGAGCCGAACCACAGCAGCATCACCGGCCCGTAGAAAGCGGCGATGCGCTCGGTGCCCAGCCGCTGGGACAGAAACACCGCCAGCAGCACCAGAACGGTGAGGACCACCACCCAATGCTCCAGCTCGGGAGCGATCACCTGCAGCCCCTCGATGGCGGAGAGCACCGACATGGCCGGCGTGAGCACCCCATCGCCGATGAGCATGGCGGCGCCGATGAGGCCCGCCGCCAGGAGATACCACCGCAGCCCCAGGGCGCTGCGGTGCAGATCCAGCAGGGTCACCAGCGCCAGGATGCCGCCTTCGCCGTCATTGTCGGCACGCAGCACCAGCATCACATATTTCACGGTGACCGAAAGAATGATGCTCCAGGTGATCAGCGACAGCAGGCCGAGCACGTCCTCGCCGAGGAAATTGGTGCCGCCCACCGCCAGCACGCCCTGCTTGAGGGCATAGAGCGGGCTGGTGCCGATATCGCCGAAGACAACGCCGAGCGCGCCGATCTCCGCCGCGAAAGGCAGGATTCGCGTCCGGTCGCGGGTCATGCTGGTGGCCATGATGGGGGTTCGGCTCCTCAGCCTGCACAGCGGCGGGCAAGCATGCCGGGTCGCATGCACGGTCGCAAACAGGGCAGCGCGAAAGCATGCGAGCGGACGAACCTGCGGCTTCCGCGCCACCTCGCGGCCTGTGACCCGCGCACCACTTCGATCAAGGGAAGCCCCCGCAGCGCCTGACCTCCGCCGGAAGGCGGATCATCGACTCGTAGCTCTGTTCGCGGGGGAAGACAATGGAGCGCAACAGGCCCGCCGGCGCGCCGCGACGCCCCGCGCCATTTGACCTTGCGGCCCGCCTCCCCCATGACCATGGCGAAACACGAGCCATCCATGACCTTTCGCGCCAGCCTCCTCACGCTTTATCCCGAGATGTTCCCCGGCCCGCTCGGCCACGCCCTCGCCGGCAAGGCGCTGGCCCGGGGGCTGTGGTCCCTCGATGCCCTGCAGATCCGCGACCATGCCCTCGACCGCCACCGCTCGGTGGACGACACCCCCGCCGGCGGCGGTCCCGGCATGGTGATGCGCGCCGACGTGCTGGCCCGCGCCATCGACGCCGCCGCCCCCGCCGGTGACCCCCGGCCGCGGCTGCTGATGACGCCGCGCGGCCGGCCGCTGACCCAGGCGCGGGTGCGCGAGCTGGCGGCCGGTCCCGGCGTGGTCATCCTGTGCGGCCGGTTCGAGGGGGTGGATGAACGCATCGTCGCGGCCCGCGGCCTGGAGGAGATCTGCGTCGGCGATGTGGTGCTGTCCGGCGGCGAGGCGGCGGCGCTGCTGCTGCTGGATGCCTGCGTGCGGCTCATTCCGGGGGTGATGGGCAAGACCGAGAGCGGTGATGACGAGAGCTTTTCCGCCAACCTGCTCGAATACCCCCAATATACCCGCCCCCAGATGTTCGAGGGCGCGGGCATTCCCGAGGTGCTGGTCTCCGGCGACCATGCGCGCATCGCCCGTTGGCGCCGTGCCGAGGCGGAAGCCATCACCCGTGCCCGCCGCCCCGATCTGCTGGCGCGCACCGGGGCCTGTGACAGCGCCATGAAGGAAAGGGAATGACACGCGCCCTAATCTCATGTATGGAGCCGCGTCCCCTGAACTGACAACGACACGATGTGGCGCCGGGACCTGCCGCGGAACGCTCCGTGGCCGCCTGCGGCAGCTGCTAAAAGGTTGGTGACATGAATATTATCGAGACGCTCGAGCAGGAGCAGGCCACCAAGCTGGCCGAAAAGCGCGCCATTCCGGAATTCCAGCCGGGTGACACCGTCATCGTCAACGTGAAGGTCGTCGAAGGCGAGCGCTCTCGCGTGCAGGCTTACGAGGGCGTGGTGATCGCCCGTTCCGGCGGTGGCCTGAACGAGAGCTTCACCGTCCGCAAGATCTCCTATGGAGAAGGCGTGGAGCGTGTGTTCCCGGTCTATTCGCCCATGATCGATTCCATCAAGGTGGTGCGGCGCGGCAAGGTCCGGCGCGCCAAGCTCTATTATCTGCGCGACCGGCGCGGCAAGTCGGCCCGTATCGCCGAGCGCCAGGACCGCACCGCCGACGGCAAGATCAAGAAGACGAAGGCCGCCCCCGCCCCCACCGCGGCGGAGTGAGACGGCGTCGGCTGTCACAGGCCGACACGATATTTGGCGTCGCCGCCCGTCGGCGACGCCTTTTTTATTGCCCGTTTCTCTGCGCCTCCCGTGCCCGCCACCATTCAGCGCGCGGCATCGCGCAGCCGCGCGAACAGGCCGTCCGGGTCCGCGTCGTAGGCGCGGCGGATCGCCTCCAAAGCGGTGACGCCGCCGCGATAGCTGGCGCCGCCCACGTGCAGCCAGCCGTCCACCAGCATCTTCGGCTCGCTCCAGCCGCCATCCACTTCCGGCACATGCACGGTGCGCAGCTTCGGCCAGGCGAGCGCGTCGTCGTCCAGCCGGCGATAGAGCACATACCAGTTGCGGCCGCCGGTATCGGTGCCCAGCAGGCGATCGGGGCCGAAATCCAGCGGCAGCCGCGCCAGGCTGCCGTTGAATACCGCGAAGCCGGGCCACAGATACCAGGCCTTGGCCCGGCCGCTCCAGCGCCGCAGCCCATACACCGGCTGGTCGGCCACATGGGCGGCGAGGTCCATGGGCTGCAGCGCCACCAGGTCGTGATCGAGCATGGCGAAGCTGTCGGGCGCCACCGGGCGCACGATATTGTGGAACGCCCAGTTGGCCGCCGCCGCATGGGAGCGGGCCGAGCGCGCCCGCACGAACAGCGCCGGCGGTGCCGACACATAGAACAGCCCGCGCTCCGCCGCGATGTTGGCCAGCGCCACCCGCGCCTCCAGCTCGGTGGAATTGTCGCACACCACCAGCGGCGTATCGGGCAGGAAGCGGGCCATGGAATCCGCCAGCAGGGCCACCGCCTCGGGCACGTTATAGGCAATGGTCAGGGCCAGCGTGCGTGGACGCCGCGCGCACAGCCCCTGCACGGTGGCCACCAGGCCGGCCGCGCCGCGCGCCCGGTGCAGGCGATCCAGCAGCGCATAGCGCGCGTGGTTGACCCAGTGCAGCCCCGGCACCGCCGCCATGCGACCCGCCAGGGTCAGCGGCTCCAGCTTCTTGGCCCGGCGCAGCTTCTGCGCCCGCAGTTCCGGCCCCTTTGCCATGCTCAGGCTCCACCTCGCGCCACCGGCGGCTCGCTCGCGGCCGTCAGCCGGGCCAGCACCCCTTCGGGATCCGCCAGATAGGCGACCCGCACATTCTCGAATGATCCGTCGCGCCAACCGTGGCCGGCGCCGCCGGCGTGCAGCCAGCTATCGGCCAGCAGATGGGGTTCCGGTGCGCCGGTCCGCACATCTCTCACAAACACCCGCCGCACCTGCGCCCAGGTCAAGGCCGAACGATCGAGGTGGCGGTAGAGCACGCCCCAGTTCTGCCCACCGGTATCCAGGGTCAGGGGCGTGTCGGTGCCGAAATCGAGGGGCAGATCACGCACCGCGGCGAAATCAAACACGCTGTAGCCGGGCCACAGGTACCAGGCCGCGCCCCGGGTCGCCTCGCGCACCATGCCGTAACAGGGCTGGCCGGCAACTTGCGCGGCGAAATCCACCGGCGCCAGCGGGATCAGGTCATGATCGAGCAGGGCAAACACCGGAGGCGCCGCCGGACGGATCAAATTGGCGAGGATCCAGTTGAGCGCCACCGCGTGGGAGCGCGAGCCATTGCGGCCGCCGCGATAGGGCGAGGGCGGCAGGCTGCAATAGGGCAGCCCCCGTCCGGCGCACAGCCGGGCGATCTCCGCCCGGGCCTGCGGGTCCGAGGAATTGTCGCACACCACCAGCAGCGTCTGCGGGGCAAAACGGGTCATGGCCTCGGCCAGCAGTGCGATGGCCTGCGGCATGTTGAACGCCACAGTGAAGGCCACCGGGGCCCCATGCGCCGCAATCCGGCGCACCAGCGCCCCCTGGTCCGGCGCTGCGCGACGGCGGTAGAGGCGATCCACCATCCGGTTGCGCAGGCGGCGCAGGCGGTGCGCCAGCGGTGCGCCCGTCAGCCATTCGCGCGGCGCGTAATCGTTCAGCTCGCGCATGGCCCTACTCCGCTCCGCTCGCCGGCACGCGGACATAAAGCCGGGTGGTGCCGCGCCCATCGGCCCGCGGGAAGCTGCCCAGGGGGCGGAACGCCTCCGGCGCGGCAGCGATCGCCCCCGCCAGCAGGGTGTGGAGCGGATCGGCATCATCGGTCCAGTCGGCCAGCGCCACATAGCCCACGCCGAGTTGCTCCAGTGCCGGGCGCACATCGTCCGGTGTCTCCAGCGGCACCCCGGCCGCTGGCCCGCGGCCGGAGATGGCCAGCGCCATGCGCCCGGGCACCACGAAGCTCTGCCGGGCACGATCCCGCTGTGCCACAGCGGCAATCAGCGCCCCCTCGCCCGCCACGTCCGCCACCACCAGGATGGCCCGCGGCGCGCCCGGATCGGCGAGAAACGTCTGCGCCACCCCATCCATGCCCACCGCCGGCTTGTGGAGGGGCACCAGCACCGAAGGCAGGGCACAGAGCAGCAGCACCAGCATCACCACCAGCCCGGACAGGGTGCTCCAGCTGCGGGTCAGCAGCTGCAGCAGGCGCATGCCGCCGAAGGCCGCCAGCATCACCAGCGGGGCGCAGAGCGGGAGCGCCGCCTGCGGACTGACGGGAGCCGCCAGCACGCCAAGCCCCACAGCGAGCAGCAGCGCGCCGAGCGCCAGCACCGCCGGCGCCAGGGCGTGGCGATGCCGCGGCGCGCGCACCCATCCGGCGATGCCGCCAATCACCGCGAGGCCCGCCAGCACCACGCCGATGGCCGCCGCCGCAAACGCGCCGACCGCCCCCGGGGCCGCGAGCGCCGCGGCGCCCAGGGGCGTCGGCAGCCGGTTCAGCACCAATGGCGCGGTGCCGATGGTCCAGGGGCCGGCCACCACCAGCACGACGAGAAAAGGCAGCCAGAAATCGAACCGCCGCGCCAGGGCCAGCCGGCCGGTGATGAGGGCGGCGATCAGCGGCAGCAGCAGCAGCGACAGGCCCGCGCTGTGCACCAGCACCGCCGCCGCCGCCAACAGGCCGAACAGGGCCGCGATGCCCCGGCCCGGTCGGGCCAGATAGGCGGCGTAGGCCAGCAGCGCCCAGAGGGTGAGCAGCGCCAGCGGCAGCTCGAGACCGACAACGATGGTGGCCTCACGCACCACGGGCAGCACCATAAGCACCGCGCCGACGGCAAGGCCCGGCAGGATGCCCAGCGCGCGGCTGGTGGCCCAGCCGGCCGTGACCACCAGCAGCGCCGTCAGCACCGCCGGCAGCAGCAGGATGGCGGGCGTGGCCGCCGTCAGCAGCAGGATCCAGGCGCCCTCTGCCAGATAATAAAGTGGCGGCGTTGCCCCGAGCACCACACGCGGGAAATGCAGGGCGAAATCGGAGATGAAAGCCAGCAGCGGGGGAAAGCCGGCGGCGACATAGTCCGCCAGCATGAGGCCGGTGACCACGTGGCCGGCCTCCGCCGGGCTGGTGGCGGAGAATTCGGCCATGTAGGCCCCGGCCGCCCGCTGCTGCAGCAGCACCAGCACGGTCATCAGCGCCGCCAGGATCAGGAAGCCGAGACCGCGCAGCGCCGAAGCCCCGCGGCTGCGGTGGCCCTCCGGCTCCGCCGGCGCCTCGTTCGGGAGCGCGTCATCGGCCCGCGCGGCTCCGGGCTGAAGCTGTGCCGCTGCGGCCGACGCCGGTTGGACGTCCTCGGCGGCGGGCGCGCGGTCCTCCGGTGCGGGGCCGCCCTGCCCGACGCTGTGCTGACCCGTGCCCTGCCGGCCCATCTGCTGCGCCAACTGTTCCTCCGCGACCACGCGGGCCGGGCCGGACCGAAGACCGGCGGGGCGCCCTGCGGGGCTCCGCCGTCTCCACCACCGCGCGCGCCGCGCCCGAGAACCGCCTCCGCCCGGCGCGACAGGGCGCGCGAGTGCCGAAGCTCTCTCGGAAGAAGTGAGGGCGCGCCTGCCGACCGCGATGTCCACGCCGCGCGCGTCCATCCGGCGCCGGCGCACCAAGACGCCTAGCCTTCTAGTAGGAGAACGGCGTGCCGTCCATGCGCGGCATGCAATCGGCCCACCGCCTCGCCCAACGGAGGGCGCGGAGCGCGGATGAAGCGGAACTGGGAAGGGGTCGGAGGCTTGGGGTCAGCTCCGCCAACCCACAGCGGGCACGGCGACGGCCCCCGGCAGACGGACCGGCGGAGCCAATGGCCAGTGGCGCTAACTGCCGTTCTTGCCGAAATTGCTCATGTGACCCTCACGCTGGGCCTGTGCCCGCCACACCTTGGCAGCGGCCTTGAGCTTGGCGTCGGGGGCAATCCGCGACATCAGGCGATCCAGATGCGCGCTACCGCACTTGGGGCACAGCGGCGTGTCCGACATGCCGATCAGCAGCTCGCTATCCGTGTTGCAATCCCGACAATGGAAGCCATAGAGCGGCATCTGGCAACCTCTAGACCCGACACGACACCGCACACGGCGGGCTCGTGCCCTTGAAAACACTTGAGTTTCCGACGCGCCGGGGGGACGGACTGCCGGAACATGCGACGACACCCCCCATCAATGCAGGAAGCGGGCCAGGGCAGCCCTCGCCCCATCCGGCCGGCGCCGGCTTCAGTCGAACAGGGACAATTGCTCGCCCACGGGCTTGCGCCGCCGGAAGTGGGCCGTCGTGAGCTTCAGCCCCCGGCCCTGCAGGCCGAGGCGCCGGGCGGCGATCTCGAAACGCCGCCCCAGGGTCCAGGCATAGGGGCCATCGCCGCGCATGCGGGCGCCGAATTCGGAATCGTAATCCTTGCCGCCGCGCATCTGCTGCAGCAGCGCCAGAACGTGGCGGGCCTTGTCGGGGAAATGGGTCACCAGCCACTCGCGGAACAGGTCGGCCACCTCCAGGGGCAGGCGCAGCAGCACATAGCCGGCCTCGCTCGCCCCCGCCGCCTTGGCCGCATCGAGAATGCGTTCCAGCTCCATGTCGTTGAGGGCGGGGATGAGCGGCGCCGTCATCACCGCCGTGGGAATGCCCGCCTCGCTGAGCCGCTGCAGGGTGCCGAGCCGCCGCTGCGGGCTCGCCGCCCGCGGCTCCATCAGCCGCGACAGGTGGGGATCGAGGGTGGTGATGGACACCGCCACCTTCACCAGCCCTTTCTCCGCCATGGGCGCGAGAATATCGATGTCGCGCGCCACCAGGCCGGATTTGGTGACGATGGCCACCGGATGGCCGAACTCCCGCAGCACCTCCAGCAGCCGCCGGGTCACCTGATATTGCCGCTCGATGGGCTGGTAGGGATCGGTATTGGTGCCCATGGCAATCACCCGCGGCTGGTAGCCGGGATGGGACAATTCCCGCGCCAGCAGCTCCGGCGCGTCGGGCTTCACGAACAGCTTGGCCTCGAAATCAAGACCCGCCGACAATCCGTGATAGGCGTGGGTCGGCCGGGCGAAGCAATAGACGCAGCCATGCTCGCAGCCCCGATAGGGATTGATGGAGCGGTCGAACCCCACATCCGGCGACTGGTTGCGGGTGATGACCGTGCGGGCGCGCTCCTCCGTCACCTCGGTCTTGAAGGCGGGCAGGTCCTCCAGGCTCTGCCAGCCATCGTCGAACCGCACCCGGGCCGCCGGCTCGAACCGCCCGGCCGCATTGGAGACCGCGCCCCGCCCGCGCCGGCGACCGGCCGCCACCTCGGCTTCCGGCCGCATTGCCTCTGCCGGCGCGGGTACCACGGTGGGCTCCACGGCCTCGATGCTCTGAGCGTCTTCGGCCTCGCGCGCCCTGCGGGCCCGATCCTGGTCCAGCCGACCGTACACCCGCGCCCGTCCGGGCGCGGCCCCCTCCCCCGGGAGCCCCCTCGCCTTGCGGCTTCCCTTACCACTTCCCTTACCAGTTCCCTTACCACTTGCCTTGGCACCTGCCTTGGCACCTGCCTTACCGCCTCCTTGGCCGTTCCCTTTGTTCTCGCCCTCGCCCCTGGTCCCGCCTTGGGGCACCACGGACGCCGCCCGGACGGCCATCGGAGCCGCCATCTGGGGCACACATGCCAGCAGGTCCCCCGCCGGTGCGGACGGGGGCGGCGCGGGTGCGCGTGGGGGGCGATGCAAGTTCATGGCGCAAAGCTAACACCCGACCGCGAACATAACAAGAACATCTGTGCGGAAAGGAGCCTCGGCCGGCCCCATGACGCTTGAGGCGCGCCTTTGCTCTATTGTACGCTGCAGCAGCGGTTGCCAGACGCTATGCCGTCCTTTAAAGCCGCAGAAGGCTTATGCGCCAGGGGGGATAAGATGGCGGATCATGCGACGATCGAATACGCCACTGCCGACGGCAACGACTATGCCGAGCACCAGCGCACCTATGCCTTGTTCACGGCGCTCACCAAATGGGTGACCATCGCGATCGCCGTCATCCTCGCCCTGATGTGGATCTTCCTCCTCTGAGCCTTGTGCGCCCGGAGCACTGGAGACTTCTCAAATGAAAATCGCTGTCCCCGCCGAGGCCGACCTCGGTGAGCCGCGGGTCGCTGCGACCCCGGATACGGTGAAGCGTCTCGTGGCGCTCGGCGCCGATGTGACCGTCGAAAGCGGAGCAGGCGTCAAATCCGGCATCCTCGATGCCGAATATGTGGCGACCGGCGCCACCATCGCAGCATCCGCCGCCGAGACCCTCGCCGGCGCCGAAGTGGTACTCAAAGTCCGTCGTCCCACGGAAGCCGAACTTTCGTTGTACAAACCCGGCACCCTGGTGCTCGCCATCATGGACCCCCACGGCCACGATGACGCTCTCGCCGCCATGGCCAAGGCCGGCGTCAGCGCCTTCGCCATGGAGCTGATGCCCCGCATCACCCGTGCGCAGGTGATGGACGTCCTGTCCTCGCAGGCCAACCTCGCGGGCTATCGCGCCATCATCGACGCGTCCTACGAGTTCAACCGCGCTTTGCCGCAGATGATGACCGCCGCCGGCACCGTGCCGGCCGGCCGCGTCTTCATCATGGGCGCCGGCGTCGCCGGCCTGCAGGCCATCGCCACCGCCCGGCGCCTCGGCGCCATCGTCACGGCGACCGACGTGCGCCCCGCCTCCAAGGACCAGGTCTCCTCCCTCGGCGCCAAGTTCATCGCCGTGGAGGACGAGGAGTTCAAGCAGGCCGAAAGCGCCACCGGCTATGCCAAGCCCATGTCGGCCGAATACCAGGCCAAGCAGGCGGCGCTGGTGGCCGAGCACATCAAGAAGCAGGACATCGTGGTCACCACCGCCCTCATCCCCGGCCGGCCCGCGCCGCGCCTGGTGAGCGCCGAGATGGTGGCCTCCATGCGTCCCGGCTCGGTCATCGTCGATCTGGCGGTGGAGCGCGGCGGCAACGTGGAAGGCGCGGTGCCCGGCGAAGTGGTGGAGATCGGCGGTGTGAAGATCATCGGCCATCTCAACGTGCCGGGCCGGCTCTCCGCCTCCGCCTCGCCGCTCTATGCCAAGAACCTCTACAACTTCTTTGAGACCATGGTGGACAAGTCGGCCAAGACGCTGGCGGTCAAGTGGGACGACGAGCTGGTGAAAGCCACCCTGCTCACCCGCGACGGCGCCGTCGTGCATCCGAACTTCGCCCCGAAGGCCCCGAACACCGAGGGAGCTGCACAATGAGCCCCATCACTGCTGATGCCGCAGCCGCCGCAGCGGCGGCCCAGGCGCGCGCCGCCGCCGAAGTGGCCCGCCAGGCCGCCGAGGCCGCGCAGATCTATGCCGACCAGGCCGCCACCGTGCTGGGCGCGGCCGCCCATGCCGCCACCGGCGGCGCCATCGACCCGTTCGTGTTCCGCCTCTCCATCTTCGTTTTGGCGGTGTTCGTGGGCTATTACGTGGTGTGGTCGGTGACCCCGGCGCTCCACACCCCGCTGATGAGCGTCACCAACGCCATCTCCTCGGTGATCGTGGTGGGCGCGCTGCTCGCCGTCGGCGTCACCACCGTGGGGGATGCCTCCCACGCCTGGGGGGCGCGGATCTTCGGCTTCATTGCCCTCATCCTCGCATCGGTGAACATCTTCGGCGGGTTCCTGGTGACCAGCCGCATGCTCGCCATGTACTCGAAGAAGAAGTGAGGCCCGCGACATGACCGCAACCCTCGCGGCCCTGCTCTATCTCGTTGCAGGCGTCCTGTTCATCCTCGCCCTGCGTGGCCTCAGCCATCCCACCACCTCGCGGCAGGGCAACCTGTTCGGCATGGTGGGCATGACGGTGGCCGTGCTCACCACCCTCGCCCTGCAGCCCCCCTCCGATCTGGTGGGCTGGGTGCTGGTGATCGCCGGTATCGCCATCGGCGGCGGCATCGGCGCCGTGGTGGCGCGGCGCATCGCCATGACCCAGATGCCGCAGCTGGTGGCGGCCTTCCACTCGCTGGTGGGCCTTGCCGCGGTGCTGGTGGCGGCGGCCGCGCTCTATGCGCCGCGCGCCTTCGGCATCGGCGATCCCGGCCATCTGCACGGGGCGAGCCTCGTGGAGATGTCGCTGGGCGTGGCCATCGGCGCCATCACCTTCACCGGCTCGCTGATCGCCTTCGCCAAGCTCAATGGCAACATGAGCGGCAAGCCGATCATGCTGCCGGCCCGGCACCTCATCAATGCCGGCCTCGGCCTGCTGCTGGTCATCCTGATCATCGCCTTCGTGCTCACCGGCTCGATCACGCTGTTCTGGATCATCACCATCCTGTCGCTGGTGCTCGGCGGCCTGCTCATCATCCCCATCGGCGGCGCCGACATGCCCGTCGTTGTGTCGATGCTGAACTCCTACTCGGGCTGGGCGGCGGCCGGCATCGGCTTCACCTTGGGCAACACCGCGCTGATCATCACCGGCGCGCTGGTGGGCTCCTCGGGCGCCATCCTCTCCTACATCATGTGCAAGGGCATGAACCGGTCCTTCATCTCCGTCATCCTCGGCGGCTTCGGCGGTGACGCCGGCGCGGCGGCCGCGGCCGGCGGCGGCGAGGCCCGTCCGGTGAAGCAGGGTTCGGCGGACGATGCCGCCTACATCATGCGCAACGCCGAGAAGGTCATCATCGTGCCCGGCTACGGCATGGCGGTGGCCCAGGCCCAGCATGCCCTGCGCGAGATGGCCGAGTTCCTGAAGGAAGAAGGCGTCGAGGTGAAGTACGCCATCCACCCGGTGGCGGGCCGCATGCCCGGGCACATGAACGTGCTGCTGGCGGAAGCCCAGGTGCCCTATGACGAGGTGTTCGAGCTCGAGGACATCAACTCCGAGTTCGCCCAGGCGGACGTGGCCTTCGTCATCGGCGCCAACGACGTGACCAACCCGGCCGCCAAGACCGACCCCAACTCGCCCATCTTCGGCATGCCGATCCTGGACGTGGAGAAGGCCAAAACCGTGCTCTTTATCAAGCGCGGCATGGCGGCGGGCTACGCCGGCGTGGAGAACGAACTGTTCTTCCGCGACAACACCATGATGCTGTTCGGCGACGCCAAGAAGGTGACCGAGGAGATCGTGAAGGCGTTCGGCCACTGAACCCGCCCGGCCAGCGCCCGCCGCTGGCCGGAGACTCTCATCGAACGGCCGCCGGGCCCCGTCCGGCGGCCGTTTTCATGCGCCACCACGGGCGGGGCGCCAGGGCGGATTGATCCCGGTCCACGCCGCTGGCCTGTGCTCACGGTTTTCTTGCGGGCAGCCGGTATCCTCTGCACTGCAAATGGCTTTACTATCGGCGCCGTCCGGCCGGACGCGGGTGACCCCGCGCTCGGTTCGGCATGGCAAGACCCCAGCCGGGCGATCCGGGCCGCTGGGGAAGGGGGTTGAAGGGTGAAGGGGCGAGCGTTGCACGGGCGCGCCATCCACGGCGCGGCGGTCGTCGAGCGGGCGTTTGAAGCAGGCCGGAGCGCCGCGATGGCCCTGGGCCGTGCGGCGACGCGCCACCCGCCGCATGCGCCCCCCCCTCTGCCGGACTCCCGCCGCGTTTCCCCGACCGGACGAGGCCGCCCGTGAGCCTTCCGCGTGGCATGGCCCGTCTGCGGCTGAACAAGAACGTCTCCTTCGACACCGCACTGGCGCTGGTGGACTATTTCGCCGATCTCGGCGTCAGCCATCTCCACCTCTCGCCGCTGCTCGCCTCCCGCCCGGGACTGGCGGGAGGCGTGCTGGACCATACCCAGGTCGACCCGGTGCTGGGCGGCGAGGCTGGCCTGCGCCGGCTGGTGGCGGCGCTGCGGCGGCGGCAGATGGGCCTGGTGGCGGACATCGCCCCCGCTTATCTGGCGGTGGGCGGCGCCGATAGCCCGGTGTGGGCCGATATCCTCGAATGGGGCCGCGACGCCAGCCATGCCCATTGGCTCGACGTCGACTGGCGCGGCGGCGAAAGCGGTCTGCGCAATACCCTGCTGGCGCCCTTCCTCGACCAGCCCTATGGCGCGGCGCTCGCCGCCGGTACCGTGGCGCTCGCCTTCGATGCCGCCCGCGGCCGCTTCGAGGTGCGCCACGGCCCCCACACCTTTCCCATCTGCCCGCGGGACTACAGCCAGATGCTGGAGGCCTCGCCCCTGCCCACAGCCGAGCAGATGCGCGCCGTGCTGGCGCGCCTGCCCCGCATGCGGCCGAGCCCGGCGGAGATCGCCGGCGCCAAGGCCAGCCTGGCGCGGCTCGCCGGCACCACGGAGGGCCGCTCGGTGGTGGCCGCCGTGCTGGCGGCGTTCGATGCCCGCACGGAGCTGGGCCGCGCCCGGCTCCACCGGCTGCTGGAGCGCCAGGCCTACCGGCTCGCCTGGTGGGGCACGGCGGGCGACGAGCTGAACTGGCGCCACCATCCCGACACCCCGGCCCTGGCCGCCCTCCGGGTGGAGCGGGCCGACGTGTTCGACGCCACCCATACGGGGCTCTTGCGGCTTTATGGCGAAGGCCTGCTGGACGGCTTCGTCATCCAGCAATGGGACCTGCTGGCCGATCCCTTGAGCTATGCCCGCCGCCTGCGGCTGAAGCTGGACGCCCTGGCGGCCCACCGCCCGCGCGAGGCGGGCGCACTGTATCTCGCCGCCGGCACGGCGGGACCGACCACCGAGCGGGCCACCACCGGCGTGCTCATGGGCACTTCAGATGCCGCCCGCGACGACGCCCTCGGCGCGCTGTTCCACGACCCCACCGCCGCCACGCCCCTCACCGACATCTGGACCGCCACGTCCGGTGACCGGCAGCGTTACGGCGACAAGCTCGCCAGCGTTCGCCGCGAGGCCATCCGCGATTGCCTCGGCGCCGAGCTGCAGCTGGTGGCCCGTGCGCTCCACGAGGTGGGCCAGGGGGATCTCACCACCCGCGACATCACCTTCGCCGCCATCAAGCGGGTGGTGCTGGAACTGGCGGTGGCCCTGCCGGTGCGCCGCACCTATGCCGATCTCGACGGGTTCGACGCCCGCGACGCCGCAGTGTTCCGCACCGCTCTCGAACGGGCCCGGCGACGCATCTCGCCGCTCGACAGCGCCGTGGCCGACCAGCTCGCCCAGTGGCTGGGCGATGAGCCACCCCGGCAATTGCGCGACATCGAGCAGAGCGGCGCCCGCGAGCATGCCATCGCCGCCTTCCAGCAGTTCACCGCCGCCCTGGCGCGGGTGGCGCTGGACGACACCCTGCTTTACCGGCTCGGCCGGCTGGTCTCCCGCAATGAGGTGGGGGCCGACCCCACGTTGCTGGGCCTGTCGGTGGACGCCTTCCACCAGCGTGCGACGGCGCGTGCGCCGCAGGACCTGATCGCCACCACCGGTCCACGCCAGAAGCGCGGCGAGGATGCCCGCCTGCGGCTGGCGGTGCTCAGCGAAATGCCCGGCGAGTGGGAGCGGGCGCTGCGCCAGCTGGTGGAGCTCACCGCGCCCTTCCGCACCCGCCTCCAGGATGGCGTGGCCCCCGAGCCCACCGATGTGGTGCTGCTGCTGCAGACCCTGGTGGGCGCCTGGCCGGCCACCCTGCGCGCCGACGATGCCCTGGCCCTCGGCGACCTGCACGACCGACTGCAGGCCTGGTGGCTGAAGGCCATCCGCGGCGCCCGGGTGCGCACCCGGGCGGTGATGGGCAGTGCGGATTATGAAGCCGGCTGTCTCGCCTTCCTCAAGACTCTCATGGAGGAGCGCGACGGGATGCCGGCGCGGCGCCTGCTGGCCGAACTGGTGGCGCGGGTGGCCCGCGCCGGCGCGCTCAACGCCCTCTCCCACTGCGTGCTGAAGCTCACCCTGCCCGGCATCCCCGAACTGTTCCACGGCGGTGAATTCTGGGACCTCAGCCTGGAGGGAACGGACGTTGGCCGCGCGGGGGATTATCTGGGCCGCACCTCGGGCCTGACCGCCGGTGCCATGCCGGACAAGCTGATGGACACCTATCTCGATGGCCGGGTGAAGCAGGCCACGGTGGCGCGGCTGCTGGAGCTGCGGGGACGGCTGCCGGCCCTGTTCAGCCAGGGCGACTATGCGCCGTTAACGGTGGAAGGCCGGCTGGCCGAGCACGCCGTGGCCTTCTCCCGCCGCCATCGCGGCCAGCACATGGTGGTGGTGGCGACACGCCTGGCCCTGCGCCTGCTGGGGCCGGAAACCACCACGCCGAAGGTGCCGACCCTGCGCTGGAGCGACACCGCCGTGGTGCTGCCCGATGCGCTCACCGGCACCTTCAGCGAGGCCCTCACCGGCCGCGTGGTCGACAGCCGGCTCGCCCGCTTCGATCTGTCCGACCTGCTGCTGACCTTCCCCGCGGCGGTGCTGGTGCGCAGCTAGCGCCCCCTTCTCCCGAACGGGATGCGGCCCGGCGCGAGGCCCCTGGAGCCCTTCAACAGGATAGCGCCCCTCATTGTCGGGCCCGTCAGCGGGGCGCCTGCGGCCGGGGCCGGCCCGGGCCATCGGGCGGCGCGGGAATGAAGGCCGTGTGGTCGGAGGGGATGAGATCGAACCGCCCCTCCCGCCACGCCGCGCGCGCCGCGTCGATGCGGTCGAGGCGCGAGGAGACGAAATTCCACCAGATATAGCGAGGCCCCTCCAGCGGCGCGCCTCCCAGCACCAGCAGCCGCGCCGCCGTGCGGGCCCGCGCCGTGGTGGCAAGGCCGTTGCGGAGCACCAGCATGCG
Organism: Xanthobacter sp. NM-25; assembly: GCF_022138605.1. Taxonomy (GTDB): domain Bacteria; phylum Pseudomonadota; class Alphaproteobacteria; order Rhizobiales; family Xanthobacteraceae; genus Xanthobacter. The sequence continues at coordinate 92,724 of NZ_JACBFS010000007.1, forward strand.
GCCTGGGGGAAAAAGGGTGCCGTCCACCTCCACCTCGCCCTCCAGCAGGAACACCGCACGTTCCTCCGCCTCCGCATCCAGCGGCAGGGCCGCGCCGGGGGCGAGCACGGCATCCACATAGAGGGCCGGCGAGGCGAGCGGCACCGGGGCCCGCGCGCCGAACGCCTCGCCCAGGATGACCCGCGCCGACACGCCGCCATCCTCCAGGCGCGGCAGCGCCTCGGCGCCCACATGGACGAAGGCGGGCGCCTCGTCCTCCTGCGCCTGCGGCAGCGCCAGCCACAGCTGCACCCCGGAGAGCGGCCCGCCGCCCGCCTTCACCCGCGCATCATGACGCTCGGAATGCACGATGCCGCGACCGGCCGTCATCAGGTTGACGGCGCCGGGGGTGATCACCTGCGTGCTGCCGAGGCTGTCGCGATGGGTCATCTCCCCCTCGAGCAGATAGGTGACGGTGGCAAGGCCGATATGGGGATGGGGCAGCACATCATGGGCGTCGCCCGGGCCGAACCGCGCCGGGCCCATGCGATCGAAGAAGATGAAGGGGCCGATCATCTGGCCCTGGGGCGAGGGCAGCACCCGCCCCACCTCCATGCCGCCGATGTCGCGCCGGCGCGGCACCAGCACCGTCTCGATGGCATCGCAGCCGGCGGCATCACCAGCCTCGGGATCAGGACAGGGAAGGACGCTCATGGCGGGCTCCATCGGATCGGGGGATGAAAGATCGGGGAATGACGGTTCGCGCGCGCACGGTGCCGCGGGTGGTCACGTGGCTTGCCGACGCCATCGCCGACCGCCACAACAGGCCGACAGCCGCAACGGCGGCGAGAAGGAGACACCGATGGCGCCCGACCTGCAACAGCGCATCTATATCGAAACCCGCCTTGGCAACGAGGGGCCGAGCGCCGCCCTCGCCTATTTCTTCTGGCTGTTCCTCGGCATCGTCTCCGCCCACCGCTTCTATCTGGGCAAGACCGGCACGGCCATCCTGCAGATCATCTCCTATTTCTTTGTGATCGGGGTGATCTGGTTCCTGATCGACGCCCTGCTGCTGCCGGAGATGATCCGCGCCCGGCAGGACGAGATCCGCCGGCGCATCGCCGCCACCTTGCCCGCCTGAGGGGCACCGGAAACGACATCGCCCCGCATCAGCAGCTGATGCGGGGCGATGGGAAAGCGTGGACCGGCGCAAGGCCGCGTCGCGGGGCCTCAGGCCATTTCGCTGACGCCCTTGCGCTCGTTGCGCTTGCGCTCGTTGGGATCGAGGAAGCGCTTGCGCAGGCGGATGGACTTGGGCGTCACCTCCACCAGCTCGTCATCCTGGATCCAGGCCAGCGCCCGCTCCAGCGTCATGCGGATCGGCGGGGTCAGGCGCACCGCCTCATCCTTGGAGGTGGTGCGGATGTTGGAGAGCTTCTTGCCCTTCAGCACGTTCACTTCCAGGTCGTTGTCCCGGTTGTGAATGCCCACCAGCATGCCCTGATACACCTTCCAGCCCGGCTCGATGATCATCGGGCCGCGATCTTCCAGGTTCCACAGGGCATAGGCCACCGCCTCGCCCTGCTCGTTGGAGATCAGCACGCCATTGGTGCGGCCGGCGATCTCGCCCTTGTAGGGGGCGTAATCATGGAACAGCCGGTTCATGATGGCGGTGCCGCGGGTGTCGGTGAGCAGTTCCGACTGGTAGCCGATGAGGCCACGGGTGGGGGCGTAGAAGACCAGCCGCTGGCGATTGCCGCCGGAGGGGCGCATTTCCACCATCTCCGCCTTGCGCTCGCTCATCTTCTGCACGACGGTGCCGGAATATTCCTCGTCCACGTCGATGAGGACTTCCTCGATGGGCTCCATCACCGTGCCGGTGGCCTCGTCCTTCTGGAACACCACGCGCGGCCGCGACACGGCGAGCTCGAAGCCCTCGCGCCGCATGGTCTCGATCAGCACCGCCAGCTGCAGCTCGCCGCGACCGGAAACGAAAAAGGAGTCCTTTTCAGTGGACTCCTCGATCTTGAGGGCCACATTGCCCTCCGCCTCGCGCAGCAGCCGGTCGCGGATGACGCGGCTGGTCACCTTGTCGCCCTCGGTGCCGGCCAGCGGGCTGTCGTTGACGATGAACGTCATGGTCACGGTGGGCGGATCGATGGGCTGGGCGGCCATCGCCTCGGTCACTTCCGGGGCGCAGAAGGTATCGGCCACGGTGCCCTTGGTGAGGCCGGCGATGGCGACGATGTCACCGGGCACGCCCTCTTCGATGGGCTGGCGCTCGATGCCGCGGAACGCCAGGATCTTGGACACGCGGCCCTGCTCCACCAGCGAACCGTCCTGGGCCAGCACCTTGATGGCCTGGTTGGGCTTGAGGGTGCCGGAGCTGATGCGGCCGGTGATCATGCGGCCGAGGAAGGGGTTGGCCTCCAGAAGGGTGCCGATCATGCGGAACGGGCCCTCGTGGACGGTGGGCTCGGGCACGTGCTTCAGCACCAGGTCGAACAGGGGCGCCATGCCCTGGTCCATGGGGCCTTCCGGGCTGTCGGCCATCCAGCCGCTGCGGCCGGAGCCGTAGAGAATGGGGAAATCGAGCTGCTCGTCGGTGGCGTCGAGCGCCGCGAACAGGTCGAACACCTCGTTGATCACCTCGGTGGGGCGGGCGTCCTGGCGGTCCACCTTGTTGATGGCGACGATGGGTTTCAGGCCGATCTTGAGCGCCTTGCCCACCACGAACTTGGTCTGGGGCATGGGGCCTTCGGCGGCGTCCACCAGCACGATGGCGCCGTCCACCATGTTCAGGATGCGCTCCACCTCGCCGCCGAAGTCGGCGTGGCCGGGGGTGTCGACGATGTTGATGCGGGTATCCTTCCACACCACCGAAGTGGCCTTGGCGAGGATGGTGATGCCGCGTTCCTTCTCGAGATCGTTCGAGTCCATCACGCGCTCGGCGACGCGCTGGTTCTCGCGGAAAGCACCGGACTGCTTGAGAAGCTCGTCCACCAGGGTGGTCTTGCCGTGGTCGACGTGGGCGATGATGGCGATATTGCGCAGCTTCATGGGCTTCCAGCACCAAAATGCGAGTCCGAAATGCTCGGGCCCGCAGGAGAAAAGGGGAAAGTTGCGGCGCAAAATACACGGAAAGCGACGAAGATCAATGCGCGGCTGGCAATCGCACCGCGCCCGTGGCATGTCACAGCCGCAGATCAGGGAGGTCCCATGCAGGTCGGCGAGCTCGCCCTCGGCATCCTCATCAGCTTCGTCACCATCGCCATGCAGGCGGTCCTCACGGTGCTGCTGGGCCGCAGCCTCCAGGCGCTCAGTCACCGGGCGGTGAAGGAACGCTCCGTTCCCACCCTCATCCTGGTGATGTGCTACGCCGGCGGCGCCCTCACCTTCGGTCACTTCCTGCAGGTGGGCGTGTGGGCCACCTCCTATGTGGTGCTGGGGGTGGCGCCGTTGCACGACGCCTATGATCTCGCCCTGCAGAATTTCACCACCCTGGGCTATGGCGATCTGCTGCCGGCCAACGGCTGGCGCCTCTTGGCGCCCATCACCTCGGCCAACGGCCTGCTGCTGTTCGGCTGGTCCACCGCCTTTCTCTACACGGTGCTGAACCGCGCCGCCCAGGCGCTGCACCTGTTCTGATGCATCCTGCGGCATTCGCCTCTGCGAATACGATGGCGCCTTAGAAAAATCCGGCCGCGCCGCAGGTTTCCGCTCCGCCGGCCGAAGTCCTGGGGTATAAGAGCGAAACTGCACCTTCAGAGTGTTCCGCCGGCGACCGCATCAGATGCCACCTGATCACCCTCGCGACGACGACCCTGCGCCCCCCTCCGGCCGTCACGGCCCGCGCCCATCGGCCCCCGTCACCCCCGCCGAGGCGGCACAGGCGGCCCGCCGGATGGCGGATCATCCCTTTTTCCGCGGCATGGACCAGGCTGCCATGGCTGCTCTCATCGTCCAGGGAACGGCGGTGGATGCCGCGCCCGGCGAGCTACTGATCCGCCGCGGCGATCCCAGCACCTTCGCCCTACTGATGGTGGAGGGCATCGCCGATGTGGTGATCGACACCGCTTACGAACACGTGATGCTGGCGGCCTGCGAGAGCCCCACGGTGATCGGCGAGATCGGCGCCTTCACCGGCGTGGAGCGCACCGCCCACGTGCAGGCCCGCACCCGGGTGCGGGCCATCCGCTTGTCCGCCGACGCGCTGGCGGCCGCCGGCCAGGCGCACCCCGGCCTGCTGGCGGCGGTGCTGCAGCAATTCGGCCAGCGCTTTGCCACCTTCAACCGCGCCTTCGGCTTTTATGCCAATGCGTTGAACGCCCTGGAGCGGCGCGCCTTCGACCTGCGGCTCCTCGACGACCTGCGCAACCCACTGCCGGAACTCGCCAATTTCAGCGCCTCCTTTCGCCGCCTGGCGGAGGAACTGATGGTGCGCGAGGCGGAGCGGCGCGAGCTTGCCAATGCGGCGGCGATCCAGCGCGCCATGCTGCCGGCGCCACTCGGCCCCGAGGCCCTGGCCCATCGGGCCGACCTTTATGCGGACATGCGCCCCGCCCGGGCGGTGGGTGGCGATTTCTTCGATGCCTTCCTGCTGGCCGACGGGCGGCTGGTGGTCACCATTGGCGATGTGGCCGGCAAGGGCATTCCGGCGGCGCTCTTCATGTGCGCCACCCAGACTACCCTGCGCACGGTGCTGCGGCACGAGAGCGATCTGGCCCTCGCCATGGCCTCGGCCAACGCGCTGCTGTGCGCCACCAACAGCGAGCAATTGTTCGTCACCGCTTTCTGCGCGGTCATCGATCTCGCCAGCGGCGTCATGGACTATTGCAGCTGCGGCCATGCCGATGCGCTGGTACTGCGCGGCTCCGGCGCCATCGAGCGGCCGAGCGTGTGCGGCATGGCCCTCGCCATGATGGAGGGGGCGAGCTACACCGCCCGCCGGCTGGTGCTGTCGCCGGGCGACCGGCTACTGCTCTATACCGACGGCCTGACCGACGCCACCGATGGCGCGGATCACCGTTTCGGCGAGACACGGCTGGAGGCGGAGGTGGCCAAGGGCACGGCGCTGCGGGCGGCGGTGTTCGTCACCAGCCTGCTCGACCGTATCGAGGCGTTTGCCGGCACAACCGACCAGTTCGACGACATGACCGCCCTGGCAGTGGTGTTCAACGGCGGGGCATAGGCGCGCCCGCGCCCCACCGCGCTCAGTCGGCGAAGCGGTCCTGGTCGCCCGCCATCAGCACCAGATCGCTCAGGGTGAAGCGATCGAAATCCAAGGGTGCGCCGGGCACCAGGATGGAGCTGTCCGAGTGGCGCACCAGCGTCCACACGGTCTCCGCAACGATCCGGCTGCCTACCGGCCCCAGATGGGCGCCGCCGGGTCTCTCCGGATGCCCCGCCTCGGCCAGCAGATAGAACCACAGGGGCGTGGCTTCGGCGAACGGCGCCGCCGCCGCCCTCTGGTGCTCCGGCAGGGCGGCGAGCAGCGCAGCGCCGGCCAGTTCCGGCACGCCCATGTGGCGGGCCAGGGCCTGGCCGGTGGGCAGCCCCAGCCGATAGCCCTGCAGCAGATGCTGAAGGGCCAGGGCGGCCACCGTCTGCGGCGCGCCGGCCAGTTCCGTGTTCAGCGCCCGCGCCCGCTGCGGCGCGCGCGCCTCCAGCGGCAGGAACCCCTCCCAGGCAATGATCCAATGCTCGGGCAAGGCGTGCGGGCCCCGCCCGGCGGTGCCGAGGGCGAAGCGGGTGGCGAGGGCACCGCGCGCGATGTCGCGGAAGCAGGGATTGTAGTCATAGCTGCCGCGCATCATGGCGGGGGCGAGGCAGAAGGCGGCGGCGCTGAACTCCACCGGCATCAGCAGATCCGCCGCGCGCGCCACGCGCCAGAAGCGCGGCCCGTTCTCCACCACATCCTCCAGCACCGTGCGGTCGCAAATCTGGCCCAGCAGATCGAACAGCACCATCCATTGATAGCGCTGGCGCAAGCCCCGCCGCGCCGCGTCGAAGGTGCGGCCGCCGCTCACCAACGCATTGTGGGCCTTGAGAAACGCCACATGGAGCTGGCTCATCACCAGCATGTCGTCATTGCGCGGATCGCCACAGCGCGGCGCCCGGTCACGTGCAGGCTCGGTGCTGCGGGAAAAGCGCGGCAGATCGTTGCGATCCCCCTTGCGCGGCGGCCGCGGCAGCGTCCCGGGCGCCACCTTGCCCAGCAGCATGCGCCGCACCACCGCCGGATCACGCGGCGCGTCATAGACACTGTCGAGATCGAGTCGGCCGCTGCGCCGGTTCGACACGCCGTCGAGCTGCGCCAACGGCGTGAAGAGGGTGGACGGGTCGGTGCCCCCGTCATCGGCGCGGGCCAGCACCAGATCGTGCAGCACGAATTGCAGCAGGTAGGTGTAGGCGGCCGGCAGCGGTCCGTCGCCGGCGCTCTGCACGCGCGGCGCCGGCGGCACCGGCTGCGGCTCCGTCATGGCCTCCGCCAGGCGAGCCAGCGCGTGCACCGTCGCCGCCCCGTCGGGCAGGCGCTGCGCGGGAGCATCGAGGGTGGCGAACATGCGACCAAAGCGCCCGGCGCTGGTGCGTGCCCCGACATCGTGGGCCAACGCGCGGACCCGCGCCCCCACCGCATTGGTGCGCGATGGCCACGCATCGTCACACCCGATGGTCATCTCCATGGCACTCCTTCGCCACTCCTGCGCCGCTCCTGCGCCGCTCCCTCGCCCCGGCCCGCCCGGCCGGCGGCGACACCGCGACGACGCCGGTGGCCACCCGGCCATCACGCAGCACCTGCGGGCCTTTCGCCACAAGCCACCACGAGTGGCCCGCGCGCTTCATCCTCCATATGGGGGATGAGGCTCAAGCCCATCGTCTTGCAGGCTGGCACCATTATGCAATGCTGGGGTGACGCGGGCGGCAACCGCAGGTGGCCGGGTGGTATCGGGCGACATCTGGCGTCCCACGGGGGACGGGCCGCGCAATGGCGCCACGGGCCGGGTGACCACCCCGAGCGCACCGGCGCCGCACCTGGGGAGCGCCATTGACGGCCCTGGGGCCGGCGCACCGGGCAGAGACGAAATGGGGCGGACATGGACGATCTCGACCAGTATTCGCGGCTGATCCACGACGTTTACGAGCTGAGCGGCGATCCCGATCAGTGGGGCCTGCTGCTGGAAGGCATCACCCGCTTCATCGGCGGCCGTGTCACCCAGCTCGCCGTCTTCAGCCTCAAGAACAATCTGCGCCCCACCTGGCGGGTGTGGGGCGCAGATCAGCAGGAATACCGCACCTTCATCTATCGCCACGCCACCGAGGATCCGCGCCTGTCCTACATCCTCTCCAACCCCGGGCGGGTCATCTGCGCCGAGGATGGGGTGGACCCTGAGCAGTTCCGCGCCACCGCCTGGTTCCGCGAGGTGGTGGAGCCCATGGACCTCGAGCACTCGCTGGTGTCCTATTTCGCCAAGGAAGCGGACATCATGGCCACCCTCGCCTCCATGCGCGGCCGCGAGCCAGGACCGTTCGGCGCCCATGAAAAGCAGCGGCTGGGCCTGGTGGTGCCACACCTGCGGCGGGCGTTTGAATATTATGCCCTGCTCGATGAGGCGAAGGCCAAGGTGAACGACATCGGCGCCGCCCTCGACATCGTCGATGCCGGCATCTTCCTCACCGACGCCGACCTCAATGTCGCCCATGTGAACCGCGCCGGCGAAGCCATGCTGAAGGCCGGCGACATCGCCGTGCGCAGCGGCCGGCTGGTGTTCAAGGACACGCGCGCCGCCCGCCAGATGCCGGCGGCGGTGGCCCAGGCCCTCGCCGCCGCCCGGGGCGAGACTCACCTCAGCCACGCGGACCACATGGAAGTGCCGCGACAGGAGGGCGACGAGGCCCCCTATCGGGTCTCCCTGCATCCCCTGCCGGAAACCGCCGAGGCCGCGCGGCTCACCCAGCGCTCGCAGATCGCCGTGGTGGTGCGGGCGCCGGCCCGCAGCGGCGCCGACGTGGCGCGCCGGCTGCAGACCACCTTTCACCTCACCCCCGCCGAGGCCGGGCTGGCGGCGGCGCTGGCATCCGGCGCGGCCCTGGCGGACTATGCCCAGCAGCGCAGCGTGGCCCTCTCCACGGTGCGCAGCCAGCTCAAGGCGCTCTATGAGAAGACCGAAACCCGCCGCCAAGGCGAATTGGTCGCACGGCTGCGCGGCAGCCTGGACTTGAGCCTGGCCTGAACTCAGATTGTACTTCAACGGGACACAACTGACATGATGCGTGCGGGAGCGATCCGCATCGGCGCCTGACGGGTCCGGCCGGCGATGCGAATCTCTCCCGCCCTCTCTCCAGCCAGCGCGCCCCTGCGGCGCGCCTGCAAGACAGGTGATCAGGGGGCGACATGGTGGGGCGGACGACCAAGGTGGTGCTGGGCGGCATCGCCAGCGTGGTGGTGCTCGCGGCATTGACCAACGCCGTGGTGCGCAAGGAGCCGGCGGCGCCCGGCAAGGCGGAAACCGTGCTCCATCTCGACCAGGGATGGGATGCGGCGCGGCGCGAGCAATTCTATTTCACCCCCCAGGGCAGCACCCTTCTGCCCTATGCCTTCCTCAAGGCGCTGGAGCAGCCGGAGGGCGAGGGCCTGTTCCTTGATCCCAAGGCGGTCGCCCAGACCGGCTTCCTGCCGTCCCTGGGCCCCTCCCCGCTCAATCCGGACGGGCTGCCCATCGGCTTCGTGAAGGACCCACGCCCCGGCGGCGCCTTCGGGCCCATGGCCGGCCTCACCTGTTCCGCCTGCCACACCAACGACATCAAGGTGGGCACCACCCGCATCCGCATCGACGGCGGCGCCTCCCTCGGCGACTTCCAGATGCTGATGACGCGCCTCTCCCAGGCGCTGGATGCCACTTTGGCCGACCCCGCCAAGTTTCAGCGCTTCGCCGCGCGGCTTTCGGCCAAACCGGAAGCGGTGCGCCCGGCCCTGGAAGCCACCGCCAGCGAGATCCGCCGGCTCGATGCCGCCGGCTGGACCCCCTCGCCTTACGGCCGCGGCCGGCTCGACGCCTTCGGCCACATCCTCAATGCGGTGGCCGCCGAGGCGCTGCACAGTCCCGCCAACTTCCGGGTGCCGGATGCACCGGTGAGCTATCCCTTCCTGTGGACCACCCCGTTCCAGCGCTATGCCCAGTGGAACGGCGTCGCCGGCAATCCCATCGGCCGCAATGTGGGCGAGGTGCTGGGCGTGTTCGGCCATCCGAGCATCGGCACCGGCGCGCCGGCCACCTTCTCCTCCACCGCCCTCGCCGACAATCTCCATGCCCTGGAGACCTGGGTGGCCGAGCTGAAGCCGCCGCCGTGGCCGCGGGAGCTGGGCCGGGTGAGCCCGTCCCGCGCCCGCAAGGGGGCCGCGCTCTTCGCCACCCATTGCAGCGGCTGCCATGGGGGCCCCGACTATCCGCTGACGCCGGCGGCCGACACCATCGGCGGGCGGCAATGGCTGGCGGTGAAGATGGTGGATCTCGGCACCATCAGGACCGACCCCAAGATGCTGCAGAATTTCGCCACCCGCACCGCCGAGACCGGCGTCCTCGCGCCCCTGTTCGGCGGCGCGCCGCAAGTGCCGGCGGGCGGCGTGCTGCTGGCCGTGGTGGGCACCATCGTCGAGAACGACCTCAAGTCCCTCGGCATCACCGGCGACGCCCGCAAGGCCTATTACGGCTGGCGCTTCGCTCCAGACAGCGAGAAGCCGCAATCGGGCTGGACCACGCCGCTCGCCTACAAGGCCGGGCCGCTGGCCGGCGTCTGGGCCACCGGGCCGTTCCTGCACAACGGCTCGGTGCCCACCATCTATGACCTGCTCTCGCCGCCGGAGGAGCGGCCGAAGCGCTTCTATGTGGGCTCGGAGCGCTACGATCCGAAGATGCTCGGCTATGTCTCGCAGCTGGAGAAGATCCCCGAGAGCGAGCGCGCCGGCCTGTTCCTGTTCGACACGGCGCAGCCCGGCAATTCCAACGCCGGCCATGCCTTTCCCGATCCTTCGGTGGCGCGCCTGTCGCCCTCCGATCGCTATGCCATCATCGAATATCTCAAGGTGCTGGAGGGACCCGATGTCCGCACGCACTGACACGCCCTATCTCGACCAGCTCGACGCCCTCACCCCCAAGGACCGCTGGCCGCTGGCCCGCACCCTCATCAGCACGGACCCGCGCGGCTTCTTCGCCGAGCTGCGGGCCCATGCCCCCATCTACGAGACCGCCGAGGTGACCCTCATCGCCAGGCGGGCCGACGTGATCGAGGTGCTGTCGGCGCCCAAGGTGTTCACGGTGGAGCTCTACAGGCCGAAGATGGGCGACTTCATGCTCGCCCAGGACGAGACGGTGGTGAACTACCGCGACAAGTCGGTCATGCGCGCCATCCTCACCTGGGACGATCTGCCCAGGGTCCGCGCGCTGGTGGCCGAATGCGCCGAAGCGGCGCTGGATGGCGCCGGGGCAGAGATCGAGCTGGTCTCCGCTTATGCCCGGCTGGTGCCGCTGCGCCTGGTGCAGCGCTATTTCGGCATCAATGGCCCGGACGCCGACCTGCTCGACTGGTCCTATGCCAACCAGATGGACCAGTTCAACAACCTGCCCTACGACGGCCGCCCCGACGCCGACGCCATCCACGCGGCGGCGGAAGCCTCGCGGGTGAAGCTGAGGGCGCTGTTTGCCCAGCTGATCCCGCTGCGGCTCGCTGAGATCAAGGCCGGCACCGCCCCGGACGACATGCTCACCCGCATCCTCTCCCTCCACCTGCCGGCGAGCGCCCAGTTCGGCATGGACCGGGTGGTGATCAATGTGGGCGGGCTGCTCATCGGCGCCATCGAGACCACCGCCGAGGCGGTGGTGAATGCCCTCGCCGAGCTGTTCGCCCGGCCCGAGGTGCTGGCCGGCGCACGGGCCGCCGCCCTCGCCGACGACGATGCCACCCTCGACGGCTACGTCTGGGAGGCTCTGCGCTTCTCGCCCATCGTCGCCTTCATGTTCCGGGAGGCCTCGGCCACCTCTACACTGGCCGGCGGCACCGCGCGGGAGAAGGTGATCGGCGCCGGCACGGTGCTGCTGCCCCTGAGCCTCTCGGCCATGTTCGACCCCGACTTCGTCGCCGCGCCGGAGGAGTTCCGGCCCGACCGGCCGCTCCACACCTACCTCCATTTCGGCTACGGCCACCACGAATGCCTGGGCCGCTACGTGGGCTCCGTGATGATCCCGGAGCTGGTCAAGCACGTACTGAAACGCCCGGCCGCCCACCCCAAGGGACCGGTGGAGATGGACGGGACCCCCTTCCCCCAGCGCTGGCCGCTCGCTCTCGCCTGAAGCCGGCCCCGGCGCTGCAACGCCGAACGAACGCTCGCTTGACTTTTTGCGTCCAGCACCTGTCATACAAGGGACACCAAAGCCAAAAGAGCGCTCACTGAAGCGCCCTGGGGAGCGATCTGGGAGAGCGATGTGACCAACGACCGGCGTCCACCCGCCAGCGCGGACTATTCGCTGGAGGGCCTGTGCGGGCGCATCTATGAGCGGCATCGCGACACCATCAAGGTGCAGAAGCCCCGGGTGGCGGTGGCCAATCTCGCGCGGATCGTCGAGGCCGTGCTCACTTTGTCCAACCGCCAGGGCTTCCACGCCACCTCCCTGCGCGACCTGTCCCGCGCCGCCGGGATCAGCATGGGCGGCCTCTATTCCTATTTCGATACCAAGGACACCCTGCTGCTCATGATCCTGGAGCAGGTGGCCGGCGCGGTGGAAGAGGCGCTGTCCCAGCCGCCCGAGGAGGTGGCGGGGGATCCGGCGCGGCATCTGCGCTGGCTCATCGAAACCCATGTGGGCCTGTCGGAGGCCATGCAGCCCTGGTTCGTGTTCGCCTACATGGAAGCCAAGGCCTTTCCCGCCCCCGCCCGCACGGCGGCGGTGGAAAGCGAATTGGCCACCGAGCGCATGTTCGCTGCGGTGCTGGAGGCCGGTGCGGCCAGCGGCCGGCTGAAGGTGGACGATGTGGAGTTCACCGCCACCCTGATCAAGCCGCTGCTGCAGGATTGGTATGTGAAGCGCGGCAAGTACCGCAAGCGCGGGGTGACTGCGGTGACCTATGCCGCGCGGGTGGCCGATTTCGTGTTGGCCGCCCTCGCGCCGCCGGCTCCGCTGCCGGTTCCCGCCGCGCTACGCCGCGCGCCGAAGCCGGCCGTGTAACGAAAAAGGCCCCGGAACCGATCCGGGGCCTCTTTCATTTCAATGCCGCACGTTCGCGCGAGTCACACCCGCTCGACGATGGCGGCGATGCCCTGGCCGCCGCCGATGCACATGGTGATGAGGCCATAGCGCTTGCCGGTCCGCTGCAGCTCATAAAGGGTCTTCACCATCAGCACCGCGCCGGACGCCCCCACCGGGTGGCCGAGGGCGATGGCGCCGCCATTGGGATTGACCTTGGCGGGATCGAAGCCGAGCGCCCGCCCCACCGCGCAGGACTGGGCCGCGAACGCCTCGTTGGATTCGATGACGTCGATGTCGGCCACGGTGAGGCCGGCCTTGGCGAGGGCGGTCTTCACCGCCGGCACCGGGCCCATGCCCATTTCCGAGGGATCGACGCCGGCGAGCCCGTAGGAGACGAGGCGCGCCATGGGCTTTAGCCCCTTGGCCGCCACCGCCGTGCCGGTGGCCAGCACCACCATCGCGCCACCGTCATTGATGCCGGAAGCGTTGCCGGCGGTGACCGTGCCGTCCTTCTTGAACACCGGCTTCAGCTTGGTCATGTCGGCCAGGGTGACGTCGCGGCGTACGTGCTCGTCGGTGTCGAACACCACGGTGCCCTTGCGGCCGGCGATCTCCACCGGGGCGATCTGGTCCTTGAAGTAGCCCGCGTCGATGGCGGCGGCGGCGCGCTTGTGGCTCTCCACCGCAGCCGCGTCCTGCACATCGCGGCTTACCTGGTAGCGCTCCGAGATGTTCTCGGCGGTCACGCCCATGTGGCCGTGGCCGAACGGGTCGGTGAGCACGCCGATCATCATGTCGATGGCCGAGGTCGGGCCCATGCGCTGGCCCCACCGCACCGCCGGCATCAGATAGCCGCCGCGGCTCATGCTCTCGGCACCGCCGGCCAGCGCCATCTCGGCATCGCCCAGCTTGAGGATCTGGGTAGCGTTGACGATGGCCTGCAGGCCCGAGCCGCACAGCCGGTTGACGGTGAGGGCCGGGGCCTCCTTCGGCACGCCGGCCTCGATGGCCACCACGCGGGAGATGTACATGTCGCGCGGCTCGGTGTGGATCACATTGCCCACCACCGTGTGGCCGATCTCATCGGCGGCGATGCCGGCCCGGGCGATGGCGGCCTTGGCCGCATGGGCGCCGAGGGCGGTGGGGGGAATGTCCTTCAGCGCGCCGCCGAAGCTGCCCACCGGCGTGCGGGCGCCGGCAACGATGAAGACGTCGGGATTGCTCATGGTGAAAACCTCCCAGAACGGTCAGGACGCAGGCCACCGCGCGCGATGGAGCCGCGGGCGACAGTCAGCGGATGAAACAGGGCCCTGCTCAAAGATCAAGCCGACGCGGCGGGGGCGCTGCGTCGGCCGAGGGTGCGCCGGCCACGGACGCGGCGCATTCAGGCTGCCGCGGCGGCGAAAGCGGGCACCGGGTGGCCATCGCGCGCGCACAGGGCCTCCACCGCCTGCTCGACGGTTGCGGCACCATAGCGGCGCATGAGAGCGAACGGCCCCTCCTTGAACTTCAGGGCCAGCACCGCCCCCTGGTCCACGGCTTCGGGCGCGGCCACCTTTTCGGCCGCCAATTCCAAGGCCGGCAGCGCCAGGGCGCCCAGCAGGCGGCGCTCCACCAGGTCGAGGTCGGCGCCGGCAACGCGGCTCTCAAGGGGCCAGTCCGCCCCGGTGGCCGCCTGCGCGTTCAGGGTGCGGCTGGTTTTGTAGAAGGGGCCGAGGGAGCCGAGATTGGTCATGGCATGGGCGGAGACCGCCGGCCGGATCAGGTTCATGACGGTGAACGGCCCCGCCGCCGCGCCGAGCCGCTCTTGCGCCACCTGGTCCACATCCGCCGTGCCGGCGATGCCATCCTCGATGATGCGGGTAGCCTCGTTGTAATAGGGACAGAAGAAGCGGTTGATGGCGAAGCCCGGCCGATCGAGGCACGGCAGCGGCGTGCGGCGGGTCGCCTTGAGGAAGGCGAGCGCAGCGTCAACCGTCGCCTGCGTCGTCGCGTCGGAACGGACCACTTCCACCAGCGGCGAGACCTCCGCCGGGCTGAAATAGTGCAGCCCCAGGAAGCGCGGGGCGAAGGCGAAGCCCACTGACAGATCGCCTACCTTCAGGGCGCTGGTGTTGGTGGCGAGCACCGCCGCCGGCGACAGATGGGGCTGAAGCTCCGTGAACAGCGCCCGCTTCACGGCGAGATCCTCGAACACCGCCTCGATCACCACATCGGCGGCGCCGGCCTCGGCCAGGGTGGCGGGACGCAGACGGGCGAGCGCCGCCTGGGCATCGGCCTCGGCCATGCGGCCGTTCTTGACCCAGCGGGCATAGACGCTGGCGGCGCGGGCCCGGAGCTTCTCAACCCCGTCGGCGCGAGCATCGAAGACCTGGACCTCGAAGCCATGACGCGCCGCATCGAGGGCGATGCCGCCGCCCATGAGGCCGGCTCCAATGACAGCCAATCGGTTCATCTGTGCTCCTCCCACGTCGCGACCGGCGGGCACGGCCGCATGCGCCTGACCGTCGGCCGGCACCGCGGAGGCGGTCATCGGAACAGACTGGATCAAACGTTTGTTTGGTGAACCTGCATACGCCCGTCGCCCACGTCGTGCAATGGCGGGCTCATTTATGAAATGCTATTTCATAATTATATGGGCGCTGAGGTCAACTCCGCGGCACGACGGGCGAAGGCGGCGGCGAGGCGCCCCGTATCCCCGGCATTGGCGGAATTGGCGTTTCCGGCCTTGGCGCGGGCGGCGATGCCCTCGAAAATCACCGCCCAGCGGAACAGCGCGAACGCCATGTGAAAATCCGTCAGCGCCTGGCCATGGTGGGCGGCGGCGCTGTAGTCCGCCACGAACTGTGCACGGCTCGGGATGCCGAGGGCGGCAAGGTCCAGCCCTTCGATGCCGCCATATTCATCGGGCTTCGACACCCAGGCCATGGCGCAATGGGCGAGATCCGCCAGCGGATGGCCGAGGGTGGACAATTCCCAATCCAGCACCGCCACCACCTCGGGCTTCTGCGGATGGAACATGAGATTGCCGATGCGATAATCGCCATGCACCAGGCTGGTGGTGTCGTCGGCGGGAATATGCGCCGGCAGCCACGCCACCAGGCGATCGATATTCTTGTCGTCACGGGTGCGGGAGAGCTCCCATTGCCGGGTCCAGCGGCCGATCTGCCGGGCGAAATAATTGCCCGGCTTGCCGAAATCGGCGAGCCCCACCGCCGCGACGTCCACATTGTGGAAGGCGGCGAGGGTGCGCGCCATGGCGCCATACATGGCCCGTCGCTCCTCCGGTGACACCCCCGGCAGGGTGCAATCGTGGAACACCCGGCCTTCCACCTTCTCCATCACATAGAAGGGGGTGCCGATGACCGTGCGATCGCTGCAATAGAGCAACGCCGGCGGCACCGGCACATCGGTGCCGGCCAGCGCCCGGATGATGCGGTATTCCCGATCGATGGCATGGGCCGAGGGCAAAAGCTCTCCCGGCGGCTGCTTGCGCAGCACCAGGGCACGGCCGTCATAATCCACGAAGAAGGTGGGGTTGGACTGGCCGCCGGCAATGGGGGTGAGCCGCGGCGCCCCGGCGAGCCCCTCCACATGAGCCTTCAGATGGGCATCGAGGGCTCCGACATCGAAGCCCGGCTGAACGGCGGCGTCGCTCATGCGCGCGCCTCCGCCACCGGCCAGCGCCAGAACGCGCCTTCTTCCTTCTCCAGGAAGCGGTTGAGCACCATCTGGTGCACCTCGTCGGCGCCATCCACCAGCCGCGCCTGGCGGGCGTAGCGGTAGATCCACTCCAGCACCGTATCCTTGGAATAGCCCCGCGCGCCATTGATCTGGATGGCGGTGTCGGCGGCCTTGTGCAGGGTGTTGGCGGCCTGGATCTTGGCCATGGACACCTCCTTGCGGGCGAGCCCGCCGCGATCAAGCTCCCACGCCGCCTTCATCACCAGCAGCCGGCCGATCTCGATCTCCATGGCGAGGCGCCCGAGCATCAGCTGCACGCTCTCCCGGTCCGCCAGCCGCACGCCGAAGCCATGCCGCTCGGCGGCATACTCCCGGGCAATCTCCACGCAGCGGGCGGCGAGGCCCAGCCAGCGCATGCAGTGAGTGAGGCGCGCCGGACCAAGGCGGATCTGCGTCACCTTCAGCCCCTTGCCCACGCCCAGCAGAATGTCCTCAGGGGGAATCTCCAGTCCGTCGAACTCGATCTCGCAATGGCCGCCGTGCTCCTCCGGCCCCATGATGGGAATGCGCCGGAGAATGCGCCAGCCGGGGGTGTCGCGGTGGAAGGCGAAGGCGGTCAGGCCCGTGCGCGGATCATCTGAGGTGCGGGCGATGACGGTGAGATGGGCCGCCTCCTCCGCGCCGGTGATGAACCATTTGCGGCCATAGATGCGATAGGCGCCGCTGGGCTGCGCTTCGGCACGGGTGAGCATCATGCCCGGATCGGAGCCGCCGCCGGGATGGGGCTCGGTCATGGCGAAGGCCGAGCGCACCGCGCCGGAGACGATGGGGGCGAGCCAGCGGGCCTTCTGATCGGCCGTGCCCACCGCCTCGAACATCATCATGTTGCCATCGTCGGGGGCGGCGGAGTTGAACACCACTGGGCCGAAGATGGAGCGGTTCATTTCCGGATAGCACACCGCCATGCCCACGCGGCCAACCCCAAGCCCGCCATTCTCCGGCTTCAGCTGCAGGCACCACAGGCCCGCCGCCCGCGCCTTCTCCCGCAGGGTGGCCAGCAGATCGGCACAGATGTTCTCGTGGGCATCATAGGCCTGCGGATCCGCCTCATGGGGCAGGATCACCTCCGCCACGAAGGCGGCGATGCGGGCCCTGAGGGCCTCGAGCTCCGGAGAGATAGCGAAATCCATGATGTTTCCCCCTTATGCGCCGGGACAGCGACCCCGCCTCCAGCGGCACCGGAAAAGATGCCCGCATGCGTCGGGACATCTTGCAGTGCAATAGCAACGCCCTGAAAATCCGAGCGAGCGCTCGCTTTTTATAGCATCGGAATGAGGCGCACAAGGCCGGCCGATCCTGCGACCGGGGCACCAAGCAAAACGGGCGGGAGGCTGATCGCCATCCCGCCCGTCGCATGCCTCGTCACCACGCCGGTGCACAGCGGCACCGGCGCCTCACATCACAGACCAACCTCGAACCTGGCGGCGGTCTTGGCCTTGATCTCGTCCAGCGAGACACCCGGCGCCAGTTCCTTCAGCACCAGGGTGCCACCGCGCTTGGTGAACTCGAACACAGCGAGATCGGTGATGACGAAATCGGTCACGTGGGTGCCGGTGAGCGGCAGGGTGCAGCGTTCCACCAGCTTGGGGGCGCCGGACTTCTCCACATGCTCCATGAGCACGATCACCTCACGGGCGCCGGCCACCAGGTCCATGGCGCCGCCCATGCCCTTCACCATCTTGCCCGGCACCATCCAATTGGCGATGTCGCCGTGCTCGGACACCTGCATGGAGCCGAGAATGGACAGGTCCATGTGGCCGCCACGGATCATGGCGAACGAGTCGGCGCTGGAGAAATAGGCGGTTTCCGGCACCTCGGTGACGGTCTGCTTGCCGGCGTTGATGAGGTCCGCATCCTCCTCGCCCTCATAGGGGAAGGGGCCGATGCCGAGCATGCCGTTCTCGCTCTGGAACGTCACCGTCATGCCCGGGGGCAGAGCGTTGGCCACCAGGGTAGGGATGCCGATGCCGAGGTTCACGTAGAAGCCGTCGCGGATCTGCTGGGCGGCCCGGGCCGCCATCTGGTCACGGTTCCAGGCCATCTCACTTCACCTCTTCGCGCTTGCGGGTGGTCACCTTCTCGATCCGCTTCTCGGCGTCCTTGGAGACGATGATGCGATCCACATAGATGCCCGGGGTGTGGATGAGATCGCCGTCGAGCGCGCCCACTTCCACCACCTCTTCCACCTCGACCACCGTGATCTTGCCGGCGGTGGCCATCATCGGGTTAAAGTTGCGGGCGGTCTTGCGGTAGACGAGGTTGCCCGCCTTGTCGGCCTTCCAGGCCTTGACGATGGAGAGGTCGGCATGCAGCGCGCGCTCCATCACATACATCTGCCCGTCGAACTCGGCGGTGGGCTTGCCCTCGGCGATGATCGTGCCGTAGCCGGTCTTGGTGTAGAAGGCCGGAATGCCCGCGCCGCCGGCGCGGATGCGCTCGGCCAGGGTGCCCTGGGGGTTGAACTCCAGCTCCAGGTCGCCATTCAGATAGAGCTGCTCGAACAGCTTGTTCTCGCCCACATAGGACGAGACCATCTTCTTGATCTGGCCGTTGGCCAGCAGGATGCCGAGGCCGAAATCGTCCACGCCGCAATTGTTGGAAATGACGGTGAGGTGCTTGGGGCCGAGCTCACGAATGGCGGCGATCAGGTTCTCGGGGATGCCGCACAGGCCGAAGCCGCCGGCCATGATGGTCATCCCGTCGGCAACAACGCCCTCGAGAGCACTTTTCGCGTCGGCGAAAACCTTGTTACGCATTGAAGAAGTCCCTCCGTGGTGCCGGTTCCATCCCCCGATTCGTTCGGCGGCCTCGCCGGCGAAGGCAACCGTGATCCGCGTCTGATGTCCGCGCGGCGAACAGGCGCTTCCCCCGAAACCCCGGCCCGGACTTGTGGTGAGGCTCTCGACAATCACCGCAAGGGGGGCTGGATGGGACCTCGTGACGGGTGGCACCCGCGCGCCGAAGCGAAGGCGGCGGTATGGATGTTTCGTAATCCGCCCCGCCGGTCATGCCAAGGGGTTGCCGCACAGCTTCTGCCGCGATGTGCGGAAAGGGTGAAGGCCGGGCGCAAACGAAAACGCCCGGCCAGACGACCGGGCGTTTCCAGAAGCTGTTCGGATGGCCTCAGCCCACCGCGGTCTGCGGGTTCACGCTCTGGCGCTTCATCTGCAGCTTGTTGAGGGCGGTGATATAGGCCCGGGCGGAGGCCACCAGCGTGTCGGGATCGGCCGCGCGGGCGGTCACCACCTTGCCGTTCTCCTCCAGCCGCACGGACACTTCCGCCTGGGCATCGGTGCCCTCGGTCACTGCGTGCACCTGGTAGAGCTCCAGCTTCGCCGTGTGGGGCACCAGCGCCTTGATGGCGTTGAAGGTGGCGTCCACCGGGCCGTTGCCCTCGGCCTCCTCGGTCTTCACCACGCCATCCACCTCCACCTTCATGGTGGCGCGCTGCGGCCCATGGGTGCCGGCGATGATGGACAGAGAGATGAGCTTGATGCGATCGCTGGCCGCCACGATGCCCTGATCCACCAGCGCCTCGATGTCCTCGTCGTAGACCACCTTCTTCCGGTCGGCGAGATCCTTGAAGCGGGCGAAGGCGTCGTTCAGGGCGTTCTCGCCCAGTTCGTAGCCCATGGTCTTGAGCTTGTCGCGGAAGGCGGCGCGGCCGGAGTGCTTGCCCATCACCAGCGAGGTCTTGGAGACGCCCACGCTCTCGGGGGTCATGATCTCATAGGTCTGGGTGTGCTTGAGCATGCCATCCTGGTGGATGCCGCTTTCGTGGGCAAACGCGTTCCGGCCGACGATGGCCTTGTTGTACTGCACCGGGAACGAGGTGACTGCCGACACCAGCTTGGAAGCGCGGGTGAGCATGCGGGTATTGATGCCGGTGGCATAGGGGAAGGCATCGGACCGGGTGTCTATGGCCATCACCACCTCTTCCAGCGCCGCATTGCCGGCCCGCTCGCCGATGCCGTTCACCGTGCATTCGATCTGCCGCGCACCGCCGGCGATGCCGGCCAGCGAATTGGCCACCGCCATGCCGAGATCATTGTGGCAATGGACCGAGAACACCGCCTTGTCCGAATTGGGGACCCGCTCGATCACGGTGCGGAACAGGGCCTGATATTCGGCCGGCGTGGTGTAGCCCACCGTATCGGGGATGTTGATGGTGGTGGCGCCGGCAGCGATGGCCGCCTCGACGCAGCGGCACAGGAAATCGATCTCCGTGCGCGTGCCGTCTTCCGACGACCATTCCACATCCGCCACATGGTTGCGGGCGCGCGTGACCGAAGCCACGATCATCTCCAGAACCTCGTGCGGCTCCTTCTGGAGCTTGTACTTCATGTGCACCGGCGAGGTGGACAGGAAGGTGTGGATGCGGGCGCGCGCGGCGTGCTTCACCGCCTCGGCGCAGCGGTCGATATCATGGAGCGCGGCGCGGGACAGGCCGCAGATTGTGGCACGCTTGGCCCGCCGGGCGATCTCCGACACGCTCTCGAAATCGCCGATGGAGGCGATGGGGAAGCCAGCCTCAATGACATCGACGCCCATGTCGTCGAGCAATTCGGCCACCTGCAGCTTCTCCTCGAAGGTCATGGAGGCGCCGGGGCACTGCTCGCCATCACGCAGGGTGGTGTCGAAGATGATGACGCGGTCTTTGGCGACCGGGGCGGTGGAGGCGGTATCGGTCATCGGAACGGTCCTTCTCGCATTCCGGCGGGCGCCGCTCTCAGCAGGGAGAGGCTTCGGGCGCGGGATTATGCCGGATCATAAGCCGAAATCGTCACCGGGTCTCGGCCCGGCGGTGGCGCGATCCCCTGAGTGCCCAGGCGTAGCCCGGCCGGCCCTCAGGGGCGGCTAAGGAGAAGAAGCGCGCGCAGAATAAGAGCGTTGCCCGGAACCGTGATGGTCCGGGGGGCAGAGGCTGCAGTCTTGGTCGTGCGGGACGACACGGTGGCAATGCTCTCGGCGGTTGCGCTCAGGAGTGGTTCTGATAGCTGACGGCGGCGCGCGGTGCAAGGGGTCTCAAAGCAATGGGTGACGAACCGCCCCTCGGCGCACGGCGCCTCTCAATGCTTGCGGCGTTCCGCGGAGAGATCGGCCATCAGGCCCTCGATGCGCTCCGCATTGGTGCCGAGGTCATGGGTGCCGTAGCGCGACGTGGAGCGCATATCCACCCGCGCACCCTTGGCCGTGGGGCGGATGCGGATCACCACGTCGTTGCGATAGCCCATCACGTGCGAGGTGGCCACCGCCTCGATGCGCCCATCCCGCTGCGTGCCGCGCGGCGGCGTCGCGTCAAGAATGTGCCAGCCGCGTTTCTGCACCAGTGCCAGCACCGCGTTGAAGGCCTCCTCAGGTGTGGCGCTCAGGTCCGCCGGCTTGATACCGGGATAGCCTGCGCGCTGCGCGCCGGCCGAGGCGCCAGCGAAGAGATGGGAGTTCGCCTCGCGCGGATGGGCGAGGAGCAGGGCGCGGAACTGGGGCGGATCCTCCAGATCCGTGGAAATGTCCGATAGCGGCGGCAGCATCAGCCCGCGGGCGACCACCACCGCCGGCGCGGCAAGCACCACCAGGGCCAGGGCCACCGCGGCCATGGCCCGGCCGATGCCGACCCAGCCGCTCTCCCACACGATGAAGAAGCCGATCGCGCCCAATAGCCCGCCGGCCGCCGCCAGGAACAGGCCGGTGCCGAAGGCCACCATGGCGGGCTGAAAATCGAGCACGCCGAGACGGTAGAGCACGATGGAGAGCACCAGCACCGGCACGGCGAACAAAGCGAGCCGGAAGCCCCACTGCGCCGTGGGCGATACCCGCTCCTCCACATAAAGGCGGCGTCTGATCATGGATGGTGCCGCTCGCTCCGCCGGGGGCCACGCCCATCACTCGCCCAATGCCGGCGGCTTTTCAAGCCTCTCGGCCCCAAAACAAAACGGGCGTGGAAAGCCCACGCCCGTTTCAACCCGATGACTGACCTGTCAGGCAGGGCTCAGAGCACCACCACCTCGGCGCCCACCGGGACGCGGCTGTAGAGGTCGATCACATCCTCGTTCAGCATGCGGATGCAGCCGGAGGAGATGGCCTGGCCCAGCAGTTCCGGCTGATTGGTGCCGTGGATGCGGAACAGCGTGTCCTGCCCGCTCTGATAGAGGTAGAGCGCGCGGGCACCCATGGGATTATGCGGGCCGGGGCCCACATAGGACGGCAAGCCGGCAATGCGCTGATGGATTTCCGGGGTCGGGGTCCAGCTCGGCCACTCGGACTTGCGACCGACCTTGGCGCTGCCGCGGAAGGCCAGGCTCTCTTCGCCCA
>NZ_JACBFS010000007.1:130000-284288 GCF_022138605.1 Xanthobacter sp. NM-25
GGCCACGAGGGCACCATTGCGTTGTCGGACCGCAACGAGTTCGTGAACGTGCCCGAGCCTGCGGAAACGGAGATCGCCGGCGTCTCGGAGGATACCGATGACGACAGCGGCCCCGGCATCCGGCTTTATGAGAGCGTCTATGAAACGGCGCTGCGCAACGAGATTCCGCGCAACGTGATCGCCGATCTGATCCGGATCTATGCCTTCGACGTGGATTTCCAGCGGCGCGTGCGGTCCGGCGACAGCTTCGAGGTGCTCTATTCCGACGATGCCGGCGCCAACAACGAAATCCTCTATGCGGCGCTGACCACCGGCAGCGAAACCAAGCGCTACTATCGCTTCCAGACCTCGGACGACGGCCTCGTCGACTATTATGACGAGGATGGAAAGAGCGCGAAGAAGTTCCTGGTGCGCAAGCCCGTGGCCGGGGGTGTCATGCGCTCGCCCTTTGGGTACCGCCGCCATCCGATCCTCGGCTATTCCAAGCTCCACACCGGTGTGGACTGGGCGGATTCCATCGGCACGCCCATTTATGCGGCGGGCAACGGCACCATCATCTATGCCAACTGGAAATCGGGTTATGGCAAGCACACCGAGATCCAGCACGCCAACGGCTATGTCACCACCTATTCGCACCAGTCGGGCTTCGCCCGCGGCATCCGCGAAGGCATGAAGGTGCGCCAGGGGCAGCTGATCGGCTACATCGGCTCCACCGGCCTCTCCACGGGACCGCATCTGCACTATGAAGTGAAGATCAACGGCAACTTCGTGGACCCCATGCGCATCAAGTTGCCCCGCGGCCGTGCCCTCGCCGGGCGGTTCCTCACCGAATTCGGCAAGGAGCGCGAACGCGTGGACGCCCTGATGAACCATGCCCCCGTGCCGGCCAAAGTGGCCAGCGCCGGCGCGTCGGGCGCCAAGCCCGCGCGCTCCAGCGCCGACTGATCATCCGTCGCGCTGCGGGCCGAGCGCCGCGGGTACCCCCGCCGCAGTTGACGGCCCCTTCCCCCATCCTCACTCTTCTCTCCCGCCCCAGGGCGGGAGCGCGACGCCTCGGTCCGCTCCCGCGAACCGCCACGGCTGAGACGAGGACACCACAGGATGGGACATCACCTTCTGCGTGACCGCCCGCGACCGGCCCGTGCCGGCATCCGGGCGGCTGCCATGGCGATAGCGGTGGCCCTGTCCTGTTGGGGCAGCCACGACGTGGCCGCCGACACCCCGATCGAAAGCTACATCGCCACCCGCAATCAGCTGAGCGAGGCGGTGGCCGCCGCCGTCAAGGCCGGTGAGAACCAGGACGCGGTCGACACGCGCAGCGCCGCGGCGGTGCAGCAGCTGGAGCGCCTCATGACGGCGCTTATCGGCCCGGTCACCTTCGCGGACACCCGGCCGCCGCCGGTGTTCCTGCCCACCACCCTGGTGCCCGACTATCTGGAATCCCGGCAGCCCGATGGGCTGCTGTTTTCGAGCGCCGACTTCGTCACCCGTTTCTTCGTGGCGCCGGAGCCGGTGTTCGCAGACTGGCTCGCCCGGAGCGCCAAGGATGAGGACGCCCCCGAGGCGCTGCGCGGCGGGCTGGCGGCGGCCGTCGGCACACAGGCGCTCTATCAGGCGGTGATGGGATCGGACGCGATGTTCGTCAAATATATGGACCTGCCCATCACCACCGCTCCGGGCGAGACGGTGAATGCGGCTTTGGGCCTGTTCACCCAGACCGGCGCCCAGAATGATGTGCCGGACAGCATCGTCTTCACCCGCATGGCCGGCGGACGGGTGGTGGTGGGGGCGGCGCCGGTCAAGGTCACCATCAGGCCCATGCCGGCCTGCGACAAGGTCTGGAAGGGGTTCGCCGCGAAATCCAAGGCCCTGATCGCCGCCGCCGAGAAATCGAGGAACGACCAGGACCCGCGCTGGGACCAGGCAACCGATGTGGAAGAAGAAGGCGCGGCGGCCTATCAGGCCTGCTTCGCGAAGGCGGCACCCGCCCTGCCCTTCTTCGCCGCCGCCACCCAGCGGGCCCAGGAGCTGCTGGCCGCCGCCCGCGGCGAATAAAGCCGCGCACCCGGTCCAGACGTCGATGGCTCTCACCAGATGAGTGCCGAGCAACGGCTTCTTGTCTCGTGGCGGACGCCACCCGCGCGCACAACAAAAAGGCCCTCCCCGAAGGGAGGGCCTCTTCTCTTCAGTCATACCCCTGCGACGCCAGGATCAGGCGGCCGCATCGACGGGTGCCGCGGTGGACTGGAAGGCGAGGTGATCGCCTTCGAGGGTGACCTGCACCGTCGCGCCATCCAGGATGTCGCCGGCGAGGATCTTCTCGGCGAGCGGGTCCTGCACCAGCTTCTGGATGGTCCGCTTCAGCGGACGCGCGCCATAGGCCGGGTCATACCCCTTCTCCGCCAGGAAGTGCCGCGCCTCGGGAGACAGCGTGATGGTGATCTTGCGATCCTCCAGCAGCTTCTTCAGGCGGCCCATCTGGATATCGACGATGGAGTCCATCTGCTCCCGCTTCAGGCGGTGGAACATAACGATCTCGTCGATCCGGTTGATGAACTCGGGGCGGAAGTGGTGCCGCACCGCCGTCATCACCAGGTCATAGGCCTCCTCGTCGGACACCACCTTGTCGCCCTCGTGGCCCGGCACCTTGAAGCCCATGGGCTGGCGGGGATCCGCCAGGAACTCGGCGCCGAGATTGGAGGTCATGACGATCAGCACGTTGCGGAAGTCCACCGTGCGCCCCTGCCCGTCCGTCAGGCGCCCGTCGTCGAGCACCTGCAGGAGGACGTTGAAGACGTCCGGATGGGCCTTCTCCACCTCGTCGAACAGCACCACCTGATAGGGCCGGCGCCGCACCGCTTCGGTGAGGGCGCCGCCCTCGTCATAGCCCACATAGCCGGGAGGGGCACCGATGAGGCGACTCACGGAGTGCTTCTCCATGTACTCCGACATGTCGATGCGCACCATGGCGGTCTCGTCGTCGAACAGGAACTCCGCCAACGCCTTGGTCAGCTCGGTCTTGCCGACGCCGGTGGGGCCGAGGAACAGGAACGAGCCGATGGGCCGGTTCGGATCCTGCAGGCCGGCTCGGGCCCGGCGCACGGCGGTGGAAACGGCGGCAACCGCTTCCGACTGGCCGACCACGCGCTTGGCCAGCTCCAGTTCCATGCGCAGCAGCTTCTCCCGCTCGCCTTCCAGCATCTTGTCCACCGGCACGCCGGTCCAGCGGGAGACGACGCCGGCAATGTGGCTGGGCGTCACCGCCTCTTCCACCATGCCGCCGGTCGCTCCGGCCTTCTCCACCTCGGCAAGGCGCTTCTCCAGCTCCGGGATCACCGAATAGGTGAGCTCGCCGGCCTTCTGGTACTCGCCCTGGCGCTGCGCGGTCTGCAGATCGGCGCGGGCCTGGTCGAGCTTGGCCTTGACGGTGGTCGCCTCGTTCAGCTTCTCCTTGTCCGCCTTCCACTTGGAGGTGAGGACGGAGGCCTTCTCCTCCAGGTCCGCCAGCTCCTTCTCCAGCTTCTTCAGCCGGTCCTTGGAGGCGGTGTCGGTCTCCTTCTTCAGGGCTTCCTGCTCGATGCGCAGGCGGACGATCTCACGGTCGAGATTGTCCAGCTCCTCGGGCTTGGAATCCACCTGCATGCGCAGGCGCGACGCCGCCTCGTCGACGAGGTCGATGGCCTTGTCGGGCAGGAAGCGGTCGGTGATGTAGCGGTTGGACAGCACCGCCGCCGACACCAGCGACGAGTCCGTGATGCGCACGCCGTGGTGCAGCTCATACTTCTCCTTCAGGCCGCGCAGGATGGAGACGGTATCCTCCACCGTGGGCTCGGAGACGAAGACGGGCTGGAAACGACGAGCGAGGGCCGCGTCTTTCTCCACATGCTTGCGATATTCATCCAGCGTGGTCGCGCCAACGCAGTGCAGCTCGCCACGGGCCAAAGCCGGCTTCAGCAGGTTGGACGCATCCATGGCGCCGTCGGTCTTGCCGGCGCCGACGAGGGTGTGCATCTCGTCGATGAACAGGATGATGCCGCCCTCGGCCGCCTCGACCTCGTTGAGCACGCTCTTCAGGCGCTCCTCGAACTCGCCGCGATATTTCGCGCCGGCGATGAGGGAGCCCATGTCGAGGGCGAGCAGGCTCTTGCCCTTCAGGCTCTCGGGCACGTCACCATCGACGATGCGGCGGGCGAGGCCCTCCACGATCGCGGTCTTGCCGACGCCCGGCTCGCCGATGAGCACGGGGTTGTTCTTGGTGCGGCGGGCCAGCACCTGGATGGTGCGACGGATCTCCTCGTCACGGCCGATCACCGGGTCGAGCTTGCCGTCGCGCACCGCCTGGGTCAGGTCGCGGGCATACTTCTTGAGCGCGTCATAGGCGTTTTCGGCGGTGGCGGTATCCGCGGTGCGGCCCTTGCGCAGCGCCTCGATGGCCGCGTTCAGATTCTGCGGGGTGACGCCCGCATGGGCCAGGATCTTGCCGGCCTCGGTTTCCTTCTCAATGACCAAAGCGAGCAGCATGCGCTCGACGGTGACATAGCCGTCACCCGCCTTCTTGGCCGCCTGCTCCGCCGCCTCGAAGACGCGGGCGAGCTGCTGGCTCAGATAGACCTGGCCGGAGCCCCCCGACACCTTCGGCAGCTTGGCCAGCGCGGCTTCCACATCGGCGCGCACCAGCGTGGGATTGCCGCCCGCACGCTGGATGAGACCCGAGCACAAGCCTTCCGGGTCGTCCATGAGCACCTTCAGGAGATGCTCAGGGGTAAACTGCTGATGACCTTCCCGCGTCGCCAGCGCCTGGGCCGACTGGACGAACCCGCGCGCGCGCTCGGTATAGATCTCGAAATTCATGTCTTTCCTCCTTCTCACGCCCGGCACCTTCATCTGAAGCATGCCAACGCGCTGGGGCACGGTCCCGGTATCCCCGGCGACCGTCGCGCACGGCCTTGCAACCTGCGCCGTGCCTCATGTGGGTGTGGCTTCCCGGCAACGGAAGGGGGTGCGCGACGAAAACAAGCTTATCGTTCCGCGGCCATGAAACCTTGACGAAGCCCAAGCCCGGACGCCGTTTTCGGCGCCGGCGCCAGCATCCCCGGGATGCCCAGAGCCGGCGTGGCGGCTTGACCGCGATGCCCTTCAGATGAGATCGCGGCACCCATGACCACCGTCGAGACCGTCGCCTCCCTTCCACCCGCCACCGTCACCGCCCTGTACCGTCATCCGGTGAAGGGGCTCTCCGCCGAGCCGCTGGCGGCGGTGCAGCTGGAAGCCGGCGCCTTCTTCCCCGGCGATCGCCTCTATGCGGTGGAGAACGGCCCGTGCGGATTTGACCCCGCCACCCCGGCCTATCGCCCCAAGACGGCGTTCCTGATGCTGATGCGGGATGCGCGCCTCGCCGGCCTGGACAGCCGCTACGACGACGCCTCCCGGGAACTGACCCTGTGCCTCGAAGGGGTGGAAGCCGCCAGGGGCAACCTCGCCACGGCGGAGGGGTGCGCCGAGATCGAGGCCTTCCTCACCTTTTATATGGGCGAGGAGGCCCGCGGCCGGCTGCAGCTGCTGACGGCGCCGGAGGGCTTCCGCTTCACCGATTCCCTGCGCTCGGGCTTCATCTCCCTGCTCAATCTCGCCAGCGTGCGGGATCTGGCAGGGCACATGGGTGAAGCGGTGGACCCGCGACGTTTCCGCATGAACCTTCATCTCGACGGCTGGGCGCCGGGCACGGAGCTCACCCTCGTCGGGCAGACGTTGGCCATCGGCGACGCCCGCCTCGCCATTCTCAAGCGCACCGAGCGCTGCGCCGCCGTCAATGTGAACCCGGACACCGCCGCCCGCGACATCAATGTGGTGAAGGGCCTCGCCCGCGCCTATGGGCACACGGATTGTGGCGTCTACGCCAGGGTGGTCCAGGCCGGCCGGGTGGCGGTGGGCGATGCCGTCCGCGTCGTCTGAGGCCGCCGCCGGCGGCCGGACTTGACCTTCCGACCCGCGCAGCGCACTAGAAGGCATGGAACCGGCTAGCCTCGCTCTTTTCGCGGCGGTCCTGACACTGGGGGCCGCGAGCCCTGGTCCGGCCGTTGTCGCCCTGGTGGCGCGCACGCTCGCCCGGGGTCGCCACGGCGCGTCCGCCTTCATCCTCGGCCTCGCCACCGGCGACATTCTGTGGCTCGCCGCCGCCGCGCTGGGCCTCGCCGCTTTGGCCGCCACCCTCGGCAGCCTGTTCATCGTGGTCCGCCTGGCCGGCGCCGCCTATCTGCTGCTGATGGCCTGGCGCATGTGGACAGCCCCCGCCGCGCCGCCCAGCGACGCACCGGTGCCCACGGATCAATCGGCGCTCGGCCTCTATGGTGCCGGCGTGGCCCTGACCTTGAGCAACCCCAAGACCATGGCCTTCTACCTGGCGCTGCTGCCCACCCTGATGAACCTCGACCAGCTCTCCATGCTCGGCTTTGCCGAGATGAGCGGGGTCATCCTGGTGGTGCTGACGGCGGTGTTCGCCGGCTATGTGATCGTCGCCGACCGGGCCCGCCGGTTCATCGCCTCGCGGCGGGCCATGCGCACCCTCAACCGCATCTGCGGCGCCACCCTTGCCGGAGCCGCCGTGACCGTCGCCGCCCGTTAGCGGCCTCGCCCCAACAGCGCCACCAAATCACCGCGCGCGTGCGCTAAAGTCGCATGACGCTGACCACCGATTCGAGATCCGAGAACCGATATGGCAGAACCCGTGCCCGCTGCTTCCCCCGACGATTACGGCGCCCAGTCCATTCAGGTGCTGAAGGGTCTGGACGCGGTGCGCAAGCGCCCGGGCATGTATATCGGCGACACCGATGACGGCTCGGGCCTCCACCACATGGTCTATGAGGTGGTCGACAACGCCATCGACGAGGCCCTGGCGGGCTGGGCCCACGAGGTCACCGTCACCCTCAACGCCGACGGCTCGGTGACCGTGACCGACGATGGCCGCGGCATCCCCACCGACCTGCACCCGGAAGAGGGGGTCTCGGCGGCCGAGGTCATCATGACCCAGCTGCACGCGGGCGGGAAGTTCAACCAGAATTCCTACAAGGTCTCCGGTGGCCTGCACGGGGTGGGCGTCTCGGTGGTGAACGCCTTGTCCACCTGGCTCGACCTGACCATCTGGCGCGACGGCAAGGAGCATTTCATGCGCTTCCGCCACGGCGACGCGGAAGCGCCGCTGAAGGTGGTGCGCGAGGCCCCCGAGCATGCCCGTGGCACCAAGGTGACGTTCCTGCCGAGCCCGGAAACCTTCACCAAGGTGGAGTTCGATTACGCCACCCTGGAGCACCGCCTGCGCGAGCTCGCCTTCCTCAATTCCGGCGTGCTCATCACCCTCACCGATGCCCGCGGCCCCGAGCCCAAGCGCGAGGAGCTGCATTACGAAGGCGGCATCGAGGCGTTCGTGAAGTATCTCGACCGCTCCAAGACAGCGCTGGTGCCCAAGCCCATCGTCATCCGCGCGGAGCGAGACGGCATCACCGTGGAAGCCGCTCTTTCGTGGAACGATGGCTACCACGAAAACATTCTGTGCTTCACCAACAACATCCCCCAGCGGGATCGCGGCACCCATTTCACCGGCTTTGCCGCCGCCCTCACCCGCCAGGTGATCGGCTACGCCAATGCCTCCGGCATCGCCAAGAAGGAGAAGGTGGACCCCACCGGCGAGGATTGCCGCGAGGGGCTCACCGCGGTGCTCTCGGTGAAGGTGCCCGATCCGAAATTCTCCTCCCAGACCAAGGACAAGCTGGTCTCCTCCGAGGTCCGGCCGGTGGTCGAGAGCCTGGTGGGCGAGGCGCTGAGCACCTGGTTCGAGGAAAACCCCGCCGAGGCCAAATCGGTGATCGGCAAGGTGGTGGAAGCCGCCGCCGCCCGCGAGGCCGCCCGCAAGGCGCGCGACCTCACCCGCCGCAAGAGCCCGCTGGACATCGCCTCCCTGCCCGGCAAGCTGGCCGATTGCCAGGAGCGCGACCCCGCCAAGTCTGAGCTGTTCCTGGTGGAGGGTGACTCCGCCGGCGGCTCCGCCAAGCAGGGCCGCGACCGCGCCTTCCAGGCGGTGCTGCCCCTGCGCGGCAAGATCCTCAACGTGGAGCGCGCCCGCTTCGACAAGATGCTGTCCTCCGAGCAGATCGGCACCCTGATCACGGCGCTCGGCACCGGCATCGGCCGCGACGACTTCGATCTGTCGAAGCTGCGCTACCACAAGATCATCATCATGACCGACGCCGACGTGGACGGCGCCCACATCCGCACCCTGCTGCTCACCTTCTTCTTCCGGCAGATGCCGCAGATCGTCGAGGCCGGCCATCTCTTCATCGCCCAGCCGCCGCTCTACAAGGTGACGCGCGGCAAGTCCGAGACCTATCTCAAGGACGAGAAGGCGCTGGAAGACTATCTGGTGACCGCCGGCCTTGAGGATGCCTCCCTGCGGCTCGCCTCGGGCGAGGTGCGCGCCAGCGCCGACCTGACCCGGCTGGTGGAAGTGGCCCGCCACATGCGGGGCACCCTGCATGCGCTGCACCCCCGCTACAACCGCGCCGTGGCCGAGCAGGCCGCCCTCTCCGGGGCGCTCAGCGCCGCCGCGCTGTCCGATCCCGAGGCCGCTACCCGCAGCGCCGCCGCCATTGCCGGCCGCCTGGATGTGCTCGCCGAGGAAACCGAACGCGGCTGGGTCGGCCTCGCCGACGAAGACGGCTACACCTTCTCCCGCATGGTGCGCGGCGTGCAGGAAGTGGCGCGTCTCGACGCGGCCTTCCTCGCCTCGCCGGAGGCCCGGCGCCTCGACAGCCTCGCCCGCGAGCTGGACGGCGTGTTCACCGAAGCCGTCACCCTCAAGCGCAAGAGCGACGAGCAGACCCTGTTCGGCGCCGTGGACCTGTTCAACGCGGTCACCGATGCCGGCCGCAAGGGCCTTGCCCTGCAGCGCTACAAAGGCCTGGGCGAGATGAACCCCGAGCAGTTGTGGGAGACCACCCTCGACCGCAACGCCCGCTCGCTGCTGCAGGTGAGGGTCAAGGAAGTGGACGCCGCCGACGACCTCTTCAACCGGCTGATGGGCGACGTGGTGGAACCCCGTCGCGAGTTCATCCAGGAAAACGCTTTGCGCGCCAGCGTGGACGTGTAACCCCCTCAAGACGGGGGTGGACACCGCGTCGGCGATGTTGCCGCTGGACCGCGCCTTTGCCACAAAGGGGCGGCCAGAGGGACCATCATGACCACGCCTGCCCCGCTCGCGCTCCGCGCGCTTCCCGTCGAGGATCTCTCCGCCGATCAGGCCGCCCGGGAGCACCAGGCCCTGGCGGCGGAGATCGCCGGCCACGATGCCGCTTATTACCGCGAAGACGCCCCGGTCATCTCGGATGCGGATTATGACGCTCTGCGCCGCCGCTATGAGGCGATCGAGCAGCGCTTCCCGCACCTCGTCGGCGCCGACAGCCTGTCCCAAAAGGTCGGCGCGGCGCCGGTGGAGAAGTTCGGCAAGGTCACCCACCAGGTGCCCATGCTGTCGCTGGCCAACGCCTTCACCGATGAGGAGGTGGAGGATTTCGTCGGTCGGGTGAAACGCTTCCTGGCGCTGGACGAGGCCGACCCGGTGGCGTTCACCGCCGAGCCCAAGATCGACGGCCTCTCCTGTTCCCTGCGCTACGAGCGCGGCCGGCTGACCGTGGCCGCCACCCGCGGCGACGGGTCCGAGGGCGAGGACGTGACCGCCAATGTGCGCACCATCGCCGAGATCCCCCACGAGATCCGCGGTCCCGACGTGCCGGACATCATCGACGTGCGCGGCGAGATCTATATGGCGGTGGCGGATTTCGAGGCTCTGAATGCCCGCCAGGAGGAGGCCGGCGAAAAAGTGTTCGCCAATCCGCGCAATGCTGCGGCCGGCTCCCTGCGCCAGCTCGATGCCAGCATCACCGCCGCCCGCCCGCTGAAATTCTTCGCTTATGCCTGGGGCGAGGCGACCACGCTGCCCGCCGACACCCAGATGGGCATGGTGGAGACGTTCGCGCGCTGGGGCTTTCCCACCAACCCGCTGACGGTGATCGTGGAGTCCGCCCAGGGCCTGCTCGCCCACTACCACGGCATCGAGGAACGCCGGGCGACGCTCGGCTATGACATCGACGGCGTGGTCTACAAGGTGAACCGGCTGGACCTGCAACGCCGGCTAGGCTTTGTCTCCCGCTCGCCGCGCTGGGCCATCGCCCACAAATTCCCCGCCCAGCAGGCCATCACCATCCTGGAGGATATCGAGATCCAGGTGGGCCGCACCGGCGCCCTCACCCCGGTGGCCAGGCTCGCGCCCATCACGGTCGGCGGCGTGGTGGTCTCCTCCGCCACGTTGCACAATGAGGATGAGATCCAGCGCAAGGACATCCGCATCGGCGATACGGTGGTGGTGCAGCGCGCCGGCGATGTCATCCCCCAGGTGGTGCGGGTGATCGCCGACCAGCGCCCCGCCGGCGCCCGGCCCTATGTCTTCCCCACCGTGTGCCCCGCCTGCGGCTCCCACGCGGTGCGCGAAGCGGATCTCAAGAGCGGCAAGGTGGATGCGGTGCGCCGCTGCACCGGCGGCCTCATCTGCCCGGCGCAGATGGTGGAGCGGCTGCGCCACTTCGTCTCCCGCAACGCCTTCGACATCGAGGGGCTGGGCGAGAAGCAGGTGCATGCCCTTTATGAGTGGGAGCTGATCAAGTCCCCCGCCGACATCTTCACGCTCGAGGCTCGCAACGCCAATTCCCTGCAGCGGCTGGAAAATCGCGAGGGCTGGGGCAAGACCTCAGTGAAGAACCTGTTCGCGGCCATCGCCGCGCGACGCACGGTGGCGGTGGATCGCTTGGTGTTCGCGCTGGGCATCCGCCATGTGGGCGAAACCAACGCCAAGCGGCTGATGCGCCACTACGGCACCGTGGAGGCGCTGGAGCAGGCGGCCCTGGATGCGGTGATGCCGTGCGAGGCCGAGCCCAAGGGCAATGCCGCATGGCAGGAGATGCTGGCCATCGACGGCATCGGCGATGTGGTGGCGGAAGCGGTGATCGACTTCTTCACCGAGCCCAACAATCGCGAAGTGGTGGCGGCCCTGCTCACCCATGTGACGCCGGCCCCCATGGAAGCGGTGGCGGCGGCAAGCCCGGTCTCGGGCCAGACCGTGGTGTTCACCGGCAGCCTGGAAAAGATGACCCGGGACGAAGCGAAAGCCATGGCCGAGCGGCTGGGGGCGAAGGTGGCGGGCTCGGTCTCGGCCAAGACCAACCTCGTGGTGGCCGGCCCCGGCGCCGGCTCCAAACTCGACAAGGCCCGCGCCCTGGGGGTGAAGGTGATCACCGAGGATGACTGGTTCGAGCTGGTGGGCTGAGGCGGGGACAAGCCCTCGCGCCGACGGGGCAGCGCCCTCCGCCCCCTTGACGCCCCGCGCGGGAGCGCTCATTGGTCCCGCACCAGCCGGCCGGGCGGCCGCGGCATTTCGGTGTCGAGGAAAGTCCGGGCTCCACGGAGACACGGTGCCGGATAACGTCCGGCGGGGGCGACCCCAGGGAAAGTGCCACAGAAATCAAACCACTCGCGAAGGTCCCTCGGGTCCGCGCGAGCCAGGGTGAAACGGTGGGGTAAGAGCCCACCGCGCGACCGGCAACGGAAGCGGCACGGCAAACCCCACCGGGAGCAAAGTCAAATAGGGACGACGCGGGAAACCACCCGGTCTTCGGGATGTCGTCCGGGTTGACTGCTAGAGGCGCCGGGCAACCGGCGTCCCAGATGAATGGTCGCCACGCGGGCCTTGTGCCCGCCGTACAGAACCCGGCTTACAGGCCGGCTGGTATTCCCCTATTTCGCCTGCACCTGCTTCAGGAGCGCCTCCACATCCGGCAGGATGCCGGACACCATCACCCGCACCCCGTCGGGATTGGGGTGCAGCCCGTCCTTCTGGATGAGCTCGGGATGCCCGGCCACCCCCTCCATGAAGAAGGGATAGAGCAGCACGCCCTGCTGGGCCGCCAGCTGCGGGAACACGGCGTTGAACTCGGCCTGGTATTCCGGCCCGAGGTTGGGCGCCGCCAGCATGCCGGCCACCAGCACCTTGATGCCTCGTGCCTTCAGGCGGCTGACGATCTCGGTCATGGCCTTACGCGTGGTGGCGGGGGGCAGCGCCCGCAGCATGTCGTTGGCGCCCAGCGCCACGATCACCCCATCGGTGCCCTCGGGCACCGACCAGTCGAGCCGGGCGAGGCCCTGGCTGGCGGTGTCGCCGGAGACGCCGGCATTCACGATCGCCACATCATAGCCCTTCGCCTTCAGCGCCGCCTGAAGCTGCACCGGAAACGCCTGCGATGACGGCACACCATAACCGGCGGTGAGGCTGTCGCCGAAGGCCACCAGCTTCACCGTGCGGGCGGCGGCGGGTGACGCGATCGTGATCAGGCAGGCGAGGGCCATCAGCCCCGGCAGTGCCTTAAATACCGTTTTCCATCCGTATGCGGTTGCCGGACGCGCGCCCGCGCCCATTGCAGATGCCTCGAAGGTCTTGTCACGCATGAACGATGCTTCCCTTCCCCCGCCGGCCCTGAAGCTCTCCGGGGTCGATCTCTCTTTGGGGGCCGGCGCGGCCCGTGTCCATGTGCTGAAAGACATCTTCGTCCAAATCACGGCAGGGCAGACCGTGGGGCTGGTGGGTCCCTCCGGCTCGGGCAAGTCCACCCTGCTCATGGTGATGGCCGGCCTGGAGCGGCCGGACAAGGGACGGGTGGAGGTGGCGGGCACCGATCTCACCCCCCTGTCGGAAGATGCCCTCGCCCGCTTCCGGGGCCGGCATATCGGCATCGTCTTCCAGTCGTTCCACCTCATCCCCACCATGACGGCGCTGGAGAATGTGGCGGTGCCCCTGGAACTGGCCGGCCGGGCCGATGCCTTTGCCCGCGCCGCCCGGGAGCTGGAGGCGGTGGGCCTCGGCCATCGCGCCACCCATTATCCCGCCCAATTGTCCGGCGGCGAGCAGCAGCGGGTGGCGGTGGCCCGGGCGCTGGCGCCCGAGCCGCCCATCCTGGTGGCCGACGAGCCCACCGGCAATCTGGACGAGGCCACCGGCCAGCAGATCATGGACCTGCTGTTCGCCGCCCATCGCGACCGCGGCACCACGCTGGTCCTCGTCACCCACGACACTGGCCTTGCCGCCCGCTGTGGCCGGGTGATCCAGGTGCGGTCCGGCGTCATCGCCCACGATTCGGCGGGCGAGGACCCGGCGGCGGATGCGGCGGCCCAGGCGGCCATCGGGGCCCTGGCATGAGCAGCCCGACCGAAACGCCCCCCCTTGCGCCCCTCCGATTCACGCCTCTCCGTTTCACGCCGCTCCGCTTTGCCTGGCGCGAGCTGCGCGGGGCCCGGCGGGGCTTTGGCATCTTCCTCGCCTGCCTGATCATCGGCGTCATGGCCATCGCCGGCATCGGCTCCTTCGCCCGCGCCCTCACCGAGGGGCTGGAGCGGGAGGGCCGCGCCATTCTCGGCGGCGATGCCGCCTTCACCTCCGCCCAACGCCAGGCGAGCCCGGACGAGCTGGCGCTGATGCGCGGGCCTCAGAGCTCGACCACCTTGGGCCGCGTCGCGTTGCTGCGGGCCATGGCCCGCGCCCCATCCGGCGATGCCACCCTGGTGGAGCTCAAGGCGGTGGATTCGACCTACCCCATGGTCGGCACCCTCGATATGTCTCCGCCGGCGCCCCTTTCAACGGTGCTCGGCCTGCATGACGGCCTTTATGGCGCGGTGGCGGACGAGGCGCTGATGACGCGGCTCGACCTCGGTATCGGCAGCCGCATCAAGGTCGGTGAGGCGGAACTGGAAATCCGCGCCCGGCTGGTGTCGGAGCCGGACAAGCTCGCCTCCGGCGTCGGCTTCGGCGCCCGCCTCTTGGTCTCCGATGCCGGGCTCGAGGCCACCCGCCTGATCCAGCCGGGCAGCGTGGTGCGCTGGACCTATCGGGTCCGGCTCTCAGATCCCGCCGCATTACCGGCCTATCTGGAGCGCACCCACACGCCTTTGGCCGCCGCCGGCTATGAAATCCGCACCCGCGATGCCGCCACCCCGCAATTGGAACGCAATGTGCGGCGCATCAGCCAGTTCCTCACCCTGGTGGCCCTCACGGCTCTGCTGGTGGGCGGGGTGGGCGTCGCCAATGCGGTGTCGAGCCACTTGGCCGCCAAGCGGGAGACCATCGCCACCCTGAAGGCGCTGGGGGCCACCCGCGCCACCATCTTCGCCACCTATGGGGCCGAGCTGGCGCTGATCGCCATGGTGGGCATCGGCATCGGCCTGGTGCTGGGCGCTCTGCTGCCGTTCGTCGCCACCGCCGCCATCTCCGCTCTGGTGCCGTTCCCGCTGGCGCCGCGGCTCGATCCGGCGGCGCTGGCTCTGGCCGCCCTCTATGGGGTGCTGGTGACGGCCATCTTCACCCTCTGGCCCCTGGCCCGGGCCCAGGAGGCGCCGGTTTCGGTGCTGTTCCGCGACAGTTTGGGTGCCGACCGGCGCCGGCCGGCGCTGGCCTATGCCGCGCTGGTGGCCGTGCTTGCCCTGGCCCTGGTGGCGCTCGCGCTCCTCACCTCCGACGACATGCGCACGGCGGCGGTGTTCCTGGTGGCGGCGGCCGGCGTGTTCGTGCTGCTGCGCGGCGTCGCCCTCGCCATCATGGCGCTGGCCCGCCGGCTGCCCCGGCCCCGCTCGGCTTTGGCGCGCCTCGCCCTCGGCAACATCCACCGGCCGGGCGCCCTCACCCCCACGGTGGTGCTCTCCCTCGGCCTCGGCCTGTCGCTGATGGTGGCGCTGGCATTGGTGGACCGCAGCCTCGGCACCCAGCTGTCCGGCCCCATGCAGGAGAGCGCGCCGAGCTTCTTCTTTGTCGATGTGCCCTCTTCCCAGCAGGAGGAATTCGCCGCCTTCATCACCGCCAAGGCGCCGGATGGGGTGATGGACTCCGTGCCCATGCTGCGCGGCCGCATCACCGCTTTGAACGGCGTGCCGGCGGAGGAGGTGAAGCCCACCGCCGACGCCGCCTGGGTGCTGCAGAGCGATCGCGGCATCTCCATGGCCGCTGCGGTGCCCAAGGGCTCGCAGGTGGTGGCCGGCACATGGTGGGCGCCCGATGCCACCGAACCGCTGGTGTCGTTCGAGGACAAGCTCGCCGCCGGGCTCGGGCTGAAGCTCGGCGACAGTGTCAGCGTCAATGTGCTGGGGCGCACCGTCACCGCCCGCATCGCCAATCTGCGGCGGGTGAATTGGGAGCGGCTTGGCATCAATTTCGTCATGGTGTTTTCCCCCGGCAGCTTCGCCGGCGCGCCCTATACGGTGCTCTCCACCCTCGCCTTCCCGGGCGGCGCCGACACCGCCCGCGAGGTGACGCTGATGAAGGAGGTGGCCGCCGCCTTTCCCGCCGTCACCACGGTGCGGGTGAAGGAGACCCTGGAAGAGGCCCGGCGCATGCTCGACAACCTCTCCCTCGGCATCCGCGCCGCCAGCCTCGTCACCTTGCTGACCTCGGTGCTGGTGCTGGCCGGCGCCCTGGCGGCCGGGCATCAGCACCGGGTGTATGACGCGGTGATCCTGAAGACGCTGGGGGCGACGCGCACCCGCCTCATCGGCGCCTATGCACTCGAATATGCCGGGCTCGGCCTCATCACCGCGGTGTTCGCGCTCATCGCCGGCGGCATCGCCGCCGCGGTGGTGGTCACCCAGATCATGGAGATTCCCTTCACCTTCTCCATTCCCGCTGCCGCCGGGGCGGTGGCGGGGGCCCTGCTGCTCACCGTGGGCTTCGGCCTCATCGGCACCTACCGGGCCTTGAGCGCGCCGCCGGTTCGGGTATTGCGGCACCTGTGAACGTGCACCGGGTCAGCACGCCGCGTTGATCCGGCGCCCGCGCCGTGCCAGCACCATTCCAAATACAAAGGGGAGGATGGGGCATGGCACAGCGGGAGCCGGACCATGGCTGAAGCGGATCTGGTCATCGGCGAAGGGCGCACCCTCGCGGCGCATCCGCTGCGGGCGGCGGTGCTGAAGGAATTGCACGCGCGCCCGTTCATGCCGGCGGAGACGCCGCGCCGCATCCTCCACGCCGCCTTCCTCCTGGATACGGGCGCGGCCGCCCGCGACCGGGCGGCGCTCAGCGCCCTGTGCAGCTCGCGCGGCCTGCCCACCCCGCCGGCCGGCGCCAAGCATCACCATGTCTCGTTCGGTGGTGCCGACCTGCGCTGGGAGAGCCACGCGGAATTCTGCACCTATACCTGGGATCTGCCCTCGCCCGGCGTGCTGCCCGGCATGCTGCCGTTCCAGCCGCCGGCGGTGACCCTGGCGAGCCCGTTCGGCGAGATGCCCCAGCCTGGCCCGCTGCTGGTGGCGGTGGACCTGCACCTGATCCAGGACACCGCCGAGGACCTGTTCCTCGACAAGGCCTTCAACCGGGCGAGCCTGGCCCGCGCCGACGTCAATGACGGCCTCGCCGAGATCGCCACCGATTTCATGGCCGATCCGTCCGGCTTCGTGCGCATCCTGGTGCGCGATCGCGGCCTCGGGGCCGAGGCGGCGGGGGCGCTGGTGCAGCGCCTCCTGGAGATCGAGACCTATCGCACCCTGGCGCTGCTCGGCCTGCCGGAAGCGCAGCGGCTCGCCCCGGCCATCTCCAAGATCGAGGGGCGGCTGGCGGAGGTGGCCACCGCCATGACCCATTCGGAGGGGCTCTCCGCCAACAACAAGCTGCTCGACGAGTTGGTGGCGCTGGCGGCGGAGCTGGAGGCGGATGCCGCCGGCTCCCTGTTCCGCTTCGGCGCCAGCCGCGCCTATATGGAGATCGTGAAGCTCCGCCTCGCCACCATCCGCGAGGTGCCGGTGCCGGGCTTTCCCACCTGGCAGCAATTTCTCGATCGCCGGATGGCCCCGGCCATGCGCACCTGCTTCGCCATCGAGGAGCGGCAGGACAAGATTGCCCGCAAGCTCGCCAATGCCGCGGACCTGCTGCGCACCCGGGTGGATGTGGAGCTGGAACAGCAGAACCGCGACCTGCTCACCTCCATGAACGAGCGCACCCGCCTGCAATTGCGCCTGCAGCGCACGGTGGAGGGACTTTCGGTCGCCGCCATTTCTTATTATGTGGTGAGCTTGGTCCACCACCTCGCCGAGGGGGTGCATCAGAGCGGCATGGCCGAGGCGCTGGGCCTCCACTTCGACGTGGGGCTCATCACCGCGGTGTCGGTGCCGGTGGTGGTGCTGGGGGTGTGGGGCGTGGTCCGCAAGATCCGCAACGCCCACGGCGACCATGACTGAATCTGGCGACCATGATTCGATTTGACAATCATGCCTGAGGCCGGCCGAACGCCCGGCGCGGAGGACACCTTGGATCTCGCGCTCGAATATGACAATCGGGCCCGTGTTCCCGACTATCCCGCCATTGTCGATGGCTGGATCCGCCGTTCGGCGACCCTGCGCGCCGAGGTGCCGGCGGCCGATCTCGGCGTGCCCTACGGCCCCTCGCCCCGGCAGACCCTCGACATCTTGTGGCCCGACGCCTCGCGGCAGGCTCCAGTGGTGCTGTTCTTCCATGGTGGCTACTGGCAGCACGGCCACCCGCGCAATTTCTCCTTCGTCGCCGAGGGCTGCCTCGGCCAATCGGTGGCCATGGCCATCGCCGGCTATGACCTCACCCCCGACGTGTCGCTGGCCACCATCGTCGCCCAGGCCCGCGCCGCGGCGCTCTGCCTCGCCCGGCTGGTGGGCCGCAAGGTGGTGGCCTGCGGGCATTCGGCCGGCGGCCATCTCACCGCCGCCCTGCTGTGCACCCCATGGCGGGAGCATTCCCCCGGCGCGCCGGCGGATCTGGTGCCGGCGGGGGTCGGCCTGTCCGGCGTCTATGACGTGGAGCCCTTGGTCGCCACCCCGCTCAACACCGCCCTGCGGCTGACGCCGGAAGAGGCGCGGCGGGTCTCCCCCTCCGCCTGGGCGGTGCCGCCGGGCCGGGTGTTCGATGCCGTGGTGGGCGGTGAGGAAAGCAGCGAGTTCCTGCGCCAAGGCCGCCACATCACCGATCTGTGGGCGACCCAGGGCGCCACCACCCGCTATGTGGAACTGCCCGCCACCAACCATTTCACCATTCTCGAGCCGTTGACCGATCCGCGATCGGCGCTGGTGCAACGGCTCACCAGCCTGGCCCGCGGCATCACCGACTGAGCCGCCGCCCCATGCCAGGCCCGCCCGGCCTGGCCCTGGAGTTCCCATGGAAACCGCCCCCGCCCAGCCCGTGCAGATCGCCATCGTCCCCGTCACCCCGTTCGCGCAGAATTGCTCGATCCTGTGGTGCACCAAGACCATGAAGGGGGCAGTGATCGATCCCGGTGGCGATGTCGACCGCATCCAGGCGGCCGTCGCCGAAACCGGCGTCACCATCGAGAAGATCCTGCTCACCCACGGTCATGTGGACCACGCGGCCGGCGCCGCCGCGCTCGCCGAGCAGCTGAAGGTGCCGGTGGAAGGGCCCCATGCCGCCGACCAGTTCCTGCTCGACGAGATCCCCGCCTCGGCCACCAAGTTCGGCTTCGAGGGCGGCGGCCGGGCGGTGACGCCGGATCGCTACCTGAGCGAGGGCGATGCCTTGAGCGTGGGCGCGCTCGACATCGACATCCTCCACGTGCCCGGCCACACGCCCGGGCACCTGGTCTTCGTGCTGAAGGACGCCAACATCGCCATCGTCGGCGACACCCTGTTCCGCGGCTCGGTGGGGCGCACGGATTTTCCCTATGGCGACCATGAGCAGCTCATTGCCGGCATCGTCGAAAAGATGCTGCCGCTGGGGGATGGCGTGGTGTGCCTGCCGGGACATGGCCCTTTGACCAGCATCGGCGACGAGCGCGCCCGCAACCCCTTCCTGCCGCGCTGACGGCCGGCCATGACCCATCGCTACGCGCTCTATCTGGCTCCGCCGGCCGCCAGCGCCCTGTGGCGGTTCGGCTCCGCGGTGGTCGGCTACGACGCAGAGACCGGCGCCGAGCTGGCGCCGCCCGAGGTGGCCGGGTTCGATGCCGAAACCTGGCGCACCCTCACCGGCGAGCCACGCCGCTACGGCTTCCACGGTACGCTGAAGGCGCCGTTCCGGCTGGCGCCGGGGGTGAGCGAGAGTGATCTTCAGGCCCAGATCGCGATGGTCGCCGCCGGCCAGCACCCGTTCGAGCTGCCGCCGCTGGTGGTGCGGGCCATCGGCCCGTTCATCGCGCTCGTGCCGGCGGCCCCGGCGCCGGCCCTCGACGACCTGGCCCGCAGCATGGTCCTCGGCCTCGAACCGGCGCGCGCCCCGCTGAGCGCCGAGGAGATCGCCCGCCGCCGGCCCGAGCGGCTCACCACCCGCCAGCGCGCCCATCTCGAACGCTACGGCTATCCCTATGTGGGCGAGGACTTCCGCTTCCACATGACCCTCACCGGTCCGCTGGAGCCGGAGACCCAGGCCCACGCCCTCAACGCGCTGAGCGACGCCTATGGCGCCTGCGGCGCGGAGGCGCCCCTCACCATCACCGAGGTGGCGCTCTACACCCAGGCCAGCCCCGACAGCCGGTTCCGGCTCAGCCGCCGCATGCCCCTCGGAGCGCCCTGAGCGCGGCCGGCCGCGTGTATTGATTCGGCCTGCAACCCACCAACACGTGGCCGCGCGCACCCACCGGCGCCCGGCTGCGTTCCGCGCAGGGCTGGATTGCCGAGCGGGCCAAAGCCTGTCGCACCAAGAACTTATACAAACTCTTGCACAAGCTCTTGCAAACGCTGCGTTCACCCGGCGTCACGCGGCGCGGATGCTCCCCCTGCGGCGCGAATGGTGCTAAGACAACCGGCATGATGCCCTCTTTGAAGATCCCTGTTCCAGGTGCCGACGAGCAACCGATGCGGCCCTCTTCCGTCACGTCCGCTCTGGCCACCCTCGACGCGGAGAGCAACGGCCTCAAAGCCCTGACGGCCGCCATCGCCGGCCCGCTCGGTGCCGCCTTCGAGACGGCGGTGGAGACCATCCGCAACGCCCGCGGCCGGGTGGTGGTGACCGGCATGGGCAAGAGCGGCCATGTGGCGCGCAAGATCGCCGCCACCCTCGCCTCCACCGGCACCCCCGCTTATTTCGTGCACCCGGGCGAGGCGAGCCACGGCGACCTCGGCATGATCACCGGCGATGACGTGATCATCGCCCTGTCGTGGTCCGGCGAGACGGCGGAGCTGCGCGATCTCGTCGACTATTCCAGCCGCTTCGGCGTGCCGCTGATCGCCTTCACCTCCAATCCGCAGAGCACGCTGGGGCGCACGGCACAGGTGCTGCTGAGCCTGCCGGTGGAGCCGGAAGCCTGCCCCCACGGCCTCGCCCCCACCACCTCCACGGTGATGCAGCTGGCGTTGGGTGACGCGCTGGCGGTGGCCCTGCTGGAGAGCCGCGGCTTCACCGCGCTGGACTTCCGGCAGTTCCACCCCGGCGGCAAGCTGGGTGCCAAGCTCAAGTTCGTGCGCGACGTGATGCGCGACCGCGACGCCCTGCCGGTGGTGCGCCGGGGCACGCTGATGGGCGAGACGCTGGTGGAGATGAGCGCCAAGGGCCTCGGCTGCGTCGCGGTGGTGGACGAGGACGCGCGGCTGATCGGCATCGTCACCGACGGCGACCTGCGCCGCCACATGACCCGCGACCTCACCGTGCAGACCGTGGAGACGGTGATGACCGCCGCGCCGAAGACCGTGCGCCCGGACCAGCTGGCGGTGGAAGCCCTCAAGATCATGAACGAGCGGCAGATCACCACCCTGCTGGTGGCCGAGGACCAGGCCCTGAAGGGCGCGCTGCACATCCACGACCTGCTGAGCACCGGCATCGCCTGAGCGCAGTCGAGGGCCTTCATCCCCGGTGCACGCCGCTCAGACCATGAGGGGCGCCGGCGCCGGGCGGCTGGTGACCAGGCGATGCAGGGTGGTGATGGTGGACGCATCGGCGATGCCGTCCACCCGCGTCCGCCGGAAGTGGCGCTGGAACGCGGTCACCACTTGGGTGGTGGCCGGGTCGAACACACCTGTCACTTCAAGGCCATAGCCATAGAGCGCGAACAGCGCCTGGAGCGCCGACACCGGCTCGCCATAGTCGCCGGGCATCAGAAAACGGCCGCCGGTGAGCGGCGTTTCGGGCACCAGATGGCCGATGCCGGCGGCGTGGAGGGCCTCCCAGGGGAAGTTCTCGCCGGGATCTTGCTTCCGGTCCGGCGCCACATCCGAATGGGCGAGCACCCGATCGGCGCGGATGGCGTGCCGCGCCTGCAGATCCGCGCACAGCGCGATCACCGCCGCGATCTGCGCCCCGGGAAAGGCCGGCAGCCCGAAATCGTGGCCGCCATTGACGATCTCGATGCCGATGGAGCGGGAATTGGTATCGGTGATGCCTTCCCAGCTGGACCGGCCCGCATGCCAGGCCCGCTGCGCTTCCGGCACCATCTGGATGATGCCGCCATCCTCCAGCACCACATAATGGGCCGAGACTTCGGCGGCCGGATTGCGCAGCTGCTCCACCGCCGCCTCGGCGCTGGCCATGCCCGTATAGTGCAGCACCAGCATATCGACC
Organism: Xanthobacter sp. NM-25; assembly: GCF_022138605.1. GTDB lineage: Bacteria > Pseudomonadota > Alphaproteobacteria > Rhizobiales > Xanthobacteraceae > Xanthobacter. The sequence goes on from NZ_JACBFS010000007.1 coordinate 151,605, forward strand.
GGCGCACGGCGCGCGCCGAAATTGGGCGAGGGCACCAACGTGGTGACCAGGCAGCAGTCGGCCCTCATCTCAACCGGCCCGCTCATCGCAACCCCCGCATCTGTGCAATCCGTCCATAGGCGACATTGAGGGCCGCCACCCGATCATTGGCGAGCTTCACCGCCGCCGGCGGCAGGCCGCGCCCGGCGATGCGATCGGGATGATGGCTCGCCACCAGCGCCCGCCAGCGGGCCTTCACCTGCGCATCGGAGGCCTCCGCATCGAGATCCAGCACCGCATAGGGATCATCGGGCCGGCGCACGTGGCGCGCCTCGATACGGGCATAGGCCGGGCCGCTGAAGCCGAGGATGCGGCCGACCTCCTCCAGAAAGGCGAGCTCCCGCGGGTGCAGGGCATGGTCGGCCTTGGCCACGTGGAACAATGCGTCGATGAGGTCTTCGCGGGTGTCGGGATCGTCGGCGAACATCTCCGCCACCTGGCGGGCATAGGCCTCGTAGCCCGCCACGTCCGCCTTGGCGAGATTATAGAGCCGCGAGACCGCCTCGAAATCCTCCGGCGGAATGTCGAACACCTCCTGGAAGGCGGCCACCTCAGCCGGCACCACCACCCCGTCGGCCTTGGCCATCTTGGCCGACAGGGCGATGAGCGCCACGGAGAAGGCGGCCGGCCGGGGCGCCGGCGCCAGCAGCAGCCGATCCAGCACCACCCCGGCCAACGCCCCGAGCAAGGCTCCGAGCGGCCCGCCCAGCACGAAGCCGACGCCGGTGCCGCCGATCAATCCTATGGTCAAATGTGTCTCCCTGGTCGGCGCCGGGCTAGCCGAGCAGTGCGGCATTCTCAAGGGCGCCGTGGGCCGACGCCGCCGGCAGCCACACCGTGAAGACGCTGCCCTGGCCAGGCGCGCTCTCCACCTCCATCACGCCGCCGGCCCGCTCCACCAGGGTGTAGCTGATGGAAAGACCGAGCCCGGTGCCGCCCTCGCCCTTGGTGGTGAAGAAGGGATCGAACACCCGGGCGAGCTGCGCCGGGGCGATGCCGACCCCGGTATCGCGCACCGCCACCGCCACCCCGGCCTGCCCGCCGCGCGCGCCGTCACGGACGGTGAGGGTGAGCGTGCCGCCGGCCGGCATGGCATGGATGGCGTTGACCATCAGGTTGATCAGCACCTGCTGCAGCTCCACCCGGTTCATCAGCACCATGCCCGTGGCCTGCTCGTGCCGCACCACCTCGATCTCCGAGCGGGCCAGAAGGTGCTGCACCAGCAGCAGGCAGTCGCCCACCACATCCACCGGGCTCACCGGCTCGCGGGCGCCGGCGAACTCGTCCGGACGCGCGAACTGCAGCAACTTGGACACGATGATGTTGATGCGGTGCACCTGCTGGTCGATGAGGGCGAACTCGCCTTTCACCGGGCCCGCAGCGCCGCCCAGAAGCTCCCGCGCCACGTCCAGATTGCCCTGGATCACCGCCACCGGATTGTTGATCTCATGGGCGATGCCGGCGGTGATCTCACCGATGGCGGCGAGCTTGCCACTCATCACCAATTGCCGCTGGGCGGCGGCCAGCTCCGCATTGGCGGCCTCCAGCTCGCGGGTGCGGGCGGCCACCCGGGCATCCAATTCCTCCGCCCATTGGCGCAGCTGGGCATCGCGCTGCTGCAGCAGGTCGAGCATGGCGTCGAGATGGTGGGCGAGGCGACCGATCTCGTCGGCCGGGCCGGTAAGGCCGGTGCGGGCATCGAGGGCGCCGGCCTCCACCTTGGAGATGGTGGCGTTCATCGCCTCCAGCGGCCGGAAGATGCCGGCGGCCCAGCGCAGCAGAATGGGAATGGTGACCAGCGCCACCAGCAGAAAGCCCACCCCCACCGAGGCCAGGATGGCCCGTTTCAAGGCCAGGAACGGAGCCTCCAGGAAGCCCACATAGAGCATGCCCACCCGCTGGCCGGCGGAATTGAGGATGGGTTCATAGGCCGAGATGTACCAGTCGTTCACCACGAAGGCGCGGTCGAGCCACACTCGCCCCTCGCCCAGCACCGCCGCGCGCACCTCCCGCGACACCCGGGTGCCCAGCGCCCGCTGGCCCTCGAACAGGCGCACATTGGTGGAAATGCGCACATCATCGAGGAACAGCGTGGCGGTGCCCTCGCTGCCCTCCGGCAAAGCGCCGCGGCCATAGACCAGATCGTTGATGGTGTCGATGAAATCGAGATTGCCATTGAGCAGCACCCCGCCCACCAGCACCCCGCGATGGTCGCCGGCCAGCAGCACCGGCGCCGCCGACTGCACCACCATGCCGCGCACCTCCTCGGTGCGGGTGGTGGGCACGGCGCCGGGGGTGGGCACCAGTTCCACCCGCGCCCGCTCGGCCAGCGCCGGCGAGAGCCGCGCCAGGGTGGCGGCACCGAACACGTCGATGCCGGAACCGGCCTTGCCATCCAGCGCCCGCAGCACCACCGAGGACTGGGTGACGGCGGTGCCATCCGGCCGCGCCCCCGGCGGCGCGGCGGCCACCAGCGCATCGCGGGCATCGAGCACGTAGAGGAAATCGAGGCCGAGGGCAGCGCGGCGGGTATTGAGGAAGGTGGCGAGCGCCGCCGGATCGCCGGCCTGCGCCACCTTCTCGAACGCCACCGAATCCCCCAGCGCATGCAGCGTCTCGTCGGAACGCTCCATCAGCCGGTCGAGATACTGGCGGGCGATGGTGAGATCGCCCTGCACCTTGGAAATGAGCAGCCGGTCAAACTGCCGGGTCCACCAGCCCACCGCCACCAGCAGCACCACCGGCAGAATGATGAGCATGGGTAAAAGCGCGATGGCCAAGAGCCGCGCCCGCACGGTGCCAACGCGCCCGTATCCCAACCGCCCGTATCCCAAACGCCCGTGGCTCACTCGCCAGTTCCCCAATCGCCCGCGGCCAAGGGCGGGCCGCGCCCCATCGGCGGGAGCCCCTTCAGCCATGCCAGGCCTTCAGCTTGCGATCCAGCGTCTTGCGCGACACGCCGAGCCGGCGCGACGCCTCGGCGCGATTGCCCCCGGCCTCCGCCAGCACCTTGAGCATGTGGTGTTTTTCCACCGCCTCCATGGCCTGGGAATAGGCCTCCTCGTCGTCGGCGCCATCGAGGGGCACCACATCGCGCGGGAAATCGCCGAGGATCAGCGCCCGCTCGATCACATTACGCAGTTCCCGCACGTTGCCCGGCCAGGGATAGCGGGCGAGCTGGCGCAGCACCGCCTCGGTGAGCTCCAGCGGCGGCACCCCCAGCTGGGCGCTGAGCTCGTCCATGAACAGGCGCGCCAGCGGCGCCACGTCGGCCGCCCGCTCGCGCAGCGGCGCCAGGTGAATGTTCACCACGTTGAGCCGGTAATAGAGGTCCTGCCGGAACCGGCCGGCCTCCACCATCTCCTTGAGGTCGCAATTGGTGGCCGCCACTAGGCGCACGTCCACCGGTACCTCCCGTTCGGCCCCCACCGGGCGCACCTTCTTATCCTCGATCACCCGCAGGAGCTTGGCCTGCAGGCCGAGCGGCAGCTCCCCCACCTCGTCGAGAAACAAGGTGCCGCCCTGGGCATAAAAGAACAGCCCCTCGCGAGAGGAGGCGGCACCGGTGAACGCCCCCTTGAGGTGACCGAACAATTCGCTCTCGATGATGTCCGCCGGAATGGCGGCGCAGTTCAGCGGCACGAACGGCTTGTCGGCCCGGGGCGAGGAGGTGTGCAGGGCGCGGGCGGTCACCTCCTTGCCGGTGCCGCTCTCGCCGGTGACCAGCACCGTGGTAGGCATGGGCGCCACCCGCGCCACCATGGTGCGCACCGCGTGGATGGACAGGGAATCCCCCACCAGGGTGGACGGGCCGGCGCTGGCGCCCGGGGTCCGCAGGGCCCGGCGCAGCACGAAGTTCTCGCGGCTCAGCCGGGCCCGCTCCAGGCAGCGGGCCATGGCGTTGAGAATCTGGTTGGAGCGGAACGGCTTCAGCACGAAATCGGCGGCCCCGGCGCGCAGCGCCTCGATGGCGGTTTCGAGATCGGCGAAGGCGGTGATGAGGATCACCTCGCGGAAGAAGCCGGTGGCCCGCAGCTCCTTCAGCCAGTCGAGGCCGGAGCGGCCAGCCATGATGTTATCGAGAATGATGAGGTCGAACGGCGTCGCCTCCAGCAGCCGGGCGGCGGTGGCCACATCGGCCGCCTCCGCCACATGGCGGCAGCGCGGCGCCAGCATGCGGGTGAGGAAGTTGCGCATGCCCGGCTCGTCATCCACCACCAGCACGGCCGATTCCGCCAGGTGCGGGCTGAAGGTGACGTCGGAAGCGGGGTCCGCCGGAAGGGCGCGGGTCATGGTCATCAGATGCGTGCCGCAGTTGCTGGGCGCTCGCCCCTGGCGACACGACCCCACCTCGAAGCCCGGCGCCCGGCACCGGTCTTCCTCCTCGATGGCGGCGACACGTCTTCTGTCACGGGCTGCCCGCGCGGCGCGGCTCGTCATCAGCCCTATCAATCGCTCAAATTGATCCAGCGATCAAATACGCAGCACGAGGCCCCCTCTCCACCCCCGCGGGGGAGAGGGGGTTCTGCAATCCGGCCGGACCCCTGACGCCCGGCCGGGTGCCCGCGATCAGTGGAACAGGACCACCGCCTTCTGCAGGGTGATCCAGATGCCCCACACCAGGGGGATACCCACCGCCAGCCAGGCCAGCGCGACCAGCGCCACGGGGGTCGAGCCGGTGGCCACCGGGGTGCTGGAACGCACGGCGGACGTGGTGCCGTCCTTCGCCTCCTCCTCGAAGTCCTCGAAGTCGGCGTGGGTCTCCTCCTCGGCCTTCTGGACGGCGAGCTTGCCCGCCTTCTTGAGCTCCTCGTCGGTCATGTAGAGCTTCTCGGCGACCGGCCTGACCAGGAGGTTGCAGATGAAGCCCAGCACCAACAGACCGGCCAGGATGTACATGGTCTGGTCATAGGCGGCGAACCGCGGAATGCCGGCGGCGATCTGGTATTCGCGCAGATAGTTCACCAGCACCGGCCCCAGCACGCCGGCGGTGGCCCAGGCGGTGAGCAGCCGGCCGTGGATGGCCCCCACCATATGGGTCCCGAAAATGTCGGCGAGATAAGCGGGAATAGTGGCGAAGCCGCCGCCATACATGGACAGGATGATGCAGAACGCCAGCACGAACAGCACCACCGACCCCATGTGGGCGGTGGTGGGCACCAGGGCATACAGGCCAAAGCCCAGCACGAAGAAGACCGCATAGGTCATCTTCCGCCCCAGCTTGTCGGAGAAGGAGGCCCAGCCGAACCGGCCGCCGATGTTGCACAAGGACAGCAGGCCGGTGAAGCCGGCGGCGATTGCGGCGATCTGCGCCTTCTGGCCCGCATCCAGCTGGGAGAAGGTGAGGTCGAGGCCGATGAGCCGGCCGCCGAACACTTCCTGCAGCATGGGCGAGGCCATGCCGATGACGCCGATGCCGGCCGACACGTTGAGGCACAGCACTGCCCACAGCAGCCAGAACTGCGGGGTCTTCCACGCCACGTCCAGATGCACATGGCGATGGGTGACCATGGCGTTGGCGCTGGCGGCGGGGGGGGTCCAGCCGGCCGGCTTCCAGCCTTCGCGCGGCACCCGGTAGCCCAGCGCGCCAGCCACCATGAACACGAAATAGATGGCCGCCATGGCGAGGAAGGTCTGCGCCACGCCCACCGAGGTGGGGCTGGCGAAATGCTGCATCAGGATGTTGGCCAGCGGCGCGCCGATCATGGCACCACCGCCGAAGCCCATGATGGCCATGCCGGTGGCCATGCCGCGCTTGTCGGGGAACCATTTGATGAGGGTGGACACCGGCGAGATATAGCCGAGACCGAGGCCGATGCCGCCGATGACGCCGGAGCCGAGCCACAGCATCCAGATCTGGTGCAAATAGACGCCGATGGCCGAAATCACCAGGCCGCCGCACCAGCAGAAGGCGGAGACGAGGCCGGCCTTGCGCGGCCCGGCATGCTCCAGCCAGCCGCCCCACACCGCCGCCGAAGAGCCCAGCAGCACGAAGAACAAGGTGTACATCCAGCCGAGCTGGGAGATCTGCCAATCACAGGAGGTGGCGAACAGGCCCGCGATGAAGCCCATGTCGGCCGGGCAGGCCACCGGCGCGGTGATGCCGACGGCGCGCGACAGCGGCAGCCAGAACACGCTGAAGCCATAGGCCATGCCGATGCACAGGTGGATGGCGAGGGCCGCCGGCGGGACCAGCCAGCGATTGAAGCCGGCGCCGGCGATGGTGCGTTCCCGGCTGAGGAACGGGGGTGGGGCAAGGGTGGTGACGGACATCTTTCCTCCTGGCGGCTTCTTGCTTGGGCCTGGATCTTGATCCCGCGCACGTCCGGCGCAGGTGGTCTCGCCTAGCAAGCCGGGGGCCAGCACCGATCTGCCCGCAGAATTGTGGAATTTGAGGCCTCCACGCAGCCGCGCGCCGCCAGCGACGACGGCAGGGTGGACATTTTGTCCCATCGGCGACGGAAGCGGCGCCCCGCCCGGGGCAAAATGACGAGACGCTCAGCCGAGCTCCAGGCTGGTGATGCCGAAGATTTCGGCCAGGGGCAAAGCCGGCGCCGGGCCTTGATACATGCGCGCCGTCTCGAACACCGGCGCCAGCCCGGCGGTCTGCGCCAGGGCGGCCGCCGCGCCATTGGGCTCGGGCACGTCGAGGAAAACGGCCTCTCCGGTCCGCCCGGCCACGAGCGCGCGGAACAGAGCTTCCGCACACGCCGGGTCATCGGCGAACAGCGGCCCGATCCTGTAGCCGGTCCGGCACGCCCGGATCACCCCATAGCCCTTCACCGTTCCATCCTCCACCAGGGCCAGCGCGCTGCCATGGGTCGGCACCAGCCAGGAGGCCAGGAAGCGGGGCCGCTGAAAGCCGAAATGGCGCGCGTCATAGTCCATCACCGCGGCCCGCACCGCCATGTCCACGGGCACGATGCGGGGGTCGACGGCACCGACGGCAGGGGCTGGCCCTCCATATCGGTTGTTGCGATGGGCGAGGACAAAGCCGGAGGTCGCATAATTGGCCTGCTGCGCCACCACCCCATCAAGGCCCATGCTGCGACCGGACAGGCCGGCAAGGGCCGCCTGCCACAGCTTGAGCCCCAGCCCACGCCCCCGCAGATCCGGCCGGCAGATGTAGAAGCCGACGAAAGCGAAGCCGCCGTCATAGCGCACGGTGGACAGGCTGACCGCCAGCGCCCCCTCGACAAACAGGCCCCAGAACCCTTGTGGGTCCTGGGCGTGGAAGATGGGGGCATCGGCGAGGCCCGGGTTCCAGCCCTCGGTGGCCGCCCATTCCACGACCGTGTCCAGCTCGGGGGCGGACAACAGACCGATACGAAGATCCTCAGCCATCACGCGCCTCCTCCGGCTCCGCCGCCCACATGACCACGCAATTGCGCCCGCCCGCCTTGGCGGCATAGAGGCCGCGATCGGCCCGTTCGATGACGGCCGCAATGGTCCGGTCGTCCGCCGCGAGGGCGGCACAGCCGATGCTACAGCGCACCTCCAGCGCCATTTCTCCCACGGTGACCGGCACACCGGCCACGGCCTCCAGCAGGTTCTCGGCCACCAGACGCGCCCCGGCCGCGCCGGTGTTGGGCAGCAGTACGGCGAATTCCTCGCCCCCCATGCGGGCCACCAGATCGCGCGCCCGCAGCGCCGCCCGGCAGCGGCCGGCCACCTCGCGCAGCACCGCATCGCCGGCGGCGTGGCCATGGCTGTCGTTGATGCCCTTGAAGTGATCGAGGTCCATCATCAGCACCGACAGATCGGAGCTGGTGGCAACGGCGATCCGGAAGGCGCGGTCCGCCTCCTCGAAGAAGCGGCGGCGGTTGCACAGGCCGGTGAGCTCGTCGGTCACCGCCAGGTGACGCAGCTCCCGCTCCAGCCGTCGCGGCTCGGAGACATCCCAGAAGACCACCACATAGGTGTCACCCACGAAGCGGAAGCGGAACAGGATGGTGCGGGTTTGGCCATCACGGCACAGCACCTCCCATTCCGCATCCTGGACCGTGCGCGGATCGGCACGCACCGCATCCATGCAGGACCGCCACTCGCGGATCACCTCGGCCCGGATCGCATCGTCGGGAAAGGCCCGCTCCCACCAGCCGTCGAAATCACCATAGGCCGGCGTCTGATCGCCCGCGCCGAGGCCGAAGAGCTGATCCGACTGGGCATTGAAGAACAGCTCCCGCATGTTGACATCGTAGATCTCGACACCGACCGGCAGGGAGCGGACGATGTCTTCCAGCTTGGCGCCGAAATCGTCGACCGCAGGCAGCGGCCGCCCGCGCCGCGCCGCCGCGCTCTCCCGGTGATCCCGCAGGGTAACCACCGTGCCGTCCCCTTCCGGCAGCCGCGCGACCTTGAAACCAAAGGTGGCGAGGCCGAAGGGCGTGCGGCAATAGAGCACCATCTCTTCGGTATCGAGACGCGGGCCCGCCAGCAGGCCATGCAGACGACCGGCGGCATAGGCGCCGAACAGGTCCGCAAGATCACGCCCGTCGAGCTGATCACCCACCAGGCTCACTGCCGACGCGTTGGCCCTGATGACCCTGCGCCCCTCGCCCTCCACCACCAGCACGGGGGCGTGGACGAGATCGAGCCACGCGAAGCGACCAGCATCCTGCACTGCGAGAACCTCACGCGAGACAGTCGTCGACGGAGCCCGCTCCCGCCTCAAACGGGCCTGCCCCTTGAAGTTACTTTGGACATGGCGCGCGCACACCCGAAATCTCAGACGTCACCGCACGGACACGGCCACCACGCCGGATCCCCCATCGCGTGCCGGACCTGAACACCACTCCCGGCCAGACATGGCCCTGCGTTACGGCGACCGAAGTGACCATATCACGCAGATATACAACCTCAAGATGTACCCATTGTCAGGCCAGGGCCTTCAGGAAGCCTTCGAGGTCATCGGTCACATGGTCCACATGCGGCGCCTCACGCCCCTCCAGCTCCCAACTCTCGCGGCCGGCGCCGGAATGGCCGGGGGTGACCACCAGCACGGTGGCCATGCCGAGCCGGGCAGGCACTTCCAGATTGCGCGCCAGATCCTCGAACATCACCGCCCGGGTGGGCACCACCCCATGCGCGGCAAGGAACCGCTGATAGGCCTCCGCGGTGGGCTTGGGGTGGAAATCGGCGGCGACGATGTCATGAATGGCGTCGAACTGGCCGGCGATGCCCAGCCGTTCCAGCACATTGCGCGCGTGGCGCTCTGAACCGTTGGTATAAACCATCTTGCGTCCCGGCAGAGCGGCGATGGCCGCACCCAGGGCCGGTTCCGGCGCCAGGCCCGACAGGTCGATGTCGTGCACATGGGCGAGGAAGGCGGCGGGATCGATCTTGTGCTCGATCATCAGCCCGCGCAGGGAGGTGCCGTAGCGCCGGTAATACTCCTTCTGGAGCTTGAAGGCGTCGTCGGGCGTCATGTCCAGATGCTGCGCAATATAGGATTTCATGCGCGCATCGATCTGCGGCCACAGATCGTGGTCGGCGGGATAAAGGGTGTTGTCGAGATCGAACACCCAGGTGTCGATGCCGGCAAAGCGGGGCGAAGAAACGGGAAGCGACATGCAGCTCTCGATGGGCGCGCCCAGGCGGCGCGCCGGGTGATGGAGCGCCCGCGCAGTGGCCGGGCTCCGAAGTCAGAAGGGTCCGCGCGCGGAGATGGCGCCCAGGGCGGCCTCCAGCTCCGCGATCCGCGCGGTATAGGCGGTCTGCACGCAGGCCGCATCCGTGCCGCACAAGGCACGCCGCGACAGCCACGCGCGCTGGGCATCGACCATATCGCCGCGCTGGCCCATGGCGACCAGCTGGGTGAGCACCCCATAAAGGGTCGCCATCTTCACATCCAGCTGCTGCAGGTCGCAGCTGGCGCAGATGGTCTTCTCATCCGCCGCTTTCGCCGCCGCGCAGGAGAAGCTGGCGCCCTGCGCGACGGCGCCGGTGGCCAGAAGAACGGCGATTGCGACGCCGGCGAGCCGGAACAGTGACGCGCCCATATGATCCTCCTTTCCTGCGCGCCGATGGCCGGCGCGGATCTAAGGGACGGCGGCGTAGCGGGCGAAGCCCTCGGCCCTGAGCCGGCAGGCCGGGCATTCGCCACAGCCATAGCCCCAGGCATGGCGAGCCCCCCGCGTTCCCAGGTAACAGGTGTGGGTCTGCTCCAGAATCAGCTCCACCAGCTCGCGCCCGCCGAGCCGCTCCGCCAGCCGCCAGGTCTCCGCCTTGTCGATCCACATCAAGGGGGTGTGCAGCACGAAACGGCTGTCCATGCCGAGGTTCAGGGCCACCTGCATGGCCTTGACCGTATCGTCGCGGCAATCGGGATAGCCCGAGAAATCCGTCTCGCACATGCCGCCGACCATATGGCGCAGGCCACGCCGGTAGGCGAGCGCCGCCGCGAAGGTGAGGAAGATGAGGTTGCGGCCCGGCACGAAGGTGTTGGGCAGGCCCCCCTGCTCCATCTCGATGGAGACGGCGCGGGTCAGCGCGGTATCGGAGATCTGGCCGAGGGCGTCGAGGTCGAGCAGATGGTCCGGCCCCAGCCGCTCCGCCCATTGCGGCCGCAGCCCGGCGATGCCCGCGCGCACACCCGGCCGGCAATCGAGCTCGATGCGGTGCCGCTGGCCATAGGAAAAGCCGAGGGTCTCCACCCGCTCGAAGCGGTCAAGGGCATAGGCGAGGCAGGTGGTGGAGTCCTGCCCGCCGGAAAACAGCACCAGGGCACCTTCGCGGGCACCCGCGTCAGCGGTGGTCATGGGAGCCTTTCAATGACGAACGGGCCGCAGTGCCCGCTCCGTTCGTTCCGCGCAAATGGCGCTCAATTGCAGTGCGCTCACTCCCCGGGAGCCTTGGCCTCGATGGCCAGGGCGTGCAGCCCCTTGGCGATTTCACCCTGCAGCAGGGCATTCACCATGCGGTGGCGCTCCAGCCGGCTCTTGCCCGCGAAATCGGTGGCCACCACCCGCACGCGCAGATGGGTGATGCCCCCGTCATCGCGATGGGCCCCCTTGTGATCATGCATCACGCCGGCATGGCCGGCATGCTTGTGGCTTTCGTCCTCCAGATCGAGGGCCAGGGGACGAAGGCCGGCTTCGAGGCTGTCACGAATGGCGGAAAGTGAGGCATTGGACATGATGAAAACCGTGCTCTGAAAAGAGAAGCGTCACCGTGCAGGCCGCGCGCCATGGCCAGCTCACCAGAACAAGCTCAACCATGGCACCTGCCGGACCCTGCCATTATATAAGCGTTATTCCGGCGCGCCTATCCTGCCCCCTGCGGTGCGGAACGGCTGTCTGCCGGGGGGGGGGCCGTCGCGTTTCCGGTGCCGTACCTGCGGTATCGGGAGCCCTCGTCGCGTCGCCGCGTATCTGTGCCGTATCCTTGCCGCGCTGCCGCACGGCGCTCATAATTGCCCTGTCATGAAGCTCAACTCTCCGCTCTTCGACCGCATCCGCGTGAAGCCCGCCGCCACCCGCGCGCGCGAGCCGGAACAGACCTGCTGCCAGTGGCCGGGCTGCGGAGCGCCGGCGACTCACCGCGCGCCGAAGGGGCGTCAGCAGGAAGGGCAATACTGGCATTACTGCCTCGACCACGTGAAGCAGTACAACCAGTCGTACAACTATTTCGCGGGCATGACCGACGATGCGGTGTACGCCTATCAGAAGGATGCGCTGACCGGCCACCGCCCCACCTGGCGCATGGGCAGCAAGGGGGCCGGTGGCGCCGCGGCCGGCGACGAGGGGGCCACCCCGCGCGGCGATTTCCATGAGGGCGTGGGCGATCCGTTCGGCTTCGGCGCCGAGATGGGCCGCACCTTCCGGCCCGAGCGCGAGGAGGCCGAGGGCCGCGTGGTGCGCACCACCGAGCGCCGGGCGCTGGAGGTGATGGGCCTCGAAATGTCCGCCGGCGCGGACGAGATCAAGGCCCGCTACAAGGAGCTGGTGAAGAAGCACCACCCCGATGCCAATGGCGGTGACCGTTCCTCCGAGGACCGGCTGCGCAGCGTCATCCAGGCCTATACCAACCTCAAGCAGGCGGGATTTTGTTGACCTTCCGCCGGCATTGAGCCCACCAAGGGGCGTTTGATTTTTCTTGTGGCCGCGGCTTTGCTTGGGCGAATCCAGCGGCGAACCATTCAGGCACGAAGGGCGCGGGATGCGCCCACGGAGGAGTTATGAGCGGCACCGAAACCCTTGCCCCCACCCCGGACATGAAAGTCTCGGTGCGCCAGACCTTCGGCATCGACATCGACATGGAAGTACCGGCCTATTCCGAGCCCAACGAGCACGTGCCCGATCTCGACCCGGACTATCTGTTCGATCGCCCCACCACCCTCGCCATCCTGGCCGGCTTCGCCCACAACCGGCGGGTGATGGTCACCGGCTATCACGGCACCGGCAAGTCCACCCATGTGGAGCAGGTGGCGGCCCGCCTCAACTGGCCGTGCGTGCGCATCAACCTCGACAGCCACATCTCCCGCATCGACCTGATCGGCAAGGACGCCATCGTGGTGAAGGACGGGCTGCAGGTGACCGAGTTCCGCGACGGCATCCTGCCCTGGGCCTACCAGAACAACATCGCTCTGGTGTTCGACGAATATGACGCCGGCCGGCCGGACGTGATGTTCGTGATCCAGCGCGTGCTGGAATCCTCCGGCCGCCTCACCTTGCTCGACCAGAGCCGGGTCATCCGCCCCCACCCCGCCTTCCGGCTGTTCGCCACCGCCAACACCATCGGCCTCGGCGACACCACCGGCCTTTATCACGGCACCCAGCAGATCAACCAGGCGCAGATGGACCGCTGGTCCATCGTCACCACCCTGAACTACCTGGCCCATGACCACGAGGTGGCCATCGTGCTGGCCAAGGCCAAGCACTTCCAGACCGCCGAGGGCCGCGACACGGTCAACCGCATGGTGCGGCTCGCCGATCTCACCCGCCAGGCGTTCATCAACGGGGACCTCTCCACGGTGATGAGCCCTCGCACGGTCATCACCTGGGCCGAGAATGCGGACATCTTCAAGGATCTCGCCTTCGCGCTCCGGGTCACCTTCCTCAACAAGTGCGATGAGCTGGAGCGGCCGCTGGTGGCCGAGTTCTACCAGCGCTGCTTTGGTCAGGAACTGCTGGAAAGCACCGTCAACGTCGCTCTGTCCTGAGGGCGTTCCGGCGGCCGCCGCGGGTGGCCGCCTCCTTGTCCGCGGTGCCGGCCGTCCCGGCACCGTTCCTCGCGTCGCTTTGAGAGACCGGCACCATGGCCCCCACCAACCGCACGCCTGGAAAGGCGCCCCAGGAAGCGCCCGTCGAGCCGTTCAAGCGCGCGATCACCGGATGCTTCAAGGCCATCGCCGGGGTAGGCGAGTTCGAGGTGACCTTCACCGCCGAGCGCCCGTCCCTCGGTCCCGACAGGGTGCGCCTGCCGGAGCCGCCGCGGCGCTTCACCGTCCATGACGCCGCCGTCGTGCGCGGCCAGGCGGATTCCATGGCGCTGCGCCTTGCCTGTCACGACGCGGCGGTGCATCGCAAGATGCTGCCCACCGGCGACACCGCCCGCGCCATCTTCGAGGCCGTGGAGCAGGCGCGGGTGGAAGCGCTGGGCTCCAACCGCATGCCGGGCACCAAGACCAACATCTCCGCCATGCTGGCGGACCGCTACCACAAGGCCAATTACGCCGATATCACCGATCGCGCCCAGGCTCCCATCGAGGAGGCCATCGCGCTGATGGTGCGCGAGCGCCTGACCGGCGAGGCCCCGCCCCGCGAAGCGCGCAACCTGGTGGATGTCTGGCGATCCCATATCGAGGATCGGGCCGGTGATGATCTCGCCCGCCTGCTCGCCTCCATCGACAACCAGAAGCATTTTGGCGAGATCGCGCGCCACATCCTCTCGTCCCTCGACATGGGAGAGGATGCCGACTTCGACGCCGACACCGAGAGTGAGGACAACGAGAGCGACGGCGGCCCCGAAGAGGAAGCCGGCGAAGAGGGCGAATCCAAGCAGGACCAGAGCCAGCAGGGCAGCACCGAGGCCGACGCCCAGCTCTCGGAGGAAGAACTGCCGCTCGGCGAGGTGGATGCCGAGGCCGCCCCGCCCGACGACATGCCCGAGGGCACCGAGCCCGGTGATAGCGAGGAGGCGGCCGAACCCTGGCAGCCCCGGCCGCCGGCCACCCACGACAATCGCGGACCGGAATACCACGCCTTCACCACCAAGTTCGATGAGGAGGTGGCGGCCGAGGATCTGTGCGACCCGGAAGAGCTGACCCGCCTGCGGGCCTATCTGGACAAGCAGATCTCCCATCTGCAGGGGGTGGTGGCGCGGCTCGCCAACCGGCTGCAACGGCGGCTTCTGGCGCAGCAGAACCGGGCCTGGGAATTCGACCTGGAAGAAGGCGTGCTCGATCCCGCCCGCCTCTCCCGCGTGGTCACCGACCCCACCGCCGCTTTGTCGTTCAAGCGCGAGCGCGACACCGATTTCCGCGACACGGTGGTGACGCTGCTCATCGACAATTCCGGCTCCATGCGCGGGCGGCCCATCACGGTGGCCGCCACCTGCGCCGACATCCTGGCGCGGACGCTGGAGCGCTGCGGCGTGAAAGTGGAGGTGCTGGGCTTCACCACCCGCGCCTGGAAGGGCGGCCAATCCCGCGAGGCGTGGCTGGCCGCCGGCAAGCCGGCCCATCCCGGCCGGCTGAATGATCTGCGGCACATCATCTACAAGGCCGCCGACGCCCCCTGGCGGCGGGCCCGGCGCAATCTGGGCCTGATGATGCGCGAAGGCCTGCTGAAGGAGAATATCGACGGCGAGGCCCTCGACTGGGCCCACCAGCGCCTGCTGGTCCGCCCCGAGGCGCGGCGCATCCTGATGATGATCTCCGACGGCGCGCCGGTGGATGATTCCACTCTCTCGGTCAATGCCGGCAACTATCTGGAGCGGCACCTGCGCCACATCATCTCCGAGATCGAGACCCATTCCCCGGTGGAGCTGATCGCCATCGGCATCGGCCATGACGTCACCCGCTACTATCGCCGCGCGGTGACCATCGTCGACGCCGAGGAGCTGGGCGGTGTGATGACCGAGAAGCTGGCCGAGCTGTTCGAGGAGAAGGCCGCTCCCGCGCAGCCGGGCCGGCGGATGCATTGACCCGGCGCGACGCCCCTCGCCCCTCATTCCGACGGCTCATCAGCCTCATCGCCGCCGGAGTGCTGACGCTGGCGGTCGGCGCCGGGGTGGTGATCGAGACCGCGATCTCGAAGCCCACCACGCTGCCGGAGCGGCCCGAGCCGCTCACCGTCACCGCCAGCCCCATCACCCGCTTCAAGCTCGATGACGAGCGCACCCGTTTCGGCGCGCTCGCCTTTCGCGGCGGGCTGGTGCTGCACTCGACCTATCCCGCGTTCGGCGGCATTTCCGGCTTCCATCTTACTGCCGACAACCGCTTCCTGGCGGTCACCGATGCCGGCGTGTTCCTCTCCGGCCGGCTCGATGTCGACGGCGATCGCCCCACCGGCCTCTCCGATGTCACCGCCGCCGCCCTCCAGGATGACGCCGGCCGCCTGCAGGCCCAGCGCGGCCGTGGCGATTCCGAATCCCTCGCGGTGGCCCCGGATGCGGTCTATGTGGGCATGGAGACCATCAACGAGGTGTGGCGCTATCCGCGCGATCCCCTCAGTGCCCACGGCACGCGGGTGCAGGCGCCCGCGGCGGTGCGCCGGCTGCGCACCAATGTGGGCCTGGAAAGCCTCGCCTATGTCCCCGCCGGCCCGCTCAAGGGTGCGCTCATCGGTATCGGCGAGGAGGGGTTCGAGAAGGGCGGCGACCTGCCCGGCTTCATCATCGGCGGGCCGCAGCCCGGCGCCTTCACCATCACCAAGAGCGGGCCGTTTAACGCCACCGACATGGCGGTGGCGCCCGATGGCAGCTTCTATCTGCTGGAACGGCACTTCTCCATCACCACCGGGGTGCTGATGCAGATCCGCCGGTTTGCGCTGAAGGATGTGACGCCCGGCGCGGTGCTCACCGGCACCGTGCTCGGCACCTTCGACGGCGGTTATGACATCGACAACATGGAAGGCCTCGCCGCCACCACCAACGCCGCCGGCGAGACCCTGCTGACACTGGTGTCCGACGACAATTTCAGCCCCCTGCAACGCACCATCCTGCTGCGCTTCGCGGTGCTGCCGGACTGAGGACATGTCCCGATCCGGGACGCCCCGCAGACCGCATCGGGGGTGAACGGGAACAAAACGGGCGCGAATCGCGAGACATCGGCGGATCGCGCTTCGTTCCCTCCGGGTTGCAGCGGCACGACGCCCATGTCCTTATGCGCGGGCCGGCCCAGGCCGGCTGCGGGGGTCACGGGCAGCGGCCGAAGAACCGGCCGCAGGACTCATGTCAAGAGACGGACCAAAGGATAAGACCATGCTCGTCGTCGGCCCGAACCTCTTTGTGATCGTGCTTCTGGTGCTGGCCATCGCCATCGTCTTCGCCGGGGTGAAGACGGTGCCGCAGGGCTACGAATATACCGTCGAGCGCTTCCGCCGCTACACCAAGACCCTCTATCCCGGCCTCAACCTCATCGTTCCGTTCATCGACCGCATCGGCAACAAGGTGAACGTGATGGAGCAGGTGCTGGACGTGCCCACCCAGGAGGTCATCACCAAGGACAATGCCACGGTCTCGGTGGATGGGGTGGCCTTCTTCCAGGTGTTCGACGCGGCCAAGGCCTCCTATGAGGTGGCCCGGCTCGACACCGCCATCCTGGCCTTGACCATGACCAATATCCGCACGGTGATGGGTGGCATGGACCTCGACCAGCTTTTGTCCCACCGCGACGAGATCAACGTGCGGCTGCTGGCGGTGGTGGATGCCGCCGCCTCACCCTGGGGCATCAAGATCAACCGCATCGAGATCAAGGACATCGTGCCCCCCACCGATCTGGTGAATGCCATGGCGCGGCAGATGAAGGCGGAACGCGAGAAGCGCGCCGCCATCCTGGAGGCGGAGGGCCTCCGGCAATCGGAGATCCTCAAGGCGGAAGGCCAGAAGCAGGGCCAGATCCTGCAGGCGGAAGGCCGCCGCGAAGCCGCCTTCCGCGACGCCGAGGCGCGTGAGCGCCTGGCCGAGGCCGATGCCCGCGCCACCGAGATGCTCTCCGCCGCCGTGGCGAGCGGCGATCCGGCGGCGCTCAACTATTATATCGCCGAGAAATACGTGAAGGCGTTCGAGACCCTGGGCGCCGCCCCCAACCAGAAAGTGGTGTTGATGCCTTATGAAGGCACGGCGCTCCTCTCCTCCCTCGCCGGCATCGGCGAGCTGACCCGCAGCGCCTTCGGCGGCGAGCCGCCGCGCCCTACCGGCAACCGCCGCGCCACCGGCCCCCTCACGCCGCCGGCCGCGTGATGGGCCCTCTCTCCGATCTCGGGCCCTGGGCCTGGTTCGTGCTGGGCGGGGTGCTGCTGGTGGCGGAGATCGCCGCCCCCGGCACCTTCCTGGTCTGGCTGGGCCTCGCCGCCCTCCTCACCGGCGCTCTCACCTATCTGGTGGACCTGGCGTGGCAGAGCCCGGTGCTCGCCTTCTCCTGGCAGGCCCAGGTGCTGGTCTTCGCCGCCTTGGCGGTGGTGGCGGTGCTGGTGGGCCGCAAGGTCTCCCCCAGCCCCGACAAGGCCTCTGACCGGCCATTCCTGAACCGCCGGGCAGACGGCTACGTGGGCCGGGTGTTCACTTTGGACGAGCCCATCATCAGCGGCATCGGCCGGGTGCGCATCGACGACACCGTCTGGCGCGTCACCGGCCCCGACACCGCCGCCGGCCACGACGTGAAAGTGGTGGCCGCCGACGGCGCGGTGCTGAAGGTGGAGGCGGTCTAGGCTTCCCCCATCGCCGCCCTCACCAGTTCCTCTTCGGCTTCGGCAAGCAGGGCGTCCTCGGCGTCGCCGCCCACGCCTTCGCGGCCGATTTCCAGCAGCACCGGCACCGACAAAGGCGAGACGCGGTCCAGCGGCTGGTGGACGATGTGGCCCTTGATGCGGGCCAGCATCTCGGCGAGGCGCTTCACGTCGAGGAGCCCGGTGGCGGCATCGGCCCGCGCCGCGCGCAGCAGCAGATGATCGGGCTGGTGGCGGCGCAGGACGTCGTAGACGAGGTCGGTGGACATGGTGACCTGCCGGGCATTCTTCTCCTTGCCGGGAAAGCGCCGCTCGATCAGCCCGGCGATGACCGCGCAATAGCGGAAGGTGCGCTTCATCAGGCTGCTCTCGTCGAGCCAGGCTTCCAGATCATCCCCCAGCATGTCCTCGTCGAACAGCTCCGCCAGCGAAAGCCGCCCCTGGCGCAAGGCGAGGCCCATGTCGCCCACCCCATAGATGCCGAGGGCATAATCGTTGGCAGTGAAGCCCAAAGGCCGCAGCCGGGCCCGCTCCAGACGCCGGGTCAACAGCATGCCGAGGGTCTGGTGGGCGAGGCGGCCCTCGAACGGATAGGTCACGAGATAATGCCGCCCGCCCCGCTCGAAGGTCTCCACCAGGAGATCGTCGCGGCCCGGCAGGCGGGAGCGCAGGCGCTGCAGCTCCAGCCATTCGCGCACCGGCGCCGGCAGATCCCCCCACCGCTGCGGGCTCGCCAGCAGCGCCCGCACCCCGGCGGCGAGGAAGGTGGAGAGGGGAAACTTGCCGCCCGCATAGGCCGGCACCTTGGGCTCGGTGGCACTGGCGCGGGCCACATAGGCCTCGTCCTCCACCATGGCCTCGTAGCGCAGGATTTCGCCGGCGAACACGAAGGTGTCGCCCGGCGTCAGGGTCTCGATGAAATATTCCTCCACCTCCCCCAACACCCGGCCGCCCCAGCGCACTCGCCCGGCCACCCCGCTCTTGGCGGCGCCGCGGGCCGAGACCAGGCGGATCTTGATCATCGGGCTTTCGACGATGGTACCCACATTCAGCCGGTAGGCCTGGGCAATCATGGGGTTGGCCACCCGCCACAGGCCATCCTTGGTGCGGCGGATCTTGGCGAAGCGCTCGTAGGCGCGCAGGGCGTAGCCGCCGGTGGCGACGAAATCGAGCACCGCATCGAAATCCGCCCGCGACAGGTCGCGATAGGGGGCGGCGCTCACCACCTCGGCGAACAGAGCGTCGGCATCGAACGGCGCCGCGCAGGCCATGCCAAGCACGTGCTGGGCTAGCACGTCGAGAGCGCCCACCCGCTCCGGTGGGGTATCCTGGGCGCCCGCCCGCACCGCCTCCAGCGCCGCCCGGCATTCCAGCACCTCGAACCGGTTGGCCGGCACCAGCACCGCGCGGGAGGGCTCATCCAGCCGATGATTGGCGCGGCCGATGCGCTGGAGCAGGCGCGAGGACCCCTTGGGCGCGCCCACATTAATGACGAGATCCACATCGCCCCAGTCGATGCCGAGATCAAGGGAGGAGGTGGCCACCACCGCCTTCAGCCGGCCCGCCGCCATGGCCGCCTCCACCTTGCGGCGCTGGTCCACCGCCAGTGAGCCGTGGTGCAAAGCGATGGGCAGATTGTCGTCGTTGATGCGCCACAGCTCCTGGAACAGGAATTCCGCCTGCCGCCGCGTGTTCACGAACACCAACGAGAGGCCGCTCGCCTTGATGGCCGCATAGATGTCCGGCACCGCATGGTCGGCCATGTGGCTGGCCCAGGGAATGGGGCCGTCGGCTTCCAGCAGGGCCACGTCCGGCGCGGCGCCGCCCTTGGCCACCACCAGCTCGGCCAAAGGCACATCGGCCCTTTGGGGCACCAGATAGCGGCGCAGATCATCGGGTTCCGCCACGGTGGCGGAGAGGCCGACGCATTGCAGCCCCGGCGCGATGGCCCGCAGCCGCGCGAGGGCCAGAGCCAGAAGATCGCCGCGCTTGGAGGTGACGAGGGCGTGGAGCTCGTCCAGCACCACCCGCTTGAGGCCGGCGAACAGGGTTTCCGCATCCTTCGAGGCCAGCAGCAGCGAGATCTGCTCCGGCGTGGTGAGCAGGATGTCCGGGGGATCATGCCGCTGGCGCTGGCGGCGCGATGCTGGCGTATCACCGGTGCGGGTCTCCACCCGGATCGGCAGGCCCATCTCCGCGATGGGGGTTTCGAGATTGCGGGCGATGTCCACCGCCAGCGCCTTCAGCGGCGAGATATAAAGCGTGTGCAGCGGCGAGACCGAGGCGGCGCTGGCCCAGCGGGCGAACGGAACGGCGGCGCCATCGGCGGGAGGCGGCGCCTCATCCCCGGATCGGCGCGCCGCGCGGGCGGCACGGCCTTCGCGCCCATCGGCCAGCTCCAGCAGAGTGGGCAGGAAGCCGGCCAGGGTCTTGCCGGCGCCGGTGGGGGCGATCAGCAGCACCGAGCGACCGGCCCGCGCCGCCGCCACCAGATCGAGCTGATGCACGCGGGGCGCCCAGCCGCGCGCCTCGAACCAGCGCCGGAAGGGTTCGGGAAGGGCGCGCACGCCCGCTCGTTTCGCCTGTGCCACCCGGGAAAGATAGGGGCGACGGGCCGCTTCCGCGAGGCGGACCCATGGCCTTAATCCGGCGTCAACCGTCTTCCCTCACTGTGCGGCCCATGTTCTCGCGTGGAGTATGCGTCCCATGATGTCGCGCGCCGATCGCACCGTGCTGAGCGAATGGTGGTGGACGGTGGACCGGGCCCTTCTGGCCGGCCTGTTCACTTTGATGGTCATCGGCATCATCCTGTGCCTGGCCGCCAGCCCCGCCGTGGCGGCGCGCATCGGCATCGATGACCCGTTCCACTTCGTGAATCGGCAGGTGATGTTCCTCATCCCTGCCGCGTTCGTGATGCTCGCCACCTCCTTCCTCTCGCCGCGCTCCATCCGGCGGGTGTGCATGGTGGTGTTCGCCATCTTCTTCGTGCTGCTGCTTGCGACCTTGGTGATCGGCCCGGAGGTGAAAGGCGCCCGGCGCTGGCTCACCGTCGCCGGCATCACCGTGCAGCCGTCCGAATTCATCAAGCCGGCCTTCGTCATCCTCGCCGCCTGGCTGTTCTCGGAAAGCACCAAGCGACCGGAGATGCCGGCGCAGCTGCTGGCCATCGGCCTGCTCGCCCTGGTGCTGGGCCCGCTGGTGAAGCAGCCGGATTTCGGCCAGAGCCTGCTCATCTCCCTGGTGTGGGGCTCGCTCTTCTTCATCTCCGGCCTGCGCTGGATCTGGATGTTCGGCTTGGTCGGGGTCGGCATCGGCGGCGGCACCATCGCCTATTTCACCGTCTCCCACGTGCACAAGCGCATCAGCCGCTTCCTCAATCCGGAATCCGGCGACACCTACCAGATCGACGCGGCGCTGAATTCCTTCCGCAACGGCGGCTGGTTCGGCCAGGGCCCGGGCGAGGGCACCATGAAGCGCCTGCTGCCGGACGGCCACACCGACTTCGTGTTCGCGGTGGCGGGCGAGGAGTTCGGCATCATCCTGTGCCTGATCATCCTGACGCTGTTCGCCTTCATCATCCTGCGCGCGCTCAACCGCGCCCAGCACGAGACCGATCCCTTCGCCCGCTTCGCCGTCACCGGCCTCGCCCTGCTGTTCGGCCTGCAGGCCTCCATCAACATGGCGGTCAACGTGCATATCGCGCCGGCCAAGGGCATGACGCTGCCCTTCATCTCCTATGGCGGCTCCTCGCTGATCTCGCTGGCATTCGGCATGGGCATGCTCATCGCCCTCTCCCGCAAGCGCCCGGGGGCAGCGGCGCTGGCGGCGCTGAGCGAGCCGCGCCAGCTCACCGGCACGCCGCGCGCCACCCCCAAAACCGCCGCGCCCTATGGCGGCCCCGCCGAGGGCGCCCCTTCCCCGGCATGACCAGCGCCGCCTTATTGGCGTCGCGAACACGGAACAAGAGAGCGCCGTGACCAAGCTCGTTCTTCTCGCCGCCGGGGGCACCGGCGGCCATCTGTTCCCCGCCGAGGCGCTGGCCGCCGTGCTGACCGCCCGCGGCTGCATGGTGGATCTCGCCACCGACGAGCGGGCGGCGCGCTATGCCACGAGCTTCCCCGCCCGGCAGCTGCATGTGCTGCCTGCCGATACGGTGCGCGGGCGCTCGCCCGTGGCCCTGGCGAAGGCGGGCCTCACCCTCGCCTCGGGTCTCATTTCGGGGCTGGCGCTGATGCGGCGGCTGAAGCCGGCGGTGGTGGTGGGGTTCGGCGGCTACCCCTCATTGCCGCCGCTGCTTGCCGCCTCGCTCATGGGCATTCCCACCCTCATCCACGAAGCCAATGGGGTCATGGGCCGTGCCAACCGGCTGCTGGCGCGCCGCGTCACCGCCATCGCCACCGGCTTCCCCGGCCTCACCAAGACCGATCCGGTGCTCGCCGCCAAGGCGGTGTGGACCAGCAATCCGCTGCGCCCCGCCGCCATCGCCGCCGCCGCCGAGCCCTATGATGAACCGGCGGCCGACGGCCCGCTGAAGGTGCTGGTGTTCGGCGGCAGCCAGGGCGCCCGCGTCATGTCAGACGTGGTGCCCGACGCGCTGGCCCACCTGCCTCGTGAGGTTCGCGCCCGGTTGCAGCTGACCCAGCAGACCCGCGCCGAGGACATGGCCCGGGTGCGCGACGTCTATGGCGATCTCCATCTGAAGACGGAGCTCGCCCCCTTCTTCGACGATCTGCCCGCCCGCATGGCGCACGCCCATCTGGTCATCTCCCGCTCCGGCGCCGGAACGGTGGCGGAGCTGGCGGCCATCGGCCGGCCGTCGATCCTGGTGCCGCTACCCCATGCGCTGGACCAGGACCAGGCCGCCAACGCCCGCAGCCTCGCCGAAATCGGTGCGGCGCTGGTGCTGCGGCAGCTGGAATTCACCCCCGAGCGGCTCAGCGAGGAGCTCACGCGGCTCGCCGCCGACCCGCAGACATTGACGCAGATGGCCGCGCGCGCCAGAAGCGCCGGCGTGCTGGACGCCGCCGAACGCCTCGGCGACCTCACCCAACATCTGGCCGACGGGGGCACGGCCGCAACTTTTCAAGGACCACGCTCATGAAGCTGCCGGCAGCGCTCGGCCCCATCCATTTCGTTGGCATCGGCGGCATCGGCATGAGCGGCATCGCCGAGGTGCTCCACAATCTCGGCTACACCGTGCAGGGCTCCGACGCGGCGGAGAACGCCAATGTGAAGCGCCTGCGCGAGCTGGGCATCACCGTCAGCATCGGCCATGATGCGGCCCATGTGGAGACCGCCGCCGTGGTGGTGGTTTCCTCCGCCATCAAGCGCGATAATCCCGAGCTGGCGGCGGCGCGGGCCCGGCGCCTGCCGGTGGTGCGTCGCGCCGAGATGCTGGCCGAGCTGATGCGGCTGAAGAGCTGCGTCGCCGTTGCCGGCACCCACGGCAAGACCACCACCACCTCGCTGGTGGCCACCCTGCTGGACGCCGGCGACCTCGACCCCACGGTCATCAATGGTGGCATCATCAACGCCTATGGCACCAACGCCCGCTGGGGTGGTGGCGAATGGATGGTGGTGGAGGCCGACGAAAGCGACGGCACCTTCCTCAAGCTGCCCACCGAGGTGGCCATCGTCACCAATGTGGACCCCGAGCATCTCGACCACTTCAAGACCTTCGAGAAGGTGCAGGAAGCGTTCGAGACCTTCGTGGAGAACCTGCCCTTCTACGGCTTCGCGGTGATGTGCATCGACCATCCGGTGGTGCAGGCGCTGGTGGGCCGCATCGAGGACCGCCGCGTCATCACCTATGGCGAGAACCCCCAGGCCGACGTGCGGCTGGTGGACGTGGACCTCAAGGGCGGCATCACCAAGTTTGGCGTGGTGTTCCGCGACCGCTCCGGCGCGGTCACCCACGAGATCACCGGCCTGCGCCTGCCCATGCCCGGCAAGCACAATGCGCTGAACGCCACCGCCGCCATCGCGGTGGCCCGTGAGCTGGGCGTGTCCGATGCCCAGATCGTCGAGGCGCTGGCCGGGTTCGGTGGCGTGAAGCGCCGCTTCACCCATACCGGCGATTGGAACGGCGTCACCATCTTCGATGACTACGGCCACCACCCGGTGGAGATCGCCGCAGTGCTGCGCGCGGCCCGCGGCGCCAGCGAGGGTCAGGTGATCGCCGTGGTGCAGCCGCACCGCTATTCGCGCCTGCAGAGCCTGTTCGACGAATTCTGCACCTGCTTCAACGACGCCGACCACGTCATCGTCGCCCCGGTCTATGCCGCTGGCGAGGCGCCCATTCCCGGGGTGGATCGTGACCATCTGGTGGAGGGGCTCGTCGCCCACGGCCACCGCTCGGTCATCGCCCTGCCGGGACCGGAGGCGCTGGCGGGACTGGTGGCCGGCCTCGCCAAGCCGGGAGATTATGTGGTGTGCCTGGGTGCCGGCTCCATCAGCGGCTGGGCCTATGCCCTGCCCGGCGAGCTGGCGGCGCTGAAGCCCGCCGCCTGACGCGGCCGAGCCGCGGCGGAAGGAGACGCGCCATGCTGCCGCTGCTGCCCTGGCTGCGCCGCATGCGCCACGGCCTCACCCTCGGCGTGCGCGTGCTCGCCACCGACGCCGACGACCGGCTGCTGCTGGTGCGGCACGGCTACACGCCCGGCTGGCACCTGCCCGGCGGCGGGGTGGATGCGGGTGAAAGCGCGGCCGCCGCCGCCCATCGCGAGCTGATGGAGGAAACCCACGCCGTGGTGGACGGGCCGCTGCTGCTGCACGGCGTGTTCTTCAATCCCCGGGTGGGCGGGCGCGATCATGTGGTGTGCTTTCGCGCCCGAGTGACGGCCGGCCCCCCGCCCGCCCCCAATCTCGAAATCCGCGAGATCGGCTATTTCCCCTTCGACGCCCTGCCGGACGGCACCACCCCCGGCACCCTGCGCCGCATTGGCGAGTGGCGTCGGCAGCTGCCCCTGCACGAGGCGTGGTAGCGCCACGCCATCGCCGCTGCGCCGGCAAAGAGCGCCGGATGCCTTGCCAACCTCCCCGCCAGAACCTTAAGTGCGCCGACGACCGCCCGGGGCGGTGACTCACGGAGGCTTTGATGTCCCTCGACGCCGACCAGATCGTCGAACGCCGCAGATTGCGGCGCAAAGTCACCTTCTGGCGCACGCTGGGCGTGCTGGCGGTGGTGGGGGCGATCGCGGCGGGGGTCGGCTACGCGGTCTCCGACAAGGTTTCCACCGGCGGGCCCCACGTGGCGCGGGTGGTGATCGGCGGCCTCATCCGCAACGATCGCGAGCGGGTGGAAATGCTCGACGAGATCGGCCGCTCGGGCGCGCGGGCGGTGATTCTCTCCATCGACAGCCCCGGCGGCACGGTGACCGGCTCCGAACAGCTTTATGACGCGCTGCGGCGCCTCGCCGCCAAGAAGCCGGTGGTGGCCATGGTGGAAGGCGTGGCCGCCTCGGGCGCGTATATCGCCGCCCTCGGCGCCGACCATATCGTCGCGCGGCGCAACGCCATCGTCGGCTCGGTGGGGGTGATCTACCAGTTTCCCAACGTCACCGAGCTCCTGAAGACGGTGGGCGTCACCATGGAGGACATCAAGTCCTCCCCGCTCAAGGCCTCGCCCAACCCTTATACCCCCACCACCCCGGAAGCCCGGGCCGCCATCGACGCCCTGGTGGTGGACAGCTACGACTGGTTCAAGGGCCTGGTGGGCGAACGCCGCAGGCTCTCCGACGCCAAGCTCGCCGCCGTTTCCGACGGCCGGATCTTCACCGGCCACATGGCCCTGCCGCTGCAGCTGGTGGACGAAATCGGCGACGACCGCACCGCCCGTGCCTGGCTCTCCCGCGAGAAGGGGGTTCCCGAGAACATGCGCGTGCGCACCTGGCGGACCCGGGAGCTCGATACCGAGTTCGGCTGGCTGCTCGGCATGGCCCGTGGCGCACTGGACGCTGTGGGATTACCACAACTTGGAATTGTGCTGTCAGCAGCGACCCAGGGGGCCCTTGAGCGTAGTCAACTTGACGGCTTGCTGGCCCTCTGGCACCCTCCGGCCGACAGATAACCGGGGACCCAACCCCCTCTCAGGGGTTGCGAATTTTCACAAGATCGAGGCTGGAGGCGACAACCGCCGCCGTCAGCCTGTCCACCGCTCCCGGCGGTTCGGTCGTGAGGGGAACCAGAGCCATCATGATCAAGTCGGAACTCGTCCAGAAAATTGCCGAAGCCAACCCGCACCTGTATCAGCGGGATGTTGAGAACATCGTCAACGCCATCCTGGAGCAGATCGTCTCGGCCCTCGAGCGGGGTGACCGCGTCGAGCTGCGCGGTTTCGGCGCCTTCTCCGTCAAGAAGCGCGACGCCCGCGTCGGCCGCAACCCGCGCACCGGCAAGCAGGTGGAAGTGAGCGAAAAGACGGTGCCTTATTTCAAGACTGGCAAGGAGATGCGCGAGCGTCTCAACACCGGAAAGTAAACAGCCGTGCGGCGGTTCGTGTCCCTTCTCATCGGCCTGCCCGTGTCGATCCTGGTCATCGCCCTGGCGGTGGCCAATCGCCGCGAAGTGCTGGTTTCGCTCGATCCCTTCTCGCCCAGCGCGCCCGTGCTCTCCATGACGGTGCCGCTCTATGCGGTGATCTTCGGCGCCCTGATTCTCGGCGTGGTGCTGGGTGGGTTGGTGACCTGGCTGCGGCAGGGCCGCTTCCGGCGTGAAGCCCGCCAGGCGCGGCGCGACCTCAAGAAGACCGGCGCCAGCCCGGCCGCCCCCGCACCGGGCCTCACCCTGCCGGCGCCGCGCACCTGAGCGCGCCGGCCGAAAGGCCGAAGCCTCTATCCCCACGAGGGATCAGGCCGCAAGGTCTGTCGGGCGCTCGCCGCGTTTCTTCTCCGCCCGCTCAATCAGGTATTTCGCCACCAGGGTGAACAGCGCCACCCCCACCAGCACCGTGGCCGCGGCAAAGGCCGCCACCACTTGACTGTCCTGGTACAGCAGCTCGATCTGCAGCGGCAGGGTCGATGTCTGCCCGCGGATGTTGCCCGACACCACCGAGACCGCGCCGAATTCCCCCATGACCCGGGCATTGCACAGCGCCGCGCCATAGAGCAGTGCCAGCCGCACATTGGGCAGGGTGACCAGCCGCAGGATCTGGAAGCCGGAGGCACCCAGGCTCGCCGCCGCCTCCTCCTCGTCTCGCCCCTGGGCCATCATCAGCGGCACCAGCTCGCG
Source organism: Xanthobacter sp. NM-25 (assembly GCF_022138605.1). GTDB lineage: Bacteria > Pseudomonadota > Alphaproteobacteria > Rhizobiales > Xanthobacteraceae > Xanthobacter. The sequence goes on from NZ_JACBFS010000007.1 coordinate 178,763, forward strand.
CACCACGAACGGCGCCGTCACGAACAGGCTGGCAAGGATGATGGCCGGCACGGCGAACATGATCTTGATGTCATGGGCGGCGAGGAACGGCCCCAGCAGGCCCTGGGCGCCGTAGACGAACAGATAGGCGACGCCGGCGATGATGGGCGAGATGGAGAAGGGCAGCTCCACCAGCGCCAGCAGCAGGCTGCGCCCGGGAAAGGTGAACTTGGTGACCGCCCATGCGGCGGCAATGCCGAACCCCACATTGACGGGCACGCAGACCAGCGCCGCGAAGACGGTGAGCCCCATGGCGTGCAGCGTATCGGGACGCACCAGGGCTTCGCCATAAGGGGTAAGCCCGCGCCGGAACGCTTCCACGAAGATGACGCCCAGCGGCGCGATCAACACCAGAGCCGTCACCAGCAGCACGGCGCCGGTGAGGGTGAAAGCCACCGCCGGCTGATCGCCGACGCGCACCCGATAGCGATTGATGCGCCGCGCCATCTCAGGCCTCCCCGATGCTGTGGCGCTGGTGCCAGGCCTGGATCAGATTGACCAAGAGCAACATCAGGAAGGCCAACCCCAGAAGGGTCGCCGCGATGGCCGCCGCTGCCGGATAGTCATATTCCTCGAGCCGGATATAGGTGAGCAGCGCGACGATCTCGGTGCGAAACGGCTGGTTGCCGGCGATGAACACCACCGCCCCGAACTCCCCGAGCGAGCGGGCAAAGGCCAGTGACGCGCCGGCGAGAAACGCCGGAAACAGCGCCGGCAGGATCACCGTGCGCAGGATCCGCCCATCGGAGGCGCCAAGGGTGGCAGCGGCCTCCTCCAGCTCCGGCTCCAGATCCTCCAGCACCGGCTGCACCGTGCGCACCACGAACGGGATGGACGTGAATGCCATGGCGCAGGCGATGCCCGCGGGCGCATAGGCCACCTGGATGCCCCAGAGCGAGAGCGGCGCGCCATACCAGCCATTGCGGGCGAACAGCGTGGTGAGGGCGAGACCCGCCACCGCCGTGGGCAAGGCGAAGGGCACATCCACCAGCGCATCCAGCAGCCGCTTGCCGGGAAACTCATAGCGCACCAGCACCCAGGCGAGCGCCAAGCCATAGACACAATTGAACAGCGTGGCCGCCGCCGCCGTCGCGATGGTGACTTCGAACGAGGCGAGGGTCCGCGGCGAGGTCATGATCGCCACATAGCGCGCAAACCCCACGTCCGCCGCCTTCAGCAGCAGCGCCGCGATGGGCAGCAGCACGATGAGCGCCAGATAGGTGAGGGTCAGCCCCAGGGAGAGGCGCAGGCCGGGAATGACCGTGCGCCGCGGGCGGGAAGCAAGGCGGTGGAACATGTGCGCTCGAACATCTCCGGCCGGGGCCCCTCGCGAAGGCCCCCTCGGGGAAACGCTCCTCGTGAAAGCCCGCAGGCGTGACAGGAGCAGGAAGCAAGAGGAGCAGCCAGCCAAAGCGGCCACCGACGCACCGGAGGACCAAGGAGATCCGCGCCACCCCATGGGGTTATGGCGCGGCACACGCTATTTGTCATTCTTTTTCTGTGAAGAAAATATTCAACAATTTTTAATTGTATAAAATGCACAAAACAAAGGGCCGCTCTGGCTGGAGCGACCCTGCGACACGCGGAGCGGTACGCCTGAACTCAGTATCCCGGCAGATCGAACGGACCGGGCAGCGGCCAGCGGATGCCGGTGATGGGGCCCGGGCCGACGGCCGAGCCGCTGTAGTTCGGGAAATTGTAGTTCAGCGGCAGCGCGTAATCGAGATAGGGCTGCGAACCCGGCTTCACCATGGTGCCCGGATCGAGATACGAGCGCTGGGTGATGGTCAGCTTGGTGCGCTTCTGGGTCTGCTGCGTCTGCGCCTCGGCGCTGCTGGCGACCGCGACCGAACCCGCGAGCGCGACCATCAGCGCGGCGGCAAGGGTGTGAAGCGGCGCGATACGCATGGAACCCTCCTCAAACGGCTCATCTGCCGTCTCGCCATGAATTACGGCACTTGTCCGGCTGGCGCAAGGAAACGTCGGTGCGCGGCCAGGGTTCCCCGTGGGAGAAATCGCCCTCGTGGCGTCACGGCAACACCGCCATCGCGCCACAAAGCGCAGTAGCGGTGCCGGAAAACGCCGCGACCGCCGGCCTTTGCGCAGCCCCGCCCAGCCCCGCGCTGACGGCACCCGCGCATCGCCCGGCGCAGCGCCCGGCGCATCGCCCCCTTGCAGCGCGCTCCAGCGCTCCTAATTGATTCGGTAGATTTGCAACGCGCGCACGTTCGTCTTACAAGGCGCGTTCACCGGCCCCAAGGCCGGCAATCCCGAGGAAGATCATGGGTTACAAGGTCGCCGTCGTCGGCGCCACGGGCAACGTGGGCCGAGAGATTCTCTCGATCCTCGAAGAGCGGGGCTTCCCCGCGGACGAGGTGGTTGCACTCGCATCGCGCCGCTCGCAGGGCACCGAGGTTTCTTACGGCGACAAAACCCTGAAGGTGAAGGCCCTCGATACCTACGACTTCTCCGACACCGACATCTGCCTGATGTCGGCCGGCGGCTCCGTGGCGAAGGAATGGGCGCCCAAGATCGGTGCCCAGGGATGCGTCGTCATCGACAATTCCTCCCAGTGGCGCACCGACCCCGACGTGCCGCTGATCGTGCCCGAGGTGAATGCCGACGCCATCGTCGACTTCAAGAAGAAGAACATCATCGCCAATCCCAACTGCTCCACGGCGCAGCTGGTGGTGGCGCTGAAGCCGCTGCATGACGCGGCAACCATCAAGCGGGTGGTGGTGTCCACCTATCAATCCGTCTCCGGCGCCGGCAAGGACGCCATGGACGAATTGTTCAGCCAGACCCGGGCCATCTTCGTCTCCGATCCGGTGGAGCCGAAGAAGTTCCCCAAGCGCATCGCCTTCAACCTCATTCCGCAGATCGACGTCTTCATGGACGACGGGTCCACCAAGGAAGAGTGGAAGATGGTGGTCGAGACCAAGAAGATCCTCGACCCCAAGATCAAGCTCACGGCCACCTGTGTCCGCGTGCCGGTCTTCATCTCCCATTCGGAATCGGTGAACGTGGAGTTCGAGAAGGAGCTGTCCGCCGAGGACGCGCGCAAGATCCTGCGCGAGGCCCCGGGCATCCTGGTGGTCGATACCCGTGAGCCCGGTGGCTATGCCACCCCCCACGAGGCGGCCGGCGAGGACGCCACCTATATCTCGCGCCTGCGCGACGATCCGACGGTGGAGAACGCCATCAACTTCTGGTGCGTCTCCGACAACCTGCGCAAGGGTGCGGCCCTGAACGCGGTTCAGATCGCCGAGGTGCTGGTGAACCGCAAGCTCATCTCGCCCCGCCGCGCGGCGGCGTGACCGCATCGCGAACGGCCCTCCCCGGAGGGCCGTTTTCGCTTGCGGCCCGATGCCCTATGCTCGGGCCGCCTCTGGTCGGCAGCAGGCCGACGGCTCGATGGATCAGGTGAAGACCATGTCTCAATCCCAGCGCTCCGGCCAGGATGTGGATCCCAAGCTCCTGGAGATCCTCGTGTGCCCCCTCACCAAGGGGCCGCTGGAATATGATCGCGCGCGCCAGGAACTCATCTCCCGCGCCGCCCGCCTCGCCTATCCCATCCGCGACGGCATCCCGATCATGCTCGCCGACGACGCCCGCCCGCTGGACGAGGCCGAGCTCAAGAAATAAGCCGCTGCCGGCAAGCCGGACGTTAGGATCGGTCAGCAGCCCAGCGCGCCTGCATATAGGCGAGGGCAAAGGGCGCCATCTGCGGCGTAAAATCCCCCGGGCCGCGCACCAGCATCATGTCGGTGAGTTCCGGCAGCGCCTCGCGGGCCAAGAAGTCGCGCACCTGTGCCGCCGCGGCGGCGGCCGGGCGGCGCAGCACCAGACGTCGCATGAGGGCGAGGCGCGGGCCGTCGAACACGGCGACAAAGCCAAGGTCCTGCGCCACATCTGCGGCGCCCAGCCCGGTTTCCTCCCGCAGTTCCTGCCAGGCCGACGCCTCCAGATCCACCTGCCCTGCGGGCGTGACATTGGAGAGGTCCGGCGTGCCGCCCGGGAAATAGACGCAGCCGGCGGATGCGGTGTGGGGACCCATCACCCCCATCAGGAAGGCGCCGTCCGCCCCCTCGATGGCGGCGAGGGAAAAAGCGTTGAGCGCCTGCATGTCCTGCGGCCAGCCACGATCGCGCCACCACAGGAAGGTGGCGAAATCGGTCTGGCGGAATCGGCCCCGCAGGTGACCGTCATCCATCTCATAATCGCGCAATAGCAGAACGGCCCCGTTCCACAGGTGCGGATTGACGGCGCGCCGTTGGGCGAAATGGGCGTCGATCTCGCTGCGGAATGCCTCCGCCTCGGGCCAGCCGCCGGGCTCCAGAACGAGGTCGAGACCTCGGACCGGCACCACGCGCCGGCCGTCGGTCTCATTTCCCCATAGCGGATCGGCGCTCACGCCACCGGGTCCAGGGCAGGATAATCGGTATAGCCCTTGGCGCCGCCGCCATAGAGGGTGTCGCGGTCGAGCTCGTTCAGGGGCGCGTTGCGGCGCAGCCGCTCCACCAGATCGGGATTGGAGATGAAGGGGCGGCCGAACGCCACCAGATCAGCCTTGCCTTCCGCCACCACCCGGGTGGCGAGATCAAGGTCGTAGCCGTTGTTCACCATCCAGGGGCCGGCGAAACGCTGGCGCAGCGCCTCGAAGGAGAAGTCCGGCGCCACATCCCGCGGGCCGCCGGTGGCGCCTTCCACCACATGCACATAGAGCGGGTGGCGCTTGTCCAGCTCTTCGATCACCACATTGAACAGCGCCTGCGGGTCGCTGTCGGAGATGCCGTTGGCCGGGCTCACCGGCGACAGGCGCACGCCGGTGCGAGCGGCGCCGATCTCGGCGATCACCGCATCCATCACCTCCAGCAGGAAGCGGCTACGGTTGGCGATGGAGCCGCCATAGGCATCGGTGCGCTGGTTGGCGCCATCCTTCAGGAACTGGTCGATGAGGTAGCCATTGGCGGCATGCACCTCCACCCCGTCGAAGCCGGCTGTGATGGCATTGGCCGCCGCCCGGCGATAATCGGCAACGATGCCGGCGATCTCGCCAATCTCCAGCGCCCGCGGCATAGAGGTGTCGGTGAAGGTGTTGTTCACAAAGGTCTTGGTGGCGGCCTGCAGCGCCGATGGCGCCACCGGCGCCGCCCCGCCCGGCTGCAGCGCCGTGTGGGAGACCCGGCCCACGTGCCACAGCTGGATGACGATGCGCCCGCCCTTGGCGTGCACCGCGTCGGTCACCTTGCGCCAGCCGGCCACCTGAGCGTCGGTATAGATCCCGGGGGTGTCCTGATAGCCCTGGCCCTGCTGGCTGATCTGCGACGCCTCGGTAATGAGCAGGCCGGCGCTGGCGCGCTGGGCGTAATAGTCCGGCGCCAGATCGCTCGGCACGAAGCCCGGCGCGGCGCGGTTGCGGGTGAGGGGCGCCATGACAATGCGGTTGGGAAGCATCATCTCGCCCAGGCGATAGCTGTCGAACAAGGAGGGCGTGCTTGCGCTCATAGACAATCCCTTTGCCAGGCCGCAGACGGCCGGATGGATGCGATTGAGCGAACATAGGTGCGACCGGCCGATCGCCAAGGGGCGCGCCGGGAAAGCCTGCGCCAAAACCCCCGGAAAGCGGCGTGATCATAAGAAAATTCACGCCGCGGCATGCATTTTCCAGAGCTATCGCAAGGGAATACGCCATTTCCCTTGTGAAATGCGGCGTCAACGGCCATGCCCTGTTTCACGTGAATCCGCCGCATGGGCGCGCGGCACACGGTCAGATGTGCAGCACCCCCTCGGCCACCACCACCGCACCGCCGCCGATGGTGGTGGTGCCATCCACCAGTGCCCCATCCTTCACAGAGAAGCCGATGTCGATGCGGCTCGGCCGGCCCATCTCGAAGCCCTGGTCGATGCGCACCTTATGGTGGCCATCCACCCGGTTTTCCGCATCCAGCAGCACCTTGGGGAATGCCGCTGCCGCCGCGCCGGTCGCCGGGTCCTCGACGAGGCCGAGGCCGGGAGAGAACATGCGGGCGCGGAAATCGGCGTCGCCGTCCTCATCCAAAGTGTAGAGATAGACCGCCTCGCCAAAGGCCCCGAGGGTGGCGATGGAGGCCGCCTCGTCAGGCCGTGCCCGGGCGAGGGCCGTGAGATTGGCCAGCGGAATGAACAGGAAGGGCACGCCCGCGGAGGCCACCACCGGCCGGTGGGCGTCAAAGCCGATATCTTCCGGATCAAGGTTCAGCGCCTCGGCACAGGCCTGGCGGGAGACATCCACCGTCTCCAGCGCGGCGCGGCGCGGCACGGTGAAGACCGCCGATCCCTTGCGGCTGCCTGCGCCATCGGTGGCCACGGTGCAGCTGACGGCGCCGATGGGCTCGTCCAGCTTCATCACCCCCTTGTCGATCTTGTCCTCCAGCGCCAGCAGGACCGCCGTGCCCACCGTGGGGTGGCCGGCGAACGGCATCTCATGGGCGACCGTGAAGATGCGGATGCGGGCGCGGTGCGCCGGATCCTTCGGCGGCAGGATGAACACCGTCTCGGAGAGATTGAACTCGCGGGTGATCTGCTGCATGGCCGCGTCGTCGAGCCCCGAGGCGTCGGTCACCACGGCCAGAGGATTGCCGCCGAACGGGCGGGTGGTGAACACGTCGAGCGTCACATAACGGCGCGGCATGGCGGCTTTCCGGACAGGATGGCGAACAGAACGCACCGGCCCCGAAGGCCGGCGCCACAAAGTTGCCTTAAACCGCCATGGGCGTGAAGACCTTGGAGGGGCTCACGAACTCCTCCTGGGCCTCGACCAGCAGCAATTCCCGGGAGTGTGCTTTTTCGGTCCGCTCCAGGAGGCAGAAGATGGAGGAGGCGGCGGCCGACAGCGCCTCGGCGGTGGAGCCCGTGCGCTTCACGTGGAAGAAGAACAGGGCCGCGATGGCGTCGCCCGCCCCGTTCAGGGACACGTCCAGCCGCGGCGTGCGCACCAGGAAGCGGCCATCCGGCCCGCAGGCGAGGAGATCGATGGATTCCTTCGGCGTTTCCCGGGTGTGCAGGCTGGTCACCAGCACCGCCTTCGGCCCGCGCTTCTGCAGCACCGCGCAGGCCGCCAGCGCATCCTCCAGATCCACCACCTGACGGCCGGAGAGCAGCTCCAGCTCGAACTGGTTGGGTGTGATCACGTCAGCCGCCGGCACCGCCTGGTCGCGCATGAATTCGGGAATGCCCGGCAGCACGAACACGCCGCGCCCCACGTCGCCGATCACCGGGTCGCAGCAATAATCCGCATTGGGATTGGCCGCGCGCACCCGCTCCACGGCACCGAGAATGCCGGCGCCGATCTCCGCCGAGCCCATGTAGCCGGACAGAACGCCATCACAGCGCGGCAGCACCCCGCGCTCGGCGATACCCTCAACCAGATCGGCGATGACCGAGGCATCGAACACCTGGCCGCGCCAGGCGCCATAGCCGGTGTGGTTGGAGAACTGGACAGTGTGGATCGGCCACACCTCCACCCCCAGGCGCTGCAGCGGGAAGACGGCGGAGGCATTGCCCACGTGCCCATAGGCGACATGGGACTGGATCGACAGGAGATTCATCGGGCGTTTCCGGGTCGAGCCGAAGCAGGGGACAGGACATTAGACGCGGTTCGCCGGTTACTCCCCGCATCGGCGCGGCACAAATGGAAATTGCTCATCAATGCCGCACGCAACGGTGATGGGTCAGCCGCGCGACGCCAGCATGAAACGGGTGGCCTCGCTCACCAGCCGGCGCGGTGCGAGCCGCGCCGTGAGGATCAGCACCTTGTTGAGCAGCCCCACCACCTCCACCCGCCGCCCGGCCATGAGCGCCTTGAGGCCGCGCTCGGCCACCATCTGCGCGCTGGTCATGGGTCCCTTGAACAGCCGCGTGCCATCCCAGCCGGCCCGGGCGAAGAAGCGGGTGGACGTCGGCCCCGGACACAGGGCCGTGACGGTGACGCCGGAGCCCTTCAGCTCTTCGGCGACCGCCTCCGAGAAGCTCAGCACATAGGCCTTGGTGGCACCGTAAACGGCGGAGAAGGGCAGCGGCGCGAAGGCGCCGGTGGACGCCACATTGAGGATGCGGCCCGAGCCGCGCGCCCGCATGCCCGGCAGCACCGCCGCCGTGAGGCGTGTCAGCGCCCCCACATTGGTGGTGATCATGGACAATGACAGCGCCGGGTCGATTTCGGCAAAGCGGCCATAGGCGCCAAAGCCCGCATTGTTCACCAGAATGTCGGGCACCCGCGCCGCCAGCTCCTGCGCCAGTCCCTCGAGGGCGGCCGGCGCGGCAAGGTCCACCTGCCGCACCGTGACGGCGTGGCCGAGCGCCGCAATCTTCCGTTCCGCCGCCGCCAGCCGCTCCCCATCGCGCCCCACCAGCATGAGATCGAAGCCGGCCTGGGCAAGCTCCACGGCGAGCGCCAGACCGATGCCACTCGACGCCCCGGTGACCACCGCGAGCGGCGCGGCGGCCGTACCTTCCGCCGATCGAAGGCCAAGCTGAGCGGACATCCCCACCTCTCCGGTGCCGTGAACGATGTCGCAGTCTAGCCCAAATGATCGCCGGCCCGCGCCCCGCCGCTGCGACCAACGCAGCCCTGGCACCGGGGCCGCGAGGCGCCTATGGGTAGCGACGCGACGCCGCGCCCCCGGACCTTGGGGCCGGCCGCGTCGCTGCCTTGCCGAGACCGACCGTGCACCATCCTTCCTTTGCCTTCCGTGTCGCCGCCCTGCTGGGCGCGCTCCCGCTGCTCGCCGCCGCCCCCAGCCACGCCGCCGGGCCCGCCTGCTTCCCCCCGCAGAGCCTGGCTGCCCGCGCCGGCGAAGAAATCGTCCAGCCCCACCCGAAGTCCGAGCCCGTCACCTTGCCGGAGCTGACGCTGGCCCCCGCCAAGCCAGTGCCCGCCGCTTTGCGCGGCTCCATCCGCCGGGTGGACCTGCCCGCCGGCCAGAAGCTCGTCGCCCTTACCTTCGATTTGTGCGAAGCCTCCGCAGAAACGTCCGGCTATGACGGGGCGCTGGTCGACTATCTGCGCGCCCAGGACATCCCGGCCACTTTCTTCGGCGGCGGCAAATGGCTGATGAGCCACCCGGAACGCGCCGCCCAGCTGATCGCCGACCCCGCCTTCGAGATGGGCAACCACACCTGGTCCCACGCCAATCTCACCGTGCGGACGGGCGAAGCCATGCGGCGGCAGGTGGATGACGCCGACATCGCCTTCTCCTTGCGCCGCAGAGACGCCGCCGCCCGTGCCTGCCCCCTCGCCAACGTGCCCCAGCGGCCAGACCTGTTCCGCTTTCCCTATGGCTCGTGCAGCGCCGAATCCCTCAATTATGTGAATGACACAGGCCACCTCGCCATCCAGTGGGACGTGGATTCCGGCGATCCCGCCTTTCTCGGCGCCAAGGTCATGGCCGAGGCCATGGGCCGGCAGATCAGGCCCGGCTCTATCGTGCTGATGCATGCCAATGGCCGCGGCAAGCACACGGCGGAGGCGTTGCGCCTGCTGATCCCGGCGCTGCGGGCCAAGGGCTACCGCTTTGTCACCGTCTCCGAACTGCTGGCCGCCGGCCGCCCGGTGATCGCCGACACCTGCTATTCGCTCAAGCCCGGTGACACCCGCGTCTATGACGAGGCGGCCCGAAGCGGCAAGCGCATCCTCGGCCCACGCTGACCCCGCGCCCCATAAACGCGGACGCCGAGGAGATCCCTCTCCCCGGCGCCGCGATCATCGATCCGACCTCAACTTTGTTGTGTTCTAGGGTCAGTGCAGGGGGCTCCCCCGCGAGCCGGGGTCAAACCATGCCCAAAACGACCGCGCCAATGAAGGCGAAGGCGGCGCATGTCTCAAGCAAGGCGAACAGCTCCATGGGCATTGGGATCCCCCGCTGGATCGATACCGCAGCCGACCTTAACAAAGGTTAAGCCTTTGGAAAGATAAAAGTTGTGCTGCAGTGCAAGCCCCGCGACAGCATTGCAGCGCACGCTGAGACACAAAGAAAGACTTTTCATTCATTTGCGCTGGCGTTGCACTGCACCGCCGGCATTGAAGAAATATTTCGTCGCCCGGAGCGGAAGACGCGCCCCGGGTCTTTTCCGCGCCATCTCGGCTGCCGTCATACGCCTGTTGCGCACGCGGATTATCCGCACTGGAACGCAACGGAGCGAGCCGATGCTTGTGATCGAGGGCCTCAGTCGCCAGTTCGGCGACAAGGCGGCAGTCTCTGACGTCACCCTTCAGATCGGCCACGGCGCCTTCGTTGGAGTCATCGGCCGATCCGGAGCCGGCAAATCGACCCTGCTGCGCATGATCAACCGGCTGCAGGAGCCCTCCGCCGGCCGCATCAGCTTCGACGGGCGGGACGTGAGCGCCCTCAAGGGTGCGGCGCTGCGCCAGTGGCGCGCCCAGGCGGCCATGATCTTCCAGCAATTCAACCTGGTGGGCCGGCTCGATGTGCTCACGAACGTGCTCATGGGCCGGCTCGCCACCGCCCCTACCTGGCGGGCGCTGACCAAGATGTGGAGCGCGGACGACCGGGCCATTGCCCTCTCCGCCCTCGAGCAGTTCGACATCGCATCCCTGGCCGCCCAGCGCGCCGACAGCCTGTCCGGCGGCCAGCAGCAGCGGGTGGCCATCGCCCGTGCCCTGGCCCAGGAACCGGGCCTCATCCTCGCCGACGAGCCCATCGCCTCGCTCGATCCGCGCAACACCAGGATCGTCATGGATGCGCTTTTGCGCATCAACCGGCATTTCGGCATCACGGTGCTGTGCAATCTGCACTCCCTCGATCTCGCCCGCACCTATTGCGACCGGCTGGTGGGCATGGCCCAGGGCCGGGTGGTGTTCGACGGCGCGCCCGAGCAGCTCACCGACGCGGTGGCCCGCGACCTTTATGGGCTGGAAGCCGGCGAGGTGATGGACCTCGCCCCCGCCCGCGCGCCGCAGGGCCTCGGCGTCACGCTACCCGGGGCCGTGCCCGCCTGACGTTCAGGAGCGCCGCCGCAACCTGCGCCACGGCCTGAAGCCGCGCGCCATGCCGACCGATGGGCTTCGACCGGCCGCGATGCCCGCCTTCGTGTGACGGCCGGATCCTGCCCGACATGGCCGCGCCAGACGCGGCCGACGGGCGTGCATGCGTTCCTTTTTCCGCGTTTTCAATGCTTTGTCCGACAGGAGCCCAAGCCATGTTGAACCGTCGCACCCTGATCGCGGCCGGCGCCGCGCTCGCCCTTTCCGCCGGCGCCGCCTGCGCGCAGGACTGGAAGGCGCAATATCCCGAGCTCACCTTCGCCATCATCCCGGCGGAGAACGCCACCGGCGTCACCGAGCGCTTCGCCCCGCTGATGGACTATCTCTCCAAGGAAATCGGCGTGCCGGTGAAGCTGCGCATCGCCAATGACTATGCAGCGGTGATCGAGGGCCAGAGGGCCGGCAACATCCACATCGCCTCCTATGGCCCGGCCTCGTTCGCCCGCGCGCTCAAGACCGGCGTGCCGGTGGAGGCCTTCGCCATCGAGGTGAATGGCGACGGCACCAAGGGCTATCATTCGGTGCTCTATGTGAAGGCCGACAGCCCCTACACGTCCATCGAGGACCTCAAGGGCAAGAACCTGTGCCTGGTGGACCCCAACTCCACCTCCGGCAACAACGTGCCGCGCTTCGCCATGAACAAGATGGGCCTCAAGCCCGACGAATTCTTCGCCAAGGTGGTCTATGCCGGCTCGCATGAAAACGCGGTGATCGCCGTGCAGCAGGGCACCTGCGACGCCGCTTTCAACTGGTGGAACGACGAGAGCGAGTCGAACCTCAAGCGCATGGAGCGCAAGGGGATGGCGAAGTACGACGACTATCGGATCATCTACAAGTCCGACCTCATCGTGAACTCGCCTTACGCTTACATCACCACCATGCCGGCGGACCTGAAAGCCAAGATCCGCGACGCCTTCTTCTCCATCGGCAAGAACGACCCGGCCGCCTTCGAGAAGATCTATGAGGGCAAGTCGCAACTCTGGCAGCCGGTGGACAACGAGGCCTACACCCCGATCATCGAGCTGATCACCTTCGTGGACGAGCTGCGCAAGAAGAAGTCCTGATCTCATCTGATGGGCGGCCCGTCACGCGGGCCGCCCTTTTCTTTGCCCCCACGCCGCCCGCTCTGGAAAGGTCCACCGTGCCCCATGCGGTCACCCTGCTGCCCGATGCGCAGATCACCGCGCTGACGCGGACCTATGAGGCCGCCGTGCGAGAGCGGCGCCGCGCCAGCCTCCTGGTGGCGGCCGTCATCCTCATCTGCATCGCGCTCGCCAGCTGGGTCGGGGAAGTCAAACCCCTGGTCTTCTTCGCCCATGCCGACCGGCTCACCGGCTATTTCTGGCAAATCCTGCCCACCCTGCACTGGCAGACGCTGGGGGCGGACCTTGCCGAATGGTATTGGAACCTCGACCACTGGCTGAAGCTGCTGGTGGACACCCTGCTCATCGCCTATCTCGGCACCCTCTTGGGGGCCATCGGCGCCTTTGCGCTGTGCTTTCTCGCCAGCGCCAATCTGGTGCGCAATCCGCTCATCCGCCTCAGCGCGCGCCGTTTCCTGGAATTCTGCCGCACGGTGCCGGAGCTGGTGTTCGCGCTGCTGTTCGTCGTAGCGTTCGGGCTCGGCCCCATGCCCGGGGTGCTGGCGCTGGCCATCCACACCATGGGCTCGCTCGGCAAGCTGTTCGCCGAGGTGGTGGAGAATATCGACATGAAGCCGGTGGAGGGCGCCACCGCCGCCGGCGCCTCCTGGACCGAGACGGTGCGCTTCGCCGTGGTGCCGCAAGTGCTCTCCAATTTCGCCTCCTACGGCCTGCTGCGCTTCGAGATCAACGTGCGCGAAGCCTCCATCATGGGGTTCGTGGGGGCCGGCGGCATCGGCCAGGACCTCATCGAGGCCATCCGCAAATTCTATTATTCCGACGTCTCCGCCATCCTGCTCCTCATCATCGCGACGGTGATGCTGATCGACCTCGGCACCGAGAAGCTCAGGCACCGCCTCATCGGCTTTGGAGAGCAGCGATGAACCGCGCCCGCATCCAGCCCGCCGCCGCCGACCACGCGCGCCTCGCCACCGCTTTTCCGCAGGCCATGGCGCCGGACCCCGCCACCCGGGTGCGCCTCCTCGTCACCGCTGGCGCGGCGCTGGCCCTTGCGCTGTTCGGCTTCTGGCACCTGGGCTTCAATTTCGATCGGCTCGGCACCGGCCTTGGCCAGCTCGCCCATTTCATCACCTTGATGATGCCGCCCGATCCCGGCACCCAGCTGCCGCTCTACATCCACGCGCTGTGGGAAACCCTGGCCATCGCCTTTCTGGGCACGTTGCTGGGGGCGCTGATCGCCTTTCCGTTTGGCTTTCTCGCCGCCAAGAACGTCATTGCCAACATCTTCGCCCATTTCGCCGTGCGCCGGGTGCTCGACACCGTGCGCGGCGTGGACAAATTGATCTGGGCGCTGATCTACGTGACCGTGGTGGGCCTCGGCCCGTTCGCCGGCATTCTCGCCATCGCCACCGCCAGCATCGGCGAATTGGGCAAACTGTTCTCCGAAGCGGTGGAGGCCCTGGACCGGAAGCCGGTGGAAGGGGTCACCGCCAGCGGTGGCTCGCCCATGGAGGCGGTGCGGTTCGGCATGCTGCCCCAGGTGCTGCCGGTGCTGGCGAGCCAGTTGCTCTATTATTTCGAATCCAACGCCCGCCAATCCACCATCGTCGGCATTGTCGGCGCCGGCGGCCTCGGCCTGCACCTCGCCGAGCAGATCCGGGTGCTGGAATGGCAGAAGGTGTCGTTCTTGATCCTGATGATGCTGGTGATGGTGGGGGTGATCGACTTCATCTCCTCCCGCCTGCGCTTCGCCATCATCGGCCGCGCGCCGACCAGCGTGTGAGCCCGTTTAAGGCTTGAACACCAGCTGCACCCGGTCCGCGGCGAAGGCGGAGCGGCCCCATTGCAGCGGTCGCCCGTTCGGCTCCACATCCACCCGCTCCAGCACCATCACCGCGCGGCCGGGCGCAAGGCACAGCTGCTCCATCTCCCGCGCCGTGGCCGGGCGAGCGGTGAGCCGGGTTTCGCGGCGGCGGTAGTCCTCGATGCCCAGCGTAGCCAAGGCCCGGGTGAGGGAGCCGGTGGCGGCATAAACGAGATCGAGATCGGGGCAGCGGGCCGCCACGAAATAGGCGCAGCCCACGGAGATGGGCACCCCATCGGCCTCATGGATGCTCTCGATGCGCAGCACCGGCGTGCCTTCCGCCACCGCCAGCTCTCGCGCCACTTCGGCATCGGCGGGCTCCACCCGGGCCTCCAGGAAGCGGCCGAACGGCTCGCGGCCGCCGGCCGCGACGATCTCCGAAAAGCGAGTGCGCGGGCCGATGGGATAGCGTAGCGGCGGCTCCTTCACGAAGGTACCACGGCCCGCCGTCGCCTCGATCAGGCCGGCTTCCGCCAAAGCGGCGAGGGCACGGCGCAGCGTATGGCGATTGACGCCGAAGGCCCGCGCCAGATCCGCCTCCACCGGCAGCCGCTCCCCCGGACGCCAGCGGCCGGACACGATGTCCGCTTCCAGCCGCTCGGCGATCTGCCGCCACACGGTCACCCCCGTACCGCGCGGCACGCTGCCGGCCGGCAGGTCCTCAACGCCACCCGTCCCAGCGCCGGTGGGCGCGTCCTCGTCGTCCGTCATCGGAATGTGACCATCCACCCGCACACTGCGTCCCATTCCAGCCACTCTGCCCTCCCCGATGCCCTTCTGGCAATCTTTGAACATTTGTATAGACTATTAGATAAATAGGGTCTAGTGAAGCGTCCGTGATGCCGCCGCGGCTGGTGCCGCCCTGCGATCGAGACCGCCATGATCCCCGACACCCCACCTGAGGCTGCGGCGACACCGGCCGGCGCCCCCGGTTTTCCCCTTCCCCCCACCGATGGCGCGACTCCAGAGGTGGCCCAGCGCCAGGCGGTGATGGGCCTCCTCAACCGCGCCACCCTCGCCGAACTGCAGGCCGCCATCGAGCGCTTCCAGCCGCTGCCGAAGGTGCATGTGCTGCGGCCGCCGGAGGTGGGGCTGGTGATGGTGCAGGGCCGCACCGGCGGCGACGGCGCCCCCTTCAATCTCGGCGAGGCCACCGTGACCCGCGCCGCCGTGCATCTGGATGGCGGCGCCACCGGCGTCTCCTATCTGCTCGGCCGCGCGCCGGAAAAAGCCAAGGCCGCCGCGCTGCTCGATGCCCTGTGGCAGGACCCGGCCCTGCGCATCGCGGTGGAGGATGCGCTGCGGCCGCTGCGCCGGCGGCTCGCCGCCGAGGCCGCCCGCACCCAGCAGGACACCGACGCGACGCGGGTGAACTTCTTCACCATGACCCGGGGAGAAGACTGATGGGCATCGCCGCCCCCGCCGCCGGCTTCGCTGAACCCGTGCATGAGTCCCAGCGCACCTTCGTCGCCCTCATGTGGGCCATGGCGGAGCCCGCTCTGCCCCGCCCCCTCGCCAGCGCGCTCACCCCGCCGGCGCCGCTCTCCCCCGAGCTTGCCGCCGTGGCCCTGACGCTGCTCGATTATGAAACGCCCTTCTTCCTCGATGGGCCCCTCGCCATCGCCCCGGTGGCGGCGTTCCTGCGCTTTCATACCGGCGCCCCGCACACCCTGGTGGCCGCCGAAGCCCGTTTCGTGCTGTGTGCCGACGCCGGGGCGCTGCCGGACTTCGCCACCCTCGCCCAGGGCACGGCGGACTACCCGGACCGCTCGGCCACGGTGCTGGCGCAGGTGGACCGCTTCACCGCCGGCCCGCTGATCTTCTCCGGCCCCGGCATTCCCGACACCCGCCGCTTCGGTGCCGAACCGCTGCCGGCGGACCTCGCCGCCCGGCTCGCCGCCAATGCTGCCCTTTTCCCGCTCGGCATCGATCTGGTGCTGTGCGCGCCCGGCACCGTCGCCGCCCTGCCGCGCACCACCCGGCCGGTGACGCCGAACCCCTGACGTTCCCCCCATCAGCCTGCGGAGACTGACATCATGTATGTGGCCGTCAAAGGCGGTGAGGACGCCATCCGCAATGCCCATGACCTGCTGGCCCGCACCCGGCGGGGCGATCCCGGCGTGCCGGAGATCGGCCTCGACCAGATCGCCGAGCAGCTGGGCCTCGCCGTGGACCGGGTGATGGCCGAGGGCTCGCTCTATGATCGCGACCTCGCCGCCCTCGCCATCAAGCAGGCGCGGGGTGACCTCATCGAGGCGATCTTCCTCGCCCGCGCTTTCCGCACCACCTTGCCGCGGTTCGGCACCAGCGTGCCGGTGGACACCACCGCCATGGCCATCCGCCGGCGCATCTCCGCCACCTTCAAGGATCTACCCGGCGGCCAAGTGCTGGGCCCCACCTTCGACTACACCCACCGCCTGCTCGACCAGGGCCTCGCCACCACCGCGCAGACCACCGTGAAGAAACCGGCAGCCTCGGCCTCCGAGCCCACCGGCGAGGAGGCTGCCGTCGCCTCACCTCCCATGCCCCGGGTGACCGATCTTCTGGGCGATGAAGGCCTGATCGAGCCCGCGCCGGCGGACGACGGGACGGCGCCCACCGACATCACCCGCACGCCGCTCAGCTTTCCCGCCGGCCGGCCGGCGCGGCTGCAGGCGCTGGCGCGGGGCGACGAGGGCTTTCTGCTGGCGCTCGGCTATTCCACCCAGCGCGGCTATGCCAGAAGCCACCCGTTCGTGGGGGAGATCCGCTTCGGCACGGTGGAGGTGAGCCTGCCGGTGGAGGAGCTGGGCTTTGCCGTGCCGCTCGGCGACATCACCCTCACCGAGTGCCAGAACATCAATCAGTTCAAGGGCTCGGCCACCACCCCGCCGCAGTTCACCCGGGGCTATGGACTCGTGTTCGGCCAGTCGGAACGCAAGGCCATGTCCATGGCGCTGGTGGACCGGG
The DNA here is from genome assembly GCF_022138605.1 of Xanthobacter sp. NM-25. Taxonomy (GTDB): domain Bacteria; phylum Pseudomonadota; class Alphaproteobacteria; order Rhizobiales; family Xanthobacteraceae; genus Xanthobacter. The sequence continues at coordinate 195,762 of NZ_JACBFS010000007.1, forward strand.
CCCTGCGCTTCGCCGAATTGGGGGAGGAGAAGACCGCCCCCGCCCAGGACGAGGAATTCGTTCTCTCCCATTGCGACAATGTGCAGGCCACCGGCTTCGTGGAGCATCTGAAGCTGCCCCATTACGTGGACTTCCAGGCCGAGCTGGAGCTGGTGCGCCGCATGCGCGCCGCCCATGCTACGGACGAGGCCGCCGGCGCCCCGGTTCCCACTCAGGAGGCCGCGGAATGACACACCCCGCCACCGCCATGCCGGCCATTTCCTACAATTTCGCCTATCTCGACGAGCAGACTAAACGGATGATCCGGCGGGCGATTTTGAAGGCCATCGCCATTCCCGGCTATCAGGTGCCGTTCGCCGGCCGCGAGATGCCCATGCCCTATGGCTGGGGCACCGGCGGGGTGCAGGTGACCGCCGCGCTGCTCGGCGCCGACGACGTTCTGAAGGTGATCGACCAGGGCTCGGACGACACCACCAATGCGGTCGCGCTCCGCACCTTTTTCGAGACCACGGCGGGGGTGAAGACCACCTCCCACACGGCGGAGGCAAACGTTATCCAGACCCGCCACCGCATTCCCGAAACTCCGCTCAAACCCGGGCAGGTGCTGGTTTATCAGGTGCCGATCCCGGAGCCGCTGCGGTTCCTGGAGCCGCGCGAGACCGAGACCCGCAAGCTCCATGCCTTGTCGGACTACGGGCTGATTCACGTGAAACTCTATGAGGACATCGCCCGCCACGGCCATATCGCCACCACCTATGCCTATCCGGCGACGGTGAACGGCCATTATGTGATGGACCCCTCCCCCATCCCCAAGTTCGACAACCCCAAAATGGACCACTCCCCGGCCCTGCAAGTGTTTGGCGCCGGCCGCGAAAAGCGCATTTACGCAGTGCCGCCCTACACCTCGGTGGTGCCCTTGGATTTCGCGGACCACCCCTTCACCGTCCAGCGCTTTTCCCAGCCCTGCGCCTTGTGTGGGGCCGAAGGGGTCTATCTCGACGAGGTGATCCTCGATGACCAAGGCGGGCGCATGTTCGTGTGCTCGGACACCGATTATTGCGCCGGCCGGCAGGCCGAGGGGCACACCGGCACCCTGAGCGCGCCTGATGCGCCGACGCGGGCCGACGAGGGGCCGAAGGAGGGCTGCTCATGACCTCATCCGCCATGCCTCGGCCGAAGGCCGACGACGAGGCACCGCTGCTCGTCGCGGAGAAGCTGACGCGCTTCTACGGCGCCCGCCTCGGCTGCCGCGAGGTGGATCTCACCCTCCATCCGGGGGAGGTGCTGGCCATCGTCGGCGAATCCGGCTCCGGCAAGTCGACCCTGCTCTCCCTCCTCTCCACCGAGCTCGCCGCCAGCTCCGGCCGGGTGCTCTACCGCCAGCGCGACGGGGTCACCCGGGATCTCGCCACCCTCTCGGAGGCGGAGCGGCGCCTGCTGCTGCGCACCGACTGGGGCTTCGTGCGCCAGCATGCGGAACAGGGGCTGCGCATGGCGGTCTCAGCCGGCGGCAATGTGGGCGAGCGGCTGATGGCGGTGGGCGGGCGCCACTATGGCGCCATCCGCCAGCAGGCCATCGACTGGCTCGGCCGGGTGGAGATCGAAGCCGACCGGGTGGACGACGACCCGCGCAGCTTCTCCGGCGGCATGCGCCAGCGGTTGCAGATCGCCCGCAACCTCGTCACCCGGCCGCGGCTCGTCTTCATGGACGAGCCCACCGGCGGGCTCGATGTGTCGGTGCAGGCGCGGCTTCTGGACCTCATCCGCTCCCTGGTGGCGCAGTTCGGGCTGGCGGTGGTGATCGTCACCCACGACCTCGCGGTGGCGCGGCTGCTCTCCCACCGCATCATGGTCATGAAATCCGGCCGGGTGATCGAGGAGGGCCTCACCGACCAGGTGCTGGACGATCCGCGCGAACCCTATACCCAGCTCCTCGTCTCCTCGGTGCTCGTGCCATGATGGACCACACGATGGATGCCGCCCCCCTGCTCAGCGTCGAGGCCATCGCCAAGAGCTTCACCCTGCATTTGCAGCACGGGCTGCGGCTGCCGGTGGTGGCGGGGGTGTCCTTCACCCTCCAGCCGGGGGAATGCGTCGCCCTCGGCGGGCCATCGGGGGCCGGCAAGAGCTCCATTCTCAAGATGATCTACGGCAATTACCGCACCGATGCCGGCCATATCCGCGTGGCCGACGGCACGGAGCAGGTGGACGTGGCCACCGCCGCGCCGCGCCGCATGCTGCGGCTGCGGCAGCAGCGCATCGGCTATGTGAGCCAATTCCTGCGGGTGATCCCCCGCGTCGCCGCCCTCGACGTGGTGGCCGAGCCGCTGCTCGCCGAAGGGGTGGCGCCGGAGGCTGCCCGCGCCCGGGCCGGCGCTCTGCTCACCCGCCTCAACCTGCCGGAACGGCTGTGGCTTCTGCCGCCGGCCACCTTCTCCGGCGGCGAGCAGCAGCGGGTGAACGTGGCACGCGGCTTCATCGGCCGCCAGCCGCTGCTGCTTCTGGACGAGCCCACCGCCTCCCTCGATGCCGCCAACCGCGCCGTGGTCATCGACCTCATCGCCGAAAAGAAGGCGGCGGGCTGCGGCCTGCTCGGCATCTTCCATGATGCCGAGACCCGGGCGGCGGTGGCCGACCGGGTGGTGGACGTGACCCGCTTTTCCGCCTGAGCGACCCGCCTGGCATAAGGATGACACCATGACCGAACACGTGCTCACCAACGCCCGCCTGATCCTGGCGGAAGAGATGGTGCACGGCCATGTGCGCCTGGTGGATGGGCGCATCGCCGAGATCGGCACCGGCGCTGCGCCGGCGGGGGCGGAGGCGAGGGCGGAAGATTGCGGCGGGGATTATGTGCTGCCTGGCCTCATCGAGCTGCACACCGACCATGTGGAGGGCCATCTGGCGCCGCGGCCCAAGGTGAAATGGAACCCGCTCGCCGCCGTGCTCGCCCATGACGCGCAGATCGCTACCGCCGGCATCACCACCGTGTTCGATTCCCTGCGGGTTTGGCCGGACAAGAAGGCGGTGGGCATGGATGGGGATGCCCCGACCCTCATCGCGGCTCTGGAGGCCGCCCGCGCCGCCGATGCGCTCAGGGCCGACCACCGCATTCACCTGCGCTGCGAAGTGGCCACCGATACGGTGGTGGAGGATGCCGCCGCCCTCATGGCGAAAACCCCCATCCACCTCGTTTCCCTCATGGATCACACCCCGGGCCAGCGCCAGTTCGCCAGCGTCGAGCAGTTCCGCAGCTATTACATGAAGAAGAGCGGCATCTCCGCCGACGAGGCGGATGTCATCGTCGCCACCCGCATGGAATATCACAGCCTTTATGCCCGCAAGAACCGGGCGGGGCTGGTGGCCCTGGGCCACGCCCACGGCTGCATTTTGGCAAGCCATGACGATGCCACCCCCGAGCACGTGGCGGAGGCCATCGGCGACGGCGTCGCCATTGCCGAATTCCCCACCACCGAGGAGGCGGCGCGGCTCTCCCACGAGGCCGGCATCCGGGTGCTCATGGGCGCGCCCAATCTGGTGCGCGGCGGCTCCCACACCGGCAACGCCTCCGCCGAGGCGCTGGCGCGGGCCGGCCTGCTCGACATCCTCTCCTCGGATTACGTGCCGGCGAGCCTGTTGTGGTCGGCCTTCGACCTCGCCCGCAGGGTGCCGCACCTCACCCTGCCCCAGGCGGTGCAGCGGGTGACCAAGACCCCGGCCGAGGTGGTGGGCCTCACCGATCGCGGCGAGATCGCCCCCGGCAAGCGGGCCGATCTGCTGCGGGTGGCCCTGGCGGGGGAGATCCCGGTGGTGCGGGCCGTCTACCGGGAAGGGCGGCGGGTCGCCTGACCAGCCCGCCGTTCGGCGGCGCGTCTCGCACCCATCGACATTCAAGCGAGAACGGCCTGTTGAAGGGCGCATCCCCTCTCCCGCTTGCGGGGGAGGGCAAGGGGGGGGCCGGGACGCGACCAATGGCACCGGCCTTTAATGTTCAATACATTTTCGATTCCCGGCGCTGCGCTTTACCTCACGGCCGGGCCGACAGCTCCAACGTTTCGCCCCTCCCCACCCCTCCCCCGCACGCGGGAGAGGGAGCGGGATGGCGCGTCACCGGGGGCAGCGTCAGAGCCAGGCCGCCGCTCCATCGCGATCGAACCTCACCAAAAATCAAAGGCCGACAGGCGAAAAGCCCATCGGCCTTTGGTGAACGCCGTGCGGCGCCTGCCCCCCTCTCGCCCCGGCGTGGAACCGGGCCGACCGCATCACTGCCGGTAATGCTGGATGCGCGTGGTGCGCAGCCCCGGCAGACCGTGGCGGTCGATGGAGGCCTGCCAGGAGAGGAATTCGTCCACGGTCAGAGTATAGCGCTTGCACGCCTCTTCCAGGGACAGAAGACCTCCCCGCACCGCTGCCACCACCTCCGCCTTGCGGCGGATGACCCAGCGCCGCGTGTCGGGCGGCGGCAGGTCGGCGATGGTCAACGGACCACCATCAGGGCCGATTACGTATTTTACCCTCGGCCGATAGGCATCGGTCATTGTTACGCCACCTGTTACTCAACTCAACACAGGGGTTAACCTCGCCGAAGGCCATGAAAAAATTGCTAAGAGGAAGAAGAAGATGTTGTTTACTTCGATTAATGACTCGTGAACGCGTGCAAATGAAGAAATATAGAGAAAGACGAAATAGTTTCTATTTCTGACTTTCCCGCTTCGACAAAGTGCTTTTGCCGCCTTTCCGCGACCGATGTCACAGCTTCGCCAGGTAAAAAAATCTGACGCTGCGCAAGCATGGTACCTTCGTAAGGAGGCCTCAAGCGTGCAGGCGGCCCCCACCACACGCAGAAACGGCCCGGTCGCGGGGACCGGGCTGCCATCACAACGGCCCCTTCGGGCTGCCGATCACTCAAAGAGGTCCGCGTGCGTTCCCGCGCGAACAAAATTGATCTGATGTCTGTCCACTTGATAGATCAGCAGGAAATCACCGCCGATGTGGCACTCGCGGTGATCGGCCCATGCGCCCTTCAACGGATGATCCAGCCATTCGGGCTCGAGCGGCCCGTCATTGGCGACCAGCAGCAGCATGAGGTCTTTCAGGCGCACCATGTCATAGCGCCCGGAGCGGGAGAGGCGCTCCCAGTCCTTCACGAACGACTTGGTGAAATCGCAGGCCCTGAGAGGCTTCGCCCGCTTCCTGTCAGCGGGCTTTCTTGTCGAGGGCATCGATCAGGTCCTGCCCCGCGTGGAAGCGGGCCTGTCGCGCCGCCAGCATGGCGCGGGATTCGGCCATGGCAGCCTGTGTCTCGGCGTTCGGAATCTTCAATTCCAGCGGCAAAGCCTTGTCACGGGCAACGCGCGTCAGGGTGAGGCGCACCGCATCCGAAAGGGTCAGCCCGAAATAGCTCAGGACGGCCTCGGCCTCCGCCTTCACCTGCTCATCAACCCGGGCGCGAACAAACGCGGTCGTCGCCATGACGTGTCTCCCTCTCGCCCCTATGTAGCTCAATTGAGCAACACAAACAAGGACGGCGGCGACATCACCGACGGCTCATGTCCCTGGTCGCCGACGCAGAAACGGCCCGGTCGCGGGGACCGGGCCGTTCAGATGGCAGCAGGGCCGGCAGATCAGCCGGCGATGCGGTCGAAATCGGCGATGGCGCGGGTGGCGGTGCGGATCTCGTCCAGGAGCTTCAGCCGGTTCTCGCGCAGGGCCGGGTCCTCGGCATTCACCGTCACCGCCTCGAAGAAGGCATCGACGGGGGCCCTCAGGTCCGCGAGGGCGGTCATGGCGGTCTCGAAATCCTCCTTCAGGAGGGCGGCCTTCATGCGCTCCTTCACCGCGTCCATGGCGGCGGCGAGCTTTTCCTCGGCCTCTTCCTTCAGCAGCGTGGCGTCAGTGGGGCCCTGGTAGGTGCGGCCGTCCTTCTTCTCCTCGATGCGCAGGATGTTCACCGCGCGCCGATAGCCGGCCAGCAGGGTCTTGCCATCCTCGGTCTCCAGGAAGCGGGCCAGCACCGTCATGCGGCTCACCAGCAGGAACAGGTCATCCTGCCCCTCCAGAGCGAACACCGCATCCGCCAGATCCACCCGCGCCCCATTCTCGCGCAGATGCACCTTCAGCCGATCGGCGAAGAAGGAGAGGAGGTCGCCCTGCCAGGGGCCGGGGCTCGCCTGCGGCAGCGCCTCGGCGGCAGCGGCGATGAGCGTCGAGAGCCGCAGCCGCAGCCCGTTCTCCAGCACCATGCGGATCACGCCCAGCGCCGCGCGGCGCAGCGCATAGGGGTCCTTGGAGCCGGTGGGCTTTTCGTCGATGGCCCAGAAGCCCACCAAAGTGTCGATCTTGTCGGCCAGGGCCACCGCCACGGAAACGGGGGCCTTGGGCACGCGGTCGCTCGGGCCCTGAGGCTTGTAATGCTCCTCGCAGGCGGCGGCGATCTCCGGGGCGAGGCCCTCGCCCTGCGCATAATAGCGGCCCATGAGGCCCTGCAATTCGGGGAACTCGCCCACCACCTCGGTGACGAGATCCGCCTTGGCGAGCCGCGCCGCCTCGGCCGCCAGCGCCGGATCGGCCCCCACCTCGGGAGCGATGACCGCCGCGAGCTTGGCGATGCGGGCGATGCGGGCGGCCTGGGTGCCGAGCTTCTCGTGGAAGGTGATGTGCTCGAACTTCGGCAGCCGGCTCTCCAGGCTGTGGGCCCGGTCCGTATCCCAGAAGAATTTGGCGTCCGACAGCCGCGCCCGGATCACCCGCCCGTTGCCGGCGACGATGGCCTCGCCGCCGTCGCTCGCCACCAGATTGGAGATCAGGATGAAGCGGTTGGCGAGGCGCCCGGTCTTGGGGTCCTTCAGCACGAAGCATTTCTGGTTGGCGCGGATGGTGGCGCGGATCACCTCATCGGGAATGTCGAGGAAGCGCTCCTCGAACGACCCCATGAGCACCACCGGCCATTCCACCAGCCCGCAGACCTCTTCCAGAAGGCCCTCGTCCTCCACCAGCTCGAGCCCGGCGGCCAACGCCAAATCCTTGGCATCGTTGAGGATGATGGCCTTGCGGCGGTCGCGGTCGGCCACCACCTTGGCGGCCTCCAGCTTGGCCATCCAATCGTCCAGCCGCTTCACGGTGAAGGGCGCGGGCGCCATGAAGCGATGGCCGCAGGTGACGTTGGAGGAAACGATGTCATCCACCGCGAAGCGCACCACGTCCGGCTCGTCACCCTCGGAACCGAAGGTGCACAAAATGGTGTGCAGCGGCCGCACCCAGCGCAGGGAGCCCGAGCCCCAGCGCATGGATTTCGGCCAGGGGAAGCTGCGCACGATCTCCGGGATGATCTCGGCGATCACCTCCGGCGTGGTGCGGCCGACCTTCTCGATGACCGCCACATAGAAGTCGCCCTTCTTGGGGTCCGACTGGATCTTCGCCTCGTCGATGGAGCCGAGGCCCGCGCTCTTGAGGAAGCCGGCCAGGGCCGCCTCGGGGGCGCCGACGCGGGGGCCCTTCTTCTCCTCCTTCTGATCCGCCTGCTTGCCCGGCAGGCCGTGCACCGCCAGCGCCAGCCGGCGCGGCGTCACGAAGGCTTTCGCGCCTTCGTAGATCAGGCCCCGGTCCACCAGCGCGTCGGTGACGAGCTTGCGCAGGGTGTCGGCCGCCTGCGCCTGCATGCGGGCGGGGATTTCCTCGGAGAAGAGTTCAAGCAGAAGATCGGGCATGGGGCTGATTTTCAAGCAATCTCGGCCGTCGTGACGACGGTGGCGAAGCGATCGGCGAGCTCCGCGAGCGCGGTGCGATGAATGTCGGTGGCGGCGATGTCCGGCCCGCCCAGCGGATCCGGCAGCGTTCGGGTGGCGACGGCATCGGCCACCACGAAGGTGGTGAAGCCGAAGTCCAGCGCGTCGCGGGCCGTGGTGCTCACGCACATATGGGTCATGAAGCCGGCCAGGATCAGATCGGGCCGGCCGGTCGCGGCGAGCCGCTCCTCAAGATCGGTGCCGGCAAAGGAGCTGGGCAGGGTCTTTTCCACCACCGCCTCCCCCGCCTCCGGCAGGGCCGGCGCGGCGAAGGCGAAGCCCGTCCGCTCGGGATCGAACGGACCGCCGGAGCCGGCGCGGCCGCGGTGGGCCACATGGATCACCGGCGCGCCCGCCGCCCGGGCCGCCGCCAGCAGCCGGCCGATGGCCGCGAGCGCCGGGCCGACGCCCTCCAGCGGCAGCATGCCGTCCACATATTCGCGCTGGGCGTCGATGATCACCACCGCGGCGCGGCCCAGCACCGGCTTGTGCTGCGGCGCGCCGGAAAGCTGAAACAGGGTCTTGGCGCCGCTCATGATCGCGCCCCGCTCACGTCGGCACCACCACCGGCGGTCTTCAGCCAGGCGGCGCCGCAGGCCTTGGCCAGCTCGCGCACCCGCAGAATGTAGCTCTGCCGCTCGGTCACCGAGATGACGCCGCGGGCATCCAGCAGGTTGAACACGTGGGAGGCCTTGATGCACTGGTCATAGGCCGGCAGCGCCATCAGGTGCCGCTCGCCATCGGCGCCCGCCGCCAGATATTTGGTGCAGGCGCTCTCCGCCATGCGGAACTGCTCCAAGAGCATGTCGGTATCGGCATATTCGAAATTGTGCCGGGAATATTCCTGCTCGGCCTGCAGGAACACGTCGCCATAGGTGGTCTTCTCGGCGCCCTCGCGGCCGTTGAAATTGAGGTCGTAGACGTTCTCGACCCCCTGCACATACATGGCGAGGCGCTCCAGCCCATAGGTGAGCTCGCCGGAAACCGGGGCGCACTCGAAGCCCGCCACCTGCTGGAAATAGGTGAATTGCGAGACTTCCATGCCGTCGCACCAGCACTCCCAGCCGAGCCCCCAGGCGCCCAGGGTCGGGCTTTCCCAATCGTCCTCCACAAAGCGCACGTCGTGCAGCTTGAGATCGACGCCCATGGCCTCCAGGGACTTCAGATACAGCTCCTGCAGGTTTTCCGGCGAGGGCTTCAGGATCACCTGGAACTGGTAATAATGCTGCAGCCGGTTGGGGTTCTCGCCATAGCGCCCGTCCTTGGGGCGGCGCGAGGGCTGCACATAGGCCGCCTTCCAGTGCTTGGGGCCGAGCGCCCGCAGGGTGGTGGCGGGATGGAAGGTGCCGGCGCCCACCTCCATGTCGTAGGGCTGGAGGATGACGCAGCCCTGGTCCGCCCAGAAGCGCTGAAGGGTCAGCAGCAGGGCCTGGAAGGAACGGTCGGGCCGCATATGCGGCGGAAGGGCGGGGTCGATCATCTCAAGGCTCGCGACGAGGAAACCGGCGACGGCGCGGGCCCCGATGGCGGCGGCCAAGGCCGCGCCCGGCCGCTCGCGCCGAGGAAGCGGGCGCGAAGACTGCGCCGCCATGGGGCCGGACACTAGTTTTTCGCCCCGCCGATAGCAAGGGAAGCGGCGCGATGGGGCCTTCCCCCGCACGCGGGCTAAGGACAGGGGGCAAAGAAAAGCCCCGGCGCGCGGGCACGCCGGGGCAAAAGACTCAGGCGGAGCGCGATCAGCCGCGGGCGCGGGCGCGCACCATGAAGTCGTCATAGGTGAACTCGACGATCTGCCACCACAGATAGCCGTTGTTGCGGAACGCCTTCACGTCGTCCCAGATCTTCTTGAACTCGGGGTTCTTGGCGGAGATTTCGTCATAGAGGCTGTGCGCCGCCTTATAGGCCGCGTCCAGCACGTCGTTGGGATAGCGGCGCAGCTGGGTGCCGGACTTCACCAGGCTCTGGATGGCGATGGGGTTCTTGGCATCGTAGCTCGCCAGCATGCTCTCGTTGGCACGGGCGCAGGCGGATTCGAGGGCCGAGCGATAGGCCTTCGGCAGCTTCTCCAGCTCTTCGAGGTTGAAGAAGAAGTTCAGGGCCGCGCAGCCTTCCCACCAGCCGGGGTAATAATAATACTGCGCCACCTTATAGAGGCCGAGCCGCTCGTCGTCATAGGGGCCGACCCACTCGGCGGCGTCGATGGTGCCCTTCTCCAGCGCCGGATAGATGTCGCCGCCGGCCAGCTGCTGCGGCACCACGCCGAGCTTAGCCATCACCTGGCCGCCCATGCCGGCGATGCGCATCTTGAGGCCCTGCAGGTCGGCGACCGACTTGATCTCCTTGCGGAACCAGCCGCCCATCTGGCCGCCGGTGTTGCCGCCGGGCAGCATGTAGACGCCGTACTTCTTGTAGAAGTCGTTAAGCAGATTGAGGCCGTTGCCGAACAGGAACCAGGCGTTGGTCTGACGGGTGTTCAGCGAGAACGGAATGGCGGTGCCGAGACCGAAGGTCGGGTCCTTGCCCACATAGTAATAGGACGCCGAGTGGCACATCTCGACGGTCTTGTTCTGGGTGGCGTCCAGCGCCTGCAGGCCGGGCACGATCTCGCCGGCGGCGAACACCTGGATCTGGAACTTGCCCTCGGTGGCCTCGGAGACGGCCTTGGCCATCAGCTCGGCGGCGCCATAGATGGTGTCGAGGGACTTGGGGAAGGACGAGGTGCAGCGCCACTTCACTTCCGGCATCGTCTGGGCGATGGCCGGCATGGCGACGGCGGTGGAGGCGACGGCACCGGCGCCAGCGGCGGTGAGGAAATCACGGCGTTTCATGGAGCAGCTCCCTAGAACGTCTTTGGCGACGCGACCCGACCGCACGGGGTGAAGCGGCGTCTTGGCCCTATCTAGAGCCGGTCCGAGCCCAGGGGAAGCATGTTTGCATCGCAAAAATGGTGTTGGCGCACTGAAATGTGCGTCAACACCATACCGTACGACAGATTATTACGCGATTACTCCACAACGATGCGTGGCGCGGGCTTGGCGGCGGTCTCCAGCCGCTCCAGCGCCGCCTTCACGCCGGCCGCCACATGGCGATAGGCGGCGGCCTGCTCACCCTCGGGATCGGACACCAGCACCGGCGTTCCCGCGTCCGACATCTCGCGGATGCGCATATGCAGGGGAATCTCGCCGAGGAACGGCACACCCATCTTGTCCGCCTCCGCATGGGCACCCCCATGGCCGAAGATGTCGGACCGCCCGCCGCAATGGGGGCAGACGAAATAGGCCATGTTCTCCACCACGCCGAGGATCGGCACATTCACCTTCTCGAACATGGCGACGCCGCGCCGGGCGTCGATCAAAGCCATGTCCTGGGGGGTGGAAACGATCACCGCGCCGGCGAGGTTCACATTCTGCGCCATGGTCAGCTGGGCGTCGCCGGTGCCGGGGGGCATGTCCACCACCAGCACGTCGAGGGGGCCCCATTTCACGTCGCGCAGCATCTGGGTGATGGCGCTCATCACCATGGGGCCACGCCAGATCATCGGCGTCTCTTCATCCACCAGGAACCCGATGGACATCAGCTTCAGGCCGAAATTCTCCAGCGGGATGATGGTCTTGCCTTCCTCCATCTCGGGCTTTTCGCTGAGGCCGGAGAGGCGCGGCAAAGACGGGCCGTAGATGTCGGCGTCCAGCAGGCCGACGGTCATGCCCAGGTCCCGCAGGCCGAGCGCCAGGTTCATGGAGGTGGTGGACTTGCCCACGCCGCCCTTGCCCGAAGCGACGGCGATGATGGCCTTCACCCCCGGCACGGCGGTGCCGCGGGGCGGCGGCGGCGGGGCCGCCTTGGGCGCAGCCGGGGCTCCGGCGGCCGCGCCAGTCGAGGCCCCCATGGCCTTTTCGGCGGTCAGCGCCACCAGCGCCGAGGCGACGCCCGGCAGCGCCGCCACCGCCTTCTCGGCGGCGATGCGCACGCTCTCCCAGGCCCGCGCCTGGGCCGGCTCGACATTGATGGAGAGATAGACCTTGCCGGAGGTGACCACCACGCCGGACAGCGCCGGCGACTTGGAAAGGGCCACCCCATCCGGCGTGCGCACCTGCGACAGCGCCTCACGCACCTGATCTTCGCTCACCGCAGGCACGGAGCCCGCGTTTTCGGTTCCGCCGGTCTCGGCCATCTCGTCTCTCCCCTGCCGCGGCGTCGCGCCCTTTGACAACAGGCTGCGCAGGGCATCGGAGGCGCTTGCGGCAGCACTCTGGAACCAATCGAATATGTTGCTTCGCACGATGCGCCCTTCCTGCAAAGCCTCACTAATGGGCGTGCCCATCGCGCAGGCAACAGGCATGCCCAGCTTTGAGGCCCGGCCTGCGCTGCCCAAACTGCAGTCAGATGCCGCCTCATGCATGCCAAATCGCACATGAGATGGGAAGGATCTCAACGCCGCGCACCTGCGACGAGGCGCAGCAGGCGAGCGATATCGGCCTTCAGCTCCGGCAACAGTTCCTCTTCAAAAAACGGATTGCGCTTCAGCCAGCCGGTGTTGCGCCAGGAAGGATGGGGCAGCGGATAGAGCACCGTGGGCCGCGGCAGCCGGGCGCCCGCGTCCCGCACCGCCCGCCAGTTCGCCACCGTCTCGGTGAGGCCGCGGCCCACGAGGTGGCCAAGACCGAGGCGACGCAGATGATAGGCCTGTGCCGGCCGCCCCACCGCCAGCACCAGAGCGAACGGCGGCAAGGCGGCAAACACCGCATCATGCCAGGTGGCCACGCACTCGCGCCGGGGCGGCAGGTCCGCGCCCTTGGCGTCCTGGCCGGGAAAGCAGAAGCCCATGGGGGCGATGGCGATGCGCGCGGCATCATAAAATGCGTCGGCGCTCACCCCCATCCAGGCCCTCAGGCGATCCCCCGAGGCATCGGTGAAGGGCCGGCCGCTGGCGTGCACCTTGGTGCCCGGCGCCTGGCTCGCCACCAGGATGCGGGCGGTGGCCGACACCTGCAGCACCGGACGCGGCGCATGGGGCAGCGGCGCGCCGCGCGGCGCTTCCACGCACACCCGGCAGGCGCGGATGCGGGCCACCAACGCGTCGAGAGCGGCTTCAGATGTCGAGGACGAGGCCATCCTCCGCCACCGTGAAATGGGCGCCATCCACGGCGCCGCGCTGTTCCCACATGGCATCGCCCATATGGGTCAACAGGATGCGGCGGGCACCGAGCGCGGCCCGCTGGGCGGCGATGGTGGTGTAGGCCATGTGCCCCACCGGCGCGCCGTCGAACATATAGCTCTCGCAGATGAAGAGATCGGCGCCGTGTGCGATGGGCAGCAGCGCCTCGGTCCATTCGGTATCGCCGGAAAAGGCCAGGGTCCGCCCATAGAGGCCGAGCCGCAGGGCGGTGGCGGGGGGCCCGGCGAAATGGCGTACCTCGGCGGTGGTGAGGGTGAGCGGGCCGAGGGCGAGGGTGCCGCCCGGCGCCACCTCCTCCACCCGCCAGTCGAACCGCCAGGTGTTGCGGCCCATGCCGGCGAACATGGCCTCCATGAGCAGGTCCAGGCGGGCACGGGTGCCGGTGGGACCGACGATGGTGAGCGGCCGGCTGCGCCGGTGCACGAACTGGCCATCCAGCAGCAGCATGGGCAGGCCGCCGAAATGGTCGCCGTGCAGATGGCTCAGCACCACCATGTCGATGCGCGCCGGGTCGAGCCCCAGCCGGTTGAGGGCGACCGGGGCGCTGGCGCCGAAATCCAGCGTCAGCACCAGGTCTGCGCTCTCCACATGGTAGCAGGAATTGCCCCGCCCGCCGGAGCCGAAGGCATCGCCGCAGCCCACCACCGTCAGCCGCATGGCATCAGGCCTTCATGCTCGGGCGCTCCGACACCACATGGCGCCAGCGCCACACATGGGTGAGGTGCTCAGGCACCTCGGTGCGGATCGCCCGCATGAAATCCACGGAGACGATGGCGGTGATGTCGGCCACGGTGAAACGGGCACCGGCCACATAGGCCCGGTCCGCCAGTTCGCCATTCAGGAATTCGAGGAAGGCGAGCACCTTGGGCTTGTTGGCCTCGCCCCACTGGGGCACCTGGGGCACCTCCATGGCGGCCATGGCCGGGTTGAGATGGCGCAGCACCGCCGCCACCGGCAGGAACAGCTCCAGCTCCACCCGCCGCTGCCACATCTCCACCTGCGCCTGCTCCAGCGGGGTCGCGCCGAACAGGTTGGGCTCCGGCTGCACCGCCTCGAAATAGCGGCAGATGGCCATGGTCTCGCTGATCACGGTGCCGTCGTCCAGCACCAGGGCCGGCACCGCCTGGCGCGGATTGATACGGGTGAATTCGGCGCTCTTATGCTCCAGCTTGCCCAGGTCCACGGACACCAGCGGCACCGAAATGCCCTTTTCCGCCAGGAAGATGCGGACACGGCGCGGGTTCGGGGCGCGGGCCTGATCATAGAGCTTCATGGTGTGGCGTCTCCTCCATCTTTCACCAGCACAGACCACGGGGCGCCGGCGGGCGCAAGCGCGGCGGTTCAGCCGCCGCGGGGATGGGCGGCCCGGTAGTCCTGCGGCCGCTCGAAGCTTCCGCTCCACAGGCCCCGCCGGGCCGCGCGGGCCTCCTCCTCGGCGGCGACGTAGCCGTGCCGGCCATAGGCGACGGCAAGGCCCTTCCGCACCATCTCCTCGCCGATATCGGTACCGGACACGGTGCAGCGGGCGAGGCGCCGGTCATAGCGATCCCGCGATCCGGAGGTGCAGAACACCGGCCCGCGCAGCACCAGCTCCGCCAGGCCGAAGCGGGCGACCTCGCCGCAGGGCCAGCTGGTGCCGTCGCGCTGGCAGGTCTGGCGCAGTTCCGGCGCATCGATGCCTTCGAGGCGAATGCGCTGATGGTTGAGGGTGAAGCTGTCGCCATCGCTCACCGTGGCGGTGCCGCTCAGCACCTCCTTGCGCGTCAGCCACTCCGCGACAAGGCCCACGGCGAGCACGATGGCGAAGGCGACGATCACATCCAATATGCGCATGGCGGCGGTTGCGACCTTCCCAATACGGACCCGAAGCGGGCCCGATCGCAGAGCAACGGTTGACGACCCAGCCTGAACACAGGAGCGTTAACCCTTCGTTAACTGCCTTTCGGCGAGGAGTCGAAGGGTCAATCCCGGCACCCGGCGGTCTTCGGGCCGGCCAGCGCGAAGGGCTCGCATGCACGGTTCCGCTCACCCCCGGGTGAAGGACACGCCCCGCCCCGCCTCATCGCCGGGGCCGGAGCGCGCTCCCCTCGCAGTCCCCTCGCCGGTCCCGGCCGCCCTGCTGGTGGCCGCCACCGGCGTGCTGGGCCTTGCCGGAGCGGCCTTTGCCCTCAGTGGGGCCTGGGCGGCGGCGGCCGGCGCGGTGGTGGGTCTCGGCGCCGGCGCCCTGCTGATCACGCAGGCGCGGCGGCTCGATCGCGACCGCGCTGCTCTCGAAGCCCGCGCCAGCGCCGCCGAGGCGGCCCGCGCCCAGGCGGAGGCGGACAATCTCGCCAAATCCCGCTTTCTCGCCGAGATGAGCCACGAGCTGCGCACCCCGCTCAACACGGTGATGGGGTTTTCGGAGATGATGGCCGACGAGGTGCTCGGCCCCCATCGCATTCCCGCTTATGCCGGATACGCCCGCGACATCCTCGCCTCCGGCCGCCATCTCCTGGCGCTGGCCGACGATCTTCTGGACCTCGCCCGCATCGAGAGCGGCCACCGGGTGCTGCTGGAAACACCGGTGCATCTGGAGCGGCTGGGCCAGGAGTGCCTGGCCATGATGGCTCCCGACGCCCGCGCCCACCAGCTCGCCCTCGGCCAGGACAGCCACGGCCCGGCGCATCTGTGGGGCGATGAACGGGCGGTACGGCAGATGGCGCTGAACCTTCTGGCCAATGCGGTGAAATTCACCCCCGCCGGCGGCGAGGTGCGGCTCGTCACCGGCCGCGACGAGACCGGCGCGCCGTTCCTGGCGGTGGAAGATACGGGGCCCGGCGTTGCCGAGAGCGAGCTGCCCCTCGACGATGCCCGCCACCGGGAAAGCCGGCTCGATGTGAACAGCGGCCGTGGCGCCGGGCTGGGCCTCGCCATCGTGCGCGGGCTCGCCCAGCTGCATGGCGGCACGTTCCAGCTCACCCGCCGCGCCACCGGCGGCACCCGCGCCCTGGTGTGCTTCCCGGCGAGCCGGGCGCTGCGGGTGGCCGCCTGACGGCGGCTTGTGGTTCAGCTTTCCTCGGAAACGCCGGCCTCGGCGAAGGTGGCCATGCCGCGATGGCAGGCCACCGCCGCCTTCACCACGCCGATGGCCATGGCGGCGCCGGACCCCTCGCCGAGGCGCATGCCGAGATCGAGGATGGGGTTCAGTCCCAGCCGCTCCAGCACCGCACCATGCGCCTTTTCCGCCGAGACGTGGCCGGCGAGGCAATGGTCGATGGCGGACGGGTCGATGGCATGGAGCACGGCAGCGGCGGCGGTCACCACATAGCCGTCCAGCACCACCGGCACCTTCTCGTGGCGGGCGGAGATGATCGCCCCCGCCATGGCGGCGATCTCGCGGCCGCCCAGGCGCCGCAGCACTTCCAGCGGATCTTTGAGGTGCGGCCCGTGCAGGGCCACCGCCTCGCGCACCACCGCGAGCTTGCGCTCCAGCACCGCGCCGGTGGAGCCGGTGCCGGCGCCCACCCAATCCTCGGCGGTGCCGCCATAGAGGCCGTGGCAGATGGCGGCGGCGATGGTGGTGTTGCCGATGCCCATCTCGCCCAGGCACAGGAGGTCGGAGCCGCCGGCGATGGCCTCCATGCCGAACGCCATGGTGGCGGCGCACGCCTTCTCGTCGAGGGCCGCCTCGCGGCTGATGTCGGGGGTGGGATAGTCGAGGGCGAGGTCGAACACCCGGAGGCCGGCGTCGAAGGTGGCGCAGATCTGGTTCACCGCGGCCTTGCCGGCGGTGAAGGTGTCCATCATCTGCCGGGTCACCGCGCCGGGATAGGGCGAGACGCCGCGGTCCGCCACCCCGTGGGTGGCCGCGAACACCGCCACCATGGGCCGGTTGACCGTGGGCATGGAATTGCCCTGCCAGGCGGCGAGGTGAACGGCGATCTCCTCCAGCCGGCCGAGCGCGCCCGGCGGCTTCACCAGCTGGCCCTGGCGGCGCAGGGCCGCATTGCGCGCATCCTCATTGGCCGCCGGCATGGCGGCGATGAGGGCGCGGATGTCGTCGAAGGGAAGGCCACTTTCGGGAGCAAACATGGGACAGCTCGGGGGCAATGCGGGGCAACAGTTGGTCCGCTGCATAATCCGCCCGGCCCCACATCGCAAATGCGCCGGGGCGGGGAGCAGGCCCCGTCCCGGCGCACAGCCAGCGCACAGGCGTTCGAGCGGGTGGCTCAGGCCTCGCGGATGTCGTTGGCGGCGCGGGCCAAGATCTCGACGATCCGGGTTTCGGCGGCACGGCTCGCGTCCAGCTTCTCCTGGCTCACCTCGCGCAGGTTCTCCAGCGCCGCCTCCACCAGGCGCGGCAGCGCGGCGGCCTCGCCGGTGCCGCTGTCACCCCAGCCCATCCACTTGCGCACCCGGCTCATCTTGAGGCCGATCTCGGACAGGCGACCGAGGATGGCGTCGGCCAGATCCCGGTTCTGACCGAGATAGGCGGTGCCCTCGTCGGTGATGGCATAGAGCTTCTTGGCGCCCTCGGTGGTGGCGGTCACATAGCCCGCCTCCTCGAGAAAGGTGAGGGTGGGATAGATGACGCCCGGACTCGGCGAATACCAGCCGCCGGTCTTCTCCTCGATCACCTTGATCAGCTCATAGCCGTGGCGCGGCTGCTCGGCGATCAGCGCCAGGGCGAGCAGCTTGAGGTCGCCCTGGGCCAGCATGCGGCCGAGGCGGAACATGTCGCCGCCGCCACCGCCGCGGAACCGGCCGCCCCGGGGGCCCCGCGGGCCGCCCCGCTCACCTTCGCCGGCGAAATACCCAAGGCCCTCGCCCTCGCGGGGGCCACGATGCGGTCTGCATCCAAACATGGAACATCTCCTTAGATATATCTTTCGATATGATGTGGCCGATACATATCGTTCGATATATCGAGAGTCAACAGCTATATCTAAAGATAGTTCCGCACCTCCCCTGCGCCAGCGGCGGAACGCCGGCTGGAACGGCCCAGGGACATGCTGCGATGGGAGATCACGGGCGCGCCGAGAAAACGCACGAAGCAGGCGCACGAAGAGGGCGCGCAAAGAATGAGCGCGAAGCGACCCTCAACGGGCGCTTCAGGCGCTCGCCGCGGCCTGACGACCCACGGTGGCGCGAGGGCCTGCGGTGGCGCGAGGGATGGCATCCCGGCGCAACGGCGCCGGAAGACGCGCAACCGGTTCCACTCCCAACCCGACGGGGCCAGGGTGCAGCGCGGCCACGGTGCCGAGGGCCCAAGGCCAGGGACCCAAGACCCGGTGAACGAAGCCCCAGTGACCCGAGCGCCGCCGGGCGCTCACTCCGCGGAGGCGTTGGAGGATTTGGGCAATAGCCAGGACAAAAGCGACGGCGCCGGCTTCAGATGGCCCGGCAGGCGGTCCACCACCACGATCTTGGTGACCTCGCCGCGCTTGTAGGCGGCCATGAACTTGTCATGGTCCTTCACCGAGACGCAGCCGTTGGAGTCGCCGCGCGGCCCCATCATGAAGGGATGCACCAGGAAGCCGTCGCGGCCATACATCTTGCCACCGCCCACCGGGGTCATGCGCAGGGTGGCCACGCCGTGGAACAGGGCTTCCCGCGGCCGCAGGTTATAGATGTTGGGGGGCGTGGGGCCACGCATCTTCAGCGTCACCTTGCGGATGTCGTCCATGGAGTCGCCATAGCCTGAATGGGCCTCGTAGCGATCCCCATTGGGCATGTACACCATCTGCCCCTCGATATCGTAGAGGGCGTAGCCGCTGCCCGGCTTGGGAAGACCCACCGGCTCGCTCACCGATTTGGGCGCCGTCACCCCCAGCGCCAGACCGTCGGCCCCCTGGCCGGAGGGCTTCGGCGTGCTGGCGCGGGCCTCATCGGGCACCCGATCCGGCGCGCGGACCGCCGGCGTCTCGCTGGCGGGAAGATCCATGGGTGTCAGGGACGCCACCTGCCCGGCCGTCTGCCGACGTTGACGGGACAGAGGATTGCTGGGCGGCAGCGGCACCGCCGCCAGCTGCTGCATGGGTTCCGGCAGCCGACCGGCCATCAGCGGATTGCGCGACGGCGCCGGCGCGCTCTCGACGATGATCTGCGCCACCCGGGCGTCACGATCGAGATCACTGCCGCCCGCCAGCCGGGCACCGGAGAAGGTGCCGGCGGGCGCGGCGAGGCGCGGGCCCAGCAGCCAATAGGAATCGATTTCGATGGCGCCGGCCGCCGGCAGGCCATCGGCCCGGCTCACCGCATCGGCGGCACTGGCCAGACGATAGCTGCGACGCTCGGCGGCCACCGAGCGACGCAGGTCGAGATCGGTCACCTGCGGCGCCGTGGAGACCCAGGCCGCACCGGACGTGGCGGCGAAGGTGGCGGCGCCGGCAATGCCGACACCGAGCACGCTCAGCATCACCACATGCGACGTCCGCCAGCGGCGCTGAGGCCCGGCGTCGTCGAAATCCGGTTCCGTTCCCAAAGTGGTTCCCGCCATGACCCTCGTCACTCGAAGAGAAGGCCGCCCCGCCGTGGCGCGCGCCGGTCACTCGCCCGACGCGACACCTCGGCCGCTTTGCCGTTTCCGTTGCCGTCCACCGTGACCGTACCCGACACCGTCCTGGACCCGATCGGTCCATCCGGCGCGATCTTCGGATACGCGAGGTGCGACATCCCACCGACGTCCGCTGCGACACAGAGAAGGCGTCCGCTCCTCGTGGGCGGTCGCACCTGGCGCACCTTCGTCGGCACCCTAGCCGAGTTCCGTAACCATTCTCTTTACGTGCACCCGACCAGATTGGGAAGGCGAGAATAAGGAACCGCGCTTGCCCCAAGCTGCAGCCCGCCGCCCCCGGCGATGCCCCGGCGCCACGGACCCGCGCGGCGCTGATACACGCCGATGCCAGCTTCGGCACCGACGGACAGGGCACCTGTCCCCCACCCGGACACCTGCCCGCGGTGCGGTGCTTCAACATGACCTTTCGTCATGCCGTCCCCCTTCAACCCGCTCCAACACGCTTGCCGGCGCGCAGGGCGCAGCGGCGGCGCTGCTGCTGCAGATGTGGGGATCGGGCGCGGCCGGAACAAGCGGGCGACCCCGCCCGCTCCCCTGCCGGCGCGCCGCCATCGGCGGCCGGAAAGTGGCCCCGGCGCGACATTTCCGTGGCGCCGGCCTGGCCCACCTGCGCGCTGTTGCCGCACCCTGGGAGCGGCGGCCCAGCCCCGCGCCCGTCAGTCCAGCTTGATGCCGATGCGATCGGCCTGCCGCTTGACGAAGGCCTCCATGCGCGCCCGCCCGGCATCGGTGAGGTGGACGATGACCCGCCGCCGGTCGCGCGGATCCGGCACGCGGTCGATCAGGCCGGCATCCTTCAGGTCGTCGATGCGGCGCAGGGCGGTGGTGGTGGGTGCGCCGGAGGCGATGCACAGGCTGGTGACGGAGATGGGCCGGCCACTGGCCTCGGCCACCGCCAGATCCAGCATCATGTCCCACGCCGGATCCGAGAACAGGCCGCTCTGGAAGATGGCATCGCGATCCGCCCGGGCCGCCACCAGGGCCCGCAGATAATTGGGGCGCGGCACCGCCGCCTTGCCGGGCTCGCCGGCCGCCGCCTCGGCCTCCTCATCGGCCACCAGCGCCAGGGCGCGGCGGATGGCGTGGGCCACCTCCTCCGCCGACAGCGGCTTCTGCAGGAAATCCACCGCATGCAGGCGCAGCGCGCCCACCGCCCGGTCGAGGGAGGCGTGGCCGGTGATGACGATGGCTGCCATGGGATGGCGCTGGCGCCGCACCGCAAGCTTCTGCAACAGCTCGATGCCGTCGATCCGCGGCATCTGCAGATCGGTGACGATCACCTTCAGCGCCGGATTCTGCTGCACCACGTCGAGCGCCTCCACGGCCGTCGAGGCGGTGAGGCAGGTCATTCCCAGACCTTCCAGGCCCTCGCAGAGCTCGGACAGCATGTCCACATCGTCATCCACCAGCAGAACACGGGGAATGGCGGTCTCCTCCATGGGCCTCTCCTGCGGCGGCCTTCACCGGACGCCTGCGACATTCTGTCCAGCATGATGCCAGTGATCGCCGGTTTTGGAAGCCGCGACCGGCCGGGGGCACGCTGTTTCTCGGCAATGCGTTGGGCACGCCATATGGTTTTCAACCATAGCCTGCATGCGCCCGCAATCCCGCGCTGGCGAAGAATGATCCTCTGCCCGGCTGCGTATTGCGCCGCACAGGGTCTATAAGGTCTCCATTCGACGGCCGAACCGGAACGCCTCAGTGACACCTTCCCTGCCCGACGCCACCTTTGCCGACAGCGCGCTCGATGCCGCTGACCTGCAGGGCGCCTTCACCCGCCTCGCCGATTACATGAACACCAGCATCCTGGGGCAGCCGGCGTTCGTGGACCTGTTGCTGGTGGCGGTGCTGGCCGACGGCCACCTCTTGGTGGAAGGGGCGCCGGGCCTTGCCAAGACCAAGGCCATCAAGGCGCTGGCCCGGGCCATCGACTGTGACGACCAGCGCATCCAGTTCACCCCGGACCTTCTGCCCTCCGACCTCACCGGCACCGACATCTTCCGGCCCGAGGACGGCTCGTTCCGCTTCCAGCCCGGCCCGGTGTTCCACAATTTCATCCTGGCCGACGAGATCAATCGCGCCCCCGCCAAGGTGCAGGCGGCGCTGCTGGAGGCCATGGCCGAACGGCAGGTGACCGTGGGCGGCGTCACCTATGCGCTGCCCAAGCTGTTCCTGGTGATGGCCACCCAGAACCCCATCGAGCAGGAGGGCACCTATCCCCTGCCCGAGGCCCAGCTCGACCGCTTCCTGCTGCATGTGAAGATCGGCTATCCCGACATCGCCGCCGAGCGGCAGATCCTGCGGCTGGTGCGCGGCGAGGCCCATGGCGAGGAGGTGCGGTTCGGCGCGCCGCTGCCGCAATCGGTGATCTTCGCCGCCCGCCAGGCGGCGCTCGCCACCTATATGTCGGAGGCGGTGGAGGAATATCTGCTGCAGTTCGTGTTCGCCACGCGCCAGCCCACCCTCTATGGCGACGACCTCGCCGGCCTCGTGTCGTTCGGCGCCAGCCCGCGCGGCTCCATCGCGCTCGATCGCTGCGCCCGCGCCCATGCCTGGCTGCGCGGCCGCGATTTCGTCACCCCGGAAGACGTCCAGGCGGTGGCCAAGCCGGTGCTGCGCCACCGCGTGCTGCTGACCTTCGAGGCCGAGGCCGACGGCATGGGCACCGACGATTTCCTCGATGCCCTCATCGCCCGCGTGCCGGTGAGCTGACCGGCCCATGGCGCAGATGCCCGGTGCCCCGCCTTCCTATGGTCTCGTCGCCAGCCTCGACGAGCTGCTGGCCATGCGGCCGGCCGAGGGTGTCGGCGGCTTCGCGCCGGGCGGCAAGGTGCGGACCCACCAGTTCGGCGGCCACCGCTCCGCCTTCCGCGGCCGCGGCATGGAATTCGACGAAGTGCGCGCCTATCAGCCCGGCGACGACATCCGCACCATCGACTGGCGGGTGACGGCCCGCACCGGGCGCACCCACACCAAATTGTTCCAAGAGGAGCGCGAACGGCCGGTGCTGCTGCTGGTGGATGCCCGCACCGGCATGCGCTTCGGCACCCGCGACTGCTTCAAATCGGTGCTGGCGGCGCGCGCCGCGGCGCTGCTCACCTGGGTGGCCATCGCCGGTGGCGATCGGGTGGGTGGGGTGGTGCTCACCCCGTTCGGCCTCACCGCCTACCGGCCCGAGCGCAGCCGCCGCCGCATCCTGCATTTCGTGAAGGCCGTGGCGGATGCCACCGCCGAGGGCTTCGGCCGCGAGGCGGCGGCGGGCGAGGCGCCGGCGCTGGCGAGCGCCCTCGCCCACCTGCGCAGCGCCGCGCGCCCCGGCACCCTGGTGTTCCTGCTGAGCGATTTCGAGGATTTCGACGGCGCCGCCGCCCGCGAGCTGAACCGCCTCGCCCAGTCGAGCCAGGTCACCGCGCTGTTCACCTATGACGATCTGGAGGCCCGGCTGCCGCCGCGCGGCGCCTACCGCATCAGCGACGGCGACGCGGTGGCCACCCTCGACACCACCCGCCCCGCGCTCACCGCCGCCTATGCCGAGCGGTTCGCCCTGCGGCGCGGACGCATCGAGCAGTTCTGCCGCCAGCACGGCATGGCCTTCCTGCCCCTGCGCACCGGGCAGAATGTCGGCGACATCCTCCATCCCGAACGGCTCGCGGCGCCGCGCGCCGGCCGTCCCGCGGTGGCGTGATGGCACAGGAGCAGATCCTTCTTCCCGAACGGGCCCCGCCGGTGACGTTCGATCCCGGGGCCGATCCGCTGGCGCGGCTGCGGGACATCCACCTGCCCGATCCGGTGCCGTTCTGGCCGCCGGCCCCGGGCTGGTTCCTGCTGGCCGGCGCCGTGGTGCTGGTGCTGCTGATCGCCGGCGTGCTGGAATGGCGCCGCCGGCAGACCCTCGCCTATCGGGTGCTACAGAGCTTTCAGGCGCTCAGCCGTGATCCCGAGGCCGACACCCTGGCCCTGGGGGCGGCCGCCGCCGTGCTCATGCGCCGGGTGCTGCTGAGCCGCCAGGCCCACGCGCCGGCGGCCGCCTACACCGGCGCCGCCTGGGCGGCCTTCCTCGCCGATGGCCCCAAGGGATTGCCGCCGGACATCAGCCGGTTCCTGGCCCTGGCCCCCTATCTGCCCCCAGGCGCGCCCGAGGCGGCGCAGATCGACCGCGCCGCCCTGGTGGCGGCGGTGCGCCACTGGATCCGGGGCCACGCATGATCACCTTCCAGTGGCTGTGGGCCTTCCTCTTCCTGCCGCTGCCGCTGGTGGCGCGCCTGCTGCTGCCGCCGGCGCCCACCCCCCGGGCGGGGGCGCTCAAGGTGCCGTTCTTCCAGGCACTGGCGGCGGCCGGCCTCGCCGGACGGCGCGCCGCCGGGGGGCGCCGCCTGCGGCTGGTGCTCGCCAGCCTCATCTGGGGGCTCATCGTCCTCGCCGCGGCGCGCCCCGCCTATGTGGGACCGCCGATCGCTGTGCCGGTGGAAGGCCGCGACCTGATGCTGGCGGTGGACCTTTCCGGCTCCATGGCGCGGCAGGATTTCGCCGTGGGCGGCCTGCCCATGGATCGGTTGTCGGTGGTCAAGAGCGTGGCCGACGACTTCATCGCCCGCCGGGTCGGCGACCGGGTCGGGCTGATCCTGTTCGGTACCCGCGCCTATATCCAGGCGCCCCTCACCTTCGACCGCACGGTGGTGCGCGAGCTGCTCGACCAGGCGAGCATCGGCATGACCGGGCAGGAGACCGCCATCGGCGATGCCATCGGCCTCGCGGTGAAGACCCTGCGCAGCCGCCCGGCGGATCAGCGGGTGCTGATCCTGCTCACCGACGGCGCCAACACCGCCGGCATGCTCGATCCCCTGCAGGCGGCGGAGCTGGCCAAGCGCGAGCAGGTGAAGATCTACACCATCGGCGTCGGCGCCGATGCCCGGGCCATGAATCCCTTCCTCCTCAACATGCCGTCCGACCTCGACGAGGAGACCTTGCGGAAGATCGCCGGCATCACCGGCGGCCATTATTTCCGCGCCCGCGACGTGGCCGGCCTGTCGGCCATCTATGCCGACATCGACCGGCTGGAGCCGGTGGCCGGGGACCCACTCTATCTCAATGCCACGGTGGCCCTGTTCCAGTGGCCGCTCGGCGCCGCCCTGGTGCTCAGCCTCGCCCTCGGCGCGCTGCTGCTGCCGCGCGGCCGGCGCCGGGTGGCGGCGGAGGGGAAGCCATGATCCCCGCCGATTTCCATTTCCTGCGCCCGCTCTGGCTGCTGGCGCTGCTGCCGGCGCTGGCCCTGGCCCTCGTCGCCTGGCGGGCACTGCGGTCCGGCCGGAAGGACTGGCAGGGCCTGGTGGATGCCCACCTGCTGCGGCACCTGGCGGTGCAGGGCGGGGGCGGACCGGGCCGCGGGCCGCTGCTGCTGTTGCTGGCCGCCTGGGTGATCGCCGCGCTGGCCATGGCCGGCCCCACCTGGCGCAAGCTGCCGACCCCGGCCCTCGACCGGCTGGACCCCACCGTGATGGTGCTGAACCTCGGCCGCTCCATGGACGCCACCGACCAGGCGCCGAGCCGCCTCACCGGCGCCCGCCACAAGCTCACCGACATCCTGGCCCGCCAGCGCGGCGCCCAGGTGGGGCTGATCGTATTCGCCGACGTGCCGTTCGTGGCGGCGCCGCTGACCGAGGATGCGCGCATCATCGGCCAGATGCTGCCGGAGCTCGCCACCGACCTGATGCCGGTGAGCGAAAACCGCCCCGACCTCGCCATTCGCCGGGCGGTGGAGCTGCTCCAGGGCGCCGGCGCCCGCGACGGCCGCATCGTGCTGGTGACCGACGGGGTGGGCGATGCGCCGGAGAAGACCCGCGCCGCCGCCCGGGCCGCCGCCCAGGCGGGCTATCGGCTCAGCGTCATCGGCGTCGGCACGGTGGGCGGCGCCCCGCTGCCGGGGGCCGATGGCGCGCCCGTGCTGACCCGCATGGACAAGGCCCGGCTCACCCAGTTGGCCGATGACGGCGGCGGCGCCTTCACCCCGCTCACCATCGACAGCCGCGACCTCGACACCGTCTTCACCCCCGGCGCCGGCGGGCGCTCGCGCAATCCGCTCCAGGACAGTGGCATGACCGCCGATCAATGGGCCGACATGGGGCCGTATCTGGTGCTGCTGCTGCTCGTGCTGGCGCCCTTCGCCTTCCGCCGCGGCCTCATCCTGCTGCTGCTGGCGGGCCTGCTGACCCACCTGCCACTGGCGGTGCCGGGCGGCCAGGCCCTGGCGCAGACGCCATCGGTGGAGCCCACCGCACCAGCCCCGGACAGCGGCCGGGCGAACCTGTGGCAGCGGCCGGACCAGCAGGGCGCCCGCGCGTTCGCCGAGGGCGATTACGCCGGCGCCGCCAGCCGCTTCGAGACCCCCGCCTGGCGCGCCGGCAGCCTCTATCGGGCCGGCCGGTTCGAGGAAGCCGCCGCGGCCTATGGCCGGGTGCCCGGCGGCGACTACAATCGCGGCAACGCCCTGGCGCGCGCCGGCAAGCTGGAAGAGGCGCTCACCGCCTATGACGACGCCCTGAAGGCGGACCCGAACAACGCCGACGCCTTGTTCAACCGCGATCTGGTCCACCAGCTGCTGCAGAAGCAGAAGGAGGACGAGGAGAAGCAGAAGTCCGGCGGCGGCGGCGCGGGGGGTGGCGCGGGGGGCGGCGGTGGCGGCTCCAGCGCCGGCGCGTCCCAATCCGGCCAGGGCAACACCGAGTCCTCCAAGGACCCCGGCAAGAACAAGGGTGACAACAAGGACCAGAACAAGGGGCAGGACCAGGGCAAAAACCAAGGCAAGAACCAGGGTCAAGGCCAGAAGCAGGACAAGGGCCAGGACAAAGGCCAGGACAAGGATCCCAAGGGCACGCCGGATTCCGGCGCCGGCGCCGCGCAACCGCGCACCGACAGCGGCAACGCCCCGCAGCCCTCCCCCAAGCCGCAGCCCGCTCCCGACAAGCCGGGCCAAGACCAAGGTGGAAAAAACCAGGGCGAGAAAGACAAAGGCGACAAGGACAAGCCAGGCCAAGACCAGAGTGGCCAAGACCCGAGTGGCAAGAACCAAGACGGCAAGGACAAGGACGGTAAGGACAAGGGTGCCAAAGATCAGGACGGCCAGGAGCCGGCGCAGAAGCCGGATCCCGCGAAGGATGGCAGGGACCAGCCCGATCCCGCCAAGGCCGGCAACACACCCGCACCGGCGCCGACCCCCGCCCCCGCACCGCCACCCGGACCCGGCGGCCAGCAGCCGGCGCGCCAGCCGGAGCCGGGCGAGGGGCCGAACGCGCAGCCGCGATCGGGCGCACGGCCCGTGCCGGTGCGTCCGCAACCCGCCGGTGAGGCGGGCTCGGACACGGAATCGGCCAATCCCGGCGGCATGCTGCTGCGGCCCATGAGCGAACAGGACCAGACCAACGAGCAGGCCTTGCGGATGGTGCCGGACGACCCCGCCGGCCTGCTGCGGGCGCGCATCCGCGCCTATTACCGTGGCGGCGCGGTGACGGTGCCTCAGGAGCAGCCCGCCCCATGAGAGCAGCCGAAAACATGAGCGCAGCCGAGACCAAGAGCGTCACCGAGGCCAGACGCGCAGGCGGTGCCCTGGGCGCGCCCCCGCTGACCGGCATGCTGCCGGCGCGCGATCTGGCCAAGGCGACGAGCGCGGGCATCGGCGACACGGCCGGCCTGCGGCCGCAGAAGCGGCCGGCGCGGCACCTTCTGCCGGCAACCCTCGCCCTGCTGCTGGCGCTGGCGGCGCCGACAGCGGCCTGGAGCGCCAGTGTCACCGCCGGGCCCGACCGCTTCGTGGTGCCCATGGGCGAAACCTTCGACTACATCCTGACCCTCACCGACGGCCTGGGGCGCGATCCACCGGACGTGAGCGCCCTGACCCGCGACTTCGAGATCGTCGATCGCCGCCGCACCAGTCAGGCGGAGATGCGGGACGGCAAGCCCGTCCACATCGACCAGTGGGTGATGACCCTGCGCCCCCGGCGGGCCGGAACCCTCACCCTGCCGTCCCTCACCGTGGACGGCCTCACCACCAGCCCGGCCCAGGTGCAGGTGCTGCCCGGCGGCGCGCGCCGGGACACCGTCCGCGCCGAAGACGCCGGCCCGCTGTTCGTGCGGGTGGAGGCGGCCGACACCCCCGCCTATGTGCAGAGCGACATTCCCGTCACCCTGCGGATCTACGACCGCATCGGCATGCGCGGCGGCGCCATGGACAAACCGAGTGCCGAGGGCGCCACCTTCACCGCCGATGGTGGCCAGCGCACCTATGTCACCACCATCGGCAAGGCCCGCTACCGGGTGATCGAGCAGAGCTATCTCATGACGCCGCAGAAGAGCGGCACCATCGAGATCCCGCCGCTGACCCTCAAGGCCCGCGTGCCCGGCTTCAGAGGCAGCTCCGCCGGTTCCGACCTGGCGCAGATTCTCGGGCGCAACGGCATGGGCGAGGTGGGCGAGCGGGAGGAGACGATCCGCTCCCAGCCCGTGTCGGTGACCGTGCGGCCGCGGCCGGAAGGGGTCACCGGCTGGTTCCTGCCGGCACGCGCGGTCAGCCTGGAGCAAAGCTGGTCGGCACCGGTGGACGCGGTGAAGGTGGGCGACACCCTCACCCGCACCATCCGGCTGAAGGCCCGGGGGGCGAGCCCCAACCAGTTGCCGCCCCTCGATCCGCCGCCGGTGGAGGGGCTGCGCCAATATGCCGAGGACAGCCGCACCGACGCCACCCTCTTGGATGGCGAGGGGGCGGCGGTGCTCACCAAGACCTTCTCGGTGGTGCCCTCCGCCTCCGGCAGCCTCACCCTGCCGGCGCTCACCGTGCCATGGTGGAACACCGCCACCAACCGCCAGGAAACCGCCACCCTGCCGGCGGTGACCCTCCAGGTGCGGCCGGCCGCCGGCAGCCCGGCACCGACCCCCACCGCCCTAGCCGCGCCACAGAGCCCGACGCAACCGGCGCCGCCGCCGGAACCGGTCGCCAGCCCCGCGACCGCATGGCTCGACCCGGCGACCCTGCTGGCGCAGTTGCGGGCGCATCGCCTGGGGCTCTCCATCCTCACCGGGGTCCTGGTGGCGCTGCTGGCCCTGCTGCTCTGGCGCCCCTGGCGCCGTCACCGGCCAGTCGCGAATGCGACACCGATGCCGCGCACCGGACGTCGCCGGCCCGGCGCTGTGTCGGGTCTGCCCCGCGCCCGCCTGCTGGCGGACCTCATCGGCGCCTGCCGGCGGCATGATGCGGTGGCCGCCCACACGGCCTATGCCGCCCTGGAACGGCAGGGCGCGTTCGCGGATGCCGACCCCGCCCTCGCCGCTGCCGGCACGGACCTTGCCCGCCATCTGTATGGCGCCGACACCCGGCGCTGGAACGGCAAGGCCCTGCGCACGGCGGTGGAGCGGGCCACACGGGCGAGCGCCAGGGCCCACCGCCCCGCCCGCGGCGCCCGGCTGGCGCCGCTTTATCCAGCCGGCCGCTGACGGGCACGGGCCAGCGCTGGACTGGAATTTGCTTCGCCTGTCGGCAGATCATCGCCTGCGCCCCTTGCGCAGCTCGGAGAGCCCGCCATGGCACTGGACCTCAAGACCGACTGGACCGACGCCGACCTCGCCCAGCTCATCGCCTCGGTGGTGGATGACCGCGACTGGCGTCTGGAGGTGGCTGCCGACGGCGTCGCGCGCCTCGCCGACAAGACCGCCAACCCCACCGGCGCCGATTATGACGAAGGCCTGCACTGTTATTTCGAGACCTGGATGGCCGGCACGGATTTCGTCGGCCCCGGCGCCGCCGGCGACAAGACCCTGGTGGGCAAGCTCGCCACCGCGCTGCGGGCCAATTACCCCAGCCTGAAGGCCGACAAGTTCGTCTATGTCGACCTGTAGGGCGACACGCCTTTAAATTGCACCTCTTGACAGGACACGCTCTGATGAGAGCAACTAAAAGTTGCCGGACTTCGGGGAGGTGTTGTCATGGATGCGGCTGCGCTGTCGGACTTTCGCGAGAAGCTGACCGAGTTCGCCAAGCGGGCGGTGACGGCTGCGCCGCGCTGCCTGAATGAGGAATCCACCAAGATGTTCCTGGTGGTGCCCATGATCTCGTTCCTAGGCTACGACCCCATGGACCCCAACGAGGTCTTCCCCGAGCACCATTGCGACTTTTCGGAGAAGTATAAGAACCGGGTGGATTTCGCCATTTTCAAGGGCGGCGAGCCGGTGATCGCGCTGGAGACCAAGCCCGCCGGCGCCCCCAGCCTGCGCGACGACCGTGGCCAGCTGCGCAGCTATTTCAATGCCGCGCGCACGGTGAAGATGGGGGTGCTCACCGATGGGCTGGTGTGGGAATTCTATGCCGACAGCGACGAGCCCAACATGATGGACGCCAACCCCTTCCTGCGCTTCGACCTGAGGGACGTGGCGCGCGGCAAGGTGGATGAGTCCGCCCTGGAGGGCCTCTCCAGCTTGGGCAAGGCGGTGTTCGACCCCGACAACATCGGCGCCGAGGCCAAGCGCAAGCACATCTACAATTCGGTGCTGGGGCAGGTGGCGACCATCTTCGCCGATCCGCCGGAGGAGTTCGCCCGGCCGCTGCTAAAGAAGGCCGGCATCGGCCACATCTCGCAGAAGGCCCTCGACGAATACCGGCCCATCATCCAGGCCGCCCTGCGCGAATTCATCAGCCGCCAGATCCTGCATCGGCTGGACCTGCCCAAGCCCGACGCGCCGGCCCCGGCCGCATCGACGGATGCCGCGCCGCCGGCGCCCATCGCCGACAACGTCATCACCACCGAGCGCGAGCTGGCGGTCTATCGCTGGGTACTGCAGCGCCTCGCCTTCCTGGTGTCGGACGACGCCCTGTTCGGCGAGATCGCGGCGGTGGAGTATCGCGACTACCAGGGCCAGTTCGTGGTGTTCTACAAGATGGAGCGCAAGGGGCGCCTGTTCGAGTTCATCGAATCGAAGACGAACCCGGGCTACCGCTTCGTCTTCCCGGAGGAGGCCGGCCTGCCCGCCGGCGACGTCACCGTTCCCAACCTCCAGGACATCGACGCCCCGCTCCTGGCGGTGTTCACCGCCCGGGTGGCGGGCATCGGCAAAAGTGCGGACAAGACCGCGGACAAAAGCACCGACAAGGCCGAGAAGGCGCCCGCGCCGGCGGGCGCCTGAGGGCTCAGCCGAGCACCATCTCCGGCACCTCGTCGGGCACGATGAGGCTGGCGGCGGTGGCGCCCAGCACCTCCTCCACCGACACGCCCGGGCCGCGCTCCAGCAGCACCAGGCCCTCGTCCGTGGGCTTGATCACGGCGAGCTCGGTGACGATCAGCGTCACCCGGCGCTCCGCCGTCAGCGGCAGGGTGCAGCGGGGGACGATCTTCGAATCCCCCTTGGCGGCGTGCTGCATGGCGACGATCACCGCCTTGGCCCCCGCCACCAGATCCATGGCGCCGCCCATGCCGGGCACCTTGTGGCCGGGCACCATCCAATTGGCGAGATAGCCGCGCTCGTCCACCTGCAGGCCGCCCAGCACGGTCAGGTCGAGATGGCCGCCGCGGATGAGGCCGAAGCTCATGGCGCTGTCGATGGAGGCCGCCCCCGGCACCGCCGAGACAAAGCCGCCGCCGGCGTCGGTGAGGTAGGGGTCCTCCATGCCTTCCGGCGGGTGGGCGCCGAGGCCGATCACCCCGTTCTCGGCCTGGAAGAACACGTCGGAGCTCGCCGGCAGGAAATTGGCCACGAGACTCGGCAGGCCGATGCCGAGGTTCACCAGCATGCCGGGCCGAAGCTCCTTGGCGACGCGGGCGGCGATGATGGACTTGGCGTCCCAGTCCTTGGGAGAAGCAGGGGTGTTCGTCATCACGCGGCCCTCGCCAGAAGATGGTCCACCAGCACGCCGGGGGTGCGCACCTCGTCGGGCGGAATGACGCCCACGGGCACGATCACATCCGGCTCGGCGATCACCGTCTTGCCGGCCAGTGCCATGATGGGATTGAAGTTCTGCGCAGTGAGCGAATATTCGAGATTGCCCACATAGTCCGCCTGGCGCGCGCCGATCAAAGCGAAATCCGCATGCAGCGGGGTCTCCACCAGATAGCGCTTGCCCTCCACCTCGATCACCTGCTTGCCCTCTTCCACCGGCGTGCCGAGGCCGGTGGCGGTGAGCACCCCGCCAAGGCCCATGCCGGCGGCGCGGATGCGCTCCACCAGCGTGCCCTGGGGCACCAGTTCCACGGCGATCTCCCCGTCGATCATCTTCTGCTGGATCTCGGGGTTGAGGCCGATGTGGCTCATGATGGCGCGGCTCACCGCCCCGGCATGCACCAGCCGGCCGATGCCCTTGTGCGGCAGGCCGGCATCATTGGCGATGACGGTGAGGCCGCGCACGCCGCGTTCCACCAGGGCATCGATGAGGCGCAGCGGGCTGCCGACGGCCATGAAGCCGCCGATGAGCACCCGCGCGCCGTCGGGAATGAGAGCCGCGGCCTCCTCGGCCCGGATCGCCTTCTTCATGGCGTTTCCTCTTGGTGTTGGGGGGGCGCGGGACACGCCGCGCCGGAGAGGGATGAGACAGATCAGGCCGCGCGCGGCGCCTGTTCGGCGAGGGCCCGCTTGCAGGCGCGGGCGATCACCAGCTCCTCATTGGTGGGGATCACCATGATGCGGGCGCGGGAGAATTCGGTGGAGATGACCTGGGCGCTGACGTCGTTCTGGTCGTGGTCGAGCTCCAGGCCGATCCAGCTCATGCCCTCGCAGATGCGGCGGCGGATCTTGCGCGAATTCTCGCCGATGCCGCCGCAGAAGATGAGCGCATCGAGCCCGCCCAGGGCGGCGGCCAGGCCGCCCAGCTCGCGGCGGATGCGGAACACGAAATAGTCGATGGCCTCGTGCGCCTCCGGCAGGTCCGCCGCCTCCAGGGTGCGCATGTCGTTGGAAATGCCCGACATGCCGAGAAGCCCGGACTTGTAATAGAACATGTCCCGGACCTCATCGATGGTCTTGCCCTCCTGCTGCACCATATAGAAGATCACGCCCGGATCGATCTGGCCGCAGCGGGTGCCCATGGGCAGGCCGTCGAGGGCGGTGAAGCCCATGGTGGAGGCGATGGAGCGCCCGCCCAGAATGGCGCACATGGAGGCGCCGTTGCCCAGATGAGCCACCACCACCCGGCCGTCGTGCAGCAGCGGCGCCATGCGCTGCAATTCGCCGGTGATGTATTCGTAGGACAGGCCGTGGAAGCCGTAGCGGCGCACGCCCTTGGCGTAATATTCGCGCGGCAGAGCGAAAGTGTCGTTCACCTTGGGATGGTGGCGATGGAAGGCCGTGTCGAAACACGCCACCTGCAGCGCCTCGGGAAACGCCATCTTGGCCGCCTCGATGCCGGCGAGGTTGTGCGGCTGGTGGATGGGCGCGAACGGCGACAGCGCCCGCATCTCCTCCATCACCTTGTCGGTCACCACCACCGGGGTGGAGAAATGCGGGCCGCCATGCACCACCCGGTGCCCCACCACCGAGGCTTTCGCCTCCGGATACTGGCTGCGCAGCACCGCCAAGGCGGTGGCGAGGGCGCTCGCATGATCGGAGGCCTCGGACTGGGCGAGATCGCGCGTGATGGCGGCGGTGCCGGGGGCGAGCTTGGCCTTCAGCCGCGGCGCCCCGCCGATGGCGTCCACCGCCCCCACCGCCATCAGCTGCGGCTCGGCGAAGCCTTCGGAGATGTCGTAGAGGCTGAACTTCAGGGAGGACGAGCCGGCGTTCAGGGTCAGGGTGACGGGACGTTCCATGCTCACACCGCCTCGCTCGTGTTCTGGCCGCTGATGCGGGCCTGATGCACCACCGCCACCGCGCAGGAGGCGAGCCGCGCCTTCTCGCCATCGGCGCGGGAGGTGAGGATGATCGGCACCTTGGCGCCCATCACCAGGCCTGCGGCCTCGGCGTGGGAGATGAAGGTGAGCTGCTTGGCCAGCATGTTGCCGGCATCGAGATCCGGCACCACCAGCACCTCGGCCTTGCCCGCCACCGGCGAGCGGATGCCCTTGATGCGGGCGGCGGCGATGTCCACCGCATTGTCCATGGCCAGCGGCCCATCCACCAGCCCGCCGGTGATCTGGCCGCGCTCGGCCATCTTGGACAACAGCGCCGCATCCACCGAGGAAGCGATCTGCGGGTTCACCGTCTCCACCGCCGAGAGCACCCCCACCTTGGGCTGCGCGATGCCCAGCGAGATGGCGAGGTCGATGGCGTTCTGGCAGATGTCCACCTTGGTGAGCAGATCGGGGGCGATGTTGATGGCGGCATCCGTCACCAGCAGCAGATGCGACAGCCCCGGCACATCCATGATGAAGATGTGGGTGAAGCGCCGACCGATCCTGAGGCCGCGCTCCTTGCGCAGCGCCGCCTTCAAAAGCTCGTCGGTGTGCAGATGGCCCTTCATGAGCGCCTGCGCGCGGCCGTCGGCCACCACATCCACCGCCGCATTGGCCGCGGCGGCATTCTCCGGCTGGTCGATGATCTCGATGCCGTCGAGGCTCTGGCCGAGGCCCCTGGCCGCCGCCTCGATCTTGCGGGCCGAGCCCACCAGGATGGGGGTGATCAGCTTTTCCTTGGCCGCCAGCAGGGCGCCACCGAGGGAAGCCGGCTCCTCCGGCGCCACCACTGCCACCGACAAAGGCGGCAGCTTCTCCGCCCGCTCCAGCAGGGCGTCGAAATGGCGATGGCGCTGCACGATGAGGCCGGGCAGCTCCTGCTCCTCATAGGTGAACTTGACCTTCGGCGCCTCCACCTCCGCCTCGCCTTCCAGCAGGATGGTGTCGTCGGACAGGCGCCGCACCTCGGTCGCGAGGCGCACCACGCCATCCACCCGCTTCTCCAGCACCGTGACCTTCACCTGCAGTTCGTCGCCGGCCGACGCCCGGCCGTGGAACTGAAACAACTGCGTGCGATAGAGGGTACCCGGGCCGGGCAGCAGATTGCCCAGCACCGCCGAGATCAGCGAGCCCACCCACATGGAGGGCGCCACCACCACGTCTTCCTTGCCATCGTGGTCGATGTCCTGGTTGGGCAGGTGCATCGGGTTGTGGTTGCCGGAAACGTTGGCGAAGACGATCAGGTCGTCGGTGGTGCAGGTGCGGCGCAGCTCGGCGCTGTCGCCCGGCTTGAGCTCGTCGAAGGTCTTGTTTTCGCGCATCATGCGGGCACCTTACCTTGGGTGGGGTCAGGACGGAACGGCAGGCGGGAGCACCGGCTCCCGCCGCAACGCGGGCTAGCCGACGATGCTGTAGCCGCCGTCAATGAGATGGACGCCGCCGGTGACATTGGCGGCCTCGCGGCTGGCGAGGAAGGCGGCATAGGCGCCCACGTCCTCGATGGTGGCCAGCAGGTGGGTGGGGGCGCGGGCCGCCGCCTCCTCCAGCAGCTCGTCGAACTCGGCGATGCCGGAGGCGGCGCGGGTCTTCAGCGGCCCGGGCGACAAAGCGTGCACGGAGATGCCCTTTTCGCCCAGCTCCGCGGCCACATAGCGCACGGTGGCTTCCAGCGCCGCCTTCACCGGGCCCATCACATTGTAATGCTCGACCACCTTCTCGGAGCCGTAGAAAGAGACGGTCATGCAGGTGCCGCCCTGAGGCATCAGCGGCTCGGCCCGGCGCACCATGCGCAGGAAGGAATGCACCGACACATCCATGGCCTTGGCAAAGCCGGCCTTGGAGCAATCCACCACCCGCCCGTGCAGGTCCTCGCGCGGGCAGAAGGCGATGGAATGCAGCACCGTGTCGAGCCGGCCCCATCTTTCCGTGATGGCGGCGAACACGGCGTCCATCTCCGCGTCCTCGGTGACGTCGAGGGGCAGGATCAGCTCGGCGCCGAGCGCCTCCGCCAGCGGCCGCACATGGCTTTCCGCCTTGGCGTTGAGATAGGTGATGGCGAGATCGGCGCCCTGCGCCCGCAGCGCCTTGGCGCAGCCCCAGGCAATGGATTGATCATTCGCCACGCCAACCACCAGCGCCTTCTGACCGGCCAGTGAAAACATGAGGGGTCCTCTCGTTCGCCGCACCTGGAGATGCCCGCCGCGACGGATAGGTCGTGAGGCTTGCGCCAGAATGGGCTCGTCACCCTGCCCCGGCGGCGTGCACCGCTGCGGCAGCCGGATCATGCTGCCGCACCGCACGCCTAACGGGAATCCACTGCAAATGGATGACGTCCCGCCCGCCGATGCAAGGGGGAAGTGTGCACCGCACACACCGGCCCCGGGTGCGGCACTTCGCCGTTGCCCCCGGCGCCATGGCGACCGCTGCGCCCTCCCACCGGGCCGCACCGCCGGCCGCCAAGGCCCGCCGGAAGGCGCCCCGCGCGCCGCCCGACGCCGCCCGCGCGACCCGATGACGGCCGCGGCCGGCCCGTCGCCGGCGGCGGTGCGCGTATGGACAGCCTCGGAGTGCGTCCCTAGACTTGACGCTAGGTCGTGGGGCCCGGTAGCGGGGTCATGATGGCCCGGCGCAGGGTGCCCGCCTGGGGTGCCGCGCTCCCGCAGCCCTTGTCCATCCGCCCTTGTGCATGGACGGGATGCGCCTTCTCGCGGTTCGCCCGGCGCGCGGACCACCCCCTTCACCGCCCGCCCGGCCGGGGCGGCGCAACCGGTCGCGAGCCATGAACGCCATCGCCATCCATTACGACCGGATTCTCTCCATCGTCGGCGAAGTGGTGCGGGTGGCGCTGCCGCCGCAGACCGCCGACGACCCGGAGGGCCCGCGCTATGGCGACCTCGCCATGGTGCGCGAGGGCAACGACACGCCCCGCCTCGCCCAGGTGGTGAAGCTGGAGGCGGGGGAAGCCTCACTGCAGGTGTTCGGCGGCACCCAGGGCCTGTCCACCCGCACCACCGCCCGCTTCCTCGGCCATCCGCCGCGGGTGATCTTCTCCGACAACATCCTCGGCCGCGTCTTCACCGGCGACGGCACGGTGGCGGATGGCGGCCCACCGCTCACCGACGAGCCACAGGTGGAGATCGGCGGCCCCTCCGCCAATCCGGCCCGGCGGGCGCTGGCCTCGCGCATGATCCGCACGAACGTGCCGATGATCGACGTGTTCAACTGCCTGGTGGAAAGCCAGAAGATCCCCATTTTCTCCACCGCCGGCGAGCCCCACGACGCGCTGTTGGCGCGTATCGGCGTGCAGGCGGAAGCCGATGTGGTGGTGTTCGGCGGGCTCGGCCTCACCTTCGATGACTATTGGCGCTTCCGCTCCGCCTTCGAGGATGCCGGCGTGTTCGCCCGCACCGTGATGTTCGTGAACCAGGCCGCCGACCCGCCCCTGGAGCGGCTTTTGGTGCCCGACATGGCGCTGGCGGTGGCCGAGCGCTTCGCGGTGGAGGAGAAGAAGCGCGTCCTGGTGCTGCTCACCGACATGACCGCCTTCGCCGACGCGCTGAAGGAGGTGGGGGTGGCCATGGAGCGGGTGCCCTCCAACCGTGGCTATCTGGGCGATCTCTATTCCCAGCTCGCCCGCCGCTATGAGAAGGCAGCGGTGTTCCACGGCGCCGGCTCGGTCACCATCCTCACCGTCACCACCATGCCCGGCGGCGACGTGACCCATCCGGTACCCGACAACACCGGCTACATCACCGAGGGCCAGTTCTATCTGCGCGACGGCATGATCGACCCGTTCGGCTCCCTCTCCCGGCTCAAGCAGCACGTGATCGGGAAGGAGACGCGGGAGGATCATTCCGCCGTCATGAACACCATGATCCGCCTCTATGCCGGCGCCCGGGATGCCGAGCGCAAGCAGGCCATGGCGTTCGACCTCTCCGAATACGACCAGCGGCTGCTGCGCTATGGCGCCCTGTTCAAGGCCCGCTTCATGGATGCGGCGGTGGCGCTGCCGCTGGAAGCCGCCCTCGATCTCGGCTGGCGCACCATGGCGGAGTGCTTCCCGCCCGAAGACCTGCTGGTGCGCCAGAGCCTGATCGAGAAATACTACCCAGCGGAGGCGTGAGCCCATGGCCGGCGTCACCTTGAGCAAATCCCAGCTCACCCGAGAGAAGGCGAACCTCGCCACCTATAAGCGCTACCTGCCGGCCCTCGACCTCAAGCGCCAGCAGCTGATGGCGGCGCGCAACCAGGCGCGGGCCGAGCTCGCCGCCGTCGAGGCCGCCCTCGCCACCGCCATCGCCGAGGCCGGCGCCGCCTTGCCCATGCTGGCCGATCGCCGCATCGACCTCGACGGCCTGGTGCGGTGCGGCGCGGTCACCTTCGCCACCCGCAACGTGGCGGGGGTGAAGCTGCCGGTGGTGGATCAGGTGGAGATCCGCGTCGCGCCCTACGGCGGCATGACGCGCCCCCATTGGGTGGATGCGGTGGTGACCCGGCTTGAGGCCGCCCTCCGCCTCAAACTGGAAACCGAGGTGGCGGTTGAGCGGGTGGCCCTGCTCGACCGGGCGGTGACGCGCATCACCCAGCGCACCAATCTGTTCGAGAAGATCCTCATTCCCCAGACCGAGCGCAATATCCGCCGCATCCTGGTGTTCATCGGCGACAGCGAGCGGGCGG
The DNA here is from genome assembly GCF_022138605.1 of Xanthobacter sp. NM-25. Taxonomy (GTDB): domain Bacteria; phylum Pseudomonadota; class Alphaproteobacteria; order Rhizobiales; family Xanthobacteraceae; genus Xanthobacter. Next base: position 233,811 of record NZ_JACBFS010000007.1, read on the forward strand.
CGGTGGTGGCCGCCAAGATCGCAAAGGGCAAAGGGGCGCGTCACGCCATGATCGAGACACGCACATGAGCATCGTGCCCATGCGCCGCCTTACCTTGTGCGGCCCCCTCGCCGACAAGGCGGATACCCTCAAGGCGCTGCAGAAGCTCGGGGTGATGCACCTCATCCCGCTCACCGAGGCGGCGCCTCTGGCACCGCGCGACGCCACCCGCATCAACCGCACCCAGGCCGCCTATCGCCACCTCACGGAGGCGCCAGACAAGCGCCTGCCCTACCGGCCCAAGACCCCGTTCGATCTCGACGTGGTGGTGGCGGAAGTGCTGGAGAACCGGTCCCTGCTGCGCACCCTGCGCGACCGGCGCGACGTCCTGCAGGCCCGCATCGAGGCCCTCGCCCCCTGGGGCGACATCCATTTCCCGCCGCTGGAGGCCCTGGCCGGCCAGCGGCTGTGGTTCTACGCCCTGCCCATCGGCCAGCGCGCCGCCCTCGACCTTGTGCGCCTGCCCTGGCACGTGGTGCGCAAGGGCACCACCAATCTCTATGTGGCCGTGATCGCGCCCGAGGAGCCGCCGGATGATCTGTTGCCGGTGCCGCGGGTGCATGTGGGCGCGGTGCCGCGCAGCGTGCTCAAGGTGGAGCTGGACGACAATGCCATCGCCATCGAGAAAGCGGAGAACACCCGCGCCGAGCTGAGCCGCTGGCGCCTGGCGCTGGGCACCCACCTCGCCGCCGCCGCCGACCAGGAGGACCTGCGCGACGCCGCCGAGCACACGTTCGATGCCGATGCGGTGTTCGCAATCCAGGGCTGGGTGCCGGCCCGCGCGGTGCCGGAGGTGGCGGCCCTGGCCGCCGACGGGCGCCTCGCCCTGGTGGACGAGGTGCCGGGACCGAGCGACGCGCCGCCCACCCTGCTGGACATTCCCAAGGGCCTGGAGAGCGGCGGCGACCTCACCAGCTTCTACACCAGCCCCGGCTATCGCAGCTGGGACCCGAGCCTCGTCGTGTTCTCCTCCTTCGCCTTGTTCTTCGCCATGATCGTGGCCGACGCCGGCTATGCGCTGCTGCTGGCGCTCGGCACCCTGGCGTTCTGGCGGCGGCTCGGGGCGCGCCCGGCCGGCCGGCGCGCCCGGGTGCTGCTCATCACCCTTGCCGGAGCCGCCCTTCTCTATGGGGTGCTGGCGGGCTCCTATTTCGGCCTGAAGCCCCCCGCCGGCTCCCTGCCCGCGGCCCTCGCCATCATCCATATCAACGACTTCGACCAGATGATGCAGCTCTCCCTCATCATCGGCGTGGTGCATCTCACGGTGGCGCTGGGGGCGGTGGCGTGGCTCAACCGGGACCGCGGCGCCGGCCTCTCCGCTTTGGGCTGGATCGTCACCCTGTGGTCGGGCCTGGCCGCCTTCCTCGCCCAGGGCAGCGGCGGGGAAAGCCTGGCCTACGGCGCCATCGCGCTCGGCCTCGCCCTGGTGTTCGTCGGCGCCGCCGCCGCGACCCCGGTGGAGGCGCCCCTCGGCTGGCTGAAGCGGCTCGCCGCCGGGGTGCTCGCCCTCACCTCGGTGACCAAGCTGTTCGGCGACGTGCTGAGCTATCTGCGCCTGTTCGCCCTGGGCCTTGCCAGCGCCTCGCTGGCCGCCACCTTCAACGCGCTGGCGGTGGAGATGCGCGGCACCCATCCCGGCCTCGGCGTGGTGCTGATGATCGCCATCCTGGCGTTCGGCCATGTCACCAACATCGCCCTCGGCCTCATGAGCGGCGTGGTGCACGGGCTGCGCCTGAACTTCATCGAATTCTTCGGCTGGGGCCTGACCGAGGAGGGTTATCCCTTCCGCGCCTTCGCCCGCCGGGAGCTTCCCCAATGACCAGCGCCCCACCGTTGAGAGAGGCACGCGCATGAATGATCTCGTCATCGCCCTCGGCTGGCTCGGCATCTTCGCCCCCATGGGGCTCGGGGCGCTGGGCGCGGCCATCGGCGTGTCCATCGCCGGCCAGGCGGCCATCGGCGCCATGGTGGAGACCGACAGCGGCTATGGCCGCTATATCGGCATCTCGGTCATCCCCTCCTCGAACGTCATCTACGGCATCGTGGTGATGTTCTCTCTGCAGCAGCCGGTCACCGCGCACAGCGCCGGCGCCCTGTTCGGCATCGGCTTCATCGCCGCGCTGGTGCTGCTCTACACGGCGGTGTGGCAGGGCCGCGCCTGCGCCAGCGCCATCGCCGCCTCCAAGACCAAGCCGGAGATTTTCGGCCTGGCGCTGGCACCGGCCGCCATCGTCGAGGGCTTCGCCGTGTTCGCCTTCGTGTTTGCCCTGGTGCTGGCGCGCACCATCTGAATCCGAAGGAGCGCGCCATGGTCCACAAATCCGACGCCGCCTTGTCCACCGCCTCGGGGGTGGAAACCCTCATCTCCCGCCTGCGTGACGAGGGGGTGGACGCCGGCCGCCAGGAGGCCGAGCGCCTGGTCGGCGAGGCCCGCGCCCACGCCCGCGAGATCCTGGAGAAAGCCGAGGCCCAGGCCACCGCCGTGCGCGAGACCGCGCGGGCGGAAGCCGAGGCGCTGCGGCGCGCCGGCGAGGATGCTCTGCGCATCGCCGTGCGGGACGCCATGCTGGACCTGAAAGCCCAGCTCGCCCAACGCTTCGCGGCGGATGTGGCCAAGACCGTCTCCCAGGTGATGCGCGACGAGGAACTGCTCAAGGCCATGATCCTGGCGGTGGCGGGCCGCGCCCGGGACGAGGCCGACCTCGACCGTGCCGAAACGCTGGTGGTGAGCCTGCCGCGCCAGGCGGTGGGCCTCGACGAGCTGCGGCGCAATCCCGAGGAGATGGTGGCCGGCTCCCTCACCCATTTCGCCGCCTGCTGCGCCGCCGAGATGCTGCGCGGCGGAGTGAGCTTCGATCGCCAGGAGGGGCCGGGCGGGGGCATCCGCATAAAGCTCGTCGATCGCGGCGTCAGCGTCGACCTCACCGACGCCGCCGTGGCCGAGGTGCTGCTGGCCCACCTCCAGCCCCGCTTCCGCGCCCTTCTGGAAGGGGTGGTGCGATGATCGCCGGCCATGATCCCTATGTGATGGAGATGGCCAGCCTGCCGGCGCTGGGTCCGCTGCTCGGCACCACCACCCCGGCCATCAGCGCCACCCGGCTGGAGGAGCGGCTGCGCAACCTCGCCCCCGAGGACCGGGCCGATCTCGACGCGCTGGATGCCGCTTTGTCCTGGGACCGCATCGACCTCGGCGAGAGCGACGCCGCGTTCGTCGCCGCCGTCACCAAGGTGGTGGCGCGGGCCCGCAACGACACCCTGCGCGCCGCCCTCCGCGACCGGCTGGAAATCCGCACCCTGATCGCCGCCCTGCGCCGCCGCCACAGGGGTGGCGAGGCCCCCGCCCATGGCGAAGCCTGGGGCTATGGCCGCTTCACCGAGACCATCCGCACCCATTGGGCCGCCCCCGATTTCGGCGTCGGCCATTCCTTTGTCTGGGTGAACAAGGCCCGCGAGCGGCTGGAGGCGGGCGACACCGCCGGGCTCGAGCGGGTGATCCTGCAAGCGGCGTGGGATGCCGCCGGCCGCTATGGGGACGGCCATACCTTCGATTTCGAGGCGGTGGCGCTCTATGTGCTGCGCTGGCGCCTCGCCGACCGCTGGGCCCGCTATGACGTGGCCGCCGCCACCACCCGCTTCGCCGCGCTGCTCGACGCCGCGCGCGACGCCGGCCAGCCCTCCGGGATTGCCCCATGACCGTGGACGCCACCGCCACCATCGTCGCCGTGCAGGAAGACATCGTCCGCCTGCGCCTCACCGATCCGGCCCGCGGCCGGCTGATGAAGAATGAGGTGGTCTATATCCGCCCCGCCCGCGCTCCCGCGCAGCGCCTCAAGGCCGAGGTGCTGCGGGTGCTGGGGGATGAGGCGGACGCCCAGGTCTATGAGAGCACCGGCGGCATCGGCCTTGGCGATGGCGTCGAGCAGACCGGCCAATTGCTGTCGGTGCGGCTCGGCCCGGGCCTCCTCGGGCAGGTCTATGACGGCCTGCAGAATCCGCTGGAGGCGCTGGCCCACGGCCATGGCGTGTTCCTGCCCAAGGGCGTCGCCGCGCCGGGGCTCGACCCCCATGCCAAATGGGCCTTCTCCGCCACCCGCCGGGTGGGCGACAGGGTGAAGGCCGGCGACGTGCTGGGCACGGTGCCGGAAGGGGCCATCACCCACAAGATCATGGTGCCGTTCGCCCTCGACGAGGATTGGACGGTGAGCTGGATCCGCGACGGCTCGGTGAACGTGGACGAGCCGGTGGCGCGCATCACCGCCCCCTCCGGCGCCGAGCGCACCCTGACGCTGGCCCAGGACTGGCCGGTGCGGCGCGCCCTGCCGCGGCTGCAATTGCGCAACGGCAGCGCGACCCGGCTCTATCCTTCCGAGCCCATGATCACCACCCAGCGCATCATCGACACCTTCTTCCCGGTGGCGCAGGGGGGCGCGGCCTGCATTCCCGGGCCGTTCGGCGCCGGCAAGACGGTGCTGCTCAACCTCATCGCCCGCCATTCGGACGTGGACGTGGTGATCCTCGTGGCCTGCGGCGAACGGGCCGGCGAGGTGGTGGAGACCATCACCGATTTCCCCCGCCTCAAGGACCCGCGCACCGGCGGTTCGCTGATGGATCGCACGGTGATCGTCTGCAACACCTCGTCCATGCCGGTGGCCTCGCGGGAGGCCTCCATCTACACCGGCATCACCATCGGCGAATACTATCGCCAGATGGGGCTGAAGACGCTGATGATCGCCGATTCCACCTCGCGCTGGGCCCAGGCCATGCGCGAGACCTCCGGCCGGCTGGAGGAGATCCCCGGCGAGGAGGCGTTTCCCGCCTATCTCGACAGCGCCATCAAGGGCGTCTACGAGCGCGCCGGCGTCATCCGCGCCAATGACGGAGCCGAAGGGGCCTTCACCATCATCGGCGCGGTCTCCCCCGCCGGTGGCAATTTCGAGGAGCCGGTCACCCAGTCCACCCTGGCGGCGGTGAAGTGCTTCCTCGGCCTCTCCTATGACCGCGCCTACAAACGCTTCTACCCGGCCATCGACCCCCTCACCTCCTGGTCACGCTACCGGCGGCAGATGGAGCCGTGGTTCGTCGACCATCTGGGCGCCGACTGGACCCACCAGGTGGACGAGATGATCGCTTTGCTGCAGCGGGGTGACGAGATCCAGCGCATGGAGCAGGTGGCCGGCGAGGAGGGCATCAGCCTGGAGGATGCCCTGGCACTGGAGCAGGCGCGCTTCCTCGACATGGTGTTCCTGCAGCAGGACGCCTTCGATCCGGTGGACAGCTCGGTGGCCCCGGCCCGGCAGAAGGACCTGTTCGGCCGCGTCTACGCCATCGCCACCAGCCGCTACGAATTCGCCGACAAGGAGGCGCTGCGGCGCCATTTCACCAGGCTCACCGGCCTGTTCAAGAACCTCAATTATGCCGCCCCCTCGTCGCCGGATTTCACCCGCCTCAGCGCCGAGATCGACGCCCTGCACGAGTCCGTGCCGGTGACCTGAGCCCGCGCGGCCCGGCGCGGGGCCATCTGGCCCCTTGCCGGCGCCGCTCCGCTCCCATAAAAAAGCGAGCGCTCGCTCAAATTAGAAGAAGCGAGGCGAGACAGGGCAACGGGAAACACGGGAGGCATCCATGGGCTTTCAGGTCACGCTCGACGGCCAGGCGGTACTGGTCACCGGCGCCTCGCAGGGGCTCGGCGCCTTCTTCGCCGAGCGGCTGGCCGCCGCCGGCGCCAAGGTGGCGCTGGGCGCCCGCAACGTGGCCGCCTGCGCGGCTTTGGCCGAGCGCATCACCGCGGCCGGCGGCACCGCTCTGCCCCTCGCCCTCGACGTCACCGATACCGCCTCCGCGGAGGCGGCGGTGACCGCCGCGGCCGACGCCTTCGGCCGGCTCGACGTGCTGGTGAACAATGCCGGCACCACCGCCACCAAGCCGCTCATGGACATGGACGAGGCCAGCTGGGACCGGGTGGTGGACACCAATCTCAAGGGCGCCTTCCTCACCGCCCAGGCGGCGGCCCGCCAGATGGTGAAGGACAGGCAGGGCGGCGCCATCATCAATGTGGCGTCCATCCTCGGCCACCGGGTGGCGGGGCAGGTGGCGGCCTATGCCGCCTCCAAGGCGGCGCTGGTGCAGCTCACCCGCTCCATGGCCCTCGAATGGGCCCGCTACGGCATCCGCGCCAATGCGCTGTGCCCCGGCTATGTGGAAACCGACCTCAACCGGGACTTCTTCGCCACCGAGGCGGGCGTGGCGCTGGTGAAGCGCATTCCCAACCGCCGCCTCGGCACCCTCGACGATCTCACCGGCCCGCTGCTGTTCCTGTGCTCGGACGCCTCCGCCTACATGAACGGCGCGAGCCTGGCGGTGGACGGCGGGCACCTCGTCTCCTCGCTCTGAGGGCGGCACCGGCCTTGTCCACAGCGCGCGCACGGTGGCGCGAAAAATTCAAACCGCAGGCTTGTCAGTCCCCGGCCAGTTTGCTACACGAACGCCTCCTTCGGGGGCAACCTCGAGTGGGCGCATAGCTCAGTTGGTAGAGCAGCTGACTCTTAATCAGCGGGTCCAAGGTTCGAGCCCTTGTGCGCCCACCACCTGAAGACCTGATGGCACGGAAGCCCGACGTCGGACGCGCGTCGGACCAGCCGTGGAGGGCGCCGCCCCATCCGGTCGAGACCTGGCCTTGCAGCCCGATGTCGACAGCCCTGCGGGAATGGCACACCGCCCCGGCGGTCAGCGCATGGGAGACGGTGGCATCTCGGCGACCATCCTATTAGGAAGACGTTCCAGACACCTTCCGACGGCTCCCCTTCGACGCCTGACGAGATTGCGAGATAGGCGGAACCAGCCGTGCCCTTCCTGACGTCCAACCCGGCCCTTGCCCGCTCCCTGGCCGAGCGCGAGTACAACGATCCCACCCCGGTGCAGCAGGCAGTGCTGGCGCCCGAGGCAGCCACCCGCGACCTTCTGGTCTCGGCCCAGACCGGCTCCGGCAAGACCGTCGCCTATGGCCTCGCCATGGCCGAGACCCTGCTGGGCACCGCCGAGCGCTTCGGCCCGGCCGGCGCGCCGCAGGCCCTGGTGGTGGCGCCCACCCGCGAGCTGGCCCTGCAGGTGCAGCGCGAGTTCAGCTGGCTCTATGCCGGCACCGGCGCGCGCATCGTCTCCTGCGTCGGCGGCATGGACCCGCGCCAGGAACAGCGCCAGCTCAACCACGGCGCCCATATGGTGGTCGGCACCCCCGGGCGGCTGCGCGACCATCTGGAGCGCGGCCGGCTCGATCTGTCGGCGCTGCAGGTGGCGGTGCTGGACGAAGCCGACGAGATGCTCGACCTGGGCTTCCGCGAGGATCTCGAATTCATTCTTGAAGCGACGCCGCCGGAGCGGCGCAGCCTGCTGTTCTCGGCCACCATGCCGCGCGGCATCATCGCCCTCGCCCGGCGCTACCAGCACGACGCCCTGCGCATCGAGGTGGCGAGCGCGGAAGGCGGCCACGCCGACATCGAGTATCGCGCCATGCGGGTCGCCCCCACCGAGGTCGGCCATGCGGTAGTCAACGTGCTGCGCGCCCACGACACCCCCAGCGCCATCGTGTTCTGCAACACCCGCGACGCGGTGCGGCGGCTGCACGCCATGCTGCAGGAACGCCAGTTCGCCGCCGTCGCCCTCTCCGGTGAACTGAGCCAGAACGAGCGCAATCATGCCCTGCAGGCGCTGCGCGATGGCCGGGCGCGGGTCTGTGTCGCCACCGACGTCGCGGCCCGCGGCATCGACCTGCCGAACCTCGGCCTTGTCATCCACGCCGACCTGCCGAACGATGCCGAAAGCCTGCAGCACCGCAGCGGCCGCACCGGCCGGGCCGGCCGCAAGGGCGTCAGCGTTCTGCTGGTGCCGCCGTTCCGCCGCCGCCGCACCGAGGACCTGCTGCGGGGCCTCGGCATCCAGCCGGCCTGGTCCGGCCCGCCCACCGCCGAGGATATCCGCAAGCTCGACCACGAGCGCATGCTGCGCGATCCCCTCATCACCGAGGAGCCGAGCGAGGACGATCTCGCCGCCGCCCAGACCCTGCTGGCGGCCCATGCGCCCGAGCATCTGGCCGCCGCCCTGGTGCGCCTTTACCGGGCCGGCCTGCCGGCCCCGGAAGAGGTCAGCGATCCGGGCCTGTCGCGCAGCCCCCGCGACCGCGCCGCCGACCGGGATTTCGGTGGCGCCTCGGGCGCCGGCAGCGTCTGGTTCCGGCTCAATGTGGGCCGTCGCAACAATGCCGATCCCAAATGGCTGCTGCCGCTGATCTGCCGGCACGGAAACGTCACCCGCAAGGAGATCGGCACCATCCGCATCTTCGATGACGAGACCGCGTTCGAGGTCAGCCTCGCCGCCGCCGATCGCTTCGGCAAGGCGGCCCGCAAGCCGGAGGGCGAGGATGTGATCATCGAGCCCCTGCCCGGCGCGCCACCGGCCCGGCCGGAGCGCTCCGGCAAGCCCATGCGCGGCCGGCCGCAGCGGGATCACCGGTCGCACGAGACGCCGTATCGGGAGAAGCCCCACCGCGGCAAGCCGTTCCGCGATGGGGCGGGGCATGCCGGCGTCGGCGAGGACCGGGGCGGCGCCCCGGGAAAGTCGCGCGCCGCCAAACCGTCTGCCGGCAAATCATCTGCTGGCGGCAAGCTCGACCGGCCACCGAAGGGCCGGCACTCCTCCCCCTCCGAGGGCAAGCCCAAGGGCAAAGGCAAACGCTACTCGTGATCGGCGCCCATCCTGAGGGCGGCGCTCAGGCCCGGCCGGGCGCCGCCGCTGGCTCGGTGACGGCGGCGGCGTAGAGCTGCGCCGCGTCGCCCGCCAGCCGCATGGCCTCCCGCACCTGCGACGCCCGCAGCTGCCGGGCGATGCAGGCCAGGACGTTGAGATGGGCCCCGGCGCCCTCCTCCGGCAGCAGCAGCACGAACACCATGTCCACCGGCACGTCGTCAATGGCCTCGAACGGGACCGGGCTGGCCAGCCGCGCAAGCAGCCCCACCGGCTGGCGCAGGCCGGGGACCCGCGCGTGGGGAATGGCGACACCCTCGCCGATGCCGGTGGAGCCGAGCCGCTCGCGGGCCGCCAACAGCTCCAGAATCTCGTCCCCCGGCCGGCCCAGCCGGCGGCCGGCGAGATCCGCCAGGCGCGCCAGCACCGCCGCCTTGGAGGCCGGCGCCAAATCGACGAAGACGTTCTCCGGCGAAAGAAAATCAGCAATCTGCATGGGTCTCGTTCGCTTCATGGGGCGCGCGCCGGCCGATGCCGTGGCGCCACCGCCCGCCCTCACCCGTCGGCCTCGCGCAGGCGGTAGCCCACGCCGGTCTCGGTCATGATGTAGTGTGGCTGGTCCGGCGAGGTTTCGATCTTCTGCCGGAGCTGGCGGACATAGACGCGCAGATACTGCACATCGGCCGCCTCCCCCCACACCTGCCCCAGCAGGTGCTGGTGGGTGATCACCTTACCGGCGTGCTGCACCAGGATGCGCAGGATATCGTATTCCTTCGGCGACAGCTTCACCTCGCGGCCGTCCACCCTGACGATACGCTTCACCAGATCCACCGACAGTCCGCCGCTCTGGAACACCGGCCGCTCGCCCTGCTGCTGGAAGCGATGGCGCAGGGCGACCCGGATGCGCGCCACCAGCTCCTTCATGCCGAACGGCTTGCACACATAATCGTCGGCGCCGCGCTCCAACGCCTGGACGATGCCGGTCTCGTCGGTGCGGCTCGAGAGGATGATGATGGGCACATCCACACGCGCCGCGCGCCAGGCTTCGAGCAGATCGTGGCCGGAGCGGTCCGGCAGGCCGAGATCCAGCAGGATCAGGTCGGGATGGGCGGCCTCCACCTGCGCCATGGCATCGCGGGCGTTGATGGCCTCGGCGATGGCGAAGCCCTCGGCGCCCAAGCCCACCCGCAGCAGCTTGCGAATGGGCGGCTCGTCATCCACCACCAGGATCCTGACCGTCGACGCCGTCATGCCTGCGCATCCAGATGGGGCAGCTCCGTCGCCAGCGGCAGGCGGAGGGTGAAGAGGGCGCCGCTGCGCTCGCGCCGGTTGGCCACCGTGATGGTGCCGCCCATGGCCTCGACGAAGCCGCGGCAGATGGACAGCCCGAGCCCGGTGCCGGCGCGCACGTGGTCGGTCTTGCGTACACGGTAGAAGGAATCGAACACCCGTTCCAGATCCGCCTCGGGAATGCCCGGCCCCTCGTCCATCACCCGGATGGCGAGCTCCGCCCCCTCCCGGCGGCCGGTGATCCGCACCAGGGAGCCCGCCGGCGCATATTTGGCGGCATTGTCCAGAAGGTTGAAGACCACCTGCTCAAACAGCACCGCGTCGGCCTTCACCATGGGCAGGTCGGAGGCGATGTCCACCTCCACCCGGTGGCCGGCCAGGATCTTCTCGGCCCGGCGCAGGGCCGCGCCGACCATATCGCCGGCGAACTGGAAGGAGGCGTTGGGCTGCATGGCGCCGGTCTCCAGCCGGGTCATGTCCAGCAGGTTGGCGATGAACCGGTTGAGCCGCTCGGCCTCGTCGATGACGGTGGCCAGCAGATCGGCCCGGTCCGGCTCCGACATGGAGGCGGCATAGTCGCGCAGCGTGCCCGCCGCTCCCAGGATGGCGGCCAGCGGCGTCTTCAGGTCATGGGAAAGGGAGGTGAGCAGCGCCGAGCGCAGCCGGTCCGTTTCCGCCGCGCGCTTGGCCTGGTCGATGTCGGCGACCAGCTGAATGCGCTCGATGGCAAGGGCGGCCTGATCGGCCAGGGCATCGAACAGCCGCTGCTGCTCGGGCGTGAGCAGCGGCCCCTGCCGATCATTGTCGAGGCCGATGACGCCGAGGATGGTGCGGCTCGATTTGAGCGGCAGGTAGAGCCGGCGCGCGCCCGGCAGGGTATCGGCGCCGCGCCCGGCGGCATGGTCGTGGGCCCAGGCCCAGCGGGCGGCGGCCAGATCCGCCTCCACCAGGCTGTCGTCAGGCGGATAGCCGGCCTTCACCGCCAGGCCTTCCGCCTCTGGCATCAGGATCACCACCCGCACCTTGAGCATCAGGGCGAGCTGGTGGGCGCTCGCCCACAGCACGTCGTCGAGGGTGCCCGCCCCCGCCAGCTTCCTGGAGAAGAGATAGAGATCCTCGGTGACGCGGGCTCGCTGGCGCGCGGTTTCCGCCTGGCGCTGCACCCGCGCCATGAGATTGCTGGCGATCACCGCCACCACCAGGAAGAACGCCAGCGCGAGCACGCTCTCGGGGTCCTGAATGGTCAGGGTGTAGCGCGGCTCCAGGAAAAAATAGTTGAAGGCCAGCGCGCTGGCGAGGCAGGCATAGAGCGCCGGCCACAGGCCCGCCGTCACCGCCGTGCCCAGCACCCCCATGAGGAACACCAGGGCCAGGTTGCGCACATCGAGCACCCGGTCGAGCACCACGCTGGCGGCGAGGGCGCCCGCCACATAGAGGGTGCCGACGACATAGGGGCCGATGCGGAACGGCGGGCGCGCCGCGGCCGCCTTCACGCTCCAGCCCGGCGCGGCGGCCTCGCGCTCGGCGCCGGAGATCACATGCACGGCGATGTCGCCGGCACGGCGGATCAGGTCATGGGAGACCGAACCGGTCAGCAGCTCGCGCCAGCGCGGCTGGCCGGGGCTGCCCACCACCACATGGGTGAAATTGTTGGCGGCGGCATAGCGCAGGATGTCGCCCGCCACGTCCTGTCCGGGAAGGGTCACCGCCTCCGCCCCGAGCTGCTCGGCCAGGCGCAGGTGCGCGGCGATGCGATCCTTGTCCGCCTCGGCGAGCGCCGCATCGCGGGAGGTCTCCACGTGCAGCGCCGCCCAGGGCGCGCGCAGGCGGTCCGCCTGCCGGCGGGCATAGCGCACCAGCGCGCGGCCCCGCGCCTCCTCATTGACGCACACCAGCACCCGCTCGCCCGCCGCCCACGGGCCGGATATGGCATGCGCCTGCATGTGGCTGACCAATTGCTCGTCCACCCGCTGGGCGGTGCGCCGCAGGGCCAGCTCCCGCAGGGCGGTGAGGTTGCCGGGGGAGAAATAGTTCGCGATGGCGCGCCGGGCGGTGGTGGGCAGATAGACCTTGCCCGCGTTGAGACGCTTGATGAGATCATCGGGGGTGAGGTCGATCACCTCGATGTCGTCGGCCCGGTCGAGGATGGAATCGGGCACCGTCTCGCGCACGCGGATGCGGGTGATCTGCGCCACCACGTCGTTGAGGCTCTCCACATGCTGGATGTTGAGGGTGGTGTAGACATCGATGCCACGGGCCAGCAGCTCTTCCACATCCAGATAGCGCTTGGGATGGCGGCTGCCGTCCACATTGGTGTGGGCGAGCTCGTCCACCAGCACCAGCGCCGGCCGGCGGGCGAGGATGGCATCGAGGTCCATCTCCGCGAGCAGGCGCCCTTTGTAGGTGACAGGGCGGAGCGGAATGATCTCGAAGCCCTCCACCAGGGCCTCGGTCTCGGCGCGGCCGTGGGTCTCCACCACGCCGATCACCACATCCGCCCCATCGCCCCGCCGGGCACGGCCCGACAGCAGCATTTCATAGGTCTTGCCAACGCCGGGGGCGGCGCCGAGGAAGATCTTCAGGCGGCCGCGGCTCTCCCGCGCGGCGCTCTCCAACAGCGCGTCGGGCGAGGGACGCGCCGGTGCGTCGCGCATGTCGTCAGCCATGGTCCCTCCCCCGCTCGCCGCCCATCACCGCCCGAGCTGGTCCAAGGCCAGGTTGAGCGCCAGCACGTTCACCGTCGGCTCGCCGATGACGCCGAGCAGCCGATCCTTCACATGCGCCACCACCAGCGCCCGCACCGCGTCTTCACCGAGGCCCCGCGCCCGGGCCACCCGCGGCACCTGGAACAGGGCGGCCGCCGGCGACAGGTCGGGATCGAGCCCGCTGCCGGAGGTGGTCACCAGGTCCACCGGCACCGGCGCCGCCGGGTTCTCCGCCCGCAGCCGCGCCGCCTCGGCCGTGATGCGGTCGATCAGCACCGCATTGCTGGGGCCGAGGTTGGAGCCCATGGAACTCGCCGCATTATAGGGCTGCGGCACGCTTTTGGCTGGATCGTTCGGATCGGCGCCAAGGGTGGCCGAGGGGCGCGGATGGAAGTAGCGCGCCGCGGTGAAATCCTGGCCGATCAAAGCGGAGCCGATCACCCGCCCCTCCCGTTCGATCAGGCTGCCGTTGGCCTGGGCGGGAAACACCGCCTGGGCAAGGCCGGTCATGGCCAGGGGATAGGCGAGGCCGGTGATGAGGGTCAACGCCACCAGCATCACCAGGGCGGGACGCAGCTGCTTGAGCATGCTTGTCTCCTTTCAGGAAGAAGCCGCCGTCAGGCGAGGCCGAGGGCGGTGACGGCCAGATCGATGGCCTTGATGCCGGCGAACGGGACGATGATGCCGCCGAGGCCGTAGACCACCAGATTGCGGGTGAGCAGCGCGCCGGCGCCGACCGCCCGGTAGCGCACCCCCTTCAGGGCCAGCGGGATCAGCGCCACGATGATCAAGGCGTTGAAGATGATGGCGGAGAGAATGGCGCTCTGCGGTGTCGCCAGCCCCATGATGTTGAGGGCCCCCAGCTGCGGGTAGAAGGCCACGAACAGGGCGGGGATGATGGCGAAATACTTGGCCACGTCATTGGCGATGGAAAAGGTGGTGAGGGCGCCACGGGTCATCAGCAGCTGCTTGCCGATCTCGACGATCTCGATGAGCTTGGTGGGGTCGCTGTCCAGGTCCACCATGTTGCCGGCCTCGCGCGCCGCCACCGTGCCGGTGTTCATGGCGACACCCACATCGGCCTGCGCCAAAGCGGGCGCGTCGTTGGTGCCGTCGCCGCACATGGCGACGAGCTTGCCCTTGGCCTGCTCCTCGCGGATCAGGGCCAGCTTGTTCTCGGGGGTCGCCTGGGCGAGGAAGTCGTCCACGCCCGCCTCGGCGGCGATGGCGGCGGCGGTCATGGGGTTGTCGCCGGTGATCATCACCGTGCGGATGCCCATGCGACGCAGCTCGGCGAAACGCTCCTTGATGCCGCCCTTGACGATGTCCTTGAGGTGCACGACGCCCAGCAGACGCGGACCGCGCAGCACCGCCAGGGGAGTGCCGCCGGACCGCGCCACATCCTCGGCGATGGCCTCGATCTCCCGCCGTGCCTCGGCGTCGATGCCGGCCGCCGGCTGGGCCTCCAAATGCTTCAGCACCGCATCCACCGCGCCCTTGCGGATGCCTTCTCCATCCATGTCCACCCCGCTCATGCGGGTCTGCGCGGTGAACGGCACGAAGGTGGCGCGCAGGCTGGCCATGTCGCGGGCGCGAATGGCGTATTTCTCCTTCGCCAGCACCACGATGGAACGCCCCTCGGGGGTTTCGTCGGCCAGCGACGCGAGCTGGGCGGCATCCGCCAAGTCGCGATCGGTGACGCCCCGCACCGGCAGGAAGGCGGTGGCCTGGCGGTTGCCGAGGGTGATGGTGCCGGTCTTGTCCAGCAGCAGGGTGTCCACGTCCCCTGCCGCCTCCACCGCGCGGCCGGACATGGCCAGCACGTTGAAGCGCACCAGCCGATCCATGCCGGCGATGCCGATGGCCGACAGCAGGGCGCCGATGGTGGTGGGAATGAGGGTGACGAACAGCGCCACCAGCACGATCACCGGAATGGTGCCGCCGGCGTAGGCGGCAAAGCTCGGGATGGTGACCGTGGCCAGCACGAAGATCAGCGTCATGCCCGCCAGCAGGATGTTGAGGGCGATCTCGTTGGGGGTCTTCTGCCGCGCGGCGCCTTCCACCAAAGCGATCATGCGATCGATGAAGGTGGCGCCGGCGGCCGCGGTGATGCGCACGCGGATCCAGTCGGACAGCACCTGGGTGCCGCCGGTGACCGCCGAGCGGTCGCCGCCGCTCTCGCGGATCACCGGCGCGCTCTCGCCGGTGATGGCCGCTTCGTTCACCGAGGCCACGCCCTCGATCACCTCGCCATCGGAGGGGATGATGTCGCCGGCTTCCACCAGCACCACGTCGCCCAGCTTGAGGCTGGTGCCGGGCACCAGGGTGAAGGTGCCGCGGTCCGCGCCGGAGAGCAGCTTGGCCTGGGTCTCGGTGCGGGTGCGGCGCAGGGCGTCGGCCTGCGCCTTGCCGCGCCCCTCCGCCACCGCCTCCGCGAAATTGGCGAACAGCACGGTGAACCACAGCCACAGCACGATCTGAAAGGAAAAGCCCAGGCCGGCGCCGCCGCTCAGCGCATCGCGCACCAGCAGCACGGTGGTGAGCGCCGACACCAGCGCCACCACGAACATGACCGGGTTTTTGGCCAGGGTGCGCAGATCAAGCTTGCGGACCGCATCACCGAGGGCCGGCAGAAGAATGCGGGCATCGAGAATGCGCGCGGACGGCGACTTGCTCATGATGAGCCTCCAGATGAGCCTCAAAGGCGGGGCGGCGCGTGATCAGCCGACCGCCGACACAAGGGTGAGCACGGCGGCAAAGCCCAGCCCGATCAGGGCCATGGCCAGCATGCCGAGCAGCAGGGTCGAGATCCTGGGCGGGGTGGGATCATCCCCGGCCCGCCCCGCCCGGGCGGGCCGGCGGCGCGGGGTGGGGGTGGAAGACGGCGGGCGCGCCATGGGGATGGCGCCGGCTCAGAAGGTGGTGCCATCGAGCAGCGCCAGATGCTCGACGATGGGCCCGAGGGCGATGGCCGGGAAGAAAGTGAGGCCGCCGACGATCACGATCACCCCCACCAGCAGGCCCACGAAAAGGCCGCCATGGGTGGGAAAGGTGCCGGCGGAGGCGGGCGCCGCCTTCTTTTCCACCAGCGCCCCGGCCAGCGCCAGGGCCGGGATGATGACCAGGAACCGCCCCATCAGCATGGCAAGAGCCAGGGTCACATTGTACCAGGGCGTGTTGCCGGAAAGGCCGCCGAAGGCCGAGCCGTTGTTGGCGGCGCCGGAGGTGTAGGCATAGAGCATCTCGGAGAAGCCGTGCGGGCCAGGATTGGCGATGGAGGCCACCGCGCCGGGCAGCACGCTCGCCGCCGCGGTGAAGCCGAGCATGGCGAGCGGCAGGCACAGCACCGCCAGCATGGCCATCTTGACCTCCCGGGCCTCGATCTTCTTGCCGAGATATTCCGGCGTGCGCCCCACCATGAGGCCGGCCACGAACACCGCCACCACCACGAACAGGATCATGCCGTAAAAGCCGGCGCCGACGCCGCCGATGATGATCTCGCCCAGCATCATGTTGATGAGCGGGACCATGCCGCCGAGCGCCATGAAGCTGTCGTGCATGGCATTCACCGCGCCGCAGGAAGCGGCGGTGGTGACGGTGGCGAACAGCGCCGACACGGCGATGCCGAAGCGCGCCTCCTTGCCCTCCATGTTGCCGCCCTCGATGCCCAGCGCATGCACCAGCGGATTGCCGGCGGCCTCGGCGCCGTAGCACACCGCCACCCCGGCGAGGAACAAGAGGCCCATGGCGATGAACAGCGCCCAGCCCTGGCGCTCATCGCCCACCATGCGGCCGAATACATTGGTCAGCCCGGCGCCCAGGGCGAAGATGGAGACCATTTGGATCAGGTTGGCGAGGGCACCGGGATTCTCGAAGGGGTGGGCGGAATTCACGTTGAAGAAGCCGCCGCCATTGGTGCCCAGCATCTTGATGGCGAGCTGGGAGGCGACCGGGCCCACCGCGATGGTCTGCCGCGCGCCCTCCAGGGTCTGCGCCTCCACAGAGGGACCGAGGGTCTGCGGCACGCCGAGCGCCACATAGGCCAGGGTGAGCACGATGCAGGCCGGCAGCAGCACATAGAGCGTGGACCGGGTGAGATCGACCCAGAAGCTGCCGAGGGTCCGCATGGACTTGCGGGAGAAGGCGCGGATCACCGCCACGGCCACGGCGATGCCGGTGGCGGCGGAGACGAAATTCTGCACCGCCAGGCCCGACATCTGCGTGAGATAGGACAAGGTGGTCTCGCCGCCGTAATTCTGCCAGTTGGTGTTGGTGACGAAGCTCACGGCGGTGTTGAAGGCAAGGTCGGGCGGCACGTCGGCCATGGCCATCGGGTTGAACGGCGCCATGCCCTGCAGCCGCTGCAGCGCGAACAGCGCCACCACGCCGGCCAAGTTGAACACCAGCAGGCCCACCGCATAGGCGGTCCAATGCTGCTCCTCCCCCGGCGCGGTCCCCGCCAGCCGGTAGAGCCCCCGCTCCAGCGGCCCGAGCACCGGCGCGAGCACCGTGCGCTCGCCGCTGAACACCCGCGTCATGTACCCGCCAAGCGGCCGCACGAGCGCGACGATGATTGCGCAGAAAAGGAGGATCTGAAGCCATCCGTTCACAGTCATCGAACAGGCCTTCGCAAGAATGGGCGCCGGGTGGTCAGAACCACTCGGGACGGATGAGGGCGATGGTGAGATAGAACAGAATGCACAGCGCCACAGCGCCGCCGGCGATGAGATCGAAGAGCATCACGGCCTCCACCCTCGCCTAAAGACCATCACAGACGCGGACATAGGCCAGCGCGCCGGCAAAGCAGAGAAATGTGAGGCCGATGAGAAGCAGATCCATGGTCATGTCCCGTTCCAGATCCACGATCATGGCCCCCTCCATCTCGAGAATGGAGCAGATCAACTGTCGCGAACGTCACCAAAGCTGGTGAGATCCCCGGCGCGTGGAAGAGGAGGGGACTATGGCGCCGAACCGCATAAAGGTTCGAGAGCGGACCAAAGGGAAAGACATAAAGACCGCATAAAGATCCGGCCGCCGTCCACGCCGCGACACAGGCATGGGACCAGCCGTGGAACGCGGCCCGCCGCTAGCGGGCGAGGGTGTGGAAGCCGGCGCTGACGAAGGCCACGAAATCCTCGAACACCGTGGGATCGCCGGCGATGGCGCGGCCACCGGAGAGGCGCTCGATGCGCTTGTCGGCCACGTACATCAGCAGCGCCCCCACCGCATATTCATAGGCCCACAGCAGCCGGGCCTCCGCGCAGCCGGGCAGCGCGATCCGCATCGCCTCCAGGAAGGCGTGCACCAGCGGGTCGTAGAAGCGCTCGATGATGGCGCTCGCCTCCGGGCCGGGGTCCCAGGCGGTGCGCGCCACCAGCAGCGAGAAGGAATCCCCGGAGGCCGAACCGTGCAGCCGCACCACCGGCTCCGCCCAGGCGGTGACGATCTCTTCCACCCGGCCCGGGCCTGGCCCCTTCGCCCCCACCGCCCGGATGCGGGCGATGCGCTCGTCGAGATTACCCTGCCGGTGCTCGAACACGGTGGAGAACAGCTCCGGCTTGCGGCCGAAATAATAGCCCACCAGGGCCACCGGCACGCTGGCGCGGGCGGCGATGTCGCGCACCGAGACCGCCGCATAGCCGCGTTCCGCGAACAGGGCCTCGGCGCTGTCGAGAATGTCCTGGCGCCGGTCCGGCCGATCCCGCTCGCTGGCCGGCACCGGTGAACGCCGCCCGCGCTTTTCCGCCACGGCGCCGGCGGGCTTGCCCGTTTTCTTGCCGGCCGTCCCGCTGCGTGGCTCGCGGGCCGTCTCGGTGTGTGTCTTGCGGACGTTGGCGGCGGTGTCGGCGCGCTCGGGTCCCTGGCCGGATTTGGGCGTGGCGGTCTCCATCGGGCTGTCGGCTCAGGTCCTTTCTAGACCGAGCAGCACGCCGGCGCCAACGGTTCGGGGCCGGGAAGAATGGCGTATTGTACGATCGTACAAAAAGATGTACGTTCGTATAAAATAGCGGGTGCCACAGGCGCCCATCAGGATGGAAACGCCGTGCCCCGACTGATCGACATCTCCATTCCCCTGGAGAATGACGTTCCCGCAGACCCGCCGTTCCAGCGGGTGCGGATCGACTATGCCACCCACCGGGAAACGGCGCCGGCCCTGTGCGCCGCCTTTCCCGGGCTGCGCCCCGATCAATTGCCCGACGGCATGGGCTGGGCGGTGGAAACCGCGCACATCTCCACCCACAACGGCACCCATGTGGACGCCCCCTGGCACTACCACCCCACCATGGATGGCGGCGCCCGCGCGATCACCATCGACGAGGTGCCCCTCGACTGGTGCTTCCGGCCGGGTGTGAAGCTCGATTTCCGCCACCTGCCCGACGGCCATGTGGTGAGCCCCGACGAGATCGACGCCGAGCTCGCCCGCATCGGCCACACCCTGGCGCCCTTCGACATCGTGGTGGCCAACACCGCCGCCGGCACCGCCTATGGCGCGGCGGACTATGTGGATCGCGGCTGCGGCTTCGGCCGCGCGGCCACCCTCCATCTGGTGCAACAGGGCATCCGCGTGGTGGGCACCGACGGCTGGAGCTGGGACGCCCCCTTCAGCGCCACCGCCCGCCGCTTCGCCGAAACCGGCGATGCCGCGCTGATCTGGGAGGGGCACAAGGCGGGCCGCGAGAAGGGCTATTGCCAGATCGAGAAGCTCCACAATCTCGAAGCGCTGCCCGCCACTGGCTTCACCGTGTGCTGCTTCCCGGTGAAGGTCCGTGCCGCCTCGGCCGGCTGGACCCGCGCCGTCGCCATTCTTCCCGACTGATCCATCCCCTTCTTCCTGCGGAGCGAAGCCTTGAGCAAGGTCATCATCACCTGCGCGGTGACGGGCGGCATTCACACGCCCACCATGTCGGATGCGCTGCCCATCACCCCCAATGAGATCGCCGCTGAGGCCATCGCCGCCGCCGAGGCGGGCGCCGCCATCCTGCACCTGCACGCCCGCGACCCGATCGACGGCCGGCCGACGCCCGACCCGGCGGTGTTCATGCAGTTCCTGCCGCGCATCAAGCAGGCCACCGATGCGGTGATCAACATCACCACCGGCGGCGGTCTCAACATGAGCGTGGAAGAGCGCCTGGCCGCCCCGCTGAAAGCGGCGCCGGAGATGTGCTCGCTCAACATGGGCTCCATGAACTTCGCCCTCCATCCCCTCGCCAAGCGCTATTCCAACTGGAAGCACGCCTGGGAGGAGCCCTATCTCTCCGGCACCAAGGATTTTATCTTCCGCAATACGTTCGGCGACATCGAGCGGATCTATAAGATGCTGGGCGAGGAGCACGGCACCAAGTTCGAGCATGAATGCTATGACGTGGGCCACCTCTACAATCTCGCCCACTGCCTCGACCAGGGCTGGTTCCGGCCGCCGGTGTTCCTGCAGCTCATCTTCGGCATCCTCGGCGGCATCGGCGCCGACATGGACAATCTGATGTTCATGAAGCGCACCGCCGACAAGCTGTTCGGCTCCGATTACCAGTGGTCGGTGCTGGCCGCCGGCCGCCACCAGATGGCCTTCGCCACCCAGGCGGCGATGATGGGCGGCAACGTGCGGGTGGGGCTGGAGGACAGCCTGTTCATCGGCCGCGGCAAGCTCGCCACCTCCAATGCCGAGCAGGTGGCGAAGATCCGCCGCATCCTGGAGGAACTGGGCCATGAGATCGCCACCCCCGACGAGGCCCGCGCCAGCCTCGGCCTCAAGGGTGCCGACACGGTGAACTTCTGAGCCGCGCGGAGATCGCCATGGCCCGGCCCAATCCCCTCGACGGCTTTGTGGTGGACCCGGCGGCCATCACCTATGTGGGCGCCGACCTGCAGCGCCCCGAATGCATCCTCGCCGAGCGCGACGGCTCCTTGTGGAGCGCCGACGCCCGCGGCGGGGTGGTGCACATCCGCCCCGACGGCAGCCAGGAGCTGGTGGCCCAGCAGGAGGCCACCCAATTCGCCGCCGCCACCGACGAAGAAACCCGCTTTGTCTCCGGCACCCTGCCCAACGGCCTCGCCTTCGCCCGCAACGGCGACATCCTGATCTCCAATTTCGGCACCGATCGGCTGGAGATCATGAGCCGCGACGGGCGCAGCCGGGTGCTGGCCGACAGCATCGACGGCGCCCCCATCGGCAAGGTCAATTTCGTGCTGCGCGACAGCCGCGACCGCATCTGGCTCACCATCTCCACCCGCACCCGCAACTGGATGCGGGCCATGAGCCCGAACATCGCCGACGGCTTTCTCGCGCTTTACGACCAGGGCCGGCTGCGCATCGTCGCCGACGGCTTCCGCTTCACCAATGAGATCCGCCTCGATGCCCGTGAGGAATGGCTCTATGTGGCGGAAACCTGCGGCCGCTGCGTCACCCGCCTGCGGGTGCTGCCCGACGGCAGCCTGACCGATCGCGAGACCTTCGGCCCCGCCGACCATGGCGCCTTCATCGACGGCATCGCCTTCGACGCCCATGGCAATCTGTGGGGCACCCATGTGATGACCGACCGCCTGTTCGCCATCACCCCGGAGGGGGAACTGCGGATCCTGCTCGACGACGACAGGGGGAGCCCCGCCGGCGCCGCCCTCATGGCCGCCTTCGAGGCCGATGCGGCGACCCCCGAGCTGATGCTCGCGTGCGGCGGCACCCTCGCCCCCTGGTTCGCCAGCGTCACCTTCGGCGGGCCGGACCTCACCACCGTCTATATCGGCAGCCTGCGCGGCCGCCGCATTCCGTGTTTCCGCGCGCCGGTGGCCGGCCTGCCCATGGCCCATTGGTGAGCGGACCACCAACATAGAAAACACCGGGAGAAGCGACATGAGGACAGGATTGAACCGCGCCGGCCTCGTTCCAGCCCTGGCGCTGGCGGCGGGGCTCGCCACCGCGCCGGCCCATGCGGAGATCTCCGGCGGCAGGGTCAAGGTGGGCGTGCTCACCGACATGTCGGGGGTCTATTCCGACATCACCGGCAAGGGCTCCGTCACCGCCGCGCAGATGGCCATCGACGATTGCCTGAAGGCCGAATGCGCCGGCATGACCATCGAGATGATCTCGGCCGACCACCAGAACAAGGCCGACATCGCCTCCGCCACCGCCCGCAAATGGATCGACATCGACGGCGTGGACGTGCTGGCCGACATGTCCAATGCCTCCATACAGCTCGCCATCGCGCCGCTGGTGAAGGAAAAGAACCGCGTCGCCCTGTTCCCCGGCGGCACCGCCCGGCTCACCGGCGATGCCTGCCAGCCGGGCCATGTGGTGCAGTGGATGTGGGACACCTATGTCCAGGTGGCCGGCATCGCCAACCGCCTCACCCAGCCGGGCACCTCCTGGTATCTGGTGACGGCGGACTACGCCCTCGGCCATCAGCTGGAAGCCGATACCAAGGCGGTGGTGGGGGCCCGGGGCGGCAAGGTGCTCGGCTCGGTGCGCCATCCGTTCCCGGCGGTGGACCTGTCCTCGCCGCTGCTCACCGCCCAGGGCTCCGGCGCCGACATCATCGCCCTCGCCAATGCGGGCAACGATACGGTCTCCGGCATCAAGACGGCGCGTGAATTCGGCATCATGGGCTCGAAGCAGAAGCTGGTGGCCTTCTTCCTCACCGCCCTCGACGTGAAGAGCGTGGGCCTGCCCACCGCCCAGGGCACCCTGCTCTCCGAAGGCTTCTACTGGGACCTGGACGAGGGCACCCGCGCCTTTTCCGAGCGCTTCAAGGCGCAGAACGGCAAGATCCCGTCCGCCATCCACGCCGGCGTCTATTCCTCGGTCCTGCACTATCTGAAGGCGGTGGCGGCGGCCAAGAGCGATGATGCCACCACGGTGGTGAAGACCATGGCCGAGCTGCCCATCAAGGATGACGTGGTGCGCAACGCCCACCTGCGGGAGGACGGCCGCATGGTGCACGATTTCTACGTATTCGAAGTGAAGGCGCCGGAGGCCTCCAAGGGCGAATGGGACCTTTACAAGCTGGTGGCCACCCTGCCCGGCGACACCGCCTTCCGCCCGCTGGCCGACAGCACCTGCCCGGCGGTGACTGCCGCTCGCGGGGCGCCGAAGCCGGCGAACTGAGGCGCCGCCACGCCGGGGCCCCGCGCCCCGGCGCCGGCTCAGAGCGTCGTGAGGCCCATGCCGGCGAGGGCCAGCAGCAGCACCACCATCCAGGGCGGCGCCTGCCACACGGTCAGCAACAGGAAGCCGGCCAGCGCCACGGTGAAGTCACGTGGGGTGAATACGGCGCTGGTCCAAACCGGGGTATAGAGCGCCGCGCCGAGCAGGCCCACCACCGCCGCATTGGCCCCGCGCATGGCCGCCTGGGCGGCCGGCAGCGGCCGAAGGGCACTCCAGAATGGCAGCATGCCATAGACCAGCAGCAGCCCCGGCAGGAAGATGGCGCCAAGGGCGATCAGCGCGCCGCACACCCCCGCCGCCGCGCCCGCCGACGGCAGTGTGGCCGGCCCCATGGCGGCGCCGAGATAGGCGGCAAAGGTGAACAGCGGCCCGGGCACCGCCTGCGCCAGGCCGTAGCCGGCGAGAAAGGTGGTGGCGCTCAGCCCGTCCGGCCGCACCACCTCGGCTTCGAGCAGCGGCAGCACCACATGGCCGCCGCCGAACACCAGGGCCCCGGACCGGTAGAAGGACTCGAACAGCGCCACAGCGCCGGACCCGCCCGCCTGCACCAGCGCCAGCGGCCCCACGAACAGGGCGACGAACAGGCCGAGGGCGACCAGGCCCGCCCGCCGCGACACCGGAAAGTGCAGCGCCACGGCGGCGCGCGCCGGGCCCTGGCGGCAGAGGGCGAGGCCGGCCAGGGCGCCGATGGCGATGGCCGCCACCTGCCCCATGGCGCCACCGAGCAGAACCACCAGCGCCACAGCCATGAGGGCGATGGCCGCGCGCGGACCATCGGGCGTGAGGCTGCGGGCCATGCCCCATACCGCCTGCGCCACCACCGCCACCGCCACCAGCTTGAGACCATGCAACAGCCCCTCGGCCAGCGGCCCGGTGACCGCCGCGGCGCCCAGGGCGCAGGCCATCAGCAGCAGGACGGAAGGGGCGGTGAACCCCAGCCATGCCAGCGCCCCACCCGCGAGGCCGCCGCCCCGCAGCAGGCCCAGGGCGAAGCCCACCTGGCTCGATGCCGGGCCGGGCAGGAACTGGCACAGGGCCACCAGCTCGCCGAAGGTGACATCGTCCAGCCAGCGGCGGCGCAGCACCAGTTCATCGCGAAAATAACCAAGGTGCGCCACCGGCCCGCCGAACGAGGTGAGGCCCAGCTTGAGAAAGGCCACGAACACCTCGCGACGGCGCCCGCCGGTGACCGGCGCCGCGCGCTCCGACCGCTGATTTCCTGCCGCCATCACGCCTGTCGTCCCACGCCCGTCCCCGGCGCCGCCCCCGGCGCCAGCGGTCCATAAAGACCAGGCGTATGAAGGCAGCATGTCGACGCGGCCGCGGCCCCGTCAAGCGGCGCGCACCCGCTGCCTGAAAGGCCATCGCGCCTTAAAGTTGTGCATGCTGGCACGACCAGCCTATTGCATTGCCCCACGATGCTCCGTCATCATGCCAAGCCGGCAGCGCGTTCCATCGCCGCGGCGCGTCGGCAGCGACGGCTCCGGCGGGACGGCGCGGGCGTTCGAGGAGGCGTGGCCCCACTCGGGAGCATGGAGCCAGATGCCAGGCCAGTGGCGATGCCGCAATACGGCGTCCCTCGCCCGGCCGGCTCTCCCGGCCCCCGCATGCGGTTATTCTCCCGCTCTAGGTATTCGGCAATGGCGCAGCTTTCGGTTTCGGACAAGATGGATGACAAGCGCGAGCTGATCGTGGATCAGCTCCGCCGCGTGCTGTCGGAAGAGATCGTGACCGGGGTTCTGGGGCCGGGCATGCGGCTGGACGAGCAGAGCCTGGCCGACCGCTTCCAGGTCTCCCGCACGCCGGTGCGCGAGGTGCTGAGCCAGTTGTCGGTGCTCGGGCTGGTGGAACGACGCCCGCATCGGGGCGTGGTGGTGCTGCAGCAGTCCAAAGAGCGCCTGCTGCAGCTGTTCGAGGTCATGGCCGAGCTGGAAGGCGCCTGCGCCCGTTTTGCGGCGGAGCGCATGTCGGCCGCCGAGCGCCATACGCTGTTCGAGCTCCAGGCACGGGCGGCACCGCTGGTGGAGGATGGCGACGTGGCCGCCTATGAGGAGGTGAACGGCGTCTTCCACCGGTGCATCTATGACGGCACCCACAATCCCGCCCTGGTGGACCTGACCCTCGACGCGCAGCGGCGCGTCTTCCACTTTCGCCACGCCCAGTTCCGCATGCCCAACCGCATCCGCAATTCCCATGCGGAACACGGCGCGGTGGTGGCCGCCATCGACAAAGGCGACGGCGGCGCCGCCTATGAGGCCATGCGGGCGCATATCCTGGCGGTGAAGGAGGCTTCCACCGTGGTGGTCACCCATCGCCGCCCGCATCTGGTGGGCTGAAGCGGCCCGCTGCTTAGAATTTATTCAATTGCTATTGGTTTGAGCGCCGCAACGACAACCTCCCGCGGCAAGGGGTCTCCAAAGGCTTGAATTCTCCCGCACTGCAAAATGGCACGCACCTTGCTTTCAAGGATTGCATGTAATTTTGCATCCAATCTGCATCTCACCGAAGGGAGAGACCTTATGCAGCGCCGGGAGTTCCTGAAGTCGTCCGCCGCCGTGCTCCTCGGAGCCGGACTGCTTCCACTGTCCGAGGTCCTGCCGGCCGCCGCGGCCGCAAACGACACCATTGTCGTCGCCACCGGCGCCACCATCAACTCCCTTGACCTGCACCGCCAGGGCACCAACCGCGCCAGCTATCAGGTGGCCATCAACGCCTATGACCGGCTGGTGAAGTTCGGCACCAAGACCATGCCGGACGGCTCCCTGAGCTACGATTCCACCAAGATCGAGCCGGATCTCGCCGAGAGCTGGACCGTCTCTGACGACGGCAAGGTCATCACCTTCAAGCTGCGGCCCAACGCGGTGTTCTCCGACGGCTCGCCGGTGACAGCGCAGGACGTGAAGTGGTCGCTGGATCGTGCGGTGAGCCTCGGCGGCTTCCCCACCACCCAGATGAAGGCGGGCCTCATGGAGAAGCCCGAGCAGTTCGAGGTGGTGGACGACAAGACCATCAAGGTCATCCTGCCCCGCAAGAGCAAGCTGACCCTGCCTGATCTGGCGGTGCCGATCCCCTTCATCATCAATTCCAAGGTCGCCAAGGCCCACGCCACCGAGAAGGACCCGTGGGCGACCGAATATCTCCACCGCAACACCGCCGGTTCCGGCGCCTTCGTGGTGGAACGCTGGGACCCCGGCCAGCAGGTGGTCTACGCCCGCAACGACAAGTGGACCTCCGGCCCGCTGCCGGGCGCCAAGCGCGTGATCATGCGCGAGATCCCCTCCGCCGCCACCCGCCGGGCGCTGATCGAGCGCGGCGACGTCGACCTGGTGTTCAACATCCCCGACAAGGATGCCAATGAGCTGAAGGCCTCCGGCAAGGCCAAGGTGGTCTCGACCCCCATCGAGAACTGCATCTACGTGCTGGCCCTCAACGACAAGTTCGGCCCCTTCAAGGACAAGCGCGTGCGCCAGGCCATCGCCTACGCTTTGCCCTATGAGGACATCTTCAAGACCGCCGCCTACCAGACCGGCGTGCCCATGTGGGGCGCCGACAAGGCCGAGGGCATCGCCTGGCCCCAGCCCTCGCCCTACAAGCAGGACCTGGAGAAGGCCAAGGCGCTGCTGGCCGAGGCGGGCTACAAGGACGGCCTCACCGTTCCGCTCTACATCAACCTCGATCTCGCCTCCTGGATGGAGCCCACCGCTCTGCTGATCCAGGAAAGTCTCGCCAAGATCGGCGTGAAGACCACCATCGAGAAGATCCCCGGTGCCAACTGGCGCACCGCCGCCAACGTGGAGCGGCGCCTGGAGATGCATCTCGACGACTTCGGTGGCTGGCTGAACTATCCGGACTACTATTTCTTCTGGACCTACATGCCGGGCACCATCTTCAACAGCTCCAATTACGACAATCCGGAGATGGTGAAGCTGGTCAACGAGACCCTCGACCTCTCGGTGGACGATCCGGCCTATGCCCCGAACATCAAGAAGATGATCGACATCGCCTTCGAGGACGTGCCGCGGGTGCCTCTGTGGCAGCCCGCCCTCTCCTCGGCCATGACGCCGAAGATCAGCGGCTACGAGTTCTGGTTCCACCGCCAGCCGGACGCCCGCAAGCTCACCAAGTCCTGAGCACTTCCAAGTTCTGAGCACTTCCAAGTTCTGAGCGCTCAAGCTCCTGAGCGCTCAGGCGCATCGACGGACCGGGCCGCCCGCGGCCCGGTCTCCCTTCCGCACCGGCCGCCGCGGGCGGCGAAGGAGTCCGGCGATGACCTCCTCGCGAGGCATGATTGTCCTGAAGCGCCTCGCGCAGGCGATCCCCACCCTGTTCGGCGTCATCGTCGTCACCTTCATCATCACCCGGGCGCTGCCCGGAGATCCCGCCGCCTATTTCGCCGGGCCGGCCGCCACGCCGGAATCCATCGCCCAGATCCGCGCCGGCATGGGCCTCGACAAGCCGCTGCCCGAACAGTTCGTGCGCTATCTGCAGGATCTGGCCACCGGCAACCTCGGCTCGTCCATCTCCACCGGCCAGACCGTGCTGTCTGATGTGCTGAGCCGCCTGCCCGCCTCGCTGGAGCTGACGTTCAGCGCCCTGCTGCTGGCCCTGGTCATCGCCGTGCCGCTGGGCATTCTGGCCGCCACCCGCCAGGGCACCTTCGTCGATCACCTGTGCCGCGTGGTGGTCACCGCGGGCGTCTCACTGCCGGTGTTCTTCACCGGCCTCGCGCTGGTCTATGTGTTCTACTACATCCTGGGCGTGGCGCCGGCCCCGGTGGGGCGGCTCGACTTCATCTATATCTCGCCGCCCACCATCACCGGATTCTATGTCATCGACGCGCTGCTGGCCGGCGATCCGGAAACCGCTGGCGCCGCCTTCAAGCAGCTCATTCTGCCGGCGGCCACCCTTGCCATCTTCACCCTGGCGCCGCTGGCGCGCATGACCCGCGCCGCCATGCTGCAGGTGCTGGCCAGCGACTTCATCCGCACCGCCCGCGCCGCCGGCCTCTCGCGCCGCAAGATCCTGTTCACCTACGCCTTCCGCAATGCGCTGCTGCCGGTGGTGACCACCCTCGGCATGGTGTTCTCCTTCGTGCTCGGCGCCAACGTGCTGGTGGAGAAGGTGTTCGCCTGGCCGGGCATCGGCTCCTACGCGGTCGAGGCGCTGGTGGTGTCCGATTATGCGGCGGTGCAGGGCTTCGTGCTGGTGATGGCGATCCTGTTCGTGGTGATGAACCTCTTGATCGACCTCTCCTACACGGTCATCGACCCCCGCGTCGGGTTCGACGGGTGAAGCCATGGAAGGATCCCAGCAGATGACATCCACGGCTGAACCGGCGCGCGCCGCCCCGGGCCTGATCACCCACACCCTCTACGTGCTGCGCTCCAACCCCATCACCCTCCTGGCCTTCGTGCTTCTGGCGCTGTTCGTGCTGGCGGCGCTGATCGGCCCCTATGTGGTGCCGCACGACCCCTACCAGAGCAACGCCGCCAACGCCCTCAAGCCGCCGTCCTGGCAATATTGGTTCGGCACCGATGACCTCGGCCGCGACGTCTTCTCCCGCGTGGTGGTGGCCACCCGGCTCGATCTGCTCATCTCCCTGTCGGCGGTGGTCATCTCCTTTTTCGCCGGGTCCACGCTGGGCTCGCTGGCCGGCTTCTACGGCGGCTGGACCGACCGCATCGTCTCGCGCCTGCTCGACACGCTGATGGCCTTCCCGCTGTTCGTGCTGGCCATGGGCATCGTCGCGGCGATGGGCAATTCGGTGCAGAACATCGTGATTGCCACCGCCATCGTGAACCTACCCTTCTATGCCCGCGTCAGCCGCACCGAGGTGAACATCCGCCGCGAGGCCGGCTTCGTGCAGGCGGCGCGCCTGTCCGGCAATTCCAACCTGCGCATCCTCGCCACCCAGATCTTCCCCAACGCTCTGCCGCCCATGATGGTGCAGATCTCCCTCAATCTCGGCTGGGCGATCCTGAATGCGGCAGGCCTGTCCTTCATCGGCCTCGGCGTGCGCCCGCCCACCCCGGAGTGGGGGATCATGGTGGCCGAGGGCGCCCGCTTCATCGTCTCCGGCGAGTGGTGGCTGGCCCTGTTCCCGGGCGCCGCGCTGATGCTCGCCGTGTTCACCTTCAACATGCTCGGCGACGGCCTCCGCGACATCGTCGATCCGCGCCAGCGCAGCTGAGGAGACAGGCCATGACCGCCTTCGTGGACGTGCGCAACCTCAGCGTCGACTTCAAGACCCGCAACGGCCTGGTGCATGCCGTGCGCGATGTGAGCTTCACCCTGGACAAGGGCCGGACGCTGGGCATCGTCGGCGAATCCGGCTCCGGCAAGTCGGTCACCTCCTATTCCCTCATGCGCATCCTCGATGCGGCGGGGGTGATCGCCGGCGGCGCCATCACCTTCGAGGGCATGGACATCGGCTCGGCCTCCGAGCGCGCCATGCGCGACATCCGCGGCCGGGAGATCTCCATGATCTTCCAGAACCCGCGCGCCGCGCTCAACCCCATTCGCAAGGTCGGGCACCAGATCGAGGACGTGCTGCGCCAGCATGTCCAAGCCGACGCGCACAATGCGCGCGAGAAGGCCATCGAGGTGCTCAAGCAGGTGCGCATCAACAATCCGGAAGAGCGCTACCATTCCTATCCGTTCGAGCTCTCCGGCGGCATGTGCCAGCGCATCGTCATCGCCCTGGCGCTGGCCTGCAAGCCGCAGCTGCTGATCGCCGACGAGCCCACCACCGGCCTCGACGTGACCACCCAGAAGGCGGTCATGGATCTCGTCGCCGAGCTGACCCGGGCGCGCGGCATGGCCATGATCCTCATCACCCACGACCTGGGGCTGGCCGCCACCTATTGCGACCACCTCATCGTCATGAAGAGCGGCGAGGTGGTGGAATCCGCCCCCGCGCTGGAACTGTTCCGCAACCCCCAGCACGCCTACACCAAGAAGCTGCTGCGGGCGACGCCGCACGGCACGGACTCGGTGCGTGACCTGCTGCCCGAGGACATGCGGCCGGCCGAGCCCGCCGCCGCCCCGGAGCCTGCGGCGGCCAAGGATCGCACCCCGCTGCTGGAGGTGCGCAACCTGGTGAAGGAATATCCGCTGAAGTCGGCCCGGGGCGGCGTGTTCCGGGCGGTGGGCGGCATCTCCTTCAGCGTCGGGCGGGGCGAGAGCGTCGGCCTGGTGGGGGAATCCGGCTGCGGCAAGTCCACCACCTCCTCCATGGTGATGCGGCTTCTGGACCCCACCTCCGGCACCATCCGCTTCGACGGCACCGACATTGGCGAGATCCCCGCCGGCGCCTTCGCCCGCTCGCCCTATCGCGGCCGGCTGCAGATGGTGTTCCAGGACGCCACCGACAGCCTGAACCCGCGCTTCAGCGCCCGCCGCTCCATCGCCGATCCGCTGCTACAGCTGGGGCTGAAGGGGGGCGAGCGCCTGTCCGGAGCGGCCCTCAACGCCCGGGTGGAGGAGCTCGCCACCCTGTGCGGCCTGCCCCACCATCTGCTCGATCGCTTCCCCCACCAATTGTCCGGCGGCCAGAAGGCGCGCGTGGGCATCGCCCGGGCCATCGCCGTCTCGCCCGATCTGCTGGTGCTGGACGAGCCCACCGCCGCACTCGACGTCTCGGTCCAGGCGGTGGTGCTCAACCTGCTGGTGGACCTGAAGGAAAAGCTCGGCATGAGCTATCTGTTCGTGTCCCACGATCTGGCGGTGGTGAAGCTCCTGTGCGAGCGCGTCATCGTCATGAAGGGTGGCGAGATCGTCGAGCAGGGCAATTGCGCCAAGATCCTCGAGGCGCCCGAGCACGATTACACCAAGGCCCTCCTGGCGGCCATTCCGCATCCCCCCATCTGAGAGAGACGTGATGTCCGCGTTCGGCGCTGCGCCGGGCTCCAGGCCCGGCGACGACTTCACCATTCCCGCCCTCCATGCCGCCTATGCCGCCGGCACACCGGTGGAGGCGACCATCGACACGCTGCTGGCGCGCCACAGCGCGGCAAGTGATCCCGGCATCTTCCTCAACATGGAAAGCCGCGAGAACCTGATCGCCCAGGCCCGCGCCCTCGGCCCGTTCGACCCCGTAGCCAAGCCGCTGTGGGGCATCCCCTTCGCGGTGAAGGACAATATCGACGTGGCCGGGGTGCCCACCACTGCCGCCTGCCCCGACTTCGCTTATGTGCCGGACACCGACGCGCCGGTGGTGGCCCGCCTCAAGGCGGCAGGCGGCCTTTATGTGGGCAAGACCAATCTCGACCAGTTCGCCACCGGCCTCGTCGGCCTGCGCACCCCCTATCCGGTGCCCCTGAACGCGGTCGACCCGGCGCTGGTGCCCGGTGGCTCGTCCTCCGGCTCGGCGGTGGCCACCGCCCGGCGCATCGTTTCCTTCGCGCTCGGCACCGATACCGCGGGCTCCGGCCGGGTGCCGGCGGCGCTGAACAACATCGTCGGCCTCAAGCCGTCGCTGGGGGCCCTGTCCAGCCGCGGCGCCGTGCCGGCCTGCCGCACCCTCGACTGCATCTCGGTGTTCGCCTTCGACATCGCCGACGCCTGGAGCGTGTTCGATCTGGTCGCGGCCTATGATGCGGCCGATCCCTTCTCCCGCGATCGCGACGTGCGGGGCGAAATGGCGCCGCAGGTGGTGGGCATTCCCTCCGCCGGCAGCATCCGCTTCTTCGGCGATGACCTCCAGGCCACGGCGTTCGCGGCGGCGGTGGCGCAGGTGCGGGCCACCGGCGTCGAGGTGCGCGAGGTGGATTTCGCCCCGCTCTATGCGGTGGCCGACATGCTCTACCAGGGCGCCTGGGTGGCCGAGCGGCTGGCGGCGGTGGCGCCGTTCCTGAAGACCCATCCCAACAGCCTGCATCCGGTGACCGCCAGGATCATCGAGGGTGCGCGCGACCTCACCGCCGTGGATGCCTTCAACGGCTTCTATCGCCTGAAGGCGCTGGCGCGGGAGGCGGAAATCGCCCTCGACGGCATCGACCTGTTGTGCGTGCCGACCATGCCCACCTTCTGCACGGTGAAGGAGGTGGAGGCGGACCCGATCGGCCCCAATGCCCGGCTCGGCACCTACACCAATTTCGTCAACCTGTTGGACTGGTGCGGCATCGCCGTGCCCTGTGGCAGCCGCGCCGATGGCCGGCCCGGCAGCATCACCGTTCTGGCCCGGGGTGGCGGCGACCGCTCGGCCGCCGCCTTCGCGGCCCGGGTCACCGGGGCCCCGCCGCTGCCGCCCGTGCGTGCGCCGGTGTCGTCGGACATCGAGCTCGCCGTGGTGGGCGCCCACCTCTCCGGCATGGCGCTCAATGGCGAGCTGACCCGCCTCGGCGCCCGCCTCGCGCGCACCGTGCGCACCGCCCCGGACTATGCGCTCTACCTGCTGCCCGACACGGTGCCCGCCAAGCCCGGCCTGCTGAAGGTGGGGCCAGGGGCCGGCGCGGCCATCGAGGTGGAGGTGTGGACCCTGCCTGAGACGGGCTTCGCCCGCTTCGTGGCGGCCATTCCCGCGCCCCTCGGCCTCGGCCGCATCGCCCTTGAGGACGGCAGCCGGCCGCAGGGCTTCCTGGTGGAGCGCTACGCGGTGGACGCCGCCACCGACATCACCGCCTTCGGCGGCTGGCGCGCCTGGTGTGCGGCGCAAGAGACGCCGCCGGCCACCCGCGCGGCGTCGTGACACCTGCGCCGGACGGGCCCGTGGCAGGTTCGGCGTGGTCCAAGTGAGCGCACCAAGGAGCGCACCAAGCGAGCGCACCAACGGCGCGCAAGGGCCGGCCTCGGCGGCGCAGCACCATATCCCTAGAGTGGGGCGGTGGCGCGGATCAGCCAGGCGAGGTCATCGCCCTCCAAAAGCGGCGTCAGGGCGCCGCGCACCAGGCGGTGGTAGGCGTCGATGGCGCCCCGCTCGGCCGGCGTGATGAGGCTGAGATCGATGAGCTTGCGGTCGTAGGGCACCAGCGTCAGTGTGGTGAAGCCGAGACATGGCTTCTCCGCGCCCGGGACGGTCCGAGGCTCCACCAGGACCAGATTCTCGATGCGGATGCCGTAGGCGCCCTTCTTGTAGTAGCCCGGCTCGTTGGACAGGATCATGCCCGCCGCCAGCGGCACCGAGCCGAGCGGCGAGATGCGCGCCGGCCCCTCATGCACCGACAGGCCGGCACCGACCCCATGGCCAGTGCCATGATCGAAATCGAGCCCCGCCGCCCACAGATACTGCCGCGCCAGCGGATCGAGCTGGGCACCGGTGATGCCGGTGGGAAACACCGCCAGGGTGAGGGCGAGATGGCCCTTCAGCACCAGGGTGTAGCGCGCCCGCATCTCTTCCGAGGGCATCCCCACCGCCAGCGTGCGGGTGATGTCGGTGGTGCCATCGGGGTATTGGGCACCGGAATCGAGCAGGAACAGCTCGTGGGGATGAAGCGCGCGGTTGGTCGCCCGGGTCACCCGGTAATGGACGATGGCGCCATTCTCCCCCGCGCCGGCAATGGTGGGGAAGGACACGTCAGTGAGCGCGCCGGTCTCGCGGCGAAAGGTCTCCAGCGCCTCCACCACATCGATCTCGGTGAGGCGCCCCCCCAGGGCGGCGAACTCGAACCACGCCAGGAAGCGCACCAGCGCCACCCCGTCGCGCACATGGGCGGCGCGCATGCCGGCGATTTCCGCCGGATTCTTGCTCGCCTTGAACAGGGCGATGGGGTCCGCCCCCTTGTCCACCGTGCCGCCCGCGCCCTCGATCACCTGCGCCAGGTGCACCGGCGCGGTGGCCTGGTCCACCCGGAAGGTGCGCCCGGTGGCCAGCGCCGCCAGGGTCGCCTCCAGCTCGCTCACCGGATGAATATGGGCGTGCTCGGCCACGCTGGCGCGCACCTCGCGGCTGAATTTGGCGTGGTCGACGAACAGGTGCGGCAGGCCATCCGCCGGCACCACGCACCACGCCAGCGGCAGCGGCGTGTGGGCGACGTCGCCACCGCGGATGTTGAGCAGCCACGCGGTGCAATGGGGATCGGACACCAGCAGCCCGTCCAGCCGCTGCTCCCGCAGCGTCTCCTGCACCCGGCGCAGCTTGGCCACCGGCGTCTCGCCGGCGATGGCGGGATCCAGAAGGCGGATCGGCTCGCGCGGCGCCGGTGGCCGGTCCGACCACAGGGCGGCCACCGGATCCTCCGGCACCGACACCAGGATGCCGCCAGCCAGGGCCACCGCCTTGGCCAGCCGGTCCCGGCCGTCCAGGGTGGTGCGCCAGGGGTCGAAGCCGAGGCTCGCCCCCTTGGGCAGGTGGCTCTCCAGCCATTTTTCCGGCCGTAGCTCCGAGAGGGGCACCACGCTGAAGGCTGACGTCTCCACCTGGGCCGGCGCCTGAAGCACATAGCGCCCGTCGACGAACAACGCCGCCTCGTCCTTCAGCACCACCAGCAGGCCGGCCGAGCCGGTGAAGCCGGTCATCCAGGCGAGGCGCTCCTCGCGGGCCGGCACATACTCGTTCTGGTGGGCATCGGCGCGTGGGATCACGTAACCGTCAAGGCCGCGGCGCGCCAGTTCGGCGCGCAGCGCCGCGAGGCGATCGGGGCCGGCGGCGCCATCGGCGAGGTCCTCGAAGGTTTGAAAGACGGCCTTGAAACGATGGGGATTTGGGTGATGCAGGGTCATGAGGACAACGGGTGCGACCGGCCACGTGCGAGGACAATGCCTCGACCATAAGAGTGTGGCGGCCAGACCGCAACGCACGCAACGGCATGTCGACGAGAAGTTGCAAGCCCCTTCCCCGGTCACAGCCCGTTGAGCAGGCGCTCCAGATAATCCAGCTCCAGGCGCGGCCGGCCCGGCTGCTCCAGGCGGCGCCGCAATTCCTCCAGCACCTGGCGGGCGCGCTGCGCATCCACCTCGTCCGGCACCTTGACGGTGAAATCGTCGCCATAGTCCTGGCCGCGCAGGGGCCGGCCCAGGGGATCGGTGCGCTGGGCGCTGTCCTCGCCCGGACCGCCCGGGCCCGGCTCACCATTCTGGTTGCCGCGCTGGCCCTGGGCCAGGGCCTGGGCGCCCTGCCGCAGGGATTGCAGGGCCCGGCCTTCCGCATCGAGGGCGGTCTGCCCCTCGCCGCGGCCGAGAGCCTCCTCGGCCTCACGCATGGCCTGCTCGGCCCGGCTGAGGGCCTCTCCGGCGCGATCCATCGCCTGGGCCTGGGCCTGGCCCTCACCCTGCCCGTCACCCTGGCCTTGCGGTTCCCCGTTCTCGCCCTGCTGCCCCTGCTGGCCGCGCTGCATCTCGCGCAGGGCATCGCGCATGCGGCCCAGCCGCTGGCGCAGCTCCTGCTGGCCCTGCCGCAGCTCGTCGAAGCGGCCCTGGCGGTCGGCCTCCCCCTCTTGCGGGCCGCCCTCTTGCGGGCCGCCCTCCTGCGAACCGCCCTCCGCGCCCTGCTGCTCGCGCCCGCTCTCCCGGCCCTGGCGATAGGTGCGATCGCGCAGGCGCTGCTGCTCCTGGATCATGGCCCCCAGTTCACTCTGCTGGCGGTTGCCCTGGCGGCCGGCCTGGCGATTGCCGGGGCGCATGTTCTCCATCATCGCCTGCAGCTGTTCGAGCAGCTGCTGGGCGGCCTCGCGATTGCCAGAGCGGGCGAGATTCTCGATCTGGTCCAGCATGCGCTGGAGATCCTGCGGCCGCACGATGCGGGTGTTGGGGTCGAGCGGGCGGGCGTCGGTGCCGCTGTCGCGCCGGCTCTGCTCGGCCAGCTGGCGCATCATCTTGTCCATGGCGGCGCGCAGATCCTGCGTGAGGCGCTGGATCTCCTCATCGCTGGCGCCCCGCTCCAGGGCCTCGCGCAGGGCCTCCTGGGCGGCCTTGAGGGCGCGTTCCGCATCGGTGAGGGTGCCATCCTCGATCTGGACGGCCATCTCCCACAGATAGTCCACCAGCGCCCTGAGATCATCGTCGTTGCGGGCATATTTGGCCTGGGCCAGCGCCGCCCGCAGGCCGAGATACTGGCCGAGCGGCGGCGCGAACGCCTCCGGCGTGTCGGTCAGGGCGGTCAGCACCGCCACCAGCCGGCGCCGGTTGCGGGCATCGAAGGCCAGAAGGCGCCGCTCGTCGATCAGCGCCCGCGCCATCGGATTGGAGAAGCTGCGCGCCGGCAGGCGCACCTGCCGGGTCTCGCTCCGCCCCTCATTGCCGGCGTCGTCCCGCACCTTGAGGGTCAGCTTGACGGTGGCGCCGGCCCAGGGATGGGCCACCAGATCCGCCGAGGTCTGGGCGGCGCCGCTGCGCCCGCCGGGCGGCAGCACCAGCTTCACCTCCGGCGCCGGAACCAGCGGCTTTTCCGGCACCCGCGGGGCCGCCGCACCGGGGCGGGGAAACAGCGGCGGCTCGGCCGGTACCGGCGTCATCTCCACCTCGCCCGCCTTCACGCCATAGTCGTCCTCGATGCGATAGGCGAGCTGCAGCACGTTGCGCGGCCCGGGCTTGGGCTCGCGGGCGAAGGCCACGGTCGGCGGCAGATCCGGCAGCGCCTTGAAATGCCACATGACCCGGCGCTGATCGGGCCCCACGAAACTCACGTCGCCCGTATCGTGGATGACGAAGCGCTGCTCGCGGGCGGCAGCCGGCGCTTCCGCCGCCGTCCCGGCATCACCCGCCGAGGGCGCCAGGGGGGTGATGCCCCCCTCCAGCTTCAGGCCGTCGAGATCGATGCCGGCGCCCCGCACCACCAGCACGCTGCCCGCCGGCACCTGCAGGGCGGTGGCGTTCAGCGCCGTGGGCTCATCCCAGCGCAGCCCCGGCAGCACCGCGGGCGGGCGACCGGTGTAAGCAGGCGGATCCACCCAGGCATCGAGCCGGAACGGGGTCGGCGGGGTCAGGGCCCGCCAGTCGAAGGCGGCGCCGATGCGGGCGAGATGTGCCCCCGGCGCCATGAAGAAGGTGGCGAACAGGGCCAGCACCACCAGCGCCCGCAGGCCGCGCGGGTCACGCTTCGCGAGGCCCGGCGCCGGCAGGCCCGCGCGCAGGCGCGCGGCGGCCGTCACCGCCCGCGCCAGATGCGCCCGCCACAGGGCCGCGCCCACCGGATCATCCGGGCGGGTGGCGAGGCGATCGGAAAGGGTGGTGGCTGGCCGGTGCGCCAGGGCGCTTTCCCGGTCGAGCCGCGCCACAGCCTCGGCATCACCCGGCAGCCGCACCCGCAGCAGAGGAATGAGAGAGAGCAGCAGCAGGAGGGCAAAGGCAGCAACGCCGATCACCCGCCCCAGCGCCGGCAGGGCGGGCCACAGGCCGGCGAACGAAACCGCCAGGAACAGGCCCACCACCAGCAGCGGCAATGCCAGGCCGGGCCAGATCCGTTCCCAGGTGAGGCTCAGGCGGGCCCGCCGCACGGCGCGCGCCAGCAGCCGCTGGGCCGTCGCCGCCCTGGCGGCATCCGCCGAGAGCTTCGGGTCTTCCTCCGCGCCATCCAGAGGCCGCTTCGCCGGGCTCACGCCATCTCCATGATCTCGCGAGAAACTCGCGCCCGCGCGGGGCTTTTCCAGAGGACCTTGCCGCCCGGAACTCGCACGAGCTTAGCACGCCGCGCCACAGGCACCAGCGGCGCACGCACCCCGCCCCATCACAAGCCGGTGGCACCCGGCCCGCGTCAGAAGGCCGTGTCCGCCGCGGTGCCGATGGCATCCGGGTCGAGTCCCAGGGCCTTGAGGGTCTCGCACATATGCGGCGGCAAAGGGGCGCTCACCGCCACCGGCGCACCGTTCTTGGCCAGCGGCACCACGATGCGGCGCGAATGCAGGTGCAGCTTGGGCCCGCCCGGCAGGCGGGAGGCGCCGCCATAGATGGCATCGCCGAGGATCGGCGCGCCGAGATGGGCGAGATGGGCCCGCAACTGATGGGTGCGCCCGGTGACCGGCGACAGGGCCAGCACCGCCAGCCCCTCGCCCCGATGCAGCACGCGATAATCGGTGACGGCCTCCTGGGCCCCCGCCGTGCCCTTGGGCACCGCCTGCATCCACCAGCCGCGATGGGGCGAGCGCTTCGCCAAAGGCTGGTCGATGCGCCCGGCATCGTCCGCCGGCGCGCCGCGGGTGAGCGCCACATAGGTCTTGTCCACCTGCCCGGCGGCGAACAATTTGCCCAGCAGCGCCAGCGCCTTGGCGTGGCGGCCCAGAACCAGGCAGCCGGAGGTGTCCTTGTCCAGCCGGTGCGCCAGCTCCGGCGCCCGCGGCAGGCCGAAGCGCAAGGCGTCGAGATGATCGGCCAGGGTCTCCCCGCCCTTGGGCCCGGCATGCACCGGCAGGCCGCAGGGCTTGTTGATGATCAACATCATGCCGTCGCGATGCAGGATCGGCAGGTCGGGCGCGGGGGTATCAGAGGCGGGTGGCGCGGCTGGCGGCAAGGGCATGGTCATGCATTTCGGCGGAAGAGGGAGAAAAGCAGCAGAACACCACCCGCGTCACCGAGGAGGCGGCCTCGAGATGGTCGAGCACCGCGCCCACGGCGAGCGGGGCGGCCCGTTCCGCCGGAAAGCCGTACACCCCGGTGGAGATGGCGGGAAAGGCGATGGAGCCGAGCCCGGCGCCGGCGGCGAGCGCCAGGCTCCGCGCATAGCAGGCGGCGAGCAGAGCGTCCTCCCCCACCCCGCCGCCCTGCCACACCGGCCCCACCGTGTGGATCACATGGCGCGCCGGCAGGGCGAAGCCCGGGCTGAGCTTGGCGGCGCCGGTGGGACAGCCGCCGAGGGTACGGCAGAAGGCCAGCAGCTGCGGCCCTGCCGCCCGGTGGATGGCGCCATCCACCCCGCCACCGCCCAACAGCGAGCTGTTGGCAGCATTGACGATGGCATCGAGGGCGAGGCGCGTGATGTCGCCGGTCACCACCTCCAGGCGGACGCCCCGCCAGTCATAGGTGGCGGACGGGGTGGGCGATGGGTCAGGCGATGAGGGGATCATGGGAGCCGGCTGCCAACGATGCGATACGCGGAATGCGCCAGGCCTTATCTAGGACCGCCAGCCTCATGTCGGAACCCCATGCGCCCACCGGGCCACCGCGCCGGCGCACGAGCACGGGGTGAGCGCCGACCGGGC
The DNA here is from genome assembly GCF_022138605.1 of Xanthobacter sp. NM-25. GTDB lineage: Bacteria > Pseudomonadota > Alphaproteobacteria > Rhizobiales > Xanthobacteraceae > Xanthobacter. Next base: position 272,804 of record NZ_JACBFS010000007.1, read on the forward strand.
CGACTTCAGTCCGGGGCGAGCTCCAGGCTGAGATCGAGGGTGGAGCGGCGACCGAGGTCGTCGAAATGGGCATCAAGGAAGATCTCTGCCGCCGCCCGGCCGAGATCGCGCAGATGCTGCAGGAAGTTCCATTCCGCATTGAGCTTGGAGGTCGCATCGAGCGCCATCAGCTGGTCCTCGCCGCCGATGCGGTGCAACCGCACCCGGCGGAAGCTGGAGCCGCCCAGGGTCCAGCGGCTCAATAGGCCCTGGTCGATCAGCTTGGCAGCGTGGTCGATGGCCCGCAGCTGCGCCAGCAGCGAGGCGTTGAAGGTGATCTCGTTGATGCGGTTCTGGATTTCCGAGGCGGTGCGCGGCGTGGTCTTGCGGGCCACCGGGTTGATCTGCACCAGCAGGATGTCGTCGGCATCCGCTTTCTCATAGAGCGGAAACAGCGGCGGATTACCCATATAGCCGCCGTCCCAATAGGGCACGCCTTCGATCTCCACCGCCTGGAACAGGAACGGCAGGCAGGCGGAGGCCATCACCGCATCGGCGGTCATCTCGTCATGGCCGAAGATGCGGGCGCGGCCGGTGTGCACATTGGTGGCGGAGATGAAGATCTTCACCTGCGAGCGCCGCAGCGCCTCGAAATCCACGTGCGCCTCCAGGATCTCGCGCAGCGGATTGATGTTCAGCGGATTGAAGTCGTAGGGGGAGAAGAAGCGCGAGGCCACCTCGAAGGCGAGATAGGCCGGGTTGCGGGCCAGCGACCAATTGCCCATCAGCCGGTCGAAGGCGGTGCGCTGCAAGGGCGACATGCGCCCATCGCGGGACACGTCCCGCCAGAACTGGGTGAGGCCGTGGCGAGCCTCCTCGGGATCGCCCTTGGCGAGGCCGTTGGCCAGCACCACCGCGTTCATGGCGCCGGCCGAGGTGCCGGAGATGCCGCCAATGACGAGCCGCTCGTCCTGCAGCAGCCGGTCCAGCACGCCCCAGGTGAAGGCGCCGTGGGCGCCACCCCCCTGGAGCGCGAGGGACAGGGACTTCTTTTCGCCGTCGCGACGGGCCATGGGTCTTCGCCTCCTCAGCACGGGTCTGTTGCGACCCACCCCCGACCCGCCGCGCGGCGGATCACTCCGCGGTCCAGCCGCCGTCGATGGACTGCATGGAACCGGTGATGGAGCGGGCATTGTCGGACGCGAGGAACACGGCATAGGCCGCCACTTCCTCCACCGTCACGAACTCCTTGGTGGGCTGGGCGGCGAGGATGACGTTCTTCTTCACCTCTTCCTCAGAGATGCCGCGAGCCTTGGCGGTATCCGGAATCTGCTTCTCCACCAGGGGGGTCCAGACGTAGCCGGGGCAGATGGCGTTCACGGTGATGCCGAACTGCGCCGTTTCCAGGGCGGCGGTCTTGGTCAGGCCGGCGATGCCGTGCTTGGCCGAGACGTAGGCCGACTTGAAGGGCGAGGCCACCAGGGCATGGGCCGACGCGGTGTTGATGATGCGGCCCCACTTGCGGGCCTTCATGCCGGGGATCGCCGCCCGCATGGCGAAGAACGCCGCCGACAGGTTGATGGCGATGATCATGTTCCACTTGTCGATCGGGAATTCCTCGATCGGCGACACATGTTGGATGCCGGCATTGTTGACCAGGATGTCGCAGGAGCCGAGCTCGGTCTCGGCCAGCTTCACCATGCCCTCGATCTCTTCGGGCTTCAGCATGTTGGCCGGCGAATAGAGGCACTTCACGCCGAAATCGGTCTCGATGCGGGCGCGTTCGGTCTCGATGGCGGCCGCATCGCCGAGGCCGTTGATGACGATGTTGGCGCCTTCCTTGGCGAAGGCGCGGGCATAGGCGAGCCCGATTCCGCTGGTGGAGCCGGTGACGACGGCGACCTTCCCTTTGAACATGGCTTTTCCCCAATCCGGCGCAGGTGAGCGCGCAAGGCGCGGCATCACCATCTAGCGATGCGCTGTGACGATGCTGTCACATGCGGATGATCGCGACGATCCCCCGCGCGGCGCAGCTTGCCTTGGCCCGCGAAGCGACGCAATGCGCGCCATCCCGCAAAATGCGGGGTGGTCGCGCGCTGCGCTTCTGGTATCAGATTATGGTTAAGCTCCAGCGTCGTCGCGGTGGCGATGGCGGAACGGGCCTCCATGCATTACATCGGATCTGTGACCCGCGAAGAAATGCATATCAGCCCCTCCGGCGACGACCACGACCACAGCCAATGCGTGGCCGGGGCGGTGGCGCGCGTCGAGCAATGCTGCGTGGCCAAGGGCCTGCGGCTCACCCCGCTGCGGCGCAATGTGATGCGGGCCTTGGCGCAGAGCCACACGCCGCTCGGCGCCTATGACATCGTCGAGAGGCTGACCGCCGAGGGCGAGGGCGCGCCGCCCATGTCGGTCTATCGGGTGCTGGATTTCCTGGTGGCCGAGGGGCTCGCCCATCGCATCGAGAGCCGCAATGCCTATCTCGCCTGCACCCACCCCCACGACATCGACGAGGTGGTGGTGTTCCTGATCTGCGAGCGCTGCGGCCTCACCCGGGAAGTGGGCTCCCACGCGGTGGGCCGCGACCTCGCCTGGGCCGCCCGCGCCGCCGGCTTCACCCCGCGCCAGCGGGTGCTGGAGGTGGCCGGCACCTGCGCCCGCTGCCGCGAGGCGGCGGAACGCGACGGCGCCACCGCGCCCGACGGCGCCTGAGCCCTCCGCCGGTTGACGCTGGCGCCGCCCGGGCCTACCTCGATGGCGTTGCCGGCGCGCTCATGGCGCCCGTGACCCTGCTGCCCGAGGATCTTCCGGCCATGACCTCTGCCCCCTCCCCGATCGCGGCGCCCGCGGTGGTGCCCACCGAGCTTCTGCAGGCCGGCCCTGCCGGCCGTCGCCCCACGGTGGGGGTGCGGGTGGGCGCGGTGATGGTGGGTGGCGGTGCCCCGGTGGTGGTGCAGTCCATGACCAACACCGACACCGCCGATGTGGCCGGCACGGTGCGCCAGGTGGCGGCCCTCGCCCGCGCCGGCTCGGAGCTGGTGCGCCTCACGGTGGATCGGGACGAGGCGGCGGCGGCCGTGCCCCACATCCGGGAGAAGCTGCTGGCGCAGGGCATCGACGTGCCGCTGGTGGGCGATTTCCATTACATCGGCCACAAGCTCCTGGCCGATCACCCGGCCTGCGCCGAGGCCCTCGCCAAATACCGCATCAATCCCGGCAATGTGGGCTTCGGCGACAAGAAGGACCGGCAGTTCGCTGCCATCGTCGAGACCGCCCTCAAGAATGACAAGCCGGTGCGCATCGGCGCCAACTGGGGCTCCCTCGACGGCGAGCTCTTGACCGCCTTGATGGACGAAAACGCCGGCCTGCCCCACCCGGCCGAGGCCCGCGCGGTGACCCGCGAGGCGCTCGTGCGCTCGGCGCTTCTGTCGGCGGCGCTGGCGGAGGAGATCGGCCTTGCGCGCGATCACATCATTTTGTCCGCCAAGGTCTCGGCGGTGCAGGACCTCATCGCCGTCTATTCCGAGCTGGCGCGCCGCTCGGATTACGCTTTGCATCTCGGCCTCACCGAGGCGGGCATGGGCTCCAAGGGCATCGTCGCCTCCACCGCCGCCATGGGCGTGGTGCTGCAGCAGGGCATTGGCGACACCATCCGCGTGTCGCTGACCCCGGAGCCGGGCGGCGACCGCACCCGCGAGGTGCAGGTGGCGCAGGAAATCCTGCAGACCATGGGCCTGCGCACCTTCGTGCCTTTGGTGGCGGCCTGCCCCGGCTGCGGCCGCACCACCTCCACCGTGTTCCAGGAGCTGGCGCAGAGCGTGCAGGAGATGATCCGCACCCGCATGCCCCATTGGAAGGCGACATATCCCGGCGTCGAGACCCTGAACGTGGCGGTCATGGGCTGCATCGTGAACGGGCCGGGGGAATCGAAGCATGCCGACATCGGCATCTCCCTGCCCGGCACCGGCGAGACCCCCTCCGCCCCGGTGTTCATCGACGGCAAGAAGGTCGCCACTTTGCGCGGGGCCAACATCCAGGAAGAGTTCCGCCAGATGGTGGAAGCCTATGTGGAACAGCGCTTCGGCGTGGGCGCGAAGGCCTCATCCGGCTCGGCCGACGCCGCCGAGTAAGCCGAAAGCGGAGCCCGGCATGACGTGGGAAGACCCCATCGGGCTACCTGACGTTACGAAAATTTCATCTGCGCCCGCCCTATCGGCGCCCCCCTTGGCTGCTCATATCCCTCCCGGTCCAACCACCGGAGGCGGAGATGACCCCCGAGGAACGTGCCCTGATCGACGGCCTTTTCGACCGCATGCGCGAGTTCGAGAGCGCGCCGCGTGACGCAGAGGCGGAAGCGCTGATCGCGCGCCGCGTCGCCCAGGCACCTTATGCACCCTATGCGCTCGCCCAGAGCGTGCTGGTGCAGGAACATGCCCTGCAGCAGGCTTACGCCCGCGTTCAGGAGCTGGAAGCCCAGCTTCAGGACGCCGAGGCCCGCGCGCACGCCGCGCAGCCGGCACAGGGGGCCTCCGGCGGCTTCCTCGGCGGCCTGTTCGGCGGCGGCCGTGGGTCGGTCCCGGCGGCGGGTGCGCGGCCGACCGACCAGCCCATGGGCGTGCCCCCGGGCTATGCCCAGGGCGGCTACAATCAGGGCGGCTACAATCAGGGCGGCTATAACCAGCAGGGCTATGGCCAGCAGGGCTACCCGCAGGCCGCCCAGCAGGCCGGCGGCCCCTGGGGCCAGCAGCAGCCCATGCAGGGGGCACCCGCGCAGCGCGGCGGCGGCTTCCTGCAGGGCGCTTTGGCCACTGCAGCCGGCGTCGCCGGTGGCGCGCTGCTGTTCGACGGCATCAAGAGCATGATGTCTGGCGGCGAGGGCGCCATTGCCCAGCAGGCGGCAGACGCGGTGAAACCGGTGACCGATGCCGCCGGCGACCTCGGCGCCGAAGCCCAGCAGGCGCTGGGCGGCCAGGGGCAGAGCGACAGCTTCTGGGACGTCGACCCGCAGAATGCCAGCCTCGACGACGGTGGCTGGGACCTGGGCGGCGACGACAGCGACTGGACCTGAGCGCGCCCCAACCCAGAGACCCCAACCCTGAAGCGCGGGCCGGGCCTTATCCCCGGCCGCGCCGCATGTGGCAGCCCATCGCCGGTGCAGACCGGCGAGGCTCGGGCTGAAGTAGCTGGTGGCGTTGTTGGCTCCTGGGCTTGCCTGCTGGTGGACTTGCGCCGCCATCCCTGCGATGGAGCGGAGGAAGGCGCGCAAGACGCGCCAGCCAGACAAGCAGGGGACCCATGACGCCGTTCGGTCGCCGGGTGCGAGATCTGCGCGCCAGCCGGGGTGTGACGCTCACGCAGATGGCGCACGCTTTGGGCGTGACCCCCACTTATCTTTCGGCGCTGGAAAACGGCAAGCGCGGGCGGCCCACCTGGGCGCTGGTGCAGCGCGTCATCGCCTATTTCAACGTCATCTGGGACGAGGCGGAGGACCTGCAGCGGCTCGCCGAGCTGTCCCAGCCGAAGGTCAGCGTCGACACCTCGGGCCTCAGCCCGGAAGCCACAGAGCTTGCCAACCTGCTGGCGCAGGAGATCCGCCACCTGCCCCCCGAGGCGGTGGCCGAGCTGCTGGGCCGGCTGAAGATCCTGCGCAAGCGCGCCTGAGCGCCCCGCCCAACGCTCAGGCGACGTGGGAATCGGCGCCGACATCCCCATGGTCGGGATCCGACTGCTGCCAGGCGAGCTTCTTGCGATAGAGCGTGGACGGGCTGAGATCGAGCGCCGCCGCAGCCAGGGTGATATTGCCATCAAAGGCGGCGATCGCCGCCTCGATGGTGCGCCGCTCCACCACCGCGAACGGTTCGACGATGCGCAGGCCCGGGGTCACCGGCAACCCGCCGGGGGCCGGCACGGCCGCCGCCAGAACCGGGGCGCTGCGCCGCTCCGTCGAGACCGCGTCACCGTCCATGCGGTCATCCTGGAACAGGGCCGGCGACAGCACCGGTCCGTCGCTCAAAACCACCGCGCGGCGCATCAGATTCTGCAGCTCGCGCACATTGCCGCGCCACTGGCGCTGGCGCAGCACCTCGGCCGCCTCCGGTGTCATCCGCGGCAGCGGCCGCCCTTCCTCGCCCGCGAAGCGGGCCAGGAACGCCTCGGTCAGCAGGATCACATCCTCGCCCCGCTCCCGCAGCGGCGGCAAATGCAGATGCAGCACATGGAGGCGATAGAACAGATCCTCGCGCAGGCGGCCGGCCTTCACTTCCGCCACCGGATCGCGATTGGTGGCGCAGACGATGCGCACGTCCACCTGCCGCTCATGCCCCTCGCCGATCCGCCGCACCTTTCCATCCTGCAGGAACCGCAGCAGCTTGGCCTGCAAGGCGAGGTCCATCTCACCCAGTTCGTCGAGGAACAGGGTGCCCCCGTCGGCCAGCTCGGCGGCGCCGGAGCGCTCCGCATGGGCGCCGGTGAAGGCGCCGCGCGCGTGGCCGAAGATCTCGCTTTCCATCAGCTCGCGCGGGATGGCACCGCAGTTCAGCGCATGGAACGGCCCCGCGTGGCGCGGCGAGCGGGCGTGGACGGCACTGGCCGCCAGTTCCTTGCCGGTGCCACTCTCGCCGGTGACGAACACCGGCGCGCGCGAGGCGGCCACCCGGTTGATCTGCTCATAAAGCCGCGTCATGGGGGTGGAGCGGCCGAGAAAACCGCAGAAATCCGAATGGAGGGTGGCCGCCGGGGGCCGCCGATCCTCGCGCATGGCCCGGCGCCGCTCCGGCCGCTCGGCGGGCGCGGCCGCCACGAGGCGCTCCGCCACGTCTTCCGCCCGCACCGGCTTCAACACCACGTCGTCGGCGCCGGCCCGCATGGCGGCCACCGCGCCGGCCACCGACCCCTGGGCCAGGGCGACGATCATCACCCCTGTCAACCCGGCGGCCCGCAGCCGCGCGATCATGTCTTCCTCGCCCGGCCCCATGGCCACCAAAGCGGCGTCGCAATGGGGCGCCAGCACGAAGGCCGCCTCGAGGCACTCCGCTTCCATCATGTTCAGGGCGTCGCGGCGGCCGAGGGCAGCCCGCAGCCCGCGTCGGGCCGCCGGATCCGGATCACAGACGAGCACACGCAGGTTCTGGGCGGAGCGGACGACGGTCATGAACGGCACACGTGGGCAGGAGGCGGGCGCTCAGGGTGCCCCGCCGGGGGTAAACAAATCCTTGCCATCGGCGTCTGAGCAACTGCCGATGGGCCGTCTGGCGGCTTGCACCCGGATGCCCGAGCCCCAGCCGCCGCTCAGCCCCTCGGGCGCTTGAGGGTCGCCGCCTCCTGGGAGAGGCCCGCCGCCTCCAGGGCATCCAATGCCCGCTCGGAGACGGCCGGCGCCGGCAGCAGGTGGCGCACCAGCCGGCGCACCCCCTCCGCCCCGCCATTGTCGAGCCGGGCGAGGGCGCGCACAGCCTCCCGTTCATCGCCGCTGCGCTCCAGGGCGTGCAGCGCCAGGGCCAGGGCAAGCCGGCTCTGCGGCCCGCTGTGCAGGCGCAGCTGCGGCACCATGGCCTGGGCGGCGAAGGGATCCCGCTTAAGGAAGGCGGCGATGGCCAGATAGGCCTCCTGCAGCGGTGCCCGACCGGCCCCATGGGCCTGCGCGGCGCGCAGCAGCGCCTCCCCCTCCTCGACACGGCCAGCGCCGATCAGCACCGATCCCACCGCCGCCGCCACATCGAAATCCAGGGGATTGAGCCGCAGCGCCCGCTCGCCGGAGGCCACCGCATTCTCGGTCTGGCCAAGGTAGAGCTGCACCAGCGCCAGGGTGCGGGCCGCATAGGCGCTGGTGGGGGCGAGATCGGCCGCCAGCTCCGCCTCCCGCAGCATCAGCGCATTGTGCTCCGTGTCCGCGGCGGGAGCGACGCCACGCATGGCCTCGTCGAGCAGCACGGAGGCGCGCACCGCATGGCCGAGGGCAAATTCCCCATCCCGCGTCACCAGGCTGGTCAGGCAGGCCCGGGGCGTCGTGGCGCTGGCGCTGCCGTCGTTGCGCAGCACGGCGAACGCCGCGGCGACGCAGCCGAAGCCGGAGCCCGGGGCATGGGCCAACACCTGCGAGCGCGCCCGCACCGGCACCACGCCATAGCTCTCCATCAGCGCCGGGGTCACCTCGCGCACCACCTGCAGCTCGGTCTCCTGGCTGCCGGGCTCCGCCTTGAGACCGTCAATGGCCTGCGACCAGACGATCACCCCCTCGCACCGGTCCGCCAGGTGCAGCATGAGCGAGAAGGTGCCATCGGCGCGGGGCTCGGCGAGGCCGCCGAGCACGAACACCGAGCGCGGCTGGCGGCCATTGCATTCGCGTGCCGCCAGGCCCTCTCCCGTGCCGGCCCGCACCTCGGCGAAATCGAACTGGGCGAAAGCATCGCGCAGCCGCTCCTCGATGCTGCGCAGGTCGTTGCGCACCACCTCGCGGCTGTCGTTGGAGGCAAGGCTGGTCACCTCCACGATGGGCAGCCGCACCCGGTCCGCCAGCGGCGGGCGCCCCCCCAGCCACGATTGCAGAACCGGCGGCGCCTCCATGCCGCTCAGCCACAGCACCGCCGCGGTGGCGCAGGCGGCCGTCGCCGCCACGACGGCGGTCATGGCAGCCGCGGCCCAGCGGCGGGGGGCTCGCGCCGCCGGAGCCGGCACCGGGATCGGCACCGGCGCAGCCTCGGGCAGTGGCGCCGGCACCGCGGCGGCCGGCGACGTCACCGCCGGCACAGCCCCCTTGCGCGGCACGAACTGCGGCACATAGCCCCCCTTGGGGATCAGGATCTGCAGGGGGTCGTCCAGGCCATCGGTATTGTAATAGTTCTGCAGGGCCCGCCGCAGGCGGGTCGCCTCCACCCGCACGATGGGATCGGACTGGGGATCGAAGGAGGCCGGCCGGCCCAGCGCCTCCACCGCGATGGTGTAGCCCTTGATCTGCTCGGCCCGCCCGGCAAGCCTCGCTTCAACCACATAGCGCAGGAAGGCGCCCAGCCGTGGCGAGGTGCGCAGGTCCGGCGCCGCCAGCACCCGCTCCAGCGCCTCGACCACCTCCTCGTCGGCCGGCGCCGCTTCGGCGGGCGGGGCTTCGACGGGCAGGGCTTCGACGGGCAGGGCTTCGACGGGCAGGGCTTCGACGGGCGCGGATATTGTGGACAGGGATCCGGCGGACATGGATCCGGCGGCGCCCCCCTCGGCGGCCGGCAACACGCCATCCGCCGGCGCAACGTCGGGCGTTGCAGCGTCGTTGGGTTCCATTTTGCCGGCATTACCCATGGTCATGGGGTCTTTTTCTGTCAGAAGCCATGCGCATGCAAGAGGATTGAGCCGCGCTCGCGTGATGTTTCCTGGAGGCCGGAGCGCTGATAGCTTGCAGAACTTGGCGGCCGAAGCATGGCCGCATGAGCGCTCACGCGCGCTTGAGGGAGACCATCATGGTTCTGGACGACAGGGCTGGCAGCACCGCTTCCGTTGCGGACGTGCCGAACGACATCGATGCCTTCTGGATGCCGTTCACCGCCAACCGTGCCTTCAAGAAGCGACCGCGGCTCGTCGCCCGCGCCAAGGACATGCACTACTACACGCCCGAGGGCCGCGCCGTGCTCGACGGCTGTTCCGGCCTGTGGTGCACCAACCCCGGCCACAATCGCGAGCCGATCGTCGAGGCCATCCGCACCGCCGCCACCACGCTGGATTTCGGCCCCACCTTCCAGTTCGGCCATCCCGATGCCTTCCGCCTCGCCAACCGCATCGCCGCCCTGGCCCCGGGCGACCTCGACCACGTCTTCTTCTGCAATTCCGGCTCGGAGGCGGTGGATACGGCGCTGAAGATCGCCCTCGCCTATCACAATGCCACCGGCCATGCCGGGCGCACCCGCCTCATCGGCCGCGAACGGGCCTATCACGGGGTCGGCTTCGGCGGCATCTCGGTGGGGGGCATCGTCACCAACCGCCGCACGTTCGGCACCATGCTCACCGGCGTCGACCATCTGCGCACCACCTATGACCGCGAGCATCAGGCCTTCACCAAGGGCGAACCCGACTATGGCGCGCATTTTGCCGACGAGCTGGAGCGCATCGTCGGCCTGCACGACGCCTCCACCATCGCCGCGGTGATCGTCGAGCCCATGGCCGGCTCCACCGGCGTGCTGCCCGCCCCCAAGGGCTATCTGCAGCGGCTGCGCGAGATCTGCGACAAATACGGCATCCTGCTGATTTTCGACGAGGTGATCACCGGTTACGGCCGGCTCGGCGCCGCCTTCGCCGCCGAGCGCTACGGCGTGGTGCCGGACCTCATCACCTTCGCCAAGGGCATCACCGCCGGCGCCGTGCCCATGGGCGGTGTGCTGGTGCGCAAGGGCATCTACGAGGCCTTCATGAAGGGGCCCGAGCACACCATCGAGCTGTTCCACGGCTACACCTATTCGGCCCATCCCCTGGCCTGCGCGGCGGCGCTCGCCACCCTCGATCTCTATGCGGCGGAGGACCTGTTCGGCCGCGCCCGCCGGCTGGAGCCCCTGTGGGCCGATGCCATCATGAGCCTGCGCGACAGGGCCGGCGTGCTCGACATCCGCACCGTCGGCCTTACCGGCGCCGTCGACCTGCCCGCTCGCGAGGGCGCTCCGGGCGCCCGCGGCTATGAGGGGCTCGAACGGGCGTTCCATGAGGAAGGGCTGATGATCCGCACCTCCGGCGACACCCTGGTGGTGACGCCGCCGCTGATCATTTCCGAGGCGCAGGTGGGCGAATTGGTGGAGAAGCTCGGCCGCGTCATCGACAAGGTGATGTAAACCGCCCCGCGCCGGGGCTGCTGCGGTGGCCCCGGCATGCCGGCATCAGGAGCACCGGCATCACAGGCACCGGGATCGGGGCACGAAAAGAACCTAGAGCCAGCCCGTCAGGGTCAGCACCGCCACCACGAGCAGCAGCGCGCCGACCGCGCCGCCCGGGGCATAGCCCCAGCGGGCGCTGTAATTCCAGGTGGGCAGGGCGGCCACCGTCAATATCACCAGCACGATGATCAGGACCGCCGCCATCGGTGCCTCCAAAGGGGTGGCGACCCGGACATGGGCGCCATCAGGACAGGGCTGCCTTCCGTGCCCGCGCAGGTGCCCACCCGGACGGCCATCGGTGCCGGCGCAACGACGGCGCGCGAGTCACGGCGCGCGAGTCACGGCGCGGGGCACGGAATGCGCCGGGCATCCTGAGGGCATTCCCCTAACAGCTGGTATTCAACCGGGCCCGCCGACAGGTTACGCCCCCGCCCCGGGGCGCGCCAAGCCATAACCGGCTGCCACATGCAAAAGGCCCGGCCGTGGGGCCGGGCCTATCGTCTCCTACGCGTCGCGCCCGCAGGCGCCCCTCAGGCTCAGGCCTGGAAGGGATGCTTGACGGCGTCGCGCTGCTCGGTGGCGACCTTTGCGGAGGGCTCGCCCTTGACGGCGCGGGCGAGGGCCTGCTTGGTGGCCTCGTAATTGTAGGACTGGATCTT
>NZ_JACBFS010000008.1 GCF_022138605.1 Xanthobacter sp. NM-25
TCCGTGGCCCGATCCTAATTGACCGCGAAGTTCCGCGACGCCTTGGGTAATGCTGGAGAGCCCACTCAGCGTTTGTCTGAGGGTATCGCCCGTTTGAGAGGACACTGATAGGTTTAACGCCTCACGGGTCGCCTTCACCAACTGTGGCAGTGTTTCGGAACCGCGCGGCGGCGTTCCGCGCGCCGTGAGAATGCCCTTACAAATGGACTCGACGAATTCCTTGGCGGAACCAATCGCCAAAGATGGATCGGCCTCGACCGCTGTCTCCATGCGGGTGATGAGCACCGAAATGTGCTCCGAGGACAATTCATCGGCAACTTTCCGGGCGGCGGCCACTTGCGCCACACCACCTAGGCGCCGTCGCGCCGCATAAATCGGCTTTCCGGAAACGTAGGTGTTCGGCACGAGTTCGAACCCGTCCACATGAAGATGCCGATTGAAGATTCCCAGCAGCTCGCCGACCACCTGAGCATCGGACTGGACAATTGGGTGCAACATCTCGCACAGAAAGGTGAGGAGAATTTCATCCTGGCACCGTAGAAGGTCAAGCCGCACATCGTCGTAGACCCAGTCATTGGTCCAGTCCTGAAAGCGTTCCCGATGCATCCAGATATCACCGGCCATATGTGGCTGGCGGTGGTCATCCGAGGGAAGCGTCTTCAGATCGAAAATGCGGCCGAGAAAGTCAGATTCGGCCAGCCTGCCCGACCAGGGCGCGTTGCGCAGGCGCAATTCGTCAAACAGGTTGCGCCGGGTAACTTCGGAAATGGTCCGACTGGTCATAGTTGGTCATAAACCGAGTTGGCAGTTGCACGGCATCGCGCCTGAATGCGCGAAGAATCAGACTAGGTCAGCCACCGCAACCGGTGAAAGCCCCGATAGCATGGGCCGCCTTGGTGCGGCTGATCGGCAGCGCGCGCCACGGCACATCGCTGATGGACGAGTCGGCGGACGTCGAGGGTTCGCGCCCAAAGCGGCGACAGACTATTCACCTTCCTGAATAAGAAAGGCGAGCCTAGGTGCCGGGACATTTCGGCATCTGCGTCACCCTTACAGCCATGCAGCGGCGATGCAGGTGCTGATCTCAACCGGCGTAATCCGGAGGAAGACGTAGGTGGCGAAAGCCGCGCCGGCGATCGCCACGACGCCGATCCCGATCAGGGCCGCGCGATGCCAGCAAATCCGACCACCGAGCTTTGAGAACAGATCCATGAATTGCGCTGCGATTGCCGCATAATCCTGCTCGAGGCGTTTCCTCTGACCGTCAATCTCCTGGCTGATCGACCCAAGAGTGACCCACTGGTTAACGATCGCGATCGCAAGCAGCCCCACGAATATCCAGGCACCGCCTAGAATGGCGATGTTCGTCCAAAACTCGAGGCCGCATGACTTCGCGGTCTTCAGCTGAGACGCGACAATGACGGTCGCCACGGGAATTCCCAGCAGCTGCCCCTGGATGTCGATCAGCGTCTTATGGATCTTGCTGACATAGTCGACGCGAGCGGCCTCAATTTCGCCGCGGATCTTTGCGTATGAGAAGCTTGAGGCGAACAGCTTGTAGCCGTTGCGCACCTCCTTCTCCATCTCGTCCAGATTGTCCAGAAGGTAGGTGAACCGGCTCGCGGCGGAGCGCGGCGCGCTCAGCCGACAGATCGACTCGCTCAGGATCGCAAGCTTCTGGTCGATGTGGACGTCGTCCGCGAAATGGCCGAGGAGACGGTCCGCATCGCTCATGGAAAGGCGCTTCAGCAGAGCGACGTCGTAGACGACTGGCGTCACGAACTTCCCCTCATGGATGAAGACGAGCTCTTCCCTGATCTCGTCAAGATAGGCTGCAGCCTTAACGAAGAGCGCGACAATCTCGAGTGCCGTGCGGTAGCGCGTGATCTCGTCCGGCACTGGCGTGGTCGAATGATCCAAAGCGCCTTCTATGATGAAATATGTGTCAGGCTCCTTGAGCCGCGCCCGACGACTCTCTAGCAACTCGTCGAGCGATCGGACGATTCGTCCGATCGACAGGCGCGGCGGACCGACACGGATCCGCACTTCGTCGCCAATGCGCAGTTTCGCAGGATCCGAAAGCGGCTCAATGCCGGCGGCCTTGCCAATCTCGGGCTGTGTATAAATCTCTCGAAGGTCCGTCAGGACCTCGCCGGTGGCGATCGCAAGCGAGCCATCTTCGCCGCGAGGGTCAAACCGCGTTGCGCGGTAGATCGCCAGCAGGCGATCAAACCCGAGCTCAGACATCCAGAATCTCGTGCCGTAGCTCGGCCGCGAAATCCTCGGGCAGATCCTTTAGTATCAGGACGTTCTGTTTCGGGTCGTAATCGACCTTGCCCTGGTGGATGGCGCTCCGCTCGAAGGCGACGCTCCAGTATGGAGTTTCGCGTTTGAGCTTTACCAAAGACCCAAGCGCCGATCTGTGCGGCACGAAGCCATCGTTGAGGCCACGGTCCGGGTCGACGAGGAACGACAGCAGTGGTTCGGGATCGTCGGGCACAACCGCATTTGATAGCGTTTCGAATGCAAGCGGCTGCTTCTCGCGCGCGATCTGGTCGCAGAAATCTTTGGCCTTGGACAGGAATCCCTCGCGCTCTGGCGGCTTCATGTTCTGAGCGTCAGCGAAAGCCTTGAGAGCCTCGACGAGGTCGTTCGTATCCTGGCGATCTTGGACTGTGGTGTCGCATCCGAGGAAGGTTTTGAAGTAGTCTGAGACCTCTCCTTTTCCCTTCAGGAAGCTGATGTAGCGGTCTTCCTTGGCCGCCCACCCGGTCAGGCTGATGCGTCCGGCGAAGCGGAATCCTTCGATGTCGAGGTGTTCGGCGTCTTTGACGTCGTAGGTCTTGGTCAGGGTCGCACCGAGCTTGTTGGACACGACCGCAACGAGGAGGAACTGCCGCTCGTCCCGCTCGAGATGCGCAAAGAAGACAAACCCGCCCGAAGCGGCATTCTGGCTGGACGCATGAACCCTGAGCGTTTCCATCAGGCGCGAGATGAAATCGGGGAAGCCCGCCCCCTTCGTCGCGACATAATCTTCCAGATGTTTCTGCGTGGGAGCCACATCCGCCGCGGTCGAGAACTTGCCGTGAGATTTCGAGGCGCGGCGTTTGTAGAGATCGAATAGCTGGGCGGTCACCCGATCGATCGTGGGAGTGATCGCGAGCTGCTCCTGGCCGAACTTCACGCGAAAGCCGGTGTCGGCGCGCTCGAGCTCATGTACCGCGACGTGGAAGATCCCGTCAGCCACCAAACTCTCCACAGCTTCTCCCTGGGGTCACCGGCCACCGCCGTCCCTAGGGCTATCGTATTGGGTATTCAAGGATCTGGAGTCGACCAGGCCTTGGCCAATCGCATTTCTACACTTGCATCCACGGATTGAAAGACGTGCGCACAAAGCAATTTTAAAGAGGGTTCACTTTCCGCTTGAGCGGCCCTTAGAAGGAGGAGACTTAAGCCGTAAATGAGAACAAAATAAGAACATTTGCAGTCCGATTGCAACATTTGAAGGTCGATCCGAACGTCGTGCGGCGTCCCGCATCTGCGGGAGAATCGCCTTCGCTGGAACGAGCAATCCGATCCAACCCAACGGAGGCGCCGTCGCGTTCGTACTGCGCCGTCTGACTTGAACGCAGCCCGTAGGCCCTCCGCCGCGGTCTTGGCGCGCTCAGTGATCATCGCTTCGGTATGAGCCACCGCCGTCCAACCCCGTCTCGAGGTCAGAGTGTCCGCCAGATCAGCTGCATCCTCCAAAGCGAGATTCACCTGCGGTTTTCCACAGGGGGAGAGCTGGTGACCACTCCCGACATCGGTGGTCACCAAGTGGTCACCAAGCCAAAAACGACAAAGCCGCCTCTCAGCGGCTTCGCTATAAGCTATTGATTATTTTGAAAGTTTTGGAGCGGGCGAAGGGATTCGAACCCTCGACCCCAACCTTGGCAAGGTTGTGCTCTACCCCTGAGCTACACCCGCATCCAATGCACGGCGTCGTGGTTCGTCGCCGGCGGTGCGCTCCTATGGCAGGTGCCGTGGAAAATTGCAATGGCCGCGGCGAATTTGGCGGGCGCCCGTGCTGCGGCCTGTGGATGGCGTGTGCAGGGACCGGCGCGGCAGGCCGGCATGACGGGGATTTTCGATCTCCGGAGCGCCAGTCCCTGCCGCCCCGCCGGCCATGGGGGCCATGGCCGGCGGGGCGCGAATCGCGGCGGTCGACTTCTTCGTCGCCGCGTCCGTCACTCAGACCCGACGGTCTGCTCCGTGCGCCAGCGCAGGGGCGTGGTCTCCACGCGCATGCGGGGGCGTTCCGGGCGTGCCTCCTCACCGGCGCGGAAGCGCACCGGCACCTGCCGGCGTCGGTCCACGGAGAGCTCGAACACGTCGAAGCGGTTATAATAGCCGGTGAGGTCGTGGAACTGCTTGGGCTCCACGCAGGCGGCAAGGTCGAAATCGGCGAAGATCACCTTTTCCTCCATGCGCGCGCTGTCGCCCACCGGGGTGCCGGTGGGATCCAGGAAGAAGGATTCGGCCTGGGGGGAGCGCTCCAGCATGTCGCGGACAGCAGGATCGCGGGCCACCAGCATCGCCTTGCCGGCCTCATCGAGCACCGCCGCGCACACGATGCCGAAAGCCTTCGCCTCGAAGCAATGGGCGCTGGCGCGGATGCGATTGGCGGCGAGATTGTCGAAATTGCGGGTGTCCGATGGCGGGCGCGTCGGCCAGATGGGCGGCCAGCAGGAAATGTGCACCTCCTCGCGCTGGGCCATCAGGGTGAAGCGGGCGAGGGGGTTGGTGTTCTCGCCACAGATGAGCCCGCCGACGCGCCCGGCGGGGGTCTGCGCCACCACCAGGCCGGCGCCGTCGCCCGGCGCCCACACCATCTTCTCGAAGAAGGTGGGCACCAGCTTGCGGTGATGAATGAGGATTTCGCCATCGCTGCCGATCAGCAGCGCGCTGTTCCAGATGCCGCCGACGCTGGCCGGATTGCGCTCGGAAAAGCCGATCCACACGCTGATGTGGTGGTGCCGGGCGGCGGCGCGCAGCTCGGCGATCTCCGGGCCATCCACATAGATGGAGGCCTCGACGAACTGCTCGAACAGGTCGTGATTGTGAATGGGCGCCCAGAGCGCCGCCCAGATGGGAAAGCCGGGGATATAGCTTTCCGGAAACGCCACGAGGCTCGCGCCGCCCTCCGCCGCCGTGGCGATGAGCGCGGCCGCTTTGCGGGTGGTGGCGGCGCGGTCGTGGAAGACGGGAGCGGCATGGGCGGCCGCGACGCGGCAGGGGGCGGGCTGGGGCAAGGGGGCGATCCTCCTGTTCCTTAATCTCGGGTTGAACGGGTTGCGCGGGGCGCAAGACTTGTCTCAACTCGCGCCCGGCTCATGACGATCCGCTGTCGGGCATCGGGCCCACCGACGGAGAAGAGCGAGGCGCGGCGATGGCGGGATTGAACAATCTGAACTGGGACGACCTGCGCATCTTCCTGATCGTCGCCCGGTCGGGCGCCATCTCCCGAGCCGCCCGCCAGCTGGGCATGGATCATTCCACCATCAGCCGGCGCGTCAGCCAGCTGGAATATGTCATCGGTGCCAGCCTGTTCGAGCGTCAGTCGAACGGGCTCTCGCTCACCCGCCTCGGCCAGGAGGTGCTGGAGCGGGCGGAAGCGGTGGAGCACAGCATCATTGGCATGGAGACGCATCTGGCCGGCCGCGATGCGGAAGTCGGCGGGGTGGTGCGGATCGCGATGATGGAAGGCATCGCCTCGCTCTACCTGTCGCGCCGGCTGCTGGCGCTGTCCGAGCTTTATCCGGGCATCACCCTGGAGATCATCACTTCGCCGCAGCATGTGCAGGTGTCGCGCCGGGAGGCGGATCTGTTCCTGTCGTTCTTCCGCGCCGATGCGAAGAGCGTCACCTCCAAGAAGGTGGGGGAGTTCGGCCTGGGGCTGTTCGCGGCGCCGGAATATCTGGAGCGCCACGGCACGCCCCACAGCCTCGCCGATCTGTCGGAGCACGTGTTCGTCGATTATGTCCGCGACCTCATCCATATCGACCCCGTGCGCTGGCTCGACGACGTGATCAACGCGCCGCGCATCGCCGTGACGTCCTCGTCCATGATTGCCCAGATGGGCTGCGCCGTGGGCGGCATGGGCCTGGTGCTGCTGCCCTATTTCGCGGTGGAGCAGGAGACCCGGCTGCTGCGGGTGCTCGATGGGGTGACCGATGTCCGGCGTGAAGTCTGGCTGACGGTTCATAATGATCTTCGCGGGGCCGGGCGGATCCGGGCGGTGGAGCGCTATCTCGCGCGGCTGCTGCGGGCGGATCGGGACTACCTTCTGGGCCATGGCCCGGCCGTGACGCGGCCGGGCGCGCGGGCCCTGCCGCCGGAGTAGGTCCGTTTCCGGCCCACCCCGGCGGCGCGGGGGTCAGAGCGAGGCTTCCTTGCCCTGGGCGACGCGGGTCTCGGGGAAGACATCCAGCATGTCGTCCTGGAACTGCTGGCGCTTGCGCAGGGACACCGGGGCGGTGGCGAAGGAAATGCCGTAGAACAGCACCACGGAGACGATAAGCCCCCACAGGGCCGGGCCGATGGAGCCGGGCAGAGCGAACAGCTTGAACTGCATCGCCATCATCACGCCCCAGCCGCACAGCATGGACCAGAAGGCGGCCGGCTCGCTCGCCCGGGGCCAGAACAGCGCGCCGATCAGCGGCATGAGGAACACCAGCGCCATGCCGACGCCGATGGAGGCGAGCGGGATCAGCAACTGGCGCCCCGCCTCGGAGAGCGAGAACAGCACCACCGCCACCACGAAGGCGATCTCGAAATAGCGGGAGGCCTTCATCTTGCGGCTCTGATCGAGCTTCGGCATGGCGCCATAAAGGTCCTGCGTGAAGTTCGAGGAGGCGGAGATGATCTGGCTGTCGAGGGTGGACATGCCCGCCGCGAACACCGCGATCACCAGCACCACGCCGAAGATCGGCAGGTATTTGGCGAAGATCATCGGCACCAGCGCGTCGGAGACGATGGAGCCGGTGGGCGCCACGTTCATGCCGATGGCGAGCATGCCGATGACGGCGCCGGAAAAGGTCACCACGAACAAGGCCAGGAACGAGGTGATCACCGAGCCGAGCAGCAGGGTCCGCGGGCTCTCCGCCATGTAGAGGCGCTGCCACAGGTGGGGGGTGAGGATCCAGCCGAAGGTCCACAGGATCAGCAGGGTGATGTAGGTGCCCTGCTTGGTGTTCTCGCCGAACATGAACTTGTCCGGCGCCGCCGCCACCGCATTGGACCACCCCGTCTGCCAGCCGCCGGACCAGTGCACCACGGCGATGGCGCCGCCGATCAGCAAAGCGGCGAAGATGATGCCCTGCACCGCGTCGGTCCACACCACCGCGCGGCTGCCGCCGAAGATGGCATAGACGCCCACGCACACGGCAAGGCCGATGATGCCGGTCTCGTAGGAGATGAGTCCGTGGGAGATGGAGTTCAGCGCCACCGAGATGCCGGAGAGCTGGATCGCCGCGTAGGGAAACAGCACGGCGATGCACACGAGGCCGGTGAGCAGGCGCAGCCGGCGGCTGTCATCATAATAGGAGGCGAGCAGGTCGGCCGGGGTGATGAAGCCGAAGCGCTTGCCCAGGGTCCAGATGCGCGGGCCGAAGATCATCACCAGCACCGGGCCCATGGAATTGAAGAAGCCGAACAGCAGCCAGTTCACGCCGGTGAGGTAGAAGGTGCCGGGCCCGCCGAGAAAGGCGAAGGTGCTGAACCATGTGGCGAACAGGGTGCCCACCAACATGAACAGGTTGGCGCTGCGCCCCATGACGAACCAGTCGTCCGCGTCATTGGCCTTGTTGCGCCGGTAGGCGGCCCAGCCGATGAGGAACATGGCCACCATGTAGATGGCGATGCCGGCGATGGTGAGGGTGGTGTTCATCGTGCGCCCCCGGCCTGCTCGTTGGCGCCCGCGCGCTCGTGATGGGTATGGGTTTTGGCCCAGGCGCGCCCGCGCGCGAAGAAATAGGCGAGGCCGAAGACGCAGTTCAGCGTGAAGATGGCGTAGGAATACAGAACCGTCAGGGGCAGGATGCCGCCGACGATCTGGTTGCCGTTGCCGAACACGCCGAACACCGGCATCAGCGCCAGCAGCATGTTCAGCGCCGCCCAGCCCAGGAACAGCCGCCCGGCCGTGCTGCGCGGGATGATGCCGAGGTGGGGCATGTGAGGTGAGGCGACGTTGGGCCTGTGTCTGGTCGGGGCGCCGGCCCCGGTGAGCTCAGTGGTCATGAACCCCTCCGGTTCTGAGTGCGGGCGCGAAGGGGGCGGCCATTGAACTCGGCTACGCCGCTGGTTGGGCATCGTTTCCCTTCACGTGCGTGCAGATTTCCAGAGGCTGGCAGCACGTGCATCAGGAAATCATGCACAGCCATGTGCATGGATCTGATGCGTGCACAAGAATTATGCGTCTGGGGGTAAGGGCATGCCACTGCAGCAGAACGGGCGCCCCTGGCGGACAGGGGCGCCCGGACGTGGCGGGGGATCAGGCCTGCGGCGCGGGGCGGTTGGCCGTGAGGCTGGCGCGATAGGCGGTGATGCGCGCCTTCAGCCCGGGGCGGGCGGCGGAGCGCACCAAAGCGGCGAGGTCCCCGTCGCCGGCATGGTCATCCAGGGCTTGGCGCAGATGGGCGAAGGTGGTGCGATCCACCACCGGGGGGCCCAGGGTGAGCCACGGCGTGTCGCGCAGCGGATCGAGCCCTTCCGGCAGGGGCGCGGACGCCAGCCCGGCGGCGAGCGCCGCGCCGGCGGCCAGGGTGCGCCCGCCGGACACCACGCCGAGGGCGCGATCGCCGCCGATCCGCGCGGCGAGCCGCCGGGTGCCGAGCACGATGCCGAAACGGGCGCCGGGAAAGGCCAGGCTGGCGTCGGCGGCGAGCAGGCGGTGGTCGCAGGCCACGAACAGGTCGGCACCCGCACCGGTGACCCGCCCCTGGCCGATGGCGATGGTGCGCAGTGGCAGCCGCCACAGGGCATCCAGCAGGGTCTCGATGCGCACCAGCCGGGCCAGCAGCGTGGCGTCGCTCTCCTCCGCCAGGGTGGAGAGATCGAAGCCGGTGCAGAAGTGGCGCCCGACGCCGCACAGCACCAGCGAATGCACCTGCGGATCGGCGACAGCGGCATCGAGCGCGGCCAGCGCGCGCTCCACCATGTCGGTGGCGAGCGCATTGCCGCGGGCGGGGCGGTTGAGGCTCAGCACGGCAAAGCCGTCGCCGATCGTCAGCCGGCAGGGGTCATCCTGGGCGATGGTCATCTGAACCTCAGCATGTGGCCGCGCGCACCTCGGCCGAGCGATCCCACAGATTGGGCACCGCCGGTGAGGAATAGCCGGAAACGAAGGGGCGGCGCTCCCCGGTCTGGGGATCGAACACGCTGCGACGGATAGCGCCGATGTTGCCGCCATAGACATGAATGGAGATGGAGGGGCGGTCCGCCACCGCATTCTCCACCGCGTGGATGTCGCCGATGTCGGGGGAGACGGCCTCCACGGCCCCGGTGGGCAGGATGTCTTCGCCCTCAGCCACCAGCGCCCCGTGTTCATCGCGGCCGTAGCGCACCGCGCGTTCGGCGCCACGCAGGATGCCCACGAGCCCCCACACCGTGTGGTCGTGAATGGGGGTCTTCTGCCCCGGCCCCCACACGAAGCTCACCACGCAGAACCGCTCGAACGGGTCCGCATGCAGCAGATACTGCTGGTAGAAGTCCGGATGCGGCTGGGCGAAGGCGTCCGGCAGCCAGTCGTCGCGCGAAACCAGGCGGGCGAGCAGCGGGCGCCCCTCGCCGAGCAGGCGTTGTTCGTCGTCGGTGGCCTCCACGAGGCGGGTCATCTCCACCACGAACTGCCGCAGGGGCGTGATGGAGGCGGCTGCGGAACGGGTTTGGGCGTTCATCCTGTCATTTCCTCCGGTTCGCGCCGGCCGAAGGCCGTGCGCAGTTCTTCTTCGTGTTCGTTGAGCGCGGGCGAGCGGGTGTTCACGGGCACCGGTGCGCCATCGAGCCAGATGGGGCAGGTGACGGTCTGCGTGGCCGTGCCGCCGGGCATCTGCATCGCCTGCACCAGCTCGAGATGCTCGGCCTGGGGGTCGGAAAGGGCCGACGCGAAATCGTTGATGGGGGCGCTTGGAACGCCGGCTTCCGCAAACCGCCGCAGCCACGTGCCGGCATCGGCTTCTGCGAACTTCGTTTCCAGAAGGCCCTTGAGCTCCGCCTGGTTGCTGGCGCGCAGGGTGTTGGTGGCGAAGCGGGGATCCTCGAACAGCTCCTGGGTGCCGGCCACCTCGCACACCGCCTGCCACAGGCGGTTGTTGCCGGCGGCCAGGGCGAACCAGCCGTCCCGCGCGCGGAAGGCCTCGTAGGGCGCGTTGCGGGGGTGGGCGGAGCCCAGCTTGCGCGGGTTGCGGCCGGTGCCGAAATACTCGCTGGTCTGCAGGGCGCCGATGGCCAGGGTGGTGGAGAACATGGGCACGTCGATATGCCCGCCGGGGCCGCCCGCCTTCACCCGTGCCAGCATGGAGCTGATGGAGAAGGCGGCATAGAGGCCGGCGGTGAAATCGGAGACCGGAACCCCGCACTTCAAGGGCGCACCGTCCGGCTCTCCGGTCACGCTCATCACTCCGGCCGCCGCCTGGATGGTGAGATCGAAGCCGCCTTCGCGGGCCCGCGGGCCGCTCTGCCCATAGGCAGAGATGGAGCAATAGACGAGCGAGGGCTTGGCGCTGCGCGCCCAGCTCCAGCCGAGCCCCAGCCGCTCCATCACCCCCGGCCGGTTGTTTTCCACCAGCACGTCGGCATCGAGCACCAGGGCGCGGGCGAGTTCCCGGTCGTCGAGGGACTTCAGGTCGAGGGCGATGGATTTCTTGCCCCGGTTGAGGGAGGCGAAATTCTCCGAGAAGCCGCCGCGGATCGGCGGCCAGGCGCGCAGGCCATCCCCTTCGCGCGGCTCGATCTTGATCACCTGCGCACCGTAGTCGGCCAGCAGCATGCCGCAGAAGGGGCCGGCCGCGACCTGGCAGAATTCGACCACCCGGATGCCCGCCAGCGGGCCGGAAGATCGAGACGGGGACATATCGCGCATGGGTTTGCCTCGTGGTGTGAAAGGGGCGTGTGACGCAATGGAGCCACTCATCAGGGGCGCTCAGCGGGCCGCGCAGGGGGCGTCGGAGAGATTCGGCTGCAGCGGCGTCGCACGGGGCGCAGTGCCGCCTTCGGCCAGCGCCTGCTCAACCTCGGCGGCCGCCTGCAGCACCTCGCGGCCCAGCGCCTTGAAATGGGTGGGCCGCACACGGTCCGAGGGGCCGGACACGCCGATGGCGGCCACCACCTGGCCGGCGGGATCGCGGATGGGGGCGGCGACGCCGCACACGCTCTCCCGCCACTCCCCCCGGTTCTCGGCATAGCCCTGGGTGCGGATGCGGGCGATCTCCCGCAGGAAGTCCTGCGGATCGGTGATGGTGCGGGGGGAATGGCTTTCGAGGCGCTGGGCGAGGTCCTGCAGCAGGATGTCGCTGCGCGCCGACAGCATGGCCTTGCCGGTGGCCACGCAATAGGCGGGCGCGCGGCCGCCCACCTGGCTATAGGCGCGCACCGGCTGGGGACTGTCCAGCTTGGCCAGATAGACCACGTCGTCCATGTCGAGCGTGGAGAGGTGCACGGTTTCGCGGGTGGCGAGCAGCAGGCGCTCCATGGCCGGGGCGGCCATGGCCCGCAGGTCGATCTGCGCGAACAGCGCCATGCCCAGCTCCCACAGCCGGATCGAGGCCTGATAGGTGCCGGCATCGCTGGCACGGCGCACATAGCCGAGCTCGGTCAGCGCCTGCAGCAGGCGATGCGCATTGCTCTTGCCGATCTCCACTCGCGCGGCGAGCTCAGAGACGCCCAGAGCCCGCTCGCTGCGGGCGAGAACCTCAAGAAGAGCCATGCCTTTCACCAGTGTATTGTTCACGATGCCTCCCACTTTTCCTGAGGCCCGGCGGCGCGGGCGCCGCCTGGGCCGCGCCGCCGGGGTTCACTGCCTGATGCGCCGGGCGTCACGGCGCGTGCCGAAGGGCGTCATTACGTCCTCCGGTCGTGGTCGGGTCAATGCTGCATGCCCCACCGGCGCACGGTGCGGTTCTCGATGACGCGGAAGATGAGGTTGTCCACCAGCAGGCCCACCAGGATCACCGCCAGCAGGCCGGCGAAGACCTGGGGAATCTCCAGCGTGTTCTTGTTCTGGTAGATGTACCAGCCGAGCCCGCCGCCGCCGGTGGTGACGCCGAACACCAGCTCGGCCGCGATCAGGGTGCGCCAGGCGAATGCCCAGCCGATCTTGAGGCCGGTGAGAATGCTGGGGAAGGCGGCGGGGATGAGGATCAGCGCCACATAGGGCAGCCCCCGCAGGCCGTAGTTGCGCCCCACCATGCGCAGGGTGTTGGACACCGCCCTGAAGCCGGTGTGGGTGTTGAGCGCCACCGGCCACAGCACCGAGTGGATCAGCACGAAGACGATGGAGCCGACGCCGAGGCCGAACCAGATGAGCGCCAGCGGCAGCAGCGCGATGGCCGGCAATGGGCTGAACATGGCGGTCATGGTTTCCAGCACGTCGTTGCCGAGCCGTGTGGTGATGGCGAGCACCGCCAGCAGCGCCGCCAGCACCAGGCCCACCGCGTAGCCCACCAGCAGCAGCTGCATGGAGACCCACACGGCGCTGATGAGATCGCCGCCGATGATGCCCTGCACCAGGGCCTGCACCGTTTCCACGAAGGTGGGGAACAGCAGGGGGTTGTCGAGCCATTGCGCGTAGCCCTGCCACAGCAGGGCGAGGCCCAGCAGCACCAGGCTCTTGCGGAAGGCGCCAGACGACCACAGCCGCTCGCCGAGGGTCAGCGGCTTCTCGACGACGGTGAAGTCCTTGGGGCGGGGCACGCTCACGGTGCGCGACAGGCGGGCGACGTCAGACATTTTCTTCCTCCGTGACCAACTCCTCGGACATCAGCATGGAGTGGATATGCTCGGACATGGGGATGCCCAGGGCGGGCTCCATTTCGTCCACCCCGGTGCTGTCCATCTCGGCGCGCACCCGCCCGGGATGGGGCGACAGCAGGAGAATCCGGTTCCCCACCTTGATCGCCTCGGGGATCGAGTGGGTGACGAACAGCACCGTGAAGCGGGTGTCCTCCCACAGCTGCAGCAACTCGTCCTGCATCTTGGTGCGGGTGAGCGCGTCGAGCGCGGCGAAGGGCTCGTCCATCAGCAGGATGTCCGGCTCCATCGCCATGCCGCGGGCGATGGCCACCCGCTGCTTCATGCCGCCGGACAGCATATGGGGGTAGCTGTCGGCGAACTTGGTGAGGCGGACCTTCTCGATATAGGCCATGGCCCGCTCAGTGGCCTCGGCCCGCCCCAGCCGTCCGGACGAGGTGAGGGCGAACATGACGTTCTCCTTCACCGTCTTCCAGGGCAGCAACTGGTCGAACTCCTGGAACACCATCATCCGGTCGGGGCCGGGCCGGTTGATGGCGGTGCCGTTGAGGCGGATCTCGCCCTCCACCGGCGCCATGTAGCCGCCCACCGCCTTGAGCAGGGTGGACTTGCCGCACCCGGACGGCCCGAGCAGCACGAAGCGGTCGCTTTTGTGGATCTCGAAGCTGACCCGATAGGTGGCGGTCACCAGGTGGTCGCGGGTCTTGTATTGAAGGGTGACGTCTTTCACCTCGAGGAGGGCAGGGGTGTTCATGCGCCCCTCCTCAATTGCCATTCACGTCGTGGAGCTCGGGGAAGAACAGCTCCTTCCAGTCGTTGGGCTTCCGCTTCAGCACGCCGACGTCATACATGGCGTCGAACAGCTTCACCGTATTCTTGGGAACATAGGTGAAGGTGGTGCCCGGGGCGGTGATGAGGGCGGCGGTCTCTTCCACCGAATCCTTGGTGTTCTTGAGGGCGCGCAGGTAGATCTCCGCCGCTTCCTTTGGGTGGGCGTTGATGTAGTCGATGGCGTCGCGCAGGCCGGCGGACACGGCGGCGAAGGCCTTGGGGCTGTCGGCGCGGAACTTTTCGTTGGCCATCACCACCGTGGTGGTGGCCGGGCCGCCAGTGAGGTCGTCGCTGTTGAGGATGATGCGGGCGCCGGGCACGCGCTCTATCTCCCACTGGGGGAAAGGCGGGGGCGAGAAGTGGGTGTCGACGCCGCCGGCGCCGGACAGCATGGCCGCATAGGCATCCGGATGCGCCATGGTGACGGTCATCTTGTCGAAATGGTTGACCTTGTCTTTGCCGTAGAGTTCCAGCGCCGCCATCTTGAGGAAGATGGCCTGCGGCGAGGTGCCCACCGCCGGCACCGCGATGCGGTTCTTGTCGGTGAGGTCCTTGGGGCTCTTCACGTCCGGATCGCGGGTCACCAGGATGGTGGGCATGTAGGTCTGGGCGCCGATGGCCTTCACCTGGCCGCGGGTGCGATCCCACAGAATGGCGAAGCCGCTGGTGCCGGTGCTGGCCACCTGCAGGCCACCGGACAGCAGCCCGTCCATCATGGCGGACGAGCCGGCGAGGTTGAGCCAGTTGACGGTGGTGTCGTCGAGCCCCTGCGCCTTCAGCCGCTTTTCCACGAAGCCCTGGTCCTTCATCACCATGAGGGGCAGATGCGCCATGGAATATTGGTTGGCGATATTGATCTGCTTGACCTCCGCGAAGGCCGGAGCGGTGGCGAGCGTGACGCCGGCCACCATGGCGGACAATAACGTTCGGCGGCAGATCTTGGTGCGGAACTGCATCTCGTTTCCTCCGGTAATCGTTTTTATTGGCGTATCTTTTGGTTGGACTGGATGGGTGGGGCGCCGGGGCGCCCCGCCTCAGATCACCCGCGCTTCGCGCCAGCGGGCGATGTCGGTGGGGGCGAAGCCGTATTCGGCGAGGATCTCGTCGGTGTGCTCGCCCACCTGGCCGGGGGCGCGCTCCACCCGTCCACTGCCATGGGCCAGGCGGAAGCCGGGGCCCACCAGGGTCAGCGGGCCGTAGGCGGATGGCACCGTCTGCAACTGCTCGCGATGGTGCACCTGGGGGTGGTTGAGGATGTCGTCCAGGCTGTGGATGGTGGCGCACGGCACGTCGGCGGCCGTGAGCCTCTGTTCCCAGCCCTGGGGATCGCCGTCGCGCATGGCGTCCTCGATGATGTCGCGCAGCTCGGCGGCATGGCGGGTGCGCGTGGGCCAGTCCTTGAAGCGGGGATCGGCCAAGGCGTCCTCCCGGCCGAGGGCCCGCATGAGGTTGGCGAACTGCTTCTCCAGCAGCACCGCCAGCACGATATGCCCGTTGCCACAGCGGAAGCGGTCGGCGGTCACCTTGCGGGTGACGGAGAGGTTGCCGTACTGGCGCTGGACATAGCCGGTCATGGTGTATTCGGTCACGTGCTGAGCCAGCACGTTGAGGGTGGAATCCAGCATGGCGACGTCGACGAACTGCCCCTTGCCGGTATGGGTGCGCTGATAAAGGGCGCTCGACACCGCAAAGGCGGCGGTGATGCCGCCGATGAGATCGCACACCGCAAAGCCCGCCCGCATGGGCCCGTCGGAGGGGTTGCCGGTGATGGACATGATGCCGGACATGGCCTGCACCTTGCCGTCGAACGCCGGCGCGCCGCTCTCCGGGCCGCTCTGGCCGAAGCCGGAGACCGCGCAATAGATCAGCTGCGGGTTGATCTTGCTGAGTTCCTCATAGCCGAGGCCGAAGCGATCCATGACGCCGGGGCGGAAGTTCTCCCACACCACATCGGCCTCGGCGGCCAGGCGCAGGATGATCTCCCGGGCCTCGGGCTTGCGCAGGTCGAGGGTCATGCAGCGCTTGTTGGCGTTCACCGCCACGAAGGCGGGGGCCATGTTGCGGTCGGCCCATTCCTGGCTGAGCTGGGCGCGCCGGTTCTCCTCGCCCTCGATGGGCTCGATCTTGATCACGTCGGCGCCCAGCAAGGCGAATTGATAGGTGCCGAAGGGGCCGGCGAAGAAGCGCGTGAAATCGAGGATGCGCACACCTTCAAAGGGACGGGTCATGTCAGGCGGCTCCCTTGATGGTGAGGGTGGTTTCGCGGATCTGGCGGGCGACGTCCTTGGCCTTGTCGGCCTCGGCGCGCAGGGCGGCGATCTCTTCCGGGGTGCGCCGGGCGAGGTTGCAGTAATCCAGCTTCCAGTCGGGCGACGCGCTCCAGCGCAGGGGCGACTGCACCGTGGTGCGCGGGCCGGGGGCGGATTCGAGCGTGCGCAGGGCCAACTCCAGGGTCTGCGCCTGGCTGTCCGGATCGTGCGGCCGGCCGGCTCCGTTGCCCAGCGGGAAGTCGGAGAACATCAGCCGCGGCACGCCGCAATGCTCCACGATGTCCTTGGCGCAGCCCATCACCACCGTGGCGATGCCGGCGGCTTCCAGGTGGCGGGCGATGAGGCTCAGGGTCTGGTGGCAGATGGGGCAGTTGGGCACCAGCAGCGCGGCGTCGGCGCCATCCTCCCGGCAGCGCGCGAGAATCTCCGGGCAATCCACCTCCAGCGTGTGCTGCTGGCTGCGATTGGTCGGGGCGCCATGGAAGCGGGCCGTCAGCGCGCCGATGCGGCCCTTGGCCACCGCCGTGCGCAGGGCGGCCAGCGGAAACCAGCTGCGCGCGTCTTCCATGCTGGTGTGCTTGCGGTCGATGCCCACGTGGGAGATGCGCAGGTCGTGCTCGGCATCGGTGGCGCCGGAATAGACCTGGTAGAACTTCGCTGCCGAATTGTAGGGGGCGCCGGGGCCCTGGGGGCCCTTGTCGGGCTGGTAGGGCGCGGCGGTGGTGATCAGGGTGACGCGGCTTTCCGCCAGCGGCTTGCGCAGGGGCTGGAACGGCGTGTCGATATAGTGGGCCCAGAGGTAGGGATTATCGTAGCCCAGGGCGAGATACCAGTCGCGGGTCCGCTGCATATAGGGCACCGGGCTGTCGAATGCCGGCGCAAAGCCCAAAGTATTTTCGATGTCGGATGACATGCCTTTACCTCATCCTCGATGAGTGGAAACCGATCCGGTGCCGCTAGACACCGGTTTGTCTTTCATCCACTCCGCATGACGGAGCGTGGCAACGCGCGATCGCTCAGTCGCGCGGCGCCGGGATGGATCGAGGCGTGCGGCGACGGCCGTGGCCGCGCAGGCGCGGCAAAGAGGCTGCGTGCTTCAATTTTTCCTCCCGTTCCAGGTGAGCTTGGCTGGTGTCCAGCTTTTTGTGTTCTATATTTCGGAACGTTGTTTCTAAAATGTACTATCCATGACAAGGGTGGTCAACACGGTAACGGCGCACGCCTGTGCTTTTTGCATTGCACATTCATGTTTTCATTGCCGGGCAATGCGCTGTGGCTGCTGCTGCGGTGCAGTAAAGCGCCGCAATGGTAAGTAATACAGACGTAATATTTTGACGTTTCCAGGCTGGCGGGTGTCCCGGTAACGGCGCGCGCATTCGACGCCAAATGACAAGTGGGGATCTGCCGCCTGCCGTACCGTCCATCCGGCATCAGCCGGGCTGTGCTGCGGTCGAGAGAGGCAGCCTCCGACGCCTGTGGCGCGTTTTTCACCGGCATCAGAACCTGCGGTTGCCGTTGGGGGCGACGGGGCGCACGAATCCTGGCTTGATGGAGGTGCGGGTCCGGCCGGCCGCGGGCGCTGCGCTGGCGCGGCCGCGCCAGGGAAGGTGCGGCGGTTTCGCCGCCGCGCGATCACAGAGGACCGGGACATGACCCCGGTGCATCAGGAGGGGCAGTGATGCGTGTATCCTTGGGGTTGACGCGGTGGGCTGTCGCGGCCGTGGCGAGTGTCGCAGTCGCCTTTTCCGCCATGGCGAAAAACGATCCGCTGCCGTCGTGGAACGAGGGGGCCAACAAGAGCGCCATCATCTCCTTCGTGGAGAAGGTGACCGACAAGGCCGGCAAGGACTATGTGCCGCCGGCCGAGCGGATCGCCACCTTCGACAACGACGGCACGCTGTGGGTCGAGCATCCCATGTACACCCAGCTGGCGTTCGCTCTCGATCGGCTGAAGGTGCTCGCCCCGCAGCATCCCGAATGGAAGACCACGCAGCCCTTCAAGGCAGCGCTCGAAGGCGACATGAAGACTCTGGGTGAAAGCGGAGTCGGCGGGCTGATGAAGATCGTGGCGGTGACCCATGCGGGCATGAGCACCGAGGCGTTCGAGAAGATCGTCAGCGGCTGGATCGCCGAGGCCAAGCATCCGCGCTTTCAGCGCCCCTATACCGAGCTCGTCTACCAGCCCATGCTGGAGGTGATCAAATATCTGCAGCAGAACGATTTCAAAACCTTCATCGTGTCCGGTGGCGGCATCGAGTTCATGCGGCCGTGGACCGCGCGGGTCTATAACATTCCGCCGCAGAACGTGGTGGGGTCTTCCGTGAAGACCGAGTACAAGAATGTGGACGGCAAGCCCGAGCTGCTGCGTCTGGCGGATATCGCCTTCATCGACGACAAGGAAGGCAAGCCCGTGGGCATCAATTCGCATATCGGGCTGCGGCCGATCGCGGCCTTCGGCAATTCGAACGGCGATGAGCAGATGCTGCAGTGGACCGCCGCCGGCCCGGGCGCCCGCCTGATGATGCTGGTCTATCACGACGATCCGGTGCGCGAATATGCCTATGGGCCGGCCGGCGGCCTGCCGAATACGCCGTTCGGCACCTTCTCGCCCGCGCTCATGGACGAAGCGGACAAGAGCGGCTGGCATGTCATTCACATGAAGGACGACTGGGCCACGGTTTTTCCGCCCCAGTAGCACCAGCCTGTCCCGTCTCCGGCGCCGTGACCCCCATGGCCGCGGCGCCGGCGGCGCGCTCTCATGACAGAAGGTGGCCGACGACGATGCCGGCAAGCGCGGCCGAGGCAGCGATGCTGAGGGTTTCCAGCGTGGCACGCACCACCGGTCGCCTGGCCACCAGCCCGCGACCAATGCCCAGGGCCACCAGAAGGATGGTGGTGAGCACGATGGACACGATGCGCGCGCTGTCCATGGGCAGCACGGCGAACGGCAGCACCGGGGTGAAGCCGGCAAACAGATCGGAAACGAACATCCAGAAGGCGTGCGAGGTGGGGCTGGCGCCGTCGGCGGCATCATCCAGCTCGGTGCGCAGGCCGGCGGCCGCCCGCGGGGCGCGCCCCAGGGCCTGCGCCACCGTTTCCACATCGGCCGGCGCCATGCCGCCCCGGCTCAGGGCGGCGGTGATCGCCTGCGTTTCGGTGCGCGCAAGCGCCGGGTCCATGGCGCCCTGCTGGCGCGCGCGCCGGGCATCGCGGACGGATTCGGCATCGAGGTAGCTGCCGGCCATCATGGACACCGCCGCTGCGGCGGCGCCGGTGGCGCCGGCGATGAGCACGGTGTGGGGATCATCGGTGCTGATCGCGACGCCGAACACCAGGCCGAAGATGGAGACGGTGCCGTCTTCCATCCCGAACACCACATCACCGATGGAGGCTTTCAGCGAGGCGAGGAGGCGGGCGGCGGCCGACATGCGCGGGTCCTTTCAGCCCCGTCTTTCGGCCGGGCTGGCGAAGGCTGGCAGGGCCCTCCAGCATATCATGGGCGGCCCCGCCGATGTCACGCGCGTGAGAGTGCAGGGGGCGCTGCCCTCAGGCCGCCTTGGGGATCTCCAGATCCGCCCAGATGCGGGAGAACAGAGCGTTGAACTCGGGATGGGCGCGCAGCGCCACCGGGTCCCGCTCGGTCTTCGGCAGGGCGATCTCGTGCACCGCGCGCACCACGGAGGGGCGCAGGCTCAGGACCAGCACCCGATCGGCCATGGCGATGGCCTCGCCGATGTCGTGGGTGACGAGAATGGCGCTCTTGCCGCGCTCGGCGATGATCCGCGCCACATCCGCCTGGAGCAGCAGGCGGGTCTGGAAATCGAGGGCGGAGAAGGGCTCGTCCAGCAGGATCACCTTGGGATCGAACGCCAGCGTGCGCATGATGGCGACGCGCTGGCGCATGCCGCCCGACAGGGTGGCGGGCTTGGCATGCTCGAAGCCGGCGAGACCATAGGCGGTGATGAGCTCCTGGGCGATGGCCTCGGCGCGCGCCGTCGCCACGCCCCGCACCTCAAGGCCCAGCACCACGTTTTCCATCACCGTGCGCCAGGGCAGCAGCAGGTCCTTCTGCAGCATGTAGCCCACATGGCCGGTGGCATCCTCCACGGTCACCCCATCCACCTCGATATGGCCACGGGTGGGCTTCAGGAGGCCGGAAATGGCGTTGAACAAGGTGGATTTGCCGCAGCCCGAGGGGCCGACGATGGCCAGGGTCTCGCCCTCATAGAGCTCGAAATCCACCTTGCGGATGGCCTCCACCGGGCCCTTGGCGCCAGGAAAGGTGACACCCACATCGGTGGCGCGCAGCACCACGGTCCGGGTCTCGCTCATCGGTCAGTCTCCGCGCAGAAGTCGAGCAGCATGGCGTTGAAGGCGTCGGGGGTCACGGCGGTGAAGGCGTGGGCGCCCCAGTCCACCGCCGCCACCCGCGCATCGGGAATGCCGGCGGCCAGCTGCTCGGAGAGATAGGAGGGCACCAGCGCATCGTCCCGCGCCGCCGCCAGCAGGGTGGGCACGCGGATGTCGGCGAGCCGCGCGCTCCCATCGAAGGCGAGAAAGGTCTCGATGCGGTTCAGCATGGTGTCGGTGTGCGGGAAGTGCGCCACCATGCGCTCTTCCTCGGCATCGAGGGTGGCGGTGTTCTCGGCGATCCAGCGCGGCGGATAGAGGAACAGCGGCTGGGCCCGCACATAGGCGGCCGGGCCGGAGGCGAGCAGAATGCGCTTTCTCACCTCGAAGCAGCGGCGGATGAAATCGTCGGCCCGCGCCCAGCCGTTCACCACGGTGAGGCTGCGCACCCGCTCCGGTGCCGACAGCGCCAGCTCCATGCCGATGATGCCGCCAATGGCGTGGCCGGCCACGTGGGCGTCGTCCACGCCGGCGGCATCGAGCACCCGGGCCATGTCGCCGGCCATCTCGGAGATGGAGCGGGGGCCGATGTCGCGGCCGCTGCGGCCGGTGCCGGCGTGGTCGTAGACGATGACCTGGTGGCGGGCGGCGAGGGCCTCCACCTGCGGGCCCCAGAAGCCGCCGCCGCCGCCCATGCCGGCCGAGAGCAGGATGGGCGTGCCGCTGCCATGGACTTCATAATAGAGATCGGCGTCGCCGCCGTGCGCGTAGGGCATGGATCGTCTTCGTTTGCGAAAGGGATCAGGCGAGGAGGCGCCGTTCGAGCCAGTCGATGGCGCCATACATGGCGAGGGCGACGGCCATCAGCGCGGCGATGCCCACCCACACGGCGTTGAGATCGTAAAGCACGCCGGCATAGTAGATCATGTAGCCGAGGCCCTCCTTGGAGGCGATGTACTCGCCCACCACGGCGCCGATCAGCGCGAAGCCCACGTTGAGCCGGAAGGCGGAGACGATCCACGGCATGGCGCCGGGCACGATCACCGTGCGCCAGGTGCGCAGGCGGCTCGCCCCGAGCGAGCGCATCAGCTTCACCAAGTCGGAATCCACTTCCTTGGCGCCCTGCTGGGCGGTGATGAGGGCGACGATGAAGGTGATGATGGCGGCAATGGCGATCTTGGAGCCGAGGCCGATGCCGAACCAGACGATGATCAGCGGCGCCAGCGCGATCTTCGGCAGGCCGTTGAGGGCGATCATATAGGGCCGCAGCACCGCCGCTCCGGTAGGAAACAGCCACAAGAGCAGGCCGGCGGCGCTGCCCAGCACGGTGCCGATGACGAAGCCCGACACCGCCTCCCAGGCGGTGAGGCCGGCGTCCCGCAGCAGCTCGCCGGAGAGCAGCAATTGCCAGCCCTTGGCGAACACGCCGCTCGGTCTGCCATAGAGGTAGACCGGCAGCCAATCGAGGCTGACGGCCGCTTCCCAGGCGGCCAGGAGGCCCACCAGCAGCGCCAGCTGATAGAGCGCCACCCGCGGCGCCGAAGGCAGTCGCACCTGCCAGCCGCTCCGCCGGCCAGCGGCGCGCGGCTGCATCTGTGGGGATGTCGGGGCGGAGGCCAAGGTCACCGCTCAGCCCCGCTTGTGGGCGATGGTGGCGATCTCCACCAGCGCGCCGGGCTTCACGAGGCCTACCTGCACGCAATAGCGGGCCGGCTTCTCGCCCGGGAAGTATTCCGCATAGACGGTGTTGATGGCGGCGTAATTGCTCCAATCGGTGAGGAAGATGTGGTTGAAGGTGACATCGGCCATGCCGGAGCCGGCCGCTTCCAGCACCGATTTGATGGTCTCCAGCACATGCCGGGTCTGGGCCGCGGCATCGCCCAGATGCACCACATTGTTGTTGGCGTCGAAGGCCAGGGTGCCGGACACGTAGATGGTGTTGTCCGCCTGCATGCCGGGGGAATAGGGGGCGAGCGGGGCGCCGGAGCCGGCGGGGATGATGGCGCGAGTGGTCATGGCGAGGGCCTCGGTTCAGCGGTCCTGAGGGGGAATCTGCGCGAAGGCGCGGCGGAATTCGGCGACGTTGGAGACCCAGCCGAAGAAGGTCTCCACATTGTAGATGGTGGCCTGCTGCACGTATTCGGGCCCGGCCTGATGGGTCGCATCCTCCAGCAGGATGCCGAAATATTCGAGGTGGAAGCCGTCCCGAAGGGTGGATTCTACGCAGACATTGGTGGCGATGCCGCAGAACACCAGGTTGCGGATGCCGCGGGCCCTCATCAGCGTGTCGAACTGGGAATTGAAGAAAGCCGAATAGCGCGGCTTCTGCACCACGATGTCACCGGGCTGGGGCGTCAGCGCGTCGACGAGCGCATAATCCCAGCCGCCCTTGGCGAGCAGCTTGCCGTCCAGCTCCGGCCGCGCCCGCATGGTCTTCAAGGCGTTGGACTTGTGCCAGTTGGGCGAGCCGGGGCCGCCGGCCTCCACATAATCCTTGTCCCAGCCGTTCTGGAAGAACACCACGGTGACGCCGGCCTTGCGCGCCACCTCCACCGTCTCGGCGATGGCCGAGATGGCGGCCTTGGCACCGGAGATGTCAAAGCCGGCAAGGTCGAGATAGCCGCCGGGGGAGGCATAGGCATTCTGCATGTCCACCACGACGATGGCGGTTTCCTCCACCGCCAGCGACAGCGGCTCGGGGCGGGCAGGCAGCACCACGCGCTGGCGCGTGGTGGGGTAGGTGGTTTCGACGGTCATCCGGCAACTCCAAAGTCCTTCGCCGCCTTCAGGGCGAAGGAATTGTCCACCATCTGGGCATAGGGCAGGGGCTCCTTGATGGAGCCGCCACCTTGCTCCAGCGCCATGGCGCGGGTCCATTCCTCTTCGGAAATGGTGGGGTTCTGGGGAATGGCGGTGCGCGAGCCAAAGAAGTTCTTGGTGGCGTTGGCGATCACCGCCGGCGACACCTTGGGGAAGTACTTTTCAGCCACCTGGGTGAAGACCGCATTGTCCTGGTGCATCATCTTCTGCGCCTCGGCGAGGGCATTGCAGAAGGCCTGCACGGTGGCCGGGTTCTTGGCGATATAGTCCTCGCTCGCCATGGCGGTGGTGAAGCACAGCGGGCCGATGATGTCGCCGAACGAGAGCACCGGCTTCAGGCCGAACTGCTCGGCGCCGATGGAGATGTCCCATTCAAAGGCGGTGGCCACGTCGGCGCGGCCGTCCTTCACCGCCGCCGCCTGGGCGCCGGCTGGCAGCTCCAGGAAGGTGACGCCGGCCTCCTTGGGATCGAACTTGCCCACAGTCTTCATGGCGAAGGTGGGCACCTGAATGGTGGAGGAGGGGAACTTCAGGGTGGCGATGGTCTTGCCGCGCAGGTCGTCGATGCTCTTGATGGGGCTGTCGGGGCGCGCCATGGCCCACATGGAGACGCCGCCGACGATCTTGGCGATGTTCTTCATCTTGCCGCCCTCGCGGGCCGCATTCACCGACATGCCGGGGCTGGTGACGCCGAACTGGGCGCGGCCCGAGAGCACCATGGGCGCGGGCAGGGCGATGCCGCCGGCGGTGGAGATGTCCGCGGCCAGCCCGTGCTTGGCGAACAGGCCTTTGTCGGCGGCCACATAAAGCGTTGCATACATGCCGAGGCGCAGCGCCTCGGCGATGACCACGGGGGTGCCGGCAGCGCGGGCGAGGCCCGGCAGGCCGAGGGTGCCCGCGGCAGCGCCGGCGAGGGAGAATTTCAGCAGCGAACGCCGATCCATCAGCATCGGGAGGGCCTCTCGGAAGGAAGTGGTGGCACGTGAGCCGCGCCATCCGGTGCATCATCCGCGGAGGCGAAATGTGCACATTCGTTGATCACGATCAAAATCCTGGCATTCGCGACGCTTATTAACAAGCCGGGAAAAATGGATATATTTATTAGCAATGCAGATGAATATGAACCTGCGCCAATTGCGCGCCTTCGTGGCCGTGGCCCAGACCGGTAGTTTCAGCCGGGCGGCGCGGAGCCTCGGCCTGTCGCAATCGGCCCTCAGCCAGGCGGTGCAGCAACTGGAGGGGGACCTCGGCCTGCGGCTCCTGGACCGCACCACCCGCAGTGTGCAGCTGAGCGCCGCCGGGCGGGACTTCCTGCCCGGCATCCAGCGGGTGCTGGCCGATCTCGATCACCAATTGCAGGACTTGAAGGACCTCAAGGAGCATCGGCGCGGCCAGGTGTCGGTCACCTGCGTGCCCTCGGTGGCGCTGCGGCTGCTGCCGTCGGTGCTGGCCCAGTTCCAGGCGGCGCACCCCATGGTGAGCGTCACCGTGAAGGAGGCGCCGCGACACCAGATCATCGCGGGCTTGCGCAGCGGCGATGCGGAACTGGGCGTCGCCAACGTGCCGGGGGACGACCCCGAGCTCGACAGCAGCTTCCTGCTCACCGACGTGTTCGCCTTGGTGATGCGCCGCGATCATCCCCTGGCGGACAGGGGGGAAGTCACCTGGGCTGAGGCCTCGGCCGCCGGGGTGGTGGCCATGGCGCCCGGCACCGGCATCCGCCTGGAGATGGAGCGCGGCCTGCCGGTTGCGACCGCCCCGCACCATGAGGCGGAGCATCCGGCCACGCTGCTGGCCATGGTGGAGGCGGGGGTGGGCGTGGCGCCGCTGCCGAGCCT
Organism: Xanthobacter sp. NM-25; assembly: GCF_022138605.1. GTDB lineage: Bacteria > Pseudomonadota > Alphaproteobacteria > Rhizobiales > Xanthobacteraceae > Xanthobacter. The sequence goes on from NZ_JACBFS010000008.1 coordinate 25,118, forward strand.
CGCCTGGCCCCGGCCGGATCACCCGGTGCTCACCTTCCGGCCCCTGGTGGAGCCGCAGGTGGAGCGCCAATTGTTCCTGATCAAGCGGGCGGGCCGCGATCTCTCGCCGGCGGGGCGCTCCTTCCACCGGGCTATACTGGCCGGCGCGGCGCGGGAGGATTTCCGCAACGTGCGCTCGATCAATCCCTGAGGCGCGCCGGGAGCGTCGTGATATGGGCGGCGCTCTGCCGACGAGCAGACCGAGCGCGGCTCAGTGTCCATCGCCCGACCCCCCGAGCGACGATGGACCGCGCCGGTCTGCTCACCGCCCCGACCCGTGCCAATCTCGCAAACCGGCCGGGTCCTCGCTATCTCCCAAACGGGAGACGTTTGCGGGCGCTGGGTTCCTGAGCGCTGGCGGTGCTTTACGGCCGCTGCGACGGCATATTATGGATGGGGCCCAACCCCCGCCGATCGGTGTCCGGCGGGGCGGTGTTCGGGTGTGTTGCGCCATAGGGGACGGTGACTTGGATAGTGGCGGACAGCTGCCGAGCGTGAATGACGCGGTCTATCGCATCTATGAAGCCACCCTGCGCCCGGCCCTATGGTCCCAGGCGCTTGCCGGTGTCGCCGGCGTGTTCGCGGCCACCGGGGCGCTGCTCTATGTCCGCGAAAGCCAGGGATGGCGGGTGATCGAGCATTCCCCGGAGCTCGCGGAAGCGGTGCAGCTTTATCGGTCGGAACGCTGGTGGGAGCACAATCCCTGGCTCAATGCGGCGGTGGAGCTGCCGTTCACGGTGGGCGACGTCTATTGCGACCACGATGTGATCGCCGACACGACGCTGGAGAGCGCCCCCTTCTATACGGATTTTCTGCCGCGAGTCGGCCTCGGCTGGCAGATGGTGGCGGTCATCCATTCCGAGCTGGGCGCCCCGGCGGGGCTGGTGGTCCAGCGGGCCAAGGCGGCCGGGCCGTTCGATCGCCCGGCCATGGATCGGCTCGGATCGCTGTCTCATCACGTGGAGCAATCCCTGCGCATCTCCTCGCGGCTCGCCACCTCGGAGACAGTGAGCCAATCCCTCGGCACCGCTCTGGACTCCATGGACCGGGCCGCTTTCATTCTGGATGACCAGCAGCGCCCGGTGCTGATGAACCGCCCGGCGCAAGACCTGGTGGGGCGCTATTTCACCAGCGACGGCGGGCCGCTGCAGCCGGCCTCCTCCGACGAGCACGCGGCGTTTGCCGCCACCGTGCGCGAAGCCCATGTGGCCCATGGGGGGGCAGGTGCGGGCGTGGGTGGAGGTTCGGGTGTGGGCGCAGGCGCGCCGCGGCCGACCACCGTGTCGGACCGCAGCGGCACCAGCCGCCTGGCGGTGTGGGCAATGCCCGTGGTGGGGGCCTCCAGCGATCATCTCGGCCTTGCGCGGCCGAAGCCCCATGTGCTGGTGCTGGCGCAGCCCCTGGAGCAGGGGGCGGTGATCGATCCGTCGGTCATTCGCTCCATCTTCGGCCTCTCCCTGGGCGAGGCGCGGCTGACATCGCTGCTGTGCGCGGGGCTGAAGGTGAAGCAGGCGGCGGAGCGGCTCGGCATTACCGAGGGCACCGCGCGGGTGGTGCTGAAGCGCGTTTTCCAGAAGCTGGATGTGCATCGCCAGGCGGAGCTGGTGACCAAGGTATCGGCGCTGCGGCGCTGACACCACAGGCCTGCCAAACGCAAGGCAGCCGGCCCTGGTGGGCCGGCTGCCGCAGATGGTGAGCCTCGCGGGGGATCAGTTGCCCGTGGGCAGGCCGATGCTGAAGCCCTGGCCTTTCAGCTGCTCGCGCACGTTCTGGAACATCTCATAGCGCGAGATGGTGATGGGGCCGGTGTAGACCTCGCTCTGCAGCTTGCGCGGCGGATAGGCGATGTAGGTCTTCATCAGCTCGGCCACGGCCTTGTTGATGGACACCAGCGCCCAGGTCCGCTCGGTGAAGTTGTTCATGAAGATGTCGTAGCGCTCCTGCGGGTCCTGGCGCAGATCGAAGACCTGCGGCACGGTCGCCACATACTTCTCTTCACCCTTCCAGCCCTTGTTGGTGTCGACAGCAAGACCGCCGGTGGGGGCGCCGTCATCACCACGCAGGTTGAACACCGCCTTGAGGTGGCCGAGGCGCGCGGCGCCGGGGGTCAGCTCGTTCTCGGTGAAGTAGAACCAGGAGTTGCGGGTGGGCTCGCCCTTGCCGGTCCACACCGGGGTCATGTCGAAGCTGTCGAAGATGATCGGCTTGCCGTCGCGATCCTCCTTGGGCAGCTCCTTGAGGCCGGCGGCGGTGGCGAAGGTCTTCATGAGATCGAGGCCGCCGACGATCGCCGCGCTCCGGGTGGCGGGCTTCACGTGGCCGGGCCAGCGCACGATGGCCGGGACACGGCTACCGCCCTCGCGGTCCGTCCCCTTGGTGCCGCGGAAGGGCGTGTATCCCGAGTCGGGGTAAACATCCTGCCAGGCGCCATTGTCCACCGTGTAGAACACGATGGTGTTCTCGCTCAGCCCAAGCTCATCGAGCTTCTTGAGCACGCGGCCGATGCGGGTGTCGAGCTCCAGCACCGAGTCGGAATACTTGCTCTTGGACGGGGACTTATGAATGAACTCCGGGGCCGGCATGTTCGGCTGGTGGTTCTTCATGAAGTTGACGTTGATGAAGAAGGGCTTCTTGGTCTTGGCCGCATCGTCGAGGAACTCGAGCGCCGCCTTCTCCACATACTCATCGAGGAACGGAATGCCGACCACGCCCTTTTCCGGCGTGTTCACATATTCGCCGTTGACGGAGAAGTCCTGCTTGGGGGCCTCGCCCGCCTTGCCCGAAAGGGCGCCCTTGGTGACCCGCTGGAACATGGCCCGATCCTCGGGGCTCATGTCGGGGAACCAGTTGGGATCGCCGTAGGTGTAGGCGTTCAGGTGGTAGAGGAAGGTGTACTTCATCACGTCATAGCCCTGGGCGTTGGGCAGCGCGTAATCGGCTTCGCCCAGGTGCCACTTGCCGGTGAAGTAAGTGTTGTAGCCGGCCTGCTTCAGCACCGAGGCCAGGGTCCACTCCGCGTGCGGCAGGCCGCCGCCCTGGCCCTGGAAGGCCACGGTGGTCATGCCGGAGCGGTTCGGGATGCGGCCGGTCTGCATGGCCGCGCGGCCGGGGGTGCAGCTGGGCTGGCCATAGAAGGAGGTGAACAGCATACCTTCGCTGGCGAGGGCATCGAGGTTCGGGGTCGGCATGCCGCGCTCTTCGCCGCCGAGATAGGCCCCGAGATCGCCGTAGCCGGTATCGTCCGAAACGATCAGGAGAATGTTGGGTTGCTTGGGGTCAGTCTGGGCGAGGCCCGGGCTGCTGAATGCTGCCGCGACCAGGGTCGCGAGCACGAGGCGCTTCATCTTCGTCACTCCTTGTGGGGCTCGCCCGGCCCGGGGGTGGGCACGGGCGCTGCTCATGACGCGCTGATGAAATCCGTCGCTGCCGTTGCGATCGCGGCGGAAAATCTGGCAGCACGTATGTCCGAGTCTTGGCGCTGCAGAACATCGCGTTTGGGCGCGAAAAAAAGCTCCGGAGTTAGGTCCTTGCGATCGACGCCGAGAGCTTGCCAATGTCGTGCAACTTCTGCAACTCGGTCTCCGGAGAAAAAGGCTAGCCATGATGATCGCTTGCGCGGGGCTGCAGAATGAGCAACATGATGCGCTTTCGCTTGTCATTTGACGTCAATCTCAAGGGCTAATAGGGCCATGCGCCTGTCTGTCATCCCCATCGTGCGCGCCGGCGGCTTCGGGGCTCTGCCGCAGCTGCTGGAAGAGCGGGCGGGGGAGAAAACCATGCTCGATGTGTTCGAGCGTGAAAGCCTGCCGATTGCCCTGCGGGATGCGCCGACAACGCCTATTCCGCTGCTTTCTATGATGAATCTGTTCACCCGCAGCGGTCGGCAGTTGGGCCAGCGCACGCTGGGTCTCGATGTGGGGGCGCAGATGACCCACCGGGCCTACGGGCTGTGGGTCGAGTATTGCACGCAGGCGCCGACCCTGGGCGAGGCGCTGCAGCGGGTGGTCACCCACTGCTGGGCGCATGTCAGCGGCGGGGTGATGGAGCTTGCGGTGGAGCGGAATCGGCGGGTGCTGCGCTTCGTGGTGCCGGACCTCGGGGTGTCGCGCATCCAGCATGCCGATCACCTGGTGCCGCCGATGATCATGATGATGCGGCACTATCTGGGTAAGGACTGGCTGCCCGACTGGGTGGAGATCAACTATCCGCGGGATCCCGATGCGGCGCTCATGGAGGACTGGCTGCAGGTGCCGGTGCATTTCGGCGGGCGCGGATCGGGTATCGCGTTCGGCGCCGATGTGCTCTCCCGGAGCCGGGATCGGCGCGTGCCGCTGGGATGCCGGGTGCTCACCCTCCGCGACGTGGCCGCCGACATCGCCTTGAAGGATGCGCCGGAGCCGGCGCGGGCGCTGTCTGCGGCCATCGCCTTGCGGCTGCTCGATGGGCGCTGCGACATCGACGGCGCCGCCCAGTTGGTGGGCCTCAGTGTGCAGGGGCTGCAGCGCCGCCTGCGAAACAAGGGGTTCAATTACCGCGAGATCCTCGATTCGGTGCGCCACGAGCGGGCGGTGGCGCTGCTGACGGAAACCGATCTGCCGGTGCTGGAGATCGCCCTGGGTCTTGGTTACGAGGACCACAGCAACTTCACGCTGGCCTTCAGCCGCTGGACCGGCATGTCCCCCTCGGCCTTCCGGCGTATGCTGGTTGCCCGCTCGCTCGCCGGCCAACCCCTGGAGGCCTGAGGCCTGGCAGCCAACTCGTCCGGCCTGCTCACGCCAGGGCTTGCCTCATGCGTTGTTCCAGCCAGTCGATGAACACTTTCAGCCGCGCCGACAGGTGCTGGCGGTGCGGATAGAGCAGGGCCATGGGCATGGGCGCGGCGCGAAAGCGCGGGAGCACCTCAACCAGTTCGCCCTCTGCCAGGTGGTGGCGCACGTCGTAGGCTGGAATCTGAATGAGCCCCAATCCGGCCAGACAGCAGGCGATGGAGGCTTCGGCGCTGTTCACGCTCACCCGCGCGGGCAGCTGCAAGGTGTGAAAACCATCGGCATCTTCCCATTCCCAGTCGGCCACGCGGCCGGTGGAGGGGGACGTGTAATTGACGGCGAGGTGCTGGGGGAGGTCCGATGGCATTTGCGGGGTGCCATGAGAGGCGAGGTAGGCCGGGCTCGCCACATTGATCAGCGCCAGCTCGCCCAGGGGGCGGGCGATGAGCCCGGAATCGGTGAGCGGCCCCACCCGCAACGCGCAGTCGACACTGTCGGCGATGAGGTCGATGGCGCGGTCGCTCACGCCGAGGTCGATCTGGATGCCGGGATAGCGCGCGAGAAAGGCCGGCAAAGCGGGGGCGACGATGAGCCGGCCGATGCGGCCCGGCACATCCACCTTGAGCTTGCCCGTCGGCTGCCCCGGGTTGTGGCGGAACAGCCCTTCGGCCTCCTCGACATCGGCCACCAGGCGCTGGCAGCGTTCATAGAAAGCGGACCCGTCGTGGGTGGGAGAGACTTTTCGGGTGGTGCGGTTGAGCAGGCGTACGCCCACGCGGTTCTCCAGCTCCTGCACCGCCGCCGAGACGGACGAGCGCGGCAGGCCCAGGCTGTCGGCTGCCCGCGTGAAGCTCGCGCATTCCACCACGCGACCGAAAATGCGGAACAGCTCGATGCGATCCATGGTGCCCCTTATTGTTCGTATTTTCTAACAAGTGTGGTCACTAGTGCGGAGTTTATCTGAGAAATGTAGACGATAGCCTGCCATGGACAAAGCGATCCCGCGGGGTGGTCGCTGGGCACCAGAAGGGATCGGGCCATGGTTGATCATTCCATCACGGGCAAGACGGCTCTTGTGACGGGCGGGGCGAAGAACCTTGGCGGGCTGATCGCCCTCGATCTCGCCGCCCACGGCGCCAAGGCGGTGGCGATCCACTACAACAGCGCTGCCGCCAAGCCGCAGGCGGACGCCACCGTGGCTGCGCTGAAGGTTGCAGGGGCGCAGGCGGTGGCCTTTCAGGCCGATCTCACCACCGCTGGTGCCATGGAGAAGCTGTTCGCCGATGTGGTCGCTGCCGTGGGCCGCCCGGATATCGCCATCAACACCGTCGGCAAGGTGCTGAAGAAGCCGATCCTGGAGATCAGCGAAGCCGAATATGACGAGATGAGCGCGGTGAACGCCAAGGCCGCCTTCTTCTTCCTGAAGGAAGCGGGCCGCCATCTCAACGACAATGGGAAGATCGTCACCCTGGTCACCTCCCTCCTTGGTGCCTTCACGCCCTTCTATGCGAGCTATGCGGGCACCAAGGCGCCGGTGGAGCATTTCACCCGCGCGGCGTCGAAGGAGTTCGGGGCCCGCGGCATCTCGGTGACCGCCATCGGTCCCGGGCCCATGGACACGCCCTTCTTCTATCCGGCGGAGGGGGCGGATGCGGTTGCCTACCACAAGACTGCCGCGGCGCTCTCCGCTGTCTCCAAGACCGGCCTCACCGACATCGAGGACATCGTGCCCTGGATCCGCCTCCTGGTGTCCGACGGCTGGTGGATGACCGGCCAGACCATCCTGGTCAACGGCGGCTACACCACCAAGTGAGTGGAATGACCGGTGCCGATGACCGGCATTTGCACCGGCTGGAATCGGCCGGGCGCCGCCCTGTGCGGTGTCCGGGCGGGTGAGGCGGTGTTGCCGCGCCGCCTTCCCCGCACCCTCCCTCCGCGCCAATCCGTCGATGACACCCGGCGGGCCGGCGTGGGGGAGGGCCCGTAGCGTGGCCTTCAAGGGCGTGTGACCGCCACAGCCTGAGGGCTATGGAAAACCGGCGTCGCTTGGCGATACTGGCGTGAGACCGCTGTCGTGTGCCTGTTGCCGCGGTGATTCTGGATGGGATGGGTCATGTCCGCCGAAGCTGCCAGCCAAGTTGCGAGCCAAGTTGCGAGCCAAGTTGCGGGCAACATTGCGAGCGACCTCGCCAACCATGCCGCGGAAGCGGCCAGCCATGGCGGGTTCGATCTTGTTCCCGCGGTGGTGCTGCTGGGGGCGGCGGTGGTGGCGGTGCCGCTGTTCAAGCGCCTCGGCCTTGGCTCGGTGCTGGGCTATCTCGCCGCCGGCCTCGTCATCGGCCCGTTCGGCCTCGGCCTGTTCTCCAATGCCCAGTCCATTCTGCACGTGGCCGAGCTGGGCGTGGTGATGTTCCTGTTCATCATCGGCCTCGAGATGCAGCCCTCGCGCCTGTGGGCCATGCGCGGTGAGATCTTCGGCCTCGGCCTCGCCCAGGTGCTGGCCTGCATCGCCTTGCTCACCTTGGTGGGGCTGGCGCTGGGCTATCCGGTGCCGCAGAGCTTTGTGGCCGGCACCGGCTTCGTGCTCACCTCCACCGCCATCGTCATGCAGATGCTGGAGGAGCGGCGCGCCATCGGCCTGCCCAAGGGCCGGCGCATCGTCGCCATTCTGCTCCTGGAAGATCTCGCCATCGTGCCGCTGCTGGCGCTGGTGGCGTTCCTGGCCCCGGGCGGGGAGAACACCACGCTGGCCGACCGGCTCACCTCGGTGGGCATTGGCCTCGCCTCCATCCTCGCCCTGGTGCTGGCCGGCCGCTATCTGCTCGATCCCCTATTCCGCCTGCTCGGCAAGGCCAAGGCGCGGGAGGTGATGACGGCGGCGGCGCTGTTCGTGGTGCTGGGCGCGGCGCTGGCCATGCAGCTCGGCGGCCTCTCCATGGCCATGGGGGCGTTCCTGGCCGGTGTGCTGCTCTCGGAATCCTCGTTCCGCCATCAGCTGGAGGCGGATATCGAGCCGTTCCGCGGCATCCTCCTGGGCCTGTTCTTCCTCGGCGTGGGCATGGCCCTTGATCTGGCGGTGATCGCGCAGAGCTGGCGCCTGATCGCGGTTTCGGTCATCGCCTACATGGTGCTGAAGATGATCGGCATCTATGCCATCGCCCGGCTGTTTCGGGCCTCCAACCGGGAGGCCATCGAGCGGGCGGTGCTGATGGCTCAGGGCGGCGAATTCGCCTTTGTGCTCTACGCCTCCGCCAGCGCCGTGGGCATCATCGATGCGCGGGCCAATGCGCTGCTCACCGCCACCATCATCGTCTCCATGGCGCTGACCCCCATCCTGATCGTGCTGCACGATCGGCTGATGCCAAAGCCGGCCCCCTCCATGGAAGGGGTGGAGGCGGTGGAGGACCTTTCCGCCAGCGTGCTGCTGATCGGCTTCGGCCGGTTCGGGCAGATCGTCAGCCAGCCGCTTTTGGGCAATGCCTGCTCGGTCTCCATCATCGAGACCAATACCGACGCCATTCGCGATGCCCGAGACTTCGGCTTCAAGGTCTATTATGGCGACGGCGCCCGCCTCGATATCCTGCACGCCGCCGGGGCCGGCACCGCGCGGCTGATCATCATCGCGCTGAACGATCGGGAGGCGAGCCTGAAGGTGGCTGAGCTCGCCAAGGCGGAATTTCCCCTGGTGCCGGTGCTGGCCCGCGCCGCCGATCGCGAGCACGCCATCGCGCTGATCCACGCCGGGGTGGAGTTCCAGATCCGCGAGACGTTCGAGTCCGCCTTGATGCTCGGCGAGAAGGCGCTGGAGCTCATGGGGGTCAGCGAGGAGGAACGCACGCATGTGATGGAGGATGTGCGGCGGCGTGATGGGGAGCGGCTGGCCCTGGAGGAAACCGAGGGCCTTTATGCCGGTCGCGAGCTGATCCATGGCAATGCACCGCATCCGGGAACTCCGGCATGACCGCCATCGCCTCGCTGCTCGACTTCTGGCGCGCTGCCGGTGCCGCCGGCCATTGGTTCTCCCACGATCCGCATTTCGACCGGCAGTTCCGCGAGATGTTCCTGGATCGCCACATGGCGGTGGCAGCGCGCCTGCACGACGATTGGATGGAAACGGCGGAGGGGGCGCTGGCCCTCCTCATCCTCACCGACCAGTTTCCCCGCAACGCCTTTCGCGGCACGGGCCACATGTATGCCACCGATCCCCTGGCCCGCAGCTTCGCGCGGGCGGCGCTGGCGGCCGGCCATATGGCTCAGGTGGAGGAGGGCTTGCGGGTATTCTTCTGCCTGCCCTTCGCCCATGCGGAGGATCTGGTGGACCAGGAACTGTCGGTGGCGCTCAATCTGCAGCTCGGCGAGCCCTGGCTCGCCCATGCCATCGACCACCGGGACATCGTGCTGCGCTTCGGCCGCTTCCCCCATCGCAATCCCCTGCTGGGGCGCGAGACCACGGCGGAGGAGGCGCGCTTCCTGGCCGAGGGGGGCTTTGCCGGCTAGAGCATTTTCGAGCGAAGTGGGTCCCGGCTCTGCAGACTGCGCACTTCCCCCGGGCGGTCAAATGGCCTAAGCGCGGCGCAGCATCATTCAGGATTTCCCGCGCTTATGATCCGGCTCGACTCCATCGGCAAGCAGAACGGCAAGCAGATCGTCTTCATCGAGGCCTCCGCCAGTCTCCTCAACGGCGAGAAGATCGGCCTCGTGGGCCCCAACGGCGCCGGCAAGAGCACCCTGTTCCGCCTCATCACCGGCGAGGAGACGCCAGACGAGGGCCAGGTCTCCATCGATCGCGGCACCACCATCGGCTATTTCAGCCAGGACGTGGGCGAGATGTCCGGCCGCTCGGTGCTGGCCGAGGTGATGGACGGCGCCGGCCCGGTCAGCGTCATCGCCGCCGAGCTGCGCGAGCTGGAACAGGCCATGGTCGATCCCGAGCGGGCCGACGAGATGGACGCCATCATCGAGCGCTATGGCGAGGTGCAGGCCCGCTTCGAGGAACTGGACGGCTATTCCCTGGAGGGGCGCGCCAGCGAGGTTCTGGCCGGCCTCGGCTTCAGCCCGGAGATGATCGAAGGCGACGTGGGTCGGCTCTCCGGCGGCTGGAAGATGCGCGTGGCCCTCGCCCGCATCCTGCTCATGCGGCCCGACGTGATGCTGCTGGACGAGCCCTCCAACCATCTCGATCTCGAAAGCATCATCTGGCTGGAGGCCTTCCTCAAGAATTTCTCCGGCGCCCTGATGCTCACCTCCCACGATCGCGCGTTCATGAACCGCATCGTCGGCAAGGTGATCGAGATCGATGCCGGCACCCTCACCAGCTATGCGGGCAATTATGAATTCTATGCCCAGCAGCGGGCGCTGGCCGACAAGCAGCAGCAGGCCCAGTTCGAGCGCCAGCAGGCCATGCTGGCCAAGGAGATCGCCTTCATCGAGCGGTTCAAGGCGCGCGCCTCCCATGCGGCGCAGGTGCAGAGCCGGGTGAAGAAGCTCGACAAGATCGACCGGGTGGAGCCACCTCGCCGCCGGCAGGTGGTGGCGTTCGAGTTCCAGCCCGCGCCCCGCTCCGGCGAGGACGTGGTGAGCCTCAAGGCGGTGGACAAGAGCTATGGCGCCCGGCGCATTTATGAGGGGCTCGATTTCCACGTGCGCCGGCGCGAGCGCTGGGCGGTGATGGGCATCAACGGCGCCGGCAAGTCCACTTTGCTCAAGCTCGTTACCGGCACCACGCCGCCCGACGCGGGCACCGTGAACCTCGGCGGCAGCGTGAAGATGGCCTATTTCGCCCAGCATGCCATGGAGGTGCTGGAGGGAGAGCGCACCGTGTTCGAGACCCTGGAGGACGCCTTTCCCCAGGCCGCCCAGGGCTCGCTGCGCAGCCTCGCCGGCTGCTTTGGCTTCTCCGGCGACGACCAGGACAAGCGCTGCCGGGTGCTCTCCGGCGGTGAGAAGGCACGGCTGGTGATGGCCAAGATGCTCTATGACCCGCCGAACTTCCTGGTTCTGGACGAGCCCACCAACCATCTCGACATGGCCACCAAGGACATGCTGATCGCGGCGCTGGCCAATTACGAGGGCACCATGCTGTTCGTGTCCCACGACCGGCACTTCCTCGCCGCCCTCTCCAACCGGGTGCTGGAGCTGACGCCGGAGGGCATCCACCAATATCCCGGCGGCTACACTGAATATGTGGCCCGCACCGGCCAGGAGGCCCCAGGCCTCAGGAGCTGAGGAGAGGCCCCTGGCCTCAGGAGCTAAGGGCGCTCCCGGACGTCCTCATCCCGGTCGTGCACCTGGCGCCCGGCCACATAGGTGGCGCGAATGGCGCGGTCGTCGCCCAGGGTCATCAGCGCGAACAGCAGGTCCTCGATGGAGCTGCAATAGCCGGTGCGGAAGGCCATGAGCGGCGTTGCTTTCGGATCGAGCACGCAGATGTCGGCCTCATAGCCGGGGGCGAGGCGGCCGAGCCGGTCGTCCAGGTGCAGCGCTCGCGCCCCGCCCAGGGTGGCGAGATAGAGGCCCTGCACCGCATTGAGCCTGTGGCCGCTCAGGGCGGCCACCTTGTAGGCCTCGTTGAGGCTCTGCAATTGGGACAGGCTGGTGCCGGCGCCCACATCGGTGCCGAGCCCCACCCGCACCGGTCGGCGCGGGTCCACCGCATCGAACAGGGGAAACAGGCCGCTGCCCAGGAACAGGTTGGAGGTGGGGCAGTGGGCGATGGCGGCATCCGCCCCGTGGCAGGTGCAGAAATCGTGCTCGTTGAGGTGCACCCCATGGCCGAATACGGCGCGCGGCTGCACCAGCCCGGCATGGGCATAGACATCGAGATAGCTGGAGCGGTCCGGGAACAGATCCCGCACCCAGGCCATTTCGTTTTTGTTTTCACACAGATGGGTCTGCAGGAACACGCCGTCATGCTCGGCGAGCAGGGTGCCGGCGGCCTCCAGCTGCGCTTCGGTGCTGGTGGGGGCGAACCGGGGTGTGACGCAATAGAGCTGGCGGCCGCGCCCGTGCCAGCGCTGAATGAGCGCCTTGCTCTCTCGATAGCCGCGCTCGGCGGTGTCGCACAGAGCGGGCGGCGCGTTGCGGTCCATCAGCACCTTGCCGGCGATCATGCGGGTGCCGAGCCGCTCGGACTGCGCAAAGAACGCCTCCACCGAGGCGGGATGGACCGTGCAATAGACCAGCGCGGTGGTGGTTCCGGCCCGCAGCAGCTCCTTGAGGAACAGGGCCGCGACCTTGTCCGCATGGGCGGCGTCGGCGAACTGCTGCTCGGTGGGGAAGGTGTAGCGGTTAAGCCATTCCAGCAGCTGCTCGCCATAGGCGCCGATCATCTGCAGCTGGGGATAATGCACATGGGTGTCGATGAAGCCCGGGCACAACAGCGCGTCCGGGTAGTGATCGAGCGTGACGCCGGCGGGCAGGCGCCCGGCCAGCTCCTGATAGGGGCCGATGGCGCGGATGACGCCGCCCTCCATGAGGATCAGCGCGTCGTCCAGATAGTCGAGGCAGCGCGCCGGATCCGCGGCGAAGGGGTTGTCCCGCAGGGACACCGCCGGCCCGCGCAGGGCCGACATTTGGGGGGCAGACATGACGCTCTCCGGGGCACTTTCGGGGCCGGCGCCGGCGCGAAAGCCGGCGCCGCAAGGTTCGCTGCGCGGGCTCAGTGGCTGGCGGTGTCGTGGATGAATTTGAACAGGAAGACGGCGGCGATGATCCACACCACCGGGTGCACCTGTTTGGCCCGGCCGGTCAGCAGCTTCAGCGCCGCATAGGTGATGAAGCCGAACGAGACGCCGTTGGCGATGGAATAGGTGAAGGGCATCAGCAGCGCCGTCACGCAGGCGGGGATCACCTCGGTGGTGTCCTCCCAGTCCAGCTCCACCAGGTCGCGCAGCATCAGGCAGGCCACGTAGAACAGGGCCGGGGCGGTGGCATAGGCCGGCACCGCGCCCGCCAGCGGCGAGATGAACAGGGCCGCGAGGAACAGCACCGCCACCGTCACCGCGGTGAGGCCGGTGCGCCCGCCTTCCTGCACGCCGGAGGCGCTTTCGAGATAAGCGGTGGTGCTGGAGGTGCCGAGCAGGGAGCCGAGGAAGATGGCGCCGCTGTCGGCCATCAGGGCACGGCTGAGCCGGCCCTGGCGCTCCGGCGTCAGAAGGCCGGCGCGGCGGGCGACGCCCATGAGCGTGCCGGTGGCGTCGAACAGTTCGACCAAGAAGAACACCAGCACCACATTGAGGAAGCCGCCGGAAAGCGCGCCGGTGATATCGAGCGCGAACAGGGTCGGCTCGATGGAGGGCGGCATGGAGACGATGCCCTTGAAGGTGTTACCGGCGAACAGGAAGCTCATTACCGTCACCGCCAGGATGCCGATGAGAAGCGCGCCCTTCACCTTGCGCACGGACAGCACGGCGACGATCAGGAAGCCGATGACCGAGAGCACCACTTCCGGCTTGTGGAGGTCGCCGAGGGTGACGAGGGTGGCCTTGTCGCCCTTGATGATGCCGGCGCTCTTCAGGGAGATGATGGCCAGGAACAGGCCGATGCCCACGGTGATGGCGATGCGCAGCGAGTGGGGAATGCCGTTGACGATGATGTCGCGCAGCTTCAGCAGCGTCACCAGCAGGAACAGCGAGCCGGAGATGAACACCGCGCCCAGCGCCGCCTGCCAGGTGTAGCCCATGCCGAGCACCACCACATAAGCGAAATAGGCGTTGAGCCCCATGCCCGGGGCGAGGGCGATGGGATAATTGGCGTAAAGCCCCATGATGAGGGTGCCGACCGCCGCCACGATGCAGGTGGCGACGAACACCGCCCCGTGGGGCATGCCCGCATCCCCCAAAATGATGGGGTTGATGAAGATGATATAGGCCATGGTCACGAAGGTGGTGACACCGGCCAAAATCTCCGTGCGTACGTTCGTGCCGTGTTCTTTCAGGGCAAATAAGCGCTCTAACATCGTCCGGTTCCTCGGCTGGAAGGATGGACCCCGCTGCGCACGCGCGGGGCTGCCGCGCGGCGGTCGGAGCTTATTGGGTTATGGGCAGGTTGAAGGGTTGGGCGCGGGGCGCTGCTGCGCAGCGGCGTCCATGACCGCGCGATAGAGCCTGTCGGCCACAAAGGGCGTGGCGGTGAGCCTCACCCCGGTGGCGTCGTGAATGGCATTGGCGAGGGCGGGAGCCACCGGATTATAGGGGCTCTCGCTCATGGATTTGGCGCCGAGCGGGCCGATGCGGTCGGTGGTCTCGGCAAAGAAGACCTCGGTGCGCGGCACATCGGCGAAGGCCGGGATGTGGTAGCCGCGGAAGGTGGGATTGGCGATGCGCCCCTCCGCATCCACCACCGAGCGCTCGCACAGGGCGGCGCCCAGCGCCTGGGCGACGCCGCCTTCCACCTGGCCGCGGCACTGCATGGGGTTCACCACCACGCCGGCATCGGCGGCATGGATGGAGCGCAGGATGCGGATCTCCCCGGTGGAGGGATGCACCGCCACCCGGAAGCCCTGCACATTGAAGGCGATGGAGCGGGGCGAGCCATCGGCGCGCCCCTGCGCCGCAAGGCCGAGGGGCGCCAGCTCCGTGAGCGGCAGCCGGGTGTCGCCGCACAGAACGGCGTCACCCTCCAGCCGGCACTGGTCCGCGCTCATGCCGCGCCTCGCGGCGGCGGCCGCGAGCATGGTCTCGCTCAGCGCCTCGGCGGCGCGCTGGGTGGCAAGGCCCGCCACCACGGTGCCGGTGGAGCCGTAGGCGCCGGTGTCGTGGGCCACGTGGTCGGTGTCCGACTGGCGGATGCGGATGCGATCGGGCGTGGTGTTCAGCACCGTGGCGGCGATCTGCAGATGCACCGTGGTGGTGCCGTTGCCGAATTCGGCCGTGCCCACCTTCAGTTCATAGGTGCCGTTGGCCAGAAGCCGCAGGGCGGCGTGGGACTGGTGGCCGCGCGGGGGAATGGTGTCGATCATGGCTGCGGCCATGCCTGAGCCCACCAGCCAGCCTTCCGGTGCCGGCTCGGCATCAGCGCTGAGCACCGTTTCCACATGGTCGAGGCAGCGGTCGAGGCCGTAGCTGCCATATTCCACGTCGTGGGGGTGTTCGTCATAGGCGACCATGGGGTCGCCCGGGCGGATGACATTGAGCCGGCGCAGGGCGAACGGGTCGATGCCCAGCGCCCGGCCCAGCTCGTCCATGGCCGATTCCACCGCGAAGATGGTCTGGCTCAGGCCATAGCCGCGGAAGGCGCCGCTCGGCGGGTTGTTGGTGTAGACCGCATAGCCGTCCACCTTCTTGTTGGCGCAGCGATAGAGGGCGAGGCACTCGTTGGCGCCGTGGAACAGCACGCCGCCGGCATGGTTGCCATAGGCGCCGGTGTCCGACACCACGTGCATCTCCATGGCGGTGAGGTGTCCGTCGCGCCGCGCCCCCAGTTTCACCCGCACGCGCATGGGGTGGCGGGTGGTGGAGGCGGAGAATTGCTCCGGCCGGGTGAATTCCAGCTTCACCGGGCGTCCCGTCTTCAGCACAGCCAGGGCAACGATGTCCTCGGTGATCATCTCCTGCTTGCCGCCGAAGCCGCCGCCTACCCGCTCGCAGAACACCCGCACCTGCTCCCGCGGCAGGTCGAACAAGGTGGCGAGGGCGTCGCGGGTGAGGAACGGGGTCTGGGTGCTGGAGCGCAGGTTCAGCCGCCCGTCGGCACCGCGCCAGCCGATGGCGCCGTGGGTTTCCAGGTGCGCATGCTGCACCCGCTGGGTCTCGTAGGTGCCTTCGTGCAGCACTTCGGCATCAGAGAAACCTTGGCCCACGTCCCCCACGTGGCCATGCACCTCGGCCACGATGTTGCGGGCGGCATTGGCGATGCGGGAAGCGCCGCCCTTGTCGTGCACCTGCGGCGCGCCGGGCATCATGGCCGCCTCGGGATCGAACACCGCGGGCAGGGGTTCGTAGATCACCTCGATCCGGTCGCGGGCGTCCTCGGCGGCGGCTTCGGTTTCCGCCACCACGGCGGCGATGCGCTGGCCGGCAAAGCGCACCACGGTGTCGAGCACGCGGGTATCGTCCACATCGTCGGTGGGGTGATGGTGGCGGGCGGAGGAATAAAGGTGCTCCGGCGCATCGGCGGCGGTCAGCACCGCCACCACGCCGGGCACGGCGCGCGCCGCCGTGGTGTCCATGGAGACGATGCGGGCGGAGGCCAGAGGCGCGTGCAGCAGCTTCATGTGCAGCAGGCCGGAAAGCGCGCCTTCGGGCGCCACATCCATGGTGAAGCGGGCGCGGCCGGTGACGATATCCGCCGCCGCCGGGGCCGGGGCGTTATGGCCGCAGCCGCCGTTGGGCTCTACATGGCGGATGCCGGCGATGGCATCGGCAATGGCGCGATAGCCGGTGCAGCGGCACAGATTGCCCTTGAGGGCGGCCGGCAGGTCGCGCCTTTGGGCCTGGTCGAGGCTGGCGGCGGTCATCACCATGCCGGCGGTGCAGAAGCCGCATTGGAAGCCCTGGGCATCCATGAAGGCCTGCTGCATGGGATGGAGCCCGTCCGCCCCCGCGAGGCCCTCGATGGTGGTGACGGCGTGTCCCTCCGCCCGATAGGCCGGGAAAAGGCAGCTGTGCACCGGCCGGCCGTCCACATGCACGGTGCAGGCGCCGCAATCCCCCGCATCGCACCCCTTCTTCACGCCGAACCAGCCGAGATCGCGCAGGAAGGTGCGCAGGCACTGGCCGGGGCGGGGGCTTGCGGTGAAGGTTTCGCCATTGACGAGAAAGCTCATGGCCGCCCCTCCGCCAGTTCGGTGTGGATCTCGGCGGCGAACAGCTGCGTCATGTGCCGGCGCCAGTCGGGGCGGCCATGGGCATCATCGTAATAGAGCGCGTCCGGGAGCGCGGCGACGTACGCCGCCAGCTCCGCCGCCGGCGGCAGGGCGGGGAAGGTGAACTGCACCGGCCGCACCGTCGCGGCGGTGATGGTGAGGGTGAAGGCCTGCGCTGCCTCGGGCGCGGCGTCATGGGTGCCGATCAGCAGCACGCCGGACCGGCCGAGAGGGAATAGCGAGGCGCGGCGGAAGGCGGCACGCCGGCGCAGGGTGCGGGCGGGCAGGGTGATGGCGCGCAGCACCTCGCCGGGCCGGAGGGCGTTGTCGAGGGGGCCGCGCACGAACTCCACCACCGGCAGCTGCCGTTCGCCGCCGTCCGCGGTCCAGATGTGGCAGGTGCCTTCCAGGGCGGTGGTGAGGGAGGTCATGGGCCCGGCGGGCAGCGACATGCAGATGTTGCCGCCCACTGTCGCCATGTTCCAGATCTTGAACGAGGCGAGGAAGGCCCGGCAGCACTGGCCGATGAGCGGTGCCGCCCGCCATGCCGCCGGCGCCTCGAAGCCGTCGAGGGTGGCCACCGTGCAGGTGGCGGCGAGGGTGAGGCCGGTGTCGTCGGCCTTCAGCGGCGCCCAATCGAAGCCGGAAAGATCCACCAGCCGGCGGAGCTGGCGCTGGGGCTCGGAAAACAGCCAGGTGCCGCCGGCGACGAAGGCGTCGCCGGCCTCGGGGGGCGGCAGCTCCGCGCGGCTGCGCGGCCGCGCCAGAGCGGTGACCGTGTTGAGATCCATCTTGCCCCCCCGAAACCCACCCGCCGGCCGCGGCCGTGGTGCGCCAACCACTTCAAACGCCGCAACAATCGGCGGCGCCAGGGGCGGCGCGGGACGATGCGGCGGCGTATCGGTAAGCCAAGATGACGCAATTCGGTGGTGCTTGATATTTCCGATTGCAGAACGCTACGCTGCCATTTCGGCAGCACCCCTCCCGCGCGGATGGCGCGGGCACGGGCTGCCCGGGGAGCTTGGGGCATGGGGGACGCCGCAGAGGGCGCGCGGGCAGGGGCAAAGCCCGCCCGGCCGCGGGAGCAGGCCCTGTCGCCGGCGCTGCTGGCACGGGTGTTCCACCAGCCCTCCCTCATCTATTTCAATGCGGTGGCCGAGCACCTCTCGGTGCGTGAGGCGGCGCGGCGGCTCAATGTGGCCTCCTCGGCGGTGACGCGGCAGGTCGCGCAGCTGGAGGACGCCCTGGGGCTCGCGCTGTTCCAGCGGGAAGGGCGGCGGCTGAAGCTGGCGCCGGCCGGCGAGATCCTCTATCGCCACAGCCGCCGCCTCACCGGGCCGCTGGAGGCGGCGGTGTCCGAGCTCGACATGCTGCGCGGCCTGCGCACCGGAACGGTGCGGATCGGCGCCGCCGAGAGCATCGGCCTCTCGGTGCTGCCGCCGCTCTTGGACGTGTTCGGCCGGCGCTATCCGCGCCTGTCGCTGGATGTGGCAGTCGTCTCTTCTGCCGAGGTGATGGCGCGGCTGCTGGATGAGCGGATCGACGTGGGCTTCGGCTTCGTCGCCGGCGCGCCCCGGCGCATCGATATCGCGGTGCGGCGGGATCTGCCCATCGGCATCGTCATGCGGCCGGACCATGCCTTGGCGCAACTGCCGGAACTGACGCTTGCCGCCTGCCTGCCGCACCCTTTGGCGGTGGGCAAGCCGGAGATTTCCATCCGCACCGTCATCGAGCCGTTCCTGGATCAACTGGCGCCGGTGCGGCGGCCGCTGGTGGAGGTGGATTCCATCCGCATGCTGGTGGAATTGGCGCTGCGCGGCCATTACGCCTCGGTGATGACGCCATTGGGCGCGGAGAACGAGATCCGCCGGGGCGAGCTGCTGTTCCGGCCGCTGGCCGACGCGGGGCTGCCGAGCAACCGCTTCGGGCTCATGGTGCGGGCCGGGGCGGGCCTGCACTTCGCCTCCGCCGTCTTCTACGAATATGCCAAGCAGTATTTCGAGACCATCGCGCTGCCCGGCGCGCTGCCGCACGACGCCGCGCGCTGATGGCCGCTGGCGCTGGCGTCGCGGTTTGCCGGGGGATAGCGTCCGCCGGTGGCTGTGAGGCCTGCCGCAGCGGTAAGATTTGCCGCTATAGTTCTGGTGAAGACCGGGGCGGCAGGGGCGCGCCGGACATGGGGAAGGGACTGTAGATGCCGTCGGATTGGAGCGTGGTGCGCAGGGTCGCGATCGCGGTGGTGGTGGCGGGAACGCTCTATCTGGCGTGGCAGGTGGTGGATGTGTTCCTCATGGTGTTCGCGGCCATCCTGGTGGCGGTTGCGCTGCATGCCATGGCCGTTCCCTTCGCGCGGGTCACGCGCCTGCAGGAGCAATATGCGGTGTTCCCGGTGGCGCTGCTGCTGCTGTGCGGGTTGATGCTGGCCGGCTATCTGTTCGGCTCCACCGTGCAGGTTCAGGTGGCCGAGCTCCTGCAGGATCTGCCCGGGGCGTGGGAGGTGTTCCAGCAACGTTTCCATCTGAAGGGGGTGATGCCGGACCTGCTGCAGCGGGTGGAGGCGGCGGCGCCGTCCAGCGACACCATTCTGCTGGTGATGCAGAGCCTCACCAGCAACGTGTTCCAATTGCTGCTTGGCCTGTTCCTGGTGGTGGTCGGCGGGCTCTATTTCGCGGTGGAGCCGAAGCTGTACCGCAATCTCTTCCTCGGCTTGTGGGTCGAGGCGGAACGCCCCGCGGTGGCGCGGCGCCTCGGCATCATCGCGGCCGACCTGCGCGGCTTCCTGAAGGCGCAGGTCATCTCCATGATCGTGGTGGGGGCGCTCACCTTCATCGGCCTCACGATTCTGGGCATTCCATCGTCTCTGGCGCTGGCGCTGTTTGCCTGCCTGGCGGAGTTCGTGCCCATGGTGGGGCCGGTGGTGGCTGCGGTTCCCGCGCTGCTGATCGCGCTGACCCTCGGGGTCGATTCGGCCTTGTGGACGCTGCTCGTGTTCGTGGTGGTGCAGCAAACCGAGAGCAATCTCATCACCCCGCTGCTGCAACAGCGCATGGTGTCGCTGCCGCCGGCGGTCACCCTGTTCTCGGTGGTGGTGTTCGGCAGCCTGCTGGGCCCGCTGGGCATTCTGCTGGCGACGCCGCTGACCGTTCTGGCCTTCTCCGCCGTGCGCAAGCACGAGGGGCCCATCGCCGGCTGAGGGGGCGGCCTCGCGCGCCGCGCCGCCCGCGGAGACGCCATCGAAGGCACCGGGCAGGGCCAAGGAAACCGCACCGTTTGCCTTGGCGAGGCGGGCGTGTATGGTCGCGCGCCCGTTGCTTTGAAGAGATTGCCCGTATGGCCCGCGATACCACCGACGCGACCCCCATTTCCGCGCGCGACGAATTGGTTGCCTGGATTGAAAAGGGGTGCAAACGGGAAAGCGCCTTCCGTATCGGCACCGAGCACGAGAAGATCCCCTTCACCCTCGCCCGTCATGAGCCGGTGCCCTACGAGGGGCCCAAAGGCATCCGCAAGCTGCTGGAAGGCATGCGCCTGCTGCTCGGCTGGGAGCCGATCATGGAAGGCGACGTGATCATTGGCCTTGCCGACGTCACCGGCGGCGGCGCCATTTCGCTGGAGCCGGGCGGACAGTTCGAGCTGTCCGGCGCGCCGGTCACCACCATCCACGAGACCTGTGCGGAGCTCAACGCCCATCTCGCCCAGGTGCGGGAAGTGGCGGAGCCGCTGGGCATCGGCTTCCTCGGCATCGGCATGAGCCCCAAGTGGAGCCGCTCCGAGACCCCGGTGATGCCCAAGGGCCGCTACAAGATCATGTCCAACTACATGCCCAAGGTGGGCAAGCTGGGCCTCGACATGATGTTCCGCACCTGTACCGTGCAGGCCAACCTCGACTTCTCCAGCGAGGCGGACATGGTGAAGAAGATGCGGGTGGGCCTGGCATTGCAGCCGGTGGCCACCGCGCTGTTCGCCAACTCCCCCTTTACCGAGGGCCGGCCCAACGGCTTCCTCTCGTTCCGCTCGGAAATCTGGCGCGATACGGACGCGGCCCGGTCCGGCATGCTGCCGTTCGCCTTCGAGGACGGGTTCGGCTTCGAGCGGTACGTGGACTATGCGCTTGATGTGCCTATGTATTTCGTGAAGCGTGGCGACCGCTACATCGACGTGGCCGGCTCCTCCTTCCGGGATCTTCTGGCCGGCCGGCATCCGGCGCTGCCGGGGGAGAGCGCGACGCTCGCCGACTGGATCAACCACCTCTCCACCATCTTCCCGGAAGTGCGCCTGAAGCGCTTCCTGGAGATGCGCGGCGCCGATGCCGGCCCTTGGGCCAAGCTGTGCGCCCTGCCGGCCTTCTGGGTTGGCCTGCTCTACGACCAGCAGAGCCTCGATGCTGCATGGAATCTGGTGAAGGACTGGACGGAGGACGAGCGCCAGCAGCTGCGCGATGACGTGCCACGGCTGGCCCTCCACGCGGAGATTCGCGGCCAGAAGCTGCGCGAGGTGGCGCGCCAGGCCCTGGTGCTGGCCGAGGCGGGGCTGAAGCGGCGCGGCTTCTACGATCGCCAGGGGCGCGATGAAACCCGCTTCCTCCAGCCGCTTGAGGAAGCCGTCTTCTCCGGTCGTTCGCCGGCGGAGGTCTGGCTTGAGCATTTCAATGGTGATTGGTCAGGTTCGGTGGAGCCCATCTTTTCGGAGCTGGCCTACTGATCTGCCGTGATCGCGGCTCTGCCATGCGCAGTTAGCATGGTGGCATTCAACCGTTTTCGGCTTTGCTGGTCCCCGTTTCGACGATTGTCCCTCCGCGCCGCTGGGGGTGCGGTTTCATGCCGACGGTTGCGGGCCGGCAGGGACGGCCGCCGCGGCAGCCTCACAGGTCTTTTGCGTAAACGATGGAGCGTCCGCGCCGGTCCGGGGCGGGCGTGTCCGCGCGTGGGGGCGCAGCGTCGCCTCCATCTGGGAGTTGCCTCATGTCATCCGCCCGCTCACCGCAGGATGCGCCGCTCGGTGCCGCGGAGCTCCTGCTTTATGTCGTGACCGTGCTCATCTTCGGCACGGGGTGGCTGCCGCTGCGCCTGCAGCTGGGCGTGGTGGCGCCGGAGGTGTCGGGGGTCTGGCGCTTTCTGGTGGCCTCAGCGGTGATGTTCGCGGTGCTGCTGATCACCCGTGGCCGCATCCGCTTTCCCTGGCGAGACCATTTGCTGTTCCTGGCCATGGGGGCCAGCCTGTTCTCGGTGAACTTCGTCACCTTCTACCATGCCGGCTACTACCTGCCGTCGGGGCTGCTCTCGGTGGTGTTCGCCTTGGCGGCGGTGTTCATCCCGCTGTTGTCGGCCGTCTTCTTCAAGGTGCCGCTGCATCCGCGGGTCGCCCTGGGGGCGCTGGCGGGGGTGGCCGGACTGGCGCTGGTGTTCGGTCCGTCCATCGGCGCCGGGGAAGGGGCCGGCGGGCTCGGCACCGGCCTCATGCTGAGCCTGGTGGGCACGCTGTCGTTCTCGGTGGGCAGCCTGCTGTCGGGGGTGGCGGCGCGACGCGGCTGTCCGCTGGCGTCCATGAATGCGTGGGGCTTCGTCTATGGCTGCATCATCATGGCGGCGCTGGCGGTGGCGCGGGGCGAGCCCTTCATCGTGGAGTGGAACGTGCGCTACCTCGGCTCGCTCACCTATCTGGTGCTGGCGCAGACCCTGGTGGGCTTCGCCGCCTATCTGGTGCTGATCCGCCGCATCGGCCCCAGCCGGGCGGGCTACACCACCGTCTTGTTTCCGCTGGTGGCGCTGGCGCTGTCCACGGTGTTCGAGGCGTTCCACTGGACCCTCAGCGCGGCGGCGGGAATCGCCTTGGTGCTGGCCGGCGCCCTGCTGGTGCTGTTGCCCCGCGGGCGGCGCCCCCGCGCCGGTTGAGCAGGCGGTATCCCGTTCGTCTCCGGTCATTGCGACTGGCGCATTCGCGGGCAACGGACCGGCCTTGCATACATGACATTTCACGGCAGAACGGCGCGCATTGCTCTGCGCCGTTCTGCCGCACAGCAGCGATGTGGCAAGACGCCGGCTCATGATCGCCGGTGCACCGACGTGGATGCTGGAATATCAGAGGGTTGGGGTTAATTTGATAGGTCCAGACTATCAAATATGACGAATTTATCTATTTCATTTATCCCGATCGTCACCATATGTTGCTTCGCGAAGGCTTCGGCCCTTCTGCACCGCAACCTGACTCAGGGAATTGTCATGTCTCTCGTGAATACCAAGATCAAGCCTTTCAAGACCCAGGCTTTCAAGGATGGCAAGTTCATCGAGGTGAGCGACGCCGACCTCGCGGGCAAGTGGGCCGTGTTCTTCTTCTACCCGGCCGACTTCACCTTCGTCTGCCCCACCGAGCTCGGCGACGTGGCCGACCATTATGCGGAGTTCCAGAAGCTCGGCGTGGAGATCTACTCGGTGTCCACCGACACCCACTTCACCCACAAGGCCTGGCACGACACCTCCGACACCATCGCCAAGATCAAGTACACCATGCTCGGCGATCCCAACCACGAGATCTCGACCAATTTCGAGGTCCTGCGTCCCGGCCAGGGCCTGGCTGATCGCGGCACCTTCATCGTCGATCCCGATGGTGTGATCCAGGCCGTCGAGATCACCGCCGAGGGCATCGGCCGTGACGCCGCCGACCTGCTGCGCAAGGTGAAGGCCGCGCAGTATGTGGCGGCCCACCCCGGCGAGGTGTGCCCGGCCAAGTGGCACGAGGGTGAGAAGACCCTGGCCCCGTCCCTCGATCTCGTCGGCAAGATCTGATCGTCCGACCCTGCGGCCTTCCCCTCCGGGGAGGGCCGCGCCCCCGCCGCGCCCGGCGCGCGGGAGTTCTTTACCCCCATTCCGGAGGATTGCCCGTGCTTGACGAGACGATGAAAGCCCAACTCAAGGCCTATCTGGAGCGGGTGGTCCGGCCGATCGAGATCACCGCTTATGTGGACGACGGCGCCAGGTCCAAGGAGATGATGGACCTGTTGAACGACATCGTTCCGCTCTCCGAAAAGATTTCCCTGAAAGAGGTGCGCGGCGCCGATGCGCGCGTCCCGTCCTTCGCCCTCAGCAGCCCCGGCCAGGACATCCACCTGACCTTCGCTGGCCTGCCCATGGGCCACGAATTCACCTCGCTGGTGCTGGCGCTGCTGCAGACCGGCGGCTATCCGCCCAAGGTCGAGCAGGCGATCATCGACCAGATCAAGGGCCTCGACGGCGACTTCAAGTTCGAGACCTATTTCTCCCAGTCCTGCCAGAACTGCCCGGACGTGGTGCAGGCACTGAACCTCATGGCCGTGCTGAACCCCAAGGTGCAGCACGTGGCCATCGACGGTGCCCTGTTCCAGACCGAGGTGGACGCGCGCCAGGTCATGTCGGTGCCGACCATCTATCTGAACGGCGAAGTGTTCGGCCAGGGCCGCATGGGCGTCGAGGAGATCGTCGCCAAGCTCGACACCGGCGCGGTGGAGCGGGAGGCCAAGCGCCTCGCCACCCTCGATCCGTTCGACGTGCTGGTGGTGGGCGGTGGCCCGGCCGGCGCCGCGGCCGCCATCTATGCCGCCCGCAAGGGCATCCGCACCGGCGTTGCCGCCGAGCGGTTCGGCGGCCAGGTGCTGGATACCATGGCCATCGAGAACTTCATCTCCGTGCCCTACACCGAGGGGCCGAAGCTCGCCGCCGCGCTGGAACAGCATGTGCGTGAGTATGACGTGGAGATCATGAACCTGCAGAAGGGCGTCAAGCTGGTGCCCGGCGAGGATCTGATCGCCATCGAGCTCGCCAATGGCGCGAGCCTCAAGGCGAAGAGCGTCATCCTCTCCACCGGCGCCCGCTGGCGGCAGATGGGCGTGCCTGGCGAGGACACCTATCGCACCAAGGGCGTGGCCTATTGCCCCCATTGCGACGGCCCGCTGTTCAAGGGCAAGCGCGTGGCGGTGATCGGCGGCGGCAATTCCGGTGTCGAGGCGGCCATCGACCTCGCCGGCGTGGTGGCCCATGTCACGCTGTTTGAGTTCGACTCCAAGCTTCGCGCCGATGAGGTGCTGCAGCGCAAGCTGAAGAGCCTGCCCAACGTGGACATCAAGGTCTCCGCCAAGACCACGGAGGTGACCGGCGACGGGTCCAAGGTGAACGGCCTTGTCTATGAGGACCGCACCACGGGCGAGACCCACAAGCTGGAGCTGGAAGGCATCTTCGTGCAGATCGGTCTGTTGCCCAACACCGAATGGCTGAAGGGCGCAGTGGATCTTTCGCCCCGCGGCGAGATCCTGGTGGACGATCGCGGCCAGACCTCGGTGCCCGGCGTGTTCGCCGCCGGCGACTGCACCACCGTGCCCTACAAGCAGATCATCATCGCCATGGGCGAAGGGGCGAAGGCTTCCCTCGCCGCTTTCGACCACCTGATCCGCACCTCCGCTCCCAAGGCGGAGACCAAGGCGGCGTGATCTTGTGCCGGCGCCCGTTGTAACGGGGGCCGGCACTTCACCGCCCCGCGCTGACCGCATATGACCCTGCGTGAGCTGCAATATCTGATCGCGCTGGCCGACCACCGGAATTTTCGGCGGGCGGCGGAGGCGTGCCATGTCAGCCAGCCCACGCTTTCCATGCAGCTCCGCAAGCTCGAGGACGAGCTGGGTGTCGCGCTGGTGGAGCGGGCGCCGCGCAAGGTGATGCTCACTCCAGCCGGTCGCGATGCCGTGGAACGGGCCCGGCGTATTCTCAACGAAGTGGATGAGATGAAGGAGGCCGCCCGCCGCAGCGGCGCGGCCGAGGGCGGCACCCTGCGGCTCGGCGTGTTTCCCACCCTCGGGCCCTATCTTCTACCCCATGTGGTGCCCATGATCCGGGCGCGCTTCCCGCAGCTGGAATTGCTGCTGTTCGAGGAGAAGAGCGCCAATCTGATCGCCCGCCTCGCCGCCGGCACCCTGGACGCGGCCTTTCTCGCCTTGCCGGTGCACGAACCCCATCTGCACGCGGAGTTCCTGTTCGAGGAACCTTTCCTGCTGGCGGTGCCGGGCGACCATGCCCTGGCCAAGCGCGATACGCTGCATCTCGACGAATTGGGCCAGCACAATCTGATGCTGCTGGAGGACGGCCATTGCCTGCGGGATCAGGCCCTGGACGTGTGCCGCCTCTCCGGTGCGCGCGAGAACACGGAGTTTCGCGCCACCAGCCTGGAAACGCTGCGGCAGATGGTGGTGGCCGGGGCCGGCATCACCCTGTTGCCGATGCTGGCCATCAAGGGGCAGCCTCAGGTCACCGAGAACATCCACCTTCTGGATTTCGTCGATTCCCATCCCAGCCGCCAGATCGGCCTGCTCTGGCGCAAGACCTCGGCCATGGCGCCACTGCTCCTGCAAGTGGCCGAGGTGTGCCGGCGCCTGGCGCCGCAGCTGTTGACGCGCGCCGCCTAGCGGGTGGGCGAGGGGCGCGGCTTCAGGACGCCACGTCCACCTTGAACAGCAGGTCGCGGACCCATTCGCGCAGGGGCCCGGGCGCCAGTTTGCCGAGGCGGATCAGCGCCACCAGCGGCCAGGGAAAGCTGATGCGGGACCGGCCCTTCGCCACCGCCGCGGCGATCGTGCCGGCGGCCTTGTCGGCGCTCCATTCGAACGGGCGCCAGCCGGTGTAGCGGGTGCTCATGCCGGTGGCGATGAAGCCCGGGCAGGCCACTGTCACCTGGATGCCGAAGCGCTTGAGCCAGGGCCGGGCGGCCTCTCCCCAGGTCAGAAGGGCTGCCTTGGTGGCGCAATAGGTCGGCTGGTCCGCCAGGGGTTCCAGCGCGGCGAGGGAGGAAATGAGCACGAGCCCGCCCCGGCGGCGCGCCTGCATGGCCGGCAGCAGTGGCAGAATGCAGCCCAGCGCGCCGGCCAGATTGACGTCGATTTGTGCCTGCACTGCCGCCAAGGGCTCCGGCGCGCCACCCGGCCCGAGGCTGGCCTCGATTCCCGCATTGGCGATCACGAGATCCACCGGGCTGGCGGCATCGGCGGTCTGGAGCAGGGCACCGAGGGCCGCTGCGTCACGCACATCGCAACTGTGCCAGGCAACCTCACTGCCGCGTGCGGTGCAGTCGGCGGCCACCTGCTGCAGGCGCGCGGCGTCGCGGGCCAGCAGCAGCAGCCGCGTGCCGGGCGCCGCATAGCGGCGGGCAAGGGCGGCGCCGAGCCCACCGGAGGCGCCGGTGATGACCACATGGCCCGGCGCGCGGCCGCTGCTCATGGCTGGGTTCCACCGAGCGGCTGGGATGACTGAGCTCTGCCCTTCGGCGCGGGGGTCGACCAGATGCGCCGGGCGCTCTCGGCGACGGCGTGGGCGATGCCGTCGTGGGAGAAGAAGCCGCCGTTGACCTGGGTGCGGGCGATCACCACCCGGCGATAGGCTTGCCAGAGGGCGGCATCGGGGGCGGTGGCCTCGGTCCAGAAGGCGTCGAGGGGCCCCTGGAAGGCGAGGCCGGGAATGTCGTAGGTCGCACGGCCCAGAACCTTCAGGGGAATGCCCGCCTCCAGCGCGATGCCAGCCGATGTGGAGTTCACCACCAGGACACCGGCGGAGCCGGCGATCAGCGGCTGGATGTCGCCAGTTTCAATGAAGGTCAGCCGCTCGGCAAGGCCGTGGCGGGCCGCCAGGGCCAGGATCTCACGCTGACGGTCGTGCAGCGTCACGTCGAAGGGGTGGCGCTTCACCAGCAGGCGGCTGTCGGGCGGCGCCGACCGGGCGAACGAGGCGAATACCAGCTCCGTGGCTTCGCCCATGTCGCGGAAGTTGGAATGCACACGGATCTGGAAATCACCGTCCAACTGCAGCGGCAGCACGTAATAAGGCGCGCCGGAGGCCGTGAGGGCGGCGCGCGCGGCGGCATCATGGCGGCCCATGGCACCGGTGCGGGCGAACTGGCGCAGCCAGCCGGCATATTCGACGATGGGGTGGATGACGGTGTGGCGGCGGTAGTGGGGATAGAGCGGCCAGCCGGCCAGCAGGTTGGTGTTCCAGGCCACGTCCCACAGGGCGCGCAGGGCGAACCGGTCGCTGAAGGGCAGGGGCTCGGGCTCCGGGCCCAGGCGGTCCGCCTCCGCGCGGATCGCCTCGGGATCGCGCGGCAGGTCCGAATGGGCGTTCACGCCGGAATGCTCCAGCGTGATCCAATTGGGCCGCAGATAACCTTCCTCGAACAGATGCAGGCGAATGCCGAGCGGCCGCGCGGCCTTGATGGCTTCCGCGTGATAGAAACGGCAATCGCCGAACAGCACCAAGTCAGTCACGCCGAGATCGCGCATCTGCCGTTGGATATGGGAGGGCCACGCGTCCGGCCGGCCGCGATAGCTGCGGGCGCGGCCGGGCCAGAAGGCCCATTCCGCCGCGCACAGATTGATCTTGAGGACCTCCGCGCCCCGCTGCGCCAGCGCCTTGCCGAGCGCGCCATGAAAGCGGGATGCCGCCCCCTGTAGCATCAGCACCACGCGCGCCTCGGGCCGTGCGGTGGGGCTCGCGCCCTGCGCCGACCGCGCCGTGTGCTCCTCCTGCGTCATTTCTGGTCCGTTCCATCCCGTCCCCAACCGCATTGTATCGGCGCGGGGAATCGCAGGTCACCTGAGGTGATGTCTTGAAGCGGCCGTCCTAGCCGCCTTCTTGAGTTGTGTCTTCCAGAAATGAACGACATGGCTGAAAAAGGAGGGCTCCGCTACCGGCCGCCCGGCTTTGCCCAGGCGCCTTGTGAATCAAGGCGGATACTGCCGCTGGGTGACGGCACGAATGTGATGTTGCAGCATTTTTCCGGTGAGCTGCCCGTCTTGCGGCGCATGGCGCGCGGGCCGTCTGCGCACCCGGGTGTCGCGACGGACCCCGAGGACAGGGCGGCACGGACGGGCTCGCAATCCCGTGCCGGGCGCCCATATGGAAACAGAGTGCTCGAGCTCTTCCCGCAGGCTGCGGATGCCGGCAGTGGTTGCCAGCACGGCGACTGGGGGAGTAGTGGAAACCGCAGCATCATGCGGCACTGCCGCACTACGGATTAGGACGACGATGACGGTTCATACGCGGCCCGCCGACGCCAAGAAGCTCATCCATGGCGCCACCGGCGACTGGGAGGTGGTGATCGGCATGGAGGTGCATGCCCAGGTCGCTTCCAATGCCAAGCTCTTTTCCGGCGCCTCCACCGCTTTCGGTGGCGAGCCCAACGACCATGTCTCGCTGGTGGATGCCGCCATGCCGGGCATGCTGCCGGTGATCAACAAGGAATGCGTGGCCCAGGCGGTGCGCACAGGCCTTGGCCTCAAAGCGCAGATCAACCTGCATTCGGTGTTCGACCGGAAGAATTATTTCTATCCGGATCTGCCGCAGGGCTATCAGATCAGCCAGTTCAAATACCCCATCGTCGGCGAGGGTGAGGTGACCGTGGACCTGCCCGACGGCGAGGCCATCGCGGTGGGCATCGAGCGCCTGCATCTGGAGCAGGACGCGGGCAAGTCCATCCATGATCTTTCCCCCACTCAGAGCTTCGTGGACCTCAACCGGTCCGGCGTGGCGCTGATGGAGATCGTGTCGCGTCCCGATCTGCGCTCCTCGGAGGAAGCGAAGGCCTATGTGACCAAGCTGCGCACCATCCTGCGCTACCTTGGCACCTGCGACGGGGACATGGAGAAGGGCAATCTGCGGGCCGACGTGAACGTTTCCGTGCGTCGCCCGGGCGGGCCGCTGGGCACCCGCTGCGAAATCAAGAACGTCAACTCCATCCGCTTCATCGGCCAGGCCATCGAGGTGGAGGCCCGCCGGCAGATCGAGATTCTGGAGGATGGCGGTGCCATCGACCAGGAGACCCGCCTGTTCGACCCCAACAAGGGTGAGACGCGGTCCATGCGCTCCAAGGAAGAGGCGCACGACTACCGCTATTTCCCCGATCCGGACCTGCTGCCGCTCGACATCAAGGCCGAGTTCGTCAGTGATCTGAAGCAGGATCTGCCCGAGCTGCCCGACGAAAAGAAGGCCCGCTTCATCGCCGATTACGGCCTCTCGGCCTATGACGCCGGCGTGCTGGTGGCCGAGCGCGACACCGCCGATTTCTTCGAGAAGGTGGCCAAGGGGCGCGATGGCAGCGGGCGCGATGGCAAGGCGGCGGCCAATTTCGTCATCAACGAAGTGTTCGGCCGGCTGAACAAGGACGGCAAGGACGTCACCACCTCGCCGGTGACGCCGGAGCAGATCGGCGCCATCCTCGACCTCATCGCCGAGGGCACCATCTCGTCCAAGATCGCCAAGGACCTGTTCGAGATCATCTATACTGAAGGCGGCGACCCCAAGGTGGTGGTTGAAGCGCGGGGCATGAAGCAGGTGACGGATACGGGCGCCATCGAGAAGGTGGTGGACGAGATCATCGCCAAGAATCCGGATAAGGTGGCCCAGGTTCAGGCCAAGCCCACCATGCTGGGCTGGTTCGTCGGCCAGGCCATGAAGGCCTCCGGCGGCAAAGCCAACCCCCAGGCGCTGAACGAGATCCTGAAGGCGAAGCTCGGCATCTGAGGCCGGCGTTCGGCTGGCAGAGATCGCCGGCATGCGCCGGTTATCCCGCTGACCACCCCCGCATCACCCTCCGTTCCCTCGCCGCCTCACCGCCGTCGTGCTCCGGCTTGACCGGAGCACCCATTTCCACCCTCAGGGCCGGCGCTTGGCGGTGCGATGGGCCCTCCGGTCAAGCCGGAGGGCGACGGAGGTTGGCAATATTGCTCCCATCACCCTCCGCTCCCTCGCCACCTCATCGCCGTCGTGCTCCGGCTTGACCGGAGCACCCATTTCCACCCTCAGGGCCGGCGCCGACGGAGCGATGGGCCCTCCGGTCAAGCCGGAGGGCGACGGGGATGCAAGGGGGCGATGGCAGGCGTTTAGGACCGTGAGGCGATGGCGGGGCTGCCAGCGGCGCAAGAGTGGCACCACTGCCCCAGCGGGGGCACGGGCGACGCCCCTACGCTCCCACCAGAGGAGCGGCCAATTGGGTGGGGCCGAAGATTTCCTCGAAGGCCACCCGCAGCACGGCATCCACCTCTGGCATGCTCACCGGGATGCCCATATCGGCCAGGCTGGTCACCCCGTGCTCGCGCACGCCGCAGGGCACGATGCCGCCGAAATGGCTGAGATCCGGTTCCACGTTCAAGGAGATGCCGTGGAACGTCACCCAGCGGCGCACGCGGATGCCGATGGCGGCGATCTTGTCCTCGTCCCCATGTCGACGCACCCACACGCCGACCCGGTCTTCCCGCCGCTCGCCGGTGACGTTGAAGGCGGACAAGGTGCCGATAAGCCAGGCTTCGAGGGCGCTGACATAGCGGCGCACATCGGGCGCGCGGCGATGCAGGTCGAGCATCACATAGGCCACCCGCTGGCCGGGGCCATGATAGGTGAACTGGCCGCCGCGGCCGGCTTCGTAGACCGGAAAGCGGCGCTCCACTAGGTCTTCCGGTCGCGCGCTGGTGCCGGCGGTGTAGAGCGGTGGATGCTCCAGCAGCCAGACCGCCTCGCCCGCCGCGCCATCGGCGATGGCGGCCACCCGCGCCTCCATGGCGGCCAGGGCCTCGGGATAAGGAACCTGCCGGTCGCTGACCATCCATTCCACCGGCGGTGCGGCCGGGTCCTGCGGGCGGAAGGTGGTGTCGAGGCTGGCGCGCGGTAACGGCACCGCCGCGGGCGAAGGAAGCGTGGTCATGATCGGCATGGCATAAACCATTCCTGCGGCAGGTCCAGAGCCTGTTGGCCGCGGCATTCCGGAGAGCTGTCACCACACCTGGCGCGGCCGTCATCCACAGGCCGGGGCGGTTTCTGAAATGGGGCGCATGACGCTCTTGTGGCGCCCGAGTCGATCTGTTAGACGATGGGCCCCGCCGGAAGCGGTCCACACCATGGGCCCCGGCGGTGCCATCCCTGACTGCGGTCGTGGCGGAATTGGTAGACGCGCTAGCTTGAGGTGCTAGTGGGGAGACCCGTGGAGGTTCGAGTCCTCTCGTCCGCACCAGGAAATGGCCTTCCGGCTGAGCCGGAGATGAAACAGGGCGGCCTCGGCCGCCTTTTTTCGTTTCTGGTTTCGTCTGCGGCACGTGGTGCCGGCCCTCAGCCCGCTTGGGCGGAGGCCTTCGGCACTATGTGGACGATGCTGTAGCCGCGATCCTTCAGGGCGCGCAGGAAGGCGGGAATCATGGCCGCGGTCTGCGCCTTGGTATCGTGGAACAGCACGATGCCGCCGCCCGTCGCATCGAGCCGCTTCAGCACCAGCTCCAGTTCCTGCTCCGGCGTCATCTTATTCCAATCGCTGGCCCAGAAATCGGCGCCGAACACGGCGATGCCGTGCTGGTCGAGATAGGCCAACAGCTCGGGCGTCGCGGCGAATCCGGGAAAACGGAAGAACGGCACCCGCGGCGCGCCTGCGGCGCGGCCGTAGGCGGCCTCGTCGTCGGCGGCGATTCCCTTCTTGATGTCCGCTACCGCCGCGTCGAACGGCAGCTTGGCGAGGGTTGCCGCCGGATGGGTCATGGAATGGTGGGCGAGCGTGTGGCCCTCGGCCAGCTCCCGCCGCACCAAGGCCGGGCGCGCCTTCGCATTCTGGCCGATGAGGAAGAAGGTGGCGCGGACGCATTCGGCCTTCAGGGCGTCGAGAATCGCCGCTGTGGTGGTGGGCCAGGGGCCATCGTCGAAGGTGAGCACCACTTCCTTGGGCTTCAAGGGCAGGGTGTCGGGGAACGACTTGGTGCCCACCCGCACCCCCTTGGGGTCGATGTCCAGCACGCGGGCCGTTCCCAGCGCGCCGGCCGGGCAGTCCTCGGCAGCGCGGGCGAGGGTCGGGCTCAGCCACAGGCCGGCGGCCATTGCGAGGGCCGCCAGGAGAGGGGCGTTGGCCAGGATGTGGGGCCGCCGGCAGGCCGTGGCCGGCATCGGCCAATGTTGTGTCATCCCACTCATGCTGGCTCTCCGCACCGCGATTGCGGCGCTGGCATAAGCGGGAGGCGGGGCGAAATGAAGGTGTTGCGCGGGAGTCTCGGTCCCGCTTTGTTGCAACGCCTTTCCATTCTCGCCCGTTTTGCCGCTTCCCTTCGCGGCAATGGCCCTCTAGAGCCAGAGCAGGCGCGTTCGCGCAGTTGCCCTGCCGGCCTTTCCAGCCGTGCTGCGGACGGGCCCTTTCAGCCAATCTCGACCGAACCGGGAGCAGCCATGAGCGAGGATCTTCATCTCGCCGACGCCGAGCGCGCCGATGATCTGCCGGTGGTGCGGGATGAGGCCGGCAACATCGCGGAAGCGTTCCGCGAAGCCGTTTCGGCGGCTATCGGCGAACGGGATGTGGACCGGCTGAAGGTCCTCACCCAGGACGTCCACGAAGCCGATATGGGCGACCTTCTGGAAGCGCTGGAAGGGGATGAACGCCGCCGGCTGATCGAGCTGCTGGGCCCGGCCTTCGACTTCACCGCCCTGACTGAGCTCGACGAGACGGTGCGCGTCCAGATCCTGCACGGCCTGTCGCCGCAGACCGTGGCGCAGGGCATGCGGGGGCTCGATTCCGACGACGCGGTCTACATTCTGGAAGACCTGTCGGAAGAGGATGTTGCCGCCATCCTCGAGCATATGCCGGCGCCCGAGCGGGTGGCGCTGCAGCGCTCCCTCGACTATCCCGAGGACAGCGCCGGGCGGCGTATGCAGACCGAGTTCATCGCCGTGCCGCCGTTCTGGACGGTAGGCCGGGCCATCGACTACATGCGCGAAACCCCCAACCTGCCGGACACCTTCCATGAGATCTTTGTGGTGGATCCGGGCTACCGGTTGATCGGCGCTGTGCCCCTCGACCGGCTGCTGCGCACCCGCCGACACGTGCTGTTGACGGCGGTGAAGTCCGACCAGATGCAGGTGATGAAGGCGGCCGAGGACCAGGAAGAGGTGGCGCGTCGGTTCGAGCACTACAACCTGGTTTCGGCCCCGGTGGTGGACGACGCGGGCCGCCTCGTCGGCGTGATGACCATCGACGACATGGTCGACGTCATCCAGGAGGAGGCCGACGAGGACCTGCGCGCCCTCGCCGGCGTGGGCAGTGATGAGGAGCTGTCTGATACCGTTGCCTACACGGCCCGGAGCCGGTTGCCGTGGCTGGTGGTGAATCTGGGAACGGCGTTCGTGTCCGCCTCCATCATCTCTCTGTTTGAGGGCACCATCGAGAAGATGGTGGCGCTGGCAGTGCTGATGCCCATTGTCGCCTCCATGGGCGGCAATGCCGGCACCCAGACCATGACGGTGGCGGTGCGGGCGCTGGCGACCAAGGATCTGTCCACCCACAATGCCCGCCGCATTGTCTCCCGCGAGTTGCTGGTGGGGCTGTTCAACGGGGTGGCTCTGGCCTGCCTGCTCGGCGGCATCGCGGCGCTGTGGTTTGCCAATGTGCACCTGGGCTTCGTGATTTCGGCGGCGCTGGTCATGAATATGGCGGCGGCGGGCCTGTTTGGCATTTTGATACCGCTGGGTATTTCCCGCCTGAAACTCGATCCGGCGGTAGCCTCCGGAGTTTTCGTGACTATGGTTACTGACTGCGTTGGCTTCCTGGCGTTTCTGGGTCTTGCCACCTGGTGGTTTGCGGGCGGTTAGTCGCTTTTCACAGCTGCTGGGGAAGGATGCCTTGCGCGCAAACCTGATCTGTTCGACATAAGTCGCACAGACCTGCGGCTTGGTCGCGTTCCCCACGCGATACTGGGCGGCTTTAAAGGAGCCGGATCATTCCTGCGCGTACACAGCGTTCGTTCATGTTCGGGCTGGCGGCGCTGGTCGTCCTGTTGGGCGCGGGCGCGCTGATCCTGCTGCTGGCTGCCCGCGGCGAGGATGCGCGCACCCTCGCGCGGGAGAAGGGCGCGCTGGCGCAGGCGTTCCAGGTCCACGAGCGTTTCATGGAGCGGGCGCTGGAATCGGTGCGGCCGGAGCGCGACCTCGATGCGGTCATTCGCGGTGATCTCCAGGATGTGCATGGTCGCCTGGGCGCCCGGCTGACGCAGGATTTCGACCTCGAATATGCCTATGTCACCGATGGCGCGGGCAATCTGCTCTATGCCTCGGAAAATGGCCGGCTGGGGGATACCGACACGTTCGAGGCGCTGCGGCCGGCCTTGCTGCGTCTGCTGGCGCGCAGCCAGAACGAGCGCAAGGGGCTGGTGGTGGGCGGCGGCAAGAGCGTGCTGCTGCTGGCGCGGACCCTCAAGCATACGGATCCGGCCACCGGCAAGCCGGCCACCTTTATCGTTCTTGCCGCCGACGTCATGGACGAGCCGGCGCTGGACGACGTGTTCCGGGTTAATGAAGTGCAGAATGTCGGCTTGAAAGCGGCCGAAGTGGAGAGCCACGAAAAGGCGCTGCTGCTGCCCAATCTCTATGATGGCGGGAAGGTGGCGGTCACCTGGCACGGCGCGCAGCCGGGCGGTGGGCTGCTGGCCCGCGCCATGCCGGCGCTGGCCAGCGTGGCGGCGGCGCTGTGCGCCATCTTCTTCGCCCTGATGGTTCGGGCCCGACGCCTGGCCGGCGCGCTCACTTCCAGCGAGGCCCTGGCGCGCGATCTGGCCAATGAGGACCAACTGACGGGCCTTGCCAACCGGCGCCATTTCATCGCTGAGCTGGAGGCGATTCTGGCGCCGCCGGCCCAGGTCGGACCTCTGGCGGTGATGTATGTGGACCTCGACGGCTTCAAGATCATCAACGACACCCATGGCCACGCGGTGGGCGACGAACTGCTGCGGGTGGTGGGCCGGCGGCTGAAGAGCTGTCTCGGTCTGCGCGGCTGCGCCGGCCGGGTGGGGGGCGACGAGTTCGTTCTGTTCGCCCGCTATGAGAGCGACGAGGAACTGAAAAGCCTCGTTGCGAGCCTTTATGGGGTCATCGAGATCCCGGTTGCGGTGGAAAACCAGGATCTGCGGGTGACCGCCTCCATCGGCGCCGCGCGCGCGCCCGCCGATGGCGAGAGCGCGGCGGAGCTGATGCGGCTGGCCGATATCGCCCTTTACCGCGCCAAGGCCGAGGGCGGCGGGGTGTTCCGGCAGTTCGAGCCGCACATGGAGCAGGCGCAGATTCGCCGGCGCCAGGTGGAAAAGGAGCTGTCCGAAGCGCTGGACCATGGCGAGCTCACGGTGCTCTACCAGCCGCAGGTGGATGTGGAGAGCGAGCGCATCGTCGGCTTCGAGGCGCTGGTCCGGTGGGATCACCCCATCCGCGGGCGCATTCTGCCCAGCGAGTTCGTGCCCATTGCCGAACGCTCGCGGCTGATCAGCCGGCTGGATGCCTTCGTGCTGCGCACAGCCTGCGCCGACGCCAAGGCCCTGCCGGGGGTGACTTTGGCGGTCAATCTCTCCCCCTATAACCTGCGCAGCGGCGGCATCGTCGACAATGTGCTCGCCACCCTGCGCGAGACCGGTTTTGATCCGGCGCGGCTGGAGCTGGAGCTGACGGAAAGCGCCATCATCGATCTCGGGCCCGGTGCCCAGGACGTGCTCATGCAGCTGCGGGAAAAGGGCGTGCGCTTCGCCCTCGACGATTTCGGCACCGGCTATGCCTCGCTGGTCCATGTGCGGCGCTATCCCATCACCAAGATCAAGATCGACCGCTCCTTCATCATGAACCTCGGCCGGCAGCGGGATGCCGCCTCCATCGTCGAATACACGGTGCGGCTCGGCCGGGCGCTGGGCATCACCCTGACGGCGGAGGGGGTGGAAACCCGCGAGCAGCTGCGATTCCTGCGGGCGTTCGGTTCCCATCAGGCCCAGGGCTATCTGTTCGCGCCGCCGCTGCCTTTGGCCGCGGCCGTGGCGCTGCTGGAACGGCAGCGCCATGGGGATGGCGAGCAGGCCCTGCATCTCGGCGCGCCGGGCCTGGGAGGCGCGGACAGGTGAGCGTTTCGCGCGCCGGGGCCCGTTTCAGCGCGGTCCGAGCGTTGCGCTCCCATCCTGATATTTTTCTTTAAGAGAAATATTTTTGCCATATAATGAGTCTCGCGCGCTGGGGCGCGAGCTGCATTGCGACGCCTGCGCGTGGTTTTGTATTGCGCTTGGCCGCGGCGCGGCCAACAACACCCGCGAGCCTCGGATTGGGAGCCCGCCTGCAATCGCAGCGGGCGCGTGATCCATCCTTCCTGGGTTCGGCGGGGGCCTCATCCCGCCGGCTCTTCGGTTGTCCGCGCCTCGGCGGCGCAAGCAACGGGACCGTCTTCCGTGATCGAAACCAAGATTATCGATGGAAAAGCCTTTGCCGCCAATCTGCGGGCCCGCCTCGCGGAAGAGGTGGCCGAGCTCAGCCGCGCCCATGGTGTGAAGCCGGGCCTGGCCGTGGTGCTGGTAGGCGAGGACCCCGCGAGCCAGGTCTATGTGCGCAACAAGGCGGCGCAGACCACGGAAGTGGGCATGGCCTCGTTCGAGTATCGCCTGCCGGCGGAGACCTCGGAACATGAGGTGCTGGCGCTGGTGAACAAGCTTAATGCCGATCCGGCGGTGAACGGCATTCTTGTGCAGTTGCCGCTGCCGGCGCAGATCGACGCCGCCAAGGTGATCGCCGCCATCGACCCGGCCAAGGACGTGGACGGCTTCCACATCGTCAATGCCGGCCGCCTGGCGGTGGGCCTCGACGCGCTGGTGCCGTGCACGCCGCTCGGCTGCGTCATGCTGCTCAAGCATTATGTGGGCAACCTTTCGGGCCTGAAGGCGGTGGTGGTGGGCCGCTCCAACATCGTCGGCAAGCCGGCGGCGCAGCTGCTGCTGAAGGAAGACTGCACCGTCACCATGGCCCATTCGCGCACCCGCGACCTCGCCGCCGAATGCCGGGAGGCGGACATTCTGGTGGCGGCGGTGGGCCGGCCGGAGATGATCCGCGGCGATTGGATCAAGTCCGGTGCCACGGTGATCGACGTGGGCATCAACCGCATCGCCAAGGATGACGGCAAGACGAAGCTGGTGGGCGACGTGGCCTTCGCCGAGGCCCAGGGCATCGCCGGCCTCATCACGCCCGTGCCCGGCGGCGTCGGCCCCATGACCATCGCCTGCCTCTTGCAGAACACCCTCACCGCCACCCGCCGCCAGAAGGGGCTGTGAGGGGCGGGCATTCCGCCCAACCCGGGAGCGCACCCATGAGCATCGACCGCAAGCAGACCTTTTCGACCGCTGAGATCGAGGCCCGGCTTGCGGCCGAGCTGCCCCACTGGCGCTATGAGGATGGCTGGATTCGCCGCACCTACCGCACCAACAGCTGGAAGGGCACGCTGATGGTGATCAACACGGTGGGCCACCTCGCTGAGGCGGCGTGGCACCATCCGGACCTCACCGCCTCCTATGCCTGGGTGGAGGTGCGCCTCCAGTCCCACGATGCCAAGGGCATCACCGTGCGCGACTTCGCCCTCGCTCAAAAGATCGAGGAGGTGGTGATGTGGCAGCCCGGCGCGGCGGAGGATGCGCCTCTGGAAGGCACCCCCGCCCACGACCTGCGCTTCGCCTACATCAAGTACGATTGAGCGCCGGCGCGCGGAGTGCCTCGGGTTCAGCGATCGGCTCCACGAGGGCGGCGGTGTCTTTCGGGAACCCTGAAGCGGGCCCCGTCGGCGATGACCGCCGGCGCGTGGTGGCAGCCATCCTGACGGCGCGCGCCCTGCTGCCGTATCCTGGGATGGGCGGGCGCGCGGCTGGACCCGGGCGGTCGGCAGGGCCTATGAAGGCGCCAACGACAAAGCTGGGAGATCCGCCATGAGCGCGCTGATGCACCGCCTGCAGATGGAGATTCCGATCATCCAGGCGCCCATGGCGGGCACCTCCACGCCCGCGCTGGCCGCGGCCGTGGCCGCGGCCGGCGGGCTCGGCTCCATCGCCTTGGGCGCAGTG
This sequence comes from Xanthobacter sp. NM-25, assembly GCF_022138605.1. Classification (GTDB taxonomy): domain Bacteria; phylum Pseudomonadota; class Alphaproteobacteria; order Rhizobiales; family Xanthobacteraceae; genus Xanthobacter. The sequence goes on from NZ_JACBFS010000008.1 coordinate 63,594, forward strand.
GATGCACAGGCGGGGCGCAAGATGATCGCCGCGACCCGGGCGCTGGTGAACAAGCCCTTCAACGTCAATCTGTTCTGCCACGCTCCGGCGGTGCGCGATGCAACCCGTGAGGCGGCGTGGCTGGCCGCGCTCGCGCCCGCCTTCGCCCGGTTCGGCGCCACCCCGCCCGCCGAGATCCATGAGATCTACCGCAGCCTCAATGCGGATCCGGAGATGGCCGAGATGCTGGTGGCCGAGCGCCCGGCGGTGGTGAGCTTCCATTTCGGCCTGCCGCCGGCTGATCTGGTGACCCGGCTGAAGGCTGAAGGCGTGGTGCTGCTGGCGAGCGCCACCAGCCTGGACGAGGCGCGGGCGGTGGCCGCCGCCGGCATGGATGGGGTGGTGGCGCAGGGCTATGAGGCCGGCGGCCATCGCGGCATCTTCGATCCTGCCGGCGCCGATGATCGCCTCTCCACGTTGGCCCTGGTGCAGGTGCTGGCGCGCGAACTCTCCATTCCGGTCATCGCCGCCGGCGGCATCATGACCGGCGGCGGCATCGCCGCGGCATTCGCCGCCGGGGCTGAGCTGGTGCAATTGGGCACCGCCTTCATCGGCTGCCCGGAAAGCGCGGCGGATGCCGGCCATCGCGCTGCCCTGGCGAGCTCCGCCGCCTTCCACACGGTGATGACCGACGCCATTTCCGGACGGCCGGCCCGCTGCCTCGCCAACGGCTTCACCGCGCTCGCGGCCACCCTCGATACGCCGCGTGCCGCCTATCCGGTGGCCTATGATGCCGGCAAGGCCCTCAACGCGGCGGCCAAGGCGGCGGGCGATGCCAGCTTCGGCGCCCAATGGGCGGGGCAGGGGGCGCCCCTCGCCCGTGCCCTGCCGGCCGCCGAACTGTGCGACCTGCTGATGCGGGAATACGCTTCCGTCCGCGCCGCTTTGGCGGTGCGCTGAGGGGCGGCCTCAGGCGGCGGCTGCGCTGCCGCCTTTGAGGGCCGCGCCGACCGCGGCGAGGCGTTCGGGATCAAGCGCGCCGGTGCGGCCTGTGGCGCACAGGGCGCCGCGAAAGCCCAGATAATCGGGGTGAAGCGCCGCCAGGGGCGCGACGTCGGCGAGCGTCAGGGAGCCGGCGAGGCCGGTCATCAGCCGCTGCGCCCGCGCCGCCGCCACGAAGCGGGTGAGGGTGGCCTCGTCGAGATGGATGCGCAGGCTGCCGGCGGCCTTGTCGGCGGTGTCCAGCATCACGCCGGCAAAGCCCGCCGCCGCGAACGCCGGGATGAGGTCGATGTCCGGCCTCTGATCCGCGAACAGCACGGCGATGAGCCGGCGCTGGCGGGCAAGAGGGGCGAGCGCCTCCAGGCACGGCGCCAGGGTGGCCGCGGTGGGCGTGGGAAAGCCGATCTTCACCAGTGGCACGCCGGTGGCGGCGGTGCGGCGGGCGGCGGCGACCAGCGCTTCGGGCTCCAGCGGCACATCGCCTACGGTGGCGCTGAGATTGGCGCGGGTGCCGGAGGCGAGCCAGCGCGCCACCGCTTCTTCCAGCTCGTCCGGCGCCCAGGCGCCGAGCGCGCCCTCGGCCGGGTTCTTGAGATCGACGATGTCGGCGCCGAACGCCAGCACCGTTTCCATCTCGCTCAGGGTGGCGACCGAGGCGAGAAAGCCGGGGGGCCGGGTGACATCCGCGCTCATGATGCCACCTGCGCCCGGTGCGCGGCCACCGTATCCACCAGCCAGCCCCAGGCCTCCTGCTCAGCCGGGCCGGCGGTTTTTTCCACGGCGATGGCGAGGCGCGCCATCTCCCGCGCCACCTCGTCGGCGGGCAGCAGATGCAGGCGCGACACCAGCACCGCCCCTTCCACCACCGCCGCCACCGCCCGGTTGAGGCCCTGGAACAGGCCGTGGCTCTCGCTGTTCACCACCCGGCAGTGGAAGCGGGGGCGCACGGGGTCGTCCTCCACCTTCTCCACCACGAATTCCGCATGGGCGAGGGTGTCGGCGAGGCGCACGCTGGCGCCGGCGGGCAGGGTGGGCCAATCGCGGCGCCGGCCGGTGACGCAGCCGGCGAAGACGCGGGCATCATCGGTGAAATTGAGCACGCCCGCGCCGCTGGCCAGGAGGTTGTCGAGGGTGCGAGAGGGGCGGAACGGCAGCAGCAGATAGCCGCCCGCCGTGAGCGTCGCGCCCATGGGGGCGATATGGGCCACGCCCGCCGGTGAGGCGGTGGTGACGATGGTCTCCCGGATCACTTTATTCGCCTTTCTGATCGGCGTTTTGCTTGGCTGGCAGGGTCGAGCCGGCCGCCTTGAATGTCAATTGATGGGCCGCATCCGCCCGCCCGCCGGTCTCCCCGGCGACGCCCCAGTGCAAGGGCTCGTCCTGGGCGTAGCGCTTGCCCAGCTGGAAGGCGATTTCCGCCCGCGCGGTCTCGACGCCGAGATAGAAGGCATGGGCGCCGTCGTTCTCCACCTTGAGATGGGGGAACAGGCCGAACGGCTCTTCCGCCACATGGTGGCCCTCGCGATTGTAGGCGTGGATGCCCTGTTCGCTCACCTCGATGCGGAAGGCGCGGTCGGTCACTTCGCCGGCGAGCCGCTCCACCTCGGCCGGGGTGGTGGTGAAGGGCTTGCGGTCGCGCAGCGCCATCAGTCCGCCGCCGAAGCCCTGGGGCAAAGAGCGGGCCTCGCGGGCGGCGAAGAACTCGCGCCGGGCCCGGTCGAACTCGCGCACGGCGGTGCGGCAATGGGGGCTCACCTGCACCGCCAGCACCGCATTGAGATGGAGTTCCGAAATCACCCCCATGAGCAGGGCGTTGATGCCGGTGGTGTCGGCATCGGTCAGCTCGGTGACGTTGCCGATGCCCATGAGAATGGGAATATCCGGCTTCAGCCGCCGCAGCTCCGCATAGCGCAGCAGGGAGGCGGTGAAGCCGAAATGGATGGGGTCGAGGATCGGATCGGCCAGAAAGCTCTGCCCCCGGGCCTCGCAGGCCTCCACCGCGCGGATCAGCGAGGCGAGATCCCCCTGGGTCGCCGGCACCAGCACCGGAACGGCGGGGCCTTCCCGGGCAATGTCGAGCGTGGTTTCGTTGAGGCTGAGCAGAAAGTCCGCCCCCGCCCGGGTGGCGCGGGCCAGCTCGGCGGTGTCGAAACTGTCCACGCTCACCTTGAAGCCGTCGCTCTTCAGGGCGGCGATGCTCTCCTCCAGGTGCGGAAACGGCTCGTCCGGCAAAGCGCCGAGGTCGATCACGTCGGCGCCGTCGGCGCGCAGGCGGCGCGCACGCGCCAGAAGGTCGTCCACCGACAGGCGGGTGGCATCGACGATCTCGGCGAACAGCAGCACCTCCTGGCGGGAGAGATCGGCCGCGCCCTTGCCTTTGCCGAAATAGTCCGGCAGGTCCGCCGCCTCTTCCGGACCCCGGGCGAAGGGAATGCCGAAGCGCGCGGCCAGCCGGTCGAGATCGCCCCGGAAGCGGCCGGGCATGACCACGCGGTCGATGTCCTCGGGCAGCTTCAGGCGGCGTTCGACGATCTCGGCGGTCATCAGCGCTGCCACCTTCACGCCGATGTTGATGACCACCGGATGCAGCGCCTCGTCGGCGATCGCCGCGGCGATCCGGGCGATGCGGGGCTCGGCGAGGGACCCGGTGATGAGCGCAACCCGCTCGGCCATGGCCTCACCCCGCAGCGGGTGCGAGGCCGGCGGCGACGAGCTCGGCGCGGCGGCGGGCGATGAGGATCTTCAGCTCGCTGAGGCTCTCGGCCACCGCGGTGGCCTCGAAATCCTTGAGCTTTTGCGTGTTCTCCAGGTCGATCCGGCGCGGATAGACCGGCACCGGCCCTTCGGGAGCCATGGTGATCAGCTCCGGCGCGCTGTCGCAGGCGAACACGATGCACGGCACCCGGCACTTGCCGGCCTGGGCGAAGCAATTGGTGACCAGGGAGTCGGAAATGCCATAGACCGCCTTCGCCACGGTGTTGGAGGTGGCGGGGGAGACCACCAGCGTGTGGTATTCCCCATGGTAGAAGCGGCCGATGGAGGCGGAGGAGGCGCTGTCGTCACGATAGATGTTGACGCTCTCCGGCAGCGGCTCCTTGTCTTGCCGGTACATGCGCAGCACCTCGGCGGCGGCGGCGGAGATGAAGAGATCCACGTCTCCCAGGTCGCGGATGATCTCCATGCTCTCGGTGAAGAAATGGCCGGAACCCGTCAGGGCCCAGGCCCAGCGGGGAGGGGGCACTTTGCTCATGGGGGCCTTCGCCCTTCACGGTTCGTGGGTCCTGCCCGCCGCTTCATAAGGGGCAAGGACGGTGTCGAGGGTGGACGCATCGTCCGCGGCGGCAAGCACAATATCGCCTTCGTAGCCCGATGCCATGCCCGCAAAGGCCGCATCCACGAGGCCGGTGGCGCTCCAGCCGGCAAGATCCGTGGCGGCGCCGGCGGGCGGGATGGCGGCTCCCGGCGCCTTCACCAGCAGCAGGCGCGGGGCGCCCAATTGCCGCGCCAGCCATAAGGCGAGGCTGTCGGAGGTGATGTCCCAGCTCTCGGCGATGTCGGGATGGCCCACCAGCACTGCCGCGGGAAACCATAACGCCGCGCTCGGCCCGGCGGCGGCGAGGCCGGCCAGGGTGCGGGCGGGGCGCAGGGCGGGCGCGAGATCGGCCAGAGCATGGGCCATCTGCTCCATGGCCAGCACCGCCATGCGGTGGGCGGCCCCTTCGCCGAGCCCCCATTGGGGCTGGACGGTGCGCACGCCATCGGCAAGAGCGCCGCCGCCGGGCACCAGCACCACCCCGCTGAGTGGCGCCAAACGCGCCAACAGGGCGCGCGGTGGCGCATCTCGCATCAGGCTGCCGCCCAGTTTCACCACCAGCAGCGGCGGGGCGGGTGAGGGGCTCAAGGTCGCATCCGGTTCCAGCATGAAGCTATGATAATGAAAAACGGGGTTTATCTCGCGCCCGCGCCAGCGCGGAGTCGGGTGAGGAAAGCCCTCATGATGGCACGCTTTTCGCTACGAGCGGGCTGTTTTGCGCGGCCGGGGCCGTCCGTCGGCAGCGGCAAGAAGGGATAGTGCGGTGTGATGGAGCATCGCGCGCGGAAAAGGGAGTGCCTCATGCGACTCGTATTGGCCTCGATGCTGCTGTTGGCCACCGCCGGGACGGCGTTCGCGGAACCGGATGCCGCCAAGGGCGAGACCGTCTTCAAGAAATGCATGGCGTGCCATGCCATCGGCCCCGGCGCCAAGACCAAGGTGGGCCCGCCGCTCAACGGCATTGTCGGCGCCAAATGGGCGCATATGGAGGGCTATGCCTATTCCCAGGACATCAAGGACGGCGCCGCCGCCGGCAAGGTGTGGGACCTGGAGACCCTCAACAATTACCTCACCAATCCAAAGGTGCTGGCCCCCAAGGGCAAGATGGCCTTCGCCGGTGTGAAGAATGACGAGGAGCGCGCCAACCTGATCGCGTTCCTCTCCCAGTTCGACGCCGAGGGCAACAAGAAGTGACGCATGCGGCCGGCGGGTGATCCCGCCGGCCGCTGATTTTCTGGCGCGTCTCACCCGGAAGGCCCGGCGACGGCTCAAATGCCCGAACCGTCCTGCTCTCCGGGTTCGGCATCGGTCGTCGCCGCTTCGGCCGCCTGCGCCTTTGCGAACTGTACCGCCTGCAGGGCGATGGCCTCGCCCAGGCCGAACAGCACCCGGGTCGCCGCGGCCCGCGGCAGGGTGCCGGCCCGGCGCGCCTCTAGCTCCCGGCGCGGGGTCTCCCACCAGTCGAAGAAGCGGTGGCCGGTGGGCCACGCCATGTGGTGCCAGGCGTGGGCGATCATGGAGCTGTCCAGAACCGCCAGCCGGGCCGGGATGTGGAGCGCCAGCAGGCGGGCGGTGAACACCGTCCAGGCCCTGGCCTTGGCAAAGCCGGTGAGGTCTGACGCCGGCAGCGGATCCACCGGCACCCGGTCCCAGTTGCGGGCGGCGTGGGCGGCATGGTCGTTGGCCGCGCCGGATTGCGCATAGGGATGCTCGGTGACCACCTGCAGCAGGGCCGCGATGTTGTAGCCCACGGTCCAGGGCAGGCCGATGGCCATCAGCCACACTGGCAGCGGCAGCACCGCAGCGCTGGCCACCACCAGCAGCAGCGGCGGCAGGGCCATGAGGCGGCGGGAGCGCCGTCCCGTGGCGAAGTTGGATTTCAGCCGCGCCCAGATCATCCCGGCGTGCCAAAACGGGTCGAGGGCGGTCAGCAGCAGTTCCAGGCGGAGCGAGCGGATGCCCAGCCCGCGCCACAGGCGCCAGCTGTGCAGGTCCATGCCGTCCGGGTCCCGGAGGGTGCCGAGCTTGTCCGTGTCATGGTGGGGACCATGGCTGCGGCGATAGTCGAGCCCGTTGCGGGTGAGGGTGAGGGCGGTGCCGATGTCCAACACCCATTCGTTGAGCGACCGGGCGCGGGCCTTCGCCACGCCCCGCTCGCGATAGAAGGCGGCGATGACGCCGTGCGCCGCCTCATGGGCGTGCCCGACCACCAGCCGCCGCAACCGGCCGACGACCCCCAGGCTCGCATAGGCCGAGATGAGGGCGGCCAACGGACCGGTGACACTCAGAGGATCGGCATGGGCGATGGCGGCGCCGGCGGCGGCCGTGGCCGAGAAGCCGGCGAGCCACCCGATGTCGGCGGCCAGCACCCTCAGCGGCGTGGTGGCGCGCGCCGGCTGGCGCGGATCGGGCAGGCCGGTGAGCCGCTCGTGCAGTCCGCGAAGGAACCGGGGCAGGCGTGCCCGGTCACTGAAGATGCGGTTGAGACGCGCGTCGTCCTGGTAGTCGTGGGGGAAGAGGAGTTGGGCCATGCGAACCTCCTGTTGGGCTGGCTCGCAGAGGCTTGAGTTTCCCCGGACGGCGGGGTGGCGGGTGAGCAACTTCAGCAGCCGGCCGAGGCGCCGGAGCGCGCGCGGCTGCTGGAGGAGACGATCGTCGTTGTGGTTCTCGTGGGAGAAGGACGTGTGGGCCATGCGAACCTCCTGTTTGGCTGGTCCGCTGAGGCTTGAGTTTCCCCGGAAGGCGGGGACATCGGGGCGCTGCGGTACCCCCGTGCGGGCCCGATCAGGCCCGAGGTGGAGTTGGCGCGGTGCGCGTTGAGCGTGACGCCTTCAGCTGGGCACGGGCCGCAGCCAACGGTTCCGCCGGCGGCCTCGGCATTGCGGTGGGCCCCGGTTCAAGGGTGATTGGCGGTGGGGTGGGGATCGGCGCGGACGTCGGAGGCCCCGGGTCGCGGGGCGCGGGGCGCGGGTCCGGGCGCTGGCTGTAGACGCCATCGATGGGGGCACACGGCCCCGCAGCCGGTCGGCGGAACCGACGATGGGCAGGGCTGGGCGTCGGGGAGGTCCGATGAGGTGGGCCGCTGCCCTGAGGCGCGGGGCTCAACTGCGGGAGTGGATGGCGTTGGGTCCCGATGCAGGGGCGTCGTTGTCGGTGCAGAAGCCGGGCGCGCATCACGGGAGGGCGGCGGATGGGCTCCGGACCTGATCGGGCCTGCGCCCACGGTCGTTCTCTCTGAAACCACGGAGGGCGACCGCATGCCGGCCCACCGTTGGCTCCACGCCGGGGCAGGGGGACGCGCATCGGGGCGGGATGCGGGTGGCGTACCGCGCGGCCAGCAGTGGCGTCTGGGCAGGGACAGGCGGGACGGCGCAGGCCGGTCCGCGGCGCTCTGATCCGTTGCTCCCGGCACGGAATTCGCCCTGCGGCGGCAAAGGGCCCTTCGCCGGGCGCGCGCGCCGCCGAACCTGTCCGATTATCCCGAGCGGCGCCTCACGCCCCTCCGCCCGGGGGATCAGAGGTCGAGATCGCGCCGCACCCGGTCCATGCGGGCGCGCAGGCGCTTGGTGCTCTGCTCCTGGGCGGTCAGGGTTTGGGCCGTCAGGGTCTTGGCGTCCACATCGCCCACCTGCCCCTCGGCCCTGTTCGGCGCCTGCGCCTGTCGCACGCCGGATTCCATGGCGCGCACCGCCAGTTCGGCATGGGTGTGGGCGGCGGAGAGGCGGTCGAATTCATCGGCCAGCGCCGCCACCTCGCGGCGGGCAGCCTCGAGCTCGGCACGGCGATAGGTGCCGAGCTGCTGCAGCGCCGTCACCTCGACGCGGAGCTGCGCCAGCTCCGCCTGTGCGGCGGCCAGCTGGCGCTTCTGCTGGGCGATGCGGGCGGTGAGGCCGGCCGCCTCGCGCTGGCCGCTGGCGGCGCGGGATTCCAGGCGCCGGTTGATGGCATCGAGGCCGTCCAGCTCCCGCTGCCGGGCATCCAGCCGGCGCTGGTAGGCGCCGGTGGACAGGCCGCAGACCCCGCCGGCGAAGCCGCCCTGGCGGGGATCACTGCTCACCCCTTCGCAGGCCCCCATCACCAGGGGTGACAGCAGCAGGGCCAGGGCAACGCGCCGCATCACAGCTCAGCCCGCATCTTCTGCAGCTCCTGCCGGCGGGTCGCCAGCGTCTGGATGGACTTGCCGGCCGCCGCCACCGGGCCGTTCAGCTCACGGCCGGCGGGCGTGCCGCGGTACTGACGCACGGCGCCGGCGAGGTCCTTCTGGGATTTGCGGGCGAGGGCCAGGGCTTGATCCACATCGGCGAGGTCGGCCGTCAACGCCGCCTTGAGGCGGCTCTGGGCCTCGGTATCGCCCTGCACCTGCTCCAGGGCGGCGAGCTCGGAGCGCCGGCGTTCGGTGAGGGCATCCACGCTCGCCACCAGCTTCTTCAGGCGCACGGAGTTGCGACGGGCCGTGGCGATCTGGCCATCGAGATTGTCCTCCGCGTCCGCATAGTTGCGCTTCCGCTCGGCCACCTCATTTCCGGCGATGCCGCCAGCCACCATGCCGGTGCCGCCGCCCACCAGACACCCGGTCAGGGCATTTTGCGCATTGCCGCTCAGCAGCCCGCCGAGAAGGCCGCCGGCACAGCCGGTCATGGCCCCCGTCATCACCCCTTCGGTGACGGTGCGCTCGTAATCACCGGAGCCGCGGCGCGCCTGGTCGTCGGCCCGCGCGCCGGTGGCCAGCAGCGGCGTCAAAACCAGCGCGCTCAACACCATGGCCCCCCCGGCGATCCCCCGCGCGGATCGCGAAATCCCCACACTCATGAATGCCCCCAGAGCCTGTTCTGCAACCCCAATGCTGCAAGTTTAATCTTGCACAATCTTTAAGTGTATTTCAATAAATGTTCGATCCTGGGTGGTTGGTGAGGGCGGCGATGGGTGTGTTCGAGGTTGGGGGCGAGGCGTTCGAGGAGCAGAGTTCGGCGCAGGTCCCGTGGCAGGCGGTACCGATCGGCGCCAATAGCATGGTCAATCCGGTCACCTTGACCAGCTTCGTCCAACAGCAGGGCGTGTGGTGTTTCGGCCCGGAGATTCCAGCGGAATGCCGCACGCTCGATCGGGATTTCCTGCGGCAGGATCCCATCACCGGCGCCCGCCGTCGGGTGAATCTGCGGCGCCAGGAATTCGTGGTGCAGCTGGCGGATGCCAAGCGCCACGATCTGAAGCGCGGCCACACGCTGGTGGTGGCCAACCTGCCACCGGCTCAGCGCCGGTTCCAGACTGCCGCAGTGCAGGGCTATGCGGAGGCGATCGAGGATTTCGTGTTCGAGGCGCTCGCCTTGCCGCCGCTGCCGGCATCGGCGGCGGCGCGCGCTGCGCTGAGCGACGTGGAGGCGGTGCACGGGCTGCATCGCCTCGTCACCAACCTGTTCATGAGCGAGCGGGCCTTGAGCGCCTGCGTCGCTTCCCACGAAAGCGGGGCCTTCTGGGATTATGACGACGCCGACGGCGATGCCTTCCTGGAGGCGGAGGAACGGGCCGCCCAGCGCGCCGCCGCCGCCGGCCGGCGTGCGCCGAAGTCCGGTGCTCCCAAGCCGGGCGCGCGCCAGCGGCGCGACGGGCATTATGCCATGGCGGTGGTGGCGGACGTGCCGCGCCTGCGCGCCGATCTCTACACCGCTCCGGCGGTGGCGCAGGCGTTCGAGGCGCTGGGCGATGGACGCTACCAATTGCGCATTCCGGGCACGACGGAGAGCATCCGCGTGCCGCTGGAGGTGGCGTCCCGCGCCACTGATCACATCGAGCTTGCGATCTATCAGGCGATGGCCGGCGCCGGCCGCCAAGTCGATGCGCGCCTCGGCAAGCCGGTGACGCGCTATGTGCTGGACCTCTTCAACACCCACCTGCTGGCCGCGGTCCACCGCTTCGATGACCGCCTCATTCCCGATTGGCTGAAAGTGGAGATCGACGAGGAGCGCGATACGCTTCTCGCCGCGCCGGAGGCCACGGAGGAAGAAGGGCTGGCGGGATGAGCGGCTTCATCGCGCGGGTCTGCGACGAGGCCTGGCGGCCACCGAACGTGGCCGGGGTGCATGTGCGGCCACCGCGGGGAAAGGAGAGCTGGGGCACCGCGCTGCTGGTCGGCGACCGCTATGCCGTCACCTGCCGCCACGTGCTCAGCCTGGCGGCGGGCGAGAAGAGCGGCATCGCCCTGGACGATCTGACGGTGGAACTGCGTACAGGCGAGGGCGCCCGGCGGCTGCCCGCACGGGTGGTGCCGGAGAGCGAGGACGTGGCGCGCGATCTGGTGCTGCTGCGGCTGGAGCAGCCGTTCGAGCGCTGGATGGAGCTGCCGCCGGGCGTGCCTCGGAGCGTGCAGAAGCAAGTGGTGGTGGCGCTTGGCACCGCCACCTCGGACCTGCACCCCACCAGCCACCGTGGCGACATGGATCTGTTCACGGTCCAGCGCACCGAGGGGCGCGACGAACAGTTGGTCGCGCCGTTCGGGGCTCCCGGGGGCTTCAGCGGCGGACCGGTGTTCGCCGAGGACGAAGACGGAGCGCCGTTGCTGGTCGGCCTGTCCCGGCTCGGTGGCGACGGGGTCGCGTGGGGCAAGATCATCGCCCGCGACAGCCTGGTCGATTTCCTCATCCAGCATCTGCCAGTGCTGCACGATGCCGCCGTCTGTCCCGAAAGCTGGCGCGGCACCTGGCGCGCGGCGGTGGGGCGGCGGGGGCTGAAGCCGGATGTCCCGTGGCCCGGCGCGGTCGATCAGCCGCCTTTTTGGCATGTGGAGCCGCGCCCGGGGCGCCACGCTTATGTGGGCGTCCTGCCGCTCGCGTCCGACGGCTGGGGCCGGCTGAAGCTGGCCGACCATCTGCCCGACGCGGCCGCGGTGCACCGCCGCCTGGAGACGCTTTCGGTGGCGTTTGGCCGGCCTCTGCGCCTGCCCACCAGCGCCGAACTGCTGGCGTTCGAGGCGCGGCTCGGCGCCGCGCCGCGCTACCGGCTGGCCGGGTTGCCGCCCGATTTGCGGCTGTTCGGCGATGTGGCCGCGCCGCGGCCGGCGCCGGAGGGCTGCCTCGAGTGGCTGGAGCGCGGTTCCGAAGGCGAGGGCGGGGGGCCTGGGATGCAGCTGTGTGAGAACCTGGGCGACGGCGCCGTGCGGCCGGTGACCCAGCGGGCCGGCCGGCCCGCCGTGATGCGGCTGGCGTTCGATGCCTGAAGAGGTCAACGACGCCGTGCCGCCTGAGATGCCGGCCCACCCCGCAGCAACCGCCTGCGACGGCGCACCGGGGCCGCCCGGCGCGCCGCGCGCCGATGCCCTGCAGCGCCCCAAGGATCAGCCCGCCGCCGCGGAAAGCGACTTCCTGCGGCGCTCGGAGCAGCCGGGCCTGCTGGACGAGCCGGGATTGGGCCGCTTCGTGCCGGTGCGCGACCCGGGCTTCCCCACCGCCGTGGTGGATTGGTCCGTGACGCAGACGATGGCGCTCTTCGCAACGCAGCTGGGGGTGGCGGAAGGACGGGTGCTGACGGTGGTCACCCGCCCCTGCATGGGGCCGCAGATGCCGCGGCTGGCGGCCGCCACCCCCGCGCGGCTGTGGCTGCGGAGCGATGGGCCGGGCGCGGGCGGCGATCTGGAACAGGCGATCCTCCAGGTGCTCGAGCCCGATGCCGCGCGGGACGGGGACGCGGCAGCGGAGCATCTGTTTGTCGACGTGATCGATCTCGGGGCCTCCCCGTTCGATCTCGCCGACGTGCTCGGCGCGGGACCGGGGGGACGCACGGAGGCGCTCGATCTGGTGCTGGAGCGGGTCGGGGCGCGGTATCTGCAGGTGCTCTGCCTGCCGCCGCACATGGGTCTCGATGTGCTCGAGATGTGCCCGACGGCGCTGCGGCTGCCCTGGACGGCGGCCTGGCTGGAGGGCGTGGGGCGGGCCAACGGGCTCGACACGGCGGCGCTTCGGCACAAGCTGGGCGGCGAGCTGAACGCCGCCGAATGCCTGCTCACGGGGTTCGAGCTCAGCCACGAACGCCAGCTTCACCACCGTTTGAGCGCGGAGGAATTGAGTTTCGCCGATGGCGTGCCCCACCTGCTGCCGCGCCACGAGGCCTTTGTCGCAAAGGTGCGTGCGGCGATTGCCGCAGCCGCCACGGGCTCCGCCCTGGGCGAGGAGGGCGAGGCCTTGATCCGCGCGATCATGGCGGAGTTTTCAAAGCCCGAGACGCGCGGCGAGATCGGGCGCACGGCGCTCACCGTGTTCGCGCTCGCCCGCCGCATCACCGAGCCGGAGCTGCGCGAGGCGACCCGACGGCTGTTGCCGGAAGGGCGGGTGCCGCTGGCGCTGCTGCCGCCGGAGATGGCACAAGCCCATGCCCACGCCTGCGAAGACGCGGTGCGCTTGTATCGGGCGCGGCCGCAGCCGCCCGGCTGGGCCGATCTGTTCCAGGCCCTGGCGGTCGATCTGCCACGCACCATCGGCCTGCGTCGCAATGGCGAGGGCGGGCTGGTGGCGGGCGCCCAGCTGGCGCAGGTGGATGTGCCGGCCCGGGTGCTGGCCGACGGGTGGAGCATGGCGGCCTTCGCCGACCGGCTGCTGGGCCGCGCCCAGCCGGCCGAGCCCGTCACCCGCATTCTGCCCGATGAGCCGAACCTCAAGCTGCGGCTGCTGTTCGTGGATCTGCTGCGCAGCCTCTACGATGCCGGCTTCGTCCAGCCGGCGGAGCTGATCACCGCTTTCGGTGGCATGCAGGACCCGGGAGACGGCTACGACTGGGCCCTGCATCTGCGCGTGCTGCTGCTGCGCTTCTGCACGGGGCTCGCCGAACCCGATGGCTTCCTGGCTTCGTTTCTCGATCTCTTGGCCCGCATGGCCGGGCCGCGGGCGCCGGAGCAGGACGACGCGCTGTGGATCCTGCTCGGCTATCTCCTGGTGTTCGAGCCGGAACCGCCGGCGCGGGTGGTGGGGGAGCTGACCCTGCGCCGCTTCTCCAGCGTGACCCGGGATGCGTTCAGCGCGGCGCTGCGCGAGCTGCGGGAACTGCTCAACGATGTGCTGCAGGTCGCCGGATCCCGTCCGGGCCATCTGGCGGCGCCGGTGGAGCGCTGGGCCGATGGCGTGTGGCAGGTGGCGCAGCTGCCAGAGGCGCCGCCGGCGGCGGTGGCGCTGGCCCATTATCTCGATGATCATCTGTCCAACGCCGAGATTCCCTGGCGCCCGCGCGATCTCGATGCGCCGCGGCCGTCGGCGCCGGTGCTGGCGCGCCGCTTCTTCTGTGAGGATGGGGACGGCGCCGGGGCGCTGCTGCGCCGGCTCATGGCCCGCCCGCCGCGGGTCTGGCTGTCCCACATCACGGCGCTGGCCGGCCGCTATGACGAAAGCCCGGCGCTGGTGCCGCTGGACCATGTGGCGGCGCGGCTGCGGGACTGCTTCCACGCCGTCTATGACGACATCGCCAGCGACGAGAGCGTTCGCCTGCGCGGCGGCGAGGCGCGGCTGCGGCACGTGTTCTGGGATGAGGTGATCGGCGCCTATCAGCTGCGCCGCGCCAATTTCGCCGGCAGCGATCCCGAGCGGGAGCTGGCAACGGCGCTGCTGGCGGCGGTGGGCGCGCCGGCGCGGAGCGCGGCGGTGCTGCCGCTGCTCGACCTCTACCCGGCCGCGGTGCTGGCGTTCTGGCGGCTGCGCATGTGGCCGGCCGCGCCGCTGGCCGCCGGCGGGGCGGAGGATCGCTGCTTCGTGGCGGTGCTGGATCGTCTGGTGGGTGGGCTCGATGCGCCCCGGCTGGCGGCCATTCATCAGGCCTTCCGGGCGCTGCAGGCCGGCGCGGGCCGCCTTCTCGCCGAGTTCGAGCGGGCCGGCATGGTCCGCACCGCGCTCTACCACAGGCAACGCTGCGCCCGCCTGCGTCCGCTGGCGGCGCGCTTCGAACCGCCGACCATTCCCGCCTTGATATCATCTCCCAGACAGGCAGCCGCCGATGACCGCCACGCCCCGTGAGTTCGCCCATCCCATCGACGCGATCATCGCTCAGGTGGATAGTGAGTCCAATCTTCCCGGTCTCGTCCATGTGCATCTGAACGCGAAGACCGGGGAGGTCATTCCCCGGCCGGGCCGCGCCGGCGGGCTGCTGGGGCTGCGGCGGACGCTGATCTTCCGGGTGGTCACCGACACCCCCGTCGACATCTATGACCAGGGCCAGACCCTGCGCATCTTCTCCACCACGGAGAAGGTTGAGGTGGGCTATCGCCTCTCCGTCATCGCCCGATCGCGGCCCGCCGCCGACATCGTCCGCGCCCTCGCCGCGCCGATGCAGACGCCGGGGGATCGCCTGCGCGAGATCGTCGAGCGGGCGCTCGCCGACGAGGTGCGCGAGCGCGCCATCAAGGGGCCGGAGGGGCTGCTCGCGGAGATCGGCGCCGAGCCGGAGGAATGGCAGCGCAAGGTGGCCGAGCGCATCGCCCGCGCCAGCGCGCTCGAGGTGAAGATCTATTTCAACTCCCCCGACCACGGTGAGATCCGTGACGAGCGGCGGGTGGACATCCGCCAGGAGATGCGCACCCTCGACGCGCCCAACTGGTCGGCGCTGGTGCGTCTGCAGGTGGTGCTCGATCCCTCCGGATCCGCCACCGAGCGGCCGCTGCCGCGGGATCGGCGCGAGCGGGAGCAGCGGCTGCGCGCCTGCCTCGGCAGCAATTTTCCGGCCGACATCTCCCTTTACGATGTCTGGTACGACAAGCCGAAGGTGCAGGTGGCGCTGCAGCAGACCCTGACCGATGCCCTCCAGCTCTCCGGGTTCCGGGTGCGCGAGGTGCTGATGGATCCGGTGGAGCCGCTCCACGAGCGGACCGAGCAGGTGAATTGCGATCTGGTCTGGAACGGGCGCGGTGGCCGGCAGATCCGCTTTCGGGTGGAGGCCACCTTGACCCTCATGCGCGAGGGCACCGGCCTCTATCACGCGCTGAAGCTCGGCAGCCGGGCGGACTGGCTGCGCAAGGAGGCCGAGCAGGCCCTGGCCATCGCCATGCACGCCCGCGACTTCGAGGACATGAACGTGGCCGAGCAGGCGGCGGTGAGCCAGCATCTGGAGAACCAGCTGCACCAGCGGGCGCGGGAAACCGGCCAGAAGATCATGCCGTTCCTGGTGCAGCCGCTCATTCCCGAGAACATCTGGCTGTCCACCGTGCCAGTGGATCTGGGGGAGCACGATTTCCGCACCCGGGACCCGCTGGTGTCGGGCCGCCTGGGGGTAAGCGTGGACATCCGCTTCGCCACCCTGCGCCGGGTGATCGACGAGGTGCGCCTGTCGGCGCCGGCGGGGCAGGCGATCCGCAATTATTCGGATTGTATCCGGGAGCTGATCGGCACCTTGACCCTCAACGCCATCGACCAGGCCATGAACCAGGTAAATCCCGGCGATTATTTCCTCTCCTGGGAGGCGCCGGCGTTCGAGGAGGGGGGCGGCGCCGTGGTGCGCCCCAGCGACGGCGGGCCGATGATCGGCGCCCGCCTCGCTGCCGCCGCTGAAACGGCGCTCACCGCGCGGCTGAAGCCGGAAACCGTGCGGGTCACCTTCCGCAAGGTGGACAGCGGGGTAGGGCATTTCCACCGGCTGGCGGTGGCGCTGGACCCCATCTCCGTGGCCGCCGAGGTGGTGCCCCATGGGCTCGGCAGTCTGGCGCAGCTGGTGCCGGTCAATGTGCGTCTGCGGGTGGAGGGGCTGGAGCCGGGCGAGTATTCGCAGATTGTCCGCAATGGCTCGGCGCGGCTCGCCCAGCCGGAGGTGGAGCGCTCGGTCAAGGATGCCACGGAGGAGTTCCTGCTCGATTACCAGCCGGAGACCCTTCAGCGTCTGGCCCTTGGCCGCTCCGGGGATGACGGGGTGTACAGCGCGCTGGAAGCCTATCTCGCCCAGCGCCTGCGCGAGATCTACGGCCTCAGGGTGACCTTGGAGACCGCCCGGGTGGGCCATTCCCAGGCCCAGACCGCGGCGCTGAAGCGCAATGGCGTGGCGGAGCTCGCAACCGGCCGCGCGGCGGGCCAGCTGGAAATGCTGCAGGAACTGGAGATCCAGGTGTTCAACGATGAGGTGGGGACCCTGCGCGCGCAGCTGGCGCAGCTGGGGGCCCGGCTTGCCCGCCAGTTCGGCGCCGCGACAGTCGATGATGCCAATGTGGAGGCGGACCGGCGGGCATATGACGCCGTCAAGCGCCAGCTCGAGGCCGCCATCACCCGCCAGCTCTCTGAGGGGCAGCGCGTCATCCAGGCCGGCAGCGCCCCGCGCGCCGTTCTCGGCGCAGCCGAGGATGACGACGTCATCGTCACGCCGCCGCAAGCGGGCACGGCGAGCGATGCCGTGGATGAGGGGAACTGAGGCCATGGTCGACGTGATCGCGGCGGATTCCGAACAGCGCTGGGGCAAGCCGCGTCGGGCCCGTTTTTCCGTTCAATGGGGGCTCACGCGCGAGGGGCTGCTGGGCCTTCTGCGCTTCCGGTTCGAGCTCATCAGCGCCGCCGCGCTGCTGGCCCTGGCGGGCGCCGGCGTGGCTGTGGGGCTGATCGTGCTGGCGCTGGCCACCCCGGGGCTGCTGCAGGCGACCCTGGGTGAAGTCTCGTCGTGGAAGCTCGCCATCGCCGCCGCCATCTATCTCATCGTCTGGGCCTACGGCAGCTGGCACCTGCTGACCGGGGTGGGGCGCCTGCAGCGCGAGGCCGATGTGCTGGGGCAGTTCGCCGACAAGCTCCACGAGACCTTTCCCGCCCATCAGGAGGTGTTCCACGCCGATGTGTTCGGGCCCCGGCGCAAGACCCTGCTGGCGCCGGTGGCGGCGCTCAGGGGCGTGCCCCTCGCCGAGACCGCCACCCATCGCATGCAGGAGATCATCCGCGACGACGCGGAGCGCCATCGCTTCGATCCGCTGGCGGTGGTCACCGAGCGGGTGAGCGACCAGTTGCTCAGCGGCTCCGCTGGCATTCGTGATGCTCAGCAGCTCGGGGTGCGGCTCGGCATCCTCGTCACCTTCGTGGGCATCGTGGCGTCGCTGCAGGGAGTGTCGGGCATGATGTCCGGCGACGTGCTGGGGGCCAGCGACATCCGCAACTCCATCCGTGCGGTGGTGCTGTCCCTGGGCCTCGCCTTTTCCTCGTCCATCGCCGGCCTGAGCGCGGCCATCGTGTTCCAGGTCATCGCCGGGGCGCTCCGGTCCGCCGAGAACCGGCTGGTGGACACCCTGTATCAGGTGGGCAGCGAGTATCAGGCCATCTGCCGGCTCGCCATGCGCGACGACGACCTGAAGAAGCTGGAAGTGAGTCTGAAGGATCATCGCCAGGCCATCCTCGACACCGCCGATGACATCCGCGACGGCGCCCGGGTGGTGGAGCAGGCGACCACCCACATGGGGGCGCTGCTCTCCGGCCCGGCGGAGCGCATGGACGAGGTGAGCGCCCGGCTCGCTGATGCGGTCCGCCGGCAGGAGGCGGCGGCCGGCGCGCTGGCCCAGGCCGCGGACGCATTGGGGGCATTCGGCGCCAGCATGGCGGCGGCGCAGCAGCGGTTTGCCGAGACGCTGCTGCAGGCGGTGAAGGATCTCGACGGGCATCTGGTGGGCGAGTTCAAGGCCGGGCGCGATGCCACCCTTGCCGAGCGCATGGAGGCGAGCGTGGACCGCCAGGACGCGGTGACCCGGCGGCTCGGCTTCTGGCTGCTGGCGGTCGGCCTCGTGGCCGGGGCGGCTGCGCTCGTGGCGGTGGCGAGCGCGAGCGGCCTCGGCGGGCGGCTGCTCGCCTGGATGGGGGGCTGAGCCATGGCGCGGCGGGCGTGGGAGGCGGAGCCGGCGGACGATTACACGCCGGCGACCGATCTGGTGTTCTCGCTGTTCGCCATGTCGGTGCTGCTGCTCGCCATCTTCGGCGCCGGCAGCCATGTGCGCGACGCGGAGGCGCGGCAGGTGGTGGCCACCACCGCCCTCGATCTCGACTACACCAAGGCCCAGTACGAGCAATTGCGGGCGGAGCGCGATGCGCTGCGGCAGGAATTGGCCGAGCGTCCCCCCACACCGCCCGCGGCCCCGCTGCCCGCCGCCCCGCCGGCGGCGGCCGCCACGGTGGACCGCGCCGCCCGGCCGCAGGTGGTGGTGACCCTGACCCAGGAAGGCGCCGGCGCCTTCCTGGCGGCCGATGGGCGCATGGCGGCGAGCGTCATGGGGGAGATCCGCGACCGGCTGAAGGGGGCGAGCGCGCAGGCGCGGCAGCTCGGCGCCAATGAGGTGGTGTTCGAGGTCTCCGCCTCCCTCGATCCGCGCAGCGCCGAACCCTTGGCCGATGCCATGGCCCGCAGCATGGGCTGGGGCGAGGGCCTGCTGGACGCCTTCGCCGCTACGCCACTGCCGGTGGCCTGCGTGCTGATGGAGCCGGTGGGCGGGCGCCGCGCCGCCCCGCTGGCGCGCTTCGCCTATGAGGCGGACGGCGGACGCAAGATCGACGACATCGTCGCCGGCGCGGTGGCCGCGGCCGCGGAGAAGCGCGCGCTGCGCATGGAGGGTGTGCGACCCCAGGACGACATGATCCGGGTCATCCTGCGCCGCAATGACGAATCCCGCTGCGATCCGCGGGTCCTGGCCGCCGCCCTGGACCGGCTCTAGCGCGGCCAGGCCGCCCCTCTCCCACATCCTCTCCTGATCGTCGCCACGCTCCGGCAGCTCCCGTGCGCCGTTACGGCCAGCGCGCGCTGATCCCGTGGCGCCAGGGGCTGGGGCGCCGCGATCCGCAGCCGGGTTCTACCAAAGTCGATAGCGCGGCGCTTGACGGAAGTCGGAGGGTGAATTAGCTTTCTAACAAAGCTAATAACACCTGTTCCAGAGAGTGGCCGTCATGTCGTCACCGGATCTGTCCGCGGCGGATCTTCCGCCGCTCGAGTCGCGCACCTTTCGCCAGGCCCTGGGGCAGTTCGCCACCGGGGTGGCGGTCATCACCGCGCCGGGCACCGGGCCCGAGCGGGTGGGCATGACCATGAGCTCCTTCAACTCCGTCTCGCTCGATCCGCCCCTGGTGCTGTTCTCGGTGGACCGGCGGGCGCTCTCTTTGCCGGCGCTGCGTGCGGCCACCGGCTTCGGCATCAATGTGCTGGGCCACGGGCAGGAGGAGCTTTCCAACCGCTTCGCCCGGGCGCTGGAGGACAAATGGGCCCGCGTGGAGCACCACGAGGGCCTCAATGGCGTGCCGCTGCTGAAGGACGCCATCGCCCATCTCGAATGCGTGCCCTACGCCCGCCACGACGGCGGCGACCACGAGATCTTCATCGTCCGGGTGCTGCGCGTGTCGACGCCGAACCCGGGCGCGCCCCTCATCTTCTTCCGCGGCCGCTACCACGCCCTGGCGTCGTGAGACGCTTCGAGCACGCTTTGGCGTCGTGAGACGCTTCCGCCCGCGCGCCGAACCGGACAACAAAGGACCTTCCAGATGATCAAGACCGGAGCCGAACACACCAAGAGCCTCAAGGATGGCCGGCAGGTGTATCTCGACGGCAAGGTGGTTCAGGACGTGACCACCGATGCCGCTTATGGCCGCGCCGTCGCCTCGGTGGCGCGCATGTTCGATTTCCAGAGCGCGCCGGAAAACCGCGAGCTGATGACGTTCGCCACCGACACCGGCACCCGCGCCAACCGCATCTGGCAGCTGCCCACCAGCTATGATGAGCTGGTGACCCGCCGCAAGGGCCTGGAGGCGTGGACCGAACTGCACGGCGGCTTCCTCGGCCGCGCGCCGGACCATGTGGCCTCCTGCATCGCCGGCATGTACATGGGGCTCGACAAGTTCGAGGCCTATGACAAGGCCCGCGCCGGCGCCCTGGCGGACTATTACCGCTATGCCCGCGACAATGACCTCTACCTGACCTATGTGATCATCAACCCGCAGGCGGACCGCTCCAAGAGCGCGGCGGACCAGAAGGATCCCTTCCTCTCCACCGCCATCGTCGATCGCGATGCCGAGGGCATCACCGTGCGCGGCGCCAAGATGCTGGCCACCGGCGGCATCATGGCCAATGAGGTGTTCGTCACCTGCATCCAGCCGCTGCCGGAGGGCGATGAGAAATACGCGCTCTCCTTCGCCATTCCCATGAATGCCAAGGGTCTGAAGATCCTCTCGCGCAAGTCCTATGAGGCGGGCGCCCCCTCGGTGTTCGACAACCCGCTGTCGTCGCGCTTCGACGAGAACGACGCGGTGCTTTATTTCGACGACGTGAAGGTGCCGTGGGATCGGGTGTTCGTGGTGGACGACCGCGCCATGACGCTGAACCAGTTCCACGCCACTCCGGCCCACGTCTACCAGAACTACCAGGCGCAGATCCGTCTCTCGGTGAAGATGCGTTTCCTGCTCGGCATCGCCCGCCGCATCGCCGACATGAACGGCATCATCGGTTTTCCGCAGGTGCGCGAGACCCTGGGGCAGCTGGCCGCCGAGGCCGGCATGGTGGATGCCTTCGTCGCCGCCATGGAGGCCAAGGGCACCCATTACGGCCCCTATTTCGTGCCCGACCGCCACACCCTCTATGCCGCGCAGACCCTGGCCCAGCAGCTCTACGGCAAGGTCATCACCACCCTGCGCGAACTGGCTGGCGGCGGCATGATCATGCTGCCCTCCTCGGTGCATGATTTCGAGAATCCCGAACTGGCCGAGCTGATCCGCAAGACCCAGCAGTCTCCGGCCGCCAATGCCGAGGACAAGGTGAAGTTCTACAAGCTGGCGTGGGATGCGGTGGGCTCCGAATTCGCCTCCCGCCACGCCCAGTACGAGATGTTCTATGCGGGCGCGAGCTTCGTGGTGAAGGGCCATTCCTTCCGCACCTATGACTGGGCCGGCGCCGGCAACCTGCTCGACCGCATGCTGGACAGCTACCAGCTCTCCGACGAGGTCAAGGAAGCCCCCGCCCGCGCCGCCGAGTGACGACACAGCACCATTCCAGAAGAGGACTGCCCCCGCATGGCCAACCCCAAGATTCACGACGAGTTTCGTGCCGTCGATCTCTCCACCGGCTGGGAGGTGCCCCCGGGCTACCCGCCGGGTATCCAGCAGAAGATCCTGTCCGGTGCGCTCGACGAGACCGCCAAGACCGGCTCGCGCACCCGCATCCTGCGGTTCCAGCCGGGTGAGTACACCACGGCCCCGTTCGTGCACGATTACTGGGAAGAGGTGTTCCTGTTCTCCGGTGATCTGACGGTGGGCAATGACGACAAGGGCCAGGGTGGCGAGGCGTTCCAGCCCTTCACCTATGCGGTGCGGCCGCCGGGCGCCTTCCACGGCCCGTTCAAGTCTGAAAAGGGCTGCATGCTGCTCGAAATCCACTATTACGATCCGGTTTGATCGTCTGATCCTCCATGGCGCCCGCTCCGTTCCCACGGGGCGGGCCTTTGCATGTGGTGGCCTATGTCCCAATCTCTTGTTTCCTCGCCATTGCTCGCCCCCCTGAGCGGCCCGACCCTGGCGGATCTCGCCGCCGATCTCGCCGCCGGCCGCACCACCTCCCGCGCCTTGACCGAAGCCTGCCTCGCGCGCATCTCTGATCCCACCGGCGAGGGTGCCCGCGCCTTCGTGAAGGTGGACGCCGAAGCGGCGCTGGCCGCTGCCGATGCCCAGGACGGCCTGCGCCGGGCCGGCGCCGCGCCTTCCGTCTTCGCCGGCATTCCCATTGGCGTGAAGGATCTGTTCGACGTGGCTGGCGAGGTGACCGCCGCCGGCTCCAAGGTGCTGGCCGATGCGCCGCCCGCCACCAGGGACGCCCCGGCCGTGGCCCGCCTGCGCCGGGCCGGGTTCGTGGTCATCGGCCGCAACACCATGACCGAGTTTGCCTATTCGGGCCTTGGCATGAACCCCCATTATGGCCATCCCCGCGCGCCGTTCGAGCGCGCCGTGGGCCGCGTCTCGGGCGGTTCCACCTCGGGCGGGGCGGTGGCGGTGGCCGATGGCATGGCCCATGCGGCGCTGGGCACCGACACCGGCGGCTCCTGCCGCATCCCGGCCGCCTTCTGCGGCATCACCGGCTTCAAGCCCACCGCCCGCCGGGTGCCGAAGGAGGGCGCGTTTCCGCTTTCTGGCAGCCTCGACAGCGTCGGCCCGCTGGCCCGTTCGGTGGCCTGCTGCGCCAGCCTCGATGCCATTCTCGCCGGCGATGAGGCGGCGGAACTGGTGGCCCGCCCGGTGGCCGGCCTGCGGCTGCTGGTGCCAACCACCGTCGCCCTCGACGGCCTGGAGCCGGACGTGGCCGCGACCTTCGAGGCGGCGCTTGCCCGGCTGACGGCGGCGGGCGCGGTGGTGACCTCCGCGCCGTTTCCGGAATTTGCCGATGTGGCGCCCATGAATGCCAAGGGCGGCTTCACCGCCGCCGAGAGCTATGCGGTGCATCGCCAGCTTCTGGCCGAGAAGGCGGGGGCCTATGATCCGCGGGTGGCGGTGCGCATCGGCCGTGGTGCCGAGCAGTCGGCGGCGGATTATCTCGACCTGGTGGCGGCCCGCAACGCGCTGGTGGCGCAGGCCATGGCGCGGCTCGCGCCGTTCGACGCGCTGGTGCTGCCCACCTCGCCCATTCTGCCGCCACGCATCGCCGATCTCGCGACCGATGACGCGGCCTATGGCAAGGCCAATCTCGCGGCCCTGCGCAACCCCACCCTCATCAACATGATCGACGGCTGCGCCGTGTCGCTGCCGTTGGCCGGCCCCGGTGGGGCGCCGGTGGGGCTGATGTTGGCGGCGGCCGGTGGCCGCGATGGCGAGCTGCTGGCCCTGGCGGCGGGCGTCGAGGCGTTGCTGAAGGCCTGATGCAAAAAGGCCCGGGCTCTGGCCCGGGCCTGTGCCGCCGCGTGCGTGCGCCGGATCAGAGCTGGCGGTTCAGATTGTCGGCGAAAGAGCGGATGTGGGCGCGCACCGCGGCTTCCGCCGCATCGGGATCATGGGCGCGCAGGGCCTCGACGATGGCGGCGTGCTCCTCCACCACCCGGCGGTGATGCTCGGGGGCGCGCAGGGAGACGAACCACACCCGCTGTGCCTTCTCATGCAGGTTGCGCAGGATCTCGGCCAGCACCGGATTGCCGGCGGCGGCGGAGACGATAGCGTGGAATTCGCGGTCGAGCGCCATCAGGGTGGCCACATCCCGCTCCGCGGCGGCTTCGGCGCCCAGGGCGACGTTGGTGGAGAGCGCCACCAGGTGGCTGGGCTCGGCCCGCTCAGCGGCGAGGCGCGCGCAGAAACACTCATTGAGCAGGCGCACGTCCACCATGTCGCGCACCTCATCCTGGGTGATGGGGCGCACCACGATGCCCTTGCGGGGCAGCACCTCCACCAGCCCGTCCCGCATCAGCCGGTCGAATGCCTGGCGCACCGGCGTGCGGCCGATGTTGAGCGAGGCGGACACCGCCGCCTCGCTGAGCACCTCGCCGGGACGGAACACGCACATGATGATGCGCGCCTTGATGAGATCGTAGGCCTCGTCCCGCAGCGAGCGCACCGGGGCCGGCGCCTCGGTGAGGCTCAGCCCCTCTTCGGTGGCGGCGAACGGGCGCTCCGGACTTTCGATCTGCATCTTGCTCGCCCCTCCGGGCCGTGGATGGCCGCCCAGGGTCTGGGCGGCATGCCGTTGACGTGTAAGCCTTACCCTGCCACCGGCAGCGTCGCCACGTCATAACCGTGGCGGATGGTGCGGCCGAGCACCGGGTCTTCCAGCTCATATTCAAAGCGCAGGGCGGGACGGATGCCGCCGTGGGCGGCGAGGGTGCCGCAATACATCACCGCGCCGGCCTCGAAGGGCTCGGAGTAGCCGGCCAGCAGCTCCAGGGGCGGCAGCATGGCGGTCACGGTGCCTTCCTGGTAGAGCGCGCGGCCACTCTCGAACACCGCATAGGAACGCAGCACCAGCTGGTCCCAATGGGGCAGCACCTCTTCCAGGTCCCACAGCTCGGGGGCGATGGGCTTGTCGCACAGCTGCTTGGAGACGGTGACGTTGTAGGTCTCCACCTTGCGATCGGTGTGGTCGGACCCGACCCCGAGATAGCGCCGGCCATTGGCGGCCACCACCACGAACTCCACTTCGCCGGAGGAGTCCGTGCCGGTGCATTCGATGGCCTCGGCGCTGGTGAGGCGGGCGGCCGCGACCCGGTAATAGATGGGGGTGGAGGCCGGGCGCGGTACACCGAGGGCTTCCAACTCGGCGATGTGCTTTTCCAGCGCGGCCTTGTCGCGACCGGTCCAGCCGGCGATGACAGCGGTGCGGATCAGCAGCGTCTCTTCGATGCTGCGACCGTCGGCGTGGATGGTGAAGGTGAGGGCAGTGCCCGACATCAGGGTTCCTCGAACTGGTCGTCTATGAAGTCACTGGGGGAACCGGCGCCCCAGGTCAGGGGCAGAATGGGGCGCCGGTCCCTGGCGCTGCCAAATTCAGTTCGGCAGGCGCGTGTCGAGCAAGGTCCACTTGCCGTCCTTCACCTCGATCACATAGACCGGCTTCACGGCATCGCCGTCGGTGAAGGAGATGGAGCCTTCCATCGCCGGATAATCCTTCAGCTTGGACAGCTGATCGCGGATGGCGGCGCGCTCTTCGGCCACCTTGGCCCTGTCGCCGGTCACGCCGGCGCGCTTCATGGCCTCGGCGTAGAGATAGACGATGTCATAGACCGAGGCGTCCATCTGGTTGGGGTCCGTGCGCAGGCCGGCGGCCTTGGTGCGCTTGGCGAAGGCGTCGGCGAAGGCCTTGGTCTTGTCATTGGCTTCGCCAAAGAAGGTGGTGCCGATGGTTAGCGTCTCGCCGGCGCCATCCATGCGCTTGGGCAGCTCGGGATCGGCCATGTTGGTGCCGCCGATGATGCGGGTGGAGACACCCTGGCGCTTCAGCTCCTTGGCGAGGTTGATGGCACCTTCCGGCGGCGAGCCGAGGCCGACGATGTCGGGGTTGATCTGCTTCAGCTGCGCCACCTGGGGCGACAGGTCGAAGGCGGCCAGCTGGAAGTCCACAGAGCCCTTCAGGGGAATCCCGTACTTCTCGAACTCGGCCGGAACCACCTTGGTGCCGACGGACTTGGACACCACGTCGTCGGTGGCATAAGCGGCGGCGCCCGAGGCCATGGGCAGCTTCTTGTCCTTGATGGCCGCCAGAACCTGGTCGATCACCTTGCCTTCGTCGGTGGTGTTGCGGAAGCCGTAGGTGAAGCCCTTGGTGAGGCCGGGGGCGGAGGAGGCCATGGACATCTGCGAAATGCCCTCGCGCTCACCCACCGGGAAGGTGGTGCGCACCTCGGAGGAGGAGAACGGGCCGATCACGGCCAGGGCGCCGGCATCCTTGGCGAACGAGCGCACGGCGGTGGTGGCCTGCTTGGGATCGCCGGCGGTGTCGAACTTCACCACCTTGATCTTCCGGCCGTTGATGCCGCCCTTGGCGTTGATCTCCTCGACCGCCATGTCGACGGCGATTTCATTGGTGTTGGCAAGGCTCACATAAGGGCCGCTCTTGGCCATCATGTAGCCGAGGACCAGTTCGTCCTCGGCCCGCGCGCCGCCGGCGGTCAACAGCGCCGCCAGCATGGTGGCACCCAACAGGACCTGCTTCTTCATGTCCCAACTCCTCTGGAAGATTGTCGAGCATTGGGCCGTGCCGCCCGGGTGTGGCCCGGCCGGAACGACAGGGGTTCAGGCGGGGCTCGCCTCGCCGGTGCCGAGATAGGCGGCCTGCAGGGCGGGGTCGGCGGCGAGCGCCTTGGGGTCGCCCGCCATGGTCACCCGGCCCAGCTCCAGCACCGTGGCGCGATGGGCCACCGAGAGCGCCTTGCCGGTGTTCTGCTCCACCAGCAGCACGGCGAGGCCGTCGTGGTTCAGCTCGCGGATGAGGTCGAACAGCTTGGAGACGAACAGCGGCGAGAGGCCGAGGGAGGGCTCGTCCAACATCATCAGCCGGGGCTTGGCCATCATGGCGCGGCCGATGGCCAGCATCTGCTGCTCGCCACCGGAGAGGCAGGAGGCCAGCATGTTCCGCCGCTCGGCGAGGTTGGAGAAGCGGGCGTAGATGGCATCCATCTCGCGGGCGATGGCGGTGCCGTCGCGGCGCATGTGGGCGCCGAGCCGCAGATTCTCCTCCACCGTCAGCGAGATGAGGATGCGTCGCCCCTCGGGCACCAGCACTAGACCTTCGCCGATGCGCTTATGGGGCGCGGCGTGGGTGATGTCGGTGTCGGCGAAGGTGATGCCGCCGCCCTTCACCGGCACCGCGCCGAGAACCGCTTTCAGCAAAGTGGACTTGCCGGCGCCATTGGCGCCCAGCACGGTCACGATCTCTCCCTCGTTCACCTGCAGCGAAACGTCGGTGAGGGCGTTCACGCGGCCGTAGGAGACGGAGATGCCGGAGACGTCGAGCAGCGCCATGTCACGCCTCCTCCGAGCCGATATAGGCTTCGCGCACCTTCTGATCCTGCCGGACCTTGGAGAGCGGGCCTTCCGCGATCTTCTCGCCGAAATTCAGCACCACCACGTTCTGGCAGATGCTGTTCACGAAGTGCATGTCGTGCTCCACCACCAGCAGGGTAATGCCCTTGCCCATCAGCACTTTCAGATGCTCGCGCAAGGCATTGGTCTCGGACGGGTTGAGGCCCGCGGCGGGCTCGTCGAGCATCAGCAGGCTGGCGCCGGCCAGCGTCGCGCGCACCAGGTCGATGCGCTTGCGAACGCCATAGGGCAGGGCGCCCACGGTCTCGTCGGCCCAGGCCTCGAGCCCGCTTTCCGCCAGCGCTTCCCGCGCTTCCACCTTCCAGCGATGGTTGGGGAACAGCCGGTAGGGGGTGAGCAGGGCGCCGAGGGAGGCGTTGCGCACATGCTGCCCCACCAGCATGTTCTCCAGCACCGTGAGGTGCGCCATGAGGCGGATGTTCTGGAACGAGCGGGCGATGCCGGTGCCGATGCGCTTGCGCGAGGGCATGTGGGTCACGTCCACCCCGTTCACCGTGATGGTGCCGGCATCGACGCCATAGACCCCGCTGACCAGGTTGAACACGGTGGTCTTGCCCGCCCCGTTGGGGCCGATGAGGGCGGTCGTCACCCCCTTCGGCACCTCGAACGAGAGGTCGCGGATGGCCCTGACGCCGGCGAAGGACTTGGTGAGCCCCTGGATGGAGAGCGCTGCGGTCATCACGCGGCCTCCGAGCTCGCGGCGGCGGCGCCGTCAGTATTCTTGCGCCGGCGGAACCGCAGCAGGGAGGTGGTGACGAGCCCTTCCGGGCGGATCGCCATGAACACGATGATGAAGATGGCGAACAAAGCGTAGCGCCACTGGTCGGAGGCGCGCAGCAGCTCCGGCGCCAGGGTGAAGAAGGCGGCGCCCACCAGCGGGCCCCACACGGTCTGGGTGCCGCCGAACAGCACGTAGAGCACCGTGAACACCGAGAGCAGCACGTTGAAGTGCTGGGCTTCCACGAAATTGTAATGGTGGGCGTAGAAGGCGCCGCCGAAGCCCGCCACTGCCGCGCCCAGAGCGAAGGCCGCCACCTGGATGCCGCGCACCGAGACGCCCAGCAGGTCCGCCACCGTGGGGTCGCTCTTCACCGCGGTGAGATAGAGGGCAAAGCGGGTGCGGGAGAGGTAGAGCATCAGCACCACCACCCCGGCGGCGGCGAGGAAGACGCCGTTCGGCCCCACATAATCGCTGACCGGATAGCCGGCGGCGCCGCCCACCACTTCGAGATTGAGGAAGATGGCGGAGATCACCTGGCCGAGGGCGAAGGTGGCCATGGCGAGATAGATGCCATGGGTGCGCAGCACCGGAATGCCGATGACGAGCCCGGTGAGGCCGGCCAGCGCCGAGCCCACCGGAATGGCCGCCCACATGGGCCAGGCATATTCATTGGTGAGGAAGGCGGAGGCATAGGCGCCGATGGCCATGAAGCCAGCGATGCCGAGGTTGAGCTGGCCGGCGGCGAGCGGCAGATACACCGCATAGGCCGCCATGACGTTGAAGGCGAGGACGACGAGAACGCCGGTGAGATAACCGCTCATCACAGCTTCTCCCGGGTGGCGGGGCGACCGATGAGGCCCTGCGGACGGACAATGAGGATCAAGAGCAGCAGCCCATAGACGGTGATGTTGACCACGTCGGCGCCGATGAAGGTGATGGAGAGCACCTCGGCGAGGCCGATCAGCAGCCCGCCCAGCACCGCGCCCCAGATGGAGCCCATGCCGCCGACGATCATGGCGGCGACCCCCTTGAAGCCGACGCCTTCGCCCATGAAGGGGGAAACCTGCTGATAGTTCACAGCGAACAGCAGGCCGGCGATTGCCGCCAGCAGCGCCGAGGCGATGAACAGCAGCGGCACCAGGCGTCCGGTGTCGATGCCCATCAGCACCGCCGTATCGCGGCTTTCGGCGACCGTGCGGATGCAGCGGCCGGTGGAGGTGGAGGAGAGGAACCAGGACAGCCACAGCACCAGCAGCACCGAGAGCACCAGCGAGCCCAGTTGCGCGATGCCGATGACGAGGCCGCCGAACCGCAGGTTCAGGTCCGGCACCAGGGCCGGGAAGGCCTGCTGATCGGAGCCGAAATAGATCAGCATCAGGTTTTCGAGCAGCACCAGGAAGCCGAGGGAGGACACCAGCGGCACTTCCGGATCGCCCCCCTGCATGGGCCGGTAGGCGAAGCGCTCCACCAGCAGCGACACCAGCGCGGCGGCGGCCAGCGCGGCGGCGAAGGCGAAGATGACGGGAAAGCCGAGCGTGATGAAGCCGTAGGCCAGCATGCCGCCCAGCATGAACAGGCCCGGCAGGGAGAAGTTCAGGAAGTTCAGCACGCCGATGGCGAGGGTGAACGCCACCGCCATCAGCATGTAGATGGCCCCGAGCATGAGGCCGTTGACGATCTGCTGCGCGAGCATGGAACCTCGGGTGCGTGCGTGATGCAGTCCGGCTCCGGCCCGTCGGCGAGGGTTCGCTCCCGTTCCGGAATTAGATAATAGACAAAGCTAAATTTCTGATGTCTTCAAGGTGAAATTTCAGGCGGATTTCAGACGTATGTCAGAATGGTATGCAACTGCGCCAGCGTCGCTATCAGCTTTTTTTGAAAAGGAAATTGGTCATCGCAGCGGGACGCTGAGCCGGTTCAATGCATGTGTGGCGAGCGCCCCTGTGCCTAATTATTAGGCGCCTTCCGAGGCGTGGGACCGGTCAATAGCGCAGCCGGGCATAATAGGAGGCCTCGGAGGCGGCGCGGGCATCGCCCAGGGTGTGGATGCCCTGCTGGCGCAGCAGTGGCAGCAGCTTGAGAAACACCTGCGCGCACACCAGCGCATCGCCGAGCGCGGTGTGGCGGCCGCTGACGGTGACGCCGAGCCGGGCGGCGATGGCATCGAGGCTCTGGCTCTCGGCATTGGGATGGGTCACGCTCGCCAGCAGCAGGGTGTCGAGCACCGGCTGTTCAAAGCGGATGCCCGTCGCTTCCTCCTTGAGCTTCAGGAAGCGCAGGTCGAACGCCACATTATGGCCCACCAGCACCGTGTCGGAGACGAAGGCGTGGAACGCTGGCAGCGCTTCGGCGATGGTGGGCTGGCCCCGCACCATGGCCGGGCGGATGCCGTGGATGGCGATGCCCGCCTCGGGGATGGAGCGGCGCGGGTCCACCAATTGGTCGAAACACTCCGAGCGCAGCAGCTTGCCATTGACGATGCGGGTGGCGCCGATCTGGATGATCTCGTCGCCGCCGGCGGGGTCGAGGCCGGTGGTCTCGCTGTCGAACACCGTGTAGGCGAGGCTCTCCAGCGTCCGGGCGTCCTGGGCGTGGCCGCCGTCGCCGGCCGCGAACAGATCGAAATCATAGAATTCCGGCCGGCTTTCCAGGGCGATGGGCGCCGGTTCCGCACCACCCGCGGCCAGGGGCAGCAGGAAGCGGAACAGGGCGCGCGGTGCCGCCGCGCCCTGGCGCTCATGCTCCAGCCAGACCTCGCCGCCGTGCCGCTCCACCACCTCGCGCACCGTGCCGCAGGCGGCTCCCGCGCTGCCACCCAGGGGGGCGTTCTGCCAGCCGGTGGAGACCACCGCGCCGCCGGCGAACAAGAGATCCAGGTGGGCGCGCCCATCCGCCCGTGACAGCCGCAGCTCGACGCCGCCACCAGGCCGGCCGGTGGCCGTGAGGCGGGCCAGGAACACCAGCGCGGCAATCAGCGCGAAGCTGTCGACGCGCAGCCACAGGGCCGCATCCACGGCCTGGGTGGCCACCGCCTGCTGGGTTTCCGCGCCGATGGCGTGGGCGGCGGCGGCGATCAGGTCCACCCCGTGCATCTCCTCCAGCGGCCAGCGGGTGCGGGTCTCGGCGGCGTCGGCGGCCAGCGCCGACAGGCGATCCCCCAGTGTCGCCACCTCATCGCGCACCACCTGGTGGAAGCGCTCCCGGTCCGGCGGTTCCAGATCGGGATAGTCGAGCATGTCGAGGGCCGCCTGAATGTTGGCGAGGGCCGAGCGGCCGGCCTCGGTCAGGGCCAGCCAGCGCTGACTCTGGTGCGCCTCGGCCTCGTCATCCTCGGTGATGTCGTCCAGCAGCAGGACGAAGCCGGTCGCCGGTGCGTCGGGCTGGGCGGAACGTACCGGCGCGAGGCTCACTTTCAGCAGGTGGCCGGAGGGCGTGTGGGTGACGAAACGCGCCGCCGGGGTCGGCTCGCCCCGGGCGATGCGCCGGTCGAGCCCCTCGCGGGCGTGGCTGATCAATGCCGCGTCGATCACCCCGTGGATGGAGCGGCCAAGGCCGATGAGCTCGGCGCCGGCGGTGGCCCCCGGGGCGCGCGACAGCCGCTGGCACAGCGCCCGGGCGCGGGCGTTGTAGAGCAGGATCCGCCCTTCGAGATTGCAGACCACCACGCTCTGCTGCAGCTCCGCCAGCAGGGCGCCGAGCTGGTCGCGCTGCTGGGCCACCGTGCGGCTGGCCTCTTCCACCAGCCGCGCCATGTCCTGCTTGAGGGTGCGGCGCTGGGCGCACAGCGCGTTGAGGGCTTCCGCCAGCGCGCCGTTGGCGCTGCTGCCGGCGCCGATCACCGGCGGCGCGCCATCATCCTCCACCAGCACCCGGGCGCCTTCCGCCAGTCGGGCCGGGGCGGCCACATAGACGTCGGCGAGCCGGTGCACCAGCCAGGCGCCGGCGGCCGCCGCCGTCAGCCACCAGCCCACCAGCAGCATGCCATGGCTTTCGGCCAGCGGCGCGAGGAGGGCGCCCAGCGCCGCCGCCACCGGTGGGGCGAGGGTGGCGTGGAAGGCGGCGGCGCCGAGCAGCAGCCACAGCGCCAGGGCGAGCCCCGGCGCCAGCATGGCGAGCAGCCGCGCGCGGTCGAGCTTCATGCGGCGGGATCCTCGCGCCCGGGGCCGTCACCGGCCATCATGTCCTTCACCTTCTGCATCAGCTCGCGGGTGGAGAAGGGCTTGGTGACATAAGCATCGGCCCCGGCGCCGACGCCGCGGGCCATGTCGGTTTCCCGGCCCTTGGCGGTGAGCATGAGG
The DNA here is from genome assembly GCF_022138605.1 of Xanthobacter sp. NM-25. Classification (GTDB taxonomy): domain Bacteria; phylum Pseudomonadota; class Alphaproteobacteria; order Rhizobiales; family Xanthobacteraceae; genus Xanthobacter. The sequence continues at coordinate 95,370 of NZ_JACBFS010000008.1, forward strand.
ATGCGGGTGTGGCGGGTGCCGGCATCGGCCCGCACCGCCTCGCACACGTCGAACCCGGTCATGCCGGGCATGGTGGCGTCCAGCAGCACCAGGCGCGGGTGTTCGCGGCGGATGGTCTCCAGCGCCTGCGGGCCGTCGCGCGCCACCAGCACCTGGAAGCCCTCGCGCTTCATCATGAATTCCAGCGAAACGACGATGTTGGGCTCGTCATCGGCGATCAGCACCTTGGGTGAGGGGCCGGCTTCGGTGGCGCGCAGCAGTTCCATGGCGTTTCCTCCTCAGGGCTGGAGGGGCAGTCGAAACGCGAAGGTCGCGCCGCCGCCCGGTTGTGACACCAGCCACATGCGTCCCCCCAGATGATCCACGATCTGGCGGCTGATCGGAAGCCCAAGTCCGGTTCCCGATGGCCGCGAGAGCGCATCACCGCCCTGGCGGAACTTCTCGAATATGGTGGCCTGCTCGGCCAGCGGCACCCCCGGGCCGTTGTCGGACACCGCCACCACCACCGCGTCGGGCTCCACCGTCAGCCGCACATCCACCCGGCCGGCCCCCTCGGGCACGAATTTGGCGGCGTTGGACAGGAGGTTGATGAGCACCTGCGTCAGCCGGTCCCTGTCGGCCCGCACCAGGGGCGCGCGTTCCGGCAGGTGGGGCAGCACCTGCGCCCCGCGGGCGCGGAACAGCTCGGAGGTGGCGGCGATGGCGGCGCGGATGGTGGCGGCGAGGTCCACATCCTCCGTGTGCCAGTCGGCGAGGCCCGATTCCAGCTTGGCCAGGTCCAGCACCTGGTTCACCAGCCGCCCCAGCCGCTCGCTCTCGGTGACGATGATGCCGAGGAACTCCCGTTGCTGCGCCACATCGAGGTCAGGGGCATCGAGCATCAGCTCGGAGAAGGCGCGGATGGAGGTGAGCGGGGTGCGCAGCTCGTGGGTGACGGACGAGACGAAATCGTCCTTCAACTGGTCCAAGGTTTTCAGTTGCGCATTGGCGGCCCGCAGCTCGGCGCTGGTGGTCTCCAGGGCGCGGGCATAGCTACGCACCTGGGAGGCCTCGTCCAGGATCTGCAGCACATCCTCCATGGCCAGGGGCTCCTCTTCCACCACCGAGGCCACAAGCACCCGCGCCGAGGCGCTGCCCACCGCCCCGGCGAGGCCCCGCTCCACCTGGTCCACCAGGCGGGCATCGGGGGTGAGGGCCTGGATGTCGGCGAGGCCGCGCTCGCGGGCCTGGGCCTCGAACAGGGCGCGGGCCCGCTCGGGCCCCAGAAGACGGGTGGCCAGCCCCATCAGGTCGTCGAGCCGCGCCGCGCCACGCCAGAACACTGGCGCACCCGCCTCCGCCGGCCGGCTGAACACGTCCACGAACAGATGCGCCTGGCTCGCCTCCCGCCCGGAGGGCGCGCGCCACAGGGAGACGCCCACATAAAGGGCGATGTTGACGAGCAGGCTCCAGAACAAGGCGTGGGTGAGATTGTCGAGGCTGGCGAGGCCGAACAACCGCTCCGGCGCCAGCAGCGCCAGGCCGAACGGCCCCTCGCGCACGAAATCGTCGGCGATCCAGCCGGATTTCGCCACCGAGGGCAGCATCAGGGTGTAGGCCCAGATGAGGAAGCCGCCGATGAGCCCGGCGAAGGCGCCGGCCCGGGTGGCGCCGCGCCAGTAGAGCCCGCCCAGCAGGGTGGGCGCGAACTGGGCCACCGCGGCAAAGCTGATGAGGCCGATGGACACCAGCGCATAGGCTTCGCCCGCGACCTGGAAATACAGATAGCCGAGCAGCAGCACGCCGACGATGGCGGCGCGGCGGATGTTGAGCAGCAGCCGGGTGAGGTCGCCCCCCTGGCGGGCGCGGATGGAAGCGCGCCGCAGCAGGGTGGGCATCACCAGATCGTTGCAGACCATGGTGGAGACCGCCACGGTTTCGACGATCAGCATGCCGGTGGCCGCCGAAAGGCCGCCCACATAGGCAAACAGCGCCAGCGCCGGGGCGCCCTCGGCGAGGGGCAAGGCGAGAATGTAGCTTTCCGGATCGAACCGGCCGGGGTCCAGCAGCAGCAACCCGCCCAGGGCCACCGGCAGCACGAACAGGTTGATGAGCAGCAGATAGGCGGGGAACACCCACGCCGCCCGCTTCACATGCCGCTCATCGGTGCATTCCACCACCATCATCTGGAACTGGCGCGGCAGCATCAGCACGGAGAGCAGCGCCAGCACGGTAAGGGCGAACCACTGCACTGAATCGAACTGGCCGGGTGCAGCGGAGAACAGCCGCGCCAGCTCGGGATGGGCCTGCGCCCGGGCCCAGATGTCGGCCGGACCGCTGAACAGGCCAAAGGTGACGAACAGGCCGACCGCCAGGAAGGCCGCCAGCTTCACCACGGATTCAAAGGCGATGGCCGCCACCATGCCCTCGTGGCGCTCGGCGCTGTCCAGGTGGCGGGTGCCGAAGGCGATGGTGAAGCCGGCGAGGGCCAGCGTCACCACCAGCGTGCCGTCCCACCCCTCGCGGCCGTCGGCGGTCAGGATCTGGTAGCCGGCGGAGATGGCTTTGATCTGCACCGCGATGTACGGCACGATCCCCACCACGGTGATCAGGGTGACCAGTGCCGCTAACAGGGGGCTCTTGCCATAGCGGCTGGCGATGAAATCGGCGATGGAGGTGATGCGGTAGGTATGGGCGATGCGGATCATCTTCCGCACCACGATCCATGCCAGCAGCATGGCCAGCGTCGGCCCCAGATAGATGGGCAGGAACCAGATGCCCCCCGCCGCCGCCCGCCCGACGCTGCCGAAATAGGTCCAGGCCGTGCAATAGACCGCCAGCGAGAGGGCATAGACCCAGGGGTTGGCGATCATCGAGCGGCCTTGCGCCGCCCGCCGGTCCGCCAAAGCGGCGATGGCGAACAGCAGGCCCAGGTAGCCGATGGACAGGCTGAGGACGACGGCGGCCGGAATCATGGCCGCCCCGGTCGTGCCGCCGACGGGTCTTCCGGGCGGTGGCCGCTGGCTGGCACGCCGCTGCCCTCCGTCGCCAGCGCGTCCGTGGCGGCGCCGTCCGGCCAGGTCTGCGGGGCCGCCGATGCCGGCGCGCCGTGCCGCCGCCCGCCGCCGGTCTCGCTCACCCAGGCCAGCACGGCGATAAGGACAGCCCAGATGGCGAACAGGGCCACCGGCAGCAGCGGCAGGCCAAACACTGTCCGCGCGCCGCTCCACAAAGAGAGCAGGGGAAAGTTGAACGCCAGAACGCCGGCGGCGAACAGCGCCACCAGCACATCGGTGCGCGGCCCCTCGCCGCCATGTCGCCCGCGCGCGCTCATAGGGCGTCGAACCGGTAGTGGCGCGACAGCCACTGCTTGAAGCCGCGCACGATGGCCAGGGAATCCTTGAGCGCCTGCCGATCGAGGGTGCCGAGCGCGCTCAGGGGAATGGTGTTGCCCGGTGCCCGTCCCTCGGCCATCTGCCGCAGATTGTTGCTCAGCTTGAGATCCATCAGCCGGTGCAGGGCATCGGTGAGGTCGCGGGCCATCTCCGGTTCCAGGTGGCCCTCCGCCGCCAGCGCCTTGAGGCGGGCGGTGGTGCTGACCGCGCGCAGGCGATATTCGAGCGCCAGTGCCCGCACCCCATGGACGATGGGAAATACCCCGAGCTTCTTCAGATCGATCTCCGCGGCGGAGCGGCCCCGCAGGCCGGGCAGGCGCGACCACCAGCCGCCGCCCTCGCTGAACTGGTCCACCGCTTGGGCGAAGCGGGCGAGATAGCTGGCATCATCCTGCAGCAGCCAGTCCAGGTGCGCACGGGCCGCCTCCAGCAGCTGGGCATCTCCCGCCACGGCGGTGGCATCGAGGAAGATGGCGAGATTCATCGGCCCATCGGCGACGCCGCCGAACAGCCATTGCCGCAAGGTGTCCTTGAAGCCCGACAAAGGCTGGCACCACAGGGGGCGGCTGAGCATGATGCCGCCGGGGCAGGGGGGATAGCCGAAGTCGATCAACGCCTCGGTGAAGGCGCCAGTGATGGTGGCGATGTCGTCGCACCAGAAGCCGTCCCGCAGGATCAGGGCGTTGTCCTGGTCGGTCTTGATCACCTGCTCGCCGCGGCCCTCGCTGCCCATCACCAGAAGGCAGGCGTGGGCGCGCAGCGGCTCCGGCGCCACCAGCTCCCACAGGCGTTGGAACAGCTGGCAGTTGAGCTCGCCCACCAGCCGACCGATCACCTCCACCCGCACGCCATCTTCGTGCAGCATGGCGATCAGCGCATCGATCTGCCGCGCCGCCGCCTTGAGCGCGGCCCGGTCCGGTGCCTCGGAGATCTCCAGGGCGATGAGATGGGAATGGTTGGCCATGAAGGCCATGAGGTCGATCTGGCTGAGCAGGCCGACGATGGCATCGCCCTCGCGCACCACCACCCGGTGGATGCGGTGGCGCAGCATCAGCAGCATGGCCTCGTAAAGCTCGTCGTCGAGGTCCACCGCCCAGGGGGAGAAAGTGGCTACCGCGCGCACTTCCGTCTGGGCCGGCGGGGTGTCTCGCAGCAGCGCATCGCGCAGATTGGTGGTGGTGAACACGCCGATGCGTTCGCCGTCGCGCACCAGGGCATCGGTCAGGCCGTGCGCGGAGAGGCTCCGGCAGAGGCTGACGATATCGGTCTCGCCATCCACGAACAGCGGCTTGCGCACATGGGCATCGCGCACATGGGCGGTCATCAACGAAACAAACTCCCGGCGCGCGTGGCGCCGGGAGCTGAGCCGTCCGGTGTCGGACGGCTCGGCGAGGATCGGGGCTCCCTGAAGTCCCGATCCGTCCGCCGAGGGTGAACCCGGCTCAGGCATGACGCCTCAGTGGGCCGAGGCTTCCGCCGCGCCGATGCCGGTTTCCGAGCGCACTTCCTGTGCCTCGAAGCCGGCCCGGTCGATGCGGGCACGGGCGCTGTTGTCGATCTTCGAGAACAGCCAGATGCCGGCAAAGCCGAGGATCATCGAGAACAGGGCCGGCGAGGTGTAGGGGAACGGCGCCGAGCCTGCCGGATTGCCGAGGGTGGCTTCCCACACCGAAGGCGACAGGATGGTGAGGATCACCGAGGAGGCGAGCCCCAGGAACCCGCCGATCACCGCGCCCTTGGTGGTGCAGTCCTTCCACAGCACCGACATGAACAGCACCGGGAAGTTGGCCGAGGCCGCCACCGCGAAGGCCAGGGACACCATGAAGGCGATGTTCTGCTTCTCGAAGGCGATGCCCAGCAGCACCGCGATGATGCCAAGGCAAACCGTGGTGACGCGGGAGACCTTGAGCTCCGACTTACTGTCGGCCTTGCCGCCCTTCAGCACCGTCGAATAGAGGTCGTGGGACACCGCCGAGGCGCCGGACAGGGTGAGACCCGCCACCACCGCGAGGATGGTCGCGAACGCCACCGCCGAGATGAAGCCGAGGAACACATTGCCACCCACCGCATGGGCCAGGTGCACCGCCGCCATGTTGGCACCGCCGATGAGACCGCCGCCGGGACCGGTGAGGAACTCGGGATTGGTCAGCACGAAGGTGATGGCGCCGAAGCCGATGATGAAGGTGAGCAGGTAGAAATAGCCGATCCAGGCGGTGGCCCACATCACCGACTTACGCGCTTCCTTGGCGCTCGGCACGGTGAAGAAGCGCATCAGGATATGCGGCAGGCCGGCGGTGCCGAACATCAGCGCCATGCCGAAGGAGATGGCCGAGATCGGATCCTTGATGAAGTTGCCGGGGCCCATGATGGATTGGCCGGCGGCCGCTGCGGCCTCGGGCGTGGTGCCCGGCTTGGCGGCGGCGATCTGGGTCTTCACCTGCACCGCGGCGGCGAACAGCTTCTCAGGGCTGAAGCCATAGGCCAGCATCACCATCACCGCCATGAAGGTGGCGCCGCCCAGCAGCAGGCAGGCCTTGATGATCTGCACCCAGGTGGTGGCCGTCATGCCGCCGAACAGCACATAGATCATCATCAGGATGCCGACGATCACCACCGCGATCCAGTAGTCGAGGCCGAACAGCAGCTTGATGAGCTGGCCGGCGCCCACCATCTGGGCGATCAGGTAGAAGGCCACCACCACCAGGGTGCCCGAGGCGGCGAACACGCGCACCGGGGTCTGGGCGAAGCGGAAGGCCGCCACGTCGGCGAAGGTGAACTTGCCGAGGTTGCGCAGGCGTTCCGCCATCAGGAAGGTTAGGATGGGCCAGCCCACCAGGAAGCCGATGGAATAGATCAGGCCGTCATAACCATTGGTCATCACCGCGGCGGAAATGCCGAGGAAGGAGGCTGCAGACATATAGTCGCCGGCGATGGCGAGACCGTTCTGGAAGCCGGTGATGCCGCCGCCGGCGGTGTAGAAGTCCGCCGCCGACTTGGTGCGGGCAGCCGCCCATTTGGTGATGAACAAGGTGCCTACCACGAACACCGCGAACATGATGATCGCGGTCCAGTTGGTGGCCTGCTTTTCGGTGGCGCCGAGATCGCCGCCGGCGGCGAAGGCCGGAGCGGAGAGCAGGGCGAGGGTGATGGTGGCGCTGGCGCGGGCCAGCAGGTTGCGGGCGGTCATCACTTCAGCACCTCCGCCTTGATCTTCTCGGACAGCGTGTCGAACTCGCCGTTGGCGCGGCGGACATAGACAGCGGTGATCAGGATGGTGAAGACGATGACGCCGAAGCCGATCGGAATGCCCCAGGTCATCACCCCGGCGCCGATGCGGGCGGCGAGCACCTGCTTGTCGAAGGCGATCAGCACGATAAAGCCATAATAAACGATCAGCATGGCGATGGTGAGAATCCAGCCGAAGCGTGATCGGGTGGATTTCAGGCGCTGATAGTCTGGATTGGCCGCAATGCGGTCGGCCAGTGAATTGTCCATTGGACTGTCCCTCCTCTTCTCGCGACCCATTCGCGGGCCCATTCTTTTCCCCGTGCTCCGCGGAGCCGCGGAGATGCCGTGTTCAGCGGCGTTCGGATGCCCCGACCCGCCCGGCGGCGCGCGTGTCATCTCAAGGCCCTGGCTCATCTCAAGGTCCACGCGCCCCACACGCGACGCGCGAGGTCCACACGAGACCGACCACAGCAGACACACACTTCCCCCGCCCGCGCCGGCCATGCCGCACGCAGGTTCGTGCCTCTCGCGACCGCGGTTCCGCACCCATCGCACCGGGGGTGGGCAACCGCGGGTCCGTCTTCACCTCACAAGGGGAGACTCGCGCCCCGCTTCCAGCCGCGTTGCAGGCGGGCTAGCAGGCACACGCTCCCGGTGAAGGGACGGGTTCAATTGACATGTGAATCCTGGTCCACGCTTCGGCACCTCCCCTGCCGTCCACGAGAACACCCTGGAACTGCCGGACCTCGGGCCGCCTTGCGTGTGGCTGCGACAGCATTGTCGCGGGCACCACCGGTGACGATTCTCACGGTTCCGATCACTTCCGAAGATCAACCTATGCGACAACCACGCGGAAGGCTATTCATACTATCGTCCAGCAGATGCCGGGCAGGGCGCGGGCGTCGCCATCTGTCCGCGCCACATTTGCGTCATGTTTTCGACCGGCCCCTGCGCTAGGAGCGGGGGGATGTGCTGGGGCGAGGTGACGCTGTTAACCCTATGGCTCTAGCCTGAGGTCCTTCGTCGTCGGCTGTGGCCGGTGATGCGCCAAAGCCTGTTCAGGAGCCTTTTCGGGTGGACAATATCCTCGTCGCAGCCACGAAGAACCAGGTGCGCAGCCTGGGGGCGGTGCTGAGCGCCACGTTCGCCCTGCGTTCGTCACGCCGCACCCTGGGCCTGATCGAGGAACTGGGCGGCTTGATCTTCATGGCCGGCGGCATGCTGGCGCTGCGCGTGATGACGGGGGCGCCGACCCATCACGGCATGCCGATGGCGCCGTTCCTGTTGTCGGGGCTGATTACCTTCTGGCTGTTCCGCACCACGGTGGCGCAGGTTTCGAACCTGCAGTCAGCGAAGGCGACGTTCCGCAGCAATCCGAGGATCACGTCACTGGACGTGCTGCTCGCGAAAGCTGTGGTTAACATCTTCATTTATACCTGCATCGGCGCCACGGCCTTCGCGGCAGCTTATCTGACCGGCCATTCACCCGGCCTGGAGCGGCCGGAGCTGGTGCTTGTGCTCTGCCTGCTGATGGGGGTCTGGGCATTCGGATTCGGCCTGTGCCTGGGCGCTGTCTATCTATATGTGCCGTCATTGAAGGTGGTGGTGGGCGGCATCCTGCACATGGCCATGTGGCTGAGTGGCATCATGTTCCTGTGGCCGGAAGTGCCCTACATGGGGCGGTGGTTCTTCGCGGCGAACCCCCTGTTCCATTTCATGGAGCTGCTGCGTGACGCCTATTTCGAGGCTTACCGGACGGCCCTTGGGGATTGGCAGTTCCTGTTGACGGTGGTGTTCGTGACCTTGGCGCTGGGCTTGATGCTGGAACGGGTGGTGCGCGCCAAAGCGCAGGAGCAGACCCAGCGGCCGCAGGAAGAGACGGACCCGTTCACGGAGAATATGGTGTAGCGCCCGAGGTTGGTCGACAGGTGGGGTGGGAGACAGGATGCTGAGGTCGCTTTGGCGCAATCTGCCGGGTCGGCGCATGCCGCTGCCGCGGTTCGGAATCGGTGACTTCCGGCTCGGCCGGACGGCCAACGATGACGCCGGCACGGGTGTCGTGCCGCTGCCGGTGCGTTCGCGCGACCTTCTGCGTGGCCACGGGTCCATCGAGTTTCACGGTGTTTCCAAGGCGCTGGGGCTGAGCGGCAAGCGCGTTCCTGTGCTGCAGGATATGAATGCCATCTTTCCGCGCGGCCGGGTGGTGGGCGTGCTGGGCGCGTCGGGCAGCGGCAAATCCACCCTGGTGCAGTTGCTGACCGGCAACATGCGGGCCGATGCCGGACGGATCGTGCGCGGCATGAGCGTCTCGTGGCCCACCGGCGCGCGCGACATCTTCCGGCGGGAGCTGACCCTCCGGAAGAACGTGCGCATCGTGTCCGGCCTCTATGGCGCCTGGGCACCGGACATGCTGGAGGCGGTTAAGGAAATCGGAAAGATCCGCAGTCAGGATCTCGACCGACCGCTGTCGGAGGTGCCCGCCGATCTGGTCATCCGGGGCACGGCAAGCCTATGTTACGCCTTGGATTTCGACTGCTATATCGCCGATGATCTTCTGACCGGAGGGTCGAAGCACTTTCGTGATCATTTCAAGGAGCTGTTCGTGGAGAGGAAGTCCACGCACAGTCTCATTATCGTCACCAAGAATATCATCGCCTATCGAGAGCTGTGTGACGACATTCACCTCCTCGAGGGAGGAACGCTCCGGACCTTCGCCAACAAGCATGACGCGATCCAAGCCTTCAAGACAGGCGATCGCGCCAAGGTGCTTGATTGATCGGCCCGGACGGACCAGAATGAGTATTAGAGCGCAAAGAGGTTTCGATTGAATAGCCCCTTGAATCTGCGCCCGCGCAAGGCGACGCCGCTGCCCACGCACGACCGCGAGGTCCCGCATGAGGAGAGCAACGTCAAGTCGATCTTCAGCTGGCTGAAGGTCCCGGGGGACGATTTCGCTGCGCAGCGCGAGGAGCAGCTGCCGCTGCGTCAGCGGCTGGCGATCCGCGAGTTCTGGCAGAGCAATATCAAGCTCTTCAATCGCCTGTTTCTCGCTCTGCCGATTTTGACGGCCGCGACTTACCTCTATCTGATCGCCCCCGATGGCTATCAGGTGGATACGGTTCTGGCGATCCGCAACCCGGCCAACAATGTCGCCAATGCCGGCGGCTCCATGCAGGGCATGGCGGCGGCGCTGAGCAGCTCGGGCCAGACGGTGGCCGAGCGCGCGATCGACGAATCCTTCGCCGTGGTGAACTTCATCCGTTCGCGCGAAGCGTTTGATGAGCTTGAGAAGAGCCTCGATCTCAGCAAGCGGTTCACCTCCGGCAAGCTCGACTGGTTCCACAGGCTGTCGCCGGAAGCGCAGTATGAGGAGCGCTACCGCAACTATCTGCAGCACATTTCGGTGTCCTATTCGGATATCGAAGGGCAGATCACCCTGACCACGGACGCCTACGATCCGGAAACGGCGTTCGCCATGGCCAAGGAGCTGGCGCGCGTCAGCGAAAAGATGGTGAACCAGTTCAACGAGCGCGCGCGCTCGGACACCATCCGGCTGGCGCAGATCCAGCTGACGGAGGCGGAGGACGGCCTGCGCATGGCGATGCTGGCGCTGACCGATCTTCAGATCAAGAACGGCATGCTCGACCCGAGCGAGGAGGCCGCGAGCTTCGGCCAGATCATCTCCTCCCTGCGCGAGCAGGTGGCGGTGAAGCGGGCGGAACTGGGAGCGCTCACCAGCAATTCGTCTCCCGAGTCCCCGCGCGCGGTGGAAATCCGCAACATGCTGGCGTCGCTGGAATCGCAGATCCGCACCGAGCAGAACCGTCTGACCGGCCGCACCGATGCGCTGGCGCCCCTTATCAGCCAGTTCAAGCTCTTGAACATCAACATGCAATTGGCGCAGCAGAAGTACAATTCCGCGGCCGCCATGGTGCAGACCGCCGTGCTGCAGTCGGAGCACCAGAAAATCTATGTGGTGAACGTGGTTTCACCGACGGTGCCGATCGAGTCCACGCTGCCCCATCGGCTGCGCATCCTGCTCGGTGTCGCTGCGGTGACGTTCCTCGCGTGGCTCATCGCGCGGCTGATCCTCGCCTCCATCCGCGATCACAGCGTGTAAGGCCTTGAAGGTCGCGGGTGCCGTCTGGCGGCGCCCGCGGGGTCAGGCGTCGTCGGGGGGCGTGTCGTCGGAGGCCACGTCGTCGGTGCTGCTCCAGCGTTCCGAGCGGAAAGCGGCGGCGATCGCGCGGGCCTGAGCCTCCTGGCGGGCCTCGCGGCCGAGGTCGGGGCTGACGCCGGCGCAGGCGGCCAAGGCGCGATGCAGTAGGGCGGCTTTCGGGTACGCGGCCTCCTGGCGCCCGCCATGGCCGAAATAGTCGCAGGTACAAACGCTCATCAGCGCCTCGAAACGCGCCGGCTGCTCGAATGCGCCGATGCGCGCCAGCATGGCCGCCACCGGCCCGGCCCGTACCTGCGAGGTGCGGTGCACCCGCTCGCATTCGTGCAGCGCCAGAAGCGCCAGCTCGCGGCATTCCACCGGCAGGGTGAAGCGCGCGCAGATGGCCGTGATACGCGGCGCGCCGCGCTCCATGTGGCGGTAATGGGCGGGCAGGTGCTCGCGCGGGGAGTCGGATTTGCCCACGTTCATGGTGAGCAGGGCCACCCGCACCGCCAGTGGCGCCTCGCGGCGCGCGGCTTCGTTCAAGGCGTTGATGAGCAATTCGCCGAGATCCACCTCGCCAGGATCATCGGAGATCTGCGGCACGCCGAACAAGGTGTCCACCTCCGGCAGGATGATCTCCAGCACGCCGCAGTCGTGGAGGGCACGGATCATGGTGCCGGGCTCCGTCGCCATCAGTCCCCGAGCCAGCTCGGGCCACATCTCCGCAGGAGCGAGCCCGTCGAAGGCGCCGATTTCCATCTGCTCGAACATGAGATCGAGCGTGTCGTCGTCGGCGGCGCCGCCCTCCGCAAGGAGGGCCGCGAGACGCAGAATGCCCAGACCTGGATGCACCTGCACCAGATCGGGCGGGAGGAGCGGACGATCATGTTCCATGACCGAAGTGGAACACCGAGTGGGGGGAGGCGCAAGGGCGGCCAGGGCAGGCGAAGGGTGGCCAAAGGGGTGGGGTCTCCCCGTCATGGCACGCTGGCGCAGGCTGCGCGCTTTGTGCAGGGCTCCCATGTGGGTTGTGCTTGATCGGGGCGGGGCCCCTGCGAACTGCAGGCCCGGCGCCGCTCTGCGGTCGTTAAGTGCCGCACTGCCAACGTGTTCCGGCTGCCACATGCGCGGGAAGATTGGGTGCGCTTCATAATTTGTCCATAGAGAGCGTCTGAAAGTGGCGTATCGTCCCCACGATCAGTTTGGAAAGCGGGCGCTGTGAGAACTTTTTGGGCCGTGTCGACGTTTCTTGCGTCGGGTATCCTGGGCGTCGGCCTCGCCTATAGTCAGATGCAATCGTCGGCTTCGGTCCCCGCTGTCGCCTCCACGCCTGTCGTCGCCCCGGCGGCGGACGGCCTGGGAGCGCGCGCGACCTCCGCCGCGCCGCGGGTCGTGGCCCAGGCCGCCGCAGCTCCGGCGCGGGTGGCGCCGGCGAGTGCGTCGTCCGCGCAGGGATCATCGACGAGCGCGTCTTCGGTGACTGCGGCCGCGGCTGCCGCGGCGGCGGTGGCGGGACAGGCGCCGGAGGAGAGTGCCAGCGCGCCCATGCAGGCGCCGGCGATCGCCCCCACCAGGGGCTTCCGCTTTCCGGCCTACACCTCGGTCAATGTGGACGGTCCCTATATCGCCATCACGTTCGACGATGGCCCCAATCCGGAAACCACGCCGAAGTTGATGAAAATTCTGGCGGCGCGGGGCGTGAAGGCGACCTTCTTCGTGGTCGGCACGCGCGCCAGCGAGAATCCCGAGCTGCTGCGTCAGATGGCGGCGGCGGGCCACGAGATCGGCAACCATTCCTGGAACCACCCGCAGCTTCCGAAGGTGAGCGAGGCGGAGGCGGATCGCCAGATCCAGATGACCTCCGACGCCATCCGCGCGGCCACCGGGTCGGCGCCCGTCTATCTGCGTCCGCCTTATGGGGCCATGTCGCAGGGGCTGCGCCGGCACATCGAGAACAAGTTCGGCCTGGCCATGGTCTACTGGTCCGCCGACTCGCTGGATTGGAAGAACCGGGACGCCCAGGCTATCTATGACAAGGTGATGGCCCAGACCCGTCCGGGCGGCATCATCCTCATGCACGACATTCACGCGACCACCGTGGCGGCCGTGCCCCGGGTGCTGGATGCGCTGCAGGCCAAGGGCTATCACTTCGTCACCGTGTCCCAGCTCATCGCCATGAACAAGCCCATGCCGGAGCGGGTGGCGCAGCTCGCCTCGGGGGCGCCGAAGCCGAAGAAGCCCGGCACCGCCGCCAAACCCGCCTCGGCGACGGGCAAGCCGGCCACCGCCAAGCCGGCAGTCGCGCGGCCGAAGCCGGCCCCGCAGCCGGTCACCCGCACCAGCCTCTACTGAGCTTCATCCGCTTTCGGGTTGCAGTTTCGACCGACAGGCCGCGCACACGTCGCCAGCGTGTGCGCGGCCTGTCTGCGTGCGCATCTTGGCCGGGCAGGGCGCGCGTCTGCGCTGCCGCAGTCCAGGGGGGCGGGTCATCCCCATTTCGAGGGATGCACCGCGTCTTCATCATGGTATTGTGGTGGGGCCGGTCAGGCGGCAGAGGGGAACGGCTGGGGCGAGCTGCCCCTCTATGGCGCACTGTGGGGCGGGGCTTGGTCCCTGGCGCCCGCAGTGCGCCATGTCCTCCAGCTTCGGCCCTGGCATGTGCCGGCGTGCCGCGTCGCCGCGGGCGCCGTGTTCTTTCCCCCGGACGTGCCTCTGCCCCCAGGGCGTGCCTCAGCGGCTGCCGGTGCCGCCGACAGGTGGGCCTTGCCATCCGCCGTGGGGCGTGCTCAGGGCGGGAGCGGAAAGGACACCTCATGCCCGATTATGATTTTCGCACCCAGCGCCTTCATGTGCCCGATGATCTGGCGGCAGGTGTCGCTCTCACCCTGGCGCCGGAACCGGCGCATTACGTGGGCAACGTCATCCGCCTGCCGGTTGGCGGTGCGCTTTTGCTGTTCAACGGCCGGGATGGGGAATGGCTGGCGCGGCGCAGCGCGGGGGGCAAGAAGGAGGTGCGCCTGGAGGTGGAGCGGCTGCTGCGGCCCCAGCCGGCGCCGCTCACGGTGGAATATGCCTTCGCGCCGCTGAAGCATGCACGGCTGGACTACATGGTGCAGAAGGCGGTGGAGATGGGCGCGGGCCTGCTCTCTCCGGTGATCACGCGCTACACCCAGGTCTCGCGGGTGAACCTGGAACGAATGGCGGCGAACGCCGTTGAGGCGGCGGAGCAGTGCGGCATCCTCAGCGTGCCGGAGGTGGCTGCGCCGCGATCCCTTGAGGCGTGGCTTGAGACCTTGCCGGCGGATCGGGTGCTGGTGTTCTGCGATGAGGCGGCGGTCACGTCCGATCCCATCGCCGCCCTGCGGGCCGCGCCCGCCGGCCCGGTGAGCGTGCTCATCGGCCCGGAAGGGGGCTTCGCGCCGGAGGAGCGGGCGCGCCTGCTGCCGCGGGCGGTCACCCTCTCGCTCGGGCCACGGATTTTGCGGGCCGACACGGCGGCCGTCGCGGCGCTCGCCTTGGTGGAGGCGGCGCGCGGCGCCATATAAGCACCTTGCCGCTTTTGGGTGAAAACCAGCGTCTTTGACTGTTTTCTACACGAAAATATTTATTTTGAATAAGTCGTAACAGAATTTGCTGTTCTGCAGCTTTTTGCGTGCGCTGCGGTAAGATATTGTGCGCGCATCACTGTTGATGTTATTTTTCGATCGCCCCATTTTCGACCGATTTTGCTCCAGTGTTACGCCATCCTGCGTTACTGATGGGATGTTCGTTGGGGTGTTTCATAAAAGTATTGGAGGCTGGAATGTCGGAGTGCTACCGATTCGGAATCGAAGAGGAGTTCTTCGTCGTCGATGGGGAGTCCATGGCGATCCAGCGGCGGATGCCCACCGGCTTCCACGATCATCTGCGCGAGGAGCTGGGCGCGGCCGTTACGGGTGAGATGCTGCAATCGCAGATCGAGGTGGCGACACAGCCGGCCACCGATGCGCAGGCCGCACTGGATGAGCTGCAGGAGCTGCGCCACAGCGCCGGCCGGGTGGCGGAACGCCATGGCCTGGCGGTGATGGCGGCAGGCACCCACCCCACCGCCAGCTGGGAGGGTGCCCGGGCGAACCGGGCCCAGCGCTACGGCGGCCTGATGAACGACCTGAAGATGCTGGGCGAGCGCAACATGGTGTGCGGCCTCCACGTGCACGTGGAACTGCCGGACCCGGACCAGCGGGTGGATGTGATGCGGCGCCTGGTGCCCTACATCCCCCATTTCATCGCTCTCGCCACCTCTTCGCCCTTCTGGGGCTCCAAGCACACGGGGCTGATGGGCTACCGGCTCGCCGCCTATGACGAGCTGCCGCGCACCGGCCTGCCGGAGATGTTCGAGGACCACGCCGCTTATGAGCGCTATGTGGGGGCCTTGGTGGAGGCGCGGGCCATCGAGGATTCGAGCTATGTGTGGTGGAGCGTGCGCCCCTCCCGCAAGCTGCCGACCCTGGAGCTGCGCGCGCCGGACAGCTGCACCCGGGTGGCCGACAGCATCGCTATCGCGGCCCTGTATCGGGCCCTGGTGCGATTCCTGGTGCGCAACCCGCAGCACAATCGCGAGGTGAGCAGCGTCGATCGCGCCATCGCCGGGGAGAACAAGTGGCGGGCCCAGCGCTACGGGGTGCACGGCTCGTTCGTGGATCTGGCGCAGCGCCGGGCGGTCTCGGTGCGCGATTGCGTGGAGGGGCTGGTCAATCTGGTGGCCAGCGATGCCGAGGAACTGGGTTGCCTCGACCCGGTGCTGCACGCCCGCGCCATCGCCGAAGGCGGCACCAGCGCCGATGTGCAGCTGGCGGTGTTCCAGGAGGCCCAGCATCGCACCGGCAACCGGGGCGAGGCGCTGCGTGCGGTAAAGAGCTGGCTGGCGCACACCACGGTGCAGTGAGCCGGCGCGCGGCACCGCCATCGCGCCCCGGGGGCGATGGCGGCAGAGGGCGGCGGTTACGGCCGGAAGGGCACCACCGTCTGGCGCTGCTCGCCGAGCCCGTCGATGCCGAGCCGCATGACATCGCCCGCCTTGAGGAAGAGCGGCGGCTTGTGGCCCAGGCCGACGCCGGGCGGCGTGCCCGTGGTGATGACATCACCGGGGTCGAGCACCATGAACTGGCTGAGATAGTGCACCAGGAAGGGGATCCGGAAGATCATGGTCCGGGTGGAGCCGTCCTGCATGCGGGTGCCGTTGACGTCGAGCCACATGGGCAGGGCGTCGAGGTCTCCCATCTCGTCCGGGGTCACCAGCCAGGGGCCGAGGGGGCCGAAGGTCTCGCAGCCCTTGCCCTTGGTCCATTGCCCGGCCCGCTCCATCTGGAACGCCCGCTCGGAGACGTCGTTGCACAGGCAGAAGCCGGCGATATGGGCCAGCGCGTCCTTCTCCTCCACATAGCGCGCCCGGGTGCCGATGACGAAGGCGAGCTCCACTTCCCAGTCGAGCTTGGTGGCGCCCTTGGGGATCATGACATCGTCATGGGGTCCGCAGATGCAGTTGGGCGCCTTGTTGAACACCACCGGCTCGGTGGGAATCGCCATGTTGGTCTCGGCGGCGTGGTCCGCGAAATTGAGGCCGATGGCGATGAAATTGCCGGGGCGCGGCACGCAGGGGCCGAGTCGCGCGCCCTCCGGGGCGAGCGGCAGGCCGGCGGGGTCGAGGGCGGCGACACGCGCCAGGGCCGCGGGCGCCAGCGCGGCGCCGTCGAAATCCTTGATTTCCGCCGACAGGTCGCGGATCAGGCCTTGGGCATCCACCAGCCCGGGACGTTCCTCCCCCGGTGCTCCGAAGCGTACCAATTTCATGCCCGTGCCTCCTCTGGCTCCGCAGCGCGTCGCGCGCGGGCTGCACGCTGCCGTGCGTGCTGCCCGCGGTCAATGGCCGGAGCCTGCGGCCGAGCCGCGAGTGTAGATGGCGCCTTCCTCTAGGGCATTGAGGGTGATGGCGAGGCGCCGTCTAGACCTCGTCGCGCGGTGGCGCGCGGCGCGCGCGATGTGGCGGGGTGGATGGTAATAATCGGTTGAGATCATAGCATCAGTGCCGCAGCGTGCCGGTATGTTGGTGTGTGGACACTTAGCCGTCTTCCAAGTGACGGGAAGAAATACTGCATTAAAACAAGGCATGGCTAAAAGTCAGCCGGGGCTGCTTCCGTTTTTCGCGCGTGCGTCATAAAAGGGAAACAGGACTCCGGATAACTCCCACGCAGTCTCCTTCGGGGCGGCGCGCGGAGCGCGACGACAACGCCGTGGCGTGTGGGCACCGCTGGTGGGGGTGCACGATGATCGAGTGCAACGATGATCAGGTGCAGCGTGGATCAGGTTCAACGTGCGGAGGTCATGGCGTGAGCGACACTGCGGATGCGCGACGCTATCGCGCTCTCTTCCTGTCGGATGTCCATCTCGGCACCAAGGGGTGCCAGGCCGAGCTTCTCCTCGATTTCCTCAAGTATCACGATGCGGATGTGATCTATCTGGTGGGCGACATCGTCGACGGCTGGCGGCTGCGCTCCTCCTGGTACTGGCCGCAGAAGCACAATGACGTGGTGCAGAAGCTGCTGCGCAAGGGCCGCAAGGGCACCCGCATCGTCTACCTGCCGGGCAATCACGACGAATTCCTGCGCGATTATTACGGCACCCATTTCGGTGGTATCGAGGTGGTGGAGACCGCCATTCACGAGGCGGCGGACGGCAAGCGATACCTGGTGATTCATGGCGACGTGTTCGACGTGGTGGTGCGCCACGCCAGGTGGCTGGCCTTCCTCGGCGACTGGGCCTATTCGGCGGCGCTCACCACCAACACCTACGTCAACCGCGTGCGGCGCAAGCTGGGGCTCACCTATTGGTCGCTCAGCCAGTGGGCCAAGCTGAAGGTGAAGAACGCCGTCAACTACATCGGCAAGTTCGAGGAGGCGGTGGCCGACGAGGCCAAGCGCAATGAGGTGGATGGGGTGATTTGCGGCCACATCCACCACGCGGTTATTCACGACCAGTTCGGGGTGCGCTATGTGAACTGCGGCGATTGGGTGGAGAGCTGCACAGCCATCGCCGAGCACGACGACGGCCGCATGGAGATCATCTGCTGGACCCGCAATCTGAAAACCCTGCCGAGCAAGGATTCGGACCTGGTGGAAGGGGCCCAGGCGGCCGCCTGATGCGCGTTCTCATTGCGACGGATGCCTGGCATCCGCAGATCAACGGCGTGGTGCGCTCGCTGGAGTACACCGCCCGCGAGGCCGAGCATCTCGGCGCCCATCTGGAGTTCCTGTCGCCGCAGGAGTTCCGCACCCTACCCATGCCGTCCTACAGCGAGATTCGCCTGGCGCTGGCCACCCCGCGCATGATCATGCGGCGGATCGAGGCCATGCAGCCGGATTTCGTGCATATCGCCACCGAGGGGCCCATCGGCATGCTGGTGCGGCGGGCGTGCATCGCCAGCCGGCGCACCTTCACCACCTCCTACCACACCAAGTTCCCGGAATATCTCTCGGCCCGCGCACCGGTGCCCGAGCGCTGGACCTATGCCTGGCTGCGCTCGTTCCACAATGCCGCCGGTGGCGTCATGGTCTCCACCGCCTCGCTGGAGCGGGATCTGGCGGCGCGCGGCTTCAAGCGGCTGATGCGCTGGTCGCGCGGGGTGGACGCCGACCTGTTTCGGCCGCGGCCCGAGGCGACCTTGAACATTCCCCGGCCGGCCTTCCTGTTCGTCGGGCGGGTGGCGGTGGAAAAGAATATCGAGGCCTTCCTCGATCTCGATCTGCCCGGCTCCAAGGTGGTGGTGGGCGGCGGGCCGGCGCTGGAGAGCCTGCAGGCCCGCTATCCGGATGTCCATTTCCTCGGCCCCAAGGAGGGCGAGGATCTGGCACAGGTCTATTCCGCCTGCGACGTGTTCTGCTTCCCCAGCCGCACGGACACCTTCGGCATCGTGCTGCTGGAGGCGCTGGCCAGCGGCCTGCCGGTTGCGGCGTATCCTGTTACCGGCCCTTCCGACGTGCTGGCGGACGCCACCGAGCCGGTGGGCGTACTGGACGAGGACCTGCGCACCGCCTGCCTCAGGGCGCTGGAACTGTCCCCCGCCGCGGCCCGCCGCTTCGGCGAGCACTACACCTGGCGGGAGAGCGCCCGTCAATTCCTCGATAACGTGCTGGTGGCACACGATATCGGCCCCATCGCGCGGCGCTATCGCCTTCGCCTGCGCCGTCGGGTAGCTTCCGGATCATGAATCCTTCGCCGATCCTTCCCATCGCCGCCGACGTGGATGCCGCCGCCCAGCGCCTCAAGGGGGTGGCCGTGCGTACACCGCTGGTGTTCTCACCGGTGCTCAGCGATCACTGCGGTGCGCGCGTGTTCCTGAAGCCGGAAACGCTGCAGCGGACCGGCTCCTTCAAGTTTCGCGGCGCCTATAACCGAATCTCGCAGATTGCCGAGGACCGGCGGGCCGCCGGCGTCGTGGCCTGCTCGTCCGGCAATCATGCTCAGGGGGTGGCTGCGGCGGCGGCGCTGCTGGGCATGCCGGCGGTGATCGTGATGCCCAGCGATGCCCCGGCCCTGAAGCGGGAGCGCACCCTGGCCCTGGGGGCCGAGGTGGTGGATTACGACCGCACCCGGGATGATCGTGACGCCATCGCCGCCGCCATCGCGGCGGAACGCGGTGCGGTGCTGGTGCCGCCCTATGACGATCCGGATGTGATCGCCGGGCAGGGCACGGTGGGGCTGGAGATTCTGGAAGACCTGGCGGCACTGGGGCTCACCCCCGATCTCGTCGCCGCCAACACCTCCGGCGGCGGCCTGGTAGCGGGGCTGGCGCTGGCGGTCCGCACCCGCGTGCCCACCGCCCGCATCGTCGCCTGCGAGCCCACCGGCTTCGAGGATCACGCCGCCTCGTTTCGCAGCGGCCAGCGCGAGCGCAATGCGCAGGCCACCGGCTCGTTTTGCGATGCGCTGCTGGCGCCCACGCCGGGAGCGGTGACCTTTCCCATCACCCGCGAACTGGTGGGGGAAGCAGCGGCGGCCGATGACACGGAAGTGGCACGGGCCGTCGCTTACGCCTTCCGCGAATTGAAGCTGGTGGTGGAGCCGGGCGGCGCGGTGGCGCTGGCGGCGCTGCTGGAAGGCCGGCTGAAGGCCAGCGGCACGGTGGTCATCGTGCTGTCGGGGGGCAATGTGGATGTCGCCACTTTCATGCGGTGTCTGGCGGCGTGACGCGCTGGGCGCGGTGACGGGTGGGCGCATGCATGTCTGAGGCTCCGGCGGGACAACGCTGTGCGGATCCCCCGCCGGGCGGCGCGTTGAAGCTCACCCTGGGCGCGGCGTTCGCCACCTTCTATCTGCCGCTCGGCATCCAGGTGCCCTACCTGCCCCTGTGGCTGCAGCATCGCGGCCTGGGGCCGCAGGAAATCGGCATCGCCATTGCCGTGCCTTTGGTGACGCGCCTGTTCGCCACCCCCGTGCTCGGTCTGCTGTCCGACCGGCTGGGACGGCCGCGCGCCACCTTGACCGCGCTCGCGGCCATGACGTGCGTGAGCCTCACCTTGCTGGCCTTCAGCGTCGATCCGTGGCTGATCTTCGTGGTTTGCGGGGTGATCGCCCTGAGCTGGAACCCGAGCTTCGCGCTGCTGGATTCCTACGCCTCGCGCCAGGCGCTGGCTGGGCGGGCCGATTATGGGCGCGCGCGCCAGTGGGGCTCGGCGGCCTTTCTGGCGGCCAATGTGGCCGGCGGCGCGGTGATCACCCTGACGGGCCCCGGCTCGGTGGTCGTGTGGATGGTGCTCGGGGCGGTGAGCTATTTCCTCGTCACCCTCCTGCTGCCGGAACTGCCGGCGCCGACGCCGGCCCCGGCCGGCGCGGGGCCCGCGGCGCGGCTGCCGCGCTGGCTCGTGGCGGGAATTTTGGCCGTGGCCCTGGTGCAGGCGAGCCACGCGCTGCTCTATGCCTTCGCCTCCCTGCATTGGCGCGCGCTGGGCTGGTCGCTCACCACTATCGGTCTGTTGTGGGCCACCGGCGTGGCGGCGGAGATCGGCGTTTTTCGCTTCGGCACCCGGCTCATGGGGGCCATGGGGCCGCATCGGCTGATCGCCCTGGGGGGCGTGGCGGCGCTGCTGCGCTTCGGGGCCATGGCGTTCGATCCGCCCCTGTGGCTGCTCTTCGGGCTGCAACTGCTGCATGGGCTCACCTTTGGCGCCACCTATCTCGGCATGGTGGAACTGGTGGCCCGCGGCGTCAGCGAGCAGCGTTCGGGGGCGGGGCAATCCCTGGCGGCGTGGACGGTGAATCTCGTCATGTCCGCCGCCAGCATGGCTTCTGGGCCGCTGTGGGTGGCGCTGGGCGCCTCGGCCTTCGTCGCCTCGGCGGGGCTCGGGGTTGCCGGGGCGGTGCTGGCGCTGGCGCTTGGTGGCGGGGCGCCGGCGGCTTATCCCCAGAGGTCCGGCGCGGGGGGAAACACTTCGGCGCCCAGATAGGTGAGGTGGGGCGTGCGGTCGCGCGCCAGCAGCAGCGGCCCGTCCAGGTCCACCACGGCGGCGCGCTGGGCCACCAGCAGCGCCGGAGCCATGGCGAGGGAGCTTGCCAGCATGCAGCCCACCATGAGTTGGAAGCCGAGGGCTTCCGCCGCCTCGGCCAGTGCCAATGCCTCGGTGAGGCCGCCGGTCTTGTCGAGCTTGATGTTGACGGCGTCATAGCGATCACGCAGCGCGGCGAGCCCCTGGCGATCGTGCACGCTCTCGTCGGCGCAGATGGGAACCTGATGGGGCATGTGCGCCAACGCGCCATCGTCATCCGCCGGCAAGGGTTGCTCCACCAGCTCCACCCCGACGGACGCGCAGGCGGCCATGAGGGTGGGCAGGTCGGTGGCGCGCCAGCCCTCGTTGGCGTCGACGATCAGCCGCGCCTGCGGGGCGGCGGCGCGCACCGCCGCCAGCCGCTCCGGATCGCCCGGGGCGCCCAGCTTGAGCTTGAGTAGGGGCCGGTTGGCCATAGCGGCGGCCGCCGCCATGGCGGCGGGCGTGTCGAGGCTCAGGGTGAAGGCGGTGGTCAGCGGCCGCAGCGGCGGGAGGCCGGCGGCGCTGGCAGCGCGCTGCCCGCTGCGCTTGGCCTCCAGATCCCAGAAGGCGCAGTCGAGGGCGTTGCGGGCGGCGCCCGCGGGCAGGCGCTGCTGCAGGGCCCGCCGGTCCAGCCCGGCGGCGATCTCCGGGGCCAGGGCGCGCAGGGTTTCCGCCACCCCCTCGACCGTCTCGCCGTAGCGAGCATAGGGCACGCACTCGCCGCGCCCGGTCAGGCCATCGGCAGACAGGCGGGCTTCCACCACCACCGCCTCGGTCTTGGAGCCGCGGGCGATGGTGAAGGTGCCGGCGATGGGGAAACGGGCGATCTCGACCGAAAGGGCCGGGTGGGCGGCGGGCGACATGGATGGGCCTGTGGTTCCAGTTGGGCCTCAAAGTGGGCCTCAAAGTGTGCCTCAAATGCCGACATCTCCGAAAATCGCCTCTTGAACAGGCGGTGCCCGCAGCGGTGGGCGCCGGTGATGTGGTAAGGAGGCCGGAGATAGTGGCTTTCAGGTCTCGAATCGTTATCAGATTCGGCATTGTTCAGGGGAGGCGTGGCGCGGATCCGCCGGGGGGCGAGCGGCGCAGGGCACGTCTCACTGATGCGACATTTGAGGTGCTGCGGCACTCGGGCTGCTGCGGCGTTCGGGGCGGCCGCCACTGATCTCGGCGCATCGGCGCACAGGCAGGGTTCCGGGAGACGTCGCGTTGCCGCATACCTCGTTGATCTCCGTGCATACCCAGGATGATCGCCTGACGGTGGCGGGGCGGGGCGCGTGGACCTCCGAGCACGCTGCCGAGCTCGAGCAGGTGGTCAACGAGACCGTTGCCACTTATGGCAAGCCGGCGGCGGTGGATTTCGACCTCGCCGGCGTCGAGCGCATGGATACCTTCGGCGCGCTGCTGTTCGACCGGCTGCGCCGGTCCTGGAGCGACCAGGGGGTCGCGACCCAGGTGCAGGGGGTGGCGCCGCGCTACAAGATCCTGATCGACGAACTGGCCGGCGCCGACCACGGCGAGCGGCCGCCGCCGCGGCGCCGCGAGGCCATCGTTGAGCATTTCGGGCATTCGGTGGTGGATTCGGGGAAGGACGCGCTGGCGCTCCTGAACTTCATCGGCGCCACCATCGCCGCCATGTGGCGGGTGCTGCTGCGGCCGCGCAAGTTCCGCTTCACCGCCATGGTGAACCAGATCGACCGGGTGGGTTTTCGCGCGGTGCCCATCATCGTGCTCATCACCTTCCTCATCGGCTGCATCCTGGCGCAGCAGGGCATCTTCAATTTCCGCCGCTTCGGTGCCGACATCTATGTGGTGGACATGGTCGGCGTGCTGGTGCTGCGTGAGCTGGGGGTGCTGATCGTCTCCATCATGATCGCCGGCCGCTCGGGCAGCGCCTACACCGCCGAGCTGGGCTCCATGCGCATGCGCGAGGAAATGGACGCCTTGCGGGTGATGGGCTTCGATCCCATCGAGGTGCTGGTGGTGCCGCGGGTGCTGGCGCTCATCATCTCGCTGCCCATGCTGACCTTCATCGGCTCCATGTCGGCGTTGCTGGGGGCGGGGCTGGTCTCCTGGGGCTATGGGGGCATCACGCCGGACGTGTTCCTGCAGCGGCTGAAGGGCGCCATCGATCTCGACCAGTTCAACGTGGGCATGATCAAGGCGCCGTTCATGGCGGCGACCATCGGCGTGGTGGCCTGCCTGGAAGGCATGCGGGTGGGCGGCAGCGCGGAATCTCTGGGTGAGCACACCACCGCATCGGTGGTGAAGGCCATCTTCCTCGTGATCGTGATGGACGGGCTGTTCGCCATGTTCTTCGCAGCCATCAACATGTGAGGCGGGGGAGATGGAGACCCAATCCCAGACCCCGCTGCCCGGCGCCGCCAATGGCAAGGACGCCATCATCCGCGTGCGCGACATCGTCGTGGGCTTCGGCGAGAAGATCATTCTCAACCATCTGGATCTCGACGTGTATCGCGGCGAGATCCTCGGTTTCGTCGGCACCTCCGGCGGCGGCAAATCGGTGCTCACCCGCACCATCCTCGGCCTGGTGCCCAAGCGCGAGGGGCTGGTGGAGGTGTTCGGGGAGAATCTGGACGACCTCAGCGAGCGCGAGCGTTCGGCGCTGGAACGGCGCTGGGGCGTGCTGTTCCAGCAGGGGGCGCTGTTTTCCTCGCTCACGGTGAAGCAGAACATTCAGTTCCCGCTGCGAGAGAACCTGAAGCTGTCGCAGCGGCTGCTGGACGACATCGCCTTCACCAAGATCGAGATGGTGGGCTTGAAGCCGGACGTGGCCGAGAAGCTGCCGTCCGAACTCTCCGGCGGCATGGTGAAGCGCGCGGCGCTGGCGCGCTCCCTCGCCCTCGATCCGGAGATCCTGTTTCTGGACGAGCCCACATCGGGCCTCGATCCCATCGGCGCGGGCGAATTCGACGAGCTCATCCGCACCCTGCAGCAGACTTTGGGGCTCACGGTTTTCATGGTAACCCACGATCTGGATAGCCTGCATACGGTCTGCGATCGCATCGCGGCCTTGGCAGAGGGGAAAGTGATCGCGCAGGGCACCATCGAAACCATGATGCAGGCACAGCATCCGTGGTTGCGCGCCTATTTCCATGGCGCGCGGGCACGGGCGGTGCAGCGCGGGCGCGGGTGAGAGCGGCAGAGCGAGCGGAGCGGGCAGGGCAACCGAGAGCAGGGCATGGAAACACGGGCCAACTACACTTTGATCGGAGCATTCACGCTCGCCGTTATCGCGGCGGTGTTCGGCTTCGTCTACTGGTTCGCCGGACCCGAGGATTCCAGCGCCCGCAGAACCTATGAGATCATCTTCGATGGCTCGGTTTCGGGGCTGCGGCAGGGCAATTCGGTGCTGTTCAATGGCATCCCGGTGGGCCAGGTTCTGAGCCTCAACCTGGTGCCCAACGAGCCCGGACAGGTGAAGGTGCTGGTGGGGGTGGACAAGAACGTCCCGGTACTGTCCGACGCGCGGGCCGGGCTGGAATCCCAGGGCATCACCGGCATTGTCGCCGTGGGCATTCGCGGCGGCCAGCCCGGCGCCGCGCCACTGCCCATCGGCCCCGACGGCTACCCGCGCATTCCGGCCGATGGCGGCATGGGCATGGCGGGCCTGGTCAATTCGGCCCAGGGCGTGGCGCGCAAGATCGAGGTGGTGCTGCAGGCCATCAATCCGGATGAGATCGCCTCCATCATCAAGAACGTGGACACCTTCTCCAAGGCCATCGCCGACCGCTCCGGCGATGTCGCAACGCTGATCGAGCAGTCGGAAGCGCTGGTGACCCAGCTCAATACCGTGGCCGGCAAGGTGGATTCGGTGGTGGCCAGCCTGCAGAAGGCGGCCGAGGACAAGGACGGCCTGCTCAACCAGGCGACGCAGGCCGCCACATCGGTGCGCGAGCTCGCCGACAATCTGGACAAGCGCACCGCCGTGCTCACCACCGAGATCAGCCGTTTCACGGGTCCCGGCCTGCGCCAGTACGAGGCGCTGGCGGTGGATGGCCGGCGGACCCTTTCCGAAATCGAGCGGGTGCTGCGCAGCCTGGAGCGCAATCCGCAGCAATTCATCTTCGGCGGCAACACCAACGTGCCGACCTATAGGCGATGAGTATGCCCATGATGGAGCCCATCCGTACCCCCTTCGCTGATGCGGGCCGCGTGGCGCGGCCAGCCGGCCGGGGGCGTCGCAGCGTCGGGGCAGGGGCGGTCCGCGCCGCTCTTGGATCCTCGCGCGCCCTGGCGGGGGCCGTCATTCTCGGGTTCGGCCTGCTGCTGGCCGGGTGTTCGACCCCGGTGCCCACCTTCGACCTGAGCGCGCCGAGCGGTTTCACCGCAGGCGGCAGCGGCAGCGCCCAGCTGGTGGTGACCACGCCGACCGCGCTGGCCGTGCTCAACACCGACAAGATCGTCGTGGAGCCGACCCCGGGGCAGCTCGCGTATCTGGGGGATGCCCAATGGGGCGACAGCCTGCCCTCGCTGTTGCAGGCCCGCATCATCCAGGCCTTCGAGAATGCCAGCAAGCTGAAGCGCGTGGCGCGGCCCGGCGACGGGGTGGTGGCGCAATATCAGCTCGTCACCGACATTCGCATGTTCGGCCTCAGGGTGACCCCCGAGGGGCCGGTGGCGGTGGTGGAGCTTTCCGCCAAGGTGATTGGCAATGCCGATGGGCGTATCGTCGCCGCCCAGGTGTTCCGCGGCCAGGCGCCGGCATCGGGCTCCTCCGGGGCGGCAGCCACGGCGGCGCTGGATCAGGCCTCCAACCAGGTGCTGACGGCCCTGGTGCGCTGGGCTTCCGCCAAATTCTGATCTGACACGTTCTGATTTGAACGACGCCGCGCTGTCCGTGCGGCCTCTTTCCGCGCCCGGCCGCCCGGGTGGGTGCCCACAGCCGGCCTTCCGCTTGCCCGCATCCGCTATGCGCGCGCATCTCCGCACTCGCATCTCGGCACTTTTGCCCCGCCAACAAAAACCCCGCCCGCGCGGGGCGGACGGGGTTGGGCTTGTGGGTGCGACTGGCGCGGTCTGGCCGGCTCAGATGCCGACTTTGTTCAGCTCCGCATAGACCCCCTCGGCCCAGGTGCGCAGATCCATCAGGCCCGCATAGGCTGACCAGATCTCGATCCCGAACTTCTCCGAGAGATCGTTCTCGGTCGCGGAAAGGGCCTCTTCCACCGGCGTATAGGTGCGCTCCAGGTGAGGCCAGAGCTCCGAGGTGCAGCGCGGGATGGTGATGAAGCTGAGGTGGCGGCCCGCCCCGGCCTTCTCGATGCGGGCAAGGTCCTGACCCTCGAAGGTGCCGCCCACCTCGTTCTGCACCACGACGATATTGTTCACCGGCAGGGCCCCGCCCACCACCACGTCCTCGATCAGGGTCGAGACATTGTCGATGGAATGGGTTTCCGGCTTGGTGATCACCAACAGGTCGATCTCCGGCGAATTGCGCTGCTGCATGATGTGGGCGACGCGCCGGTGATGGGCCCACTGCACCAGCTGCGGGACCACGTTGGCACCGAGATCCAGCACCGCGCCGCCGGTGAGCAGCAGGCCGCCGAAGCGATCCCAGTAGCGCAGCGGCGCGTTGGCGTCATTCTCGGTCTTGGACGAGGCGAGGGTGGAGCCGATGCCCAGTTCCAGAACCTTGGTGGGGAAGAACTTGCCGATCTTGGAATGGCCGGTGCCATCGGTGAAGTCCGCGGCCACCAGCCGGTAGGAGAGTTCCCGCTTGCGCAGGGCCGAAAACACCATCTGGGCCAGCGTGGTCTTGCCCTGGCCGCCGGCATAAGCGGCGCAGATGTAGGTCTTCATGATCGGAAGGCTCCCCCACTGGGTCTGATGAATGCGGATGACGGGGCCATGTGCTTTTCACAGAACGTGGCCGTCATAGGAATAAGATGCACCCTGATGACATGACGATGGCATCGCGCCTGGAGGGAGGCCCTCCGGGCGCGAAGGATGTCGGTGTGCGGGCCTACTCGAAGCGCCCCGCGAGATGGGCCAGCATGGTGTAGACCTTGCCGGTGTCGGACCCGAGATAGGTGCGGGTCAGCTCGTCGCCGCGCTCGCCCGCGCCCACCTGCTCCAGCAGCCGGTCGAACTCGCCAAGGTAGCGGTCCACCGTGGTGCGGAAGGTGGCGTCGCTGCGATAGCGCCGGCGCAGGCTCTCGAAGGTCTGGAGGCCCTGCAGGGTGTAGATGCGCCGGGTGAAGGAGGCGCGCTCGCCCTTCAGGTAGCGGTTCCAGCACTCGGCGGTGGCCGGGCCATCCATCAGCCGGCCGATGTCGGCGGTCAGGCTCTCCAGGGAATCGGGCCCGGGCGCCGCTTTGCCTTCACCGCGACCCTCCACCTCACGGCTCGGGGCGCTCTTGGCATCCGCCGGTTTCGCCTGTGCGACGACGGGCGACGGGCTGGTGGCCTTGGTCGGGGCGCGCGGGGCAGGACGCGGCTCGTGACGCGGCTCGTGACGAGACTCCTGGCGGGTCTTGGCCACCGGCTCCTGCTGCAGATCGTCAGAGGCCCGAGCCAGCAGCTCGGTCAGCAGCGCCCCTTTGTCGTCACCGCGGGCTTCGCTCTTCACCTCGGCCTTGGCGGGTGCCACGGGGCGGGCCACCGGGGCGGGGCGCTCCGAGCGGCTCGGCTGGGGATTGCCGGTCTGGGGGGGCACGGCCGACAGTTCGCGGGCCACGGAGGCGCGGCCGAGGTCCTGCGCGGTGGCGCGGGCGCCCGCCTCCACCACGTCGAACGCCTGACCTTGGCGGGCCACGATCTCGTTGAGCTCGGCCAGGGCCTTGATCTGCTCGGCCACCGCACGACGCATGGTGGCGGCGCTGGCCTCGGTCTCCGCCGGCAGTTCGAGGATGCCGCGCTTCATCTCGGCACGGGCCAGCTCGATGGCGCGCTGCACCTCTTCGGTGGTGCGCTTGAGCTCGCGGGCGGCCTCGGTGAACTGGGCCCCGGTCTCGCCGAACAGGCGGTGCACGTCGCCCAGCGCGGCCTCGTAGGTCTGGCGCAGGGCGGCGGCGGTGCGCTCGCGCTCCGCGTCGGCGGCACTGCGCATGGCCTCGAACTGGCTTTCCAGCACCTTGGCCGAGCCGGAGGTGGCCTCTGCCACCACGCCGGCGATCTGCCGGGCGCGGCCCTGGGCGGTCTTGAAGCTGTCTTCCAGCATGGCGTGGAAGTGCTGCAGGCGGCCATCCATGTCGGCGACGCGGGCGTTGAGGGCGCTGGTGAGCTCCTCCATGCCCGAGCGCCGCGCCTGCAGGGTGGCTTCCACCCGCTCGTGGGTGGCGCCGAGGGACTGGGAGGCATCGGCCAGCAGGCGGCTCTGCTGCTCCAGGCGCTCGGTGAGGGTGGTGATTTCCGACAGGGCGCCGCCGGACAGGTCGCGCAGGGCGCGGATCTGGCCATCCAGCCGCTGGGCGGTGCTCTCGGCGGTCTGGCCGATGCCGCCCACGGTGGCGCTGAAGCTGTCCACCTGCTGGGCGAAGGTGCCGGAGAAGTCGCCGAGATTGGTCACGGCGCTGTTCATGGCGTGCTGGAAGGTGGAGTTGGCCTCGCCCAGGCGCTCGATGATGGCCTGCACATCGCCCTTGAGGGCAGTGTTGGTGGCGGTGATTTCCGAAACGGCGCGCTGGCTGGTGCGCTCCAGCGCCAGCAGGAACGAGCCGTTCTTGTCGTCGATGAGGTGGGCGATCTCGTTCAGTCGGCTGCCGAGGGCGTCGGCCACCGTCTCGGCGTGGCTGGTGAGGTTCTGGCCCACGTTGAGGGACAGGTCGGTCAGCGCGCGCTCCACGTCGGCGGCGCTGGTCTTGAGGGCGCCGTTGACCTGCTCCAGGCGGCCGACCAGGGTGTCAGCCATGGCGCTGCCGCGCGCCTCCAGGGCGGTGGCGACACCATCGAGGCGGCCGAGCACCAGCTCTTCGATGCGGGCGACGCGGCCGTCGAGCACGCCGGCGATCTCCTGGGCGCGGCTGGTGAGGGTGCGCTGCACGCCGTCGGCCCGCTCCAGCAGCACATCACCCAGCACCTTGTTGCGGCTGGCGAAGAACGCGTCGAGGGTCTCCACCGACTTGTCGAGGGCCTCGGTGGCGCCGCGGGTGCCATCGGCCAGGGTGCGGGCGAGGTTCACGGTGCGGCTGGCGAGGGTCTCGGTCAGGCTCTGGGCGCGCTGGTCGAGGGTCTGCTCGATGCGGGCGATGCGCTGATCCATGGTGCTCGCCACGTTGGACGTGGTGGAGGCGAGGCGCTCATCGAGGCTGGCGACGGTGACGCGCAGGTTCTCGTTCACCGCGTTCACGCGATGGTTGATCTGGTCCATCAGCTCGGGGGCGTGGACCTTCACGGTGGTGTCGAAGGCCTTCACCCCGTCCTGCACCGTGCGGGCGAAGGTGGTGCCGTCGTGGTGCAGGCGCTCGGCCAGCTCGGCGCCCTGCACGGTGATGGTTTCCTCGATCGCCTTGAGGCGGGTGTTGAGCATCTCCTTGATGGCGTCGCCCTTGGTGCCGATGGTGGCGGCCAGGGTGTCGGCGGTCTCGCGGAAGCTGTCGGTGACACGGCTGCCGCGGGCGCCGATGGCCTTGGTGACCTCGGTGCCCACCACCGAGAGGCGCTCGGTCATGTCGGAGCTGGCGGCGGTGAGGGCCGTGGCGATCTCGTTGCCCTTCTCCACCAGCGCCGAGGTGATCTGCGTGCCGGAACGATCGAGCGAGCCGGTGATGCGCTCTCCGGTCTCAGCAAGGCGCTGGGGTAGGGTCTCGCCGCGCACGGCGACGGCGTCATAGATGCGATCGCTGGTGGTCTCGATCCGCTCGGCCAGCTCGGCGCCGCGGGTGGCGAGGGTGGCGCTGATGCTCTCGCCGCTCTTTTCCAGCTGCTCCACCATCTCGGCGCCACGGGCACCGAAATCGGCGACGATGGATTCGGTGGCCGAGCGGAAGGCCTCGCCGGCCTCGCCGATGCGGGTGGCGATCTCGTCGGTGAGCCGGCCGCCGTTCTCGGCCAGGGTGTCGTCGATATTCTTCTTAAGCCGCTCGATGTTGACGTTGACGTCTTCACCCCAGCGATCGATCAGCACCGCCACGTCGGAGGTGGTGGACAGCAGGTTGGTGGCGAGGTCGTCGGTGCGCGACTTCAGGGTCTGCACCAGCACGTCGCCGGAATTGGAGAGGTCCTGGCGGATCTCCGAGCCGGTGAGCTGGAGCCGGTCGATCAGCTCGGCACCCTTGGCGGTGAGGCTGTCGATCATGGAATCACCGACCCGGGCAAGGGCGGAGGTGATGTGCTCGCCCTTCTGACCCAGGATCTCGGTGACGCGCTCGCTGGCCTCCAGCATGGTCTCATGGATGCGGCCGGAGACGTCCTTCACCTCTTCGGACAGCACGGTTTCGGCGCCGGCGATGCCTTCACGCAGCCGCTCGGTTTCCAGCTGGATGTTGTGGCGCTCCGCCTGCAGCTCGTCGATCAGGTTGCGGATGCGGATCTCGTTTTCCTCATAGGCGCGCTCCAGCAGCGACACCTCGGTGCGTACCATGGCTTCCAGCTCGCCGGCGCGCGCCACGGCGCGGTCGACGCCGTCGCCCATGGCCGCCACCTCGCGGCGTACCGCCTGGCCGACGCTCACCACGCTTTCGGTGGCGATGGATTCCGGCTGCGCCAGGCGTAGCGCCACCTCGGTCATGGACCGGGCGATGCCCTGCAGCTCCTGCGAGCGGCGCATCACCGCCGCCATGCCGAAGAAGGCCACCGGCGGCACCAGAATGGAGGCGAACACACCGAGCAGGGCCGGCGAATTGGCCAGCGACTGCATGCCCTCGGAACTGGCCATCAGGCCGCGGTGATAGGCGAAGGCCAGGGCGATGCCGATGACGATCCACAGCACCGACGCGCCGGCGGCCCACCAGTAGGGTGCCGTGGTGGCCGGGCTGCGCAGCTGCGTCACCATCTGGCCGACGGTCTGCCGGTCATCATTGGCGGCGCGGCGCTCGCGCGTTTCGGGACGGGGGCGGGCGGCACCCTCGCGGCGGGGGTCGTCGGTGCGCGGCGCGCGCCGGCCGATGGCGCGGGTGCCGGCGTTGGGCAGCGGCCGGTCGGGTGGAGGAATGGGATGATCGGGCAGCGCCGCCGGCTCCACCAGCGCGCCGCGCTCCGGGTGCGGCTCGGCCGGCCGTTCGGCGGCCGCCTCCTTCTGTGCCGCGGCGGCCTGCGCCCCGTCCAGCTCCAGCGTCAGCGCCTCCTGAATCGCCGAGAGGGCGGCCTCGGTCGGATCCTGAATCTTCATCGGAGTCTTCATGTCGCCGTCGCCTTTGCCTTCGAGAGGGCCGTGGCTCGTCCTGCCCGGTGCCGCAATCCCGATACTCACACGCTACTCGTCTCAGCGGGCCGAGGCCCCGGCCGGCCGCCGAGGCGGAAGGCCGCGCAAACACGTCTTGCCGTCCGGACAGGCCGGCGGAAGATGGTTTACGGATCCTTATCCTAACGGGGGGCGGAATGGCTTTGAACCAGCCGGTGGGCTGAGAATGAAGATATCGTTAACGCCGCGTCCGCCGGCGAGGCTGGCATCCGCCGCCGCTTGGGGCTATAGGGCGCCAACTGCCTTCCCTGGAAGGTTTTCAATCCATCGGGCGCTGGTACGGCAAATTCATGGTCGCGATCACCTTTGTGGAATTCAACGGAACCCGCCATTCGGTCGAGAGCCCGGAAGGCGCGACAGCCATGGAAGCGGCGGTGCGCAATGGCGTGCCGGGGATCGTCGCCGAATGCGGCGGCGCCTGTGCCTGCGCCACCTGCCACGTCTATGTGGACGCGGCCTGGGCGGAGAAGGTGGGCGCGCCCTCCGAGATGGAAGAGGGCATGCTGGATTTCGCCTCCGACGTGCGGCCCACGTCGCGGCTGTCCTGCCAGATCAAGCTGACCGCCGAGCTCGACGGGCTGGTGCTCCACACCCCTGAAAACCAGGGCTGAGCGGGCGAGCGATACCTTTCCTTTACGGAGCCGGCGCCACACTGTCGCCCGCGCCGTTGAGGATAAGCGATGACCATTGTCACTGCTTGTGCAGAGAGAGTCGCTGCTGTGTCGCCTGTTTCCCACCCGGCGCCGACCATCCTCGTGTTCGATTCCGGCGTCGGTGGTCTGTCGGTATTCCGCGAGGTGGCGCGCGCGCGCCCTGACGCGTCCTTTGTCTACGCCGCCGATGACGCCGGCTTTCCCTATGGCGGCCTGAGCGACGCGGCGCTGGTGGCGCGGGTCGATGGCGTGGTCGACCGCCTGATCGCCTTGACCCGGCCGCAACTGGTGGTGATTGCCTGCAACACCGCCTCCACCGTGGTTCTGCCCAGCCTGCGGGCGCGCCATGCCCTGCCGTTCGTCGGCACGGTTCCGGCGGTGAAGCCGGCGTGTGCAGGCTCGCGGAGCGGACGGGTGAGCATTCTCGCAACACCGGGCACCGTGCGCCGGGACTATACCGCCGGCCTCATTCGCGAATTCGCCGCCCATTGCGAGGTCACCCTGGTGCCGAGCGTGCATCTGGCCGAGATTGCCGAGGCCGAGCTTGCGGGCCGGCCGGTACCGGACGCAGTGATCCAGGCGGAAATCGCCCCCTGCTTCGTGGCTGAAGACGGCCGCCGCACCGATACGGTGGTGCTGGCCTGCACCCACTATCCCCTGCTGCTGCACCGGCTGCGCCGATTGGCGCCGTGGCCGGTGGACTGGGTGGATCCCGCCCCCGCCATCGCCCGGCGCGTGGTGCAGCTGTTGGGCCCCGCCGACGCGGGTGAGGGCCCTGCCGCGCCGGTGCGGCTCATCTCCACCGCCCGCCCGCTCGATGCGGCGCAGGTGAGCCGGGTGGCCGCGCGGCAGGTGCGCCCGCCGGAAATCCTCGCCCCGCCGCTGGCGGTGGCCAGTTGAACAGATAGGAGAATTGCATGGCCGTTCGGGTCGACCGCCGCGCCGTCTCGTTCGGTCTTCTGGGGCTGGCCGCCGCCGCCGCGTGGCCGCAGGCGGCGCTGGCGCAGAAGGCGGCCAAGCCGTTTCCCGCCTGGGTGCAGCAGTTCCGCGCCAAGGCCCGCGCCCGCGGCGTGTCCGATGCCACTTATGATGCGGTGTTCGCCGGCTTGAAGCCGGACACCAGCGTTTATGCGCAGGATCGGGCGCAGCCGGAGTTCACGGAGCAGACTTGGCAATATCTCAATCGCCGGGTCTCCGACTGGCGCGTCGCCACCGGCCAGGAGCGCGCCCGCCAATATGCCGGGCTGTTCAGCCGGATCGAGGAGACGTTCGGGGTCGATCGGCGGGTGATGCTCGGCTACTGGGGCATGGAGAGCGCGTTCGGCGACGTGCTGAGCAACCCGGCGCACATGAAGCCGGTGTTTCCCTCCCTCGCCGCCCTGGCCTGGGGCGAGCCCCGGCGCCGGCGCTATTGGGAAACCGAGCTTCTCAACGCGCTGGTGATCGTCCAGCGGGGCTGGGGTACACCGCGGGAGATGACCGGCTCTTGGGCCGGTGCCATGGGCCATACCCAATGGATGCCCGAGGTGTGGCTGAACATGGGGGTGGATTTCGACGGCGACGGCCGCATTTCCCCCTTCGGACGCCCTGATGATGCCCTGGCGGGAACCGCCAACTATCTGGTGAAACGCGGCAAATATCGCCGCGGCGAGCCGTGGGGCGTGGAAGCACGGCTGCCCGGCGCCTTCAATACCGACCTTGCCGACAACAAGACCAAGCGGCCGCTCTCCCAATGGGGGGACATGGGGGTGCAGACCATCGATGGCCGCTCCCTGGCGGGCTATGACGAGCCGGCGCGGCTGTGGCTGCCCGGGGGACCGGGCGGGCCGGCGCTGCTGCTGTTCCACAATTTCTATGCGGTGCGCTCCTACAACCCCTCGTCCAACTACGCGCTGGCCGTGGTGCATCTGGGCGACCAGATCATGGGGGAGGGGCCCTTCGTGACCCCCTGGCCCGGCGGCGAGCGGGCGCTGACCCTGGCCGAGGTTCAGGAGGTGCAGCAGCGCCTCACTGCCGCCGGTTTCAGCACCGGCGGCACCGATGGCCGCGTGGGGACCGCCACCATGCGTGCGGTCCGCGCCTTCCAGCAGCGGGCCGGCATCACCCCTGACGACGGCTATGCCTCACTGCAGGTACTCACCGCCCTGCGCCAGGGACGGTGAGGGGGCTCAGCCGATCACCCCCTTGAAGTTGGCATAGAGCTGCTTCGCCGCGGCGGCGAACACCGGCATTTTCTCCCGCGTCACCGTTTCGAGGGCCTGCTGGCCGCCGGGGCCGGTGATGGCTTCCAGGGCTGAGCGGTATTCCGGGATGACGCCCCATTCGGGCACCGTGTCGTCGGTCAGCTCCACGTGATACTGGATGCCGAAGGCGCGCTGCCCCACCTGGATGGCCTGGATGGGGCAATGGGCGTTCTCGGCCAGCACCCTGGCGCCGGGCGGCAGCGCCAGAACCGCCGCGCCATGCCACTGCAGGGTGGGGAAGGTGGGGCCGAGGCCGGTGAACAGGGGCGCGGCGCGGCCGGCTTCGGTCAGGGTCACCTCGGTCACCCCCACCTCGGGCTTGGCCATGAGGCCCACCTGGCCGCCCAGGGCCTCGGCCAGCAGCTGATGGCCGAGGCAGACGCCGAGATAGGGCCGGTCCTTGGCCACCCATTGACGGATGGCGGCCTTTTCCGGCACCAGCCAGGGGTTTTCGGCCTCCTGCCATACGTCCATGGGGCCACCGAACACCATGAGCGCGTCGTAATCATCGAGCGGGGGAATGGGCTCGCCCGCATCCAGCTCCACCGGATGCCATTGGATGCCGTCGGCCTTCAGGAAATCGCGGAAGCGGCCGGGATGCTCGACGGCCACGTGCTGAAAGACCAGGATCTTCATGGGGCAGGCTCCAACGGCGCGACACCGGGGGCGGTGTCGCGGGGCTTTGGGAACGGTGGAGAAGCTAAGCCCTGGGGCGGCCGCGACAAGGCCAAAGCGGGGGCGGGGCCCCGAGACATAAGCGCGCGAAGCCCCGCGCACGTTGACTCACATGCCGTGAACGCTTATGAGGCCGCTACCTTGCGGATCGGCGACGGTCCACGAGGTTTTTCACATTGGCGTTTCACGCACCCGTGGCTTCGAGCGGCAGCGCGCTGCTTGGGCCTGTCAGTGGAAATCCGGCGCGCCGTTGGCGGGCCGCTTCCACAGAGGAGGGGCGCGATCCCAGCACGAACAAAACAAGGATCCGCGTTACATGAGCAAGCGCATTGCGGCCAAGCACAAGATCGATCGCCGTATGGGCGAGAACATCTGGGGCCGCTCCAAGAGCCCGGTGAACCGTCGCGAATACGGTCCCGGCCAGCACGGTCAGCGCCGCAAGGGCAAGCTGTCCGACTTCGGCGTGCAGCTGCGCGCCAAGCAGAAGCTCAAGGGCTATTACGGCTCCGTGGGTGAGAAGCAGTTCCACGCCATTTACGTGGAAGCCTCCCGCATGAAGGGCGACACCGGCGCCAACCTGATCGGCCTCCTGGAGCGCCGCCTGGATGCCGTGGTGTATCGCGCCAAGTTCGTGCCCACCATCTTCGCCGCCCGCCAGTTCGTGTCTCACGGTCACGTGAAGGTGAACGGCAAGCGCGTGAACATCCCCTCCTATCAGGTGAAGGTGGGCGATGTGGTGGAGGTCAAGGAAGCCTCTCGCCAGATGACCCTGGTGCTGGAAGCCCAGCAGCTCGGCGAGCGCGACGTTCCCGACTATATCGAGCTGGACGCCGGCAAGCTGGCCGCCCGCTTCTCGCGCGTGCCGGAGCTCAACGAGGTGCCCTATCCGGTTCAGATGGAACCGAACCTCGTGGTCGAGTTCTATTCGCGCTGATCTCGCGCGACACGAAAAAGGCCGCCGGGAGGCGGCCTTTTTTATTGCCCGCTGTGTGGCGAGCGGGAGAGCCTTGGCCGCTCCCGCCAGCGCTGGGCGTTCAGCTCCCGGACTTCATCTCCTGGGAGGCGACGGCCAGCAGCTCTTCCATGGTCCGGCGAATCTGGTGATCGGAGATCGCGACGCCCTTGGCGTCGAAGTCGGTCCGCAGCTTGCGGAAGACGTCCTCGTCACCGGCCTCTTCGAGGTCGGAGATGACCACTTCCTTGGCGTAGGCCGCCGCAGCCTCACCCTCGAGGCCCAGCTTCTCGGCCGCCCAGAGGCCGAGCTTCTTGTTGCGGCGAGCGAGAGCCTTGAAGCGGGTCTCCTCGTCCAGCGCGAAGCGCCCCTCGAAGCCTTCTTCGCGCTTGTCGAACGTGGTCATGGCTGCCCTCTTCCTGACGATGTCGTGACCGGCTCGTGACCGGGATTGGTTTGCGCGACGCTGGGGCAGGGCCCGCCACATCGCGCGCGTGCCTTGAATATAGGGCGCCTCCGCCTAGATCAACGGCAGTGAGGCATCGCACACCACGATGCTGCCCCATGTCGCGGCTTCTGTCGCGGCTTCTGACGGGGCGGCTGACGTCGCGCGGATGGCGACTCGCCGCGCGGCCCGCTACGCGCACCCTGTCGGAAGGGCAGGTGAGGTGTCCGGATGGGGATTTGCCGGCTCGGCGTGCAACCAATGCCTCATTGACGCAGTCGCGTTGTATCCGGGGCCGTGATCGGCTAGTGTCCGCTCGGGCTCGGCGTGAACTGCTCAACAGCCACCCGCGCCCCGCCGAGGAGCGTCACCAGAACGGAGCCTTGGCACACCCATGGATTTCCTCAATCGACGGTATACCCCCATGTCGCGCCGCCGCCGCATATACGAAGGCAAGGCGAAGGTCCTCTATGAAGGTCCTGAGCCCGGCACCCTCATCCAGCACTTCAAGGATGACGCGACCGCCTTCAACGCCAAAAAGCACGATGTCATCGATGGCAAGGGCGTGCTCAACAACCGGATTTCGGAGTATGTCTTCTCCCGGTTGAACGACATTGGCGTTCCGACTCACTTCATCCGCCGGCTCAACATGCGCGAGCAGTTGATCCGCGAGGTGGAGATCATTCCGCTCGAAGTCGTGATCCGCAATGTGGCGGCCGGCTCGCTGTCGACTCGCCTCGGCATCGAGGAAGGCACGCCGCTGCCGCGCTCGATCATCGAGTTCTATTACAAGAACGACGCGCTCAACGACCCGATGGTGTCGGAAGAGCACATCACGGCGTTCGGCTGGGCCACCACTCAGGAGATCGACGACATCATCGCCCTGGCGATCCGCGTCAACGACTTTCTGACCGGCCTGTTCCTCGGCGTCGGCATCCGTCTTGTGGACTTCAAGATGGAATGCGGCCGCCTGTGGGAAAACGACATGATGCGGATCGTCGTGGCCGATGAGATCAGCCCCGATTCGTGCCGGCTGTGGGACATCAAGTCCAACGACAAGATGGACAAAGACCGGTTCCGTCGCGACATGGGCGGCCTCGTGGAGGCCTATACCGAAGTGGCGCGCCGGCTCGGCATCCTGATCGAGCCGGAACCCAGCCAGGGCAAAGGTCCGGTGCTGGTCAAGTGATCGCGCAGGTCTGGATTGACGCCGGCAGGCGTTGAGCCGGAACAGTGAAAAGTGCTAGGCGGGGGCCCGACAGGCCCCCGTTTGCATTGAACGGTGGTCTGCAGGTCCGCTGACTGAGCCCGTTGCCCGCGCGACAGGCGCGGGCAGATCCAGGCGAATGCCAACGCGAGAAGGTGTCATGAAGGCCCGCGTCATTGTCACATTGAAGTCCGCTGTGTTGGATCCGCAAGGCAAGGCCATCGAGGGCGCGCTGCGCTCCCTGGGCGTGAACGGCGTGCAGAGCGTGCGCCAGGGCAAGGTGTTCGACGTCGAGCTGGCCGGCAACGACCAGGCCACCGCCGAGGCCGCCCTCAAGGAAGCCTGCGAGAAGCTGTTGGCCAACACGGTGATCGAAACCTACCGAATCGAGTTCGCCTGAGGGTGTGCTAAGCTGTTTGCCGGTGCCGCCGAGGGGACGCCATGGCTGAGGTCGCGAGCGAACTGATTCACGAGGTCCCGAAGTCGATGCGAGGCCGGTTCGACCCGATGACCCTCAAGCTGGATGGTGTCCGGCGGGAAATTTCGGCCATCCGCACCCATCTCGCTGGTCTCCAGCAGAATGTGAACACTGTCTACGGCGTGCTTGCCCGCCAGGATGCGCGCCTTGAACGCATCGAACCCCGGCTCGATCTTGCCGACGCCCATTGAGAGATCATGAAACCTGCCGTCATCCTCTTTCCCGGCTCCAATCGTGAGCGGGATGCCGCGCGTGCCCTCAAGCTCGTCGCCGGCGCCAAGCCGAACATCGTCTGGCACGCGGAGCATGAGCTGCCGGCGGGCACCGATCTGGTGGTGTTGCCGGGCGGCTTCTCCTATGGCGACTATCTGCGCTGCGGCGCCATCGCCGCCCGCGCCAATATCATGACTGCGGTGCGGGCCCATGCCGCCAAGGGTGGCCTGGTGCTGGGCATCTGCAACGGCTTCCAGATCCTGTGCGAGGCCGGGTTGCTGCCGGGCGTGCTGGTGCGCAATGCGCGCCTGCGCTTCGTCTGCCGCGAGGTGCTGCTGCGGGTGGAACGGGCCGACACGGCCTATACCAAGGCCTATCGCAAGGGCGACCTGATCCGCATTCCGGTGGCGCACGGCGAAGGCAATTACACGGCGGATGACGCCACCATCGCCCAGCTGGAGCATGAGGGGCGCGTGGCGTTCCGCTATGCCCGCGCCGATGGCCAGATCGACGAGACCGATGGGCCCAACGGCTCCATCAACGGCATTGCCGGCATCTATTCCGAGAAGTTCAACGTGCTCGGCATGATGCCGCACCCGGAAGACTATATCGAGCCGGAAATCGGC
Organism: Xanthobacter sp. NM-25; assembly: GCF_022138605.1. GTDB lineage: Bacteria > Pseudomonadota > Alphaproteobacteria > Rhizobiales > Xanthobacteraceae > Xanthobacter. Next base: position 134,548 of record NZ_JACBFS010000008.1, read on the forward strand.
CCCACCGACGGGCGTGGCCTGTTCGAGAGCCTCGCCGGCGCCTTGAAGGCGGCGTGAAACGCGCCCCAATTCGGATCGACACGCTGTGACCCTTCTTCCCAACACGCCCCGCATCACTCCGGAACTGGTGGCCGAGCACGGCCTGAAGCCGGAGGAGTACGATCACTTCGTCAAGCTCATCGGCCGCGAGCCGTCCATCACGGAGCTCGGCATCGTCTCCGCCATGTGGAACGAGCACTGCTCGTACAAATCCTCCAAGGCCTGGCTGCGCACCCTGCCCACCACCGGTCCGCGGGTGATCCAGGGCCCCGGCGAGAATGCCGGTGTGGTGGATATCGGCGATGGGCAGGCCGTGGTCTTCAAGATGGAGAGCCACAACCATCCGTCCTTCATCGAGCCCTACCAGGGCGCGGGCACGGGCGTGGGGGGCATTCTGCGCGATGTGTTCACCATGGGCGCGCGGCCCATCGCGGCCCTGAACCTGCTGCGCTTTGGCGATTGCCACAACACCCGCACCCGGCGCCTTTTGGCCGGCGTGGTGGCCGGCATCGGCGGCTATGGCAATTCCTTCGGCGTGCCCACGGTGGGTGGCTCGGTGGGATTCCACAAGCGCTATAACGGCAACATCCTCGTCAACGCCATGGCGGTCGGTCTCGCCAACACCAACGAGATCTTTTACGCGGCCGCCACCGGCGTCGGTCGCGCCATCGTCTATCTCGGCTCCAAGACCGGCCGCGACGGCATCCACGGCGCCACCATGGCGTCCGCCGAGTTCGGTGCCGATGCCGAGGAGAAGCGTCCCACCGTGCAGGTGGGCGACCCCTTCGCCGAGAAGCTGCTGCTGGAAGCCTGCCTGGAGATCATGCAGAAGGGCTGCGTGGTGGCGATCCAGGACATGGGCGCCGCCGGCCTCACCTGCTCTGCGGTGGAGATGGGCGCCAAGGGCGACCTGGGCGTGGAGCTCGATCTCGATGCCGTGCCGTGCCGCGAAACCGGCATGAGCGCCTATGAGATGATGCTCTCGGAAAGCCAGGAGCGCATGCTCATGGTCATCGCCGATGGCAAGGAAGAAGAGGCCGAGGCCATCTTCAAGAAGTGGGGCCTCGATTTCGCCATCGTCGGCCGCACCACCGACACGCTGCGCTTCGTGGTGAAGCACAAGGGCCTGGTGGAAGCCGATCTGCCCATCAAGGAGCTGGGCGACGAGGCGCCGGAATACCGCCGGCCTTATGTGGAGCCCGCTGAGCGCCCCGTCATCAAGCCGGAGGATGTGCGCAGCCCGCTGTCGGTGGCGGACGCCCTGGAGCGTCTCATCGCTTCGCCGGACCTGTGCTCCAAGCGCTGGGTGTGGGAGCAGTATGACCACCTGATTCTCGGCAACACCGTGCAGCGGCCCGGTGGCGATGCCGCCGTGGTGCGGGTGGAGGACGGCCCCAAGGCCCTTGCCATGACCACCGACGTGACCCCCCGCTATTGCGAGGCGGGCCCCTTCGAGGGCGGCAAGCAGGCGGTGGCCGAGGCGTGGCGCAATCTCACCGCCGTCGGTGCCACCCCCATTGCGGTGACCGACAACCTCAATTTCGGTAATCCCGAAAAGCCCGAGATCATGGGCCAGTTCGTGGCCTGCGTGAAAGGCATCGGGGCGGCCTGCGAGGCCCTCGATTTCCCGGTCGTGTCGGGCAATGTGAGCCTCTACAACGAGACCAACGGCCAGGGCATCCTGCCCACCCCGTCCATCGGCGGTGTCGGCCTCATCGACAATCTCGCTGAGACGATGACGCTGGATTTCAAGGCCTCCGGCGAGCCGATCCTGCTGATCGGCAAGACCGAGGGCTGGCTCGGGGCTTCGTCGTTCCTCGCCACCGTGTGTGAGCGGGAAGAAGGCGCGCCGCCGCCTGTGGATCTGGTGGCCGAGAAGCGCAACGGCGACTTCGTGCGCGCCCTCATCCGCGACGGCATCGCCACCGCCGTGCACGACATTTCCGATGGCGGCCTGCTCGTCGCACTGGCGGAAATGGCCATGGCGGGGCACCTCGGCGCCTCGCTGGAAGCGCCGCCCGAAGGCATGGACGCCAACGCATGGTGGTTCGGCGAAGACCAGGCCCGCTATGTGGTCACGGTGCCGTCGGGCCAGACCGCCGAGGTGGTGCGCCATGCCCAGGCGGCGGGCGTGCCGGTGGCCAAGATCGGCAAGACCGGCGGCGATCGCTTGATCCTGCCGGAGGACCGCTCGATCATGGTGGAGGCGCTTCGCGATCGCCACGAAACCTGGCTGCCCATCTACATGGGTGCGTCCTGAACGGGCACACCCCTCACTTCCGCGGAGGATCGACCGGCCATGCCCATGCCCGCCAGTGACATCGAGCAGCTCATCAAGGCGGCGTTTCCGGATGCCTCGGTGGTGATTGAGGATCTCGCCGGTGACGGCGACCATTATGCCGCGCGGATCGTCTCTGAGGCGTTTCGCGGCAAGAGCCGGCTGCAGCAGCACCAGATGGTCTATGCGGCGTTGAAGGGGAACATGGGCGGTGTGCTGCACGCGCTCGCCCTGCATACCTCGGCGCCGGCCTGACGCCACGATGCGCCCGACACCGCGGAGGGCGGTGCGCGGCCGCGCGTGCGCCGCGCTGCACAAGCGGCCTTGAACTTTCCGCGGTGAGGGTCGATCTTTAGCCCAGAGGGCCGGCTCATTCGGTCCGCGAGATTGGATTTGATCCCATGAGCATTCGCGAAGACATCGAAGGCATCATCAAGTCGAGCGACGTGGTGCTCTTCATGAAGGGCACCCCGCAGTTCCCGCAGTGCGGTTTCTCGGGTCAGGTGGTGCAGATTCTCGATCACGTGGGCGTGCCTTTCAAGGGCGTGAACGTGCTCGAGAACGACATGATCCGCCAGGGCATCAAGGAATACTCTAACTGGCCGACCATTCCCCAGCTCTACATCAAGGGCGAGTTCATGGGCGGCTGTGACATCGTCCGCGAGATGTTCCAGTCGGGTGAACTCATCCCCATGCTGGAAGAGAAGGGCGTCGCGATCCGCGACAAGGCCATCGGCTGATCGGCCCATCGTGACTGCTGTTCCGGCGCCGATGCGCGCCTTGAAGGTGGTGATCGCCCTCGGGCTCCTGGCCGATGCGGCGCTGGTGGTTCTGCTGCTGGCGATTTCCGGGTTCGTCTTCGGTGGGCCGGAAGGCGCCGGGGGCGAGATGTCGGCGGTCGTCGGCTGGTCGCTGACCCTGGCGGTGTGCATCCTCTCGCCGCTGTTGGGGCTGCTGATGTGGCGCCGCGGCCGGGTCGATCTGGCCCTCGCCATGACCTGGTTGCCGGTGGTGGCGCTGCTGGTGGGCTGGATCATGACCACGTTCTGAGCCAGCCGCTGGTGTCCGCAGACTAAAAAAGGCCCGCCATCCGGCGGGCCTTTTCATTTGTGGGCGGAACCGCTCAGGCGTGGCCGAACACCCGCTTGAAGATGGTGTCCACATTCTTGAAGTGGTAGCCGAGATCGAACTTTTCGTTGATGTCGTCTTCGGCAAGGAATTTGCGCACGTCCGCATCATTGAGGAGGAAGGTGCGGAAGTCGCCTTCGCCGCGCCAGACCTTCATGGCGTTGCGCTGCACGAGGCGGTAGGCGTCCTCGCGGCTGGCGCCCTTCTGGGTGAGGGCGAGGAGCACCCGCTGGGAGTGGATGAGGCCACCCAGCTTGTCCATGTTCTTCTGCATGTTGTCGGTGTGGACCACCAGCTTGTCCATGACGCCGGTGAGCCGCGCCAGAGCGAAGTCCAGGGTCACCGTGGCGTCGGGGCCAATCATGCGCTCCACGGAGGAGTGGGAGATATCCCGCTCGTGCCACAGGGCCACGTCTTCCAGCGCCGGCGTCACATAGGCGCGCACCATGCGGGCAAGGCCCGTGAGGTTCTCGGTGAGCACCGGATTGCGCTTGTGCGGCATCGCCGAGGAGCCCTTCTGCTCCGGCGAGAAATATTCCTCGGCCTCCAGCACTTCGGTGCGCTGCAGGTGGCGCACCTCGGTGGCCAGCCGCTCCACGGAGGAGGCGACCACGCCCAAGGTGGCGAAGAACATGGCGTGGCGGTCGCGGGGGATAACCTGGGTGGAGACGGTCTCCACCTTCAGGCCCATCTTGGCGGCCACATGCTCCTCCACTCGGGGATCCACATGGGCGAAGGTGCCCACCGCGCCGGAGATGGCGCAGGTGGCGATCTCCTCGCGGGCCGCCACGAGGCGGGCGCGGGCGCGCTGGAATTCGGCGCTGGCGATGGCGAGCTTCACGCCGAAGGTGGTGGGCTCGGCGTGGATGCCGTGGGAGCGGCCCACCGTGGGGGTGAGCTTGAACTCGAACGCGCGCCGCTCCAGCACCGCCAGGAGCTTGTCCACATCGGCGATGAGCAGGTCGGCGGCGCGGGTGAGCTGCACCGCGAGGCAGGTGTCCAGCACGTCGGACGAGGTCATGCCCTGGTGGACGAAGCGCGCCTCGGGGCCGATGAACTCGGCCAGATGGGTCAGGAAGGCGATGACATCGTGCTTCACGTCCCGTTCGATGGCGTCGATACGGTCGATGTTGAACTCGGCCTTGCCGCCAAGCTCCCAGATCTTGGCCGCGGCCTCCTTGGGCACCACGCCCAGCTCGGCCAGCGCGTCGGCGGCATGAGCCTCGATCTCGAACCAGATGCGGAAGCGGGCTTCGGGGGACCAGATGGCGGCCATTTCCGGCCGGCTATAACGGGGGATCATCGCAGCACTCGTCATGTCTTGATCAAGGGTGCGCTCTAGCAGATCAGCGCCGGAAAGAGTAGGGCGACGCGCGCATTCGGCCACCGCTGCGCGTGGGCGGATGGCGAATGGCGGCCCGACGGCGGCTAACGCCCTTTGCGGCGGCCGCCGTGGTCGCTGCCGAGCATCAGCCCGCGGGAGACGGCGCCGCGTCCGAATTTCGCGGTGAGCGCGTCCATGGCGCTCTCCGCCGCCTTGAGGCGCTCGGTGCCCGTATCCACCAGGTCGGCCGGATCCGCCTCGCTGGCGGGGCACAGCTCCGACACGCCGACGCCGATGAGGCGGAAGCGGCTGCCATCCACCTCCTTCTGCAACAGCTCGTGGGCGTGGGCGTAGATGCGCCCGGCGAGGCAGGTGGGCGTCTCGAGGGTGCGCGAGCGGGTGCGCAGGCGGAAATCGCCGGTCTTGAGCTTCAGCGTTACCGTGCGCCCGGCAATGCCGGCCTTCTTGAGCCGCGCGCTCACCTCTTCCGAGAGGCCATAAAGCGACTGCTCCAGGGGCCGCAGGGAGGCAATGTCGGTATCGAAGGTGGTTTCGGCGGAGACGCTCTTGGCCTCCCGGTGCGGCTCCACCTGGCGCGTGTCGATGCCGTGGGCGAGGCGGGCCAGCCGCAGTCCCTCGGCACCGTAGCGACGCGCCAGCTCCGCGGCATCCACCCGCTGCAGATCGCCGATGGTGTGGAAGCCATCGCGGTTGAGGCGGCTGCCGAAGGCGGCGCCGACGCCCCAGATGAAGGTGACCGGCCGTGGCGCCAGGAAGGCGGGCGCCTCGGCGGCGCCGAGGACGGAGAAGCCGCGGGGCTTATCGAGGTCCGAGGCGGTCTTGGCCAGGAATTTGTTGGGGGCAAGGCCCACCGAAACCGTGATTCCCACCTGCTGTTCCACCTCGCGCGCGAAGCGGGCCAGGGTGCGGGCCGGGCTGAGCCCGTGCAGGGCCGTGGTGCCGGAGAGATCGAGAAAGGCCTCGTCGATGGAGAGGGGCTCCACCAGGGGCGTCAGTGCCTGCATCATGGCCCGCACCTGACGCCCGGCGATGCGGTATTTTTCCATGTTGGGCGGCAGGATCACCGCATCCGGGCAGAGCGCCTTGGCCTTGAACATGGGCATGGCCGAGCGCACCCCGCTGATGCGGGCGATGTAGCAGGCGGTGGAGACCACCCCGCGCTTGCCGCCGCCGATGATGAGGGGCACATCGGCGAGGGCGGGGTTATCGCGCTTTTCCACTGCGGCGAAGAAAGCGTCGCAGTCCACATGGGCCATGCTGAGGCTGTCGATCTCCCCATGGCGCACCAGTCGCGGGCTACCACAGGCGGCACAGCGCGGCCCGCTCGCCGCATCGGCGAGGCAGTCGCGGCAGAACCCGGGGGGCAGGGCGGCAGCCATGGCCACGCTCCAGGGCGCGCCTAGAGCCGCCGCACCGGTGCGTCGGGATCGAACGGCGGGGCAAGAATGTCGTGGGCGGCCACCACATGCTTGGGATCGAGCTTCTGGTCGGCGGCGAAGGCCAGCAGCATGGCTTCATCGGAAAGCAGGAAGGCGAGCACCCCGGCGCCGAAGCCGGATTTGCCGGCGGCCTCGCGCAGGCTGGCGGGGCTGAGGCCGGTTTCGCCGAGGAATCGCACCAGGCGCTCCCCATCCGCGGCGATGAAGGAGAGGGCGGCCACCGCCACCTCCTGGGCCGCGGCCCGTTGAGCGTCCAGGCCTTTGGGCTTTTCTTGAATGGGCATTTGCGCTTCCGCAAGGAATGGGTTCTAGCTGTGCCCATTCCAGCACGTTCGCGGCGGGCTGCGAAGCACGGAGCGGGGATAGGACCCATGTCGAAGACGGTCATGATCGTGGAGGACAACGAGCTGAACATGAAGCTCTTCCACGACCTGCTGGAGGCCCATGGCTACCGTACCGTGGAGACCCGCACCGGCGTGGAAGCGGTGGAGCTGGCGCGGGCCAATCGCCCCGATCTCATCATCATGGACATTCAGCTGCCGGAAATCTCCGGGCTCGACGTGACCCGCAAGCTGAAGGCGGATCCGGAGCTGAAGGCGATTCCCGTGGTGGCCGTCACGGCATTCGCCATGAAGGGCGACGAGGAGCGCATCCGCGCGGGGGGCTGCGAGGCCTACCTCTCCAAGCCGATCTCGGTGGCGAAGTTCCTGGAAACCGTGCGCCACTTCGCCGGAACGTGAGCGGGCCCTGTAACCCGGCCCGAATTCGGCAGCTTTCCCTTTTTCTGGGGTTGCGCTACACTTTTTAAATGATGCAGCCGGCGGCGCGGCTGCAGGCTTCTGACCGCTCTGCTGCGATGAACCGCGAACGGTGGCGCACCACCGGCGTTGCGGCCGCGACGGCGGGCCGAGAGATTTCGAGACAACCCTACGGAGTGCTCAGGTCCGCCGCATCTCCTGGGTCCGTGGGGTTTGGCCGGTGGGTGAGCGATGACGGGAGGCCTCCCCGCGCGCTCCCCACCGGCCAGCCTATCCTCTGCCCGGTTCATGCCCCTGCCGTGCATGCGCCGCCTGGCGCACCCCTCAACTGGCGCACCCCTCCAAAAGCGGGCCGAAGGTCCCGCTGCAAGCTTCGTCCACGGCGGGCAGAAGGCTGGCTGATGCTGCCCGGTAGGTGGCCGGGCGCTGCGCGCGCAAGTCCAGGTGTGGTGAAGACCGGCGCATAGGCGCGGCGGCGCCGATTCGGAGCGTCGGCGCCGGGCCAGTCGACCGCCGTAGCGGTCTCGTCCGTCGTGGTCGCCGGCTTGCCTTGGGCGGTCCCTGCCTCAGTCCTTCGGTGCCGCGCAGGCCGCGGCTGCATGGGCCATGGCGCTGCCACCGGCGGCGACGCAGGCCGCCGCCCGGCGGGCATTGCGGGCACGCACCTGTTCCTGGCGAATGGCATAGAGGCCGGCGCCCACCACCAGCACGATGCCGACGCTGGTCCACGCATCCGGCACATCGCCGAACACCAGATAGCCCGAGAGCAGCGCGCCGAAGACCATGAGGTAGCGCAGCGGCGAGATGGACGCGACCGGGGCGTGGCGGAAGGCGTACACCAGCAGCAGAGTGCCCCCCGCGAAGGCGGTGCCGGCCAGCAGGAGATAAAGCACCGTCCGCAGAGCCGGCAGATGCCAGGGTTCCCAGATGGCGAAGGCACCGGAACACACCAGCAGCACCAGCACGGCGGAGGCGCTCACCACAGGGCCGGGAATCTCCAGGCCGATGCCGCGGGTCATCACATCGCGCACCGAGCTACAGAAGGCGGCGATGAGCGGCAGAAGGGCAATGAGGGAGAAGGTGGCCGGATCCGGCCGGGTGACGATGACCGCGCCGCTGAAGCCGATGACGATGGCGCACCAGCCCCGCAGACTCACCTTCTCGCCCAGCATGGGCACCGCCAGGGCGGTCGTGAGCAGGGGCGCGGCCATGTAGATGGTGGTGCTGGAGGCGATGGGCATCACCGCCAGCGCCGCCACATAAAGGAAGGTGGTGAGAGAATCGAGGATGGAGCGGCCGAGCACCCGGGGGTGCGCCGCCAGCGGCAGCGCCGGCAGATCGCCGGAGCGGGCCACCAGCGCCAGCAGTAGCACGGCGGAAACGGCGGTGCGCAGGAAGATGGCCTCGCCGAGGGGCAGGGTGCCCACCGCCAGCTTGAGGCAGGTGTCGTTGGTGATGAAAAGACCCATGGCCACCGCCATGGCGAGAACGCCCTTCAATCCCGAATTCGTGAGGTTGGCGCTGGTCTGAGCCGGGGTGGTCATCTTGGGTCCTTGTCCGGCGGGTGCCGGCATGCTGCTTCGTCCGGCGGGCGGCCGGCGGGGTCTGCCCCGGCTGCGGAGCCTGGCGCGCGCCGTGATGGGCGCATGGCCATGAAGCCCAGATGGCCATGAACCCCAGGCGGCGCCGGGCCGTCTGCACAGGGATAGCTGTCGTTTGGTAAGATTTAGCTTATTCGCCCGCGGCTTCGCCGTGCCGAATTCGAGGCCCTGGGGGCGCGGACGTGCATGGCGCGCATGCCCATGCCACGTCTTCGCCGCAATTGGCCGGCCGGCTCAGCCGCCGGTGGCGCTCATGTGCCGCTGCAGGGCCGGCTGGCGATGGGTGCGGTCGATGACGAAATCGTGGCCCTTGGGCTTGCGCAGAATCGCGGCGTCGATGGCCGCGTGCAGCAAAGCATCGTCGGTGGAGGCCCGCAGCGGGGCGCGCAGGTCGGCCGCGTCTTCCTGGCCGAGACACATGAACAAGGTGCCGGTGCAGGTCACGCGCACCCGATTGCAGCCCTCGCAGAAATTATGGGTGAGCGGGGTGATGAAGCCCAGCCGGCCGCCAGTCTCCTTCACGTCCACATAGCGCGCCGGGCCCCCGGTGCGGTGGCTGCTCTCCGTGAGGGTATAGCGCTCGGCGAGCTCGGCCCGCACCGTGGTGAGCGGCACATATTGATCCAGGCGATCCTCGCCGGTGTCGCCCAGCGGCATCACCTCGATGAGCGACAGGTCATGCCCCTCGCCATGGGCCCATTCCATCAGGCTGCTGATCTCATGCGCGTTCACGCCCTTCAGGGCGACCGCGTTGATCTTCACATGAAGACCGGCCGCCTTGGCCGCGGCAATGCCGGCCAGCACCCGGTCCAGGTCGCCCCAGCGGGTCACGGCGCGAAACTTGGCGGCGTTCAGCGTATCCAGGGAGACATTCACGCGCCGCACGCCGCAGGCGGCGAGGTCGGCGGCATAGCGGGCGAGCTGTGAGCCATTGGTGGTCAGGGTCACCTCGTCCAGCCGCCCGCGCTCCAGGTGCCGGGAGAGGGCGCGGAACAGGGTCATCACATCCCGCCGCACCAGCGGCTCGCCGCCCGTGAACCGCAGCTTGCGCACCCCGCGCATGACGAAGGCCGAGCACAGGCGGTCCAGCTCCTCCAGGCTCAGCAGCTCCGGCTTGGGCAGGAAGGTCATGTGCTCCGACATGCAGTAGACGCAGCGGAAATCGCAGCGGTCGGTGACCGAGACGCGCAGATAGCTCACGGCGCGCCCAAAGGTGTCTACCAAGGGGCCGGCAGCCTGGGCGGCCGCCGCATTCGGCCGGTCGATCAGATCCCGTAACGCGCCACTCACCGCAACCACTCCGTCGCATCCATCCCGCATCATGCGCGATCCGTCGCGCGAGAGACGCGCCTAGCGCCCCGACGCTGCGGACTTCGACCTTTGAGGTCTTATATCGTATGCCATGGAATGATGAACAGGTGGGGCGGCGCACATTCGCGTGGCCGTCCTCCTGCAGCGGCCGCAGCGGCCGGAAAGGACAATGCGATGACCGTGGAGACGACCCCGGCCGCCTGGCCCACGGAGATCCGCCTGGGCGAGGACAAGCGCACCCTGCGGCTGGCCTTCGACGATGGCGCCGCCTTCACGATTCCGGCCGAGCTGCTGCGGGTCGAAAGCCCCTCGGCGGAGGTGCAGGGGCATAATCCGAGCGAGAAAATCACCGTGCCAGGCAAGCGCGCCGTGCGCATCACCACGGTGGAGATGGTGGGTAATTACGCCATTCGCCTGACCTTCGACGATGGCCATGCCACTGGCATCTACCCCTGGGAGCTGCTGTACCGCTATGGCCGGGAGCAGGAGGCCATGCTCGCCGCCTATGTGGGCGCGCTGGAGAAGCAGGGCCTCATGCGGGATTGAGGGCGCCCGTGCGCGCGGCCTGCCGCGAACAGCAAAAAGGGCGCCCGAGGGGCGCCCTTGGCCGATCAGAGTCGCGCGGCGCAGGTGCGCCGCCGCAGACTCACTTGATCTTCGTCTCGCGGAATTCCACGTGCTTGCGCGCCACCGGATCGTACTTCTTGAGCACGATCTTGTCGGTCTTGGTGCGGGAGTTCTTCTTGGTCACGTAGAAGGAGCCCGTGTCGGCGGTGGACAGGAGCTTGATCTTGATGGTTGCAGCCTTGGCCATGTCTTGATCCCTGGGTGCCGCTTGTGGCGCGCGGGCCGTTACGGCGTTGCCGGTCAACGGCGAAAAGAAAGTCGAACGCGCTGCCGGACAGGCGGCTCGTGGGGGCGGAAACTCTCTCAACCGCCCTTGAATGTCAAGGCCTGCCCGCAGTTGCCCCCGCCGCGCGGGCGACGCCATAACGAATGGCGACGACCACCGCATAGCCACCCAGCATGGCGGCGATCACGTAAGCGAAACCATAAGGGTCGTAGGCATCCATGCCGGCGCCGGCCAGCGGCGGGCCGATGATGAGGCCGACCGAATAGAGCATCACGAACGCCGCATTGGCGGCGGCCAGCGCTGCCCCATGGAATCGCGCGCCCAGATGGGCGAGCCCCACCGTATAGAGCGAGCCGGCGATGCCGGTGGCGATGAACACCGTGACGAGGAAATCCCAACCGCCCACCGACATGAGCGGCAGCACCCCGGCACCGATGGCGCCGACGGTGGCGCAGGTGAGCAGCACCAGGCGCCGGTCCACCCGATCGCTGACGAGGCCGAGGGGAATCTGGAAAGCCACATTGCCGAGCACCGCCACGGTGAGCAGCAGGGAGGCGCCGGAATCAGGCAGGCCCAGCCGTACGCCATAGAGCGGCAGGAAGCTCATCACCGAGGTCTCGATGGCGCCGAACACCAGGGCCGCCAGCAGGGCCGTGGGCGATTTGCGCAGAAAGGCCATCACCCCATGGTGTTCGCCATCCTGGATTTTCGGTGCCATGCCGTTGGCCAAAAGAATCGGGATGGCGCCCAGGCACAGCACCACCGCGCCGGCCACATAAGGCGGCCATCCGGTTGTGCCGGTGACACTGAGGATGATGGGCCCGAGCGCCGCGCCGATGGAGAGGGCGGTGGCATAGATGCCCATGATGAGGCCGCGCCGTCCCGGTGGCGCCACCGCATTGATCCAGAACTCGCTCACCGCGAACAGGATGCACAGCGTTGCGCCGAACACGAAGCGCAGCGGGAACCACACGGGGAACGAGGGAATCGCCTTGAACGCCAGCAGGGTGGCGGCGGTGATGGCGATGGACAAGGTGAGCAGCAGCCGTACGCCCATCCGGCGCACGAGCAGCGGCACGAAGGGGGCGGTGGCGACCGTCGCCACGCCGGCCACGGCGGTGTTGATGCCGATCAGGGTGCGCGAGACACCTCGGCTTTCCAGCTCAAGGGCGAGCAGCGGAATCGAAAGGCTGATGCCCACCCCCACCACCGCGATGGCGGAGATGGCGGCGGCAATGGAGGCGGTCCGGCTCATCTCAATGGCCGGCTCCTGCGGAGCGTGCATGGGGTCGGGGAATCCGGTCAATCAAGCAGGGTACGTTGGAAGCGTCCGTTGCGCATGGCGTAGGACGGCACCGGCAGGCGGTTGTGGAAGCCGGCTTCGATCCGGGCGGCGAGCTCCTCGATGACCACGCGGGTCACGGTGGGCAGCTCCAGCGCCTTGGTTTCATCGAAGGTGAGCCAGCGCAGGTCGATGAACTCGGCATTCTCCCCCACCTTGCCGGGCTCCTCGTCGCAGACCGCATTGGCATCGGCCGCGAAGAAGCGGGTGTCGAAACGCTTGGGGCGCCGCGGCGGGGTGATGGCCCGCGCCACGTAGGTCAGCGCCTCCAGATTGGGGAAGATGCCCCGTTCGGCGAACGCCTTCCAGTCGTCGCACGGCACCTCTGGCGCGCCGAGGTCCTTGGTGCCCAGCAAGAGGCCGGTTTCCTCATAGAGCTCGCGAATGGCGGCGGCCGCGAGGCCGCGCGCGCGCACCACGGTGGGGCGCTGAAACCCGGCCATCAGTCGGCGCTCGCTGTCCGGATCCACCACGCCGAACACCGGCATGGTCTTGTCGAACCGCTCGAGACGCCCGCCCGGAAAGACGTAGACACCGGGCAGAAACTTCATGTTGGGGTGGCGCCGTCCCATTAGAACGCGGGGCTCCTTGCCCTTGCGATCCAGCAGAATGATGGTCGCCGCATCCTTGGGGCGCTGGTTCGGCCAATCCTGGCGACGCTCGGCATTGGTGAGGCGCGTGGCGAAATCGGTCATGTCAGGGCATCGCAGTACGGGAAACGGAAGCGGGTGACTGCGCGCCGGGAGGCGGCGCCTCGCGCTCCGGGCTGCTGGGATCAAAACCATGCATGCGCAGCGCCCATTGCAGATTCACCAGCATCGCCTTCACCGGCGGCAGCAGAACCAAGCTCAGCACCAGGGTCAAAGGCAGCCATAGGGCAAGGTGCCCCCAGACCGGCGGACGGAACACCTCTTCCACCAGCACCAGCAGTGGCACAACGATGTGGCCCACCACCAGGATGACCATATACGGCGGCGCGTCATCGGCCCGCTGGTGGTAGAGCGCCTCGCCGCAGTGGTCGCAGAACGGCGTCACCTTCAGGTAGCGCTCGAACAGTGCGCCGGTGCCGCAGGCGGGGCAGCGGCAATGGCCGCCGCGCATGAGCGCCTCGGCCACCGAGCGCGGGCGGCGGTCCACCGCCGGAGAGGCGGGTGTCGCGGGTGGCAGCGCCCGCTCGGTTTCCGTCATGGTCATGGACGGGTCATCCTTTTCCTTTCCGGCTGCCGCCGGTGCTCCTCCCACCCGTTGCGCCCCGCGGCCCGCTCCGCGAGGGAGCGCGACCGGGGGCGGTTTTCGTTCCCGAGGAACGCCGCTGCGGCCCGGGCCGGCCACGCGGACCTTTTACATAGGAGCCTTCGGAGAGAAGCTCAAACCGAAGTGCGCCGGCCACCGGCGCCGCCTCCACCAGCCGCACCTCCACCCGGTCGCCGATGCGGTGCATCTCGCCGGTGCGCTCGCCCACCAGTGCCTGCCGCACCTCGTCGAAGCGGTAATAGTCCGCCCCCAGGGTGGCGGCGGGAATGAAGCCGTCGGCACCGGTGTCGTCGAGGGCCACGAACAGGCCGGCCTTGGTGGCGCCGGTGACGCGGCCGTGGAATTCGGCGCCGATCTGATCGGCCAGATGGTGGGCGATGAGGCGATCCACCGTCTCCCGCTCCGCCGCCATGGCGCGGCGCTCGGTGACGGAAATGGCGGCGGCGATCTCGCCCAGGCTCTCCGGTGTCGCCTCCTCCGGCAGGCCATCCGCGCCGGCATTCAAGGCACGGATTAGCCCGCGATGCACCACCAGATCGGCATAGCGGCGGATGGGCGAGGTGAAGTGCGCATAGCGGCGCAGGTTCAGGCCGAAATGCCCGTAATTCTCCGAGGCATATTCCGCCTGGCTCTGGCTGCGCAGGATCACCTGATTGACCAGCGGCGCCACATCGGTGCCCACCACCTGCGCCAGAATGCGGTTGAGGTGGGCCGGGCGCACCGCGTCGATCTTCGGCAGCGCGATGTCGAGGGTCTTCAGGAAGTCCCTGAGCGCCGAGAGCTTCTCCAGCGAGGGGCCGTCATGCACCCGGTAGATGAGTGGGGTGCGCTTGTCTTCCAGGGTCTCGGCGGCGGCCACATTGGCGAGGATCATGAATTCCTCGATCAGCTTGTGGGCGTCGAGGCGCTGCGGCACCACCACCTTGTCGACGGTGCCGTCGGGCTTCAGCAGGATCTTGCGTTCCGGCAGGTCCAGCTCCAAAGGCTGGCGATTGTCGCGCGCCTGCTTCACGGCCGCATAGGCCTCGTAAAGCGGCTTCAACACGGGATCGAGCAGCGGGCCGGTCAGATCGTCCGGCGTGCCATCCATGGCCGCCTGGGCCTGGGCATAGGCGAGCTTGCCGGCCGAGCGCATCATGATGCGGTGGAACGTGTGGCGCCGCTTGCGCCCGTCCTTGCCGATGACGAGGCGCACCGCCAGAGCTGGCCGGTCCACATCCGGCCGCAGCGAGCACAGATCGTTGGAGATGCGCTCGGGCAGCATGGGCACCACCCGATCGGGGAAATAGACCGAATTGCCGCGGATCAGTGCCTCGCGGTCCAGCGGCGTGCCGGGGCGCACATAAGCGGCGACATCAGCGATGGCGACGGTGACGATGAAGCCGCCCGCATTGTCCGGGTCTTCGTCGGTGGCCGCGTGCACCGCGTCGTCATGGTCCTTGGCGTCAGGCGGGTCGATGGTGACCAGGGGCAAAGCGCGCCAGTCCTCGCGGCCGCGCAGAGTCACCTTTTTGGCCGCCTCGGCCTCCTGGATCACCGCTTCGGGAAACACATTGGGAATGTTGTGGGCATGCAGGGCGATGAGGCTCACCGCCTTCTCGCTGCGGAGCGAGCCCAGCCGGTCCTTCACCCGCGCCGTGGGCAGGCCGAACACCCGCTGGCGCATCAGCTCCACGGAAACGAGGTCGCCATCCTCCGCCTCGTGCTCGGCGCCTGGGGGCACCTGCAACTCGCGGCCATGGGCTTTCTTGTCGATGGGCACGATGCGCCCGCCACCATGGGGCAGGGGGTGGAAGATGCCCAGCGTCTGCTTGCGGGCCTTCTCCAGCACCTTGATGACGCGGCCGGTGAACGGCACGCCCGGTTCGCCGGTGCCGTCGACGATGCGCAGCAGCACCCGGTCCGTGAGCCCGGGCGCCGGGCCGCGGGCGCGGCTGACGTGACGGGGGGTCTGCACCAGGATGCGGGGCGCCTCGCCCTGCTCCTCGCCGTCCCATTCCACCGGCACGGCGATCAGCTCGCCATCGCCGTCCCGGCTCACGATGTCCGCCACCAGCACGCCGGGCAGGGCGCCGGGCACGAGCAGCCTGCGGCGGCGGCGATCCACGGTGCCGTCATCGGAGAGATCCCGCAGCAGCGCCTTCAATTCCACCTTCTGCGCCGCCGAGAGGCCGAACGCGCGGGCGATCTCCCGCTTGCCCACGGTGCCGCTCTGGCTGGCGATGAAGGCGAGCACCTCCTTCTTGGACGGCATCTCGCCCGTGGCCCGGGGCGCCACGATGAGTGCTTCGGCGTGGGCATGCCCGGCCGCAGCGGCCTTGCGGCTGGCGCGCGACTTGGTGCGCGGCGGCGCTTTGCGGGAGGAACTGGCGGATTTTGAAGGAGGCTTGGCCAAGGTGATCGGGTTCCGTGCGGTTGCCCGACGCTACCCGGAACCGGGTCGCAGGGCCAGCATGGTTTCAGGTTGTGGTGTCGCGCACCGGTGGTTCACCGGATGATCTACCCGCACAGCGCGTGGGTGGGTGGGCGTCGTAAAATGCAAACGGCCGGGCGCAAGGCCCGGCCGCTCACGTCGTCTTCTCTACCCTGGCCGCCCGAGCAAACCTAACGGTTTGCGTTTTGCGAGAATGCGCCGGGCGGCGTCAGGGCGTGGTCTGTCCTCAGAAGTCCATGCCGCCGCCCGAGCAAACCCTTCGGTTTGCGTTCTTGCGAAAAAGTTGCCGGGCGGCGTCAGGGCGTGGTCTGTCCTCAGAAGTCCATGCCGCCGCCCGAGCAAACCTTTCGGTTTGCGTTTTTGCGAAGAAGTCGCCGGGTGGCGTCAGAGCGTGGTCTGTCCTCAGAAGTCCATGCCGCCGCCCGAGCAAACCTTTCGGTTTGCGTTTTGCGAAAAAGTCGCCGGGCGGCGCCAGGGCGTGGCCTGTTCTCAGAAGTCCATGCCGCCGCCCGAGCAAACCTTTCGGTTTGCGTTTTTGCGAAGAAGTCGCCGGGCGGCGCCAGGGCGTGGGCTGTCCTCAGAAGTCCATGCCGCCGCCCGGCATGGCCGGGGCCGCGGGGGCATTCTTCTTCGGCAGCTCGGCCACCAGGGCTTCGGTGGTGATGAGCAGGCCGGCCACCGAGGCGGCGTCCTGCAGGGCGGTGCGCACCACCTTGGTGGGGTCGATGATGCCGGCCTTCACCATGTCCACGAACTGCCCGGTCTGCGCGTTGTAGCCGAAGGCGTAGTCGTCGTTCTCCAGCACCTTGCCGACCACCAGCGAGCCGTCGTCGCCGGCGTTCTGGGCGATCTGGCGGGCAGGCGCCTGGACCGCCTTGCGGACGATCTCAATGCCGGTCTTCTGGTCGGCATGGTCGACCTTCAGGCCGTCCAGCACCTTCACCGAGCGCAGCAGGGCCACGCCGCCGCCGGGCAGCACGCCTTCTTCCACCGCGGCGCGGGTGGCATGCAGGGCGTCGTCCACGCGGTCCTTCTTCTCCTTGACTTCCACCTCGGTGGCGCCACCGACGCGCACCACGGCCACGCCGCCGGCGAGCTTGGCGAGACGCTCCTGGGCCTTCTCGCGGTCATAGTCGGAGGTGGTGGCCTCGATCTGGGCGCGGATCTGGGCCACGCGGGCCTCGATGTCGGACTTTTCGCCGGCGCCGTCGACGATGGTGGTGTTCTCCTTCTCGATCACCACCTTCTTGGCGCGGCCGAGCATGGAAAGGTTCACGCTGTCGAGCTTGATGCCCACATCCTCGGAAATCACGGTGCCGCCGGTGAGGATGGCGATATCCTCCAGCATGGCCTTGCGGCGATCGCCGAAGCCCGGGGCCTTCACCGCCGCGACCTTGAGGCCGCCGCGCAGCTTGTTGACCACCAGGGTGGCCAGCGCCTCGCCTTCCACGTCCTCGGCGATGATCAGCAGCGGCTTGCCCGACTGCACCACGGCCTCGAGCACCGGCAGCAGCTCCTGCAGGCCGGTCAGCTTCTTCTCGTTGATGAGGATGTAGGGATCCTCGAACTCAACGCGCATCTTCTCGGCGTTGGTGACGAAATAGGGGGAGAGATAACCGCGGTCGAACTGCATGCCCTCGACCACGTCGAGCTCGGTCTCGAAGGACTTGGCTTCCTCGACGGTGATGACGCCTTCGTTGCCGACCTTCTTCATGGCTTCCGCCAGGAACTTGCCGACTTCCTCGTCGCCGTTGGCGGAGATGGTGCCGACCTGGGCGATCTCCTCGTTGGAGGTCACGGCCTTGGACTTGGCCGCCAGGTCCTTGATGATGGCATCCACGGCGACATCGATGCCGCGCTTCAGATCCATCGGGTTCATGCCAGCGGCCACCGCCTTGGCGCCTTCCTTGACGATGGCCTGGGCCAGCACGGTGGCGGTGGTGGTGCCGTCGCCGGCCAGGTCATTGGTCTTCGAGGCGACTTCACGCACCAGCTGGGCGCCGAGGTTCTCGAAGCGGTCCTCCAGCTCGATCTCCTTGGCGACGGAGACGCCGTCCTTGGTGATGCGGGGGGCGCCGAACGCTTTCTCGATGACCACGTTGCGGCCCTTGGGGCCGAGGGTCACCTTGACGGCGTTGGCGAGGATATCGACGCCGCGCAGGACCTTGTCACGCGCATCGACGGAGAATTTCACGTCCTTGGCAGCCATGTGCCGTGCTCCTTCAGCTTGGGACGAATGTTCCAGGTTTCGGTGAGGTGAGGCGCCGCGCTCAGGCCGCCTGCTTGGCGCCGGCCGCGCCTTCGATCACGCCGAGGATGTCGCTCTCCTTCATGATGAGCAGATCCTGGCCGTCGATCTTCACTTCGGTGCCCGACCACTTGCCGAACAGCACCACGTCGCCGGCCTTGACGTCGAGGGCGACCAGTTCGCCCTTCTCGTTGCGGGCGCCGGGGCCCACGGCAACGACTTCACCCTGCTGGGGCTTTTCCTTGGCCGTGTCGGGAATGATGATCCCGCCGGCGGACTTCTGCTCGGCTTCGATGCGCTTGACCACAACGCGGTCGTGCAGAGGGCGGAAACCCATGGGGGAAACCTCCAGTTGGTTGCTGATTTCACAGTCACGGAAGCCGGATCCGTCCGGCTCTGCGGGCATCTAGGGCCCCGCCAGCGCAGCCGCAAGGGGGACGATGCACTTTTTTGGCACTCTTTATAAGTGAGTGCTAATTCCGACAAAAATGCTGCGCTGCAAATGGGTTAACGAGGCTGACCTGTTGCCGGACATCGGGCGGTGGGTTCAGGGCTGTGGTGACGCTGGCTTGTCAGCAGTCCCGGCTTATCGCTGCTAGCACCTTGTTTTTGCAGAAGGAAACCATTCTTTGACCTTGGCTCGCGCAAGCTTGTGAGCCGACACTGGATCGGCAGGCTTCCCAAGGTTCGCTGCCCCGCGCACCGGACCGGCCCGAAGCCCGCATTCAGGCGACGTTGCGAACGGAGGTCTTGCCGATGGCATCCCAGGTTGCATCCCGTTTGGAGCAAGGTGGCGTGAGCGAGGATTTCAGGCTGCAGCTGGAGGGCTATGGCCTCGCCACTGCTGAAATTCTCTACCGCATGCCCGATCATCCGGTCCTGCTGCAGACCTTCCTTTGGCAGGACTACGATCTGTGCCCCAAATTTCCTGAGCTGAACCGCTTCCTGGAATTCTGGCAGCGGGAGATTGAAGGGCCACTGCATTCCGTGCGCGTGGTCCATTGCGGCCTGATCAAGCCAGCGGAACTGCGTGCGGTCGACGGGCTGTTCGTGCTGCATTAGGGCGAGCCGGGGCCCGCCGGCCTGTTGCGGATGCCGGCGATGGGACCTCGCTTCCTGCGCTATTCGTCTTAGAATGAGCGTGCGGCGAGAAGCGTGCGCGCCCGGCGGGGGTTGGGCGCGCACGCTGACCCGTGATCTTCCTATATCCATGCGGCTGCCAAGGGTGTGGCGGAGGGGTGTGGCGGCGGGTCGCCCACAATGCCCTCACACCGCCGCTTTCTCGGTGCTAAGTAGGGCGCGACCCAGCGGAACACGTCGCCCCTTCCCGGCGCCGTCAAAGAGGCAGCATTGGATCACCGAGCCCCCAGAACATCGGAACTGCTCGCCGCGGTATTGTCCGCGCAGGAGGGGGAGAAGGTCGCGATCGGCGATCTGGTGAATGCGCTGCGCAACCGCGCCTTCGGCATCCTGTTCCTCATCTTCGGCATTCCCAACTGCATCCCCATGCCGCCGGGCATTCCGGTCATCTGCGGCATCATCCTCGGCCTCATCGGCCTGCAGATGGCCATGGGCCGGCAGGAGCTGTGGCTGCCGGAGAAGATCGCCAAGCGCACCTTCTCCCGCTCGATGCTGGAGACCATCGTCAACCGCTCGCGGCCTTATATCGAGCGGTTCGAGTCCTTCTCCCGGCCGCGTTACGAAGCGTTCGCGGGACCGACCGCGCGCCGCGTGGTGGGAGCGACGGTGGTGCTGCTGGGCTTCATTCTGCTGCTGCCCATTCCCTTCCTCGGCAATCTGCCCCCGGGCTTCGCGGTGTGCGTGTTCGGGCTGGGGCTGGTGGAACGCGACGGGCTGGTGATCCTGGCCGGCTTCGGTGCCACCGTGCTCGGCCTCGTCATCACCGGCCTCATGAGCTGGGCCATCTGGCAGGGCGCCATCGCCATCTTCTGATCCCTTTCCCGCCGGGCAGTTCCGCGCGGATCGCGCGGGCCCCCGGCCTTGCCGTGTCTGTCCCTGAACCATGCGTGTTGATGCCTTCGATTTCGATCTGCCGCCTGAGCGGATTGCTCTGAGGCCGGCGGAACCGCGGGAAGCCGCGCGCCTGCTGGTGGTGCGCCCCGGGGGCGCGCCCGAGCTGAGCGACGCGCGGGTGGGCGATCTGCCGTCCTTCCTCAATGCCGGTGATGTGCTGGTGGTGAACGACACCCGGGTCATCCCCGCGGCGCTCGCCGGCACCCGCAGTCGTCCCGACGGCAGCACGGTTCAGATCGAGGCGACGTTGGTCAAGCGGCGGGATGCTGCCAGCTGGACCGCCTTCGCCAAGCCCGCCAAGCGTCTGCGCCCGGGGGACGTGATCCATTTCATCGGCCGTGACGGCTCCACCCTGGATGCCACGGTGCTCGACAAGCGGGAGGGCGAGGTGGACCTCGGCTTTGCTGTGTCCGGCACGGCGCTGGATGTGGCGGTGGCCGGGGTGGGGCACATGCCCATTCCCCCCTATATCGCTGCCCGCCGGGCGGAGGACGAGCACGACCGCAGCGACTACCAGACCCTGTTCGCGCGGGTGGATGGCTCGGTGGCGGCACCCACCGCCAGCCTGCATTTCACCCCGGCGCTGATGGCGGCGGTGAAGGCCCGCGGGGTGGAGGTGGTGACGGTGACCCTGCATGTGGGGCCGGGCACCTTCCTGCCGGTGAAGGTGGAGGAGACAAAGGACCACCGCATGCATGCGGAATGGGGCGAGGTTTCTCCGGAAACGGCCGCCACGCTCAACGCGGCACGGGCGCGCGGTGGGCGCATCGTGACGGTGGGGTCCACGCCCACGCGGCTGGTGGAAAGCGCGGCCGACGAGAATGGGGTGGTGCGTCCGTTCATCGGCGAAACCGACATCTTCATCACTCCCGGCTATCGGCTGCGGGCGGTGGACGCCATGGTGACCAACTTTCACCTGCCGCGCTCCACCCTGGTGATGCTGGTGGCGGCGGTGGTGGGGCACGAGGTGCAGAAGCGGGCTTATGCCCATGCCATCGAGACGGGATACCGCTTCTATTCCTATGGCGATGCCTGCCTGCTTCTGCCAAAAGCGGCCCCATGACCTATACGCCCACCGATAGCTTCTCCTTCTCGCTCACCGCCACTGATGGCGCGGCCCGCACCGGCTTCGTGCTGACGCCGCGCGGGGCCATCCACACTCCTGCCTTCATGCCGGTGGGCACGGTGGCGACGGTGAAGGGGCTCTATTTCAACCAGGTGCGCGCGACCGGGGCGGAGGTGGTGCTGGCCAACACCTATCACCTGATGCTGCGGCCCGGCGCGGAACGGGTGGCGAAGCTCGGCGGCCTGCACCGCTTCATGGGCTGGGGCGGGCCGATCCTCACCGATTCCGGCGGCTTCCAGGTCATGTCTTTGTCCGGTCTTCGGAAGATGAGCGAGGAGGGGGTGAGCTTCCGCTCCCACGTGGATGGCGCCACCTATCACATGAGCCCCGAGCGCTCGGTGGAGATCCAGGGGCTGCTGGGGGCCGACATTCAGATGCAACTCGACGAATGCGTGCGCCTGCCGTGTTCGGACGAGGAGGCGGCGCGGGCCATGCGGCTCTCGCTGCGCTGGGCGGAACGCTCGAAGCGCGCGTTCGAGGCGCAGCCCAAGGGCCGCGCTTTGTTTGGCATCGTGCAGGGCGGGGCGGTGCCGCAGCTGCGGGTGGAATCCGCCTGCGAGCTCGCGGCGATGGACTTCCCCGGCTATTCCATCGGTGGCCTTGCCGTGGGCGAGCCGCAGGATGTGATGCTGGCCATGATCGAGACGGTGGAGCCGCACCTGCCCATCACCAAGCCCCGCTATCTCATGGGGGTGGGCACGCCGGACGACCTTCTGGAAGCGGTGAAGCGCGGCATCGACATGTTCGATTGCGTGATGCCCACCCGCTCCGGCCGCCACGCATTGGCATTCACGCGCTTCGGCCGCATCAACCTCAAGAACGCCCGCCACGCCGAGGACCCGCGCCCCCTGGACGAGGAGAGCGACTGCCCGGCGCTGCGGGATTACTCCCGCGCCTATCTCCACCATCTGGTGCGCAGCGAGGAAATGCTCGGCTCCATGCTGCTGTCGTGGGCCAACACCCATTATTACCAGCACCTCATGGCCGGCGCCCGCGCCGCCATCGCCGACGGCCGCTATGACGATTATGTGGCCGGGGTGAAGGACGGCTGGGCCAGGGGCGACCTGCCGGCCTGGGAGGGATAGGCTCCGCAGGTTGTGCCGGCGTGCTCCAACGTTTCTCCCATTGAATAAACGGACAACCGTTTTATTCTAGTTGCGCTTCCCACCGCCAAACGCGGAAGAACAAGGGGGAGGCGAGGGAGGAAACCGATGCTGCCGAACAGTCCCGCCGGATTCGATTTCGATCTCGGCGAAACCGCCGACATGCTGCGCGACACCGTGCGGGCCTTCTCCGATGCGGAGATCGCCCCCCGCGCCGCCGAGATCGACCGCACCAACCAGTTCCCGCGGGACCTGTGGCCCAAGCTTGGCGCGCTCGGCCTGCATGGCATCACGGTGGAGGAGGAATATGGCGGCTCGGGCCTCGGCTATCTGGAGCACGTGATCGCGGTGGAGGAGATCTCCCGCGCCTCCGCGTCCGTGGGCCTGTCCTATGGCGCCCATTCCAACCTCTGTATCAACCAGATCCGCCGCAACGGCTCGGCCGAGCAGAAGCGCACCTATCTGCCCAAGCTCATCTCCGGCGAGCACGTGGGCGCGCTCGCCATGTCGGAGCCCGGCGCCGGCTCGGACGTGGTGTCCATGCGCACCCGGGCCGAGAAGAAGGGCGACCGCTACATTCTCAACGGCTCGAAGATGTGGATCACCAACGGTCCCATCGCCGAGACCCTGGTGGTCTATGCCAAGACCGACCCGGCTGCGGGCACCCGCGGCATGACGGCGTTCATCGTCGAAAAGGGCTTCAAGGGCTTCTCCACCGCCCAGAAGCTGGACAAGCTCGGCATGCGCGGTTCCGACACCGGCGAGCTGGTGTTCGAGGATTGCGAAGTGCCGGAAGAGAACGTGCTCGGCGCCGTGGGCAAGGGCGTCAACGTGCTCATGAGCGGCCTCGACTATGAACGCGCGGTGCTCGCCGCCGGCCCCATTGGCATCATGCAGGCCTGCATGGATGTGGTGATGCCCTATGTCCACGAGCGCAAGCAGTTCGGTGCGCCTATCGGCACCTTCCAGCTGATGCAGGGCAAGATCGCCGACATGTATGTGACCATGAACGCCACCCGCGCCTACGTCTATGCGGTGGCCAAGGCCTGCGACCGCGGCGCCACCACCCGCGAGGACGCGGCCGGCGCCATTCTCTATGCCGCCGAAAAGGCCACCTGGATGGCGCTGGAAGCCATCCAGACCCTGGGCGGCAACGGCTATATCAATGATTATCCCACCGGCCGGCTGCTGCGCGACGCCAAGCTCTACGAGATCGGCGCCGGCACCAGCGAGATCCGCCGCATGCTCATCGGCCGCCAGCTGTACGAGAAGACGGCCTGAGGGGCCGGGCGCCATGCCGCCAGCGTCCGGTCTTCTAAAGGGCCGGACGCTCCGTTAGCCTCCGTGTCGCGCGTTCGGGGATCGGCCTCGGGGCGGCGGGGGCGCGGGCATGGATTCGTTTTTCACCTTGTCGAAGACCCTGTGGTTCCTTGCAGCGCCTTCCAATGCGCTGGTGCTGGCGGTGGTGCTGTCGCTGCTGCTGATTCTCGTCGGCCTCAGACGGGTGGGGCGCGGGCTGCTGCTTCTGGCGACGCTGGGCCTGCTGGTGTTCGGCTTCTCGCCCGTGGCCAACTTCATCATGTCGCCCCTGGAGGAACGCTTTCCCCAGTTTCATGATGACGGCCAGCCGATTACCGGGGTGCTGCTGCTGGGCGGCGCCGAGCTGCCGGACATTGGATTGGCGCGCGGCCAGCCCGCCTTTTCCGAGGCCGGCGAGCGGGTGATCGCGTTCGCCGATCTGGCCCGCCGCTATCCGCAGGCGCGTCTGGTGTTCGTTGGCGGCAGCGGCGCCCTGTTCCCCGATGGCAGGGGCAAGGAAGCCGCCATGATGCGGCAGAGCCTCAACGTGCTGGGCATCGCGCCGGAGCGGGTCGAGTTCGAGGAGCTCTCCCGCAACACCGCCGAGAACGCGGCCTTTGCCGCTGAGCTGGTGAAGCCGAAGCCGGGTGAGCGCTGGTTGCTGGTGACCAGCGCCTTTCACATGCCACGCGCCATGGGCTGCTTTCGCGCGGTGGGCTTTCCGGTGGTGGCTTATCCGGTGGACTACCGCACTGTCGGGCCCGACGCTCTGGACGATACCTTTTCCCGCGCCGCCAGCGGGCTCGATTTCACCGACGTGGGGGTGAAGGAATGGGTGGGCCTCGTCGCCTATTACCTCAGCGGCAAGACCCGGACCCTTTTCCCAGGGCCGTGAGCCTTATTCGTTGTGCGGCAGGCCCAGCCGATAGACGCCGCGCAGCTCGGACGGGTCGATGACCTTGCCCTTGCGATAGATCAGCAGCTCGCCACGGGCCACCAGAGCCAGCGCGCTGCGGCGCACCTGGGGCAGGGCGCGCTGCCACTGCTCGCCCGGCAGCACCGCCAAGGCCACATCCATGGGCGCGATGGTTCTGCCCGGGCCGCAGGCCCCCGCTAGCGCCAGGATGGCGCGCTCGACGGCTTCAGGATCAAGGCCGGGGACGGCCGAAGGGTGGGAATCAGCGCTCGTGGCGCCGGAGTGATGGCTGGTCATGGCCCCTTAGTAGGGGAAAACGGAAAATTTGATAATGCGCCGCAGCACATCGGTCTGTGGATGCGATCCTGCCGAAAAACATTTCGTAACAGAATGTTACGCCCGCCGACTCGGGCTCTCGGCGAATGTGGCTGCATTAAGGGTGGAATGTGACGCTTCATGACACCCCTTGTTTTGGGGTTGAGAAAATCCTAAGGGCAGAGGTGTTGCGGTGCCTCGCCCCTACGCCTGGGCCGCGCCTTTGAGGAAGAAGAGCCCCTGAATCGCATCATGCACATCACTGAAGCTCGCTCTTGCTGGGGTGTTGCGCGCACCGCGCTCACCGTTTTCGTCGTAGGTGTCGTGGTGGTCTATCTCTTCGGCGGTTTCCAGACCGCCGCGCTGCTGGCGAATTGACCACCCCTGCCGGGCCGCGGCGAGCCTGCCGCGCTCGGTTCTGAAACGTCACGCAGCCGGGCCTCCTTCGGCCCGGCGCGATTGCACAGAGATCTTGCGCACAGGCACTGCGGCGAAGCAGGCCCCGCCTTTCGTTCGCCGCGGTGGCGCCCTAAGAGGGACCATGACGTTTGGCCTTCTCCCTTGCGGCCCTCTCCAATGACTCTCCATCTTCTCAAGCTTTGTGTCGGCGCCACGTCGATTGATGATCTGCGGGCCTGGATCGGCGAGCAGCAGGCCATGGCCGCGCGCGCCGGTCGGGCGTTCGAGCAGCAGCACGTCACCCGCATGGTGCCCAATCGCAAGGATGAGCTGCTGGACGGCGGCTCGCTCTATTGGGTCATTCGCGGTGAGCTGGCGGCCCGCCAGCGCCTGCTCGATATTCGCCCGTTCACCGATGGCGAAGGCATCCGCCGCTGCGCGCTGGTGCTTGATCCAGACGTGGTGGCGGTGCGCCCGCGTCCCTCGCGGCCGTTCCAGGGCTGGCGCTATCTGAAAGCCACCGAGGCGCCCCAGGACCTGGGCGCCGGCCGGGAAGAAGTGGCACCGGACATGCCGGAGGAGATGCGCCGGGAGCTGGAGCAGCTGGGCCTGCTTTAGCGGCGGTCTTTCAGTCCAGCACCGCCGCCTTGAGCAGGCAGACCATGAAAGCATGGGCCGGGCCCGGCCCGCGATTGCGGATGATGTGGCGCCGATCGCAGCGGTAGCGCACGGTTTCGCCTTCCTTCACCGTCTCGATCACGCCGCCGACCTCGACCTCCAGGCTGCCCGACACTACCGTGAGGCATTCCACCGAGCCGCGCTGGTGGCCATCGGAATCGAGCTCGCCGCCGGGTTCGGCCTGGAAGTCATAATATTGCAGCCACTCGACAGTCTTGATCCAGCCGATGATGGACAGGCGGCACAGCCCGTCCTCGGACACCAGCATGGGGGTGTCGGCGCGGGTGAGCTTTTCCACGAACGGCGCATCATCGCTGGAGGCGAGCACCCGCTCCACGGACATGTCGAGGGCCTGCGACAGGCGCCACACGGTGGCGAGCGTCGGGTTGGTCTCGTTGCGCTCGATCTGGCTGATGATGGACTTGGCCACGCCGGACTGCTCGGCGAGATCCGAAAGCGACAGATTATAGGCCTTGCGCAGCCGCTGGATGGTCTTGCCCAGCTGGCCGGTGATCGCCTGCGCTCCGGTTTCGAGCGTGCCGCTCCCCCGCTCTCTCACTGCCATGCGCGCGATCCTTTCCTCCGAACAAACGTTCGCAATCCCGGACGATAGCGTCTAATCCGCTGGCGGCAAGGGCTGCGCGCGTCATTGCACCGGAAGCACAGAGAAATCGCGTCACTGTCTCCAGAGGGCGAAGAAATGGTGCACGGGGCCGTGCCCGGAGCCGACTTCGAGGGTGTCGGCGGCGGCGATGGCGCCGGTGATATAGGACTTGGCGCGGGCGATGGCGGTCGGCAGGTCGGTGCCGCCGGCGAGACCGGCGGCGATGGCGGATGAG
Organism: Xanthobacter sp. NM-25; assembly: GCF_022138605.1. Lineage (GTDB taxonomy): Bacteria > Pseudomonadota > Alphaproteobacteria > Rhizobiales > Xanthobacteraceae > Xanthobacter. Next base: position 161,287 of record NZ_JACBFS010000008.1, read on the forward strand.
AGGGTGCAGCCGGTGCCGTGGGTGTTGCGGGTGGCGTGACGCGGCGCCGCAAAGCGCGTGGTGTCTTCGGGCGTCACCAGCAGATCCACACTTTCGCTGCCGCTGCCATGGCCCCCCTTCATCAGCACCGCCTTGGCACCGAGCGCGATCAGGCGGCGGCCCTGGTCCTCCATCTGGGCTTCGTCGGCGGCGGGGTCGGTGCCGAGCAGGGTGGCGGCCTCCGGCAGGTTGGGCGTGATGACGTCGGCCAGCGGCAGCAGTTCCTCTCGCAGGGTGGAGAGGGCGTCGTCGCTGAGCAGGCGTGCGCCGGACGCGGCCACCATCACCGGATCCAGCACCACCGCCGGTGGCGCGTGGCGCACGAGCCCCGCCGCGACGGCCCGGATGGCGCCGGGACGGGAGAGCATGCCGATCTTCACCGCCGCCACCTTCAGGTCGGCGAACACCGCGTCCATCTGGGCGGTGATGAAGGCGTCGGGCACATCGTGAATGGCGGTGACACCCTGGGTGTTCTGCGCCGTCAGGGCGGCGATAACGCTGGCGCCATAGACGCCGAGCGCCGAAAAGGTCTTGAGATCCGCCTGGATGCCGGCGCCGCCGCTGGAATCAGACCCGGCAATGGTGAGGGCGATGGGCGGCGGGCGAGAGGGCAAGGCCGGTTCCTTATGGCTGGCTCGAAACGGGACCTGTCTTAGCGCATCCCTGCCGGGCGGTGAACGGCACGGTCACCGTGCTTGCGCCGCGGCCGGCTTTTGTCCACCTTGGCGGCGCAGTTCCTGCGGAGTGAGCCGTGATCCCGTTTTTCGTTCAGATCAAATGTCAGCTCGGTCGGTCGTACGAGGTGGCGGACGCCATCGCCGATGCGGAGATCGCCTCGGAGGTCTATTCCACCGCCGGTGATTTCGACCTGCTGGTGAAGTTCTATGTGGAGCCGGGCGTCGACATCGGCCAGTTCGTGAATCAGAAGGTGCAGACCATTCCCGGCATCCAGGACACCCGTACGATCATCACCTTCAAGGCCTTTTGAACCCGCGGCCGCTGCTTGCCGGGGCGGTTCGCGCCTTGAAATGTCCGCGCCGCGGCTGTGTTGCCTGGATGTGACGTCTGCACCCGCATTACAGCCCCTAGGCGGGACGTGATTTGCGGAGGAGCCCGTCCCGCGTTATGTGCCCATCAGCGAGAACTCGCGCCGTGGGCGGCGCGCGAGAGCAGAGGGCACGGTATGAGTTTGGCCTATAGGGCCGATATTGATGGCTTGCGGGCCATCGCTGTCGGTAGCGTGGTTCTTTTCCATGGCCATATTCCAGGCTTCACCGGCGGCTTTGTCGGGGTGGACGTTTTCTTCGTCATCTCCGGCTTTCTGATCACCTCCATCCTCTACCGGGACGTGTCCGCCCATCGCTTCTCGCTGGTGGACTTCTACGACCACCGGGTGCGGCGCATCTTCCCCGCGCTCTTCACCATGCTCGCCGTGGTGACGCTGCTGGCGGCAGTGGTGCTGACCCCGCGGCAGATGCTGGCCTATGCGCAATCGCTGGTGCCATCGGCCCTGTTCTTCGCCAACATCCATTTCGAGAGCGTGCTCGACTATTTCGGCCCGCGCGCCGACGAGGTGCCGCTGCTGCACCTGTGGTCGCTGGCGGTGGAGGAACAGTATTACATCCTGTTCCCGGTCACCCTGTTCGTGCTGCTGCGCTACGGCAAGCGCACCGTGGCCGCCGGGGTGATCGCGGCGCTCACCATCGCCTCGCTGGTCTATGCCCAGTGGGCGGTGCGCGAGGCGCCCTCGGAAGCCTTCTTCTTCCTCACCAGCCGTGCCTGGGAACTGTTCGTGGGCAGCCTTCTGGCGCTGGTCGCCTGGCCGCGCGTGTCGGCTCGGGTGGCGGGCTGGATCGGCCTTGCCGGTGTGGTCGCCATCATGGCACCGGTGTTCCTCTACAGCCGCGACACGGCATTTCCGGGCCTCGCCGCGCTGCCGCCGGTGCTGGGGGCGGCCGCCCTCATCTATGCCGGCAAGCAGGCGCCGGAAGGGGCCGTCACGCGGGTGCTCAGCCATCCGTGGTTCGTTTATGTGGGGCGTATCTCCTATTCGCTTTATCTTTGGCACTGGCCGCTGCTGGTGCTGGGCGCCGATTTCAAGGGCAGCCACCTGACCTATTGGCAGGCGGGTGGCGTGATCCTGCTGTCGGGGGTGATCTCCGGCCTCTCTCTCAAATATATCGAGACGCCGCTGCGCCGCGCCACCATCTTGCGCGGCGTGCGCTGGGCGCGGATTGGCGCCGGCGCCCTCGCCATTCTGGCCACCTTCGGCGCGGTGAAGGTCATCGACTATGTCGGCGGCGGTCTGCGCGCCATCTCGCCGCGCGCGGCGGCAGCCGAAGAGGCCATTGCCACGGCCCGTGCCAACGGCCGCAACCTCTGCAACGCCTCTCCCAAGAGCTGGTCGCCGGACAAGATGAGCCGCATTTCCGATTGCGCCATCGGTCCCGACGCGGCCAAGGGCCGGTATGACGTGGTGGTGTGGGGCGATTCCCATGCCGGCGCCGCCTTCCGGGGGCTCGGCCAGGCCATTTCGGAAATGGGCTACACCGCGCGCCTGCAGACCATGCCGGGCTGCCCGCCGCTGATCGGCGGCCGGCCTCTGCGCAAGCTGCATCCCGGCCATCTGTGCACCGATTTCAACAATGCGGTCATGGACGAGATCCGCAAGATCCACCCCAAGGTGGTGGTGCTGGTGGGCCGCTGGTCCTTGTGGACGGTGAATTCCGGCGAGTCGTTCTGGCTGGTCAGCGATGATCTGCCCGATGGCGAGGTGCGCTCGCGCCAGAACAGCACCCGGGTGTTCAACCACACGGTGGATCGCACCGTGGAGGAACTCACCAAGATGGGCATCAAGGTGCTGCTGGTGGGCCAGACCCCGGAATTCGCCCAGTCTCCCAACCAATGCGTGATCAAGCGGGAAGAGAAGGGCGAGGAGTCCCAGTCGTGCACGGTGGTCGGCCGGGCGCGGGCCATGCTGTCGGTGGGGCCGGCCAACGCGACGCTGACGCAGGCGGCCGCCAACCATCCCGGCGCCTCGGTATTCCTGCTCTCCGACGTGTTTTGCAACGACGAGAAGTGCATCGCCGCCGATGGCGACGACTTCTATTACGTGGACGACAACCACCTCTCGCCCCTGGGCGCGCGGCATGCGGTGAAGAGCGAGGCCATGCAGAAGCTGCTGCGCCAGCTGCTCGGCACCGGCGATAAGGCCAGCGCCAGCCTGCATTGAGCCGCCGCACCGGCGACCAAATGAAAAGGCCGCGGCATCTGCCGCGGCCTTTTCATTTTCGGGCGGAGTGGGGTCCGCGATCTCAATCGCCGTTGAGAAGGCTCGCCAGCTTGAGGGCGACGCCCTGCGAGCCTTCCACCTTCAAGCGTCCGGTGGAGAAGGCCAGCATGGGGCCGATGCGGCCGCGCACCAGCTTCTCCAGGGTATCGCTGGAGAGCTTCAGCACCGCATCCGCCTCGCCAGCGCCTTGGCTGAGGTCGGCAGCGCCGGAGGTGGCGTCCAGCAGGATGCTTTCACCCGCGTCGGTCAGGTCGAAGCGTACCTTGTAGCCCAGGGTCGAGAGGCTCTCGGCCCGCTCCTGCATGGCCTCGATGAGGGTGGGGATGTCCGCCATGTTCGGTCTCTTTTCGTGGACAGGGCCGGCCCGGGCCGCGTGACCCGGGCAGCGGGGATCAGAACTGGGCTTCTTCGAGGGCCATCATGGCCGCCTTGCCGGCCTTGATGGAGCCCCACAGGGCCGCCACCTCGGGCAGGAGCTTCTCCATATAGAAGCGGGCGGTGGTGATCTTGGCATCGTAGAAGGCCGCCTCACCGTTGGCGGTGGGCTTCTTCTGCCAGGCCACATCGGCCATGCGCACCCACATGTAGCCGAGGGCCACGAGACCGAACAGGCGCAGATATTCGGTGGCGGCGGCGCCGGCCTCTTCCGGGTCCTTGAGGCCCTTTTCCGCGATATGGGCGGTGGCGAGCTGCAGCGCGCCGAACGCCTTGCTCAGCGGGCCGATGAGCGGGGCGAGGTTCTCGTCGTCCAGCTTGGCATCCATATAGGCCAGCACCGGATGGAAGAAGGAGCGCAGGTAGCGCCCCATGTGCGCCGGCAGCTTGCGGCCCACCAGGTCCAGCGCCTGCACCCCGTTGGTGCCCTCATAGATCATGGCGATGCGGGCATCGCGCACATATTGCTCCATGCCGTGGTCGCGGATGTAGCCGTGGCCGCCATAGACCTGCATGGCCCGGGAGCTGTTCTCAAAGCCGAGATCGGTGAACAGCGCCTTGACGATGGGGGTCATGAGGGCGGTGAAGTCCTCCGCCTGCCGGCGTTCTTCCGGGTCGGCGCTGTGCTCCATCACGTCCAGCGCCCGGGCCACCCAGCCGCCCAGCGCCCGGCAGCCTTCGTTATAGGCGCGGATGGTCATCAGGGTGCGTCGCACATCCGGGTGCACGATGATGGGATCGGCGGGCTTGTCCGGGTGCTTGGGGCCGGAGAGGGCGCGGCCCTGCAGCCGCTCCTTGGCATAGGCGACGGCGCCCTGATAAGCCGCCTCGCCGAGGCCGAGGCCCTGGGTGCCCACCGAGAGGCGCTCCGAGTTCATCATGGCGAACATGGCGCGCATGCCCTTGTGGGGCTCGCCCACCAGCCAGCCGGTGGCGTCATCGAACGACATCTGGCAGGTGGATGAGCCGTGGATGCCCATCTTGTGCTCGATGCCGGTGCACAGCACCCCGTTGCGGGCGCCGACGCTGCCGTCGTCCTTGGGCAGGAACTTGGGCACCAGGAACAGGGAGATGCCCTTGATGCCCTTGGGCGCATCCGGCAGGCGCGCCAGCACCAGGTGGATGATGTTCTCGGTCAGGTCCTGCTCGCCGGCGGAAATGAAGATCTTGTTGCCGGTGATCTTGTAGCTGCCATCCGCCTGCGGCACGGCGCGGGTGCGCACGAGGCCAAGATCGGTGCCGCACTGGGGCTCGGTGAGGCACATGGAGCCGGACCATGTGCCCGCCACCATCTTGGGCAGGAAGCGGTCCTTCAGCTCCTCGGAGGCATAGGCCTTCAGCGCCTGATAGGCGCCGTGGGTGAGGCCGGGGCAGATGCCAAAGGCGAGATTGCCCGAGCACAGCATCTCTTCCACCAGCTTGTTCACCGAAGCCGGCAGCCCCTGGCCGCCGTATTTCGGATCACAGGCGATGCCGTTCCAGCCGCCCTCGATGAAGGTGGCATAGGCGGCCTTGAAGCCGGCGGGGGTGCGCACCACGCCGTTTTCGTAGGCGCACCCTTCCTGGTCGGCGCTCTGGTTGAGGGGGGCGAGCACCTCGGTGACGAGCTTGCCGGCTTCGTCCAGCACCGCATCGATGAGATCGGGCGTCACCTCCTCGAACCCGTCCAGGGCGGCGAGGGCGTCGCTGCCGTGCAATTCGTGCAGCACGAAGCGCATGTCCCGGAGCGGTGGCGTGTAGACCTGCATGGCGTTGGCTCCCGAATATCTTGATCTCTGCGCGCGTCTGCCTGGCCCGTGGCCGGCCGCGCGGTGGCTCATCTCTTGGGCCCTCTCCCACGCGGGGAGAGGGCGTGTTCTCGGGCCTTGCCGGCGCTGCGTCAGTTGCGCAGCGGGCGCCCGGTTTCGAGCACGTGCTCGATGCGGTCGAGGGTGGCGTTGGTGCGAATGAGCTTCATGAAGCCCTCCCGCTCCAGCTCCAGCAGGCGCGCCTGCGACACCGGCTCGATGTGGTCAGCATCACCCCCGGTGAGCACCTCGGCCAAAGCGGCGGAGACCACTTTGTCATGCCGGGTGGCCATGCCGCGCCTGGCGAAGCCCTCCACCGCCATCTCCATGGCCACCTTGCCGGACGGGCCGGGCAGGGTGAGGTCGATGGGCTTGGGCGGCGCGTAGGTCTCCGCCATGGCGAGGGCCCGGGCCTTGGCGTCCGCCAGCAGGCGGTCGCGGTTCATGGTGATGCCGTCGCTCTCCCGCAGGAACTTCAGCTCCTTCGCCTCGGCGGCGGACTTCGCCACGGTGGCGGTGGAGACCGTCTCGAACACCTTGGACGGCGCCGGCATGGGGCCCTTGGGGAACATCTTGTCGGTCTGCCAGCGCTCCAGCATGGCGGTGCAGCCACCCCAGGCCGGCAGCACGCCCACGCCGCACTCGACGAGGCCGATGTAGCTTTCCGCATGGGCCTGCACGGCGCTGGCATGCAGCAGGATCTCGCAGCCGCCGCCCAGGGCCAGGCCCGAGGGGGCCGCCACCACCGGGAAGGGGGCGTATTTCATGTCCTGGTAGGCCTTCTGGCCGGTGGCCACCAGCTTCTCCACCTCGCCGAAGGCGCCGATGTTGCAGGCGAAGAGCGCGAGGCCGAGATTCGCGCCCACCGAGAAGTTCGAGCCCTCATTATAGATGACGAGCGCTTTGTACTTCTCCTTCACCAGCTTCAGCGCCTTGGAGAGCAGGGTGATGATGCCCTCATCCAGAGAGTTGCTCTTGGAGGTGAACTCCAGGCAGACCACGCCGTCGCCGATGTCCCACAGAGCGGCGGAGCCGTTCTTGAGCAGCGGCTGGGTCTTCAGCTTGATGTCGGCCAGCAGCAGCACCCCGTCGGCGCGGACGATGTCATGATAGGCGCCGTCGCTGCCGAGATATTGGCGCGTGCCCGCCTCCACCCGGTAGAACGGCTGCTGCGCCGCCAGCGCGAGCAGGGGCGGAACTTCCACGCCATCGGCTTGCAGCATGGCGATGAGGCGAGCGGCGCCGATCTTGTCGATCAGCTCGAACGGGCCCAGCTTCCAATTATAGCCGAGGCGCATGGCATCATCGATGGCGACAATGTCGTCCGCTGCCTCCGGCACCAGCCGCGCCGCATAGGCGAGGGTGCGGGCCATGACCGCGCGCGCATAGCGCCCGCCAGGGCCAGGCGCCGCCATGAGCGCGGCAAGGTCCCTGCCGCCGCCATCCTCCAGCTCGGCGACGTTCGCCTTGCCCTGAGGCCGGTAGTCGCCGGTGGAAAGGTCGATGGCTTCCTTCAGCTTCTGGCCGTTCTCGCGGTTGAGCCGATAGAAGCCGCCCTTGCCCTTGCGGCCGGTGTAGCCGGTGGCGATCATCTTTTCGATCAAGGGCTCGTCCCGCAGGGTGGCGTGGAACGGATCGGTGGCCGGCAGCGCGCGCTTCAGGGAGCCCTGGACGTGGGGCATCAGGTCGAGCCCCACCAGATCGATGAGGCCGAACACCCCGGTCTTGGGAAAGCCGAACGGGCGGCCCATGACGGCATCGGCATCCTCGATCCGCAGGCCGAGGGCAAAAGCCTCGCCCACCGCCAGCTGCAGCCAGTAAGTGCCGAGCCGGTTGGCGATGAAGCCGGGGGTGTCCTTGCAGGTCACCACCGTCTTGCCGAGCTTCACATCGGCGAAGCGGGCGACGGCGGCGACCGTGTCCGGATTGGTCTCAGTCCCCGCCACGATCTCCAGCAGCCGCATGTAGCGCGGCGGGTTGAAGAAGTGGGTGATGAGGAAGTCGCGGCGGAAGCTCTCCGGTAGCCCGGCCGTCAGATCCGCCAGCGGAATGGTGGAGGTGTTGGACGACACCGCGGAGCCGGGCCGACGGGCCGCCTCGATCTTGGCGTACAGCGCCTGCTTGATGTCCAGCCGCTCAATGACCGCCTCGACGATCCAGTCGCAGCTGGCGAGATCGGCGAGATTGTCCTCGATATTGCCGGCGGTGACGAGGCGCGCTGCCTTCTTGGACATGAAGGCGGCGGGATCCGCCTTCAGCAGCTTGTCGATGGCCTTTTCGGCGATGGCGTTGCGGTTGCTGGCGCCCTCCGGGACGATGTCCAGGAGCAGCACCTCGATGCCCGCATTGGCCACGTGGGCGGCAATGCCCGCACCCATGACGCCGGCGCCGATGACGGCGACCTTCTTGATCTCGAAGCCCATACGCGCCTCCCTCAGACGCGCTCGAGAATGGTGGCGATGCCCTGGCCGCCACCGATGCATTGGGTGGCGAGGGCATATTTGCCGCCTTCGCGCTTCAGCAGTGCCGCCGCCTTGCCGACGATGCGGGCGCCGGTGGCGCCGAGCGGATGGCCGAGGGCGATGGCCCCGCCATCCAGGTTCAGGGTCTCGTCAGCGATGCCGAGATCCTTCTGGCAGGCCAGCGCCTGGGAGGCGAACGCCTCGTTGAGCTCCACCACGTTGATGTCGGAGATGGAAAGGCCGGCGCGGGTGAGCGCCTTGCGGGTGGCGGCCACCGGGCCGATGCCCATGATCTCCGGCGCGCAACCGGCCACCGCCACGCTCTTCAGCCGCGCCAGGGGCTCAAGACCGTTCTTTTCCGCATAGGCTTCCGAGCACACCAGCACCGCTGAAGCACCGTCGGTGAGGGGAGAGGAGGTGCCGGCGGTCACCGTGCCGTTCTCGTCGAAGGCCGGCTTCAGGCTGGCGAGGGCCTCCAGCGTGGCATCGCGGCGGATGCAGCCGTCGGTGTCCACGGTCTTGTTCACCTTGCCATTCACATGCACCGGCACGATCTCGGCCTTGAAGCGGCCTTCCGCCTCGGCCTTGGTGGCCTTCTGCTGGCTCTTGAGCGCGAAGGCGTCCTGGTCGGCGCGGGTGATCTGCCACTTGGCGGCGACGTTCTCGGCGGTCTCGCCCATGCCCATGTATGCGGCGGGCATCCGGGCGTAGAGGGCGGCGTTCGGCATGGGGTTGAAGCCCGTCATGGGCACCCGGCTCATGCTTTCGATGCCGGCGCAGATGAAGGCGTCACCCGCTCCGAGCTGGATTTGCCCGGCGGCCATGTGGACCGATTGCATGGAGGAGCCGCAGAAGCGGTTCACCGTGGTGCCGGCCACCGACTGGGGCAGGCCGGCGATCATGCCGATGAGGCGGGCAATGTTGAAGCCCTGCTCGGCCTCGGGAAAGGCACAGCCGACGATGAGGTCCTCGATGTCCTCCACCTTCACCTTGGTGCGCGCCACCAGCTCGGCCACCACTTGGGCGGCGAGATCATCGGGACGCAGGCGCGCAAGGTCGCCTTTCTTGGCCAAAGTAAAGGGCGAGCGGGCGTAACCCGCGATCACGACATTCTGCATGGGGCGTTCCTGCCTGCGTTCTTGTCTGATTGACGTTCTTGTCTGCTTGGATTTTGAATCTGGCCCACGTTGTCGACGCCGTGGGCGGCGCCTGGTTCCGCTTCAGCCGGCGGCCTTCTTGTCGGTGCTGGTGGTGTCGAGGCCGGCGAGGGTCTGCTCCTCGATTTCCTTCAGCTCCGCGATGGTCTCTTCCAGGGCGATGCGCTGGTCTTCCAGGCTGTCCAGGCGGGTCTGCACCTTCTTGAGCAGCATCCGCATCTGCTCGGACTGGGTCGGGTCCATGTCGTAGAGATCAAGGTATTCCTTGATTTCCCGCAGGGAAAAGCCGAGCCGCTTGCCGCGCAGGATGAGCACCATCCGTGCCCGGTCCCGCTTGGTGTAGACCCGCATGGTGCCCGCCCGCCGCGGGGTGATGAGACCCTTGTCCTCATAAAAGCGGATGGTGCGCGGCGTCACCGCGAGATCGCGGGCAAGCTCCGTCACGGTGAAGAAGGTGTCGGTCAGGCCGCCACCGCTGCTGCTGCTCTTGCCTTTGGATGCCACATCTTCACCTATACGTCATCTGATGGCACCGACGATACATGCTTTGCCTCATGGCGCAAGACCCCGCATTTCATTTTCTTGTGCGCGTGGGCTGCGGAACACCTGCTGTTTTGTGCGCTGCAAAAGACTCCATGTATCGCCGGACAGCGCATTTGCGATGTGCTGTAATCATCATGTCATCATATATTTCAGTGATACTGACCAATGCCCTGCCGCATCGCTACAGATGCGTGGAGTTCAGGGAATAATTGGGCTCGCCTCTCGGCTGTATCGTGGTATCGGTACAACACTCCCGGGCTTTCGCTCCGTCAGCCCCTCGGGGTAGCATTTCCAGTGTTGACGCAGGCATTCGTTTAGGCATGCTGGGTGACGTATAGGGCATCTTAAAAACCTATAGTGCACCGCAGCGTGCCATGCCCGAGGAAACGCCAAGCGAGGGGGCCCCATGTCCAGGACCAACGTCATTGCCCGGCGCGCCGGAAGTCTTGTTCTGCCATTGGTTGTCTGCACTGCTGCGGCGCAGGCCCATGCGGGCGGCTTCGGCCTGCGGGAGCAAAGCTCCTACTTCCAGGGGACGTCCTTTGCCGGGACCGCCGCGGGGGGCGAGGGGCTGGCCGGCATGTTCTGGAACCCGGCGGCCATCAATTTCACGCCCGGTCTCAGCCTCGAATCAAATTTCACCTACATCATGCCCCATGCGTCCATCGACGTGTTCCAGGCGAGCGCGCCGCTGACCGGCGCCAACCTCGGCAACAACGGCGTCGGCGACATCATCGACGACGCGCTGCTGCCCACGGTGTTCGCTTCCTACGCCTGGGACAAAATCGCCATCGGCTTCGGCTTGACGGTGCCGTTCGGCCTCGTCTCGGACGCTCCCTGCAATTGGTCGGGCCGTTACTATGGCTGCTATAGCCGGATCTTCGACATCAACTTCCAGGCCTCCATGGCCTACAAGGTGAATGATTGGCTCACCCTCGGCGGCGGGTTCAGCATCAACTACATGGATGCCCGGCTCTCCAACGCCACATTCACCGGCATCGTGCCGCCGACCAATAATCTTTACGCCCAGGTCAATGGTGACGACCTCGGCTTCGGCATCAATCTCGGCGTGCTCCTGACCCCCTGGAAGGGGACCACCATTGGCATCGGCTACAAGTCGGCCATGGACCAGAACCTGGAAGGCACGCTGGATCTGTTCTTCCAGCAGGCGCAGCTGGCCCGCTATGCGGCGTCGGCAGGCATCACCCTTCCCGCGCAGGTGACCGCCTCGGTGCGCTCGCAGGTCAGTCCGGAGTGGACCCTGCTCGGCACCGTGGAATGGACCAACTGGTCCTCTGTCGATGAACTGGTGGTGCGCACCCCCACCGCCGTGGCCAGCGTGCTCGATCTCGCCTGGAAGGACGGCTGGTTCTTCGCCGGTGGCGCCGAATACAAGTGGGATCCCAAGCTCACCCTGCGGGCGGGCCTTGCCTATGAGCTGACCCCGGTGCCGGATGAGACGCGTTCGCCGCGGCTGCCCGACACCAACCGGCTGTGGCTGTCCGGCGGCTTAACCTACGCCGTGACCGAGCAACTTTCCATGGACTTCGCCTACAGCCACATCTGGGGGGAATCGAGCCCCATCGAGCAACTGCCCACCCAGCCGGGCAACGCGCTGCGCGGCGTGCTGATCGGCGAGGTCAACAGCGGCTACGTGGATCTCGTGTCGGTGGGCCTGCGTTATAAGTTCGGCGAGCTGGCCCCGGCCGCCATCCGCTGACGGTTCGTGGGGGCGGGCGGCTCGGGCCTTGGCCTTAAGACGCCCCGCGCCCGCGCCGCTGCCGTGACCACCGCCGAAAAACCGCGCACAGACGCGGAGACCGCAGGACAACAGATATAGCGGGTCGGCCGCGGTGTGGCGCTGCTCCAGCCAGGGGTTGCCGCCATCCCTTCCGGCCCTCGGGGAGAACGCCTATGCTCGATCGTCTCGATGGGGGCGCCATCGTGCCCGTTCCGGTGCCGGAGCTGCTTGAGGCCAGCGTCGCCGCCTTCGCGACGCGCCCCGCGCTCAATTTCTTCGGTCGCAAATGGACCTACGGGGATTTGGGGCGGCTGGTGGACCAGGTGGCCGCGGGCCTGCAGGCGGAGGGCGTCGGCCCCGGCAGCAAGGTGGGCCTGTGCCTGCCCAACACGCCCTATTCGGTGATCTTCTTCTTTGCCGTGATGAAGGCGGGCGGCACGGTGGTGAATTTCAGCCCGCTCTATGTGGAGCGCGAGCTGCGCCACCAGATCCGCGATTCCGGCACGACGATGATGGTGGTGCCGGACCTGAAGATCATCCATGCCCGGGTCGCCGCAGTGGCCCATGAGGCGGGCCTGCGCCGCATCGTCGTGTGCCCGATGGCCGGTGTGCTGCCCACCGTGAAGGGCATCCTGTTCAGCCTCTTCAAGCGCAAGGACCACGCGGTGTTTGATCTCGGCGATGGTCTGCATCTGCCGTTCGATCGGCTGCTGGCCCATGGCGCCACACCGAAGTCGGTGCGGATCGATCCCGTCAACGATATCGCCGTCCTGCAATATACCGGCGGCACCACCGGCGTGCCCAAGGGCGCCATGCTGACCCATGCCAATGTCTCCGCCAATGCCCGTCAGGTGCTGCGGCATGCGGATTGCGAGCGTATCGGCGTCTCCAAGGTGCTCGGCGTCCTGCCGCTGTTCCACGTCTTCGCCATGCAGACGGTGATGATCATTCCCATCTGCCTGGGGGCCGAGATCGTGCTGGTGCCGCGCTTCGCCTTGGGCGACGTGCTGGATCTCATCGAGGCGGAAAAGCCCACCATGTTCCCCGGCGTGCCCACCATCTATGCCGCCATCAACGGCGCGCCGGGCATCGAGCGGCGGGACCTGACGGCGCTCACCCTGTGCATTTCCGGTGGCGCTCCACTGCCGAAGGAGGTGCGCGAGCGCTTTGAGGTCCTCACCGGCTGTAAGCTGGTGGAAGGCTATGGGCTCAGCGAGACATCGCCGGTGGTCAGCGCCAATCCGCCGCTGGGCCTGGTGAAGGATGGCTCGGTGGGCACCGCATTGCCGGAGACGATGATCGAGATTCACGATCTCGCGGATCCGCAGCGGCTGTGCCCGATGGGCGAGAAGGGGGAAGTGTGCGTGCGCGGCCCGCAGGTGATGCGCGGCTACTACAATCGGCCGCTGGAGACCGCCGACGCCTTCCTCAACGGGGCCCTGCGCACCGGCGATGTGGGCTATCTCGATGCCGACGGCTACCTGTTCCTGGTGGACCGCATCAAGGACGTGATCCTGTGCGGCGGCTACAATGTCTACCCGCGGGTTATCGAGGAGGCGCTCTACCTGCACCCGGCGGTGGCGGAGGCGGTGGCCATCGGCATTCCCGACAGCTATCGCGGCCAGGCCCCGAAGGCGTTCGTCACCCTGCGCGAGGGCGCGCAGGTGAGCCCGGCGGACCTCATGGAATTCCTCTCCGCCCAGATCTCCAAGATCGAGATGCCGCGCGAGATCGAGATCCGCGACAGCCTGCCGAAGAGCGTGGTTGGCAAGCTTTCCAAGAAGGAACTGGTGGAAGAGGAGCGGGCGCGCACGCCGGGTCAGTAGGCCATCAGCAGGATCCATCCGGCGGCCAGGATCATGCTGGCGACGGTCACCGGCACGCCGGCCCGCGAGAACTCGCTGAAGCTGATCTTGACGCCGCAGGCGGCCGCCTGCTCCACCACGATGATGCCGGCCAGGCTGCCGAACACGATCAGGTTGCTCGATAGGCCAATGCCGAGCCCCAGCGCGGCGCCGAGCGCGTCGCTGCTGCCACCGAGGCTGAGGAAGGGCACCAGAAGCATCACCGCCGGGCTGTTGCCGACAATGTTGCTGAGCCCGCCGCCCACCAGATACAGGGCCAGCGGATCAGCGAGGTCGATGCCCGCTCCGCGCAGGTCCGACAGCAATGTCTGCGGCAAGCCGGTGGCCGCCATGGCGGCATTCACCACGAACAGCCCCATGATGAACAGCAGCAGGTTGCCGTCCACGTGCCCGAGCATGTCGCGCGACGAGATGGTGCGGTTGATGAGCAGCACGCCAGCGGCTGTGAGGGCGATGATGTCGCGCGGCCAATCGCTGGCGACGAACGCCACCACCACGGCGATCGTGACGAGGCCCGCCTTCACCGTCTCCCAGACATCAAGCGCCGGCGTCTGGGCGGCCGCAGGATGCGCCGGTGCCGGCCCGCCGGCGGGGGCCGCCAGGGCCCAGCGGCGACGGTAGAGCAGGGCGATCACCCCCCATACCAGCGGCAGGCAGATCAGCACCGGCAGCGCGGTGACTTTCAGAAAGCCGTTGAAGGACAGGCCCAGCTCCTGCGCGAGGATCATGTTGCGCGGGCTGCCGATCAGAGTGCTCGATGCGCCGATGTTGGCGGCGAAGCAGAACGCCAGCAGGAATGGCACCGGATTGAGCCCGCGCGCCAGGGTGGCGGAGACCAGCAGCGGGGTCATCGCCACCACCACCACGTCGTTGGTGAGGACGGACGACAGCACGGCTCCCACGAAGATCAGCACCGCAAGCAGGGCCGGTGCGCTGAGCGGCAGGGTGGCGATGCGCCGCGCGGTCCAGCCGTAGAAGCCGGAGACCACGAAGGCGGCGGAGACCACCATGAGGCCGAACATCAGGCCCATGCTGCGGTAATCGATGGCGTCCCAGGCGCCTTTGGCGGTGATCGAGCCGACCGCCATCATGGCCAATGCGCCGATCACGGCCGCGCCCGTGCGGTCCACCATGAAGCCGGGCAGCTTGCCGACCGCCATGACCACATAAACGAGGAAGAAGATAAGAAGGGTCAGATCCATGGGGCTTCGGGTCACATGCGGTTCGGCGGGGGCGGGAGCGGGGCGGGGCCCGCCAGGCGGAGATTACCCCTTCAGGCGGGAGGGATCGGCATCAGTGGCTGCCGGATCCGCCACCACGGCCGCGTGGTAGACGCGGCGGATGTGCGCGATGTCGACGCTGGGCGCGGGCAGCTGGAGGTTCATCTCATCGAGAGTCTTCTCGATGATCTGGGAGACGGCGAGATTGCGGAACCATTTGTGGTTGGCGGGAATGACATACCAGGGCGCGTGGGGGGTGGAGCATTTCGCCAGCATGTCCTCATAGGCGGCGGTGTACTGGTCCCAGAAGGCGCGTTCCTTGTAGTCGGATTCGCTGATCTTCCATTGCCGCGCAGGATCCTCGAGCCGCTGGCGAAACCGCTCCAGTTGCTCTTCCGGCGTGATGTAGAGGAAGAACTTGAGGATGGTCACGCCCTTCTGGGTCAGCATCTTCTCGAAATCGTTGATCAGTTCGTAGCGCTTCGACCACACCGCGGCGGGCACGAGATCGTGCACCCGCACCACCAGCACATCCTCGTAATGAGAGCGGTTGAACACCGCCACCTGGCCGAGCCCGGGCGTGTGGGGATGCACGCGCCAGAGAAAGTCATGCAGCAGTTCTTCCTCGGTGGGCTGCTTGAAGCTCTTCACCGTGCAGCCCTGGGGGTTCATGGCGGCCATCACGTGCCAGCAGGTGCCATCCTTGCCGGCCGCATCGATCCCCTGCAGGATGATCAGCAGGGCATGCTTCTTCTCGCCATAGAGCTTCTGCTGCAACGACCCGAGCCGCGTCGCCTGAGCCTCCAGATCCGCCTTTGCATCGGCGCTGGAGCTGTAGCTGCCATGAAAGGCGGCATCCACGTCGCTCAATGTGACCCGGCTGCCGGGTTCGACGACAAGCCGTTTGCGCAGGTCCATGCCCGTTGTTCCGCTCTGCTCCGGGGGTCCGTTGATCGTGGTGTGGGGGCGCTGGCTGACGCGGTAGGCTAATGCCGGCTCCATGACCGCGCAATGACCGATGCATCACGCGCTTCCTCATGCGGAGGCGGCTGTCCTGGCCTCGCGCATGGTGAGCAGCGCTCCGACGAAGAAACACAGCGAGCCGGCGAACAGGTGGGTGTTGCCAACGACGCCAATCCAGCTCGCATCTGGCCGCTCCGGTGAGAAACTCAGCACCGCCCCGGTCATGAAAGCGATGCAGCCCATCAGGTTCACGAACACGATCTGCCAGGACAGCTCGGCGGGCTTCCAGCTCCAATAGCCGCCACTCACCTCCAGGTAGGCGAGGTAGCCGGAAATGAGGAACAGAAGCGAGCCCACCATGTCTGGAGTCCAGACCCAGATGTCCTGGGCCCGCCAGGTGTTGGCGGTATGCAGCGCGTTCCAGGTGTTGAGGTTGAACGCCAGCGTGCCAAGGAACTGGGCGAAGGTGCTGAGCCAGCCGGCGCTGTGCGGCTGCCAGCCGATCACCATGACGCGCTGATGTGGCGCGTCCTGCGGCTTCACCGAGAAGACGCTGGCATTGGCGGCCTGAAACAGCTGCAGATAGGCGGCGAAGGTGAAGGGCAGGGAGCCCAGGAAGAAGATGATGCCCACGTCCCGGCTCGGAACCGGGAGGGCGTGCGGCGGCACCAGGGAGAGCAGGGCGCCCGCCATGAACAGCAAGGCGCCGATGGCGAAGGCGAGACCGGTCAGCCAGTTGTAGCCACGGGTCTGCCACAGGGGCACCGGCAGGTGCTCGAGGCCGCGGGCCCAGCGCTCCAGCCCCTTCCGGTGATCGCGGGCCCGCCAGATGAAATGACGTCCCGCCAGGGTGTAGCTGCGAAAGGTGATGAACGGCCACGGGCCGGCGATATGGATGTGCAGCCGGTGAAACGGGGAAGGTGGGGCCGTCATCAGGAGCCTCCGGCGCGTTTCGGGTGCCAGGCGCCACAGGGCGAGCCCGGGCTCGCCCTGCAAGGCACGGCGACACTAGGCGGCGCTGATGAGCTGCGCGGTGCCATCAGTTGCGGCCACATCCAGCTTGCGCGCCGCCAGGACCTTGGGCTCGGTGACGGTGGCGAGCGCTTCAAGCTCGAACCGGGAATAGCTCAAGGCGAGATAATCGCGGAAATAAAAGACCTTGCGGTCGAGATCGCCGAGCACGGTCCAGCAGGTGTATTCGGTGGCGTAGGGCTGGCTGCCGGATTCCGGCAGGCCCTTGACTTCCAGCTGGCTGCTGTCCTCGCCGGGATAATCGATGGTGATGCCCCGCGGACGATCGAAATTGTTCATCACGTGGGCGAGGGTCTGCACAGCCGCATCAGGTGTCGCCGCGCGTTCCGCAAACTTCGTGTAATAGGCGGCGCGCACGAAGCGACCCACCGAGGTGTTCGAGCTCGGCAGGCCCGCCGTGGCGATGCCGGAATCGGGCTGGGACGCTTTGTAGCTCCCGAACGTGGTCTGCGACTTATCCACGTTGCTGAGGAAGGTGTAGTTGTCGAGATTGGTCAGGTGCCAGGGGAATTCGGGGCCATTGGTCATCACCCCCACCGGGTTGTCGTAGAGATTGAGCTTGCCGGCGCTGAACTCGATCACCAGGGCCGCGCCGCTGGGGTCATGCGCCACATAATGGAAGGGCGAAACGGAGCCGCCCAGGATCGCCAGCGGCTCCAGCAGAATCGGCTGGGCGGCCATGGCGGCCTTCACTTCGGCGACGGTGGCGAACTGGCCGAGGATCCAGCTGCCGAGATCGCTCGCGGACAGCACCGCCTTGGTCATCTCGACCGCACGCTGCGCGCCGGCGGCGCCGGGGTAGGCGAGCAGGCTGAAGGTGAGGCCCTGGTCGTTCAGACCCTCCAAAGCCTTGAGATCTTTCAGTTCCATGGGGGCCGCGGCGGTGGGCACACGCGCCGGCATGGCGACCGAGATGAAGGGGTACTTGGCGGTATAGGTGAGCGGTGCGTGGCCGTCGATCTGCGAGGTGTTGGTGATGCCGGCCGGCAGATAGACGAGCTGGTAGGGCAGATCGACCGTCAGCTCCATGGTCCGGCCGAAATAGACCCGTTCGGCCGCGTCCCGGTAGGCGAGCGACGTGCACATTTCAGCATTCCTTTCCAGCGATGCGCGAATGGTGCCAAGTGAGGCGACGCGACAGGAGATTCGGGGGGGCCGACCACCAAAGGCCAGATGGTGCCCCGCTGCTGCTTCGTCGCACACTTCCGACCCGGCGAAAAGGCTGCAAGACATTAGGGGGCACGCGCCACCGGGCGCTGGCGACTGATCGGACTTTTGTGATGCCGCGCGAAGCGGTTGGGATCGCGGTGCCTTCTCGCCAACCCTCTCCCATTTGGGAGATATTCCACGGCGCCGTCAGCCGCTATCCACATCAGGCGCCGACTGGGCGTCGCGGCGTGGCTGGCGCGCGGGCGCCATTTGATTTTTGGGGCCTGCGCCGTTAGGCCTTTGTTAATGCTTGGCGTCGGGTGCAAGCTGTCATCTGCGATCATGTCAGGGGCCGGTCTCGGTCTTGGCAGCGCCGGGGCAGGGCGTTCCGGCGACGTCATCCATTCGCATGTGGGGGCTGCGCAAGGTGTTGATAGGGCGTGAGCCGGGCGGGGTCCGGAGATGGCGCGGTGTTGCCGGCGCGGTGCTGCTCGGTGGCATGCTGTCGGCCTGCGCGCCGCTGGGGGCGCCGTCCCTGTCCATGTTCGGGGCTTATTTTCCCTCGTGGCTCGCCTGCGCGGTCGCCGGAATCCTGGGCGCGGTGGTGCTGCGCTTCGTGTTCATCCGCCTCGGCATCGACGATGCCCTGCCCACGCGCTTGCCCATCTATATCGCTTTGGCGGCAGGGCTGGGTTTCCTGGTGTCCCTTCTCAGCTTCGGACGGTAGAGCGTGAACGACGCGGCCAAAGCCCATTCCCGGCGCTCCCTCGGCATCCTCGTCAGCGTGGTCGTGCTGGTGGCGGCGGCCGCGTTCGGCTGGCGTTATTTCCACAATGCGGCGCTCAACCCCTTGTCACAGGATGCGGTCCTCACCGCCGAGGTGGTGAACGTGGCGGCGGCCGTTCCCGGGCGCATCGCTTCCGTGGGGGTGGTGGACAACGGGACCGCGCGCAAGGGGGAGCTGCTGCTGGCCCTCGATCCCACGGTGTACCGCCTGCAGGTGGATCAGGCGCGGGCCGATCTGCAGATCGCCGAGGCCGCCTATGCCGATCGCCAACGGGCGGTGTCGGCGGCCCAATCCAATGCGATCATCGCCCGCGAGCAGGTGACGCGGGCCCGCTCCAACCTGGCGCTGGCGACGCAGACCCTGGCCCGCCTGGAGGCATTGCGGCCGAAAGGCTATGTCAGCGCCCAGCAGGTGGATGATGCCGCCACCGCCAAGCGCGATGCGGAAATCAGCCTCAAGCAGGCGCTGGAGCAGCAATCGGCCGCCGATGTGCTGGTGAGCGATGCCGCCGCGGCCAAGGCACTGGTGGATGCGCGCCGCGCCGCGCTGGCCCTGGCCGAGCGGGCGCTGGCGGACACCGAGGTGCGGGCGCCGTTCGACGGCAAGGTGGTGGGCCTCTCCACCGGTCCGGGTGAATATGTGCTGCCCGGGCAATCCATCTTCACCCTCATCAATTCCGAGGCATGGTTCGCCTCGGCGGCATTTCTGGAGACCGAGCTGCCCGGCATCGCCGTGGGCAATTGCGCCACCGTCTTCGCCCTGGCGGACCGCACCCTGGCCCTGCGCGGCCGGGTGGAAGGCATCGGCTGGGGTGTGGCATCCGAGGAACTGATCAATCTGCCGCGCAAGATGCCCATCGTGCCCAAGACGCTGGATTGGGTGCGCATCGCCCAGCGCTTCCCGGTGCGGATCCGCCTCCTTGATCCGCCACCGGCTCTGATGCGGGTGGGCGCCTCCGCCACCGCGACGGTGCACCATGGCAGCAGCTGCTAAGTCGCCCTGGCCGGCGGTCGCTCACCAGGCATGGCTGGATCTGCTGCCGTTTCCCGGCCGGTTCGGGCAGGCGTGGCGGGTGGCGCTGCTGTGCGCGCTGGTGGCGGGCGTGGCCATGCTCTACAAGGTGCCGGAAGCGGCCATCGGCTGCTATCTCGTCATCTATCTCGCCCGCCCCGATGGCGCCGAATGCGTGGGGCAGGGCATCGGCCTCATCATCCTCGCCAGCATCGTGGTGCTGGCCATGGCGCCGGTGATCCAGGTGACGGCGAACTATCCACTGCTGCGCATCGCGGTCATTGCCGGCACCTCCTTCGTCTTCGTCTATCTTGGGGCGGCCTCGCAACTGGGCGAGATCGGCTCCATCATCGCCCTCGTCATCGCCTTCATCCTGACCCTGGTGGACGATCTGCCGGCCGGAGAGATCGCCACCCGTGGCCTGCTCTATGCCTGGCAGATGGCGGTCATGCCCATGGCGCTGATGATCGTGTTCAACATGGTGCTGGGGACCTCGCCCCATCGTCTGCTGCGCGCCACGATCAGCACGCGGCTACAGACGGCTGCCGCGGCTCTCGATCATCCCGACCTCGCCGCGGAGACTAAGCTGCGTTCATCTCTGGCCGACGGCAATGGGGGCGGCGATCAGCAATTGATGCTGGCCCGGGTGTTTCACACCGCGCCGACGGCGGATTGCGACTGGCTGCAGGGAGCGCTGACCACCAGCTATCAGCTGCTGCTGGCGGTCGCCGCCTTGCCGGCCACGGCGGCGACCCAGGTGCGTGGCTCCCTCGCCGGCCGCTGCCGCGAGGCGGCCGCTGCGGTGGCGGCCGGGGGCCGCCCACCGATGCCTTCGGAGGCTGACGGCACACCCCTCGCGGAGCCGGAGGGCACCATCCGCCGGTCGCTGGCGGGGTTGGCGCAGGCCGATGGGGGCACCCGCACGCCGCCGGCGAAGCCGCCGTTCTTCGCCTCGGATGCGCTCACCAATCCGGACTACCAGCGCTTTGCGCTGAAGACGACGGCGGCGGCGCTGACCTGCTACATCATCTATTCGCTGATCAACTGGCAGGGCATCCACACCGCCATGGTCACCTGCTACGTGGCGGCGCTGGGCACCACCGGCGAGACGGTGCACAAGCTGGTGCTGCGTATCAGTGGCTGCCTGGTGGGGGCGGCGTTGGGCTTCGGCGCCATCCTGTTCGTCATTCCCCACCTGTCCTCGGTGGGGGGATTGATGGGGCTGGTGTTCTGCGGCGTGCTGGTCGGCTCCTGGGTGTCGGCGGGCAACGAGCGGATTTCCTATGCCGGTGTCCAGGTCGGCCTGGCGTTTCTACTCACCATCATCAGCGGCTTTGCTCCCAGCCTCGACATGGATTCGGGGCGTGACCGCATCGTCGGCATCCTGCTGGGGAATGTGGTCGTGTATCTGATCTTCACCGGAATCTGGCCGAAGAGCGCGGTGCGCGACGTGCACGAGCGGCTGGCGCGCGCGCTCGCCGCCGCCGGCCGCCTGGCCGGCATGGACCCGGCGGCGCGGCTGGCCGCCACCAGTGAAGCGGCGCTGGTGGAGACCGAGGTTGAAAAGGCGAAGGAGCAATTGCGGCTGCTGCCGTTCGAGCCAAAGGCGCTGTTGCCGTCGCGGTTCGGCATCGCTCGGCTGGAATTGCTGGTGCGGGAGGTGCGCGCGTTGCTGCCGCAGCTGATCTTCGCGCCCGAAGCCTCCAGCGAAACGGCCCGTCGGCTGGCCGCCGCCGCAGCCACCCTGGACGGCGCGCCCGGCGGGCCGGCGTCCGGCGGGGCGGGGGAGGCCGACGACGAGGGGTCCGTGCTGGCGCGCGCCCGGCGCATCCAAACCCTGGCGGCGGGGTGATGGCGATGAAGCTGCCGCTTTTCCCACGGATGGCCCGGCTGCTGCCGGTGCTGCTGGCATCGGCGCTGCTGGCGGGCTGCGCCGTGAGCGCTCTCGACAGCGCGCCCGCCGATCCGTCTCAGCCGTGGACGCCCGAGGCGAGCACCAGCGCCAATGCCGCCCCCGAGGCTGCGGTGGCGGACGGGCCGCGCAAGCCGGTGTTCAGCGTGCCGGCGGATCCGGAGGTGGTCGCCCTGCAGGCCCCGGCGCCGATCGAGCCGAACAAGACCTATGGCCTCGCCGAGCTGATCGACATTGCCCAGACCCAGAATCCGGCAACCCGGGTGGCCTGGCAGCAGGCGCGCCAGATGGCGCTGGCGTCGGGCATGGTGGCCGCCACCTATCTTCCCCTGATCAGCGCCAATGTGATCGGCGGCTACCAGAAGTTGTCCTCACCCCTGCCGGTCTCCATTGGCAACATCAATCAGGTGAGCACGTCCATCGATGGCATTTCCCCGCAGATCGCACTGCAATGGCTGGTGTTCGACTTCGGCCAGCGGGGCGCGCTGCATGAAGCGGCGCAGCATAATGCTACGGGGGCCAATCTTCTGTTCAACGGCGTGCATCAGAAGATCATCTATGACGTGACGCGCGCCTACTTCCTCCATGGAGCGGCGCGCAGCCGGGTGACCCTCGCCGAGCAGAACCTCGGCAACAGCCGCAAGATCGAGGACGCCGCGCAGGAGCGCATGCAGAAGGGCCTCGGCACCAGCGTCGACGTGGCGCAGGCCCGCCAGCAGGTGGCGCAGGCGCGGTTCGGCCTGGTGCAGGCGCAGGGCGGCGAGCGCGATGCGTATCAGGCGCTTCTCGGCGCCATGGGGATCTCGCCCCTGACGGCGCTGAAGGTGCGCGAGGCCAATGGCCGCCGCCTGCCGGAGAGCGTGGGTGCGCCGACCGAGAGGATGATCAAGGCGGCGCTGGCGCAGCGTCCCGACGTGCTGGCGAGCTTCCAAGCCCTGAAGGCGACCCAGGCGGGCATCACCGCCGCCCAGGTGGAGTTCCTGCCCAAGGTGTTCCTGGGGGCGGTGGCCGCCACTGGCAACACCAATCTCAGCGCCACGGGCCTGCCCACCATCGGCCAGCAATCCTCGGCCTCCGGGGTGATGGTGGGCGCCACCATGCCGATCTACGACGGTGGGCTGCGGGCCGCACAGCTGAAGAATGCGGAATCGCTCAGCGCCGCCAGCGCCGCCACCTTCCAGCAGGTGCGCGATGCAGCCGCGCGGGAGATCGTGGTGAGCGCCCACACCCTGCGTTCGGCGCTCGCCTCCTACCAGGCCGCCACCGCCCTCGCCAGCGCGGCGGCGGTCACTTATGACGCAGCGCTGGAAGCTTATCGCAACGGGGTGGGCAACATTACCGTCGCCACCGCCGCCGACAGCGGGCTGCTCACGGCGCGCCAAGCCCAGTCCGACGCCCATGCTGCGGCGTTGGTGGCCGCGGCGAATCTCGCCTTTGTGCTTGGGGCGATGACCTCCTCCGAAACTCCAGCGGCGCTCATTGCCCGCTGACCGGGAGCGCACGGAAGGGCGCGGCGCGCCGGTAACCTAATAATCTCTCTATTATGCCCACTTATGCGCGGGGACCTCCCAAATAGGATATTTCCTATCGGGAGCAGGCGGGCCATGGTGCGAAGCGCCTGCGGAAGGGGGCCCTTCAATGTCAGACGGTGTGCCACCAAACCGCCACACCGTTGTCACGGTCTAATCCATTTTATTCTTGTTGTTGCATAGCAATGTGAGATGCTGTTCTCAGGTGACGGTTTCTGGTTGGGGCAGCCGATGAGGTTGCAGGGACCTGGTTCACCGGCGCGACACCTCGTCGAGAGGTGGACGTGCGCAAGTTCGGTCGAACGGTGGTTGTCCCACGCGGGAAGCGTCGCGAGCGGAGCAAGGAGTTTCGGGGCTTGGTGGCCCCGTAAGATCAAGCCGACGGACACAGGTGTCCACGGCTTGAGGTGTAGTGTGCTCTGACTTGAAAGGG
This sequence comes from Xanthobacter sp. NM-25, assembly GCF_022138605.1. GTDB lineage: Bacteria > Pseudomonadota > Alphaproteobacteria > Rhizobiales > Xanthobacteraceae > Xanthobacter. The sequence continues at coordinate 184,644 of NZ_JACBFS010000008.1, forward strand.
AGGCCAAGCTTTGACTTCGGACCCGTCCAAAACCAATCTGCGTGACGATCTTCTGGATGATGTCTATTCATCCAGCGATCTGCTCGGCAAGCTGCCGAAATTCGAGTTCCCGGCGGTGGAGAAGGAGCCGCGGCACGTCTTCACTGCAGTGCGCGACGAGTTGATGCTGGATGGCAATTCGCGTCAGAATCTGGCGACCTTCTGCCAGACCTGGGTCGATGAAGAGATCCGCGACCTCATGGCCTTGTCCATCGACAAGAACATGATCGACAAGGACGAGTATCCGCAGACCGCGGAGATCGAAGAACGCTGTGTCCACATGCTCGCCGATCTGTGGAACTCGCCCGAGCCCCACAAGACCATCGGCTGTTCCACCGTGGGGTCGTCCGAGGCCGCCATGCTGGGCGGTCTGGCGCTCAAGTGGCAGTGGCGCAAGAAGCGCGCTGCGGCCGGCAAGCCGACGGATAAGCCGAACCTCATCTGTGGCCCGGTGCAGATCTGCTGGCACAAGTTCGCGCGGTACTTCGACGTCGAGCTGCGCGAGATCCCGCTCGAGGGCGATCGGCTCATCATGAATGCCGAGGAAGTGCTCAAGCGGGTGGACGAGAACACCATCGGCGTGGTGCCCACCCTCGGCGTCACCTTCACCTGCCAGTACGAGCCGGTGAAGGCGGTGAGCGATGCGCTGGATCAGCTGCAGAAGGACACGGGCCTCGATATCCCGATCCATGTGGACGGCGCCTCTGGCGGCTTCCTCGCGCCCTTCTGTGCGCCGGATCTGGCGTGGGACTTCCGGCTGCCGCGGGTGAAATCGGTCAACTCCTCCGGCCACAAGTTCGGCCTCGCGCCCCTGGGTGTGGGCTGGGTGGTGTGGCGGCAGGCGTCCGACCTGCCCGAGGAGCTGGTGTTCAACGTGAACTATCTGGGCGGCAACATGCCCACCTTCGCGCTGAACTTCTCGCGTCCGGGCGGGCAGGTGATTGCCCAATACTACAACTTCCTGCGGCTCGGCCGCGAAGGCTACGCGAAGATCCAGAACGCCTGCTACGAGACCGCGCAGTATCTTTCCCGCGAGATCGGCGCCCTCGGGCCGTTCGAGATCCTGTTCGACGGCGACAGCCAGGCCGGCATTCCCGCCCTGTGCTGGAAGCTGAAGGATAAGGCGGGCATCGGAGGCTACACCCTCTATGACTTGGCCGACCGGCTGCGCAGCCGCGGCTGGCAGGTGCCGGCCTATTCCATGCCGGCCAATCGCGAGGATCTGGTGATTCAGCGGATCCTGGTGCGTCACGGCGTCAGCCGCGATCTCGCCAGCCTGCTGCTCGACGACATCAAGCGGTCGTTGGACTATTTCGCTAAGCATCCGGTGACGAAGCCGCTGACGTCGGCTGAGGCCAGCGGGTTCAACCACAACTGACACGAGCCGGCCGCGGGCACGCACCAGGCGTGCTCGCGGTGGCCGGGCGGGCTTCGGCCCGCCTTTGGCGCGCGGGTGGGTGGAGCTGAGGCGCCACCGGCCGTGCGCCATATGCCTTGCGCACTTTGATTGGGGGCGGGCATTTCCGTCCGGGATAGGCCCGCGGGCCGTGGCAAGACAGGGGCATTCAGCATGGCGACCAGCGCCGCAACCGCACCGGTAAAGCAACTCACACTTCTTGGCTTCTTCGCCATCACCGCCTCCATGGTGATGGCGGTCTATGAGTATCCCACCTTCGCGACATCGGGCTTCAGCCTGGTGTTTTTCCTGCTTTTGGCGGGCATCTTGTGGTTCATTCCGGTGGCGCTCTGCGCGGCGGAAATGGCCACCGTGGAAGGCTGGGAGGAAGGTGGTGTGTTCGCCTGGGTGTCCAATACCCTGGGTGAGCGCTGGGGCTTTGCGGCCATCTCCTTCACCTATCTGGAGATCGCCATCGGCTTTCTGCCGATGCTCTACTTCGTTCTGGGCGCGCTCTCCTACATCCTCAACTGGCCAGCGCTGAACAATGACCCGGTGGTGAAGACCATTGCTGCCATCGTGCTGCTGTGGGTGCTCGCCTTCACGCAGTTCGGCGGCACCAAATACACCGCGCAGATCGCCAAGCTCGGCTTCTTCGCCGGCATTCTGGTGCCGGCGCTGCTGCTGGTGGTGCTGGCGGTGTGGCATCTGGCCAGCGGCGCTAAGCTCGAGATCGTGATGGATGCCACGACCTTCTTCCCCGACTTCACCAAGATCGGGACGCTGGTGGTGTTCGTCGCCTTCATCCTGTCCTACATGGGCGTGGAGGCCTCGGCCACCCACGTGAACGAGATGGCGAACCCCGGCCGGGATTATCCCATTGCCATGTTCCTGCTGATGATCGCGGCCATCGTGCTGAGCTCCATCGGCGGTCTGGCGGTGGCCTCGGTGGTGCCGCTGGATCAGATCAACCTGTCGGCCGGCGTGGTGCAGACCTTCCAGGCCCTTATCAGCGCCCATGGCCCCGGCTTTGAGTGGGTGGTGCGTGTGGTGGCGGCCCTGCTGGTTCTGGGCGTTCTGGCGGAAATCGCCGCCTGGATCGTGGGCCCCTCGCGCGGCATGTATGTGACCGCCCAGCACGGCATCCTGCCGACGGTGGCGGCCAAGGTGAACAAGAATGGCGTGCCGGTGCCGCTGGTGATCTTCCAGCTGTGCATCACCACGCTGGCCATCATCGTGTTCACCAACATGTCGGGCAGCAACATGTCGTTCCTGATCGCCATGTCGCTCACCGTCGTGCTCTACCTCATCACCTACTTCCTGCTGTTCCTCGCCTACATCAACCTCACCCTGAAGCACCCGGAGAAGAAGCGCGGCTATCGCCTGCCGGGCAGCACCGGCTTCCGCGTGCTGGTGGCGGCGGTGGGCTTCATCATCTCGGCCATGGCGTTCGTCATCTCCTTCGTGCCGCCGAGCGGCCTGCCGGGTGGTGATGCCGACGAGATCTATGTGGGGCTGCTGGTGGTGAGCTTCCTGATCGTCCTGGTCATTCCGTTCATCGTCTATGCCGTGCACACGAAGAAGGGGAAGACGCCCCAGGCCGATCTCGTTCACATCAAGTCGCACAACGCGCCCGAAGGCCACTTCTTCGTGCACCCCCGCGCGCGGCCGACCCATATCCTGGTGCCGCGCGACAAGTGAGCGCCGGACCGATCCGGCTTGCGACGCTCCGGGCGGGTGCATTGCATCCGCCCGTCCTCCCGAGAACAGGACCATCCCATGTCATCATCTGACATCGAAGCGGCCATGGCCGCCGGCTATGCCGCCGCGAAGGCCACCAGCGGCGGCAAGAATGCCGACTACATTCCCTTCCTCGCCTCCGTCCCGTCCGATCTCCTTGGCGTTGCCGTCGTCACCGCCGAAGGCGCCGTGCACAAGCTCGGTGATGCGGATTACGGCTTCGCCATCGAATCCATCTCCAAGGTCTTCACCCTGGCGCTGGTGATGGAGACCCTGGGCGCGGCGGCGGTGCATGAGAAGGTGGGGGCGGACCCCACGGGCCTGCCCTTCAATTCGGTGGTGGCGCTGGAGCTGCACAATGGCAAGCCGCTTTCCCCGCTGGTGAACGCGGGCGCCATCGCCACCGCCAGCTTGGTGCCGGGCGAGACCGCCGATGCCTGTTGGGCGGCCATTCTCGATGCGCAGAGCCGGTTCGCCGGCCGGAGCATCGCCCTGAGCCCGGAGGTCAACACCTCCGAGCAGAGCACCAACTTCCACAATCGCGCCATCGCCTGGCTGCTCTACAGTGCGGGCACCTGCTACAGCGATCCCATGCGGGCGGTGGATGTCTACACCCGCCAATGCTCGACGCTGGTGTCGGCGGTGGACCTTGCCACCATGGGCGCGACCCTGGCGGCGGGGGGCGTCAATCCCGTCACCAAGCAGCGGGTCATCGGCGAGGAGAAGGTTCCCGAGATCCTGGCCGAGATGATGATGGAAGGCTTTTACACCGCTTCCGGTGACTGGGCCTACACGGTGGGCCTGCCGGGCAAGAGCGGCGTGGGGGGCGGCATTCTGGCCGTGGTCCCCGGGGTGCTGGCCATCGCCGCCTTCTCGCCTCCGCTGGACGACGCCGGCAACAGCGTGCGCGGTCAGGTGGCCGTGGCCACGGTGGCCCAGCATCTCGGCCACAACCTGTTCGCGCCCCGCAAGACGCCGGCCGCCTGAACCCGGCGCCGATCTGGCGCGCAGCCAAAAGAAACGGCCTGGCGGACGCGCGTCCGCCAGGCCGTTTTGCATCTGGAAGGGCGGAAGGCAGGGCGTTTTGCGCCGATGGGGCGACGAACCAGATAGGTTCCCGTGGCTCGATCTGCCGCAGCCAGATTCAAGCTGGGCGCCATGGTGCCGCATGGGGGCCCACATGCCTGCGCGACGCATCCGTGTGGGTGATCGAAGCGTCCGCATTCGCCCCGCGCCTGATGGGGGCTCCCGGATCACCGATGGTTCTGGAGAGTGCCGCACAGGCCGCCGAACCTGCCCATTCGGGCGTTCGCGATCAGGTGCGGAATTGGCGCGCCCTAGGAGAGGGTTCCGCCCACCAGCCGCGAACCCATATATGCATTGAATTTACTTGATTTTCTGGATTAATTTGGGGTACTGAACTGGGGTCCTGAAGAGGTCCTTCCATGCGTCACGACAAGCGTTTCCTTGAGCTGCACGGCAACCAGTACCGCGTGAAGGTGAAGGTACCCGACGCCGTCCGGTCGGTCATCGGCAAGGCCCACCTCAAGGAGCCCCTGCACACCGACAGCCTCGCCAGAGCCAACATGCTGAAGTGGCCTGTGGTCACCCGGCTGAAGGCTGAGATCGAAGCCGCCCGTCGCGTCGCGGAAGCCAAGGCGGCCGGGGGTGACCCGGTGGTGATCGAGGCCATTGAATGGCGGCAGGCCATCGCTCAGGGTGATGAGGTCACCTCGGACATCCTTCTTCCCGACCGAGCCGAGGAGATCGAGCACAAGCACGGCCCACGGGCTGCCAGGGCATTCGTCGAGGTGGCCAGAGGCAAGGCGACACCTATCGGGCCATTGGAACCCGCATGGCTTGCCGAAGCGAAATATGCCGGGCGCACCGAGACAGCCCGAAAGCAGGCCGTGCGTGTGCTTCTTGAGTGGTGCCGCACCTCTTCGGTGCCGGAAACGGTCGAGGCCATTGACCGGAAGATTGCAGGGCGGTTCGTGTCGGAAGTCTTCATCGCGAAGGGGGCGGACCCGGCGACAGCGAACAAGCTCATTACCGGCTTGTCGGCTTTCTGGAAGTGGATGGAAAAGCGAGGCCACGCCACCTCAGGCAATCCGTGGGAGCGCCAGAGCCTGAAGCTACGGAAGCCCCAAACAGAGGACGGAGAGAACGCCAAGCGCCCCTTCACAGACAAAGAGGTCGTGGCCATCCTCGCGGGGGCCGATGGTGAGCGTTCTGCGAACGCAAGCGTCCTTGCGGACCTCTGCCGCTTTGCCGCCCTGTCTGGGATGCGACTTGGGGAGCTGTCGGAAGTCAGGGTGCGTAACGTCAAGGATGGCGTCATCCGCATTGCCCACGGCAAGACCGATGCGGCGGCCCGAGACGTGCCCATTCACCCCGGCCTTGCGACATTGGTCGCCACCCGATGCACTGGGAAGGAGCCCGACGCCTACCTCTTCCATGAGCTGCCAGAGCAGCACGACACAGCCCGCCCTCGCGGTGCTCCGGTCTCGCAGGCCTTCACGCGCCTCCTTCGGCACCTCAAGCTTGATGACCGCATAGAGGGCCGCCGGCAGGCCCGCACGGACTTCCATTCGTTCCGTCGCTGGTTCATCCGCAAAGCCGTCGAGGCACTTGAACAGGGCGCTACGGGCTTCACCGCCTGGACCCTGGCGGATGTGGTCGGGCACTCCAAGGAGGCCGGGCCGCTGCCTATGACGATGGGGCGTTATCCCGGGGCGGCGGGAATGGAAGCGAAGCGGGCGTGTGTGGAGGCCGTGAGGCTGCCGGTGCCCAAGGCGGAAGAGTGAGCGACTTGCACATTTCTGCGTTCATACATACGTTCATACGCAAGGTTCCCGGTAGGGTCCAGAAATACGGTCGGGAGTTCCCTCATGGTCGCGTTGAAGCTCGGGAAGGTCGGCAATTCGGTGGGCGCCGTGCTGCCCAAAGAAGTGCTGGCCCGTCTCAAGGTGGGCCAGGGAGACACCCTGTATCTGACAGAAGCGCCTGACGGCTATCGCCTCACGCCCTACGAACCCGAGTTCGAGGCGCAGATGGAAGAGGCCCGCAAGATCATGAAGAAGCGCCGCAACGTCCTGCGGGAGCTGGCGAAGTAGGTGGACCGGAGCGACGAACCCCGGTGGGTCACCAAGGCGGTCGCGCTCGCCATCCATGATGAGCAGCTTGCCGAGCACGGCGGCGGGCAGGGGCTCAGGGATGACGGGCTTCTGGAGGCGGCGTTGGGGCGCCCCCGCAACCTCTTTCACTACTGGGACGGGCCGGACGTGGCTGCCCTGGCTGCCGCCTATGCCTATGGGCTGGCGAAGGATCACCCCTTCGTGGACGGGAACAAGCGCACCTCCTTTGTGGTGTGCGAGTTGTTCCTGGCCCTGAACGGCTTCGAGCTGGGCATGGATGACGCCACAGCGGTGGCCACATGGCTGGCTCTGGCGGCCGGCAGGCTGACGGAAGAGGCGCTCGCGGAGCGGATCAGGGGTGCTCTGCGCGAGGGGTGATGGTGTGGCCGCGCAAGCTGGATTTGTCGCGGCATCGATCCTACGAGGTTAAGCAGGCGCCCCTCCAATGATCCTTGCTCGCTTTATTTGAGCGTTGAAAACTAATAACGCCGAGAATGACTTTCGTCTCTCCCGGCGTTATCTTTTCTCAATTGGTATCAAATATGAAACCTAGATTGTTGATCTTAGAAGTCTAACAAGTTGAAAATTTCTCTGATAATCTTCCAAATAATTCTTGCAATAATAAATTTCATTATAATCAATATAATTTTTCTCAAAGCATGAGGTCCTCCTTTCTATTAGCTGCCCGAGTGGCGTGGCGTCCTCATTTGCCTCCTTTCTGCTGCCGCGCCCCCATCGGACGCATTTATTGTATACCATGAAACCCTGTGCAAAGCCACTCTTCGCTTGTGATGTTGTGCCCTCGGAAGTGGGCGACTGCCGCACCCCATGTAACAATGGAAAATTCGACCTTGTCCTCGCCCATGATGTAGGCGCCGTCCTTACGGATGGCCGGCAGCACCACGCGCGTCACCCAATCCTGCCGCGCCAGCGGCGCATGGAAGGCGCGGGCCTCGGGTTTGTCGGAGCGCAGCATGAACTTGTAGAGCCCGCTTTCGGAGAGGACCAAAGCCTGGGCCATGCCCTTCCCAGAGGCCAGACCTCTGGGAATAGGCCGGACCTCGTCCGAGGACAGGAAGGAAAAGTTGGAGCCCGACTGCGCCACACCGAGGATGCGACGCACGTCCGCCGCCACCCACCACGGGGCGCCGTCGATCATCACCACGCGCACGTCGTGGCCGTTGAAGCGCGGCTCGCTACTGCTCAAGTGCAGCCCGCCGTTTCTTTAGCAAGCGGGTATCCGCTTCCGAAAGCGTAGCCCCGGAGGAGAGCCGATCGAGGGCCGCCGAAAGGGCGTTATTGCCCCCTGACGGGCCATGTAGGTATGCCGCACTGTTAGCGAGAGCGATCTTATGTTGCGTGTTTAATGTATCTCCCCTTTCCCACGCTTCAAGTGCAAGTTTTTCGTAGTACAGATCTTTCAGCTTGATAGCGTTTTTGGCTTCTGAGATCAAATTACATACAGGTATAAACTAAACATTTATTACAGATGTGCCTTTCGAGGAATCGTCAATAGTCTCAGTGTTGATGTATGAGGGATTTCCGAAGGCGATTCCGTCAACGAAGATCTGAAAATATTTAATTCCGCCGTCAATGTTGGATCGGAGTTCACATTTGTGAACGCCGACTGTGAACTTTCGAGGGGGCGTCATGCTAATCTCTGCGGTTGTTTTGTGCTTGTGCAACCCTCGCATGTACACCTCTTCTCCTTACCATCGTGCGGGATAAGCGAAAAGGTGAGAGAGGCGCTCATTGCCTAGGCCATGGCCATCTTGAACTGGAGGGCGCGAGGACCGGTGAAGCCGTCCCGGTCCATGTCGAAGGAGCGATAGGTCTGGCCGTTCTGCGGGTGGACGTGGGGGTGTGCCGAAAATTCGGCAGACCCTCCGCCGGGCATCTGGCGCATCAGGTCGTCGATGGCGTCGAGCACGTGCTTGTGCTCCTTCCCGAAGTACCGGGCCACGTCCCGCGAATTGGCGACGGGCCGGCCATTGAGGCCCAGCGAGATCGGAGAGCAACGCTAGATGCGCAACCCAAAATATGTTACGTTGTATTGATGCAATCGTCGGGGGCGTCCATGCCGAAAAAGAGCGGCGGCACACACACCACCATCCGGAAAACCAAAAGCGGGACGTCAAAGACAACGCGCACGAAATGTGGCAACACCACAATCACGAAGACAACGCGCTCGTCTGGGAAATCGACCACCACCATCTCCAGCCGGGTTGGGCGGACGACATATAGCCGAACGCGCTGAGCCGCTCACCATGTCCTCGCGGGAGATCGCGGACATGCTCGGGAACAACAATTCGGACGTGATGCGCTCGATTGAGCGCCTCGCCCTGAGGGGTATTCTGACCCTCCCGCCGTTGGCGGAAGTCCCCAACACCGGCCCCGGCCCGCGGGTTATCCGGGTCTACCTCCTCGACAAGCGCTCGTCGCTGATCGTCGTGGCGCAGCTCTCCCCCGAGTTCACCGCCCGCGTGGTGGACCGCTGGCAGGAGCTGCACCCAACCGCCTGCCGAGTCCCTGCATTCCGCCTCCAGTGATCAGCTTGCTGACGCAAGGGCCCCTGGACGGCCGCCTTACCCTCTCCGGCAGCTCTTCCCACCCGCCCGCTGCCAGCGGCCGTCAGCGACTCCCGGAAGCGATCCTAGGGGCGCATCACAGAAATGAATCGCTCCTTGGTGATTGATTCCAAAATGTCGTTGGACGGCGCGTCGCGTTCTCATGAAGCTCATTGTCATCCGCTCCGTAAGAGCCTCTGCACTCCAATCGCAGACTGGCGGCTCTGAATTCACGAGGATGACTTAGACATGAACGCATCTACCCAATTCGCGGAACCGGTCCCCGCTGCCCCTGCGGCCCGCACCTATCCTCTTCCCTTCTCCACCACGCCCTACGGATGCCGCGTCGAAGACATCCCCACCCATCTGGAAGATGGCAGCCCCCTTGAAACATGGGACGGGTGGTCGCCTCGGGACTGCCTCAACGTGGACCGGCCGGACGGCCTGGACCGGGCCCCGCCACCCGGCTGGTACTCTGTCGCCCATTGGGTGGCCCTGACGCACCCCCACTGGTTCGACATGCTCGACATGCCCATGCCGGACCTCTTCAAGGACTGGGCAGAGGGGCGGGGCTTCGCTCGTGACGATGGAGACATCTTCGACCTCATGGCGCAGGAGGGCATGACGCCCATCGAATGGCCGGCCCCGGTGAAGGCGCAAGAAGCGGGCATTCCCACCGTGCTCCTGTTCCCTGACCCCATCCTGCGGGCGGTTGACCGCTGAGAAGAGGGGGCCAAACGTGACCGATACGCCCAAGATGACCTATGCGGAGGTCGAGGCATCGCTGTCCCACCTCCTGAACACCTTCACCCTGGCCGTTTCCACGGCTCCCACCAGGGAGGAGAAGGAAGCGCAGCACGAAGGGGTGTTGCGGACTGTTGAATGGTACGTCGCCGAAGGCATCATCCCGCCTCAACGGGCCATTACGGCCACCACAAAGGACCTTCCCACGTACGTTCCGAAGGGCGTGGACCCCGCCACCCTGTGGCCGAAGGTCGGCACCCCGGGCCTCCAACTGGACCTGTGGGTCTATTCCACGCTGTTCGGTGCGGTCTGCCCGGGCGATGGGGGCAACCTGAGTTTCAGTCGGTACCTCTCCGACCCGGTGCTGTCCTGCGTCGCCCACAGGCTCCCGCACGAGGCGCTGGAGGCGGCGAAACAGGCCTGGATGGCGCGGCAGTCGTAGGCTGGAAATACCATTGTTTGTCAACGGGTTGGAATTAGGTTGCACGCAAGCCGGGGAGAGATATGTAAGATGCTCTTTAAGAGTCTCTTCAAGTGCTCTTCAAGATAGCTTTTAGATCTCTTCAAGTGCTCTCCAAGACGCTGGGAAAGGGGCTCTTAGAGACGAGGGGGCAGAGCCCCTCCCCGATAGAGGGTCCCATAGAGGAGGTGACCTGCTCTTGCATCCGGTTCATGGGTCCCGTTGAGGGGTTCTGTCTGGTGCGCATGAAGGGCTCTGCAAGGGCTGCTCCGCGAGGGGGAGGGGCCTGTCCGCGTCGAGGTTAAAGGTGTCGCCGGTGCCGTTTTCCGGAGACCTCTTTTTGGGGGGAGAGGGACAGTCGGTGGTCCTTTTGGTGACCCGCTGTCCTTCGCTGGGTTAGGATCAAAAGTGTCGCCGATGACCTTTTTGGCACCCCCGCCCCGCCCGCTACAGCTCCTTAGAGCGCCGCCAAAATCTGTAGTTACAATGCATTAGTTTGGTTGCACACAGGCCTAAACGGCAACATCAACGCACAGCCCGGCGCTGTGCTTTTTTGTGGCGACATCCCTCCCCATCCATCTCGACCGCCCTCCTAAGGACGCCCCGTAACGGGCTCGCGATCTTTGCGCGAAAGGATTTTGTCATGTCTCTCCCCGATAAGGATGCCAGCAACGCAGTTGTCGTCGTCGAAGACCCCACCTACCTCGCCAGGGAGGTCAACTACGCCCACCAGCAAGTGGTCGAGCACGGCAAGTCCATGCTGGCCTACGCGGCTAAGGCCGGGAGGTACCTCCTCTCCGTCAAGGGGACGCTGAAGCACGGCGAGTTCAAGCCGTGGATCGCGAAAAACTGTGCGTTCCCCTATCGGACGGCAGCTCGTTACATGCAGCTCGCCAAAAGTGTCGTTGGCGACACATTTGACCTGGGTGCAACCATCGACAGCATCCTGGACACCCACGCGAACCGCCGCAACGCACCCACGCCCGCTAGCATCTCCCGGGATGACGCCGAGTATGGTCTGAAGCTCCACGCCCTGGTGGAGCGCGGCGCTACCGAAGGGGAGCGTGACGTTGCCCGGCGGAAGCTGGAAGCCTTCGCGAAGGGGTTCAGGGACCCGCAGAGCGGGCAGGCCTACACGGCTGAAGCGCTCGTGGAAAAGGCCCAGGACATCCTCCCGGACTGGCAGAAGTCCTCCGAGCAGATCGAGCTGGACCGCTACAACGCCGAGGGCCAGGCCGCCAAGGCCGAAGCCGCCACCCTCCGTGCCCAGCTCGAAGTCATCCAAAGCCGCATCGCCCAGCTCCGGACGGACTGTAAAAGCATGCCGCGGGAGGCGCTGGAGGAGGCGTACATCGGCCTCGTTCTGGAGCGGGAGGGCTTCGCGAAAATCCTCAAGCAGAGGGCCGCCTAGAAGCGGTCCTTCCCACGAAAGGCTTCCCCATGCTGTTGGACACCGCCGCCGACGCTGGGGACCTGCCATCCCAGACGCTGCCCCCTGGCCCCTCCTTCGCTCAGGCGTTCGGCACCGACCCCACCGCCCGTGCCCGCCTTTGGGAGGGCTTGGAGTTGCCCGAGCGGGACCACGATGAAGGGGACGACGATGAAGATGCCCAGCCGCAGGACAGCGGCGAGCACCACGCCGCCCATGTCACTGCTTACCGCGCCCGGAAGGAGCGCTGCGGACACCTCGCCCGCCTCACACGGGGCCTGATGCGCATTCATCGCCACCTCGACGGCTCCCCTGGCAGCACCCGAATGGGCATGGGCGAGGATTGGTGCCACCACCGCCACCTATGGGCGGGGGAAGACGAGCTGCAAGCGTGGGCTGAGGCGACGCCCTACGCGCCCACCGAAGGCTCTCCGGTCTACCCCGCGAAGGGGTACCCCTCATGTTCGCTCCCCTGGTGGAGCTGGCCCCCGATGATGAGCGGCGACAGCCCGCATCTCTTCATGCTCCGCGTCCAGCGGGCCGAAGCCGAGGTGCGGGCGCAGATTGCCGCGGCCGGGGGCCTGGATGACGAGTGCGGGTGGATCACCCGCCCCACCATGCCGGACCTTGCGTGGTTCGATGAGCAGCAGCGCTTCCGCCTGTTGCCCCCGTCCGAACAGGCCGCTGCCGAGAAGGCCGCCCGGAAGGTCAAGAAGACCACCCAGCGCCGCGAGCAACGCGCCCGTGAGCAGGACAAGGACGCCACTACCGGCCGTGCTGTGCGCCCTGCGGTGGAGGTCTCCGCCGATGGCGCTTTCGTCACGGTGCCCCTCACCAGGGGCTATGCCGCCCGCGTTCCCGCGGCCGATGCGCCGCTCGTGGAAGGCCACCGCTGGCATGTGATCGTGCCTTCAAAAGGGGCGCCCTACGCGGCCCGCGACATACCACGGGAAGACAGGCGGAAGACCCGCTTGATGATGCACCGTGTAGAGGGCCTCACCGGCCCCGTGGTGATCATCCCGCCCGCTCCCAATTCCGTTTTGGAGCCAGTCCCTGGATTGTCTCTGAATGCTGAGACCCGCTGCCTTTCCTGAGGCGCGGGCAACTTGCGGGCATCTGCCCCCTCTGGCTGACACCTCAGATATTGCTTCTCCCCGGTCCTGCCCAACCTGCCTGAGGGCAGGCCATGCAGGCCATGGCGAGAGGCCGTCAGCCCGGGGGAGGCGGATGCCCGCCTTTTCTTCCTTTCCCCCGTCGCGCTCCGGCTGAACCTCCTTGCGCCAGAGGCTCCACCTAGGTGGAGTGCAGCAAGCTGGCAGCAGCCGTTGCAGCGCCTCGCCCGGCCTCCCGCCGGGTCCCTTGCCCTGCCTTCCCATTGGCCCCTTGGAGGCGGTCTTTCTCCTTTTCCTGCCCCATGGGGCGGGTGGGAGGGCAGGGCTCCCCTTTCCCCTGGTGTATCGTTCGGCCCTCCCCCTCGCAGGGAGGGTGGTTCCGTGCGCCCGTGGCCCTATGCGACCCGTTGTCGGTCCAACCCCGACACGGCGCCGCTCTCTCCACCTCCCCAGAGGCTCCACCACGTGGAGTTCACGACATGAAGGAGCACCACGACGCATGCTTGATACGACCACCACCCCCGTCACCACCGCCGACCCTGTATCGGCTCCGGTCCTGGCCCCGCCCATGACCTTGTCCGACGCCATCAATGCCGCGCACCAGCACGTTTGCGAGGCCGGACGATCCACCCTCCTCTTCGCCAAGGAGGCCGGGGAGCACCTACTCAAGGCCAAGGAGCAGGTTCGGCACGGGGAGTTCAAGGCATGGATCGAGAAGAACTGTGCAGTCTCCTACAAGCAGGCACTGAAATACATGCGGATCGCCAAACTTCCCTCGCAAGGGAATTTTGACGGCGGCATCGACGCCTTCCTCGAAGCCCACTCCACCCCCCGCAACAGTGGCGATGCCGACACGACCGAGCATGCAGACGAGCCCGTGGCCACCGCGCCCAAAGCCGCCAGCGAGCCGAAGCCCGCCAAGCCCTCCACCTCCGTCAAGGAGCTGAAAGCAGAGATCACCCGCCTTACGAGCGAGCTTCATGCCTCCCGCGACGCCCTCGCCACCGCCGAAGCCTTCATCACGCGCCTCCAGGGGACCCCTGTGGTCTCCCTCGACGATCCACCCACGGAAGAGCTGGCCGCGCTCCGCAAGGAGAATGCCGAGCTGAACGTGATGTTCGATGAAGCTGCCGCAGAGGGCAAGGAACTGCGCAGGGAGGTTGCGGACCTCAAGCGCCAGCTTCGCAAGCTGACGCCTCCGAAAGAGGAGCCCAAGGGCTACAACCCCGCCGTCGATTACTAGCCCGTCACCACTGGTGACGCCCTCCGCCCAGCAAAGCTGGGTCCCTCGTGGTCCGACCCCACGACGCGCCTCCACCCCCTTGATGATGCCCCCATTGGACGCGCCCTCGCTTTTGAGCGAGACGCCCGAGGCTCTGCACATGCAGAGTTGAACATGCCCTGTGAACTCTGTCCCGAGGTCTCCTTCCCCGCGCTGCGGTGCGGCTGGACGACCTGCGGACAGAACTACTCCCTGGTGCGTGTCGGGAACCCTGGCAAGCCCCAAAGGCTGTGCCCGACTCTTCCTTACGCCCGCTTGTCTCCCCTGCACTCCACTGAGGTGGAGCCTCTGCACTCCACGTAGTGGAGCCTCCGAGGGGGACGACCACGCGGGCGCCGGCGGAAGAACTACCGGCCATTGCCGTTGGTGATGCCACACCCTGCATCATCAAGGATTTAGTACCAAGTGACCAATACCACTGTTTCCCGCCTTGGCCAGATCAATGGCGCTGGCGACGCCTCCGCCCTCTTCCTCAAGGTCTTCGGCGGCGAGGTGATGACCGAGTTCGAGCGCCTCAACGTGTTCGAGAAGCTGACCTACGTGCGCCGGATCACGGCGGGCAAGTCGGCGCAGTTCCCCCTGGTCGGCCGGGCCTCCAGTGCCTACCACACCCCCGGCACCTGGATTGATGGCACCGCCATCGACCACGCGGAAAAGACCATCGTCATTGACGAGCTGCTCCAGTCGAACACGTTCATCGCGAACGTGGACGAGGCGATGAACCACTATGACGTGCGGTCCATCTACAGCTCCGAGCTGGGTCAGGAACTGGCCTACCAGTATGACACGCATCTTGGCGCGGTGCTGACCCTGGCGGCCCGCGCGGCCTCTCCGCTGACTGGCCGTTCCGGCGGCTCCCGCATCACCCATGCGGACATGCTGACGGACCCGGCCCGCCTCGAAGCGGCCCTGTTCACCGCCACCCAGACCCTGGACGAAAAGAACGTGAGCCAGCAGGACCGCTATGCGGTGTTCCGCCCGGCGCAGTTCTACCTTCTCGCCCAGCGTGACCGTCTGGTGGACACCAATCTGGGTGCCAAGGGCGCGGTGGCCTCGGGCGTCGTCGAGACCATCGCCGGCCTGCCCATCGTGAAGTCCAACCACGTCCCGTCCACCAGCGTCGCCACCGGTCCGACCAAGTACCAGGGAGACTTCACCACCACCGTGGGCCTCGTCTTCAACAAGTACGCTGCCGGCACCGTCAAGCTCTTGGATATTGGCGTGGAGAGTGAATACGAAATCCGCACCCAAGGCACCTTCTTCGTCGCCAAGTACCTGGTGGGCCACGACGTTCTGCGCTCGGATTGCGCGATTGAGATCGCCACCGGCGCCGTGGCGTAAGCCGGCGGAGCCACACCACCACGAGAAGGGCGGGGAGCAATCCCCGTCCTTTTCTTTTGCACTCCGCTTTGTGGAGCCTTTGGCGACATCGCCACCCACCCCCGCCGTTCCTCCCAAGGAGGCCGCATCGCGCGGCTCAACGGCCATTGAAAAGGACGCCCATGGCTTCGGACACCCCCGACAGCAAGCAGCCCACCGGCATCACGATCACCGCCGCCGGCAGAGGCTCCCCGCAGAGTGCCTTCAAGGGCGCGTATGCCATCTGCTACGCGGTGACCACCCATTACGAGGATGGCTCCACCACCACGACCATGACCTCTGCCCCCTGGACGGCGCCCACCCCGGTGCCGAGTCCCATGCAATCGCCGTGACCGAAGCCCTTCAGGAGGTCCTCGACGCGGGCTTGCAGGGGCTTCCGGTGGAGGTGCTGAGCACGTCCCGCGTCGTTTGCGACCTGCCCCCGTGGGGCACCTGGAAGCCCACCACGGAGACCACCATAGGCTTCCTGGAGGCCGCGCACAGCCTGCGGGAAGTGGCCGCACAATTCCCCGAGCTGCGCTTTGAGCTTGCCGAGAACGCCCACGAAGATCGGCGTCTTTACGGCGTGCTTGCCGAGGCCATGGCGCAGGCGGCTGTGTGGGCTGAGGAGCGCCTTGCCGCCATCGGTGGCACAGGCCTGATGCCCGTCCACGACGCCGCCCGCCGTCGCGGCTGACCGCCACCACCACCACCACCCGCCATCAACGAAAAGGACACCCCCACCATGACCGCTGTCACTTATGGCACTGCCCCCGCCGCCTTCATCCCGGCCAGCATGCTCCGTGCGGGCCTCTATGAGGTCTCCCCGGCCACCCTCCGGCCGGATGGCTCCGCCCCTCGCCACCTGTTCGACATGACGACCGAGGAAGGGCGGGCCGCCCAGGAGGCCTACGCCGCCGACAAAGCCACCCGTGACGCCTCCCGCACCGCCGCTTACGCCCGCCATCTCGCCTCCCGAGACGTGGGTGAAGGCATGTTGGGGGATGGCGTATAGGCATGGTCTCGCTCAGCGACATGAGCCGCGTTGACCTTCAGGACGGCCACGGCCCCCGGCGTATCGAAGGCCTCTCATGGTCTCCGGTCTCCCACCTGTGGGAAGCCACGATGACCGATCCCCGGGGGAACGCCATGTTCCTTGGCCAGTACGAGACCCCCACGCAGGCTGTCGAGGCCATCGAGCGCATGACGGAGAGCTTCCAGCGCATGGAGGCCTTCGCAATGCACATGAAGAGCCAGCAGGCAGAGCCCGTGCAGGCGCCTTCTCCAGAGCCCTGGAAGCCGGGGCTGGCGAGGGCTGAGGCTCCACCTCCGGTGGAGTGAGAATGAGCACCCACCGCCCCTTCCGGGGTGTCGCCTGGGACAGCCTCTATCGGCACGGGACGGCCGCCATCACAGCAGACGGCAAGCGCCTGTGGCTCGGCTCCTTCGAGCGCCCGGAAGATGCTGCAAGGGCCTATGACGCCGCCGCCCTCCAGCACCACGGCAGCAAGGCGAAGCTGAACTTCCTTTCCCCTCCACTCCGGCAGGATGCCCCGCAATGACGACGCCCACCCAACGAACCGAACTTGCTCAGGAACTCCACGACGAGGGGCTCCCGAACCCGTGGCGGAAGGCCTCTTCCCCCGCCGTCCCGAACCCTTGGGCGGGCATCGTCAATGAGCCCGGCGATCCGAAGACCATCCCCATTGTCAAAATCGACAGCGACGGGAAGGCCTGGGCGAATAGCCGGGACGTGGCGGCCTACTTCGGGAAGGAGCACTACAACGTGCTCAAGGCCATTGACGCCTTGCTGGAGCAAGACCCAGCCACTGC
>NZ_JACBFS010000009.1 GCF_022138605.1 Xanthobacter sp. NM-25
CCGAGCCGGCGTTGGCCGCCAGCGACAGGATGGTGTCCTGGGCCTTGGCGTGCAGGATCAGGCGGGTGGAATCCGCCTTCGGGTCGCAACCCACGATGAGGATCTTGTGACCCATCTGCGCGAGCGCAGCCAGGGTGTTCTGGGAGGTGGTGGACTTGCCGATACCACCCTTGCCGTAAAACGCGATCTGTCGCAGAGAAGACATCTTGCTCTCCTGATGAACTTCAGCCGGTGTCGGCAAAACGCCTGAGGCGGTTGTGCCGGTCGGGCGGCGCGTCCCCGTTGCCCGGACGTGCCTGTGCCAGTGGCGCTTCGGAGACCGTGCGAGGCCACCGAAGTGGCGCCGCAACGTCTGCAACCCGTTGCCCGCCATAAGAGATAGCAACGACCGTGCCAGCTCGGATCGCAGTCAAAAACTATTCAAATGTAGAGGGATAGACGCCAAGCCCGGCGCAAGGCGCCTGTGTTGAGAACCCGACATCCGCGAAAGCCGCACGACACGGGTCGGGCCTCTGTTGGAAACGAAACACCTTCCACCACTGGCCCCTCCCCTCTCCTGCGGAGACAGGGAGCGGCGGCGCGAACCGCCCTTGGCATGCCACATGGTGGGGTGATCGCCATGCCGCGCAATGGGCCGACGATCAGCGGCGATCGCCGCTTCGGACCAAGCCGGAAGGTCGTGAGAGGCAGGACAACGCGGCCAGAGCCCGCTAAGGCAAGGGCGCGCGGCGCTCCTGGAAGGCAAGAAATGGCAGAGACCGGAGTAGGCTGAGACCCGCAGGAGGCACCGGCGGGCTGCGACGAGGGGCTCCGCATGTGCGCCGTCAGAACGGCGTGCGGCCGGCATCAGAGCCGGCCGCCAAAACCTCAACCGAACATGCGTTCGGCCTTCTTCAGGGCATCGATGAGCGCGTCGACTTCCTGACGGGTGTTGTAGAGACCGAACGACGCCCGGCAAGTGGCGGTGACGCCGAAGCGGTCAAGCAGCGGCATGGCGCAATGTGTCCCGGCCCGCACGGCGATGCCATCCATGTCGATCAACGTTGCCACGTCATGGGCGTGCGCCCCCTTCATCTCAAACGAGATGATGGCGCCCTTTTCCTTGGCGGTGCCAATGACGCGGATGGAATTCATCTCCCGCAGGCGCTCCATGGCGTAAGCCAGAAGATCCTGCTCGTGGGCGCGGATCCGCTCCTTGCCGATGGAGTTGATGTAATCCAGCGCGGCCCCGAGCCCTGCCGCCTCGACGATGGCGGGCGTCCCGGCCTCGAAACGATGAGGCGGATCGCCATAGGTCACCGTATCAAGGCGCACCTCGCGAATCATCTCGCCGCCACCGTTGAACGGCGGCATACCCTCGAGAATGTCGTATTTGCCGTAGAGCGCGCCGATCCCCGTAGGCCCGTAGAGCTTGTGGCCGGTAATGACGTAAAAGTCGCAGTCGATATCCTGCACATCCACGTCCAGATGCACCGCCCCTTGCGAGCCATCCACCAGCACGGGAATGCCGCGGGCGTGGGCGATGCGCGTCACCTCCTTCACCGGGACCGTGGTGCCGAGCACGTTCGACATCTGGGTGATGGCGACGAGCTTGGTGCGCGCCGTCAGCAGCGCCTCGAACTCGTCCAGGAGAAAGTTGCCGTCCTCGTCCACCGGCGCCCATTTGAGCACCGCGCCCTTGCTCTCGCGCAGGAAATGCCAGGGCACGATATTGGCGTGGTGCTCCATGATCGACAGGACGATCTCATCGCCCTCGCCGATATGGGTGCGCCCGAAGGTGGCCGCCACCAGGTTCACCGCCTCAGTGGCATTGCGGGTGAAGACGATTTCCTCATTGCGCCGGGCATTGAGGAAGCGAGCCACCCGTTCGCGCCCCCCCTCGTAAGCCTCAGTGGAGGCGTTCGCGAGGTAATGCAGGCCACGGTGCACATTGGCATATTCGTGGGTGCACACGTGACGCATGCGATCCAGAACCGCCAGCGGCTTCTGGGCCGAAGCACCGTTGTCGAGATAGACGAGGGGCTTGCCGTTCACCTCGATGCCGAGGATTGGGAAATCCTCGCGCACTCGCATGACGTCATAGCCGCCGTTGGTCACAGCGGGATGCATGAATCTCACTTCCGCTCGATGAGCCAGGTTCGGGTCGCGTCGCTCAGAGCCGCGCGGACCCCTTCATGAGCGATACCATCAATCACCTCGCCAACGAAAGCCTGGATCAGGAGCGCCTCCGCCTCTTTCTCGGGAATGCCGCGCGCCATGAGATAGAACTTCACCTGCTGATCGAGCGATCCGGTGGTGCAGCCATGGCCGCATTGCACGTCGTCAGCGAAGATCTCCAATTCCGGCTTGTTGTCGGATTCCGCCGTGTCGGAGAGGAGCAGCGCGCGGCTCATCATGCGTGCATCGGTCTTCTGCGCGCCAGGGCGCACCGAAATCCGGCCCTGGAAGATATCCTGCGCCGCGCCATCCACCACAGCCCGGAACTGCTCGCGGCTCTGGCAATGGGGCGCGATGTGCTCCATGGCCAGCAGCGTGTCGCTGTGCTGCTTGCCCGCCAGCAGACTGACGCCGCCGATGCGGGCTTCGGTGCCCGCGCCATCCAGTTGCACCAGCATCTGGTTGCGCACCGTCGCCCCGCCGATGGTGAAATTGGTGTTCGCGAAGGTCGCGGACGCCCCAACCTGTGCCAAGAGCGTGGCGATGTGCAGCGCCTCACCGCCCTCAAGGGTCAGCTTCAGCCGATCCAGCTGCGCGCCGTCTCCCACCACAGCTTCCAGGGTGGTGTTGATCTGGTAGGCGACGCCAGACGGCCCCTCGTGGCTTTCCACCAGGCTCAGGCGCGCGCCCTCACCCAGCACCACCAGGGAGCGCGTGAACATGGCCACCGCCGCCGGCTCGGTGGCGACGAACACCAGGTGCAGGGGGCGAGTGACCAGAGCGCCGGGCGCCACCGAGATGACGAGGCCATCACCCATGAAAGCGGTGTTGAGCGCCAATGCGGCATCGGAGCTCGGCACCGTCTGGCCCAGATGCGTCGCCACCAGAGGATCCCCGACGGCCAGCGCGCTGGCCAGCGAGGTAATCGTGAGGCCGCTCTCAAGCCCCGCCAGATCAGAGATATCCGGCGCGAACGCGCCGTTCACCACATAGAGCCGCCGCAGATCCATGCCCGCCAGCATGGGACAGGCCGCAGCCGCCCCAGCGACCTGCTCAGGGGTCGGCAGCAGCGCCAGAGGCGGCGCGTCCCGCAGCAGCGTGCGCAGATCCGTATATTTCCAGCTTTCCACGCGGCGATGGGGCAGCCCCGTGGCGGCGAAGGCCTCGAAGGCATCGACCCGACGCGCGGCAACCGCCGCATCGCCCGGAAGGCGGGACTTGAGGGTTGCGAAAGCGTCGGCCAGGGCCAACTCTGCGGCGGTCTTCATGAGGCGGATTTCGGCTGCCATGGTCGTCACGCCGCTTCGTTCTGATACTGTGCGTAGCCGGTGGCTTCCAGCTCCAGCGCCAGCTCCTTGCCACCGGTATGAACGATCCGCCCCGCAGCGAACACGTGGACCACATCGGGCACGATATAATCGAGCAGGCGCTGATAGTGGGTGATCACCAGGAACGAACGGTCCGGCGAGCGCATGGCGTTCACGCCGTTGGAGACCACCTTCAAGGCGTCGATGTCGAGCCCGGAGTCCGCCTCGTCCAGGATGCTGAGGAACGGTTCCAGCAGCATCATCTGCAGGGTTTCGTTGCGCTTCTTCTCGCCACCGGAAAAGCCGACATTCACCGGACGCTTCAGCATGTCGGTATCGATGCCGAGCTGTTTGCCCAGCTCCCGCACCTTGCGCACCAGCTCGGGCGACGTCAGCTCCGGCTCGCCGCGCTGCTTGCGCTGGCTGTTCGCCGCCGTGTGCAGGAATGCCATGTTCGACACGCCCGGGATCTCCAGCGGATACTGAAAGCACAGGAACATGCCCTGCGCGGCCCGCTCGTCCGGCGACAGGGAAAGAAGATCCACGCCACGGAACAGCACCTCGCCGGAGGTCACCTCATAGCCTGGCTTACCGGACAGCACATAGGACAGGGTCGACTTGCCGGCGCCGTTGGGCCCCATGATGGCATGCACCTCACCCGGATTGATGGTGAGATTCATGCCATTGATGATCTTCCGTCCGCCGGTGATCTCGGCATGAAGATCGCGGATTTCCAGCAAGGGGGCCATGACACGGATCCTCTGGTTCAAGATGTCGACGACGGGTTCAGCCGACGCTGCCTTCAAGACTGATGGAGATGAGCTTCTGAGCCTCGACGGCGAATTCCATGGGCAGCTGCTGCAACACATCGCGCACGAAGCCGTTCACGACCAGCGCCACCGCGTCTTCCTGCGACAGACCGCGCTGCATGCAATAGAACAGCATGTCCTCGGAGATCTTGGAGGTGGTCGCCTCGTGCTCGAACTGGGCGGAGGGGTTCTTCGCCTCGATATAGGGCACCGTGTGCGCGCCGCAGGTTTCGCCGATGAGCAGCGAGTCGCAATTGGTGAAGTTGCGGGCGCCGGTGGCCTTGCGGTGGGCCGAGACCAGTCCGCGATAGGTGTTGTTGGATCGCCCGGCGGAAATGCCCTTGGAGATGATACGGCTGGTGGTGTTCTTGCCCAGATGGATCATCTTGGTGCCCGAATCCACCTGCTGGCGGCCATTGGAGATGGCGATGGAATAGAACTCGCCCGACGAGCCTTCCCCGCGCAGCACGCAGCTCGGATATTTCCAGGTGATGGCCGATCCGGTTTCCACCTGGGTCCAGGAAATCTTGGAATTCCTGCCGCGGCAATCCCCGCGCTTGGTCACGAAATTATAGATGCCGCCACGCCCCTCGGCATCGCCCGGATACCAGTTCTGGACAGTAGAATACTTGATCTCTGCATCGTCCAGGACCACCAGTTCCACCACGGCGGCGTGCAGCTGGTTTTCGTCGCGCATGGGCGCCGTGCAGCCTTCAAGATAGGACACGTAAGCGCCCTTGTCGGCGATGATCAACGTGCGTTCGAACTGGCCGGTGTTCTTCTCATTGATGCGGAAATAGGTCGACAGCTCCATCGGGCAGCGCACCCCCGGCGGGATGTAAACGAAGGAGCCATCGGAGAACACAGCGGAGTTCAGAGTGGCATAATAATTGTCGGTGGTGGGCACCACCGTGCCGAGATACTGACGGACCAGGTCAGGGTGTTCGCGAAGCGCCTCCGAGATGGGCATGAAGATCACGCCGGCGGCCTTCAGCTCCTCCTTGAAGGTGGTGGCCACCGAGACACTGTCGAACACCGCGTCCACCGCGATCTTCGGCCGCTCACCCTCGGGAATCTCGACGCCGGCGAGGACCTCCTGCTCCCGCAGGGGGATACCGAGCTTCTCGTAGGTCTTCAGAATCTCGGGGTCGACCTCGTCGAGGGATTTCGGCGCCTTAAACTTTTTCGGTGCCGCGTAATAATAGAGATCCTGAAAGTCGATTTGAGGAAAATCAACGCGCGCCCAGGTCGGCTCCGCCATATTCAGCCAACGGCGGTAGGCATCCAACCGCCACTCTAGCATCCATTCAGGCTCATCCTTGCGCGCCGAAATGAATCGGATGACCTCCTCGGACAAACCCTTGGGGGCCTTTTCCGATTCGATATTGGTTTCAAAGCCGTATTTATACTGGTCGACGTCGATGGAGCGAACCTGTTCGACTGTGTCCTGTACGGCCGCCATTTTGTCCTCCGTTCAACTTTTCAGTCTCACGCGCACCCAGCCTGGCGCACCGTCTTGGCATCCGGACGCGCCCGTCAGTGGCGCCGTCCGCTCGAAACAGCCGCCTCCAACGGAAGCAGCCACGATCCTGAAAGTTCCCCGCGCCCACCTTGGGCCGAGCACCCCGGTCAGCCCCCAGGCCACCGGCCTCAGGGGATGAGCGCTTGACCGGAAAGGGAGAGCCGCCGACGGATGCAAAGCACCGCGCCGGCCACTCTGCCGCAAGGGGATGAGCGAGGGCCACCGGGCCGAACACCCCTTCGCGCAGATCCCGTCCGGCAGAACGTCAGGCTGGCACGCAGGTATTCTCCACCGGACACACCGCGGCGCACTGCGGGGAGTCGAAGCTGCCCTCGCATTCGGTGCACTTCTTGGGGTCGATGATATAGGTGTCGTTCTTCATGCGGATGGCGGCGTTCGGGCATTCAAACTCGCACGCGCCACACACGGTGCATTGAGAGGTAATGATCTTGTAGGCCATGGGCTAGCTCCGCATTGTGCAGATGATGGCAGGCAAGATCTCCTTTCAAGCCGCGTGCCAGATCATAACATATTGATCTGGAATTATTATTTTTCAGACTGTCGGGACTTGTCGCTGTCGCGGCCCCGACATGCTGTCGCAAGTGCGACAGCCCGTCAGAAGCGCTTGATCTCGATGTCGTGCTTCTTCAGCGCGTAGCCGATCTGGCGGGGCGTGAGGCCCAGCAGGCGCGCGGCCTTCGCCTGCACCCAGCCGGCCCTCTCCATGGCATCCACCAGCCGCTCCCGCTCCGACATGTCGTCGAACTCGGGGGACGCGGCGCGTACCAGCGGCGAGGACGCCGGGGCGGGCCCGGCCAGAGCGCCCGGCAGCGCCGGGACAGGAACCGTGACCGACGCCGGCGGTACGCCGAAGGCGCCGTGCGGGGCGGTATTGGAATTGGCCGGCTCGGACGCCGCGGCCCCCGCGCCATGCGCAGCGGCCACCACCGGCAGAGGAATGTCCACCGGCCGCCGCGTGGCGATATCGGTGGGATTGCGCCACAGCAGCGCCGACAGGCATTCGTTGTGACGACAGGCAAAGTCGTCGCTGTGGATGGCGCTGCCCTGGGCCAGGGTGGCGGTGCGCTGCACGCAGTTTTCCAGCTCGCGCACGTTGCCGGGGAAGCCGCAGTGCATCAGCACGTCAATGGCGTCGCGGCCGAACAGCAGGTCGCGCCCGTTGTCGCGGTTGAAGCGGTCCAGGAACTCATTGGCGAGCAGCGGGATGTCGCCGCGGCGGTCGCGCAGGGAGGGCACCAGCACCGGGATCACCGAGATCCGATAGTAGAGATCGGCGCGGAACTCATTGCGCGCCACGGCCTCTTCCAAATTCCGATTGGTCGCGGCCACCACCCGCACGTTCACCTTAATTGTGTGCGTGCCGCCGACCCGCTCGAACTCCTGCTCCTGCAGCACCCGCAGCAGCTTGGCCTGGAAGGCGGGGGAGATCTCGCCGATCTCGTCGAGGAACAAGGTGCCCTTGTCGGCGAGCTCGAACCGGCCCTTGCGCGCGCCCACGGCACCCGTGAAGGCGCCCTTCTCATGGCCGAACAGCTCGGATTCCAGAACGGATTCCGGCAGAGCCGCGCAATTGAGCTTGATGAACGGCCCCTTGGCGCGGCCGGACAATTCATGGATGGCTTTGGCGATCAGCTCCTTGCCGGTGCCGGACTCCCCACGCAGCAGAACCGGGGAATGGGACTTGGCGACGATGGTAATCTTGTCCAGCAGCGCGCGAATCTCGGGGCTGTCGCCGACGATGCCGTCCACATAGACCTTTTTGCGCTCGCGCATGGGCTTGAGCTCGGACAATTCCTTCTGAAGGCGGCCACTCTCCGCCATCAGCCGCTCGCGATCGCGCGACACCACGCGATGAAGCTGCACGGTCTGGCCGATCAGGTTGGCCACCATGGTGAGGAAGCGCACATCGGAATCAAGCCGGAACACCGAGCGCCCGTCCCACACCCGATCGATGGTGAGCGTGCCGATGACCCGCGACGCCACGCGGATGGGAACGCCGATGAACGACACCCGCGTGTCGTCCGTCGCACCAAGGGCGGTGACGTCCGCCGGGCTGAACGCGGGATGGGAAGAGACATTCTCGGCGATCAGCGGCACCGCGGTGGCAATCACCTGGCCGATGGCCTTCTCCGGCAGCCGCGCGCGATAGCGCTCGTCCGTTCCCTCGTTCCACCCGGCGCCGACCGTAATGTCGGGAATGCCATCGTCCTCCAGCAGCGAAATGACGCCGTGGCGCATCTGCATGAAAGAGGAGAGAAGATTGACGACGCTCGACAGAGTGGTTTCCAGGCGGGTCGGAGCCGTCAGGATCTTCGAGATCTCATAGATCCCGGTAAGGGCCACATCGCTCAACGAGACGAGCGGCACATGCGCGTGCGCGGCATCCCGCTCCACCGAAACCACATCTTCAAAGGGCATGGTGCTTTCTCCGTCACCCCGACCGTTCCCCCTCACCCATTTTGTCTGTTTAGCGACATTTTGATTTAGTTTGGTTCTTATGTCGTGCACAACCTGAAGGCAAAACTGCCCAATAAATATGCGTAGACATATAACAGTCTGGCGTCATGCGAGAATTCGATCCGAGATATTTCCTTATCTTTTTCGTCGCATCACCGTTCTGACGGGTTCGGCCGGGCTGCGCGACCGAGACTCGGAAGAATTCGAAAGCCAGAGGGGACGGATCCGACATTTCATGTCGCGCACATGTTGCGAACCGCTCGCGATTTCTGCTGGCAACCACGGTTCAACTTCTCTGATCCCGACCGTTTCAGTATTCGTATACAAACAAAGAAGTCGTCACGGCCTGAAGCCACGGACCTCAGATGAACAGGGCCAGGCGCGCGGCCGCGGCGGCCGCCCCCTCCCCCCGCAGAAACTCCGGCACCTCGGCGGAAGGCATGGGCCGCCGGAACAGGAAACCCTGCGCATATTCGCAGCCGCGGTCGCGCAGGAAGCGGGCCTGCCCCGCGGTTTCGACCCCTTCGGCCACCACCCGCATGCCGAGATTGCGCCCGAGCTCGATCACGGCACACACAATCGCCGTGTCAAACGCATCCTGCTCGATGTCCTTCACGAAACCGCGGTCGATCTTGATGGTGTCGATGGGCAACTGCTTGAGATGGATGAGGCCGGCATAGCCGGTGCCGAAGTCGTCGAGCGCCACCCGCACCCCAGCACGGTAGAGTTCATCCAGCGTCGGCGCGAGATGATCGGAATTGCGACCGAGAAAGACAGTCTCGGTAATCTCCACGTCGAAGCGATCCGCCTCCACGCCGGCCGCATGAAACTGCCGCAGAAGCCGGCTGGCGAGGTCCCGGTAGGTGAACTCCGCCGGTGACAGATTGATGGCGATGCGACCGCAGTCGTAGCCCGCCTCGATCCAGCCCCGCACGTCGCTGGTGACCTTGCGCACCATGCGCTCACCGATCAGAACCGACAGCTCCCGGTCCATCAGCGCCATCTCAAACGCGGCAGGGGCCAGCACCGTGTGGGCCGAGCGGCGCCAGCGCACCAGGGCCTCGAAGCCCGCCAGGCGACCGGTCGTCAGCGACACCTTGGGCTGGTAATAGGGCACGATCTGGTCATCGGCCAGCGCCCCCATCATCTCCCGCAGGAGCGTGAGCCGCTCGGACACCACCTGGCGCATGGCCGGCGCATAGATCATGACCCGGTTCCGCCCCTGCTGCTTGGCGGCATAAAGGGCGAGGTCCGCGTCCTTCATCAATTCGCTGTAGCTGCAATCATGCTCGGGACACGACGCCACCCCGACGCTGGCCTTGGTGGAGAGCTGGCGCCCCTGGTGGGGCACCGGCCGCCGCAGGTCGGAAACGATCCGCTGCGCCAGCCGCCGGCCGACATCCAGCGCATCTGGCGCCACCAGCAGCACGACGAATTCATCGCCGCCCAGCCGTGCCACCACACCGCGCTCACCCACCAGGGCGCGCAGGCGCAGGGCGGTTTCCGACAACACCACATCGCCGGCATCGTGACCGAGGGAATCGTTCACGTCCTTCAGGCTATCGAGGTCGATCAGCATCAGGCACACCCCCTGCCCCGCCGGCCGGGTGGCGAGCGCCGCCTCCAGCCGCGCGTGGAAGGCCGGCCGGTTGGGAAGGCCCGTCAGCGCATCATGGGTGGCGGCATGGCGCACCTGCAGCTCGATGGCATTGCGCTCGGTGACGTCGATCACCGCCGAAACCAGGCCCGGGGCCCCCTCCATCTCGATCCGCGCGGCGGCCAGCAACACTTTCCGCGCGCTGCCGTCGGACAGGCGGATGCTGGTCTCGAAATCGGTCACGTAGCCGTCCTCATCCAGCCGCGCCATCAGTTGGCTGCGATCGCCGGGCTGCACGTAAAGGTCGAGGATGCGCACCGAGGGGACCAGATCGGCGGACGTGCCGTAATAGCGGCGCGCCGCCTCGTTGAACTTCAGCACCTCCCCGCCGTCGCGCGTGGTCACCACCAGCGGCAGCGGCACGGCATGGAAGGTCTTCTCCAGGAGGTTTTCGCTCTCGCGCAGCCGCTCGTTGGTGCGGCGCTGGGCCGCCACCGCCGCCCACTGCAGACGATCGCGCCGATTGGCCCGCGACAGCACGATGATCAGGGCGGCATTCAGCGTCGCAACGGCCACCGTAAGCCCGATGGAGACCCGCCAGGGCTCGGCGAAATCGATATAGCCGATCAGCAGCATCACGCTCACGCCCACGCCGCTGCCGACGGACAGCCAGAAGGCGGCCGGCACGGTGAGATAGAGGATCGTCGGCAGCAGCACCACCACGAACAAGGCGAGCTCGCTGCGGGTCGCCACCAGCACCGCCACGCCCGCGCCGGTCACCCATTGCCAGAGCACCGAGACCGCATCGAGCTGCCGGGCGGTGCGGACAGCATCCACCGCCACCAGGCAGATCAAGGCGATGAAGATCACGGCGAAGCGCGCCGAGAGGGCCACCACGAAATGCGCGGTGCCCTCGAACCGCCAGTCGCTCAGGAGAAAAAGGGCATTCAGCACCGCCGACAGGGCGAACATGATCCGCACATGTCGCTTCAGCTCATTCAGACGATCGGCGCGAAACGCCGCCTCCCGCTCGGGATCGGCAAACTCCCCCCCAAGTGCGGTCAGGCGCAGGTCATCAGCAGTCTCCGACTGCGCCATCGCTCTCGTCCCCCCAAGAACCTCGACTGAACAGCAAAAGTGTAATCGTCACATAAAGATGTTGCCAGCGCGCCAG
This sequence comes from Xanthobacter sp. NM-25, assembly GCF_022138605.1. GTDB lineage: Bacteria > Pseudomonadota > Alphaproteobacteria > Rhizobiales > Xanthobacteraceae > Xanthobacter. The sequence goes on from NZ_JACBFS010000009.1 coordinate 11,045, forward strand.
CGGCAAGCCCGGCATTTTTTCCGCCCCCAGGTTGTGCGCATCCCCGCTCCAGACGCATCCCGCAAAGAGATGATGCGGCCTGCCGCTCGCCTCGGCGCGACGCGCAGGCTATATGCGCTTTGAGCCACCGGGCGACCGGCGGCCTGTCCCGTGGCCCACACTCCGGAGCCGGCCGATGCTCGGCGCGCAGCGCATTCTCCTCATCATCGGCGGTGGCATCGCCGCCTATAAGTGTCTCGACCTGATCCGCCGGCTCAAGGAGCGCGGCGCCACCGTTCGGGTGATCCTCACCGCCGCCGCCCAGCAGTTCGTCACGCCGCTGGCCGTGGGCGCGCTCTCGGGCGAGCGGGTGTTCTGCGACCTGTTCGATCTCACCGCTGAGCACGACATCGGCCACATCCGCCTGTCCCGTGAAGCCGACCTGGTGGTGGTGGCCCCGGCCACCGCCGACCTGATGGCGAAGATGGCCCAGGGGCATGCGGATGACCTCGCCAGCACCGCTCTGCTGGCCACCGACAAGCCGGTGCTCATCGCCCCGGCCATGAATCCGCGCATGTGGGCCCATCCGGCCACCCGGCGCAATCTGGCGCAGTTGCAGGCCGACGGCATCGCCGTGGTGGGCCCCAACGCCGGCGCCATGGCCGAGCGCGGCGAGTTCGGCGAAGGGCGCATGGCCGAGCCGCAGGAGATTCTCGATGCCGTCATCGCCCGGCTCGACGCCACGCGCGCCGCGCCGATGCCCACCGTCCTGGCGGGGCGCCGGGTGCTGGTCACCTCCGGCCCCACCCACGAGCCCATCGACCCGGTGCGCTACATCGCCAACCGCTCATCCGGCAAGCAGGGGCACGCCATCGCTGCGGCCGCAGCCGCAGCCGGCGCCGAGGTGGTTCTGGTGAGCGGACCGGCCGAGGCGCCGGATCCGGCCGGGGTTGAGGTCATTCATGTGGAGAGCGCCCGCGACATGCTGGCGGCCGTGGAGAACAGCCTGCCGGCGGATGTCGCGATATTCGCCGCAGCGGTGGCCGACTGGCGGGTGGCCGACGCCGCCAGCCAAAAGATCAAGAAGGGCCCGGCCGGCGCGCCCATCCTGACGTTGGTGGAGAATCCGGACATCCTCGCCACCATTTCCCGCCACCCCACGGCCCGCCCCCGGCTGGTGGTGGGCTTCGCCGCCGAGACCCAGACGGTGCTGGAGAACGCCCAGGCCAAGCGCGCCCGGAAAGGCTGCGACTGGATCGTCGCCAATGACGTTTCCCCAGAGACCGGCATCATGGGCGGCGACAGCAACACCATTCATCTGGTCACCGCCACAGGGGTCGAGGACTGGCCTTCGGCCTCAAAGGTCGAGGTGGCCCATCGCCTGGTGGCGCGCATCGCCACCGCGCTCGAAGGAGAATAGATATGACTTCCCCTGCACCGCGCGTGCGCGTGCAACGCCTGGACGGCGCCGACGACCTGCCGCTGCCCGCCTATGCGAGCCCCGGCGCCGCCGGGCTCGACCTGTGCTGCGCCGTGCCCGCCGACGCGCCGCTGACCCTGGCCCCGGGCGCCTTCGTGGCCGTGCCCACCGGGCTCGCCCTGGCGCTGCCGCCCGGCTTCGAGGGCCAGGTGCGGCCGCGCTCGGGGCTGGCGCTGAAACACGGCATCACCGTGCTGAACGCGCCCGGGACGGTGGACAGCGACTATCGCGGCGAGGTGAAGGTGATCCTCATCAACCACGGCCCGGCTCCGGTGACCTTCACCCGCGGCATGCGCATCGCACAACTGGTGGTGAGCCCCGCGCCGCAAATAATGCTGGAAGAATCCGGGGATTTGGGAGAAACTGCACGCGGCGCCGGTGGTTTTGGTTCAACGGGACTATCCGGCATGTGAGGTTGGATTAGTTACAGTCAAATGCCGCGTTTATCCGACAAGAGCCTTCTCGCCATCGCCGCCGTGGTGGATGTCGCCGTCCATGCGCGCGGCACCCCGGTTGCCGCCAAGGCCCTTGCGGCGCGCCACGGCCTGCCGCCCCGGCGGCTGGAACCGGTGCTGCAGGCGCTGGTGCATGCCGGCGTGCTGAAGGGCGTGCGCGGCCCCCGTGGGGGCTATGAGCTCGCCCGCGAGCGGCGCCGCATCTCGGTGGCTGAGATTGTCCGCGTGGTGGAAGGGGCGGAGGAAGAGAAGGACATCGTTCTGCCTCCGCTGGTCAGCGACGTCGTGCAACCGGCTGTGGCGGCGGCGGAGGCGACCTTCGACACCGCCCTCGACGCGGTCTCGCTGGAAGACCTGTGCCAGGCAGCCGATGGCAGCGGCCATGGCTTCGCCCCGGAACGCATTGATTTTGCCATTTGACGACCCGCGGCGCGGGTCCGACATCGTCTGAATTCAAGGAGCTCACCATGGCCGATTCCGCAGCCAAGGTCATTCCCGCCAAACTGCCCCGCCCGGGCCGTGGCTTCGTCTACGATTCCATCACCGACACCATCGGCAACACCCCGCTGGTGCGCCTCAAGCGGCTGCCGCAGCTGCGCGGGGCCAAGGCGGAGATTCTCGCCAAGCTCGAGTTCTTCAATCCCATCAACAGCGTCAAGGACCGCATCGGCGTGGCCATGGTGGATGCCATGGAGCAGGCCGGCGTGCTCGACGCCGACACCGTGCTGGTGGAGCCCACCTCCGGCAACACCGGCATCGCCCTTGCCTTCGTGGCGGCGGCGCGCGGCTACCGCCTGATTCTGGTGATGCCGGAGAGCATGTCCATCGAGCGCCGCAAGATGCTGGCACTGCTGGGCGCCGAGCTGGTGCTGACCCCCGCCAACCTCGGCATGAAGGGCGCCGTGGCCAAGGCCGAGCAGCTCATCCAGGAACTGCCGAAGGCGGTCATGCCGCAGCAGTTCAAGAACAAGGCCAATCCGGAGGCCCACCGCCGCACCACCGCGGAGGAGATCTGGAACGACACCGACGGCAAGGTGGACGCGGTGGTGTCCGGCGTCGGCACCGGTGGCACCATCACCGGCATCGGCCAGGTGCTCAAGGCCTACAAGCCCGCCATCCGCATGGTGGCGGTGGAGCCCGAGGATTCCCCGGTGCTGTCGGGCGGCGCCCCCGGCCCCCACAAGATCCAAGGCATCGGCGCCGGCTTCGTCCCCGAGGTGCTGGACCGTGCCGTCATCGACGAAGTGGTGACGGTGGGCAACCAGACGGCCTTCGACACCGCGCGCGCGCTCGCCCGCTATGAGGGCATCCCCGGTGGCATTTCCTCCGGCGCCGCCATCGCTGCCGCCCTCGAGATCGCGGTGCGGGACGATATGGCCGGCAAGACCATCGTTGCCATCGTCCCCTCCTTCGCCGAGCGCTATCTGTCCACGGCCCTGTTCGAGGGGCTCTGAGTCCCGCCGCAACAGTGGCCCGATCATCCTCAGGGACGGCGCGCACCGCACGCCGTCCCTTTTGCATGTCTCAGCGGAGGTAGACAGGGGCTGGGGCGAGGTCGCACGATGGATATGGCCGAGAGGACTGGCCCGACGGACCACCGACCTCTGATGTCTACGCCTGACCGCCGCACATGAGGTCCGCGCCGAAGCCGGCGCCTCGACCTCAGTTCCCTGGCTCCCCGTCCGCACTGACCGTCCCCGCGTCCCGCGCCAGCCGCATCAAGGCCGCGTGCCGGGCCACGTCGTAGTGGATGCTGCCCTGCAGACGCGCCCGCCGCGCCTGGCGAAGCGCCCGCAGCAGATCCAGCGGCGCCGGATAAAGAACCCGCAGCGCCGCCGTGCCGCGCTCGACCTGGGCCTTGCCGTCTTCCGCTCGAAAGGCGCGAATGCGCGTCCGGTGAATTTTCGCCTCGCTCGCCCTCATGCTCCATCCTCCGAGAGGCAAACACTGTGCCCAAGGCCGGAACAAGGGGGATAAGTTCCTAGAACGATGAAGCACCATCGGCGGGCGAAAAATCACGCATATCATTACAAAATAATATTTTTTATTCACCTCACTTAGGCGATGCGCAGCCGGAGCATCCCCGTGCCCTTGCAGCGCCGCATGATGGGTGTAGGAAAAGATACCTACTATTCGAGGTTGCCATGCCTGAGTTTGAAGTTGTATCTGCGCACCTCCAACCCGCCCCCGGCCGCACCACCGGTGCCCGTGCGCAGGGCCGAACCGCAGATGGCGCCCGGATCGCCATCGCCCTGGTGGCGGCCAGCAGCGGCATCGCGACGGACGCCTTGCTCAATCTGAAGCGTTCCTCGGCACCGGTGGCAGCCGCCCGTCAGCTGGCCATGTATGTCGCCCATGTGGGCCTCGGCCTGTCCCAAGCCGATGTCGCCCGCGTGTTCCAGCGCGACCGCACCACCGTGGCCCATGCCTGCCGCCGCATCGAGGACCTGCGCGATGGCACCAGCTTCGACCGTCGGGTCAGCCTGCTGGAAGCCTGCGCCCGCTGGGCCGTGGAGGATTGAGGCATGCCTGCCGGTCAGAACGCCCCACACCCCGGCGCCACCGCCTCCTGCGAGGGCACCCCCGCGTCGCGGACCACCCGGCCCCGACGCCGCAAAGGATCGCCGGCATCCGCCAGCGCCGCGCCGCCAGCACCGTCTCTGAATCTGGCGGAAAGCCCGCTCACCTGGCTGGCACGGCGCAACGGCAAGGATGGGCGGCCGCTGGTGGACGAGGCCCAGCTCGCCGCCGGCGAGCGCCTGCGCGCCGACTTCACCCGCGCCCAGCTCACGCCCCGCGTCACCAGCAACTGGTCGGCGCTCATCACCAGCGGCCGGAGCCCCGAGGCCTTCACCGACATGGTCCTGGCGGCGCGCCAGCGGCTGCGCCACGCGCTGGCGGCCGTGGGGCCCGAGCTGTCTGGTGTGCTGCTGGACGTCTGCTGTTTCCTCAAGGGGCTGGAGGCGGTGGAGGGGGAACGCCGCTGGCCGCCACGCACCGCCAAGGTAGTGCTGGGACTGGCCCTTCAGCGCCTCGCCGCCCACTACGGCCTCGCTACCACCGCCCGGGGCCGGGCCCGTGGCACCATCCGCGCCTGGAGCGCCGACGACGACCCTCCCGCCTGACCCTCTTGGTATCGGCGCCTCGTCCGCATGCCCGCGGCGCAGGCCTCCCGCGCGGCCGGCGCCGGCCGCGCATGGCGGAAAAGGCTTCCTTTCGCCCGAATTCGCACTAAGACAGCGGTCATAATGTTGCGTTGCCCGGGGTCGATGCGCACGAAGGTGTCGGCCCCGCACCCGCGCATGAGAAGGCGAAGAGGAACATGCCCCAATACCGCTCCCGCACCTCCACCCACGGCCGCAACATGGCCGGCGCCCGCGGCCTGTGGCGCGCCACAGGCATGAAGGACGGAGATTTCGGCAAGCCCATCATCGCGGTGGTGAATTCCTTCACCCAGTTCGTGCCGGGACACGTGCACCTGAAGGATCTCGGCCAGCTGGTGGCACGCGAGATCGAGAAGGCAGGCGGCGTCGCCAAGGAATTCAACACCATCGCGGTGGATGACGGCATCGCCATGGGCCATGACGGCATGCTCTATTCGCTGCCATCCCGGGAGATCATCGCCGACAGCGTCGAGTATATGGTGAACGCCCATTGCGCTGACGCCATGGTGTGCATCTCCAATTGCGACAAGATCACCCCCGGCATGCTGATGGCGGCGCTGCGCCTCAACATTCCCGCGGTGTTCGTTTCCGGCGGCCCCATGGAGGCCGGCAAGGTGCTGCTCTCCACCGGGCCGAAGAAGGTGGACCTCATCGACGCCATGATCGCGGCGGCCGACGACAAGGTCACCGATGCCGACGTGCAGGTGATGGAGCGCTCCGCCTGCCCCACCTGCGGCTCGTGCTCCGGCATGTTCACGGCCAATTCCATGAACTGCCTCACCGAGGCGCTGGGCCTGTCGCTGCCCGGCAACGGCTCCATCCTCGCCACCCATGCGGACCGCAAGCGGCTGTTCGTGGAGGCCGGCCACCTCATCGTCGATCTCGCCCGCCGCTATTACGAGCAGGACGATGCGCGCGTGCTGCCGCGCGCCATCGCCACCTTCCAGGCGTTCGAGAACGCCATGACGCTGGACATCTCCATGGGCGGCTCCACCAACACGGTGCTGCACCTTCTGGCCGCCGCCAACGAAGGCGAAGTGCCCTTCACCATGGCCGACATCGACCGCCTTTCCCGCAAGGTGCCCGTGCTGTGCAAGGTGGCCCCCGCCGTGGCCGACATCCATATGGAAGACGTGCACCGGGCCGGTGGCATCATGGCCATTCTCGGCGAGCTCGACCGGGCCGGCCTCATCCATAGTGATCAGGCCACCGTCCATGCGCCGACGCTGAAGGACGCCCTGGACCGCTGGGACGTGAAGCGCACCACGGCGGAGAGCGTCACCACCTTCTATCGCGCCGCCCCCGGCGGCGTGCCCACCCAGGTGGCCTTCAGCCAGGCCAGCCGCTGGGACACCCTGGATACCGACCGGGAAAAGGGCGTGATCCGCGATCTCGCCCACGCCTATTCCAAGGATGGCGGCCTTGCGGTGCTGTTCGGCAACATCGCCCTCGATGGCTGCATCGTGAAGACGGCGGGCGTCGATGCCTCCATCCTCACCTTCAAGGGCCCGGCCCGCATCTTCGAGAGCCAGGACGCGGCGGTGGAAGCCATTCTTTCCACCGGGCGCATCCAACCCGGCGACGTGGTGCTGATCCGCTATGAAGGTCCGCGCGGCGGCCCCGGCATGCAGGAGATGCTGTATCCGACCTCCTACCTGAAGTCGAAGGGCCTCGGAAAGGCCTGCGCCCTGGTCACCGACGGGCGCTTCTCCGGCGGCTCCTCAGGCCTGTCCATCGGCCACGTCTCGCCGGAAGCGGCGGAAGGCGGCGCCATCGGCCTCGTGGAAGAAGGCGACATCATCGAGATCGACATCCCGAACCGCATCATGCGCGTGGCGGTGAGCGACGAGGTGCTCGCCACCCGCCGCGCCGCCATGGAGGCGAAAGGCGATCTGGCCTTCAAGCCGGAGAACCGCAAGCGCGTGGTGTCGCAGGCCCTTCAGGCCTATGCGGCGCTCACCACTTCCGCCGCCCGCGGCGCCGTGCGCGACGTGCGCGGCCTCAAGCGCTGACGCTCCGGTCCGGGCCGGCCATGGGGCCGGTCCGGCCGTTATTCCTGGTCGCTTGCCCTGCGTCCTCTATCGGCAGGTGAGCCTGCCATCCTCATTGGCAATGTCACGGCCGCCCGTGCACCAGCTGGGCGCGGTGGTCGCCTCCACCCAGCGGCCCCTGCGATCCTGACAGCTGGCCTTCAGCCAGCCCGCCACCATGCGAATGTCCCGACAGCTCGCCATGTAGGACCCCGGCGGCGCGCGCTCACCGAAGCCGCCGCCAGCAGCGCCGGCCTTGCAGGTCAGGCGGCCATCCTCATTGGCGATGTCATTGCCCGGCGCGCACCAGCTCGGCGCGGTGGTGGCTTCCACCCAGCGGCCGCTGCGGTCCTGGCAGCTGGCCTTCAGCCAGCCCGCCACCACGCGCACGTCACGACAGCTGTTGAGATAGCTGCCCGGCGGCACGGACTGAGCCTGGGCCGGCATCCCGACCATCAGCGCGGCAAGGGCCAGCCCGCCGCCCGCCACTATCAGCTCCCTCACTCCCATGCCCGGTCCCTCATGCCGTCGGCCCATCGGATATGGAAAAGGGGGCGTGCGCGCACACCCCCTTTTCGACCTTGGGTCAGCGGCAGACCAGCCGACCGTTGATGTTGGCGATATCGCCGTGGGCCGAGCAGGTCCTCAGGTTGAGCTGATTGGGCCGCCAATTGCCGCGCGTGTCCCGGCAGGCCGCGCCGAGCCAGCCGTCGATGACGACGGCATTGCGGCAGCTCTGCAGATAGGAACCGGGCGGCAGCGGCCCACGGGGCGGCCCCGGCGGAGGACCGGGCGGCGGCCCCGCCCGACGCTCGCACCACAAGCGACCGTTCACGTTGGAAATGTCGCCACGGCAGGAGGGGAAATTGTCCAGACGGCTGGTGGTGAACACGCCGCGCTGGCGGGTTTCACACAGGGCCACCAGATTCCACCCGCGCACCTGAATATCGCGACAGGTGCGCATGTAGCTGCCGGGCGGCAGCGGCTGCGCATCCGCCGGCAGCGGTGCCACGGCCACACCTATCAACACGGCGAGCGCGCTCGCCCACATCGACCACCATTTCATGAAAACCCCCGTCCGAGCATTCGGATCTGGTCTGCACAACGCGCGGCCCTGGACACGGATGCCGCCTTCCCCGCATCGACAGCACCCCAGGGCTTCGCTAAGAAGCAAACTATACGAGCGCGCCGCGCTTGCGCAGGTGGACCAACGGGAAAATGCGGGCCGAACAGGACATTTGGTCCGGCTCGCCCATAGTCTCGCAACCTTGCGCTGCGCCGGCGCCTCGCCTCAACGAAGAGCAAGGCCACCGGACGCCGCAGCCGCCATCCGCGCGCCCACCCTTCATGTCGAAACCTATTGACGAACCCCGTTGCCGGAGCCTGCACGCCATGAACATCCGCCTGCATCAGGGCGATCTGCCCGACGATTTCATCGCCGCCCCGGTGGTCGCCATCGACACCGAGACCATGGGTCTCAACCCGTTCCGCGATCGCCTGTGCCTGGTGCAGCTTTCCAACGGCGACGGCAGCGCCGATCTGGTGCAGATTCCCCAAGGCGCCACCGCCCAGAGCGCCCCCAACCTGGTGCGCCTGCTCACCGACCCGAACGTGACCAAGCTGTTCCACTTCGGCCGGTTCGACATCGCCATCCTGCAGCAGACCTTCCGTGTGATGCCGCAGCCGGTGTGGTGCACCAAGATCGCCTCCCGGCTGGTGCGCACCTATACCGATCGCCATGGCCTGAAGGATCTGGTGCGCGAGCTCCTGAATGTGGACATCTCCAAGCAGCAGCAGAGCTCGGACTGGGGATCGGGCGAGCTGTCCGACGCCCAGCTGGCCTATGCGGCCTCGGACGTGCTGCACCTGCACGCGCTCAAGGCGCGCCTGGAGGAGATGCTGGCGCGGGAAGGCCGCACCGGCCTCGCCGCCGCCTGCTTCGCCTTCCTGCCGGCCCGCGCCGCCCTCGACCTTGCCGGCTGGGACGAACAGGATATTTTCGCCCACTCCTGAAACGTCCGCGAGAAATGTGCGCCGCACCAAGCCCTTAACGCGCAGGCTTGCGCGCGGTGCCCATTTCGGACAATTTGGCCGCCCGGCACGTGGGGCGATGCGTGATCCGGCCCCCGGCGGACCGTGCGCGATGACCGCGCGCGTACGTCTTCGATCGCGGGCGGATGACGGAGGCCGGAATTCACCTTGCCACCGGAAGGGAAGATGAATCGACACGTGTCGCCACAAGAGCTCCCCACGACCACCGAGGCTGCCGCCTTCTCCGCGCCCCGCCCGCCGGACTTCCAGCAGGCGCAGCGCCATAGCGCGCGCGTGCGGTGGATTCGCCGCCTTCTGCCCCTGGGCATCGTCGCCGCCGTCGTGATCCTCGGTGCGGGATCGCTGCTCGCGCGCCTGCAGGTGAAGCTCGACCTGCCGTTCGACATCGGCCACCTGACCCTGTCCGGCTCGCGCCTGACCATGGAGTTGCCGAAGCTGTCCGGCTTCACGGATGACAATCGCGGCTACAGCGTCACCGCCAAGACCGCCACCCAGGACCTCACCCGGCCCGACGTCATCGACCTGTCGGACATCGACGCCCGACTGGAGATGGCCGACAAGGGCTGGACCACCATCGCCGCCAAGACCGGCAGCGTCGACACCAAGACGCAGTTCATCCGGCTGGACGATGGCGTCGATCTCGCCATGAAGGGCGGTTACGGCGGGCACCTGCGCAATGCCGAGGTGGATGTGAAGGCGGGCACCATCGTCAGCCGCGAGCCGGTGACCTTCACCTATCTCGACGGCAAGCTTGTCGCCGACAGGCTGACCGTCAGCGATCGCGGCGAGAAGGCGCTGTTCGAGGGCAACGTGCAGCTCGATTTCCGCCTGTCCAGCCTGCAAAAGTCGGCCCCTCCGCGCGGAAACAAGGACAGCCATCCGGGCGCGGCCACCGGGTCCATCCCCGACCCTGCCACCAACAGGCCCGCTGCCGCGCCGGCTCCCGGCCACGGCGCGCCCCCCACTCCTCCCTCACGACCGGTATCGCAGCCATGAACCCGATGAGCCGCCAGAACCTCGGCGCCCTCCTGCTCGCCACGCTGCTGGCGACGACGGCGACCCTCACCGCGCCGACCGGTGCGGCGGCCCAGGGGCAGAACGTGCCCAACGCGCTGCAGGGCTTCGCGCGTAACCGCGACGAGCCGGTCCGCATCAACGCCAACTCCCTCGAGGTGCGCGACAAGGACAAGGTGGCCGTGTTCTCCGGCAACGTGGTGGTGGTGCAGGGCGACACCACCCTCAATTCCAAGGACCTGCTGGTCTATTACGAAGGTTCCGTGGCCGGGCAGGACGCCGCCAATGGCGCAGCGACACCCCCGCAGGGTGGCGCGCAGGCCACCGTCCCGGCAGCACCGGCGGCGGCTGGCGAAGCCGGCAGCGCCATGAAGCAGGGGCAGATCCGCAAGCTGGAGGCCACCGGCGGCGTGGTGGTGCGCACCAAGGACCAGACGGCCACCGGTGAGAACGGCGTGTTCGACATGAAGACGAACACCGTGACCCTGGTGGGCAAGCCGGTGGTGCTCACCCAGGGCCCCAACGTCATCCGGGGCCAGAAGCTGATCGTGAACCTGGTGACCGGTGTGTCGCGGTTCGAGGGCGGGCGCGTGGAGAGCCTCATCGTGCCCGGCAGCTTGAAGAACCAGGCCCCGCCGGCCGCACCCAACCGCTGACCCCCGCTTCGCGACCCCGCGGCGCACCCTCCGACGGGCGGCGCCGCAACCGCCAGAGCGTACCCCACTGCGGGTCAAGGTCCATTGCAATGCGCCGCCCCGGCGACGGGCTTTGCTGCGCTGAAGCATTCGGCCCATTTTTTGCATGTAACGTTGCATCGGCGGCACGGACGTTCTAAACCTAACGCTGAACGGCTGTGGGCCGGAGGTAGAGTTGAACGTCCTTTCCCTGCTCGGCAGGGGCGCGACCCCCGCGTCGGGCCAAGGTGATCATCGGCACTGCGAGATCATCGACGGTCCGGAAAGCGACACCGCTCTGCATGCCGCGCACGCGCTTCAGGCCAGTCTTGGCCATGATCACGACAATGAACCCAGCCCATTTGCCATCCGGCGGATGGAGGAGGCCTCGGACATGAGCTTCGCCGAAACGTCTCGCGCCCCTGCGCCGGCGGGCGTCATCACCGGCATGTCGACCGACATGCCGTATCTTGACACCAGCACCGGTGCGCTCGCCGCCTATGGCCTCGCCAAGAGCTATGGCGGCCGCAAGGTGGTGCGTGACGTCTCCATGTATGTGCGGCGCGGCGAGGCGGTGGGCCTGCTCGGCCCCAACGGCGCGGGCAAGACCACCTGCTTCTATATGGTGACCGGCCTCGTGAAGGCGGATGCCGGCCGCATCGAGCTGGACGGCCATGACGTCACCCCCATGCCCATGTATCGCCGGGCCCGGCTCGGCATCGGCTACCTGCCGCAGGAGGCCTCGATTTTCCGGGGCCTCACGGTGGAAGGCAACATCATGGGTGTGCTGGAGGTGACCGAGCCCGACCGCCGGAAGCGGGTCGAGGAGATGGAAGCCCTCCTCGAGGAGTTCAAGATCACCCATGTGCGCAAATCGCCCGCCATCGCCCTGTCGGGCGGCGAGCGGCGCCGGGTGGAGATCGCCCGCGCCCTGGCGAGCCGCCCGTCCTTCATGCTGCTGGACGAGCCGTTCGCCGGCATCGACCCCATTGCGGTGGGTGACATCCAGGCTCTGGTGCGCCACCTCACCACCCGCGGCATCGGCGTGCTCATCACCGACCACAATGTGCGCGAGACCCTGGGGCTGATCGACCGGGCCTACATCATCCATTCCGGCGCGGTGCTGATGGAAGGCGATCCCGAAGCCATCGTCTCCAATCCCGACGTGCGGCGGCTCTACCTCGGCGAGGAGTTCCGCCTGTGAGATCCCTCATCCCATTCTCCGGGGAGGGCTGCTGAATGGCGATGACCCCCAAGCTCGAGTTCCGGCAAAGCCAGTCCCTGGTGATGACGCCGCAGCTGATGCAGGCCATCAAGCTGCTGCAGCTCTCCAACATGGAGCTGGTCGCCTATGTGGAGGCGGAGCTGGAGCGCAACCCGCTGCTGGAGCGGGCGAGCGAGGATGGGGGTCCGGCCGAGAGCCCGGAGATCGAAGCGCCGGAGCCGCCCGCCGCCGAGCGGGACGCCCAATCCGGCGACTGGCTGGAGCAGACGATGGAACCCAGCCGGGCGGAGATGGAAACCCGGCTCGATACCGATCTCGGCAATGTCTTTCCCGACGATGCGCCCGCCGTGCGCGCCACCGAGACCGTCGCCGCCGGCTTGCCGTCCTCCCCCGGGGAGTGGAGCGGCGGTGAGCGCAGCGAAGACTACAACCCGGAGGCCTTCCTCACCGCGCAGACCACCCTGGCCGATCACCTGGAAGCCCAGCTGGCGGTGGCCGAGACCCATCCTGCCCGGCGGCTCATCGGCCTGCACCTCATCGGTCTGATCGACGAGGCTGGCTATCTCACCGGCGACATCGCCCAGGTGGCCGAGCAGCTGGCCGCGCCGCTGGATGAGGTCGAGGACGTGCTCCGGCTCATCCAGAGTTTCGAGCCCACCGGCGTCGGCGCCCGGAACCTCGCCGAGTGCCTGGCCCTCCAGCTGAAGGAGCGGGACCGCTATGATCCCGCCATGCAGGCGCTGGTGGAAAACCTGGAGCTTCTGGCGAAGCATGACCGCAACGCGCTGAAGCGCATCTGCGGCGTGGATGCGGCCGACATCGCCGACATGATCGGCGAGATCCGCCGGCTCGATCCCAAGCCCGGCCTGGCGTTCGGCTCCGGCGTGGTGCACCCGCTGGTGCCCGATGTCTATGTGCGGCCCGGCCCGGAGGGCACGTGGCTGGTGGAGCTGAATTCGGAAACCCTGCCGCGGGTGCTGGTGAACCAGAGCTATCACGCCACCGTGGCCAAGGTGGCGAAGTCCGCCGAGGACAAGAGCTTCCTGGCGGAATGCCTGCAGAGCGCCAGCTGGCTCACCCGCTCCCTGGACCAGCGCGCCCGCACCATTCTGAAGGTGGCGAGCGAGATCGTGCGCCAGCAGGATGCCTTCTTGCTGCACGGTGTGCGCCATCTGCGGCCTCTGAACCTGCGCACGGTGGCGGATGCCATCGGCATGCACGAATCCACCGTCTCGCGGGTCACCTCCAACAAATACATCTCCACCCCGCGCGGCGTGGTGGAGATGAAGTTCTTCTTCTCTTCCGCCATCTCCGCCTCGGGCGGCGGCGAAGCCCATTCGGCGGAGGCGGTGCGCCATCGCATCAAGTCGCTGATCGATGCCGAAAGCCCCGATGACATCCTCTCGGACGACACCCTGGTGCAGAAGCTGAAGGATGACGGCATCGACATCGCCCGCCGCACCGTCGCCAAGTATCGGGAAGGCATGAACATTCCCTCCTCGGTGCAGCGCCGGCGGGAGAAGCAGGCGCTGCGCAGCGAAGCGAGCTGAGACGGCGGGGGCGACGCCTTTCCGCGGCGACCGAAGGCCGACCGCTGCGGGGCGGAAGCCTCAAACCAGGCTCAGGGCCACATTCACATTGTTGCGGGTGGCGTTGGAATAGGGGCACACCTCGTGCGCCTTGGCGATCAGCGCCTCACCGGCGGCACGGTCCACCCCGGGCAGGTCCACGGCCAGAGCGATGTCGAGCCCGAAGCCCCCTTCCGAACGCGGGCCGATGCCCACCGTCGCGGTCACGCTCGCCTCCGTCGGCACCTTGGCGCCGCCGCCCTGGGAAGCGACGAACTTCATGGCCCCCAGGAAGCAGGCCGCATAGCCGGTGGCGAACAGCTGCTCCGGATTGACACCTGCCCCACCGGGACCGCCCAACTCCTTCGGGGTCACCAGCTTCACGTCGAGTGTGCCATCAAGGGTGCCGGAACGGCCGTCCCGGCCACCGGTGGCGCGGGCGGAGGTGCGATAGAGAACGTTGACAGACATGGCTTTTCCTTTCGAACGCATTTAATCTCTGGCGATTAAATCGTGCACGATATATCTGCCGACGCCGCACGGCTGTCAAGCGCTTGCGATTAGATCGTGCGATAATTATTTTAAGCCAGTTCCACCTCAGGTCCCGCTTCCATGACACAGCCAACGGCCCAACCCACCACCGCTTCCGACGCCCCCGCTTTGCCGTTTCCCCGGCTCGATCAGCTGCTGTGCTTCTCCATCTATGCCACCGGCCATGCCTTCAACCGCATCTACAAGCCGCTGCTGGACGCCATCGGCCTCACCTATCCGCAATATCTGGTCATGGTGGCGCTGTGGGAAAGGGACGACGAGACCGTCGGCGCCCTGGGGGAGCGGCTCTCCCTGGAGTCGAGCACGCTGACGCCCCTGCTGAAGCGGCTGGAGGCCATGGGGCATATCAGCCGGACCCGCGATCGCGCCGACGAACGGGTCGTCCGCCTGCACCTCACCGCCGAAGGCCGCGCCCTGGAAGCGCGGGCGCGGGCCATCCCCGCCTGCATCCTGGACGCCACCGGCTTCGACATCGCCGACCTCATCCGCCTGCAACGCGACATCACCACCCTGCGCCATCACCTGGAACAGGCCGCCGAGCGGGCCGCCGACAAACCGGCACGAAAAGCCAAGTCCACACCGACGCAGGGCTGACGACCCCGCGCGCCGGCCATGGCCAGCGGGAGCCCGCGACACCCCAAGGGCCGGGAGCCGCTGGACAAGGCCGGGCCCAAATGCTGAGTTGCGGAACAAGGACAAGACAAGGCGACGGTGCCGCCCGCCCCGCCGCCGGATGGGGGACATGCTTCAGGCTTCGGTCGTCATCTTCGCGGCGCTTGCCTATATCGGCTTTCTGTTCGCCATCGCGAGCTTCGGCGACCGTCCGCGCCCCGCCGCCCGGCGCCGCGCGCCGCGCCCCTTGATCTATTCCCTGGCCCTTGCCGTCTATTGCACCTCCTGGACCTTCTTCGGCTCGGTGGGCCTTGCCACCACCCAGGGGCTGGATTTCCTCACCATCTATCTGGGCCCGATCCTGCTGATGACCGTGGCGGCCCCCGCCTTCCTGCGGGTGGTGCGGCTCGCCAAGGCCAACAACATCACCTCCATCGCCGATTTCATCGCCGCCCGATACGGTAAGAACCAGGGCATCGCCGCGCTGGTGGCGCTGGTGGCCCTGGTCGGCTCCATTCCTTATATCTCCTTGCAGCTCAAAGCGGTTTCGGCCTCGCTGCTGGCCATGCTGGGCTATTTCGCCGGGCAGGCGGCACAGGGCACGCTGGTGGGCGATCTCGCCTTGTTCGTGGCCTGCGCCATGGCCGCGTTCGCCGCCCTGTTCGGCACCCGCCATACCGATGCCACCGAGCACCAGGATGGCCTGATGCTGGCCATCGCCTCCGAGAGCCTGGTCAAGCTCGCCGCCTTCCTGGCGGTGGGCGTGCTCGTCACCTTCTTCATTTTCTCCGGGCCCGCCGATCTATGGCGGGTGGCGCGGGAAGCCGGCGTCACCGCGCCGTTCACCCAGGGCCTGTCCCTGGAGAACTGGATCACCATGACGGTGCTGTCGGGCGGCGCCTTCATGCTGCTGCCGCGCCAGTTCCACGTGGCGGTGGTGGAGAACAATGGCGAGCAGGAGATCCGCCGCGCCCGGTGGCTGTTTCCCCTCTATCTGCTGCTCATCAACCTGTTCGTGGTGCCCCTGGCGCTGGCGGGCATGACGCTGTTTCCACGCGGCCTGGTGGACAGCGACATGTACGTCCTGGCGGTGCCGCTGGCCGCCGGCGCCGATGCCCTGGCGCTGCTGGCCTTCGTGGGCGGCCTTTCGGCGGCCACCGCCATGGTGATCGTGGAAAGCGTGGCCCTCGCCATCATGATCTCCAACGACCTGGTGATGCCGCTGCTGGTGCGCCGCCACGCCGACCGGCGTCAGGATGCCACGCCCCCGCGCGAGGACATGGTGGCCCTGCTGCTGCTGGTGCGGCGGGTAGCGATCTTCTTCCTGCTGCTGCTCGCCTATCTCTATTACCGGCTGATCGGCGAAGTGCAGCTGGCGCAGATCGGCCTGTTGTCGTTCGCCGCCGTGGCCCAGGTGGGTCCCGCCTTCGCCGCCGGGCTGCTGTGGCGGCGGGCCACCGCCAAGGGCGCCATCGCCGGCATCCTGGTGGGCACCGCTCTGTGGGCCTACACGCTGATGCTGCCGAGCCTGGTGGAAGCCGGCCTCCTGGCACAGTCCATCACCACCGAGGGACCGTTCGGGCTGGGACTGCTGCGCCCCACCGCCCTGTTCGGCCTCACCGCCGGTCCCCTGGCCCATGGGGTGGCCTGGAGCCTTGCCATCAATACGCTCGTGCTGGTGGTCGTCTCGTTCCTGACCCGGCAGAGCGCCATCGAGCGGGTCCAGGCCGATGTGTTCGTCGGCCAGAGCCCGGATCGCCCGCCCCACCGCCCGGCCTTCCTGCGCTGGCGTTCCACCGTCACCATGGGCGAGGTGATCGGCACCGTGGAGCGCTATCTGGGACAGGAGCGCGCGCAGGCGGCCTTCCAGACCTTCGCCCGGGTGCACAATGTCAGCCTCGATCCCAAGCGCGAGGCCGATGCCGCCACCGTGCGCCACGCCGAGCACCTGCTGGCGGCGGCGGTGGGCGCGGCCTCCTCGCGGCTGGTGCTCTCCTTGCTGCTGCGCAAGCGCGACGTGTCCGCCAAGGCCGCCCTGAAGCTGCTCGACGATGCCTCCGCCGCGATCCAGTACAATCGCGAGCTGCTGCAGAGCGCCATCGACCATGTGCACCAGGGCATTGCCGTGTTCGACCGAGAATTGAAGCTGGTGTGCTGGAATCGGCAGTTCGGCGAGATGCTGGAGCTGCCCGCCGACTGCTACACGGTCGGCGCCGCTCTGCGCGACATTCTCGCCAACGTGCCCTATGACGAGGAGCCGGATGCGGCGCGGGCTCAGATTCGGGCTCAGGACTTGTCCGCCCGCCTCGCCCGCTATGTCCATCCGGCGCCGACCTTCTCGGAGCGGCTGCACCAGCGCGGGCTGGTGGTGGAGACCCGCTCCGATCCCATGCCCGATGGCGGCATCGCCGTGACCTTCACCGACATCACCGCCTCGGTGGAGGCCGCCCAGGCGCTGGAGCGGGCCAATGAAACCTTGGAACGGCGCGTGCGCGAGCGCACCGAGGAGCTGGAGCGCCTGAACCGGGCGCTGGAGAGCGCCAAGGCCGCCGCCGACGACGCCAATTTGTCGAAGACCCGCTTTCTCGCCGCCGCCAGCCACGACATTCTGCAGCCGCTCAACGCCGCCCGGCTCTATGTCACCAGCCTGGTGGAACGGGCCAAGTGGCCGGAGGAGCGGCGACTGGCCGCCAATGTGGATGCCTCGCTGGAGGCGGTGGAGGAAATCCTCGGCGCCCTGCTCGACATCTCCCGCCTCGACAGCGGCGCCCTCAAGCCCGAGGTCGCGCCGCTGCGCATCAACGAGGTGCTCAAGCAGCTGAAGATCGAATTCGAGCCGCTGGCCCGCGAGAAGAATCTGGACCTGCGGTTCGTGCCGAGCACCCTGGCGGTGCGCTCCGATCGGCGGCTGTTGCGGCGGCTGTTGCAGAACCTGATTTCCAACGCCATCAAATATACCCCCCAGGGCCGCATTCTGGTGGGCTGCCGCCGGGCGCGCGGGCGCATGCGGGTCGAGGTCTGGGACACCGGCATCGGCATCCCCTCCGCCCAGCAGAAGACCGTGTTCGAGGAGTTCCAGCGCCTCGACCAGGGGGCCCGGGTGGCGCGAGGCCTCGGGCTCGGCCTGTCCATCGTCGAGCGCATCGCCCGGGTGCTCGATCACCCCATCGCGCTGCGTTCGGTGCAGGGCAAGGGCTCGGTGTTCGCCCTGGAGATGCCGCTGTCGGTGCCCGTGCCCGAGAGCAGTTCCTGCACCCCGCGCCCCACCCCGGCCGGCGCGCCCCTGGCGGGCCTGTGCCTGCTGGTCATCGACAACGAGCCGGCCATCCTCGAAGGCATGCGCCTGCTGTTGACCGGCTGGGGCTGCACCGTGATGACGGCGAGCGATGCCACCTCCGCCCTGGCCGCCGTGCACGAGGCCAAGGCCCCGCCCGATATGGCCCTAGTGGATTACCACCTGGATGGCGGCTCCGGCATCGACGCGGTGATGTCGCTGCGGTGGAAATTGGGGAAGCTTCCCGCCGTACTGATCACCGCCGATCGCACCCAGGCCGTGCGCGAAGCCGCCCACGCCGCCGAAATGGTGATCCTCCACAAGCCCCTAAAGCCGGCTGCCCTGCGCGCCATGCTGGCCCAGTGGCGCCTGTCTCAGGCCGCCGTCGTATAGACTTGCTTAACCACATCACCAATGGCTCGATGGCCATCTCGAATAAGCCCTGCTTCACACCCATCAAGGCCAAATAAACGCCCCCTTCCGGAGGCGTGATGGGGGAGTGCCATAGATGCACGCCCTCGCGGCATGGATATGTTACGAAATTGTTAAAGATCGTTACATTTCTTTGCCGACTTGTACCGGCCAATACAGTTGGAGAGCGGCTA
Organism: Xanthobacter sp. NM-25; assembly: GCF_022138605.1. Taxonomy (GTDB): domain Bacteria; phylum Pseudomonadota; class Alphaproteobacteria; order Rhizobiales; family Xanthobacteraceae; genus Xanthobacter. Next base: position 29,729 of record NZ_JACBFS010000009.1, read on the forward strand.
TGACCATCACAATCAACATTCCACTCTTTCCGATGCGGAAGGAAATTGCGGATCGCAAGCGCAAGCGCGGGTTGAAGATCGGCGGCCTGCCATTTCCCGGCTCGCTCACCAGCAAGCCGTCTGAACCGCGCTACAGCCGCGACGGCCTCGAATTCGATGTCTCGGGCCTCGGCAAGCCCTCCCGCTCGTCACGCTGAGCGGGGGAGGCAGCTTTCCGTTCACGTCTCCACTCCCACTCTCTCGGCTCCGGCGCCCCGCTGCGGCGCGCCGCGCCCGGAGACGTTCGGGCGCACGGGCGATATGTCCACCGACATGGCATCGCGCGCCATCATCCGTTAAGGTCCCGCCCCGTTAAGAACAGCGTACGTGGTGTCGACCCATCATGACGGACCCGAATTCCGCCCCGTTCCCGTCGCCGACGTCGGCCGCGGCCGAGCCTGCCCCGCAGGCGTCCGAGCAGGTCTCTCAGACCCATTTCGGCTATCGCACCATCCCGCTCGTCGAGAAGCAGGCGCTGGTGGACGACGTGTTCCACAAGGTGGCCCGTCGCTACGACATCATGAACGATTTCATGTCCGCCGGCATGCACCGGGTCTGGAAGGACGCGCTGGTTTCCAAGCTGCGCCCGCCGGTGAACGACCGCCCGTTCCACCTGCTCGACCTCGCCGGCGGCACCGGAGATGTGGCCTTCCGGGTCGCCGAGGCTGGCGGCCCCGGCACCCGGGTGACGGTGGCCGACATCAATACCGAGATGCTCCAGGTGGGCCGCGAGCGCGCCGAGAAGCGCGGCCTCTCGACCAAGGTGGACTTCCAGGACGCCAACGCCGAGGAGCTGCCGTTCGCCGACCGCAGCTTCGACGCCGTCACCATCGCCTTCGGCATCCGCAACGTGCCGCGCATCCCCAAGGCGCTCCAGGAGATGCGCCGGGTGCTGAAGCCCGGCGGCCGCGCCTTCGTGCTGGAATTTTCCAAGGTCGACGTGCCGCTGCTGGACAAGATCTACGAGACCTATTCCTTCAAGGTGATCCCGGAGATCGGCCGGCGGGTGGCCGGCGATGCCGAGCCCTACCAGTATCTGGTGGAATCCATCCGCCGCTTCCCCAATGCGGACACCTTCGCCCAGATGATGCGCGACGCCGGCTTCGGCCGGGTGGACTTCATGCGCATGACCGGCGGCGTGGTGGCGCTGCACTGGGGTTTTCGGATCTGATGGCCGGGCGGACCCGGCCGAAAGGCGCCTGACGTGATCTTTCTTGTCGCCGATGCGGCACGGCTCGCCCGTGCCGGTTACGTGCTCGCGCGCGAGGGCGTGCTCTCTTTGGTGTCGCCGGCCACCGTGCCGCCGCTGGCCCGGCCGCTGCTGCGGCTCGCGCGCCTTATCGCCCGCAAGGATGCCGGCACGCGGGCGGCGCGCTTTTCCGCCGCTCTGTCCCGGCTCGGCCCCTCTTATGTGAAGCTCGGCCAGTTCCTGGCCACCCGTCCGGATGTGGTGGGCGCGGCGGTGGCCCGCGACCTCGAAGTGTTGCAGGACCGCATGCCGGCGTTCGGCCAGCAGGTGGCGGAAGCCATCGTCACCGACGCCTTCGAGCGGCCCCTGAACGCCGTGTTCGCCACCTTCGGGCCGGCGGTGGCCGCCGCCTCCATCGCCGAGGTGCACAAGGCCGAAGTGGTGGACCCCGACGGCACCCGCCGCGCGGTGGCGGTGAAGGTGCTGCGCCCGGGCCTGCACCGGCGCTTTTCCGCCGACATGGCGAGCTTCCGCCGGCTGGCGCGCTTTGCCGAGGCGAATTTCACCGAGGCGCGCCGGCTGCGGCTGGAACAGGTGGTGGAAACCCTGGCCCGCTCCGTCTCCATGGAGATGGACCTGCGCCTGGAAGCCGCCGCTTATGCGGAGCTCGCGGAAAACACCAAGGACGATCCCGACCTGCACGTGCCCCGGGTGGATTGGGACCGCTCCACCCGCGACGTGCTGACCACCGAGTGGATCGACGGCATCAAGCTCTCCGACAAGGAGGCGATCATCGCCGCCGGGCATGATCCCAAGGAGATCGCCCGGATCGTGATGCAGTCCTTCCTGCGCCAGGCCATGCGCGACGGCTTCTTCCACGCCGACATGCACCCCGGCAACCTGTTCGTGGATGCCCAGGGCCGCCTGGTGGTGGTGGATTGCGGCATCATGGGGCGGCTCGGCCTCAAGGAACGTCGGTTCCTGGCGGAGATCCTCTACGGCTTCATCACCCGCAACTGGCGGCGCACGGCCGAAGTGCATTTCGAGGCCGGCTATGTGCCGTTCCACCATTCGGTGGATGATTTCGCTCTGGCCATCCGCGCCATCGGTGAACCCATCCATTCGCGCAGCGCCGACCAGATCTCCATGGCCCGCCTCCTGGCCCTGCTGCTGGAGGTGACCGCTTTGTTCGACATGCAGACGCGGCCGGAGCTGCTGCTGCTGCAGAAGACCATGGTGGTGGTGGAAGGCGTCGCCCGGTCGCTGGATCCGCAGCTCAACATGTGGAGCACGGCGGCGCCGGTGGTGGAAGACTGGATCGCCCGCAATCTCGGCCCGGTGGGGCACTTGCAGCGCGCCGGCATGGGGCTGGGCGAGGTGGGCCATTTCGCCACCACTCTGCCTGGCCTGCTCAGCCGCACCGCGCGGGTGGTGGAGCAGCTGGACGAGGCCACCCGCGACGGCATCCACCTGTCGGCGGACTCCCTCGACGGCATCGGCCGCGCCGAGGCCAAGCGGGCGCTGTGGGGCAACATCGCCTTGTGGATCATCGCCGCCGCGCTGGTGGGCATCTGGCTGGGCTGAACGCCCCGGTCGCCCTTCGCATCGGTCTGCGAACGACGTCGGCAGCCGCCGGGACCAAAGCCGCCGGACGCGTTCGCGAGCGCCACCCTCGTGGCCACTCCGCGGCGACCGCAGCCGCCAGGCCGGAAAGACAAGCGCGGGCGCCGCCGCCCGCGCTTCGGATCAACGCCGACCTGAAGCCGCGCGACGCTCAGCGCCCGCGGCGCTGTTGGCCGAGGCCCATCTGTTTGGCGAGCTCGGAGCGGGCGGCGGCGTAATTGGGCGCGACCATCGGGTAATCAGCGGGCAGTCCCCACTTCTCCCGGTACTGCTCCGGCGTCATATTGTACTGCGTGCGCAGGTGCCGCTTCAGCGATTTGAACTTCTTGCCGTCTTCCAGGCAGATGATGAAATCCGGCGTGATCGACCTTTTCACCGGCACGGCCGGCTTCAGCGGCTCGACCTCCGGCTCGCTCTCCACCTGCGTGATCCGCTGCAACGCAGCATGCACGTCACCGATCAATGCCGGCAGTTCCGCAGAGTCCACGGAATTGTTGCTGACATAAGCCGACACGATATCCGCGACCAGAGCAATGAAGGGAGTCGATTCCGTTTCGTCGTTCATGGGACTTTCTTTGTGCCTGCAAACGAAACCATGCCCGCGACCGGCAATACGCCTGAGGCGCCTGCCCCATCCGGGCCCGAGATGCCGAAAAAGCGGAAAACGACCGCTTCCACCCCTTCTGCATCATTGACGTGGTATGTTCGCCGTTCCGCAAATGCAAGTAGAAATTCCGCCCCGCCCATGTACTTCCGTCAAGCATTTGTGCAAAGCGGAAGCGGCCGGGCGCGCGGCTTTTGACGGGCCTGTGCCTTGTCACGGGCGGCAGGGGTGCCTACCTCTTCAACGTCGCATCCCGAGCACAGCGGGGGTCCCATGACCAATCCATCGTCCGGCCCAACTCCTGCGGACCGGGAATCCGAAGCCAAGGTCGTCAAAAGCGAGGCGGAATGGCGCTCCTGTCTGACGCCTGAGCAGTTCCGCGTCGCCCGCGAGCACGGCACCGAACGCGCCTTCACCGGCCCCTATTGGGACGAGAAGCGCATCGGCCTTTATCGCTGCGTGGCCTGCGGTGCGCCGCTGTTCCGCTCCGAGGCGAAATACGATTCCGGCACTGGCTGGCCCAGCTTCTTCTCCCCGGTCTCACCCGAGGCGCTGGTGACGCACGAAGATACCTCTTATGGCATGCGCCGGATCGAGGTGCGCTGCGCCCGCTGCGACAGCCACCTGGGCCATGTGTTTCCAGACGGACCGGCGCCCACTGGCCTGCGCTTCTGCATGAACGGCACCGCCTTGACCCTCGAGACCGATGAAGGAGCCGATTATGGCGGCGCTTGAGCCTCCACACGCCGACCGCCGCCCCACCACCCGCACCGTTCACGGCGTCCCCCTCACCGATGATTATGCGTGGCTGCGCGCCGACAATTGGCGCGACGTGATGCGTGACCCCAAGCTGCTCGCCGCCGACATCCGCGCCTATCTGGAGGCGGAAAACGCCTATGCGGACGCCTATTTCGCGCCGCTGGAGGGCCTGAAGCAGGCGCTGGTGGCGGAGATGCGCGGCCGCATCAAGGAAGACGATTCCACCGTCCCGGCCCCGGACGGCCCATTTGCCTATTACAGCCGGCATCGCGAGGGCGGCCAGCACCCCCTCGCCTGCCGCAAGCCCTGGCCTGAGGGGCCGGAGGAAATCCTGCTGGATGGCGACCAGGAAGCCGCCGGCAAGGCCTATTTCCACCTCGGCGGCTGGCGCCACAGCCCCAACCATCAGCGCTTCGCCTGGGCGGTGGACGAGCAGGGCTCCGAACTTCACACCCTGCGGGTGCGCGAGCTCGCCACCGGCACCGCCTTGCCGGACATCATCACCGAGACCACCGGCGATCTGTTGTGGAGCACCGATGGCGCGGCGCTCTATTATATCCGGCGCGATGCGGAGCACCGCCCCTCCAAGGTGTTCCGCCACCACATCGGCACCGCCCCCGAGGCTGATGTGCTGATCTATGAGGAGCCGGACAAGGGCTTCTTCGTGTCGCTGGGCGAAACCCAGTCCCGCGCCTTCGGCCTCATTTCCTGCGGCGATCACGAGACCTCCGAGGTCCACCTCATCGATCTCGCTGATCCGGCGGCGCCGCCGCGGCTGGTGGCGGCCCGCACCCCCGGGGTACGCTATGAGGTGGAGCATCACCCCGCCCTTGCCGGCGTGGACAGTCTGGTGTTGCTCACCAATGCCGACGGGGCCGAAGACTTCAAGATCGTCACCACCCCCACTGCGACCCCCGAGCGGGCCCATTGGCGCGATCTGGTGCCCGATGCTCCCGGCCGCATGATCCTGAGCCACACGGTGTTTGCCCACCATATGGCGCGGCTGGAGCGGGAGGCGGGCCTGCCGCGCATCATCGTGCGGGCCCTCGACACCGGCGCCGAGCATGCAGTGGCGTTCGACGAGGAGGCCTATGCCCTGGGGCTGCACCCCGGCTTTGCCTTCGACACCACCGAGGTGCGCTTCACTTATGCTTCCATGACCACGCCGTCCGAGGTGTGGTCCTACGATATGGCGGACCGCGCCCGCGCCCTGCTGAAGCGCCAGGAAGTGCCCTCGGGCCATGATCCGGCGGATTATGTCACCCGCCGCATCTTCGCCCCCGCGGCCGATGGGGAAACCGTGCCGGTCTCCCTGCTCTATCGCAAGGGCACGGCGCTGGATGGCTCCGCCCCGCTGCTGCTCTATGGCTATGGGGCCTATGGCATCACCATACCGGCCAGCTTCTCCACCAGCCGGCTCTCCCTGGTGGATCGCGGCTTCATCTATGCCATCGCCCACATCCGCGGTGGCACCGACAAGGGCTGGCGCTGGTATGCCAACGGCAAGCTGACCCACAAGACCAACACCTTCACCGATTTCATCGCGGTGGCGGAGCATCTGGTGGCGGAGAAATTCACCCGGCCCGAGGGCATCGTCGCCCATGGCGGCTCGGCCGGCGGCATGCTCATGGGGGCCATCGCCAACATGCGGCCGGAGCTGTTCGCCGGCATCGTCGCCGAGGTGCCGTTCGTGGACGTGCTCACCACCATGCTGGACGACACCCTGCCGCTGACGCCGCCGGAATGGCCGGAATGGGGCAATCCCATCACAGATCCGGACGCCTTCACCCGCATGCGCGGCTATTCGCCGGTGGATAATGTGCATGCCGCCGCCTATCCGGCCATCTTCGCTCTGGCCGGCCTCACCGATCCGCGGGTGACCTATTGGGAGCCGGCCAAATGGGTGGCGCGGCTGCGGGCCGCCAAGACCAGCACCGCGCCGCTCCTGCTGCGCACCAATATGGATGCGGGCCACGGCGGCGCCGCCGGCCGCTTCGACCGGCTGGACGAAGTGGCCCTGGTCTATCTGTTCGCCTTGAAGACCGTGGGGGCGCTCGCCCCGGTTCCGGTGCCGGAGCCGGCCTGATCGGGGCGCCTCAGGCGCTCCGGTCCCCATAGCCTTCATAGAAGGGCCGCAGCCGCTCGGGCGCGCTCCGCGCCAGCTCGGCGGCCAGCGCCCGTACGGCGGCGCGCTCGCCTGCCGCCTGCGTCGCCAGCAGGTGCTGGTGGCGCTGGGCCAAAAGGCGGAACCCTTCGGAGCTGGCGAACGCCGCATCTCCGGCCAGCAGAAACAGCCGGCTCGGCCTGGACTTGCCCTTCAGGGTCAGCGCTCCGACCTCCAGGAAGGCGAGGCTGCCGGCGGCGGCCCGGGTCGCCTCCGACACCAGGATGTCGGTGTGGAAGCCCTTGGTGGCCCCCTCGATGCGGGAGGCGAGGTTCACGTCGTCGCCGAGGCAGGAATATTCGAGCCGCTGCTCAGAGCCGAGATTGCCCACACAGCAGGGCCCGGTGGCGAGGCCCACGCCGCAGCGCACCGGCCGCCACACCCGCCCCTCCCGCTCCGCCGCCGCCCGCCAGTCGGCGTTGAGCGCCTCCAGCCGGCGCACCAGTGCAAGGGCACACAGAGCCGCCTTGCGGGCATGGGCAGGCTCGTCCAGCGGCGCATTCCAGAACGCCATGATGGCGTCGCCGATATATTTGTCGATGGTGCCACCATGGGCCAGCACCACCTCGGTCATGGGGGTGAGATAGGCGTTCATGAAGCGCGTCAGCGCCTGCGCGTCCAGGGTCTCCGACAGAGTGGTGAAGTCCCTCAAGTCGCAGAACAGGATGGTGAGCTCGCGGGTCTCGCCGCCCAGGGCCAGCCGGTCGGGCGCTTCGGCGAGCCTGGCCACCACCGCCGGCGCCACGAACCGGCCGAACACCGCGCGCACCCACGCCTTCTGCCGCTGCTCCTGCCGGTAGAGCGCCAGCACGCCCACGCCATAGACCAGGAGGGCAGTGGCCGCAGGCCCCATGGGATCGAGCAGGAGGTCGGCGCGGCGGAACGCCAGCCAGGAGCCGGCCGCCAGCGCCCCCAGCACCAGCGCGACGCCGGCCCCGGCGGCCAGCGCCGGCACCCGGGGCAACGCCAAAGCGAGGCCAAGGCCGAGCAGCGCCGCCAGCGCCAGTTCCGCCCCCCGGGCCCAATCGGGCCGCACCAGCCGGGCGCCGCGCAGCATATGCTCCAAGAGTTGGGCCTGCACCTCCACCCCCGGCAGCGCAGCGGCGATGGGGGTGGCTCGGGTGTCCTTGAGGCCGGCGGCGCTGGTGCCCACCAGCACGATCCGGCCGGCCATCGCATCGTCGGCGAGGCGGCCCTCCAGCACATCGGCGGCGGAGACGAAACGGTGCGGATCGCTGGCCCCGAACCGCACCCGCACCGCACCCGCCGCATCGGCGGGGATGGTGAAAGCGCCGATGCGCACGGAGACGAGGCCCCGCGCGGCGCCGAACGCGCTCTCCCCACTCGCCCCGGTGGCCCGTACCAGATAGGTGGACGCGCCCTGCGCCACCCGCAGCGCCTCGGCGGCCAGGCCGGGCACCAGGCGTCCATCGAGATCGAGCAGCAGCGGCACCCGCCGCACGACCTGGTCGCGATCCGGCAGCCAGTTGAGGGCGCCGATGCCGGCCGCCGCCTGGGCGAACTCCGGCAGGGGCGCCACCGCGCCGGAAAAATGCGGCAGCTGGGCCACTGGGTCGTCGCCGGCGACGGCGAGCCCCCATTTGACCGGATAGGCGCCGCCCGGCCCCTGCGTCAGCACCGCCCCCAACACCGTGGGCACAGCGGCGAAGGCGCGGGCGAGGCGGGCGTCGCTCGGCTCCCGGTCGGCCAGCAGCGCCGCAAGGCGCGGCCGGATCTCCGCCGGCAGCTCGGCGGCGATCCGGGCGGGATCGAGCCGGTCGGGCTCGGCGAACACCATGTCGAAGGCGACGACCGCCGCACCCGCTGCCGCAAGTTGGTCTACCAGCCGCGCCAGAGTGGTCCGCGGCCAGGGCCATTGGCCGACGCGGGCGAGGGCGGCGTCGTCGATGTCGACGATGCGCACCGGCAGGTCGGCGTCGAACGGCGGCGGATCGGCCCGCTGATAGGCATCGAACAGGTCATTGCGGACATCGCCCATCACCGCCGGCTCCAGCACCAGCAGAGCCAGGCCGGCGAGCAGCGCACCAAGGGTGGCGAGCCAATAGAGGCGGGAACCCATGGTGCGCTCATCCCCATCCGAACGCCGCGCGGCGACAGCCGCCATCCTAGCCAAAGCCCCACCTTTTGTACCCCCACGGCAGAGGCCATCACCGGTCGGACCGGCGCCGCGAGAGGGTCCTCCGCCCGCCCGATTCCATTGACGCCCATGTTTTCCCATGTTAGCCCATTCTTACCCAAGAACATGTCGGACGGCTCCCGCCGTCGCCGGGCGCGTCCTCGCAAGAGCTGCCCGCTGTACCTGAAGGCACCCCGGCGCCGAGGAGCGCTCCTATGGACCGCTTCGTGTCCACCTACACGATGCGCCTCGACGCCAAGGGCCGGGTTTCCATCCCGGCGCCGTATCGGACGGTGCTCGCCAAGGATGGCGCGGAGGGCCTGTACTGCCACCCGAGCCTCGCCGAGCCCGCGCTGGATGCGGGCGGCAACCGGCTGATCGGCGAGATCGACGCGCTGATCGACCGCTACCCGCCCTATTCCGAGGAACGCGAGGAGCTGGCCGCCGCGCTCTACGGCACCAGCGAGACATTACGCATCGATCCGGAAGGCCGGGTGGTGCTGACCGAAACACTCAAGGCCCACGCCGGCATCACCGATCAGGTGGCGTTCGTGGGGCTCGGGCACAAATTCCGCATCTGGGAACCGGAGCGGCTGAAGGCGCATCTCGCGGAGGCCACCCAAAGGGTGCGCGAGCTGCGCCGGGCCATCGGCTCCCGAGCCGCGAACCCAGGGGGCAACACAGAATGACGACGGGCCACGGGGTCGGCCCCACCGACGCCGTAGGCGGACCGGCCCGTCATCTCCCGGTGATGCTCCGTGAGGTTCTCGCGCATCTCGCGCCGAAGGACGCCGGCACCTATGTGGACGGCACCTTCGGCGCGGGGGGCTATACCGGCGCCATCCTGAAGGCCGCCGACTGCCGGGTGCTCGCCATCGACCGCGACCCCACCGCCATCGCCGGCGGCCAGGCCCTGGTGGCGGCCTCCGGCGGCCGCCTGCGGCTGGTGGAAGGGCGCTTTTCCGAACTCGACGCTCTGGCGGAGCAGGAAGGCTTCACGCCCCTCGACGGCGTGGTGCTGGACATCGGCGTGTCGTCCATGCAGATCGACGAGGCGGAGCGCGGCTTCTCTTTCCGCCGCGACGGTCCCCTCGACATGCGCATGGGCGGCGATGGGCTTTCCGCCGCCGACGTGGTGGCCAGCCTCGACGAGGTGCGCCTCGCCCATATCCTGTGGACTTTCGGCGAAGAGCGGCACTCGCGCGCCATCGCCCGCGCCATCGTCAAGGCCCGCGCCGAGGCGCCCATCACCCGCACCGCCCAACTGGCCGAAATCGTCGCCCGGGTGGTTTGGGCGAAGCCGGGGGAGATCCACCCCGCCACCCGCACCTTCCAGGCCCTGCGCATCGCCGTGAACGAGGAGCTGCAGGAGCTGGTGGACGCCCTGGCGGCGGCCGAGCGGGTGCTGAAGCCGGGTGGTCGACTGGTGGTTGTGACCTTCCATTCCCTGGAAGACAGGATCGTTAAGACTTTTCTGGCAAACAGGGTAAAGGCACCGTCCGCGTCGCGCCATCTGCCGCTCGGAGAAGGACCGGAACCCGCCTTCCGCCTCGTGGCGAAGGGTGCGGTGGAGCCCGGTCCCGACGAAGTGGCAGACAATCCGCGCGCCAGGTCCGCGAAGCTTCGCGCGGCCGAACGTACGAACGCTCCGGCGCATCCGGGCGGTGACTTGATGGGGCTTCTTCCCGCCCCCTCACCGCAACGGCATGGGCGGAGACGTTGAAAGAATGTTTCGTGTCGCCAACATCGTGATGGTCGGCGCGCTGCTGATCACCGCAGCGGTGGTGTACCAGCTCAAATACGCGTCCACCGCCGAGGCCGAGCGGCTCGCCACCCTGCGCAGCCAGATCCGCAAGGAGCGCGAGGTTATCGGCGTGCTGAAGGCGGAATGGGCCCGTCGCACCTCTCCCATGTACATACAGGGCCTGGTGGAGCGCCACCTGGACCTGAAGCGGCTCGACGTCGATTCCATCTCCGATCTCGCCAGCCTGCCGGAGCGTCCGAGCAGCGGCAACGACGGTATCGGCGGCATCATCGAGGCGCTGGAAGACACACCGCTCGTCACCTCTTCCGTCAGCCGCGGACCGGTGACCCCCACGGCGCCGGGCAGCGGCGCGACGGGTAGTACGGCGCCGGCCGCGTCCGCCCTGAGGCCGCCGCCCTCCAAGCCGCTCACCGTGCCCGCCAACACGGCGCTGGCGCCCCGACCCTCGCAGGCCCGCCCCGTCGCGCCCCCGCGCCCGGCGCCCCCGTCGGCCGTCCTGCCGCCGGTCGCCGCGCCCGTCGCTGCCGCCGAGCCCGCCCAGGCGCCCGATGCGGTGCGCACGTTCTTCAACGGTTTCCTCAGCGGACGTTGACGAGGTCCCCATGTCCAAGCCCACGTCCCAGCTGCCCCCCGACCCGTCCGCGCCCGAACCGAACGCCGCCGACCCTGACGGCCGCGTCGCCAGGCCCGCATCGGACGCCAGCCTCACCGACGCCCTCAACGGCCTCCTGATCCTCGCCGGACGCGGCGTCGCCCGCGGCGCCGGCCGCTTCGGCGCCCTGCTGCTGGCGATGCTCCTGGGCCTCGGCCGCCTGCTGGCGCGCCTATTCGCCGACGTGGGCGGGCTGGCCTATCGCAGCGGACGCGGGTTCGTGCGCGGCCTGTTCGGCCTTGATCGCGGCTCCGCCGAGGCCGTCGGGCGCAGCCGCATCCGGCTGGTGATGGGGGCCTTCTGCCTGGTGTTCGCCGCCATCGGCGCCCAGCTCACCCATCTCGCGCTCACCTCCGATCCCGGCGCCACCCGCGGGCGCGGGTCCGACGCCGTCTCCTCGGCGCGGCCGGACATCGTCGATCGCAATGGCGATATCATCGCCATCGACGTGAAGTCGCCGTCGCTGTTCGCCGAGCCGCGCCGCCTCATCGATCCCGACGAGGCGCTGGAGGGCCTGCTCAAGATCCTGCCCGACCTCGATGTGGAAGAGACCCGCAAGCGGCTCAACTCCGGCAAGGGCTTCGCCTGGCTGAAGCGGGAGATCACCCCGACCCAGCAGCGCGCCATCTACCGGCTCGGCCTGCCGGGTATCGGCTTCCTCCGGGAGAACCGCCGCATCTATCCCGATGGCCCCATCCTGTCGCACGTGATCGGCGGCGTGAACGTGGACAACCAGGGCATCGCCGGCATCGAGAAATGGATCGACGGACGCGGCCTGTCCGACCTGCACATGGCCGGGTTCGCCACCGACCGCCAGCAGGAGCCCGTGCAGCTTTCCATCGACATGCGGGTGCAGCATGCGGTGCGCGACGAGCTGATGAAGGCGAAGGAGAAGTTCTCCGCCCTGCACGCCATGGCCGTGGTCACCGACGTCAACACCGGCGAGATTGTCTCCATGGTCTCGTTGCCGGATTTCGATCCCAACGTGCCCGGCAACCCGGCTGACGACGCCTATCTCAACCGCCTCACCACCGGCGTCTACGAGATGGGCTCCACCTTCAAGGCCATGTCCTTCGCCATGGCACTGGACAGCGGCAAGATCGGCCTCAACTCGTCGTTCGATGCCCGCAGCGCTCTGCATTTCGGCCGCTTCAAGATCTCCGACTATCACGCCGAGAACCGGGTTCTGAGCGTGCCTGAGATCTTCCTCGTCTCCTCCAACATCGGCACCGCCAAGATGGTGCTGTCTCTGGGGGTCGAGGCCCACAAGGCGTTCCTGCGGAAGATGGGCCAGCTCGACCGCCTGCGCACCGAGCTGCCGGAAAGCTCGCTGCCCATCGTGCCGAAGAACTGGGGCGAGCTGAGCTCGGCCACCATCGCCTTCGGCCACGGCCTGTCCGTGGCGCCGCTGCAGGCCGTCATGGCGGTCAATTCCATGGTCAACGGCGGCTATCTCATCCCGCCCACCTTCATCAAGCGCAACCAGGAAGAGGCGCAGAAGCTGGGAACCAAGGTGCTGAAGACTGAAACCTCGGACAAGATGCGCTACATCATGCGCCTCAACGCCGAGAAGGGCACCGCCAAGAAGGCCGACATCGCCGGCTACATGGTCGGCGGCAAGACCGGCACCGCCGAGAAAGTGGTGAACGGGCGATATGCCAAGCACAAGCTGCTCACCTCGTTCACCGCCATCTTCCCCATGGACCGGCCGCAATATCTCGTGCTCATCATGCTGGACGAGCCCAAGGCCACCCCGGAAACCTATGGCTTCGCCACCTCCGGCTGGAACGCGGCGCCCACCGCCGGCAAGGTGGTGGAGCGCATCGCCCCCATGCTCGGCGTGCCGCCGCGCCAGAACCTGCCCTCTGCCGAGGAAATGCTGCGCAACGCCGGACAGAAGGTGACGGCCAGCCGCTGATGCGCCGCTCCCGTTGTGCCGCCCGCGCGGCAACAACCCTTGATCCCGGCCCCACGCCGGTGCCATGAGGAGATCCGATGACACACCACTCCCTCGGATCCCTTCTCGGCGGCCACGCCCACATTCTCGCGCCCCACGCCGCCGCGCAGCGCATCGAGGGGGTGACCTCCGACAGCCGCAAGGTGAAGCCGGGCTTCTTGTTCGTCGCCATCCCCGGCACCCATGCGGACGGCGCCCGCTTCATCGCCGATGCGGTGGCCCGGGGCGCCACCGCCGTGCTGCTGGAGCCGGTGGCGCCGCTGCCCGCGCCGCCCGCCGGCGGCTCCTACGCCCATGTGGCGTTCGCCTTCTCGCTCGATGTGCGCCGCTCCCTCGCCCTCGCCGCGGCGCGGCTGCATACCCGCCAGCCGGCGGTGATCGCCGCCGTCACCGGCACCGCCGGCAAGACCTCCGTCGCGTATTTCCTGCGGCAGATCTGGGAGACCCTCGGCCATCGGGCCGCCTATCTCGGCACCATCGGCGTGGTGACGCCGGATGCCGTCACCTATGGCAGCCTCACCACGCCCGATCCGGTGGACCTGCACGCCACCCTCGACCGGCTGGCGGGGGAAGGCATCACCCATATGGCGTTGGAAGCCTCCTCCCACGGGCTCGACCAGCGCCGGCTGGACGGCGTGCGCCTCACCGCCGGGGCCTTCACCAATCTCGGCCGCGACCATCTGGACTACCACCCCACCGTGGAGGCCTATTTCAAGGCCAAGCTGCGGCTGTTCACCGAGCTGCTACCACCCGACGCCACCGCCGTGGGTGTCTTGGACGCCCCCTATGCGGCCACCGCCCTCGCCTGGGCCGAGACGCGGGACCTGCGCACCCTCTCCTTTGGCGACGATTTCGCCGGCGCCACCATCGAGGTGCTGGACATTACCCCCGAGGGCACCGGCCAGCGTATCCGCTTTGGCGGCGGCGACGAGATCCTGCTGCCGCTGGCGGGTCGGTTCCAGGCCGACAATGCGCTGGTGGCCGCCGGCCTTGCCATCGCCTGCGGTGCCGATCGCGACGCCGCCCTGAGCGCCCTCACCACCCTGAAGGGGGTGCCGGGGCGGCTGGAGCGGATCGGCGACGATCCCGCCCGGCCGGTGTTCGTGGACTATGCCCACAAGCCCGAGGCGCTGGCAGCGGTGCTCGACACCCTACGGGGGGCGGTGAAGGGTCGGCTCATGGTGGTGTTCGGCTGTGGCGGTGACCGCGACCGGGGCAAGCGCCCCATCATGGGCGCCATCGCCACCGAAAAGGCCGATGTGGTGATCGTCACCGACGACAATCCCCGCAGCGAAACCCCGGCCGCCATCCGCGCCGAGATCCTCGCCGCCGCCCCCGGCGCCCGCGAGATCGGCGACCGCCGGGAGGCCATCCATACCGCCATCGCCATGATGGAAGCGGGGGATGCGCTGGTGGTGGCGGGAAAAGGCCACGAAACGGGCCAAATCATCGGCGACCGCACACATCCATTCTCGGATGCGGCGGAAGTTCTCGCCGCTTTGACGGAGGTGCGGGCATGAGCAGCGGTGCGCGGCGTCTCTACGGCCGCGATGAAATGACGACCGCCATGGCGGCCACCCCCCGGGCGTTCACCGCCGATGGGGTGACCGGCATCTCCATCGACAGCCGGACCCTCAGCCCGGGCGACGCCTTCTTCGCCATCGCCGGCGAGAATTCCGATGGCCATGATTATGTGGAAACGGCGCTGAAGGCCGGTGCCGCCGTCGCGGTGGTGGAGAAAAGCAAGGCGGAGCGCTTCGGCGCCGAGGCGCCGCTGCTGCTGGTAGACGACGTGCTCGCCGCCCTGCGCGACCTTGCCGGCGCCGCCCGCGCCCGCTCGGGGGCGGGGATCGTCGCGGTCACCGGCTCGGTGGGCAAGACCACCACCAAGGAGGCGCTGCGCCTGGCGCTGGGCGCCGACGGCGAGACCCATGCCTCGGCCGCCTCCTACAACAATCACTGGGGGGTGCCCCTCTCCCTCGCCCGGCTGCCGCGCGAGGCGCGCTACGGCGTGTTCGAGATCGGCATGAACCATCCCGGCGAGATCACCCCGCTGGTGAAGCTGGTGCGGCCCCATGTGGCCATCATCACCACGGTGGAACCGGTGCACATCGCCCAATTCTCCGGCATCGAGGAGATCGCCGATGCCAAGGCGGAGATCTTCGACGGCCTGGAGCCGGCCGGCACGGCCGTCCTCAACCTCGACAATCCCCTGTTCGAGCGCCTGAAGGCCTCCGCTCTGGCCAAGGGCGTGTCGCGCATCGTCACCTTCGGCGAGAGCGCCGGCGCCGACGTGCGGCTAAAAACGGTGGCGCTGCAGCCATCCTGCTCGGTGGCGGTGGTGGACGTGATGGGCACCGACGTGACCCTCAAGGTCTCCGTGCCGGGCCGCCACATCGTTCAAAACATGCTGGCGGTGCTGGCGGCGACCAAGCTGGTGGGGGCCGACCTGGCGCTGGCGGCCCTCGCCCTGTCCCGCCTCAAGCCGCCGCCCGGACGCGGCGTGCCCGTGACCCTGGCGCTCAAGGGCGGCACCGCCACCCTGCTGGACGAGAGCTACAACGCCAATCCGGCCTCCATGCGGGCGGCCATCGACGTGCTGAGCCGCACCCCGGTGGGGCCGCGCGGCCGGCGCATCGCCGTGCTCGGCGACATGCTGGAGCTGGGCGAGGACGCCGCCGCCATGCATGCGGGCCTCGCCGAACCGCTCATCCAGGGTCGTATCGACCAGGTGTTCTGCTGCGGGCCGCTGATGCATACCCTGTGGGAGAAGCTGCCGAGCGAGCGCCGTGGTGGCTATGCCGCCCATGCCAGCCATCTCGAACCCATGGTGGCGGCGGCCCTGCGCGCCGGCGACACGCTGATGGTGAAGGGCTCCAACGGCAGCCGCATGGGACCGCTGGTGAAGAGCCTTTCCGAACGCTTCCGTACGAGCGAGGACGCGCTCCTCGAGGGATGACCCATGCTGCAATGGCTAGCCGAACTCCACCAGTCGTTCTCCGCCTTCAACGTCTTCCGCTACATCACCTTCCGCACCGGCGGATCGGTGGTGACGGCGCTTCTGTTCGTGTTCCTGTTCGGCCCGTCCATGATTTCCACCCTGAGGCTGAAGCAGGGCAAGGGCCAGCCCATCCGCACCGATGGCCCCCAGTCGCATCTGCTCACTAAGAAGGGCACGCCCACCATGGGCGGCCTGATGATCCTCTCGGGCATCGTGGTGGCGACGCTGCTGTGGTCGAACCTTGCCAACCCCTATGTGTGGGTGGTGCTGCTGGTGACCCTCGGCTTCGGCATGATCGGCTTTTATGACGACTACCTGAAAGTCACCAAGCAGACCCACAACGGCCTGTCGGGCAAGGCCCGTCTCGCCATCGAGGCCGTCATCGCCGGGGTGGCCGTCGTGGTCATCATGAATGTGGGCAAGCCGGGCCTCGCCACGGCGGTGTCGTTCCCCTTCTTCAAGGACCTGCTGCTCGATCTCGGCGTGTTCTTCGTGTTCTTCGGCGGCTTCGTCATCGTCGCCGCGGGCAATGCGGTGAACCTGACCGACGGGCTCGACGGCCTCGCCATCGTGCCAGTGATGATCGCGGCCGGCACGTTCGGCCTCATCGCCTATCTCTCGGGCAACGTGGTGTTCGCCGATTACCTGCAGATCCACTACGTGGTCGGCGTCGGTGAGCTGGCGGTGATCTGCGGCGCGGTGATGGGGGCCGGCCTCGGCTTCCTGTGGTTCAATGCGCCGCCGGCCCAGGTGTTCATGGGCGACACCGGCTCGCTGGCTCTGGGCGGCCTGCTCGGCACCGTGGCGGTGGCCACCAAGCACGAGATCGTGCTCGCGGTGGTGGGCGGCCTGTTCGTGCTGGAAGCGGTGTCGGTGATCGTCCAGGTGGCCTCGTTCAAGCTCACCGGCAAGCGCGTGTTCAAGATGGCGCCCATCCACCACCATTTCGAGCAGCTCGGCTGGACCGAGCCGCAGGTGGTGATCCGCTTCTGGATCATCGCCGTGGTGCTGGCCCTCGTCGGCCTCGCCACCCTGAAGCTGCGCTGATCAAGAAAAGGCCCGGCGGAGCAGCTCCGCCGGGCGCCTTCACGCTGGCCGCGGCACCTGACACGGCACCTGCCACGGCGCGTTCACTTCCCGCAGGTCTTGATGCCCAACGGCACATAGGCCGGGCAGAAGCGGAAAATGGCGGTGAGCAGCATCACCAGACCCACCGCGCCGATCAGCCATGCCCAGTTGCCGAGCCCGGCCAAAGCGGGAACGCTGCCGCCGAAGAACGGCACCAGCAGCAGGATGATCCCCACCACGAACCTCAACACCCGGTCGATCCCACCCACATTCGCTGTCATCGTCGCCTCCCGATCATCGGATCATACATTCAATGTTTTTAATGTGTGATCATGTCAATCTCGGGATTTTCCTACGGTCACTGTGTCGCGGACAGTCCAATGGTCGCGACAGGGCGCCAACCCTCTTCCCTCCCGAGACCTGGAGGGCTAGAGCAGGCGCGAGATTGGCCCGCCGGCTTCCATTGCCTTCAGCGAGACATTGCCCGCCATGACGTCGCACGCCAGCACTGCTCCTGCCAGCCCTCCACACCCCATCACGCCCGTCACCGTGCTCAAGGACCAGACCGTCGCCCTTTTCGGGCTCGGCGGCTCGGGCCTGGCCACCGCGCAGGCGCTGGTCGCCGGCGGCGCCCAGGTGATCGCCTATGACGATTCCGAAGCCGCGCGGCGCAAGGCCGGCGAAGCGGGCATCACCGTGCAGGACCTGCGCGCCATCGATTGGACACCGGTGCAGGCGCTGGTGCTCTCCCCCGGCGTGCCGCTGACCCATCCCAGGCCGCACTGGTCGGTGGATCTCGCCCGCGCCGCCGGGGTGGAGGTGATCGGCGACGTGGAGTTGTTCTGCCGCGAGCGCCATGCCATCGCCCGCCGCTCACCCTTCATCGCCATCACCGGCACCAACGGCAAGAGCACCACCACCGCCCTCATCACCCATATCCTGCGGGTGGCCGGGCGCGATGTGCAGATGGGCGGGAATATCGGCACCGCCCTCCTCTCCCTCGCCCCGCCCAAGATCGGCCGGGTGCATGTGGTGGAGTGCTCCTCCTACCAGATCGACCTTGCCCCCAGCCTCGACCCCTCCGTAGGCGTGATGCTCAACATCACCCCGGACCATCTCGATCGCCACGGCACCCTCGAGAATTACGCCGCCATCAAGGAACGGCTCGTCACCGGCGTGGAAGGCGGCGGCACCGCGGTGGTGGGCGTGGACGATGACTTCTCCGCCGCTATGGCGGACCGGGCCGAGCGGGCCGGCAAGCACGTGGTGCGCCTGTCCATGCGCCGCCCGCTCGCCGATGGCATCTGGCGCGACGGCGAGACCCTGGTGGTGTCGGAAGGCGGCGCCGAGCGCTTCCGCCTCAACCTTGGCGGCATCGGCTCCCTGCGCGGCGTGCACAACGCCCAGAACGCCGCCGCCGCCTATGCGGCGGCCCGCGCCGTGGGTGTCGCGCCCGAGGTGATCGCCGTGGCCATGACGCGCTTTCCCGGCCTCGCCCATCGCATGGAGCAGGTGGGCACCCGGAGCGACGTGCTGTTCGTGAACGACAGCAAGGCCACCAATGCCGACGCCACCGAGCGGGCGCTGGCCAGTTTCGAGCACATCTTCTGGATCGCCGGCGGCAAGCCCAAGGCCGGCGGCATCACCCCGCTGGCACCCTTCTTCGACCGCATCGCCAAGGCCTATCTCATCGGCGAGGCGGCGGACGCCTTCGCCGAGACCCTGGGCGGCCGGGTCGCCCATGACCGCGTCGGCACCCTCGACAAGGCGGTCGCCGCCGCCGCGGCCGATGCTGCAAGCTCCGGCCTGCCCCATCCGGTGGTGCTGCTCTCCCCCGCCTGCGCCAGCTTTGATCAGTTTCCCAATTTCGAGGTGCGCGGCGACGTCTTTTGCCAGCTGGTGGGCCAGATCCCCGACGTGGAGCTGAAGCCACGGGCGACACCCCCAGCCGCCCAGAAGCCGCCGGCGGGCGGCGGCCATCCCCATGGCGGGGGGATGTCGCCCCACGGCACGTCACCCCACGGCATGCCCGGCCACGGCGCCTCCCCCCACGGGGCCCCCGCTGGCCACCCGAAGGGGCCAGCGCACCACGGCTGAGCCGGCCGTTCAACCGCGCGGCACGACACCGTTCAGGAACACACCGACGCAGCGGCGCAGATGCTCCCGCTGCGCGGCGCCACCGGCCCATTCCAATCGACCATGCGCCTTCGGCAAAGCGGCGCCGAACACCATGTCCATCAGAAGACCGGCCATGGCCGGGGCGTCGTCGCAGAGGATCTCGCCGGCCTCCGCCCGTCCGCGCAGCCAGTCCGCCAGCGCCGCGCGCGAGGGCTCGCCCCCGCAACGGCCGAGGATCTCCCGCAATTCGGGGAAATGAACGCCCTCGATCAGCACCAGGCGCAGCAGGGCTTGGCGATCGCGCTCCTCCTCCGGCGTGATGTCGATACGGAAGATCGCCTCCAGCGCGGCGGCCAGCGGCAGGTGGTCATAATTGCCGGGCAGGGCCAGCATGCTCTGGCGGTGCGCGTCCACCACCGCGGCGAACAGCTCCACCTTGCCGGGAAAGAGCCGGTAGAGGGTGCGCTTCGACATGCGGCATCGCGCCGCCACCGCGTCCATGGTGGTGCCCCCATAGCCCTCGGACACGAAAAGGTGATGGGCCAACTGCACCACGTGCGTGCGCCGTGCGCCATCCGCCTGCCCTTTTGGCCGGCCGCGATGGCGAGGGTCTCCCCCGGAACTGGAATGGCTCTCATTCAAGGGGCGCGCCTTGACAGCCTCGGCCCCGGACATGCAGTTCCTCCACATTGACAGTTTCGTTTACCGATTATAAGGGTAATGAGCAGTTTCTTAAATAGCGCTTCTTATCGAGTTTCACGTGCCAATACACTGCCTCCTATTGGTCACGGCCGCAGGGCGGAGGCTTTGGCCCAAACGTTTCCCTGGTTCCGTCTCCCTGCCACCCGGCATGGCGGCGCATGCGCCTGTGCGCCGGTGAGGGCCCTTTGAGCCGGTTCGTCGATCTTCGCGCGCTTCAAGCGCCCTTCTCTCCACGCCTGTGCTTCGCCGTCGACCGGCGGATCGGGACGCTCGTGGCGCTCGCTCTTGCCTTGAGCACCTCCGCCTGCGCCGTGGGGCCGGACTATGTGACCCCCGCCTTCGACCTGCCGGCGCGCTGGAGCGATCAGCAGCACCAGCGCAAGGAGCCGGCACCGCCCCAGCTCGCCCATTGGTGGGAGCGCCTCAACGACCGCACCCTGAACGCCCTGATCGCCCAGGCGGTGGATGGCAACCTCGACGTGGCCACCGCCAAGGCCAAGATCCGCGAGGCCCGCGCCACCTATCGCCAGCAGGTGGGCGGCCTGTTCCCGCAGGTGGACGGCTCCGCATCGGCGACTCGCGGCGACAATGGGTCACGTGTGTCCAGTGGCGGCGACGTCACCGTCGGCGGCCTCTACACCCAATACCAGGCCGGCTTCGACGCCAGTTGGGAGCTGGACCTGTTCGGCGCCAACCGGCGCGGGGTGGAAGCCTCCAAATACGCCATGCAGGCGGCAGAGGACGAGCTGCGCGGCACGCTGCTGACCCTGGTGGGCGACATCGCCTCCAATTATGTGGAGGCGCGCGGCTACCAGGCCCGCATGGCCCTTGCCCAGCGCACCGCCGCCTCCCAGCGCGAGACCGAGGCCCTGACCCGCACCAAGCTCGCGGCCGGCGGCGCCAGCGCCATGGATGTCGCCAATGCCGCCGGGCTCGCCGCCTCCACCGAAGCCAACGTGCCGGAGCTGCGCGCCGCCCTCGCCCAGAGCGTCCATCGCCTCAGCGTTCTGACCGGCCAGCCGCCCGGCGCCCTCACCGCGCAGCTCAGCCGTGGCGGCGCCATTCCCAGCCCCCGCCTGCGGGTGGCGAAGGGGGTGCCGGCCGACGTGCTGCGCAACCGGCCGGACGTGCGCCAGGCTGAGCGGACGCTCGGCCAATCCACCGCCCTGGTGGGCCAGGCGGAGGCCAACCGCTATCCCGCCGTCAGCCTCACCGGCAATCTCACCACCCAGGGCACCAAGCTCGGCGATCTCGCCCGCGGCTCCTCCATCAGCTGGTCCTACGGGCCCAGCCTGACCGTGCCGGTGTTCACCGGCGGGCAGCTCAAAGCTGCCGTGGATATCGCCGCCGCCCAGCGCGACCAGTCGTTCCTCGCCTACCATGCGGCCATCCTGACGGCGCTGGAGGATGTGGAGAATGCGGTGGTCTCCCTCACCCAGGAGCGCATCAAGTCCGGCAAGCTCGCCGAATCGGCCGCCTCCTATCGGGACGCCACCCGCCTGTCGCGCACCCTTTACCAGAACGGCTCCACCAGCTTCCTGGACGTGCTGGATGCGGAGCGCTCGCTCTATTCAGCAGAGGATTCACTGCTGCAGAGCCGGGTGGCCATGGCCACCGATTATATTGCCCTCAACAAGGCGCTGGGCGGCGGATGGGACGGCGACGTGGAGGTGATGACCCCCGCCGTGGTGGATGAGAACACCGGCCCCCATTTCTCAGCCCTTCAACCGTGAGACGCCCGTGACCTCTCTCCTGCCCCCGCGCGCGTCCGCGCTGCCTGCCCTGCCTGCCCGTCCGCCGCTGGAGGCGCGACCATGACCGCTGCGCTTCGCGTGCCCGGGCGCCGGCGGGCCATCATCATCGGCGCGCTGGTGATCGCCGCGCTGGTGGCGGCACTGCTGCTGAAGGACACCCTCTTCCCGCCCGAGACGCCGAAGATCATGTCCGCCCGGGTCACCACCGGCACGGTGGAAGAGACGGTGCTTGCCACCGGCACCCTGAAGCCCGCCAAGCTGGTGGCCGTGGGCGCCCAGGTGTCCGGCCGCGTCACCTCCATCAAGGTGCAGCTCGGCCAGAAGCTCAAGCAGGGCGACCTGGTGGCGGAGATCGATTCCGTCACCCAGCAGAATTCCCTGCGCACCGCCGAGGCATCGGTCGCCAACATGCGGGCGCAGAAGCAGGAAAAAGAAGCAACCCTGGTGCTGGCCGAGCAGACCCTTGCCCGCCAGAAGAAGCTGGTGGCGCAGACCGCCGTCTCCCAGGCTGATTTCGAGACCGCCCAGGCGGATGTGGCCACCACCCGGGCCCAGATCGCCGCCCTGGAGGCGCAGATCATCGAGGCCGAGGTGGCGGTGGACACCGCCCGGGTGAACCTCGGCTACACCCGCATCACCGCGCCCATGGACGGCACCGTGCTGTACATCGTCAGCCAGGAAGGCCAGACGGTGAACGCCAACCAGACCACGCCCACCATCGTCATCCTCGGCGACCTCGACACCATGATGGTGCGCGCCGAGATCTCCGAAGCCGACGTGGTGAAGGTGAAGCCGGGCCAGAGCCTCTATTTCAACATTATCGGCGAACCGGACCAGCGCTACGAGGCCAAGCTGGAGTTCATCGAGCCGGCGCCGGAATCCATCACCAGCGACAGCCTCGTTTCCACCTCCTCCACCTCGAGCAGCAGCAGCAAGTCCTCATCCAGCACGTCCACGTCGAGCGCCATCTACTACAACGGCATCTTCTACGTGCCGAACCCGGACGGGAAGCTGCGCACCTACATGACGGCCGAGGTCCATATCGTGCTTGGCAGCGCCAAGAATGCCCTGACCATCCCCTCGGCGGCGCTCGGCGCCAAGCAGAAGGACGGGCGCTATGCGGTGCGGGTGCTGGAGCCCAATGGCGAGGTGATCACCCGGTTCGTCGAGGTGGGCCTCAACAACAAGACCCGGGCGGAGATCCGCTCCGGCCTGAAGGCGGGCGAAACGGTGGTCACTGGTCAGCTCTCCGGCGCTGGCGGCACCAGCGCCGCACGGCGCATGCCGCCGCCGCCCATGGGCCTGTGACGGATCCGCCATGGGCACGCCGCTGATCGAACTCCACAAGCTCCGGCGCGAGTATCCCGCCGGCGAGGGGGTTCTCACCGTCCTCAAGGACATCGACCTCACCATCGAGCAGGGAGAGATGGTGGCCATTGTCGGGGCCTCGGGCTCCGGCAAGTCCACCCTCATGAACATCCTGGGGTGCCTCGCTCGCCCCACCTCCGGCAGCTACAAGATCGCCGGCCGCGAGACCTCGAGCCTCGCCCCCGACGAGCTGGCGGCGCTGCGGCGCGAACATTTCGGCTTCATCTTCCAGCGCTATCACCTGCTGGGCGAATTGACCGCCCTCGGCAATGTGGAAATCCCGGCCATCTATGCCGGCTGGACCGCCGGCGCCCGACGCACCCGCGCGCTGGAGTTGCTGGAGCGGCTCGGCATGGGCGAGCGCACCGGCCACCGCCCGGGCCAGCTCTCCGGCGGCCAGCAGCAACGCGTTTCCATCGCCCGCGCGCTGATGAACGGCGCCAACCTGATCCTGGCGGATGAGCCCACCGGCGCCCTCGACAAGACCTCCGGCGAGGAAGTGCTGCGCATCCTCGATGAGCTGCACGCCGAGGGCAAGACCATCGTCATCGTCACCCACGATATGAACGTGGCGGCCCGGGCCGAGCGCATCATCGAATTTTCCGATGGCGCCATCATCTCCGATCGCCGCACTGGCA
Organism: Xanthobacter sp. NM-25; assembly: GCF_022138605.1. Taxonomy (GTDB): domain Bacteria; phylum Pseudomonadota; class Alphaproteobacteria; order Rhizobiales; family Xanthobacteraceae; genus Xanthobacter. The sequence goes on from NZ_JACBFS010000009.1 coordinate 53,267, forward strand.
AGGCCCCGGCGCCCCCCGTCGTCGCCGCCGACCCCGGCGAGGCGCAGGCGGTGGCCGCCGCGGCGCAGCCGGCCGGTCATCCCCTCCAGGCGCTGATCATGCGCTTCCAGGAAGCGTTCCGCATGGCGCTGCTGGCCATGAACGCCCATCGGCTGCGCACCTTCCTCACCATGCTGGGCATCATCATCGGCATCGCCTCGGTGGTGTGCGTGGTGGCGCTGGGCGAGGGCTCGCGGCAGAAAGTGCTCGCCAACATCTCCTCGCTCGGCACCAACACGCTGGAGGTGTTCCCCGGCAAGACCTTCGGCGATGTGCGTTCGGGCAAGATCACCACGCTGGTGGTGGCCGATGCCAAGGCGCTGGCGGACCAGCCCTATGTGGCCGCGGTGACGCCCACGGTCTCCACCTCCAAGACGGTGCGGTTCCGCTCCATCGAGGCGAGCGCGCTGGTGAATGGCGTGGGCGAACAGTATTTCACCGCCCGCGGCACCAAGCTCGCCCAGGGCCGCCTGTTTGACGCCGAGGCGGTGCGCACCTACGCCCAGGATGCGGTCATCGACGAGAACACCCGCAAGACCCTGTTCGCCGATTTCCCCGGCGACCCCATCGGCGAAGTGATCCTGGTGGGCGACGTGCCGTGCCGGGTGGTGGGCATCGCCGAGCAGCAGCAGGGCGGCTTCGGCTCCAGCCAGAACCTGTCCATCTACCTGCCCTACACCACGGTGCAGGCGCGCCTGCTCGGCACCACCTCACTGCGCTCCATCACCGTGCGGGTGGCGGACGATGTGGATACTGCCCTGGCCGAGACGGCGGTGACCGACTTCATCACCCAGCGCCACGGCAAGCAGGATTTCTTCATCCTCAACACCGACGATATCCGGAAAACCATCACCTCCACCACCGAGACGCTGACCCTGCTGATTGCCGCCATCGCCCTCATCTCGCTGCTGGTGGGCGGCATCGGGGTGATGAACATCATGCTGGTGTCGGTGTCGGAGCGGGTGGCGGAAATCGGCGTGCGCATGGCGGTGGGCGCCCGGCGCTCCGACATCCTCCAGCAATTCCTGATCGAGGCGGTGCTGGTGTGCCTCATTGGCGGCGTGCTGGGCATTGGCACGGCGCTCGGCTTCGGCGTGCTGTTCACCTATGTGGGGTCGAACTTCACATTGGTCTATTCCGGCGCCTCCATCGTGCTGGCGTTCGTCTCATCCAGCCTCATCGGCGGCGTGTTCGGCTACCTGCCCGCGCGCAGCGCCTCCCTGCTGGATCCGGTGGAAGCCCTGTCGCGGGATTGAGCGCGGCGCGCCGGGGCCGCGTTCAGCCGGCCCCGCTCACGCGCTGGCGCCGGCCTTGCCGGCCTCCCAGCCGAGGATGGCGCGCTTGCGGGTGAGGCCCCAGTGATAGCCGGTCAGATCCCCACTCTTGCCCAGCACCCGGTGGCACGGCACCACGAAGGAGATCGGGTTCTTGCCGACGGCGGCGCCCACCGCCCGCGCCGCCTTGGGCTTGCCCACGTGGGCGGCGATGGAGGAATACGTAGTGGCCCGGCCCATAGGGATGCGCAGCAGCGTCTCCCACACCCGGATCTCGAAATCCGTGCCGATGAAGACGATGCGCAAAGGCTGGTCGTCACGCCAGGCGGTGGGGTTGAAGATGCGCGACACCAAAGGCGCGGTGGCGGCGGGATCCTCCACATAATCCGCATTGGGCCAGCGGGCCCGCATGTCGGCCAGCGCCGCCACCTCCTCGCCCGCATCCGCGAAGGCGAGGCCGCACAGCCCCCGGCCGGTGGACATGGCCAGCGCCTGGCCGAACGGCGAGGGGTGGAAGCCGTAGCGGATCAGCAGCCCGGCGCCGCCGGTCTTCCACTCGCCCGGCGACATGGCCTCGTGCACCACGAACAGATCATGCAGCCGGCCGGGCCCCGACAGGCCGAGCTCCAGCGCGGCATCGAGCACATTGGGGCTTTCGGCCAGCACCCGGCGGGCCCGGTCGAGGGTCACCGCCTGCAGGAACGCCTTGGGGGTGAGGCCACACCAGCGGCGGAACAGGTCCGTCAGCGCCCGGGACGACACGCCCACGGCGGCGGCGATCTCCTCCACCTCCGGCTGGCGGCGCATGTGGTGGGAGATGTACTCCACCGCCCGGTGAACCACGTCATAGTCACAGGCGGCAATCTCAAGGGGCGTGGCGGGGGTCGCGATCATGGGACCTGCGGCAGGGAACAGGCGAAAAGCGGGAGCATCGAGCGCCAGCACGGGGCATCTCCATCCTATCGGGCTTGGCCCATTGCACCAAAGCGTGCCGGCGCCGGCCACCCGATTTCGCGGCGAACCTTTTCCTCCCGCCGTTCAGCTCACCCCCTTGCCGGAGGCAAGGACACCGAAGCGCTCGGAAAACACCAGATCTTCCAGCGGCAGGCGCTTGCGCCAGCCGGCCCGCTCCAGATCCGGCGTCGTCTCGAAGCGGGCCACATAGCCCACGCACAGCAGCGCAATGGGCACGATGGGCTCGGGAATGCCGAGAATAGCCCGCAGGTCCGCCAGCGACAGGATGGAGACCCAGCCCACCCCCAGATTCTCCGCCCGCGCAGCGAGCCAGATGTTCTGCACCGCGCAGACGGTGGAATAGATGTCCATCTCGCTCTGGTGGGTGCGCCCCAGCACCACCGGCCCGGCGCGATCGCGCTCGCAGGTGACACACAGCATCAGCGGCGCCTCCAGGATGCCTTCGAGCTTCAAGGAACGGTAGAGCTTCGCCCGCTCCGGCTCGAACATCCGGGCGGCCTCGCCATTGGCACGGGTGAAGGCGTCATGCAGGGCCGTCCTGGTGGCGGGATCGCGGATGACGATGAAGTTCCAGGGTTGCAGGAAGCCCACCGAGGGGGCCGCATGGCCCGCTGCCAGCACCCGCCCCAGCACCTCGTCCGGCACCGGATCGGGCAGGAAATTGCGCCGCACGTCCCGCCGTTCGGTGATGCAGCGATAGATGGCGGCCCGCTCGGCGGCACTGAAGCCCCCCTGCTGGCCATCGCCCGTCCGTGCCGGGATCTCCGCCTGGGGACCGGCCATGCGCTCCCGGGCGCTGCTGTCCTGTGCCACGGCCTCTCCTCCCGACTTGGATCTTGCCATCAGATGGCGACACTCTGTCGCGTCGGTCAAGGCCGTTCCCCACCGGCCGGGACTGGAGCGGTCACCCGGCGCACCGCATCGCGCCACAGGGCGAGGCGACGATGACGTTCCGGCTCCGCCATCTGCGGGGTGAAGCGCCGGTCCCGCCGCCAGCGCGCCGCGAACGTGTCCGGCGGGGGAAAGAAACCGCAGTTGAGGCCGGCGAGATAGGCCGCGCCGAGGGCCGTGGTCTCGGCGCACACCGGCCGGTCCACCGGCGCGGCGATCAGGTCGGCGAGCCGCTGCAGGGTGAAGTCCGAGGCGGCCATGCCGCCGTCCACCCGCAGCACGGTGTCGGCGCCGGCCGCCCCCGCCCAGTCCGCATGCATGGCCTCCATGAGGTCCACGGTCTGGAAGCACACGCTCTCCAGGACGGCGCGGGCCAGCTCGGCCGGACCGGTGGCCCGGGTCAGGCCGAACAGCGCGCCGCGCGCCTCCGGCTGCCAATACGGCGCGCCGAGCCCGACGAAGGCCGGCACCAGCACCACGTCCTGATCGGGATCGGCGGCCGCCGCCAGGGGGCCGGTGGCCGCAGCGCTGTCGATCAGCCCCAGCCCGTCGCGCAGCCATTGCACGGCCGCGCCGGCGACGAAGATGGAGCCTTCCAGCGCATAGGTGCGCCGCCCCTCCAGCTGATAGGCGATGGTGGTGAGTAGGCGGTGGCGGGAGGTCACCGGCTGGGTTCCGGTGTTGAGCAGGGCGAAGCAGCCGGTGCCATAGGTGGATTTGATGGCCCCCGGCGCGAAACAGGCCTGCCCCACCGCCGCCGCCTGCTGGTCACCGGCGATGCCGCGGATGGGAATGGGCGCGCCGAACCATTCGGGATCGGTGGTGCCGAAATCGGCGGCGCTGTCGCACACCTCGGGCAGCAGCGCCGCCGGCACCTGGAACAGGTCGAGCAGGGCCGGATCCCACTGCCCCGCATGGATGTCGAACAGCGCCGTGCGGCTGGCATTGGTGGCATCGGTGCGATGGACGCGCCCGCCGGTGAGGCGATGCAGCAGGAAGCTGTCGACGGTGCCGAAGGCGAGGGCGCCGCGCGCCGCCCGCTCCCGCGCGCCCGGCACCGCATCGAGAATCCAGGCGATCTTGGTGGCGGAGAAATAGGGATCGAGCAGCAGCCCGGTGGTGGCCGACATCCGAGGGCCATGTCCCTCGGCCGCGAGCCGGGCGCAGGCGGGGGCCGTGCGCCGGTCCTGCCAGACGATGGCGCGATGGATGGGCTGGCCGGTGGCGCGATCCCACACCAAAGTGGTCTCACGCTGGTTGGTGATGCCGATGGCGGCGATGGCGGCGGCGCTCACGCCGGCGCGGATCATCACCTCGCGGGCGCAGGCGAGCACGCTCTGCCAGATATCCTCCGGCTCCTGCTCCACCCACCCGGGCGCGGGAAAATGCTGCGGCAGCTCCCGCTGCGCCCCGGCGACGATGGCGCCATCCGGCCCCACCAGGAACGCGCGCGACGAGGTCGTGCCCTGATCGAGGGCGAGGATGAATGCGGCCATGATTCCTCCCGCCGGCCGTGATGCGGCCGTGTGCTTATCGTCTGCGCGCGCGGCGCAGCGCCATGTAGGTGGCGAGCGCCGCCGCCTCCTCCAGGCTGAGTCGCAACCCCAGCTTGGTGCGGCGCCACAACACGTCATCCGCGCTGTGCGCCCATTCCACGTCCATGAGGTAATCCACCTCGCGCTGGCACAAATGGGCGCCGAACCACTCGCCGAGGTCGTCCTCGCCCTTCACCCCGTCCAGCAGGCGCCCGGCCCGGGTGCCGTAGGCTCGCGCGAGGCGACGCAGCAGCGCCGGGTCCAGCTCGGGAAACGTGCGCCGCAGCTCGCCCACCAGGGTGTCGAAGCCCTGGCGGGGAAAGTCCCCGCCCGGCAAGGTGGCGCCCGCCGTCCACGGCGCCGGCGCCGGCCCGCCCGGCAAGTGGGGCAGCAGCTTGGCCAGCGCCGCCTCGGCGAGGCGACGGTAGGTGGTGATCTTGCCGCCGAACACGCTGAGCAGCGGGGGCCCTCCGGCCGGCGCGTCCAGGGTCAGCACATAGTCGCGGGTGGCGTCCTGGGCCCGGCCGGCGCCGTCGTCATAGAGCGCCCGCACGCCGGAATAGCTCCACACCACCGCGTGGGGGGTCACCGGCGCGGCGAAATATTCGCTCGCGGCGGCGCACAGATAGGCGATGTCCTCCGGCGTCGCCGCCACGTCCTCGGGACGCCCCTGATAGTCCCGATCGGTGGTGCCGATGAGGGTGAAATCCCCTTCATAGGGAATGGCGAAGATGATGCGCCCGTCGGCATTCTGGAAGATGTAGCAGCGATCATGGGCATAAAGGCGCGGCACCACGATGTGGCTGCCCTGCACCAGCCGCACATGGGCGCTGGCACGGACCCCCAGGCTGTCCAGCACATCCCCGGCCCAGGGGCCGGCGGCATCCACCAGGCTGCGGGCCGCCACCTCGCTGATGATCCCGTCGTGCTCACACTGGATCAGCCAAAGCCCGTCCGACCGCCGAGCCCCCAGCACGCGGGTGCGCGGGCGGATGCTGGCGCCCCGCTCGGCGGCATCGAGGGCATTGAGCACCACCAGGCGGGCGTCCTCCACCCAGCAGTCGGAATATTCAAAGCCGCGGGTGAACAGCGGCTTCAGCGGCTCGCCCAGGGGATCGCGCCGCAGGTCCACGCTGCGGGTCGGCGGCAGCCGCCGGCGACCGCCCAGATGGTCGTAGATCCACAGCCCCAGACGCAACAGCCAAGCGGGCCGCAGGCCCCGGTGGTGCGGCAGCACGAACCGCAGCGGCCAGATGATGTGGGGCGCCATGCCCCACAGAACCTCGCGCTCCTCCAGCGCCTCGTGCACCAGGCGGAACTCGTAATGCTCCAGATAGCGCAGGCCGCCATGGATGAGCTTGGTGGAGGCGGACGACGTGCCGGAGGCGAAATCGCCCTTCTCGAACAGCACCGCGGAGAGGCCGCGCCCCTGGGCATCGCGGGCGATGCCGGTGCCATTGATGCCGCCGCCGATGACGGCCACGTCGAAGATCTCCGGGCTCCCGGCCATCCCACCTGCTCCGCCTGCGGCCGCGCGAATTCGACCGGTCAGAATCAGCCGAACACCAAGCCTGGAACCATGGCGGCGTTTGATCGCGCGTCAATGACAATCCTGCGCGGCGGCGCCTAACCGGACACCGCTTGCGAAACCGCGAAGGGCAGGCCAGCATGGGGGGAACGAGAGGTTCGCGCCACGTCGAACCCCGCTGAGGACACGTCAAACCCCGCAAGGGTGCAGGCCCATCCCGGACCTGCGCAAGGAGCTGGCCCCAACATGACCCTGACCCGTCGCACCCTGCTGCAGGCGAGCGCTGCTACCGCATTGACCGGAAGCGTCTTCGCCCCCTTCGTCGCCCGCGCGCAGGAGCCGGAATTCGCCTACAAATACGCCAACAACCTGCCCGTGACCCACCCCATGAACATCCGCGCGGCGGAGATGGTGGAGGCCATCAGGAAGGAGACCGACGGCCGCGTGGCCATCAGCGTGTTCCCCTCCAACCAGCTCGGCGGCGACACCGACATGCTGAGCCAGCTGCGCTCCGGGGGCATCGAGTTCTTCACCCTGTCGCCACTCATTCTTTCCACCTTGGTGCCCAACGCCTCCATCAGCGGCATCGGCTTCGCGTTCCCCGATTATGCGGCGGTGTGGAGAGCCATGGACGGCAAGCTCGGCGACTATGTGCGCGGGCAGATCGCCAAGGCCGGCATCATCGCCATGGACAAGATCTGGGACAACGGCTTCCGCCAGATCACCACCTCCACCAAGCCCATAGACACTGCCGCCGACCTCAAGGGCCTGAAGATCCGCGTGCCGGTCTCACCCCTGTGGACCTCCATGTTCAAGGCGTTCGGCTCGGCCCCGGCGAGCCTCAATTTCGCGGAGGTCTATACGGCGCTGCAAACCGGCACGGTGGATGCGCAGGAGAACCCGCTCGCCATCATCTCCACGGCGAAGCTCTATGAGGTGCAGAAATACTGCTCCCTCACCAACCACATGTGGGACGGCTTCTGGTTCCTCGCCAACCGCCGGGCCTTCATGGCCATGCCGGAAAACCTGCGCACCATCGTCGCCAAGCATATCAACGAAGCCGGCATGAAGGAGCGCGCCGACGTGGCCGCGCTCAACACCGAGCTGCAGAAGGATCTCACCGCCAAGGGGCTCGCCTTCAACGCGCCCAAGCCCGAGAGCTTCCGCGCCCAGCTCGGCACCGCCGGCTTCTATGGCGAGTGGAAAGGCAAATATGGCGACGAGGCCTGGTCGATCCTCGAGACCTACACCGGCAAGCTCGGCTGAGCCCGCCGGCCGTGGGGCGCGCGTTGCCGGGCCTCCCGGCAACGTCTAGGCTTTTGGCCATGGATCTGTTCGTCCGGCTGCTCATGCGCATGGCCTATTGGGTGCGGCGCCCACCCTCGCGCACCCATGTGATGATCTTCGCCGGGGTGATTGCCCTCGCCGTGGTGTGTTTCGCGGTGGAAGCCCTGTGGGGCTGGCCCGATTGGCTCACCGCCCATCGGCCGCCGCGCAGCCTGGGCTTTACCCCCATGCAGGGGAAATAGGGCCCGCCCCTTGGCCACCCCTTGCCTTTCGCGCCGCGCTCCTGTAACCAACGCGCCTTCGGACCGGCCGGCGAAAAAGGGCTGCCGTGACGGTCCAGACCGCTCAACAGCAACAAGAGGCTGAGCGTCCTTCGCCCGCAAGGCGTGATGGATCGCGGCCACGGAGAGCCAAATGCCCAAGATGAAGACCAAGTCGGGAGCCAAGAAGCGCTTCCGTCTCACGGGTACGGGTAAGGTCATCGCCGCCCAGGCCGGCAAGCGCCACGGCATGATCAAGCGCACCAACAACCAGATCCGCAATCTGCGCGGCACCACCATCCTGAGCGAGAGTGACGGGCGGGTCATCCGCAAGCACTTCCTGCCCAACGGCTGACGCCAGTCACGATCTGAAGGAGCATACCCATGGCCCGCGTGAAACGTGGCGTTACCGCCCACGCCAAGCACAAGAAGGTCTATAAGGCCGCCAAAGGCTTTTACGGCCGTCGCAAGAATACCATCCGCGCTGCCAAGTCCGCCGTCGAGCGGTCGATGCAGTATGCGTATCGCGATCGCAAGGTGAAGAAGCGGAACTTCCGCGCCCTGTGGATCCAGCGCATCAATGCCGGCGTGCGCGCGCTTGATCTCGACCTGACCTATTCGCGATTTATCGATGGTCTCGGCAAGGCCGGGATCGAGATCGATCGCAAGGTGCTCTCGGATATCGCCATCCACGAGCCCGACGCGTTCAAGGCCCTGGTGGAGCAGGCCAAGGCCGCTCTGGCCTGATCCTTTCGCCTTCCGAGACCTGCGAAAGCCCCGACGGATCACCGTGCGGGGCTTTTGTGCATGGATCGCGGGCGACCGGGCCGCTGCCATCCCGCGCAAGCCGTTTCCCGGGGCGCGGTTCGCCTCTATAAGCGGCGCGACATCCGAATCCGCCCGGCCTTCGCTGCCCCGCGCCGCCGCGACGGTGGATCCCGGAAGCGCCGCGGGACCCGCGCTTTGACGATTTTCATTTCGAGGACCTTCCATGTCCGAATTCGTCCTGACCGATCACCCCGCCCTCGACGCGCTGGAGCGCGACATCGCCAGCGCCATCCTCGGCGCCGATGATGAAGCCGCCCTGGAGCAGGTCCGCATCACCGCGCTGGGCAAGAAGGGCACCGTCTCGGAGCTGCTGAAGTCCCTCGGCGGCATGAGCCCCGATGAGCGCAAGGTGATGGGCCCCGCCATCAACGGCCTGCGCGACCGGGTGCAGGGCCTGCTGGCCGCCCGCAAGGAGACGCTGAAGGCCGCCGCCCTCGAGGCACGCCTCGCCACCGAGCGGGTGGACGTGACGCTGCCCGTGCGCGAGGCGCCGGCGGAGGTGGGCCGGGTGCATCCCATCGCCCAGGTCACCGAGGAACTGGTGGCCATCTTTGCCGACATGGGCTTCTCGGTGGCGGAAGGCCCCGACATCGAGGACGATTTCCACAATTTCACGGCGCTGAACTTCCCGCCCGGCCATCCGGCCCGCGAGATGCACGACACCTTCTTCCTGCCGCCGGACGAGAGCGGCACCCGCAAGGTGCTGCGCACCCACACCTCGCCGGTGCAGGTGCGCACCATGATGTCGAAGGCGCCGCCCATCCGCGTCATCTGCCCCGGGCGCACCTATCGCTGCGACAGCGACCAGACCCACACCCCCATGTTCCATCAGGTGGAGGGGCTGGTGATCGACAAGGGCTCCCACCTCGGCCACCTGAAGTGGATCCTGGAAGAATTCTGCAAGGCCTTCTTCGAGGTGGACGGGGTGAAGATGCGCTTCCGCCCGTCCTTCTTTCCCTTCACCGAGCCCTCCATGGAAGTGGACATCCAGTGCGACCGCTCCCGCCCGGGCGAGATCCGCTTCGGCGAGGGCAACGACTGGCTGGAAATCCTCGGCTGCGGCATGGTGCACCCGAACGTGCTCCGCAACTGCGGCCTCGATCCCGACGTGTACCAGGGCTTTGCCTGGGGCATGGGCATCGACCGCATCGCCATGCTGAAATACGGCATGAGCGACCTACGCGCCTTCTTCGAGGCCGACGTCCGCTGGCTCTCCCACTACGGCTTCCGCCCGCTCGATTTCCCCACCCTCGCCGGTGGCCTGAGCGCGTGAGTGATGGCGATCGCCTTGTCCCCTCTCCAGCCCTCCCCCGCAAGCGGGAAAGGGCGTGACCTAGAGGCTGAGGGAAAAGCCCTCTCCCGCTTGCGGGGGAGGGTTGGGAGGGGGAACGCAGGGTTCGATCCGGAGCGCAGCCCGATGGACGATGCCGAACCTCCCAGATGGCATGTCTCCCGAGGCCAGCGCACCCGGGCAAAGACCCTGCGCGGGAACCAGACCGATGCGGAGCGGAAGCTCTGGGCCGCCCTGCGCGGCCACCGGCTCGAGGGCCTGAGCTTCCGCCGCCAGCATCCCCTCGGTCCCTACGTCGCCGATTTTGCCTGCCTGCCGGCCAAGCTCGTGATCGAGGTGGATGGCGGCCAGCATTACGAAGACGCCGGCCAGTCCCGGGACGCGCGGCGCGATCTGTTCTTCACGGAGCGCGGCTTCACGGTGCTGCGCTTCTCCAATCTCGATGTGCTGCAAAATCTGAGCGGAGTGCTCGAAACGATCAACGCCGCGACGCACCCAGACCTGCTGCCCCCTCCGGACCTGCTGCCCCCTCCCCAGCCCTCCCCCGCAAGCGGGAGAGGGAGTAGCGCGGAGACCAGCGGGAAAGGCTCTCTCCCGCTTGCGGGGGAGGGTCGGGAGGGCGAAAACGCCCCGGACGCGCCTCTGGCGGATCAGGATAAGGACGATATCCGATGAAATTCACCTATTCCTGGCTCCAGGAGCATCTGGAACCCACCGCTTCGTTCGAGGAGATCGTCGAGCGGCTGTCCCTCATCGGCCTGGAGGTCGAGGGGGTGGAGGACAAGGCCAAGGATCTGTCCGCCTTCGTGGTGGGCGAGATTCTCACCGCCGCCAAGCATCCCAATGCGGACAAGCTGCAGGTGTGCTCGGTCTCCATCGGCGCGGGTGAGCCGATCCAGGTGGTGTGCGGGGCGCCCAATGCGCGCGCCGGGCTCAAGACCGTGTTCGCGGCGCCGGGCGTCACCATTCCGGCCAGCGGCACCGTGCTCAAGGTGGGCAAGATCCGCGACGTGGAAAGCCGCGGCATGCTGTGCTCGGCCCGCGAGCTGGGTCTGTCCGAAGAGCATGACGGCATCATGGAGCTGCCCGCCGATGCCCCCGCCGGCGCCAAGTTCGCCGAGGTGATCGGCCTTGACGATCCGGTGGTGGAAATCGCCGTCACCCCCAACCGGGCCGATTGCCTGGGCGTGTCCGGTGTCGCCCGCGATCTCGCTGCCGCCGGCCTCGGCGAATTGATGAACCCGCGCATCAAGCCGGTGGACGGGGCCTTCCCCTCGCCCGTCACCGCCCGGCTCGACTTCGGCGACACGCCCGCGCTCTGCCCGGCCTTTGCCCTCAGGGTGATCCGCGGCGTGAAGAACGGCCCCTCGCCCCAGTGGATGCAGGACAAGCTGCGCGCCATCGGCCTGCGCCCCATCAACGCGCTGGTGGACGTCACCAATTTCATGACGTTCGACCGCAATCGCCCGCTCCACGTGTTCGACGCCAAGAAGGTGTCGGGCGATCTGGTGGTGCGGCGGGCCCGGCCCGGCGAGACCCTGCTGGCGCTGGACGGCAAGACCTACACCCTCGACGAGACCATGTGCGTCATTGCCGACGAGAAGGGCGTGGAGAGCCTCGCCGGCGTCATGGGCGGCGAGGAATCGGGCTGCGACGAGGCCACCACCGACGTGGTGATCGAATCGGCCCTGTGGGAGCCCATCAACATCGCCCAGACCGGCCGCAAGCTGGGGCTGAATTCCGATGCGCGCTTCCGGTTCGAGCGCGGCATCGACCCCGCCTTCACCCTGCCGGGCCTCGATCTCGCCACCCACCTCATCCTCGACATCTGCGGCGGCGAGCCGTCGGAGGTGGTGCTGGCCGGCGCCGTTCCCGACACCACCCGCACCATCGCCTTCCCCCTCACCGAGGTGAAGCGGCTCACCGGGCTCGAAGCCTCGGAAACCGAGATGCGCGAAGTGCTGACCGCCCTCGGCTTCACCGTCTCCGGCACCGCGCCGGTGCTGGACGTGGTGCCGCCCTCCTGGCGCGGCGACATCGAGGGCAAGGCGGATCTGGTGGAAGAGGTGGTGCGCATCCTCGGCCTGGAGCGCGTGCCCTCCACCGAGCTGCCGCGCAGCGATGATGCGCGGAAGCCGATCCTCACCGCCCTGCAGCGGCGCAGCCGCAAGGCGCGCCGGGCGCTGGCCGCCCGCGGCCTGGTGGAGGCGGTGACCTGGTCGTTCGTCTCCCATCGGGAGGCCGAGCTGTTCGGCGGCGGCGCCCCGGCGCTGGCGCTCTCCAACCCCATCGCCGCCGAGCTTTCGGACATGCGGCCGAGCCTGCTGCCCGGCCTTATCCGCGCCGCCAAGGCCAATGCCGACCGGGGTTTCCCGGATGCCGCTTTGTTCGAGGTGGGCCAGACCTTCGCCGGCGACAGGCCGCAGGACCAGCACCAGATCGCCGCCGGCGTGCGCCACGGCACCGCCAAGCCGTTCGGCTCTGGCCGCCACTGGTCGGGCGCCGCCGGCAGCGTCGACGTGTTCGATGCCAAGGCCGATGCCGTGGCGGCGCTCGCCGCCTGCAACGCCCCGGTGGCGAACCTGCAGGTCACCGCCGATGCGCCGTCCTGGTATCACCCCGGCCGCTCGGGCACCCTGCGGCTCGGCTCCAATGCCATGGCCCATTTCGGCGAGCTTCATCCCGCCGTGCTGGAAGCGCTCGACGTGGACGGGCCGCTGGTGGGCTTCGAGATCGTGCTCGACAAGATCCCCGAGCCCAAGGCCAAGCCCACCAAGGTGAAGCCGCAGATCGACCTGTCCGCCTTCCATCCGGTGCAGCGCGACTTCGCCTTCCTGGTGGGGCGCCAGGTGCCGGCGGCGGACATCCTCAAGGCCGCCCAGGGGGTGGACAAGAAGCTGGTCACCGCTGTGGGCGTGTTCGACGTCTATGAGGGCAAGGGCATCGACCCCGACAAGAAGTCGGTGGCGGTGGAAGTCACCCTGCAGCCGCGCGAGCGCACCTTGACCGACAAGGAAATCGAAGAGGTGGCGGCCAAGATCGTCGCCGAAGTGACCAAGAAGACCGGCGCCACCCTGCGCGCCTGAGTTGAACGCCCGGCGCCCCGCGCGCCGGGCGCCTCACGGAAGGAGGCGGGACCGGGGTACAGCAGGCCGCCGGGCCGGCATTTACCATGTCGGCCGCAAGCCCTGCCGCACGGGCATTGATCCCGTCCCTGCCGTGATTTGCGGTTCTTTCCGTCACAATTTTCGTGCTATCTCGCCGCCCCAGACCCGACCGTACAACCAGACGGCGCAGGGCCACCTTGCCCTGCCGCGTGGAGAAGCGTCGATGTTTCCTGTTCCCAAGCCCGTCCTGACGCCCAACACCTACGCCTATGAATCCGAGCCCATGGTGAAGCCGACGGGGTTCCGGGAATATGACGCCCGCTGGCTGTTCCAGAAGGAAATCAACCTGATGGGCATCCAGGCCCTGGGCATGGGCCTGGGCACGCTGATGCACGAGATGGGCGTCCGGCCCGAGATCGTCACCGGCCACGACTTCCGCTCCTATTCCTCCTCCATCAAGCTGGCGCTGGTCACCGGGCTGATGTCGGCGGGCATCAAGGTGCACGACATCGGCCTTGCCATGTCGCCCATGGCCTATTTCGCCCAGTTCGCCCTCGATGTGCCGGCGGTGGCCATGGTGACCGCCTCCCACAACGACAATGGCTGGACCGGCGTGAAGATGGGCGTGAACCGCCCGCTCACCTTCGGCCCCGACGAGATGACCCGGCTGAAGGAGATCGTGCTCTCGGCCAAGTTCGATGCCCGCGGCGGCGGCGCCTATCATTTCGTCGAGAATTTCCCGGAGGTCTATATCAAGGACCTCACCGAGCGGCCCAAGCTCTCCCGCAAGCTGAAGGTGGTGGTGGCCTGCGGCAACGGCACCGCCGGTGCCTTCGCCCCGCGCATCATCGAGGCGCTGGGGGCCGAGGTGATCCCGCTCGATTGCGAGCTCGACCACTCCTTCCCCAAATACAATCCCAATCCCGAAGACCTGGAGATGCTCCACGCCATGCGCGACGCCGTGCTGGAGCACAAGGCGGACCTGGCGCTGGGCTTCGACGGCGACGGCGACCGCTGCGGCGTGGTGGACAATACGGGCGAGGAGATCTTTGCCGACAAGATGGGCGTGCTGCTCGCCCGCGACCTTGCCAAGCTCCACCCCGGCGCCACCTTCGTGGTGGATGTGAAGTCCACGGGCCTGTTCGCCACCGATCCCGAGCTGATCAAGCTCGGCGTGAAGGCGGATTACTGGAAGACCGGCCATTCCTATATGAAGCGCCGGGTGAACGAGAGCGGCGCCCTGGTGGGCTTCGAGAAGAGCGGCCACTATTTCTTCAATAAGCCGGTGGGCCGCGGCTATGATGACGGCCTCGTCTCCGCCATCGCCGTGCTGGACATGCTGGACCGCGCCCCCGGCAAGAGCCTTGCCGAGCTGCGCGAGAGCCTGCCCAAGACCTGGTCCTCGCCCACCATGTCGCCCCATTGCGCGGACGAGGCCAAGTACGGCATCGTCGATGCGGTGGTGAAGCACTATCAGGATCTGGAGGCCAAGGGCGCCCTGGTGACCGGCCAGAAGATCCGCGATCTCGTCACCGTCAACGGCGTGCGCGTCACCTGCGAGGATGGCTCCTGGGGCCTCGTGCGCGCCTCCTCCAACAAGCCCGAGCTGGTGGTGGTGGTGGAAAGCCCCGTCTCCGAAGCCCGCATGCGCGACATGTTCGCGGAAGTCGACGGCGTGCTGCGCACCCATCCGGAAGTGGGCGAATACAACCAGAAGATCTGAGCCTCACCACGACAGAACAGACGACGGGGACCGGCATGCCGGTCCCCGTTTCGTTTCAGGTTGGGTCAGACGAGGCCATCCACCACGCCGCCGTCCACCCGCAGGGCCGCACCGGTGGTGGCAGAGGCGAGCTTGGAACAGACGTAGACGACCATGTTCGCCACCTCTTCCGGCGTCGCCGCGCGCTGGATGATGGAGGTTGGTCGCGCCGCGCGCGTGAAGGCATCCACCGCATCCTTGAGCGCGACGCCCTGCTTCTCCGCCTCCGCCCGCACCATGTCCGCCACCCCTTCGGTGAAGGTGGGGCCAGGCAGCACGGAATTCACCGTCACGCCGGTGCCGGCCATGCGCTTGGCCAGCCCGTGGGCGATCGAGATGGCCGCGGTCTTGGAGAAGCCATAGGGGATCATGTCGGCCGGAATGGCCACGCCCGATTCCGAGGAGAGGAACACCACCCGCCCCCAGCCCTTGGCCGCCATGCCCGGCAGATAAGCGCGCGCGAGCCGCACGCCGGACATGACGTTGATATCGAAGTAGCGCTGCCACACCTCATCGCCCGCCTCGAAGAAATCGTCGGGCGTGTAGATGCCGACATTGTTGACCAGAATGTCCGCCTGCGGCACCGCCTTCACCAGCGTCGCGCACCCCTCGGCGGTTCCCAGATCAGCCACGACACCGCGCACCGCGCCATCCCCCTTGAGCGCCTCCACCGCGGCGGCCACCGCCTCGGCCTTGCGGCCGTTCACCACCACCTCGGCGCCCGCCGCCGCCAGCCCCTTGGCGATGGCGAAGCCGATGCCAAGGGTGGAGCCGGTGACGATGGCACGCTTGCCCGTCAGATCGATCTTCATGAAATCACTCCTTTCAGCGCGGGGCCGGACGTCACGCCCGGCCCGCGAGGGATGCGCACCGCGAGCCCCAAGGCTGCGGTGCGCGGCATGCGAGACGATCGCGTCTCGCTCAGGCCTGCTCCGACGCGCAGGCCGCAACCGGACCGCCACGGACCTCCCGCCGCTCGGACAGATAGGCGGTGGCCACCGCGCCCAGCGGCACCAACCCCGCCACCAGCGGCACCGCCCACAAGCCGGGGCCGGCGTCGATCACCCAGCCCCCCAGCGCCGCGCCGATGGCGTTGCCGAGGTTAAAGGCGGCGATGTTGAAGGAGGACGCGAGGCTCTGCCCCGCCCCCTTGGCCTTGCCGAGCACCCACATCTGCAGCGGCGCCACCGTGGCGAAGCCCACCGCGCCGAGCAGACCCACCGCCGCCACCGCGGTCCAGCGGCTGGCCAGCGCCGGCGCCAGCGCCATCAGCACCACCGCCAGCAGCACGAGGGAGCCATAGACCGTGGGCACCAGCCAACGGTCGGCGAGGCGCCCGCCCAGCAGATTGCCCACCACCAGCCCCGCGCCGAACACCAGCAGGATGGGCGAGACCGCGCCTTCGGGAAAGCCGGTGATGCGGGTGAGCATGGGGGCGATATAGGTGAAGGCGGCGAACACCCCCACCCAGCTCAAAACCGTGGTGGCAAGGCCATAGAGCAGCGCCGGCCGGCGCAGCACCATCAGATCCTCGCTGAGGCGGGTGACGGTGCCGGCGCCATGGTCCTTCGGCACCAGCACGGCGATGATGGCGAAGGCCGCGACGCCCACGCCGGTGACCGCCAGGAAGGTGGAGCGCCAGCCCGCCAGCTGGCCGAGCCAGGTGCCGAACGGCACCCCCAGGATGTTGGCGACGGTCAGCCCGGTGAACATGAGGGCGATGGCCGACGCCTTCTTGTTGGCGGGCACCAGATCGGTGGCCACCACCGAGCCGACGCCGAAGAAGGTGGCATGGGCGAAGGCGGTGAGCACCCGCGCCGCCATCAGCCAGCCATAGCTGGGCGCCAAGGCGCAGGCGAGATTGCCGAGGGTGAACACGGCCATGAGGCCGAGCAGCACCGTCTTGCGCGGCCAGCGGGCGGTGAGCGCGGTAAGCAGCGGTGCCCCCACCACCACGCCGAGGGCATAGCCGGAGATGAGCAGGCCCGCCGCCGAGATGGACACGCCGAGATCGGCGCTCACCTCCAGCAACAGGCCCATGATGACGAATTCGGTGACGCCGATGCCGAATGCGCCGGCAGCGAGCGCATAGAGTGCGACAGGCATATGCGGTGCGCTCCAAGAGGAGCCCGGCGTCATGCCGGGCGGATGCAGCGCAACATGGACCCGCACGCGCTCATGAACTAGCGTGCCTCGGGTCAAAGCATTCATGAATTGCCATCACAAATAAGCCGAGGCGCCATGGCCCCCTACACCGCCCAGAACACCGCCCGCGACGTCAACCGCTTCGCCGAGATGGAGGTGTTCAGCCGGGTGGTGGAGCGCGGCGGCTTTTCCGCTGCCGCCCGGGCCTGCGGCCTTACCCCCTCGGCGGTGAGCAAATTGGTGGCGCGGCTGGAGCGCCGGCTGGGGGTGCGGCTTCTGGTGCGCACCACCCGCAAGCTGCAGCTGACGCCGGAGGGCGTGGCCTTTTACGAGCGTGCCGCCCGCATCCTCGACGAGGTCGCCACCGCCGAGCAGGAGGCCGCCGCCGGCGCCGCCCCGCGCGGCCGGCTGCGGGTGAACGCCTCGGTCAATTTCGCCATGACCCATCTGCTGCCGCTGGTGCCGCGCTTTCTCGATGCCCACCCGCAGATGAGCATCGAGGTGACCGTCACCGACCGGGTGGTCGACTTGCTGGAGGAACGGGCCGACGTCGCCATTCGCGTCGGCCCCATGCGCGATTCGCAGCTGGTCGCCCGCAAGATCGCCAAGAGCGGCGCCGTGGTGGTGGGGGCCCCCGCCTATCTCGCCCGTGCCGGCACCCCGCGCACGCCGGAGGACCTCGCCCATCACAACATGCTCGGCTTCACCTTCACCCGCATTCTGGAAGGCTGGCCGTTCCTGGATGGGCGCGGCGGCATCGTTTCGGTGCCGCCGCGCGGCAATGCCCAGGTCAGCGACGGCGCGGCCATGCACACCCTCGCCCTCGCCGGCCTCGGCCTTGCCCGACTGGCGGAATTCCAGGTCCGCGCCGATATGGCCGCCGGCCGCCTGGTGCCGGTGCTGGAAGACCTCAACCCCGGTGACGCGGTGGATGTCCACGCGGTCTATGTGGGCGGCGCCGGCCCCCTGTCCGCCCGCATCCGCGCCTTCGTGGATTTCCTGGTGGCGCACACCCGACTATGAGCGCCCATGCGGAGACAGAGCATTAACCGTCTCCCCAGGCCGTCCACAGGGGCGGTATTTCGGTAGCCCATCTTTACCTCCGCGCAACGGGCCCCCTCTAGCCTTCGATCCGCGGCGCCATCGGCATCGCCATGGGACTCACTGTCAGACTCACTGCCGTGATGGCCCGTGTGGAACGACGGGGCTGCGTATCGCCCTGGTAACGCCCCTATGGGAAAGCGTCAGATGAAGCTCATGTTGTCCCGCTTCATTCGCGAGGAGCACGGCTCCACCGCCCTGGAGTATGGCCTCATCGCCGCCGGGCTCTCCATTGCCATCGTCACCGTGCTGGCGCAGATCGCCACCACCTTCGCCCGCCTGAAGGCGACCGCCGCGGCCGCCAGCAACTGAGGTTTCAGGAGCCGCCCTTGGGAGCCGTCATGGATCGGGTACACACCTTCGCTCTGCTGCTCGAAGTCCTGCGCACCGGCCTTTATCCGGCGCTGCTGTGCCTCGCCATCGGCACCGATCTCGCCCGGCGCATCATTCCCAACCTCCTGGTGCTTGCGCTCATCGCCGGCTTCGCTCTGGTGGCGGTGCTCACCCCCTTGACCGACGTTTCCCTGCGGCTGATGGCGGCCGGGGCGGTGACCGCCGCCGGCTTCGTGCTGTTTTCCCACGATCTCATCGGCGCCGGCGATGCCAAGCTCGCCGGGGCGCTCGCCCTGTGGCTGGATCCCGCCCAGGTGCCGGCCTTCGTCATCATCTGCAGCCTCATCGGCGCCCTGCTGACCCTGGCGGTCACCCTGAAGACCCACGGCCGGCTGCTGCCGCGGGCGCGGGCCCTCGTCGCCCGGACCGGGGAAACCATTCCCTATGGGGTCGCCCTGGCCGGCGCCGGGCTGCTGCTGCACCCCTATTCCAGCGTCATGCTCGCCAGCTGAGGGCCTGCAGCCCCACGCGCGGCAGCTTTGCGCGCGTTGAGGCTTCGCCCTCCACCCCGCGCCGTGCTACCCCCACGGTGAGGAGTTCATCATGCCGGATTGCTTCGCCCCCGTTTCCACGCCCAGCCTGCCCGTGTGGTGCGTCCGCGCCGCCGACATCACCGCCTCTGCTTTGCCTGAAGCCGCGCGCGCCTTCGCCGCCGCCGCCGGCTTCAAGGGCGAGGCCGGCAAGCTGCTGCTGGTGCCCGCCGCCGACGGCGGCCTCGCCGGCGCCCTGTTCGGCGTCGCCCCGCCCGAGAAGGCCGCCCCCTTCGCCCTCGGTGCCCTCGCCACCCTGCTGCCACCCGGCACCTGGCGGCTGGAGGGCGAAGCCGGCGACCGGCGCCTCGCGGCCCTCGCCTTCGCCCTCGGCACCTACCGGTTCTCCCGCTATCGCAGCGCCCCCGCCCGCGACGTGCGCCTGGTGGTGCCGGAGGGGGTGGACGCGGCGGCGCTGGCCCGCGCGGCAGAAGCCATCACCCTCACGCGCGACCTGGTGAACACCCCCGCCAACGACCTCGGCCCGGCCGAGCTGGAAGACGCCGCCCGCACGCTCGCCGCCCGCCACGGCGCGCGCTTCCGCAGCATCGTCGGTGACGCGCTGCTGGAGGAGAACTTCCCGCTCATCCATGCGGTGGGCCGCGCCGCCGACCGCGCCCCGCGCCTGCTGGAGATCACCGCCGGCGATCCGGACGCCCCCAAGGTGACCCTGGTCGGCAAGGGCGTGTGCTTCGACACCGGCGGGCTCGATCTCAAGCCCTCCTCGGCCATGCTGCTGATGAAGAAGGACATGGGCGGCGCCGCCAATGCGCTGGGCCTTGCCCATCTGCTGCTCGCCCGCGGCGCCAAGGTGCGGCTGAAGGTGCTCATTCCCGCCGTGGAGAATTCCGTTTCCGGCGCGGCCTTCCGCCCCGGTGACATCATCACCAGCCGCAAGGGCCTTTCCGTGGAGATCGGCAACACGGACGCCGAAGGCCGGCTGGTGCTGGCCGATGCCCTCGCACTGGCGGACGAGGACGCGCCCGACGTGCTGATCGACTTCGCCACCCTCACCGGCGCCGCCCGCGTCGCCCTCGGCCCCCAGCTCCCCGCCGCCTTCACCGACGACGACGCCTTCGCCGCCGAGCTCGCCGCCACCGCGGCACGCGAGGCCGATCCCCTGTGGCGCCTGCCGTTGTGGCGGCCTTACGCTGCGATGCTCGATTCGAAGATCGCCGACACCAACAACGTCTCTTCCGGCGCCTTCGCCGGGGCCATCACCGCGGCGTTGTTCCTCGACAAGTTCGTGAGCGCCGCCAAGACCTGGCTGCATCTCGACCTGTTCGCCTGGAACCCCGCCGCCCGCCCCGGCCGGCCGGAGGGCGGTGAGGCGCAGACCATCCGCGCCCTCGACGCCCTGCTGGCGGCCCGCTACGGCTGACATCATGAGCCTTCCGAGCGGTCTCGACCCGCGCCTCACCCCCGCCCGCTCCGACCTTGCCGCCGCCTCTCTCAAAGGCGTCGTCGAGGCCCCGCGCTATGTGGAAGGCGAAGTGCGCCAGGTGGCGGAGCCGGTGGCGCCGGTGCGCCGCCGCCCCGCCGGCGACGCACCCCTCGACACCGAGGCGCTGTTCGGCGAGCGCGTCACCGTCTATGCGGACGATGGCGAGGGCTGGGCCTTCGTCCAGCTCGCCGCCGACGGCTATGTGGGTTACATGCCCAGCGACGCCCTGCGGCCGCTGGCCGGCGCCCCCACGCACAAGGTGGCGGCGCCCCGCACCTTCCTGTTCCCCGGCCCCGACATCAAGCTGCCGCCACGCGCCGCCCTGTGCTTCGGCAGCCCGGTGCATGTGCGCGAGATGCGCGGCGCGTTCGCGCTGACCACCGACGGCGCCCTGTTCGCCCGCCACCTCGCCCCCCTGGATCAGGTGGAGGGCGATATGGTGGACGTAGCCACGCGCTTTCTGGGCGTGCCCTATCTGTGGGGCGGCCGCTCGGCCCTCGGGCTCGACTGTTCCGGCCTGGTGCAGACGGCGCTGGCCGCCTGTGGCATCGCCGCCCCGCGCGACAGCGACATGCAGGAGCGCGCGCTGGGCACGGCGCTCGCCCTCGACACGCCGCTGCAGCGTGGCGACCTGCTGTTCTGGCCGGGCCATGTGGCGCTGGTGGAAACGCCGGAGCTGCTGCTGCATGCCAACGCCTTTCACATGATGGTGGCGCGCGAGCCGCTACGCCCGGCGCTGGAGCGCATCGCCGCGAGCGCGCCGCTGCGCACCCTGCGCCGCCTCGACCCCAAGGAGATCCGCGCGTGAGCGACAGCCCCCATCATCTGTCCGAGGTGCGTGCCGCCATCGCCAAGGCCTGCCGCGAGGCGGGCCGCACGCCCGAGAGCGTGACCCTGGTGGCGGTCTCCAAGACCTTCGACGCCGACGCCGTGCGCCCGGTGCTGGAAGCCGGCCAGCGGGTGTTCGGCGAGAACCGGGTTCAGGAAACCCAGCACAAATGGCCGCAGTTGCGCGCCGATTTCCCCGATACCCGGGTGCATCTCATCGGCCCCCTGCAATCCAACAAGGTGCGCGAGGCGGTGGCCCTGTGCGATGCCATCCACACCGTGGATCGCCCGAAGATCGCCGCCGCCATCGCCGCCGAGCTCAAGCACACGGGCAAGAGCCTCGAATTGTTCGTGCAGGTGAACACCGGCAGCGAGCCGCAGAAGGCCGGCGTACTGCCGGAGGATGCCGACGCCTTCATCGAGGACTGCCGGACCGTGCATGGACTGACGCTGACCGGACTGATGTGCATCCCCCCCGTGGAGGCGGTGCCCGACCCGCATTTCGCGTTGCTGGCGGAGATCGCCGCCCGCAACGGCCTCACCGGCCTGTCCATGGGCATGAGCGGCGATTTCGCCGCCGCCATCCGCCAGGGGGCCACCCATGTGCGCGTGGGCAGCGCCATCTTCGGCCACCGCCCGCCCCTGCCCGCGACCGCGGGCTGATGCCCTGTTGAGAACTTCGCTTTTCCCCACAAGGCGCTTGCGCTCCCCCCGGATCACCGCTATGAGAAGCGCCTTCCCGCAACGCTCCCATCGTCTAGCGGTCTAGGACGTCGCCCTCTCACGGCGAAAACAGGGGTTCGAGTCCCCTTGGGAGCGCCATTCTTTTCGAGACCTTAGCCCCGCCCTTCGCGGGGCTTTTGTGTTTTTGGCGGTCGGGGCCTGTGCCTTGGCGGCTTCAGAGATACGCTGTCATGTCTGAACCCGCATCCTCGGGATAGACGCGCGCCCAGAGCCGCAGGCTTGCCGTACCGCTTCGTCCCATTAATACAACCCGGGATTGCTGCCCGACCCTCCAGCCATCTGCGTCACCGGATGGCCCTGGTCGGAGATCTGAAAGACCGCGTCGCGCTTGAGATCCTCGGCGGCGTTCGCTTTGCCCATCGGAGCCGCCCTGCCTCCGATTGAGGGAGACGGCGTCCAGGGTTCCAAAGGCGCTTCAAGCACGCGCCCCTGCAGCGAGCGGGGCGCCTTCGGCTGGAGGAACTGTTTAGTCGACCACCACGGCCCGTGGGTTGAGGCGGATACGTCGGCTGTGCGAGGCGCGGCTCTGCAATGTCTGCTGGGCCTTCAGGCGCGCGACGAACACGTCCGCGGCCCGCTGGATGTGCTCTCTGCCCAGCCGCTCCGCCTTCTCCCCGTCGCCGGCGACCACCGCGGCCATGATCGCGGAGTGCTCGTCCCAGATGTTGCTGGGCATGCCGACGTCCTCTCGCAGGACTTCGCCCATCACCCGGCGGAGCGCCGGCCAGTGCGGCGCCGTCGTCTCGTTGAGGAGGGGATTGCCGGAGATCTCACCGAGAAAGGCGTGGAAGGCAATGTCGGCCTCGATCTGCTGGTCGAGCGAGCCGCTCTTCACCGCCTCCAGTCCCATCTCGATGTAACGGGCGCCTTCCGCCCGCGCCCGTGCGCTGCCGTTGCGCGCGGCGAGGCTGGCGGCGAGGCCTTCGACGACCGCGCGGATTTGATAGAGGTTGCGGATGAAGTCCACGTCCAGCGGCGCGACGATCAGACCCCGGCCCTCCGCATCCCGCACCAGCCCGCGGCTGCGCAGCAGCAGCAGCGCCTGCTGCACCGGCTGGCGCGACACTCCATAGGCCCGCGCCAACTCGTCCTGGATCAGGCGCGAATTGGACGGGAGATCCCCCCGAACGATCTCCGCGGTGATGGCCTCGACCACCTGATCGACAAGGCTGGGCTGGCTGGCAAGCGCGCGCATGGATCCTCTCTCTGAGCCGCCAATATACCCCCTGCCGACCCCGCCTGGATAGGGCTTGCATTTGATTTATGAATTCGTATTCTGAATTCGAATTCAGACCGGACGCAAAGTCCGGCACGCCTGCCCCTCGGGAGAAACGCCAAATGACCACCTTCAATCGACGCTCGTTCCTTCACTTCACCGCCGCCTGCGGCGCGGCCATGGGCGGCGTCTCGCTCGCGGCCCCCGCCGTGTTCGCCAAGCCCGAGCCGCTGAAGCTCAAGTTCGGCAACGACCTGCCGGACAGCCATTCCGTGAACGTGCGCCTGCGCGAGGCCATCGCCGCCATCACCGCGGAAACCAATGGGGCGCTCGAGATCTCGCTGTTTCCCAACAACCAGTTGGGCAGCGATCCGGACATGATGAGCCAGCTGCGGTCCGGCGCCCTCGAACTCGCGACCATGCCCGGCACGGTGCTCTCCACCATCCTGCCGATCACCGCCCTGACAGGCGTGGGCTTTGCCTTCACCAGCTATGACAAGGTGTGGGCCGCCATGGACGGGGCGGTGGGGGACCTCATCCGCTCCAACCTGGTGAAGGCCAACCTCATCGGCTTCGACAAGGTATGGGACAACGGCTTCCGCCAGATCACCAGCTCCACCCGGCCGATCCGAGAGCCGGGCGATCTCGCCGGCTTTAAGATCCGCGTGCCGCTGGTGCCGCTGTGGGTCTCCATGTTCTCGGCCTTCGGCGCGGCGCCGGTGTCGATCCCCCTCGCCGAAGCCTATTCCGCGCTGCAAACGAAGATCGCCGATGGCCAGGAAAACCCGCTGGCCCTGATCTACACCGCCAAGTTCTTCGAGGTGCAGAAATACTGCTCGCTCACCAATCATGCGTGGGACGGCTTCTGGCTGCTCGCCAGCGGCAGGATCTGGAAGAGTGTTCCAGATGACATGAAGCAGGTGATGGCCAAGCACTTCAACGCCGCCGCCATCCAGCAGCGAGCGGATAGCGTGAAGGCCAGCCAGACCCTGCAGGCCGATCTCGAGGCCAAGGGTCTCGTCTTCAACACCACCAATGCCGAAGTCTTCCAGCAGGCGCTCGCAAAGACGTCGTTCTACAAGGAGGCGCGCGCGAAATTCGGCGATGAGGCCTGGAATCTGCTTCAGAAGTTCGCTGGCCCCGTCGGCTGAGCGGGAGGCCAACGTGCAACTGGAGATGGGCATCGCCCCCGCACCGGTCGTCGCGACGACCGGAATTCCGGCGCGCATCGGCGCCGCCATCCGCCACATCACGGGGGCCGCGGTTGCGGCTCTCGTCTTGGCCGAAATCCTCGTTCTTTTCGCCGGCGTCCTGGCGCGCTACGTGTTCCACACGCCACTGATCTGGTCGGACGAGCTGGCCAGCATCCTGTTTCTATGGCTCGCCATGCTCGGGGCCGTCGTCGCATTCGAACGCGGCGAGCACATGAGGATGAGCGCGTTCGTGGGCGGTCTGCGCCCGCCGTTCCGTGGCTTCTTCGACGTGCTGGCCATCGCGGTGCCGCTTCTTTTCCTCTCGCTCGCCCTCGGCGCAGCCTACGAGTTCGCGGTGGACGAGATCATCGTCTCGACCCCCGCCCTCGACATCTCCGTCGGCTGGCGGGTGGCGGCGCTGCCCGTGGGGTTCGCCCTCATGCTGGTTCTGGCGGTGCTGCGCCTCGTCGAGCGGACGGACTGGCGGGTGACCCTTGCCGCGGTGGCGCTCGTGGTGGTGGTGGCAGCGGCCTTCACCGCGCTGCGCCCGGTCTTCGCAGGGCTCGGCAACCTCAACCTGTTCATCTTCTTCGTCGGGCTGGTGGCGGCGATGGTTCTTTCGGGCATCCCCATCGCCTTCGCCTTCGCCACGGCGACCTTCGGCTACATCGCGCTCACCACCCGCTTGCCGCATTCCGTGGTCATCGGACGCATGGACGAGGGCATGAGCCACTTCGTCCTGCTCTCGGTGCCGCTGTTTGTCTTCCTCGGCGTGCTCATCGAGATGACCGGCATGGCGCGCGCCATGCTGGCGTTCCTCGCCAGCCTCCTCGGCCATGTGCGCGGCGGCCTGCAATATGTGCTCGTCGGGGCGATGTATCTCGTCTCCGGCATCTCCGGCTCGAAAGCGGCGGACATGGCAGCCATCGCCCCCGTGCTGCTGCCCGAGATGGAGAAGCGCGGGGCGGATCGTGGCGAGCTGCTGGCCCTGCTCGCCGCCACCGGTGCGCAGACCGAGACCATTCCCCCCTCCCTGGTGCTGATCACCATCGGCTCCGTCACCGGCGTTTCCATCGCCGCGCTGTTCGCCGGCGGCCTCATGCCGGCGGTGGTGGTGGGCGCGCTGCTGTGCGTCGTGGTCTGGCTGCGCAGCCGCAAGGACGACCTCTCCGGCGTGCGCCGCGCGAGCCTGCGCGAGATCATGACGGCTCTCGTGGTGGCGCTTCCGGCCATCGCGCTGCCGTTCATCATCCGCGCGGCGGTGATCGAAGGCGTCGCCACGGCCACGGAGGTGTCCACCATCGGCATCGCCTATGCGGTTCTGGCCGGGCTCCTCATCTATCGCCGGTTCGACTGGCGGCGGCTCTATCCCATGCTGGTGGATACGGCGGCCTTGTCCGGCGCGATCCTGCTCATCATCGGCGCGGCGACGGGCATGGCCTGGGCGCTGACACAATCCGGCTTTTCAGCCGCGCTGGCCCACATGATGACCCACCTGCCGGGCGGCGCCGTGGCTTTCATGCTGGTGTCCCTCATCGCCTTCATCGTGCTCGGCAGCCTGCTGGAAGGCATCCCGGCCATCGTGCTGTTCGGCCCGCTGTTGTTTCCCATCGCGCGGGAGGTGGGGGTGAATGAGGTGCACTACGCCATGGTGGTGATCCTCGCCATGGGCATCGGCCTGTTCGCGCCACCCTTCGGCGTCGGCTACTACGCGGCCTCCGCCATCAGCCGCATCCGGCCGGACGAGGGCATGCGGCCCATGATCGGGTACATCGCGGCACTCTTCATCGGCACCCTCATCGTCGCCGCGGTGCCGTGGATCTCGACCGGCTTCATCCGTTGATCGAGCGGCTGCTTGCCGCGTTCGGAGATCGCATCATGACTGACGTCCTCAACCTCGGGCAGATGCTCGCCGCCCACGCGCGCCTCTCCCCAGAGCGGATCGGCGCCCGCGACCTGGAGCGGGAGATGAGCTTCGCGCTGTGGAACGCGCGGGCCTGCCGCCTTGCCAACGCCCTGCTCGGGCTCGGCCTCGCCAAGGGGGACCGGGTCGGGGTGCTCGCCTACAACTGCGTCGAGTGGGCGGAGATCTATGCCGCCACCGCCAAGGCCGGCCTGGTGGCAGTGCCCATCAACTTCCGCCTCACCGGGCGGGAAGTGCGCTTCATCGCCGAGAACGCCGAAATCGCCGCGCTCATCGTCCAGGATGCGCTGGCGGGCGTGGTGGAAGAGGTGCGCGCCGACTTGCCCATCGGCGATGACCGCATCATCCATTTCGGCCCGCGCCCGGCGCCCACGGGCTTCCGCGACTATGAACGGCTTCTCGCCGCCGCCTCGGCCGGCGAGCCGGCGCAGGTGGTGCTGGAACACGACCCCTGGACGCTCATGTACACGTCCGGCACCACCGGCAACCCGAAGGGGGCCATCCGCAGCCACCGCGGCAGCGCCCTGCTCGCGCTCACGACCGAGATCGAGCTCGGCATCCACCGCCAGGATGCCGCCCTGCTGGTGATGCCCATGTGCCATGCCAACTCGCTCTACTTCTTCGGCGCCTTCGCCTATTGCGGCGGCACCATCAACATCTATTCGCGGGCGAACTTCGATCCCGAGCACTGCGTGCGCACGCTGGCGGAAAGCGGGGCGAGCTTCACCTCGCTGGTGCCCACCCATTACGTCCTGATGCTGGGCCTCTCCGGTTCCGAGCGGGCGCGTTACGATCTCGGTTCGGTGACGAAGCTCATGGTCTCCTCCGCCCCCGCACGGCCAGACACCAAGCGCGCGGTGATGGAGATGTTCCCCAATTCCGGCCTGTTCGAGCTCTATGGCGCCACCGAGACCGGATGGGTCACCTTCCTGCATCCCCGCGAGCAGTTCTCCAAGCTCGGCTCGGTGGGGCGCGAGTGCATCGGCTCGGCGCCGATCCGCCTCCTGGGCGAGGACGGCAACGAGGTGCCGGACGGCAGCGTCGGCGAGCTTTTCTCGCGCACGCCCTACACCTTCGATGGCTATTGGCGGCTGCCGGAAAAGACCCGCGAGGCCTTCCGCGGCGACTATTGCTCGGTGGGCGACATGGCGCGGCGGGATGGGGATGGATACATCCATCTCGTCGACCGCAAGAGCAACATGATCATCTCCGGCGGCGAGAACGTCTACCCCTCCGAGGTGGAGCAGGTGCTCGCGGGCCATCCCCTGGTGCGGGACGTGGCGGTCATCGGCGTGCCGGATGGCAAATGGGGCGAGCGCGTCCACGCGGTGATCGTCGCCAAGGACGGCGCCCCCCTCTCCGAAGCGATGCTCGCGGAATGGGCGAAGGACACTCTGGCCGGCTACAAGCGGCCACGCTCCTTCGATTTCGTCCGCCACGAGGACATCCCGCGCAACGCCACCGGCAAGGTGCTCTACCGCGAGCTGAAGTCCCGGTTCGCCCGCGAGACGGTGTGACCCGCGGTCCGTTGCGTCCCAGCCCATCGCACCGCCGGCTCTGATCGCCGCGGCATGCAAAACAGCGCCGCGCGCCTGCGCGGGTGCCAGGAGAACATCCATGAAGGTCTCTGCCGACAGCGTCGCCGCGATGGTGGCCAAGGTCCTCAAGCAGCGCGGGGTCAAGCGCGTGTTCGCCCTGTGCGGCGGGCACATCATGCCGCTGTGGATGCGGCTGGACGCCGAGGGCATCGCCATCATCGATGTCCGCGACGAGCGCGCGGCGGTGCATATGGCCCAGGCGCACGCGGAACTGACGGGCGACCTCGGCGTCGCCCTCGTGACGGCGGGGCCGGGCGTGACGAATGCCATCACCGGCATTGCCAACGCCAACGTCTCGCGGGCGCCGGTCCTGATCCTGTCCGGTGCCTCGCCCCGCCCGCAGGAGAACCGCGGCGGTCTTCAGGACATGGACCAGAGCCAGCTCCTGCGCCCCATCACCCGTTATGCCCGCACCATACGCGAGCCCTCCCTGGCCCTTGCCGAGCTGGACGAAGCGATCGCCTGCGCCCTCGGGGAGAGCGACCTGCCGGGCCCCGCCTTCATCGACTTCCCGGTGGACACCCTGCGCGCCCCGGTGCCGGAGCCCCTCAGGATGGCGGAGCACATGGCCGCCAAGCCGCGCGCGCGCACGCGCCCCGATCCCGACCGTGTCGCCGCAGCGGTCGATCTCCTGTGGCGCGCAAAGCGCGTCCTCGTCATCTCCGGCCGCGGCGCCCGGCGGGCCGGTCCTGAGCTCGCCACATTCCTGGATCGGCTCGGCGCGGTCTATCTCGACACCGGCGAGAGCCGCGGCGTGATCCCGGATGAGCACCCGGCCGCCGTCAGCGCCATGCGCGGCGCAGCCATGGGGGATGCGGACGTGGTGCTGACGGTCGGGCGCAAGCTCGACTTCCAGCTGGGCTTCGGCTCACCGGCCGTGTTCGGCGCCGCGCAATTCGTGCGCATCAGCGATGCCGCGGCCGAGGTGCGCGATAACCGGCGCGGCGCGGTGGAGATCGTCGCGGACGTGGCGGCGACCCTCGACGCCATGATCGCGGCCGCCGGCAATCGCGCGCCCGCCATCGATCCGCACTGGGCGGGCAAGCTGCGCGAGGGACACCAGGCGCGCGCGGCAAAGCTGCGTCAGTCCATGGCGAGCGCTCCGGCGGGTGCCGACGGACGGCTGCATCCCAATCGCGTGCTGGCGGCGTTGCAGAAGGCGATCGGCCGCGATGCCGTAGTGATCAATGACGGGGGCGATTTCCTGGCCTTTGGGCGCGTCGGCCTCAGCGCCGATGCGATGCTCGACCCCGGCCCATTCGGCTGCATCGGCGTGGGTGTGCCCTACGGCATCGCGGCCAGCCTCGAATATCCCGACAAGCCGGTGCTGGTCGCCACCGGCGACGGCGCCTTCGGCTTCAATGCCATCGAGATCGACACGGCGGTGCGCCACAAGGCGCCGGTGCTCATCGTCGTCGCCAACAACGGGGCGTGGCAGATCGAGGTCCACGACCAGCAGGAGACCCACGGCAAGGTGGTGGGCACGCGCCTCCAGCATTCCGACCATGCCATGATGGCGCGGGCCTTCGGGATGCATGCGGAGCGGGTGGAGCGCGAGGAGGATCTTGCTCCCGCCCTCGTCCGCGCACTGGCCAACCGGCCGGCCCTGCTGGATGTGGTCGTCACCTCCGACGCGGTGTCCTCCGACGGCAAGTCGGGCCTGGCCTGGGTGCCCGACCTCCAGCCGCTCGCCGCCTGGGACGCGGCCGAGCGGGCCTGGCGGCAGGGATGATGTCGGCCGGTCTGCCGCGGCCTCGACATGACGGAGAGGGCCTCGCCCCCCGCGGTGGAGGCTGCGCGGAACGCCGAATGGGCTCGATATCGCGGTGAGCACGGCCGCCCACCGCCGCTAGGGTCCGGAGACCGCCCGCCGGGCGAGGACGAAGGGGCTCGACACGGTGGCATCCACGGCATCAAGCACGAATACGCCGGCTTGCGACAGATCGTGCCCACCATTTTTCTGCGCCGAGGAGATGGCGGGATACATGGCCGCAAGGGCGACAAACCGGTCATGCCGGAAGAGGTCCGCCGAGCCGATGCTGGAAATGTCCACGATCTGGATCCGCGCCTTTGCGCTGGCCTCCGCCACCCGTGGATCGCGCACGTCGAGCCGGCCGATGCGGCGCCGGTCCGCAGACAGGTGCTCGGACAGCGACAAGGCCACGTCATCCGGTGACACCATGACCACCATGGGGGGTGAGAGCGGCCCGATGACGGCCATCTGGGCGCGGAACACATCCACGTCGATGTCGGGGGCGGCCAGCACCACCTGCAGCTGGTTCACGACATCGTTGCGTCCCTCCAGCCGCAGCTGGCGCAAGGCCTCCGCCGTCAGCCATCCGCCCATGCTGTGGCCCACCACGGCAACCTTCCGGCTATGGGGAATGCGCGTCAGCTGGGTGAGAAGATCGGCGAGCTGATCGCGCGAGAAGGTGGCCGCATCCTTGTCGGCCAGGTAGCCGGCCTCGGTGCCTTCGGAAGGCCAGGCGAACAGCACCGGGGCCCCCTCGAAGCCGGCGTCCGCCACCATCTGGGCAAAGCGGAACAGCGCCTCCTGAAAGCTGGTGTTGTAGCCGTGCACGAACACACCGATTTCGGGCGGGCGGCCGTGTCGCCTGGCGCCCACCTCCCGGGTGAAGCTGGCCTTGTCGAGGGGCGCGCGCTCCACGGTGACGAAATCGGACGCCGGATTGGGGGGGCCCGCCGGCCACTCGATCTGTCCCGGCTTGTGGGTCGGCGGGATCGAGAGGGTGACGCGCTCATAATTCATGGTCATGGCGCGCTCGGTCGTGAAGGTCTCACCGGTCGCGCCGCCGCGGGCACGGGTGGTGGCCACATAGAGGGTGACCACCATTCCGCCGGCCGCCGGCACGCCGGTCACCTGCAGGACATCCGGCCCCGGCCGCGCGGCACAACCCGCCAGCAACACCGCGAGCAGGCATGCGACGAGCCGTAAAATAGTGGTGGAGGGCTCTGTTCTCACCATCAATCCCCACAGCGTCCTGACAGGCGCCGTTCCCCCATCGCCGCACCACGCAGCGAGCGGAGGTTCCAGAGAAGCTTAGCCTCACGCGGCCGCTTCGAACACGCCCGGCATCGGTTCCCGGTGCGCACGCTCCGCCTCGGCGCCCGGATTGCCCTGGCCTTCCGTCGGTTCCAGCGCCTTGACTGTGGAGCGGATGTCCGCCGGCATCGCGTATGGATCACGGAGCTGTCGATGGATGCGGCTGCGCCGGATGAACGGGGAGGCGACCCTTCAGGGCACCTTGTTCCGCATCGAGAACCCGAAGCCGGTCACGGCAAGGGCGGCCCGCAGGCGCCTGGAAAGGCCCGGAACGCGCGCCAGTTGAGGCGCGCGTTCCGGTGGATGTCCGGCCGGGGGCGGTTGGTCGGACATCGTCTCGTGCTCCGTCAGCCGTGATGGGCCGAGGAGGCATTCCCGGAAGCCGCCGAGCGGCTGAACAGGGCCTTGATGCGCTCGCGCGTGCTTTGGAAAGTGACGTAGAGCATGGGGATGACGAGGATGCCGACGGAGCTCGCCGCGAGCATGCCCATGAACACCGGCGTCGAAACGTTCTGGCGGGCCATCATGGAGGCGCCGTTGGCCCACACCAGCGGCACGAGGCCGAGGATGAAGGCGATGGACGTCATCATCACCGCCCGGAACCGCAGCTTGGCCGCGTTGGCCGCCGCCTCCTTCAGCTCCACCCCGTGCTCGCGCTGTTCCTTGGCGAACTCGACGATCAGGATGCCGTTCTTGGCGGCGAGCGCGATGAGCACCACGAGGCCGATCTGCCCATAGAGGTCGAGGGTGATGCCGAATGCGACCATGCCGGCAAACGCACCAAGCACGGCGACGATCACGGACAGCAGCACCGGCACCGGGATCACCCAGCTTTCGTAGAGCGCCACCAGGAACAGATAGGCGAACAGCAGCGCCAGGGCGAGGATGATGCCGGTCTGCCCGCCGGCCTGCTGCTCCTGGTAGGAGGTGCCGGTCCATTCCAGCGCATAGCCGGCCGGCAGCACCTTGGCTGCGACCTGCTGGAACGCCGCCATGGCGGTGCCCGAGGCCACCCCCGGCGCCGGCGACCCGTTGATGGTCACCGCGCGGTAGTTGTTGTAGCGGGTGATGACCGCCGGCCCGACGATGGTCTGCAGCTCGGCGATGGACTGAAGGGGCACCATGGCGCCGTCCTTGGCGCGCACATAGATGTCCCACAAGGCGGGAATATCGCGCCGATTATCCACATCACCCTGCACCTGGACCTGCCAGGTACGGCCAAACAGGTTGAAATTGTTCACATAGGAGCCGCCCAGTGTCGCCTGCAGGGCGGTGAACACATCGTTGATGCCCACCCCCAGCGCCTGGGCCTTCTCCCGGTCGATGTCGAGATAGAGCGAGGGCGCGTTGGCCGCATAGGTGGTGAACACGCGGCTCAGCGCGGGATCCTGGTTGGCGGCGCCCACGATGGCGTTGGAGATGGAGCCCATGGTGGCCGGGTCGGCCCCCTCCAGGGATTCCACCATGGCCTCGAAGCCCCCGGAGGTGGACAGGCCGATGACCGGCGGCAGGTTGAACGGCAGGATCATGGCCGAGCGGATCTGCTGCACCCCGCCGAACACCTGGCCGATGATGACTTGAACCTTGTCGAGAGCCGCCTTGCGTTCCTCGAACGGCTTCAACTGGACGATCATGAAGGCGTTGTTGCTAGCGGAGAAGCTGTCCAGCAGCGAATAGCCGATGACCGAGGTCACGTTCTCCACCTGGGGCAGCGCGCCCACCAGCTTTTCCACCTGGCGCACAGTGTCGCTGGTGCGCGCCACCGAGGCGCCATCCGGCAGCTGCACGTTGATGAAGAAGGCGCCCTGGTCCTCCTCGGGCAGGAAGCCGGAGGGCGTGATCTTCGCGAGGCTCATCACCCCGAAGGCGCACACGGCGACGATGGCCAGCGAGAGGATGGACAGCCGCAGGGTCTTGCGCACCAGGAAGGCATAGCCGTCGCGCAGATTGTCGATGCGGCGGGAAATGAAGCCCATGATGCCCCGCTTCTCCCCGCCGTGGCGCAGGAACACGGCGCACAGGGCCGGCGAGAGGGTCAGCGCGTTGAGCGCCGAGATCAGCATGGCCGCGGAGATGGTCACCGCGAACTGGCGGAACAATTCACCGGAGATGCCGGGGATGAAGCCGATGGGCACGAACACCGAGAGCAGCACCAAAGTGATGGCGATGATGGGTGCCGTCACCTGCGCCATGGCCTTCTTGCTCGCCGCGGCGGGGGAGAGCTCAGGCTCCTCCTCCATCACGCGCTCGACGTTCTCCACCACCACGATGGCATCATCCACCACGATGCCGATGGCGAGCACCAAGGCGAGCAGCGACACCGTGTTGGCTGAATAGCCGAGGGCCAGCAGGACCGCGAAGGTGCCGATGATGGAGACGGGCACGGCGATGATCGGGATGAGGGTGGCGCGCCAGTTGCCCAGGAACAGGAACACCACGGCCGCCACCAGCAGGAAGGCTTCGATCAGCGTGTGGATCACCGCGTCGATGGTGTCGTACACGAAGTCGGTGGAGTCATACATGATCTGGGCCTTGAGGCCCTCGGGCATGCGGGACTGAAGGGTCTTGAGCTTGGCGGTCACCGCCGAAGACGTGGTGAGCGCGTTGGCGCCGGGGGCGAGATAGATGCCCATGGCGACCGAGGGCTTGCCATTGAGGCGGTTGACCGAATCCTCATTCTGCGCGCCGAGCTCGACGCGCGCCACGTCCTTCACCTTCAGAACCGAGCCGTCGCGGTTCGCGCGCAGCACGATGTTGCCGAATTCCTCCGGCGTGGTGAGGCGCCCCTGGGTCTGCACGTTGAGCTGGAACTGCTGGTTGTCCGGCACCGGGCGCGCGCCGATGCGGCCCACGGGGGCCTGCACGTTCTGTGCGGAAATGGCGGCGATGACGTCGGACGGCACCATGCCGAGGCTGGCGAGCCGCTCCACATCGAACCAGATGCGCATGGAATAGTTCATCTGCCCGAACAGGGAGGCGGAGCCCACGCCCGGCGTGCGGGCGAGCTCGTCGAGCACGTTGATGACCGCATAATTGGTCATGAACAGTGGATCGTAACGCTGATCCGGACTGCTGAGGGTGATGAACTGGAGGATGGAAGAGGACTTCTTCTGCACTGTCACGCCCAGCGCCTGCACGTCGGCGGGCAATTGGGACAGGGCGGTCTGCACCCGGTTGTTGACGTTGACGGTGTTGATGTCCGGGTCGGTGCCGAGGGCGAAGGAGACGGTGAGGGTATAGCTGCCGTCGTTGCCCGAGGTGCTCTTCATGTAGAGCGCCTTGTCGACGCCGATCACCTTGGATTCGATGGGCTGGGCGACGGTGGCCTCCAGCACCTCCGCCGAGGCGCCCGGATAGGTGGCCGTGACCGAGACCTGCGGCGGCACGATATCCGGCAGCTGGGCCACCGGGATGCGCATCAGGGCCAGCGCGCCGGCGATGGAGATGACGATGGCGATGACGACGGCAAGGCGGGGGCGGTCGATGAAGATATCGGAGATCATCGCCGTCACTCCACTGTGGCGGTCTGCGCCATGGCGGGCTGCGGATCGACGGGCGTGTTCGGCCGCACCCGCTGCACCCCTTCCACGACGATCGTTTCGCCGCCCGACAGGCCTTCGATGACGCGGGCCTTGCCCGCGGTGGACTGGCCGAGCTTCACGCGGCGCACCTGCGCGATCTTGTCGGCGCCCACCACATAGACGAAGTCGCCCTGCTGGTCGGTCATCACGGCCGCGCGCGGCACCGCCAGTACCTGCTGAGCCTTCACCGCCTCCAGAACCACGCGGACGAACTCGTCATTGTAGAGCTCGCGCTGCCCGTTGGCGTCGAGCGGATTGGCGATCTTGCCGCGCACGGTGATGGAATCGGTGTTGGCGGCGACGTTCGGGTCGATGAAGTCGAGCTGGCCCACTTCGCCATAAAGTCGACCGTCCGGCAGCCGCAGGCGGATGCGCAATCCCCCTTCAGCGCCGCCTTCCGCGGCATGCGCCTGTTGCAGCTCGATGAGCTTGCGGGTGGGCACGGGAAAGGTGACGTACATGGGGTCCTGGCTCACCACGCTCACCAGCGCGCCCGATGAGGGCGACACCACGTTGCCCACCGTTACCGCCGTGCGGCCGATGCGCCCGTCGATGGGGGTGCGGATCTCGGTGTAGTCGAGATTGATCTGGGCCACCTGCAGGGCGGCCTTGGCGGATTGCAGCTGAGCCTGCGCCGTGCGCTGGCTGGCCACCGCATTGTCGAGGGTGCTTTGGGAGCCGCTGCCCGACTTCTGCAGCTTGTCGGCACGCTCGAAGGTGAGGTTCGCGTTGTCGAGCTGGGCCTGGGCCTGCGCCACGGCGGCCTGCTTGGCGGCCACCTCCGCGGCGAACGGGGCCCGCTCCAGCCGGAACAGGAGATCCCCCTTCTTGACGTCCGTGCCTTCAGTGAACTGGCGCTCCTCCAGGAAGGCGGTGACACGGGCCACGGCGTTCAGCCGCTGGATGGCCTCGATGCGGCCGTTGAACTCGGTGGTCGGCCGCACGTCCTCCGGCGCCACGTTGGCAACTCCCACGGCCGGCGGCCCCCCGCCCGGCATTTGCGCAAGAGCCGGGACGGGGAAGAGCAGGCAACTGCCGAGAAGGACGGCGAGGAACGAGGAGCGCATGGCTTGAACCTTTCTCCGTGCCGCATATACATACATTATGTTTGTTTGTAAACAGGCGCTGAGAGACCGGCCCGGCGCTACGGTGGCGCTTGACCGGCGGAGGCAGTATTGCTGCCGCACGCACGATCGGTTGCAGAGCCTGCGGCGCGACGGCAGTCACCGAGGCCGCCGGCGCGCCAACCGGGGGCGGCGCGCCGGGCAAGGAGACGGGACGCGGTCATGAGGCGAACCAAGGAGCAGGCGGCGGAAACCGGGCGCCAGATTCTCAAAGCCGCCGAAGCTCTCTTCCTTGATGCGGGCTACGACAACGTGCGTCTCGAGGAGATCGCGGTGGCGGCGGGGGTGACACGCGGCGCCGTGCATTGGCACTTCAAGAACAAGCAGGGGCTGCTTCTGGCCCTGCGGGAAGAGGCCCAAGCCCCGTTTTGCGAGCTGGCCGACCTTGTGGGGCACGAAAATGGCCCGGCCCTGCTGTCTCACTTCGATAAGGCCTTATGCGAAATGTTCTCGGCTCTGGAGGGGGATCCGCGCCGCAAGGGGCTGATCCGGGTGCTGATGCGTCTCGATCTCGGCCTGTCGGACCAGGATGACAACGGCGGCACCACGTTCCGCGAGGAGATGAGATCGGCCCTGGAGCGGATCTTTCAGGTGGTCGAGCGCGATGTCGGGCTGCGCCCCCCCTGGACGCCACAGACCGCCGCCGCCGCCCTGGGCGTCACCATCAGCGGCATGGTGCTGGAATGGGCGCTCGGCAAGGACAGCGTCCGCCTCGTGCCGGACGGTCTGCAGCTCATCCGGACCATGCTGGACATGTGGATGAAAACCCCCGGCGACACAGCAGACATCGCGGTGCCGGTCGAGGGCTGACACCGGCCCGGCAGCAATCCGGCGCAACCCGCCGATGGCGCGCTCCTTCGGCCGCGGACACGCGGCAGCCCCCATCGGGGCGCGAGGTGTTGATCGAAAGGCGAAGGAGCCAGATCCACCGGCGACAAAGGCCGGCTCTGCAGCGACGGGGCGCGCCGACACCCCCTCCCCGCGAGCCCGCGCTCAGACGGTGGCGGTGCGGGCCTGCTCGGCCAGATGCCCGGCGAGGCGGTGGGCCAGCGCCATGATGGTGAGGGTGAGGTGCTTGTCCGGCAGGAACGGCACCACGCCGCCGTCGCACACATAGACATTGTCCATGTCGTGCAGGCGCATGTCCCCATTCACCACGCCGGTGGCGGGATCATCCGATGCGGCGGTGGTGCCGGCATAATGGATGCCGGTGCCGGTATTGTCCCGCGAGGCGTGCATGGAGGTGGCGCCGGCGTGCCGCAGCACCTTGCGGCCCCAGGCATCCATGGCATCCATCATGGCTTCGGTGCGGTCGGAATGGGAGAAGTCCACCGCCACGTGCGGGACGCCGAAGCGGTCCCGCGTGGTGCCCGGCCGCACCCGGTTGGCGGGCGTCGGATCGCCGGCGCAGAACAGGCCCAGCGTGACATAGGAATGGAACATGAAGCGGGCGAGGCGCTCCTTCATGAACACCGGGAAGCGCTTCATGCCCGCCAGATAGTGCGGCACATCGGGAATGCCGTGGATGGCGTGGCCGATGAAGGGAAACTCCTCCCCATCGGGCAGCGTGCCCCGCGACATGAGGATCAGGAGATCCCCATAGCCGATGTCATAGTCACGCGCCTTGCCCCACAGCTGCCACAGGGAGGTGGAGACCACCGCTTTGGGATTGTCCTGCAGCCTGAGCCCCAATTGGCCGGTGGCGTTGCCCATGCCCTCGGGCGCCATCTCGTCGGCGGAATTGAACAGGATGCGCGGGCTCTCCACCGCCCCGGCCGCCAGCACCACCACCTTGGCGGCCAGGCTGCGGGCTTCGCCCGTGGCCATGTCGATATAGTCCACGCCCGAGGCCTGCCGCGCGCCGCCGGCGCGGGTGATGCGCACCACCTTGGCGCCGGTGACGAGCGTGTAATTGGGCAGGTCGCGGATTTCCGGGAGCAGCCGCGAGGTGAACTTATAGACCGCGCCGGTGGGGCAGCCGGAGGTGCAGATGCCGGTGGAGACGCAGGCCTTCGGGCTGTCGGGCCGGGTGTCGATGGCCTTGCGGTTGGGAATGGCCCGGGAATAGGTCTCGCCCAGCCCGTCCACCGCGGCGATGATCATGTGATCCGGCGGCCGCAGGGGCTTGGGCTCCACGAAGATGCCGTCAGGCAGTTCCTCGATGTTCTCCGTGGTGCCGCACACCACGATGCGCCGCTCCACCGCATCGTAATGGGGCGCGAGGGTCTCGTAGGGGAATGGCCAATGGGCGAAATCCTTGGCCGAAAAGCGCACGCTGACGCCGTTCCACAGGTTCTGCAGACCGTTGACGGCGAGCACCTGATAATGGTGAAAGCCGCCTTCCGGCCAGCCGGTGGAACCGTCCCCGCCCTTCTCGTAGAGCGGATGGACGAACAGGCTGTCGTGCGGTTCCGCCGGCCAGACGGTGTTGGCGCGAATGCCGAAATCCAGCGCCGTGTTGGGCGGATCGACGGTCTTGAAATGATCGTCGGCGAGCACGCCGCCCTGTTCCAGGGAAATGACGTTCAGGCCCGCCTTGGCGAGCTCGTAGGCGAGAATGCCGCCGCCCGCCCCGGTGCCGACGACGACGACATCACAAGGGGTCGCTTCAGCCACGCACGCCTCCCAACGGCCATTCACCCACGCTTTTCAGGAACGAGGGCGAGGCGAAATGCATGTATTCGAGAAAGGCGAAGACGGCGGTGGCGTCCTCCGCCAGGTGCTCACGGCGCACCTCGCCGCCGGCGGCAAAGCCGGAACGGGCGGCGATACGGTGGAAGGCGGCGTTGAGCTGCAGATTCAGCGCGGCGATGCGGGCGAGATCATCGATGAGCGGCTCGAGTGCCGGGTGGTAGGGATCAAGCGGCAGCAGCGCCACCACCAGCCCGTGGAAATCAAGGGCCGGCGGATCCGCCGGGGCAAGGCCCGCCGTTTCGGGATGTTCCGCAACCATGCTGATCCTCCTCAGGCGTGGGCCACGCCGCGGCCGAGCTGGCGCAGCGGGCGGCCGCTCTTCAGGTGGCGCTCGATCTCTTCCAGGGACACGCCATTGGTCTCCGGCACCAGCCACAGGGTGAAGGCAATGCCGGCCACGCAGACGAGGGCGTAAAGGCCGAACACGCCGCCGAGACCGAACTCGGCGACCAGGATGGGGAAGGAGAAGACCACCAGGAAGTTGAAGCCCCAGTTCACCAGCGAGGCGAGGCTCATGCCCAGGGCGCGCACGTTCAGCGGAAACACCTCGGCCATCATCACCCAGGGCATGGGGCCGAGGGCGATGGCGAAGGCGGAGATGTAGAGCACCAAAGCGGCGAAGGTGATGCCGTCCATGCCGGGCATGTTGGTGGCCGCGCCGATGGCGATGATGCCCAGCGCCACCGCGGTGCCGGCAAAACCGATCAGCAGCAGCAGCCGGCGGCCGATGCGGTCGATCAGCAGCATGCCCACCACCGTCATCGCCACGTTCACGAAGCCGATGCCGGCGGTGGCGAGGATGGTGTTGGTGGCCGAGCTGAAGCCGGCATGCTCGAACACGGTAGGGGCGTAATAGATCACCGCATTGATGCCGGAGAGCTGCTGCAGCAGGAACAGCCCCATGGCGACGATGAGGGCGGGGCGGACATCGGGCTTGAAGAGATCGGCGAAGCGGCCGTGGCGCTGCGCATCGGCCTCGGCGCCGGCGCGGATGGCCTCGAACTCCGCCGCCACCTTGCGATCCGTCTCCGGCTGGCCGCGCATGCGCGCCAGCACCTGGCGGGCCTCGACGTTGCGCCCGCGCGAGACGAGCCAGCGCGGCGTGTCGGTGCCCATGAAGATGCCGGCGAACAGCAGCACGGCGGGCACCGCGCCCACCGCGAACATCAGGCGCCAGTTGTCGTCGAACACATAGCCCACCAGATAGGCGCCGAGAATGCCGAGGGTGACGGCCAGCTGGTAGATGGAGACCAGTTGGCCCCGCTGCTCGGTGGGCGCGCTCTCGGAAATGTAGAGCGGCGCCATCATGGCGGCGATGCCCACCCCGAAGCCGATGATGAGCCGCGCCCCGGTCAGCGTCCAAAGACCACCGGCGGTGGCGCTCAGCAGCGCGCCGATGATGAACAGCGCGCCCGCCACCAGCAGCAGCTTGCGGCGGCCCGCGGCGGCCGCGAAACGCCCGCCCAGGATGGCCCCCACGAAGGCGCCGAACGGCACCGCCGAGGTCATCATGCCTTCGGCCAGCGGATCGATGCCGAGATCCTGCCGCAGCGGGCCGAGGGCGCCGGCGATGACCCCCTCGTCGAAGCCGAACAGGGCGCCGGCGATGCCGGCGATGGTGGCGATGAGATAGATCACGGGCGCCCTCCACGGTGGGTCGTTGGCGCGCCGGAGCGCGCATGGGCCGGCGTCAGTCGAGGACGACGCGGGCCACCTTGCGGATCGCGGTCACGATGTCGGACACGTCGGTGTCGGTGAGGGTGGACGCGATGGTCAGGAGTGCGCCGCGGGCATGTAGATCGTCACAATGGGCGAGCGCCCCGGGCCCATAATGATAATCAGCGCCGAAGGCGTTGGACGGCAGCGTCCAGGGCGCACCGTCGCGGCTGTTGGAGCGCTTGTTCACCAGGCTCGGAATGTTGCAGTACCAGTGCATGCCCCATTCCCGCAGGGTGAGGCAGGCGAGGGAGCCCGGCGGGCCGGCGATGCCCTCGGCCCGCAGGGCGTCCACGAAGCGGCGGGCGGTGGCCTCGTCCTTCAGCAGCATCAGCAGGAACGGGCCGGTATCCCCCTTGGGATCGACGATGGTGCGGAAGCCGAGGCCCGGCACGTCGGCGAGGGCGCTGCGGATGCGCCATTTGGCGTCGCGCATGGCGCCGGTGATCTGGCCGAGCTTGCGCATCTGGGCAAGACACATGGCGCCGGACAGCTCGGACATGCGCGCGCCCACGCCCCACAGCTGGCAGCTCTCGTCGGAGGTGTCGAGGCGGCCCTGGGCGTTGCGCGGATAGCCGAGGTCGTGCAGAGCGACGATGCGGCGGAACAGGTCGTCGCGCTCGGTCACCACCATGCCGCCGTCGCCGGAGGTCATGTTCTTGTTCAGCTGGAACGAGAAGATGCCGATGTCGCCGAAAGTGCCCACGGCCTTGCCGTTCTGGCTGGCGCCCGCGGCCTGGGCACAGTCCTCGATGAGGCCGATGCCGCGGGTCTTGCAGATCGCCGCCACCTCGGCCACCCGCCCGGGCGCGCCGCTCATATGCACCATCAAGGCGGCGCGGGTCTGGGGGCCGATCTTGCGGGCCAGGTCTTCGGGATCGAGGGTGAAGCAGTCGTCGATGTCCACCAGGCGCGGAATGGCGCCGGCGCGCACCACGGCGCTGACACAGCTGACCCACAGATAGCCGGGAACCAGAACCTCGTCGCCGGGGCCGATCTCCAGCGCCGACATGGCGATGCTCAAGGCCGCCGTGCCGGAGGATACGCCCAGGGCATGCTTGTGGCCAAAGGCGGCGCACCATTCGTTCTCCAGCGTATCCACCATGTGCTGGAGATCGGGGCCGTAGAAACGGAACGGGCTGCGGGCCTGAACCACGCGCGAGACCAGCTCCAGCTCCTCCGCGCCGATCCAGTGGGCGCCGGGCAGTTCCCAGGGCAGCGGCGCGGTGCGGACGGGCTGTCCACCCTCGATGGCGAGGCGGTTGGCGTGCTCCTGCGCGGCGGTGGGCATGGTCACGAGCGTGTCCCCCTTTTCCTCGCCAGGAGCCGAGGCGTCTCTGCTCTGGAATTATTTTAATGTTATGCTTCAGCTTGAGGACATCTTACAAGACTTTTTGTCCTGAGTTGAGTGTCTGAGCTCAAGACCCATTCCAGGTAGGGGTTTCCGGGTGAAATCTTCATGAGGCCGTTCCTTTATACCGCCATCCTTGTCTTGTGGTTCGGAGTCCTGTTCGGCTTCAGCACCGCCTCCATTGCCGGAGTCGTCGGGGACATTGCGGCGGCGTTCGCGCTCTCGACGCGCGCAACGGAAATGGTGGTGACGGCCCTGCTGCTCGGCTGCTTCATCGGCGCGGCTTTGGCGGCGCCGCTCTCGGCACGGATCGGCCGCAAGCCGTCGTGCCTGATCGCCGCGGGCCTCGCCATTGCCGGCTATGCGCTCATCCCCCTCGGCCAACAGGCGGCGCCTGGGCCCGCCATGCTGGTGGCGGCACGCATGCTCATCGGCCTCGGGGTCGGCCTGTCCTCCATGGTGGTTCCCATGTATGCGGCCGAGGCGACGCCGGCCCGACATCGCGGCGCCGTGGTCTCCCTGTTCCAGCTGGCCATTACCATCGGCATCCTGGTGGGCTATGCGGTGCCGCTGGCGCTCCACGATCGGGCTTCCTGGCAGGTGATGCTGGGTGGTGGCATCGTCATCGCCGCGTTCAGCGCCCTGTCGGTGCTGCTGCTGCCGGAAAGCCCCCGCTGGCTGAAGGCGCAGGGCCGCACCGCAGCCGCCGCCACCGCCGCCCGCCAGCTCGGCATTCTCGATGAGATGGGCCCGCAGGCGGGCGAACCGGCCGGCGATAAGCCGGCGGGGGACTGGCGGGCGGCACTGCGCGCCGGCAGCACCGCGGCCGTTCTGCTGCTCTGCAGCGTGCTGTTCATCCTGCAGAACTTCTCCGGCATCGACGGTATTCTTTATTATGCGCCGCACATCTTCACCGAGCTGGGCTTTGCGGCCGGCACCGCCGCCCTGGCGGCGACGTTCGGGCTCGGCCTGGTGAACGTGCTGGCGACGGTGCTCGCCATGGCCCTGGTGGACCGGCTGGGCCGGCGCCCGCTGCTCATCGCCGGCTCGGCGGCCATGGCGGCCAGCCTCGCCACGGTGATCCTCGCCGCCAGCCAGGACTGGCCGTGGCTGGCGCTCCTGGGACTTGGCGCCTATATCGTCGCCTTCGCCCTGTCCCTCGGCCCCCTGCCCTATGTGCTGATGGCCGAGCTGTTCCCCACCGCCATCCGCGAGCGCGGCATCGCCGTCGCCTCGGCCACCAGCTGGCTGTTCAACGGCATCGTGGCGGGCACCTTCCTGTCGCTGGTGCAGGGCATCGGCCTTCCCGGCACCATCGGTATCTTCCTCGGCGTCTGCCTGCTGTCGCTGGCCATCTCCCTCGCCTTCGTGCCGGAAACGCGGCGGGTGGGGCTGGAGCAGATCGAGGCGGATGTTCTGGCCGGCCGGCCGCTGCGCCGGCTCGGCGCCCACGGCTGACGCCGCGCGGCGTCAGACCAGGAAGCCGGCAATCACCTCGCATTCCGCCGCGCTCAGATGGAAATCGAAGATCGCCAGATCTTCCGCCATGTGCGCGGCAGATGTGGTGCCCGTCAGGCACACCACATCCTGCTGGGTGAGGTAGCGGAAAAAGGCCTGCGCGGGGGTCGCCCCATGCCGCCCCGCGATCGCCCCGAGCTCCGGCCGCGCCAGCAGCTCCGGATTGGCGGTGAGGGTCCAGAAGCTCTCGTAGAGCACCCCTTCGCGCCGGCAGAAGGCGCGGATCTCCCGATCATAGCCGGTCTTGGCATAGAACCGGTTCTGCAGCAGCGCCGGCTTGATGCGGGCGTGCTCATAGATCCGCTTGAAGCGCTCCGGCTCATAGCAATTGCTGAGCCCGAGCTGGCGCACCACTCCACCCTCGCAGGCGCTCTCCATGGCCCGCCAGACGGCGAAGGTGTGCTCGTCGTCCGGATAGGGCGAGTGGAGGATCAGGGCGTCGAGATAGTCCGTGCGCAGGTTGCGCAGCGATGCGCGAAAGGACTGCCGCACCTGCTCGTCCAGCGGACCCGCCGGATCGTAGGGCAGATTGGCCGGCTCCTGACCGCCGACGGGGGTGAATTTGGTCTGCAGGTAGAGGTCCTGGCGCGACAGCCCTTCGGCCAGCACCGCCGCCACCCCCGCGCCCACGCCCGGCTCGTCATAATGCTTGGGCTGACAGGCGGTGTCGATGCCGCGAAAACCCGCCCGCAGGGCCTGCGCCACCAGATCGGCGGTCCGCTCCTTCTTCCAGGCGGTGCCGTAGAGCAGGCGCGGCATCCGCACTCCCGCGCTGGAGAGGATGCCTTGCGGCGCATCGTCATCGCTGTCCGCCATCACCCCAGCCCCCCTTGCCGGCCCCGTGCCGCAGCCGTCAGCCCGCTGCCCCGACGTCTCGCCTGCCCTGGCCCGCCGGTCCGGACCCGCGCGCGCCGCGCTCGAGCCGCGGCTGCACGCAACGGGCGTGCCAACGGCGGGACGATTCCCCCACCGAGGCTGGCCTGCGGTGTCCCGCGGGTCAACCGCCGTAGCCGGCGAACTTCGACTTGGAGATGGAGGTGGCCGCCACCTGCACGTGCTGCACCAGTTCGGCCTGCGCCCGCTCCACCGTCCAGCGGGTGGTGGGCACGGAGATGTTGATGGCGGCCACGGCGCGGCCGTGCTCGTCGGTAATGGCGGCGGCCACCGAAATGTCGCCCATCACTGTCTCGTTCATGACGATGGCGTAGCCGGTCTCCCGCGCCTGGCGCACCCGCGCGCGCAGGGCCTGCGGATCGGTGACCGTGAAGGGGGTGATGGGCTCCAGGGGCGTGCGGCGCAGCGCCTCCTCCAGCTCCTCGTCGGAATGGCGCGAGAGGATGGCGGTGCCCGAGGCGGTGAACAGGGCCGGCAGGCGGCTGCCCACCACGATGTCCACATTCACCAGATGCCGGCCGGGAAAGCGGGCGACAAACACGATCTCGTGGCCGTCCAATTCCTGCAAATTGGCCGTCTCACCCACGTTGCGGCTGATCTCGAGCAGATAGGGCGAAGCCTTGTCGATCAGTTCGTTGGCGCGGATGTAGCTGTAGGAGAACTGCAGCACCTTGGAGGTGAGGCGATAGTTGCGGGTCTGCGGCACCCGCTGCAGATAGCCCAGCGCCTCCAGGGTGTGCACCAGGCGCTGGGTGGC
The DNA here is from genome assembly GCF_022138605.1 of Xanthobacter sp. NM-25. Lineage (GTDB taxonomy): Bacteria > Pseudomonadota > Alphaproteobacteria > Rhizobiales > Xanthobacteraceae > Xanthobacter. Next base: position 97,859 of record NZ_JACBFS010000009.1, read on the forward strand.
GCTGCGGTCGAGGCCGGAGGCGCGGGCGATGTCCACCAGCGTCATGAAGCGGTGCGGCCCGTCGAAGGCGTGCAGCACCTGGAACGCCTTTTCCACCGACCCGACGAACAGGGTCGAGCGCTCCGCCTTGGCGGCCGCCTTCTCCGGCTCGGCCTGGGAAGTGAGGGAAGACCCGGTTCGCGTCATGGCCCCTATCTGTCTGCGATCGGCGGTCATTGCAAGCCGTGCCTCCCCTTTGCCGTCAGGCCGCGCGCTCGGTGACGGCCAACAGGCGCTGCAGCTCGGCCCGCAGCGCGCTCTGCAGGGCCGGGGCCGGCTCCACCAGCGGCGCCAGCATGTGGGGCGCGTTGACACCGATCAGGTCCATGACCGACTTCATGGGGCCGGGGTTGGTCTCCTGGAACGCCATGTTCATGAGGGGGATCAGCTGGCGGTGGAGCGCCAGCGCCTCGGCGGTGCGGCCGGCCTCAGCCGCCTCCAGGATCTGCCGCCAGGCGCGCGGCAGCAGGTTCGCCGTCACCACGATGCCGCCCTTGGCGCCCGCCGCCACATGCAGGGGGAAGAGGCTGTCCTCGCCGCTCAGCACGGTGAAGCTCTCGTCCACCCCGGCCACCACCTGCAGGAAGTGGTACATGTCGAGATTGCACGCCTTCATGCCGATGATGTTGGGATGGCGCGACAACGTGTGGATCACCTCCGGCGCGATGGCGATGCGGGTGCGGTAGGGGATCTCGTAGAGCAGCACCGGCACCGGCGAGGCATCGGCATAGCGCAGGAAATAGTCGCGCAAACCGGCCTGGGTGGGGTTGGTGTAATAGGGCGTCAGCACCAGCAGGGCATCGACGCCCTCGGCGGCGAACTCTTTGCCGGCCTGAAGCGCATCATGAAAGCCGGTGTCGAGCACGCCGGCGATCACCGGGCCCTTGCCGGCCATGGCGGTGACCGACAGCGCCGCCATGCGCTGCCGCTCGCGCCGGGCCAGCGCCCCATATTCGCCCGTGCCCCCGAGCGGCACCACGCCATCGACCCCCTGCTGCAGCAGCCAGGAGAACAGGGCGCCGACGGCCACCTCGTCCACGCTGTCGTCATCGCGCACCGGCGTGGGCAGGGCGGGGAAGATGCCTCGAAGGCGGTCTGCGGTCAGCATTGAACAAAACCTCTGTGGGGAAACGGATTCAGCGGGCGGCGGGACGACGCAGCCGGTCGGCCACGAAGATCAGCGCTCCGACGAACAGGAACAGGCAGGTGGACACCGCCGCGATCACCGGGGACACCTGCAGCGTCACCTCGTCCCAGAACTGCTTGGGCAAAGTGGCGTTGAGGCCGCCGGAGGCGAACAAAGCGATGGTGAGCTCGTCAAACGAGGTCGCGAAGGCGAACAGGAAGGACGACATCATGCCCGCGCCGAGGATTGGCAGGGTGACGTGCCGCAGGGTGGCAAAGCGCCCGGCCCCCAGGCTCTGGGCGGCGAGGTCGAGGCGGGTGTCGTAGGTGCGCAGCACCGCCATCATGGTCATCACCACATAGGGCACCGCCACCACCGTGTGGCCCAGCACCAGACCGAGGGCGCTGCCCACCAGGCCGATGTTGGCGAAGAAGTAGAACAGGCCCACGGCGATGATGATGCGCGGCACCACGATGGGCGACAGCACCAGGCCCAGCAGCAGCCCCTTGCCCGGCAGGTTGCCGCGCACCAGAAGGAAGGCCGCCGGCGTACCGATGAGCATGGACAGGAGGCCGGTGCCGACGCCAACGATCAGCGAGCGGGTGAGCGCCTGCATCCAGATCGGCGAGTTGAAGACGTCCTGGTACCACTGCAGGGTGAAGCCGGTGGGCGGCCAGTTGAGCCCGCCGCTGCCGAACGACAGCGGGATCATCAGCACCGCCGGCACGGTCATGACGATGAGGATGGTCCACACCACCACCGACAGCCCTCGGGAACTCTCGCCGGGCGCCCGCCGCCGGCGGCGTCGGGGCAGCAGCGCCAGCAGCGCGTCGGTGATGACACCGAGCACCGTGAGGATGGCGTCGCCGATGCGATGGGCGAAGCTTGAGCCGGCGCCGGCGGCCCGCGCCGACGATGATCCGGTCATGGTGGAGAGGCCGAGCAGGCGGTCGTAGACCACGAACACCGCCAGCACCACCACCAGCAGCAGCACCGAGATGGCCCCGGCGAAGCCCCAGTTCAGGGTCTGCTGGATCTGGTCGATGATCAGTTGGGTGATCATGGTCTCGCGCCGCCCGCCCAACAGCGCCGGCACGATGAAGAAGCCGATGGAGGTGACGAACACCATGATGGCGCCCGCCGCCACACCCGGCAGCGACAGCGGGAAATAGACCTTCCAGAACGCGCTGCCCGGCCGGGCGCCCAGGGTGGAGGCGGCCCGCGGCAGGTTGCGGTCGATATTCTCCATCACCGACAACATGGTGAGCACCGCCAGCGGCAGCAGCGCGTGCACCATGCCCACCAGCACGCTGCCGAGATTGTAGAGCAGGTCCGCCGGCCGCTCGATGAGGCCGAGTCCCAGCAGCAGCTTGTTCACCACCCCGTGGCGCCCCAGCAGCACCACCCAGGCGAACGCCCGCACCAGGAAGCTGGTCCAGAACGCCAGCAGCACCCAGAACAGGAGCCGCTCCTTGGCCCGCCCGCCGCGCGTGGAGATGAGATAGGCCACCGGATAGCCGAGCACGGTGGAGAAGACCGCGGTGAGCAGCGAGATCTTCAAGGTGATCAGCAACACGTCGAAATAGACCGACGAGGCGAACAACTGCTGATACTGCTTCAGGCTGAAGCCGCTCTCGCCGACCACGCTGAGGGCCAGAAGCTGGCCCACCGGCAGGATCAGGAACACCGCCAGCAGCGCCACCAGCGGCACGCCCATGGCGAGCTTGGTGAGCACCCTGCGGCGGGCATGGGCGCGCCGCGCCGCGTGGTTCACGCCCTGTGCCACCACATGCGAAGAGGCCATGGCTCAGGCTCCCGCGCAGGGAATGGCGACGGCGTCGGCGCTGTGCCATTCCACCGCCAGGAGGTCGCCGATGGCATGGTGGGGGCTGCGGCGATGGGTGGGGAACGCCGCCACCAGCGGCGGCAGGCCCGGCGTCACCGGGTCCAGATAGAGCTTGGTGAGACTGCCGCTCACCATGATCTCGGCGAGCCGGCCGGTGACCCGCCCATCGTCGGGCCGGGCGGCATCGACGGTGAGGTTCTGCGGGCGCACCAGCACCTTCACCTCCTGGCCCGGCGTGAAGGCCGCGCCATTGCCGCCCACCGGCGCCACCACGCCCCCCATGGCCACGTCCAGCGTCTCGCCAGCGACGGCGCGCACGGTGGCCGGCAGCAGGTTCGATTCCCCGAGGAAATCAGCCACGAACAGGGTGCGCGGACGGAAATAGAGATCGTCCGGCGTGCCCAATTGCTCGATGGACCCGGCATTCATCAGGCAGATGCGATCCGACATGGTCATCGCCTCTTCCTGGTCGTGGGTCACATAGATGATGGTGGTGCCGAGCTCGCGATGGATCCGCTTGATCTCAAGCTGCATATGGTCGCGCAGCTTCTTGTCGAGGGCGCCCAGGGGCTCGTCCATGAGCACGATGGAGGGGCGGAACACCAGGGCGCGGGCGAGCGCGATGCGCTGCTGCTGGCCGCCGGACAGCTCACGCGGAAAGCGGGCGGCCACCTGCGGCAGCCGCACCATCTCCAGCGCCTCCTGGGCACGGCGGTGCGCCTCGGCGGTGCCGACCTTCCGCATTTTCAGGGGGAAGGCGATGTTGTCGATGACGCTCATGTGGGGGAACAGGGCATAGTTCTGGAAGACCATGCCGATGTCCCGCTCATAGGGCGGGCTGTAGGTGATGTCGGCGCCCTCCATCAGGATGGCGCCGGCATCGGCGTCCGCCAGCCCGGCGATCAGGCTGAGCAAAGTGGTCTTGCCCGACCCCGAGGGGCCGAGCAGGGTGAGGAACTCACCGTCCGCCACATCGAGGTCCGTCGGGGCAAGGGCGACGAAATCACCGTAGGTCTTGGTGAGCTGCGAGATCTTCAGGCTCGATGCGGCCATGGCGGGCTCCTGTCGTCTGGAAGGAACGGCTTACTTCAGGAGCCAGGCGTTGAAGCGCTCGATGACCGCGGCCTGGTTGTCGAACCAGTATTTGGCGTCGATCTTCAGGCCGGTCTTGATGTTGTCCGGATAGGTGGGGCAGTTCTTCGCCATCTCCGGCTTGATGTAGTTGAAGGCCTCCGGCTGGGTGACGCCGGCGGGGAAATACTCGGTCAGCGCTGCCTGGCGCTTGGGGTCGGACGCGAAGGTGATGAACTGGCGGCAGGCGTCCGCATTGGGCGAGCCGGCCAGGATCGACCAGCTGTCGGCCCCCCAGATGCCCTGGTTCCAGATGATCCCCACCGGCGCGCCGGCGGCCTGCGCGGCCTGGGCACGGGACACCCAGGTGGGCAGCATGTCCACCTCGCCGGAGGTCAGCATGTGCTCCACCTGCGCGCCGCTGGTCCACCACACGGCCACGTCCGGCTTGATCTTGTCGAGGGAGGCGAAGGCCTTGTCGAGGTCACACGGATAGACCTTGTCGGTGGGCACGCCGGCCGCCATCAGCGACTGCTCGATGGTGTCGAACGCATGCTTGCGCATGGCGCGGCGGCCGGGAATGCCCTTCACGTCCCACAGGTCCGCCCAGCTCTCCGGCGCCTTGCGGCCCTTGAAGGCATCGGTGCGATAGGCGAGCACGGTGGAATAGACGTTGGTGCCGACCCCATAAGGCGACATGTACTGGGCCGGGATCGACTTGATCACCGCCTCGTTCTCGAGGCCGTGCTTTTCGAGATAGACCCGCGCGCCGGCGGTGAGGATGAGGATGGCCGGCGAGCTGATCTTGGCCATGTCCCAGGTGTAGTTGCCGGTTTCCACCATGCTCTTGATCTGGGCGGTGGGCTCGGCATTGGCCTGCACCGCCACCACCTCGATGCCGGTGGCCTCGGTGAAGGGGCGGTAATAGATGGCACCATAGGCCTTGGTGTAGATGCCACCGTCGTCGCGCACCACGATGCGCTTGTTCTGGGCCCGGGCGGGGCTCCACACGGCGGGCATGGCGAGGGCGCCAGCGGCGGCGGCCCCCAGCAGCACGGTGCGACGCGAAACTCCGTTGGTCTTCGACGCGTGGGTCATGGCAGTTCCCTTATGTTTTTCAGGCTCTGGAGGGTCTTGAAAGGGGCGGGATGTCAGGGCGCCGGCGGCAGCAGCTTGCCGGGGTTGAACAGGCCGGCGGGGTCAAGCGCCGCCTTGAGGGTGCGCATCAGGGCGAGTTCCACCGCCGGCTTGCGGCGCGCCATCTCGGGCACCAGGGTCTGGCCGATGCCGTGCTCGGCGCTGAAGGTGCCGCCGAGGGCGCTGCCGGCATCGGTCACCGCCGCCCGCACCCGGGCCGCGATCTCCTCCCGGTTCTCCAGCGCCGCCCAGGCGGCATGGGTGAAGAAGGGGATGAAGTGCACATTGCCGTCGCCCATGTGGGCCACCACGATGGCAGGCAGATCCGGCACCACCGCGCGCATGGCTTCGGTGGCGCTCCTGAGGAAGGCGGGCACGGCGGAAACCGGCACCGCGCAATCGGTGGTGAGGCCCACGCCCGCCTTCTTGTTGGCTTCCGAAACGCTGTGCCGCACCAGCCACATGGCGGCGCGCTGCGCCTCGCTGGAGGCCAGAACCGCATCGGTGACGAGGCCCGCCCGCAGCGCCTGCTCCAGCACCCTTTCCAACGTCGCGGTCAGCTCGCCTTCGTCGCCGGTGTCGGACAATTCCACCAGAAGGTGCCAGGGGGCGCCGGCGGCAAGCGGATTGCGCCGCCCGGGCACGTGATCGAGCACCAATTGCAGCTGCAGCGCGTTCATCAGCTCGAACGCCGAGAGCCGCGAGCTGCACGCGGCCTGGAACAGGCCGAGCAGCTCCAGCGCCTGCTCCGGCGTCTCCAGCGCCAGCCACGCCACCGCATGGGCGGTGGGCAGGGGATGCAGCTTCAGCACCGCGCCGGTGACGATCCCCAAGGTGCCTTCGGCGCCGATGAACAGGTGCTTGAGATCATAACCGGTGTTGTTCTTGCGCAGGGTGTAGAGGCCATCCCAGATGCTGCCGTCGGGCAGCACCACCTCGAGGCCCAGGATGTTCTCCCGCGTGTTGCCATAGCGCAGCACGCCGGTGCCGCCGGCATTGGTGGCGATGGTGCCGCCGATCTGGCACGAGCCCTCGGCGCCGAGGCTGATGGGATAGAGCCGGCCGGCGGCGGCCGCCGCCTCCTGCACCGTCGCCAGCACGCAGCCGGCTTCCACCACCATGGTGTTGTTGGCGGCATCGAGGGCGCGGATGCGGCGCATGCGGGAGAGATTGATGATCACCGGGCGCGCCGCGCCGCCCGGCACGGCACCGCCACACAAGCTGGTGTTGCCACCCTGCGGCAGCACCGGAACCCCACGGGTGGCGCAGATCTTCACCACCGCAGCCACTTCCTGGGTGGTGGCCGGCAGCACCACGCACTCAGCCGCGCCGCTATATCGCCCGCGCCAGTCGGTGAGATGGGGGGCGACATCGGCCGGCGCGGTGAGAATGGCCGTTTCGGCCAGGACCTGCCGGAGCGCGGAAAGGATCGTCATCGGGCGGTGCCTTGTGCGACGAATGCGAATTTTAATCGCATAACAATTACATCAATTGTATCTTAAACAAAGCGGCCCGCAGGTATCAAGACCTCTGCGGCCCCGCCCCGGCCGTATTCGGCCGAAAAGCCAGGGGCCGGCTCCGCGGCCGGCGCGCCTTGGCCGCGCCCCGACCACGGGGGACAACGGAGTTGAGAGGGCAAAAGGGGCCGGTGGTTGTCACGCCCGGGCGTCAAAGATCCCCTTGGCGCGCCTGCTCCACGCGCGATCCGCACGTACCGGCTTACGCGGCGACGTTGGACGCGGCGTGCACGCGGAACTCATGGGGGCTGATGCCACGCCCCTGGCGGAAGGCGCGGGCGAAATGGGCCGGCGCCGCATAGCCCAGCACCGTGGAGATCGCGGTAACGGAAAGATCGGTGTCGCGCAGCAGTTCCGCCGCCCGCTTGATGCGCATAGCGTTGGCGAGCTCCCGGAAGCTGGTGCCCTCGCGATTGAGCTCGCGCTGGAGGGTCCGCACGCTGGTATCCACCGCATGCGCCGCGCTCTCGATGGACACCCGGCCGCTGAGCACCTGTGTCCAGATCTGCTGCTCCAGCACGTCACGCAGGCGGTTCAACGTGCGGCACTCCACCCGCGCCCGGGCGATATCGGCCACGGTGATCGGCGGCAGGGCGCCGCCGTGGCGCGCCCGCCGCCGCAAGAGATCTGCAGGAAAGGTGACGGCGAGCGCCGGCGCATCGAACACCACCGGGCACCCGAACGTCGCCTCGAACAGCTCCGGCCGCGGCGGTCGCGGCAGATCGAAGGCGATCCGCCCCGGCCGCCAGGCGGCCGGCAGAAAAGCCCGGCACAGGCTGAGCAGAATGCCGGCGGTGCCCACCGCCACATGGCTATAGCCATCGAAACCTCGGGCCGCGCTGGCATAAGCGAGCCGCGCGGTGCCCTCATGGACCGCCAGCGACATCACATCGCCCCGGCTGTGGAAGCCGATGGTGTCGATGCCCCGCGCAATCGCCGCGCCGAGGGTGGGCGCCGCCAGCATGTAGGTGGCCCAGCAGCCCTTGCTGGCCATGGTCAGGTGCGGCGCCAGCGTCAGCGAGAAGGCATCGTCCCCGGAAAAACGCGCCACGGCATCCACGAAGGTGGTCACGGTGATGTGAGGGATGAAGCAATCCTGGTCCTCCACCGCCTCGATATCGAGCATGGCCGCCTGAACCGCCCGCTGCAGCACCCGCTCGCCGAAGCTCTCGCGCACGAAGCCGGGAACTCCGGCCAGCGCGGTCACCGTCAGCAGCGGGGTGTCGCCCAGTGCCGCACGGGCCGGGAGCCTGCGCGGCACTGGCGCAAAATGGGTGGTCGGCGCCTGCCTTCTTTGCTCTGTCACCTGAGCCGCTCCGGTGCGAGTGGTGGCGAATCCGCGGAGAGCGCCCCTTGTCGGATACGATAAGGGCGGGATGTGGGACTGACCACGCTTTCCCGAGCGCGCCCCACCCGGACGGGGGTCGCCGGGCTGGGAGCAGCGCACAGCGCGCCCTGCACCGGAGCGGACCGCGCGCCGCGCCGGCGCGCCCTTCCACGCCGACCGCACAGCCCGATGCGGCCGACACAACCCACTGTCTCGGGGATGTTCCAGATGAACACACGTTTGACCAGCCGCACGCTGTCGCGCCGCGCCTTTCTGGCCACCACCGCCGTCGGCGCCCTGGCCACCGCCCTGGCCACCGCCGTGGCCGTCGCGCCCGCCACCGGCCGGGCCGAGGCCGGCCTCAGCGCCGAAGAGGCCCGGCAGATCGCCATCGATGCCTATATCTATGGCTATTCCCTGGTCACCACCGACATCACCCGGCTGCAGATGAGCAATGTGGCCAAGCCCGGCCTGATGAGCGCGCCGCTGGGCTCGTTCTTCAATGTGCGAGGCTACCCGCCGGCCACCTATCGCGGCGTCTCGGCCACCAATGCGGACACGCTGTATTCCATGGCGTGGCTCGACCTGAAGGAGCCGATGGTCTTCAGCCATCCGGAGATCAAGGATCGCTTCTTCAACTTCGAGCTGGTCGACCTGTGGATGGTGGTGAAGCACTCGGTGGGCACCAACACCACCGGCACCGCCGCCGCCACCTATCTGTTCACCGGCCCCGGCTGGAGCGGCGAGGTGCCCAAGGGCATGACCCACATCGCCTATCCCACCCGTTACCTGGGCGTGCTGGGTCGCACCTACGCCCTCGACACCCCCGAGGACCTGGCCATCGTCCACACGCTGCAGGACCAGTACAAGGTCGTGCCCCTGTCGTCCTACGGCAAGGACTTCAGCTTCGTCGCCCCGCCCGTGGCGGATGTGGGCATCAAGATGGACGAGGCGCCGCAGAAGGTCATCCTGGCCCTCGGCGTCGAGGGTTATTTCGACTGGCTGACGCGGCTGATGGGCACCGTGGCCGTGCCGCCCGCCGCCGATGCACCGATGCTCGACAAGATGGCCCGGATCGGCATCGTGCCCGGCCAGCGCTTCAAGCTGTCAGCCCTCGATCCCGCCATCCGCGCGGCGCTCCAGGACGTGCCGCAGCGCGTCACCGACAAGCTGAACGAGACCTGGGCCACCCTCGGCAAGGATGTGAACGGCTGGCGGGTCACCAGCACCGGCGCCATCTACGGCACCGATTATCTGACCCGCGCCGCCTGGGCCTCCAACGGCTGGCCGGCCCAGCAGCCGCAGGTCTCGGTCTATCCCACCACCTATGTGGATGGCACCGGCGCCAAGCTCGACGGCCGGAACCGCTACACCGTGACCTTCAAGAAGGGCGAGATGCCGCCCGTCAATCCCAAGGCGTTCTGGTCGATCACCATGTATCAGATCGACAACGGGCTGTGGTTCTACCCCAATGCGCTGAACAAGCTCACGGTCAGCACCCGCAATGACTTCGTCTACAACGACGACGGCTCGCTGACGCTCTATGTCCAGCACGAATCCCCGGGCAAGGACAAGGAGCAGAACTGGCTGCCGGCGCCGGCCGCGCCCTTCGCCCTGACCATGCGCCTCTACTGGCCCAACCGCACCCCGCCCTCCGTACTCGACGGCACCTGGGCGCCGCCGCCGGTGGTGAAGGCCTGACGCGCGGTTCGCGGCACGGCCCGCTGGCCGCGAACCGCCGCCGGCGGACGCGGTCAGCGCCCCTTGAGACGCTCCACCAGCCGGGCGAGATTGGCATCGTCCGGCTGCACCTGCGACAGGCGGGTGGCGAGGTCCGCCACCTGCGCCACCTGGCCGCCGCGGATCGCCCCCTGCAGCGCCAGCGTCAGCAGGCCCCCATCATAGGGGTGGCGGCGCAAGGCCTGATCGATCACCGCCCGCGCTTCCTCACCCTGGCCGGTGGACGTGAGGGCCACGGCATAGACGTAAGCGAAGCGCGGATCCTCCGGCGCCAGCTCCATGGCCTGCCGCAGTTCGCTCAGTGCCGCCTCGTAGCGCTTCTGCCGCACCAGAGAGAGACCGAGCGCATGATGCAGGGCCCCCGAGCGCGGGCTGGCGACGAGCGCCGCGCGCAAGGTGCGCTCCACCTCCCCCTCGCGCCCCTGGGCCCGGTAGAGATCGGCCAGGTTGACCGTAAGCCCGGTGGCATCGGGGGCAAGGCGCAGCCCCGCCTGCAGCTCCGCCTCGGCGGCCGCCACATCACCCCGCGCCGCCAGCACCCGCGCCAGGTTGGCCCGGGCGTCCGGCCGATCGGCGTTGAGCCGCTGGGCCGCCTCATATTCCGCCAGCGCGGTGGCGAGCCGGCCGCGCAGCTCCGGCGGCAGATCGGCCACCGCCTGATCGGCCAGCACCACCGCCGCCTCCATGCGCACCGCCGCCACCGGGTCCGCCAGCAGCGGACCGGCCAGGTCCAGGCGCCGGGCCGCCGGCTGGCCGGCCAGGCCGCGCAGCGCCACCACCCGCACCATGGGATCGGCATCGCCCAGCCCCTTCTCCACGGCGGCCGCGGTGGCCTGGGCGGGAAACTGCTGCGCCTCCGACAGGGCGGTCGCCCGCACGATGCCCGGCGTGGCGGGATCGTCGGCGAGCTGGAGCAGCAGCGCCCGCGCCGCCGGCTCGCCGGCGCGGGCCCGGTGGAACGCCTCGGTCCAGGTCTGGAAGCCCCTGCGGTCGGGCCCGTGCCAGCGGGCCACCGCATCGGCCGCCCATTGCGCCGGCTTGTCCCTGTGGCAGTCCGTGCAGGCGTTGGGCGTGCCGAACGCCACCGACTGGTCGGGCCGCGGCACGCGGAACGAATGATCGTGGCGCTGGTCCACCACCATATAGGTGCGCGCCGGCATGTGGCAGGAGATGCAGTCCGGCGCCTGCGGCCCCGGCACGTGGCCGGTATGACTCTGGCTGGCGAAACGCTCCGGCGCGTGGCACTGCCCGCACACGGCCGCCCCCTCCGCCTTGAGCGCGCCGCTGTGGGGATCGTGGCAATCGCTGCACACCACGCCCTTGGCATACATCAGGCTCTGCTTGAAGCTGTGGTCGTTGAAGACCTCGTCGCGCATCTGCCCGTCATCCTCGAACAGATCCCCCGAGAGCAGCGCCGGCAGATGGGTGTCGGTGAGCGGATGGCCCGGGGCCCAGTCCTCGGAGAGGATGCCGCGGCGGCCATGGCAGCGGGCGCAGGTCTCCACCTCGTCGCCACTGGGCCGGCTGGTGCCATGGGCCGGGCTGCCGGTGGCGGGATCAGGGGTCCAGTCGGGCGTGGGGCGGCGCGCGGGGAGACTGGCGAAACCCATGCGCGGCTGGGCGGGATCCGCCCCGCCGCGGGCCCAGGCGACATGCCCGCCCCCGGCGCCGTGACAGGACTCGCAGCCGACCGAGATCTCCGAGAAGGTGGTATTGAAGCGATCGGTGGCAGCGTCGTAATTCTTGCGCACCCCGGTGGAGTGGCACTCCGCGCACATGAAGTTCCAGTTCTGGCTCGGCCGGGTCCAGTGCAGGGGATCGCCGGCGCGGATCGGCTCCTTGGGATAGAGATGGAACCAGCGCTGGCCACCCGCCGCCTTCGGCCGGCTGTCCCAGGCGAACGGCAGGGCCTGCACCCGGCCGTCGGCGAACTCCACCAGATATTGCTGCAGCGGATGGACACCAAAGGTGTACTTCACCTCATAGGTGGTGTCGGCGCCATCCGGCCCCTGGGTGGTCACCATGAACTTGTCGCCGTCTCGGAAGAAGCGCGAGCGGGTGCCGAAATAGTCGACATCGACCCCATTGAAGTCGCCGAGCACCGTCTTCGCGGTGGCGTGCTGCATGGCCACCGCATGCTGGGAGTTGCGCCACGCCTCGGTCTGCGCCCCATGGCAATCGGCGCAGGCCTCACTGCCCACCAGCGGCGGGGTCGGCTCGGCATCCACCCGCCGGGCGCCGATGCCGGCGATGGCGAGGGCCGACACCAGACCGACCGCCAGCGCGACGGCCATGCTCCGCAGATCGCTCAAATTCCACTCCCGTGCCGCCGACGGCCCGCCCGAACCTGGATCGGCCGAGTGGCACAACCCGGACCGGCACAACTCACACCACCGGACCCTCGATGCGATAGCCGATCCCCGCCCCTCTGTCCTGTCTTGAGACATCACCGCCGCGGCTTTGCCGGCGAAAGGTGCGCCCATGCAGCAACACTCCACACGAATGTGATGGCCTGCGGCCGAGCCGCCCTGCCCCACCAACCAGGAAGTGTGCGCGACCTTGATACCTCCACCGAAAGGCCATGCGGTGGAAACTCAAGCGCTGGCGGTATGCAGCCCTCCCCCGCGGCGGCCCATCGCCTCCGTCCGCGCGGTTTCATAGGGGACCAAAGTCGGCGGTGGCCGGCGCTAGTGGCACCGCAGCACCTCGGCTATAGGAAACTGATGTTTTGTCTGAAAAGGGGTGCCACCGTGGCCGTCGAGTCGCTTCTGCTGAAGACCACGCCGGCCTCCCGCAGGCGCCGGCTCGCCCTCCCGATCCTGCTCCTGGGCGCGCCGCTGCTGCTGGCGGCCTGCGGCGAGAAGCAGGAGGCGCAAGCCCCCGAGCCGCGCCCGGTGCGCACCGTGATCGCGGCGGCCCGGCCCGCCGGCGACACCGTCTCCCTCACCGGCCAGGTGGAGGCGCAGAACGAGGCCTCCTATGGCTTCCGCATCGGTGGACGCGTCATCGAGCGGCTGGTGAATGTCGGCGACCAGGTTCAGCCCGGCCAGGTGCTGGCGCGGCTCGATCCGCAGGATGAGCAGAACGCTCTGCGCTCGGCCCAGGCGGCGGTCTCGGCGGCCACCGCCAACGTCACCCAGACGCGCAACCAGTATGAGCGCCAGCGCCAGCTGCTGGCCCGCGGCTTCACCCCGCGCGCCCAGTATGAGCAGGCCGAGCAGGCGTTCCTCAATGCCCGCGCCCAGCTCGACGACGCGGAAGCCCGGGTGCGCATGGCCGAAGACCGGCTCGGCTTCACCGAGCTGAAGGCGGATTCCGCCGGCGTCGTCACCCAGCGCCGGGCCGAGCCCGGCGAGGTGGTGCAGCCCGGCCAGCCCATCGTCGAGGTGGCGCGCCGCGATGGCCGCGACGCCGTGTTCGAGGTGCCCGCGGCTCTGCTCTCCACCTTGCCGAGCGATCCGCTGGTGGAGGTGACCCTGGCCGGCGATCCCGCCGTGACCGCGCAGGGCCGGGTGCGCGAGGTGGCGCCCCAGGCCGATCCGGTCACCCGCACCTTCCGGGTCCGGGTGGGCCTCATCAACCCGCCGGAGGCGCTGCGCCTCGGCACCACGGTGATCGGCCGGGTGGCGGTGGACAATGCCCCGGTCATCGAGATTCCGGCGAGCGCCCTCACCCGCCTCAACGACAAGCCGGCGGTGTGGGTGGTGGATTCCAAGACCAAGACGGTGGCGCTGCGCAATGTGGAAGTGCTGCGCTTCAGCCCCGCCGCCGTGGCGGTGGGCGACGGCCTGAAGGCCGATGAGATCGTGGTGACGGCGGGCGTCCAGGCCCTGCATCCGGGGCAGCAGGTGCGCCTGCTGGAGCCTCAGTCGTGAACGGCTTCAACCTCTCCGCCTGGGCGCTCAAGCACCGCTCCATCATCATCTACCTCATGGCCATCTCCGTGGTGGCCGGGGTGATGGCGTTCAAGAACCTGGGCCGGGCGGAAGACCCGACCTTCGTCATCAAGACCATGGTGGTGCAGGCCAACTGGCCGGGCGCGACCCTCGAAGAGACCTTCAAGCAGGTCACCGAGCGGCTGGAGCGCAAGCTGCAGGAAGTGCCGAAGCTCGACCATCTGCAGAGCTACACCCGCCCCGGCACCACCACCATCTTCGTGCAATTGAAAGGCTCGGCCACCGGCGCCGAGGTGCCGGACATCTGGTATCACGTGCGCAAGAGCGTGGGTGACATCCGCCACACCCTGCCCCAGGGCATCGTCGGACCGTTCTTCAATGACGAGTTCGGCGACACCTTCGGCATCATCTACGGCTTCACCTCGGACGGCTTCACCCAGCGCGAGCTGCGCGACTATGTGGAAGACGCCCGCTCCGAGCTGCTGCATGTGCCGGACGTCTCGAAGATCGAGATCCTCGGCGCCCAGGACGAGCGCATCTTCATCGAGTTCTCCATGCGCGAGCTCGCCAGCCTCGGCATCGACCGGGCGGCGGTGCTGGCGGCCCTGCAGCGGCAAAACATCGTGCAGCCCTCGGGCGAGATCCGCACCGGTTCGGAGAACCTGGCGGTGCGGGTCTCCGGCGCCTTCTCCTCGGAACAGGACATCGCCAACGTCAATTTCGTGGTGAACGGCCGGCTCATCCGCCTCGCGGACATCGCCACCATCCGCCGCGGCTTTGCCGATCCGCCCCAGCCCATGTTCCGCGTCAACGGCCAGCCGGCCATCGGCCTCGCCATCGCCATGCGGGACGGCGGCGACATCCTGGCCATGGGCAAGAATATCGATGCCGCCATGAACCGCATCGTCGCCAACCTGCCGGTGGGCATCGAAGCGCATCTGGTGGCCGACCAGGCGGTGACGGTGAACAACGCCATCGCCGAGTTCATGGAAAGCCTGTGGCAGGCGGTGGCCATCATCCTGGTGGTGTCGTTCATCGCTCTGGGCGTGCGGGCGGGCGCCATCGTGGCGCTGGCCATCCCGCTCACCCTCGCCATCGTGTTCGCGCTGATGCAGATCACCAACATCGACATGCAGCGCATTTCGCTGGGCGCCCTCATCATCGCCTTGGCGCTCATGGTGGACGACGCCATGACCACCACCGACGCGACGCTGACGCGGCTCGCCGCCGGGGATGACAAGGTCACCGCCGCCTCCTACGCCTTCAAGGCCTATGCGGCGGCCATGCTGGCCGGCACCCTGGTGACGGTGGCCGGCTTCGTGCCGGTGGGCTTCGCCGCCTCCTCGGCCGGCGAATACACCTTCACTTTGTTCGCGGTGGTGGCCATCGCCCTGCTGGTGTCGTGGATCGTGGCGGTGCTATTCGCGCCGCTGCTGCAGACGCTGATCCTGAAGGCGCCGCCCAGGAACCAGGTGCCCGATCCCGATGCGCCGCCGAAGGGAGTGATGGGGCTCTACCGCCGTTTGCTCATCGGCTGCCTCAAGATGCGCTGGGCCACCATCGCCGTGACCCTCGGCCTGTTCGTGCTGTCGGTGCTGGCGCTGCCGCTGATCCCGCGCCAGTTCTTCCCGTCGTCCGACCGGCCCGAGCTGCTGGTGGACCTCGCCTCGCCGCAAAACGCCTCCATCTACGCCAGCGAGGCGGTGGCGGAAGCGTTCGACAAGGTGCTGCAGGGCGATCCCGACGTGGACCGCTGGAGCACCTATGTGGGCCGTGGCGCCATCCGCTTCTATCTGCCCCTCGACGTGCAGCTGCCCAACGACTTCTTCGCCCAGACGGTGATCGTGGCGAAGGATGTGGCCGGGCGCGACCGGCTGCGCGCGAAGCTGGAGAAGGTGCTGGCGGAAGACTTCCCGCAGCTCGTCTCGCGCATCGCGCCGCTGGAGCTCGGCCCACCGGTGGGCTGGCCAGTGCAGTATCGGGTGTCCGGGCCGAACATTGAGAAGGTCCGCGCCATCGCCTTCGATCTGGCGGCGGTGGTGGCCTCCAACCCCAAGGCGGAGCAGATCAACTACAATTGGATCGAGCCCGCCCGCCAGGTGCGCATCGTCGTGAACCAGGACGAGGCGCGGCTGCTCGGCCTCTCCACCGCCCAGCTCGCCGGGGTGCTCAACACGGTGCTCAGCGGCGCGCCGGTGACCCAGGTACGGGACGACATCTATCTCGTCAATGTGGTGGCCCGCGCCACTGACGAGGAGCGTGTCTCCCTCGACAGCCTCGCCACCCTGCAGGTGCCTCTGCCCAGCGGCCGTACCGTGCCGCTGAGCCAGATCGCCACCTTCGAATATGGCCAGGACTATCCCGCCATCTGGCGGCGCGACCGGGTGCCCACGCTCACCGTGCAGGCCGACGTGACGCGCGGCGTGCTGCCGGAGAGCGTGGTGGAAGCGCTGCAGCCCAAGATCGAGGCGCTGCGCAAGACCCTGCCCGCCGGCTACGACATCGCGGTGGGCGGCACGGTGGAGGAAAGCGCCGCCTCCCTCGCCTCGGTGGTGGCGGTGGTGCCGGTGATGCTGCTGTTGATGTTCACGGTGCTCATGTTCGAGCTGAAGAGCTTCCAGCGGCTCATCATCGTGCTGTCGGTGGCGCCGCTGGGCCTCATTGGCGTGGTGGCGGCGCTGCTCGCCTCCGGCCGGCCGCTGGGCTTCGTGGCCATTCTCGGCGTGCTGGCGCTGATCGGCATGATCACCAAGAATGCGGTGATCCTGATCGGCCAGATCGAGGCCGACCGGGCCGCCGGCAAAAAGGTGTGGGATGCGGTGGTGCACGCCTCCTCCACCCGCTTCCGGCCCATCATGCTCACCGCCGTCTCGACCGTGCTGGGCATGATCCCCATCGCCCCCACCGTGTTCTGGGGGCCCATGGCCTTCGCCATCATGGGCGGTCTGTTGGTGGGCACACTGCTCACCCTCATCTTCCTGCCGGCGCTCTACGTGGCCTGGTTCGGCCCCGATACCGGGCCGGAGCAGGCGGCCGCACCTGCCGCGGCGCCGGCCCACGCCTGACCGATGATCCCGGCGGCGGCACGCCGCCGGGCCCGAAGCAAGAGCGCCGCCCACGGCGTGACACCACCAGGAAACGCACAGGGCTTGCAGCAAACGCACAGCCCATACGCCCCGCGCGGGCGGGGCAACTGACTGGAGACGCGCGACATGGAACGCTCCCCCCTCCTCGTGGATCTGGCCCTGCAAGGTGGCGGCGCCCATGGCGCCTTCACCTGGGGCGTGCTCGACCGCCTGCTGGAAGAGAGCTGGCTGACCATCGACGGAATCTCCGGCACCTCGGCCGGCGCCATGAACGCGGCGGTGCTGGCCGACGGCTATGCCGCCGGCGGCGCCGAGGGGGCCCGCAGCGCCCTCGACCGCTATTGGCGCGCGGTCTCGGAAGCCGCCCGCTTCAGCCCGTTCCAGCGCAGCCCGCTCGACCGGCTGATGGGCCGCTGGACCCTGGACAATTCGCCCATGTTCTGGGGCATGGACATGATGTCCCGCATGTTTTCGCCCTATGACCTCAACCCGGCGAACCTCAACCCCCTGCGCGAGATCCTCGACGCGCACATCGATTTCGAGCGGCTGAAGGGCTCGCCCATCCGCCTGTTCATCACCGCCACCAACGTGCGCACCGGGCGCGGGCGGGTGTTCCGCAACGCCGAGATCACACCCGAGGTGCTGCTCGCCTCGGCCTGCCTGCCCACCCTGTTCCAGGCCATCGAGATCGACGGCGAGCCCTATTGGGATGGCGGCTATTCCGGCAACCCCACCATGACGCCGCTGGTGCGCGAGCTCTCATCCGACGACACCATCCTCATCCCCATCAATCCGGTGGAGCGCCCCGGCACGCCCAAATCCGCCGCCGACATCATGAACCGGCTCAACGAGGTGTCGTTCAACGCCGTGCTGCTCAAGGAGCTGCGCATGATCGCGCTGCTGCGCAAGGTGGCCGATCCGGGCAATAGCGAAGGCGCCGAATGGGCCAAGATGCGCATTCACATGGTGCCGAATTCCCTGATGGCGACGCTCGGCTATTCCTCCAAGCTCAATGCCGAATGGGACTTCCTGAGCATGCTCAAGGCGGAGGGCCGCGCATCGGCGGAGGCGTTCCTGGAGAAGGACGGTGACAAGCTGGGCGTCCAGTCCTCCATCGATCTCGACGTGCTGCTGGAAGGGGTGTGAGCCATGGGACTTCTCGGCATCCTGGTCGGTCTCGGCCTGCTCATCTATCTCGCCTTCCGCGGCTCCTCCATCCTGATCCTGGCGCCGGTGGCGGGCCTCATCGCCGCCGCCTTCTCCGGTGAGCCGCTGCTGGCGAGCTGGACCCAGACCTTCATGCGCAACGCGGCGGATTTCGTCGCCCAGTTCTTCCCGCTGTTCCTGCTCGGCGCGGTGTTCGGCAAGCTGATGGAGGATTCCGGCTCGGTCACCTCCATCGCCAACTACATGACGGTGAAGCTGGGTGCCCAGCGGGCCATCCTCGCCGTGGTGCTGGCCGGCGCCATCGTCACCTATGGCGGCGTCAGCCTGTTCGTCGCCTTTTTCGTGCTCGCCCCCATGGGCATCGCCCTGTTCCGTTCGGCCGGCGTGCCGCGGCGGCTGATGCCGGCGGCCATCGCGCTTGGCACCTCCACCTTCACCATGTCGGCCATGCCCGGCACCCCCTCCATCCAGAACGCCATTCCCATGCCGTTCTTCGGCACCACGCCGTTCGCGGCGCCGGGGCTCGGCATCATCGCCTCGCTGATCATGCTCGGCTTCGGCATGTGGTGGCTGAAGCGGCGGGAGACGGCTGCCCGCGCCCGGGGCGAGGGCTTCGGCGCCCTCACCGCCCCGGCGGACGAGAGCGCGGAGGAGGCCGCCGAGGATCCCATCGTGCGCGAGCGCGCCACCACCTCCGGCGCCTTCGACCCCTCGGAGATCCACTCCAGCGACGAAGCCGATAAGAACCCGCCCATCGTCCTCGCGGCCCTGCCCATCGTCGTGGTGATCGTCGTCAACCTGATGATGTCGTTCGTCATCCTGCCGCGCATGGACAGCGCCTTCCTGGCCACGCCGGAATGGGGTTCCACCTCGCTGTCGGCGGTGGGCGGCGTGTGGTCGGTGATCGTGGCGCTCACGGCGGCGATCATCGCCACCATCGCCATCAACTTCCGCTCGGTGCCGAAGCTGCGGGCCACCATGACCGCGGGCGCCAACGCCTCAGTGCTGCCGATCCTGTCGGTGGCGAGCCTGGTGGGCTTCGGCGCCATCGTCGCCGCGCTGCCGGCCTTTGCGGACGTGCGCAACTGGGTGCTGGGCATCGAGGGCGGCCCGCTGGTGTCGCTGGCGGTGGCCACCAACATCCTCGCCGCCCTCACCGGATCTGCCTCCGGCGGCCTCACCATCGCCCTCGACGCCCTCGGGCCAACCTACATGAAGATCGCCCACGAGATCGGCATGGACCCGGCGCTGATGCACCGGGTGGCGGTGATCGGCTCCGGCACCCTCGACAGCCTGCCGCACAATGGCGCGGTGGTGACGCTGCTGTCGGTGTGCGGCGTTTCCCACAAGGAAGGCTATCTCGACATCGTCATGGCCGGCATCGTCAGCGCCGTGCTGGCGCTGGTGGTGGTGATCGGCCTCGGCACCCTGGTGGGCAGCTTCTGAACCCCGGCCCGGCGCCTGCGGGTGCCGGGCCGACGCCCGCGTGCGGATTTGCGGGTGAGAAAGCCTCCGGAGTGTGCTTTCCTGCCCGCCACGTACAGCTTCAACGATCTCAAGGGAGAGACATGCCGGTCCATCTTCAGGTCTCGGGACTGCTCACATTCACCCTCGCCATCGTGGTCTATTTCGTCGGCGCGGGGCTCAATGGGGTCATCGCGCCGCTGCGGCGCTGGAACATTCCCGAAGCCGTGACCGGCGGCATCCTGGCAGCCGTGGCGACCCTCGTCGCCTATCGCGTGTTCAACGTCGCCATCTCGTTCGACCTGGCGGCGCGCGACATGCTGCTGCTCTATTTCTTCACCGGCATCGGCCTCAACGCCCGGCTGTCGGATCTGGTGGCGGGCGGCAAGCCGCTCGTCATCCTGCTGCTGCTCACGGTCGCCTATCTGGCGATCCAGAACCTCGTCGCCATCGGCGGCGTGGCGGCGGTGGGGCTGCCCTCCGGCATGGCGCCGCTGCTGGGCTCGGTGTCGCTGATCGGCGGCCATGGCACCACCATCGCCTGGGCACCCATCATCGCCGAGCGGTTCGCCCTGCCCAACGCTTTGGAGGTGGGCATCGCCTCCGCCACCCTCGGCCTGGTGCTGGCGAGCGTGCTGGGCGGCCCGGTGGCCGGGGTGCTGATGAGCCGCTACAAGCTCAAGAACGACGCCATCGAGGCGCCCATGGTGGGCCTGCCCGAAGAGGACGTGGGGCCCGACGCCGGCAAGGTCACCTACCGCAACATCCTGAGCGCGGTGCTGGTGCTCAACGTGGTCATCATGATCGCCTATGCCCTCGAGGATCTGGTGGAGATGACCGGGCTGAAGCTGCCGATGTTCGTGGTGTGCCTGCTGGTGGCCATCGTGCTCACCAACACCCTGCCGCGGCTGATGCCGAAGATGGCCTGGCCGGCCCGCACGTCGGCGCTGGCGCTGATCTCCGATCTGTCCCTGAAGATCTTCCTCGCCATGTCGCTCATGAGCATGCAGCTGTGGACCCTGGGCGGGCTCGGGCCGGCGCTGGCGGTGGTGCTGGGGCTGCAGGCGCTGGTGTCGGTGGC
Source organism: Xanthobacter sp. NM-25 (assembly GCF_022138605.1). GTDB lineage: Bacteria > Pseudomonadota > Alphaproteobacteria > Rhizobiales > Xanthobacteraceae > Xanthobacter. Next base: position 118,356 of record NZ_JACBFS010000009.1, read on the forward strand.
CTACATCCTGTTCGTGGTGTTCCCGGCCATGGGCAAGAACTACCAGGCGGCGGTGCTCTCCGCCGGCTTCACCGGCATCAGCCTGGGCGCCACCCCCACCGCCATCGCCAACATGACGGCGGTGACCCGGGCCCATGGCCCGGCGCCTTTGGCCTTCATCATCCTGCCGCTGGTGTCGGCCTTCTTCATCGACATCGCCAACGCCATCGCCATCGGCTTCATGGTGCGCTGACGGTCCAGTCGCCGGCCTCGCCTAGGGACCGGTGACGGCGGCACGCCCGGCGGCGAACACCTGGATGGGCGCGCTCGCCACCGCGCCCACCAGGCCGGAGACCACATCGGGCGCCCCGGCCGGTGCAGTGCTAGCGATATCCTGGCCGGCAACGAACTGCTCGCCCATGATCTGCACCATCTGCGGGCTGGTGGCGAACTTGCTGTGGTTGAGGGAATCGCCCCCCTGCAACGCGGTGAGATCCAGCACCACCACCCCATCGCCCTGCTCCAGGCGGGCGGCGTAAGCGGGATCGGTGAGATCCACCGCGCCCACCCGCGTCACCTCACCCGCCAGCAGCCGCGACACGCTCAGGGCCCGGTCGTTGCGAGAGACGAAGATGGTCATGTGCGGCCGCTTCGGCCCCATGTCCCGGAGCTGGCGCTCGAACACGTCGATATCGAGATCCGGCGAGGCCAGGATGACGTTGGAGATCTTGGCCGGCACCTTGCCGTCACGCAGAGCAAGATCGCGCAGCGCCTCCACGGCGAGCCAGGCGCCCATGGAATGGGCCAGCACCACCACCTCGTCCACATGCGGGCTGGCGGCGGCGGTGGCGAGGACATTGGCGAGGTCGGTGCGCGAGAAATTGGTGCTCTCGCGATCATAGACATAGCTCGTCACCTGCCCGCGGGAGGGCCAGGAGAACAGCACCGGCACCAGATTGGTGTCGGTATCATGGACGAACTGGGCGAAGCGGAACACGGCGGCGTCGAAGCGGGTGTTGAAGCCGTGCACGAACACCAGCACCCGCCGCTTGGCCTTGGGCTGGCTCAGATACCAGTTGCGCACCCCGGCGCGGGTGAGCGGATCCACCTCGGTCACCGCAAATTCGCGGGTCGGGTTCGGCGGCACCTGCTGTGGCCATTGGATGGAGCCCACCGGCCGGTTGGGCGGAATGGACACCACCATATTGGTGAAAGCGAGCCCGTCGCCGCGCTCCCCGGAGAACACCACGCCCGGCGCGGCGCTGGGCGCGCGGGTGGTGGCCACCAGCATATCCACCTGGGCGCCGCCGGCCACCGGCTCCCCCACCTCCACCGGCACCAGCACGCCCTCACGCGGCGCGCAGGCGCAGGCGAGGAGGCTGATTACGGAGGCTGCCAGCAGCGGGCGCAGCTTCAGCCTGGATCCACGCCGGAGCCCGACCACCTGTTTTCCCCTGCCTGCCACCACCGCCATGGGCCCATCCGCCGAAACGCCGTGCCGTCGGTGAGCGACGACCAGCCTCGCTTTTAAAGCACGGGCGCGGGCTTGAGAATGGCGCACGCCCCGCTGCGCCGCCCACATGGTTAGCCCATGGCGCACAGGGAAGAAACATGCCGCGCCGTCAGCGCGGCCAATCGAGCCCCGCGATCCGCGGATCGGCGGCAAACGCCGCCGCATCGAAGCCGAGCCGCTGCCGCGGAAAATCGCACACAGCCAGCACACCGTTGGCGCTGAGGCGGATCTGCCAGCTCTGGTGCTCCACCGGGGCGGGCGCGGCGAAGGCGGCGCAGGTGAGCACGGCGAGATTGGCGCCGGCATGAGGATCGCGCACCGATCGGTAGCGGATCAGCTCCGCCCCCGCCGCCCGCGCCCCATCGGCCAGATCCTGGCACGGGGCATAGGCGGTGGGATGGGTCCAGGTGGCGGCATCCCCAGCGAGCGGCGGCACGGTCAGGTCCAGCGCCCGCGGTGTGGAAAGGGATGCGCAGAAGGCGGTGTAAGGCGCGGCATTGTCCGGCCATGGCACCTGCGGCGCCTCGGCGAAGAACAGCAGGCGATAGAACGCAAGCTCGGCCACCGCCGTCTCCACCCGCTCGGCGGCGTAATAGACCCCCGGCGTGCGCCCGGCCCGGCGGAAGCGGGAGCCGTGGGGATAGGGCGGCTCATAGCGGAACGGCGTGAACAGGAGATAGTTGAGCCCCTGGCACTCGGGCGGCAGCGGCGGCTTGCTCGCCTCCAGCAGCCCTTCCAGCAGGGCCTGCTCATCGAGCGTATCCACCAGCTTGGCGGTGGAGACCACATGCTGCGCCTCCACCAGCCGCCAGCAGCGCCCCGCGTGGGGACGCAGCTCAGACGATAGCGCGGCGGGCGTCCAGATAGGCAAGGACATCGATGAGACCGGTGATGGTGCGGATCTTCTCGGCAGGCGGAGCGCCGAGGGCGAGGTTGGGGGCCACGAGCCAGGCCCGCGCCACCCCCTCATCGCCCCCCACCAACGCGTCGAGGGCGCGGAACAGCCGCACGAACAACACCGCCAGCTCGAACGGCTTGGTGCCCGGCTCCAGGCGGAAGGCACCACTGCGCAGCCGCGACAGGCTGGCCGGGCTGAGGCCGAGGATGGGGGCCAGGGCCGCGCCCTTCACATCCAGCCGCTGCGCCGCCCGCACCACCGCCTTGGACAAGACCGCACCGGCGTCCGGCGCGGGCCCAGAATGAGCGCTCGGCGAATGATCGCCCGCTGGGTGATGGCGCGGGTCTCCCCGCCCCTGCGCTGCCGCTGACATGCGCCGGCTCCTTCGTTCCTATAGAAAATATAGTGCATTTATCTTTCCATAGGAAGACCGGTGCTCAGGCCGGGGCCGCCTCCCAGGCCGGAAACGGATCGGGCAGCGCCTTGAGCTTGTCGGGGTTGAACAATTTGGGGTCGGTGGGCCCCACCAGGCAGGCATCCAGCGCCGCCCGCATGGCGGCCTCGTCGAGCCCCATGCCGATGAACACCAGTTCCTGCCGCCGGTCGCCATAGCCCGGCACCCATTGAGCCCGCAGCCAGGAACGCCAATCGGGCTCGGTGGGCCAATATTGCTTGGGCACCCCGGCCCACCAGCGGCCGATGCTGCCGGTCTGGCAGATGGCGCCGGCAAGGCTCATCTCGCCCACCCGCCCGGGCCGGGTGGCGAGCCAGAACAGCCCCTTGGCCCGCACCAGGCCGGGCCAGGTGGCGCACAGGAAATCGTGGAACCGTTCCGGATGGAAGGGCCGCCGGGCGCGATAGACGAAGCTGCCGACCCCATATTCCTCCGTCTCCGGCACATGATCCTTGAAGCCGTTCAGCTCCTTGAACCACACCGGGTGGGTGCTGGCCTTCTCGAAATCGAACCGTCCCGTGCCCAGCACCTCGCCCGGTGCGACATGGGCATAATCGGTTTCCACCACCCGCGCGTCCGGGTTGAGCGACTTCACCACCCCGCGCACCGCCGCCAGCCGCTCGGGATCCACGCTGGAGATCTTGTTGAGCACGATCACGTCGGCGAACTCGATCTGGTCGGTGAGCAGGTCCACCAGGGTGCGATGATCCTCCTCCCCCGCCGTCTCGCCCCGGTCGCGCAGGACGTCGCGCGAGCCGAAATCGTTGAGCAGGTTGGCCGCGTCCACCACCGTCACCATGGTGTCGAGCCGCGCCACGTCGGAGAGGGAGGCGCCGTCCTCGTCGCGGAAATCGAAGGTGGCGGCCACCGGCAGGGGCTCGGCGATGCCCGTCGATTCGATCAGCAGGTAATCGAACCGCCCCTCGGCGGCGAGCCGGCGCACCTCGGAGAGCAGATCATCCCTGAGGGTGCAGCAGATGCAGCCGTTGGTCATCTCCACCAGCTTCTCCTCGGCCCGCGACAGGTTCGCCTCCCCCGCCCGCACCAGCGCCGCATCGATATTCACCTCGCTCATGTCGTTGACGATGACCGCCACCTTGAGGCCGGCCCGGTTCGACAGGATGTGGTTGAGAAGGGTGGTCTTTCCCGATCCGAGAAAGCCGGACAGCACGGTCACCGGCAGGCGAAGGTCCTGATGGTGATCCTTAAGGGGATCGTTGTGGCGATGCTCCATCTGCATCTCTCCTCGCTCCAGAGGCGCGCGCCGGGGCTCGCCCCCTCGCGCGTCGATGCAGATGATATATTATATCATTTATAGCGCCGTAAAGGTCCCGCTCCGACAGGGCCTCACCGCGGCCGGCCTCAGCCGTGCATCTCGGCGCTGAGCAGGTCGTAATTCTCCACCACGATGCACTGCCGGCTGACGGAGATGAGGCCGCGCTTCTGGAACTTGTCGAGGGTCATGGTCACCCATTGCCGGGTGGCGCCGACGATGGCCGCCAGCTGGTCATGGGTCAGCTTGCGCTCGATCACCAGACGGTTGCCTTCCGGCCGGCCGGCGGTATCGGCGAAGATGATGAGCAGATGGGCCAGCCGTTCGGTGACCGAGCGGGTTCCCAGCATCTGCACCAGCGCCGAATAGCATTTGCCCTTGGCCACCAGCCCCTCGATGAGGCAGATGGCGAACCGCGGCATGGTCTCCACCAGCAGGCGGATCTTGGCGCCGGTGAGATAGAGCGCCTCGGCTTCCTCGTGCACGTCCGCCGACCACACATGGGCGCCGCCGCCGAACACCTCGGGACCGCCCACGAAATGACCGCTGGTCCACAGGGCGAGCGTGATCTCGCGTCCGGCCGGGCTCACATAGAAGGTGCGCACCGTGCCGCTCTCGATCAGCCAGATGCCGGCATGCACGTCGCCCTGGCGGAACAGGCTCTCGCCCGCGGCCACCCGCCGGGTGGTGCCGGCGGCGCGCACCTGGGCGATCTCCGCCGGCGACAGGCGCTGCAGGAAATCGGCGCCGGCATTGAGGGCGTCGCGCTCCTCGCTGAGGAACACCGCCGATGCGGCATCCGCCGCGCTGGCGCCGATCCGGCGCTCGGCAAGGGCCATGGCGCGGCTCACTGGCTCTGCTGGGCGAAGGCCCGCAGGCTCTCGGCGCGGATCGCCTCATGGCAGGCCCGCTTCAAGCCCATGAAGGCCTCGCTGGTGGCGAGCTCCGAGCTGCGCGGCCGCGGCAGGGTCACCTTCAGGTCGGCGATCACCGAGCCCGGGCTGGCACTCATGATGACGATGCGATCGGCCAGGAAAATGGCCTCGTCCACATCATGGGTCACGAACACCACGGTGATGCCGAATGCGCTCCAGATCTCCAGGAGGCTCTCCTGCATCATCAGCCGGGTCTGCGCATCGAGGGCGCCGAAGGGCTCGTCCATCAGCAGCACGCTGGGCGAATTGGCCAGCGCCCGGGCGATGCCCACCCGCTGCTGCATGCCGCCCGACAGCTCGGCCGGATAGGCATTGGCGAATTTGGTGAGCCCCACCATCTCCAGGAAGGTGGCGGCGATGGCGGCGCATTCCGCCTTGGGCCGACCCGCCACCTTGGGGCCGAACACGATGTTCTCGGCAATGGTCTTCCAGGGGAACAGCGAATATTGCTGGAACACCATGCCCCGCTCCGGGCCCGGCCCGCGCACCGGCGCATCATCCACCAGCACCTCGCCGGTGCTTGGCCGCACATAGCCGGCGATGGAACTGAGCAGCGTGGACTTGCCGCAGCCGGAAGGGCCGAGGATGCACACGAACTCACCGGGCCTGATGTCGAGATTGGTCTCCATCACCGCCTGATGGGTCTTGCGCCCCGAGCCGAAGGAGATGGTCACCCCATCCACCCGGATATGGCCGCGGCCAACGCTGCCGCGCTGAGAACCAAGGCCGGCCAGGCGCTCGGTGAAGGAAACCACCTCTTTCATCGTCCATGCTCCGAAAAGGTTACGGGTGGGCCGGCCGGGTCAGCGCGCCTTGCGCTGCCACTTGAGGAGCGGCTGCGCCAGAAGGCGCACCAGCGAGGTGGAGACGGTGCCGAGCAGGCCGGTCACCAGCATGCCGACGATGATGTCCGGGTAGTTCACCAGCGAATAGGCGTTCCAGGTGAAATAGCCGATGCCGTACTGGCCGGAGATGATCTCCCCCGCCAGCAGCGAGAACCAGCTCACCCCCATGCCCACCGCGAGGCCCGTGACGATATTGGGCAGCGCCGCCGGAAAGATCACCTGGGCGAAGATCTGCAGCGGCGAGGCGCCGAGGGATTTGGCCGCGCGCACCAGCACTTCCGGCGCCTGCTCCACCCCGTGCATGGTGTTGATGACCACCGGGAACAGCGCGCCGAGAAAGGTGATGAAGACGATGGAGGCCTCATCCGTGGGCCACATCAGGATGGCGAGGGGAATCCAGGCCACCGCCGGGATCGGCCGCAGGATCTCGATATAGGGGGCGATGAGGGCGGCGCCGAAACGCGAGCGCCCCATCACCGTGCCGAGCAGCACGCCCAGCACCGCGGCGATGCAGAAGCCGGCGGCGATGCGCAGCACCGAGACTTCGATATGGATATAGAATTCGCGGTCCATCACGTGGTCAGTGAATGCCGCGAACACCGCGCCGGGCAGCGGCACATTGGCGAAATTGATGAAGAAATTGACCTTGTTTGCGCTCATGAGCTGCCACAGGCCGAGACCGATGGCGAGGCCGATGCACCCCACCACCAGGCCATAGGCCCGGGTCTGGAACCAGCCGGCCATCGCCTGCGCCACCACGACGCCCACGGAGGGCGGCCCCTCGCGGTCCTCCACCACCGGCGGCCGGCCACCGCCGCGCGGGGTCTCGCCGGGCGCGGGCGGCACAGCCACCAGGGTGGGACCGGCATAGGCAACCTGGGGCTTCAGCGCATCTTGCATGGGTGCAGTTTCCTGAAACAAACGGGCCAATCATCGGCGGGATGCCGGCGGCGCCGTGCGCCGCCGGCATCAGGCATCACGACGCGATGGCTTCCCAGCCCACCATCTTGCCGCCCGAGCTCCTGGCGAACGCCTCGGCATCGCCCTTCTTCATGAAGGCGGTGAGGGCGCCGTCCTTGCCTTCCACGAAGAAGGCCACCTTGCCGAACAGCTTCAGGCCGCTGGCGTGGTCATAGACATAGGTGGCGAACACCGTCTTCTTGTCGGCCTTGGCTGCCTTGGCGGCGTCGGTCATGGCCTTGATGCTGTCGAAGCTGGTGATGCCGGCGCCATCGATCCAGATTTCCGCCGGCTTCAGGCCGGGCGCGCCGGGCTTGGAGCTCACCACGCTCTTCACCGCCGCGTCATAGTCCTTGCCCTGCGCCTTGTAGGCCGCCTTGACGAAGCTCGGGTCCACCCAGCGGGAGAAGTCGAGGGGGGTGAGCTTGGTCTCCTTGGCCAACAGGTCGTGGTCATACTTCAGCGCGTCCACCCACTGGGCCTTGAGGGTGGGCTCGAAGGTGGAGATGCCGCCGTTGCTGAAATAGAGGTAGAGCACTTCCTTCTCGATGCCGGTCCATTCGGAGACCTTGGTGGCGGCCACGACCGGATCCTTGGCGATCCAGTCCTGGGCCTCCATGGTGGCGTCCACATAGGCCTGCACCAGCTCGGGATACTTGTCGGCGAACGCCTTCAGCACCACCGTGCCGTGGAAGGTGGGAATGTCCGCCTCGCTGCCGTCGAAGATCTTGCGGCCGGTGCCACGGAATTCCATCACCTCCGACCAGGGGCAGAAGTCCGCGTGGGCATCCACCTTGCCCTGGGCGATGGAGGCGACGCCCACCGGCGGCGCCTGGTTCTGGATGCGCACGTCGTCGCTGAGGCCGGCATCGCGCAGCGCCTTCAGCGTCATGCCCCAGGCGGCGGAGCCCACCGGGGTGGAGATGGTCTTGCCCTTGAGATCGCTGAGCGCGAACACCTCGGACGCCACCGGCACCACGATGCCGTTGCCCGTGCCCTTCAGATTGTAGCCGGTGATGGCGATGAGGCGGGTCTCGGCATTGCCGGAGGCCTCGAACTTGGCGCCGTTGACGATGAGGGGATAGTCGCCCATCACGCCGAAGGCGAGCTTGCCGGCCAGCATCTGGTTGGTGATCGGCGGCCCGGACGTATAGTCCTGGTAGACCACCTTGTAATCCACATCCTTATACTTGCCGTCGTGGGGCAGGTGCTTTTCGAGAAGGCCGAGCTTCTCAAGGATGATGCCGCCCGGCACGGTGTTGGTCACGGTGCTCTGGTGACCGATGCCGATCTCGATCGTCTCGGCGAAGGCAGGTGCGCTCAATAGCGCGGTCAAGGCTACGCCCAAGAGCATCGAATGATGTCGCATGTCTGACCCCTCGCAAGCTGCCACTGGTCTGGCACTGGTCTGCCACTTGGCTAAAACGCCCTCTGAAAGGCGCAACAGCCGTGCCATTCGCACCGTGCATGCCGTGACTGGAGTTGGAAAATCTCTAGAAAACAAGGCTTAAGGCATAGGCGCGGAAAGTCCCTTCTGAACCGCGCCGGGATTGTCGGAGGCTTCCACTCCTGAGAGATTGAAGCCACGATGAGCAAGACGACGAACAAGTTCTCCGCCGAGGTCCGTGCCCGCGCGGTTCGGTTGGTGCTGGAGC